>SAIW01000001.1 GCA_004028795.1 Chitinophagaceae bacterium
TACGTTTTAATATTTCATTTATCTCACTCTTCATATTCATTTATTAATTATTGGTAAAGGCACCGTTGGCAAAATTACCTTCACCCTGCTTTTCTTTTAATAACGATGAAATATCTTTCTTTAATTTTTCCAACTCATCTTTTTTCAAACCATCATATACACCGCCGCGAACATTTCCGTTTTTATCAATCAATGCAAAAAACTGTGTATGAATAAAGTCATCTTCAATATTGGCAACTGTATGTTTAGGATCATCAATACCGTAACTGTAACGAGCCATTTTATATAAGCTGTCTTTTCTTCCGGTTAAAAAAATCCATTTCTTAGTATCTACCTGTAAAGAGTCAGCATAATGTTTAATAACAGGTACAGAATCTGTTGATGGATTGCAGGTATTAGAAACAATTAAAAAATCGGGCTCGTTTTTAAATGCCTCATAAATCAACTTCATATTATTATTCATTTTAGGGCAAATGCCGGGGCATGTTGTAAAAAAATAATTGACTACACAAACCTTTCCTTTCATTTCATTATTAGTAAATACTGTTCCATCCTGATTTAAAAATTCAAAATGGTTAACTGTACTTCTTTTAGGCAATGTGCTTTTACTCCACATACCCGTTCCTTTAAAAACATAAAATTGAAAGGCTGCCACCAATACAATGAAAAACAATACATAAAACAGAAGCTTCTTATTCATTTGAGTGAATTGAAGCACAAAGTTAGTTGATGCAATAAGAAACAACTATTACTAAAACAGATAATTTATGTTGGCAAATTAATTGAAATGTTGGCTGAATGTAACAGAAAAATTAGATTGGTATTTAACCCTCCTGTTGTGATTAATTGCCGGCGTCCACTGAGGAGATTCTTTCATAAATTGAATCACCTTTTTATCGAATACTTCATGAACAGGAATTACTAATTCAACATCTTCAACTTTTCCTTCCTCATTAATTGTAAATTCTATCGAAACGACAACATTGTCTCTATTAATCAACTGTGTTGAACCTGGAAAATGAATATTGTTTAAACAGTAATTATTCCAAGCCCTTTCACCACCCTTAAATTCCGGTTCCTTAGATGGAATTATGGAGTCGTTTTGCAAATTACCCTCCTCATTGAATAATTGAAAGCTTATCAAAGTATCCATTCTATATATTTCTTTAGAACTTATTTTTCCATTTTTATGAAAATAAGTCCATACACCGTTTTTTTTGTAGTTTTTATACCTTCCGGCTTCAGAAGGAGAGCTATCATCAAACCAAGCTGTGTAAATGCCATTGCCGTTTTCATCAAGGCTTAAAGAATCTTTCAAAAAATCATTCTTATACCAGGATTTATTGATGCCAACTAATTGACCATCTTTATATGTAAGCGAATCAGCTAAAGAGCCGTTAGAATACCAATTTAACCAAAGTCCTTCTTTTCTATTTTCAATGTATTTACCGTAGGTTTTTAAGTTTCCATTAAAGTAATACCATTTAAACACACCATTTTTTATTTTGTTTTCCTTGTCTTTATAAAGACCGGACATTTGTATTTTGTTTTTGGGATGGTGTAAAATAAAGTCCATTCTATACCAGCCGGAATCTGTATTTAAAGCATAACCGTAATAACTGGCTTCATCAATAGAAACAACTTCTTTCCATCCATAATTATAGTAACTTTCTATGAATTTTTGTGCGAAAGAATTTTGTAAAATTCCAACAAAAGAAATTAAGATAATAGACCTCATAAGTTTCATATCAGAAAAATTATAAAATTAAATTTATAACTTTTCATACAATAACCTCAGTTTATCGCGGGTCATTATTTTTTCCCAGTCTTTGCCTAAAGCATTTTCCCATAAAGGCTTCATACCGAGTGATACATTAATCATGGTATCAAACTGTTCATCAGTTAATCCTTTACAAATACCTTCAGGAATTTCGATATTATTTTTTTCTACCATTCTTTTAAACTCATTAACTCCTGCGGGATAATATTCATGCAAATGATTCATTACAATACAATTACCAATACCATGCTTTGTACCCAATAAATAACTTAAGCCATAACTTACTGCATGTGCTACACCCACCTGAGAATATGCAATGCTCATACCGCCGGCATAAGAAGCCATCATTAACTTATTATCACTTTCATCATCCCATACATTTTTTTCTAAAAACACTTCCTGACATAGTTGTAAGGCTTTCTCTCCATAACTTTTACTAAACTCATTTAAGTAAGTACCTTCTAAACTTTCAATACAATGAATGTAACAATCCATGCCGGTATAAAAACGCTGATTAACCGGTGCATCTTTTGTTAATTCAGGGTCTAACACAATTTGATTGAAAGGAGTAAAGTCTGAATTCATTCCTAATTTTCTGGTAGGCCCTGTTAATACAGTTGTTCTGCTAACTTCTGCACCCGTACCGCTTAAGGTTGGAATACCTGCTTTATAAACGCCGGGGTTTTTTACCAAATCCCAACCCTGATAATCTGCTGATGAGCCGGGGTTATTCATCATTAAAGAAACCGCTTTGGCTAAATCCATTGTGCTGCCACCACCGATACCGATAATACCGCTGACAGTTCCAAACTCATCTTTTAACTGTTGTGCTAATGCATCTACCTGCTTGGTTTTTGGCTCAAACGTTACATCGGCAAATAGTATTTTATCTTTCCCTCTTAACTGTATGCGATTGGGTAATTGTTTGCCTTCAAAAAAATGATCAACTAAAAAAATCATTGGGGCATCACCTTTTCTTTGCGGTGCCAATATTTCATCTAACTGGTTAAAACTTCCTCTGCCATACACCACATAATCAACCATTTTAAAATTTCTGAACTGCATAACCTTTTATTTAAAATGCGAAAGTAATGGCAATTATTAAATAGATTGTAAAAATACAATAGCAGTGGTTGATTAAATAACATTATATCTTAACTTGCTCATCTTAATTAGCTGCATAAGAAATTGTTTATTAACCTGATTACAATTTCAATAATCACCATGAAAATATCTTTCTTCAGTTCAAAATGTTTTATGAAAAAAACTGTTTTACTTTTCGTTTTACTATCTGTTGGTTTATATGCTTCTTCTCAAACAATTGATTCTGTTTTAAATATTTATGCTGCCAATTTTCAACCCGAAAAACTGCATATACATTTTGATAAAAATGCCTACAATAAAGGTGAAATGATTTGGTTAAAAGCTTACCTGCTTTCGGGCAATGAGTGGACTTATTACAGTAAAAATTTTTACGCAGACTGGTATGATGATAAAGGAAAATTATTATTACACGAAATTGCACCCGTGTTTGAATCTTCTGCAAAAGGTCAGTTTCAGATTCCTGATAAATACAATGGTCAATTCATTCATGTAAAAGCTTATACACAATGGATGATGAATTTTGATGAAGCTTTTTTATTTGAAAAAGATATTCCCGTAAATCAACCGCAAGCAAAAACAACAACACCTGTTTATACTACAACGGTTACTTTGTTTCCTGAAGGAGGAGATTTAATTGCAGGCATTAACAGCAGAGTAGCTTTTAAAGCAGAAAACCAATTCGGCAAGCCTGTTTATATAAAAGCTGCTATAAGAAATGCAAAGGGCGAAATATTAGATTCTGTTGCTGCCGAGCATGATGGTATGGGAAGCTTTACCATTGAAACTAAAGAAAATGAAACTTATACTTTTAACTGGATTGATGAATACGGTAAACAAAACGCAACAGTTTTACCAACCTCAAAAAAAGCGGGTTCTTGCTTAGAAGTTGAACAATTGGAAACAAAAATTCTCGCTATTATAAAAAGAACTGCAACCGTTGATGATAATTTTAAAACGTTGAATCTTGTTGCAACTATGAACCAGCAAATGGTTTATCGTTCACGCATCAATTTCGCTGTTAAAACAGCCGTAAGTGCAGAAATAAAAACGCAGGAATTACCAACAGGCATTTTACAGGTAACCTTATTTACTGCCGATTGGAAGCCGATAGCAGAAAGAATTGTTTTTATTAATAATCATGATTACGAATTTTTCCCATCCATAAGAACAACAACCAAAGGACTTGATAAAAGGAAGAAAAATGTTTTAGAAGTTGAAGTTGGCGATACTGTTTTAAGTAATATGTCTATTTCAATTACAGATGGTGAGTTACCGAAAGATAAATCAAACGATATTATTTCAAGGCTTTTATTAAGTGCAGAATTAAAAGGAAACATTAATAACCCTGCTTATTATTTTTCAAGCAATGCAGATAGTGTATCGCATCATTTAGATTTAGTGATGATGACCAATGGCTGGAGAAAATATAAATGGGAAGATATTATTGCAGGAAAATTGCCTCAGTTAAAATATCAGAGAGACAGTGATTATTTACAAATACGCGGTAAAGTTTTCGGTAGTGCTTTTGAAAGAAATGGTTTAGGAAAAACAATTAACGTAATACTGCAGGCAAAAGACAGCAGTAAGCAATTTTTATTTCTCAATGTAGAGCCCGATGGAAGTTTTGTACAACGTGGTGCTATTTTTTATGACACTGTAAGATTGTATTACATGTTTAATAAAGACCCGAAACTAACAGACCGTACAGATGTACGTTTTAATAATGGTTTATTCAGTGCCTACATGCCAACCTTAAAATATTTAAACCTTAAAGATTTTGCAGGCTCTTCTGATTTATTAGGACAAGCTCGTTTAAAATATTTTTTAGATGAACAGGAGCGTTTAAAAAAATTAGGTGCATCTACTACATTAGAAACCGTTACTGTTAGAACAAGAGCAAAATCAAACTTAGAATTATTAGATGAAAAATATGCAACAGGTATGTTTAGTAATGGCGATGGTTATTCTTTTGATGTTGCCAACGACCCTTTTGGCGTAAGTTCTATAGATGTGTTCAGGTATTTACAGGGAAAGGTTGCGGGTTTGCAAATTAATTACAATGGAGGCGAACCTACTTTAAGCTGGAGAGGTGGTAACCCAAGTTTATTTTTAGATGAAATTACTACACAAAGCGACGTTTTACAAAGTATACCTATGAGTGATGTGGCATATATTAAAGTTTTCCGCCCTCCTTTCTTTGGAGCAATAGGTGGCGGTGCAGGTGGTGCCATTGCCATTTATACTAAAAGAGGTAATGATGGTAAAAGAGTGTACTCAAGCAATACAAGAGGTTTAACCAATGCTATTCTTGCAGGCTATACGCCGTATAAAACTTTCTATTCTCCCAATTATGAAATTCAGAAATTTGATAACGGCCCGGATACAAGAACAACATTGTACTGGAACCCTTATTTATTAACCGATAAAAAAACGAAAACCGTTCAGGTTGAGTTTTATAATAACGATGTAAGTAAAAAGTTTCATATTGTTATTGAAGGCATTAATGCAGATGGTAAATTAGCAAGAGTGGAGAAAGACATTCAATAATATTTTGGTAGTGTCATTCCGAGATTGGGTTCTTGCCCAACGAGGAATCTCATAATAACTTTACACTAACAATTTTATTTGAGTTTACAAATTATTAAACAGGGCATCGCATGCAGCATTCAGGATGGGGGCAGATATGGTTATCAGCATATCGGCATTAATCCAACTGGTGCAATGGATACTACCGCATCGGCTATTGCCAATAGTTTAGTTGCTAATCATATAAACGATGCTGTTATTGAAATGCATTTTCCGGCACCCGCCATTTTATTCAATAAAACAACATTAGTTGCCTTAAGTGGTGCGGATTTTTCTGCCATGGTGAATGATATTCCTGTTCCGATTAATACACCCTTTATCATTCAAAAAGATTGTGTACTTCATTACACAAAAAAAATTAAAGGCGAGCGATGTTATTTAAGCATTTATGAAGGATTGAAAATTGATAAATGGCTAAACAGTTACAGTACACATATTATCGCAAAAGGAGGTGGTTTTAAAGGGAAATTTTTAGAGAAGGGTGATGAGATTTTTTTAAACAGTGAAACAGATTTTGCTTCTCTCATACAAAATAGAGATGCTGTAATTTTTCCATGGAAAGCAGATGTACAAAGTTTATACACTGATGATGCCATTATAAAAGTTACCAAAGGCAATGAGTTTAATTTGTTGAATGAAGCATCTCATCAGTTATTCTCACAACAACAATATTGCATTACTGCAAACAGTAATAATATGGGTTATCGCCTGCAGGCAGAAGCCTTGGTGTTAAAAGAAAAAATTCAATTACTTTCTTTTGCCGTTAATAAAGGAACTATTCAATTATTACCAAGCGGACAGTTAATTGTTTTAATGTCTGCACACCAAACAACGGGAGGTTATCCGAGAATAGCACATGTTATTAATGCATCGCTGCCCACATTGGCACAACTTGCATTCAATACCAATATTCAATTTAAAATAGTTGAGCAGAGCGAAGCAGAGCAGGCAAACATTCATCAACAACAATACTTGCATCAATTACAAACAATAAGTATCTTCCGTTTGAATGAATATTTCAGCCAACACAAGCTCCATTGATATTAATTGCGATATGGGTGAAGGCATCGGCAACGATGCAGCTATCATGCCTTTCATTTCAAGTGCCAATATTGCCTGTGGCTTTCATGCAGGCAATGCAACAACTATTCAGCAAACTATAGATTTATGCTTACAACATAACGTAGCAATTGGTGCTCATCCCGGTTTTGATGATTTTGAAAATTTCGGTAGGACAGAAATGCAATTATCAACAAAAGAAATTTATACATTGGTTTCAACACAGATTATCATTTTATATAAAGCCTGCATTGATAATAAAACAACCTTGCACCATGTAAAACCACACGGTGCTTTATATAATATGGCTGCAAAAAATGCAGCTATGGCTGAAGCAATTGCACAAGCCGTAAAAGATGTTGACAGCAGTTTACTATTTTACGGATTAGCTAATAGCTATTTGATAAGTGAAGCAAAAAAAGCGGGTTTATCAACAGCAAATGAAGTGTTTGCAGACAGAACTTATCAGGATGACGGAAGCCTTACGCCACGCAGTTTTCCGAATGCTTTAATTGAAAGCGATGAACAATCATTAAGTCAGGTTTTACAAATGGTTCATCATAAAACAGTAACATCTGTAAACAATAAAATTATTCCATTACAGGCAGAAACAATTTGTATTCATGGCGATGGCAAACATGCAGTAAGCTTTGCTGAGAAAATTTATTCAACCTTAAAAAAAACGGAATCGTCATTTCGAAGGTTCGTGCCGAGAAATCTCATCTATAAAAAATAGATTTCTCGTTGGGCAAGAACCCAATCTCGAAATGACGATACTTAAGTTTATAATGAAAAAATTCTTTCAAAATATTTCTTTCAAAACAGGCGGAGCAATTATTGGTGCAGCTTTCTTAATGGCCAATTCATCTATCGGGCCGGGCTTTCTTACACAAACAACTGTTTTTACCAAAGAGTTATTGGCGAGTTTTGGTTTTGTTATTTTATTTTCTGTGTTATTAGATATCGGTGCTCAATTAAATACCTGGAGAATTTTAACCATAAGTGAATTAAGGGCTCAGGATTTAGCCAATGAATTATTAAAAGGTTTGGGGTATTTTTTAACTATTTTGGTTGTATTGGGCGGTTTTGCATTTAACATAGGCAATATTGCCGGTTGTGGTTTAGGCCTGAATGTATTAACAGGCTTGAGTTTTGAACAAGGTGCTATGATTAGCGGTGTTATAGCATTGCTTTTATTCTGGTTGAAAGAAATTGGTAAAATGTTAGATGGCTTTACCAAGCTATTAGGTATCGTAAAAATTTTATTAGCATTATTTATTGCTGTAAATGCACATCCGCCGATGGTTTCAGCTATTCAGCATACATTCATTCCAACAAAAATTTCTACTGCTGCTATTGTAACTATTGTTGGCGGAACTGTTGGCGGTTACATTACTTTTTCAGGTGCACATAGATTATTAGATGCAGGTATTAAGGGAAAAGAGAATATACTACAGGTAAATAAAAGTGCTATAAGCGGTATTCTTATTTCTGCTACTATGCGTTTTATTTTATTCTTAGCTGTATTGGGTGTTGTGGTAAAAGGAATTGTGTTAGATGCAAATAATCCCGCAGCAACGGTATTTCAACATGCAGCCGGTGAATTAGGTTATAAATTATTCGGGGTTATTTTATGGAGTGCTGCTATATCGTCTGTTGTTGGTGCTGCTTATACTTCTGTTTCATTCATCAAAACATTTCATCCCTTCATTCAAAAAAATGAAAGATGGTTTATTACTGCATTTATTATTCTATCAACTTTAATTTTTGTTTTAATAGGAAAGCCCAAACAATTATTACTTTTTGCAGGAATGATTAACGGTTTAATATTACCGATTGCATTAAGTATTGTTTTAATTGCTGCAACCAAAAAACATTTAATGAAAGGTTATCAACATCCCTTATGGATGCAGGTTTCAGGCTGGATAGTGGTTGCCATTATGGGTTATATGAGTATAGATGCGGTTCTGCAGTGGATTGGTAAATAATTTTACAAATCACCCAGCTGCGGTCTTATCACAATATCTTCCACACAAGCCTGCGGCGATAGTTGAGATGCTGCATAAACCAACTTAGCAATATCAGTAGCTTCCATAATTCGTTTTTCATCAACACCGGTTCCAACCCAGCTATCGGTATAAACAGCACCTGGCATAACTGCAGTAACTTTTATATTGAAGGGTTTTAATTCTTCACGCAGGTTTTTACTAAAGCCCAACATAGCAAATTTGCTGATGCTGTAACTGCCTCCATTGGCGTAAGCCTGTAAAGAAGCTATTGAACAGATATTGAAAATATGTTTGTGCTTATGTGTTATATCATTAATCATGGCAGGTATTAATGCTCTGGATAAATGATAGGCACTCATCAAATTGGTGTTCAGCATTTCTTCCAGTACACCATCACTTTCATTATAAACAGAGCCTTGTACAAACCTTCCTGCATTATTAATTACAATATCGGGTACACCAAAATGCAAACACCATTCTGCAAATGCAATCACTTCTTCCTTTACACTCATATCAACTGCTTTTGTATGAATATGTGCAGAAGGAAATTCATACTTTAAATCAACAGCCATTGTATTTAAGGCTTCTTCGTTTCTGGCACATAACAATAAAGTATTGCCTGTTGCAAATTGTTCAGCAAACGCTTTTCCCAATCCTTTCGATGCACCTGTAATTACAACAATCATAATAAAGTTTGCATAAAGATAAACCCAAAGAATAAGTATAGTAATGCTCTAACTTCTTATTTTTATTGCATGCGATACAAACATTTGTTTTTTGATTTAGACCATACCCTATGGGACTTTGAAATGAACGCTAAAGAAACATTGAGCGATTTATATTTAAAGCATGAATTAGTTAAAAGAGGCATTACAGATTTTGATGAGTTTTTTTCTAAATACAGTTTTCATAATGAACGCTTGTGGGACAGATACACAAAGGGTTTTATTAAACAGGATGAGTTAAGATGGAAACGCATGTGGCTGACTTTATTAGAATATAAAATTGCAGATGAAACTTTAAGTAAAACCATGTCTGTTGATTTTTTAGAATTGTTACCCACTAAAAAAAATCTCTTTCCATATACTATTGAAATTCTTACTTACCTTAATAATAAAGGTTATGTAATGCATTTGGTAACCAATGGTTTTGAAAGTGTGCAACATAAAAAGTTAGCCAACAGTATGCTCACCTCTTTTTTTAAAGAAGTTATTACATCTGAAGCAAGCAACAGTTTAAAACCTAACAAAGAAATTTTTGAATACGCATTAAACAAAAGCGGGGCTACAGTTTCAGAAAGTATTATGATTGGCGATAATTTAGATGCAGACATACAAGGAGGAATTAATGCAGGCTTAGATACCATCTTTGTAAATCATTTAAATATTCAACCACATATTCACGCAACACATGTAATTACACATTTGAAAGAGTTGGAAACTATTTTGTAGTTAACCGCAAAGTCGCTAAGGCATAGAGTTTCGCTAAGCTATCAGCGATTTGTTTACGCACTTGCCGCCTTCACGGCAAAAAATTCAAATAAAAAATCCTGTTACATTGCTGCAACAGGATTAACAAAATTTTTCAATCAACAACTATGCTTTTGTTTTTGTAGCAGTTGTTTTCTTTTCTGCTGTTTTAGCATCTTTTTTACAGCAATCTTTTCCGTCTTTCTTGCAACATTCTTTAGTACATTTTTCTTTAGCTTTTGTTTTATCCTGAGCAAAAGAAACGCCGCTTACTAATAAAGCTGCTGTTGCCAATACCAATACTTTTTTCATACAGTAATTTTTTATGTAATAAAAATAACAATCAGGTTAATTACACCAAACTATAAAAATATAAATTATATAAACGGTTAAGCCCAGGTACCTAAAACCGTAACACCGCCTTTTACTACTTCGTTCAACTGTACATTAATTTTTGTACCTACCGGTAATAAAACATCAACCCTGCTTCCGAATTTTATAAACCCGTATTCTTCGGCCTGCTTTACTTCTTGTCCAACTTTTGTGTAGTTACAAATTCTTTTTGCTAAAGCACCTGCAATTTGTTTATATAAAATTTCACCAAACTTATTTTTTACAGCTACACTCCATCTTTCATTTTCGGTAGAACTTTTAGGGTGCCATGCTACCAAATATTTTCCTTTGTGATATTGGTTGTATGTAACAACACCATCCATCGGGTTGCGGTTTACATGCACATTGGCGGGGCTCATAAAAACACTTACCTGTATGCGTTTATCTTTAAAATATTCTTCATCTGTAATCTCTTCAATAACTACTACCTTACCATCTGCCGGACAGAGAATATTTTTTTCTCCGATTGTATGAACTCTTGCAGGCAACCTGAAGAATGAAATAATAAACAGTAATAAAAAAAGTGTAACAAAAAATATGATTAAAGAAAGCCAGTGAAAATCAGCACTTAAAAAAGAAAAAGATGCAGCATTAATTAACCCGAATAGTAAAGCACTGATGGCAATGGTTCTGTAACCCTCTCTGTGAATTGTCATGCGTAAATTTTGAATGGCAAATGTAAAAGAAATTGCTGCTTTTATATTATCATTTTACCTGCTTATCTTGTACTGATAAATTTTGTTATGGATAATCTCTCCCCGCTATTGCAAGCCATGAAAGTTTTTTTTGAAATAGGTCAAACATTGAGTTATGATTTCAGAAGAAAACAATTACTTACATTGAAAAAAGCTTTACAGCATTTTGAAGAAGAAATTTATACTGCATTATACACAGACTTAAAAAAAAGTAAAGAGGAATGTTGGGTTACAGAGAATGGCTTTGTAATGGTTGAGCTGAACAATGCACTACGAAATTTAGAAAAATGGATGCAGCCGGAAACTGTTTCAACCAACTTATTAAACTTTCCTTCTTTCAGTAAAATAATTAATGAACCATTGGGTGTTGTATTAATTATTGCTCCCTGGAATTATCCTTTACAATTACTGTTCACTCCATTAATCGGTGCTATTGCTGCGGGTAATTGTGTGGTATTAAAACCAAGTGAATTTGCACCTGCAACAAGTGCTGTAATGAAAAAAATTATTCAGCAATGTTTTAGCGATGAGTACATTTTATTTGTTGAAGGAGATGGTGCAACCGTTGTGCCTGCTATGTTGCAGCAGTTTACTTTCCATCATATTTTTTATACAGGAAGTACTGCTGTAGGAAAAATTATTTATCAATTAGCCGCAGAAAAATTAGTTCCCGTAACATTAGAATTGGGTGGTAAAAGCCCATGCATTGTTGAAAGTGATGCCAACATAAATATTGCTGCTAAAAGAATAGCCATCACCAAATTTTCTAATTGCGGTCAAATGTGTGTTGCTCCTGATTATGTGTTAGTGCATGAAAGCAAAAAAGAAGAATTGATAACGGCATTAATAAAACATATCAGGAATTTTTTTGGAGAAGATGCTTCGCAGTGTGAGAATTATGGAAAGATGATTAACGCCAATCATTTTGACAGAGTTATTAATTATTTGAAAGAAGGAACCATTGTTTATGGTGGAGATTTTATTAATCAACAGTTATATATTCAGCCGACAATTATTACTAATGTCAGTTTGAACAATAACATTATGAAAGATGAAATTTTCGGACCGATATTACCGATTATTTCATTCAGCACATTTGAGGAAGCAAAGCATATTATTGCTCAAAATTCTAATCCATTAGCGTTTTATATTTTTACTTCAAGCAACAAAAAAGAGAAAGCATATTTACAAATACCAAGCGGCGGTGTTTGTGTAAACAATGCCAGCTGGCATTTAACCAATCATGCATTGCCCTTTGGTGGCAGGGGTTTCAGCGGAACGGGACAATACCACGGCAAATTTTCTTTTGATACTTTTTCTCACAAAAAAGCGGTTTTAAAAACACCAACCTGGTTTGACCCGGGTGTAAAATATCCGCCATTTAAAGGGAAATTGAAATTATTTAAAATGCTGATTAAATGATATGAAGCGATTTATTAGCAAACTATTTGTACTAAGTATTGTTATTACTATCATACTTTGTTTACTTAAAGAAAAAGATATGACGCTGCGACAATCTATCCTTAAAACATTTTACCCTGTTATTATGTTTTTAGGCAAGTTATTTCCATCTGCTCATGCTGTTTTAGAAAACAAACAACAAATAAACCCCACTGTTTCTTTTTATAGTTTACAAGCAACTACCAATAACGGCGATATCATTTCTTTTGAAGCTTTCAAAGGCAAAAAAGTTTTAATCATCAATACAGCCAGCGATTGCGGTTTTACTGCACAGTACGATGAGTTGGAAAAACTGCATGAATTGTATAAAGACAGTTTGATTATGCTTGCTTTTCCTGCAAACGATTTTAAACAACAGGAAAAGGGTACAGATGCCGAGATTGCTGCATTTTGCAAAAAAAATTATGGCATTAGTTTTAATTTAATGCAGAAGTGTACTGTTGTTAAAAATGAAAACCAACATCCGGTTTTCAGTTGGTTAAGCAGTTCAGATAAAAACGGTTGGTGTAACCAGGCCCCAACATGGAATTTTAATAAATACCTTATTAACGAAAACGGAGTGCTTCTTAATTATTTCGATAAAACAGTATCTCCTTTAAGCAAAAAAGTTTTGGCGGTGGTTAAGTAATTATAAGTTCCTGTTGTATTTCTTTTCAATAAACACAACTAAACATATTCCTGCTGTGTAAGCGATTAAATCAGTCCATTCAAAAGAAGTACCTATAATAATTCTTGCAACGGTATAATGCTCTAAATGCAACAGTTTAACTATTTTAAAGTACTGTAACACCTCAACTGCATAAGAAAAAACTAATACACCAATAGCCGTTTTTATAACCGGCAGCTTACAAAATGTTTGAACAAAACAGTAAATAAGTATAACAACCAAGAAATCGCCAACAGTTGGTCTTATAAAACTATCGTGTACAAATACAGCAATCATCACTTCTATAGTTAGTAATAAAAGTGCTAAAGTGCCGTAAGTTTTATTAAATCGAAACATTTAAAGCAATTTATAAAGATGATCCTAACGGATTAAGAATATGTTTTATGCTGAGAATATTTGTGAATCCTCAAATAATCATAGGTTTTTTATGGGATTTCAGAATTTTAAAAGGCTCATCTTTTCAATGGGGCTTTGTTATTTTAAATGCTTTTGTTATTTTTAAAACATGGTAACATTAGCAATATACAACCTTAAAGGTGGTGTTGGTAAAACCGCTTCAGCAGTTAATCTTGCTTATTTAGCAGCATTAGATGGTTATAAAACCTTAGTATGGGATGCAGACCCGCAAGGTTCATCATCCTTTTATTTTGGCGTTGAAGCTTCTGTAAAAAATGAGGCCAGAAAAATTTTAGAAGGCGAGTTAGATTTATTAAAAGCTGTTCAACCTTCAGCCTTTGAAAATCTTTCTGTTGTTCCATCAGACTTATCGGCACGTAATGCTGATATTTTATTGAGTGAATTAAAGCAGAATAAAAAGAAGATTTCCTCTTTACTATCTTCTGTTAAGAAAAATTTTGATGTTGTTTTCTTAGACTGTCCTCCGGGTATTTCTTTATTGCATGAAAATATTTTTAATGCTGCAGATTATGTTATTATACCTAACATTCCCACCACATTATCTATCCGTTCTTTTGAAACAGTAAATACCTATTTTAAAGAAAATGATTTAGATAAAAGCAAATTGAAATGCTTTTTCAGCATGGTAGATCATAGAAAAAACCTGCATCACGAAACCATGAATGAATTTTATAAGGATAAAATTTTCTTTAAAAATTATATTCCGTACTTAAGTGATGTAGAGAAAATGGGTGTGCATCAACAACCTTTGTTTGCGTTTGCCAACAGTAGCTATGCAGCCCAGTGCTACAGAGATTTATGGAAAGAAATTAAGAAGAGTTGTATTAACTAATTATAAAAATTTTTATGCATAAAAACATTACATCCTGGTTCAGCCCATCATTAAATAAAGAAATGCCTATTGCATCTTACGGGCATTTTGGTTTTGCTGTTTTATTAATACCTACAGCAGCGGCTGATTATTTAGAGTATGAACGCTTTCAATTAATAGATACAATGGCTCCTTTTATTAATGAAGGAAAATGTAAAGTATTCAGTATTGACAGTATTAATAAAGAAAGCTGGATGAATAATGAAATGTTGCCTGAACATAAAGCTATTCGTCATAATCAATTCAACCAATATGTTTTTAGCGAGGTAATTCCATATATCAGAGCCCATACCAGTAACGAAACATTTATTTATACATGCGGTGCAAGTTTCGGGGCTTTGCATGCCATGAATTTATTTTTAAAAAGACCCGATTTAATTAACGGTGCAATAAGCATGAGTGGTGTATATGATTTAACTGAATACACCAAAGGTTATTGGGATGAACAGGTTTACTACAACAGTCCTATGCATTATATTCCTAATTTAAGCGATGGTTGGTATATTGATAAAATTAAAGCAAGCCATCACATTCATATTTATACCGGTAGCGGAGATTATGAAGATCCTGAATCGAACCGCCGTTTTTCTCAGGTGTTATGGAATAAAGGTATTTGGCACGATTTAGATATCTGGGGCCCAGATATTAAACATGATTGGAGTACCTGGAGAAGTATGTTACCTCATATTATTGGCACTAAGTTTTAAACTATTTACCGAAGAATTTTACAACAAACCGTTAATAAACACATTGCTTTTTTTATTGTTTAGCATAAGCCGTTAATATTACATTCTTAATTCTGTTGGTTGAAGAAATATTTACTTTTTTTACTACTGCTTTGCTGCTTTATAACTGCTTTTACACAAGAAAAGCAACCCGCTTTTGTTGCGGTCAGCGGTACGGTTTATGATATTACGGCACGCAGGCCTTTAGAAGCTGTTGCTGTATTAAGTACATCGGGCAGAGGCACTATAACAGATTCGTTGGGGCATTATTCTTTTGTGGTAAGAAGCACAGATTCAATTTGGTTTGCCATGCTGGGTAAAACAACCATGAAATATGCCATTGATACCATAAAAAACTTAAGCAGTTTCGATATTTCTATTTTATTACGGGCAGCCGAACTACCTGAAGTAAAAGTTAGAAATTCTTTTTACAAATTAGATTCCTTACAAAACAGGCAGGATTATGCAAAATATTTTAATTACAGAAAGCCGGGCATCAGATTAAATACAGATCATACTTATAACCCCGGCGGTGTAAGTGTAGGATTGGATTTGGATGAAATCATCAACATGTTTCGCTTCAAATACAATAAGCGAATGTTGGCATTGCAGCAACGCTTGGTTCAACAGGAACAGGATAAATATATTGACCATCGCTATACCAAATTATTTGTAAGGAAAATCACTAAACTCAACTCACCGGAGTTAGATACATTCATGGTACACTACAGACCCACCTACGATTTTTTACAAACTGTGAATGATTTAGAGCTGGGCTACTTTATTGAAAAATGTTTTGAAAATTACAAACTTGAAAAACGCAATAAAGGAAGTTTAAGAAAGAATGATAATGAGTAAACATTAATGCTCACAATCTTCTTGATGAGCATGGTTATGTCTTCTGCAGGATTTATAGTTGAGTAAATGAGCATAAACAATTAGCAGAACAGCCGGAATTAAAAATACTAATTGCCAACTATGCCAGATTTGTTTTGCAATCAATAAAATAATTCCAAAAGAAAAAATAATTAAGGGTATAAAACTGTGGTGATGTTTTTTCCATCCATGATACAATGAATATGCTCCAACCAAAAACGCCAGCATAATCATTCCGTATTCAAAAGCAATATTATCAATCAACTCCACGCCGAATAAAGGAAGGCTTGTAAGCAGTAACGGAAGCAATGCACAATGAATGGCACATGCCAATGAAGCCGCAATTCCAAATGCATCCCAATTAATCTTAAAGCGAAACATAATGCAAATATAAGTAGTTGCAACAATGTTGCATTTAAAATAATCGGCAGCTTTGTTTCAATATAGCAATACTTTTTTCCAAAAAATTTTATTTGTTCAAAACGCAGCTTATTAATATTCCCACAAAACACAAGAGTTTATAGTATATCATTAAGTGAATTGATTAACTTCCAACCTTAATTAGTTATGCTCATGAGAAAAGTTTTATTAATAGCAGGCATGTTTTCATTTTCATTTATTCATGCTCAAAAAAAAGTTGCACCAAACCCTGTTGACAATTTTAAAACAGAAGCATTAAGCGATATTCAATCAGACTACGAAAAGTATAAAAAAATTGCATTAACCATTTGGGATTATGCAGAAGTGGGTTACAAAGAAGTAAAAAGTTCTGCCTTGCATCAGCAAACTTTAAAAGATGCCGGCTTTACGGTACTGGCAGGTGTGGCGGGCATTCCCACAGCTTTTGTAGCAACATATGGCAGCGGTAAACCTGTTATCGGAATATTGGCAGAGTTCGATGCATTGCCGGGTTTATCGCAAACCAATTCACCTGAAAAACAAAGTGCAGGTAAAGATGCAGGTCATGGTTGCGGCCATCATTTATTCGGAACAGCAAGTGTTGCTGCCGGAATTGAAATAAAAAAATTAATTGAAGAAAAAAAGTTTACCGGTACCGTTAAAGTATTCGGTTGCCCCGCAGAAGAAGGAGGAAGCGGTAAAGTATATATGGTTAGAGAAGGTTTGTTTAATGATGTGGATGCAGCTATCATCTGGCATCCTTGCGATACTACCGCCGTTAAAATGACGAGTGCTTTAGCAAATAAATCTGCCAAGTTTCGTTTTCATGGTATAGCTGCACATGCAGCTTCTGCACCTGAAAGAGGCAGAAGTGCTTTAGATGCAGTTGAAGCAATGGATTATATGGTGAATATGATGCGGGAACATATTCCGCAGGAATCAAGAGTGCATTATGTAATTACCAATGGCGGTAAAGCACCGAATGTGGTTCCTGACTTTGCGGAAGTATATTACTATGTTCGTCATCCTAAAAAAGATGAGGTAGTTGATATTTTCGACAGAGTGGTGAAAGCTGCACAGGGAGCAGCTTTGGGAACAGGCACCACAATGGATTACGAAGTAATCGGCGGTACACACGATGTGTTATTAAACAGGACCTTAGGTGAAGTGATGCAGAAAAATGTAGAACGCGTTGGTGGTGTAACATACACCGCAGAAGAAGTTGAGTTTGCTAAAAAAATACAATCCTCTTTTAATTATAAAGTACCGCCGATTACCGATGCAGCAACCGTAAAGCCTCTAAAGCAAATTATGGAATCGGGTGGTGGTTCTTCTGATGTGGGTGACGTTAGTTATACGGTTCCTACCATTGAATTAAATGTGGCAACCTGGGTTCCCGGAACAGCAGGGCATAGTTGGCAAGCTGTTGCCTGCGGTGGCACTGAAATAGGTACCAAAGGAATGATAGTAGCAGCAAAAACAATGGCATTAACTGCTATTGATTTATTTAATAATCCCGCTGTTATTGAAAAAGCCAAGCAAGAGTTTACAATTTCAAAAGGAGATTATCAATACAAAGCATTATTGGGAGATAGAAAACCTGCTTTGAATTATAGAGATTGATTTTGGAAAGAATTAACCACAGAGTAAACAGAGATTCGCACAGAGTTTAAAAAGGTTTCTCCGTTTTTACTCCGTGAATAACTCTAACAACTCTGTGGTTATAAATATTTATCCTTCCAACTTTTCAGGTCTCATTTGCGGGAATAACAATACATCCTGTATGCTTGGTTGATTCAACATCATCATACATAATCTGTCAATACCAATACCTATTCCGCTTGTTGGTGGCATACCGTATTCCAATGCTCTTAAAAAATCATAATCAATATACATGGCTTCATCATCTCCACGTTCCATTAGTTTTAATTGTTCTTCAAAACGTTCGCGTTGGTCAATCGGGTCATTCAATTCACTGTAAGCATTGGCTAATTCTTTTCCGTTCACCATTAATTCAAAACGCTCTACTAACCCCGCTTTGCTTCGATGCTTTTTAGTAAGCGGACTCATTTCTACCGGATAATCTATAATAAATGTTGGTTGAATGTATTTGTGTTCGCTGGTAGCTCCGAAAATTTCATCAATTAATTTTCCTTTTCCGATTTTAGGGTCTACAACAATATGTAATTGTTTACATACTTCGCGTAAGCCTGCTTCATCTTTATCGCTTATATCAATACCCGTATTTTCTTTTACAGCATCAAAAATAGAAATACGTTTAAACGGTGCTTTAAAGTTAATTGTGTTATCTCCCACTTTTACTTCAGTAGTACCATTTAATGCAATAGCAATTTTTTCAAACAGTTGTTCTGTTATTTCCATCATCCAGAAATAATCTTTGTAAGCCGTATACCATTCCAATACTGTAAACTCAGGGTTATGCGTTCTGTCCATACCCTCATTTCTGAAATTTCTGCTGAACTCATATACCCAATCAAAGCCACCTACAATCAATCTTTTCAAATACAACTCATTCGCAATTCTTAAATAAAACGGAACATCCAATGCATTGTGATGAGTAATGAATGGTCTTGCAGCAGCACCGCCCGGAATGGCTTGTAACACAGGCGTATCTACTTCCAAAGCTCCCTGTTCATTTAAAAATTCGCGGATGGTATTAATCAATTTACTGCGTTTGGCGAATGTTTCTTTTACATTGGGATTGATGATTAAATCTGCATAACGCTGTCTGTAGCGAAACTCAGGGTCAGTTACTTCATCATATACATTGCCTTCTTCATCTCTTTTTACAACGGGTAAAGGTTTTAAACTTTTAGTAAGTAAGGTTAATGTTTGCGTATGTAAACTTGTTTCGTCTGTTTTGGTAATGAATATATAACCGGTTGCACCGATAATATCTCCTAAATCCAGACCGTGTTTTACCACATTATCCCAAAAGCTTTTATCTTCTGTAGGGCAAATATCATCGCGTTTAACATAGAGTTGAATAATGCCTTTACTATCCTGTATTTTAATAAAGAAAACTTTGCCTTTATCGTTAATACTCATGATTCTTCCTGCAATACAAACATTTGCAAAAGCTTCTTTATTTTCTTCAGAAAAGTTGGCTTTAATATCAGATGAATAATGTGTAACAGGGTATAAAGCTGCAGGGTAAGCATCAATACCTGCTTCCTGTAATTTTTTTAATTTATCTCTTCTTATAATTTCCTGTTCACTTAAATGCTGACTCATTCTATGTACGATTTATGATGTTTGATATACGATTTATAAACGCTGCGAAGATATGTTTTGAATTATTCGTTATCGTCATTTCGAAGGTTCTTGCCTGAGAAATCTCATTTTCAATTAAAAAGATTTCTCGTTGGGTACGAACCCAATCTCGAAATGACAACGAATGTTAAAACATAAGCCCCGCAATGATGTTACTATTAAAACAAAAGCCTCTTCAAATTAACATTGAAGAGGCTTATTAGTTTATACAGTTTACTTCAACTATTAATAGAATTTACTTCTGTAATCCTTTATAGCAGCTGCTTTCTTTAATGCATCTAAACCACGGTAGGCAGCCATACGTTGAGTTTGTAATAACCCTTGCTTAACAGTTACCGCATCATCTGCTGCAGGTTTTGCAAAAATATTTTCAACCTTTAATGCAAATACACCGCTGGTACCGGCTATCGGGTCTGAAACTTTTCCTTTCAGGTTTGTGTTGAAAGATGCACCGGTAAACTTAGCATCTGCACCAATACCCGGAATAAAAGGATTAGAGAATAATAAAGTATCAATTTTTTGAACGGATGTAGCTGTGCTTGTTGCCAATGCTTCTAAAGTGTTTCCTTTAAACTTTGTATCAATAATTTGTTTGGCTTTCTTTTCATTTTTAACAATCGGCTCAATTAAAGGTCTTATTAAACCAACATTAGGAATGCCCGGTTTACTTACTGCAGTAACAATGGCCACCACATATTTATCGCCGATTTTTTCAGGTTGTTCAGTTACATCACCCGCTTCATGGTCATAAGCCCATTTAATTAATTTTCTGCTTTCGCCTAAACCCATTATAGAGTAATCGTTTTCTTTCAATTCATTAGCAGGTAAAACAACTTTGTTTTGTTTGCCGGCATTTTCATCGAAAGCTTTTTTATTACGGCTGTTAGCTGCAAACTGTAAAGCTGCGTTTTGTGCATTGTTATCTGTTTCGTTGCTTATAACAATCGGCTTAGCTATATAAGCAATTTTATAAGCTGGACCTGAACCTTTTTGCCCTAATACTTCAACATAGTGCAAACCATAAGTAGTTGTGATAACTCCTTTTGAGCCGACAGATTTTTGAAATGCAAACTCAGTAAACTCAGGAACCATTTTGCTGCTCGGGAAATAATCATACACACCACCTTTATCTTTATTACCGTCATCAGAGAATTTAGCACAAACCGTATCAAAAGGTTTTCCTGCTTTTAATTGCATTTCTACGGTATCCATTATTTTTCTGGCAGTACTGTCGTCTCTTACCCGAATAAGTTGACCCGATTGCGGATCCTGCTGATGTGTGGCAATCAATATGTGACGAACCTTTGCAGAATCCGGCAATATTTTCATACCCACCTGTTTTGCCAATACATATTTATCTCCATCTAAATAAGGACCATACACCTGCCCTACAGATAACTTAGCAATAGAATCAATGGCTTTTTGTTTTATTTCGCTTTTGTTAATATAGCCATCGTTATAAGGCATATCACTTCCTGTTTTAGCAATAAAAGATTTTACATCTGTTGTGTTAGTAAAGTCGCTTTTAATTTCATTTAAACTATTGTAAACGGTGGCTGAATCTTTTGCACTGGCTGCTGCATCAAAAGTTACATAACTAATGCTGCGTGTTTCTTCATCTCTTTCAAATTCTTTTTTATGTTTTTTAGCATAGTTCATTATTTCATCATCAGTAACTTTTACTGTACTGTCTGAAACAGAAGTGTAGGGAACATATACATAAGAAACAGAAGCTATTGCATTATTATCTGCCTGTGTTTTTTCAACCAACCATTTAGGCACATACATACTTTGTGTTTGTAATGCCTGATATTTTTGTTGTAATACTCTTTGTATAGTAGGATAGATAAAGCCTTCGTACACTTGACTAATCATCTCTTTATCTTTCGATTTTTTATATACACCGGTGTACCATTGTTTAGCAGCATCTGCATTAAACTGTCCTGTTTTAGGGTCTGAAAACTGCGGTATCTGTTTAAAAGGAGAAGTTTCTTCACTAAATAATGCTTCGCCTAATTCTTTAGCCGTACAAACAATACCTAATTTATCATACTCTTTCTGCATGATTAATTCATTTACCTGAGCATTCCATAATTGTCCAATCATCTGCTCATTTCTTGAACCTTGACCATACATGGTTAATTTCTTTTCAAACTCATCTCTTTTAATTACTTCACCATTAACCTTACCTAAAGTATTAGCGTTACTCCCGAATAAACCACCTCTTCCGCCAAGTGATCTATCCTGAAGAATAAAGGCAATTAAGGCTAAGGCAATCAATCCGAACATGATCCATGCACCCTTATCTCTTATTTTTTGAATCGCAGACATGTTGTATTATGTATTAAATTTTTTAAAGGATGGCAAAAATAGGGGAAACTATGTTTTGAACAAACTGTGGAAAAACTATTCAAACGCTTTACCCGTAAAGGATTGAAATGTTGAATAAAGTTATAAAAATATCTTTAGATTGTCATTCCGAGATTATCCCGAAGTTTCGGGATCGCCTAACGAAGAATCTCATGATTATTAGTTGGAGATTTCTCAGACGGGAACCTTCGAAATGACTACAAATAAGTTTCTCCAAAAAACTATTCACATTACCCTGTTAATTACTCCTCTATCAGGTGGAAAAAACATCATTTTTAATTTCATGAAGTGGAAAAATGAAGAATAAAAACAGGTAAATTTTAAACAATGCCTGCCTGCCGGTGTTTTTAAAACCAATTACTTGCTCTTAATTAACAGTTGGTAATACGTGAATAACAATTTGGTAATAAAGCGACTTAAGGTTATGCCTGTTTGTTAATAAACCTTCCATTTGCCCGTTTTATAAGCATTTGGCAATGTTAATTATCTGTCAGTTTCTGTTAAGAAACATATGGTTATTAACTTCGCACCGTGTTGGCAACTTAGTTTTCAAGAAATTAACAGCCGTAATAGTAGTAAGGCTATTTAATAAAAGTATTAGTATTTAATTATTACAGGAATTATGAACATTGTTGAAGCAAAAGAAAAAATTTTTGAAAAAGGTTTTTTAGATATTGAAACAGACGTACACTTAGATTTATTTGCAGCCATTGAAAATCTGAAAAAGAAAAAAAATGCGATTGTGCTGGCTCACTATTATCAGGAGCCGGATATACAGGATGTGGCAGATTATATAGGCGATAGTTTAGGCTTAGCACAAAAAGCAGCACAAACAGATGCCGATATGATAGTTTTTGCCGGTGTGCATTTTATGGCAGAGACAGCCAAAATATTAAACCCCTCTAAAAAGGTATTATTACCCGATTTAAAGGCAGGTTGCAGTCTTGCCGATAGTGCACCCGCCCCGCTCTTTAAAAGATTCAAGGAACAGCACCCTGACCACTTAGTGATATCATATATAAACTGCAGTGCAGAAATAAAAGCATTGAGTGATATTATCTGTACTTCTTCCAATGCTGAAAAAATTATTGAAAGTGTTCCTGCAGAGCAACCCATCATTTTTGCACCGGATAAAAACTTAGGAGCTTACTTAAATAAAAAAACAGGCCGTAATATGGTATTGTGGAACGGAGCCTGTATGGTGCATGAAATTTTCAGTTTAGAAAAAATTACCAAATTAAAAATACGCCACCCGAAAGCCAAATTAATTGCACACCCTGAATGCGAAGAGGCGGTTTTAAATAAAGCTGATTATATAGGCAGCACTACACAACTATTAAAATACACACAAACAGATACAGCTCAGGAATATATTGTTGCTACCGAAACAGGTATACTGCACCAGATGCAGCAAAGCACACCGCATAAAACATTTATACCTGCACCGCCGAATAACAGTTGTGCCTGTAATGATTGCCCGCACATGAAACTGAATACGTTAGAGAAATTGTATTTGTGTATGGAATATGAATTGCCTGAATTAACCATGAAAGAAGATTTAAGAATAGCGGCTAAACAACCTATTGACAGAATGCTGGCAATAAGTAAAGCTGCAGGATTGATTGGGTAAGAAAGAATAACTTTTAGGCTTGCTGCAATGCTTTTATTTGTTAATAGTAGTACAACTACTAATTGTTTTCATTTTTAAACAATATCTCTCGCAGAGGACATTGCTGGGAAGCAAATCACAAGTTAGCGGTTTGTTGTTTTGCTTAACTATTCGTTATAAAAATGATTTTCCTGAATGATTTTGTTATTCTTCCACCTTTGAACTGAAAACCGGTGTCCGCTAAATTTTCCAAGCGATTTATGTTCGTAAGCGTAATACCAATTTGTGGCAGATAAATTATTTTCTGAGAGTAAAGAAACTATTTCAATTGTCTCAATTGTTGCATTTTCAATAAAATCTTTTGTCTTGGTTTCCAAGGAAGCTATTCCTATAACAGGTGAATTTAAATTATCTGTTGAAACAATGTTATTGTCATAAAATTTCAATGCTTCTATAAATTTCTGCTGTGAAACTAATTGGTTAAATTCTAAAGCCGTTTTATGGAAAGTCATATTAATTTAGTTTAGTAAATAGTATTTGGTTTTTCTTTTGAAAACCACGCAATCACTTTCCCCTTCTCTTCTTTCACTCCATTAATGAATTAAGTAAACAATATTAGCAGAGGCGGAATTTGAAAATATGTTGTTGAAATTATTGAAAAAAGTTGATTTGCGAAAAACAGATGAGCAATTGCGTTACAGTCTGCAGGCTTTGCTTGAATGCTTTGTTGCCAGCAGTTGTTTATTTTTTAGATGTCAATAAAATCAACACTTTCAGTTGGTGTCAAATTTATTTTATACTTGCCTCTTGTCAATTCTTTTATTTCCCAGTTTTGATACGAAGAGTTTGTCTTGTTTACAACTGTCAGATTAAAATTAGAAATGTCTAAAAAAACTAACATTGTTTTTGGCCAAGAATTCTTATTCAAAAATTGACGTAAAAGAATGCCGTTAGTTGTCTTATGGCCAATTGTTCCAAAATAAAGTCCTTTTAAAATTTCATTTAATTTGTCATTATCAGTTTGAATCGAATATATTTTTATAACACCATCAAAAGCTGTTTCATTTTCTAGTTTTCTTAAAAACTTTATACCTTTTACAATTGTCCATTCTTTAAAGATTTCTTGGCTGTAGTCAAATGTCATTAAAATTATTTTGTCAAATGAAACGAGATAAATAGCCTAACTTCTTATTGCCAATACGATGTTAGCGGTTCGGCTTTTATCTGTCGTGATGTTTCTTATCATTCTTCATAATATAAACTGTCCAAAAACGCTGCTCTTGCTTCACTCACTTTTTCTTCGGTGTCATTTGTTGGATTTGGATTTTGCCACCAGTCGCTGTCATAAACTCTCTCAACTACGTCGTCCCAATATCTTTCATAGTCCATTTCAGATTGAATAATACCAAAGTCTTTACAAAGTGCGGAACGATTTTTACTGTCGAAGCATACAAATGTATCGGGTCTCTTCATACATAAAAGTCGAGTTGCTGTAGCTATGTAATTTCCTGTAAAAGCTTGAGTAAAATACTCTATAAAGTTGTCGTAATGTCTTTTTGTTATTTGTCCTGCAAATGGAATTTGGTCTAACGCCTTCGACACATTCCGGTCATTTTCTTTTATCTTATTTTTAAATATTCCTGCACCTTTCATACTTCCAAAATAGCCCCAATCTTCAGCTCCGGCTATGTCAAGTTTGTTAGGGATACCTGCAATAAATTTTCGTTGGTCTTCGGTCAGTTCATTGAAGTGGTTTACACTTTCAAAAAGTTCTTTTGCAATTTCGATTACTCTCAGTCTTCGGTCAAGTCCGTGTGTTGGGTCATTACGGACTTCATTCATAAATTCTGCCCAACTTCTGTTCGTCATAGGAACTTCGTAAATTGGCTTAGGCTTTCTTTTTTTACTTCCATATTGTCCAGATAGGCTTTTAATTTTTTGGCGTTGTATTTTCCAAGTAATTCGATACTTGTCAAGGTCAGACTTATTAAATGTTTTGCCGTCAGCAAAAGTTTCTTCAACAAGTTTGACAGCGTTGGCAAATGTGTCAGTCGAATTGTTGTCCTTGTTGCTTAACAATATGCTTGCTTCTGTATTGCGTGAAAATGCTTCGTTTGTGAAGTTTGCACTACCAATAATTAGTTCCCACTTGTTAGAATTGTCAGTAAATAGATACAGTTTAGGGTGAAACGTTCCTTCTGGTTGTTGTATAAAACGAACTTTTTTGTCGTTCAAAAATGCTTCAATAAAGTCAGGGTGTGTCTGATAAAAGTGAATACCAACGACGATTTTTTGAATTTTAGATTTGTTAGAGAAAAGGTCTTTGAAAAGTGTCGAGCTTGAACTTGCCCAAGCTGTCGCCCAGTAGAAATTATCATATTGCTTAGTCAGTCGTCTAAACTCTTTTTCTAATTCTGTCGCTGTTGTTATTAGTTTCATTGTCTGTAGGATGTCGGTTTAAGCTGACCGCTAACACTTTAACTATCGCAATAGCTAAAATAACAATAAAAAATTAAATACCTCATTATCAACAAGCATTCACCCGTAAAAAATATATCCTGCTAATTTTGGATTTCGCCAATCTAATTTAATTCATATCGCTAAATACGGTAACAAATGCATTCAATAATATCTTTACCAATAAGTAGTTACAGTTAAATAAAATGACAGGCACAGAAAGCATCATAGCATATATCAACAGGTCTGTACAATTAAACAAAGAAGAAGCACTTACTTTTTCTGAAGCCTTCAGAGAGGTGAAAATTAAAAAGCGTCAGTTTATTGTGCAGCCGCAATTTGTGGCAAAATGCAGAAACTATGTAGTAAAAGGTGCTTTCAGGGCTTATGTGGTAGATGACAGTGGGCAAGACAGTACCATTGCTTTTGCCATAGAAGACTGGTGGATTACAGATTATAACAGCTACATTCTGCAAAAGCCCGCCACCATGTTTGTTGTGGCTTTAGAAGACAGTATTATTATGGAAATTCCTTATGAGAAAGAACTTGCCTTAAAACAAATGAATCATCAATTTGAAACTTTTTTCAGAATAAGGGCAGAACGTACCGCCGCTTTTATGCAGCAGCGTATTATTGCCAACCTTACTTTAACTGCCGAAGAGCGATATGAAGCCTTTATCAATAAATATCCGCAAATTGTGCAAAGAGTACCGCAGTATGCATTAGCTTCTTATTTGGGAATGACAACCGAGTTTTTATCACGCATCAGAAATAAAAAAGCCAGTTCAAAAAGTTAAACTACATCAACCGAATTTCTTAAACTAAGTCATTTTTAAAAACTGCTGTTAGTGTCAGTTTTGTGTTGTCAATATCGACAATTCAAATAATAAAATAAATAAACATGACAGCTACAGCACAAAGAACATTTACTGTTCCCACAAAGGCAGAAGTATCTGCAACCAATCAAACAATTTTTGATGGCTTACAAAAGAACTTAGGTTTTGTACCCAATCTCTACGCCTACTTCGCTAAAAACGATACGGCATTGGCAGATTACTTAGCCTTGCAAAACCGTAAAAGCACATTAAGGGCTAAGGAAAGAGAAGTAATTAATTTAATAACCAGTCAAATAAACGGTTGCCGTTACTGTCAGTCTGCCCATACGGTAATTGGTAAAATGAACGGTTTTAGTGATGAGCAAATTATTGAACTACGCAATGGTTATGCCTCCTTCGATAGTAAATTAGATGCATTGGTAAAATTTACAGCTTCGGTTGTTACTAATCGTGGCAGAGCAACAGAAGCAACCAAGGAAGCTTTTTTTGCTGCGGGCTATACAGAAGCCAATCTGATTGATGTGGTGATTGTAGTGGGTGATAAGATAATCAGCAACTATTTACATAACCTTACTGAGTTTGAAATAGATTTTCCTTTAGCAGAAGCGATATAAGTAATGATTGATAAAAAGAAAGCCTGCATAGAATATGCAGGCTTTCTTTATTGACTTACCAACTCATTTTAAACAATGTCTCCTTGTAAGGGACATTGTAATGAAACATAATTTACGCAATGTCCTCTGCGAGAGACATTGCTGAGAAGAAAGCATAAATGCAATGTTGTGGGCCGTTTTATTTTTCTTTTTTAGCTGCTAATGTTGGAACAAAGACAGGGACTAAAATGTCTTTGTTTTTATTCCAAAGTCTAAGCATTAAATCTTCGCAAACAGAATAAAATTTATCTATACTTCTATATTCTTCTTTAATAGTTGGATCAAAATCAGCGATAGTTAAATTAAATAGTGGTTCGTGAGCAGCTTTATTTCTTAATTTTCTAAACCAAGTGTATAAAATATAATCCTGATCTGTTAATTCACCAATTTCATGCAGGATCAATAATTGTGAAGCATAAGGGTATGATCTTGTATCATCAGTTATCTTCTTTCCGTTTTTTGCTTTGGCTTTTATTAATGCGTTTATTAATAATTCTAGGAAACCATGTGCAATAAACAATTGTATTCTGGGCTGACCATTAAGTGAGCCTAATTCCTTGAAAACTCGAAAAAGCAAATCTTTCTTTATCTTTTCTCCGAATTCTTCATTATCGTCTTTCCCTTTTTTAACTGTATTAATTTTGGCTTTACTCATAGCATAATGATTTAAAATGGCCCACAACACTTTAATTGTCGCAATAGCTAAGATAAACGTAAAAATTCAAATACTTGATAATCATCAACAATAGCCCTGTAAAAAAATATATCCTGCAACTTTCAGGTTTCGCCAATCTAATTACTTATTAACCAACTTAATATGATACTCCTGTATTAATGCAGGGTTTTCGGGTGTAAGAGTAAAGCTTACTTCAATATTGCTGTTGCTGCATTCAATTATAAAACTGCCACGTAAATTATTTTCAGGTATCAATTCTTTAACACGTATCATTTTCCCTGCCTTATTAAAAATAGCAACAGCTTCTTTCTGTAAAGCATCAGTAAAATAATCTAAGAAGAAATTGTCGGCAAAAATATTGGTGGTGTTTGCATTCTTCCAGTCAGGCAATAAAGCCAATAATTGTTGTTTTCTTTTTTCTAATACAGAAGAAGGTTTTAACTGCCTTGGTTGTAAATGTGCCGTAGCAATTAAGGTATCTAAAACCTGTGTGTTTATATAAGCTGTAGATGCATAAGTAGCATTGGCAAATAACAGTACACCAATACCATAATCGGGCAGTATACTCCAGTTACTGCCAAAGCCCGGTAAACCGCCTGTATGGCCAATACTTACCCTGCCCTCTCCATCTTTACTCCAACGCAAACCATAACCATAGGCAGTGGCTAAGGGTGTGGATCTGCCTGTTGCATATTTAAAACCTGCATTCAGTGTATTAAAATTCCATGCATGGTGCATTTCTCTTATGCTGCTTCTTTTTACAGGTCCGTTATCAGGTTCATTACTTGGTGGCCATGCAGCAAGGTGCAAAGCAACATATTTAGCAAAATCTTCAATAGTTGTTATCATGCCACCCATAGCACCGTAGGCACCATCATGCAGTAAAGGTTGGTCAACATAATTATTATTCAACCAACGGTAACCATGCACTAAATTATTTGTAGGCACTTTGCTGTATTCCCAATAAGTATGGGTCATACCCAAGGGCTGCAGAATATATTTAGATATGTATGTTTCATAAGTTAATCCGCTTACTTTTTTTATAATATATCCCAATAAAGTAAAACCAAGATTACTGTATTCATAAGCAACACCGGCGTTATTAGAGAAGGATAATTTTTTATTCAGCAATTGTAATAATTCATCATCTGTTCTGGCTAATTGTCTGTCGCCCCAGGGATTATCTTCTGGAAAGCCTGCCATATGTGTCAATAAATGTCTGATAGTTATTGGCGGAGCATCTTTAGTGGTATAAGGTTGATTGTTTAATTCAGGAATGTATTTGCCTGCTGCATCATCTAATTGCAGCTTGCCTTCATCACGCAGTTTTAAAATGGCCATAGCGGTAAAGCTCTTCGTCATAGAGGCAATACGGTAAGCAGATTGTTTATCAGCTTTACTGTTTGTTTCAATATTTATCAAACCTTCATAATTGCTGTAAATAAGTTTACCATCAACCACAATACCGTAAGCAATAGAAGGAAAATGATTTTCTTTTGCGTATTCAGTATATAGTTTATCAATCAGCGGCAATACGGCTTTAATTTTTGCTAAATGATTGGTATCAGCAAAATAAGGCGGGTAGTAGGTTACAGGCTTTTGAGCATTGATAGTTGTAAAAAGGAACAATAAAGAAACGGTGCAGAATAATAAACGCATACTTGTTAGTTTAGTATGCTTCTAAGATACGATTGTCATTTCGAGATTGGGTGCTTGCCCAACGAGAAATCTTTTAATTTTTTTGTTGAGATTGCTCAGGCATTGCTTGCCTGAGTGATTCAGAGAACCCCGAAATAACGCAAACTATTTAAATTGTTATTGATTCAATGTTTGAATGATGCCGTCCTTCTCTTCTCTGGTAAGGCTTGCGTCTGTTTCTCTTAAAGTAGATGCATTTTTAACGATGGTTTTATTCTGCAGGTTAAACAGCCTGCACATAGTACAAATAAGTAAATGCCTCCACAATGCATAGCGTTGCATAATGGTTAATTTACCTTCTTCTTTTTTTGAAATAAAATCTGTAGCCTCTTTACAACTAATCATACATCACATTTTACTTAGTAAACCAATTTTTTTCAAGACAGCTACGCAATTGCGTTTTAGCCCTGTGAATTAATACCCAATAGTTAGACGCAGTTATGTTTAATTGCTTACAGATTTCGTCACTATCAATATCATCTAAATACTTCATACTAAAAACAGCATGTTGTATTTCTTTCAGTTTTTTCATACACAATTCAAATACACTGTAAAATTCTTTTTGTTCTATACGGCTGCCGTAAGGTATGGCCCAGTCTTTCGGGTAAGCGGGTTTGCTCCAATGGCCATCACCTTCAAAAAAACTATCACTATCATTTTCTGTTGCCAACCTGTCTGTTAATCGCGTAGCAGCTTTGCGGTAATGATCAATAATTTTATTTTTTAAAATAGTCATTAACCAATTTTTTAAACTGGCTTCGGCTTTATAACTATCAATATTTTTTAATGCAGATACAAATGTGTCTTGTACCAGGTCTTTAGCAAGGTCTTTATCATTTACTCTTGGCAATGCAAAGCGATACAACAGGTCGCTATAATCATTTACCAAAGCAGTAGTATCAATGGTTGACATGCTGTAAAGTTTATTGCTAAAGTTCGCCCCGCCAAAACTTTTTTTTACCGAAAATGGGATAAATGGTTTTAGGGTTCAAACTAATTGTTTAGCTTTCGCATCCTGAATTAATTAAAACTCAAAAAAGCATTATGAGAAAAATCAAGCTCCTGTTATCCGGGCTTTTAGCAGTTGTATTACTGCATGCCCAGGAAACATTTCCTGTTAACGGCGTTGCCGATAAACGAAGCGGCAGTTACGCATTTACCAATGCCACCATTGTTAAAGATGCACAAACCACTTTGCAAAATGCAACACTGCTTATTAAAGATGGAAAAATTGTTGCAGTAGGTGCAGGCATTGCAGTACCTAAAGATGCAGTGGTAATAGATTGTAAAGACAAATACATTTATCCTTCTTTTATTGATGTATATACTGATTACGGTGTTGCCCCACCACAACGTGAAGCCACAGGTTTTGGTGGCAGAGGTGGTGGTGGTTTTAATCAACCTGCACAGTTAACATCTAACACTAAAGGAGCTTATAACTGGAATCAGGCAATAAAGCCTGAAACTGATGCTTATAAATTATTTGCTATAGATGATGCAAAGGCTAAAAACTTACGTGATGCCGGTTTCGGTACTGTATTATCTCATGTAAAAGATGGTATTGCACGAGGTACCGGTACTGTGGTAACCTTAGCAAACACCAATGAAAATTTTGTTTTATTAAAAGAAAAAGCTTCTGCACATTATTCATTAAACAAAGGCACATCTACACAAAGCTACCCGAGCAGTGTTATGGGTAGTATTGCATTGCTGCGTCAAACTTATTTAGATGCACAATGGTATAAAACAAAACCTGCAACAGAAGGAACCAATATTTCATTGGAAGCATTCAACGATGCACAATCATTACCGCAAATTTTTGAAGGTGATGATAAGTGGACTGATTTACGTGGCTACCGTATTGGTAAAGAATTCGGTGTGCAATATGTAATTAAAGCAGGCGGAAACGAATACCAACGCATTAATGAATTAGCTGATACAAAAGCAACCTTCATTTTATCGTTAAATTATCCGCAGGCAATGGATGTAGAAGACCCTAACGATGCCCGTGCTGTTTCTTTAGCTGACATGAAGCATTGGGAATTAGCCCCTACTAATGCAGCAGCGTTTGAAAAAGCGAATATTCCTTTCTGCTTAACTACTGCGGATTTACGTGATACCAAAACCTTTTTAACCAATTTGCGTAAAGCAATTGATTTGGGTTTAAGCGAAACAAAAGCATTTGAAGCATTGACTAAAACACCCGCTACTTTACTAAATATTTATGATAAAGTAGGAAGTTTAGAAGCAGGTAAGTTGGCCAACTTTGTTATTGCTTCTGCACCGATTTTTAAAGAAGGAACAACTATTTACAGCAACTGGGTGCAGGGCGAAAAATATGCCGTTAATGAAAGTGCATGGAATGATATTAAAGGCACTTATAATTTAACTATCACTTCTGCAGGCGGAACAAGCTCTTATGCTGTTGATGTTAAAAGTGCCAGCTCTGCCAATGTTATTACAAAAGATACTTTAAATACACGTATTTCTTTTGATGGAAAAGTAGTTAAACTGAATTTCAATAATACGCCGCAACGCAGTGGTGGTGCAGGTTTTGGTGGTGGCGGTTTCGGCGGAAGAGGCGGAGCAGCAGGTGGTGCCGTTACTGCAGGAGCATTAACTGGCAAACAATTCCGTTTAACAGGTTTTGTTAGCGGCGATAGCTGGAATGGTTACGGAGAAGATACGGCAGGTAATAAAGTTACCTGGACTGCCGCTTTTGTAAGAGCAGCAACAGCAACAGACAGTGCCAAAAAAAGAACAACGCCTGTGGTAAAACCATTGGCAAAAGTTACTTATCCGTTTGATGGTTATGGTAATGAAGAATTACCTAAACAGGAAGATATTTTAATTAAAAATGCCACTGTTTGGACGAATGAAAAAGACGGTATTCTTCAAAATACAGATGTACTGGTTAAGAACGGAAAGATTGCAAAAGTTGGTAAGAATCTTTCTTCTGCGGGTGCTAAAGAAATTGATGGTACCGGTAAACATTTAACTGCGGGTATTATTGATGAGCACTCACATATCGCTGCATCATCAATTAATGAAGGTGCACAATCTGTAACATCCGAAGTAAGAATCGGCGATAACTTAAATCCGGAAGATATTAATATTTATCGTCAATTAAGTGGCGGTGTTACTTCTTCTCATATTTTACATGGTTCTGCCAATACCATCGGCGGTCAAACACAATTAATCAAATTACGTTGGGGTGCAGATGATGAAGGATTGAAATTTAAAAACTGGGATCCGTTCATCAAGTTTGCATTAGGCGAAAACGTTAAACGTACTACTTCACAAAACAACAATCGTTTTCCTGATACCCGTATGGGTGTTGAAGAAGTGTTGAATGATGCATTTGCAAGAGCAAGAGATTATGAAACAGCTTTAAAGCTTGACCCTAAAGGCACCCGCAGAGATTTAGAGTTAGATGCTTTGGTTGAAATTTTAAATAAAAAACGCTTCATTACCTGCCACTCTTATGTACAAAGTGAAATTACTGCTGCTATGAGAGTGGGTGATAAATATGGTTTTAAATTCAACACATTCACGCATATTTTAGAAGGTTATAAAGTGGCAGATAAAATGAAAGTACATGGCTCTAATGCTTCTACCTTCTCAGACTGGTGGTATTATAAAGTAGAAGTTACAGATGCTATTGCTTACAATGCAGCCATTATGACTAAAGTAGGATTGAATGTGTGCATTAATTCTGATGATGCGGAAATGGCCCGTCGTTTAAATCAGGAAGCAGGTAAAACTGTTAAATATGGCGGTGTTAGTGAAGAAGATGCTTTAAAAATGGTTACGTTAAACCCTGCAAAAGCTTTACATGTGGCAGACAGAGTGGGCAGTATTAAAGAAGGAAAAGATGCTGACCTTGTTTTATGGAGTAATCATCCTTTAAGTATTTATGCAATGAGCTTGTATACAATTGTTGACGGTACTATTTATTTCTCCCGTGATAAAGACTTAGAACAACGCAAAAAAATTGCTGCAGAAAAAGCAAGATTGGTTTCAAAATTAATTGCTGAAAAACGCACAGCAGGTCCGGGTGGTGTACGCCCTGCAGAACCAAGCTGGCAGTATGTTTTAAGCTGCGGCGATCATGGAGAACACAATGGTTTGTACACAGTAGATATTCATGAAGATGAAGAAGCAACAGGAGGTAACAAATAAAAACTAATTAAAGATGAAGAAACTATTTTTAAATATATCAGCATTGTTATTGATAGTGTCAGTAACAAAAGCACAGGAAACGGTTTATCCAGCTCCTTCCAATAAAGGAAAGTTCTATATTAAAAACGGAACAGTCCATATTGGTAACGGACAGGTTTTAGAAAATGCAACCATAGAAGTTAACAATGGTAAAATCGTAAGCGTAGGTATTAATATAACTCCATCAAGTGGAGCAGAAGTAATTGATGCTACAGGCAAACAGGTTTACCCGGGTTTAATTCTTCCAGCAACCGATTTAGGATTGAAAGAAATTGCCAATGGCGTTAGAGGAAGCAACGATTATACAGAGTTGGGTGAATACAACCCCAGCATTCGATCCATCACAGCATATAACACAGATTCAAGAGTTATCAGAACATTATTAGCTAATGGTATTTTATTAGCTAATGTTGCCCCCGAAGGCGGTACTATCAGCGGTTCATCTTCTGTTGTACAATTAGATGCATGGAACTGGGAAGATGCAGCGTACAAAATGGAAAATGGTATGCACTTACGTTTGCCAAGTTTTATTGCCCGTTTCGGCAGAAGAGGCGGCGGTCTTCCTGCCAATATCAATATTGCAAATCTTCCACCGGATGTAATTGCAAGATTTGGTTTAGGTGGCGGTGGTGCAGACCCATCAAAAGCTGCCATGGATAAATTAGAAGAAATTAAATCTTTCTTCCGCCAGGCTAAAGCTTACTTGGCAGAAACTTCACACAAAGAAACCAATTTAAAGTTTGAAGCATTAAAACCATTGTTTGATAAAAAGCAAAAATTATTTGTGCATGGAGATCAGGTTAAACAAATATTAGCTGCTATTGATATTGCCAAAGAATTTGGTTTTGATGTGGTTATGGTTGGTGCAAGTGAAAGTTATCAGATAGCAGATTTATTAAAAGCAAATAATATAGCCGTTATCTTAAATCAGGAGCATGCATTGCCTGCTACAGAAGATGACGATATTGATCAACCATTTAAAACACCGGCAGCATTGCATAAAGCAGGTGTTTTGTTTGCATTAAATGATGCTTTTGATGAAGCACGTTATCGTAATCTCTCTTATAACGCAGGTACTGCAGCAACTTATGGTTTAACCAAAGAAGAAGCATTACAGGCAATTACTTTAAACAGTGCTAAAATTTTAGGTGTTGATGCAACTACAGGAAGTATTGAAGCAGGTAAAGATGCCAATATAGTTATTGCTGATGGTGATATTTTAGACATGAAAAGCAGCAATGTTTCAACTGCATTTATTCAGGGAAGAAAAGTAAGCCTTGATAATAAACAAAAAGAACTGTACGAAAGATATAAGTACAAATACGGCATAAAATAATTTCGTTCATCAATTTTCATAGCCCTGTCCTGATTGGTTTTAGGACGGGGCTTTTTTGTTTTATAACCGTTCATCATGTTTTAGCTTTTTTGCTTGCAGTAGTTGTAACATTTTTACTATGCCACCGTTTCAACATCAAGTTTCAACACGCACTATGAGCAAATTAATCTTGACTTTTCTTCTAATTATTTCAGCAATGGCATTGTTTGCTCAAAACAATCCTAAACAACTTACTGCTGTGCGTACAAAAAGCAAGATTGTAATTGACGGAGATATTTCAGATGCTGCATGGTCTTCTGCTGCCAATGCATCGGGCCTTGTTGAATGGCGGCCGACTTTCGGTAAACAGGAAGATAAAGAAACCAGAACAGAAGTGTATTTATTGTATGACGATAATGCATTTTATATAGCAGGTTTTTGTCATGAAAGAACAACCGATAGTATTTCTAAAGAATTGGTTGGCAGAGATGTTGTTGGCGTAAATGATTTTGTAGGAATTATTTTCGATACTTATAATGATAAGATAAACGGCTTTGGGTATTATGTAACTCCATTAGGAGAGCAGTTTGATGCTAAATATTCTAACAATGGAGAAGACCCAAGCTGGAACAGTGTGTATGAATCAAAAGCAAAAATTGTAAAAGGCGGCTGGACTTTTGAAATGAAGATTCCCTATTCTGCCATCCGTTTCGGAAATAAACCGATTCAAACATGGGGAATGAATATTACCCGCAGGAGAAATAAAACAGGGCAACAATATATGTGGAACCCCGTAAACCCAACCGTTGGTGGTAATTTTTTAGCACAGGAAGGTTTTTTAAATAGTATTGAAAACATAAAGCCACCTGTTCGATTATCTTTCTCTCCTTACGTTTCTACTTATGCCAATCATTATCCATACAATAATTCAATACAAAATAACTGGAGCAATTCTGTAAACGGCGGAATGGATGTTAAGTACGGTATAAACCAGTCTTTTACTTTAGATATGACGTTGATACCAGATTTTGGTCAGGTACAAAGCGATAATCAGGTTTTAAATCTTAGTCCGTTCGAAGTAAAGTATAACGAGAACAGATCTTTTTTTACAGAAGGAACAGAGCTTTTTAATAAAGGAAATTTATTTTACAGCAGAAGAATTGGTGGAACACCCTTGCATTATAATGATGTGTATAATAATTTATCGGCTACAGATACCGTAACAAATAACCCTACTACCACTAAATTAATTAATGCAACAAAAATCAGCGGTAGAACCCAAAAGGGTTTAGGCATTGGTTTTTTTAACGCTGTTACAGATGCTCAATATGCTACGGTAGAAGACTTAACAACAAAAAAAAGCAGAAGCTATCAAACAAGCCCGTTAACTAATTACAATATTCTTGTATTAGATCAAACGTTAAAAAACAGTTCAAGTATTTCATTTATTAATACAAGTGTTTTAAGAGGCGGAACAGATTATGATGCCAATGTTACTGCGGGTTTGTGGGATTTTTACGATAAGAAAAATACTTGGAATTTTTCCGGAAAATTTGCTGTTAGCCAGTTGTATGGTTATGAAGCTCCCGGTAAAACAACATTAGGAACTGAACATTCTGTAAACTTTTCTAAAACAGGCGGAAGGTTAAATTTTAATCTGTGGCAGGAATTAGCGAGTGATAAGTATGAGCAGAATGATATGGGCTATTTTACCAATAATAACTATTTAGACCATGGTTTGTGGGTTGGTTATAAATGGATAAAACCTAAAAGTTTTTATAATAACATGTATTTGAATTTCAATACTTATTACTCAAGAAGGTACATGCCCGGAGATTATCAAAACCTGAATTTCAATGCCAATATAAACGGACAATTAAAAAGCTTATGGTACGTTGGTTTATTTACAGGGTATAATAGTAAAGGAAATGATTTTTACGAACCACGGGTTGACGGGCGTGTTTATAAATCTCCTTCTTCATGGATTATTGATACCTGGTTTAATACAAACAGGGCAAAAAAGTTTTCATCTTATGTTGAAATTGCGTTCAGATACATAAAACAATTTAAAGGAATATCAAGTGATTTCAGCATGAGCAATAAATATCGCTTTAATAAAAAACTAACTATCGGCTTAGATAATTCTTTTCAATTACGTTATAACAATGTAGGCTTTGCGGGTACTGTTGTTTCAGGAAGCAATACAGATGTATATTTCGGAAACCGAACAAGAATTACCATTGAAAATGTGTTGAATTTTAAATACAATTTTTCAAATACAATGGGGCTTTCTTTGCGTGCAAGACATTACTGGAGTAAAGTTAATTATAATGAATTTTATTTTTTAAACCCCGATGGAAGCTTGGCTACAACAACGCAAACTTTTAGTAATGATAATGTAAACTTCTTTAACATAGATATGGTTTATACCTGGCAGTTTGCATTAGGAAGTTTTTTAAATATCGGATGGAAGAATGCTACTTTCACTTATGATAATGATGCACTAAAACCCTATTTTAAAAATTTAGGAAACACTTTAAATGCTCCGCAGAATAATAACTTCTCTATCAAAGTCATTTATTTTTTAGATTATTTAAGTTTAAGGAAAAAGAAATAAAAGAAAGCAATTTCAAGTTGCATAAGTTTATGCGGTTGCCTACTTTTACTTCATGCAAAAAAAATTATTTCTCTTAGATGCATATGCTTTAATCTTCAGAGCATACTATGCTTTAATACGTAACCCACGTATTACCTCAAAAGGAAAAAACACCAACGCTCAATTTGGTTTTACCAATACATTGGTTGAATTAATAAATAAAGAAAAGCCAACACATATGGCTGTTTGTTTTGATGTTGGTGGTTCAACAGTAAGAGAAACAGACTTTGCAGATTATAAAGCTAACAGACAAGAAACGCCCGAGGATTTATTAATGGCCATTCCTGATATTAAAAAAATTATTGAAGGGTTTAATATACCTGTTATTGGCGTAGAAGGTTATGAAGCCGATGATGTGATAGGCACATTAGCATGGGAAGCACACGATGCAGGTTATGAAGTATTTATGGTTACACCCGATAAAGATTACGGTCAGTTAGTAAGAGATGGTATTAATATTTACCGCCCGGGTTATCAGGGTGGAGATGTTGAAATTATGGGACCGAAAGAAGTGTGTGCCAAATGGGATATAGAAAGAGTTGAACAGGTAATTGATATACTTGGTTTAATGGGCGATGCAGTTGATAATATTCCCGGTATAAAAGGTGTTGGTGAAAAAACTGCTGCCAAGTTGTTGAAAGAATATGGGTCATTAGAAAATATTTTAGAAAATGCTGATAATATAAAAGGTTCGTTAGGAGAGAAGATACGTGCAGGAAAAGAAAGTGCTGTAATGAGCAAACGCTTAGCTACCATTATTACCAATGTTCCTGTTCAGTTTCATGAAGAAAATTTTTCATTAAAAGAATGGAATAAAGAAGCCCTCACAGAAATATTTGCTGAACTTGAATTTAAAACTTTAGGCAAAAGAATTCTGGGCGATGATTTTAATGTGTTTAATCAGGCACCAGTTGGTGTGCAGACAGATTTGTTTGGTAATGAAGTAAAATCTGTTGAAAAGAAAAAAGTAAAAGAAGAAAAGGATGAAGTTGTTGAAGAAGAAACTTCGTCAGTTGTTTTAACTGCTTCAAAAAATATTCATAATACGCCACATCAATATTACCTCGTTCAATCAGCAACAGAAATAAAAAATCTTCTATCAATTTTATCATCAGCAACAGAAATTTGTTTTGACACAGAAACAACAGGTATTGATGCTAATGAAGCTGAGTTAGTAGGCATGAGCTTTTCTATCAAACCACATGAAGCCTATTATGTTCCTTGCCCTGCAGATAAAAATGCTACACTTCAGATTATAGAACAATTCAAACCCTTATTTCAAAAAGAAAATATTACGTGGATTGGTCAAAACATTAAGTATGATTTACTGGTGTTGAAATGGTATGGTATTGAATTAGCCGCTAATGTGTATGATACCATGCTGGTGCATTATGTAGCAGAACCCGATGGTAAAAGAAGTATGGATTTATTGAGTGCCCAATACCTGCAATACGAACCTGTACATATTGATGAGTTAATTGGTAAGAAGGGAAAAACGCAAGGCACTATGCGTGATGTAGAAATTGAAAAAGTAAAAGATTATGCTGCAGAAGATGCCGACATCACATTACAGCTAAAACATGTTTTACATCCGTTATTAAAAGAAAAGGAAGTTGAAAAAGTTTTTAATGAAGTGGAGAACCCTTTGGTGAAAGTGTTGACAGCTATGGAGTTTGAAGGAGTGAAGATTGATGAAAGCTTTTTAAAAGAGTACAGTAAATTATTAGAAGCCGATGCAAAAGAGGCAGAAGATAGTGTTTATAAAGCTGCGGAAGTTCGCTTCAATTTAGCATCACCGAAACAATTGGGAGAAGTATTGTTTGAAAAATTAAAATTAGATCCATCAGCAAAAAAGACAAAAACAGGGCAGTATCAAACAGGCGAAGATGTGTTGTTGAAATTAGCAGCAAAAGGGCATCAGATAGCCAATGATATCTTAACCTTCAGAGAATTAACTAAACTAAAGTCAACTTATGTTGATGCATTGCCTTTAATGATTAATTCCAAAACAGGCAGAGTACACACAAGCTATGCACAGGCCGTTGCTGTTACCGGAAGATTAAGCAGTAATAATCCTAATCTTCAAAATATTCCTATCAGAACTGAGCGGGGCAGAGAAATAAGAAAAGCATTTATACCGAGAGAAAAAGGAAGAGTATTGGTTAGTGCAGATTATTCTCAAATTGAATTAAGAATTGTTGCTGCCATCAGCGGAGACCCGAACATGTGTGAAGCTTTCAGAAACAATAAAGATATTCATACTGCTACTGCTGCTAAAGTGTACAGCGTGTTAGATAATGATGTTACTAAAGAAATGCGTTACAAAGCCAAGAGTGTAAACTTTGGAATTATTTATGGTCAGGGTGCATTCGGCTTGGCTGATAATCTTGGTATATCACGAACAGAAGCCAAAGAAATTATTGATAATTATAAACGTGAGTTTGCGGGCATTCAGAAATACATGGATGATACCATCAACTTTGCAAGAGAGCATGGTTATGTACAAACATTAATGGGAAGGAAACGTTGGTTGAGAGATATTAACTCAAGCAATTTTACTGTTCGTGGCTTTGCAGAACGCAATGCTATTAACAGTCCCATACAAGGCACAGCAGCCGACATGATTAAATTAGCCATGATTAAAATTCATAATGCATTACAAAAAGAAAAACTGCAAAGCAAAATGATTCTGCAGGTACATGATGAGTTAGTGTTTGATGCAGTGGAAACTGAATTGGATATTTTACAACCATTAATTTTAGAAAACATGAAAGCCGCTTTGCCGTTGCCTAATAATGTACCTGTTGAAGCAGAAGTGGGTGTTGGTGAAAATTGGTTGGCTGCACATTAGTAGTTGAAACACAGAGGAAAGGAGCAAAAGAAAAACATGGAAGTACAAGAGATAACCGGAAAAATTATAGAATCTGCAATTCTTGTTCACAATGAATTAGGTCCCGGATTATTGGAAAGTGTTTACGAAACATGCTTGGCTGAAGTGCTTTCTGAAAATGGTTTATTTGTTAAAAGGCAGCAATCTCTTCCTGTAATTTTCAGAGGTAAAGAAATTGATATGAGCTTTCGAATAGATTTATTAGTTAATGATACTGTAATAGTTGAATTGAAAGCTATAGAAACCATATTACCTATTCATGAAGCTCAACTCTTTACTTATTTAAAGCTTTCAAAGAAAAATGTTGGTCTTTTAATTAATTTCAATGTAAAGCTATTAAAGGCAGGGCCTAAAAGAATAGTTATTGATTTTAATAAACCATATTGAAATAAATTGCTTCATTGCCCTGTGTTTAAAATAATTTTATATGTCATCCTATAATCCAAAAATAGATGCGTACATAGAAAAGGCACAACCTTTTGCACAACCTGTTTTAGAACATTTAAGAGAGTTGGTTCATAGAGTTTGCCCTGATGTAGAAGAAAAAATAAAATGGGGTTTCCCGCATTTCGATTATAAGGGTGAAATGATGTGTGCTATGGCTTCATTCAAACAACATTGTTCATTCGGTTTTTGGAAAGCATCTTTGATGAAAGACCCCGTATTAATTGAAATGGCTAAAACAGAAGTAGCGATGGGGCATCTGGGAAAAATTACTTCATTAAAAGATTTGCCTTCAGAAAAAAAATTAACTGCGTGGATTAAAGAAGCGATGAAACTTAATGATGACGGAATTAAAATTGTAAAAGCTCCTGTAGTTAAGAAAGAATATATCGCTCCTGATTACATTACAAAAGAGATTAAGAAAGATAAAAAGGCTTTTGCCGTTTGGGATGCTTTTGCACCAAGTCACAGAAAAGAATATGCTATGTGGATTGATGAAGCCAAAACAGAAGAAACAAAAGCAAAAAGAATTAATCAAACAATAGAATGGGTTGCAGAAGGCAAATCACGTAATTGGCAATACATGAGTAAAAACAAGAAATAATTTATTTCTTTTTATAAATCGGTACTGTACTGCAAGGCTCTCCGTACATAATACTTTTAACCACTGGTCTTAATTTATTGGTAATGGCAACATAAGCAGCTTCAGGTATAGCTACCTCTCCGCAACCTTTTACAACTATGCGTTTATCTTCATAATCATTTGTGTTAATGGCTTCTATTCTTTTCTGTAAAACAGTTTCAATTAATTTTTTTTCATCTCCAAAAACAACTTCTTTGGCAACCGGTTGTAAATAACTTGCAGCCAGCATGT
>SAIW01000002.1 GCA_004028795.1 Chitinophagaceae bacterium
AAAACCAACAGAAGCCCTGTTTATGATTTTATTGCCGATGATGATATTCAACATACTGTTTGGGCAGTAAGTGATACAGATACCATTAACCAGATTACACAATTGTTCAGTACACAAGTACCTTGCACTTATATTGCTGATGGTCACCACCGTGCAGCATCGGCAGCAAAAGTGCGTAAAGCATTGGGAGATAAAGCAACAGCACACGCAGATTATTTCTTAACTACTTTATTTCCATCCAATCAATTATACATCATGGATTATAACCGTGTTGTAAAAGATTTAAATGGGTTAAGTGAAGAAGCTTTTATTAAAGCAATAAAAGAAAATTTTACTGTTACAATTTCCACCGAAGGTGCTGTAAAACCCAAGCAATTGCATGAGTTTGGTTTATACATTAACAAAACATGGTATCAATTAATTGCTAAAGAAGGTACTTATACTGCAGACCCGATTGGTGTTTTAGATGTAACAATTTTAAGCAATAATGTGTTGGATAAGTTATTAGGCATTAAAGACCAACGAACAGATAAAAGAATTGATTTTGTTGGAGGAATAAGAGGCTTGAGCGAATTGGAGAAAAGAGTAGATAGCGGTGAGATGAAATTAGCTTTCAGCTTATACCCTGTAACTATTAACCAACTGTTTGATATTGCCGATAGTGGTAATGTAATGCCACCTAAGAGCACATGGTTTGAACCTAAGTTGAGAGATGGTTTATTAACTCATTTAATTAACGATTAATAAATGAAGCAGTTTTTTGTAATATGTTTTTTGTTTACCGCACTGTCTGCAACGGCACAGCCTGAGCAGGTAAAAAAGTTATACGACCAAACAAAAAAATGGATGACAGAAGGTGAGTATGAAAGTGCAGCATTAGGCTTTAAAGAATTATTGCAAAAAGACGGAAATAATTTAGACGTTTTAAAAGACTGGGTTTATTTTAACCTGCTTACAAAAAATTATACAAAAGCCATTGAAGTTGGTAAAGTTATGATAGAAAGACCCGATGCAGATGAACAGACTTATCAGCTGTTAGGCATGGGTTATAAAGCTATCAGAGATTTTGAAAACTGTGAAAAAGCTTACCAGCGTGGCTTTCGCAGATTTCCTAAAAGCGGTGTTTTGTATAATGAGTACGGAGAAATGTATGCCATAGAAAATAATTTTTCCAATGCCATTATACAATGGGAAAAAGGTATTGAAGCAGAACCTAACTACAGCAGCAACTATTACAATGCAACTATGTATTACAGTAAAATGAACACCAATGCATTTAAAATGTTGTTGTACGGAGAACTGTTTTGCAACTTAGAAAGCTATACAGTTCGTACGGCAGATGTAAAAGAAATTTTGTTTGATGCATGGCAGAATTTCTTAATTCAAAAATTAAAATTACCGGCAGATAATGCTTCAGCATTTGAAAAAGCATTTGCAGAAGCATTCAGCAATATTATAGCTACTGCACAGCAGGGAAGCTCTATTCCTGAAATACTAACTGCAGCCAGAACAAAATTTTTATTAATCTGGTTTAGCAAAAAACAAGACAATAAGTTTCCTTTTTATCTCTTCAATCATTTACAATACTTTTTACAGGAAGGTATGTTTGATGCATACAATCAGTGGTTGTTCGGTCCCGTGGCAAGTACTGCAGCTTATCAGATTTGGTTAGATACACACGATGTGGAAGCTAAAAAATTCAAAGAGTTTCAACAAACAAGGTTATTTAAAATGCCATTCGGGCAGTATTATAAATAATTTTAGCCCTGCAATAAAACCTTCATTCTTATTTTAAAATTGTTTCTGTATTTTGTACGTGAAAACAAATTTTATGGAAACAGAAAAAGATGAACGCCTCTGGAGGATTGCCCGTAAACGTGCAGCGTTTAAAAAAAGTTTATACAGTTATATAATTGTCAATGCCTTTTTATGGGGTATCTGGTGGTTTAGCGATGGGCAGTATCACGGCTATTATAGTTACCCATGGCCTGTTTGGGTAATGTTAGGTTGGGGTTTAGGCTTGGCATTTCAATACTTTAAGGCATATAATGGCGATAAAGAAGATTTAGCCAATCAGGAGTATGAAAGATTAAAGAGAGAAAAAGGATTATAATTTTACCAGCTGCTGAATAATAATTTAAACTATTGAAAGTTTATCCTGAGCGGAGTCGAAGGACAGCCTTGTTTATTATTCAGCAAATATGCTAACGATATACTTACATGGAAATAAAACGTTTATTCGATTCAGTCGAACATCAATTACAACACTTTCCTAAAACCGATATGTTTGGCTACAAACAAAACGGAGAATGGAAAACTGTATCAACGCAACAAACTCAAACCACTGTAAATAATTTAAGTGCAGGTTTATTAAAACTCGGTGTTTCAGGAAATGATTTTACAGCAGAAGGCAGCGATAAAATTGCCATCATCAGCAATAACAGACCCGAGTGGGTTTTTACAGATTTAGCTGTTCAGCAAATCGGTGCCATATTAGTTCCTGTATATCCAACTACCAATCCTTTAGAATTAGAATTCATTTTTAACGATGCCAAGGTTAAATATGTTTTTGTAAGTAGTGCAGATTTATTAGAAAAAATAAATGCACTAAAAGCAAAAGTTCCTTCCATACAAAATATTTATACATTTGAACATATTGATGGTGCAGAACATTGGAGTGCAGTAACCGATTTGGCAGATACAGAAAGTTTACAAAAAGTAGAAGCCTTAAAAAAACAAATTCCTGTTGCACATACTGCCACCATTATTTATACATCGGGTACAACAGGTACACCTAAAGGCGTAATGCTTAGCCACAGCAATATTTACAGTTGTTTAAAATTAAGCAGAGATAGTTTCCCGTTTGAAGATACTCCGAAAAATAAAGCACTGAGTTTTCTTCCGCTTAATCACATATTCGAAAAAATTATCACTTATATTTATTTATATAGTGGTGTTGGTATTTATTATGCCGAAAGTTTAGAAACCATTGGCGATAATTTAAAAGAAGTAAAGCCCAATGGCTTCAGCACTGTTCCCCGCCTGTTAGAAAAAGTATATGAAAAAATTATGGCTAAGGGTAATGAGTTGACAGGCGTTAAAAGAAAATTATTCTATTGGGCAGTTAGTTTAGCAGAGAAATACGATAATAATATCAGCGGCGGGGCTTGGTATAATTTACAATTAAAAATTGCCAACAAATTAATATTCAGTAAATGGCGTGAAGCATTGGGCGGCAATGTTGATTATATAGTTACAGGTGGTGCAGCTTGCCAGGAAAAATTAATGCGGATTTTTAACGGTGCAGGGGTGCCTGTGTACGAAGGTTATGGCCCTACAGAAAACAGCCCTGTTATTTGTATCAACAGAAAAGGAAAAGGCGGAACAAAATTCGGAACGGTTGGACCTGTAATTAACGGTATAGAATTAAAGTTGGAAGAAGATGGAGAGATATGTGTAAAAGGTCCAACTGTTATGCAGGGTTATTATAAACGCCCCGATTTAACAGCCGAAACTGTTATCAATGGCTGGTTACACACAGGAGATATTGGCGTATTGATTGACAATAAGTTTTTAAAAATTACCGATAGAAAAAAAGAGCTCTTTAAAACAAGTGGTGGTAAATATGTAGCACCGCAGCCGATTGAAAACAAATTAAAAGAAAGCCCCTTTATAGAGCAGGTATTGGTTGTTGGCCCGGAAAGAAAATTTGTTGGAGCCTTAATTGTACCCGCTATGAATGCAGTAAAAGATTGGATGAAACAAAATAACATTGTGTTTACAACCAAAGAAGAAGCGGTTAAAAATGAAAAAGTAGTAGCATTGTTTCATAGCATAGTGGAAGAATACAACAAGCTCTTTAACCATGTTGAACAGGTTAAAAAATTTGAACTCTTACCAAACGAATGGGGTATTGATACAGGAGAAATGACGCCTAAAATGAGTCTAAAAAGAAAAGTGATTACAGAAAAATATAAAGAGTCTATTGAAAGAATTTATACAGATTGTTAGTCATCCTTTATGAATTATTTTCACTCAACAGCATCCTGAAAGTTTAAACTTTCGGGATGTTTTATGTTATCAGTACTACTTTCATCTTTCAATTCAACTCCCGATAATTTCAATTGCAACGATTGTTGAATTAAATAAATCATTTTTTGTGCAGCCATATCATAAGTTAACCCTTCAGGTCTTATATTAGAAATGCAGTTTCTGCTTTCATCAGTTAAACCAATTGTTGGAGCATAAGTTATATAAGCACCCATACTATCAAAAGAACTTAAGCCGGGTCTTTCACCAATTAAAACAACTATCAGTTTAGTATTTATTAAATAACCTATCTCGTCTCCGATACCAACTCTTGCCTGTTGTGCAATAATCAACGGAGCTATTTTTAATTGTTGTTGCAGTTGTGGTATAATTAATTGTAGAATCGGTACAGCATGTTTATTAATGGCAGTGGCACTTAAACCATCTGCTATTACAAATGCTATATCGTAATTGCCTTTGGCTTGTTGTATTTCAATAAAAGATTGTTCATTTAAAATTCTTCCCCAATCAGGCCTTTGTAAGTATTCATTTCTATCAATTGCTTTGCTTTGTAAATTGAAAACAGGTAATTGAAATACCTGTAAATCATGTATTAATTTTTCTTCATCTAATAAAGTATGCACAGCATCTCTTGCAAATGCGTGAGCCATTTTAAAATTCAATACTTCTTTTAAAGGAATAGCAACACCTGTTCTTCCTAAAGCTATTCTTGCAGCAGTAAAAGCTTTCAGGCTTTGCCATTCATGCACAGTAATATGTTCTTTTTTTACTATCATTCTTTCATTCCTTTCAATAATAAATGAGATGCATTCACAGGCAATAAATTCCCTGCTTTATCTGTAAGTCCGTTTTGTATAAGCCATGCCTCAAACTCCGGAGCAGGTTTTTTATTCAACACTTTTCTGGCATATAATGCATCATGAAATGAAGTTGATTGATAATTCAACATAATATCATCTGCACCCGGTATACCCATTATAAAGTTGCAACCTGCAACACCTAATAAAGTAAGCAGGTTATCCATGTCATCCTGATCTGCTTCTGCATGATTGGTGTAACATATATCTACACCCATTGGCAGCCCTAACAGCTTTCCGCAGAAATGATCTTCCAATGCAGCACGTATAATCTGTTTCCCGTCATACAAATATTCCGGACCGATAAAGCCAACAACAGAATTTACTAAAAACGGTTTGAATTTTTTAGCTACTGCATATGCTCTCGCTTCAATAGTTTGCTGGTCTGCACCATTATGTGCATTGGCAGATAATGCACTGCCCTGTCCTGTTTCAAAATACATAACATGGTTATTGCCAACTGTGCCTCTTTGTAATGATAAGGCAGCTTCGCGGGCTTCTTGCAGCATAGATAAATTAATACCAAAGCTTTTATTGGTTTTTTCAGTTCCGCCAATAGATTGAAAAACCAAATCAACCGGGGCATGCTGTTTGATCAATTGTAATGTTGTTGTTACATGCGTTAATACACAGCTTTGTGTTGGTATGTTGAATTGATGAATAAACTCATCTATTAAATGTAATAAACGCTGTACGGTTGCCGGGTTATCTGTTGCCGGGTTAATACCAATAACAGCATCGCCATTGGCATTTAATAAACCATCTATCATACTTGCAGCAATGCCTTTAGCATCATCTGTCGGGTGGTTGGGTTGTAACCTTGTTGAAAGCCTTCCTTTAAAGCCAATGGTATTTCTGAATTGTGTTACTACTTCACATTTTTGTGCAACTAAAATCAAATCCTGATTACGCATCAGTTTGCTTACTGCTGCAACCATTTCAGGTGTTAATGCATCGGCTATTAAAGTAAGTGTTTGCATATTGGCATTATCACTCAACAACCAATCTCTCAATTCACCAACGGTAAAACTATTAATATGTTCAAAAGCTGCTGCATTGTGTTCATCAATAATTAATCTGGTTACTTCATCTTCTTCATAAGGTATAACGGCTTCATTTAAAAAAGTTTGTAAAGGCACATCAGCCAAAGCCATTTGTGCAGCCACTCTTTCTTTATAATCAACAGCACAAATACCTGCTAAAGCATCACCGCTTCTGTATGGAGAAGCCTTTGCCAGTAAGCTTTTCAGGCTGTTAAACACATAAGTAAAATTCTGTATCGTGCAGCGGTAAGGCATTTCAATTATTTTGTAACCAACTCAAATTTTTCATGGCATCGTCAGTGTAGCCTGTACTGAGCGAAGCCGAAGTATCACTCACTTGTACTTTCTGGTTTCATGGCATCTTTTTTCAACCATAAAAAAAGTATTATCACTATCGTCATTACACCAAAAAAAATAACACTCAATAAAATATTGTAATAAATAATAGCAATTAAACAAACAAAAGAAAGCACCAAAGCCATTACTGGAAAATAAGGATATAAAGGAACAACAAATGGCCTGTGTAAACCGGGTTGTTTTTTTCTTAATACCAATAAACTTATCATGGCAACTATATACATTACTACAGCACCAATAGCAGATAAAATAATAAGTTTATCTGTACCGCCTGAATAAACAGCAATTACACCTATCAGCCCACCGGCTATTAACGCCCAATGCGGCACTTGTGTTTTGCTGTTTACCTTAGATAAAATTTTGGGTAAATAATCTGCTCTTGATAAAGCAAATAGTTGTCTTGAGTAACCTATAATAATTCCATGAAAAGAGGCAATCAATCCAAATAAACCAATACCTGCAAAAAATTTTGTAAGTGTATTATTCTTTCCTAAAACAATACCAATACTTTCGGGCAATGGGTAATCAATTGCTGAAAGCCTTTGCCAATCAGTAATTCCGCCCGTAACAATCATAACTGCCAATGCCAGAAAAGTTAAAGTAGCAATACCGTAAATATATCCTTTAGGCATAATCTGTTGCGGGTTATTTGTTTCTTCTGCTACCATAGCTGTTCCTTCAATGGCCAAATAAAACCAAATAGCAAAAGGCAATGCAGCAAATACCCCTGCATAACCAAAAGGTAAATTGTTATGCATGAAATTTTTTAATTGAAAATGCGGAGTAATAACACCAATGAATAACAGTAACTCGCCAATAGCTAACAGCGTAACAATTACATTAAAAACAGCGGATTCTTTTATACCTAATAAATTAATAAAGGTAAAAACAACATAACAAACAGTTGCTGTGATTAACACATTACATTGCGGATATAAGAAATGAACATAGCTTCCTAATGCAACTGCAATAGCAGGGGCAGCCAATAAAAATTCAACAAGTGTGGCATATCCTGCAATTAAAGCACCTATGGGTCCTATAGCATTTAACGCATAAGCAAACGGCCCGCCCGCATTGGGTATCGCAGCGGTTAATTCAGTAAAACTAAAAACAAAACTGATATATAAAACGGTAACTAATAAAGTAGCAATCAATAAACCCATTGTACCTGCAACGCCCCAACCATAATTCCAGCCAAAATATTCTCCTGATATAACCAACCCCACAGCAATAGCCCAAACTTGCGTAGCAGTTAATGTTTTTTTTAAAGCAGATTGTTTCGGTTGCATAATTGTCAATCGCTATGAAACTACGAATTTTATGTTAGTAAAATATTAAGTACAACAACAATAAAAATTCTTTTCATTATCATTATTTCCAACTTTATTTTACATTCACTCAAACATTTTGCTTGTTATGAAAAATAAAAACGCAGCTTCTAATTCCAGAAGAAATTTTATAAAAAATACCTCACTCGCATTAGCCGGGTTTTATATTGTTCCCCGCCATGTTTTGGGTGGTAAAGGTTTTATTGCTCCGAGTGATAAATTGTTAATTGCCGGTATTGGTGCAGGTGGTAAAGGCGAAAGTGATTTATGGAATTTCTTTCAATCAGGCAAGGCTGAAATTGTTGCCCTGTGCGATGTTGATGAAAGACAATGTAAAAAAAGTAGGGAACGTTTTCCTAAAGCGAAGTTTTATAAAGACTATCGTGAAATGTTGGATAAAGAACATAAAAATATTGATGCGTGTTCTGTTTCAACACCCGACCATAATCATGCTGTTATGGCAATGGCAGCCATGCAATTAAAAAAGCATGTATATGTTCAAAAACCAATGGCTCATGATATTTATGAAGTAAGAATGATGGTGAAAGCTGCTAAAGAATACGGGGTTGTTACGCAAATGGGTAATCAGGGTGCATCGGGGGATGGTGTTCGTCAATTAATTGATTGGTATAAAGCAGGCTTAATAGGCCATGTACATACTGTATATTGTTATACTGACAGACCTGTTTGGGCTCAGGGAACGGCATGGCCGAAAGAAGTAAAACCGGTGCCTGAAGGATTAGATTGGAATTTATGGTTAGGTACTGCACCGTTTAAAGATTATGCTGATGGTATTATGCCGTTTAACTGGCGTGGTTGGTGGGATTACGGCACCGGAGCTTTGGGCGATATGGGCTGCCATATTATTGATGCACCGTATCAGGTATTGGGTTTACACTATCCTACCGCAGCAGAATGCAGTGTGGCTACACGTTATACAGCCCCATGGACAAGAGCCAGCTATCCTGAAAGCGGTCCTGTTTCTTCTCATATTACTTTAACCTTTAAAGATGAAAAAAATAAGGACATCAAACTGCATTGGATGGATGGTGGTATTCAACCCGAAAGACCTGAAGAATTGGGAGCCAATGAAGTAATGGGAGATGGTGGTAACGGTGTTTTGTTTATTGGTACTAAAGGCAAAATGATGTGCGGCACTTACGCAGAAAACCCGCAGTTATTACCAACCAAATTAACCGCCAATACAAAAGTTAAACAAACTGTTGAACGTGTAAAAGGCAGTGCCGGCGGGCATTATGCAGCTTGGGTAGAAGCCTGCATTGATGGTTATGGAAGTGAAAAAGCAAATAAACTAAGTTCCCGTTTTGATGTTGCAGGGCCATTATCTGAAATTGTTTTAATGGGTAATCTGGCAATTAGAAGTTATGATATTAAAAAACCTAAAGCGAATAAGCCTAATGAGTTTGATTATCCGGGCAGACATATAAAATTATTATGGGATGGAGCTAATATGAAGATTACTAATTTGGAAGAAGCTAATCAATTTGTAAGAAGAACTTACAGGGAAGGGTTTGGACAGATTTAATTATTTGAAATTATTTCCATCGGCTCGTGCAAAGCACGAGCCGATTTTATATCATCCACTCCACATCATGTAAACCAAAGTTTTCATAAGCAGGATGTTGCACTAACAATTCTCCAAACTCATTTACACCTTTAATAACGCAAGTAAAAACGGCTTGTTCTTTTTTTAATTTAACAGTTTCGTTTCTTTTAAATAAAGCTTCATTTAATTCTTTTAATTGCTGTGTTTGTTCTCCATTCAGCAAGCCTGCATATGCTGCCTCCATACAAATACATAATTCTTTTGCTAAAACAACAGTATCAAAATGTTTACCTGTTATTTGTTTTAATGAAACAGGATTTTTCAACTGCTCACTAAAATTGGTTTGATTAATATTCATTCCGATTCCGATTACAGCAAATCGATGTTCTTCCTCCTTTCGATTTTCGATTTTCGATTTTCGATTTTTCAAATTCACCGTTTCAATCAAAATACCCCCTGCTTTTCTTTCACGCCAGTAAATATCGTTAGGCCATTTTATGGCCGTTTCTTCTCCGGCATATCTGCTTAAAAATCGGTAACAACCTAAAGCAGCCATTACACTAACGCAGAATTGATTGTTTAAGGGAACGAAAGAAACATCAATTGCTAATGATAATATAATATTTTGCTGCGGTTCGGTTCTCCAAACCTTGCCCATTTGCCCTCTTCCGGCAGTTTGTTCGTCTGCAAAAACGGCTGTGCCATGTGCAGCCAAACCGTTCCGCAATTTGTCAAGCAGAAAAGTATTGCTGCTTTCTACAGTTTTTAAATGTATAAATGGCAAACCAATAGTATTGAATGGTAGTGAAGATGACAAAAGAGTATTACTTTTGGGCGAAGATAGAGCGGTAGGTAAAATGGTACAATATTTATACTATTGTTTCGTCTTGCAGAATAAAGAACCGAAAGTATCCCGAAGTTTCGGGATGCGACTTTAAAAAACCGGTTACAAAAAATATCTTATTACAAAACAAAGTTTTATTTATTGGCAACACTTTCAGTTTTAAGCAGTCGTAAAAAAAGTACGGTTACACGACTTAACCGTAATTCAAAAATTTTCAAAACCATAATTAAGGCTATTCAGGATAAAAAGGGTGAAAACATTACAAGCCTTGATTTGCGTAAAGTACCTGAGGCGGTGGCAGATTTTTTTATTATTTGTCAGGCCACCAGTACAACACAAGTAAAAGCCATTGGCGATTTTGTACAGCATGAAGTTGAACAGCATTGTGGCGAAAAGCCTTATAAGCATGAAGGCTATCAACAATCTCACTGGATTTTGGTTGATTATGTAAACATTGTAGTGCATGTAATGCAACCCGATGCCAGAGCGTTTTATAATATTGAAGATATGTGGAGCGATGCGGAAGCAACAGGACACAGTTAAAAAATTAAGTAACTTAAATAATTAAACTTCTTAAGAAAGGAAAGAAGCAAATAAGTAGAAGGTATGTCAACAGAACAACAGGAAAAAAAACCTAAAATAACATTTCCGGGAAGTGGCGGTAATGACGGAGATAAACCCAACCGTAAACTGCCTAAATTCAATATTTATTGGATTTACATTATTATCTTCTTAGCTCTTTCAGGCTCTTACTTTATAAAGTTTGCACCTGAAACCAATATTGTCAGCGAGCAGGAAGTGTTTCAGCACATGATATTGCCGGGCGATGTAGACCATCTATTGCAGGCAACCAACAGCGATGTGGTAAGAGTTTACATTAAACCGGATAGTATTACCAAACCCTGGTATCAAGATAGATTTAAAGTAAAGTTTGACCCTGCAAGAGTAAAGGGTAACCCCATGTTTGAATTTCAGGTGGTGGATTGGAAAGTATTTAATGATAACCTGAACAATTTTTTAAAGGCTAATAATATTAATCAAAACTCGGTTCCTGTTATTACAAAAAAAGACCCTGATTTTTTCGGACCCGTAAGCAGTACCATTATTTCAATGGTAATTATTATTGCATTATGGGTTTTATTAATGCGTAAAATGGGCGGCGGAGCGAGCGGCGGTGGTCCGGGCGGTATATTCAGTATCGGAAAATCAAAAGCTCAGTTATTTGATAAAGGCACTAAAGTAAACATAACATTTGCCGATGTTGCAGGCTTGGATGAAGCCAAAGTAGAGGTAATGGAAATAGTTGACTTTTTAAAACAACCTAAAAAATACACTTCTTTGGGTGGTAAAATTCCTAAAGGAGCTTTATTGATTGGCCCTCCCGGTACCGGTAAAACGTTATTGGCAAAAGCTATGGCCGGTGAGGCACAGGTTCCTTTCTTCAGTTTAAGCGGAAGTGATTTTGTAGAGATGTTTGTAGGAGTGGGTGCCAGCCGTGTAAGAGATTTATTTAAACAGGCAAGAGAAAAAGCACCTTGTATTATTTTCATTGATGAAATTGATGCCATTGGTAGAGCAAGAGGTCGTAATGCTATTATGAGTAATGATGAAAGAGAAAATACATTAAACCAGTTATTGGTTGAAATGGATGGTTTTGGGGGAGATACAGGTATTATTATTTTAGCAGCAACCAACAGACCCGATGTATTAGATACTGCTTTATTAAGACCGGGAAGATTTGATAGACAAATAAGTATTGATAAACCCGATGTTAAAGGAAGAGAAGCTATTTTTAAAGTACACCTTACTCCTATTAAAGTTTCCGAATCTTTAGACATTCATAAACTGGCAGAACAAACACCTGGTTTTGCAGGTGCTGATATTGCCAATGTTTGTAACGAAGCAGCTTTAATTGCAGCACGTAACAACAAAGAAGGTGTTGATATGAAAGATTTTCAGGATGCCATTGATAGAGTTATCGGCGGCCTGGAAAAGAAAAACAAAATCATTGCTCCTCACGAAAAAGAAATTATTGCTTATCACGAAGCTGGCCATGCAATCTGCGGTTGGTTTTTAGAACATGCTTACCCGTTATTAAAAGTTACCATTGTACCGAGAGGTACTGCAGCATTGGGTTATGCTCAGTACACGCCTAAAGAGCAGTATTTATACAATACAGATCAGTTAATGGATCAGATTTGTATGACTTTGGGTGGAAGAGCAGCAGAACAAATTTTCTTTGGTAAAATTTCTACCGGAGCCAGTAACGATTTACAACAAATTACCCGAATTGCATACAGCATGGTTACTGTGTATGGAATGAATAGTAAGGTAGGTAACATCAGTTTCTATGATCCTTCACAGGAAAACACTTTTACCAAGCCATACAGCGAAGAAACAGGTAAATTAATTGATAATGAGGTAAGGGCTATTATTGATGAAGCGTATCAAAGAACCATTGCATTATTAACAGAAAAGAAAAAAGAAGTAGAATTATTAGCCAAACAATTATTAGATAAGGAAGTGTTAGTGCAGAGTGATGTGGAAGAATTGATTGGTAAAAGACCTTTTGAGGAAAAGAAAATTTTAGAAGTAGAACCTGACGCTGCAAATGACACCAAACCCGCAGATGGTGCTATAGATGCAGGTGTTCCGCCGTATGATAGTCAACTGCCTGTTCCTCCATTAAATTAATAAATTTCTTTAATGAATGTTTCTGCATCAAAAGAGAATATTTTAAAAAGAATAAGGCAATCGTTGGCACAACCAACTGATTTGCCTTTTCCTGCCAGTGAAGGTGTTGATAATGTTTTTAAACCATCTCAACAGGAATTAGAATTTGAATTTGCTGAAAGGTTTACCAAACTGCAAGGCAGGTTTTCTTTTTGTGAAAGCGAACAGCAGTTGGTTGAACAGTTAAATACATTAATTGCTGCACGCAACTGGCAAAATATTTATTGCAGAGAAGATTTATTGAAACAATCATTATCAAAAAACGGGTTTAATAATTTCAATGCAACAGACCTTCAGTCATGCGATGCCTCAATAACCGGTTGTGAATATTTAGTTGCAAGAACAGGAAGTATGGTAATGAGTACTGCACAGCAAAGCGGCAGAACAGTTAGTGTGTATGCACCTGTACATATTTGCATAGCCTATACAAGTCAGTTGGTTTACGATATTAAAGATGCCATTAATAATGTAAAAGATAAGTATGGCGAAGTATTACCATCATTAATTACGTTGGCAACAGGCCCCAGCCGTACTGCTGATATTGAAAAAACATTAGTAGTGGGCGTACATGGCCCTAAAGAAGTTTTTTGTTTTTTAGTTGAAGGATAAATTACTTCAAAGTATTATTCATGCAAGCATCTGTAACAAACCCTGTTTATTTTCTGTCAGACTTTCATTTAGGAGCACCTGATTATGAAAGCAGTTTACTGCGTGAAAAAAAAATCATTGCTTTTTTAGATTCCATTAAACACAATGCATCAACTATTTTTATAATGGGTGATATGTTTGATTTTTGGTATGAATACAAAAAAGTAGTTCCCAAAGGTTTTGTTAGATTGTTGGGCAAATTAGCAGAGCTAACAGATGCAGGAATTAGCATTCACTTTTTTGTTGGCAATCATGATATGTGGATGACGGATTATTTTCAGAAAGAATTAAACATCAAAGTTTATTTTCATCCGCAAACATTTCAAATCAATCAGAAAAAATTCTTTATAGGTCATGGTGATGGTTTAGGACCGGGTGACCATGGATACAAATTCATTAAAAAAATATTCCGTAATAAAATTTGTCAATGGCTGTTTGGTCAGATGCATCCAACATTCGGTTTGGGTTTGGCCAATTATTTCAGCAGAAAAAGCAGAGAAAAAACAGGTACCAGCGATGAATTTTTTATGGGTGAAGAAAATGAATGGCTGATAATTTATTCAAAAGAAATTTTACAAAAAGAACATTTCGATTTCTTTATTTTCGGCCACAGACATTTGCCGTTAGACTTTCAATTAAATACTTCAAGCAGATATATCAACCTCGGTGATTGGATAAGAAATTTTACTTACGCTTTTTTTGATGGAACAGATATGCATTTAAAAAAGTGGGAATAATTAACTTGCACCCATGCCACAGTTTTTAAATAAAGTTGTTTTAGATAATACCATTGAAAACTATTTAATTGTTTTTGCAAGCATATTATTTGCATTTATTGTTAAACGTTTTATTTCTAAGTATTTTGCCAGAATACTGTATAAAGTATTTGCAAAAAAGGGTAAGGTATTGCATAAAGAAGCCTTTGTAAATCTTATCATTCCGCCATTAGAACTATTCTTACTTATTTTTATTTCTTTCGTGGCTTTTGATAAACTTAACTTTCCTAAAGACCTTGATTTTAAGATTTACAAGATAACACTCCGTTTATTATTAGATAGCTTATCAAACGCAGTTATGGTTTGGGTTTTTATCTGGCTTTGTTTACGTGTAATAGATTTTGCAGCAATGGTGCTGGAAGAAAAAGCCAGTCAAACGGCAGACCTTACAGATAATCAGCTCATTGTTTTTTTTAAAGACTTTTTTAAAGTGTTATTAGTAATAGTTGGCGTATTATTAGTACTTCGCTTTTCATTTAATAAAAATATCGGCAACCTGCTTACAGGTTTAAGTATTGCAGGTGCAGCAATAGCATTGAGTTTGAGAGAAAGCCTTGAAAATTTAATTGCCTCTTTCATCATATTTTTCGATAAACCTTTTATTACAGGTGATACCGTTAAAGTTCAAAGCTTTACAGGCACTATTGAAAAAATCGGTCTGCGTAGTACAAGAATAAGAACAGATTCAAAAACATATTTATCTGTTCCTAACAAACAAATGGTTGATACCATTATTGATAACATAACCTTACGAACACAACGCAAAACAGAATTAAGAATTGAATTATCAATTGCAACAACTCCTGATCAATTAAAACATTTTTTGTTTGCAGTAAGAAAAGAAATGGAAGATGAACCTGCCATTGAAAAATATAATGTGTACTTAATGGATACAGGAAAAAACGCACATGTGGTTGCAGCAGATTATTTCAGTACTATGCCACAGGACATGGAAGATTATTATGCCCTGCGTGAAAAAATTAATTTACGTGTGATTGATATCATGGCTCAGCAGCAGTTGCAATTAGCAGCAGCCAATACAGAAATTATTGTAACGAGTAAGTAGTAATAATTACAGTTTAGCAACAATTTCGCCTAACTCCTTATCTGCAGTTCCGTATTTGCCGTATTCAACAACACGTGCTACTTCTTTTCCGTCTTTTAAAACAATAAATGTCGGCACATTAGTAATGGCATATTTTACGTGCAAGTCATCAACAGTTTGCTTTTTTCTGTCCACTGCTAATAAAGTAATATTCTTTTCAGGATAACCGCTCTTTTCAACCAATCTGTAAAATTGAGGTAATAAATTTTGGGTATCGTGGCACCAGGTTCCGCCAAAAACAATCATGGTAAATTTATATTTATTCTTACTGAAAGCCGCTACAGCATTAGCATCCACCTGCCCCAGTTTCATATTTTCTTTAAACCATTTGAAAGTAGAATCGCTTTCTAAAGTCGAACGATTAATATACCCTTTCAATATTTTTTCATTACCGTTTTGTATGGTTTGATAAGCAACTTTATGGTGCGTTGAACAGGCAAGAAATGTTGTAACTAAAACAATGATTAAGTATTTTTTCATGAGTTTAAATTGGCTTTCAGTTCTAATAAAAATGCCTTACAGTTATTTAAAGTTGCGGTTAATTGTTGATGCAGTGCAAAACTGTTTTTATTATTCTTTAAATAATCTTTAGCACCTTCAATGCTGTATTTTTTATTGCGTAGTAAATAATATATCAGTTCTAAATTTTTAATATCTTCTTTCTTGAACAACCTGTCGCCTTTTCTGTTTTTACGGGGTTGTAAAATGTCAAATTCACTTTCCCAAAAACGCAATAAAGATGGGTTTACTTTAAACCATTCCGCTACTTCACTTATTGAGTAGTATAATTTTTTATCAAGCGTTTCATCATCCGGAATATTAATTAAATCGGCACTGTCATACATTTCTTTGTAAGACTTTCTGCCACGCTTGCTTTTCTCTTTCGGCCTAGCTTCCTCTGCAATAGCAGGTTCAGCTTTTATAAGTGTAACAGATTTTACAGCAGCAGGCTTAACCTTTTTTGGTTTATCAGGTTGCTTAGCTTCATAGCCGAATAAATCTAATTGTTCCAATGCCATATTGTAAAAATAATATTTAATAGCAAGTATCTTGCAGTTATGTTGGCAATAAAAAAAATAGCAGTTTGCGGTGCGGGAACAATGGGCAGCGGTATTGCTCAAATTACAGCACAATGCAACTTTAAAACCGTGTTGTTCGATTTGAATGAAGAAGTCTTAAGCAAAAGCAGGTTGCTTATTCAAAACAGTTTGCAATTACTAACTACCAAGGGAAAACTATCTGAAGAAGCGAAAGAGCAAACACTCAACAATCTTTTATTTACTTCAAATCTTAATGATTGTAAAGCCGATTTAATAATTGAAGCTATTATTGAAAGTAAAGAAGCCAAGCTGAATTTATTTAAACAATTAGAGCAGCTAAATAATAGTGAAACAATTTTTGCAAGTAATACTTCTTCTATTTCAATAAATGCATTATCGGCTGAAATGCAATATCCGCAACAGTTTGCAGGAATGCATTTTTTTAATCCGGCAACAGTTATGAAGTTGGTTGAAGTTATCAAAGCAGATAAAACAAGTGATGCTGTTGCAGAACAATTATGTTTACTAAGTAAAGCTTTAGGTAAAATACCTGTTGTTTGTAAAGATGCTCCTGGCTTTATTGTAAACAGAGTAGCAAGACATTATTATTTAGAAGCTATGAAATTGGTTGAATTGAATTTGGCGACTATTGAAAATGTAGATGCTGTTATGGAGGCAAGCGGTTTTAAAATGGGGCCGTTTAAATTAATGGACTTAATTGGCTTGGATATTAATTATAACGTAAGCCAGATTGTTTGGAATGATTTAGGTAAACCTGAAAGATTGAAGCCATCCACTATTCAACAACAGAAAGTAGAAGCAAAAGAGTTAGGAAAGAAAACAGGAAAAGGTTTTTATAATTATTAACTGAAATTCCTTTTCTCAATAAAGCAACTTATCTTAATCCCATTAATTATTCAACAATGAAAAAAATTATTCTTTTAGCAGCATGCAGTGCTTGTTTTATTGCATGCAAACAAAAGCCGGTTAGTACAGAAGCAAATAAACCTTTGGCAACTCTCTTTGACAAATACTATGAAGAGCGTTTGCAAATTTTTCCTTTAGAAGCTACCAGTATTGGCGACAGCAGGTATAATGATAAACTGTATGTTGATTTTACTGATAGTTACAGGGCTAAAGAAAAAATATTCTTTCAAAAATATTTAGACAGTCTTGTAAAATATAACAGGGATGAATTGAATGATGATGATAAAGTAAGCTATGATGATTTTAAAAGAGAAATGGAGATTAATATTGAAGGTTTGTCTTTTCATGATAATTACATGCCTTTAAACCAGTTCTCGAGCATTCATTTAACATTTGCTCAATTGGGCAGTGGTGGCGTAATACAACCTTTTAAAACAGTGAAGGATTATGATGATTGGTTGCAACGTGCTGCTGTGTTTGCTGATATTGCTGATAGTGCCATTGTATACTTTAAAAAAGGATTGGAAAATAATATTGTGTTGTCCAAAGCATTGGTTGTAAAAACAATTCCGCAGTTGCAATCATTAGTAGTTGCAGATGCAAAAAAGAGTTTATTCTATGGGCCTATTACTAACCTTCCAAAAGATTTCAGCGAAGCAGATAAAAAAAGATTTACAGAAGCATATACTAAACTCATCAACGAAAAAATAACACCTTCCTATAAAAAACTGGCAGATTTTTTACAAACTGAATACCTGCCTAAAAGCCGTGCTACATCAGGTATTGGTAATTTGCCCGACGGTAAAAAAATGTACGAGTATTTAGTTCGTTCATCAACAACAACCAATAAAACATCTGATGAGATTTATAATATCGGTTTAAGTGAAGTGAAACGTATTCGCGGTTTAATGGATAGTATAAAAAATGTAGTTGGTTTTAAAGATAGTTTAAGTGCCTTCTTTAAATATATGGACACAGCAAAAAGATTCATGCCATATAAAACGCCCAAAGAAGTGTTAGATGCATTTGAAAGCATTCATAAAAAAATGGAACCGCAATTGAAAGTTTTATTCAATCATGTTCCTAAATGCCCGTTTGAAATAAGACAAACAGAAGCGTTTCGTGCTGCAAGTGCCAGTGCAGAATATTTTCAGGGCAGCCCCGATGGAAAACGCCCCGGTATTTTTTATGTACCCATTTTAGATGCAACAAAATTCAATACAACCAGTGGCATGGAAAGTTTGTTTTTGCATGAAGCAATTCCCGGTCATCATTATCAGATTTCATTGCAACAGGAAGATACTGCTCTGCCTAAGTTCAGAAGATTTGGCGGACAGAATGCTTTTGTTGAAGGTTGGGCATTGTATTGTGAAAGTTTAGGAAAAGAATTAGGCTTGTACACCGACCCTTATCAATACATGGGAGCCTTAGGTGATGAAATGCACCGTGCTGTTAGATTAGTTGTTGATGTTGGATTACATGCAAAAGGAATGACAAGAGAAGAAGCTATAAAATATATGGAAGATAATGAGCCGATAACAGACCAATTGGCTACTTCTGAAATTGAACGTTACATGGCTATTCCAAGCCAGGCGTTAGGATATAAAATTGGTGCTTTAAAACTAAGAGAACTAAGAAATAAATACAGCAACCAATTAGGAAGTAAATTTTCTATTGCAGCTTTTCACGATGAAGTTTTAACGGGTGGTAGTTTACCGTTAGAGATTTTAGAAAAGAAGTTAGACAGTTGGGCAGATAAACAAAAATAAATATCAGAGCCCTGCTACTAACAGGGCTTTTTAATACAATATATCCGGTTAATATTTAAATATGAAGATTGCGGTTAATACTATTTTTTTGCAACAGCACCGGTTAGAAGGTTATGGATATTTTGTGCAGGAAATATTTAAAAGATTAGCTGTAAAATTTCCTGAGCATGAATTTATTTTTTTGTTTGACAGAGATTATGATGAGCAATTTATTTTTTCATCCAATGTTAAACCATTTGTAATAAAACCCAAAGCAAGGCATGCATTGGCTTTTAAGTTTTGGTACGATGTAAAATTGGCTTGGGTATTACGTTCTGTTAAGCCAAATGTTGTTGTACAACCATACGGGTTTTGCAGTTTAACAATAAAGTTTCCGCAGTTATTGGTAGTGCATGACTTGGCTTTTTTGCATTATCCGCAATTCATTTCCAAACAACATTTATTCTATTATAAAAGATACACACCAAAGTTTTTACAGAAAGCAAAACGTGTAGCAACGGTTTCTCAATTTTCAAAGCAAGATATCATCAATCAATATAAAATTCCTTCAGAAAAAATTGATGTAGTGTATAGTGCAGCAAAGCCTGTATTTAAAACAGAAGCTTATGTTATACAATCGGCCATAAAAGAAAAATATGCCGATGGCTGTGAATACTTTTTATTTACCGGGGGTATTCACCCCAGAAAAAATTTATTGAATTTGTTGAAAGCATTTTCCATTTTCAAAAAATGGCAGCAAAGCAATATGAAGTTATTGGTTGTTGGAAGAATAGCATGGCAAACTGATGATTTATTAGATAAATTAGAAACTTATAAATACAGAGATGATGTAGCCTTATTAGGTTATGTTGAAGAAAACGAATTGGCAAACATAACAGCATCTGCTTATGCGTTAATCTTCCCTTCTTACTTCGAAGGTTTTGGTGTACCGCCATTAGAAGCCATGCAATGCAATGTTCCGGTAATAACAAGTAATGTTAGCAGTATGCCTGAAATATGCGGTAATGCTGCGGTTTATGCTAATCCTGATGATTACGAAGAGATTGCAGAAAAAATGAAACTACTATACAGAGATGAAACTTTTCGTAATGAAATGATTAATAATGGTAAAGTCCAATGCAAAAAATTCAGTTGGGATAATACGGCTGATTTGCTATGGCAAAGCATTTTAAAAACTACAAACAACTAAAAACGAGCTTTAGCTTACTTTTGCTGGCTTAATAATTAAATATGCCTGCTTCTACAATAAAAATTGATGTTGAATTAGATGATAATAAAGTGCCTGATAAACTTTACTGGAGTGCCACAGACAGTTCTGCCGAAACACCCGAACCCGCCAAAGCAATGATGCTGGCTTTGTGGGATGGTGCAGACAAAGCTGCATTGAGAATAGATTTATGGACAAAAGACATGATGGTGGATGAAATGGGAGATTTCTTTTATCAAACATTAATGGGTATGGCCGATACTTTTGACAGAGCTACCCATAGCCACGAATTAGTAAATGAAATGAAAACTTTTGCTAAAGACTTTTACAAAAAATTCAGAGCAGAGCAACTAAAAGAAAACAAAGCATAATAAACCTACCATAAAACTTGCATATATGAGTTTAGAACAACAGGTAATGAGTGAAATGAAAGAAGCAATGAAGTCTAAAAATGAAGCTGCATTGCGTGGACTGAGAGCCATTAAAGCTGCCATTATTATTGCTAAAACAGAAGCCGGTGCTAACGGAGAAGTATCTGCTGACGGAGAATTAAAGCTGTTGCAGAAATTAGTAAAGCAACGTAAAGACAGTTTAGAAATTTTTCAAAAACAAAACAGAGCAGACCTTGCACAAAAAGAAGAAGAAGAAATAGCTGTTATTGAAAAGTTTCTTCCTAAACAATTAACTGAAGAAGAATTAAAAGCTGAAGTTGCTGCAATTATTACAGAGGTTGGTGCTTCATCACCTGCTGATATGGGTAAAGTAATGGGTGCAGCTACCAAGCAATTAGCCGGAAAAGCAGACGGCAAAGCTATTTCAGCCATAGTAAAAGAATTACTAAATAAATAATGGTAATAGACTTTTTTTATTGTGTGCTTATTGTATTTGCTGTTATTAACGGCATTCGCAGAGGGTTAATAGTAGCTGTATTTTCTTTTTTTGCCATTATTATAGCATTGGCAGCAGCCATAAAATTTTCTGCAATAGTTGCAGGGTGGTTAGGTAAAACAACAGGTGGTGCAAGTGCATGGTTACCTTTTATTTCCTTTGCATTGGTTATAGCAGGCGGTATTTTTTTAATGCGTTTGGCAGCAAACATTATTCAAAAATCTGCCGAAACATTAATGCTGGGTATGATAAATAAAATTGGCGGAGTACTTTTATATGCCTGCGTTTATACAATGGTCTTCAGCATTATTCTTTTTTATGCAACACAAATTAATTTAATACAACCTGAAATAGTGAAAGATTCTAAAACCTACGGATTTATTGAACCTTGGGGCCCGACAGCAGTAAATACTTTCGGAGAAATTATTCCCTGGTTTAAAAACCTGTTTGTACAGTTAGAAAAATTCTTTGAAAATATTGCTGCCAAAAACAGTTAAAGCCTCCTGCTAACTTTTGTTAGTTTTATACAGTATCTTAGCAAGGTTGTAAAGTATTATGTAGTCGGCTGTAGATAGCATATCAACTTCTGTTGCAGTTTATGCTGAGCTGAGTCGAAGTACACACTTATACTGCAACAAATAATTCAGCATTAAATAATTAAAGTCAATAACAATTATAAAAGTATTTTCCTTTTATTTGTAACCATACATTACCTGCCGTATAAACTATAATGGAATATCAGATTAAACAATTAGACAAGTTCAAATATTTAGAAGAAGGCGAAGGAGAACCGCTTATTTTGTTGCATGGTTTATTCGGAGCATTAAGTAATTTCTCAGACCTGGTTGAGCATTTTAAGAAAACGCATAAAGTTGTTGTTCCGCTTCTTCCATTATTTGATTTAGATATTTTTCATACCACAGTTAGTGGATTTGAAAAGTATGTTCAGAAATTTATAGAAGCCAAAGGCTATACCAATATTCATTTATTAGGCAATTCATTAGGTGGCCATGTAGCATTAATTCATGTTTTAAAACATCCTGAAAAAATAAAATCGCTAACACTTACAGGCAGTTCGGGTTTATTCGAAAACGGAATGGGCGATAGCTATCCTAAACGTGGCGATTATCAATACATTAAAACAAAAGCAGAGCAAACTTTTTACGATCCTAAAATGGCTACCAAAGAATTGGTAGATGAATTGTTTGAAATAACAACCAATCGTTTAAAAGTTATCAAAGTAATTGCTTTGGCAAAAAGTGCTATTCGAAGCAATTTGGGCGAAGAACTGAATCAGATAAAAATTCCAACCCTATTAATCTGGGGTAATAACGATATTGTTACACCACCGTTTGTTGGCAGAGAGTTTAACAGGTTAATTCCTAAAAGTGAATTATATTTTATTGATAACTGCGGTCATGCACCGATGATGGAAGTGCCACATGAGTTTAACCAGATTTTAGAGAAATTTTTAAGTAAGTTGTAATAAACCTTTACAACTTTATAAACGTATATAACAGCAGTACGGCATTACATGTTTTTAGCAAGTCAATTAATACAAACAGATTATCCTTCCATTAATTTACTGGATAAAATTTCTTTTGCCTTACAGTTAATGGATGATTATGATGTGCAACATTTACCCGTAATAAGTGAAGATAAATTTGCAGGGCTTGTAAGTAAAGATGATTTGTTAGATGCCGATGAAAATGCTTTAGTTGTTGCAGTTGAAGAAAACCTTCATAAACTTTTTATAAAAGGCGAAGAAGTTTTTCTGGCAGCATTAAAAATAATTACAAGTCATCAGTTAAGTCTTATACCCGTTATTAATGAACAGTTTGAGCTTAATGGTGTTATAACTCAATCTAAATTATTACAATCTTTAAATGTTTATACCGGTGCAGAAGAACCGGGCGGATTAATTGTTATTGAAACAGATAAACGCCAATATTCTTTCGGAGAAATAAGCAGGTTGGTAGAAACCAACGATGCATACATTACACAATTAAATACATATACCGAACCTGAAACAGGAATGTTATTAGTTGCAGTAAAAGTTAACAAAACAGAAATAAGTGATATTGTTGCAACCTTTCAACGGTACGAGTATCAAATACGTTATTATTTTGGTGAAGAGCAATACACCAATGAGTTAAAGAATAACTATAATCATTTAATGAGCTATCTGAACATTTAATTAAGTTTTCATTAGCTTCTTAAATACTTTATCCCTCCAATCTTTTCAAATTCATATTTTTAATGCAATTAAAAAATTAAACTTGCAAATACTCAAAAACTTCAGTTTACTTTTTTTATTAATTGTATGTGCATGGCAGCCTTCCTTTGCTCAATCAAAGCAACAGCAGATAGATTCAATTGCAGCAATTATTAATCAAATTGCTAAAGAAAAGCAATTGGTTATTGGCGGAATAAATGTTTCGGGCAATAAAAAAACTAAACAACATATTATTCTTCGCGAAGCAATTTTTAAAATCGGCGATACCGTTACAGTACAATCATTAGCAGAAAAAATAGAACGTTCAAAAGAATTAATTTATAATACTACGCTGTTTGTTGATGATAGTGTTTACGTTTCATCTGTTAAAAACGATTCTGTTTTTATTGATGTTGTGGTAAAAGAACGCTTGTTTTTTTTTCCTTTACCATATTTAAGACCTGTTGATAGAAACCTGAACGAATGGCTATCGCAAGGTGCAAGCTTAGACAGGGTTAATTATGGTATAAAACTAACACACAATAATTTTAGCGGGCAGAACGATAAACTGAATATCTGGTTTATTACAGGTTACAATCAACAGGTATCATTACGGTATAACTTACCTTTTATTAATAAAGCATTAACTAAAGGCATTGATGTTGGCTTTACTTACTCACGCCAGCACGAACTTAATTATGCCACAAGCTTAAACAACAAACAACTTTTTCTAAAGTTAACAGACGAGTTTGCGAGGCATTTTACAAGGTTCGATGCAACTTATTCTTATAGACCCGATCAAAAGCAAAGGCATTACTTCAGAGTTGCATATACCAATGAAAACATTGCAGACAGTGTATTTAAAACAAATCCATCATACTACCCCGGCAGCAGAAAAGAATTAAGCTTTATAGATTTTTTATACGTGTACCGCTACATCAATACCAACTATATCTATTATCCAACAAAAGGTTTTTTAGTTGAAGGAGCATTGTATAAAAGAGGTTTAGATAAAACAACAGATATATGGCAGTTAAGTGCACATGGATTATATGCAAAAACAATTTCGCCCAAAACCTTTGCTACTGTTGAGGCTGCGGCTTCTATCAAATTTCCCAATGCAGATAATTTTTACAGTCAGGGTTTATTTGGTTATGGTTATTATCAAATGCGTGGCTTAGAATATTATGTAGTAGATGGTATGGGTGGGGCATTAACAAGATTTACATTAGGTCATGAATTATTCAAATATATTTTTCATACACCATTTATAAAAACCAAAACACACGATAAAATTCCTTTCAGGTTTTTTCTTACAGCATTTACCGATATTGGTTACAGCTACAACCCTTATGTAAATAATAACCTGCTAAACAATAAATTTTTGTATACTTATGGTGTTGGGTTAGACATTGTTTCCATTTATGATTTTGTGTTACATATAGATTTCAGCATTAATCAATTGGGCGATAAAGGATTATATTTACATGCACGTAACGATTTTTAAATATTGTGATACAAGCTTTAGTGCTGCTGTTAAGCATTCGTTGCGTCGCACTCTTATACGTTCGGTTAGCTATTCATCATAACAAAGCAAGCAAATGAAAATAGCCATATACAGCAGAGGCTTAGACGCAGAATTAGGTAAATCGCTGCAAATATTATTAGAAGAATTAGCCAAACATAAAGTAGGTGTTTTATTATACAGGCCTTTATTAGGCATATTTCAATTACCCTCAGCATTATTAAACAACATCATACCCTTTCAGGTAGCAGCAGATTTTGATGAAGATGTAGCTTGTTTAATAAGCTTAGGAGGAGATGGTACCATGCTTGATGCCGTAGTATTAGCTAAAGACACTAATATTCCTATTCTGGGTATCAACTTCGGCAGATTAGGTTTTTTGGCCAGCATCAGCCCCGATGAATTAACCAACGCCATAGATGCAATTCTTGGGCATACCTTTTTAATTGATAAAAGAACATTGCTGCATTTAGATTCCAATCTTCCTTTATTCGGCGATGCACCTTTTGCATTAAATGAATTGGTAATACATAAAAGAGATACATCACCCATGATTAAAATTCACACCTACTTAAACGGTGAATTTTTAAATACCTATTGGGCAGATGGTTTAATAGTTTCAACACCAACTGGCTCTACCGGTTATAACATGAGTTGCAACGGGCCGATATTATTCCCTGAATCTTCAAGCTTTGTAATTACACCGGTTGCTCCGCACAACTTAAATGTCCGTTCCATTATTGTTCCGGATACAAACATCATTTCTTTTGAAGTAGAAGGAAGGGCAGACCAGTTTATTTGTTCATTAGATGCAAGAAGAGAAATAGTTGGTAAGAATATTCAATTGGCGGTAAAAAAAGAAGCTTTTAATGCCAATTTAGTAAGGTTAAATGAAAACAGTTTCCTTACAACACTTCGTAATAAATTAACATGGGGCTTAGATAAGCGTAATTAGCATGTTGCAGTACACAATTTTTCCATTGGGAGATAAAGCAATAACTGTTGAGTTAGGAAATGTTATCAGTAAAGCAATTAATGAACAGGTAATTGTTTTATCAAACTATTTACAACAACAAAAAATTATCGGCGTTAAAGATGTTGTTCCTGCTTATACAACAGTTACTGTTGTGTACGATGCTTATGTTATTTATCAAAAGCATTCCCAACCTTATCAATTTATAAAAGAGCAAATTGAAAATGCGGTAAAAGAAATCAATCGTCATTTCGAGGTTCGTGCAGAAAAATCTTATCTTAATAAATTCGAGAGATTTCTCGTTGAGCAAGAACCCCATCTCGAAATGACGCAAGAAAAAAAAGTCATACAAATTCCTGTTTGCTATGATATTTCTTTTGGTATTGATTTAGAAGAAGTGAGTAAATCAAAAAACATTACAGTTGAGGAAATAATACAACTGCATACGGCAAGACAATACCGGGTATATATGTTAGGCTTCTTACCCGGCTTTCCTTATATGGGCATAGTTGATGAAGCAATTGCTACACCACGCAAACAAACGCCAAGAACAAATATTGAAGCAGGCAGTGTAGGTATTGCAGGAGAGCAAACAGGCATCTATCCTTTTAATTCTCCCGGTGGCTGGAATATTATCGGCAAAACACCATTAAAAATGTTTGATGTTCAAAAAGAACAACCATCCTTATTACAACCCGGAGATATAGTACAGTTTAAGAGTATCAGCTTAAGAGAGTTTGATAAATATGAGCATTAATAAAACTTATCTAACCAATACCGATAGTTCAAAAATTAATATTTCAGAAAGTGCTTTACGCCAACAAAAATATATATTGCAGATACTAAAAGATTGCTCAGGTTATATTTTACTGCTAAGTATTATTTCAAGTTTAAATACATCGGTTGAACCTTTTACAAAACAGAATTGTACAAATAGCTTCTTTATCTGAAGAAAGCAATAAAAAATTTCTTGCTGCATGGCAAACATGGACAGTGACCAAAGATTTTTTTGTATTGAAAGAAAATGAAGTAAGCAATTATTTATATTTTATTGAAAAAGGTATTGCCAGAATTTTTTATTACAAAAACGGAAAGGAAATAACTGAATGGATTGCTATGGATAATTCTTTTTTCCTCTCCATTATTTCTTTTTTTGAACGTAAGCCAAGTTATCTGCAAATACATACCATTGAACCTGCTTTAATTCGTGGAATTCATTATAACGACTTAATGAAATTATGCGATGAACATCATGAAATAGAAAGATGGTTGAGAAAAGCATTAACAGGCTCTTTGATTCTTTCACAATATAGAATGGACTCTATTCAATTTGAAACTGCTCAACAGCGTTATGAAAAATTATTGGAAACCAATCCATCCATAATTCAGAGAGTTCCCCTTTCTTATATCGCCTCTTTTTTAGGCATTACACAAGAAACACTCAGTCGTATTCGCAGTAGCCTGTAATTTTTTTGATAATTATCAAATGAAAATTCGAAAAACAGGTACAATCTTTACACTATGAAAATTGCCTGTATGAAAAAAATTGTCTTATTAGCTGCTATCGCAATTCCTGTAATTGCATTTTCGCAAACAACTGTAAGCTACAAAGCCAAAGACCTTGTTGCAAAAATGACTACAGAAGAAAAGATAAAATTAGTTGTGGGCATGGGTTTTAAAATGCCTGCTTTGCCAGACAACAATAAAAAAGATACCGGTAAAGCAAAAGATTATGTAGGCATTAGCTTGCCGCCTGCAATGCAGGGCGATGATGGAAATATTCCTGAAAAAGTTCCTGGTGCAGCGGGTAGAACACATGGCATCAATCGTTTGAACATTCCTATTATGACCGTTGCAGATGGTCCGGCAGGCGTACGCATCAATCCAACAAGAGCAAACTCTTCCCAAAAATATTATGCTACAGCTTGGCCTGTGGCAACATTGCTTGCTTCTACATGGGATACTGCGTTAGTAAAAAAAGTTGGCGTTGCTTTTGGGAATGAAATTAAAGAATATGGTGTGGATGTTATTTTAGGCCCAGGCATGAATATTCACCGCAATCCTTTAGGCGGAAGAAACTTTGAGTATTATTCAGAAGATCCTGTTGTAACAGGAAATATCACTGCTGCAATAGTAAATGGTATTCAATCAAATGGTGTTGGAACTTCTATCAAACACTTTGCTGCGAACAATCAGGAAACGAACAGAAACTCTGTGAATGTTGTTGTGAGCGAAAGAGCATTGAGAGAAATTTATTTGAAAGGATTTGAGATTGCTGTAAAAAAAGCACAGCCATGGACGGTGATGTCTTCTTATAATTTCATTAACGGAACATTTACTTCTGAGAGCAATGAATTGCTGAATAATATACTTCGTAAAGAATGGGGTTTTAAAGGGTTGGTAATGACAGATTGGTTTGGTGGGAAAGATGCAGTGGCACAAATGAAAGCAGGCAACGATTTATTAATGCCGGGTACTGCACTTCAACAAAAAGCAATTGCAGATGCTTTGAAGAATGGAACATTAGATGAAAAAGTATTGAATGAAAATTGCGAAAGAATTTTAAATATCGTTTTACAAAGTCCCGCTGCAAAAAATTATAGATATTCTGATAAGCCCGATTTAAAAGCACATGCACAGGTTTCGAGAAATGCTGCAACAGAAGGGATGATTTTATTAAAAAATAATGACGCGTTACCGTTAAAAAAAGGGGTGAATGTTTCTTTGTTCGGCAACACTTCTTACGATTTTATTGCTGGCGGTACAGGAAGTGGCGATGTGAACAAAGCATACACTATTTCATTGCTTGAAGGATTGAAAAATGCAAATATCAATGTAAACGAAAGTTTGAAAAATGAATATGAAGCATACATTGTTGAGGCAAAAAAGAAACAACCGGAAAAGAAATTTTTCTTTGAATTAGTACCACCCATTCCGGAATATACTGTTAACGCAAACACTGTTCAGCAACAGGCTGCTGCAAGTGATGTAGCTATTATTACTATTGGAAGAAACGCAGGCGAAGGCAATGACAGAAAAGTTGAGAACGATTTTAATCTTTCTATTGCAGAACAGGAATTGATTAAATCTGTGAATGCAGCATTTCATGCAAAAAATAAAAAAGTAGTTATTGTATTGAATATCGGCGGTGTTATTGAAACATATAGTTGGAGGGATGATGCAGATGCTATTTTATTAAGCTGGCAGGCAGGTATTGAAGGCGGCAATGCTGTTGCAGATATATTGAGTGGTAAAGTAAATCCATCAGGGAAATTAGCAACAAGCTTTCCTGTTACTTATGCTGATGTTCCTTCTGCAAAAAATTTTCCGGGAAAAGATTTGCCCGGTGTACAAAAATCAACAAACCCTATGATTGGTACTCCGTCTGAAGTTATTTATGAGGAAGGTATTTATGTTGGCTATCGTTATTACAATAAGTTTAATGTAAAAACAGCTTACCCGTTTGGCTATGGCTTATCCTACACTAATTTTAAATATTCAAATTTGAAATTAAGCAGTAATAGTTTTTCAGATAAAATCACAGCAACAATAACGGTTACCAACACAGGAAAAGTTGCAGGAAAAGAAATTGTTGAAGTATACGTTGCGGCACCAACAAGCAAATTAGATAAACCCAATGAAGAATTAAAAGCATTTGCCAAAACAAAATTATTAGCTGCAGGAGAAGCACAAACACTAACATTTACAATTACTGCAAAAGATTTAGCTTCATTTAATACTCAACAAGCTGCCTGGATTGCAGATGCAGGAACCTATACTTTAAAAGTTGCTGCCTCTGCAACAGATGTAAAACAATCTGCAATATTTAATCTGGCAAAAGATATTATTGTTGAAAAAGTTTCGCATCAACTCGTTCCAAAAGTTGTTATTAATGAGATAAAATAATTTTAAATTATACCTGCATAGTTAAACGATACAAAACAAAAACGCACCGCTTTGCGGTGCGTTTTCTATTAAAAACATCTTTGAATATTATCCTAATGCTACTCTTTTAAAGCTTAACACTTTCAAATCAGCACCTTTACTTTTTAAATATTGTGCTACACTTAAGCTACCATCTTTTACAAATGGTTGTGCTAATAATGTTTGCTCTTTAAAGAAAGCGTTTAATTTACCTTCAGCAATTTTAGCAATCATTTCATCGGGTTTACCTGCCATTTTAGGGTCAGCTTTCATTGTTTCAACTACAATAGCTCTTTCTCTTTCAACTGTTTCAGCAGGTACACTGTCAGCATCAACAGCTACAGGGTTTAATGCAGCAATTTGCATAGCCACATCTTTACCTGCTTCTTCTGCAACTTCATTCAACCCAACTAAAACACCTAAACGGTAAGCACCATGAATATAAGAAGCAACATAAGGAGCTTCAATTCTTTCATATTTAGCAACACCTATTTTTTCGCCGATAGTTGCTAATTTATCATTAATAACATCAGCTACTTTAACACCGTTTACAGTTGCATTATTTACTTCTTCAACATTTTTAGCGTCTGCTGCTACTGCTGCATCTGCAATGCTTTGAGCAAATGCTACGAAGTCTGCATTTTTAGAAACGAAATCTGTTTCGCAGCTAATGCATACCACATAACCGATTGTATTATCTGCTGAAGTTTTTGCAATTACCACACCTTCTTTTGCTTCACGGTCGCTGCGTTTAGCGGCAACTTTTTGTCCTTGTTTACGCAACCAGTCAATAGCTGCTTCAAAATCTCCACCCGTTTCTGTTAATGCTTTACGGCAATCCATCATACCGGCACCTGTTGCCTGACGAAGTTTGTTGATGTCTGCTGCTGTAATAGCTACTGTTGTACTCATAATATTATCCTTTTTTATGTTGGAAAGAAAGTTACCTATAATTGTGCCGCAAAAATATTAGTATCAATCTGTCAGTAATTATTAATTAATGATGAAGTGGTTGATGCAGTTTAAGTGTGCGACGCAACGAAAGTTTAATAGATGATAAAAAGATAGGCCAATAATCAGGAAAATTTTATTGCAAGATTAATGGCCTATCGGAGTAATTTATAAATTAATTATTTACCGGCAGGTCTGCGAGTGTTGGGTACTCTGCGTTTTGGAGCACCACCCGGACCGGCAGGAGCATCATTACCACGGCCACCACGACGACCACGACCACCTTCTGCCTGAGCTTCCTGCTCTAAGCGGCGTGCTTTAGCTTCGTTCTCGTTTGCTTCTGCATCTTGTGCTTCTTCTTCTTCTCTGCTTGCCTGACGTTCTGCCAAACCTTCTGCAATTGCAGCAGTAATATAATTGGTAATAATTGCAATTGATTTTGTTGCATCATCGTTGGCAGGTACTGCAAAATCTACTTTGTTAGGGTCACAATTAGTATCAACCATACCAAAAGTTGTAATACCTAAACGTTTTGCTTCTGCCAATGCAATATGCTCGTGACCGATATCAACTAAGAATAAAGCAGCCGGTAAGCGACCTAATTGTGCAATACCGCCTAATACTTTTTCCATTTTGTCTTTATCACGGCTTAATGTTAAACGTTCTTTTTTAGTTAAACTTTCTGCACTGCCGTCGTTCAACATTTTTTCAATGCTCTGCATTTTCTTAACGCTTTTGCGTACAGTGTTAAAGTTGGTTAACATACCACCTAACCAACGTTCTGTTGCATAAGGCATGTTTACTTTTCTGGCACATTCAGCAACAATATCTTTTGCTTGTTTTTTAGTAGCAACAAACATTACTTTTTTACCGCTTTTTGCTATTTGTTTCAAAGCTGCTGCTGCTTCCTGTAAGCCGTCAACAGTTTTATTAAGGTCTATAATGTGAATACCTTTCTTTTCAGCAAAAATGTAAGGCAACATTTTGGGATTCCATTTTTTCTTCAAATGTCCAAAGTGTACACCTGCTTCTAAAAGCTGCTGTTGAAGTGAAGTATTTTGTTCCATTGTATGAATTTGTAATTTGTAATTTGAATTTTGTAAATACCGCAATTAACGTTTGCTGAACTGATAGCTTCTTCTTGCTTTTTTATGACCGAATTTCTTACGTTCAACACCACGGGGGTCACGTTTTAAATGACCTGCAGCTTTTAATGAAGGACGGAATTCAGGATTTACTTCTAATAAAGCACGTGCAATAGCCAGCTTTGTAGCTTCTGCCTGACCTTTTAAACCACCGCCTTGTGCGTTAACAACAATATCAAACTTGCCAACAACTTCAGCAGATTTTAAAGGAGATTCAACTTGGTTTTGAAGATATACTAAAGGAAAGTATTCTTTATAATCTTTATCGTTTACAGTAATTTTTCCATCGCCCTTGCTGATGAAAACACGGGTTACCGCTTCTTTACGGCGTCCTACTGCATTTTTTTGTTTTTCCATTTAATTTGGAATTTGAAATTGAATGATTTGTAATTAAAATTTTAATTCTTTTGGTTGTTGTGCACCATGCGGATGTGCAGTACCTGCATATACAAATAATTTTTTGTACATTTTTCTGCCCAAACGGTTTTTAGGTAACATACCTTTTACTGCTCTTTCAACCAATACTTCAGGACGGCGTTTTTGAAGATCTTTTGCAATTTCTTCTTTTAAACCACCCGGGTAACCTGTAAAGTTATCGTACACTTTATCCTGCATTTTATTGCCGGTAAGTACCACTTTTTCAGCATTAATAACAATTACGAAATCTCCACAATCTACGTGAGGAGTGTAATAGGCCTTGTTCTTACCGCGTAATACTGCTGCGATTCTAGAACATAAACGACCTACGGTTTGATTAGTACCGTCAACAACATACCAGTTATGTTTTACGGTAGCCGCATTGGCGTGTTTTGTTGTGAAATGTAATTTGCTCATTTATTTTCTTTTTTGCCAAATTGCTTCGGCATGTTATGAATTCAATGTTTGCTATCCCAAACATTGCCCACATTTTTTGGGAGTGCGAAGGTGCAGTGCCGAAACTTATTTTCCAAAAATTGAAGCATGTTTTTTTATCGAACCTTTGTAAAACATTGATTTTCAATAAAAATTTTGTAATAAAAAAATTATCACCTGCTCAAATTCAATAAAATCGGGCGTTTCGAGAGATTGTTTTGTTGAAATCATTAAAAACAGAACTTCGCCACCATAAAATTTTTCTTTTGTCTTATAAAAAATATCAGGCAGACTTTTTATTTACCGGTTATGAAATGCTTACCCAAGAGCATGTTTTAATAACCGATGAGAATGGAGTTGTGATTGATATTGTTAAAGAAGCAGAAGCGGGTGATGCTATTGAAAAACTGCAAGGTATTTTAACGCCCGGTTTTATTAACTGCCATTGCCATTTGGAATTAAGCCACATGAAAGGGTTAATTCCTGAAAAAACAGGGTTGGTAGATTTTGTATTTAAAGTGGTTACGCAACGCCATTTTCCTGAAGAAGAAATTTTGAATGCCATTGCTGTTGCTGAAAAGGAAATGCTGGATAACGGTATTGTTGCTGTAGGAGATATTTGTAATAACACCCTTACCCTTCCGCAAAAGCAAAAACAAAACTTACATTATTATAATTTTATTGAAGTAAGCGGGTGGTTGCCACAGGTTGCTAATGAGCGTTTTGAAAGAAGCAAGAGAAATTATAATGAGTTTGCAAAAATTCAAAATTCGAAATTCAAAATTCAAAACGCTCTTGCTCCTCATGCCCCATACTCAGTTTCAGAAGATTTATGGAAGTTGATTCAACCATACTTTCAAAATAAAACAACCACTATTCATAACCAGGAAACTGCTTTTGAAGATGAGTTTTTTAAAACAGGAAATGGTGATTTTGAAAGAATGTATGCCATGATGAAATTGGATAATTCTTTTTTTAAACCATCAGGCAAAAGCAGCATGCAGACTGTATTACACAACTTAGCAGGAGCTGAAAAAGTGATATTGGTACATAATACTTTTACTAAAGAAGAAGACGTTGAAAAAATAAATTCTTACTCAAACATAACGGGTCAACAATTTTTTTACTGTTTGTGCGTTAATGCTAATAACTACATCGAGAATGCAAGTCCACCTGTAGCCATGTTGCGAAATCTTAATTGCAACATGATACTTGGAACTGACAGCCTTGCCAGTAATTGGGGATTGAGCATCTTGGATGAGATAAAAGCAATCCGTAAACGTTTCCCTACCGTAACAACATTGGAATTATTACAATGGGCCACCATCAATGGTGCTACAGCTTTATCGCTACACGATAAACTCGGCAGCTTTGAAAAGGGTAAAAGGCCGGGTATTGTGTTGATTGAACAATCAATGCAGGGGAACATTACGCCAATATCTACGCCAAGAACAGTAAAATACCCATTATGATAAAGTATGTTTCTCTTTCATCGCTCATCAGTTCATTTTTATTTGTTGCTATAACATTTACAGCATCAAAGTTTCAATCTTTCAGTCAAAACGTTATTGGCTATCCATTCGTTTTTTTCAGTGCAGAACAGGATAAATTTATCGGTGCCGATAAGCAGTTTTCGCTGCTTAATTTTTCTGCAGATTTTTTAATTTGTATTATGGCGGGATTATTAATAGTGAAAGTAATTTCTTTCGGTTTCAGACCAACCAGAATATTGGTTAAGAGATAATTTGTTGTAACACTTCTAAGCTTTTCAGTTGGCCAAAGCCTTCAACATGCAATGCCATATAAGTTTGAAGCTGTTGTAATATTTGCCTGCGTTGGGTTTTATTAAGCTGAATATTTTTTAATTCAGCAATATTATTAATGGAAAGCAATGCTGAAACGGTTGATGCAATTTCATCACTGGCATAATCATTATGGCTTGGTGTGTTACTGATAAACAATCCTTCTTTTAAATCGAGAATATGATTGGCTGATGAATAATTACCATGAATTAAAAAGCCTAATGCACTGCCCAACTGTAATGTAAAGTATAAAGAAATATTAGCAACAATGCTTTCTTCTGAATTATCAATAGCTAATAAAGTTTCTTCGGTTAAATAAAATAGTTCAGGGTTGGCTTCAGGTTGTTTAATGGAATGCTGTAATAGCTCTACAACATATACTGCTACTGCATTGCGTACAACGTTAAAAAAAATATTGTTGTAAATAGTTTGCCATTGAAATTCTTTAATGAATTGCAACTGCTTTAACTCATTATGGTAAACTTCCATTTGTAAAATGGCAGCCGGTTGAAAATAATTGGCTTTACCCTGCGATTTTTTTGACGATTGCCTTACACCTTTAACAATATAACTCTGCAAACCAAACAACTCTGTATAAACAGATGTAATAATGCTTGTTTCACCATATTTTACAGTGCGTAAAACAATGCCGTTTGTTTTATGAGTTTGCATGAAGTGTTACTGCAATAATTGCTGCGTAAAGATATAACCGTAGAAGTGTGCGACGCAACGAAGCAGAATAGTAATTCAAAAGCTTAGTACATAATATTCCTATTTCATATTAGCTTACAACGCTCCTGTAAACTGCTTTAAGAAACGAACATCGTTTTGAGAATACAATCGCAAATCGTTTACGCGATATTTCAATTGACAAATTCTTTCAACACCCATACCAAATGCAAAGCCTGTGTATTTATTAGCATCTATACTGAAATTTTCTAATACTTTCGGATGCACCATACCGCTACCTAAAATCTCAACCCAACCGGTGTGTTTACAAACATTACAACCACTTCCGCCGCAGATTAAGCAGCTGATATCCATTTCTGCACTGGGTTCTGTAAACGGGAAATAAGAAGGGCGAAAACGAACTTTGGTATCTTTTCCAAACATTTCCTGAACAAAAAAGTAAAGGGTTTGCTTTAAATCGGCAAAGCTCACATTTTCATCAACATACAAACCTTCCACCTGATGAAAGAAGCAATGTGCTCTTGCACTGATGGTTTCATTTCGGTACACACGCCCCGGACAAATAACACGAATAGGTGGTTTTTGATTTTCCATTACACGGGCCTGTACGCTGCTGGTATGTGTACGTAATAACCAGTCAGGATTTTTGCTTATGTAAAAAGTGTCCTGCATATCGCGGGCAGGGTGATCTTCAGGTAAATTCATTGCACCGAAGTTGTGCCAATCATCTTCTATTTCAGGGCCTTCAGCCACTGCAAAACCTAATCTTTTAAATATTGAAACGATTTGATTGCGAACAATGCTTAGCGGATGACGTGTACCAACAGGAACAGGGCTGCCGGGTAAAGAGAAATCTATGTTTGCTGTTAATTGTCCATTGTCAACTGTCAATTCTTTTAAGGTCTCGTATTTGCTTTCAACAAATTGTTTGAACTCATTTAATAATAAGCCGAATTCTTTTTTCTTTTCATTAGGCACATTTTTCATTTCGCCCATAATATGCTTAACCAAACCTTTAGTGCCTAAATATTTAATTCGAAATGCTTCTGCATCATCTGCATTATTTGCTGAAAATGCAGCTACTTCCTGTTTAATAGTTTCAATTTGTTGCAACAATACTTCCATATGGCGAAGATAACAGTTTGCTGAATATTGAACAGAACGTATAAGAGTGCGACGCAACGATAGATGCCACAAGCTTTGCAGCCCGTAACCAAAACTTTTACTTATGTTTGTTTTCTCTACATTTGTTTTTTACAATTTTTTTTAATGGAGTATAATACTACGAGAAGCTATTTAAGCATGAGGGAATATGGTCGCCATATTCAGGGAATGGTGGATTATGTTTTAACGATTGAAGACCGTACTAAACGCAATGAACAGGCTAAAGCTGTAATTGAATTAATGGGTTTTTTAAATCCGCATTTGCGTAATGTAGAAGACTTCCGCCATATGTTGTGGGATCATTTGTTTTTTATCAGCGATTTTAAATTAGATGTTGATAGCCCGTATCCCATACCGCAAAGAGAAACTTATAAAGCAAAACCCGATGCATTGCCTTATCCTAAACGTAAACCACGCTACTCTCATTTAGGTAAAAACTTAGAGTTGGTTATTGATAAAGCTTTGAAAGAAGAAGATGCTGAAAAGAAAGCAGGTTTTGCACATTCTATTGCTTATTACATGAAATTATCTTACAGTAATTGGCATAAAGAATTAGTACACGATGATGCAATAAGAAGTGAGTTAGACAGCATAACGGGCGGGGCATTGGAATTTAGTAATACGCCGTTTATTAAACATCGTAATCAGGGATTTGAAAGAGATGATTACGGAAGAAACAATAATCGCCGTCAGCAAAATTTCGGAGGCAGAGATAACCGCAACAACAATAACCGCAACGGCGGCGGCAGAGACAACAGAATGAACACAGGAGGAAGAGACAACAGAAATAATAACAACGGTGGCAGAGATAACCGTAACAACAATAACCGCAACAATAATAATAACAACCGCAATTTTAAAAAGCGTTATTAGTTGTATTGTTGATTAGTGAATAAGTTTAAAGAGTTGCCTGTGCAGCTCTTTTTATTTTCGTACTACTCAAAAAAATAAATGATTATTTATGAGTTCATTTGAAGTGATAGGCGGTAAAAAATTAAAAGGAGCAATTGTTCCTCAAGGTGCAAAGAACGAAGCCTTGCAAATTTTATCTGCAGTTTTATTAACTGATGAAACAGTTACCATACATAACATTCCCGATATTTTAGATGTAAACTTATTAATTGAATTATTGCAGGAAATAGGTGTTACAGTTGAAAGATTAAACAGGCATTCATGTGCTTTTACTGCTGATAATATTGATGCTGATTATTTAGCAAGTGATGCATTCAGAAAAAAAGGCGGCAGACTACGAGGCTCTGTAATGCTTGCGGGGCCTATGTTAGCAAGGTTTAAGAAAGCATACATACCTAAACCCGGCGGCGATAAAATTGGCAGAAGAAGATTAGATACACATATCATTGGCTTTCAGAAATTAGGAGCAGCATTTGAACATGATGAAGAGAGTAACTGTACGAAGCTATCTTCTCCGCAATTGAAAGGAACTTATATGTTATTAGATGAGCCCTCTGTAACAGGAACCGCAAACATAGTAATGGCGGCTGTTTTAGCAGAAGGTACTACCACTATTTATAATGCAGCCTGCGAACCTTATTTGCAGCAATTGTGTAAAATGCTTAACAGCATGGGTGCCAACATTAAAGGTGTTGGAAGTAATTTACTAATTATTGAAGGCGTTGAAAAACTGAAAGGCACAACACATACCATGCTACCAGATATGATTGAAGTAGGGAGTTTTATTGGCTTGGCTGCAATGACACAAAGTGAAATTACTATCAGAAATGCAGGCGTAGCACATTTGGGAATTATACCCGAAAAATTTCAACAACTCGGTATTCAATTGCAAATAAAAGGAGATGATATTTTTATTCCCGAACAGGATGTTTATGAAGTACAAACTTTTTTAGACGGTAGTGTACTAACTATTTATGATAACCCATGGCCCGGCTTTACCCCTGATTTGTTAAGCATTGTATTAGTGGTGGCAACACAGGCAAAAGGCAGTGTATTAATTCATCAGAAAATGTTTGAAAGCAGGTTGTTTTTTGTAGATAAATTAATTGATATGGGTGCACAGATTATTCTCTGCGACCCGCACCGGGCAACAGTTATAGGCTTGGGAAGGCGTCACAAATTAAAAGGTATTACTATGAGTAGTCCCGATATTCGGGCAGGGCAGGCTTTATTAATTGCAGCATTGAGTGCTGAAGGAAAAAGCGTTATTCAGAATATTGAACAGATTGACAGAGGCTATCAATATATTGATGAAAGATTAAGAAATTTGGGAGCAGAGATTAAGAGAGTATAGCCTCATTTGAATATTAAAAAAAACAAATTAAAAACTTGCATTTTTATAGAAGACCTATTATATTTAAGTATTAAATAACCTTTAAAATTTCTAAAAATGGGCCTTCCTACAAAACTTCGTGCTGTTACTGCAGATGGTAAAAAGCAATTTATTTTTTCAGTTAACGCAGATGGAGATTATTTTAGAAACGTTCATGACGCTTTATTGGAAGCAGGAGCTACAATTGATGAAATAAGAACCATGCTAATTTCTGATTTAGACATTCCTAGTGTTGGTGATACTGCTTTTGAACAAGTACCAATTTGGAAAGCTAAATCAACAATTGATGTTGTGCCTTCAAGATATCCTGAAGAAAATGTATTAGTTTATGTTGAAAATATATCGCCTTCTGTAATCATTGCAGGAGGTAATTTTAGTAACATACAAGTATGGCCTGTAGATACACTCATAAAGGCAGGATGGACTTTTACAGATGCTTTTCCTTCAAACCCACAGTTACGCGTATATTTATATTACAATAAAGTTTATTCTAAGGTATTTGAAGAAGAAACAACCCGAACAGAAAAAGGCAGCTACTCTTATGGTACATCTACAACAGCATCTCAAACATTAAGTACAGAAGCAGGATTAAATGCCGGAGCTTTTAGTGCCAAAGTATCGGGCTCAATATCTACATCAAGCACTATTACAGAAACTACAACTTCAGAATTAACTATAGAATTAAAAGGTTTACCCGGAACAAGTACTATTGTAACAGTTTGGCAAAAAGCCTTATATGCAACAATTACAGATGGAGATGGTAAGCCAATAAATTATCAAGGTATAATTAGTTGCCCAACTATGGCAGCTTTTGCAAGCTTGACGACAACGCCTGTAACCATTCTTGATACCGATACATTTCAACTTGTTTCTCATTTTGATAAAAAAACAGGATTGGAAGTAAAAGATGCTTCTGTAAATACAGTTCCTGTAAGCTAATAATTTTTGAAAACCTTTTGCAGTATTAAATATTCTTATGCTAAAAAAGGTTTTTCTTCTTCCTGCAAAAACATAAAAGCTTTGCCGATATTTTCAACAACATCTGTTGCTAATAAACTTTCTACAGATTGGGTTTCTAACGAAATATCGGCAGCTAATCCATGTAAATAAACACCAATTAATGCAGCATGCAATGATGAATATTTTTGAGATAGTAAAGCCGTAATTATCCCGCTTAAAGAATCTCCCGAACCACCTTTAGCTAAGCCTGCATTACCTGTTGTATTAAACCAGCCTTTGCCATTACAAGCAATTAGTGTGTGATGATTTTTTAATGCTATAACAAAAGAATATTGTTTAGATAATTCAATGCATTTGTTTAATCTATCAAATTCATTTTCATGGTTGCCAAACAGTCTGTCAAACTCTTTAGGATGCGGCGTTAGTATTGAATCGGGAGGAATAAGCCGTAATAAATCTTTGTGTTCACTTATTATATTCAACGCATCAGCATCAATAAGCATTGGCTTTTTATAATTCAACAAAATATTTTTCAACAAATTATAAGAAGTAGCATCTGTTCCTAAGCCCGGGCCAATACCAATGCATGCATAATTTTCATAATTTATTTTTTCTTCTTCACGCAGGGCAACCATTGCTTCGGAAATGCTTATTTGTAAAATATTTCTTTCTTCTGAAGGAATATTTACAGTTAATAAACCAACACCACTTCTTAAACAGGCTTTGGCTGCAATTACTGCTGCACCTGTTTTACCTGTATTGCCTGCAACTAATAAAGCATGGCCAAAATTTCCTTTATGTGCAAATGCATTTCTTTTTTTTATGATAGAACTGATAAACGATTGTTCTATTGTTTGAAATACTGCATCAATTGTTTCAATGAATGATGGATGAAGATTAATATTTAATAGATGAACGTTTCCAAAGTTGATGGCATTTTCAGCTAATAAAAAACAAAGTTTGGTACACTGAAAAGTAAGTGTGTGTTTAGCTTTAATAACAATACTTTTTGCAGAAGCGTTATCTGCACTCATTCCGCTGGGAATATCTACAGCTATGACAGTTGCATTTGATTGATTAATATGCTCAACTAAAGTTGCTGTTATGTTTTGTAGCGGTCTGTTTAAACCGGAACCAAACAATGCATCAATAACAATATCATTTGTATCAATAACAGGAAAGAAATTGTCGTTTTGTATAAAATGAATATTGCTTGTTACAGCATGAAGCCTTTGTAAATTAATCTGAAAATCTATAGTACCTAATGCACCGAATTCAAGAATATAAACAGTTACAGGAATATCGCGTTGCATTAACATTCTGGCTATTGCTAAACCATCGCCGCCGTTATTTCCTTTACCGCAGAAAATTTTAAAATGATGTTCTGAAAAATTATTAGTAATTAACCATTCAACACATTGCAGTGCTGCACGCTCCATTAAATCAATGGAAGCAACAGGCTCATGCTGAATGGTAAACTCATCCCACGCATGTATTTGCTGTGCAGTTAAAATTTTCATTCTTAAAACTAAACAATAAATAATTAAATGTCGGTAAGCAGTTTTTCAATCTGTTCAGGAAAATGCCTGTGTTCTAACAAATGAATTTTTTCAGCTAACTGTTCAGGTGTGTCTGTTGCTTCTACATGGCAGGTTGCCTGAAAAATATGCTTACCCTCATCGTATTTTTCGTTTACATAATGAATGGTTATACCGCTTTCTTTTTCTTTATGTTCAATAACTGCCTCATGCACAAAATGTCCATACATGCCCTTACCGCCGTATTTGGGTAATAATGCAGGGTGAATATTGATTATTTTGTTTGGAAATGCAGTAATCAGTTTTTCGGGTACTTTCCATAAAAATCCCGCCAGCACAATAAAAGAAACCTTATGTTTCTGTAATGCTGCCACATAAGCATCACCGCTGAAAAATTGTTCTTTCTCAATAATTAAAGTGGGAATTTGATTTTGCTCTGCAATTTTTAAAACACCTGCCTCTTTTTTATTCGAAACAATCAAGCAAACTTTTATGGTGGAATGATTTTTAAAACGCTCTATTATTTTGGCAGCATTGCTGCCCGCACCTGATGCAAAAATGGCTAAGTAATGTATGTTTTGCTTTTCGCCCTTCATCTTACTCCAAACTCTTTGCAAATAATTTTTAAAGAAAGAAAATTGACCTAAAGGAATACTTATTAATAACACACACGCAGGCCATAATATGGTTATTAGCGGAATGTAAATAATATAGTAAAGCAGGCTTTTTTCAAGATTAAGCAGATTTAAAAAATAAGAACCCAATCGGGCACAACTGCTACCCCCCAAAGCAAACGTGCAGAAAATAAGTGTGAATTGAAGCCAACTTACATTCCATTTTTCTTTTAAACGGTTAAACATGCATCAAAAATGCAGTATTTTTTAACGATAAATACCAATTATGTTTAAATAATAATTAAAGCAAGAGCGGCTTTAATTAAACATATTGTTTTTTATTTTTAATTGTATGGAAGCGAATTAAAAACCATCAAAAAAAAAATTAAAAACATTGGTAGTTTGTCAAACCCGTGTCATATTTTTGCACCCGCTTAAGGATATTTTTCCACACAAGAACCAACAGACTGTGAATATGGCATTCCTCAGAAATACATCTAAGTTTTTCCTTACGGGAATATTTATTTTATCAGGTTTTTTAGTTTTCAATTCAGCAAAAGCACAAGATGGTAAAGCATTATTTAATGCAAATTGTGCTTCCTGTCATAAAATGGATGCAAAGCTTACAGGGCCTGCTTTATTAGGCGTTGAAGAAAGATGGAAAGGCAACAGAAAAAACCTGCATGCATGGATTTTAAACAGCGGAGGTTTTCTTAAAACCGGCGACGCTTATGCAAATAATTTGTACAAGGAGTACAACCAAGTACAAATGACTGCCTTTGCAGGTACTTTAGATGACAAACAAATTGATGCTATTTTAGATTATATCAAAGTGTGGAAGCCAGCTGTAGCAGTAGTTCCAACTGGTGGCGGTGGTGAAGGTGAAAGTAAAGACGGCTCTCTTCTTTTCGGAATTATCACTTTAATCTTAGCTATTGTTGCCTTTACTTTAATGCAGGTAAACAGCAATCTTAAAAAACTATCAGACGATAAAGAAGGTATTCCCGCTGCTGAACCCGTTCCTTTCTGGAGAAATAAAGCTTATATAGCATTTGTTACTGTTGTTTTATTCCTGATTGGTGGTTATTATACAACTAAAGGAGCTATTGGCTTGGGCAGACATAGAGATTATCAACCTGAACAACCTATTTTCTATTCACATAAAGTGCATGCAGGCATTAATCAAATTAATTGCCAATACTGCCATATCGGTGTTTATCAGGGTAAACAAGCTACTATTCCTTCAGTAAATATTTGTATGAACTGCCACATGGCAATTAATGAGTACAAAGGGGAGCAATTATATAATGCAGAAGGAGAAGAAGTAAGCGGTACCGCAGAAATTCAAAAATTATACAAGAAAGCTCATTATACACCGGGTAAACCTTGGGATGCAAGCAAAGCAGAGCCTATTGAATGGGTTCGTATTCACAACTTGCCTGACCACGTTTATTTCAACCACTCACAACATGTAGTCGCAGGTAAAGTACAATGTCAAACCTGCCATGGAGAAATTACTGCAATGGGTGAAGTAAAACAATTTGCAGATTTAAGTATGGGCTGGTGTATCAACTGTCACAGAGAAACCAAAGTACAGTTTAAAGAAAACGGCTTCTACAGTATTTACGAGAAATTCCATGAAGATTTAAAGAACGGAAAAATTGATAGCACTAAAGGAATTACAGTAGAAAAAATAGGCGGTACAGAGTGCCAAAAATGTCACTATTAATCAACTAATAAGTTAAACATTGCTGCTTAAAACCGGCAATTAACTATCATAATATGAGCGATAAAAAGTATTGGCAAAGTTTTGGGGAATTGAATAATTCAGAAGCTTATCAACAGGCGGCTAAAGATGAATTTAAAGAGCAACTACCTTTTGAAGGTACCGAGAGTATAATGGATTCAAAAACGCCACGCAGAGATTTCTTAAAATATTTAGGTTTCAGCACTGCTGCGGCTGCATTAGCTGCAAGTTGCGAAACACCTGTAAGAAAGGCTGTTCCTTTTGCCAATAAACCTGAAGATGTTGTACCGGGTATAGCTAATTACTACGCTACTACTTATGTTCAGGATGGAGAAGCAGTAAGCATTTTAGCTAAAGTACGCGATGGCAGACCAATTAAAATAGAAGGTAACGATTTAAGTGCCATTACTAAAGGTGGTACTACTGCAAGAGTACAGGCATCTGTACTGGATTTATACAATACTGCACGTCTTCGTTTCCCTACTATTGATGGTAAAGAAGTAACTTTTGAAGCATTTGATAAAGCGGTTGGAGAAGCAATAGGAACAAGCCCTGTTGTAGTGTTAACATCTTCAATTGTATCTCCTTCAACAAAAGAAGTAATTAATCAATTTGTTGCAAAACACCCGGGCAGTAAACATGTTGTTTACGATGCGGTAAGCTATAGCGGTATTTTACAGGCAAATGCAGCCACTTACGGCAAACAGGTTATTCCTTCTTATCGTTTTGATAAAGCAAAAATTATTGTAAGCTTAGGTGCAGATTTCTTAGGTACCTGGATAAGCCCTGCTGAGTTTACTAAACAGTATGCCCAAGGCAAAAAAATAAATGAAAAGCATCCTGAAATGAGCAAACACATTCAGTTTGAAAGTGTTGCAAGCATAACAGGTTCTAATGCAGATGAAAAAATTTTACACAAACCTTCAGATTCAGGCAATATTGCAGCTTCATTATTAGCAGCCTTAAGTGGTGGTGCTGTTACTATAACTGATGCTGCTGTAAAAAAAGGGATTGAAAAAACAGCGAAAACATTAAACGCTCATAAAGGTGAAGCATTGGTTGTTAGCGGAAGCAATGATGTAAATGTGCAGATAGTTGTAAATGCAATCAATGAAGCTATCGGTGCTAACGGTAAAACAATCGATTGGTCAGTTCCTTATGTTTCTTATCAAGGCGTTGATGCAGATTTTGCTAAGTTGGTGGATGAAATGAATGCAGGTTCTGTAAGCAACTTATTCATTTACAGTGCAAACCCTGCTTATACCTGGGTTGATACCAATAAATTTATAAGTGGATTGAAAAAAGTAAAAACTGTTGTAAGTTTTTCAGGAATAAATGATGAAACTACACAGTTAAGTAAATATGTAATTCCTTCTCATCACTATTTAGAAAGCTGGGGCGATGCTGAAATTAAAGCAGGATATTTCTCTTTTATTCAGCCAACTATTAACCCGCTTTTCAAAACACGTCAGTGGCAGGATAATTTATTAAAATGGAGCGGTGCTACTACCGATTATGCTGCTTTCTTAAAAACATACTGGATCGCTAAATTAGGCGGAGAAGCAGGTTGGAATAAAACTTTACAGGATGGTGTTGTTAATGCTGCTGCTGCTGAAACTTTAGGTACAGCTTCATTTAACAGCAGTGCGGTTGCAGGTGCAACAACTGCGGTTGCTGCAAAAGGTAAAGGCAAATACGAATTAGCTTTATATCAAAAAATATCTGTTGGTGCAACTAACGGTGCATCCAACCCTTGGTTACAGGAATTGCCGGACCCTGTTACTAAAGCTACCTGGGATAATTACTTAATTATTTCTCCTAAGTTGGCGAAAGAATTATTAAAGATCGATTTGAACGATAATGGGCAGGCAGATGCTTATGAAGTAAACCCTCCTAAAAAAGTAGTTAAAGTTACTGTTGGTGGAAAATCAATCACATTACCTGCATTAATTATTCCGGGTACTCATCCTGAAACTGTAGGTATTGCTTTAGGTTATGGCCGTACAGACAAATTAGGAAAAGCAGTTGTAGAATCAGGTAAAGATGCTTTCATTTTCACTTCATTAAAAAACAATACGGTTAGTTGGTTTGCAGATGATGTACAATTAGAATTAACCGGTGATTTATATAAAGTAGCTCTTACGCAAACTCATGGAGGTTACGATACCAAACAAGGTAAACGTACCGAAGTAATGAAAGAGTTAACCTTAGATGAGTTTAAAGAAAACCCGAAAGAAACAAGAGAAGACAGAGAAAAAGAATTGGCTCCTTTCGGCGGTTTGGAAAAATTTGAGAAAGAAGGAACTATTTATCCATATTTTGATAAACCGGGTATTAAATGGGGAATGAGTATTGATTTAAATACTTGTACCGGTTGTTCTGCCTGTGTGGTAGCCTGCCATGCAGAAAATAATGTACCTGTTGTTGGTAAACCAGAGGTATTGCGTTTCCACGATATGCATTGGTTAAGAATTGACCGTTATTACAGCGGCGATATGGAAAACCCGAATGTGGTATTCCAGCCGATGTTATGTCAGCATTGCGATAATGCACCTTGCGAAAACGTTTGCCCTGTTGCAGCTACTAATCACAGCAGTGAAGGCTTAAACCAAATGACTTATAACCGTTGCATCGGTACAAGATATTGTGCTAATAACTGTCCTTATAAAGTTCGTCGCTTTAACTGGGCAGATTATACAGGTGCAGACAGCTTCCCGGATAACCAAAGAGATGTATTGAATGATGTAGTGATGAATATGAACGACGACTTAACAAGAATGGTATTAAACCCTGATGTTACCGTACGTTCAAGAGGTGTTATTGAAAAATGTTCTTTCTGTGTACAACGTTTACAGGAAGGTAAGCTGAAAGCTAAAAAAGAAAGCAGACCATTACAGGAAGGTGATGTTAAATCTGCTTGTCAGCAAGCTTGCCCAACAGGTGCTATTGTATTTGGTAATGTAAATGATAAACACAGTGCTATAAGCATAACCAGAGAAGAAAACAAATTGCGTACTTTCTATTCTTTAGAGCAATTACACGTGTTGCCGAATGTGAATTACCTGGTTAAAGTAAGACATATTGATGAAGAGCATGAAGGTGCTAAAAAAGAAGAGAAAGAAGCTGAAAAAGAACACGCATAATTTGTTGCATAGCGTTAGGAACGTATAAGTGTGCGACGCAATCCCGAAGTTTTGGGAATGCTACAGAGAACAAAAGTTGATAATAAAAATATATTAGCCGGAAGCAATACCAAGGCTAAAAGCTTAAAAATATGCATTTAAAGTACGAAAGCCAGTTAAGAGAACCATTGGTGTACGGAACAAAAACGTATCACGATGTAACAGAAGATATTGTTCGCCCTATTGAAGCAAAGCCAAGTAAGCTTTGGTATATAGGTTTCTACATTGCTGTAGCATTATTGCTTTTTGGTGTATATGCTTTGTACAGAGATGTTACGTATGGTATTGGACAGTGGAACCTGAATAAAACCATTGGTTGGGGTTGGGATATTACCAACTTCGTGTGGTGGGTAGGTATCGGTCACGCCGGTACTTTGATTTCTGCGATTTTGTTATTGTTCCGCCAAGGTTGGAGAACGGGTGTAAACCGTGCTGCTGAGGCGATGACCATTTTCGCCGTAATGTGTGCAGGTCAATTCCCAATCTGGCATATGGGCCGTGTTTGGATGGCATTTTTCGTATTACCTTATGCTAATACTCGCGGACCATTATGGGTGAATTTTAACTCGCCTTTATTGTGGGATGTATTTGCGATTTCAACATACTTTACTGTATCATTATTATTCTGGTATAGTGGTTTATTACCGGATTTGGCTACTGTACGTGACAGAGCTAAAACTAAATTGCGTAAACATTTATACGGTATTGCTTCATTCGGTTGGACTGGTTCTACCAAACATTGGCAACGTCATGAAAGCTTATCATTGGTATTAGCAGGCTTGTCAACTCCGTTAGTATTATCAGTACATACCATCGTATCCTTCGACTTCGCAACTTCTGTAATTCCGGGTTGGCATACAACCATCTTCCCTCCTTATTTCGTTGCCGGTGCCGTATTCAGTGGCTTTGCCATGGTACAATCGTTAATGATTATTGTACGTAAGGTTTTCGGTATGGAAGATTATGTAACCATCGGCCATATTGAGGCAATGAATAAAGTAATTGTAACAACAGGTTCTATTGTAGGTGTTGCCTACTTAACTGAGTTGTTTATGGGTTGGTACAGCCAAAGCAAATATGAAGGTTATACTTTCTGGTACAGTCGTGCTAATTTATTCAGTCCTTATGGCTGGAGTTATTGGGGAATGATGGCTTGTAACGTTATCAGCCCGCAGATTTTCTGGTTCAAGAAAATGAGAAGAAACCTGTTTGTTACATTCTTTATGAGTGTAATTGTTAACATAGGTATGTGGTTTGAGCGTTTCGTAATCATTGTTACTTCATTGTACAGAGATTACTTGCCAAGTAGTTGGGCAACATATTACAGCCCTACCATTTGGGAAATAGGTTTCTATTTAGGAACATTCGGTTTATTCTTTACCTGCTTCTTCCTGTTTGCAAAATACTTCCCTGTAATTGCAATTGCAGAGATTAAATATGTATTGAAAACAAGCGGAGAAAACTTTAAAGAAACCGTAGGCAATATTGAAACAAAAAGTGTTGAAGAGTTTGCTCACGAATACGCTCATTAAAAATTAAAGCTTAAAGCTTAAAATATTATGGCAAAAAAGAAATTTGTTGTAGGCTGTTTTGATGATGAAGAAATTTTATTTCCTGCAGTAAAAAAAGTACGTACAGCAGGTTATAAAATTCAGGATGTGTACACACCTTTCCCAGTTCATGGTTTAGACCATGCATTGGGAATGAGAGAAACCAGCTTACACACTGCAGGCTTTATTTATGGTATTACAGGTACTACTACTGCTTTATCGGGCATCAGTTGGATATTAACTGCCGACTGGCCCTTAAACATTGGCGGTAAACCCCATTTTGCATTACCGGCGTGGATTCCTATTACATTCGAGCTTACTGTATTATTTGCAGCAGTAGGTATGGTACTTACTTTCTGTTATTTATGCCAATTAGCTCCATTTATTAAGAAACATCATTTTCATCCAAGAGCCACAGACGATTTGTTTGTAATGGTTATTGAGTGTACAGATAAAACTAATACCGGAGATTTAGAAGCTTTCTTAAAAGGAGCAGGTGCAGTTGAAGTAAACACACAGGTTGCTGAAGCTGGTTGGTGGTTAGGTAGGTATGATAAAAATGAAATGCCTTTTGAAACAAAAACAGTAGCAGCATAAACACATTAGTGTTATAAACAGATAAAACGACGATGAAGAAATTATCAATCATAGCAATCTTATCAGCAGGTGCATTTATTGTTTCCTGTAGCGATGTTAAAAGAAAGCCCAGCAATGTGTATATGCCCGATATGGCATACAGCAGAGCTTACGAAAGCTATGCAGAGCGTGATTCTTTAGTATTTACTACAGACGAATCTCAGAGCGATGCAAAGATTTTTTATAATAATAAACCTGTAGCCGGAACTATTGCACGTGGTGAGGAATTACCTTTTCCTATCGCCAAAGACGCAACCGGTGATACTGTAAATTATGTTGCGTCTAAAGCTGTAAAAAGCCCGTTAGATTCAATTGGCAATAAAGATTTGGCAGAAGCAGAAAGGTTGTATTTGATTAACTGCGGAATTTGCCATGGTAAGAATTTAGATGGTAACGGACCATTATGGAAAGATGGAAGCGGTCCATACCCGGCAGCACCAAAAAACCTGATTGCAGATCCAATAGTTAGTGTAATGCCTGAAGGACAAATGTTTTACTCAGTTACCTACGGTAAAAATTTAATGGGTAGTTATGCTTCTCAATTAAGCCGTAAACAACGCTGGATGGTAATCCGTTATATTAAAACAAAACAGGCAGAAGCTAAAAAACCGGCAGCAGAAACAGCAGCAAAATAAAAACAGCAAGTAATACTTAATATAAAGAACTTACAATGGCATCTATTAAAGAACAATTTGAAATTCCTTCCAAACTTAAAACATGGGCTTATTGCCTGATAGGTTTTGGTTTGATAGCATTAATTGCAGGATTTATAACGAAAGGAAGAGGTACTGAAGAAGAGCAGGCAATATTTATTGGTACCATAATGTACAATACCATTTTCTGGACATTGATTTGCAATGCCAGTATGTTCTTTATCTGCGTTACCACATTAGCATGGGGTGGATGGCAGCAAGCCATACGCCGTGTACCGGAGGCTATTTCTACTTTAGTTCCAGTTTTCGGTTCTATAACATTTGTTGTTTTAATGTATGTTGTTTTATCAGGTAATCATCATATTTACGAGTGGTTGGATACTAAAAAAGTAGGTGGCGATGAAATTTTAAAAGGGAAAACAGGCTTTTTAAATGTCAAATTCTTTATTATCTGGACAACATTAGCAATCGGCTTCTGGACTATTTTAGGATGGAGAATGCGTACATTAAGTAGTGAAGCAGATCAAGCTCCGATGGATAATACAACCGGTGCATCTTTTATCTGGAGAAATACTGTAAGAGCTTCTTTATTTATAGTTTGGTTTGCATTAACAGTAGGTTCTACTGTGCCTTGGTTATGGATTATGAGTATTGATGCTCATTGGTACAGCACCATGTTCAGTTGGTACAACTTTGCAAGCACTTTTGTTAGCGGTATGAGTTTAATAGCTTTATGGATTGTGTATTTGAAAAATAAAGGCTATTTAGAATACGCTAACCAGGAGCATTTACATGATATCGGTAAGTTCATGTTTGCTTTCTCTATTTTCTGGACATATTTATGGTTCTCTCAATACATGTTGATTTGGTATTCAAACCAACCTGAAGAAACCATTTATTTCAAACACAGAGTTCAGGGACCCTATAAAGGAATTTTCTTTTTGAATTTAATAATCAATTTTATCTGTCCGTTGTTAATATTAATGAAGCGTTCAGCTAAAAGAAATTATACGCTGTTAACTTTTATGGCAGTATTAATCATATTCGGTCACTGGATTGATTATTATCAGGAAGTAATGGGAAGCATCAGTAAAGAGCATGTTACTTTAGGATGGTTAGATTTTGGTGTATTAAGTTTCTTTGTTGGTTTAATGATTTTGTTTGTTGCAAGGGCATTGGCAAGCAAACCATTGGTTCCAAAATATCATCCTTTCTTAAAAGAAAGTATTATACACCATACTTAATAAAAGTTGAGACTGAGATTACAGCGATTGAAAAACAGAAAATAGTTATTATACCATGACAATGTATTTAGTGATAGCAGTTATAGTATTATTCTTCCTTGTGATATTTCAGATTTCAAAGGCAGCAGAATATGTAGCTGTTTTAAAAGGAGAAGAACAAAACAGAAAGCAAACCAACAAGGTAAATGCTTTTTTAATGGTTGCCTTTATGGTTGCCGGCTTAATTGGTGTTTGGTATTGCAATGAATTGTATTATAAAAAAACATTGTTACCCCTTGAATCTGCAAGTGTTCAGGGAGAGAAAGTAGATCAAATGTTATGGATTACTTTAGCAGTAACGGGTGCCGTATTTATTCTTACACAAATTTTATTATTCGGTTTTGCATATAAATATCAGGAGAAAGAAAGCCGTAAAGTTTTTTACTTTCCACATAGCACTAAATTAGAAATTTTGTGGACGGTTGTTCCTGCTATATTCCTTACAGTATTGGTTGTAATGGGTTTGCGTAACTGGTTTTACTTTACCGGCGATGCTCCGGCTGATGCTATGCAGGTGGAAGTAACGGGTAAACAATTCGGTTGGATTTTCCGTTATCCGGGTAAAGACAATCAATTCGGGAAAAAATACTACAAATTAATTGATGGAGCAGACAATGCTTTAGGTTTAGTTTGGAAGGATAGTGCTGCTATGAATATTAAAGATGATGCTGCTTCTCATGATGATATTGTAACCGAGTCTACAGTTTATTTAGTAAAAAATAAACCTGTAAAATTCATCATCGGTTCGAGAGATGTAATTCATGATGTGGGTTTATCTCAATTCCGTTTAAAAATGGATGCAGTGCCCGGTATACCAACAACAATGTGGTTTACGCCGAAATTCACCACCAAAGAAATGAAAGAGAAAACAGGTAATCCCAATTTTGTATATGAGATCAGTTGTGATCAGATGTGCGGAAACGGTCACTATTCAATGCGTGGCGTAATTGAAGTGGTAACACAGGAAGAGTATGATGCATGGATGGCAAAACAGAAACCAAAGTATTTAGCAGTATTTCCTGATAAGGATCCTGCAAATAAAAAAGATTCAACAGCTACCGCTTCTGTAGCAATAAAATAAAGAAGCAAAAAAGAGAACAAATTATCAATCTTAGTTGTAATTAATATAAAGAGATTTTATGAGTAACGAAGCTGTATTGCACGCCCCAACAACAACTATCACACATCATCATGATGCACATGCAGATCATGGCCATGAACACCATCATCATGAAACATTTATTACAAAATATGTTTTCAGCCAGGATCATAAAATGATTGCCAAACAATTTCTTATTACAGGAATGGTTTGGGCTGTTTTAGGTGGATTGATGAGTGTATTGTTCAGGCTGCAATTAGGATACCCTGATGCTAAATTTCCGTGGTTACAGGATTTATTGGGAAAATTCTGGGTTGAAGATGGAAAAATTACAGCACAAGCTTATTATGCTTTGGTTACAACACATGGTACTGTATTAGTATTCTTTGTATTAACAGCAGGTTTAAGCGGAACATTTGCCAACTTCTTAATCCCGCTTCAAATCGGTGCAAGAGATATGGCATCTCCGTTTATGAATATGCTTTCTTATTGGTTTTTCTTCGCTGCCAGTTGTGTTATGCTTTCTTCATTATTTGTAGAAACAGGGCCTTTCAGCGGCGGTTGGACAGCTTACCCTCCGTTAAGTGCATTAGGTCAAGCTTCACCGGGTTCTAAAACAGGTATGGATTTATGGTTGATAGCAATGGCATTGTTTGTTGTATCATCATTATTAGGCGGTTTAAATTATATAGCTACGGTATTGAACATGCGTACTAAAGGTATGAGCATGACGAGAATGCCATTAACTATTTGGGCATTGTTCTTTACTGCTGTATTAGGTGTATTATCATTCCCTGTATTATTTTCAGGTTTTATCTTATTAATATTCGATAGAAATTTCGGAACAAGCTTCTACTTATCAGATTTATATGTAAACGGCGTTACACTTCCTAATGAAGGTGGTAGTGCCATTTTATTCCAGCATTTATTCTGGTTCTTAGGTCACCCGGAAGTGTATATTATCTTATTACCTGCTATGGGTATGGTAAGTGAAATTTTATCAACCAATGCCCGTAAACCGATATTCGGTTATATAGCCATGATTGGTTCTTTATTTGCCATTGCCATATTAGCCTTCTTAGTTTGGGCACACCATATGTTTGTTACAGGTTTAAACCCATTCTTAGGTTCCATCTTCGTATTATTAACATTATTAATCGCTGTGCCTTCAGCTATTAAAGTATTTAACTGGTTAACAACATTGTGGAGAGGAAACATCCGTTTCACACCCGGAATGTTATTCGCTATCGGTTTTGTTAGTTTATTTATTTCAGGTGGTTTAACAGGTATCTGGTTAGGAAACTCAGCATTAGATATTCACTTGCACGATACCTATTTTGTAATTGCTCACTTCCATATTGTAATGGGTGTGGCAAGTATGTTCGGAATGTTTGCGGGTGTTTATCATTGGTATCCTAAAATGTACGGCAGGTATTTAAACAATACGTTAGCATACACTCATTTCTGGATTACATTAATTGGTGCATACTTAATTTTCTGGCCAATGCATTATCAAGGTTTAGCAGGTATGCCACGTCGTTATTATGATTACAGCATTTGGGAAAGCTTTAAGCAATTTGCAGAGTTAAACAGATTTATAAGTACAGTAGCAATGGTTGTATTTGCAACGCAGCTATTATTCTTATTTAATTTCTTCTATTCAATTTTTAAAGGAAGAAAAGTTACCAATCAAAATCCGTGGGGTTCTACAACATTAGAGTGGACTGCACCAATCCGTCCGGGTCATGGAAACTGGCCGGGTGAAATCCCTGAAGTTCATCGCTGGGCTTATGATTACGGTAAAGACGGAAGAGATTTCGTTCCGCAAACAGAACCTGTGGGGGCTAACGAAAGCCATCATTAATTAATATTTATTGAGTGAATGAGTATTTAAAAATCATTCATCGTAAAATAACAGAATGCTCCCGAAACTATAACGGGAGCATTGTTTTTGAAAAGAAGATGCAGGATAATAAAACAGGAAATTCTATCGCCGCCAAGCTTAGAGATTATAAAGAACTAACCAAGTTTACATTAAGCTTTACGGTTGTTTTTTCTTGTGTGATTTGCTTTTTATTAACGCCTGCTAATGGATACAATTGGTTGATGATAACCATTCTTTTTATTGCTGGCATGTTGGTTACAGGCAGTGCCAATGCAATAAACCAGGCAGTAGAAAAGGAAACAGATGCGGTTATGAAAAGAACTTCCAAACGCCCTGTAGCCAATGGAAGAATGACAGTAAATGAAGCTTACCTGTTTGCTTTTATTGCAGGTTCCTTAGGTGTTGTATTAATGGTTTATTTTTTTAATGTAACAGCAGCTCTTTTATCTGCATTCAGTTTGTTCTTATACGCTTTTATTTATACGCCTTTGAAGAAAATAAATTCAATAGCCGTATTAATAGGAGCTTTTCCGGGGGCATTACCCTGCTTGATAGGATGGGTGGCAGGTTTTTATAATGATGAAATTAAATGGACCGGTGGGTTAATATTGTTTGCAATGCAGTTCTTGTGGCAATTTCCGCATTTTTGGGCAATTGCCTGGGTGGCACATGAAGATTATACGAAAGCAGGTTTTAAATTATTACCGAGTGCTAAAGGGCCAACTAAGTTTACGGCAGTGCAGGCAATAATGTATAGTGTGTTGATGATTCCGGTGGGTATTTTACCTAAGTATGTTGGAATGAGTGGCAATGTGAGTTTATGGATTATTCTGGCATGTAATGTTTTTATGGTTGTACAAAGTGTACGATTATATAATGAAATGAATGTAAAAGCTGCAAGAAGGGTAATGTTCAGCAGTTATATTTATTTGCCGATTGTTTTATTGGCATTACTGGCTGATAAAGCTCAGTAAAGAACAGAACGTAAAAGTGTGCGACGCAACGAATGTTTAATTGATAAACAAAAGCTGATAACAAAATAAAAAAGTGATGATGACAACAGTGAGTTCAAATGAACCTAAAAGATTGCACCCTCATAAGTTTACATTGTGGGTTGCTATGGGCAGCATTTGTATGATGTTTGCCGGCTTAACAAGTGCATACATTGTAAAGCGTAATCAGGCAAACTGGTTAGAGTTTGCTTTGCCGAAATCGTTTTATTATTCTACAGCAGCTATAATGCTTAGCAGTGCTACTATGTATATTGCTTTAAAGGCTTTTAAAGCAAGAGAAAGAAGCAGGTATAAAAACTTTATTGCCTTAACAGCAGTATTAGGTGTTTTATTCGGTGTGTTACAAACCTTAGGCTTTAATGAATTAACCAGTCAAGGAATAAAATTATTAGGCTTTGGAAGTAATGCAGCAGCATCTTTTTTAGTGCCTATTATAGGTTTGCATATGCTGCATGTAGCCGGTGGAATAATAGCTTTATTAGTTACCCTATTCAGAGCATTTGGCAGAAAAATAAAAAGTTATAATACTACACCTATTGAAATTGTTGCTACTTACTGGCACTTTGTAGATTTGTTATGGATTTACCTTTTTATATTTCTTGCATGGATAAAATAAGCTGAAAAAACTTTGGTTTTATTCACAGTTTTTAAACGTGAGCCAATAAATTTGCAAACAAACTTTAGAAGAATAGAAACATGTCAACACTAACAACTGCAACAGTACCTACTAAGTGGTGGAGCGGCGGGAAAAGCCCCTTTAATGTAGAGTATGGAAAATTAATGATGTGGTACTTTTTAATGAGTGATGCTTTTACATTCGGTGCCTTTCTTATTGCTTATGGAACAGTACGTTTTTCAACCAACGGCTGGCCTGATCCGAACCATGTATTTAAAAGTTACCCTTTTGCAAGCGAAAGCACATTTGCCCCGTTAGTGTTTGTAAGTATCATGACTTTTATTCTTATCATCAGTTCTGTAACAATGGTATTAGCTGTTAAAGCAGGGCAGGAAATGAATAAAAGAAAAGTAGTTGTAAACCTTATTCTTACTATTATTGGTGGTTTAGCTTTTTTAAGTTGTCAGGCTTGGGAGTGGAATCACTTACATCACGAAGGTGCATGGTGGGGACATAATCCATTTTTAAATGCTGACGGAACTCAATCAACAACAAATTTTACCAACTTCTTTTTTACAATAACAGGCTTTCACGGTTTCCATGTATTTAGCGGTGTAATTATTAATATCATTATGTTGATTATGACATTGAATGGTGTTTTTGAAAAAAGAGGGCACTATTTAATGATTGAAAAAGCTGGATTATACTGGCACTTTGTAGACTTGGTGTGGGTATTTGTATTTACCTGTTTTTATTTGATTTAATTAATTCAATTATACTATAAAATTATTTATGGAACATTCAGCACATGCAGAACATCATGGCAGTAAAAACGAAGTAAGAAATGTAACTATTGTTCTTACAGTTCTTACTATCATAGAATTAGCATTAGGTTTTATGATGATGAAAATGGTAGACGGTTCTGCTGGAAAACTTTCAACTAAAGCGTTTATTATTATTTTAATGATTGCTAAGGCATATTATATTGTCGGTTATTTTATGCACTTAAAGCATGAATTAAGAAACATGATAATGACTATCGTGGTTCCCCTTTTATTATTTGTTTGGTTTATTATTGCGTTCTTATACGACGGTAATTCATTCAAACATTTAAGAAACACTTACGACCCATATAAAAATGCACAGAAGTCTGTAATAGTTGAAAAGAAAGAGGAAGGTGGCGAACATAAAACAGAAGAACCTGCAGAAAAGCATTAATTGCATTTTGTTATAAAATGAACAAATGAATTTTATAAAAGCCACTGCCGGTGCGGTGGTTTTTTAATTAATTGAATAGTTATGAGCAAGAAAGCTGTTTGGGCATTAATGATTGCTATTCTCATTCCTTTAGTGAGCTATTTTATTTTAAAAACTGCAGGAGATGATGCTGTAATAATGCCTAGAAAATATTTTGTTGAAACAACGATTGCTTCTGAAAAAAACGGCAGAACAAGTGTTGATACTATTTGGCATAAAACAGCCGATTTTAAATTTGTTAATCAATTAGGAGATACCGTTCATTTATACGACATAAAAGGTAAAGCAATTGTTATTGATTTATTCTTTACACGTTGTGGCAGTATTTGTCCTAAGCTTACTAAAAGCATGGCCAAGTTGCAACAGAGTTTTATTACAGGAGGTAATGCCATGCAGAAAGTTGATACTTCGGTTGTACAGTTTATTTCTTTATCAATAGACCCCGAGCATGATTCTGTGAGTGTATTGAAAAATTATGCTGATAATTATAAGGTTAATCCTGATAATTGGTGGCTGCTTACAGGCAACAGAGATTCTATTTACAATTATATTTTTGAAGAATTGAAAATAGATAAGTTAAGTAAAGAGCCTGTTACACCTGATTTCCCGCATACATCAAGGTTTGTGTTGCTGGATAAAGATTATATAGTTAGGGGAAGATTGGAGCAACCCTACAGCGGTTTAGACTCAACTTCATTATCTGTTTTGGCAAGAGATATCGGCTTACTGATGCTTGAAAAAGATAAAACAAAAAAAAGCGAATTATTTACGGAAATTATCAACCTTAAATGGCTTTGGGCTGTTGTTGTAGTATTGGTTATTGTGTTTGTATTAATTACTGTTCAATCAAGAAAAAAATAAACGTATAAGATTATGTTACAGGCTTCAATGAAAAAGAATGATGGTACAGCAAAGTGGTTAATAGGTATTTTTTCATTTGTTGTATTTGCAGTTGTTGTTACTATAAGCAGAATAAAACTAACTGTTGATTTAGGATTTAACGTTCACATTTTTGCAACTGCTAATGCAATTATCAATACAATTATTGCCATACTTTTAGTTGCAGCGTTAGTAGCTGTGAAAAATAAAAACTACTTACTGCATAAACAATTAATGTTAACGGCGTTAATACTTTCCATTGTATTTTTAGTTAGTTACATTGCTCACCACTTATTAGCAGGCGAAACTAAGTTTGGCGGTGCAGGTGCTGTAAAAATTATTTATCTCTTTATTCTCTTTACGCATATTTTTTTAGCAGCGGTAATACTTCCATTTATATTATTTACTGCTTACAGAGCTTTGATAGGAGAATATGCTGCACATAAAAAACTATCAAAAATTACCTGGCCTTTGTGGTTTTATGTAGCAGTTACAGGCCCTGTAGTTTATTTAATGATAAGCCCTTATTACCAATAACCAATAGTGAAGTTTAAGCCTGAAATAAAATCTCTTATAGTAGTTCACACAGCAATGCTTTTAGGGCAACTGTTATTTGCAGTTATTGTTTATGTAATTTCCAATTTTATTACCTCGAAAGATAACAGAACAGTTTTTCAGGCTTTACAGATTTTTGCGATAGTATTAAGTTTCGGATGTGGTATTGCTGCATTTAAAATTTCAAAACAAAGAATACAACAACTACAATTAACCACTTTAAGTTTTTCTGAAAAGTTTACACAATATCGCAGTGCATGTATTTTAAAATATGCTTTATTAGAAATACCGGCTATGTTTTGTTTAGTAAGCTACTTTATTATACATAATATTTCCTTTCTTTTGTTGTTCGGAGTTTTGCTGTTTGTATTTGCCGGGCAAAAGCCAACAGTATTTTTAATGACGATTGAAATGAATGTTAGTAAGGAAGAGTTAATGCAGGAGTAATTTATAAATTTAATTCAATTGCAGGGTCCCAATAAATTTCTTTAAAGTTGACAACGGTATCTTTTTCTACATTAACTCCGTCTTTCTTTAATAGCTCTTCCATTTTTGTTGGTGTACTGAAATGAGCTTTACCGCTTAACATTCCGTTTCTGTTAACAACACGTTGTGCGGGTACCTTAGGCTTTACCGTACCGGCTGCATTCATAGCCCAGCCAACCATTCTTGCACTTAGTTTTGTACCCAGATAATTAGCAATAGCACCGTAAGATGTAACTCTGCCTTTAGGTATTTGCCTTACTACATCATATACATCATCAAAAAAAGAAAACTTTTTAGGTTCTTTTTTTTGCTTGATAATTTTTTTTAACGTTTGTTTCTTTGGCAAAACTTTTTATTTCTTGGTTGAAGTTAGTTTGTTTGAAATATTTTCAAGCAACTCACTCCTTTTTGGTTCAGGAACATTTTCATAATTATAGGTGCAATGTCTACAACCTAAACCGCAGCAATAACCTTTTGCTATGTGATATTTTTCTGTAAATACAACATAGCCATTGTCATCATAATAAAAATCTTCTCCCTCAATTAACGGCTTGTTCATTAATAAGCTCTTTTAAAATAATATCTTTTTCTACCGGTAACAGCTTGTTTATTTTAAACTGTAAATAGTGAATGCGACTGCTTTGAGCAATATCTAAACTTTCATAGTGTGTTTTTATGTAAAGCTCTTTTGCAATACCGGGTTCTTTATAAGCATCACTGTAATCAACTAATAATTCCAGTTCTAATAAATTGATTACTGTTTTTGTAAACTGATATAAATCAGGACTATCAGTTTTCAAATGTATTAATCCATCCTGTTTTAAAATGCTTTGATATAAGCGTAAAAATTTAGGGTGCGTTAATCTTTTCTTGGCTTTTGATAATCGTAATTGCGGGTCAGGAAACGTAATCCATATTTCATTTACTTCCTCTTTAGTAAAGTAGGTATTAATAAAATCTATTTGCGTTCTTAAAAAAGCAGCATTCTCTAAATTTTCCTGTAGAGCCATGGCAGCACCTTTCCAGATTCTGTTTCCTTTTATATCAACACCAATAAAATTTTTATCAGCAAACATTCTTGCTAAGCCAAGGGTGTATTCCCCTTTGCCACAGGCCAATTCCAGAATAATGGGGTTATTATTGTTGAAGTGTTTATGCCATTGCCCTGCAATATTTTCAGGAAATTCTAAAACATTAGGAAAGGTTTTGATTGCCTCGAACCGTATTAATTTTTTATGACCCATATACAGCAAAAATAATTAGTCAAGTATCTTAAAAGTAATTAAACTTTTAATTTCAATTATAGTCTTATCGAAAAGTAAAGTCATGCATTTATACCTATGTTATATTGACCCAGGGTCTGGTAGTTTATTTTATCAAGCAATTTTATCAGGTATTCTAACAATTTCTTTATTTTTCGGGAGAATTAAATTCTTTATCAAGAATACATTTTCAAAAAATAAGTAAATGTATTAGCTTCAAAGCTAATCTGTCATGAATAGGCAAGCAATTTCTTACAAAGATCCGGATGCCTTCGTTATTAAATACAATGACATTTATTACCGAATTTTAAAAAACAGATACGCTTCGACTTATAATTGTTTGATGAAATCCGGTCTTTATGATGAATTAGTTGAACAAAATCTCATAGTTGAACACCAAGAAGTAGACTCAACTTTTTCTGACTTTGGTGAAGATGTTTATAAGGTATTGTTACCTGAGCAAATTTTATTTATTAACTATCCCTATGAATGGAGCTTTACGCAAAGAAAAGACTGTATTATTTCTTTTTTAAAAATCAATATAATTGCATTGAAGTATGGGATGATTTTAAAAGATGCATCTTCTTTCAACCATGTTTTTGTAGGAACAAATTGCAAACTGATTGATACAAGCTCATTTGTCATTTATAATGAGGGTAATTCTTGGTTAGCATATAAGCAATTTTGCGAAGAAATGTTAGCTCCTTTTCTATTAATGAAATATAAGGGGCATGAATGGTCTAAACTTCATAGAGCTTTATTTACAGGTATGCCTCTAAAGTTTGTTAGTAACCAGTTGCCTTATAAAAGCTATTTTAATTTTTTAGCATTCTGGCATATTCATTTACATTCACTTTTCTTAAACAAAAAAATTACAAACGAAAAAGAGCTTAAAGAAAATAAAATTTCAAAAAGTAAAATTGAACAAGGCTTTCGTTTATTGCTTCAGAAAATAATTAAAATTTCTGATAATAATAGAGGTTCAAGTTTTTGGTTGAGTTATTATGATGAAAAAATTGAAAGTAAAGATTATCTTTTATTAAAGGAAAGAAGTATTAAGCAATGGCTCTCTAATATTCAACCAAAAAAAGTAATTGATTTAGGAGCAAATAAAGGAAGATTTTCAGCAATAGCTTCTAATTATTCTGAAGATGTAATTAGTGTTGAAATGGATGAGTATTGTGTTAATAGTTTCTATCAGTTTTGTAAACAAAATTCTTTAAAAAAAATAACTCATGTAGTAATTGATATTGTCCACCCAAGCCCAGGTCTTGGATGGGAAAATAAAGAAAAAATTCCTATGCTTGATCGGCTTAAAGCTAATACAGTACTTGCCTTGGCTTTGATTCATCATCTGAGAATATCAAATAATATTCCATTACAGCTTATTGCGGATTTGCTAAATAGATTAACAGAAAAGTATTTGATTATAGAGTTTATACCAAAATCAGATATTAAAATAAAGCAAATGCTCTTGATAAAAGAAGATATTTACGAAGACTATACAGAAGATAATTTCAAAAAAATATTTTCTGAACAATTTAATTTTTTAGAAGAAACGGTTTTGCTGCCGTTGGAAAGAAAATTATTCTTATGTCAAAAAAAATTATAACACTATATAATAAGTTGAGTGTTGTTTATTTTTTTATTCTTTTTTTTCTCACCTATAAAATAATGCAATTTCCGGAAGGTTTTGAATTTATAGCTTTTGTAATAATAGCTACGTCTCTTTTTTTAAGTGCGTTTTTGTTAAAAAAAATAGCTTCATTTTTAAATTTCTTTAATGCACATATCCTGCTACTTCTTTTATTTACTTTTTTTTTCTTTATAAATAATTTAAAAGAAACACTGCCCTTATGGGTTAGATGTAGATACTTGATGACTATTTGTATAAGTCTAACTTTAGGGCTATCTTATCTGGCAAATCTTTATCTAAAATTGACTTCTTTTCTAAATAAGTTAAAAATATTTTTTTTGACTTTATCCTTTATCCTTTTTGTTAATGGTTTGTTTATTGCAGCTACGATGAAAGAGTATTTTACTAAAAGTAATAATGTTGTACTGCAAACATCAAACAAAATAAAAAATGATATAATCTGGATATTGTTAGATGAATATGCTTCAAATAACTATTTAACAAATCAATTGCACTATCATAACAGTATAAAAGATTCTTTGAGAGCAAAACATTTCTTTATAATTGATTCTATGCCATCAATAAGTAATGGAACACTGTTTTCAATAGCTTCAATTTTTAATTTTGACGATAGTATTCAATATCCCAACTTTAATTATGCACAAAAAGTAGTAAGGCAAAACAAATTTGAAAAGAAATTGAAAATGTTACATTATGATTTTAAAAACTATGATTTTTTATATTTTACTCATAAATCAGAAGTAGAAGCCAGCTTCAGTAATATATTCCCAACATCTTTTTTTGATCAAATTTTTAGTAACTCAGTATTAGTATTGACAATTAATTATTTTAATAAGAATACTGAAAAAATATCAAAGTATAATTCGGATGTTTTGAATAAATCGCTAAATGATATTAACACTAATGCTAACCCAACTTTTTTTTGGATTCATGCATTAATGCCACACCCTCCATTCATAAATGATTCGAGTGGGATTGAAAATAAATATGCTGAATATTTTAATTCTCTTTCAACTAAAGAAATGTACAAACAATATGTTGAGTATCTTGCTTATGTAAATAAAACAGTTTTACACTACTTAAATTCTATTAAAGATTGGGAAAAGAAAACTATTATTATTTCAGGAGATCATGGGTTTAGATATGGATTAGCAAAAGATGATGCATATACAAAAGCAACTTTTGCTGCAATTTATTCGCCTACAATTGATTCTTCAGAACTCAAACAAATTAAGTATTTGCAACAGATTCCTTTGCACCTCAGGTATTAAACAAAAATGCCTTCAAAGTAAAAACTTCAAAGGCTAGCAAAAAAACACACTGAGAAAAGAGCTGTAGGGGTAGGAGTCGAACCTACACGAGGAAGTTAGCTGCATTGCAAAGTTTAGTGGTCAACCCCGGTCGGCCTTACCAATGGTAGAAGTCGGCTCTACAACGCGTTTGTCCTTTTATCCTCACCCCCGAGACGAGAGGGCATGTCTGCCAAGAATTTCATCACCCCACAGTATTAAGAACTATTCACTTTTGTAGCACAAGATTACGTTGACTTTCTGTTTTTAATGAATATTTTTCAAACTTTTTTTTATAAATATTGAAATTATTCGGCAAAAATGTATTTTTATTGAAATTATTCAAAAATAACTATCTCAAATGGCTACTCCTTTGAATTTTGACAAACTGGATTTACAAATAATTCAGGCAATGATGGAAGATGCAGATGTTTCTTATGCAGATTTAGGAAAGAAATTATTTGTATCTGGCGGAACAGTTCATGTTCGAATGAAAAAGTTAGAAGAACAGGGTATTATTAAAGGCAGAAAATTATCTGTTGACTTTAAAGCTATGGGTTACGATGTGATTGCTTTTATTGGTATTTATTTAGAAAAAAGTTCTTTGTACGATAATGTGGCTAAAGAACTGATTAAAATTTCTGAGATTGTACGTTTAAATTATACAACAGGTAATTACAGCATTTTTGCAGAAATTATTTGCAAAGATATTCAGCAATTAAAATTGGTATTGCACGATAAACTGCAAAACATTAAGGGAATTGAAAGAACAGAAACTTTTATTTCATTAGAAGAAAGTCTTAACCGCAGTGTACGGGTTATACATTAATTAAAATTGTACATTCACTTTTATGCAATCTTCCACCTTCAATCTTATTGATGTATTAACAGTTATAAAAATCAAATGGAAAGCCATTATTACTATTGTATTGATAGCTTTAATTGTTGCTACTGTTACTTTATTTATTGTTCCTAAAAAATACAGAGCACAAACTTTTGCTATTGCACAAAATTCTTTAATGGCGGATAAGGCAAAGCTGTTCAATAGTAATGTTCAAGGATTATACTCAATTATTGGTGATGAGGATGATTTAGATGTTGCATACAGCCTGTCTAAACTTGATATAGTATTCTCAAGATTAGTTAGTGAATTTAATTTGATTACTTACTATAATGTTGAGGGAAAAAATGACGATATAAAAAATAAAAAAGCCTTACTCATTTTAAGAGCTAACACTGATATTGTAAAGAATGAAAAAAATATTTTGCGAATAACTGTATATGATAAAGACCCCATTTTTGCAGCCAAATTAGCTAACAGAACAACAGAATTAATCAGGTTTTTACAGGAAGAAATATGGAAGAAGAGTTATGAATTAATTTACGATCACTTGAATGCTTCTATCAGCAGAATGGAAAAGCAAGTGATTATAATTTCTGATACTATTCAATCAATAAAAACTGAAGACGCCAGAAAATTATTGCTGATTAATAAACGCCAATCGCTGTTAGATGAATTACAGAAGTACAGAAAAGAAGTAGTAGAGTTTCAGTTAATGATTGATGCAACACCTCAAGCTTTAGTAGTTTTAGATAAAGCTTTTCCAACACTGGCTTATGTTAAGCCTGATAAACTTTTGGTACTGAGTATTGTATTTTTTGTTTCACTGTTTTTTTCAATATTGCTTGTTTTATTTATTGAAGGAAGAAAAAGCTGATGCATACTTTATCAAACAAACAATTGTTTTATACATCATCTGCAATATTGTTATTGAGTTGTATTGCTGCAATTGTTTTTGATAATAATATCTTCTTTTTATTATCATGTTTACCTTTTGTATTTGATTATGCGACAGCTAAAACAGAACTGCTTTTCTGGTTAATGATAATGGCCTTGCCGTTATCAACTGAATTAGAAATTACGCCAACACTTAGTTTAGATTTCCCTGATGAACCTTTGTTGATATTGCTTACAGGTATTTTCTTTTTAAAAGTAGCCTATCAATCATCTGTATTGCCAAAGCAAATAATAAAGCAACCTTTGTTTTTATTATTGGTATTGCATTTAATATGGATAGCTGTTAGTTGTATTTATTCAACCAATAGCCTGATTTCATTAAAATATTTAGCTGCTAAAATTTGGTATATTATCCCTTTCGTAATACTGCCTTATCATATCCTGAACACAGAAAAAAGAATTAAAAAATTTGCTTTATTGCTGTTATTGCCAATGTTATTTGTTGTTGGTCAATGTATTATAAGGCATAGCCAATATGGTTTTTCATTTGAAGGAATTAAAAAAACATTGTCCCCTTTTTTTCGTAATCATGTAAACTATTCGGCCATGTTGGTTTGTATGTTGCCGATTGTTTGGAGTATTATGAAACTGACTTCAAAAAATAAGTTTTCTTATAAATTTTTATGGATAGTAGTGATAATTATGTTAGCAGCAGTAGTACTATCATATTCAAGAGGGGCTTGGGCTGCATTAATTATCGGTATTGCGGGTGGAGTAATTACTTATTACAAAAAAATTAAAATAACTATAGCTGTTTTATCTGCTACGCTTTTGTTTTCAGTAAGCTGGTTGTTCTATAATAATAACTATTTGAGGTTTGCACCGGAGTATAACACTACTATTTTTCATACCAATTTCAGCCAGCATTTAGAGGCAACAGTAACATTAAAAGATGTTTCTAATGCTGAACGTTTTTACAGGTGGGTAGCTGCATTTAATATGCTTAAGACTAACCCCATTGCAGGTGTTGGGCCAAATGGTTTTTATGATAACTATAAAAATTATACGGAGAGTGTTTTTAAAACATGGGTTAGTAATAATAAAGACCATTCATCTGTACATAATTATTTTTTATTAATTGGCTTAGAGCAGGGCTTGGTTGGTATGGCATTATTTATTGTTTTATTTTTTGCAATGCTGATTAAGCTGCAAAATCTTTATCATTCAATTCAACATGTTTTTTATAAACAGGTTGCTTTGGCGGCAGCAATTATTTTAGTAATGATTGGTGTAGTAAATTTTCTGAGTGATTTAATTGAAACAGATAAAATAGGAAGTTTATTCTGGCTTTGTTTAGGAATGATTTTTATTTTGATTGAACAATATACAATAGAGAAGGCGATTGCTGCTTAGCGATATGGAAGTACAAGTGTGCGACGCAACGAAAGTTGAATAGTTATTCAAAAGCCGGGTACAAAAACTATAATTTACTTTTCACGTTTAGAGCATCTCTTAATCCATTACCTAATAAATTAAAAGCTAATACCAATAACATAATGGCAATACCCGGAGTTAACGCCAACATCGGGTTATTGGTAATGATGAAATTATAATTTTCCTTAATCATTAAACCCCAACTTGGTTGTGGTGGCTGTACACCAACACCTAAAAAGCTAAGTCCGGCTTCAATTACAATTGCACTTGCAAAATTACTTGCAGCAATAACCAATACCGGACCAAGTATATTTGGCAGAATATGCTTTATAATAGTTCTGGTATTTGAATAACCTAAGGCTTTTGTTGCTTCAATAAATTCAAGTTCTCTAACCTGCATTACCTGCCCGCGAACTAAACGTGCAACATTAACCCACATAGTTAAACCAACAGCAATAAATACTTGCCAGAAGCCTTTTCCTAAAACAAGTGTTATGGCAAATACCAACAATAAAGTTGGAATGCTCCATAAAACATTAATTAACCACATAATAACATCATCTACCCAGCCTTTAAAATAGCCGGCTAATGACCCTAATAAAATACCTATGGTTAGCGAAATAATTACTGCAATTAAACCAACGCTTAAACTTACTCTGGTACCTATTAGTAATCTGCTTAAAATATCTCTGCCAAACCTATCTGTACCTAAATAGAATTTTTTTGTTACGATATTCGGGCTTGCAATATTTTTTAATGCAATTGTTTTGGTTTCAAAAATGTTATCGTCTACATATTTCTGATAAATAATACTATCATTTTTTTGCTTATACGATGTTATGGGTATGTATGTAAAAGCATCTTGTTTACCACTTATTATTTTTTGTAGAAAGTTTTCCTCATTATTTTTTTCTTTTTTTAACAATAGAAATTGAATAGAAAAACCCGGTTTTTTACTGCCTATTTCCGGAATTATTCTGTTTGCGTTAGGTGTAGTATCCGGCACTATAAGGTATGCTGAAAAAGCAATGACAATACTTGTTATAATAATTACTATTCCGGCAAGTGCGGCTTTGTTCTTAATTAATCTTTTACCGAAAGAATTTTTCATTTTGCCGAAATGTAAAACAGTTATACAACGTTTTTAAAAATGTTGGAGTCTTTTTTGTTAAACTAATTACAGATTCTTGAGTCTGTAATTTGTTAAATAATTAAAAATCAATTTTATGAAAAGTTTTTTTATGCTCCCTTTTATTTTGCTGGCAGCAATTTTTTTAATGATTTATGCCTGGTTTCCAGAGCCTAAAGATTTTAATGAGCCAAAAGCTATTTAACATTCCTGCCTTTCCAGTTATAACTGCCAAACTTACCTAACCAACCGGCTACTACCATATAAGTTATATGAAACGGTTGCAGTAACGGAAACCACCATAGAAATGATTGCCCGAAGAAGCTGCCGACGGGTACAGCAAAACTTAATTCCACTAAAGTTTTAGCAATTAAAAATAATAGCCAATACAACCACAATGAGGGAATTGCCAGTGCAATAAATGGCATGATAAATAAAAACAGGTTAAGAAAATAAACTAATACCAGTACCCAAAAAACTGTTTTATCCTTATACTTATCTGCCTTACTTGCCCAACGGATTCTTTGATTAAAAAACGCTTTCCAATCTGGCATAGGGCTGGTTGAAACAATTGCATCTTTACTAAACAAAAAGCCTATGGCATTGGGAAATTCATGTTTTATTTTATTCATTAGCAACATGTCATCTCCGCTTGCAATATTATCAATTCCTTTAAAACCATTTACCCTGTAAAAAACATCTT
>SAIW01000003.1 GCA_004028795.1 Chitinophagaceae bacterium
TAAATACTCCATTAGAAGAAATAAATGAACTTATTCAAAGAATAAAAAAAGAAATAAAAGTCAAAAATTCTAATTTCAAACTTTTAAAATCATATTGTTTAGAATTTATTAGGAGATTACCTATTCCAATATTGCACTTAGATAACCTCTTTGTTATAAGATGTAGACAAAATTTTAATGGAGAAATCTTTAAAACTATTTCGCAAATAAGCTACAATAAAGACAAAAAGAAAATTAAACTTAACAGATTTAATTTACAAAATGAGTCTGCATTTTATTGTTCTGTTCCTTTACTAAGCAAAGAATCAAGAGTAGAAATGACTGCCATATTAGAATCATGTAAAGAAATTTTTCATTTAAATCCAGAAAATAAATATATCTACGCTACGATTGGTAAGTGGGAAATTGTGAAGCCATTGAAAATCATTCCATTAACTTTTTATGAAGCGGCATTTAAAAAATGTATGGACTTAGAAAACATTAATCCCGTTTTTGATAAATTCAATAAAAAATATTTTAAGAATGAAGATTATAAAAAAGTTTCAAAATTTTACAATTTCTTCTCAAAACTATCCGCTAAAAAAATGGCTACAGAAAAAGATTACCTAATAACTAATGCATTTTATCAAGCGGTTAAAAAATACTACGGAAATGAAGTCGGAATTTTATATTCTAATTCGATAACAGAAAATTACGGTCTTAATCTTGTTTTAAGTAAAGAAATTATAGATAACGGTTCATTACAACTATCAAGTGTTATAATGTATAAATGTCAATTAAATCCAATTACCAAAAAGACATTTGATATTTATCCATGTAGCAATATTTCCAATATTGATGAGAATGGTAAAATATTAATAACTAATCTTTTCTAATTCTCACTAAAACAACAAAGGCAACGAAAACTTTACACCGCTTGGCGTTTCGCCGTTTTGTTTGTAGCCCTGCACAAAATCTACACGAATAATTTTAAAGATATTTTCTACAGAGAAGAATACTTCGTAAAAATTCTTCTGGTCGTTTATATACAAAGCGTTGGCACCTAAAACAAAGAACCAATTTAGTTTTCTGAAGCCGGGAATTTTATTGGTTAATAAACCGTTTAAATGATACTCAATATGTCCCGCTGTATACAATTTATCCGTATTGCTTAATTCATAATAAGGCAATAATTGAAAACCTCGCATATATTGACTTGCAATAACTGTTTGGTTACCGAGATAATGAATAAAGTCTGGTGTAACCACTTTATCTGCCTGCAAAAAGCCACCAATTTCTGCTTCATAGCTTAATCTTCCACCCAATTTCAAATTCAAATTATCATTAATACTTAAATGCCATTTGGTATAATCAACATCGCTACCTAACAAACCGTTTACACCTTTTGTTATAATTGCATTGAATGTAGGGTAGCGAGAACCGATACTTACTTTTCTATCAGGAAACTCAACATATTTTGCTCCGGGTCGCCATGTTAAACCTGTTGTTAACATGAATGCATTATGCTCAGGAATATTTGCTGAAGCATAAGCAGGAATAACAGGAAAGTTCGGTGTAAACACTCTGTTTTTATAGGTACTCCAACTATAATCTGTTGTATTTTCTAAAGGTATTCTGTGTTGATAATTGGCAACTACAGAAAAATTAAAACCATCACCTAAGCCTTGGCTGTAGCCGATTCTGCCATACCATGCTTCATATAATTTCATGTGATTGGCAGTCCATAATAAAGTAGATAAAGTATTATTGAATGTAGCAATAGGGGATTATTGTTATTGAATTGATATACATTTTTTCCGCCGCCAAAAAACAGCGTAGTTAAATACTTTTTACCGAAATTATAATTGCCATTTACTGATGCATTAAAATGTGTATTGCTTAATCCGTAACGGATATTGGGGGAAAGAAATAAAACTTTTCTGCCTTCAAAGCGTTTACTGTAAGTGGCAGATAAACTTAATACCTCTCCTTCTACCGTATTGTAACTGTTGAGAGATTTTAGTAACGGGTCTATTAAGAAATTGGTTTTATATTTTTCTTTACTGTAATTGTAGCCGTTTAAAACCAGTTTGTTGTAAGTAAGTTTATTTCTTTTTCTATCTAATGAATCTAAATAATGCGGGTCTTTTCTTGCCTGCTCTAAACTATCTTTCTTTTTATAATCTTTTACTTCTGCTTCTGATAAAGGAACAGGGCGAATACTATCCCAATAATTCATTGATTTTTTATTAGAGCTATCAAAGAATTTTAAGAATGTATTTCCGAAAAAACCTTTTTTATACTCAGGTTCTATATTAAACTTGTCATACACCTGCAAAAAGTTTCCGAAAAAATCAAACGAAAAAAACTTACCGGCGGGTTCAATAACCTGTTGTTTTATAACCCAAACATTTTTTAACGGAACATAAATCTGTTCAATGGTTAAAGTATCTAAAAACTGCATTTGCTGCTCTTTCAATAAATACAAATGCACAGTTTGCAAACGCCACTCATCTTCTATAATATTGATGTAGCCTGAAAATAACGGCTCATATTTTCTTTTTGGAATTACTTTTATTTTATTAATGGCTTTACCGTTTTCATAAAACATTCCTTCATACTTATACCTGTAATAATTCAATGCATTATTACTGATGGGTGAAATAAACCCGCGTGGATTTAAAGCTTGTAAGGAAATATTATTTTCATAAAATGAAATGATTTGCGGGCTGCTGAAACCAAAGCCATCACTGCGTCCACTAACTTTTGTTGATACAACATCAATCTTTTTTTTATCTCCATCAACTGAGTAATTGGCCATTGTTTCAGAAAGAAAAATCATTTTACGTTTACTGGTATCACCATCTTCAAAATCAACTTTTTCACCCATAAAATTTTTAGGATAATTACGTAACTGCAACTGCCCTTTTATATAAACTTCAACCTGATATTTTTTTATTTCGTTTAAATGTTCTTCCCGCTTAGCAATTGTTTTACGAATGATTTCATAAGCAGGGTCTTCGCCACCGCTTTTTACAACAACATCTGTTAATTGATATTGCTGTTCATTCAATTCAAAATCAATTACTAAGTTTTCATTAGTAACTTTTATTTTCTTTTCAACTGAAGCAAAGCCTATATGCTGACAAACCAATATATAATTACCATTGTCTAATTGCAAACTGTAAAAACCTTTTGTATTAGCAGTTGTACCTTTTGCAGTGCCTTTAATAAGTATTGATGAGAAAGGAAGAATATTGCCTTTGCTATCTTTTATAACACCGGTTACCTGTGCAGCTTCCGCATGATAAACAAGAAATAATGAAATGAAAAAAATAAGATGCTTAATAAGTTTCATAGCAGTACTGTAAAGAAACATTTTACTTTAGTTACGAGCAATTAAAGCGTTGTTAATTTTATTGACAAAATAAACCAAAGTCATTTCGAGATTGTCCCGAAACTTCGGGATTGCCCAACGAGAAATCTAATTTTTTAAATAATGAGATTTCTCGGCACGAACCTTCGAAATGACAAAGGAATTATTTCTTAAATTTATTTTTTAATGCACTTAAAGCATCATTCAAATTCATATTCGTTAATTCAGATTCTTGCTTTTTTGGTGGCTGAAATCTTTGCCCGCCTTGTTTTGCAGGTGCTTCCTGCGTTTGTTTAATTGATAATGCAATACGTTTTCTCGGCACATCAACTTCTAAAACTTTTACCTGTACTTTATCATTCAATTTTAAAACTTCTGACGGGTCTGTTATGTATTGATGAGCAATTTCACTAACATGTACTAAACCATCCTGTTTTACGCCTATATCTACAAAAGCACCAAAACGGGTTAGGTTGGTAACAATACCCGGAATAATCATTCCTGTTTTTACATCTTCAATTGAATAAATATTGGCAAATTCAAACTGCTCTAATTCGCTGCGGGGGTCAAGTCCCGGTTTATTCAATTCATTCAAAATATCTTTAATGGTTAACTCGCCGATTTCTTCTGTTACATATTTCTTGGCATTAACAGTTTTCAGTAATTGTTCATTACCAATGAGCGAAGCAATATCAACCTGTAAATCTTTCGCAATGTTTGCTACAATATTATACGCTTCAGGGTGTACAGCACTTGCATCTAAGGGATTATTACTTTCTTTAACGCGAAGAAAACCTGCACATTGCTCATAAGCCTTACCGCCTAAACGCGGAACTTTTAATAATTGATTTCTGCTGTTGAAGCCACCAATTTCATTTCTATACTTAATGATATTTTCTGCAAGCGTAGTACCAATACCACTTACATAACTTAATAAATGTTTGGAAGCAGTATTTAAATTAACACCTACTTTGTTTACACAACTGATAACAGTTGCATCTAACTTTTCTTTTAATCTTGTTTGATTAACATCATGCTGGTATTGCCCTACACCAATGCTTTTCGGGTCTATTTTAACCAACTCTGCCAACGGATCCATTAACCTTCTGCCAATGCTTACCGCACCTCTTACGGTAACATCGTATGCACCAAATTCCTCTCTGGCAATTTCACTGGCAGAATAAACAGATGCTCCATCTTCATTTACCAAAAACACAGGTAAATTTAATTGCAATTTTTTTATAAACTGTTCTGTTTCTCTGCCTGCTGTTCCATCGCCAATGGCAAACACTTCAATTTGATATTGTTTTACTAAAGATTGAATGGTAAATGTTGCATCGTATTCTTTATTCTTCTCATGAACATAAATCAAATCGTTATGCAGCAACTCTCCTTTCTCATCCAAACAAACTACTTTACAACCTGTTCTGTAGCCGGGGTCTATTGCTAACACTCTTTTGCTGCCTAATGGAGAACTTAGTAATAACTGCTTTAAGTTTTCAGCAAACACATTAATCGCTTCTTCATCTGCTTTGGCTTTTAATAGTGTTCTGAACTCTGTTTCCAGACTGGGTTGCAGCAATCTTTTATAAGCGTCTTTAATAGCTTTCTTAACCTGTTCAACACTTGCGTTTAAGCTGTTTGTTACATATACGTTTTCAATTAACTGTAAAGCATCTTCTTCCAACGGAGCAATATTCATTTTCAAAAACCCTTCTAAAAACCCACGTAAAACAGCTAATATTCTGTGTGACGGAATTTTCGAAATCGGTTCACTGAAATCAAAATAATCTTTATACTTAACTGCTTCTGTTTCTTTATCAGTCAACACTTTGCTTTGCAGCGTTGCAGTATCTTCAAATAACTTTCTAAGTTTTGCACGAATGGCAGCATCTTCATTAATTGTTTCAGCAATTATATCTCTCGCACCCTGCAATGCAGCTTCTGCATCTTTTACATTTTCATTAATAAATTTTTCTGCTTCAGCTTTTATATCAATATTTTTTTGTTCAAGTATTACAACAGACAAAGGCTCTAAACCATTTTCTTTAGCTGTTTGTGCTTTTGTTTTTCTTTTGGGTTTGTACGGAAGATAAATATCCTCCAATTCAGAAATGGTTGTTGCTTTGTTTATTTTTTCCTGCAAAGCATCTGTCATTTTACCTTGCTCTGAGATTGTTTTTTCTATAAAAGTTTTACGTTCCGTAAATTCTTTTAAACTTTTAGCCTCATCCTGTATTTGCTGAATCTGCACTTCATCTAAACCGCCTGTTTTATCTTTTCTATATCGTGCAATAAAAGGAATTGTTGCACCTTCTTCTAATAACTGTAATACTGCTTCAACCTGTACTGAACGTAGATTTAATTTACCTGCAATAGCACCTGAAAATTCACTCATAAAAATTGCTGCTTTAATCTTTCAAATAAAAACGGGCAGCGAATATAAAAGCAGTAATGAGAAAGAAAAATTTGATTGTGTGAATGTTGAAAAGTTATAAAGCAATTACTCTTGAAGGATATTTAACAGCATAAGACTGTATCATTGCCCTTAAAACTTCATTTTCGGGATATTGAGTCAAGAGATTTTTTACTTCTGAAATATTATTGATTTTGCTTTCATCTTTTATAACACCCATCCCGTAAAACTTTCCTTCTTCCATTAAAATATAATTGGCTGCACCATCATGCAATAAATAAGTTTCTAAAGTTGATTGTGCAGATTGTAATGCATTTGAAACTGATTGATTGTAAATTTCAACTTCAGGTAAATTGTTGATTACTTTATCGGTCTTATCTAAGAAACAAAGTGAAGGATTCAGTTCATAATCTTTAACCAACTTCCATAATGTTCGGTGAGCATCTGCCATTAAACTGAATGACAATAAGGGTTTGGAGTATTTATGCTTTTTGTCAATGGCTAACCTTTGATAACCTTTTACGTCTTCAAACTGATAAATACCATACTTCAGTTCAAAATGTTTTTGGCTTTTATTGTACTTAGGCCATAACCTTTTTATTTCAATGCTTTCAAAAATGGCTGCTGTTAATTCGCTGCTGCAGGCAGTATGTTTTATATCGTAAATATTTCTTAGAAATTCCTGTTTCTGTTGCGAAGGCTTGTTATTAGCAAAATGGCTTGTTACCCGCTTCTTCAGGTTCTTTGCTTTACCTACATAAATTACTTTCTCTTTTTCATTTAAAAAATAGTACACACCCGGCAATGAAGGCAGAGCATGTATTTTACGCACATCAACATTTGGCGGAATATATTGCTCAGCATTTCTGCCCTTCATCATTTTCTTCAACTCACCGCTTTTATCATTCGCAAGTAATAAAGAAAATAGTTGTGCAGTTGCCATAGCATCACCAATGGCTCTGTGTGGACTGTGATTAATGATTTTTAACTCTCTGCAAACAGTTTGTAAACCATATTTAGGCAATGTTGGAAATATCTTTCTTGTTAATCTTATAGTACAAAGCTTACGTGTATTAAAATCGTAACCGGCATTGTAAAACTGATGCTTTACAAAGGAATAATCAAAGTTTACATTATGGGCAACAAAAACCCTGTCTTTTAATAAGTTATAAATATTGGGTGCCACATCTTCAAACGCAGGAGCATTGGCAACCATTGCATCTGTAATACCTGTTAAGCCCTGTACATATTTTTGAATGGGAACTTTGGGATTGATTAAAGTTGAATACTTTCCCTCTACTTCTTTACCGTTATGCAATACAATGCCTATTTCCGTAATACCATGCCCCAATGCATGGCCTCCTGAAGTTTCTATATCAACTATTGCAAACATCTTTCTGCAAAATAATTTTTTTTCATAACTGCGTAAAAAATTGTTGATAATTCAAAAAGAATTCTACCTTTATATAACACTTATAAAGGACATTCTTTCTAGCAACGTTTTAGACTTCTTCAAGCGGAATTTATCTCCCTTTATTCTACGAAAGACCGCGACCCCATTATTTAATTTTAAAACGTATTGCCATGGAAAACACTCATTTCCACATTAGCGAAACAGTTCGTAACGCTGTATTGACCATTTTATTTTTTGGAATAATCGGATTTTTCTGTTACATGATCTGGAGCGGTAAATTAGGTGTATCATAAACTGAATTACAGCTTATAAATAGCTTTTATCTATCAAGAGCAGATTGATTTTAATCTTTCTGCAAGGCTTTCATTTCCTTATTTTTGCCAACTTTCAAACAGGCAAATAATGAGTGAACTGAGTAAAAATTTTGAGCCCCAACAGATTGACAATAAATGGTATGAACATTGGCTGAGCAAAGGTTATTTTAACAGCACACCCGATGGGCGTGAAGCTTATACCATTGTTATTCCTCCGCCCAATGTTACTGGTGTACTGCACATGGGGCATTGCCTTAACAACACTATTCAGGATATTTTAATTCGCCGTGCCAGAATGCAGGGCAAAAATGCCTGTTGGGTTCCGGGAACAGACCATGCTTCTATTGCCACAGAAGCCAAAGTAGTGGCTATGCTTCGCGAAAGAGGTGTTTCAAAATCTTCACTTACAAGAGATGAGTTTTTAAAATATGCCTGGGAATGGAAAGAAAAATATGGTGGCATTATTTTACAGCAATTAAAAAAATTAGGTTGCAGTTTAGATTGGAGCAGAACATCATTCACCATGGATGATGATTATTATAAAAGCGTAATAAAAGTCTTCATCGATTTATACAATAAAGGCATTATTTATCGTGGCTTACGTATGGTGAATTGGGACCCTGTTGGTAAAACAGCTTTGAGCGATGAAGAAGTTATTTTTAAAGAAATTGACAGCAAATTATACTTTGTAAAATATCCTTTTGCAGATAACACCAATCAGTTTATGATGGTTGCAACAACCCGTCCGGAAACAATTCTGGGTGATGTTGCCATTTGTGTTAACCCCAATGATGAACGTTATAAAAGTTTTATTGGTAAAGAAGTTATCGTTCCCATCATCAACAGAAAAATACCGGTAATTGCAGATGAATATGTTGATGCAGAATTCGGAACCGGTGCTTTGAAAATTACACCGGCACACGATAAAAACGATAATGAGTTAGGAAGAAAACACAACCTGAAAGCATTGAATACATTGGATGCTGAAGGAAAATTTACCGCTGAGGATTTAGTACAAGAATTTGCTCCGTCTTTATCAATACCTTCTCAAGTTCTTTCCTACAACGGCATTGACAGATTTGCATTAAGAAAACAAATTGCAGAAGATATTAAAGCCATTGGCTTATTAGAAAAAATTGAAGATTATAAAGGTCAGGTGGGTACCAGTGAAAGAACAGGTGCCGTTATTGAAAGCAGATTATCGCTGCAATGGTTCATTAACATGAAAATGTTTCTGGAGAAAAACCCCGAAGCTTTGTCTGCAGTAATGAACGATGACATTGTTTTTCATCCTGCCAAACTGAAAAACACTTACAGTTATTGGTTAGAAAATATTAAAGATTGGTGCATCAGCAGACAGCTTTGGTGGGGACAAAGAATTCCTGCTTGGTATGATGAAAATGGCAATTGCTATGTAGCAGAGAATTTGGAAACACTACATAACCTGAAACCTGAAACCCGTAACCTGAAACTAACCCAAGATGAAGATGTTCTCGATACCTGGTTCTCCTCATGGTTATGGCCGATGGAAGTATTCAAAGGCATCAGCAATCCAAACAACCCTGAAATCAATTATTATTACCCCACAACAACCTTGGTAACAGGACAGGATATTATTTTCTTCTGGGTGGCGAGAATGATTATGGCAGGTTATGAATACAAACAAAAACTGCCTTTTAAAGACGTTTACTTTACAGGAATGGTGCGTGATAAGCAGGGAAGAAAAATGAGTAAACAATTAGGTAATAGCCCTGATTTACTGGGTTTGATTGATACTTACGGAGCCGATGCAGTTCGTTTCGGCATTATGATTTCTTCTCCTGCAGGCAATGATTTATTATTTGATGAAAGCACTTTAGAGCAAGGCAGAAACTTTAATAATAAATTATGGAATGCCTTGAAACTGGTGAAAATGTGGGAAGGAAGAAAGACTGAAAGTCAGGAAGACGGCAAGTCAGAAAGTGGTACCAACGGACTTACAGACTTCTCCGACTTTCCGACTATATGGTTTGAAAACAGACTAAATGAAGTAAAGGCTGAGGTTGAAAATTTAATGCAACAATTCCGTTTGAGTGAAGCTTTGAAAACGATTTACTCTTTAATATGGGATGATTTCTGTAGTTGGTATTTAGAATGGGTGAAGCCCGGTTTTGAGCAACCTATTGAAGCAGCAGTGTACCATAAAACCATTAGCTTTTTTGAAGAGTTAACGCAATTGTTACATCCTTTCATGCCGTTTATTACGGAAGAAATTTATCATCAGTTAAGTGATAAACAAGATGACTTGTGTGTGAAGCAAACATTGGGCAATGGACAATGGACAGTGGACATTTTAACCAAAGGAGAATTACTGAAAAAAGTTATTACTGCTTTACGTGAAGCAAGGGTTAAGAATCAAATTAAGCCAAAAGATGTAATTCAATTACACGTGCAAACAAGTGCTACAAATAACTATACTTCAATCGAAAATATTTTGAAGAAACAGGTAAATGCAGAGCATATTCATTACACTAATGATGCAGTTGCAAACACAATTGTTGTGGCTATTGAAAGCGATAAATTTTTTATTGAAGCGGAAAAGCAAATTGATAGTGCTTCTTTAAAACAAGAATTAGAAAAAGATTTAGCATATCAGAAAGGCTTTTTAGAAAGTGTTATGAAGAAACTAAGTAATGAAAGATTTGTTGCCAATGCCAAGCCCGAAGTAATTGCCAATGAGCAAAAGAAAAAAGCTGATGCGGAAGCAAGAATTAAAACTATTGAAGAAAGTTTAAGCTCTTTACAATAATGCAGTTAACTAAACTAATTTTAAAAAACAAAGCCATCAACTTATTAGTGGTGATAGTTTTGTTTTTTGGTAATGCTGTCCATGCTCAAAGCAGTGAAGCACAATGGTTACATAATATCAATCCATCGCAAACACATATTCAGTTTTGGATAAATACTTCCAAATCTGTTTATCCGTTGGCTCTTGCAGCACCTGCTTCTTTATTGGCTGCAGGTTTTATAAAAAAAGATAAAGAACTGCAAAAGAAAGGTTGGCAACTGTGTTCTGCATTAATAGTTAATACAGTTATCACACAGGGATTAAAATATGGCATCAACAGAAACAGACCTTATCAGGATTATCCTGCATATATTATACCTTATCAATACGATAACGACCCGTCCTTCCCTTCCGGCCACACTTCTACGGCTTTTGCTACGGCAACATCATTGAGCCTTGCCTATAAAAAATGGTATGTTATTGTGCCATCATTTACATGGGCTACTGCTGTTGGTTATTCAAGATTAAGTTTGGGAGAACATTACGCCTCAGATGTTTTTGCAGGTGCAGCAGTTGGTATCGGCAGTGCATATTTAAGCCATTGGTTAAATAAAAAATTATTTACCAAGAAGTAATAAAACGGCGGGCTGTTTTTCTTGCTGAATAAATAACAGAACCTGCCTACCGGCAGGCAGGCGTACAAGTGATTGATACTTCGACTTCGCTCAGTACAGGCTACACAGGCGATGCCATTTGTACAAAAGTTGGTTAACAAATGCTTTCAAATTTCAATTACTTTCGTAATAAATTATTGCAGAATTATGCAGGTAAAAACGATGGCCGAAATGGCTGCCAATGGCGAAACTCCTGAAGTGTTGTTTTGGGTGGGTTGTGCAGGAAGTTTTGATGCAAGAGCACAGAGAATAACCAAGGCCTTTGCCGAAATTCTACATAAAGCCGGAATTAATTATGCCATTTTAGGAAAGGAAGAGGCTTGTACTGGGGACCCTGCAAGACGTTCGGGCAATGAATTTTTATTTCAGATGATGGCATATAATAACATTCAGTTGCTGAATGCTTATAATATTAAAAAAATTGTTACTGCTTGTCCGCATTGCTTTAATACCTTAAAAAATGAATACCCTGAACTGGGCGGTAATTATGAAGTAATACATCACACCACTTTATTGCAACAATTAATTGACGAGGGCAAAATAAAATTAAAAGAAGGTGGTAGTTTTAAAGGCAAGAAAATTACTTATCACGATAGTTGCTATTTAGGCAGAAGTAATAATATTTATGAAGCTCCGCGTAAAGTATTGGAAGCGTTAGATGCAGAGTTGGTTGAAATGAAACGTTGCCGCAGTAATGGTTTATGTTGCGGTGCCGGTGGCTCGCAAATGTTTAAAGAAGATGAACCGGGCAATAAAAGAATCAATATTGAAAGAACGGAAGAAGCATTAGCAACAGATGCAAAAGTAATTGCTGCTGCCTGCCCGTTTTGTAATACGATGATGACAGATGGTGTGAAGAATAAAGAAAAAGAAACTGAAGTAAAAGTGTTAGATGTAGCTGAAATTATTGTTACTGAAATAGCATAAAATCCAGGTATGAAAAAAGTTTTTTACAATATCTCACTAAAGAAGTTTCTATTACGGACAATAGCTTACGGATTAATAATTGTTTTGATTGATTTTTTTGAAGGGAGATTCAAATTACCAGATATTAATGTAACAAGGCTGATTATCAGCTATACATTGCAGTTTACCATGTTTGGATTAATAATGAGTTTGCTTTTTGATAATATAGTTCAAAACAAATCTTTTACCAGTAATGAAAACTAAAATACACTGGAAGAAATTTTTTATCGCAATGATTGTTGTTTTCATTGGCTTTGTTTTTATAGCAGATGTTATTGTTGATACTATTAGCGGCAAAAAATTAGAATGGAATAAAATTTTCGGATTTGAAAATTTATTCTGGAAAGTGTTGGCGTCAATTGTAGGGGCATTCTTTTATTCAAGTTATAAAGTAGAGAAAGAAAAATAGAAGTTATGGATTTGAATTATCAGGTACATATTCCCGCAGATTTTCATGCAACATCAAGGGTATGGGTTTATCAAAGCAGCAGGTTGTTTGCATTAAGTGAAGTATTTGCGATTGAAAAAGTATTAAACGATTTTACTGCACAGTGGAAAAGCCACGGCACACCGGTTAAGGGTTATGCCAATTTATTTTTCGGGCAATTTATCGTGTTAATGGCCGATGAAACTGCAACAGGTGTTAGCGGCTGCAGTACAGACAGTAGTGTGCATGTAATTAAAGAAATAGAACAACTGTTTAATGTTGATATGTTTAACAGGCAAAACCTCGCCTTTATTATAAAAGACAAAGTACAGTTGCTGCCTTTACCGCAATTAAATTATGCATTAAACAATGGCTTTATTACAGGTGAAACTTTATACTTTAATAATTTAGTTGCTACCAAAGAAGAACTACTTTCTAAATGGATTATACCTGCGGGAGAAAGTTGGTTGAAAAGCAAACTAAAAGTTACTGCTTAATAATGGAAAAACTTACTCCTTTATTATGGACGAATGATTTACAAGCTACAATTGAGTTTTATACAGGCATTTTACATTTTGAATTAGATGAATACAATGCAGATTGGGGTTGGTGCCATTTACACAACAACGCTGTAAGCATCATGTTTTCTAAACCGAACGAACATGCTGCTTATAACGGCTCACCGATGCTTACAGGTTCTTTCTATATTTATATAGCAACAGTTGATGAATTATGGAATAAAGTAAAAGATAAGACTAAGGTGGTGTACAACCTCGCTAATTTTGAACATGGCATGAGAGAATTTGCTATTTACGATAACAACGGTTATATGCTTCAATTCGGAAGGGGATTAAAAGAAGGCGAAGAGCCGGATACATTTGGATGAAACTAAAATATAGATTAATAAAAAAGCACATACTTATTTGTATGTGCTTTTTTATTTTCAGGTTATACTTGTTACTATTCAGCAACTTTCAATCCCCAATCTCTTCCTTTCATAACTGCAGGAACTCCTTTCGTAAGCCAATCTGCAGGCTTCTCTCCTTTCAATAACCAATCAAAAAATTGCTGTTCACGAATGGAAATATCTTTTCGGTTTCTTCTTTCAACAAGGTTATGTGCTTCACCATTATAATTTAATAACCAAACAGGTTTATTCAATCTTCTCATATCAGTAAAAAATTCAATACCCTGATACCAAGGCACTGCACCATCTGCATCATTACTCATGATAACCAAAGGTGTTTTTACATTTTGTAAATGAAACAGTGGCGAATTTTCAATATACAAATCTCTTCTTTCCCAAGGTGTAGCACCAATACGGCTTTGTGTATGTTCGTATTGAAATTGCCTGTTCAATCCACTCTCCCAGCGAATACCTCCATACGCACTGAACATATTTACGACAGGTGCCCCCGCCCATGCTGCAGCATATAATTTTGTTTGTGTAATTAAATAAGCAACCTGATAGCCACCCCAACTTTGCCCTTGTAAACCAATCTTGGTGCTATCCACAAAACCCTTTGCTATTAAGGCTCTTGTACCACTAACAATATAATCATACGCATTTTTACCCGGGTGGCCTGTTGTGTACCAGATATCAGGAACAAATACAACATAACCTCTGCTTACAAAAAATGGAATGTTTAATCTTGATGGTGTTGGTGACGGTGGTAAGTAGTTATACAAAGTGTTATTGTTTCTTTCGTAGAAATAAACAAGCATCGGGTATTTTTTCTTGGCATCAAAATTTTCTGGCTTATACAAAACACCTTCTGTTTCTTTACCGGTATAAGCTTTCCATTTAAACAATTCTGATGTACCCCAAGTATAGTTAGCTTGTTGAGGGTTAGTGTTAGATAATTTATTTTCAACAGCACCAACTCTCACAAATACATTTGGAGAAGATTCAAAACTTTCTTTTGAGTATGCAAAAGCTTCGGCATTTTTAGCTTTGGCAACTAAGCCTGCAATATTTACTTTTTCTTTCACAAGTGTTGTAGCAGTATTTGTTTTCAAGTTAACAGCAGCAAAACCGTTGCTTTTATCTTTTTCATCAAACAATTTAAAATAGACTACTGCATCGGGTTCTATAAATTTCTCATCAGCATCAACAGTTATATAACGATACTCCGTTTTATCTTTTCTTCCCTTTGTAACTACAACAGATTTTTCTTGGGCTTCCGGGTCAACTTTCCATACATCATATTTATCATATATCAACACGTATTTATCATCTTTCATCCATTTTACAATGCCGTAAGCATTGGGTTCATCAGGAACATCATTCTCTTCGTCGTATAAAGGATAAGGAATGCCTTTAGCAACTATGGTTATTTTTTTAGTGATGGCGTTATACGCTAAATAGATTTTCTTCTTTTCATCATATAACAATAAGTACTTTCCTTTGTACGAAGCAAAGCCACGCCCCTTAAGGTTTTGCGTAATTAATGAAGCAGCTCCCGTAACCGGATTTATGGCATACCAATCTGTTAATGTAAAGCCCTGCCATTGTCTTTCCACCCTCTTTCCAAAATCGCTTGATGCATAAAACACTTCTCCGTCACCATCTAAAGTTGTTTGAACAAATGATAATTTTTCGTTACCTAACTGAATAGCTTGTTTGGTATCGAAATCATAGCGTGCTAAATAATTTTTACGGGTATCTCTTTCCAGATTATACAATTGTACCGTCATTAAATCATCATCCTTATAGTTCCAAACATCTACACTTACTCTTTCAAAATCCGGTGTTAACGTATCTTTCGGGGGCAGTATCGGTGCAGTACCAAAGAACAATCTTTTACCGCTTTTGCTAAAGTAGATATTACTGAATTCACTCACACTCCATTTAGCCGGAATGCCTGCTGTGCTTTTATCTGCAACAGCTACGGCACTATCAGTACCGTTTTGATGATAAAACAGTTTATAAAATTTTTGTAATGACTTGGCACTACTATCACGCTCTGCTACAAAAGCCAATTGATTGCCTTCTTCATCAAAAGCAAAGCCTTTGGCATCATTAAAATTTTTGAGAATAGTATCTGCTTTTAAACTCTGAATGGTCAGTTTAACTATTGAAGGAACGCTCAAGGAATCACCGCTACGTTTAGCTGCTTTTAGTAAAGCAGTATTCCCGTTTTTACTTAACAAATAGTCGGTAACAAAACGATACGTTTTTTTAGATTGATTGCTTAAATCAACTACTATTAAATCATTACCTGCATCATCACCACTGCCCCCGGCATTACCGCCACCCCTTTGTCCGCCTCCTCCGCCAAGTCTTCTTCCCGCAACAGCATTAGTTGTTGCGTTGGCTACTACCCTTGCCGTATCTGCATTTGCCCTTTTGTTGTTACTATCGGCATTATTTCGTTCCATTAAATAAAATAAAACATTACTGTTTTTTTCAGGCAGTTTATAACTTCTTACGTTAGCTATTTTCTGAACGTTTGCGGAAGCTACTTCAATAATTGCTAAGCTATCTTTCGGCATATCTGCTACACTCTTTTTTGCTATGCGTGCTGCTCTTGTTTGCTGATAAGTTGGCTTTATTTTACACACCACATATTTATTATCTTCCGTAATTTTTGCATTATAACCTCTTTCAATTACAGCAATTTTTTCTCCTGTAGATTTTTGAATATACAATGTTACATCACCTTCCTGCGGAGTGATGGCATACACAACAAATTTTCCATCATTACTTATTAATCGCTCACCAATACTTTGCCATCCATCATAAACAGAATGGTCTAATGGTTTCTTTTGTGCGAAAGAAAAAAGGCATACTAAAAAAGTTGCCAGAGAAAGATTCAATTTCTTCATTCAGTGTAGTTTTTTGGTAATTTCGAAGATAATTAACCGTTTCATAAATCATCAATCATTATCATGAAAAAAAAGCATGTTTTACCGATTATTTCTTTTATGTTTTGCTTACAAGGTTTCTCGCAAACACATTCATTAACCAAATTATGGCAAACAGACACTTTACTGAAAACACCGGAATCTGTTTTGTACAAAGAAGGATTGAAATTTTTATTGGTATCGAATATTGACGGGCAGGCCGATGCAAAAGATGGTAAGGGTTCTATTGGAAAAATAAGTTTGGATGGAAAAATAATTAAAACAGATTGGGTTACCGGTTTAAACGCTCCTAAAGGTTTGGGTTTGTACAAAAACAAATTGTATGTAGCAGATATAACGGATGTTGTTGTAATTGATATTGACAAAGAGAAGATTATTGAAACCATTCCCGTTGATGGTTCAGTATTTCTGAATGATATTACGATTGATAAAAAAGGCATTGTATATGTTAGCGATACAAAGCTTTCAAAAGTTTATAAAATTGAAAATGGTAAAGTTGCTTTGTTTGTTGATAATATAAAAAATGCGAATGGCTTATTAGCTGTTAATGATGATGTATACGCTTTAGCCAATGGAAATCTTTTAAAAATTGATGCTGCTAAAAACGTTACTACGCTCGCAACAGGAATGGAAACCAGCACTGACGGTATTGAAATGGTTAACAATACAGATTTTATTGTAAGCAGTTGGATTGGTGTGGTATACTATGTAAAAACAGATGGTACCAAAGAAGTTTTGTTAAACAATAAAGATTTGAAAATAAATACTGCCGATATTGGTTATGATGCAAAAAAGAAAATTGTTTACATACCAACTTTTTATAAAAATTTCGTTGCAGCTTATCAATTAAAGTAATAGTCATTTCGAAGGTTCTTACCGAGAAATCTCATAATAAAAAACTACAACCTTTTATACTTTATCACACGAAACATTTGTATAATAACAGACATTGCAATTAAGCCGGTGCCTGCATAAAAACTTATGCCTAAATATTTATTCTCTTCTCTTACAACAAAAGCTAAAATAATCCCATAAACAGGCTCTAAGTTTAAAGTAAGGTTTTGTGTAAAAGCAGATACTTTTTGTAAAGCCTGCAACATTAAATCCATTGCCAATACTGTACATAGTAGAGACAGTATAAGTAACCAGAATAAGTCTGTTTTTGTTGGAATGATATGTTGAGTAGGAAAATATCGTAAATAAAAAGGAAGGCAAACAATAAGCATGAGTAAACCACCTGAAAGCTCGTAAAACATCATACTCCTTACAGACGTAAGTTTTACAAATTTTTTATTAAGAACAGAAAACAAAGCAGACAGCACTGCTGAAATAACACCTATTATAATGCCTGTTCTGTATTTAGCATCAAAATGAAAAATGAGATAAATACCAACTAGGCTTAACATGCCTAAGAGCAATTCAATAACATTAAATTTCTTTTCTGTAATAAGCGGTTCTAATAAAGAAGTAAATAAACCTGTTGAAGCAAAGCACACTAACCCGATTGATACATTCGCATATTTGATGCTTCCGTAAAAACAAACCCAATGCAATGCAATTAAAAAGCCTATACTCATTAATTGAGCAATATTTTTAAAAGGTAATACTTTAAATTGTTTGGTAAACAGCAGCATAAAAAACAACGCCACAACAGTTATTGCAATACGGTAAGTAACCAATAAACCTTCATTAAGATTAATTAATACACCTAATAATCCTGTAAAGCCAGCCAGAAAAACGGCAATATGAAGTTTTATTAAAGCAGCTTTCATGTAAAGTGGAGAAATGCCAATAGTGATAAAAGTGTAGCCCTATCGAGCCTAAGTTCGGCTATTTTATTAACAGATATTAAAAAACTTAGTGGTCTTTAAAAATAAAAATCGATTTAAAATGTTATTCTAAAGAACCATGAATATTTTACAAAACAATATTAACCTTCTCCCCGACAAAGCCCTAGTTTAATAATATAACCCTTAACCAGTATATTTTTAACTGGTTTATTTTTTAATTAACTCCATATAAAATAAATTTAAGCTATTCACCATTGAAAATTGTTTCCATCTTCAAAATAAATTTTGAAGGAATTTAAGTATTGTGATATTTAATTATAAGAAATATTGCTTTTCCCCAATTATTCAAAATGTTTTCAGTTACATAGTATTACAAAGATTTTGTAAAATTTATACTTAAGACGATTTAAAATCTTACTTTAATTTCTCCCTTTGGAATTGTATTTTTTGGTTAATTCATCATCACTATAAAATGGCATTTCATTTTTCTGTTGTAAAAGGTAGCTTCACCGGTTCCCATCTTCCGGTAGAACTTTTCAACCTTTACATTCTGTTCGAATTTTTTGATTGAAAAGATAATTTGTACTTCTATAAATTTTGACTTTTTGATGTGTAGTTTTTCAAGTTTAATCTATGAATAATTACCCCACTTTTCTAATTTACCTTACTCAGGTTTTTGGTATGAGATTATTGTATATAGATTATTCATTTGCTACAAGACATGATCGTTTTGAAACAAACACAGCCAGTTCCGAGTGTCTCCAATTTAAAAGGGGTACCAATATTCGAACGGTTTTATAGTACACTCCGTAAAGAGTGCAGAGCAATACTTTTTTTAGCATACTATTTCTTATTTATTTGTTTCCTGAGGCTTTCTATTTCTTTTTGTTGCTGTTCATTTTGCTTTTGCTGTTCAATCATGTACAATGTCAATTCTTCTATTTTTCTTAAAAGCATAGCTTGTGTTTCGCCTACATCTATGCCATTTGATTTTACTTCTTTGTCGCTTGGCACATCTGGTAAATGTTGGTGGGTTTTGATATACTGCTCTACTTCTGTAAGTGTGCGAAGATTGTAATTGGGTTTGAAAACATAATCTGACCAACCGAGTTGTGTCACTTTTACTTTCTTGGTGAGGATTGTGCCATTTACAGAGAGTTTTTCAGAAGGGGACGTTGTGCCGATGCCTACATTGCCGTTTGTTGGATTTAAAATTAGTTTTCTATAATCATTACCAGGTTGTATCGCTTGAATATATGAATAATCTCCATCATGTACACCAAAGATTAATTTGTTATCAGTGTTAACCCCTGCACCGGTTGTTATTTGAAATATTCCAGCATTATTTTCTGATGAACTGGCTCCAGTAACTGATAATTTAGAAATTGGAGAAGTTGTACCAATCCCAACATTTCCATTTGCATGAATTAACAAACGTGTTGTATTATTTGTTCCGATACTTATTCCTGCAGCATAAGTTCCGTCATCCAGTAAATTCAATCCATTCTTACTAGTGAGTGTAGTAGAGCCGTTATTATTACTAATCAAAAATTGTTTGGTATTATCACTATAACTCTCCAATTGTATAGCACTTGTTGAACTACCACCACCTACTTTTAAATAAACATTGTTAAGTGTTGATGCTGTACCATTTCCAACCTGTAATAGTGCTAAGGGGTTATTTGTACCAATACCCACACTGCCTCCATCGCTTGCTAAATAAGTACTATACCAAGTTCTTAAAGAAGGATGATTAATATCTTGTCCATGGCTAAATGATGCCGCTTTATACCATGCATTTCCTGCATATTGCGACTCAACTGCCAAATCAATTCCATTGTTGGCTCCATTATACCCATCTTGAGTAAACATTCTTGCACCCCATTGAGTAGGATATGTATTTACATTGAACTGTAGGGCTGAAGAGTTATTTGATGAATTAAGATTTAATAAATTTTGAGGTGCTGATACATTTATCCCAACATTTCCTCCTTTATAAATAATTGAACTTGAATTAAAGCCTGCTATATTCCAATAATTATTGCTGATTGCTGAACCTACTCCTAAACTCAGTAGTTGCAATCCCGCAATACTGGAAGCTGTTTGTCCTGATTGGACTTGCGTTACTGTCAATCTCCAGTATTGTGCCCATATATTAATTGTATTTGAAACTGTTGTATTCGTGTTATTTGTGATAGTCACTGCATTAGTGAAATTAGTACCATCATTGGAATAGTCTATTGTATAACCGTAAGGAATAAACCGCCCATCTGAACTCCAAAAAGTACCAAAATTGATAACATTGATTGGAGTAGATTGTCGCAAGTTTAACGTTATGCTTTGTCCGTTCGTTAAACTCGTAAAGGAAAAAAAACCTCTTACCGTTGCACCTCCATTATAGGCTGTTCCGGTAGTCGTAACATCTGCTGATGGAGCGTAATCATAAGCATTTGCCGGCATTTGAGCATAAACAGATTTTATACTAAAAAAAACAACTATAAAGATTACTGTCTTTTTCATTCTATTTTTTATTTATTTGTTTCTTAAGCGTTTCTATTTCTTTTCTATCCCGATTAATTTGCTTTTGCTGTTCAATCATATATAAAGTCAATTCTTCTATTTTTCTTAACAGCATAGCTTGTGTTTCCCCTACATCTATGCCATTGGCTTTTACCTCTTTTTCGCTGGGTACATCAGGTAAATGTTGGTGGGTTTTAATGTATGCTTCTACTTCTGTAAGTGTACGGAGATTATAGTGGGGTTTGAAGACAAAGTCTGACCAAGTTGATTGGTCAACTTTTATTTTTCTTGTACGTATACCTGTTTCAACGAAAAGTTTATAGTTGGGGTCATTTATTTTATCAGTGCCAATGCCTAAACTTCCGGTAAATCTGGCACTCCCATTTGGATTTAAGAAAAGAATATCATACCCGTTATTCCAATAACGCATAGTATTACTTCCGTCAGAAGTAACATATGTTATAGCTCCCCTTTGAGCTCCACCAATATTCCATGTGTATTGTGGATTTGTTCCTGCTGGCTGATCTGTCCTAACATTACCATGTACATCAATACCTAATCCTTGACCCTGATGATCATAAAACTTAATAGACCTAAAGCCTGCTGTATTTGAAAGTTCAATAATGCCTTCATCCTGCCCTCCATTATGAAAAGAAATAGATGCTTTTTTGTTTGTTTGATAGGTTGCTTCTGCAATTGCTAGGGTGTAGTTTCCTCCTGAACAACATTCTCCCATATTATCTCTCGAGAAAAGCCCTTGCCCAACTACATTTAATTTTGTATTTGGGGAAGTTGTACCTATACCAACATTATCGCTGAAATTTGCAGTTGTTCCAACAACAGGATTTCCAAAATTTATTTTATAGCCTGATGTGCTAATATTTAAATAACTACCGACATCATAGGCCATATTAAATTGAGCCGATTGTTTTGCCCCAGCATCGTAATTGTAAACATATAATCCATATCGTTGACCATTAGTATTTGCATTATAACCTACATAAATATTGTCTTTATTAATTGTCAAGTAATTATCTAATGTTAAGCTAGCACCAAGCAATGAATGTGTAAAAGTTACAGAAGCATCATGTCCTATCGAAAAAGCGGTTCCAATACCATTTACCTCAAGATTTAATGGTGCCGAGTTATTGGTAGTTGTACCGGGTATATTAAAATAATACGGTTGTGCTATTGACGGGTAAGCAACTGTATTCGTAAATGCCATTAACACATCATAAGCTCCGCTACTGCTACTTGTTAATGTCCCTCCATTTAATGGTAGATAGTCTGTGTATTGATTATAGTTCTTTAAATAATTATCAGCAGCCTGTTTACTTTTCTTTTTTTTAATCTCCTTGTATTTCATGTAGCTGGTAAAGTTTTTAAAGACCGATGTTGAAGCTGGTGGATTCTTTCCTATAGTATTAGCAGTTACTTGATTAATGTATATACTAATCAATATGGCTAACAAATAAAATAGTTTTGAACGTAAGGTTAATGCTCTATTTCGCATACTATTTTTTATTTATTTGTTTCTTAAGGGTTTCTATTTCTTTTTGTTGCTTTTCATTTTCTTTTTGCTGGTCATCAATTCTTTTCTGCTGTTCAATCATATATAAAGTCAATTCTTCTATTTTTCTTAAAAGCATTGCTTGTGTTTCGCCTACATCAAGGCCATCGGCTTTAACTTCTTTTTCGCTTGGCACATCAGGTAGATGTTGATGGGTTTTAATGTATGCTTCTACTTCGTTTAGTGTGCGGAGGTTGTAGTTAGATTTGAATACATAATCTGCCCACGGGGACTGTGTGACTTTGACCTTTCTTGCACCAATAGTGCCTTCTACTGCTAGTTTATATGAACCTGGGTCATTAGTTCCAATGGCTACGTTTCCATTTTCAAAAATTTTTATTCCTGCAAGTCCTATATTATTGTGTGGCACTATTACAAAACTTCCAGAATTTGTATTTGGATCTCCATCATTTGAAAAGACTATCCCCTGGTCTCCATTATTAACTATTCCATTGTAGTAACCATTTCCTAAGCTAGGAAAATATCTAAACCACTGATTAGAACTACCTGTAGAATTATAAACTCCCAACAGCGATGTACCTGAATTTACAGGGCTATTAGTTGCAATACTTAATGTTGCGTCTGGATTAGTTGTACCTATACCAATATGGCCATTTGCTTTAATTCTTAATTTTTCTGTTTGTGTGGCTATTGGTCCATTTGTATAAAATACATGATCTCCGTATTGATAATAGCTTGTTTCATCTGCAGCAGTACCATCCTGCCTTCCTCTTAAAACAATCATGTGATTCCTGTCTGCTCCATATATTTCAGAACGCTCGGCAGCTAAATGTATATTTCCTGTTATAGTTAATTTCTCATTAGGTATTGACGTTCCGATACCTAAGTTACCATCCCTGTCCAATCGCATACGTTCTCCTATAGTTACTCCCCCATGATGTGTATTAAAGGTTAAATATTGGTTATTATAAGTACCATCAAAATAATTTATAGACTTGACGGTTCCACCTTCTTGTCCAAAAGAAATTGTGTTATCATGCCCACTATTATGACCATAACTAACTACAGATAATGAACTATTTTCTGCGATTTTGATATCCCCATTAACGTGTAGTTTTGCTTGAGGATTTGTTGTACCAATTCCTACATTACTGCCATTACTTACATAAATAGATTCTTGATATGAATTAGGATTACCAATTCTAAAGTAAAATGCATTCTGAGCATATACTCCAAAATTCCCTGAAGAATACAATGAAGAACCTGCAGCCACACTTATCAATCCTGTTCCATCTATTGAAACTGTTGAAGCTTGATTGTTAGCATTTTTAAAAACATAACCACTTCCTCCATTCCACAAATACATTTGGCCATTTAATGCTGATAATCCATAACCGCCATCTCCAACCTGAAGAACAGGATAATTGTTGGTATAAAGACCTTGACCTATTAAAAAAGTATTGGTATTGGAAGCCTGACCTGTTCTGGTGTTGAAATAAAAAGTTTGACTATCATCTAACAATGAATGATAAGAAATTCCTGTTGATGGTTTTATGATAATATTCTCACCATCTGCATAAAAACGCCCATTATTATAATGATTTACAAACTTGTATTCATTTGATGTAATTGAAAGCGTTCCGTTTAAACCAATAGGTGATAATGATGTTGCTCCATTTATATTTTGAATCCGAAAAATTTTTGAATTGTCATTATAGCTTCTAATATCCAGCGTCGTAGTTACTCCTCCAGCATCTATTATACCTCCTGTTAATGGCAGATAATCAGTAAACTGATTATAATTCTTTAAATAACTGTCAGCAGCCTGTTTACCTTTTCGTTTGCTTATTTCTTTATACTTCAAATAGATACTGAAGCTTTTAAAGACAGGGGTTGAAATAGGTGGGTTCTTTACTATAGCATTAGCAACTATTTGATTAATGGTCATACTTATTAATATGGTTAATAAATAAAATGGTTTTGAATTTAAGGGTAATGATCTATTTCGCATACTATTTTTTATTTATTTGTTTCTTAAGCGTTTCTATTTCTTTCTTAAACCCTACATTTTCTTTTTTCATTTCAATTATATATAAGGTCAACTCCTCTATCTTTCTCAAGAGCATAGCTTGTGTTTCACCAACATCAATACCATTGTCTGTTACTTCTTTTTCGCTGGGTACATCAGGTAAATGTTGGTGGGTGTTAATGTATTGGTCTACTTCTGTTAATGGGCGGAGATTGTAGTTGGGTTTGAAAACATAATCCGGCCAATTCATTTGTTTTTTAACAACCAATTTTTCTGTAACAGTATTGCCAGCTATAGCAAGTTGGTAACCTTTAGTATCTGTTGTTCCAATTCCCACGGAATTTGAATACACATTCATTAAACCATAACCTGACGAAGTATTGCCAAAAGAAATATGATCATTACCACTATAAAGTTGATAAGCTCCGGCACTTTTTAATTGTAAACCATTTGCACTTTCAATTTCTGGATTACCATTTGTTGATGTTAAATAAAGCCATCCTTTAGATGCATCACTTGCAATTGAAACCTTTTTACCCGGGTTTGTTGTACCTATACCTACATTACCTCCATTAGGGGCAAGCCATGTATCACCACTTGTAGTAATAGCAAAACGGTCTTGACCTGCAGCTCTATCAGAAATACTTAAACGACCATATTGATTTAAATAAAGAGCATAATTATTTCTACCGGAACCCGTACTACTTATATTAATTTGTGTATTACCCGATGATGAAACATCCAGCAATGCTTGTGGTAGAGTTGTACCTATACCTATGTATCCGCCTCTTGCTACAGTTAACGCAGGGTTCCAAGAAATTACGTTTCCTTTTCCTGTAGATCTACCTCCATCATATAATGTTAGCCCTCCTCCATTAGCAATGAATCCAATGGACGAAGCTCCAAAATCATAGGGCCCTGCATCTGTTGAATATCTTGTATTTCCATTTCCGTCCCATAAATTACCTAAACCACTGTAATTAACTGTTGCACCAAAAAAAATTCCATGTGAGCCACCCCAATCAGCGGTTGCTAATTCGGTATGTACATAAGAATCATCTGATACATATTTTTGAGAATTCGTTACACCATTAACATCTAATTTATACTGAGGATTTGTTGTACTGATACCCACATTGCCATTACTATTAAAAGTGATTGGATTTTGGCTACCGCTAAATAGCTTCACTCCTCCACGTGCACTATATTGTAGTTCTACATAACCGCCGTCGTTTCTGTTTATCTGTGCTGCTGAAAAAGTATTGTAACCGTCTGTAAATACCGGGGCTGTAACTGTACTAACAAAATTCACTCCTAAATTATCATCTGCAGTTTTCCATACCCATGACTGTAAAGCATCATTGAGGAGTCCAAAGGTTTTACCACTGTTATCCCATGAAGGCGATCCTAATAGGAATTGATTATTGCTGTTTTGCTTCCAAATAATCCATCCATCTCCTCCCGTTTTAGTAGGTCGATTGAGGATTATAAATGGATTGGAGTAACTTAATGTTAAATCGCCCGTCAATATTCCTCCGCTTAATGGTAAATAATCTGTATACTGATTATAGTTCTTTAAATAATTATCAGCAGCCTTTTTACCTTTTTGCTTATTTATCTCTTTATACTTCATATAGCTGGTGAAGTCTTTGAACACTATAGTTTCAGAAAATTTTGTTTTTGGCTCAACGCCTTTTGCATAAATGCTGATATTAGTTATAATTAACCCAATTATAATTAAAAATGTTTTCATAACATAAACCATGTTTTGTTAAATAATGAAAATCATATTATTGCTTCTTATAAAATTAAAATAGTCCATATTAAAAAAAATGGGGATTAAGCCTCAGTTAAATATATAATTAGCCTATTTTTATATAGTCATTTTATTATTTTAAAGTTTAGCTTAACCTTGATGATTAATACTATTAGCATCGCTGTGTGTGATGATCACACATTATTCAGAAAGAGTTTACAGATAGCCTTAAACTCGTTTTCAAGAATTAATTACTGTATCGATAGTTCTAATGGCCAAGAATTACTAGATGAGTTTGAAAGAGGTGCTGTACCTTGTATTGCATTGGTAGATTTAAAAATGCCCGTAATGGATGGCTACCAAACTATTAAATGTATAAAAAGCAAATTCCCTGCTATTAAAACTATTGCCATGTCAAGCTTTGATAATGAGTTCTCTATAAAAAAAACATTTAAATCCGGGGCAGATGCTTTTATTTCTAAAAATGACAATTTAGAAGATATATACGGAGCTATTATTGACTTGGCAGACAACGGAATACACATTAACAAGTGGGCGAACATTAATTTAAGCAATGATATTTTAATTGATTGCTTAACGCCTAAAGAAAAAGAAGTTCTTAAATTATTGTGCAGAGATTTAAGCTATCATCAAATAGCTGATGAAATGTACATAAGTATTAAAACAGTTGACAGGCATAGAGATGAAATTTTCAAAAAATTAAAAGTCCAATCAAGAACAAGCCTGGTAATATTTGCACTAACAAATGGTATTTTCTAAAATGAAGAGTAATTGTCGGGAAATTTAGGTTAAATCCCCATTTTAATTATTTTTCGGATAAACTAATTTCACATTTATTAAAAATTTAGTTATGAAGTTGATTGTTGTTACAAGTTTTTTGTTGCTATTTATTACTAAATCAAATGCACAAAATATTCAAAATAAATACAGCGGAAACTTCTCTATAAAAGGAACAACAACAACAGCCAATTCAACTATAACCAAAATATTTCTTACTTATTTCAGTTCTGAAAAAAATGCTTTAATTACTGATAGCGTATCTGTTAATAATAATAGTTTTCGTTTTAATGGTGCAATTTCAGAACCACAAATGCTTACTTTAAGATTTACGGCAAATAAAAAAGGTCAACGACTAATTCGTCCGCCGTTTTCCATATTTACAGAAGCTGCTGATTTAAAGATTACCATCAATGATAGTATTCAATCAATAAAAGTTGAAGGGAGTAGATTACAAAAAGAAATGGAAGCCCTTCAAAAAAAACAAAATCCATATTTACAAAAAGCAGATTCACTTCAAAGATTGTCTTACGTATATTTATATCAACAAAAAGATTCTTTAAAATCGTCAATTGCTAAAAGTAATGCTAAGAATGTAATTGCTGAAATGCAGCAAAAAGTTATCATCCCATTTATAAACGAACAATCGAATTCTCCTGTTACCATTCCTGTTTTATTTCAACTTTTAAACAGTAACTACAATAACATCAACTTATCAGCATTATATGCAAAACTATCTTCTGAAGTAAAAAAATTACCCTCAGCGGACAGGCTTAAACAACAAATTGAAAAAAGTAATATCACTTCTGCGGGTAATGCTGCTCCTGTGTTTTCTTCTAAAGATACAGCAGGTAATGCTTTTAGTTTGAGTTCTTTAACAGATAAGCCGATTATCTTACAATTTATGAGCAGTAAAAATAGAGCTACCGTAAATGCAGCCAGGCAAACAATAGAATATATTAATAAAAATTATAGTGATAAGGCATTTAATATAATTACAATAGCTATAGAAAAAAATGAAGATAAAGCTGACTGGATTAAATGTATTAAAGAGAATAAATTAAATTGTATTAACCTTTCAGACCTCAATCTTTGGAACAGCGAAGTGGTAAATCTTTATAATGTAAAAAAAATACCACAATGCTTTATTATTAACAAAGGAAAAATTATTGCTAATAATAGCGACCCGGAAGAACAGATTGCGTTTTTAAAGAAAAACCTATAAACTATCTACAAAAAAGCCGCTTAAGTAAAAGCGGCTTTTTTATCTGTTTACTTTTTTATTAAACCATTATTATGCCTGCTACACACTACCAGCAATTATTACCTCTCTACCAACAATTTATTAATTCCAGCAAACGTGGCTTACGCAGAAAGCCTGATGGCAATAAAATTACTAACGGTACCATTGATAATTACAGCAATACTTACCGCCTTTTAGAACAGTTTGCCACCACCAAACAATTTGATTTACGCATCCGCCTGTTTACAAGGCTGAATAAAAGAGAACTGATTACCGAAAAGAATTACTGGAAAAAATTTTATCGTGCTTTTACAGACTATTTATATGAAGACCTTAACCATTACGATGGCTATACAGGAAGCAGTATTAAAAACATTCGCACTTTTTTTAATTATCTTATTACAGAAAAACAATTACCTGTAGGGCAGTTTCACAAGCAGTTTTTTGTACCAAAAGAAGATAAACCTGTTGTAGCATTAACACCGGAACAGCTACAGTTTTTAATACACGACGTTGCTTTTACCAACAGCCTTAGCCCCGCCCTGCAACGTACCAAAGATATTTTTGTATTTGGCTGTACTGTTGGTTTGCGTTATAGCGACATGCTGCAACTAACTGCCTTAAACTTAGAGCAACAGTTAACCCAAACCTATCTTAAAGTACATGCTCAAAAAACAAACAGTTTTACTAATGTATTATTACCGCAATATGCTTTAGTAATTATAAACAAATACAAAGGCGGAAAAAAGTTATTGCCCTTAATAAGCAAGTTTAACTTTAATAAACAATTGAAAAAAATGGCGGAGCAAGCAGGCTGGACAAATGAAATTAGCCTTACCAAACAAAAAAGAGGCCGTGCCGTTATGCAAAGCAAAACAACCGCCATACAACAATACCGGTTTTGCGATTTAATAAGCAGCCATACCATGCGTAGAACAGCTATAACAACACTATTAAGTTTAGGCGTACCTGAATTGTTGGTAAGAAAAGTTAGCGGCCATGCACCACACAGTAAAGAATTTTTTAAATATGTGGCAGTATCGCAAAATTATTTAGACAACGAAACGCAAAAAGCTTACCTGCATTTAGGCAAAGCACCGCTTAATAAAAACACCCCGGTTTTTACGATGTAAACATGCTGATTTTTTACAATAAACGCATATATTGCATAGTAAAGGTTCTTTGAAAACAAAAGCTACCACTGCATTACAGCAAACAGGATTACTATCCTTTCGGGATGAC
>SAIW01000004.1 GCA_004028795.1 Chitinophagaceae bacterium
TTTTATGTATTAAGCCATTGCCCCAACAACCGATAATAAATAAGAGCAAACATTCTGTTGAAGCAGGAATGAAATAAATATAATGATCGTTTTTGCGTGACATAATTTCTATCAGAAAATTAGACACAAAAGAACCCGCAAAAAAGAAGAAGATATACAAAAAATAAACAAATGCCTGCCACCAGTTAAGTTTAAAAACCTCATCAACAAAAAAAGCAAAATGCCCTGTTACATTGGTTGTTAAACGCTGCACTGCAAAAAAGCCTGCAACATTTACCATACCTGCCACAAAAGATAATAAGGAAGCAATTTTTAAGTTATGGCTTAAGGTTCTTGTTTTACCCTGATGTCTGAACATGGTATATTATTTCTTTAATTCCACGGCTAAAACATCCTATTCATTTTGAAATGGAATGAATAAAGATATTTTATTTCTGTGTGTTAGTCGATAATAAGAGGTTTGTCCTATTTCTTTTTTGGTGGCTTGTGCCGACACGAGCCAAGGTGGAGTAGAAGCCAATATTTTTTCAAAAAAAACCTTTTAAATACTTTTGAATTAGATAATCACAATCAATAGCCAAGCCTACACGTTGATTCATTCTGTAGAAAGGAAGAACTTTATTAATATTTTCCGAGAATCGAATCATATAAGGTATATCTCTTTCGTTATTCCAACCCGATTGAATCATTCCAACAATTTCTCCTTTACTATTATAAACTGGTGAACCAGAAAAACCAACATGAATATCGCCTCCAAGTGCAAAAAAATTGCATTCTGGTGTCGTTGTATTCTGAATTGAAAAGAGATATGTTGAAAGTGTGTGCTTCCGAGAAAAATGTCCATTTAAATTTTGTACAATACCTATTGAAAACAATTGATCCTGGGGTACTATTTTTTTTGTAGCAAATTTAACTTTTGGTGCAATAATTTTTTTAGATAATTTTAATACAACTATGTCTGTGCTATTGTCGTTAGGATTATATAAATGGTTCGAAAAATCATATTCAGCTTTTGTATATTGATATGTAAGATCAATTTTTACTGAATCAACCTTACTATTTTGAAAATACATAACTGTCATACTTTTTAATATTGTTTCATCGTCAGGTTTATATCCATGATAGACAGTTAAAACATAACTATCATTTAGTAGTAGTCCATTTGAGACACCTTGAACAATAGATGAATCTTTTCGAATAAAGTCAGCAATACAAATCACTGTCTGTTCAACGCTATTTGATTTAACAGAGTCAGGAATTTGACAATTTCCAAAGAATATCGTCAGGAGTAGAAATAAAGTAAAGCAAAGTTTCATTTTTTTGGTTGCTACCAACATTCACGCATTTGCGTTGATGCGGTATTTGAAATTATGTTGTTGAAATTATTCAAAAAAGTTGAATAGTGAAAAGGAGATGAGCAATTGCGTTACAGTCCGCCGACTTTGCTTAAATGCTTTTGTTGGTAGCAGTTTTATTTGTCAAGTTTTGTACCGTGTATTGGACAATATTGCCAATTCCCTTTCATTTTCTCATTGTCAACTGGACAAAATTTAGAAGGTAACATAGATGCAAGAGGTAATTTCCAATTTAGGCTTGTTGTATTCCAACTCAATGTAAAATCATTTTTTGTCAAAACATTTATTGTAGGTTTTCCATTAATTCTTTTTGCCTTGAAAAGATAAATTTGCATTCCTTCACCGAATTGTCCCAACATCTGAGCCATTATTGGTTGTAAATTTTTCAATAACCTTTTTGCGTCTTCTGAAATTTCTTTGTCTTCCAAAGGTTTTAAAACATTCTTGGAAGAGTCTATCAACTTAATGCTTGTTCGTATTTCAGCATCAGTCTTAAAATTTATTCCAGAACTACTTGTCGTGTAGTCTACAACACAAAACATCATATAGTCTTTCATTTGTGTAACAATATTTTCAACAAATTCAGGTGAAGCTTTCATTTGTTCTCCAACGATTTCCCAAAAATTATAAGGAACCCATATTGCCATTTGTTTGTTGGCACCTTCTCCATTTGTCTTCATACAGTCCATTACTAAATCATTAGTGCTTGTCATCTTTAGCTTTTGTGAATTTGCTACTGTCAAAGAAAATGCTAAAATAAAAGTCAAAAGAAATTTCATATTTATTATTTAATTGTGAGATTTTAGGGTATGTCAAAAAAAAAATGCTACTAACACATCGATTGTTATAATTGCTAATATAGTAAGAAAAATATAAATACCTGTTTATCAAGAAGCGTTCATCCGTAAAAAAATATTACCTCACTTATTCAGTTTTCGCCAATCCAATCTTAATATGTTATTCAATGAAACTACTTCCCATACTGTTCCAATAATTGTTTCAAATCCTCCAATGTATTTATCTCATCTGCTTTTTTATCCTGTCGCCAGCGGAGTATGCGGGGGAAACGCAGGGCTACACCGCTTTTATGGCGGTTACTCGCAGCAATGCCTTCAAAAGCTATTTCAAAAACCAATTCTGGTTTTACCGTTCTTACCGGCCCGAATTTTTCTAAGGCATTCTTTTTTACAAACGCATCTACCTGTGCAAACTCTTTATCGGTTAAGCCGGAGTAGGCTTTGGTAAAGGGTACTAATTTATCGCCGTCTTTTACGGCAAACGTATAATCAGTATATAAATTACTTCTTCTGCCATGGCCTTTTTGTGCATAAATCATTACGGCATCAATGGTTAAAGGGGCTACTTTCCATTTCCACCAATCGCCTGTTTTTCTGCCTACCTGGTAAACAGAATTTTTTCTTTTTAACATGATACCTTCTGCATCAAAAGCTCTTGCATTTTGTTGTTGCTGTGCTAATTCATGCCAGTTATTAAAATGAATAAGCGGAGACAATTGTAAGGAAGGATGATGAACAGCCTGAATAATCTGCTCTAATAAATACCTTCTTTCAGTCAACGGTTTGTTACGTATATCTTCTCCGTCATATTCCAATACATCATAGGCAATAAACCCAACTGGACTATTACTCAATTCTTTTTTACTGATATTTTTTCTGCCGATTCTGGTTTGTAGTAAAGCAAAGGGTAGTGGTTTGAAAGTATTGCCTGTATTGAGTTGTAAGCAAATAATTTCGCCGTCTAATACCGTTCCGTTGTGTAACAGATTACTGAATATTTGATATTCGGGAAATTTATCTGTCATTAATTCTTCGCCTCTGCTCCAAACAAATAATTCATTGCTTCTTTTTATAATTTGTCCGCGAATGCCATCCCATTTCCATTCTGCCTGCCATTCATTTTCATTGCCCAAATCTTTTAATGCTCCATCTAATGCATATGCTAAATAAAAAGGATAGGGCTTGGAAGCATCAATGCTGTTGGCTTCTTCACTTAACAAATGATGGAATGATGTGTTGGCAGCATTCCATTGACCGCTTATTCTGTGTGTAATAACAGATGAAGAAAGCTGTGTTGTTTTAGCCAATGCATTTACCATTAATTTTTGCGATACACCAATTCTGAAACCGCCGGTGATGAGTTTATTGAAAACAAAAATTTCATCCTGTGTTAATTGCTGCCAGCTTTGAAGGATATAATTTTTTTTAACTGCTTCGCTTTCTTTTTCTATGCTGATGAGTGTTTCAATATAATGATGTAAAGGAAAGTTTTGAGATGAGTTATGTTGATTGGATAACAATAACGCAATGGTTTCGGCAAGGTCGCCAACGGTGTTATAACATTCTTCAAATAGCCAGGGCTGCATGTTGATGGATTCCATGCACCATGTTTTTAATTGTGTTGCAGTAACAGCTCTTTTGGGTCTTCTGCCACTGAATAAAGCAATCACCCATACTTTATCTTTATCAGTTGCCACAGCAAAATAATCTGATAAGGCTTTTAGCTTATCGCTGGTTTTGGTGGAACTGTTTAATTGATTGATAAGGTTAGCAAAGGCTTTCATTCATGTTCATTTTGTAATCAACAACTGTCATTTCGAGGTTCCTTGGATAAGTCGGGACGGGTTGTGCCGAAAAATTCCTGTTATATAAAATGAGATTTCTCCTTGGGCAGGAACCCAATCTCGAAATGACGGACAATTTTTTATTAATCGTCATTTCGAAGGTTCCCCGAATAAGTCGGGGCGGGCTGTGCCTGAGAAATCTCATCGTTATAATAAGCGATTTCCCATTGAGCAATCCCGAAATGACGCATCATAATTTAGTTTTATTCATTGGTACTACCGGAATTATTCTCCTGCACATCCTCTTCATCACCAAAAGCAGTTTTTACTTCTGCTGCTTCAATACCATGCTCATTCAAATGCCTTGCAAATGCAGACTGGAAGCCATGTGTAACAAATACTTTATTGGCTTCGGTTGCTTTTACAGCCTGTAATAAACCGTTCCAATCTGCATGGTCGCTTAATACAAAACCGGCATCCACATTTCTTCTTCTGGCGTTACCTCTCACCTGCATCCAACCACTGCAAACACCCACACTGTAAGTGTAAAACTTTTTCATCCAGGGTGTACCATCGGCACTTGGTGGTGCAATCACTACGGCATTATGCAATGCTTCTTTGGTTGTTTCAGGCGTAACTCTTTTCAATAAAGGCAATTGCCAACCTGCATTTATCAATGTTTCATAAGTATTATAAATAGCACCATGTACCCAAATATTGTCAGTCACTTTTGTAACAGCCTGCAATACTCTTTGTGCTTTGCCTAAACTGTAAGCAATTAAAACAGAACATTTGTTTTGTGATTGGTTATTGAGTATCCATTGTTGTATTTGCTGAAAAATCTCCTGCTGTGGTTTCCATTTGTATATCGGTAAACCGAAAGTAGATTCTGTAATGAATGTATGGCATTTAACTGGTTCAAATTCGCCACTAATGCCATCATTTTCTAATTTATAATCACCGCTTACTACCCATACTTCACCATTGTATTCCACTCTTATCTGTGAGGAGCCGATAATATGCCCCGCAGGATGCAAAGAAACCTTTACCTGATTAATATATACCGATTCATTCCAATCAACTGTTTGATAATTATTATTGCCCAAACGCAGTTGCAGCAGTGGTTTGGTTTGTGTGTGACATAAATAATTTTTGCTTCCCCAACGGGCATGGTCGCTATGTGCATGGGTGATGACGGCATTATCAACAGGCTTCCATGGGTCAATAAAAAAATTACCGATAGGGCAGTATAAACCTTTGTCAGAAAATTCAATTAATGCCATTAGTGTGTTGTTTTTGCTTTCGGCATTTATCGCTACAATATTTTATGTCGTTCCAGTTTTTCTCCCATTTTTTACGCCATGTAAATGGCTTGCCGCAAACTGCACAAAGCTTTTGAGGAAGGTAAGATTTATTTCCTTTAAACATGTTTGTATAACTGCTGAAATGGTGAATTGTTTAAAGGGGATTGACTTAAATGGTTTACAGCAATTATTGCTCACTTGCTTCAATTAAAGCTTGCTTTTCAATCTCGTCTGACAATCTGAAATCTGTTTGTTTGATTTTATCAAGAAACGGCTTTATTGATGGGATAATACCTTTTAGTTTAGCCTTAATAATTACACCAATAGTTCCTGTATAATGTAAATTCAATTTTTCTGCAACTTTTCTTGCTTTGTAATCATCCAATATAATTGTACTATTTGGTGTTTCAAGGGCTAAAGCTAATGCACTTGCTTCTCCTTTATCAACCTGCATTTCCAGAAGCTGTAAATTATAACTATCCGTTACTTTTTCAACTATCACCCAATCGGGTAATAGTTCTCCAAATTCAACAGCAACTTCAATAGTGGTTGTAATTTCTCCGTAAACTTTTTGTAATAATTCAAGCTCGTTAATACTTGTTAATACAATAAAACAACTCGTATCTGAAATAATTGTTTTATGCATTGACAACATCTCTTGATAAATCAGTAGCAGGATAATTAAAGATTGAAACGTTATGCTTGCCTAATAGTTCAGCAAATGTTCTTTTTGTAAGCCCTGCAACTTCTGCTGCTTGTCCTAATGATAATTTACCTTGTTCATAAAGCTGTGAAGCAACAAGCATAGCTACTTCGTTGTTATTCATGTTTAATGTATCAGGTATATTGAGCGTAACCGTTTTCATGTATCAAATTTAAATGATTTTTTTTCAAAATAACGGTTCTTGCACAAAGCGATGCTGAGAATAATTTTACCCATTTTCATTTTTCTATTTTCAATTTCTTCCATTTTTCCTCACTACTTATGCACAACTATATTGTTGCATTTTCTTTCACCCTTTAAAACTATTATGTTCGCAGGTACTTAAATGGGTTAGTATGCGATTGAAATCTTTAGAAATAAAAGGCTTTAAAAGTTTTGCCGATAAAACCGTAGTAAGTTTTGATGAAGGCATTACAGGTATTATCGGTCCGAATGGTTGCGGTAAGAGTAATATTATTGATAGTATCCGTTGGGTTATTGGTGAACAAAAAATATCTGCCCTGCGTAGTGAAAATTTAGAAGCATTGGTATTCAATGGCTCTAAAACCCGCAGCCCGAGCGGGTTGGCAGAAGTAAGCCTTACTTTTGAAAATACCAGAAACTTATTACCGACAGAGTTTACAACTGTTACCGTTACCCGCAGGTTCTTTAAGAACGGCGATAGTGAATACCGTTTGAATGATGTGCAATGCCGTTTAAAAGACATTCATAATCTGTTCTTAGATACCGGTGTAAGCAACGACAGTTATGCTATTATAGAGTTGGGAATGGTGGATGATATTATTAAGGATAAGGATAACAGTCGCCGTAGAATGTTAGAACAGGCTGCCGGTATTACCATTTATAAAACCAGAAAAAAAGAAGCCAAGAATAAATTAGATGCTACAGAGCAGGATTTGGCACGTATTGAAGACTTATTGTTTGAGATAAACAACCAATTAAAAACTTTAGAAAATCAGGCTAAGAAAGCTGAGAAGTATTACGAAATAAAAAAGGAATACAAAGAAGTTTCTATTGAGTTGGCAAAAGCTGCTTTAGAAGGCTTCAATCTTACTTATCAAAACTTAACGGAGCAACAGGAAACTGAAACCAATAAAAAAATTCAGTTAGAAGCAGAGATTGCTATTGAAGAAGCGAATGTTGAAGCAGAAAAAGTGGCTTTTATTGAAAAGGAGAGAGCCTTGCAAAGCATGCAGCATGAGTTTAATGATAAGTTGCAAAAGCTTCGCTTAAAAGAAAATGAAAAGAATTTAACTGCACAACGTTTAGAGCATTTAAAGGAAAAAGAAACTTCATTAATTAATTTTATTTCTAACGCTAAACAACAGTTAATTGGTATAGAAAATTCTATCAACTTTAATAAACAACAGGTTGAAGAAGAAAAAACCAATCATCAAACATTAACGGCACAATTAGAAGATAAAAGAAAATTGGTTGATGAAAAGCGTTTGGTGTTTGATGAAAAGAGAAGTGCAACGGATGTACTGAGAAATCAATACCAACAAATTCAACGCAATCAATTTGATGCAGAAAAGAAAGTAGCCGTTGCAGATACTTCCATTCAGAATTTACAAAGGGCACAACTGCAATTAAACGAAGAAAAGAATAACAGAGCTGCTCAGCTATTTCAATTAGAAAATGAATTGAGTGAAAAGGAGGAATTGCTGGAAACTAAAAGAATTGATTTACAGCAATTGCAGGAACATCACGAAAAAACAAAAGAACAGATTTTAGAAACGCAGCAACAATTAGAAGTTTTACGTAATAGGTTAGCAGAAGAAAACAGAAAGTTAGATGCTAAGCGTAATGAACACGACTTATTGAAAAGTTTGATTGACAGTATGGAAGGTTATCCTGAAAGTGTTAAGTTTTTACACAATAACACTGAATGGAATAATGCTGCCAAAATTTTATCAGACATTATTTATGTAAAAGAGGCATACCGTGCTGCGGTTGAAAATGTATTAGAACCTTATTTAAACTATTATGTTGTAAACACTTTGCAGGAAGGTTTACAGGCAGTTCATTTATTAGACCATAACAAAAAAGGTAAGGCCAATTTTTTTATATTAGATAAACTAAGCGAAACCGAAAACAATTATCATCAACCGGCTAATACCATTCCTGCATTAGATGTTATTGAAGTAGATGACCAATACAAAAAATTAGCTGAGTACTTATTAGCCAATGTATTCATTGCAGAAAATGATGAAGCCATTGAAAACTCAAACGGGGCCATTGTTTTAGAGAAAACAGGCAAGTATGTTAAAGGCAAATACACTTTAACAGGCGGCAGTGTTGGTTTGTTTGAAGGAAAGAAAATCGGTCGTGCTAAAAACTTAGAAAAATTACAGGAAGAAATTGCAGCACAGGAAATTGTTGTGAATGAATTGAAAGCAAATATTCAAAGCAAACACAACGAAGTAATCGGTTATAACGAGCAATTAAAAGAGCATGCCATTAAGCAAACTGAAAATGAAATCAATCAATTAACCAATCAGGTTTTTGCAACGAAAAATAAAATTGAAAATCTGCATGCTGCACAGGAGCAAGCTGCCAACAGATTGAATGATATTGATATTCGTTTACAGGATGAGCATGATGCCATTGCAGAAACCCGTGATATATTCAATAAATTAAACGAAGCATTGCAGCAAACAAAAGAGCAGATGCAGTTGGCTGAACAAGACTATCAACAAGCAGAATTAGCATACTCCAACGCTAATGCTCAATACAACGAAGCAAACATTCAATTAACTAAACAACAAAGTAAGATTGATGGTTTGCAACAGGAATTAAGCTTTAAAGAAAAACAATACAGCGATTTACTGATTCAAATCAACAACAGCGAAGAACAATATGCACCAACTGTTGCAGAAGCTGCATTGTGTGCAGCAACATTAAAAGAAACGGAAGAAGCTTTAATTGATTTATTGCGTAATAAAGAAGCAGAAGAATTGAAATTGAATGAAGCAGACCAGGCTTATCATAACCTTCGCAACGAAATGCAGGAAAAAGAAAGTATGCTTCGTTTGAAAGTAAAGAGCAAAGAAATGTTAGAGCATTTGGTTGGTGAGATAAAAGATAAACTGAATGAGTTGAAATTGCAGTTAGCAGGAATGAAAGAAAGATTAAGTGTTGAGTTTAGAATTGAGTTAGACGATATTATTGGCCAAACAAGACAAACTGAAGAAACTGTTGAAGACTTGCAGACAAGTGTTGACAGAATGAAGAAGCGTTTGGAAAATATGGGTGAAGTAAACCCCACTGCCATAGAGGCTTTCATGGAAATGAAAAAACGCTATGAATTTATCTTAGAACAAAAGAACGATTTGGTTACTGCCAAAGAAAGTTTATTGCAAACCATTCAGGAAGTAGAAGCAACCGCCAATCAACAATTCTTAGATACTTTCAATCAGGTAAGAGATAATTTCCAGAAAGTTTTCAAAGCATTGTTTACAGAAGAGGATACGGCCGATATGGTATTAGAAAACCCTGAAAACCTTGCTGAGACCGGCATTGACATCATCGCCAAACCTAAAGGCAAACGCCCTTCCTCTATTACACAGTTAAGCGGTGGAGAAAAAACATTAACAGCAACTGCGTTATTATTTGCTATTTATTTAATTAAACCTGCACCGTTCTGTATTTTAGATGAGGTAGATGCACCGTTAGATGATGCCAACGTTGGTAAGTTCACACAAATGATTAAAAAGTTCAGTGATAATTCTCAGTTCATCATTGTAACACACAACAAACAAACAATGGGTGCAGTTGACGTTATTTACGGTGTAACCATGCAGGAGCCCGGTGTAAGTAAATTGGTACCGGTAGATTTCAGAAGTTTATCTAATTAAATAAAAACATAACCTATCAAATTCAATATCTGCTCAAGGGCAGATATTTTTTTAAGCAAGAGTGAAATTATGAAACAAGCTTAAGTTTTTCATGGCATCGTTCCTTGCGTCGCACACTTATACTGCATATTTTTATGGCAGCTAAAAATAGTCAACGTCATTTCGAGATTGGGTTCCCGCCCAACGAGAAATCTCAATAAATTTTCAAAAGATTTCTCAAGCACAGGCCGCCCCGACTTATTCGGGGATCTTCGAAATGACGCTAACATAAACCAACTGCTTATGTCAATCAAAAAATCAAAAAATTTCTGGAAACAGAATAACGATACAGGTTTCAGCACCAATGCAACAGAATCATTGGCAGGAAGATTTATTAATAAAGACGGCAGCTATAATTTAGTAAAAGAAGGTATGCCCTTCTGGAAACGTATTAGTTTATTCCATGATATGCTGCATTTAAAACGCTGGAAATTTATTACAGTCATATTATTATTTTTTGTGTTAATAAACTTAGCATTTACTTGTGTTTATTACATTATTGGTGTAACAGGTTTTCAGGGAATAAAAGCCAATAACAATTGGCAACTGTTTAAAGAATTATATTATTTCAGTACAGAAACATTTACCACTGTTGGTTATGGCAGAGTAAACCCTGTAAGCGATTTGGCTAATATTCTTTCAGGTATAGAATCGTTGGCGGGTTTATCATCTTTAGCTATTGCAACCGGTTTAATTTACGGTAGGTTTTCAATGCCCAGAAGTTATTTAATCTTCAGTGAACATGCACTAATCAGTCCGTTTAAAGATGCAACCGCTTTAATGTTCAGGTTTGCTGCTTTTAAAGACATGCATGCTTTAACAGATCTGGAAATACGTGTAAACGTTGGTATGAAAGTATTGGATGGAGAAGCTGCTTCTTACAAATATTTTGCATTAGACCTTGAAAGAAATAAAGTGGAAAGTATGCCGATGAGTTGGACGGTTGTTCATCCTATTAATGAGAGCAGTCCGTTTTATGGTTTTACAGAAGATGATATGAAAACCGCCGATGTAGAATTATATGTAATGTTGCGTGGTTTTGATGATGTGTTTTCTAATTATGTACAGCAAAGAACATCTTATACTTACAATGAAATTTTGTTCAACAGAAAATTTGTTCCTATGTACAGAGAAAGCGAGACAGGAACCACTACTATTTTAGAATTGCATAAGTTGAATATTCATAACAGTGTTAATTAATTCATGTACAAATCAATAGCCGTTTTATTTCTGGTTGTATTGGCAACTTATATTTTGTTCTCCCGACAGCCTGATTATTTTGATGGAGAAATTACAGATGCCACCATTCACTGGATGAAAGACAGTACGCAAAACAATATTCCCAAAGCAGTTTTCAGCATTGGCAAAAAACAATATGCTGTAGATGCCAGATATGTGTTAAGAAACTTACCCGAGGGCAAACAGGTACAGGTTATTTATGAAATGGCCAACCCTGAAAAAGCCGCTGTGTATAGTTTTTGGGGTTATTGGATAACATGGAGTGAACTAATCGGCTCTATTGCTTTATTAGTTGTTACTATGGAAGCTGCTAAAGCCATAACAAAAAACCCAACTGCAGAAGCATTATTAGAACAAATGGAATACAAGCCTGAAAAGAAGCGGAGATATGATTGATTTTTTATTACACGAATTGAATCGAATTGCACGAATTAGATGAAGATGAATTTGCCCGTTGTTAAAATGCGTGTAATTCGAAACAATTAGTGTGTTATCCATCATTTCACATACTGTTTAATCTCTCGTTCAGTATCGCGTTTTTTTATCGTTTCTCTTTTATCATGCGTTTTCTTCCCTTTCGCTACACCAATTTCAATCTTCACTAAATTCTTTTCATTAATAAAAACCCGCAAAGGCACAATAGTTAAACCTTTTTCTTTTAAAGCAGCTTGTAATTTTTTCAATTCACGTTTATTCAATAATAATTTCCGGTCGTGCACTGCAATATGATTATTAATAGTACCTAATTTATACTCAGCAATAAATAACCCCCTAACCCATAATTCACCATTATCAAATAAACAGAAAGCATCATTAAAACTTACTTTACCCTCACGAATACTTTTAACTTCCGTTCCCAGTAAAACAATGCCTGCAACATATTTATCTTCTATGTAGTAATTAAAATAAGCCTGCCTGTTGTTCATTTCTTTTGAAGCCATGACACAAATTAAAACGAATTACACGAATTGTTTTAAAGCACATTTTAATTCGTGCAATTCGCAAAAATCCGTGTAATAAAAATTAAGACTTGAAGAGAACAATTAATTGATGCAGTTTTTCTTTCAGTTGTTTTCTGTCAACAATAAAATCTAAGAAACCGTGTTCTAATAAAAATTCACTGCGTTGAAAGCCTTCGGGTAAATCTTTTTTAATGGTTTCTTTAATAACACGCGGGCCTGCAAAACCTATTAATGCTCCCGGCTCTGCAATATTCAAATCGCCCAACATACCAAAGCTGGCAGAGATACCGCCAAATGTAGGGTCTGTTAATAATGAGATATAAGGAAGTTTAGCATCGCTTAATTGAGAAAGTTTACCGCTTGTTTTGGCTAACTGCATTAAGCTGAAAGCACTCTCCATCATTCTTGCACCACCACTCTTACTGATAACTAAATAAGGTAATTGATGTTGAATACAATAATCAACTGCACGACTGAATTTTTCGCCCATTACACTTCCTAAACTTCCGCCGATAAATTCAAAATCCATACAGGCAACAACCAAACCTTCTCCGTTTACATTACCAACAGCAACACGCATACTGTCTTTCAAATCAGTTTTAGAATGAATATCATCCAATCTTTTTTGGTAAGGCTTTAAGTCGGTAAAGTTTAAGAAGTCTTTGCTTTGAATATTATCAAAAAGTGGTGTATACTCGTTATTATCGAAAATGTATTCAAAGTATTCGTCGCTGCCGATGCGGTGATGGTAATTACATTTCGGGCAAACGTATAAATTCTCTTTTAAATCGTTGGTGGTTGAAATAAAATTGCATTGCGGGCATTTATTCCATAAACCTTCGGGGGTTTCTTTTTTATCGGCAGTGGATGTTAAAATCCCTTTTTTCTTACGCTTAAACCAACTGCGGCGGGCAGCATCTTCCTGGTTCGTGGTTTCCTCTTCGCCTGTTAAGTTTAATTCTAAATCTTCAGCTTGTTCTTTTTTCATAAAGAATTTTCAATTGGGAACGGCAAATTAACGAAAAAATAAAGCAAGTTGCTTATTTACCGCAAAGGCATAAAGAACGCTTTGTTTCGCAGAGATTATTTTAATTCTTAAAAATGTTGCTTCTATGAAAATATGCAGTATAAGAGTGCGACGCAACAAATGATGCCATAATAACTATTGTTGGTATTACAAAATAACTCAAATAATTTCTTTTCATTAATTCACCTTTTGCAATAAAATACTAATAAAAAAGGCAAGAAAAACTCTTGCCTTTAATTTTAATAATAAAATATGTTATGCGTTCCTGTTTACACAATTCAAATCTTCAAAAGCTACTTCTAAACGTTTAATAAAACTTTCTTCGCCTTTACGTAACCAAACACGCGGGTCGTAATGTTTTTTATTTGGTTTGTCTTCTCCTTCAGGGTTACCTAATTGCCCTTGTAAATACCCTTCGTATTTTTTATAGTTGTTCAAAATGCCTTCCCAGAAAGCCCATTGCAAATCTGTATCAATATTCATTTTAATAGCACCGTAACCAATTGCCTCACGAATTTGATGTTGCGGAGAGCCACTGCCACCGTGAAATACAAAGTAAACAGGTTTGGGCCCTGTGCCTAATTCTTTCTGAATATATACCTGACTGTTATTTAAAATTTCAGGGCGTAATTCAACATTACCTGGTTTATAAACACCATGTACATTACCGAATGCTGCTGCAACAGTAAACATATCGCCCACCTTGCTTAATTCTTTGTAGGAATAAGCAACATCTTCCGGTTGTGTATATAATTTTGAATTCTCTACATCACTGTTATCAACACCATCTTCTTCACCGCCTGTAACACCTAACTCAATTTCAATACTCATTCCTAAAGGAGCCATTCTTTTATAAAATTCAACCGATGTATGAATATTTTCTTCAATAGGTTCTTCAGATAAATCCAACATATGAGAGCTGAATAAAGGCTGACCTTTTTCTTTATAAAATTTTTCACCTGCATCAATTAAACCACTAACCCATGGCAACCATTTTTTTGCAGCATGGTCTGTATGCAATACAACAGGCACACCATAAGCTTTGGCTACATTATGAATATGCAATGCACCTGAAATACCACCTAAAATATTGCCTTGCAAATTATCATTCGGCATTCCTTTACCTGCAATGAATTGAGCACCGCCATTGGAGAACTGAATAATAACAGGTGAATTAACTTTTGCAGCTGTTTCTAAAACCGCATTAATGGTGTTAGTACCAATAGTATTAACTGCCGGCAAAGCAAAGCCGTTTTCTTTTGCATCGTTATATAATGCTTTTAATTCTTCGCCGAATAATACGCCGGGTTGATATTTCTTCATTGCAAATATTTTTAATTAAAATGTGGAGCGAATATACAATGTATGTTTAAAAGTTGCTTTTACTTATTCATCGCAATGGTTTGCATTAATTGATGAAAATATTGAGTTGATTGAATTAGCCTGCTGCCATACCAACTGAACATTTCACCATCAACTAATAATACTTGCGTTCTCGAATTTTTAATTTTGGATTTTATCTCCTCAATATGTTGTTGTTTGAAAGGATATGGTTCTGATGAAAGCAAAATTAAATCGCATTCCTGTTGTTGAATAGCTTCGATTGAAATGATGGGATAACGCTGCGACTGTTTGAAAACATTGATGAATCCACATCTTTCCAGCATATCATTAATGAAAGTGTCACCGCCAACAGTCATATATGGTTCACGCCAGATGAGATAGCAGCAGGTAATTGGTGAATGGTGAGTAGTAAGTTGAGAGAAGCTATTTATTATTCTTTGCGTTATGCATTTTGCGTTATGCTTTTTGCCTGTTATAGTTCCAATACTTTCAATCATTTGTAAAGCATCATTCAAATTATTTACATCACTAATCCAAACAGAGCAAAATGCTTGCAATGCCTCAATTTGCTCTTTTACATTTTCTTCTTTATTGGCAATTATTAAATCCGGTTTTAGTTGCTTTATTTTTTCAATATTAATATTCTTTGTTCCGCCGATTCTTGTTTTTGTTTGAAACCATTCTTTAGGATGTATGCAGAATTTAGTAATACCGATAACTTCCGCATTCAATCCCAAATCAAATAACAATTCTGTTTGCGATGGAACGAGTGAAATAATTCTTTTGGGAATTGTTTCCAGTAAAATGGCTCTGTTTAATTGGTCAGTATAAATGGGCATGATTAGCTTTCCGTATAAAATTAAATTTATTGCCCGTTGAATGTATAGAAATCTCAGAAATGTTTTTGCGTTATCAGCGTTTTCTGCGAGCAAACGATAAAATCACTTCTGCAAAATAATCCTTACAAAACTTGTAACTAAACTACATTTGATAAAGTATAATAATAGTATGGTAAAAGTTGGAGCATATAATTTTTTGAAAGTAAGCAGAACAACTGCAATCGGTGTTTACATGGAAGATGGCAAAGACGGTATTTTATTGCCTAAACGTTTTGTGCCTAGGAATGTGAAAGCAGGAGATGAGTTGAAAGTGTTTGTATATCACGACTCTGATAACCGTTTAATTGCAACTACACAGGAACCCTTTGGTGTTGTTGGCGATATAGTAAAATTGAAAGCTGTTGCTGCAACACATCAGGGGGCTTTTTTAGATTGGGGATTAATGAAAGATTTGTTTGTACCAAAGTCTCAACAACTAACAGGAATGCGTGTTGGCGGATATTATTTGGTAAAAATTTTTATTGATAAACAAACCGGCAGAATTGCTGCTACTGAAAAGATTGATAATACTTTAAACAACGATGAATTAACCGTAAAAGAAAATGATGAAGTTGATTTGACAGTTTACAGAAGAAGTGATATTGGCTATGTGGTTATTATTAATGGCTTGCATACAGGTATACTTTATTTTAATGAAGTGTTTGAAGATTTACAACCCGGTGATAAATTGAAAGGCTTTATAAAAACCATAAGACCCGATAATAAAATTGATGTGGTGGCAGGCAAAAAAGGTTATGCTAAAGTAGAAGGAGAAACAGATAAAATACTGAGATTATTAACTGAGAATAACGGCTACTTACCTTACAACGATAAGTCTGCACCGGAAGATATTTACGCTTTTTTCGGTATGAGTAAGAAAACATTTAAAATGACTACAGGCAACTTATTCAAACAAAGAAAAATTGAGTTTACACAAACAGGAATAAAGCTGATTGAGTAATGAGGAATGATGAGTTATGAATTATTAATTGCGAAACTCATCACTCATCATTCATAACTTATAATTATCTTATTTCGTTAAGCTCTGTATTACATCATACTTGGTTACAATCTGATAATCACCTTTCTCATCTTTAGCTAACACAGCACCGTTTTCTTTGGTAATTAAACTGCTTAATTTTTCAACCGGTGTAGTAAAGTCAACCACAGGGAATGCAGGCTCCATAACGGTTTCAAGCGTTGCATTTTTTATTTCAGGATTATTAAATACTTTTTGAAATAAACCACCTTCACTTACAGAACCTAATAAAACATTGTCTTTTATTACCGGTATCTGTTCAATATCGTATTTCTTCATTAACTCAACTGCTTCAGCAACAGTTTGTGTCGGTTCAACTGTAATTAACTTTTTACCGATTCTTCCGCTAACAATATCTTTAAATGTTTTTACATCTAAAAAGCCACGTTCCATCATCCATTGGTCGTTATATATTTTACCCACATAACGACTGCCATGGTCGTGAAAAATACAAACCACTAAATCATCTTTTTTCAAACCATCTCTCAATTGCATCAATCCCTGCAAACAACTGCCCGCACTGTATCCGCAAAACAAGCCTTCTTCTTTGGCAATTCTTCTTGCCATTACCGCACCATCTTTATCTGTTACCTGTTCAAAATGATCAATTACACTCATATCATAATTCTTCGGCACAAAGTCCTCACCAAAACCTTCACTTATATAAGGGTGCACATAACTCATATCAATCTCACCCGTTTTAAAATAATGGGTAAGTAAAGAACCATACACATCAATAGCCCAGATTTGTATATCGGGATTTTTTTCTTTTAAATACATGGCAGTGCCTGTAATAGTTCCGCCTGTTCCGGCTGTACAAACTAAGTGTGTTATTTTACCATCTGTCTGCTCCCAGATTTCAGGGCCCGTAGTTTCATAATGAGCCAATCTGTTGGCCAGATTATCATATTGATTCATATGATAACTGTTAGGAATTTCCTGAGCCAATCTTTTTGCAACACTATAATAACTCATCGGGTCTTCAGGCAGCACATTGGTAGGGCAAACAATAACTTCTGCACCAACTGCTTTTAAAATATCTGCTTTTTCTTTACTCTGTTTATCAGTTGTTACAAATACACATTTATAACCTTTAATACATGCAGCCAAAGCCAAACCCATACCTGTGTTGCCACTGGTACCCTCAATAATGGTTCCACCAGGTTTTAATTTGCCTTCTGCTTCTGCCACTTCCACCATTTTTAAAGCCATACGGTCTTTAATAGAATTACCGGGGTTGAAATAATCAACCTTTGCCAAAACAGTGCAGGGAAAATCTTTGGTTATTTTATTCAGCTTAATTAAAGGCGTATTTCCAATCGTTTCGAGAACGTTATTCTTGATGTTCATTCTGTTATTTTGATACTGCAAATGTAAGTTTTTACAATTGCTAACAGACGTTAGTAGTATTATTATAAAGGGAAATTATGTAACAAACTTTCGTGCAAGTATTAAGCTGTAGTTGCGTCGCACACTTGTACGTTCTTATGGTTATTCAGCAGAGTTATCGAGTTTATTTAATTCTTAATAAATGGAAATGCTTCATCACATTTAATTAATTTGCTCGAATCAATTCCTTTTGATAAACCATCAAGCCAAAGTTCACTAATATCCATTAAGAATGAAGTAACAATTATCTTTTCATTATCGTTGCTAATAATAGAAAAATATTCATAGTTGAACCAAGGAAGTTTGCTTGAAGAGTAATTTATGTGAAGCTCAATTTGTTGAATATCTTTTTTGAGGAATTTAATTTCCTTTAAAGTTTTAGTATCTACAAGTTGTACAAATTTATCTGATAGAATAAAGTTCTTATGCAACGAGAACTTTAAATAATTGAAGAATAAAAATATACCGGGAATACAGATTGTTCCTAATACTGTAATTGGCAGTAAGATTAAAAAGGGGCCTGAAAGATGAACTTTTTTAATACAGTATATTAAAACAATAATAAAACTGATGTTAAAAAAAGCAATTAAAAAGGATTGGTTAAATACTTTCTTAGAGTTAAATTTATAAATATGTTCTTGCATTGAAATTATGCACTTGGAAAACTCTCTTTAATCTTTCCGCAAACATCTGTTTCAATCATTTTTTCTGCAAGTAACAGAATGTTCTTAAAAGCAACAGCATTGCTTATACCATGACCGATAATCACAGGCTTTGCAACGCCTAAAACGGGAGTGCCGCCATAATTTTCGTAATGAAAACGGCTTATATAAGCATCTTTATGCAGTTGGCGTTTGTGTGCAATATCAAAGAAACTCTCAGCCATTTTTAAAACAATATTTCCTGTAAAACCATCGCAAACAATAACGTCAGTTTTATCGTTAAAGAAATCTCTTCCTTCAACATTACCTGAGAAATTAATCTGATTATTTTCTTTTAATAGCGGATAAGTTGCCTGTGCCAGTATATTGCCTTTGCCTTCTTCTTCACCAACATTCAATAAACCTACTTTAGGGTTTTGAATATTTAAAATATGTTGGGCATATAAACTGCCTAATACTGCAAATTGATTTAACTGTTCAGGCTTGCAGTCAGCATTTAAACCCACATCTAACAATAAACCCTCGCCACCATTTAATTTGGGTAGAATAGTTGCAATGGTTGGTCTTAATACACCTTCAATAGCTTTAATGCTGAACATAGCACCAACCAACATGGCACCTGTATTGCCCGCACTAATGAATGCATCAATTTTTCCTGTGGCTAATAAATGAAAACCAATGGCAATAGAACTGCGTTGTTTTTCTTTCAACGCTTTGGTAGGATGTTCATGATAACCGATTACTTCGGGTGCATGAACTATTCGAAAGGAATTTTGTAACTGATGTTCTTCGAATAAGGGTTTCAGTTTTTCTTCATCACCTATACAAAATACAGTTGCCGTACCTGTATGTTGGCTTAAATAAAGTTGCAAACCTTTTACTGCTTCAAGCGGTGCAAAGTCGCCACCCATCATGTCAAGTCCAATATTCATGTACGGCAAGTTAGTAAGTTATAAGTGATAATTTATGAGTTATGAGTTTTAATTTGAAAATTTATAACTCATCATTCATATCCTATAACTACTTATGCTTTTAAAGGAGCTTTTTCAGCTACTAATTTTCCTTTATAATACAATTTACCTTCACTTACATGTGCACGATGACGAACATGTGTTTCACCTGTTGTAGTGTCTTTACTTAAAGTAACTTCTTCAGCTTTATAGTGTGTTCTTCTTTTAGCACTGCGTTGCTGAGAATGTCTGCGTTTCGGATTAGGCATAACTCAAAATTTATACTGTAAAAAATTAAAATCAGTTTTCTTTTTCTTCGCTTTTATCAAACCCTTTCAGCTTTTCCAATTCCTTCCATAGCGGATTTACTTCTTTGTTTACGTTGCTTTCCATCTGCTCCAGTTTCTTTATTACTTCTTCGTTACAAAGCGATTTTCCTTCAGCATCTTCTCCGCAAACATTCTGCATTGGTATGCTAAGGTTTACAAATTCATACATCCAATCGGCTACCTGCAAATGGCTTTCGTTTCTTCCGATGTAATAAACATCCGGGTCTGCTTCCTGCTCGTTCATCAATTCCGGGTCATCCACCATTTTTACAATAATGTTGAATTCATCCCACAATTGCTTTTGTAATGTATTTCCGCAACGGTCGCAGGTTACTTCAACATTTCCATCCACATCAAAATGCAATTGCATAAAACCGTTTTTTTTATCTAAACTCAGTTTTATGTTTGCAATGCAATTGGTAAAATCCTGCTCGCCGTAATCAGCAAAGAACTTATCATCAACCCTGTATTCAAACACATGTAAACCAGGTTTTAATCCTACAAATGCTATTTCAAACGCTCTCCGGTTACCCATGCTCTGTTTTTTAGGGTGGGCAAAGGTAGGGTAATGAGGCGAAAAGGCAAAAGGAAACTTGATTTTTATGCCATTTTATACTTTATTTACACAGATGGAACAACAAAAAACGGGAATATTAGTAAAAAAGCTATTAAAATGGCTTATTCCGCTGTCGCTGATTTTGTTTATTCAGCTTTTAAAATTCTTTCCGTCAGTCATTGAAAAATATTACAGTACCGGCTTGTATGTTTATATGGTAACCACTTTAAGAACTATTACCGGTTTTATTCCTTTCAGTATCGGTGATATTCTTTACTTTATTGTTTTAGCCGGTTGTGCTTTTACAGCAATAAAGTTTGTAATAAAATTGATTAAAAAAGAAGCTCAATGGAAATATTCAGTATTGAAATTACTGCAATTTATAAGAAGGCTTTTATGGGTTTACATTACTTTTTATTTGCTTTGGGGATTGAATTATTACAGAAGCGGTATTACTGCTCAATTGCATTTAAAAGTTGAAAATTATTCAACAGAAGATTTGTGCAACATAACCAATTTGTTAATTGATAAAACAAATAAAAGCAGGTTGGCATTAAGTAAAGACTCATTATTGCCACAACCGGCTATAAAAGATATTTATCAAGAGGCTGTAACTAATTATAAAGGCATAGCATCAACTTTTCCTTTTCTGCATTATAAAGTAAAGTCTGTTAAAAGAAGCCTGTATACTGCTTTTGCACCGTATTTCGGTTTTACAGGATATTACAATCCTTTTTCAGGAGAAGCACAATTAAGAGACGATGTTCCGAGAATATTAATTCCTTACACTGTCAGTCATGAAATGGCTCATCAATTAGGTTATGCAAGCGAAACCGAAGCAAACTTTGCAGGTTATCTGGCAGCAGCTAATTCAACAGATAATTATTTTAAATACTCTGTTTATTTGGACTTATATCGATACGCCAGAATTGAATTAATGATGAGAAATGTTTTGCCTGATAACAATTATAAATTAGATAGCTTGGTGAAAATGGATTTGAGAAACATTAATCGTTTTTTTCTGAAGGAAAGAAACAGAGTTTCGGGAAAAGTGATGAATTTATATGGAATGTATCTGCAGGCAAACAATCAGCAAAAAGGAATTAACAGTTATGATGATGTGATTAGTTTATTAATTGCTTATTACAAACAATATGGTAAAATTTAATTGCCCTGCTTGCTTACATGCAAAACATACTTTTCTTTAAAATATTCTTCGGGAAAGATATCGTACACCTTCATCATTTTAGGCCTTGTGCTGCTTTCAGAAATTTCGTTGTGTAAGTCGCCACCTTTTAAACAAATTAAGCCATTGGCAATATTTTGATTTTGTGTAACCTTAATTAAAGGTTTGCTCCATTGCCACAATTCTTTTAAAGGTGCAACAGCACGGCTAACTGCAAAATCAAACTTTCTGTTTTTAATTTCTTCGGCTCTTGTATGTTGTGTGGTAATATTTTTAATGCCGGCACCTTCACAAACAGCTTCAACAACTTTTAATTTTTTGGCAATACTGTCAACCAAATGAAATTGCACTTGTGGAAAAAATATTGCCAAAGGAATTCCGGGGAAACCGCCACCGCAGCCAATATCAATCACATTTGCATTTGGTTGAAAATCTGCAATAGCAGCAATAGTTAATGAGTGAAGAACATGATGTAAATAAATACTATCAATATCTTTTCGGGATACAACATTTATTTTTTCGTTCCATTCTTTATACAAATTTTCTAATGCTGTAAACTGTTGTATTTGTTGTTCAGTAAAATCTGAGAAGTATTTTAGAATAATTTCCATTGAATGCATAATTAATTAACTCCAACCTTTTTGTGGCTTTTTCCATAAAGCAGGAACAAAGATGAGGTAATAAATAAACATCCATATATCCAAGAATAAAAACCAGGGCCATAAGTCTTTTTCATTTAATTTCTTCATACTAAAAAACCAAATAATGGCTTGTATTAAAAGGCGTAAACCAAATACCGCTAATGCTAACCACCAACAATAAAAAATAATACTTACTGCCAGTAACGGATATATAAAAAAGAAACTGCATGAATATAAACCCAATAAAAATTTGTGTTTGCCCTTATAGTATTTTGATGTGGTATAATGCCTGAATTTTTGCTGCATCCAGGCTTTCCAGCTTTGTTTTGGTTCGCTTAAAGTATGTGCATCTGCATCAATAACAATTGAAGTATTTTGTTTGGTTGCTACCTGATTAATAAATAAATCATCATCTCCACTCGGGACATGATTAATTGAAGAGAAGCCTTTGTTTTTAATAAACACTTCCCGCTTGTAACTTAAGTTTCTGCCAATGCCCATATATGGCAAACCAGCTAAAGCATAAGATAAATATTGCAACGCCGTATGAAATGTTTCAAAGCGAATGAGTTTGTTTAACAAACCGCTTTTTTTATGATAAGCACCATAGCCTAAAACTATTTCTGTACCTGCATCGTAGCCATCCTGCATTTTTTGAATCCATAATTCACTTGCAGGAACACAATCAGCATCAGTTAACAATAATGTTTCATACTTAGCACTTTTAATTCCCATAGATAAAGGGAATTTTTTACCCGGAATCATTTTTGCTTCCTGTGTTAATTCAATATGGTTAAGGTTTTTAAAGCTTTTCTTAAATTCATCAATTATATACTTGCTTTCGTCAACAGAATTATCATTCACTAAAATAATTTCATGTGTTGTTTTATAATCCTGTACTAAAACACCTGGTAAATTTTTTACAATATTATCTGCTTCATCTCTTGCACAAATAATTATACTTACGGGCTGCTCCTGATTTTGTTGCTTCAACGGAACTTGATAAGCTGCCAGCCTGCTAAAGAAAAAAAGGTAATAAAAAACCTGAATGGCTATCACAACACAAAAAGCAATAAAAACAATTTCCCATATAATCGGTGGTATCATCATATTGGCAAAAGTAAAGGCAGCAAAGGGTTTTAAAAGGTTTGCTGTTAGTATGTGGAAAAGAAATTGTTTAGCATAGTTTATTCAATCAACTATTATAAAAGCAAACAAAGCAACAGCTGATTATTTTTGCAGCTATGCCACAATTAAGTTTTGAATTAATTGCTACCGATAATAATAGTAAAGCAAGAGCAGGAACAATTACAACAGACCACGGTGTAATTGAAACACCCATATTTATGCCCGTTGGTACGGTTGGCAGTGTAAAAGCGGTAACACAACAACAATTAAAAGAAGAAGTAAATGCTCAGATTATTTTAGGTAATACTTATCATTTATACTTACGCCCAGGTACAGATGTATTAGAAGCTGCGGGTGGTTTACATAAATTCAACGGATGGAATAGACCCACATTAACCGATAGCGGTGGCTATCAGGTTTTTTCTTTAGCAGCCAACAGAAAAATTACAGAAGAAGGTGTATTGTTTCAAAGCCATATTGATGGCAGCAAACATTTATTCACTCCCGAAAAAGTAATGGATATTGAAAGAAGTATCGGTGCAGATATTATCATGGCTTTTGATGAATGTCCGCCTTACCCGAGCGAATACAGATATGCCCAAAAGAGTATGGAGTTAACACATCGCTGGCTCGACAGATGTTTTACAAGAATTGCCGAAACACCAGATAAATATGGCTATTCACAAAACTTATTTCCTATTGTTCAAGGTGCAACATATAAAGACCTTCGTGTCAATTCGTGCCAATTTGTGGCAAGTAAAAATGCAGTGGGTAATGCTATCGGTGGCTTAAGTGTTGGCGAGCCTGAAGAAGAAATGTACGAGTTTGCTGCTTTATGTTGCGAGCATCTTCCTTTAAACAAACCACGTTACTTAATGGGCGTTGGTACCCCCTGGAACATATTAGAAAATATTTCTTTGGGTATTGATATGTTTGATTGTGTGATGCCAACACGCAATGGAAGAAACGGTATGTTGTTTACCACAAAAGGCATTATAAATATTCGTAATAAAAAATGGGCAACAGATTTTTCTGTTATTGATGATGGGTTTGAATGCACAACAAGTAACTATTACAGCAAAGCATACTTACGGCATTTGTTTGTTGCTAATGAAATATTAGCCTTACAAATTGCAAGCATACATAATTTATCATTCTATTTGTGGTTAGTTAAAGAAGCCCGCAAACACATACTGCAAGGCAGTTTCAATAGTTTTAAAAATGAAATGATAACCGTATTAAAGCAAAGACTTTAATAATGTATCTCATTTAATAATAACCTACTTAATTGTGGATAACTGAAAAGTTTATTTTTTATTTATTCACTAACACAATTAAAAACAATTTAATTAAATGCTTCTTTATAGTTTCACATTACTTACTAATCTGTTACCTATGAAGTCCGGTATTTGTACATCCATTTCTATGGATGTATTTTTTTAGAGCTGATTTTTTGTTACCAACTTTTGTTTTTCATGTCATCACTTGTTGTGTCACTCACTTGTACTTTCTGTTTTTATGTCATCCATTACATTACAACAATTCCTTCACTAAATTTCATAAAGCCATACAGTTATCTTTGCAGATATTTATAACGAATGAAGAAGTTAGATTGGTATATTCTTAAAAAATTTTTAACCACTTTTTTTTTCGCTATCTTCTTATTTACTGTTGTAGCCATTGTTATAGATGTAAGTGAAAAGGCAGACGATTTTGTAAAGTCTCATCTTTCTTTAAAAGCAATTATTACACAATATTATTTTGGTTTTGTACCACATATTATTGCATTACTATTTCCTTTATTTGTTTTTATAGCAGTTATATTCTTTACTTCAAAAATGGCGGGCAGAACAGAAGTGATAGCCATATTGGCCAGCGGAACATCCTTCAACCGTTGGTTAAGGCCTTATTATGTTGGCGGAATTTTTTTAGCAACATTATTATGGTTTGCAAATCATTATGTAGTGCCTAATGCCAATAAAATACGCGGAGCTTTTGAAGCAAAATATTTCGACCCTAATTCATCTTATGAAAACTTAATTAAAAGCAGGTTTGGTAGTGGCAGCGATTTCTATGTAAAAACAGATTCCTTTACTTACACAGGTGTTTATAATTATGACACAACAAGTAAAAGCGGTGGCCCTGTTTTTATGAATACCATTAAGAATAATAAGGTTGTTGAAAACACCCGGGCAGAAATAATAAGATGGGATACAGCTAAGAAAAAATGGCAACTGCAAAATATTATTATCCGCAAACTGAATGCTATGGGAGAGGAGACCAAGGAAATTGCCGAACAACGTTATAATTTAAATTTTACACCATCGGAAATAAAGAAAGATAAATACACAAAAGATAAATTATCATCTCCGGAATTAGCTAAGTTTATTAAGTTAGAAGAACTGCGTGGCAGCGAAGGTTTAAGTGAATTAAAGGTTGAACAGGGTAGAAGAGATGCAACACCTGTAACAGTTGCTTTACTAACCATCATTGGTGCAGTTATAGCCGGAAGAAAAGTACGGGGAGGTAGTGGTGTGCATTTAGCATTAGGTTTTATTATTGCTGCAGTTTTTATTCTGGCAGATAAATTTTCTACTATTTTTTCAACTAAAGGAAATTTACCCCCTGCGGTAGCAGTGTGGATTCCGAACTTTGTGTTTGTGTTTGTTGTTATTTATTTATATCGCAAAGCACCCAAGTAAACTTGTTCTAGTTACCAAACTATTGATGTATTTGTTTAGATGGATTGAAAGGAAGTTTTGCGTCAGTTTCTTTTGGAAAAAATTGAGTTATATTAGGGTCTTTAGAAACAGGTAGAAACTTTGCACCTTTTGATTGTAACTCTGTAATTGAATTTAACGCTAATTCTAAAGTTTGAATTAAAACAGGGTCATTGGCTTTCATTTCACCTTCTAATAAAGCTTTTGCTTGAGCTTCAGAAATTGTTTTAAGATGAGTTTGAGCAAGATCTTGTATGGACTTAATATATTCTTCGTTTGCCCCTATATGTTTAAGATATGTCTCATTAGCTTTAAATTTTTGTATTTCATTTCCGATAAAAACAGCCTTATCAAGAAGCTTCCCAATAAAAGATAATGCAGCTCCAAGCTTTATAATAAGCCATATTGAGCCAGGTTCTGCACTAACAATCTTAACCATGCCGCCCTCAATTTGCATGCTGTAAACAGCTTGCTCTATGGATAGTTTTAATTTATTAGCAACTTTTGATAATTCATCAAAACTATTAGTATCTTCTGGAAGTTTTATTTCCAACATGTCCTCTGTTACTTCTATGTCGTTACCAAAAAACTTTTCAATTAAAGCAATATCAGACTTTAATGAATTTAAACGTGAATTAACAAACTCCAGTTCATTTTCGTCTATTACAAGCCCCTCACCAGCTGTAGTGAAAATTCTCGAACCTTCTTCAAGTTCTTTCGTGGTTTTTGTAAAGATATCTAAGTCTCTTACTGCGTAAAAAGCGTCACGGAAATTATGAAGGTTATATACTTGGTATCTATTGTTATTATTAATACCTCTAACATTTAATACAAGCTTTGGAAAGTTTAATTTTAAAATTTCAAATCGCTCTTTTAAATTCATTTTTATAAGTTTAAAGTCTAAGATTTATACTATAAAAATAATAACGTAAAGTAATTCATTTGAATTTTGTTTATATTATTTCAGTATAGTATCTAACAAGGCTGGGTACTAAAATTTATTTTTGCCACAAAAAAGGAATACTTGTTAATTATTCTAATCCAAGTAATTTTCTGCTTTTAGCAAACGTTACCATTATTTCATTTGGCTTTAATATACTTGTTGCTTTACCTTAGCCTCGTTGCAAAAATGATTGTTGAGAAGTGTACATAAGTACAAGAGCCTGCCTGCCGGTAGGCAGGTGCGACGCAACTGAAGCTTAATAGCAGCAAATAAGCCGGTTACAAAAACAACTACTTTATAAATTAAGAATCATGGGTATTATTAAAGACAGTTTTAAAGCCAAAGCAGATATTGCCAGTGCAGAGATTAAAGAATTATTGAAAGAGCATGGCGGAAAAAAAATCGGAGAAGTTACTTTGGCTCAGGCATATCAGGGAATGCGTGGTATAACAGGTTTGGTTACAGAAACAAGTTTATTAGATGCCCAGGAAGGTATTCGTTTCAGAGGTTATTCCATTCCTGAATTACAGGAAAAATTACCGAAAGCAGAAGGCGGTAGCGAGCCTTTACCCGAAGGATTGTTTTATTTAATGTTAATTGGTGAATTGCCAACAGAAGAAGACGTACATCATATAACCAATGTTTGGCAACGCCGCAGCCATGTGCCTGCTCA
>SAIW01000005.1 GCA_004028795.1 Chitinophagaceae bacterium
TCCTTTTCTGCATATTCAATTTCAAACGGAATAATGATTTCGTTAGCCAAACTATTGAATGTTTCTCTCAAATTACCGATTGCAAAACTTAAAACCTCTGATTCTGTTTCTTCTAAATGTGTTTCTAATTGAACCGTATGTGTTTGTACAATAGTGCCGTTTTGTACCATTAAATAGTTTACATACGCAGCATCTCCATCCTTCAAAATAGAAAATACATCTACATTACTTACGTGTTTGCTAACAATAACTGAACGTGCCTGGTAATTTTCTAAATACTCTAATTTCTTCTTTACAACTTCAGCTTTTTCAAAAGCAAGGTTGGCAACATGTTGCTGCATTTCTTTTTTGTATTGAAGAATAACACCAGATACATTTCCTTTTAAAATTTCTCTAACTCTTTGCAGGCTTTCATTATAATCATTCAATGTTTGTAAACCTTCGCAGGGGCCTTTACAATTACCTAAATGATATTCGAGGCAAACTTTAAATTTTCCCTTGGCAATATTATTTTCTGTAAGGTTTAACTTACAGGTTCTTAAAGGAATAAATTGTTTGATGAAGCTAATCAACTCTCGTACTTTACCTGCAGATGTAAACGGACCAAGATATTCAGAGCCGTCTTTTATTTTTCTTCTTGTTAAAAATATTCTGGGGAATGGTTCTTTTTTTATAACGATGAAAGGATAACTTTTATCATCTTTTAAATTAATGTTGAATAATGGCTGAAACTGTTTTATTAAAGAATTTTCTAATAAAAATGCATCCTGTTCAGAGTCTACAATAGTAAATTCTATGCGATGAATGCGTTGAACAAGTTCGTGTGTTTTGTAAGAAGTAAATGTTTTGCTGAAATAAGAACTTACACGTTTGCGTAAACTTTTAGCTTTACCTACATACAATAATTCATCATCTGCACTAAAGTATTTGTAAATACCCGGCTGTAAAGGAAGTGTTGGTGCTATTTTTTGAAATTCATTATTTGTCATTCCAACTTATAAAGATACTTTCAATTTTTTCAGGTGAATTTGGTTTTGTTATTGAACGATGAATACTGAAACTTTTTCCTGCATTCCAAATTAATTTTTCAACTGTTTGTGCATCGAATGTATCTAAAACAGAAGTTATGAAGATTTGTTTTAGCTTGTTACTCTCATCATCTAATAAAATACTGATACTTTTTATGGGTAAAGTATCTCTTAAAGCATCGTAAGTAAACGTGATGCTTTTTGTTGATAAATCATTAAATAAAGAAGGTTTATATAAAGCATGGTATTGTGGCTTAGTAATATCTTTTGATATAAAAGCATCAGATAGCTTTATAAACTCTTCAGCATTAATAACAGATGAATCTTTCAGCACCTTATTTTCATAAATTTTTTTAGTAATTAAGTAAGGTGTTTTCTTAACATCCTCAATATCATTACTCAGATAATCATTTACAGGAAAAAAAGCTGTTGTATCTGAATTGGTTTGCAGTAAAGAATTGTTGTTATGATTGTTGCAACTTGTAATGCTTAGAATTAGAACTGTAAAAAATACTAACTGCTTCATGCTGCAAAATTATTTATTGGCATGTAAAAAGTGTGTAGTAAAATTTATCAGAAAGATTTGCTGATGCCTAACTTAATACCATAATCTAAACGATGTTCTTTAATAGAGTACACATCGTTATAAGTTGGCAAATGTTGATAGCGTATTTGCGGACCGAAAAACAGTTTTACATGATTTAATTGATAACTGAATAATAACTCGCTACTGGTGTTATAATTCCATTTTCTGAAGAAAGATTCACCATCGGCATAGTATTTATAATCGTTCGATATGACATATAAACTTTTATTCAGTGTAAATGTCGGTTGAATACTTGCTCCTATGCTTGCCCCGAATTTTTTAATGGTTAAGAAGTTCCATTCAAATCCAAGCGGTATAGATACCTGATATAATTTATTATCTAATTTAGTTGAGCCATATACTGAAGTAGTAGCAGTATTTACGTTGCTGAAAGTTGAAAGAAAACTTACAGAATCTAAATGATTATTCTGAACAAACGCAAAAGTTGCCAATCCCCAGCTTTTATTTGCATCAATATAATATTGCCTTATATTAAACTGTAAACCTGTTTTAATACTGAAGTTTTTAGTGATGTTATAAGAAACACCCATGCCTAATTCAAAACCTAATGCAGGCTTGTGTTTTACGGCTCCGTCAACATTGGTGCTGTTACCGGTGTAGAAAGCAGGAAAATCATCTTCTAACCTTCTATAGCTAATCGAAGGCGTTGTATATAATTGCCAACTGAATCTGTTTATTTTGGCCTTCTTAGTCTTTAAAGGCGTTCCGAAAGTTTTTATATAATCATCTGCACTGTTATTGCTGTTCTCATCGGCAATACTTTCTTTTATTTCAGGTAAAGCAGTTTTTTCTTCTGCTTTGTTAGTGCTTACAACTGCCTCTGATGTATTGGTTGTATTATCTGTTACTGAATTCACATAACCATTATTAGTTTCAGCATTAATTAAACTGCTTGAAAAAGCGTTTTGTTTTTTTAAGCTTAAGGCTGCAATGTTTATCAACTGATAGTTGTTCTCTAAATTTATTTTATCTAATGTTGGTAAAGTAACATCTGCAATTAAGTCTTGAGTTACTAAATTAGCATTAACAGCCTGAATTGTTTCTTGAGTATATCTGTAAGGATTTATTTGTTGAGTAAATTCTTCTGTTGTTGAATTAATAGTAACTGTTTTAGCAGAAGTAGTATTTGGATTTTTATCTAACTGAACAGGATTGACCTTTGATAAAATTGTTTCAGGCGGATAATTAAAGAAAGTGAATAAAGTTAAACTTACAATAATTAAAAGAGAAAGAATGGTTAATGCAGGCCATGATCTGTTTCCGTGAACTTCGGTGCGTATGTTTTCCCACACCATTTCAGACGGATACATCTTTTGGTTTTCAGTTTCGCTTTGCAGCCACTGCTCAAATTCTTCGTTTGTGTTTTCGGTTCTCATAAAAACATTTCAACCGTATTACCAGTTAGTTTATATAGTTGCAAGGCCTGCGATACCCTTGTTTGGATTTTCAATAATTTGTTTCTTAATCAATATGTTTTCCAACATAGCTTTTGCTCTTGTGTATTTGCTTCTGCTGGTACTTTCTCCAATCTCTAATATTTCTCCAATCTCTTTATGGCTATAACCTTCAATGGCATAAAGATTTAAAACAGTTTTATAACCAATCGGTAATAACCTTATACATTCTGTTACCTGTCTTCCCTGAAGAATAGACATTATCGATTCTTCTCTTGCTGAAACATGCTGGGCATTTTCTAAGTCAACATGTTCATTAAACTTTTTATGTTTCTTAAGAAAGTTAATGCAAGTGTGTACTATAATTCTTCTTATCCAACCTTCAAATGCACCCTGATTTCTGAAAGTGTGAATTTGTGTAAACACTTTTATAAAACCTTCCTGCAACATGTCTTCAGCATCTTCACGACTTGCAGCGAAACGATAACAAACAGAAAGCATCTTAGGGCTGTAACTACTATACAATTGCCTTTGTGCCAGTATATCGTTTTGTAAGCAACCCGCAATAATCGCCTGTTCCGTCATGGGGGATAATTTATATCCCTAAATATAGGCATAAATTAGAACAAAATGCTGCTTTAAGTAAATTATTAATTTTAAGTACTAAAAACTTTCAGTACTTTTCATATCGTAACCGCCAATTAAGATTGCATGGAATTCCATACAGCAGCTCCGCCCACTTCGGGTTTAACTCCTTACAGTGGTGTTTTTTCAGAAAATGAAATTATTCATTTGCTCAGGAGAACCATGTTTGGAGCTAAAAAGCAGGATATAGTTTATTTTTTAGGAAAGAACCTTACACAGGTAGTTAACGAACTACTGAATCCGGTAGCACCTTTGCCGGCTCCACCTTTAAAAGATTATACGGTACCCACTACTGTTACAACGCCGGATAATAATATTAATCTGGGGCAAACCTGGGTGAACGATCCCAATAACGATGGCGGTATAAATAGTTTACGAAGAGCCTCTTTTAAAAAATGGTGGGTTGAAGTTATGATTAATCAAGACAGAAGTATTAGAGAAAAAATAACTTTGTTTTGGCATAACCATTTTGCAACAGCAACCGCAGATATCGGTAACTCGCAATTTGTATATAAACATCATTCAATGCTTAGGGCAAATGCATTGGGTAACTTTAAAACTTTAACCAAAGCAGTAACGATAGACCCTGCAATGTTGGTATTTTTAAATGGTCAGTATAATACAGCTACAGCCCCTGATGAAAATTACGGTAGAGAATTACAGGAACTTTTTTGCTGTGGTAAAGGCCCCAATTCTTTATATACCGAAGCCGATGTTAAAGCTGCTGCCAAGGTATTAACAGGCTGGCAAAATAACGCTACCACTATTAGCTCTTTATTTACTAGTTCAAGGCACGATAGTACTAACAAACAATTTTCTTCATTTTATAATAATACGCTTATTACAGGAAGAACAGGTGCTACAGCGGGAGATACAGAAATTGATGCTTTACTTACCATGATTTTTTCAACCGATGAAGTAGCTAAATATATATGCCGGAGAATTTACAGATGGTTTGTTTACTACGACATTGACGATACTATTGAAAACAATATTATTACACCTTTGGCTAATATATTACGAACCAATAATTATGAAATAAAACCTGTTCTTTCAACACTCTTACAAAGCCAGCATTTTTTTGATACACTCAACAGAGGTTGTATTATTAAAAGCCCCGTTGATTTAGTAATAGGTATGAGCCGGGAATTGAATCTGCCGTTTCAACCATTAACAGATTATATTACTAATTACGGTTATTACAATTATTACATTTCATGGCTTACAGCTATGCAACAAGATATTGGCGACCCGCCTGATGTAAGTGGTTGGAAGGCTTATTATCAAGCTCCGCAGTTTTATGAAATATGGATAAACAGTGATACACTGCCTAAACGGAATCAATTTACAGATATTATGATTGTTAGCGGTTACACCTTTAACGGTAAAAAATTAATAATAGATGCTACCGAGTATTTTAAATTACTTTCTAACCCCGCAAACCCTAATACGCTAATATCAGATGCCTGTAAATATTTATTAGCTGTAGATATTTCTGCTGCTTCTAAGGCACAAATAAAGACCGACATTTTATTAGGCGGACAAACAAATGATGCTTACTGGTCTGATGCATGGAATAAATTTATTTCAACCCCAACTGATACAGCTAATGCGGCAACAGTAAAAAACAGGGCAAGAGATTTAATAAAGTATTTGATGGATTTACCGGAATATCAATTGAGCTAATATGAAAAGAAGAGATTTTATAAAAAGTTCGTTACCGGTCGGAGTAATACTTCCGTCATTAATTAACGGGTTTGCTCTAAAAGCTTTCGGGCTTAATTCTTCTTTAATGAACTCACTATTAAACCCCGTTACAGATACAGACCATGTATTGGTATTAATACAATTAAGTGGTGGTAACGATGGTATTAACACTGTAATTCCTTTAGAATACTTTGATAATTATGTAAACGCGAGACCAAATATTTATATCCCTCAAGAAAAAGTTTTATCACTAACTGGAACTCATAAAATCGGATTAAATCCTTCTATGACGGGTTTACAGAGTTTGTATAATGATGGTATGCTTAAAATTATACAAAGTGTAGGTTACCCTCAACCCAGCTTTTCACACTTCAGGGCAACTGATATTTGGATGAGTGCCTCAGATAGTACTCAGGTTGTTAATTCAGGTTGGGCGGGTAGATATTTAAACTATGAATATCCTAACTTCCCTAATGGCTATCCAAACAGCACTATGGCAGATCCTCTTGCCATTCAAATAGGATCTGTTACTTCTTTAACACTGCAAGGCCCGGCAGTTAGTATGGGTATGAGTATAAGTAACCCCACTAATTTTTATAACCTTATAAACGGTACGCAAGACCCCGTATCTAATACACCTGCCGGTAAAGAACTGGCATTTATAAGAACCATTTCTCAACAAACACAGCAATATGCAACAGTAGTAAAAAATGCTGCTACAAGTGTTACTCAACAGGTTCAGTACCCATCATCTAATGCTTTAGCAGACCAACTTAAAATTGTAGCACGATTAATAAAAGGAGGTTTGAGAACGAGAATCTATATGGTTAATTACGGTAGTTTTGATACTCATGCAAACCAGACTTCTTCAACAGATACAACCATTGGAACACATGCTAACTTATTAAAAAATGTAAGCGATGCAATTAAGGCTTTTCAGGATGATTTGAAATTTTTAAAAATAGATGACAGGGTTATAGGAATGACTTTTTCTGAATTCGGAAGAAGAATTAAAAGTAATGCAAGCGGTGGAACAGACCACGGAGCAGCAGCACCTATGTTTGTATTTGGTAAAAATGTTTTAAGCGGTGTATTAGGAGATACTCCTGCCATTGCATCATCGGTAAGTGTAAATGATAATTTACCTTATCAATATGATTTCAGGAGTATATATGCTTCTTTATTATCATCTTGGTTATGTGTTAAAGATGAAGATTTGCAACAGATACTGTTGAAAAATTTTCAACAGTTGCCTATTACCAATGGTATTGGTTGTAATAAGTCTATACCAAACTTAAGTGGAACAAAACTCATCTATAATTATCCTAATCCTTTTACATCAACTACAATTATTAATTTTATTACTAACGGAGGGCATACTTTAATTCAAATATTAGATTCATCGGGCAGAGTAGTTACTAACCTTACCGATAAAGATTATACAGCAGGTAGTTATTATATAAACTTTGATGGCTCCAGATTAGCTTCAGGTGTTTACTATGTGCGGTTGCAGAATATGGCTTTACAGCAGGTTCAAGCTATGTTGAAAGTTCAATAAATAGTTGCGTAATTAAAATTAATTACTGTATTTTGCAACACGGTTACAATTTTGAATATAAAGACTTTTATACAAAAAATGGCTGCTCTGTTTTTACTGGCAGTGTTTTTTTTAGGTACTACTCCTAAAAGTTTTTTGCATGATGCTGTTGCTACGCATAAAGATTTTAATGTTAATTGTAAAGAAAAATCTGGTGCTGCTCATTTTCATGCAGCAGGCATAAAATGCGATTGCGATAATTATGTTATTGAATCTCCTTTTGAAAATTCATTTACATCAACAGTTTTTTATACTCCCTTCGTTTATACACAACTAAACAGTTTTTTAAAGAAAGTATTCTTCTCATCTCTTCATACGATAGCTGCACTTCGCGGTCCGCCTGCATGTTGAAAAGATAATTGCCTGCCATTGTTCGTTTATTCATCAATCATTCAAGTAATGGTTGACATCTTTTCAAAAAACCTTTTATGAAAAAAACTATATCAGTTTTCGTATTATTTATTATTGCTTATACATCGGTTCACGCAAAAAATTTACCAGTAAAAATTATTTTATCGGGCACAGTGAAAGATGAAAAAACTAATACACCGTTGCAAGGTGCAAGTATATATATACCGGATTTAAAGCTTGGGGTAGTAACAGATTCAACCGGTAAATTTATTATTACGAATTTACCGACAGGTACTTTTTTAATTGAAATAAAATATGAAGGTTATAAAACTATAACTCAAACTATTGTTCTGAAAAATTTAAACGAAACACAGAATTTTTCTTTGCAGCAATCAGTTACCGAAGTAAATGAAGTAGTGGTAACAGGAACATCAAAAGCAACACAAATAAAACGAAATCCTGTTCCTATTATTTCTATTAATCACGACTATCTTGTTACCAATATCAGTACTAATGCTATTGATGCCATTGCAAAAGTACCCGGTGTTCGTGCAGTTACAACCGGCCCTAACGTTTCAAAACCATTTATTCGGGGTTTGGGTTATAACCGTATTCTTACTTTATATGATGGTATAAGACAAGAAGGCCAGCAATGGGGCGATGAACATGGTATTGAAATGGACCAATATAATATTAACAGAGTGGAAGTAATAAAAGGCCCTGCCAGCTTAAGTTACGGCTCAGATGCATTAGCTGGTGTAGTAAATTTAATTCCAACGCAGTTTGCACCCGAAGGAAAAATGTTAAATAACATTACACTCGATTATCAAAGTAATAATAAAATGATTGGTGGTTCTGCTTTTATGAGTGCTACCAAAAACGGTTTTGAATGGTTGGCAAGAGTTTCTCATAAACAGGCAACCAATTATCAAAATAAAGTTGACGGCAGAGTTTTTGGAACAGCATTTAATGAAACAGATGCTAATGCTTCAATCGGGTTACACAGAAAATGGGGTTACTCGCATATTGATTTTGTTTTATTTGATGATTTGCAGGAAATTCCTGATGGAAGCAGAGATAGTGCTACATGGAAATTTACCAGACGAATTACTGAAGTGGATACAGTAAGACAGATTGTTAACGATGCCGATTTAAACAGTTACAGAATTGAAACAGTGCATCAACATGTACAGCATTACAGGGTTTTTTCTGCCAATAACTTTATTTTTAATAACGGCTCAAGACTGTTAGTAAATTTAGGTTTTCAAAAAAGTGTACGAAGAGAATTCAGTCATCCTGAAAAGCCTTATCAAAATGTTCCGGGCTTGTATTTGCAACTCAATTCTTACAATTACGATATAAAATATTCTTTAAATGATATAGACCAATGGAACATAACTGCCGGTATAAATGGTATGTATCAAACTAATAATGTTACCGGTGGAACAGAGTTTATTATTCCCGATTATCATCAATTTGATATTGGCCCGTTTATTACTGCAAAAAAAACTTTTGATAAATTAGATATTGCCGGCGGTATTCGATTCGATAATCGCTCATTTCATAACTATGCATTATACACCAAACCAAATGCTGTTTCTGGTTTTGATATGCCTGTTTATGGGGCAGATACTGTTGGTGCAGATAATCCTTTTCAAAACTACAGCCATACTTTTTCCGGTTTTTCAGGCAGTATCGGGGCAACCTATAATTTTTCAGATAAATTGTCGCTGAAAGCTAATATCAGCAGGGGTTTCAGGGCTCCGAACATTTCAGAAATTTCTGCCAACGGTGTTCATCCCGGAACAAATATTTATCAAATCGGTAATCCTGATTTTAAACCTGAATTCAGTTTGCAGGAAGACATTGGTATAGTGTATTCAACTAAATATGCAGTAATTGAATTGAACCTGTTTAATAATTTCATCAATAATTATATTTATAATCAAAAATTAATAAGTGTTAACGGACAAGATTCTGTAATTGTACCGGGTAATTCAACTTTTAAATTTCAGTCATCTCGTGCTAATTTATACGGCGGAGAATTAAGTATCGATTTGCATCCTTTCAAAAATATTCATTTCGAAAACAGTTTTTCATTGGTAAATGCTATTAATAAAGGGCAATCCGGAAAAGCAGTTGCAGACTCTGAAAAATATCTACCTTTTATTCCGCCTTTTCATGGAATGAGTGAGTTAAGATTGGATTGGAATATTAAAAATATTAAACATGGATTTGTAAAACTGCAAGTTGAATATTATTCAAATCAAAATAGAATTTATGCTGCTTACGGAACCGAAACACGTACACCCGGTTATACATTAATGAATGCATCTGTTGGCGGAAGTTTTGTAAATAAAACGGGTAAAACCTTTTGCAGTTTGTATTTGATAGCCAATAATATTTTTGATATTACTTATTGGGATCACTTAAGCCGTTTGAAATATTTTACTGCTTATCCATCCGACCCCAGAGAACATGGTATTTATAATATGGGTAGAAATATTGCTTTAAAAATTGATTTTCCATTGAACATGAATTTAAAAAAATAGATATGTAAGGCCATTCATTGTTAAATATGGGTAGAAGGGTTACAATAAAAAGTAAATGTGCCATTTTCATTCAAATTATAAAATCAAAAAAAACTTTATAATATGAAAAATTCTTTACTCGCATTTTTATTAATGCCATGCATATTATTTGGTCAGTTAATTAAAACTAATGAAACAGATAATTTCACACACGAAAAAAGAATTGTTACTAAAGAAATAAATATAGTTCCCGAGTTTAGCTTTAAAGCAGCTATTGCGTACGTTTCATTAAGTTCAATTGACAATAAAATCTTTATCACTATAAGCGGTAACAGCAAATCTGCCGGAATTGTTTTGGCAACAGATATAGCTTTATTAATTACTGAAAAAGATACCATTGCTGTTCAATCTGCCGGCTTGCAAAATGCTTACGGAAAGTATCAAGCCAACACGTTTGATAATATTTATAGTATTAAAAAGGAAGACTTAATAAAGCTCTCGCAACAAAAGCTAATAGCAGTTAAACGGTATTCTTCTTTAAGTATTTTAGAAACTGATGTGAAAGAAAAATATCAAACCAACCTAATGGAAATAAGTGCTGCATTGTTAAAAGAGATGAATTAATATTCATCTCTTTTTTATTACCTTGCCATAATGGATATAACCATTAACACTCCGGCTCTACTGTTTCCTGCCATCAGTTTAATTATGTTGGCATACACTAACCGCTTTTTAGCATTAAGCAGCAGAGTAAGAAGTTTGCACGATAAATATCATGGCCACGAACAGAAACATATTATTCACGGGCAAATAAAAAACCTGCGGTATCGTTTAAAAATGATAAGAAACATGCAGGCATTTGGTGTAGCTACTTTTCTGGGTTGTATTATAGCCATGTATTTTATTCATACCGAGCATTTAACGGTAGCCAATGTTATATTCGCCATAAGCATGTTATGCTTTACTATTTCACTGGCACTATCTTTCTGGGAAATTTTATTGAGTACCAAAGCCATTGAATTAGAATTGAGCGATATGGAAGGCTTGGAAGACCCTTCAGTAATTGAGTATATTAAAAAGAAGTTTGACAGAGATTAGTTTTGTACCAAGCTTTTGTAATGCTATTAAGCTTCAGTTGCCTGCCTGCCAGGAGGCAGGCGTCGCATCCCGAAGTTTCGGGATACGTTCTGTATCCTGTATCGTTGTTCAACAACTATCTCAACCTGTCAACACTCTTCACTAATTTTTCATCTTTTATAATACCTCTTGCAGCTAAGAATAATAAAACAGGAATTATAAAATAAACAACAGCCGTTAAAGCCAAACCTCCTGAAATACTTGATTTTACTGATAAAAAGCACAATACAATACTTAACACACTTACTATTAATGCAACGATTGTGAATCTTAATTGCAATTTTCTGTTACCAAAAAGAAAAATATTAACCAGCGATAAAATAGCTACAGCCACATTCAGCACTAAAACAAAAATGCTTTCTTTAGCATTAAATGTTTTTACTTCAGGAGCAGTAATGTAATAGAAAGCAAAATATAATGTTGCAAATGCTGCTGCTGAAGCTAATAATAACCAAATGGTTTGTATGCGTTGTATCATAAGAAAAAAGTTAATAGTTTAATGTTTAAAGGTTCAAAAGTTCCATAATGTTAAACTATTAAACCTTGAACTTTTAAACTGTGCTATCCTATTTCAGGATATAAAACAAACTGTTGCATAAATGCATTTACCTCTGCTTTTACACTTTTCAATGTAGTTGCATTATCTGCATTCATTAAGGCCTTGTCAATAGCATTCACTACAAATTCCATATCGTTTTCTTTCATGCCTCTTGTTGTAATGGCAGCCACACCAAAACGAATACCACTTGTTACAAAAGCACTCTTGTCATCGTAAGGCACCATGTTTTTGTTAGCAGTAATATCTGCTTCGCCTAAAACATGTTCAGCTTTTTTACCGCTGATGTTTTTATTTCTTAAATCAATTAACATTAAATGATTATCTGTTCCGCCACTGATAATATTATACCCTCTATTTATAAAAGCATTAGCCATTGCCTGAGCATTGCTTTGTACCTGTTTAGCATACACAGTAAACTCATCAGTTAATATTTCTCCGAATGCAATAGCTTTTGCAGCAATCACATGTTCTAATGGTCCGCCTTGTGTACCTGGAAATACAGCCATATCAATTAAGTTGCTCATCAACCTTACATTGCCTTTTACATCTTTCAATCCAAATGGATTTTCAAAATCTTTCGCCATCATAATAACACCACCACGAGGGCCTCGCAATGTTTTATGTGTGGTGGAAGTAACGAAATGGCAATGATTAAAAGGAGAGCTTAATAAACCTTTGGCAATTAATCCGGCAGGGTGTGCAATATCTGCCATAACAAAAGCACCAACTTCATCTGCAACGGCTCTTATTCTTGCATAATCAATATCGCGACTGTAAGCACTGGCACCGCAAATAATTAATTTGGGTTTTACAGTTCTTGCTTTTTCTTCCAGCATTTCATAATCAATTAAACCGGTTTCTTTCTTCACTCCATAAAAATGCGGTTGATATAATTTACCACTGAAATTTACTGCACTGCCATGCGTTAAATGCCCGCCCATACTTAAGTCCAAGCCTAAGATAGCATCCCCGGGTTGCAGAATAGCCAGCATTAAAGAAGCATTGGCCTGTGCACCGCTATGTGGCTGCACATTTGCATATTCAATATTGAAAATTTGTTTTAATCTGTCTATAGCTAATTGTTCTGTTTGGTCAACAATTTCGCAACCACCATAATATCTTCTGCCCGGGTAGCCTTCGGCATATTTATTTGTTAGTACACTACCCATTGCCTGAATTACCTGCAATGATGTAAAATTCTCTGAAGCAATTAATTCAATACCACGTCTTTGTCTTTCTAACTCCTGTTTAATTAAATCAAAAACCAAAGTATCTCTTTGCATTATCTCGTTTTTTATGTGGGCAAAAGTAAAACTTCAAGTAAAGCAAAAAACAACAGTTTATTACCAATTTGGGCAACATTTGCATTTGTCAGGGATTTTACTATTTTCACGCCCTCAAAAAAGAATCCAATCCCGCGAGAAGCTAATGAAGTTAATTTCATTTAAAAGCAGCCGTTAATGAAAGCAATTATCCCTGTAGCAGGAGCCGGAGCTAAGCTACGCCCCCACACATATACACAGCCTAAGGCTTTGATTCCTATTGCCGGAAAAACAATCTTAAGTTTTATTGTGGATCAATTACATGAAGCCGGTATTAATGAATTTGTTTTTATTGTTGGTTATTTAGGTGAAAAAATTCAGGAGTATGTCGGGCAGACTTACCCGCATTTAACCACACATTTTGTGTATCAGAATGAAAGGCAGGGAACAGGACATGCCATTGAATTAACCCGCAATATTGTTGGCACAGATGAAGTGTTTGTTGTTTTAGGCGATACTATTTGTGAGTACGATGTAAAAGAAGTGGTTGATAGCCCCTTTAGTATGTTGGGCATTAAAAAAGTAGATGACCCGCGAAATTTTGGCGTTGCAACCATTAGTGAAGACGGCTTTATTGAACAGGTAGTTGAAAAACCTGCCATACCCAAAAGCAACATGGCTTTAGTAGGTTTATATAAAATAAAAGAAACCAATTTTTTGTTCGAATGTTTGCATCATTTATTTACGCAGAACATTAAAACACAGGGTGAATACAATTTAACCGATGCGTTGGATTGCATGATTAAAAGAGGAGCAAAGTTTCAACCGTTTAAAGTAAAGAATTGGTTTGATTGCGGTAAGAAAGAAACTTTATTGGAAAGCAATGGCATTTTAATGAAAAAATTCGGCGGTCAGATAAGCGAAGAAATTAAATCTGAAAATTCTATTCTCATTCCGCCTGTAAGTATTGGTACAGGCTGTGTTATAAAAAACTCCATTATTGGTCCAAACGTTTCTATCGGTGCTAATACTACCATTCAGTTTTCAACCGTCAGAGACAGCATTATCGGTTCTTACACCAACTTATACGAAGTGGTATTAGATAATTCTTTAATAGGAAGTGATGCCAGTGTTAAAGGTTTAAGCAGAAGTTTAAATATTGGTGATAATACTGAGATTGATTTTGGATAAATAGACAATTCAGTAATTATACAATTCGATAATTTTAAAACAATTACTGAGATTGTATTAATTTTCAAATTGCCACATTGTCAAATTTTCTAATTATGTTCTCCAATCGCATCACTCAACTCTTTAATATACAATATCCAATTATTCAGGCAGGTATGGTTTGGGCAAGTGGCTGGAAATTAGCGAGTGCCGTAAGTAATGCAGGTGGCTTGGGCATTATCGGTGCGGGCAGTATGTACCCTGCTGTTTTAAGAGAACATATTCAGCAATGCAAAAAAGCAACTGACAACCCTTTTGCTGTAAATCTTCCTTTGTTATATCCTAATATAGAAAAGCATATTGAAATTATTATTGAAGAGAAGGTGCCGATTGTTTTTACCAGTGCAGGAAATCCTAAAACATGGACTTCAATTTTAAAAGAAAAAGGTATTAAAGTAGTGCATGTGGTAAGTAGCAGTGCATTTGCTTTAAAAGCTCAAAATGCTGGCTGCGATGCAGTAGTAGCCGAAGGCTTTGAAGCAGGCGGGCATAACGGACGAGAAGAAACAACAACAATGGTTTTAATTCCTGCGGTATGTAATGCTGTAACTATACCTGTTATTGCTGCGGGTGGTATTGCCACAGGTAAGCAAATGCTGGCAGCAATGGTATTAGGTGCTGAAGCTGTACAAATAGGCAGCCGATTTGTTTGTACACCGGAGGCATCCAGCCATATGAATTTTAAAGAAGCTATTGTAAATGCGAAAGAAGGAGATACCATGTTAATGATGAAAAAAACAGTGCCTGTGAGATTATTGAAAAATAAATTTTATGAAAGCATTGCTGCTGCTGAAGCTGAAGGAGCCGATGGAGAAACACTAAAAAATATTTTAGGGAAAGGCAGGGCTAAGAAAGGAATGTTTGAAGGAAATCTGGAAGAAGGAGAGTTGGAAATAGGACAGGTAAGTGCTTTAATAAATGAAATAAAACCTGCTGCCAAAATTGTAAAAGAAATTTGGGATGAGTATTGTGCAATGAAGGAACAAATAGCCGAAAAATGATTTGCAGTATAAGTGTGCGACGCAAGGGACGATGCCATGAAAAGCAAAAGGCGACTAAATAAATTAATCACCTTTTATTACAAATAATTTATCGTTACTTCCTGCTATAATTAGGAGCTTCTTTGGTAATATCAATATCATGTGCATGGCTTTCTTTCATGCCGGCATTTGTAATTTTTACAAAGGTACTTTGTTGTAAGGCAGCAATATTTTTGGCACCGCAATAACCCATACCGCTTCTTAATCCACCAACATATTGATACACGATTTCGCTTAAGCTGCCTTTATAAGCTACACGGCCTTCAATGCCTTCTGGTACAAATTTCTTAATACCATCTTCCACATCCTGAAAATATCTGTCGCCGCTGCCTTGGCTCATAGCACCCATACTACCCATACCACGATATTCTTTAAACTTTCTTCCTTCATAAATAATAGTTTCGCCGGGGCTTTCTTCTGTTCCTGCAAAAACACTACCCATCATAACCACATTAGCACCTGCTGCCAATGCTTTAACCATATCGCCGGTATAACGGATACCGCCATCTGCAATAATAGATATGTTTTTATTTTTTAATGCGTTAGCTGCTTCCATAACAGCAGTTAGTTGCGGTACACCTGCACCGGCAACAATTCTTGTGGTACAAATAGAACCCGGACCAATACCTACTTTCACACAATCAGCACCTGCATCTGCCAATGCTTTTGCACCTGCTGCTGTACCTACATTGCCTGCAATAATTTGTAATTGTTTGAAATTTTTTTTGAGCGATTTTAATGCTTCAATAACACCTTTACTATGGCCATGAGCACTGTCTAATGTTACCACATCTACACCAACCTGTTGTAATGCGGAAGCTCTGTCCATTAAATCTTTAGTAATGCCTAAAGCGGCACCCACCAACAATCTGCCGAGATTATCTTTTACGCCGTTAGGATAATTTTTTAATTGTAAAGTATCTCTGTAAGTAATTAAGCCAATCAGTTTTCCCTGTTTGTTTACAACCGGTAGTTTTTCAATTTTATATTGCTGCAAAATTTTTTCTGCTTTTTTTAAATCGGTTCCTTCGGGTGCAGTAATAAGTTTATCTTTCGTCATTACTTCACTTACCTTCTTCTTTGTGTTTTCTGTTTCAAAGCGTAAATCTCTGTTGGTTAAAATGCCAACTAATTTATTATCGCCATCAACAATAGGAATACCGCCTATTTTATTTTCACGCATTAATCGTAATGCATCGGCAATAGTTGCATCGGGAGATAATGTAACGGGGTCAACAATTAAACCGCTTTCACTTCTTTTTACTTTACGAACCTGTTCTGCCTGTTTTTCAATACTCATGTTTTTATGCAGAATACCTAAGCCGCCTTCACGTGCCAAAGCAATTGCCAAACTTGCTTCTGTAACAGTATCCATTGCTGCAGAAAGCATGGGAATGTTTAGTACAATGTTTTTGGTAAGATGAGAACGAATGTCAACTTCTCTGGGAAGTATTTCACTGAAAGCAGGAACCAATAATACATCATCGAATGTTAAACCATCAATGAAGTTTCTTTCGGTTGAAATTTTTGCGGAAGATTTTCTTGTTGCCATGTGCAAAGGTAAAAGAATAAGTTTCAAGTTGCAAGAAACAAGTTGAAAGAGAATTAATGTACATTGCAATTACTAAATTTTCTGTATGCTAACTAAACAAGCTGTTTTAAAAAGTTTTAAAGAAATGCCCGATGAGTTTAGTATTGATGAAGCTGTTGATAAGCTGATTGTTATTAATAAAATTCAGAAAGCTGAACTTGAAATTAAAGCAGGAAAAGGATTAACAACGAATCAGGCAATGAAAAAATTAAAAAAATGGTTGAACTGATTTGGTCGCCAACAGCTGTTGCCGATATTGAAAATATTGCTGAATATATCGGAAGAGATTCTTTTAAAGCTGCTTCAAATCAAGTACAAACATTTGTTGAAAGAGCCAAAATTTTAGAGTCTTACCCATTAATCGGTTCAATTGTTCCTGAATTAAAAAACTCTGATTACAGGCAACTGTTATGTGGCAGATATAGAATTATTTATAAAACAGAGTCAGAAAAGTTAATCTATATTTTAACTGTTCATCATCAATCAAGACTATTAAAGAATAACCCGGTTTTTAAGAAACAACTTAGTAAAAAAAGAAATAAGTGAGGGTATTACTTCTTAAACTTCAAAAGAAAAATAGAATTAATTGACTCTTTCACATTTGCTCTTTGAGTTGCTAAAAAATTAAAAGTAGTATCAGTTAAGTTTTGAAAAATAAGTGTATCTGATTTGTTATAAAATGATAATGTGTCGTTATTTCTTTTATAATCAAATATGAGTTGATGGTCAGGGTAATTAATTACAAATAAACTATCATTCAAAAATTTTATTGAAAACTCTTTTTTATTCATAAAATAGCCATTGTACTCTTTGCCAATAGTAATTACTTCACTAAAACTCTTTTTATTGCTCTTAAAAAGGCAGCCTGTAAATAACATTATAATCAATATTTTCTTCATTAATTTAATTTATAAATTTTTCCGGGTAAGCCAACAATAACATTACTCAACTCTAAATTTAAGATTGCTGATGCCACAGAACTGCTGCTGAGATTACTTTTAAGATATAATTCATCAATATGTAGTTGATCTTTTTCTTTCAACAGATTAACGATAATTTTTTCATCTTCACTTAAGTCAATAAACAATTCTTTCTGTATTTTCTTTTTTGATTGATTGTTTTGCTGCCAGCCTAACTCATTAAGTAATGCTTCGGGTGAAGTATAAATAATGGCTTTGTTTTGCTGAATTAATTTTAAGCAACCACCACTTTTGGTATCACTGATTTTTGCAGGTACGGCAAACACATCTCTGTTATAATTATAAGCTAATTCAGCAGTAATCATACTGCCACCTTTAACAGCCGTTTCAATAACAACAGTTGCATCGCTCATGCCCGCAACAATTCTGTTTCTTCTGGGAAAATTATGTTTATCGGCTTTGGTATTTCTGTTGAATTCAGTTAATAATCCACCATTCAGCAATATTTCTTTTGCTAAACTTTTATGTTGTGTTGGATAAATAGTTTGTAAGCCATGAGCCAGCACGCCAACAGTAGAAAGATTATTTTTTACTGCTGCTTTATGTGCAATAGCATCTATGCCAAATGCAAGCCCGCTGATGATGGTAACGTTATGCTGCTGTAATTGTTCAATTAAATTTTCTGTAACTTGTTTGCCATAATCGCTGTTGGTTCTTGTACCGATAACAGCAATAATTTTACTGTTATTCAAATCTGCATTTCCCCTGTAATACAAAACAGATGGTGCATCGTAACAATGTTTTAAACGTTGCGGATAGTTTTCATTAGTGAAGGAAAGGATGTTGATATGATGGTTGTTACAGAATTTTATTTCTTCTTCTGCTTCTATAAAGTTGTCGAATTCTTTTATGGCTTTGGCCTTAACTTCTCCAATGCCTTCAACTATTGCTAGATCCTTCTTCTTTGCTTTAAAAATATTTTCAGCATTACCAAAATATTCTAACAATAGTTTAGCCTGAACAGAACCGATGCCGTTTATTAATGTTAATGCAATTTGATAAAACGTTTCAGATGCTTGCATGAAGAAATTTGTTAATGCAATAAATATAATAACTATAGGGCAGTAACAATCATTTCTGTTCTTCTGTTTTTAGCTTTACCTTCTTCTATGTTATTATCTGCAATGGGTTGAGAGGAGCCAAAACCTTTATACTTTAATCTGCTTGCAGCAATGCCTTTGTTAAATAAATAATTGGCAACTGCTTTTGCACGTGCATTTGATAAAGTTTGATTAGTGGCTTCAATGCCTGTATTATCGGTATGGCCGTTAATTTGAATAGATAGTGTTGGGTTTTCCTGCATTAGCAATAACAGTTTATCTAACTCAATTAAACTAACAGGTTTTAATTCTGACGAGTTAGTTTCGAATTGAATATTCCTGAAAATCAATCTGGAATTAAGTTCTATCGGTTGCAGAGCAATATCTTGTTTGTAAGTACTGTCTGCCTGTTTTTTACTTAGCTCATACAACTCTGTATAAAACAAATATCCTTTTCTGTTCACAGTGAAAGTATAATCGCCGCCATAGGGCAAGGGTACAAAGTATTTACCCAATTCATCCGTTTGAATTTTTATTAATGTGTTATTGTTGCTGTTATCAACCAATTCAACAGATGAGGGGATACCTTTATTTGTTTTTGCATCAAAAACTCTTCCTTTAACATACAAGGTTTTATGCGGACGAATATCGTTTCTTAAATTGCAGGAGTACAAATCTAATCCACCTCTTGTGTCGCTTCTGTCACTAGCATAATAAGCAGTTGAACCATCTGAAGAAACTGCTATGCTGCCTTCATTATCAATAGTGTTGATAGGATAACCTAAGTTTTCAGGCTTGTTCCATAAACCCAAACTATCTTTTCTGCAAATAAATAAATCTTCATTGCCATAACCGGGTAAACCAGTGGAAGAAAAATATAATGTTTGATTATCAGAATGAATATATGGTGAAGTTTCATCGCCTATTGAATTGATAAATGGCCCCATGTTTTTGGCAGGTCCAAATCTTCCGTTTGATTGCTTAACACACATGTATAAATCTTTGCCACCAATGCCTCCGGGTCTGTCGCTGCTGAAGTACAGTACTCTGTTATCGGGGCTTAATGACGGGCAGCTTTCCCAGTATTCAGAGTTTACATTCGGACCCATATTTTCAGGTTCGCTCCAACCTTGCGGAGTTGAGTAAGATATATATAAATCGTAATTGCCCATACCGTTGCGGAAGTTGCCTGCAAAAATTAAAAACTCACCATCAGATGAAATAGTTAATGCACCTTTAAACGGTTCGTTATTAATATCGCCTTCAATTCTTTTTGCCAGTGATATTTTTTTATCGTGAATAATGCTTTGATAAAAATCTTCTCTGCCACCAAATCTTCTTGTAAATACTAATAAAGAATCGTCGATGCTGAGTGTTGGACTATATTCTAATGCTTTCGTGTTAACGCTATCACCTAAGTTTATTGGATTGAATTGATAATTATTATTGAAATGCGTTTGTTTGTATTGAATAGCAAATTCATAACATCGCTTTCTATATGATGCAGCTTTTAAGCTTCTGTCACTTAACCCTTGAATTGATAAAAACTGATTAACGGCATTCAATGCATCTTCAAATTTTCCAAGCCCTGCAAGGTTTATAGAGTACGGTAACAAATAAGGTTGAAAATAAGCAGTATCTTTTTTTTTGGCAATTTCATAGGTTAAAGCAGCATTGTAATAATCTTTCAATTCACCGTAAGCACCGGCCAAAGAAAGAAAAGCATCAACATAATTATCATCTGTTTGAATGCATTGTTTTAAAAGTGTAACAGCATTTTTGGTATCGCCATCTTCTAATTTTACCAATGCAGCCTCATATAATTTTATTGCTTTAGCATTAACATTAGTGCTGTTATATGATTGAGCAATTGAAAACTGCGAAACAAAAAAGAGTATGATGAAAAGTATTTTTTTCATGCAGGCAATTTCGCAAAAATTATGGGTGGTGAATGTTAAAAGAAATAATTATGGAACGTTGATGTATTTGTGAATTTGTAAACTCAACTCCCACTTAGGATTAGCTTTTATGTAATCAATAATTAAGGGAGTAACTGTTTCTCTTTTATCCCATTCAGGTTGTAAATACAATTTGCAATCTGCGGAAACCTGTGATGCATATTCTTCCGCCCATTCAAAATCATACTTATTAAAAACTACAACTTTCAATTCATTAGCTGCTTGTACAACTTCTTTTAATGGAGCTTTGAATTTTTTGGGTGAAAGGCAAATCCAGTCCCAAATGCCACTTAACGGAGATGAACCTGATGTTTCAATATTAGTTTGAAAACCTGCTTGCTGTAAGGATTTGGTAAGATTATCTAAATTATGCAACAAAGGCTCACCACCGGTAATTACAACTAAGTTTTTTGTATTACTTGAAACTTGAAACTTGAAACTTGAAACCTCTTTTTTTGCTTTATCAACAATTTCGGCAACACTAAATTTCGGATGATTATCCGCATTCCAGCTTTCTTTTACATCGCACCAAACACAGCCAACATCACATCCGCCTAAGCGGATAAAGTAAGCAGCCCTACCTTGATGAAAGCCTTCACCTTGTAAAGTGTAGAAACTTTCCATTACAGGTAATAATTCATTCACTTCAACTTCGGTATTACGCATTATTATTTTGATAAGCTTGTAAAGTATTTTTCAATAATCCGGCAATCGTCATCAAACCTACACCACCGGGTACAGGTGTTATTGCCGAGGTTTTAGAAGCAACTTCAGCATATGCTACATCGCCTTTAATTCTGAAACCTTTTTTAGCAGTAGCGTCTTCAACACGTGTAATACCAACATCAATTACCACTGCACCATTTTTAACCATATCAGCTTTTACAAATTCGGGTTTACCTAATGCAGCTACAATTATATCAGCCTGTAAACAAATCTCGTTAAGATTCGGAGTATGGCTATGGCATACGGTTACCGTGCAGTTTCCTCTTTTGGTATTACTGCTTAATAAAATACTCATTGGCCTTCCTACTATATTACTTCTTCCTATAACAACGGCGTGTTTGCCTTTAGTCGGAATATCAAAATGTTCGAGCATAAGCATGATGCCGTAAGGTGTAGCGGGAATAAAGGTTTCCAACCCTTGAACCAATTTTCCAACATTTACCGGATGAAACCCATCAACATCTTTTTTTGGATTAATAGCTTCAATTACTTTTTGTTCACTGATATGTTTAGGAAGCGGAAGCTGAACAAGAATGCCGTCAATTTTCTCATCATTATTTAATTGATGAATTTCTTCAAGCAGTTTAGTTTCTTCAACATCACTCTCAAGCCTGATTAAGCTGGATTCAAAACCAATTTCTTCACAGTTTTTTACTTTACTTGCTACATAGGTTTCACTGGCACCATTATTTCCCACCAAAATAGCTGCCAGGTGCGGGGCTCTTTTCCCTTGATTTATAATACTTTGTACTTGATTTTTAAGTCCTTCTTTTATTGCCTGAGAGGCGATTTTGCCATCTAAAATTATCATTAAACAAAAGTACAAGTTTGCTTAATTTTTTTTGATAATAAGTCAAAGATTAAAATGTGCTTAAAACAAGATACCGTGCAACTATATATTATTGCCGTTTGTCATGATTATGGTTAATTTGTATAATTTAACACAACATTAATATTTTAACGATACCGTTAAAATTGTATTTCTAAATTCAAAATAAACGCACCATGAGAAAAATGCTACTGTTAACGGGCTTTGCGTTCCTATTTTCTCTCGCCGCAATTGCTCAAGTACGTACAATTTCAGGAAAAATTACAGATGACAAGGGAGACCCCACTCCTTATGTATCAATTACTATTAAGGGAACTAAGAACACTGTTGCTGCCAACGACTTAGGTGTTTTTACAATCAAAGCTAAAACAGGTGATGTATTGGTTATTTCAGGTGTGGGGCTTGAAACAAAAGAAGTTAAGGTTACGAATGATCCCGTTTTGAATGCAAGTATTACCCGAGTGGGTAATAACTTAAGTGAAGTTGTTGTAACAGCCTTAGGTATCAAAAGACAGCCTCGTCAAGTTGGATATTCTACAGCTAAAATATCAAATGAAGAGTTAACACAAGCACAAGGAAGTAACATAGGTACAGGGTTGGCTGCGAAAGTTTCAGGGCTACAAATTAACCTTACTAACAATAGTGTTAAACCAGACCTTCGTATTACTTTAAGGGGAAATCGTTCATTTCTGGGAAATAACCAAGCACTTTTGGTTGTTGATGACATTATTACAGACATTTCTTATTTAAACTCTCTTAACCCTAATGATGTTGAAAACGTTACTGTTTTAAAAGGAGCTTCTGCTTCTGCTTTGTATGGTTCTGCAGCATCGAATGGAGTTATAGTTATTACTACTAAGAAAGGTAATAAAGGGAGAGCCAGAGTAACTTTTAGCAGTACAGTTAATATAGAATCGATCGCGTACATGCCTGAATTACAAAATGAATTTGGGCAATTTGGAGGAGAAAATGATCCATCTGCTTATCCCGGAATTATTTCAATGCCTGGTTCTACTCCCGGCGTATACTATGTGCCATATGAAAATCAATTCTATGGACCACGATTTAACGGTCAAAGAGTTCCGATAGGAGAACCAATCAGAATTTACAAACCAGATGGTAGTTTTGTTATTGCTCAGGACTCAACTACATACTCTGCAATCCCGGACGCAAAAAGAAAATTCTTCGATCATGGAATTACAACTATTAATGATCTTTCCTATTCCGGTGGAGATGAAAAAAGTAGGTTTTATTTGTCATTTCAAGATATGAATGCAAAAGGTGTTTTGCCTGGTGACGTAAATAGAAGAAATACTATTCGCTTGAATGGGTCAAAAGAAAGTGGAATTTTCAAAGCAGACTATACTTTAGGGTTTTCACTTACTCATACAAATACTACTCCGGGAAGTGGTGTTCCATTCAAATGGGGTACGTCTGGTTTTGGTGGAGGTTATGCCGGTGGTGGTTCTTACTTCCAAAACAGACCTGTTTATTGGACAGTTATAAATACTCCTCCCAATGTAGATTTAAGAAAATATAGAGATTGGCGAAATAACCCTTTTGCATCGCCTGATGGATACTTTAATGCATATTATGGCAATCCTTGGTGGCAAATTGATCAAACCAGATTAGATGAAAAAAGTAGTGATATTATCGGTAATATCAGTCTTACTTTAACGCCATTTAAGTGGTTAAGTTTTAACTATAAAGTAGGAATAGCTCGTAATGATTATAATAATAAATATACGCAGGCAGGTTATACTTTTGCTGCATGGGCAATCAAAGATACTTTAGGTGCTGGTAATATACCATCATCTGTTAAATCTCTTTCTCCTTCTGAGGGAGATGGAATCAGCACCAATCAGCGTTTAACAAGTGATTTTTTAACCACTATCAACAAGAATTTTAGTAATGATTTTTCTGCAACCTTAATTTTAGGTACATCTCTGGTTGATAATACAGCAAGAATATTAACCACTTCAGCCAGTGCCTTGGTTATACCTGATTTCTATAATATTTCAAATCGTTTAGGAAACCCTACTGTTGGTGAAACAAAACAAGAAACAAGAGTATTAGGTGTTTTTGGAGATTTGACCTTAAAATATAGAAACTATTTGTTTTTACATTCCTCTTTAAGAAATGATTGGACAAGTATTTTATCTGCAGCTAATCGTTCTTATCTATATCCTGCTGTAGATGCATCTTTTGTATTTACTGATGTAATTCCTCAATTAAAAAATAAATCTTTCTTAAGTTTTGGTAAAATTTATGCAGCTTATAGCCAAACTGCACAAGTTAGTATCGGAGCTTATCAATTACAAAGTACTTTTAATGTAGGTAACGGTTTCCCGTTTGGAAGTGTGGCCGGATTTTCACTGAGTTCTGCTTATGCTAATCCTAATATTAAGCCAGAGTTAAGCGATAACGTAGAACTTGGATTACAGTTAGAGTTTTTAAAACGTAGAGTTTCTTTAGGTGCGGTTTATTACAAGACTCAAACTAAAAATCAAACAATACCAATTAATATTTCATCTACTACCGGATATACTACAGCTTTTGTAAACTCTGGCCAAATGAATAATGAGGGTATTGAATTAGATTTAAAAGTAACTCCTTTATTTGAGCGTAATGGATTTAGATGGGATATAGGAGCGAACTTTTCATATAATAAAAACACAGTTATTGATGCAGGTTCTCAATATGGCTTAACACAAGTTTCTATAAGTGGTAATTCAATCGCTAAAGTAGGATTGCCTTATGGACAAGTACAAACAAATGACTGGAAAAGAGACCCTCAAGGCAGAATTATTGTAGATGCTAATACCGGATATCCAACATTAGATCCAAATTTAAAATTATTCGGTACAGGTAACCCTCCAACAAAAGTAGGCTTAACAACAACTTTAAGTTATAAAGGATTTACATTAAATGCCATTGCCGATGCTCGTTTTGGAGCTGTAATATTCAATAGCCTTGGTTCAAGTATGGATTTTACAGGAGTTTCAGCTTATTCGGCACAATCTGGTCGTCAGCCATTTGTAATTCCAAATTCTTCATACGCAGATGGAACAGGAAAGTATATACCTAATACTAACATATTAACAAAAGACGGAAACCTTTCATTTTGGGCAGGGCTTTGGAATACCGCAGGTAGTAACTATGTAAATAGTGCAGACTTTTGGAAATTAAGAGAAGTATCTTTATCATATGCATTACCCGGCAAACTAATCAGTCATTTAAAAATAGTAAATGCTATAACATTATCAGTTGTAGGAAGAAACCTATTAACATGGAAAGCTAAAGGTAATGTATGGAGTGATCCTGAATATGCTAACACCAGTGGTAATGCAACGGGATTAACTGATATTAATCAATTACCTCCTACTAAATTTTATGGTTTTCATGTAAATGTTACATTCTAATTACTTTATAATAAAATACTATTATGATGAAAAAAATATTTATAAAAACGCTTTTGTTCGCAGCTATTATATTTATTGGTGGTAGTTGCTCGAAAGGTTATTTTGATATTAACACTAATCCTAATTCAGCCACTAGTGCTTCTCCTGAATTAGTATTACCCCAAGCTGTAACCGTATCAGCTTCTTATCAAATCCCTTCTTTTACTTTTGCAAGTGAATGGATGGGATATTGGGCACCCAGCGGAAGCTATGCAATTAATTCTTCAGATTTGGCTTCATACAAACAAACAACAAGTTTTGGAGATGGAATTTGGCAAAGTATGTATCATAATTTAAATGATTATAATTATGTTGAACAAACTGCCGGTACACAAAAAAAATACTTTTATCAGGCTGCTGCCATTGTTATGAAAGCATATATCTTTCAACAATTGGTTGACATGTTTAACAATATCCCTTATACGCAAGCTCTTCAAGGAACTAATGTTATTCAACCTGCATATGATAAAGCTCAAACCATTTACGAAACTTTATCCGGAAGGTTAGATACTGCGGTAACTTTATTTAAACGTTCTGATGCTGTTGCTGCTTCGAATACAGATGTTTTATTTAATGGCAACAATACAAGATGGATACAGTTTGCGAATACGTTAAGATTACGAATGCTGATAAGGCAAACAAAAATAAGTGGAAGAGCAGCTTATATTCAAGCAGAAATTGCTAAAATAGTAGCAAATGGAGGCGGTTTTTTAACTGCTGACGCCGCAGTTAACCCAGGTTATGCTAATAATAATGGTCAATTGAGTCCTTTTTGGGGGCAAATTTATAAAATTGATGGAAGCTATGTTTCTGGTAGCGGAGATTATTGGAGAGCAGCTCAATACCCAATTACTTTTTGTACAAATAATAACGACCCTCGTTATAAATATTTATATGCTCTTACAGCCCAATCTCCTCAAATTTATCAGGGAAATGTACTGGGTTCACCAACCAATCATGCGGGAAACAGTACATCAACATTTGGACCAGGTATATTAAAATCTGCAAGTCAATCTGCTATAATGATAAGTGCTGCTGAAAGCTATTTTTTACAAGCTGAGGCTGTTTTAAATGGATTTATAAGTGGTAATGCAGGAACATTGTTTAACAGCGGTGTTCAAGCATCATTTACTTATCTCGGAGCTGGCGATGCAACGGGTTATTATACGCAGCCTGGTAACCAAAATACTAACTATTCAGCTTGTACTACACCAGCACAACAATTAGCATGTATTATAAGACAAAAATGGATGGCACTCAATACAGTTAATCCATTTGAGGCATGGTGTGATTATAGAAGATTAGGGTTACCAGCTGACATTCCATTAACGCAATCGCCATATGTAGATGTATTAGCAATTCCTGTAAGAATTTTATACCCTACCAGTGAATATCAGAATAATACAGCTAATGTTAATGCTCAAGGTGCTATTGATCATCATACATCAAAAGTTTTCTGGATGCCTTAAATTTTAAGAGTAAAAAAATTAAGAACTTTTAAATAGTTTTAAAAATGAAAATAATAAATACTAGATTACTTTTTGGCAGTATGATACTGCTGATTGTATCGCTAAATTCTTGTATAAAAGACGTTAATAGTGGTAATGAGGTTGTTGGATTACAACCATTTGCTCAAATAGTAAATAGCGGTATAGGTAATTTTGGTTCAGCTGCTCTTACATTTCCTCCTGCAGATAATATTGATACTGCATGGTTTTTGGTGAATTTTGCAGCTACAGGAGTTGCTCCAACTGACCAAACATATACCCTATCTTATGATGCAAATGCTTTAGCAGCATACAATGCTTCTTCTTCAATCAAATATTCAAAATTTCCCGATAGTACGGCTTCTTTTACAACTACTTCAGTTACAATAAAGGCAGGGCAAAGTTATTCTGCTCTTGTTCCGTTTATAGTTAAGCCTTCAAAGATTGATCCTACCCAAAGTTATATGTTCCCGATTTCCATAACCGCAACACCAAGTGGAATTAATACCAGTAGTAATTTTAATACAATTTATTATCATGTCATAGGGAATCCTTTAGCTGGGCCTTATACCGATTTATATACTAGGTGGAATAATGCAAGTGGTACAGGATCGCCAAGTGCTGTTATAACTTATAATGTAGTAGGTCTACCAGATGACCCTAATACCTTTGAACTTCAAGCGGGTTATGGAACACAAGGCTTAGGAACTACTTTTAGGTATGTAGTTTCATTTACCGGAACTTCAGCTGCTACTGCTACAAATTTTCAAGTTACATTGAATAGTTCTGATGTTGCGTCAATAGTGGCAAGTGGTTTTGCTATTGGGTCTTACCCTACCATCATTTTAGCAGATGGGCCAAATAGACACTTTAAGTTTACTTGGTCTGTTATTAATAGTGCAGGTGCTCCTCGTACATTTACTGATGAATTTACTCATCAATAAAACTAAGTTTAATTAGTTTCAATTTATAAAAAAGAGTGCTTACTTAAATAAGCACTCTTTTTTATAAATATATTTTTATTACTTATTTAGCTTAGTTACAAAATCTATGTAAAAAGCTTCTTTTGACTCGAACTTAATACTTTGAGAACAAGACTCATCAATCAAATTATTTTTAGCGGGATTATCAATAATTTTTTTCAGTTTCCTTTCATTTAAAGTTAGTTTTTGAGGAATATTATTTTTATATGAAATATAATATTCAAATTCATCTTTAAACTCATCGTAGTTTTCTCCGGATTTTACCTTTACAATATCATGTAAATCTGCTCTGATAAATGTTGTTTTAATTTCTTTAAGAAGAGTGTACTTGCTGCTATCTTTAATCAGAACTTCAAAAAAAATATCTTTTGTGGCGAAATTGAAATTGTTAGAGTTTTCAAATACATGTTGTGTTGTGTTTGTTAACGTAAAAGATGATATCTGGTGTTTATTTGCTAAAAGGATGCTAGAGGAATCTTTTTGTTTTAAAAAAATTAATTGCCGAACCTTATCAAAAACGTACAAATAATCATCATTTTTTACTAGCTCCTTGTTATATGTAATAACAAACCCTTTGCTCCATGTAGGAAAAAAGAACTGACTTCCTATTATCTTATTTGAGGAGTAAGTTTGAAAACCTTCGAAGCCCGTTTGTCTGGTGCCAAACCCTGTAACAGCCTTAAACTCACTTTGCATTCCTACTGCAGCAATGTCTTGAGAATAAGTTTTGAATGATAATATAATTAAGCAGTTATAAAAAAATATTTTTCTCATAAAAAGGTTTTGAAGTAATAAATTTACTTAGTTTGTATTAAACTGAATAAAAGTTTGTATAAATGTCAGAACAACAAAATCAACTAAATATAGAAATTTCAGAAGAAATTGCAGAGGGTGAATATGCCAATCTTGCTATTATTACACATAGCCATGCAGAGTTTGTAATTGATTTTGTAAATGTAATGCCGGGTACTCCTAAGAGTAAGGTTAAAAGCAGAATTATTTTAACACCTATGCATGCCAAGAAATTTATGAAGGCATTAATTGATAATGTAGAAAAATTTGAAAATATCAACGGTGCTATTCAGGATTTAGAACAGGTTGAAATTCCTATGAATTTTGGTGGACCTATCGCACAAGCATAATTAATTACAAAATACCTTCATCTGCAAAACTGTAATAGCCTTCATTACTTACAATAATGTGGTCTGCAACAATAATATCTAAAAATTGAGCAGCCTGTTTAATTTTATGAGTTATTGCAGCATCTGCAGCACTTGGTTTTAAGTTTCCGCTCGGGTGATTATGGCAAAGAATAATACTTGTAGCATTATGTTGTAATGCTTTCTTTAAAATAAGTCTTGGGTCTGCAACAGTGCCGGTAATGCCGCCTTCACTAACAATTTCATGATGAATAATTTTATTGGCATGATTCATAAAAATTACAACAAACACTTCATGCTGTTTATATTGTAATAATGATTGCATGTATTTAGCTACATCGCTGCTACTGGCAATTTTCTCTTTCTTGTTTTCAAAAGCATTTCTTCTAATACCCAATTCTAACGCTGCTACTATTGCAATAGCTTTGGCTTGCCCTAAGCCTTTAACTTTAAGACCTACAATGTCTTTTACAGATAGCTTCCCTAACTTTTCCAGGTTATTTTCTGTTTTGTTTAATAATTCCTTCGCCAAATCAACGGCTGATTTATTTACTGTTCCATTATTCAATAAAATAGCAAGCAGTTCAGAATTACTAAGGCTGTCAACACCTTTTAAAAGCATTTTTTCTCTTGGCCTGTCATCAATACTCCAGTTTTTAATTCCACTCATAATTAATGATATTAACAAATAAATTAAAAAATCTTTTATTATGAAAGTAATAAAAAATCGCTTTCATTTTTTCAGCTGTGCAAAGTGAGTATTATCTTCGCTACATACATATTCGTTATGAACCCATCAGTTAAAATATTTTCCGGAACAGGCTCTCAGGATCTTGCAGAAAAAATTGCCAAGCGTTTCGGTGCTTCTTTAGGAAAGATTAATATTCAGAAGTTTAGCGATGGGGAATTTCAGCCGATTTTTTTAGAAAGTATTCGCGGAGATTATGTTTTTTTAGTACAAAGCACTTATGCACCAACAGATAATTTAATGGAATTATTGTTGATGATTGATGCTGCCAAACGAGCAAGTGCTTATAAAATAATTGCAGTGTTACCTTATTATGGTTACGCAAGACAGGACAGAAAAGATAAACCTCGCGTTGCTATAGGAAGTAAACTGGTAGCCACTTTGCTTGAATCTGCAGGAGCAGATAGAATTATTACGATGGATTTACATGCACCGCAAATTCAGGCGTTTTTTGATATTCCTGTAGATCATTTAGATAGCTCTGCTATTTTCATTCCTTATATAGAACAACTTAAACTTCCTCAATTAACTTTTGCAGCACCGGATGTTGGAAGTACCAACCGTGTAAGAGAAATTGCCAGTTATTTTAATGCTGAAATGGTTATTTGCGATAAACATAGAAAAAGAGCAAATGAAATTGCCAGTATGGTGGTTATTGGAGATGTAGCAGGAAAAGATATTATTTTAATTGATGATATTTGTGATACCGGCGGCACCTTAGCCAAAGCTGCAGGTTTGTTGAAAGAAAAAGGAGCTAAAAGTGTAAGAGCTTTATGTACGCACCCCATTTTAAGTGGTAAGGCTTATGAAAACATTGAAAACAGTGTTCTGGAAGAACTGGTTGTTTGCGATACAATTCCTTTAAAAGGTGAATCTTCTAAACTTAAAGTAATTTCTGTGGCAGATTTGTTTGCCATTGCTATCAGAAATGCTTACGAAAATAAAAGTATTACCAGCTTATTTATTCATTCGCAGTTACGCGGTAGAGATAAATAAGAACGGGTTAATTGGTAAATATGTAAAAGGGTATAAAAAGTAGGGTAGAGCTTCACTTTTTATACCTTTTTTACTTTATAAACTTTCAGTCTTTTCCCCTACTTTTGCCGTCCAAAAAATTTTTATCATGAAAACAGTTACAATCGAAGGACAACTGAGGACCGAATTCGGCAAAAAAGCCACCCGCGAACTTCGCTCTCAGGAATTAGTGCCAGGTGTAATTTACGGGGGTGCTGCAGAAGTTAATTTTTCTGCTCCTGCAAAAGCTTTCAAGCCTTTAGTGTACACCGCAGAATTTCAATTGGCAGAAGTTAAAATTGCCGACAAAACTTACAAATGCATTTTAAAAGATTTGCAATTTGATAAAGTGGATGATTCTCTGACACATGTAGACTTATTAGAGTTAGTTGAAGACAAAAAAGTTATTGCTACTTTACCATTGAAATTTGTAGGTAATTCAATAGGAGTAAAAGATGGTGGTAAGTTGGTAACCAAAATGAAATCTTTAAAGGTTAAAACACTACCTAAATATTTGAAAGAAAATATTGAAGTAGATATTACCAACCTTGCAGTTAACGAAAACATACGTGTAGAAGACGTAAAAGCAGAAAATATGGAAGTAATGAACTCCCCACGTATTCCTGTTGCTTCTGTAGTTATGACACGCCAGTTAAAACAAGAAGAAGCTGCTGCTGCTACCGCTGCTCCTGCCAAAGGTGCTGCTGCACCCGCTGCAAAAGCTCCGGCTGCCAAAAAATAAAAATTCAAACTTCTATAAAAATCATCCCTCAACAAACTGTTGGGGGATTTTTATTTAAATCAATAGCTTCTATTTTTACAGCATGAAGTATTTAATAGTTGGTTTAGGAAATGTTGGGAATGAATACAGCCATACCCGCCACAATATTGGCTTTGATGTGGTTAATGCTTTTGTATTAAAACATGGTGGCATGTTTAAACAAGATAGATTGGCCTATGTAGCAGAAGTAAAAGTTAAAGGCAGAATATTCGTTTGCATATTGCCAACTACTTATATGAACCTTAGTGGCAAAGCCTTTAAATATTGGATGGATAAAGAAAAGATTGACATTAACAATACACTTACTATAGTTGATGATTTAGCCATACCTATTTCAAAGCTTAGATTAAGACCCAGCGGTAGCGATGGCGGTCATAATGGCTTAAGAGATATTCAACTAACATTAGGAACAGATGCCTATCCAAAGCTGCGTTTTGGTATTGGCAATAATTACCCCAAAGGCATGCAGGCACAATTTGTTTTAGGCAAATGGTGGCAGGAAGAAGTGCCGATTGTTCAACAAAAAATTGAAAAATGTATAGATGCTATTGAAAATGTGGCTTTTATAGGCATTGAAAAAACCATGAATCTGGTAAATAATTTAACCTTCACACAATAAAAAATAAAATTCGCAGTTTATAAGTAGTGGAAATATAATTCAAGTAAACCGGTTAAGGCAGGTTTCAGGCTATTCTTAGCCATTAAAGCCGAAGGTTACTTAATTAATATTCAAAGCTACAGCTATGAAAATATTCTGTGTTGGCAGAAACTATGCCGACCATGCAAAAGAGTTAGGTAATGCGGTACCGGAAGAACCGGTAATTTTTATGAAGCCAAAGAGTGCGTTACTCCAAGGCCATACTCCATTTTATTACCCCGAGTTTTGTAATGAATTGCATTACGAAGTAGAACTTGTTTTACAGATTTCCAAGAACGGAAAATACATTCCCGAAAAACACGCATCTAAATATTATAATCAAATTTCTATTGGTATTGATTTTACTGCCAGAGATGTACAGGCAGAATTAAAAAAGAAAGGCCTTCCCTGGGAAAAAGCCAAGGCATGGGATAATTCAGCAGTTGTAGGAAAGTGGATTGCTTTAACGCCTGAAATTCTTCAAAATCCAATTCATTTCTCTCTTCAAAATAATAAGCAGGTTGTACAGGATGGTAACAGTAAGGATATGATTTTCTCCTTTGATTACCTCATTGCACACATATCTCAATACTTCTCACTGAACATAGGCGATATGGTTTTTACAGGAACCCCAGCTGGTGTTGGTGAATGTGTTGTTGGAGATGTTTTGGAAGGGTTTTTTGAGAAAGAAAAAATGTTTGAAGTAGAAATTAAATAATAAGAGAAAGAATAATGCTTACTAAAGACACATTAATGCACGCATACAAGCTTATGGTTACGGCCAAGGCAATGAGCGATACATACGAGGCAAACCGCCAGGTTTGTAAGTATGTGCATGCATGTGCTCGCGGGCATGAAGCTATACAAATTGCAGCAGGCATGCAATTGCTTCCGATAGATTGGGTTAGCCCTTATTATCGCGATGACAGCATGATGCTGGCAGCAGGCTTTTCTGCGTATGAATTAATGTTGCAGTTATTGGCTAAGAAAGACGATCCGTTTTCTGGTGGTCGTTCTTATTATTGCCACCCTAATAATAAAGATGGTCAACGCCCCGGCATTATACATCAAAGCAGTGCTACGGGTATGCAGGCTATACCTACAACAGGTATTGCTCAAGGTATTCAATACATAGAAAAACAAAACCTCGGTTTAATAAAAAGCGGTGAAAACGGTGAAAGCCCTGTTGTTATTTGTTCAATGGGAGATGGAAGTATTACCGAAGGCGAAGTAAGTGAGGCGTTACAGTTTGCTTCGCTTAAACAATTACCGATTATTTATTTAGTACAGGATAATCAGTGGAGTATCAGTGCAAGTGCTGAAGAATTCAGAGCAGGCAATGCTTATGAATTTGCAGATGGCTTTAAGGGCTTGAAAAAAATGCAGTGCGATGGAAGTGATTTTATTCGCAGTTATGAAACAATAAGTCAGGCTATAACCTATGCAAGGCAGGAGCGTAAGCCGGTTTTAATTCATGCAAAAGTTCCTTTATTAGGGCATCATACAAGTGGCGTAAGAAGAGAGTTTTATAGAAGCCGGGAAGATTTATTAAAACATGGTTTGTATGACCCTATGCCTAAGCTTCGTTTAATGCTTACCGGCGTTGGTTTTGAAGAGCATGAAATAAATGAAACGGAAGCCGCTGCTTTACGTGAAGTAAATGAATCTTTTGAAAAAGCAATGGCAGCTGCAGAACCTGATTCAAAATCGGTTGAAGAAAATATTTTTGCTCCAACAACTGTTAAAGAAGAAAGAGGACTTCGTACTCCTAAAACTGCAGAAAAAGTTTTAATGGTAGATGCTGCATTGCATGCTATTGAAGAAATTATGGAGCAACACCCCGAAGCAGTTTTATACGGTCAGGATGTAGGACGCAGATTAGGTGGGGTTTTCAGAGAAACAGCAACGCTGGGAGAAAAATTTGGTGATAGCCGTGTATTTAATACTGCTATTCAGGAAGCATATATAGTTGGCTCTACCATTGGCATGAGTGCATTAGGTTTAAAACCGATTGTTGAGGTTCAGTTTGCAGATTATATTTATCCGGCAATTAATCAATTAGCTACAGAGGTTGCAAAATCAAACTATTTAAGCAATGGTAAGTTTCCTGTACAAATGGTGTTACGTATACCTGTCGGTGCTTATGGCGGTGGCGGACCTTATCATAGCGGAAGTATTGAAAGTACACTGTTAAGCATAAAAGGAATTAAGGTTGCATACCCTTCTAATGCTGCGGATATGAAAGGTATTATGAAGGCTGCCTTCTATGACCCTAACCCCGTTGTAATGTTGGAACATAAAGGGTTGTATTGGAGTAAAGTTGCAGGAACTGAAGATGCTAAAACAGCAGAGCCGGCAAAAGATTATGTATTGCCTTTAGGTAAAGGTGCTGTAGCATTACAGGCAGAACCACTAAGAATTAAAAAAGGTGAAACTGTTACGATAATTACTTATGGAATGGGCGTTTATTTGGCAAAAAATGCTGCCAAAAAATTCCCGGGACAAGTTGAAGTAGTTGATTTAAGAACGCTGTACCCATTAGATGAAGAGTTGGTTTTTGAAAGTGTAACCAAACACGGAAAAGTAATTGTATTAACAGAAGAACAACAGAATAATTCATTTGCAGAAGCACTATCGCTTCGTATTTCTAATAATTGTTACCACTTCTTAGACGCTAAGGTTGAAGTAGTAGGAGCCCTGAATTTGCCTGCGGTGCCAATAAATACCGCATTAGAACAAGCTATGCTGCCAACGGTTGAAAAAGTGCAAAGCCGTATTGCTAAATTGGTGGCTTATTAAATTGCTTTTCCTGAAAAGCTTTCAATCCCTATATTTGCAGCCCAAAATCAAAATGATTTTTGGCGAGGTAGCTCAGCTGGTTAGAGCATCGGATTCATAACCCGAAGGTCGGCAGTTCAAGTCTGCTCCTCGCTACAACTAAAAAAGCAGAATAATATATTCTGCTTTTTTAGTTTCATTTAATTGCTTTAAAACTTCATCTGAACCGCTTTCTAATCCAACTGTTTAAAGGGTGTTCATACCAATAATAAATAGCAACAGCAATTAGTTCTGTTGCTGCGAAAATGGTTAATACATAAAAGTTGTAGTGATTTTTAAATAATATTTCAATGAAAGGCTTTCCAACAAAATCTATTATAATTGAATGCAGTAAATAAAAAGCATACGATGCTTTACCTAACCACTGCATTAGCGGAATTGAAAGAACAGTAGCAGCTAAACTTTTTTCAGTAATTAATCCGTAATAGAAAACTGCAATAGGTATTGGTAATAGTAAGTTGTTTACTAAAAAAAAGGAAACAGGCCTTTCAGCGTCGTTCATATTATTCGTAATTACCAATATTCCAATAGAAAGTATTATTCCGGTAATACCAAGTGCTGTATAGTTTGTAGCTGTATAAACGATATTATTTTTTTTCTTTAAAACAGTTAATGCCAACATCATTCCGCAGAAAAATTCAAAAAAATGACCGGGGAAACTTATTGCAAAAATGAACCTGTAACCATGATAAAAAGAAAAAGAGAAAGTTGATATAACCAATGCAATTGATAATAATAAAACGCCAAATAAAAAAGCAGTAAACGCATTAAACCTTCTTATTAAATACATTAAAAAAGGTGCAGCTAAGTAAAAGCATTCTTCTGTTGTAATACTCCAACTTGGTTGTATAGCCCTTGCAGTATTATTTGCAAATAAACCGTTTATTAACGTGTAATTTTTTATAATATACCATAAATTAAAATTGTGGTTACAGATAATTGCCACAGTTATTAATAAAAAATAAACAGGATAAATTCTGGCGAATCTGTTTACAATGTATTTCTTAAAATTTGCCTGTTTTACAGCCTCATCATTATAATATAAATACACAATCAGAAAGCCACTTAATACAAAAAAGAAAGGCATTACATCAATTACAATTTTTCGTCCTGTATCAAATGGTAAATGCACAAAAAAAACAGCCATAGCACCTGCTGCTCTTATACCTGTTAAAGCAGGAAAGTTTTGTTTGGTTGTAGGCGGATGCAATTAATTGATTTGTGTTTTGAAAATGTTTCAGGCAACTTTATTATACAGACTGCGTATACAGTTCGTATGCCCGATAAACAATCTATCGCTTTTGTATTACCTGCATTTGCTTCGCAAAATGAGCCTAATTGGTTGCCTTGGCTCCAACAATTAATGCTGGCAATTCAACAGAAGCAACAAAATATTGATATTACGATTGTAAGCTTATATTTCCCCGCAAAAAATATTTCTTATCAATGGAATAATATAGAGGTGATTGCATTGAATGGCTATAACAGAAAGGGCATTAAAAAAATTATTTTTTTTCTGAAAGTATTTCGGGCATTAATGCTACTTAAAAAGAGGAAAAAAATAAAAGCCATAGTGGCCGGATGGATTGCTGAAGGTTGTTTTGTAGCCAGTTGGTTTGCTTACTTTAACAGGATAAAGTTTTACGGATGGATTCTTGGTCAGGATGCTAAACCGGGAGGGTTGTATCAACGTATTTCAAAAATAAAATCTCATCAATTACTTTCTCTGTCAGATGCTGCTAAAGAATTATTCTACAAAAGTTATGGTAAAATGCCTGCAGTGCTTTTACCCGGAGTTGCAGAAGTAAAAAATATGATTCCTTTTAATGAAAGATTGATAGATATTATGGGGGCCGGAAGTCTAATTCCTTTAAAACAATACAATATCTTGATTGAAGTTATTGCTGCATTAAAAAATACTATCCCGAACATTCAATGTGTTATTTCAGGGGGAGGGGAAGATGAACAAAAATTGAAAAAACAAATTGCTGATTTAAACCTGAATGATAATATTGACCTGAAAGGAGAATTACCTCATGCAGCGTCTTTACAATTAATGCAACAGGCTAAATTATTTATTCATCCTTCTTCTTACGAAGGTTTTGGTTTGGTAAATATTGAAGCTTTAGCAGCGGGAGCAAAAGTTATCAGCTTTGTTAAGCCGATGAATGAAGAAATTGAAAACTGGTTTATAGTAAAAACAAAACAGGAAATGATTGATAAAGCCAAAGAAATTCTTTTAAATGAAAATGCAGTAAGCAAACCTGTTATTCCTTTTAGCATTAACAATACTGCCAAACAATTACTGCAATTGTTGTTGAGCAATTAGATTTTCTGCAATTGACAGCAACTTTTCTGCTACCGCATTGCAAGAGAAATTGTTCTGAGCATGCCAGATAATTTCTTTACGCATCAGTGCAATGTCAATTGATTGTGTTTTGTAAAGCTCTTGTAAAATTGCTTCTTCATTACCCGCTTCAAATAAAAAACCTAATGTTCCGTTTTTAGTTGTTGTAAAAAAAGGAGGAATATTTGACACAACAGGAATACAACCGCAGCTCATAGCTTCTACCAATGCATACCCACTTCCTTCATTATAACTTCCTGAAATAAAAAAATCAGCTTCTCTTAACTGTGCTTCTACTTCCTGTTTTGTTTTTTTACCTGATAAAGTAACCTGCTCCTGCATGTTATTTTCAGCAATTATTTTTTTTATTGCTTCAAGTAATTCCTCTGTTTGATAAATCATTTGCAGCGTAATATTTTTATTAGTTGCTGCAAACTTTACAAAAGCCTTAATAATTGTTACAGGGTCTTTGTTTGCGTTTAATCTTCCAACCCAAATAAACTTTATTTTATCACGCTTTAGTTTTTCAATTGCTTTAAAGTTGGTAGGGGCAATACAGGTTTCAATACATTTCTCTTTAGAAAGAATGCCTTTTTTAATCCATGCTGAAGCATTTCCATTACTATGAAATAAATAAGCATCAATATTACTATCGGCTATCTTTTGCAACCATTTTTTTACAGGATTTCTGAAGGGAGTTTCTGCATGATGCTGTACCATGATAATTGGCTTTCTGCCTGATAAAAATCTCAATGCAATTATTTGAACAGGAAATACTAAGCCATGTATTAAAATAACATCGGGCTTTTGTTGTTTAATGTAAAAATGTGTTTTGAATGGAATTTGAAAAAATGAATTCTTCCTCTGAAAGCACTGGTATTGCAGGTTTTGAAAGGAAAAACTTTTTTTGAAGGCAGCATGTTTAATAATAATAAGCTTGCATATTTCATTAAGCCTTAATGCAAAGCAGGAAGTTCTTAAATGTAAATCAGCTATCTGATTAATATTGTTTTCTTGCTCATGGCAATAATAATTTAACTCAATAAACTTAATCATGATAGCTGATTGCTTGTATAGGAAAGTGGATATTGGAGTTATATTTTTTTATATCGTTCATTAGTTTTAAAAGGTTGCCTTTTACATATTTTAATACGCTGTTTACTTTTACAAGTGTAAAACCTTCAATGCTTATATCGTTTTTTAAAGTTTCATCAAACAACAGTATATTTCCTTTACTTAGTAACATAAAAATATCTTCACAAGAATAATCTGCTAAACAAAATTCTTTTTTCTGTTTTGGTTGAATAAGTAATAAATCTGCATCGCTGCCATCTTCAATGGTAGCATTACTGTTTAATTTTAAAATAGAAGCTGCATTAGTTGTAAGAGATTGTAATAAAGTATTGTTTGAAAATGAATATTGATTAACAGCAAGCTTGAAATGATTCCAGATATTCCAATCTGCAGTTAAAGTTGAATCTGAACCAAATAATAATTTACCTTCTTCCACTTGATGACTGTTAATTGTTTGATTAAACATAAAATGGTTAGAAGCTGGGCAGGTAACAATACCGGTAAACCTTTTTGATTGTTGTTGGTTTATCTGTAAGGTATGAATGGCAATAATTTTTTTCTGTAACCAATTATGGTGAATAACGTCTTCAATTTCTTTGTTAGCCAATTCATCAATGCCTTCTCCGATATGCATCGATACAGGTACTCTTAAATTAAATGGATTTTTCAGTTTCCATTGCCAATTTTTTTCAAAGGCAGGCGAATGCAAGTTGGTAAAATGTTGAATTACATTAATCAACTCATTTTCATTAATTAATTTTTCTCCATGATTAACAACAGTTGTAAAGCCATTTAGTAAATTTTTATAAATGCCCCACTGTGTTCTTAATTGTTGCGTAATACTAAGTACTTCTTTTATTTCATTCTTAAACTCAGCTTGAATAAATGGCCCCCATTCGGTATAGTTTTGATAATGCTCCTTACCTAATTGTGGAAACAGATTAAAATCCAAATGATCGTGAAAATTAATAAATCCGGGCAACAGAAAAGAGCCTTTACAATCAATCGGTTTTAATTCATCAAAAGTGTCAAGAGTTATTTTTCCGTTTTTTATTTGAATGAAAGCTGCTTTTTCAGGTGTATCAATTGTATAAAAGTTATTCAAGCTAAGCATGTGTTCAAGCAGATGATTTTATATTTTACAAGCAACCTGATTGCTTTTATATGCGTATAGTTGGTTACACAAATCAACATAATGAACGAAAGAGATAACATATTCGTTGCCTGTACTCAAATAACTGAAAATTTTCTTAAACTGTTTAATAAGTAAATTATAAGCATGTTCAGGCAAACTGTATTACATACATTCAACAGGTATAAAACTTTATATACGCATACAATTTCGGCATTGCCAGTTGTTATTTTAATGCCACATAGTGGATGTAATTGTAAATGTGTTATGTGTGATATATGGAAGGGAAATGCTAATACAAAACAACTTACGGAGCAAGATGTTGCTGCGTTATTAAGCAGTTTAAAAAAATTAGGAACACAGCGGGTTGTAATGTCCGGAGGTGAGGCATTATTGAACCCAAACCTTTTTAAATTATGTGCTTTGCTTAAAAAGGAAAACATTAAAATAACATTATTGTCATCCGGTATTGCACTGAAAAATTTTGCTGAACAGATAGTGGCACATATTGATGATGTCATTATTTCATTAGATGGTAATGAAATAATCCATAATCAAATTCGCAACATCCCAACTGCATTTACAAAACTTGCTGAGGGGGTTGCCTCTTTAAAAGTACTGAATAAAAACTTCAGGATTACCGCAAGAACTGTTGTTCAGAAAATAAACTTTTTTGCTTTAAATGATATCGTAACAACTGCACAAAGCTTAGGCTTGCAACAAATAAGTTTTTTGCCTGTCGATGTTTCCACCACTGCTTTTAACAGACCCGATTTATTAACTGAGGATCAACAAAGAGGTATTGCAGTTTGCAGAAATGAATTGCCTGAGCTAAAAATAGTTATTCAGAAATTAATTAAAGAACAGGCTGATAAAATTGGAAATTTTATTGCTGAAGATGCTGCTAAATTGATGAATATCTATTTCTATTATGCAGCATTACATGGCTTAAATGCTTTTCCGTATAAAAAATGTAATGCTCCATGGGTATCTGCTGTTGTAGAAGCAGATGGTACCGTAAGACCATGCTTTTTTCATGAGGCTTATGGTAATATACACAAACAATCTTTTAACGAAATTATCAATTCTGCTAATGCTGTTAATTTCAGAAAAAATCTGAATATCGAGAGAAGCATTACCTGCATGCAATGTGTTTGTTCATTAAATCTTCCGCCCACAAAAGCGATAAACTAAAATGTACGAAATGACTAAAGTACTTTTAACACACTCCTACTTTTTAGCATTTGATGCAAAGCAAAAAAAAGCAGCACAACCATATCCGCCATTGGCAACTATTTATGCAGCAGCATTATTAAGAGAAAAAGATTTTGAAGTAAAGTTGTGGGATTCCATGTTCAGAAAATCTGCTGAGGAAGTATTAACAGCTATTAAAGAGTTTACTCCCGATTTTTTTGTTGTGTATGATGATGGCTTTAACTATTTAACCAAAATGTGCTTAACCAATATGCGTAATGCTGCACTTGAAATGTGTAAAGCAGCAAAGCAATTGGGTTGTACGGTTATAGTGTCAAGTTCAGATGCAACAGACCATACTGCAATGTATTTAAATGAGGGGGCTGATTATGTTATTATTGGTGAAGCTGAACATACACTGTTAGAACTGATAAATAAGAATGAAACAGAAAAAATAAATGGCATTGCATTAAAAAAAAATAATACAGTAGTAAAAACTGCCGGAAGAAGTGTGTTAAAAAATTTAGATGAATTACCAATGCCTGCATGGGATTTAGTTGAAATTGAAAAATATAAATCGGTATGGTTAAGCAATCATGGATATTTTTCTATTAATGTTGCCACTACAAGAGGTTGCCCTTTTAAATGTAATTGGTGTGCAAAACCAATTTATGGTAATCGTTATAACTCGCGTTCTCCGCAAAAAGTTGTAAATGAAATAAAATATTTGCAAGAGCATTTTGCTATTGATCATATTTGGTTTTGCGACGACATATTTGGATTAAAACCTTTTTGGGTAGCAGAATTTGCACAGCTTGTTTTATTGGAAGATATGCAGTTGAATTATAAAATTCAATCAAGGGCAGATTTATTGTTACAAGAAGATTATGTAAAAAATCTTGCCTTATCAGGTTGCTCAAATGTTTGGATGGGAGCAGAAAGCGGGTCACAAAAAATTTTAGATGCCATGGATAAAGGGATAACGATAGAACAGATAGCAGCAGCAACTGCATTATTAAAGCAATATAAAATACACCCTTCCTTCTTTCTGCAATTCGGCTATTTAGGGGAAACAAAAGAAGATATTCTTAAAACAATAGAAATGGTAAATAAACTAAAGCCTCACAGTATTGGTATTTCTGTTTCTTATCCCTTGCAGGGAACAGTCTTCTATGAAAAGGTAAAAAATGATTTACAACAAAAGGCCAACTGGAAACATTCTGACGATTTAGATATGATGTTTAAAAACACTTATCAGCCCTCATTTTATAAAACGCTTCATAGTTTCGTACATAAAAATTTTCAATTTCAAAATGCAGTTGCTTCAGTTAAAAAGAGTGGCAAAAGAGACTTTAGTGTTAAGTCAAAGTATATAAAAAATTTACTCAAACTTGGTTATTACTATTTGTCATCTGCTTACTTAAAATACCAACTTGGTTTATAATAGCAAATGAAAAAACAGCCCACTGCCATACAATTTTCTGAAGCTGAAGTTGCTTTCGGTAAACAATCTTTTGTGTTTGATGATATCTATGGAAAGAATATTACTATTCAATACAAAAGAAAAAGAGTAAGAGATTGTTTTGAAAAACATTTGCCTGCACAAGCCAATATACTTGAATTGAATGCAGGTACCGGGGAAGATACTTTATACTTTGCTGAAAAGGGTTATCTTATTCATGCTACAGATGTTTCGGCAGATATGCTTTTTCACTTACAACAAAAAGCAGCTACTTTAAAAGAAGCCGATAACATTACAACAGAAAAAATTTCTTTTACAGAATTAAATAATCTTAAGCACCAAAAGCAATATGATGCCATCTTTTCCAATTTCGGCGGTTTAAATTGTGCAGAAGATTTGAGTGTGGTATTACAATCATTCAATTCATTACTAAAGCCTGATGGAATTGTAACAATGGTTATTATGCCCAGATTTTGTTTATGGGAATTTTTATTAATACTAAAAGGAGATTTTAAAACTGCACTAAGAAGATTTAAAGGAGGCAAAAGTGGTGCAACTGCTCATATTGATGGTGTGTACTTTAAATGCTGGTATTACAGTCCTTTTTATATAATAAAGTATTTAAAAAATAATTTTGAATTGTTAGGTGTTGAAGGATTGTGCACTATAGTTCCACCTTCGTATCATGAAAGTTTTCCCGTAAAATTTCCAAAACTGTTTAGGGTACTTTGTAAGACAGAAGATATCTTGAAAAGTATTTTTCCTTTTAATTTAATTGGCGATTATTATATTATTTCTTTAAAGAGAAAATAAGTGTTCAGTTTCTAAATTAATATTCCATTTGCTTTCTAAATTTTGAAGCCTTTTTTTGTATTTGTCAAGCAACTTATTTTGAAAGGTGCCCGGTGTATTCTTACATATGTGTTTATCGAATTGGGCAAAACACAAACCTCGTTTATTGTAGTTTTTTCCTTTCTTTATTAAGTTATTAAATCTTTTGATGGCAATTTTTCTGAATAGACTATCAAGAATATTACCGAATATATTTCCTATCAATATTTCCAAGCTTTGTTTAAGAATTATTTTCTTAGTAGCAGGAATAATATGCCTTCTCTCATTAGGTAAAGTAGCATTTCTCCAGTTATTTTCATAATAAAAATTCAGCAATACATTTTTACCGGCAACAGGAATTAATGAAGCAATTTCAATAGCTGTGTAAATATTTTTTTCAGGAATTATGAGATGATTTTCATCAATTATATAATTGCAGCAAACATGATATTCTTTCTTGAGCAGTTTTGTAAATCTTCTGTAAAGCCCTAAAATAAAGCGACAAACATATAATCTGTTTGTTTCAGTAATAATAAAATAATCAAAATCAGAATTATCGTAAGCTACATTTTTTGATAAAGAACCTGATATGCCAACGGCTTTTACAAAAGGTAATTTGCCTATAAATTTTCCAACTTTAATTGCTTGCGGTAATTGTTCTTTTGCCAATCGGTTTTCATTATTTCTTTTAATGGCCAATAAAGGGTTATTGCTTAAAGCATAAAAGTCTCCTGTTTTAAAAATAACTTCATTTTTTAAAAGTATATTTAACTCTTCTTCAAAAAGAACTGCTGCTGATTTTATACTTGCATATTCATAAATCTCATTAAAAGTTATGGGATAGCTGAACACATCAAAGTAGGCTAAGGTTTTTATGATAGATTTCGAGACAGATGAATTAAGAACTGACTGCTTATTTTGAGGCTTTAATTGTGCAAATGCCATATTCTTTCTTTATGCTTTTTAAAATCGGAAAAGAAAGGAATATGGTTGCCTGTATAAAAAGAAAGCCCCGCAAGTGCGGGGCTTTAAAAAAATTAACGATACTTATTTTATTTAGCCTGTTCTTTCAAATACTTTATTTGCTCATCTATATCTGAAGCATTAGCACCTTTGGCTTTAGCTGCTTCTTTCTTCTCAATTATTATTCCTGTAAGCATGGCATTTATTTGCGGAGCTACTCCGTATTGAGCAACTTTATTTCTGAATTCAACTACTAAGTCAACTCCTTTTTTAAAGTTGGCTGTATTATTTACTCTGCTTAAAAATGTAATATAGGTTTCTAATGCATTGAATTTCTCCTGCAGGCTTTTAATGTTAGTGAACTTATCCGTCATCTCATCAAAATCTTTATCACCTTTCGTTAAAACATCAATAGACTCAACAGCGGTTTTTAATGCACCCTTATTATCTTTCTTCAATTCAGGTAATAAACTAACTGCTTTGTCTTCGTCTAAAGCAGCAATGGCTTCTAAAGCACTTGCCGCTACTGTATAAGATGAATCATAAACAGCTTTTAAATATAAAGGCATGTATTTTTTATCTTTCGTTTTTGCCAAAGCATTAATAGCATAACTGCGGCAGTAGCTTTTACTGTCTAACTTTGCCATTGTTTCAATTTTGCTGATAGTGGCTGCATCCAACGTTGTATCCTGAATGGCTAAAAGGCTGCGGTTACGAAGTTTAAAATAAGGGTCGTTCAAAGCATCTTTTAATAAAGCAAAAGCAGCAGCTTCACTTTTATGTTTTGCACAGTAATCAATGGCTTCTCTTCTGTCAACAAAATTTTTAGCGTACTTAAATTGATGAATAAATTCACTGGTGGTTTTATTGTATTTCTTTTCCCAAAGCAAATATTTATCTGCATCTACATTTATTAAATCCGGTTTTGAAGCAACATTAAACGTGAATGTATCAGTTCTGTGTTCCATCCAAACTGTAGTACGTTTCTTCTCAAAGCCATGATATACATCTATATCAATCGGAAGTTTAAAAACCTTATCACTCGCTTGAGTTTGTTTAATGAAAACAGATGCCAATTTTTTATCTGCATCATAAGCATAGTTAATTTCAACTTTCGGATGGCCGCTACTGAAATACCATTGATTAAAATACCAATTCAAATCTATTCCCGTTACCTGCTCAATAGCTAAGCGTAATTTATGAGCATTACCATTACCAAACTTATTTACGGTTAAGTAATAGTTTAATGACTTAAAGAAAGCACTATCACCAACATAATGACGAAGCATATTTAAAATTCTTCCACCTTTAGGATAACTTACATTATCAAACACATCTTCTTTATCAGCGTAATAAAAACGTACTAAATCTTTTTTGGCATCTGCAGGGTTAGAGAAGTAACGATTCATCTGTGAGAGATTATCGTCTAAAGCAGCATCCATTCCATATTTATATTCATTCCATAAGTACTCACTGTAATCAGCAAAAGATTCATTCACTGTTATATTGCTCCAGCTTTCTGTAGTAACTAAATCTCCAAACCATTGATGGAACAGTTCATGTGCAATAACACTTTCCCAATTATTAGCATCAACTAATTCTCTTGCATTTTGTTGTGCAGCTTCTCCGTGCAATGTTGATGTTGTGTTTTCCATGGCACCGCTTACATAATCCCTGCCAACAATCTGTGCATATTTCTGCCATGGAAAATCTATCCCTGTTACTTTTTCGCTATAAAATTTTATCATTTCAGGAGTTAATCCGAAAATTTTTCGTGCAACTTTTTCATACTCCTTTTCTACATAATAACTTACTTCTTTGCCTTTATAAGAATCCTTAACTATCGAAAATTCTCCAACTCCCATAAACAATAAATAAGGGCAATGCGGTAAATCCATTTTCCAATAGTCTGTTCTTGTGCAATCAGAATTTTTTGTTGAACTGATAAGTTTACCGTTACTAAGTGTTACATATTTTGATGGAACAGTCATGTAAATTTCATCAGTCATCTTTTGATTCGGCTTATCAATAGTCGGTAACCAAACAGAGTTACTTTCTGTTTCACCCTGTGTCCATATTTGGGTAGGTTTATTTTTTTCTTCCCCTTTCGGATTAATAAAATATAAACCACGGGCATCCGTTATAGCAGCACTGCCCTCTGCCTGATATTCATTGGGTTTAGCAACATAATCTATGTAAATAGTGTATTGTTCATTGTTTTTATAAACCTTATCTAACTTAATATTTAAAAAAAGGCTGTCGTAATTGTAATGAAGCGGAATATTTTTGCCGGCTTTTACAACTTCAACTTTATTAATATTCATTCCTTTAGCATCAAGCTGTAAAGAATCTGTTGCATAAAAGTGTGGCTTTAAAGTAATCCATACTTTACCATACATATAGGCTTTATCATAATCAAACTTAGCCTGTAGTTTAGTATGAACTAAATCATTTTTTTTGGTTGAGAAAGAACGGTAAATCTTTTTCCACGATGTGTCTTGTGCAGGTTGTTGTGCAAGAACAAAAAAAGGAATCGCTGAAAAGACGAACAGAAAAAATTTCTTCATATAAAATAGTTAAGTGTTAAAGATAATATTTGTTGTAAATCAGCCTGTAAATTTTGATAAGCGTAAAGATTGATTACTGTTTCACTATTTAAAGTAAGTTTGTACCAATCTAAAACCCGTATGAAATATTTTATAGTTATAATATTGGCAAGCTTATCTTTTTTCAAAACTTTTAGTCAGGAAAAACATTTTCTTTTTATTCAGAATAATAGCGGCCAACCGTTCTATGTTCAACTCAATAACAATGTGTACAGTTCAACGGCAAGCGGTTATATAAACATTGCCCAACTTTTACAAGGCAAATACTATTTAACCATTGGCTTTGCTAAAAATGCTTATCCCGAACAAAAATTTATAGTAGATATTACTGATGGTGAAGCCGGCCTTGGCTTTACACTTAAACAGCAAAATGAAAAAACTTGGGTCTTGGTAAATTATATAACACAAGCTGTTATTGAAACAGATAATCCCGATGTAAAAAAAGAAAATCCTGTAAAGCAGGAGCAACAAGCCCCTGTAATAACTTCAAACACTGAAAAGCAAGCACCGCCGGTATTAAAAACATATGATAAAACTTCAGCCTTAGGCATAGACCAGGTGTATGTTGATAAAAGCAATGATAAAGCTGTTGATACAGTTGCCATATTTATTCCGTTAAATGCTACTGTACAGCCTGCTGTAACAACTAAGCCAACACCATGTAATGTATTGGCTACAGAAAATGATTTTTACAAACTAAGGTTAGATATGGCAGCTTCAACAACAGAAGATGCAATGCTGTTAGCAGCAACTAAAGCGTTAGAAAAAAAATGCTATACAGTTACGCAAATAAAAAATTTAGGCGTATTAATCCTCTCCGAAGAAAACCGTTATAAGTTTTTTTCAATAGCAAAACCACATATTTCAGATGTAGAAAATTTCAGCACTTTAAGTACGCAGTTTAATTTACCTGAGTATATTCAACGGTTTAAAATGTTAAGCCAATAGTTTTTGTAAGTCAGCTTTAGTTTTTCATAGCATCGTTCCTTGCGTCGCACACTTCATCAACATATCTTTATGCGTCAATAAAACAGCAGCATGCAGCGATATTTCTTAGAATTGGCTTACAAAGGCACCAACTATAGCGGCTTTCAAATACAGGAAAATGCAGTAACCATACAATCAGAAGTAACCAAAGCATTAGAAACCTTTTACAGAACTCCTTTTGAATTAGTAGGCTCTTCAAGAACAGATGCAGGTGTTCATGCTTTTCAAAACTTCTTTCATTTCAATGTCAATCCCGAAATAAGTATTACTCAGAAACAGTTGTATCATCTCAACGCCATTCTACCTGCCGATATAGTCTTGAAAAACGTATTCCCTGTATCAGAAACAATGCACTGCAGATTTAATGCAGTTTCCCGGGAATACAAGTACTTTATTCATCAAACTAAAAACCCTTTCTTACAGGAAACAGCTTGGTACTATCCATATAAACTAAACGTAGATTTACTTAATAAAGCTGCACAGCAATTGCAATCGTATAACGACTATACTTCATTTTCAAAAAAGAATACACAGGTAAAAACATTTATCTGCAATATTTATGAAGCTGTATGGACAGTTGAAAACGAATGCTTGGTTTTTAATGTAAAGGCCAATCGTTTTTTAAGAGGAATGGTAAGAGCATTAGTTGCAACAATGCTGAAAATTGGAACAGACAAAATATCCGTAGAAGCCTTTACTGAAATAATCAAATCTAAAGATTGCAGCAATACAGATTTCAGTGCACCAGCACAGGGGTTATTTCTTTCAAGCGTTAATTTTTAAAACCCTGCAATACATTGTAATTAAAAAAATATTTACCTTTAAATCCTTTGTAGCAAAAGGTTTCAAGTCATTAGTAAAATCTTTTTTCAAAAAAGATTTGGCAGTAATAAAACTCCTCTTATTTTTGCACCCCGCTTTTGAAAAACAACACAATCAAAAGCAACGTTCTTTAAATAAGCGATAAAATTTTTCTTCTTTTTTTGAAATAAAATTTGCTGAATAAAAACATCGCTCTATATTTGCAGCCCGTTTATAAAAAACGGAGTTCTTCAAAATAAAAATCACACAAAAATTTTCAAAATAATTGAAAATAAATTTGGTGAAATCATAAAGGCTCTTACCTTTGCAACCCCAATCAAAAAGGGTAGTAAAAAAGACCATAAGATCTTTGAAAGTTTGGAAGCAACAGCAACATAATTCTTTAAGAATCATGTAAGGATTTACAAGCACAATTAAATTAAATCTAACGTTAATTTCTATTTGAAGTTAATAGTCAGACAAACTCATTTACAATGGAGAGTTTGATCCTGGCTCAGGATGAACGCTAGCGGCAGGCTTAATACATGCAAGTCGTGGGGCAGCATGAGTAGCAATACTTGATGGCGACCGGCAAACGGGTGCGGAACACGTACACAACCTTCCGATAAGTGGGGAATAGCCCAGAGAAATTTGGATTAATACCCCGTAACATATAGAGTAGGCATCTTCTTTATATTATAGCTTCGGCGCTTATTGATGGGTGTGCGTCTGATTAGGTAGTTGGCGGGGTAACGGCCCACCAAGCCTACGATCAGTAGCTGATGTGAGAGCATGATCAGCCACACGGGCACTGAGACACGGGCCCGACTCCTACGGGAGGCAGCAGTAAGGAATATTGGACAATGGGCGAAAGCCTGATCCAGCCATGCCGCGTGAAGGATTAAGGTCCTCTGGATTGTAAACTTCTTTTATTTGGGACGAAAAAAGGGAATTCTTTCCCACTTGACGGTACCAAGTGAATAAGCACCGGCTAACTCCGTGCCAGCAGCCGCGGTAATACGGAGGGTGCAAGCGTTATCCGGATTCACTGGGTTTAAAGGGTGCGTAGGCGGGTATGTAAGTCAGTGGTGAAATCTCGGAGCTTAACTCCGAAACTGCCATTGATACTATATATCTTGAATATTGTGGAGGTTTGCGGAATATGTCATGTAGCGGTGAAATGCTTAGATATGACATAGAACACCTATTGCGAAGGCAGCAGGCTACACATATATTGACGCTGAGGCACGAAAGCGTGGGGATCAAACAGGATTAGATACCCTGGTAGTCCACGCCCTAAACGATGGATACTCGACATACGCGATACACTGTGTGTGTCTGAGCGAAAGCATTAAGTATCCCACCTGGGAAGTACGACCGCAAGGTTGAAACTCAAAGGAATTGGCGGGGGTCCGCACAAGCGGTGGAGCATGTGGTTTAATTCGATGATACGCGAGGAA
>SAIW01000006.1 GCA_004028795.1 Chitinophagaceae bacterium
TTCATAAATAGTGTAACGAAATTTACATTATCAATTAATCGAAGTATAAGCAGAGATAATTGTAGAAATCCAATTCCTTATCTGGTAAAAAATCCAGGAGCTTTTAAAAAACATTTCCTATGAACTACCAATCTACACAAAAAGTTTGTTACTGTAGCAACAGACAGCAGGCAAACGGTTTACAAGCCCCGTTTTTTCCTTGTTTTTTAATTGTTACCAGCTCATTTTCAGCAGATAAGTTTTTATTAACTGAAGCAGCCTCTATGCACCAATAAGCATTGAGCTGCTTCAGTTTTTCTGTACCAAAAAATTGGTATTGACAGAGCTGTTTTTAATCATATTAAAATAAATTATAATATATAAATCCACTTCCTATGTTCCAGAAACTTTTAACCTTCGTTACAGCAGTTTTATTTACAGGCTGCGTTATAGCACAAAGAAATGCATTACCTGTTTACGGTATTACTTTATGCGGTGCTGAGTTTGGAGAAACCAATCTACCAGGCACTTTAGGTACACATTACACTTACCCTAACACTTCAGAAGTTGCATACTTTGCTGCTAAAGGTGCTAAAACTATACAACTGCCTTTTAAATGGGAAAGAATTCAAAGACAATTAAGTGGGCCTTTAGATGCTAAAGAGCTTTCTCTTATTACCAAATTTGTTGAAGACTGCGAGAGATACGGTGTAATGGTAACATTAGTAATGCAAAATTTTGCCCGTTATCAAATTAATGGTGTAGAATATGTAATCGGCAGCCCAAAGGTTACATTAGCCCACTACAAAGATGTATGGAACAAAATTGCTTCAGTTATGAAAAACAGAACCAACATTTTCGCTTATAGCATTATGAGCGAACCGCATGATATGGGCGGTTACAAATGGTTTAATGCTGCTCAATTTGCGATAAACGGCATCAGAGAGGTTGATAACAAAACAACCATTTTAGTTGATGGTGATAATTATTCAGGACCTGAAACCTGGGCTTTATATAATGATGATTTGAAATACTTGAAAGACCCTGCTAATAACATGATGTTTAATGCTCATTGCTATTTTGATGAGGATCGTTCTGGTCACTATGTAAGAAGTTATGAAAGCAGCGGTGCTGATGAATATACAGGAGTAAAAAGAGTTAAACCATTTGTTGATTGGTGCAGAGCAAACGGAAAAACCCCTTTTGTTGGTGAGTTTGGTGTTCCTAAAAATGATAAAAGATGGTTAACGGTATTAGATAACTTTTTAGATTTTCTTTCTGCAAACAATGTGGGTGGTTGTTATTGGGCTGCGGGTCCATGGTGGAAAAATTATCAATTATCTATTGAACCTGTAAGTAAAGCAGACCAACCTCAAATGTTTGTATATGCCAAATATTTAACAGCCAATAGTAATACTGCTGCTTTAAATAATGCTAAAACAAGCGTTGTTGTAAAATAAAAATACTCAATATCTTATCTATACTCAATCCTATTCAATCCTAATTTTATGAAAAACCTTCCTTTGATATCACTTTATTCGCTATTGCTGGTTTTAACAGCATGCTCAAAAAAAGTTGAGTTATTGCAGAATGACGTTACAACAAAAAAAGTACAGCCATCAGAAACAGTTGTAGCTTCATCAGTAGAAAGTTTAGGTTCTCCTTTTAAAAGCAGTAATGTATTAGTAAACATTAATCCTGCTAATCCTAACTTCACGCCATTAGTAACTTTTCATCCTAATACTAATTCAGGCAATGAGTTAATTATGATTGATAATGGTGAAACCAATAATGCTACCCCGTTACAGGCATTCAGATTTGTTTCTGTTAATTTAGATAACGGTAGTTACAAATTCATTTCAATTACAAATCCATCAGATAACAGCATAGTTACCAACTCTGTAGGCAGAGTGGTAAGGTATGTTTTTGGAAAAGACTTAAACCTTTATATAGTTACTGAAGGAAGCTATGGCGGCGGTGGTCATATAATTCAATACAATCCCAATACACAAAAGGCAATTGATTTAGGGAAACCGTTTTTGTTAGGTGGAAAATATTTAGATATTTATTCTATTAATGTTGGCAGCGATGGAATGTTATACGGTGGCTCTTTTGGCGGAAGCGGTGAAGTAATAACCTTTAGATACAACTACAAAACATTTACTGTTGATGCCAAACCTTTAGATAATACTTCGAGATATGTAAGCTATATAAGCGGCGATGCTAATTATACTTATGCAGCTTGCGGAGAGAATAACTGGTATTTATATGCCATTCCTAAAAATGGTGGGTCAGTAAAAACACTATTATCTTCTGAAGGTGCTTCTTACAGAATTGAAATGGTAACTTATACTGATGCTCCTTATGCAGCACTGCAATCTATGCATTATAAACTAAGTAATGGTACTGCTATAGCCTTAGGTACTAATAACACTCCGAAAACTGCACAAATATTATACACACCTTATCCTTTAAATAAAATAAACCAATTACAAATTCAATGGAATAATAGCAGCAATCAATTAAGTTATGTATTAAATGGTGTTGCGAAATCTATAACCGTTAACGAAATTTTATCTAATATCTATGCAACAGGTGCTGCTGCTTTTGTAAACAATACTTTATTTACCTGTTCTAATAATCTCTCTTCAATCGGGAAATTAAATATAGATGGTAGTTGGAATATTTTAGGAAGCATGGGATGCAATGTAAAAAGTATTGCTGCATCAAACAGAAACACTGTTTTATTTGGTGCTTACCCAAAAGGAAACTTATTTGAATATCAACCACAAGCAGCTTGGAACTTAAACACTGATGCAGTTGCCAATGGAATACTGATTCCTAACACAAGTAACCCTGCATTATTATCAAGGCAGCAAAATGCTGATGCAGCAGGCGTTTATGGTCCAATGTATATTAACTCAAATATGCAAACAAAAAATAATATAATAGTTACCGGAGGTGATAATGATAGAATAACCGCTTCTTCTGGCAGAGCATTGAGTGTAGGAACTTATAATAACGGAGTTGTAAAAAACTTTGCTCCGCAAGAATTTGCTAACTATCTATTTGCAGGTATGTGTTTAAGCAGCGATAGTAACAAAGTTTATGTAGCCGGCAATGCTTCAAACGGAAGTAATTCAACAGTTTTTGAATATAACCCTTCCACTAATTCTATAACAAAAAGAATTAGTCTACCTTTTGCAGATTTAGGCAATATCGCCTTATACAACAAAGACACTGTAGCCGGTTATTATAATGATGCTGTTTTCTTATTCAGTATTTCAACAGGAAAAGTTATCTGGCAAAATGTTTTAGGAAGCGGTCAAAGAATTTTTGCTCTCACTGTTACTCCTGATAAAAAAATAAGTATTATTCATATGTATTTGCAAGCCATTCATTTTAAAGTTATAAATTATACTTATGCAAACGGCAATGCTGTTGCTACTACTTTAGGAGAGATAACAGATTCTTATGGTGATGAAAATACAAAACCGGGATGGCTTACCTGCGGTTCTGTTACTGCAACTGGGTATAGCATTTATGTAAGCGGATTAAAAGAGTTATTCAGAATTAACGTTAGCAAAGCCAATTAAGCATTTAACGGTATTTGAAATTGTGAAAAAAATATTATTTTCACAATTCTCAAATTCAATCATGCTGCCGCTGAGCCAATATTCTACTGCAGTTGTTTTTCAACTGGATGAAAAGTTGCTGATTAAAAGTTGGTGGCCTGAGAAAAATAGCTTTACAAAAACATTTTCAACCGGTTTACTTAATAAAAAGTTCAGTTCGTTGATTGCTAAGCAGCAATCGCAACTGTTTGGCACGGCTGTTCAATCAAAACAATCTCCCCGAAATGCAAATGAGTTTTTGCTGAATATCGGTAATAATAATTTTAAGTGGTTTGAATTAAAATTTAAAAAGCAATCCAGGTTTACTATTGTTTCGGCAGTAAATATTCATCAGCAAAAAAAAGCGTTAGCAATAAAAGAAGCCGCCTTAAAAAACGATGTTAAGCATTATCAATCATTATTAGAACATTTGCCTATTGCTGCCACTTATAAAACATTAAACGGCTATTTCTATTTTATTAATAAGGCTTTCACTGAAACATTAGGTTTTACTTTAAAAGATATTCCTACTGTTGAAGATTGGATAATAAAATCTTGTAAAAGTGAAGCTGATGCTAAAATTGCGTTGAAGTATTGGAAAAAAGATTTTGCCATCTTGAAAAAAGGAGGCACTACAAAAAACAGGGTACTGCATGTTTATACAAAAAAGGGTGAAGAAAAGTTTATTGAATTAAATGCAGTGCTGCACAATAATTTAATACTTACTACTTATAACGACATAACAGAAAAACATAAAGAGGCTCGGTCAGTAATAAGAGAAAGAGAAACATTTCAGAAATTTATAGACAACCTTCCTTTTCCTTTTGTAAGCTGTACTGTAGATTATGAGCTAACCTATATAAACAAAAGATTTACAGAAGTTTTTGGATATACCTTCAATGAAATTAAACCATACAATGTTTGGTTTAAAAGATTCAAGTGGAATTACCCCGAACATGAATCAGATCATGATAAAGAGTTCTACGCCACTTTAGCATTTCATAAGCAAAATGCTCATTTGCCTATTCCTTTAATAAGAAGAGAAGTATATGCCAAAGATGATAGTATAAGATTAGTTGAAATACATTTCGGTTCTTTACACAACCAGATTTTTGGAATAGTAAACGATGTAACAGAGCAAACTAAAATTCAGCATCAACTAAAAGAAAGTCACGAACGTTTTAAACGTATTGCAGAAAATATCCCGCTACCTTTTATAGCTGCCAACTTAGACCTCTCAGTAAACTTTGCCAATAAAAGGTTTTATGAATTTACCGGTGTTAAACTGGAGGAAATAAAAACCTTTGATGATTGGTATAAATTTATCATTTTAGACGACCCTAAAGACAAAGAGAAAAATCTGAAAGCGTATTATGCATTATTAGCAGAACACAAATCTTCACCGGGTTTTACTGCACCCGTTTTACGAAGAAGGTTCAGAAATAAAAATGGAGAAATTAAAGACATTAACCTCAACTTCTCCATTTTCGAAAATCAGATTTTTTGCATTATTGAGGATATTACTGAACGGATTGTTGCTGAAGAAAAAATTAAAGAAAGCGAAAGATTATTCAAAGCATTAATAAACAACATTGCAGTACCCGTTGCCTGTTATGATGCCAATACCATGAAATGTGTTTTTATAAACAAACCATTTATTAAAACCTTAGGATATCAATTGCATGAAGTAAGGCATTTTGAAGAATGGTATTCAAAATTAGCTTATACAGATAAAGAAGTAAGGCATAAGGATAGTTTAATTTGGCAAAAAGCAGTAGAAGACAGAAGAAACAGACGCTCAACTGAAGTTGCTTTATTTGAACGACCAGTACGTTGTAAAGATGGTTCAATAAAACTGTTTGAAATTTCATTTACAGTAAATGAAAACTTAGTTTATGGTTTGTTTAAAGATATAACGCAACAAAAACAGGCAGAAGCATTATTAAAAGAAAGCGAACAACGATTCAGAACTTTAGCAGAAGATATGCCTATTGCTATCGGAAGCCACGATTTTAATGGCAAGGTTGTTTTCTTCAATAAACATTTCATTAAATCTACCGGCTATACTTATGAAGATTTACCAACTTTAAAAGATTGGTATAAAAAAACCCAACCCAACCCAACTATAAGAAAACAGTTTTATGAAAATTGGTTGCAGGTTATTAAAAATTACAGAGATGGAATTATAAAAGAACAACCTTATATAGAAGCATCTTCTATGTGCAAAAACGGAACGTTTAAAACATTTAATTATCTGTTCAGTATTGTAAATGATGTTGTATATATTATTTTGGTTGATATAACTGAATTAAGAAAAGCAGAAAATGAAATCTCTGCATCGCATAAACATTTAAGAGAGCTAACCAACCACTTGCAACAGGTACGTGAAGATGAAAGAAAATATATTGCAAGAGAAATTCATGATGAATTGGGGCAATTAATTACAGGTTTAAAGCTTGATATAAGTATTGCCAGAAAAAAAATTGAAAAAACAATGCCTGAAATGGCAGAGAAGCTGAATGAAACGATAGAATTAACTGATAGAATTGTAAAAACTGTAAGAAGAATTTCTACAGAATTACGTCCACCTATTTTAGACGATGTTGGTCTTGCTGCAGCCATAGAATGGGAAAGTAAAGAGTTTACCAAAAGAACAGGAATTAAATGTACTTTTTCAGATAAAAAGCAGGGAGTACAATTGGCTATTGATAAAAAATCAAACCTGTTCAGAATATTTCAGGAAAGTCTTACCAATGTTATGAGGCACTCAAATGCAACAGAAGTAAAAGTCTTATTAGAACTGAGAAAAGATAAAATGGCCTTATGTATAGAAGATAATGGCAAAGGTTTTGCAATTACTAAACAATCAAAAACGCTGGGGCTTTTAGGGATGAGAGAAAGATCTATTGCATTAGGCGGTATATACAATATTGAAAGCCAACCGGGTAAAGGCACTAAAATATGTGTTGAGATACCCATCTAATATTCTAAGATTATGAATATACTTATCGGAGACGATCATAGCATTTTAAGAAAAGGCATCAGAACAATATTAACTGAAGCATTTCCTTCAGCTAATATTGAAGAAGCTAATGATGGTGTTGAAATAATAAAAAAAGCAGTTTTGAAAAAATGGGATATCATCATCTCAGATATTTCTATGCCTCATAAATCCGGTTTAGAAGTTTTAAGAGAAATAAAGCACATCAGCCCTAAAACGCCCGTGCTTATTCTAAGCGTTCATTCTCCTGACCAGTATGCAGTAAGAACTTTAAAAGCAGGAGCTTCAGGTTATTTAACTAAAGAAAGTGCTCCTGAAGAATTAGTAAAAGTTGTAAAACATATTCTTGGTGGTCATAAATATATCAGTCCTGAAATTGCAGAAATTTTAGTTGATTATCATGCAGATGAAAATGAATTGGCTTTACATGAAACCCTCTCTAACCGTGAATTTGAAATATTAAAACTGATAGCTTCAGGTAAAACCATATCGGAAATTGCTGTTGTACTAACATTAAGTATTAATACAGTAAGTACTTATCGCTTCCGCATAATGGAGAAAATGAAAATGAAAACAAATGCCGAATTAACGAGGTATGCAGTAACGCATAATCTGGCATAAATTCTTCTTTTTGTAGTAATAAAAACCACTTTACAGATTAAATATTGTTACAAATGTTTGTAACCGTTAGCTATTTACCGCATAATTACGTAAACCTATTTTTACTTTAGTAAAAGTGGATAAGAATGGTGTAGTTAAACGGTTTTAAAATCCAATATCCTCGTTAATACAAGCGAGGTCTATATCCATGAAACCTGTTTTAAGCAGGCGTTATTGTTTAGTCAGTAATGAAAAAGTAAAGACCTTCTTGTTAAAGAAGGTTTTATTTTTGGAAAAAATAACCCTAAACCCACAGAAATTTCACTCTAATGAATGTGCTTTTATTAGATGATTCTGATATTGTTCTCGCAAGAATGTGCGAAGTATTAGCAGATGTTAGCTGCATTAAAGAAATTTATTCTACTAAAAATATTGATAACCTCTTCAGCATATTAGCTGTAAAAAAACCGGAAATAGTTTTAATTGATACCAGCCTGCCTGATAAAAGCGGTATTGATGTTTTAAGAAAAATAAAACAGATTTCTTCGATAGTTAAAATTATTCTTGTTACCAACTACCCTACAGAACACTACAAATTAATGTGCAAAGAAAATGGTGCAGATTATTTTATTGATAAGTCAACAGCATTTGAAACTATTCCGTCTATATTAGAAAAAGAATGTTCTGTTTTGGCTGATTAAATTAAGCTTTTCTTCTTGTTAATTCTTTTTTTATCAAAGTCAATTCTCTTCCTGTTTGCCCGCTAACACTGCTGTTTTCCTGTGCTCTACGCATTAAATAGGGAATAACATCTTTTATCGGGCCAAATGGTAAATATTTACTTACACTGCAATTAACTTTTGCTAAATTAAAAGTAATATTATCGCTCATTCCATACAATTGAGAGAAATGAATATGAGCATGATTAAGCGGAAGATTATTTTTCTCTAACAATTCAACTGCTTTCAAATTACTTTGTTCGTTATGTGTTGCAATTACAGATGCAATTTCATTAATGTTAGTTATTACATATTCAATAGCATCATTAAAATCTTTATCAGTTGCAGTTTTATCTTTTTGTATAGGCGAAGGATAACCACGTTGAGCAGCACGGTTACGTTCTTTTTCCATATAAGCTCCGCGAACCAATTTAACACCTAATATAAAATGATTTTGCCTTGCAATTCTGTGTGATAGTTTTAAAAAGTCGAGCCTGTCATGCCTGTATAACTGTATGGTATTATAAACAATTGCTTTTTCTTTATTGAAATGTTGCATCATTTCAATAGTAAGCCTGTCAATAGGGTCTTGAATCCAGCTTTCTTCTGCATCAATTAAAACACCGATATTTTTTTCTGTTGCTGCCTCACAAATTCTGTACATTCTTTCGCGTACTAAATCCCACTCATGCATTTCATCTTCATGGTCGTGTATACCACTTCTTAAACGCGGTGCTTCATCCAAAGTTTGTAATAAACCAAACCTTGCAATAGCGGTAACTTTTACACTGATGAAAGGAATATTTTTTTGTGAAGCTGCATAATTTATTACACGAATAAATTCTTCCGTAGCATGTTCAAAATCTTCTTCGCTTTGTTTGCCCTCAACACCATAATCTAAAATAACATCAACACCATAGTTGCCTAATAAATTACAAACTGTTGAAGTATCTTCTAAAGTTTCACCGCCAACAAATTGTTTGAAAATGGTACCCCGAACAATTTTATTAATAAATGGAAGCCTTCCTTTTATCAGTAACGGCGTTACCCTTGTTCCGATAGGAACAAACAAAGGATAACCCATTGTTGAGAACAAAAATTTTGATTGCTTTAACTCTTTATCAGATTTGTAAGCAAAGGCATTGGCTGTATTGTCGAAAGATATTTCCATACTAACGTCCGTTCGTAATGCGAATATCGGATGCAGTATTGTAATTAAAAAAAAAGCTTGTTAGTGGTATGTGAAAAAACCACCGCAGCAATATGCTCCGGTGGTTTTATAGTTGATTAATGAACTGAAAGTACAAGAGTGCGACGCAAGGAACGATGCCATGAAACCCTATTGCCGGCTACAATGTATGCTTACAACTTAATATTTGCTGTAAGCATATAATTGGTACTTGCCATTGGAAAATAGTTGTTATCTGTATAAGTTGCTCCACCGGAAATATAAGTATAAGTATATCCGTTGGGTTCGTATTTTCTGTTGAACAGATTGATAACCTGTGCAGATAAATTTATTTCTTTTATGAATTTCGGTTGAATGGTATAAGACAATCTTATGTTTTGATTGTAAAAAGAACCAAGGCTTCTTGCATCTAACTGCGAGTTATCCATGTATTGTTTGCTTACATATTTTCCTATTAAAGAAAGCTCAACATTTTTTACAGGTAAAATGTTTACCGTAATACCGCTTATAGTATTCGGAGAAAATGAAATATCTGTATTGGTATGTTTTACTGCATTCTGTAACCCATTATCATAATTATCAATATACTCAGTAAACTCTTTTACTTTATTCTGGCTTAAAGTAAGATTTGCATTTGCATTTAACCATTTTGTAAAAATATAACCACCTTGCAACTCTATACCTAATCTGTAACTGTTGGGTACGTTTGTTCTGGTGTAAAAGCCAACATCATTAATTTGTCCTGTTAAAACCAACTGGTCTTTATACAACATGTAGTAAATATTTGCACCAAAGCTGTAAACAGTATTCTTCTTTTCAAACCCTAATTCAAAATCGTGTAAATATTCTGCTTTGGGTTGGCTTGCCAAGCTTGCCTGAAAATCATCTCTGTTAGGTTCTTTACTACCTGCTGCATAACTGAAATATGCCTGTAAACCATTATTTGTATAAGTAATACCTGCTTTAGGATTTACAAAGTTGAAGCTGCGTGAAATGTTTAAGGTACTGTTGCCTTCAAAACCACTCATTCTATGATACACATGTTTGTATTGAAGGTCTACAAATGTTTGCCAGTGTGCATTTAAGTTGTGTTGCCATTTTATATACACATTCTGGTCTTCTTTTAAAGCAGGATAATTATAATATTGATAATTTTTATCTACTCCCCCGTTCTTTGCCCAAAGTATATTACCAAAATGTTTTCCATCATATCTATTCCACCCACCGCCAAAAGTTAATTCATCATTGGCACCTTTATATTGTAGTGAAAATATTTCTCCGAAGAAATAATTATCTAACCAACGGTCTCTTATTAAATCTGTTGTTTTAATAGTTGTACTTCCCACAACAACATTGGGTAGTCCATAATCGGCATAAGCCTGGGCAGCTTTATACTCTTCATAATAACCTCTGCCGTAGGTTAAAAATGCAGCGGTATTAAAATTCCATTTTTTATTTAAAGCAAGATTGTAAAAAAGTTGATAATGGTCTTGCTGATAATTATCTGTTTGATTATCGTAAGGTGTTCCGGGCTTTTCGGTACCGGCGGGATTATTGGTTCTGTCTGTTGCTAATAAATAATCCGGCACACCATACCATGCCTGATAAGTTTTTTCTTTTCCCGTAAAAATATTAAAACGCAATGATGAGTTTTTATTAATGTATGCTGCACTTAAGGCTAATGAACGCAAATCGCTTGACGCCCTGTCTATATAACCTGCACTAACAATTTTACTAACTCTTGCATCAACAGTAAAATGTCCATCAATCAAGCCTGTTCCTGCTTTTACTGTATTCTTCCAGGTATTGAAAGAACCATAGCTGTTGTTTAATTCAGCATAAGCTTTTTCATTAAATTCATTTGTACTTAAATTAATACTGGCACCAAACGCACCGGTACCGTTTGATGAAGTACCTACACCTCTTTGAATTTGAACTGAGTTTAATGAAGATGCAAAATCAGGTAGATCAACAAAATAAGTTCCCTGACTTTCTGCATCGTTATAAGGAATACCATTCAACGTTACATTAATTCTTGTAGCATCAATTCCACGTATATGTAAGTAAGTATAACCAACACCATTGCCGGCATCTGAACTTGCATAAACAGATGGAGTTTGATTGAATATCATCGGCAAGTCCTGCCCTGTATTATTCTTTTCAATCTCTGCTTTACTAAGGTTGGTTTTAGCAAATGGTGCCTTATTAGTAGCACGTAAAGCTTTAACTTCCAAAGGTTGCAAAAACAAAGCAATGACTTTTAGCTGAATGGTTATTGAAGATGTGTTTGCTTCAATGGCTACAGTTTGCACAGCATCACTAAAACCAATACTGCTTGTTTTAATTACATAATTTCCATTGGCAGGTTTGGTAATAATAACCTTTCCGTCATCATCTGCCACAAAAAATTGATTATTGATATTGACTGCTGCAGATGGCACAGCTTTTTGTGTGCCTTGTTCAATTACTTTAAGGGTAATTGTTTTTTTAGTTGATTGACTAAACAGCATTATTGAAGTGAATGCCAGCACCATTGTTCCCAAAAACTTTTTCATTGTTTCGGTTTAAAAAGTTAATAAATGGGAACAGGGAAACGCTTTGGAGAAAGAAATACAAACGCTGTACACCTTCCCTTCGCAGGAATTACCCTGTTCAGGTTCTACGGGTATTATCTCAGCCTTCTTATCGAAAGCACCCCGAGGAATTTTCGTTGCAAATGTATAAGCGATTTCTTATTAAGGTTGTAACTTTTTTTTTATTGCTACGTTCAACAACAAAACTAAAAAAAATGAAAAAAATATTTCTGTTAATAGTTGCTGCCGGTTTAGCAACTTTTTCATTCGCCCAGGACACAAAAAATCTTGTTTACGATGCGAATGCTCAACCAAGAAAAGTAGAAAGTTTTACCGGTATTGAAGTTTCTAATGCTATATCGCTTTATATATCGCAGGGTAAAGAAACCGCCGTTGCAGTAAGTATGGATGGAAATGATAATATTGACAAGATAAAAACAGTTGTGAAGAATGGCGTATTGAAAATTTATGTAGAAGGCGGTATGTGGAACAAATGGAATTGTGGCGATAAAAGAATTAAAGCTTATGTAACTGTTGCAGATATTAAAAGAATTGAAGCAAGCGGTGCCTGCAAAGTAACCGTTGCAGACAAATTAAAATCTGCCGATTTAAAAATTAATATTAGCGGAGCAAGTGTTTTTAAAGGTCAGTTAGATGTTACGGCTCTTTCTGTTGATGTGAGTGGGGCAAGCAATGCAACATTAAGTGGTAATGCTGCTACTATCAATATTGATGCAAGTGGTGCAAGTAGTTTAAAGGCTTATGATTTAGTGGCAAATGCCTGCAGTGCTGAAGCTTCAGGTGCATCAAGCATTCATGTAAATGTTACAAAAGAGTTTACTAAAGTTCAGGCAAGCGGTGCAAGCAGCATTCGTTATAAAGGAGATGCAGCAGTTAAAAATTTTGAAGCATCAGGGGCGTCATCCATTAAAAAAGATTCGAAATAAATAAAAATAATTTTGGGAGATAAACTTCCTACTGCTACTTTTGCCGCCCATTATATCGCGAGGTAGAGCAGCGGTAGCTCGTCGGGCTCATAACCCGAAGGTCAGAAGTTCGATCCTTCTCCTCGCAACTAACTAAGCCTCTTATGAGGCTTTTGTTTTTTAAACACATAGGCATATAGAAATTAAGTTTAAAACTTTTCTATATGCCTGTTGTGCCTATGTGGTTTATATTTATAAAAATGAAATCAGGCTTTGTAAACATATTCGGCAAACCTAACGCAGGTAAAAGCACTTTACTAAATGCTTTGCTGGGCGAAAAGCTGGCTATTGTTTCTCATAAAGTACAAACTACAAGACACAGAATAAAAGGTTTTTTAAATAAACCCGGAGAATACCAGATTGTTTTTTCTGATACCCCGGGAATTATTGAAACAACCAAATACAAACTGCACGAGAAAATGATGGATGCAGTTAAAAATGCTTTAGAAGATGCCGATATTGCTTTATTAATTGTTGATGTGAATGATGATTTGAACGAATGCAATGCCATATTTCAATCACTTAAGTTAAAAGTGCCTGCCATTTTGGTATTGAATAAAATTGATGAAGCCCAAAACGGTAAAATTGCTTTGGCTGAAAGTTTTTTTGCAGATAAGACTTACTACAAAAAAATAATTAAAGTATCTGCATTACAGAAACATCATTTACAGAAACTACTAAATGCCATTATAGAGTTATTACCGGAAGGTTTTCCTTTTTATAGTGAAGATGACTTAAGTGATTTGCCGACAAAGTTTTTTGTGAGTGAATTGATACGTGAAAAGGTATATGAATTGTTTGAAGATGAAATTCCTTACCATGTTGCAGTATTGGTAAACGAGTTTAAAGAAAAAGAAACCTTGGTAAAAATTCAAGCTGATATTGTAGTACAACGCGAAACACAAAAAGCAATTATTATTGGTGAGAAAGGAAAAATGGTAAAGCAAATAGGCATGTTGGCAAGGAAGGATATTGAACAATTCATCAATCAAAAAGTATTTTTAGAGTTGTTTGTAAAAGTGAAGCCGAAATGGCGGGAAAATGAATTGCAATTGAAAGAATATGGATATTAGTACTGTAAACTTTTATACCATGAAACTAATTATTTTATTATCAAGCTTTTTAGCAATCAGTTCTTTATCTGGTCAGCAGGTGCTGACAGTAAGTACCTGGGGCGAGTCCGGCGGCAATTATGGAAATATAAGATATTATGATGATGCATCAGCTTTAAATAAAAAGCAAACTGTTATGCTTGCCTATGCTGATATTACAGGTTCTCCTTTTTGGGATGACTCGTGGAATGAAGCAAGGTTGGTATTATCAACAGGAGTGCTTATAAAAGTTAAAAAAGCTAAATTAAATCTATATACTCAGCAAGTGCATTTTTTGGATGATAACAATACAGACATGATTTGTCAAAACAACAATATTCAAAAACTCATTTTCTTAAAAAATACAGATACTACACAGGTTTTGGCAGTATTTGAAGTTCATCCGGATGTATTGAAAAGTTCTGCGGATGTTGCTTTTTACAAAGCTCTTAACAAAGGTAATTTCAGGTTAGTTGAATTAGAAAAAGCTTTAATTAAAGATTCTGATTATAATCCGTTATTGGGAAAGAAAGAGAAAAGTTTTTACACAAAAAAATATTATGCATTGGCATCTAATGAAGCTATTTCTTCTTTGTCTTCTTTGAATCATGAGAATATTTTTGCTGTTATTAAATCGAATAGCGATGTAGATAACTGGCTTTATCAAAATAAAAACAAATTAAAAAAAGAGGCGGATGTTATCAGCTTTTTGAATTTTTATAACAAACAAAGCATTAAATAGAATAGAAGCGTAAAACGCTACTGAAACAAGATTATTATGGGTTACACAATAGCAATAGTAGGCAGACCGAATGTTGGCAAAAGCACTTTCTTTAACAGAATGCTTGAGCAGCGTAAAGCCATTGTTGATGATATAAGCGGTGTTACGAGAGACAGGCAGTATGGTGTTGCTGATTGGAATGGCAAAACATTCAATATTATTGATACGGGTGGTTTTGTTCCGCAAAGCGATGACATTTTTGAAACTGAAATCCGCAAACAGGTAAAAATTGCTATTGATGAGGCGAATGCCTTGGTTTTTATGGTTGATGTGGCAACTGGCATTACAGATTTAGATGAAAGCATGGCTGATTTATTAAGAAGAAGTGCTAAGCCTGTTTACCTGGTAGTAAATAAAGTTGATAATGGCGAAAGACAATTAGAAGCAACCGAATTTTATAGTTTAGGTTTTGAAACTATTTATCCTGTAAGCAGCATCAGCGGTAGCGGTACAGGTGAATTGTTAGATGCCATAACAGCCAATATAACTGAAGAAGATTTAGCAGTTATTGAAGAAGAGAATAAACTACCCAAGTTTGCCATTATCGGTCAACCTAATGTGGGCAAGTCCTCTTTATTAAATGCATTGATAGGCAAAGAAAGAACCATTGTTAGTGATATTGCCGGAACAACAAGAGATACTATTCATACGCATTACAATCTTTTCAATAAAGAATTTGTTTTAATTGACACGGCAGGTTTACGTAAAAAAGAAAAAGAGAAAGATGATTTAGAATTTTATTCAGTTATACGTGCCATCAGGGCCATGGATGAAGCAGATGTTTGTTTATTGGTATTAGATGCAGTTAAAGGTATAACTGCACAGGATGTAAGCATCTTCAGCCTGGCAGCAAGAAAAGGAAAAGGTATTGTTGTTTTAGTGAACAAATGGGATGTGATGGAAAAAAACACCAATACAGCCAGAGATTATGAAGCTGCCTTAAAAAGAAAAATTGCTCCGTTTACAGATGTGCCTATTTTATTTATTTCTGCAAAAGAAAAAACCAGAATTTTTAAAGTAATTGAAGTTGCTTTAGAAGTATATGATAATAAGAGTAAGAAAGTGAGTACTTCTAAATTAAATGAGGTAATGTTGAAGGCTGTTGAAGCTTACCATGCACCCGTTGTGAGAGGCCATTCTGTAAAAATTAAGTTTATTACACAATTACCTACACCTGTTCCCAGCTTTGCGTTTTTTACCAATTTTCCTGATGATATTAAGACTCCTTATAAAAACTACCTTGAAAATCAGCTGAGAATACATTTTAATTTTAAAGGAGTGCCTGTAAGAATCTTCTTCCGTAAAAAATAATCGGCAAAAAAGCAATGTTAAAATTTGCGTAAATAAAACAGCCGTATATCTTTGCGGCAATTTAAAAACTAAAAACAAGTACAATGAAAAAAGTATTGGCATTATTAGCTATCGCTGGTTTTGTAGCTTGCAATAGCGGCGAAACTAAAGCTCCGGCAGCAGATTCTTCTAAAATGGCGGCTGATTCTTCTAAAATGACAGCTGATTCTACTAAAAAAGATTCTACTAAAATGGCAGCTGATTCTACTAAAAAAGATTCTACTAAGAAAATGTAATTTCAAAGTACTTACACTTAGATATTACTTCTTGCAAGAAGGTCCCGCTGAAAAACTCAGCGGGATTTTTTATTTGAATCCTATTTCCAATGCTTCCAAACTTGTGGTAACAGGAAAGTAGCTTATTAGTTTTTCAATTACATCTTCTACAACAGCATCCGGGCAGCTTGCTCCGCTGGTAATTAAAATTTTTATCGGGGCTTTTTCAGGTAAAAAATTACTAATTAAGGCTGTTTCTTTTGTTCGCCAGTTACAATTAATAATTTCTGTTTTACTGATAATTTTTTCTGCCTTATCAATAAAATAAGTGGGCAGTTTTGCTTCACATAATTCTACTAAATGAGAAGTATTGCTGCTGTTATAACCACCCACTACAATTGCTAAGTCTGCAGTTGTTGCTAACATGCCTGCAACTGCAGTTTGATTATCGTTAGTAGCATAACAAAGCGTATCTCTGGTATCTGCAAATCTTTCACTAATGGTTACATCTGTTAATTGATAAAAATCTTTTACAGTTTGTTTTAAATAGTCAGCAATTTCCTGCGTATCTGTTGCTAATTGTGTTGTTTGATTTACAACACCGAAACGTTGCAGGTCTTTCGTTATATCAAACCCTGCTGAGTATCTTCCTTTAAACTTATGATAAAATTCAGCAGCCGGCTTATCTCCTGTTATGTATTTAGCCAATTCAATTGCTTCACTCATATCATTTACAATAACCGTAGCAGTATGTTGAGAAGCATGTGAGAAAGTTGCTCTTGTTTCTTCATGTTTTGGTTTGCCATGCACCAGAATGCTGTAACCTTTGGCTGCTATCTGCTCACTTCTGTTCCATACTTTTTCTACAAAGGGGCAGGTAGTATTATATTTCTCTACCTGAATGCCTTTGTCAGCAAGCATTTGCTCAATTTCTACGGTTGTACCAAAAGCAGGAATAATAACCACATCATCTTTCGTTAATGTTTCAAAAGGAATCAATTGTTTGCCATAAGTATCTTGTAAAAATTGCACTCCCCTTTCAATTAAATCTTTATTTACCTGCGGGTTATGAATCATTTCACTCAATAAAAAAATACGTTTGCCTTTATTGGCTTCAATCGTATTAAAAGCAATTTCAATAGCATTTTCAACACCATAACAAAAACCAAAATGCCTTGCTAAATAAATTTGTATACTGCCGAAATCGAGTAATGTGGGAGAATAGTCTTTCTTTAATTTATCATCCTGCTTACGCTTATTTTTTATTGAACTGATGAGTGAACTTCTGTAAATATTAGGAACATTAAATTGCTTCATTTGATTATTGAGTTGAACTTCTAATGTAATACAACAATTACAAATGTACGAAGTTCAGTTTTCGGCAACGTTTACGTAAAAAGCAAAACGTTTGCTTATAAATGTTTCTAATTTTATTTTCTAAAGTTTGTTGTACGATGAAGCGTTTCATTTTATTTATCTCTTTACTTTTTAGCTTGTCACTTTTTGCTCAGCAAAAAACTCTTGAAGAATATATAGCTGCTGCACCTTTTAAAATGCAGCCTGTTATCATCCCTTCTTTCAATAATAAAACTTTCAATATTACTGCTTATGGTGCTGTTGCAGATGGTAAAACCCTTTGTACACAAGCATTTGCACTTGCTGTAGATGCCTGTACTAAAGCAGGTGGGGGAACAGTAATTGTACCGGCAGGTATATGGTTAACAGGGCCGATTGAATTAAAAAGTAATGTTCATTTATCGGTTGAAAAAAATGCTTTAATTCAATTTACAAAAGACAGGACACAGTACCCCATTATCAAAGCAGGTAATTCAAGTACAAACTACACTCCTGCCTCTCCAATTTATGCTTATGATGCAAAAAATATTGCCATAATCGGAGAAGGTATCATTGATGGAGCCGGTGATAGCTGGCGGCCCGTTAAGAAAGAAAAAACAACCCCGCAGCAATGGAATGATTTAATAAGATCAGGTGGTGTGGTAAGTAATGACGGTAAAATATGGTGGCCAAGTATAGAAGCGATGAATGGCGAAGCATATATAAAGAATAATAAACCTAAAACACCTGAGGACTATTTACCTGCCAGAGATTTTTTAAGACCTTATATGGTTTATTTTGTTCACTGCGAAAACATTCTCTTAGAAAATATCACTTTAAGAAATTCTCCAAAATTTGTTGTCTATCCTAATCATTGTACCAACCTTACTATGAATAAAGTAACTGTGTTTAATGAATGGTGGGCACAAAACGGCGATGGCATAGATATCAGTGCATGTAAAAACGTAGCAATATATAAATGCAATGTAAATGCAGGAGACGATGGAATTTGCATGAAAAGTAGTGGTGGAAAGGATTACAACAAATCTGAGCTTGAAAATATTGTTATTGCAGGTTGTACTGTGTTAAGAGCACATGGTGGTTTTGTAATTGGCAGTAATACCGATGGCGGTATGAATAATATTTATGTAAGCGACTGCAATTTTATAGGAACAGATATTGGCATTCGTGTAAAAAGTAATGCAGGCAGAGGGGGCTTGGTACATAATATTTATGTTGAAAATATAACTATGAAAAATATTAAGAATGAAGCGATTTTATTCAGCAGTTATTATGAAGATGTACCTGCAGGCAAAGAAGCCAAAGATGTTGTTACAACAGCAAGAGACAAAGTACCTGAGTTTACCGGTTTTTATTTAAAAAATATTCAATGTGATGGTGCTAAGCAAGCAGTAAGTATCATCGGATTACCTGAAATGCAGGTGCATGATATAAACTTAGAAAATATAACTATTCAATCTAACAAAGGCTTTAATGCTACGGAAGCAAAAAATATTATTATGAAAAATGTTAGCATTAACAGCAGCAATCCTGTTTTTGCAGCTAATAAAAGCAGTAATATTTCTTTAAACGGAAAAGTAATTTTTTAAAAACTGATTAGTGTAACTATTTGCTCTAAGTACAGCTTATCTGTTTCATCAAATTCATTTAAAGCACTGCTGTCAACATCTAACACGGCAACCACTTCATTATTTTTTATTACCGGAACAACTATTTCACTTTTAGATAAACTGCTGCAGGCAATATGACCGGGAAATTGCTCCACATCAGGTACAATTAATGTTTCAGCTTTAGCCCAACTTGTTCCGCAAACACCTTTCCCTTTTCTGATACGTGTACAAGCAACTGGACCTTGAAAGGGACCTAATACTAATTCATCTTGTGTATTATCTAAAGATTTTTTTACTAAATAAAAGCCAATCCAGAACCAATTAAATTGTTCTTTTAAAGCACCGCAAACATTAGCCAGATTAGCAATTAAGTCTGTTTCTCCTTCTAACAAACCTTTTATCTGCGGAATTAAATTTCGATATTGTTCTTCTTTTGTTCCTTTAAAAATGTGTAAGTCTTCTGCCATAATGCGAAGATAGAGATTCAATAAAAAAGAAAACCTTGACGACTACGCCTTTGTTGGTCGCCTGACCAACAAATAAAAATGCCGGTCAGGCGACCGGCATCAGCAAAATTTCTCATTTCATTCGAAATGACAAGAAACTTACTTAGCTAACTTAGCTTGTAAAGCTTTATCTAATTCATCTAAAAACTCTTCAGTATATAAATAGTGTTCGCCGTGGTTTACTTTATTACCGTAAATACAAACAGCAAGGTCTTTAGTCATTTTACCGCTTTCAACTACTTCAATACAAACTTCTTCTAAAGCCTGGCAGAAATTAATTAGCTCCTGATTGCCATCTAACTTACCGCGGAATTCCAAACCTCTTGTCCATGCAAATATGGATGCAATCGGATTGGTAGAAGTTGGTTTACCTTTTTGATGTTCACGATAGTGGCGGGTAACTGTTCCGTGTGCAGCTTCTGCTTCCATTACTTTACCATCTGGTGTTACTAAAGTAGAAGTCATTAAACCTAAGCTACCGAAGCCTTGTGCAACGGTATCGCTTTGTACATCGCCGTCATAATTTTTACAAGCCCAAACAAAGTTGCCGTTCCATTTCAAAGCACTGGCAACCATATCGTCAATTAAACGATGTTCATACACAATACCTGCTGCTTCGAACTGAGCTTTAAATTCATGCTCATAAATTTCCTGAAAAATATCTTTAAATCTTCCGTCGTATTTTTTAAGAATAGTATTTTTTGTAGATAGGTATAAAGGCCATTTCTTTTGCAATGCAGTGTTAAAGCAGCTTCTTGCAAAACCTTTGATGCTTTCATCTGTATTGTACATAGCTAAAGCAACGCCATCACCTTTAAAATTAAACACTTCATGTTCAATTACTTTTCCATCTTCACCTTCAAATTTGATGGTTAGTTTGCCTTTGCCTTTGGTAACAAAATCTGTTGCACGGTATTGATCGCCAAATGCATGACGACCAATACAGATTGGAGCAGTCCAATTAGGTACCAAACGTGGTACATTTTTACAAACAATCGGTTCACGAAAAACAGTACCATCTAAAATGTTGCGGATAGTGCCGTTAGGACTCTTCCACATTTGTTTCAACTTAAATTCTTCTACCCTTTGTTCATCGGGTGTAATAGTAGCACATTTAATTCCAACACCATATTGTTTAATCGCATTGGCTGCATCAATAGTAACCTGGTCGTTGGTTGCATCTCTGTATTCCATTCCCAAGTCATAATATTTTATATCAACATCTAAATAAGGAAGAATCAATTTGTCTTTAATAAACTTCCAGATAATGCGGGTCATTTCATCTCCGTCTAACTCAACAACGGGATTGGCTACTTTAATTTTTGCTGCCATATTTTAATTTTAAGTGGTAAAAATGGATAGCAAATGTAAGGGTTTAAACAATTTATAAAGATTAGTGAACATATTGCTTAAATAATAAGAATCGATAGGTTTTACGGGAAATTTCCCATTTACAATTTCAAATAAAATAATGCATCTTGTGGCAATTAATCTTTTTGTTAACCTAAACTTTATTGTATGAGTAAAGCTTCTAAAAAAGTAGCTGCTGCAAAAGTGCCTTCAACATTAAAAGCAGTTGCAGACAGTATTGTACATGCTCACCGCACAGATTTTACCACTTTCGGCTTTGATTTACATGGCGGATTGGGCATTTGGTTTTATAAAGAACAGATGAAAAATTTCTTTGGGGCCGCAGCAGACAGTGTTGGCCTTTTTGAAGAAACTATTCAGAAAATTAAAGACCAAAAGCCAACTGCTCCACCAAAATCTGCCATTTGGGTAGTTGGATTTTACTGGGCAATAAAACCGGGTGCAGATGGAAAAAAGAAGATGAATTTTTATATTGTACCTACCATTTATGATGCTGCTAAAAATGAGGTATATGATTATTTTGATGAGAAATATTATAAATACTATCATGGCAAAACCAAAAAATTTGTAACGCATATGCTGAAACTGGAAGCAGCACCTGATGCCGGAAGCAGTAGTAGTGGAGATGGATTTGTATTTAATGACGGTAATACTATCCCTTAATATATTTTATGCTTTTAACTTATTTACCTACTTCAATCATAGAAATTATTGCTTTTATTATTTCACTAATCAGTCTTTCTGATAAAAGAGTGGGATGGTATAAAAATTTTATATGGTATTTAGCAATAGTTGTGATTATTGAAAATTTTGCATTGGCAATTGTGTTTTATTGGCATCAACCTAATAACTATTGGATATTCAATATTTTTCAGCCAATTCAGATAGGTTTTATAAGTTGGCTAATGTATAAAATAACAAAACCTTTTTTTAACAGCAAGTGGTTAATTGTATCACTTGCTGTTATTAGCCTTATTATATTTATTGCAGAAAATTATAACACCGGATTTCGCAATTATGCTAAAATTACCAAAACCTATTTTGCCATTTTTGCTGTTGTTGAGGCTTTATTGTTTTACTATTATTTTCTAAAACAGGAAAGCAATATTTCTATAACCCGTTATCCGCCATTCTGGATAATTACCGGTATCTTTTTTTTCTATTTTGTTTCAATAACCAGTAATTTGTTCTACGATACTTTATCTGCAATAAACAAAACAAAAACAAAACCAATCAGGTATACAATATTCTTAATACTGAATATTATATTGTATGGTTGTTGGTCTTACGCTTTTATATGGAAGAAAAAGACAGCTACATCGTTTACACAGTAATAGTTGCAAGCTGTATATTTTTTATTGTGGCTTTATTTATTTTTTTCTACATAAGGTTATTTATTGAAAGAAAAAAAAGATTTGCAGAAGAAAAAATAAATATGCAGCAGGCTTTCTCTCAAATGCTGTTACAATCTCAAATTGAAACACAGGAAGAAACCATTGCTCAATTAGGCAAAGAACTGCATGACAATGTGGGGCAATTATTAAGCAGCACTAAAATGCTATTAGGCATAACTGAAAGAGCCATTGATAATCCACCTGAAACTTTATTAACTGCCGAAGAAACTATATCAAAAGCCATTAATGAATTGCGTAACCTTTCAAAATCATTAAGTAAAGAATGGTTGCAACAATTTGATTTAATAGAAAATTTACAGGCAGAAATTATCCGTTTAAATTCTTCAAAAATTATCAATATCCATTTCAGCCATCCCGAAAAGTTAGTAATTGACAAAGACAGGCAGATGATTCTATTCCGCATACTGCAGGAAAGTATTCAAAACACATTAAAACATGCCGATGCAAAAAATATTTTTATAGATTTCTTATTTACAAAAAATTCATTGCAAATAGTTTTTAAAGATGATGGGAAAGGCTTTGATACAGCTGCTAAAGCTAACGGTATCGGCATAATGAATATAAAACACAGAATTAAACTGCTTAACGGTTCAATAGAATGGTTATCTTCATCCACCAATGGCACAATAATTAATATTGGCCTACCCCTCAATAAACCGAGCAATGAAGAAGGCAACCATAGGATTAGTTGATGACCATCAGCTTTTTTTAAAATCTTTAGTGCTGATGTTGGAAAGCTTTAAGAATTATGAAGTAGTTATTGAAGCTTTAAACGGAAAAGACTTACAGGAAAAATTAACTGCAAAAACTATTGTTCCTGATATTATGTTGATTGATGTTTCAATGCCTGTAATGAATGGTATTGAAACTGCACAATGGCTTTCAACCAATTATCCTGCAATGAAGTTGGTAGCTCTTAGTATGAATAATGATGAATATGCTGTAATAGCTATGCTGAAAGCAGGGTGCTGTGCTTACCTGTTGAAAGATGCACACCCGAATGAATTAGAAAACGCTTTAAAAGAAATTATTGAGAAAGGCTTTTATAACAGTGATGCCAGTAATATTAATTTCAGAAAACTATTAGCAAATCAGGTTAATGAGAAGCCTTTATTAAATGAGAAAGAAAAAGAATTTTTAGGCCTTGCCTGAAGTGATTTAACATACAAACAAATTGCAGGGTTAATGAAGGTGAGTGAAAGAGCTGTTGATAACTACCGTGAAAATTTATTTGAGAAACTGAATGTACAAAGCCGTGTAGGTATGGCTTTAGAAGCTATAAGAAAAGGGTTGGTTATTTTGTAATTTTTATTAAACATTAACTATCAACACGGGAATATTTAACTCATGTCTTACATCTTCAATGGTTTCACCAAATAAATAGTCTTTTAAACCTTTATGCCTGTGAGCTCCCATAATTAATAAATCCGCATCAGTATTTTTTACTATCCGAACAATTTCTTTAATACGCTTATTATAACCTAATTCGTATTCAGTATTAAAACCCAACCCGTTTAATTGCTGTGCGTATAGCTCAAGCCTTTGTAAATCCTTTCTTGTTTCATCATCATCACTTTCCTTTCCTAAATAGCCTGCAGAAACACTTTCAACAATATGCAATAAAATATAAGCAGCTTCTTTTTTTCCTTGGGCAACTGCATAAGCAATCAATTTTTCATCATTCTCGCTAAAGTCTAAAGCAACGGCTATTTTATTAACTGCTTTAATTGATAAATTATTTAAATGTGCAGGCTCATTATGCAATCTTGAATTACGCAAGCTGTTTCGTTTAGCAATAAGCGGTTGAAAAGTCATTACACTAAACAACCAAACAAACCCGATTGCCGCAACAGCAATAATTATTTTCCAGATTATATTTCCGTTTGATTGATATACTTCCATACATTGCTCTGCAACCATCTTCACATTTAAAAAAATTAATACAATGGCTACTAACCATGCAGCAATTTTAGTTAAAGGCTTTATTGCAAAAACACCCATTGTTTTTTTATCGCTTACAAAATGAATTAGCGGAATAACTGCAAAACCTAATTGAATACTTAATATAACCTGGCTTAAAACCAACAATGCATCAATTTTATCATCACCTAAAATTAAAATAGTAAGTATTGCGGGAATGATAGCTAATAAACGGGTAAGCAATCTTCTTAACCAGGGATTAATTCTTAATTTTAAATAACCTTCCATTACAATTTGTCCGGCTAATGTTCCTGTAACAGTGCTGCTTTGTCCTGCTGCTATTAATGCTATGGCAAATAACAAAGGAGCTAATTTACTGCCCAATAACGGACTTAATAAAGTATGTGCATCTTCAATTTTAGCAACATGTGTATTGCCGGATTTAAAGAAAACCGTAGCCGCTAAAACCAATATAGCTGCGTTTACAAAAAATGCTGCGTTTAATGCAATGGTACTATCTGCAATATTGTATTTAATTGCTTTTTTTATGCTTGCTTCATCTCCTTTTATTTTTCTTGTTTGCACCAATGCACTGTGCAAATACAAATTATGTGGCATAACGGTAGCACCAATTATTCCAACAGCAATATATAATGCATCATCATGTAAAAAAGATGGAACAAAACCTGTAATAACTTCATACATGGGTGGCTTTGCTAAAAAAATTTCAATTAAAAAACTTAATCCTATTATGGCAACTAATGCTATAATAAAAGCTTCTAATTTTCTTATACCGAAACGTTGCAGCCATAATAAAAGAAACGTGTCTAATACTGTTAAAGCAACACCCCAAATTAATGGTAAGCCTGTTAGTAAATGAATGCCCAAAGCCATTCCTAACACTTCTGCTAAATCGCAGGCGGCAATAGCAATTTCTGCTAATACATATAAACAAAAATTAATTAACGGAGGATACGCTTCTCGATTAGCTTGTGCTAAATCCTTTCTTCTTACGATACCCAATCTTGCACTTAAGCCTTGCAGCAATAAAGCCATCAGGTTACTCATTAATAAAACCCAGATTAATTGATAGCCGAATTTGGCACCGCCTTGTAAATCTGTTGCCCAATTACCGGGATCCATATACCCTACACTTACTAAATAAGCCGGCCCCATATAGGCCAATATTCTTCTGAAGCCTTTTCGCTTGGCAGATGTATCAACGGTTTCGTGTACATCGCTTAAAGATTGTTCTGTATGTTGTATAAATGATGATTGCATGCTTAGTTACACAAATTTAATTATCTGTTAAACGCAAGCAGCACCTTATCTGCAAAGAAGGCTTACTTTTATTGCCTAAATGCTGTTAATGAAAAAACTGCTTTGTATTATACTGATGATTTCTTTAATCGGTTGCGGTAAAAAGAAAACTTCTTTACACGGCGATGAAATTATTACAGGTAAAGATTTTATTGAAGCATTTACTGTATTACAATTGCCTTTTACTATTGCAGATACCAATATAGTTAAAGCTGCTGCAGATACTTCTACTATCAGCTTGCATGTGTTTAATCAATTTGTACCCGATACAACATTAAGTAAACTCATTCCTTCCATAAAAAAATCTACTATTACACCTATTGGGAAAATAAATAAGCAAAAGGAAATTTATTTGCTTGCTAACTTCACTCATAATAAAAAAACAACATTATGTGTTTTTGTTTTTAATGAGAAAAATAAATTTCTTACTGCAAAACAATTACTAAGCAATAGTAATGATGATGAATACCTTCATTTACTTTCTGTAAATAAAGAACCCACTTTTTTAATCAGCCGTGAAAAAACTGATGAGAATAAACAATTGCGTTTCAGCCGTACAGGTTGGGTATATAATAATAGCAGCAATAATTTTATTGTGGTAATTAATGATGGAAATGAAGACCCTAAGAAAACACAAGTTATAGACCCGATTGATACTTTACCAAGAAAAAATAAGTTGAGTGGCAATTATGTAAAGGATAGTAAAAATTTTATTTCTGTAAGAGACGGAAGAGATGCCAACACTTATCACTTCTTTATTCATTTTGAAAAGAAAGACGGCAATTGCACAGGAGAATTAAAGGGAACATTGCGTTTAAAAGATGCAACACATGGTGTTTACACAGAAGGCGGCGACCCATGTTCTGTTGACTTTAGTTTTGAAGAAAATACCATTGTTGTAAAAGAAAAAGGAAGTTGCGGCAACAGGCGTGGTATGGATTGTTTGTTTGATGATACTTACATAAAAAAGAAAGAAACAAAACCAAAAAAGAAAAAATAATCTACATTTACAACATAAGGTTGCACAACAAAGGTTTGCAACCTTTTTTATTTAGGTGTGTATAAAGTACACTTTAATTAAAAGCCATTATATTGCAACCATCATTTTATAACCAAACAACTCTTTATGAAGTTTAGAAGTTATTCGGTTCCTTATCCTGTTAATGAAAAGTATTCAAAAAAAGCTGCCTATTTCTCGATGGAGTTTGCAGTACATCAGCCATTAAAAATTTATAGCGGTGGCTTAGGTTTTTTATCAGGCTCACACTTACGCAGTGCTTATGAGTTAAAGCAAAACATGATTGGTATTGGCATTTTGTGGAAATATGGTTATTACGATCAAACCCGTAATCAAGACCAAACATTGCAACCTGCGTGGATGGAAAAAAATTATTCTTTCTTAGAAGATACAGGTATTAAATTTCAAATTTTAATTCATGATGCACCGGTTTGGGTAAAAGCATGGTATTTAAACCCCGAAACTTTTAACAGTGCACCCTTGTTTTTATTAAGTACAGATTTACCTGAGAACGATTATGTATCGCAAACAATTTGTCACCGTTTATACGATGCAAACGTTGCCACAAAAGTTGCACAGTTCATTTTATTAGGTGTTGGCGGAGCAAAATTGATTGATGAACTGGGCTTTAACCCTGATGTTTATCATTTGAACGAAGCACATGGTATTTCTGCTGCCTTTTATTTGTTGAATAAATTTAAAAGTGCAGAAAAAGTAAAAGAACATTTAGTATTTACAACGCATACGCCCGAAGAAGCAGGTAATGAGAAACATGATATTTATTTATGCCACAAAATGAGTTATTTCTGCGGGTTAAGTATTGATGAAGTAAGAAGGTTAACAGGTATTGAAGACGATCAGTTCAACCACTCATTAGCAGCATTGCGTTTTGCAAGAAAAGCAAATGGTGTTAGTGCTTTACATGGTGTTGTTAGCAGAGAAATGTGGAAGAAATATCAAGGTATTTGCGAAATAACTTCCATAACCAATGCTCAGAACTATACCTATTGGGCAGATGAGCCTTTATACAGGCATTTAGAGAATAATGATAACTGGGCAATAGACGATAGAAAATATTATTTAAAAAGAAGAGCTTTTGAAATTGTTGCAGACCAAACAGGTAAAATATTTAACCCCGATAAAGTATTAACCATTGTATGGGCAAGACGCTTTGCAGGTTATAAACGTGCAGATTTTCTTACAACAGACTTAGCAAGATTTGAAAAATTAATAAGCAACACCAAATACCCTGTTCAGATTATTTGGGCGGGAAAGCCCTACCCGGTTGATTATCCTGCTATTACCACCTTTAATAATCTGGTACACTTAAGTAAAAAATACAGCAATGTTGCCGTATTGGTTGGCTATGAATTATTCTTAAGCAGAAGATTAAAACAAGCTGCAGATATTTGGTTAAATAACCCCCGTGTGCCCAGAGAAGCCAGCGGAACAAGTGGTATGACCGCTGCAATGAACGGTGCTGTAAACTTTAGTACAGATGATGGTTGGATACCTGAATTCACCAAACATGGTGTTAACAGCTTTGTGGTACCTAAAGCAGATTATGTAAACATGACCACACATGACCAGGACGAATATGATTTGAATAAATTGTATGATATTTTAGAACATGAAATCATACCTACTTATTACGAAAATCCTGACAAATGGCGTGAAATAGTGAAGAACAGTATGAGAGATGTACGCCACCAATTCGATAGCAACCGCATGGCTGATGAATACTATGAGATTATGTATAAATAGTTTTTCTCAAAAAATTTCTCAAAATCCCTCACCCAAATGAGGGATTTTTATTGCAGGCAACAAACATATCATAGCTATTTTTGTTTTTTATATTCAATCATGCAAAACAAAATAGCAGTAGCCATTACCGGTGCAAGCGGTGCAGTGTATGCAAAGGTTTTATTAGATACTTTAATGAAGCTGCAAAACCAATGGCAGGAACTAAGTGTGGTAATGAGTAAGAATGCCAAAGAGGTTTGGCAAACTGAATTGGACAATGAAGATTACAAAAATTATCCCGTAAAATATTTTGATAAGCATGATTTCAATGCACCTTTTGCATCAGGCTCAGCACAGTACAATATTATGATTGTTGCCCCATGCAGCATGGGTACTTTAGGCAGAATTGCTTCGGGAATAAGTGATGATTTAATTACCCGTGCAGCCGATGTTATTTTAAAAGAAAGAAGAAAACTGATTTTAATGGTTAGAGAAACGCCTTATAATCTCATTCACATTAAAAACATGGAAACAGTTACGCTGGCAGGTGGCATCATTTGTCCCGCAACCCCTTCTTTTTACTCCAAACCTCAAACTATTGAAGCAATAGCAGCAACAGTAGTAAACAGAGTTATTGATTTGGCGGGATTAGAAAACAGTACTTATCGTTGGGGTAAATAAAAAAGCCCTTCCGTGGAAACGGAACGGCCTCTAACGATTGCTTGCCATATGAAAAATCTTTCAACTGAATAGCCTGCAAGCAAGTAGGCTGACAGTAATAATTATTTCTTCTTAGTAGTATCTTTCTTAGTTGTATCAACAACAGCTTTAGAAGAATCTTTCTTAGTTGTATCAACAGCAGTAGCAGTTGAATCTTTTTTAGTTGAATCAGCAGCAGGTGCTTTTGTTTCACCGCTGTTACAAGCTACGAAACCAGCGATAGCTAAAATTGCGAATACTTTTTTCATTGTTTAATTTTTTGTGAGTGATTTATGATTAATACCTCACCATTATAAAAGGTAACCCGGCAAAATGAAAAATTTTTAAAAAAATATTTTAGGCTTATTTTGGGTTACTTTTATTCCTATTCAAGTATTAAAAAGAAGCTGTGAAATCGGAGTTAAACGAACAAGCGTTATTAAAGGGATTGGCTGAGAATGACTCTAAAGCTATTGAAACCATCTATAAAGAAAATTTCAATACCATTCAGGCGTTCATTCTTAATAATAATGGCTCTTACGACGATGCAAGGGATATTTTTCAGGAAGCAATGATTGCTTTATACGAAAAAGTGCAGAGCAATTCATTCGTTCTAACTTCAAAAATCAATACCTATGTTTATTCCATTTGCAGGCGGTTATGGTTAAAACGTTTGCAGCAAATGGGGCGTTATTCTGGCAAGATTGAAAATTTGGAAGAAACCATTTCGGTAGATGAGGACATGGAAATTCATGAAAAAAGAAATGCCGAATTTGCTATAATGGACAGAGCATTAAACAGTTTGGGAGAGCCTTGTAAAAGTTTACTGGAAGGATATTATATTAAGAAGATGGACATGCAGGAATTATCAAAGGCATTCGGTTACACTAATGCTGATAATGCCAAGAACCAGAAGTATAAATGTTTAATGAGGCTAAAAAAATTGTTCTTTACGCAATATAATATTGGAGAATAACTAATCATGGAAGACATTGTTTTACTACAGGCTATTGAACGTTACTTAGACGGCTCTATGCTGCCTGCCGAAAAAGCGTATTTCGAAGAGTTGAGAAGAAACACTCCCGAAATAGACCAAATGGTGGTTGAACACAATATGTTCCTTCATCAAATGGATAGCTACACTAATACTCTTTCTCTTAAACACACTTTAAATGATGTGCACGCCAAATTATTAAGCTACGGCGAAATAAATGAAGGCGGTGAAGTTTCAACAAAGGGCAAGGTTGTTCGCATGTGGAACAGGTACCGCAAGGTAACTGCCATTGCTGCTTGTGTAGGTGGTGCTATTGCTTTAATGATTAGTGGTTTATTTGCTTATTTAAGTCCCGTTAATAACAGCCAGATTCAGGAGTTGAAAAGAGAAGTGGAATATGTAAAGAGCAAGAACAAAGTAACCGACGATAAATTAAATGAAGTTGTTTCTAAAATACCGAAAGGTGCAGTTGTTACAGGCGGCGGTTCCGGTTTTTTAATTGATAGTAAGGGCTATATTATAACCAATGCCCACGTTTTAAAAGGTTCTTCATTTGCCAATGTTACTAATGGCAACGGAGATGATTTTAAAGCTGTTATTGCTTTTAAAGATGAAAGCAAAGATTTAGCTATTTTAAAAATTGAAGATGAAGATTTCAAAATAAAAAGAAATCTTCCTTACGCCATTAAAAAAACAGGAGCAGAGTTAGGAGAAGAAATTTATACATTAGGTTACCCGCGTAACGATTTAACTTTTAACCAGGGCTTTCTAAGTACACAAACCGGTTTTAATGGTGATAGTTCTACTTATCAATTACAAATAAGTGCTAACCCCGGCAACAGCGGCGGACCTGTATTTAACAGCAATGGCGAAGTAGTAGGTATTTTAAGTACCAGAGAAAAACAATCTGAAGGTGTGGCTTTTGCTATTAAAAGTAAAAGTATTTACAAGTTTATTGAACAGTTGAAGAATACTGATAATGATACTTTGTATCAACACATTAAAATGCCATCTTCCTCTTCATTAAAAGGCATGAACAGAAAAGAACAGATTAAGAAAATGGAAGACTATATTTTCTTAGTACAGGCTTTCAACAAAAAATAAAATTAATTAGCAATATTTTTAAAAGCCTTTCCGACATTTCGGGAAGGCTTTTTAGTTTGATTAAATTTTGATTGAAGTTTTAATAATTTAATATCAATTGCGAGTACATTAAAATTAGATTGGCGAACTCGAATAAGAGTGATAATATTTTTTTACAGGTTCGTTATTGGTGATTATCAAATATTCAAGATTTTACGATTACCTTAGCAATTGCGACAATTAATGTGTTGTGTGCCATTAAAGACGAGACACTCCCATGACAACAAGCACTGACAGACATAGGCATTATAGACAATTTTCATCACCGACTCCAGACAGTCCATTCTATGACGGCTTCATAAAATATTATCAAGAGAGATTTCAAAATGACCCAAAAGCTCAGAAAGCATCGAAAGAAAAATATATACAAGCAGTTTCAATCATTAATACTCAATTAAAAAATGGTGCTGGACTACTTGTTGATAGCGAGTTTAGATATTTTCTAACCGAATTCAATGCAAGAAATTTTGAGTATGGATTTGCTTCACTTCCTTCTGCATTCAATATCCTTGAAGGTTTTTTTAATTGGCGAAAAGACCTTTTTCTTTTCCAAATGTTTCCAGAGGAAGATTATTTATTTTCAAGTTTTGACTTTATAGATTTCGTCACATCTGATAAGCATTCAAAATCACTCGAATATTTGAAAGATTCAATTGACGATGAAGTTATATACTCGTATAACTTGTTGAACGACCCGAAGGAATTGACTTTTAAATCCGACAACGAAAAGGAATTTATTTTTGCAGGTGTGTCAATGATTAAACGAAAAGATGAAATAGACTTATTTGTTGTTGCTGGCGAAAAATGTGATGTGGAAGAAGAATCGAAAAAGTTAGCAGCATTAGATAAATCTGACTTTGGAAGAAGCTATATAAAACCTGCTGAGGAAAGAAAACGTGAAGTTGTGCCACTTTTGAACTATCAGGACTATAGAAAGATATTTCTTTACTTGAGAGTTAATCTTGACACAAAAACTATTGATACAAGATATATACAAAAGGATGAGGGTAATAGTCTTCCGACAATAACAGACGATTACGATATGTTAGTTCGGTCTATGAAAGGCGAAAAAAAATACGATGAGTACATTAAAAATTCTATAAAAGAGATTAATGAATACGACCCGATTTTCGAAGTAGCCTATAACTGTCTATATCTTCCAGAATATTTCGACCAAAATGAAGATGACATTGTTGTAGAGGAACATCAGACTGACCTTTATCAAGAGAAGATAAGACCAAGCGTTTTTAAGAAAGATAAAAAGTTCTCTCCTGAACATTTCTTAAAAACAAAAGATGTTTGGACATTAGATAAAAACAATAAAGCAAAACCTACTAATCCTTTTTCTGCTGGCGAACTAAAGATTGAAACGAGCGGTTACTGGAAAAATCTTGATGTTGGTAAACAAGGCAAAGATAAAAAAGGGGAAGTCATTCATAACAAAACTTGGGTAGACCAAACATTGAGCTGGTATGAAACCGACAACCCAACAATCCACAACACTCAAATTACAACGTCTTCCAACAAATCTGGTTACATCTATATTTTACACAATCCTGGTCATCCGGTTAATCTTTTTAAGATTGGATTGACCACTAAGACAGTTGAAGAAAGAGCTAAACAGCTTTCCGGCACACCATCTGTTGACAAATTCTTAATTGCACATAGTTGGCTCGTTAATGATTGTGTAGTTGCAGAAAAACGAATACATGAAGCCCTTGACAAATTTCGTATTAACGAAAGACGGGAATTTTTTCAAATTGAATTCTCAGAAGCATTAAAAATAATTGAACCGATTATCGCAGATATAAATAAATAACGGTACACAACAAGTGCATTAGCAATATGGCGGGGCGACGAATATCTTCTTAGCTTTTTGTTCGCTAAACAGCTTTGGTTTCAGCAGACGAATAACGCCAAACAGCACAATAAGCAATGAGCTTTTGTATCTTTATTCAGCAGTGGTGCCCGGCAGACGGAACACAGAATACCGCCACATCGCCAATGCTTTAACGTTGGGCGTAATAAATTTCATTTTAAGATATGACAGAAAAATTTAATCAAATTGAAAACAAACTAATTAATTTGTTCAATGAATTTGTAAATGAAGTTGATGAGAAAAAAATTTATGGCGACCGATTATGGACAAAAGAGCTTAAGAAGAGAATTGCAAAACTTGGATTGGATGAAAAATATCAAGTTGCAACAAGTGGCTTTAAAGATACTTACGAACCAGAATGGTTATTTGATTTAACATGGTATTCAGAAGACGACTTCAAAAGACTAAAAAAATTACATTTGGTTGTTGAATCAGAATGGGACAGAAAATACTCTGGTATTAAATATGACTTTGAAAAATTATTAATTGCAAAAGCAGATCTAAAATTACTTATTTGCCAATCCTCACATGACAATTTAAATGAATTGTTTTTAAAATTCGAAGACGCAATAAATGCATTTTCAAATACAAAAGGCGACCGTTATTTATTTGCAGTTTTAGATAGTGACTCAGAAAGAAAATTTTATTTTAAAACACATTAATATTCTGAGTGTCAATTAAATTTTACGCCCAACAGAAGCAGTTGTGTTAATGCGAGAACGTTGTGCGTCATACTTGACATAAAAATCAAACTAAAATTATATGGCAATAAAAAATTCAAAAGAAGCCAATGATATTATTGACACATTAAATAGTGGTAACTTTTATTGCGAGTGCCCATGCGGATGTGGTGAAGAAATTAAATTAAAGGACACAGACTTATTTTATCTTGATAACTTCACATCAAGCGGAAAAGAAGCTCAAAAAAAATTGGTTGACCATTTAAAGCAACAACGTTTTGACTTAAAAGAGCGAGAGAAAAATATGTCGACTAAGCCACAAATAACAGCGAAAGCAGTTAATATCGGCTTTATTCTTGAAAGAATTGCTCCCACTTTCAAAACATTTAGGTTTGAACATAATGATTGTCGTTCTTTATTTGACCCAATTGATTATGTAATATTCGAAGGACTTCATAAAAAAGGTAAAGTTGAAAAAATAATATTCACAGACATTAAGACAGGTGCCGCAAGACTTAAGCCTAATCAGAAAGAAGTCAAAAACTTAATTGTAAATAAAAAACTAGAATTTAAATTTTATAAAAATGACAAATAATCAAATAATAAACTTCTTTCAACTTCAAAGACAAATTTTTGGTGTTTGCCCAAATACTGGGAAAGTGTTTCGTTTAAGTGATTGTCATATTTATTTAAAGAAAAAACCTGAGCCTGATTGGCTTCAGAAAATTGAAATTGAACAAATTAAAATTGACAACTTGAGTGAAAAACTTGACGCCAAAGAAAATGAAATTAGAGAAAAAGCAAGGGTTGCTGGAAGAAATGAAGCAAACAAAGCAGTAAAAAAAGTTGACAAAATTTTCACTCCATTAAAATTAAACCCTGATGATGCAAAAGTTATTTTTCAACCTGTTGACTTTGTTGTCTTTAATGGAATGAAAAATTCAGAACTCAAGAATATAATTCTGTTAGACAACTCAAAAACATCAAGCTCCGACAAAAAACTACAAGACAATATTCAAAATGTTGTTGCGAAAGGAAATTATGAATGGATAACTTTAAGAGTAGAAGAAAATGGGAATATAAAGGAAGAATAGTGTACGAACGCACAACAAAAAGCATTTGCATTAATGCGGTTTGACGACAATGCAGGCGATGAACTTTTTATCTTTATTGAACTAAACAATAAATTGAACAACATATTTTCAAATACCGCAACAACGCAAATGCGTGTGCGTTTTGCATCATATGAAAAACCATCGAAATATTTGACAAATCATAATAATGGCTTCATGTTGTTAAGAATAAAAATTTATTTAATAGTATTTTCTTTTTTCGTTTTGCCGCTTAGTTGTAGTAAATCGCAGTATACAAACGCTCCTGCAAATCCTTCTTATACAGACATGTTTACCATTGTTGATAATAAAATTTATAATTACAATAACCCTGTTCAATTAATCGGAGCAAACAGTTTTCACATATTTGGTGCAGGCGTCAGCGATTTGAACTCATGGCATTTGGACATAGCGAGAGAGTTTGTGGGCAATGTAAAAGAAGCAAAACTAACCGGCTATCCCTTTCAGGACAGTAACGGTTCTTACTTACATTCTTTGCAGGCAGTTGCAGACAGTAATCGTGCTAATAACAGAATAACTATTTTTTGCCCATTTCAGTGGAACGGTTTGACAACAACGGATTTTACAGGAAAAATGCCCCGACAAACATATTGGTGGAATGATTTTAAAACCAGGCTTCACGAATGGGCTATACAGTTTGCAAACCAGCCAGATGTATGGCTTGAAGTATGGAACGAACCTTACAGATATGACAGAGGCGATGGATATACAGACGAAATCTGGATGAACGACATGAATGAACTTGTAAATATTATACGGACTGCCGGAAACAAAAACGTGATACTAATTCCTTGTGCTGAACAGGGACAAGATGAAAGCGTATTACTCAATAAAGGGAGCGAGTTTTTAGCCGGCAAAACAAATATTTTGTTCGACGTTCACGCATATGAAAAATGGTTACTTGTTTCAAGCTCTTCAATGAGCAGTCGCTTAGAACAATTAAAGCAAAATAAACTTCCTGTCTTCTTTGGAGAAACAGCACCACTAAATGCAGGAGTTTTGATGAACCCTAAATTTTTTTTGGATAGTATTTACAACAGAGGTTTATCAGTTTGTGCCTGGGTTTGGAAATATGACAGTAATGATAAAGACGCATTATTAGACACACAGGGATTGCCTAATGACAATGGCAATAATTATTGGGGAACAACTTTTAAAAATGTAAGCCTACAAACACGGAAACCATAAATTGAAAACAAAGTCTTCACAACCACACGAACGCACAACAAAAGGTATCATGATTATATCAGACTGAATTATTTTTATCAGGAACCATCACTAATAACTCGAAAAAGTTCTGCTCCTGTTAATTCTTAAATCCCGCAACACACCTGATTTGGGACTGATGGTAAAATTGAAAGAACGGTACAACCCAATAGGCGTAACATTGATAGCCAATTGCCAGCAATGCATTTCTCTTGTAATAAACATGCTGAACTGTTGTAACTGGCCGCTGTTAAAATCAAAATAACCGGTGGCACCCATCTTCCATTTGGGTGTTAAACTGAAATCGCCATTAAAATTAGCACTTGAATAAATTACGTTACGATAAGTGTACAAACCTTTTGTATCTACCTGCAATTGCTTATTAAAAGTTAGTGAGTAAGATAAACTCAACGTCCACGGAATATCAAAATCTGTAAACTCTGCGGGATTGGCTCTCGCAAACTGCAGTTGGCGTTGCTGTTCATCAGGAGTCATAAAAGGGTCTATCGGAATATTCTTGTCCTTACCTTCCTTGCCATCTTTTGTTTTGCTTTTAAAAGATGTTGAGAAAGCAATATTTCCTCCCGTTATCGTTCCTAAATTATGTTTAGGCCCATTCCAGGCATATACATTTTTTCTGTACCCGAAACTATCTACCACATAAGGGTCAAGCACGGCACTGGCAGTAATATTTAATTTTTCAAACAAAGTACTTCTTGCATAAAAATTAAAAGTTGATAAATTAAAACTATCTGCAACCAAGTTATAAGAACCGCTGAAACCAAAGCCATCTAACAGTTTAATCTTCTTTGTTGCTTTGCCGGAAGTATCTTTCTTGTCTTTCGTTTTCATTTCAAGCAAATTATCTAAGCTGAAACTGATACCGCCGAATGTTCCTTCAGAAAAACCTCCGGGAATAACACCATCAAAAACAGAAAAACGGGCGGTATGCCCAACTTTATTAAAGGTATCTACCTGAGTAGTGTAAAAATATTTACTTGCAAAATCCGGCTTGTACGTTAAGCCGATGCTAGGCCTCATTTCATGGCGAATTTTGGTTTCTCCATGATTCAAATTAAACGTACCGAAAATTCTGGTACTTGCACCAATACCAAAACTCATTTGCCTTTGTGTATAGAACCCTTTTTGAATGGAGGTATCTAATTTATTTTTTGCTGAATCCCATGTTCTGTAAATCTTCTGCCCAAACCATCTTTCTTCGTAAGATACAGACGGACTAAGGGTTACAGGCCCTATTGCAGGAAGCGATATACTGATGGGAATGCTGTGTGTAGCCCCGTATTGAAACGTATCTAATAATCTTTTAAAGCTTACGCCTGCAGTATCGTAAAATGAAATTTGATTGGAGAAGTTTCCGCTATAACCTATACCGATATTCTCGTACCATTTAGGTGTACCCACTTTTTCTTTTTTCTGAAACGGATAGAATGTTACAACGCTGAATGTGGCTGTTGGAAAATTAAGGTTTACTAAGTGTGTGTTATTGTTTTGATTGTGATTAAGGTTTAAAGAAAGATTGGCTTTATTATTAAAATTTTTAGAATAGCTGATGGATGAACTTAATTGGTTTTGATAATTCTGATAAGGATTATTTAATAATGTTTGATTAAACTTGGTACTACCGAATTGAACATTAGCCCCGAAAGTGGTTCCGGGCCTTGCTCTTGTATCCTGATTATGGCTCCAGTTAATCATAAAACTTTTACTGGTGGTAAACTGGTCTTTAGCAATAGTTGCCCGGTTTAATGTTCGCGGGTTTTGCAAAGTAATGCTTAAGCTTCCCGTGTAATGGTATCGCTTAATGTATTTGGGTGCAACGTTTAAAGTCCACCCGCCATAGGAATATAAGTTAGCTCTGGTAGTAACATCCCAATTATCATTCACTACTTTATAATATCCTAATCCTTCCAAACCAAAACCAAAATCTTCACTAACAGTAAATGCCGGAACTAAAACTCCCGAATGCCTTCCCTGAACCAATGGGTAAATTCCGAAGGGAATACCAATAGGAATCGGCACACCTTCAAACTCAGGAGAAGCAGGCCCGCTTACTGCCAATTTATTTGTAATCATTTTTAGTTTTCTGGAACGTATGGCAAAGTGCGGTGTATCTAAATTACAGGTGGTAAACCTTGCTCTGTATGCATAAAAACTGTTTGAATCAATTTTCTTAACCACGGAAGCATTCACAAAAATTTCATCTTCCTTCATGTAAGTATTTTGTGTTAGCCCTTTCATGGTTTTGGTATTGAATGTTATGGTATCGCTTATAGCAGTTGTAGGGCCTTGTATCAGCTTAGGTTTACTTAAAGGGTTATTCGAAGTATCCAATCCTCCGTAAGCTTTGGCTATTTGCTTATCGGTATTGTATTCAATAGTGGCAGCTTCTAATTCAATATCTTTATACTTCACATCAGCCTTTCCGTATAACAAAAATTCTCTTGACTTCAACTTTAAAACACCTGAGTCCGAAGCTACATATTTTACCGGTGCATCTAATGAATCTTTGGATAGTAATAAAGTATCAATCTTGGCAACTTTTACAGAATCATTGTTGTTATTGGTGGTATCGGAGATATCTTTTTTTACTGGTGAATTAACATTTGGTTTCTTTGCAGGAATTGTATCTTGTACAAATATTTGCCTTTGTAGTATCTGTTTGTCAACCAAACCGGCTGCAAGCTGCCTCACAGAAATAAGCAGTAATACAATAGCGACTGTTATTTTAACGTTATTGGTAAAGTTTTTATGCATGTTTTGCTGTGGCAAAAATAGGTGATAGAAATAAAAACAGTATTTATAAGAAATGCTTTAACGAATTGATATGAAGTTGAAAAAAATTGTTGCGTTTGTTTTGTTAAGCTTTGGATTGATAAGTCTGCTTGCTTTTTCTGAGAAAGATCAAACGAACGAAATAAAAGCTCAAAAAACATTAAAAAGAATTGTAATAGACCCGGGGCATGGCGGTAACCCGAGACCAAAACAGGGAAATTATGGAGCATCCAGCAAATGGATTGATGAAAAAGATGCAGGCTTGGCAGTTGCTTTTAAACTGAAAAAAGTATTAGAAGAGTCTATGCCTGATGTTGAAGTTGTTTTAACAAGAACTACCGATATTTTTGATGATGTAAGAACAAAGGCTAAAAAAGCTAATGATGCAAGAGGCGATTTATTTATTTCATTACATTGTAACGATGTTAGTGCTATAGCTCACAAAGAAATAATTGATCACAAAACAGTAACCACAAAAAGGAAAGGCAAAAAAGTAACCAAAAAAGTTCCTGTTTATAAAACCTATTACACACCCAATCCTGCACATGGTACGGAAACATACATTTGGGGTATAGGTAAAAATGATGAGAAAGAAGAAGCTATCGGCGAAAGTAATTTTGTAGATAGTTCAATTATCAATTTCGACCCCAAAGACCCTGCACAACGTTTAGCCATATCACTTCGAACAGAAAAATATGCAGAACGCAGCCGTTTGTTGGCAGCAACAGTAGAAGAAGAATTTACCAAACAAGGCAGGGTAAGCCGCGGCGTAAAACAAAGAGATGAAAAAGGTATCTGGGTATTACAGGCTGTTGCTATGCCGGCCATTTTAGTTGAAATGGGTTTTTTAAGTTATCCTGAAGAAGCTCAATATATTAGTAGCGAAGATGGTCAACAGGAAATTGCTGAAGCCATCGGCAGAGCCGTTAAACGCTATAAATTTTCTTTAGATAATAAAATGAATAACGGTAAACCGCAGGCTAAAAAATAAGTACTGGCTATAACTACCTCCCACCCATTTAAGCCTCATTGCTTTAATCCCTTAGTTTTGCATTGTTCATTTGCTAATGAGCATAACTTAAAACAGGCAATAAAGAAGCAATGAAAATATCCAACGAAACTAAAGTAGGTGCATTAACTGCTATAGCTATTACACTTTTAATATTGGGTTTTAATTTTTTAAAAGGCAGAAGCGTTTTTAAAACGGGTAATTTTTTATATGCCAAGTACTCAGATGCTAAAGGTATAATGGTTTCTAATCCTGTTTATGCCAATGGCTATCAGATAGGCAGTGTATATGATATTGAGAATGAAGATGAGAACCTTAAAAATATTATCGTTACCATAAAACTGAAAAGTTATTATAATATTCCTGCAAATTCTGTAGCTTCTATTAATGGCAACCCTTTAGGTTCTCCAAGCATTGAAATTGCTTTGGGTAATGATACTAAGTTTCTGCAATCAGGCGATTCATTAAAAACAATAAACAATGCAGGTTTATTAAATGATGTAAAAGCAGCTTTATTACCTGTTACAGAACAGTTAAAACATACTATGCATAGTTTAGATACAGTATTACTGAACATTAATACCATTTTTGACCCCAATACAAAAAACAACCTGCAACAGGTTATTGCTAATTTGAATAAAACAACGGTTAGCTTAACTGCATCAAGTGTTTCTATTCAAAGCATGTTAGATAAGCAAAGCGGTTCTATTGCTCAATCTATGAACAACGTAAACAGTTTTACCAAAAATTTAGCTGACAATAACGATAAGATTACACATACATTAGACAATTTGCAAACCACCACCAATAATCTTTCTAAAACAGATATTCAGGGTTCTGTGGCAGAATTGAAAAAATCTGTGCAAACTTTAAATACTATTTTAGACAAGGTTAATACTAACAATGGTTCTTTAGGTTTGTTGATGAATGATAGGTCTTTATACAACAACTTAACCAATACAGTAAGAAGTGCTAACATTTTAATTGATGATTTAAAAACGCATCCTAAACGTTACGTAAATATTTCAGTATTCGGAAAGAAAGATAAATCAACACCACTAACTGCACCATTAAACGATTCGGCTAACAAAAAATAAAACATGGGCAGGTTTTTACTTTTTCTTTTTACCAATATTTTCTGCATATCATTAGTTGCTCAACGTGCAGCAACAGATACTGTTACGTCCGGTAAAATGCTTAACATTATAAGTTCAGAGAAATACATGTTGTTGGATAAAGATACATCGGGCAAGTTTGTGGCATTGGTTGGTCATGCTGTTGTACAACAAGGCAAAACTATTTTCAGTGCAGACAGCATTGTATTAAATGAAAAAGAGAATGTAATGGAAGCCTTCGGCAATGTATATATTAACGATGCCGATAGCGTAAAAACTTACGCTCAATATGTAAAATATTTAGGGAAAGAAAAAAAAGCTTTCTTGAATAAAAAAGTAAAACTGACTGATGGCAAAGGTGTTTTAACAACAGACAATCTGGAATACGATACACAGGTTAAAATAGGCAAATACTTTAACGGTGGAAAAGTAGTGAGCGGTAAAACAACCATCACAAGCAATGAAGGTTATTATTACGGGGAAACAAAAGATGTGTACTTTAAAAAGAAAGTTGTTTTAATAGACCCTGAAACAAAATTGTATACCGATACCTTGATGTACAACATCAATACAGAAATTTCAACATTTGTTTCTCCTACTAAAATCTATAACGGCAAAAGAACTATTCTAACTAAAGAAGGTAATTATGATTTGAAAAGGGAAAAAGGCAATTTCGGTTCAAGACCAACCATAGAAGACAGTACTTACACTTTTACAGCAGATAAAATGGCTTTTGATGACAGTACCGGTTTAGGTGAATTTGAAGGTAATGCAGTGTACAGAAGTAAAGACACTGTGGGTGGTTATGATATTATTGCCGGCAATATAAAAACCAACAGAAAAACGAATTCTTTATTAGCAACCAAAAAGCCGATTCTTTTTATTAAGCAAACCAATGATACTATTTATGTAAGTGCAGATACTTTATATTCTGCAAGACTATCAGATTTGCTGAAATACAGGCCTGTTGCGGCTATCAGAGATACGTCAAAAACAGAAACAGTTTTTATTACTGATACTGCTGCCATAAAAAAAGACAGCAGTACCAACCGTTTTTTTGAAGCTTATTATCATGTAAAAATATTTTCAGATTCTTTACAGGCTTTATGTGATAGTCTATTTTATTCATTACAGGATTCTGCCTTCCGCTTATTTAAAAACCCGGTTGCATGGGCACAGCAAAATCAAATAACAGGTGATACGATTTATTTATATGTGCAGAATAAAAAACCCGATCGTTTAAAAGTGTTTGAAAACGCAATGGCCATCAGTAAAGAAGCAGGAGGCTATTTTAACCAGGTACGTGGCAATAGTATTAATGGATTTTTTAAAGATGGAAAAATCAATTTCTTAAAAACAAAAGGCTCACCTGCTGATAATGTTTATTATGCCACTGATGATTATAAAAAACTGATCGGGGTGAACAGATCTTCCAGCGATGTTATTCATGTTTACTTTGAAGATGGTAAACCTGAGAAAGTGGTATTTATAAATAATTTACAGGGAACCATGTATCCTATGCAGCAAGCCAACCACGAAGAACTGAAAGTAAAAAAGTTTGTTTGGTTAGAAGATATCCGCCCGAAAAGTAAGTTTGAAATTTTAGCTAATTGAGTATAATCAACTTAAGTTTAAAAAATATGTTTACTTACGTTTTAAAAACTAAATGGCTGATATTTTTATTAATAGTTGTTCAAGCAAAATCTCAACAAAGTTCATTACCGCCAACAGAGTGGCAAGATTCTTTTTTTTGTAAAAATTATAGAGGCGTTTATACTTGTGTTCCAAGTTGTTATGGGAATATTGTAAAGAATAATGGAGATACAATACAAAATTCTTATATGCGAGTTTGGGGGAATAATACTTTAGTTTACAATTCTAAATATCCTAATTATCCTATCAATATTTCAAACTCGGATATTAAGTTCATATATACAACCCAAAAAGAGATATTCGGAAATAATAGAACTGAACTTGTTCACTTACCATACTTTAAGACTAATTGGTTATTTTGGAGAGTCATCAGAAGTAAAGATAATATTACTATATATGATTTAGTTTGTAAAAACACTTTTACTTCTTTATTTAGTTATAAAATGATTTTGAAAGTAAAAAATAAGTACATCATAAAATTATGCGGTTATCCGAAAGGCGTTTTAGGAACAATAGCTTATTTTCTTAGAAAAGATGATAATCAATACTCTCATGATATGTTATTGAAATTAATTCATTTGAGATACCATTTAAATCTATCCAAAAGTGACTTTAAAAATAATATTGATATAATAGATCTTATTTTAAGTAAAGAAAATGAAAAGCTAAATAAAATTAATTAAGGCCTAATATTTCTCACTAAAAATTTCAAATAGTAAACACAATATGTTTTTCAAGTGAAATATCGTTCATTATCTTTAAGCAGTAATGAAATTCTTTCGCAACAAAATAGTTAATCCATTATTAGAATTTATAAAAGACAGTCGAGCTATCGGCATTACGTTGTTATGCTGTACTGCTCTTTCATTAATCATCAGTAATATTTCCGGTATTGGTGTAAGCTATCAAACCTTTTGGCAGCAACACTTTGATGGAACAGCAAACCATCACACACATTTACTTTTCCTTTCCTTACCTAACTCACCGCTATTAATTATCAACGATTTTTTAATGGCAATATTTTTCTTTTTAGCAGGAATGGAAATAAAAAGAGAATTATTGGAAGGGGAATTATCTTCTTTTAAAAATTCTATATTACCCATTGTTGCTGCACTTGGTGGTATGCTGATGCCTGCCATATTGTATTTATTTTTCAATCATCATAATTCATCTACCAAAGGTTGGGCAATACCAACTGCAACAGATATTGCATTTACTTTAGGTATTGCTTCTTTATTGGGCAAACGTGTGCCGGTTTCATTAAAAATATTTTTAACTGCATTAGCTATCATAGATGATTTAGGAGCAATAGTAGTGATTGCTTTATTCTACGGAGGAACCATACAATTAATGTATACTATTGCCTGTTTAATTATTGCAGGGGTTTTTTTCTTGTTGAATAAATTCAAAATAAAAAACGCTCTGTTATATACAGTATCAGCATTGGTTTTGTGGTATTGCATGTTTAATAGTGGCATACATGCAACTGTTGCAGGTGTTGTGTTTGCATCTTTTATTCCTGCTGGGCAACTAAAAAAATTAGAGCATTATTTTCACTTGCCTGTTTACTTTATTATTATTCCTTTGTTTGCTTTAGCTAACAGTATTATTATTTTCTCAGATAATTCATTCAATAACATTTTTCATTCAACAGTAAGCTGGGGTGTTATTGCAGGCTTGTGTTTAGGTAAGCCTTTTGGTATTTTCTTAATTAGTTTTTTGGTAATAAAATTAAAATGGGCAAATATGCCCGACGAAACCAACAATATGCAATTACTCGGTGCAGGAATATTGGCGGGTATTGGTTTTACCATGAGTATTTTTATAACAACATTGGCCTTTACAACACAGACAGAGCAAGACATTGCAAAGACTGCTGTTTTTATTGCTTCCTTGATTGCAATGATTACAGGGTTTATTTGGTTGAGGGTTTTTTCACCGCAGAGCCGCAAAGAACGCTGAGATTCGCGGAGATTAATTGTTGAATATTCTTCTGAACGTACCCGCCTACCGGCAGGCAGGTAAGTGACACTTCGACTTCGCTCAGTACAGGCTACATAGGCGATGCCATCTGCACTAAGGCTGACTTCACAGAAAATTAGTAATTATTCATTCTTAATTATTAATTGCTTTCCTCCTTCTCCATCATCAAATAAGCTTTAATAAAGCCATCGAGCTCTCCATCTAAAACAGGTTGCACATTGCCCACTTCATACTCTGTTCTATGGTCTTTAATTAATTTATAAGGATGCAATACATAACTTCTTATCTGGCTACCCCACTCTATTTTTTTCTTGCTGCTGTTGGCAGCATTTTTAGCAGCTTCTCTTTTCTTTAATTCTTCTTCATACAAACGGCTCTTCAGCATTTGCATTGCTTTTTCTTTATTGCCTAACTGTGTTCTTTCAGTTTGACAAACCACCACAATACCTGTTGGGATATGTGTTAAAAAAACTTTTGTTTCTACCTTGTTTACATTTTGTCCGCCTGCACCACCACTTCTCGCAGTTTCCATTTTTATATCTGCATCTTTCAATTCAATATCAATAGTATCGTCAACCAACGGATAAACAAATACACTTGCAAAACTGGTATGCCTTCTGGCATTGCTATCGAAAGGGGAAATTCTAACCAACCTGTGTACGCCGCTTTCAGCTTTTAAAAAACCATAAGCGAATGCACCATCAAACTGCAGCGTAGCTGTTTTAATGCCGGCACCATCTCCTTCCTGATAATCTAATTCAGTTATTTTCCAACCCTGCTTATTGCCATACATGCTGTACATTCTTAACAGCATCTCAGCCCAATCCTGGCTTTCCGTTCCACCCGCACCGGAGTTAATTTGTAACACTGCAGGCAATTCATCTTCTGGTTGGTTGAGTGTACTCTTAAACTCTGCATCTTCGATTAAGTTAACAGCATTGTTATAAGCTTCCTGCGTTTCTTCTTCAGTAGCATCGCCGCTTTTAAAGAAATCAAATAATACGGCAAAGTCTTCCACAGCAGCCTCAACATTGGTATATAATTTCAACCAATATTCATTCACTTTAATTTCTTTCATTATTTGTGTGGCACGGGTGTTATCATCCCAAAAGCCCGCCGATAGCGAAAGTTGTTTATCCTGATCTACTTTTTGTATTCTGTTATCGTAGTCAAAGAAACCTCCTTAAAACAGCAACTCTGTCTCGGAGCGATTTGATTTGTTCAATTGTCATGCTGCAAAATAACAGGTAAAAACTATTGCAGACAAATAGAGATAAAACACAATATTCAGGGGCTGTAAACTTCAACACATTATGCCACTCTCGTTCCTGCTTTTCGCAGTAGTGCCTTGCAGGCAGCTACCTGCTTCAATCAGGCAGCCTTTCAGCGGTATAACATTATTCAACAAAACAGCCTCAACAATTTGTTGAGGCTGCTTATAAAGCTTATAAATTAGCTGCAATAATATTTACACCATTTCTTTGGTTAAATGCACTTTCGTCATTTGATAGTAATTGTTTTGCAATTCATGTACGGCATGTACATCGGGGTTATGCCTTCTGTCTTCTCTGTACCATATTTCAATAGTAGAAAAATTGTTCTCGGCAGGTATAACCATTCTGAAAGAGCCTTTCTTATATTTTACAGAGCCATTATCTAATTTTTCTTTGGTAAAGTTCAGTTTCATCATTTGTTCATCACTCAACGGAATACCATGAAGGTGTTGTGTATCAAACCAAAAAGCCTGTACATCTGTTTCTACTTCAACTTGTTTTTCATCTCCGTTTAAATTAATCACTTCACCCTCCTTCATTTTTCCATCATACTCACACATAATAAAATTTCCGATTTGAATGTTGTTGAATTTAATCATATAGCAATTTTTTTAGAGTGATAAGATACAAACTAAAATTTAAAAAAGGAAATGTATTTTATTATTATCCTAACAACATGCAGGCACATAGTACGCATGGAAAATGAAAAGGAATTTATGTGCCCTTTGTGCCTGCTTGCTTTAATGCCACAGATGCACGGATTAACTCGCATATTTTTTAACTACTTAAAATACAATTCTTGCATACGTAGCATTTACTACAAGTTAAGTGTTTTATCTTTCGGATATTTTACAGTATAAGTAAATCGGATTTTACGGTTCTCTCCCGCTGCCAGTGTTAATTGCCAGTTAAGTATGCCCAAATCTTTATTTACTTCTGCACCGCCGTTATCAATTAACTCTACTTCTATTTCTTTATTGGTGCTAAGCGGATATTGGTCTTTCAATAACAGGTTCACTGCATCTTTTTTATTGTTCTTAATTGTAATCTCGTAAGTAAATTTTTGAAGCTTGTTACTACCTAAAAATTTAACACTGCTGTAGTCTGTTATTTTATCACGTTTAATAACAACGCGTTTGTCTTTACCTAATGTTAAGTTTAAACTATCAGTTGTTGTATTTGGGTCTATGAATGATTTACCTACATAAGTGCCTTCCACGATAATATTTGCATCGCCCGGTAATAAATTCAGTTTTTCCCAATTAGGAACAGCAGCTAATAAGTAAGCGTCTTTATCTAATTTAGGTACACTATAGTTCTTATAAAATGCAGGTACATCAAGGGTTTGCAATGTTGCAGTTTGAGCTTTACCGTTGGTTGGAACATCGTAAGGCAAATCAATATCGAATGAAAGATTTAAAGTATTATCAGTAACTGAAACATAATCTTCTAAGCCATCTTTCAATGTAACAACAATGGCACCCGCTGAAGCCCTTGCTCCGTAAATGTTGGTTGCAGTCTTATCTTTCAATACTTCCATTTTTTTAATAGAAGAAGGATTAATTTTTTGAAATTCCTGTTCTTCCATTATAGAACCATTAACAACATAAATAGGTTTAGAAGGTTTATAATCCTCGTCTTTAACTTCACTTACAGAACCAGTAATATCTTTTTTCTTTTGCGTTCCATAACCAATAACCACTACTTCATCTAAAGATGCATCTCCTCTTACTTGCAGACCTGCAACTCTTCCTTGCAAAGCATTATTAACTGCTAAAGTTTTATTCATTGCATTAATCGGATTGATATAACCTAAGTACCAGCTTTGTACTGTTGGTGCATTACCCCACTGCGATGGAACAGAATTAGATAAGGATAACTTTACCTGTTTCCAATCAATTCCTGTTGTTTGAAAAATTTTAGCTCTATAAATTATTTTTAAAGGTGCTGTTACACTTTCCATCTTCACATCATAAAAAGGAATCCAGTAAGCATTAGGCGAAACATAAGAAACTACAAAATCATATTTACCTGCCATAGCCGCTGAAAATTGCATGGTTAGTCTGCCGGAAGTAATTATGTTTTTACTTTCCTCTTCAATAATCTGGTTTCTTATTTTACTATACAAAGCATCTAACTTCTTCTTCTTTTCATTAAATACGCTTAAATCGTTTTGTAATTCCAATTGCTTCATTTTATAATAATCCATCAGCTTAATTAATTCGGCTACACTTAAACCTGTTTGTGTTCCTTTAATATCTCTGTTGGCTTTTAGTACTTCCATTAAATCATTCGTATTCTTAATGGAAATAGTAATCTTATCTCTCTCTTTATCGATTACCTGCAAAGAATCATCTAACATTTTTTCCTTTACCGACTTCTCTGTTGAAACCATGTAATTATTTGAAAACTCAATACCCATCACAGTCACAGCGGAGGGTGATTTCAGTTGAATGCTGTTGATATCAATATTGCTGCTGATACCATCAACTAACAGTTCGTTATTCCCTTGTTTTAAAGTTGCAGAAAATTGATGTTGCAATTCTGCACCCGATTTATAAACTGTTACAGTTTTTAAAGAGGCAGCAACATTTTTATCATCAGATGCTTTTGTGTAAACAACAACAAAAGCGAGAGCGATGCTCAGAAAAAATTTTGTTCTCATTGGTAATCATTTATTTATTGATGCACCCTTTTTTATAATTACATAAAAAATAAAATGAAATTTTACCGGCTGAACATTTATCTTAATTTGAGCAAATAATCAGCAAAGAATATGGGTGCTGTGTTTTCACCGAAAAAAAATATAGATTCATTGGTTGCAGCTATACTTGGTTTTAGTTTGGTATTGCTGTTAACATATCATGGCGGTGTTGGTATTTCTCCCGATTCTATAATGTATACAGGCACTGCAAGAAATATTGTGGCAGGGAAAGGGCTATTAAATTTTGATAATACCCCGCTGATTATTTTTCCGGCAGGCTATCCAACATTTCTGAGTTGCATCATGTGGTTTACAGGAAAAGATATTATAGCTATTGCACCAATTACTAATGCGGTACTCTTTGCTGTAACCATTTATTTAAGCGGGATAATTATAGAAGGTTTTGTAATTATTGCTAAGGTCTATAAATGGTTTATACTGTTAGCTATTGCAATAAGCCCTTCTTTATTAGATATATTTTCTATGCTTTGGAGCGAAACACTATTTATTGTTTTGCTCTTGTTATTCATTCTTTCTTTAAAAAAATATTTAGCTAACAAAACCTTTACCAATATTTTATTAGTAAGCTCTATTACAGCACTGGCCTGTATTACAAGATATATTGGTGTAAGTATTGCCGCTACTGGTGGTATTTTTTTATTGCTGCAAAAAGATATTGCAGTAATAAAAAAGATAAAACATATTGTAGTTTTTTGTGTGGTTGGCAGTTTATTGGTTGCAATTAATTTAATAAGAAATAATAATTTAAGCGGAACATTAACAGGTGTAAGACAGAAAGGTGTAACACCTTTATCGGAAAACATTCAGCATTTTGGCGAGGTATTATGTAACTGGTTGCCACTACCCAAAGAGCATACTGTACTTTTAATAATTATTGCCCTTATATTTTTTGTTTGCATTGCTATAAGTTTTATTTACAGGTGGTTGAGTTATAAAAATTTTACTTCGTTTGAAAATATTACTGCCTGCTTTTTTACTGTTTACGTTTTCCTTATTGTTGGCTCTGCAACTATATCACGTTATGAAACATTAAATAACCGCTTCTTTGCTCCTGCTTTTATTTGTTGGTTATTAAGCAGTTCTTGCTTTATTCCTTCTATCTTTAAAACAGTAGTAAGTAAGTGGAAAATGTATGCTGCATATTCCATTATAATTATAGCGGGTATTGCGTTTCAGCTTAACAGCTATTTACAAACAAAAGATTTATACATTGAATATCATGATGAAGGTATTGGCGGCTATTCAGAAGATTTATGGCAAACATCAGCCACCATGCAATTCATTAAAAACAATAAACAATTATTCCAAACATCTGTTCCAACTTATTCCAATGCTTGTGAACCTGTTTATTACTTTACAGGTTTAATTGTTCATTCTTTACCTGAACAGATGCATATAAAACCTGTTACTGATTTTTATAAAGAAAAACAACAGTATCTAATCTGGCTAAAAGATTCCGGTAATCCGGATTTACTGAACATCAATGAAATCAGGCATCATAAAGATGTAAGTATTATAAAAGAATTAAACGACGGCGTTATTTATTTATGTAAGAACAAATAGTTGCATTATTCATCATAATCTAAAATCTTTCGGGCTTCACGCAAGCTAACAGGTTTTAAATCATGTTCATTAATAAAATCTTCCACCCACTCCGCATTTGTTTTTGAATATGCTCTCAACGCCCAACCGATTGCTTTCTGCACATGAAATTCTTCTGAAGCTAAATGTTTAATAATGTATTTTTTCAGCAACGCTGTATTTGTTTCATGTTTGAAATTTTTTTGAAAAACAATACTGCTGCGTTGTAGCCAAATATTATCACTACTGTTCCACTTTTCTGTATAAGGCTGAATATGCTGCGGAAATATTTTAAAGTAATCCGGTAATATGCTTGCGTCAATCTGGTCAACAGTATCCCACCAACTCTTGGTTGATAAACAAAAGTCAATCAACTCAATCGTTTTATCTGTCCATAATTTTTTATTCGCAATTATTAACTCAATCGCATAATATTGATATTCTCTCAAATCCAAAGCCCATGCTTCTTCAACAAGTTGCTGCAGTTCTTCATATTTTTTTAAGGAATGATTTCTGAAATGCGTTTTACAGATTTGCCTTCTCAATGGTGTTTTTATACCAAAAAAATTAAAATTCCCCATCATGTATTTATGAAAATCTTCCGCCTTTAAAGCATTTGCAGCTTTCTCAAAATCTTTGGTAATACTTATTAAATAAGGGTGCATAGGATAACAGGAATACTGGTGGTTTAAAAATTTTACACTAAAGCTATTTGCTTTTTTTGCTCGTTGCTTACTATTGCTGCTTCAATTATTTTCATCACATTAATGCCATCATCAACTGTTACAGGCATCGGTATATTTTCAGTTAATGATTTATAAACGCCATCGTAATAATCGTAGTAGTTACCTTTTTCCGTTGCTACATATTCTTTAACTGTGTTTGTGTGTAATAACCCTTTAGTCTCATCAGACTCAATTCCGTAGCCAATAACATCGGGATGTAAGCCTTGCTGTAATTGCGTTTCCTGCACATCTGCTCTCTGCTTAATAAAAGACCCTTCTGTTCCATGTATAATGTATGAAGGCAAAGCTTCTTTAATAATATAACCTGCTTTCAATGTAACTCTGCATGTAGGATAATATAATAATAACATGATACAATCATCTACTGCCGATATTTTTCTTGTTATTCTTATATCTGCAAATATTGCCTCAGGCATACCAAACAAACATAAAGCCTGGTCAATTAAATGCGGGCCTAAATCTTTTAAAATACCTGCCCCTCCGCTCGGAATTTCTTTATGCGTTTTAGGGCTAAGGGCTAAATTATACCTGTCAAAATGAATTTCAACTTCATTCAAATCGCCTAATACTTTTGAGTTGATAATTTTTTTTACAGTTTTAAAATCGCTGTCCCATCTTCTGTTTTGAAAAACTGAAATTTGTTTGTTTTGCTTTATAGCCAGAGCTTTCAAAGCTTCTGCTTCTGCAACAGTTGTGGTGAATGCTTTTTCAACAACAATATGCTTACCGGCCTGCAACGCTTTTTCAGCATATTCAAAATGTGTGTAGGTTGGTGTGTTTACGATTACTAATTCAACGGCATCGTCATTCAAAATTGCTTCTAAACTATTATAAGATTTTACTGACGGATAATTTTGCTGAATAGTCTTATTGCTTCGCTCCCATGAACCTAATAACTCAAAACCTTCATGTAAATGAATAAAAGGGGCATGAAAAACTCTGCCACTCATACCAAAAGAAAGCAATGCTGTATTAATTTTTTTCATAATTGTCAGGCTGCTAAAATAAGGGTTACAAATTAAAGCAATTACACTTTTAAACGCTAACAAAATTGCAATGTTGCTTTCATTTACATTTGCTGCCTATGCATTATGTTTCTGCCGAAGGGTTAACAAAGAGTTATGGAGTGGTTCCGCTATTTAATAATATTTCTTTTCATATAAATGAAGGAGATAAGATTGCTTTAATTGCACGCAATGGTGTTGGTAAATCAACCTTATTAAAAATTTTAAACGGTACTGAAACGCCCGATGGCGGCAAACTCTTTATTCATAAAGATGTTACAGTTGCTTTATTTGAACAAGACCCAAAGTTTAATGAAAGCAAAACTATATTAGAAAACATTTTTCACATTAGTCACCCTGTATTAAATGTTATTCGTGAATATGAGTTAGCAAGCGATGAAGAAGACGGAGAGAAATTAGCTGAGCTGTTTGGTAAGATGGATGATTTGAATGCATGGGATTTTGAAGTGAAAGTAAAACAGATTTTAAGCAAACTGAATATTCATCATTTACAACAACCCGTAAGCAGTTTAAGCGGTGGGCAACGTAAACGGGTTGCATTAGCTAAAACATTGATTGATATCGGGTTTGACCATAAGCATACTTTATTAATGATGGATGAGCCTACCAACCATTTAGATGTTGAAATGATTGAATGGTTAGAGAATTATTTGAATCAGGAAAATGTAACGCTATTATTAGTTACGCATGATCGATATTTTTTAGATGCCGTAAGTGAAGAAATATGGGAGTTGGAACGCAGCAACATGTATGTATATAAAGGTGATTATGAAAATTACATAGAGAAAAAAGCTGCCCGTATTGAAAGCGAACAGGCAAGTATTGATAAAGCTAAAAATGAATACCGCAAAGAATTAGAATGGATGCGGAAGCAACCTAAAGCAAGAACTACAAAAAGTAAAGCAAGGCAAGATAATTTTTATGATGTGGAAGCCAGAGCCAAACAAAAAATTGAAGATGCTCAGGTGCAATTACAGGTTAAAATGAGCAGGCTGGGCGGTAAGATTATTGAAATGAAAAAAGTGTATAAGAATTATGGAGACAATATAATTCTTAAAGACTTTGATTACAATTTCAGTAAGGGAGAACGTATTGGTATTATTGGAAAAAACGGTGTTGGTAAAAGTACTTTCTTAAACATTTTACAGCAATTAGAACCTGCTGATAGTGGTAAAATAAATATCGGCGATACCATTGTATTTGGCAATTTTTCTCAACAGGGTTTAGTGTTTAAAGAAAATGTTCGGGTAATAGAATATGTAAAAAATATTGCTGAAAATTTTCCATTGGCAAACGGCGGAAGTTTAAGTGCAGCTCAGTTTTTAGAGTTATTTCTCTTTACCCCTGAAAAGCAATATACTTTTTTAAATTCTTTAAGCGGTGGTGAGAAAAAGCGTTTACAATTATTATCTGTATTGTTTAAGAATCCAAATTTTTTAATTTTAGATGAGCCTACCAACGATTTAGACTTACCAACATTAGCTGTATTAGAAAACTTCTTAAGCGATTATCAGGGATGTGTGTTGATTGTTAGCCACGACAGATATTTTATGGATAGATTGGTTGACCATTTATTTGTTTTTGAAGGTGCAGGTGAAGTGAGAGACTTTCCGGGCAATTATACACAATACAGAATTTGGTCAAAAGAAAATGAAAAGAAAGACAATAAATGGCAGGCTTTAGAAGCAGGTAAAAGTAAAGGCAAATCAATTGAAGAAATTGCAGGTTTCAAGTTACCGGTTACCGGTAGCCAACAAACTGTCACCGGCAATAAGAAAGTTGGCTTTAAAGAGAAAAGAGAGTTTGAATTATTAGAAAAAGAAATACCTGCATTAGAAGCAGAGAAAATGCAGATAGAACAACAACTTGCTAATGCTGATATCAGTTACGAACAAATTACGCTACTAAGCAAACGTATTGGTGAAATAAGCCATGAATTAGCAGTAAAAGAAATGCGTTGGTTAGAGTTGAGTGAGATGATGTAATTATGATTGAGTATGTAGGGTATATAAGGTTTATAAAGATTTGATTACTGTAGATACTTATAAACCCTATATACTTTGCATACTTTATTTTCTTAAAAACTAATCAACTCCACATCAAAAATTAAAGTGCTGTTGGGGCCGATAACTGCACTAACCTGCCTTTCTCCATAACCTAAATGCGGTGGAATAAAGAAACGCCATTTGCTGCCTTGTGGCATTAATTGTAAACCTTCTGTCCAGCCTTTAATAACCATATTTAGCGGAAAACTTGCCGGTTTGCCGCGTTGTACGCTACTGTCAAACACAGTGCCGTCAATCATAGTGCCATGATAATGACATGTTACATTACTGGTAGCGGTTGGTTTAGGTCCGTTACCTTCCACTAAAATTTCATATTGTAAACCGCTCGGTAATTCGGTAATGCCCGGTTTTGTTTTGTTGGCTGCTAAAAAATCCTGTCCGGCTTTTAAGTTAGCTGCTGCTTTTTCATTTTTCATTTGTGCCAATTTATCTGCAATGCCCATGTAAAAATTTTTGCGAATGTAAGGGAATGCTGAATAAAGAATTGAACGTACAAGTGTGCGACGCAACGAAAGTTTAATTGAAATACAAAAGGCGACTACAAAAACTAATTACTTACTCTTCTACCCGGTAATACAGTTGTTTTTCGCATACTGTTATCAAACTCACTTTGCTTAACTTCTAACCTAACATCTGCAAGGCTTCCGCAGGTACCGCAGGAGGCACGGTAAATTAGTTTATTGTACAGTAAATCTGCAGTACCATCTTTCCAGTTGGTGCCGCTGCAAACATAATTTTCGGGGTAAGTACTTTGCCTGCTGTTAATAAATTTAAACCAGTTATTAGCACCGCCAAAGCTTACACGAAAGCCATCATAATCAACTGAATCTACCACACAAGGTGTATGCTGTTGTATAACTACTTCATCAATATTTTTCCCGTTGGAAAATTTAATAATACCATTAATAACTTCTGTTTTGCCTTGAACTAGGTTGCGGCTTAAGATAATTTGCTGATCAACATAAAACTGAACTTTTCTAACATCAATATTATTGGCTTTAAGAATATTGTATAGTTCTCTGGTGAAGGGGATATACACATCCGGTTCTTTTACATAAGGGATAACCGTATCTTTTTTTACGGCCGTTACCGCTTTTTGTACTTTATGGTGGCAGGAACTGATGCTTAATATTGTAAAAACCAGTATCAGTATAGCTATTAATTGTTTCATACAGATAAATTCTCGCCTAAAATAAATGATTTTCTTAAAATAGCTTTCCACTTAAATAAGGGAACACCTATTTCTAATTTGGAAAAACGTGTTTAATAAAAATTTATTGTAATACCTCAACAGTTCCGCTACCTTTAAGTTCTAAAAATTCTAAACGATGCAACTTTTAAATTATTGGTGGATATTAGTTATTCTTTTTGTTGTCTTCAGCGGGTTGGTTACCGTAACACAAGGTACTGTGGCTGTTATAACTATGTTTGGGAAATACCAACGCATATTAAGGCCGGGATTAAATTTTAAAATTCCTGTTTTGGAATCTGTTTACAAAACAATCAGTATTCAGAACCGTTCTGTGGAGCTGGAGTTTCAGGCGGTAACGGTTGACCAGGCTAATGTTTATTTTAAAAGCATGTTGCTGTATTCTGTTATGAATGCTGATGAAGAAACGGTTAAAAAAGTAGCTTTTAAATTTATCAGCGATAAAGATTTAATGCAGGCATTGATAAGAACGGTAGAAGGTTCTATCCGTGCATTTGTGGCCACAAAAAAACAAGCAGAAATTTTATTATTAAGAAGAGAAATTGTTGAGTTTGTAAAAGAACAGATTGACCATAGCTTAGAAGATTGGGGTTATCATTTACAAGACCTGCAAATAAATGATATCACTTTCGACCAACAGGTAATGGAAAGTATGAGCAAAGTGGTTGCCAGCAATAATTTGAAGGCTGCTGCCGAAAATGAAGGTCAGGCTTTATTAATTACTAAAACCAAGGCTGCAGAAGCAGAAGGTAATGCCATAAAAATTAGTGCCGAAGCTGAAAAAGAAGCAGCCCGTTTACGCGGACAAGGGGTGGCTTTATTTAGAGAAGAAGTGGCACGTGGTATGAGCCAGGCTGCAGAACAAATGAAACAAGCTAACTTAGATACCAACGTAATTTTATTCAGTATGTGGACAGAAGCCATTAAAAATTTTGCTGAATATGGCAAAGGCAATGTTATTTTCTTAGATGGCAGTAGTGAAGGAATGGATAAAACACTAAAACAGATTATGGGGATTATGAAGGCGGATAAAGAGGAGAAGTAATTGAGAAGATAGAATTTAGAAGAAAGGAGATAGAAGAAATTTTATCTCCTTTCTTAATGACTATATTTTAAATCGATGAAAGATTTTCCAATAAATCATAAAACAACTATAAACTATCATAAAGACCCAAAAAAGCAGCCTGTAAGTATTTGCTATCGATTGTCTTGAAGTCTTTGTCTTTATCCAAATTATAAAGTTTATCACTCCAAAAATAGAGGGTGATAAAAGCCACAAATAAGCATTAGTATCAGAGTATAAAAAACTGTCACTTCCTTCTCCGAAAAAAAGCATTGATACTACAGGGTATAAATAAAAAATCTGCATTCCGAGAAATAGTTCAACTACTAAAATAACAAAGAACCTAAGCCAATTAATATTCTTGAACATACAACTGATTATCAATAAAAATACAAAACTCAACTCTATTAATATTTTCTCCCCCCAATGTGCAAAAGCTTTCTTAAAAAACAATTCATTGGCAATTTTATTCACAGCAACATACTTGCTTTGTATTAACGCCTACTTTAGTTATACTCAAAATAAGAAAGCATGTTTCGTTTATTGCAGGTTACTACCAATACCGTTGTTGATACTTTACACAAAGCAACTACTGCTATTCCCGCTGCTCCTGAAAAAATTTCTATGTGGGATTTATTACAGAAAGGTGGTTTTATTATGTACCCTTTATACTTGCTATTAGTTGCTGCTATTTTTGTTTTTATTGAAAGGCTAATTGCCATAAGTAAAGCTTCTAAGATTGATGCGAGCTTTATGAATATTATCCGCGATAATATTATCAGCGGAAATGTAAGTGCAGCGAAGAGTTTAGCAAAAAACACCAACAATCCCGTTGCAAGAATTATAGAGAAAGGTATTCAACGCATTGGCAAACCCATTGATGCTATTGAAAAAAGTATGGAGAACGTTGGCAGATTGGAAATGTATAAAATGGAACGCAACCTTAATATACTTTCATTAATTGCAGGCATTGCACCTATGTTCGGTTTTTTAGGAACCATTGTTGGTATGGTGCAATTATTTTACGGCATTGCGTCAACCGGTGAATACACTTTAAATACCATCGCAGGTGGTATTTATACTAAAATGGTTACAAGTGCAACAGGTTTAATTATCGGTTTAATTGCGTATGTGGGTCATAATTTTTTAACAACGCAGATTGATAAGACCGCTAACAAAATGGAAAACGCAAGTGCAGAGTTTATAGATACTTTGCAGGAACCAACAAGATAAAGTTATAAGTTCAAAAGTTTAAGGTTTAAGGTTCCACCCAACTTTAAACATTAAACATTAAACTTTTAAACAAATTAAATGAACATCAGAAGTAAATTAAGAAAACATCCGGAAGTGCACACAGGTGCATTAAACGATATTCTGTTCATTCTTTTATTATTCTTCCTTATTGTATCAACATTGGCAAACCCGAACGTTATTAAGGTTTCTAACCCTAAAGCCAAGAGCGATACAAAAGCCAAACAAACTGTTGTTATTACGGTTGATAAAAACCAACAAATCTATATCGGTCAAAAAGCTGTTCCTTTTGAACAATTGGAAAATGATTTGAAAGAATTTTTGGCTAAAGAAACCGATAAGCCTTCTGTTGTAATTAATGGCGATAGTACTTCTCACTTAGGTACTACTATTAAAGTAATGCAGGTTATCAAAAAATTAGGTGCAACACCTGTTGTTGCTGTTGATAATAACGGAGCAAAATAAAAGCATGAAGAAGATAATTTTCATTTCAATAGCTTTATTATTTTTCTGCAAAACTTTTTCTCAACAAATAATAACAGACGATATAACAGAGGTTGTTGCCAATATAAAGTCATTGTATCTTAAAGAAGGTTATACAGTTGAGAAAACAATCATCCTTTCCAAACTAAAGCAGGGAAAAGATTCAGTAATTAAAATCAATTGTTATTCCGGTAAAAGAATTCTAATTGCTGCAGTATTTGATAAAAAGCCGGCTAACGATATTCCTGAAAGCAAATTCATCATTAATAAAAAAGGAAAAACTAAAACGTTTACACAAACATTTCCATTTCCTGAAATTCAATTCAATGCTGCCTTAAACGCTTATTATTCGCTACTGCAATTACAATTACCACCTGAAGCGAATGCACAAAACTGCTTCAGCGAATTAAAAGCAGTTAATACGCAAGGCAATAACACATTAGCATTTATAGTAATGATTAAATAGCCTGATGATTAAAAGGCTGTAACACCATTTCACTTACCACACCACTGGCAGGTTGCTGACATAAAAACCAAACAGCTTTGGCTGCTTCTTCTGCTACAATCATTTTATCACGCTGCACTCTTAAATCAATCGTATCCCAAAAAGCAGAATCAACACCACCTAAAAACAAGTTGGTAATACGTATATCAGTTCGTTTAACTTCTTCTCTTATACTTTGCATCATACCTACCAAACCATATTTACTGGCACTGTAAGCAGCTGCACCGGCCATAGGCACTTTGCCCAGCACACCGGGAATATTAATGATTAAGCCTTTTTTATTTTCTTTCATCGAAGGAAGAAAATTTTTCATCAATAAAAAAGGAGCATACAGATTATAATTCAGTGTTCGTAAAAATTCAATTTCCGATAAACTGTCCATTGATTTTATGATACCAATACCCGAAGCATTTACTAACACATCAACAGATGTGTAAACTTTAAAGTAAGCTTCTTTTAAAGCTGCTACCTGTTCAGGTACAGATAAATCGGCAGTATAAAAACAATTACTGTTTATATGCAGCTGGTTGGCAACTTCTGACAGTTTGTTTTCATTTCTTCCTGTTAAAAAAATATTGGCTCCGCCTTGCGATAACAACTTTGCCACTTTGCTTCCTATACCTCCTGTAGCTCCTGCTATCAGGATATTTTTTCCTTTCAATGTTTCCATAATTGATTAATTAAATAGTAAACAAAGGCAATCGCATTTTGTTGTATAAATAATGAATGCAGTAACACTTATTTTTCCGCATCAATTGTTTAAACAACATCCTTCAGTTGTAAAAGGAAGAACAATTTATCTTGTTGAAGAATGGTTGTTCTTTCATCAATATAATTTCCATCAGCAAAAAATAGTATTACACAGAGCCAGCATGCAGTTTTATAAAAACTATCTGGAGGAGCAAGGCTTTCAGGTAATATATATTGATGCATTGCAGGAAATCTGTGATATAAGAAAACTGATTGCACAATTAGCTGAACAGAATATTACTGCTGTTTATTATGCTGATGTTGCTGATAACTGGTTAGCAAAAAGAATTGAAGAAAGTTGCCGTAGCAATAACATTTTAATACATACTGATGATTCTCCAAACTTTTTAAATACAGTTACAGATTTAAAAAACTATACTGCGACTAAGAAAAATTATTTTCAGACTGATTTTTATATTCAACAACGTAAAAGCAGGAATATTTTAGTAGACAGCAAGCAACAACCTGTTGGCGGTAAATGGACTTTTGATACAGAAAACAGAGCTAAGTTTCCTAAGGATGAGGTGATACCAGCTTATACTTTTCCCGCAAAAAATGAATTTGTAAAGGAGGCTGAAAGTTATGTGCAGCAACACTTTCAACATCATTATGGTTTTGTGAATATTAATTACCCAACCACATTTGAAGAAGCAGAACAATGGCTGCAACAATTTATGCAGCAACGCTTCGGTAAGTTTGGTATTTATGAAGATGCCTTGGTAGCAAAAGAAAATTTCTTGTATCACAGTGTGCTTACGCCAATGTTGAATATTGGTTTATTAAATCCGCAACAGGTAATTGATGTAGCACTAACTACGGCTGCTCAACAAAAAACTCCGATTAATTCTTTAGAAGGTTTTGTAAGACAAATTATAGGTTGGAGAGAATTTATTAAAATGGTGTACACCTTAGAAGGAAGCAAACAAAGAACAAAAAATTATTGGGGCTTCACCAGAAAAATACCTGCTTCTTTTTATAATGGTACTACAGGTATTGAACCCGTTGATACTACTATCAAAAAAGTATTACAAACAGGTTATAACCATCATATTGAACGATTAATGGTATTAGGCAACTTTATGTTGCTGTGCGAATTTAATCCCGATGAAGTATGCCAATGGTTTATGGAAATGTATGTTGATAGTTACGATTGGGTTATGGTTCCTAATGTTTATGGTATGACACAATTTGCTGATGGTGGCTTAATGACTACAAAACCTTATATCAGCGGCAGCAACTACATTCTTAAAATGAGTGATTATACAAAAGGGAAATGGTGTGAAATATGGGATGCATTGTTCTGGCGTTTTATGCATGTACACAGAAATTTCTTTTTACAAAATCCAAGATTGGGAATGCTTATTAAAACCTTCGATAAAATGAGTGCAGATAAGCAACAACATCATTTACAAACAGCAGCAAATTTTTTGCTTCAATTAGATAAAGCATGAGCAGAAAGAAACCCTGGAACTTAGTAAGCCTTCCTGTGTATTCCATCAGCAGTAAAAATGCTGATGGCAATACCAACATGAATATTATAACTTATGCCAATGCAGTAAGTATGCAACCCAAACAATTTGTATGTGCTATTTATCATAACACACAAACTTTATTTAATGTTCAACTTAATGCTCATTTTGTATTACAGATTTTAGCTGAACAACAATACAGATTGATTGATTTATTGGGAAAGAAATCGGGTAAACAAATCAATAAAGCAGAGCGGTTACATAAAAGAAATTTGTTGATGGAATGGAAAGGTTTTGAAGTATTAAAAGATTGTGTTGCTGTAATGGAAATGAAAGTACAACCGCTGCAAATTCAGGCAGGGCAAGCATTACCTGACCATCAACTGTATTTATGTGATGTTATAAGCTATAAAAACTTAAATGAATCAAAGCCGCTTACATTGGATATTTTAAGAAATAAAAAACTAATACGAATATGAGTGAAAGAAAATTACATGCAGGAGATTCTTTATTTCCTGACATGCCAAATGTTGCTCCGAAATTTCCCACAGATTATAACAGTATACTCAACAGAATAAATAGTATTAATGCAGTACAATATGCCAAAACAAGAAATTTTATTAATGGTGCTGTCACTTATTTATCACCATACATTGCCCGTGATGTAGTGAGTTTATCTTTTATTAAAGAAAAAATTTTACAACGTTATTCATTTCATCAATCAGAGAAATTAATACAGGAATTGGCTTGGCGGGAATATTTTCAACGCATCTGGCAATACTATGGAGATAAGATTTTTACTGATGTAAAACAAAAGCAACCCGACTATATTCATCAACAAATACCTCAGGCTTTAATTAATGCACAAACAGGTATTAAGGGTATTGATGAAGGCATAGCATGCTTATACAGTAATGGTTATATGCACAACCATATTCGTATGTACACTGCTATGCTTACCTGCAATGTTGCCAAAAGTTATTGGCAGTTACCCTCGCAATGGATGTATTATTATTTGTTAGATGGCGATATTGCCAGTAACACTTTAAGCTGGCAATGGGTGGCAGCAAGCTTCAGCAGTAAAAAGTATTATGCCAATCAGGAGAACATTAATAAGTACACAGGAACCAATCAACTAAATACTTATTTAGATACAGATTATGATAGTCTAAGAATGATGGATGTTCCTACTGTATTACAAACAACCACAACTATATCATTACAAACCAATCTGCCAACTGTATCAGCTATTGAACTTGATAATACGTTACCAACATTTATCTATAACAGTTATAACATAGATCCGCTTTGGCATACCAATGAAAAAGGCAACAGGGTTTTGTTGTTAGAGCCATCTCACTTTTCAAAATTTCCGATAAGCGATAAAGTGCTTCAATTCATTATTCAATTGGCAAAAGATAATATACCCGGCATTCAGATTTTTGTTGGTGAATTTGATGCGTTACGGCAACAAGCAAAAGCTGCCATTCATTATAAAGAACATCCTTCCAATCAACATTATCAAGGCATAGAGGAAAGCAGAGACTGGATGTTTCCAAACGTAAAAGGTAACTTTAATAGTTTTTTTGCTTACTGGAAAAAATGTGAAAAGTATTTGTAGTTGTTTAAGTTTGCTGCATACAAAACAACAGCATGCATATTACTTCCATTGATATTTATAAGTATAGTATTCCCATGGTGCCTTTTACCATTGCAACAGGTACTATGCATTTTGCACAAAATCTTTTTATACGAATCCATACTAATGAAAATATTATTGGTGTTGGTGAATGTTCAGCATTTCCAATGATTGCAGGTGAAACACAAAACACTTGTTTTGAATTAGCAAAAGATTTTGCTCAATTATGGATTGGTAAAAACCCTTTAGATATTGAAGCCAGGATTAATGAACTGCATTTAATGATAGCAGGAAATTATACTGCTAAAAGTGCATTTGACTTAGCGTTGTATGATATTGCTGCAAAACAGGCTGGTAAACCATTATATGCTTTCTTAGGTGGTGACCAAAGAAGAATTGAAAGTGATTTAACAATAGGCATTGATACCCCCGAAAACATGGCAGCTACTGCTGTTGAGTTTATTAATAAAGCTGTGCATATGATTAAAGTGAAGTTGGGGAAAAATGCTAAAGAAGATGTTGAAAGAATAAAACAAATAAGAACTGCTGTCGGCGATAAAACTATTTTAAGAATTGATGCCAACCAAGGCTGGAGTTATGATGAGGCAGTGTTTGCATTAACTGAAATAGGCAAATACAATATTCAGTTTTGCGAGCAACCCATGCGTAAATACAATGATTACTTGTTGCCGCAATTATGCCAACTATCTCCTGTAAAAATTATGGCAGATGAAAGTGTATTTACGCATTACGATGCAGAAAGAATTATCAGAGAAAATGCTGCAGCATACATTAATATCAAATTTGCAAAAAGTGGCGGCATATATGAAGCAATAAAAATTAATAAGGTTGCGGAAGAAAATAATATTCCATGTATGATGGGTGGCATGTTAGAAAGCAGAGTTGCCTTAACAGCCAAAGTACATTTTGCAATGGCCAAACAGAATATTCAGTTTTATGATTTAGACACTTGCTTATTAGGCCATAAAGTTGACCCTGTAACCGGGGGTGTTCAATACAACGGTATGAAATTATTATTAGATACAACACCCGGTATTGGTGCAGATGTGCAGCAAGATTATTTAGATACTTTAGAAAAAGTCACCATTAATTAATATGCTATTGAATAGCATCTAATATTTTTTGTGCTTCTGCTTTATAAGCTGCATCATCCATTGTTCTGGTTGGTAATTTAATAGTACGTTGTAAAGTTTCTATTGCTTTGGCGGGGTTGTTATTGTCTCTATAAGCTTTAGCCAATGTTAAAGTATTCAACACGTAATAAGGTTCAATACTTTTACTTTTCTCTAAATATTTTATAGCATCATCTAAACTTGGTTCAGGCAAACCACCATACAAAGCTTTTACAGCAAGCTTTTTAGCCCAGTTTAAACTTATCATTTCATAATGCCATTTGCCTTCAATAAAATTAGCCATTGCATGATTGGGGTTTAGCTTCAAAGCTTTATCAGCGTTCAGTTTTATATCCCGAACATAAGTAACAATCTTTTTATTTTCTGTTTCAACTTCTGTCATTTTTCCGCTTGCCAATGCCATAGCATAATAACCGTCTGCATTAGTACTATCTGCTGTTAACATACGTTTTGCATAAGCCAAAGCAGATTCAAAGGTTAAACGTTTATCGTTCTTAATAGGTAGCCGCTCTCCTGTTGAGCAACTTAATTCTGTTGCTTTTAATAAAGCTTTAAGGTTATTAGGTTCATTTACTAAAATCTGTTTGTACTTAGCTAATGCTTCTGTTTCTTTAAATTGATTTTCTAAGTTCACAGCTTCTTTCATTAACTGTGCAGTTTCCTGTGCAAGCAATATAAATGGTGTAAAAAAAATAACAACTAATAATCTCAATTTCATGTTTTACTTTCTTTTCAGTGAATAATATATACCAACGCTTCCATTTAAATTATGAATGGGTGGATGTAATTTTTTGATAGCAATAAAAACCTCTTCTGCTAAACTGAATTGCTGCAAAATATTTTCAGCCAACTCCATTATAACAGTTTCTAATAATGGTGTAGCAACTTTCATTCTTTCTTCAACCAAACGAAAAATGGTTTCATAATTAATCGTGTGTTCAATTGATTGAATGATATTTTCTTTGGGATGATATTTTACTTCAACACTTACTTCAAAGTCATTTCCATTAGTTTTTTCTTCTTCGTATAAGCCGTGATATGCCCTGAAAATAATATTGTGTAAACAGATAGATAACATGCGGTAAAGATAAGTGATGGAGCAACTAAAACTAATTGAATACCACTTTGTTTAACATTCAGTATTTATCTTTAACAGGTATGCTTAAAAACACAGCAGGTTATTCAGTAATTAACCAATGGCTTAACAGTAAAGGGTTTCAGCCATTTGCATTTCAGGAAGAAACCTGGCAGCATATCATTAATAATAATAGCGGTTTAGTGAATGCCCCTACAGGTTGCGGTAAAACCTTCTCTGTTTTTTTGGGAGCACTCATTCAGTTTATTAACCAGCATCCTGCTGCTTATCAAAAAGAAAAAAATACAGGCTTACAATTATTATGGATAACCCCGTTACGAGCCCTGGCTAAAGATATTGGTCGTGCAATGGAAGAAGTAATTACAGAATTAAACATGCAATGGCGTGTTGGTATTCGTAATGGTGATACAGAAGTAAATGAAAGGCAAAAGCAAAAACGCAATATGCCTGAAGTATTAATTATTACTCCTGAAAGTTTGCATTTATTATTAGCACAAAAAGATTGCTCAACTGTATTTGAAAATTTAAAAATTATTGCTGTTGATGAATGGCATGAATTAATGGGCAGCAAACGTGGTGTGCAGGTTGAGTTAGCATTAAGCAGAATAATAAATATTGTAAATCAAAAATCAGAAATCAGAAATTCGAAATTATCTCTTTGGGGTATCAGTGCTACTATCGGTAATTTGGAAGAAGCTAAAGATGTGCTGTTGGCTCCATTAAAAGTATACTATCAACACAACTCCCTCTCCTTTGGAGAGGGTTGGGGTGAGGCTGTAAAAGCCAATCTGCAAAAGCAAACAGAAATCATTTCTGTTATACCAGATGAAATAGAAGATTACCCCTGGGCAGGGCATTTAGGTTTAAAGTTGGCTCACAAGATTATTCCCATTATAGAAGAAAGTAATACCACACTCATTTTTATTAATACAAGAGGTATGAGTGAAAGATGGTATCAAACATTATTAGATATTGCTCCGCAATTAGCAGGTGCCATTGCTTTGCATCATGGCAGTATTGAAAGAGAACTGCGTGAATGGATTGAAGAATCGCTTCATACAAAAAAATTAAAAGCCGTTGTTTGCACAGCGAGTTTAGATTTAGGTGTTGACTTTCGCCCTGTTGATACGGTTATTCAGGTGGGCTCTCCTAAGGGTGTATCAAGATTTTTACAACGTGCCGGAAGAAGCGGACACAGACCGGGCGATATAAGTAAAATTTATTTCCTTCCTACACATGCATTGGAGTTGGTTGAAGCAGCAGCGTTAAAAGAAGCAGCCCAACAACAACTTATTGAAAGCAAAGAACCTATGCTTTTATGTTTTGATGTATTAATTCAATATCTCTGTACACTCGCTGTGGGTGAGGGTTTTAAGCCAAATGAAATTTTTAAAGAAATAAAAAGTACTTATTGTTTTAATGATATTACAGAAGATGAATGGAGAGCATTATTGCATCATATTATTAATGGTGGCAATGCTTTAGAGCAATATGATGAATATAAAAAAGTAGAAGTAATTGATGGTATTTATAAAATTAAGAACAGAAGAATTGCGATGCGTCATCGTATGAACATCGGTACTATTGTCAGCGATGCCATGTTGAAAGTGAAATTATTGAATGGCAAATACATTGGTGTTATTGAAGAGTGGTTTATAAGCAGATTAGAAGTTGGTCAGGTTTTTACTTTGGCAGGAAGAAATGTTGAATTGATTGGTATAAAAGATATGGACGCACTTGTTAAGCCATCAACCAATAAAAAAACAATCGTACCAAGCTGGATGGGTGGCAGAATGAGCCTTACTGCTAATTTGGGTAAGGTGTTGAGAGAAACTTTTAATAAAGCAAATGATTTGGACAATGGACAATGGAAAATGGGAAATGGAGAGCTAAAAATCGGGTCACATCTCACGTCTCACGACTTACCACTCACCACTCACCATTCACCACTTATTGAATTACAGGCTCTGCATCATTTGTTTCAAATACAGAAAGAATTATCGCATATCCCGAATAATGACGAAGTTTTAATTGAACAGATAGAAAGTAAAGATGGCTATCATTTATTGGTTTATCCTTTTGAAGGAAGACAGGTACACGAAGCTATGAGTGCTATTCTCGCTTATCGTATTGCATTGATTACACCTATTACTTTTTCCATTGCCATGAACGATTATGGTTTTGAATTATTAAGTGATAAACCGATTCCTCTTGATGATACTAACGTGTATGATTTATTCACTACCGGAAATTTATTAGCAGATATTCAAAAAAGTATTAACCATGTTGAAATGGCGAAAAGAAAATTCAGAGATATTGCTGTTATCGGCGGATTAATTGCTCAGGGTTTTCATGGCGAAAAGAAGAAAGCAAAACATTTACAATCCTCTGCATCATTGCTGTTTAAAGTATTTGAAGAGTACGAACCCAATAATATTTTACTAAGACAGGCATACAGAGAAGTGTTAGATCAACAAATGGAGGAAGTTCGTTTACGCAATGCCTTAGACAGAATTTCGCAAAGTAAAATAATAATCACTTTCCCTGAAAAGCTTACTCCGCTCAGCTTTCCTATTATTGTAGACGGATTAAACCGTTTAAACTTATCATCAGAAAAATTAGAAGACAGAATTAAACGTATGCAACAAATTTCAGAAAAATAAAAAGCACCACTTTATAGTGATGCTTTTTCAGGAATTATTTTTCAGTTAAATGCTTTCGTTGAACTGCATATAAAATAATGAATAAAACAGGAATAATTATTCCAAGTAATCCAAGTCCTTTCGTCATAGCAGAACCCATAAAAATAAATCCACCAATAACCGGTAAAATTTCTCCTGCTGTATACAAATAGAAACCCTGCAATTTATATTTACGCATTTGCAAAGCACCAATTAAACATAAAACGCAACCGATAATAGTTACCGCAAGTATGGGAATTTTATTGGCTGCAACTAACTTTGCATTTTCTAATGCTTCGGGGCTAACAAGCTTTTTTGCAAAGTCGGGCATTGCATTGTACTTCTCTGTATCATTTAAAACAGTTTCAATATTAGTAACATTTTTATCTGCTGTTGCAAATTGCCAAAAGCCTCCGATAAAGCCTAAAGCACATCCGATAAAAGTTAAAATAGTCAACACATTTAAACCTGAAGGAAGTTTCTTTTCTTCCATTTCATCAAGCAATTCTGCCATAGTATTAGTTTTTGTTTGCGTAAATCTAAAAGGTTTACAGCAAACTTCATAGCAGTTACAAAAAATTATTATAAACAGTTTTACAATAGTTTTGGCACATGCACCAACCATTGGCTTTTCAATTATTGCAGCAACATTTCTGGCTTTCGCCCAACCGCTATATTTTTTGGGAAGAAGAAAAAGCCCTGATTGTTTCAGACCTGCATTTCGGTAAAACAGGCCATTTCCGTAAAAGCGGTATTGCTGTTCCGCAAAATATTTTTAAAGAAGATTTACAACGTTTAATGGATGGTATCAGTTTCTTCAAACCAGGGCAAATTATTGCTGTGGGCGATTTATTTCACAGCCATGCCAACAAAGAATTAGACTTATTTCTAAAATGGAGAAATGATTTCGCAGCTCTTCATTTTCATTTAATAAAAGGCAATCACGATATTCTGAAAGACGATTGGTATACTTCAGCCAACCTTACAATAACCAAAGATGTTTTACATATAGGCAGCTTCAACTTCGTACACGATATCAATCATCTCTCATCGCCGCAAACAAATAGCTACAGTTTTTCAGGCCATATACATCCCGGCATTTCATTAAAAGGTATCAGCAAACAAAGTCTGCATTTTCCTTGTTTCTATTTCAGCAGTCATTACGCTGTATTGCCCGCCTACAGCAGGTTTACAGGCAGTGTTAATATAAAAGCAAGTAAAAAAGATAATGTATTTGCTATTGTAAATAATGCAGTAATAAAAGTATCATGAATTATTTTTTGGTAACCGGCAACAGTATTTCATGGCATCACCTGTTGTGTCACTCACTTGTACGTTCTGTTTTCAAAGCAACAATTTAACAGCATGGTAAAAATTGCCTACAATACAATATATGCTCATCCCCTGCCCGAAGGCCATCGCTTTCCTATGTTAAAGTATGAGTTAATACCGGAGCAATTATTACATGAAGGCACTATAATACATAATAATTTATTTATACCTGCTGTTTGCAAAGAAGAAATTGTTTTGCTTACACATCAAAAAGAGTATGTAGATAAATTACTCAACCAAACACTTACAGCAAGCGAACAAAGAAAAATAGGTTTCCCACAATCGCCCGAGTTAACTAAAAGAGAATTCATCATCACACAAGGTACAATTGATTGCTGCCATTACGCTTTACAAAACGGTATTGCTTTAAATGTTGCCGGCGGAACACACCATGCTTTTGCAGACAGAGGTGAAGGCTTTTGTTTATTGAACGATTTTGCTGTGGCTTCCAATTATTTATTACATAACAATTTAGCTGAAAAAATTTTAATTATAGATTTAGATGTACATCAGGGGAACGGCACTGCCAAACTGTTTCAGCATAATAATAATGTGTTTACATTCAGTATGCATGGCGAGCATAATTATCCTTTTCACAAAGAAAAAAGTGATTGGGATATACCTTTAAAAGATGGAATTGATGATGCAACTTACCTTACCATTTTAAAAGAAACCTTACCAATATTAATTAAAGAAGTACAACCTGATTTTGCTTTTTATTTAAGTGGTGTAGATATTTTAGAGACAGATAAATTCGGTAAACTAAAAATAACTTTAGATGGTTGTAAACAAAGAGATGCATTTGTATTTGAACAATTGCAACAAAATAAAATTCCGGTTACAGTGGCAATGGGTGGCGGCTATTCACCCGATATAAAAATTATTGTTGAAGCACATTGCAACACTTTTCGTTTAGCTGTTGAAATGTATGCATAAATAAAAAAGCCATCTTTTGAAAAAGACAGCTTACTTACTAACCAACCGTACTCAATTATAGTGAAGACCTTAATTCAATTTCTTTTTTAAACTGCTAACCTGTTCCTGTAAATTATTTACCATACCTGCCAAAGAATTTACATCCCACCGTTGCACAGTATTGGCTTTTTGCAAAATGTAAACAGCTTTCCAAACTTCTAAAACATCCTCTGCATTTACATTATAAGGTTCATATTGCGGATTATCGCTTATTAAAGTAAGTTTAGCTTTAGCCCTGTTATTTTTCATGATGCGTTTGTAAACAATCCCTTCGCTTTTACTCAAAACAACATAGGTATTGCTGTTTTTTACTTCTTCTAAATCTTCCAGCTTCTCTCCTACAATTACACTACCGCTTGGTGTTGGCAACATGCTGTCTCCTAATATTTCAAATGCACGGTATTGCCCGGGTGCCAACATAGGTAACGTAAAAGTGTTTAACTCATCTAAAAAATCAGTATCGGCATAACCTGCTAAATAACCTGCTGCTGCTTTTACAGGCACAAACTGAATTTCTGCAGAACCGGAAGTAGCCATTTTTAATTTACGGCGTTGTTCAATGTAACTATTGCCTTTAGCAGCCGCTAAATCTTTTAATACCAATTCATCCAAGCTTAATTTAAAAATGCTGCAAACCTGCTCCATCGCTTCTAAACGTGGCTCTGCTCTTTCTTCTTCATAAGCCCCGATGAGTGAACGTTTAATGTTTAGTTTGTTGGCAAACTCTTCCTGTGTCCATCCACGCAGCTTGCGTAAGTAGCGGAAATTTTTACCTGCATAATTCATAGCTAATAAATTTAGGTGCAAAATACTAATTTTTTTAGTTTAACCAAATTTTTCTTTTATTTTTTGAAATAATTTTTAGCTGCTATGCAACCGCCGTTAAGGCTTTAAGCCGTTGACGGGTTCATCAACCCCGCCGACAGTTATCAACTTCGGCGGCGGTTAATGCTGCATGTTGAACAGAACGTACAAGTGAGTGACACAACCAAAGCTTAATAAACATTCTTAAGCTAAGTTCATTGTATTACTCAATGTGTTATTTTTACACATTAAATACTTGTCAATGAAAAAATTACTCGCTGCCGCAATTGTTATTACCATGTTGGCATCTTGCAACAATGCAGATCAAAAAACCACAACAGCATTAGATTCTACCAAACTCAATCATCATCCTGAATGGATTATTCAGGGAAATATTTATGAAGTAAATGTTCGTCAATATACTCCCGAAGGAACATTTGCTGCTTTCAGTAAACATTTGGAAAGGCTTAAGACAATGGGTGTGCAAACATTATGGTTTATGCCGATTAACCCGATATCTAAAACTGACAGAAAAGGAAGTTTAGGAAGTTATTATGCCGTGAGCGATTATACAGCTATTAACCCTGAGTACGGCAATATGAATGATTGGAAGGAATTAGTAAAACAGGCTCACAACTCAGGTTTTAAAGTAATTATAGATTGGGTGCCTAACCATACCGGTGCCGACCATTACTGGTTACAGAAACATCCTGATTTTTATGTGAAAGATAGTACAGGAAAAGCAATAATGGCTGCTGATTGGGCAGATACCAGAAAGTTAAATTATAAGAATGCTGAATTGGTTGATACCATGATTGCACAAATGAAATGGTGGATTGACAGTACTAATATTGACGGCTTCAGATGTGATGTTGCAAGTGATGTTCCTGATAATTTCTGGAAGAAATGTATTACTGTTTTAAAAAACACAAAAGATATTTTTATGTTGGCTGAAGGCGATAAACCTGAACTGCATAAAGATGGCTTTGATGCAACCTATAGCTGGACTGAATTCAGTATGATGAAAAAAATTGCTAAAGGAGAAAGAAAAGCAACTGCTTTAGACAGCACTTTACAAAGAGTGGATACTGCCTTTCCTGCTAATGCTTTCAGATTAACCTTTACAAGTAACCATGATGAAAACAGTTGGAATAAAGCTGATTATGAAACCATGCCCGGCAATGTTCACGCACCGTTTGCTGTTTTATCGCAAACGATTAATCATGGCATACCATTAATTTACAGCGGACAGGAAGAACCGTTTTTAAGAGCCATCAGATTTTTTGATAAAGACACCATAACATTTAATAAACTGCAAAGAGCTTCATTCTACACAACACTTTTAAAACAACATAATACCAATGAAGCATTTGCTGCGGATGCCGTTTTCAAAAAAATAAAAGTTGGTAATGAAGATGCTTTATATGCTTATACCAAAGAAAAAAATAGTAAGAAAATTTTAGTGATTTTGAATTTGAGTAACAAACAGCAGGATGTTACTATAACAGACAATAATTTATACGGGGAGCCTTTAAATGTATTTACAGGCAATAAAGAAAAATTAACTGCACAACCACAAAAGCTTGAACCCTGGGGTTATAAAGTATATGTGTATTAATTAAAAAGAAAAGGAGTCTTGTCAGACTCCTTTTTTTATTCTTTATCTTTTATGGTTGGCCAAACTACTTCAGCCTTTTTAATAAGCTCAGATTGATTCTTAGTCCAAATTTCCTTCACTTTAGTGTTATAATTAAAATATAGTTTGTTATCAACTATTGTCCACGTATCTGTTTGTGTGGGAGCTTTATGCCCCTGTGCAGTACCGTAGGCACAATAACCGCCAAACTGCGGTGCATATTTTCCAGGAGTTTGAGCAAAATCCGCTGCATTGGCTTTGTTTTCAAAAAACCATTTGGCATTATTCCAGTCAACTACAATAGAATCATAACCTTTTACAGCTTTGCCTGCTTTAAAAAAAGCCACTACATCAAAACCTCTTATTGCTTTTCCATCAACCGAAAATATTTCCGCTTTTTGTGAAAACCCTGAAATGCTTAACAAAAGCAGTAATGCAAATAATAACCTGTTTGTTTTCATAAATTATTTTTTGTTGGAAGACGAGAGCAAAAACAAATACTTACAGCTGATACCTAAAAGAAATTAGTTTCGCAGCATGAACAGGACAGCACTGATTAATCAAATAAAAACGAAAAAAAGTTTTTTATGTGTGGGATTGGATACAGATACCGCAAAAATTCCGAAGCATTTACAATCTAACCCTGATGCAGTTGTTGAGTTTAACAAAGCCATTATTGATGCTACGAAAGACTATTGTGTAGCTTATAAAATAAATACAGCTTTTTATGAAGCAATGGGTTTAAAGGGTTGGCAGGCAATGGAAGCAACCTGTAATTATATTCCGCAAACGCATTTTAAAATTGCCGATGCCAAGCGAGGCGATATCGGCAATACTTCTGCTCAATATGCCAAAACTTTTTTTCAAACATTTGCTTTTGATGCAGTAACAGTAGCACCTTATATGGGTGAAGACAGTGTAAAACCATTTTTAGAATATGACAATAAATTCACCATTGTATTGGGGTTAACAAGCAATGCAGGTGCAAATGATTTTCAAAAGTTGACGGTGGATACCAATAATCAACAAAAAAAATTATACGAAGTAGTGTTGGAAAAAATTGCCGGCTGGGGCAATGCAGATAATTTAATGTTTGTGGTGGGTGCTACACAGGCAAGCGATTTAAAAAATATAAGAACCATTATTCCTGATAATTTTTTATTGATACCTGGTGTTGGTACACAGGGCGGCAGTTTGGAAGAGGTAAGTAAAAACGGAATGAACGCAGATTGCGGTTTATTGGTAAATACCAGCAGGAATATAATTTATGCATCAGGAGATGAAAATTTTGCAGCAACTGCTGCTAAAGTTGCTAAAGATTATAATGTTGAGATGAGTGAATATTTGAAGGATGTTTTTTAATTATCGTAATTGTAAGATTAGCTCGTGCCCAACGTGGCAATCTCATGTAGTAAAGATTTCTCGGCACGAGCCTTCGAAATGACAAGTATGTTTTATTGTTGCAATAATAACAGAAAGTACAAGTGAGTGACACAACAGACGATGCTATGAAATACAAAAGTTGGCTACCTAATAAATAATTGCTTACTATGCAAAGAAGAAAATTTTTACAATCTGCTTCCATAGCAACATTCGCTACAAGCATTGCTCCTGTTGCATTTACAATGGATAACAAACAAAAATTTTTTCGTGCTGCATTTTTAAGTGATGTGCATGTTAAACCCACAACAATTGCAGAAGAAGGTATGCGTAAAGCATATAAAACGGCTAACAACTTAAACCCTAAAGCAGATTTTATTATTAATGGTGGTGATGCCATTATGGATGCTTTAAAAGCTACCAAAGAGAAAACACAATTACAATGGGATGTTTGGAATAAGGTTTTGCAAGCTGAAAATAAATTGCCTGTTTATAACTGCATCGGTAACCATGATATATGGGGCTGGCAAATGACAGAGCCTGAAATTGAAGCAGATGCTTTGTATGATAAAGCCTGGGTATTACAGCAACATAAAATGAGCAATCGATTTTACAGTTTTGAAAAACATAACTGGCATTTTATTGTGTTGGATAGTGTGCAGGAAAATAACGGGGGCTATATAGCCAGATTAGATGAACCGCAATTTGCCTGGTTGGAAAATGAATTGAAAACAATTGATGCTGCCAAACATATTTGTATTGTTTCTCATATACCGATTGTATCTTTTTGTTCGGCCATGTTTGCAGATAAGAATGAAGCCAATGGTGACTGGCGTATTTCAAGAGCTTTGCTGCATGTAGATAACAGAAGGATTATTGATTTATTCAAGCAATATAAAAATATTGTGTGCTGTTTAAGCGGACATATTCATTTGCAGGATAGCGTTGAGTATTTCGGCATTCAATATTATTGCAATGGTGCTGTTAGCGGCGATTGGTGGAGTGGACCTTTTAAAGGCTTTGCTCCTGCTTTTGCAGTATTTGATTTTTATGAGGATGGAACAGTTAAAAGAGAGATGATTAATTATTAGTTATCCCATTTCAATAATCGTATCAGCAACTTTCTCAGCCCAAACAGCCATAGCTTTTGCTGAATAATGCAGTTTATCAACTGCTAATAAACTTTCATCATTTTTTGCTTTTCGGGTATCTTCAGTGATATTAATAAATTTTGTTTGATATTGTTTTGCATAGCTTTCGCACACTGTATTAAAATTATCAATAGCTTTTGAAATGCCTTGTGTATCTCTGTTTGCGGCGAAAGGCGTTACGCCCCAATCCGGTATAGACAAGACAATTACATGTGCTGCATGGTTATTTACAAAGTGAATAGCTTTCTTTAACAAAAATTCAAAATCTGTTTTAAAATCTTCAACACTTAACCCTCTGTATTGATTGTTTACGCCTATCAACAATGTTACATAATCATACTGTTCATTGTATTGATGATGCAACAAATGTTCTGCTAATTCAAAGCTTGTCCAACCTGTTTTAGCAACAATTTCAGGAGCATAAAAATGCAATCCTTTCTTTCTTAGTAATTGAATGGTTTGGTACGGAAAGCTATCATGTAAAGGCACACTTTCTCCAATGGTGTAAGAATCGCCCAAACAAAGTAAAGTGTTATAATGTTGACTCATGTTTATATTTTATAGCACGAATCATGACGAATTACATGAATTGATTAAGTTTATTGATTTCATAATTCGTGTAATTCGATTCAATTCGAGTAATTAAAAATTGTTTTTTAATATCTCATAAAACTGAAATACATTTTCATAACTACAATACAAAGGTGCAGGTGCTACACGAATAACACCGGGTTCTCTGTAATCTACAACAATGCCATTCTCAATCATTTTATCATGAATGGCTTTGCCATGTTTTGTAAAGTATAAACATAGTTGTGCCCCTCTTTCATCTGCACTGGATGGTGTAATAATTTCAAATGATAAATTATTTAATTGCTTCAATAAAAATTCTAAGTATGCTGTTAACTGAATGCTCTTTTTTCTCAATTCATTCATATCGGCTTCATCAAAAATGGCTAAAGAAGCTTTTAAACTTACGGTATTTAAAACCTGTGCAGTACTTATATTCCAGCCACTGGCGTTGGTTTTGGGAATAAAGCCTTTCTCCATTTTAAAACGTATACTTTCTTCATTACCCCACCAACCTGCCAGTCTTGGCGTATTGATATCATTGGCATATTTTTCATGAACGTACAAACCACCCACACAACCCGGACCACCATTCAGGTATTTATAGTTACACCAGCAGGCAAAATCAACATTCCAATCGTGTAATTGCACAGGCACATTACCAGCCACATGTGCTAAATCAAAACCCGCAACCGCCCCAACCTTATGTGCTGCTGCTGTAATGTTTTGCATATTGAAAAGCTGTCCTGTATAATAATTAATACCACCAAACATAACCACAGCTAATGTTTCAGCGTTCTGCTGAATTGCATTGATGATATCTTCTTCACGAAGAATTTTTTCGTTTTCTCTCGGAGCTATTTCAACAATACAGTCATCAGGATTTAAGCCAAAGTGTTTTACTAATGTTTCAACAGCATATTGATCGCTGGGAAATGCACCGGCTTCCATCATTATTTTATACCGTTGTTTGGTTGGCTTATAAAAACTTAATAACAGTAAATGAAGATTAACAGTTAAGGTATTCATTACTGTTACTTCATTTTCTTTGGCACCCACAATTTTTGCTAATGATGGCTTTATATATTCCTGATAATACAACCAGGGAGTTTTTGCTTTGCTGAAACCGGCGATGGCTAAGGTTTTCCAATCATTTAATTCCTGTTGAACAGCAGCTTCAACTGTTTTAGGTTGTAAGCCTAATGAGTTTCCGCAGAAATAAATAACATCTTTACCATTATGTTGAGGAAAATAGAATTGCTGTTTAAAATGAGCTAAGGTGTCGGCAGCATCTAAAGCTTGGGCTGTGTGCAAAGAAGTATCAAATTCAAAAGGCATTACAATGTGTTTTATGCAAAGTAATGTATTTCAAAAACTAAACCGCCGACAAGGTAAAAACCGTTGTCGGGGTTTGTGAAACCCTGTCAACGGCTCAAAGCCTTGACAGCGGTTATTGATAGTAATTAAATTGAATTATGATTCTTCTTATTTAATCAATGTAGCAATCTGTGTAGCCATTTCTTGTGTTACCGTTACACCATGTACTGCTAAAGCATGTGTTGCTGCCTGTTGCAAAACTTCTTCAGTTGTTGCCGCAGTTACAACTGCATCGCAGGTAAACCCTGCATCTGAACAATGTAATGTTTTCATGTTATTTTTTTTAATTATTAATAAGTAATGTTTCTATCACTTTCTGTTATCAGCTTCACTAATACATTGGGTAATGCAAAGCTTACCGGTTTATTGGCTATATCAGCATCTGTAATTCCTCTTGCTTTACTTGAATTTCCTGATAAATAAAAATGAACACCCGCTTTTACTAATGCATCATAATGTTCGCGTAGCTTGCCTGTTCCTAATCCAGTTAAATTATCCAATACATTATCTCTTATTAATTGTACAGCATCGCCTGCTAAAAAAAGTGTAACAGTATGCCCTTCTTCCACAGCAGTTTTTGCAACCAAAAATGCCAACGCTGCTTTTGTAGGGTTTTCGGGACCAACAGTTACATGAATTAATAATTTGGTTTTAGTTGCATTGTTTGTTGTTTGTGCCTCCATTGATTTATTGATTATAAGTGTTAGTAATACAATAGCTGTTAAGCTCTTAAAAGATTGCCTTAAATTTTTCATGTTATAATTTTTACAAGGCAAGAATAATACAGGCGGAAATGTAAAACGGTATCAAAAGATACAAAACAGCTTATTCAATAAAATATTGATAGGAAGCGTATAGCAGCAAAAAACTAAAAGATGTCTAAAGATTATTGTTTCAATTCAATCTGACCGCGTAATAATTTGATTTTCTTTTCCCGTTCAAATTGTTTCAGGATACGTGATATTACTACGCGTGTTGTTCCTAATTCTTTTGCAAGGTTTTGATGTGAGATGTTTAGAATCCTGCTTTCTTCAACAATACTCTTTCTTTTCAAATATTCTAATACCCTCACATTAATATGATCGAACACAACGCCTTCAAATGAATTAATTAACTCATCATATCGCTTACGGAACATTTGTAATACATACTGATTCCAAGAGGGGTACTGCAACTGCCATTTGGTAATTAAGTCCGAGGGGAAAATTAAAATCTCTGTATTATCCTCCATAACAATACCATGCGAAACACTTTTATTATTAAAGTAAGCAGCAGCTAAACTCATGGTACAGGTTTCGCCTTTTCGTACATAATACAAAGAAACTTCTCTGTCCTCTTTTTGCTGAAATACCCGTATAGCTCCGTTTAATACAATTGGTAAAAACCTTACCTGCTGGCCATTTCTAACAATTATATCTCCTTTTTTAAAACTCATTAATTGTGCATGTTGTAATAATTCGTCCTTAAATTCAGGTTCTTTAAAAAAAGAAATTTTCTTAAAAAATATTTCGCGATTATCCATAAAGCAATTAAAGTTTATGCGGGTTATGTTTTTTTACAATTTCCTTCTTATTTTCCGTTTCTTAAAACTAACACACTATGAGAAAGTATTTGCTTTTGCTTTCAATTATTATTTATTCAATCGCTGCCAATGCACAACAAACATTACAAAATAAAGCCAACTATCAGTTAGCTGCAAGATATTCTCCTAAAAAATTAGAGAAGTTGATTTTCAGTACCAATGTTGATGCTCATTGGCTGAAAAAATCTGACCGCTTTTGGTATATGTATGAAACTACAGAAGGAAAAAAGTGGTTTATTGTTGACCCCGTTAAAGGCGATAAAAAATTATTATTCGATAATGCGAAACTGGCTGCATTAATTACAGCAATTGTAAAAGATCCATTTGATGAACAGCATTTAGGTATTGACAGCTTACGTTTTGTACGCGATGAAAACTGGATTCAGTTTCAGGTAAAGAGTACAGAAGAAGTTGAAAAGAAAGATACTGCTGCCAAAAAAGGAGCACCACCTGTTAAAGAAAAAAAGACTTTTTATTTTGAATACAATTTAAACACCAATGAAATTGTTGAACTGAAAGATTTTAAACGCCCTGCACGAAAGCCACAGTGGGCAAGCGTTTCACCTGACAGTAACTATATTGTATTTGGTAAGAATTATAATTTATACTGGATGGATAAAGCCAATTATTTAAAGGCTTTAAAGAATGAAGATGACAGTACCATTGTTGAAAATCAACTAACAAAAGATGGTATAGAAAATTATAGTTACCACAGCGATGGCAACTTAAGCGGCAATGGAGAAAACAATGTTGACAAAGAAAAAAATAAGAATAAAAGAAAAGCTGTTTTTGCATTATGGAGCCCCGATGCTAAACATTTTTCTGTAACAAGGGTTGATAACAGAAAAGTAAAAGACCTTTGGGTGATTAACAGTATATCTGACCCGCGACCAACTTTAGAAACTTATAAATATTGGATGCCGGGAGAAAAAGAAGCACCTGTAGACCATGTTTATTTGTTTGATTTAACAAACCAATCATCAAAAGAATTGCCTGTTGCTCAATTTAAAGATCAAACAATTGCTACATGGGCTGCTCCACTAAAAAGTAACACAAGAGATGATGATTTTCGCCCTGTACAATGGTTGGGAACAAAAGATAAATTTTACTTTACACGTACCAGCAGAGATTTAAAAAAGATTGATGTTTGTGTAATTGATGTAAATACCAATACCGTAAAACCCTTGATAGAAGAGCGTTTCAACACTTATATAGAATTGAGAAGATTAGAATTAATTAATGAAGGAAAAGAATTTATTCATTGGAGTGAACGAGATGGCTGGGGACATTTTTATTTATACGATGAAAATGGAAAACTAAAAAATCAAATTACACAAGGTGCTTTTCACTGCGAAGAAATTTTAGGGGTTGATGAAAAGAAACGTGTACTCTATTTTACAGCCAACGCTGCCGAAAAAGGTGAAGACCCTTATTACTTACATGCTTACAAAATTAATTTTGATGGCACAGGCATGCGTTTATTAGATGCAGGAGATTTTGACCATGCCGTAAACATGAACGATGCCAACACTTTCTTTATAGATAATTTTTCAAGAGTAAATACAGTTCCTAAGTCCGTTTTATACAATAATGAAGGCAAGAAAATAATGGACTTAGAAACAGCAGATTTAAGTTCACTAATGGCAACAGGTTATAAGTTTCCTACACCTTTTAAAGTAAAAGCCGATGATGGTGTTACAGATTTATACGGCGTATTATATAAACCATTCGATTTTGATTCAACTAAAAAATATCCTGTTATAGAATATGTATATCCAGGTCCGCAAACGGAAGCTGTAAATAAATCTTTCAGTCGTGGTATGGATAGAACAGAACGTTTAGCACAATTAGGTTTCATTGTTGTTACAGTAGGCAACAGAGGCGGGCATCCTTCACGCAGTAAATGGTATCACAATTTCGGTTACGGCAATTTGCGTGATTATGGTTTGGCAGATAAAAAAGCAACAGCAGAACAATTGGCAGATAAATATCCTTTCATTGATATTAACCGTGTAGGTATTCACGGCCATAGCGGTGGCGGTTTTATGAGCAGTGCTGCGATGTTGGTTTATCCTGATTTCTTTAAAGCTGCTGTATCATCTTCAGGCAATCATGATAACAGCATTTACAACAGATGGTGGAGTGAAAAACATCATGGTGTAAAAGAAATCATCAGCGACAAAGGCGATACTACTTTTCAATACAGCATAGAAAAAAATCCTGACTTAGCTAAAAACCTAAAAGGTCATTTAATGTTGACCACGGGCGATATTGATAACAATGTACACCCTGCCAATACCATTCGTTTGGTTAATGCTTTAATAAAAGCCAATAAGCGTTTTGATTTGGTTTTATTACCCGGCCAACGCCACGGTTATGCAGATATGAATGAATATTTCTGGTGGAGAATGGCAGATTATTTCAGCAAATATTTAATGGGCGATAATACAGACCGACCTGTTGATTTAGAAGAAATGAACAGAGATACAGAACAAAGCAACAAAGCAGCCGGCGGAGCAAGAAGAACACCTGTTGAAGAAGATGATGATAATTAGTTTGTACTAAGCAGTTGTACAAAAATTAGCTACTGTTGCGTCGCACACTTGTACGTTCATAACATTATTCAGCAATAACATAAACGTCATTTCAATAAACGAAATGGCGTTTATTATTTAACCGATAAACAATATTCATGAACAAAAGCCTTCACTATATTTACCAACTTATAAACCTCCATAATATGAAAATGCTTAAAAAAATTGTACTCATTGCATCATTCATTTACATCCCTTATGCATCAATGGCTTGGGGATTATTAGGCCACCGTATTGTTGGTGAAATCGCCAATAGTTATTTATCTCCCAAAGCAAAAGCAGCCATCAAAGAAATATTAGGCGATGAATCTTTAGCCATGTGTGCTAACTGGGCAGACTTTATAAAATCAGACCCATCATATAACTATTTAAGTCCATGGCATTATGTAGATTTTAAAGCTGGTATGAGTTGTGAGGATGTAAAAAAATATTTGGCTATTGATACCGCAACAGATGCTTATACAAAAATTAATTTCTTGGTATCAGAATTAAAAAAGAAAAATGTAGCTAAAGAAAAGAAAGTAATGTACTTACGTTTATTGGTGCATATTGTGGGAGATATTCATCAGCCATTGCATACAGGCCACGAAGAAGACCAAGGTGGTAATAAAGTGTATGTACAATGGTTTGGGCAGAAAACAAATCTGCATTCCGTTTGGGATTCTAAGCTGATTGATGAACAGACATTAAGTTATACTGAATATACCAATGCCATTAATCATTCTACCGCTGCACAAAGGCAAGCATGGCAAAAAGAACCATTACAACAATGGATTTGCGATTCTCACATCCTGGCAGAAACATTATATGCAGAAATAAAAGAGCCTGAACAAAAATTAAGCTACCGTTACAACTTTGATCATTTAGCACAGTTAAACCAGCAATTATTAAAAGGCGGTGTGCATTTAGCAGGTTTGCTGAACAGCATTTTTATGTAGAGAATTTAATAGAACACTTGCTATGAGAGCTAAATCATTTGTTTTATTTCTAATCTTTTTTGTTGGTTGCTGCACCAATGTTAAAGTAACTAAGATGTACGAGCTATACTTTGATAAAGAAACTTATGATATGTTCAATGCTGGAGTTAATGCTTATCAAACACAACAATTCCAAAAATCAGATTCAATTCTTACATTAGTAATTAATAAGTCAAAGGATAAATTTTCAGCTTCAATGCCTGTTGAGTTCAACCCATATTTCTATAGAGCAAGTAATAATATTGAACTCAATAAATACCAAGAAGCATTAGATGATTTAAAGAAAGTTGTAAGTGATACAACAACAAATACAGATATTTTGGTCGTTAAAACTGAAGCATTTAAAATGCTAAAGCAATATGATTCTGCAATTATAATTTGTAATAAACTTTTAACACTAAAAATTGATAGTTCAATAGTTTTAAGTCAAAGAGGTATTTGCTATTATCAAAAGAAAGAGCTTGAAAAGGCTTGTGCTGATTTTACTTTATGTAAAAAACTTTCAAGTAAAGATTATTCATTTCTGAATAAGTTTATGAAAGATTGCCAATAAAGATTACAATTCGAATCAGCTAATTTCTGCTTTTAAATTCATTTTCACTCTTTGCAATAACTAATGTAGCAACGCCATTGCCGATTAAATTGGTAATGGCCCTTGCTTCGCTCATAAACTTATCAATTCCTAATAAAAAAGCCAATCCTTCCACAGGTATGGTATGAATAGCTGTTAAGGTAGATGCCAATACAACAAAGCCACTTCCTGTAACACCTGCTGCACCTTTACTGGTTAACATTAATATCAACAACATCATTAATAATTCACTAAAACTTAAATGCACATTATAAAGCTGTGCAATAAAAATAGCAGCCATAGAAAGGTAGATAGAAGTACCATCTAAGTTAAAAGAATAGCCGGTAGGTATTACCAAACCTACCACACTTTTACTGCAACCCATTTGTTCTAATTTCTGCATCATCATTGGTAGTGCAGGTTCTGAAGAAGAAGTGCCTAACACCAATAACAACTCTTCTGAAATATTTTTCAGGTAAGAAAAAATATTCAGCTTAAAATATTTCATTATTAAACCCAGCACAATAAAAACAAATACCGCCATTGTAAGGTACACACAGCCCATAAGTTTGGCTAACGGTACCAATGTTTTTAAACCAAACTTGCCGATGGTAAAAGCCATACCACCAAAAGCACCTAATGGTGCCAAGTACATTACATACTTTAACAACAGAAATACATATTTAGAAATTATTTGCAGGTAATTAAGTATGGTTTGCCTGTGTTTAGAATAACCAAGCAATACACCTGCTATAATAGCTGCAACCAAAACCTGCAGGGTTAAATTGGTTTTAAAAAATTGAAGCCAATCAAAATGTGATGCACCTGTTTTAGTGTATTTAGAAGCATCCTGCATGGCTAACCCTGTTCTGTCAATCTTTCCCGGCTCAATAACAAGTGCTACCAGAATGCCAATGGCTAATGCAGCAGTAGTAACAATTTCAAAATAAAGCAGTGATTTAAATCCTATCCTTCCAACCTTCTTTAAATTACCGATACCACCTATGCCTAACACAATGGTTAAAAAAATTATCGGTGTAATAAACAGCTTAATCAGGTCAATAAATTTTTTACCTAACCATTCTGTTTTTATGGCTGTTGCAGGATAATAATTTCCCAGCCATATACCTGCCAGTATAGCTACAAACACATAAAATGTAAGGTGACTAAACATTTTCTGCCACCACGGTTTCTTAGCATTACTTTTTTGTTGTTGCAATCAGTTTGGTATTTGCTTAAAAGTAATGGCGAAAACGCATACAACAAAAAACCTTTCAACAAAAGCTGAAAGGTTTTGATATATAAGAGCAGTAATTGTTATATAAACCGAACGTTACCAAAATTGCTCTGAATATTTATTTGAGTGCCTCCGCTTTTACCAATGCTGCCGGAATACTTGTGATTAGGGTTATAATAAAGTTTGTTTGAAGTATTGTCTTTCTTTTCTTCTGTTAGCGTAAATGCACTGCTGCTGCTTGCTCTGGCATTGTTGGTAATAATCGTATAATCAATAGAAGCATTTTTTTCTATTTCAAGATGCGTAGATGTATAACTGCATTTTAAATCGATTGATTTTACATTGGCATCAACCGATAAGTCTACACTATTACAATAGTCAAAATTGCCCTTAATACTTCCTTCAATTTTTTTAACATCAATTCTTGAGTACTTAAAAACAAATTTTGCATTGGCAGCGCTCTCAATATAAGCTTTACCAAATTCAACAGTTACAGATTTTGCATTGGCTAATTTTCCTGTTTCAAGGCTTCCGAATTTTGAAATCAAATCAACTTCACCTTTAAAGTCTTTAATAGTTAACGGCCCGAAACTATTGCTGGCAAACAGTTTAGCTGTAGCAGGCAAGTGAACAGTTACATCAACTCTTAATTGTTGATTACGCCCTTTTTTATCTGTTTTATCTTCATCCCATTTATCCATTATTGTTTTAAAAGAAATTTCATCTCCTTGTTTTTCATCAACAATATTTATTTTACTTAACATCATATCAGCATATTCTTTGGTATCTGTTCCCACAAAAATTTCGGCATCAACTTTTACTTCATTTTTATCCCAGGTATCAATAATCAGTTTACCGAATTTGTTTTCAATACTTACTTTTTCGTTGTTTAATGTATAAGATTTTGAATAAGTCTTGGTAGCAGTTTCGTCCCATTTATCTTTTGTAGTACTCGATTGTGCAAAAGCAAATAAATTGAAAGAGGCGGCAACAATAAGCTGCAGCAATCTGTTTATGTTTTGATTATACATTTTCATAAAAAATATTTTGTGGTGAAGATTTATAATAAGAGTTGCAGTTGGGGGAAAGGTTGGAATGTTTGTAAAATTTTTTCTCTAAAGGAATGATTGTTACATTCGTTCAGTTCAGTAATGAACAGCAAGTACAAGTGTGCGACGCAACCGAAGCTAAATTGCAGCAATACAGTTTAGTACAAAGAAGAAACAACATCGTACATCTAAAATCTTACATCGTATGGCTGCCAGAACAGATTTATTTCAAAGCCCTGATTATTACAATCTTGATGAATTATTGAGTGAAGAACATAAGCTTATTCGTGAGGCAGTACGTAATTATGTAAAGAAAGAAATTTCTCCCATCATTGAAGAGTATGCTCAACGTGCCGAGTTTCCGCAACACATTGTAAAGCAATTAGGCGAATTGGGTTGCTTTGGACCCACAGTACCTGAAACCTACGGTGGTGGCGGGTTAGACTATATCAGCTATGGATTAATGATGCAGGAATTAGAACGTGGAGATAGCGGTGTACGCAGCACTGCAAGCGTACAGGGCAGTTTAGTAATGTTTCCCATTTATGCTTATGGCAACGAAGAGCAACGCAACAAATATTTACCCAAATTAGCCAACGGAGAATGGTTGGGTTGTTTTGGATTAACAGAACCTAACCATGGCAGCGACCCAAGCTCTATGCTTACCAACATTAAACAGGATGGTGACCGTGTTATTTTAAACGGAGCTAAAATGTGGATAAGCAATGCACCTTTTGCACAGGTAGCTGTTGTTTGGGCTAAAGATGAAAACAATGAAATAAGAGGTGTAATTGTTGAACGCGGAATGGAAGGTTTTACCACACCCGTAACGCATGGTAAATGGAGCTTACGTGCCAGTGCTACCGGGGAATTGGTTTTTGATAATGTAAAAGTTCCGAGAGAAAATATTCTGCCCAATATTAAAGGATTAAAAGGTCCGTTAAGTTGTTTAACTAAAGCCCGTTATGGTATTGCCTGGGGTGCCATAGGTGCTGCTATGGATTGCTATGATACTGCTTTACGCTATGCCAAAGAAAGAATTCAGTTTGATAAACCGATTGCTTCATTTCAGTTACAACAAAAAAAATTAGCAGAAATGGTTACTGAAATTACAAAGGCTCAATTATTGGTTTGGCGTTTAGGTGTTTTAATGAATGAAGGTAAAGCAACACCGCAACAGGTTAGTATGGCCAAAAGAAACAGTTGTGAAATAGCCGCCAACATTGCACGTGATGCACGCCAGATATTGGGTGGCATGGGCATTACAGGCGAATACAGTATTATGAGGCATATGATGAATTTAGAAAGTGTTATTACTTACGAAGGCACACACGATATTCATTTATTAATAACAGGAATGGATATAACAGGGATTAATGCGTTTAAATAATCAATTCGATGATTCGACAATTCGATAATTAGCCAATTAATTACCGAATTGCCAAATTGACTAATTATGAAATTGTTTTTAATAGGAATGATGGGTAGCGGCAAAACTTATTGGGCACAACAATTGGCTGCTGCTTACAATATTGACTGGATAGATTTGGACAGCGAGATTGAAAAAGAAAACATGATGACGATTAAAGAAATCTTTGAAACAGAAGGTGAGGAAAATTTCAGGCTGAAAGAACAGAAAGCTTTACATGAATTGGCTCATCATAAAAATATCATTATTGCTACAGGTGGCGGAACACCTTGCTTTTATAATAATATGCAATGGATGAATGAACATGGCATAACTGTTTTTATTAATGAACCGATAAGTGTTTTAGCAGAAAGGTTAGCAAAAGAAAAAGCTCACAGACCATTAATAAAAAATTTGAACGATGATGAGTTAGAAAATTTTTTGGAAAGGAAATTAGCCGAAAGAATCGCATTTTATAATCAGGCGAAATTTACTATTAACAGTCAATCATTTTCAATTGACGATGCAGCCGGATTTTTAAGTAATGATATTGCTGATTAATGACTAACCGTACAAGTGTGCGACGCAACAGTTGATGCCATGAAAACAATAGACGGTAACAAAAAACTACTACTTGTACATAACTTGAAATAAGTATCTTGTAACTTTCAAATTTTGAACATTAAACTTTTAAAATTTCATGCATAAAGGATATTTACGTGTAACTGCTTTTTTGGGTGCTTTAAGTGTAACATTAGGTGCATTTGCTGCACATTATTTAAGAAGTATTTTAACAGATAAAGACATTATGGTTTTTGAAACAGGTGTACGCTATCAGCTGTATCATTCACTGGCATTGGGTTTGGTGGCAGTGTTGTATAAAGAGTTTCCTAATAAATTTATGCAGTGGGCAGGCATTTTATTTATTGCCGGCATTGTACTTTTCAGTGGGTCACTCTATTTACTAACCTATAAAAATGCAAATGCATTGCAGGGTTGGCAATGGGTTGGGCCTGTTACGCCATTAGGGGGTGTATTGTTTATTGCAGGCTGGCTTTATTTGGCATTGGGTATTAAGAATAAATATGAGAAGTAAAGTCGTGAAATGTGAATACTTTACTTTCAATCACAAAAATTAAATCCAACATCTTTCATCATAAATCCTGTATAGAAAGTTATCCACTATTAGTGCAGTGGGGCTGACATCTTCATTAAGTAATCCACATCGTTATTGCCAAAGCCTTATCTGTTGTAGTTTTCACGTAATTTTTAGTGATACTATGGCTAATAGACTGAAAAAGAAAACTCCGCCACCGCCAAGTGCCGAAGAACTGAACCCTGATAAAGAGGTTGATGTTACCGTTACTGAGGTAGTGAAAGATGAAAGAACAACCAAAATAGCAGGTGCAGTAAGTTTATTGTTTGCATTGTTTTTATTTATTGCTTTTACTTCTTATCTGTTTACCTGGCAGGAAGATCAGGATAAGGTTCATCAATTCGGAATAAAAATTTTTGCAGTAAACGATGTTAAAGTAAATAACCTGCTGGGTGTATTGGGTGCATTTATAGCACATATTTTTATTTACAAAGGTTTTGGTATTGCATCCTTCCTTTTATGCAGTTTCTTTTTTGTATTAGGCGTGAATTTAATGGTGGGTAAAAAAATATTTTCACTCATCAGAAACCTTCGCTATGTATTAGTTGGTTTGCTTGTAATAAGCGTTGCGGGTGCATTTGCAGGTAATGGCTCTGCTTTCAGTTGGGGTGGTGCAGCAGGCGAATTAATGAATGCCTGGTTAATAAAATGGATAGGTAATTTTGGCACCGGTGCTGTTTTATGCATAAGCATATTTGCATATATCATCTGGCGTTTCAATCCAACATTCAAATGGCCTGAAAGAAAAGTAAAACCTCTTGTTGCCAAAGAAGAGGTTTCAGAAAATGAAGCAATTAATGAAACCATTGAACATCCTGATAATGAAGCCAGATTATTTATTGATGATAACATTGAAGTTCCGGTAAGCAATAACAAATTAAAAAACGATGGTAAAACGGTAACTGTTGTAATGCCGGAAGCTAATGCACAGGATGAATTACCGCTGTTTGATGTGAAAGAATTAACAGAAGAACTTTTACAGGAAAATAATGAAGTATTGAATGAAACTCTGCCTTTAACCATTAATGAAAAATTAGGTGCACAAATCGCATCGGGTGCATTGGATTTAACAGTAGAGCAGACCATAGACAATAGGCCACAGACCACAGAAGCAATACATAGCGACACAACCTTAGAAATAAAACAAACAATTGAAGATGCTATAATTGAAAACGCAATAACTGACAAACCTGAAATTGAAACTGAGCCGGATAACACAGGTTTGGAAATAAGAAGTGATGAATTAGCCACTGTAAACTATGACCCTACATTAGATTTACGTAATTATAAATACCCGGAATTAACTTTATTGGAAACACATGGCAGTGAAAAAATTATTCACGACCCGACTGAATTGGAAACCAATAAAAATCAAATTATTGCTACGTTGAAAAACTATGATATAGCCATTCAGCGTATTGCTGCAACAGTTGGCCCAACAGTTACTTTATACGAAATAGTTCCAGCACCGGGTGTGCGTATTTCACGCATTAAAAATCTGGAGGATGATATTGCTCTAAGTCTTGCTGCTTTGGGTATTCGTATCATTGCCCCTATTCCCGGAAAAGGTACGGTAGGTATTGAAGTACCGAATGTTCGCAAGACTGTTGTCAGCATGAAAACATTACTCAGCAGCGATAAATTTCAAAACAATAATTATTCATTACCCATAGCTCTCGGTAAAAAAATTGACAACGAAAATTTCATTGTTGATTTAGCTGCCATGCCTCACCTGTTAATGGCAGGTGCAACAGGTCAGGGTAAATCTGTTGGGTTAAATGCAGTGCTGGTTTCACTATTGTATAAAAAACACCCATCGCAATTAAAATTTGTTTTGGTTGACCCGAAGAAAGTAGAGTTGAGTTTATATCGCATTATTGAAAAACATTTTTTAGCCAAGTTACCGGGTGAAGAAGAAAGCATTATTACCGATACCAAGAAAGTGGTACATACTTTAAATGCTTTGTGTATTGAAATGGATAACCGTTATGATTTGTTGAAAGAAGCCGGTTGCCGTAATATTCGCGAGTACAATGAAAAATTTACATCAAGAAAATTAAACCCTCAAAAAGGGCATCAATATTTACCGTTTATTGTTTTGGTTGTAGATGAGTTTGCAGATTTAATTATGACTGCAGGAAAAGAAGTTGAAATGCCCATTGCACGTTTAGCACAGTTGGCAAGAGCCATTGGTATACACTTAATTATCGCTACTCAACGCCCTTCAGTAAATATTATTACAGGTACTATTAAAGCCAACTTCCCCGCACGTATTGCCTTTAAAGTATCAAGTAAAATTGATAGCAGAACCATTTTAGATACAGGCGGTGCTGAACAATTAATCGGTAAAGGTGATATGCTTATTAGTTATAACGGTGAAGTAACGCGTTTACAATGTGCTTTTGTTGATACACCTGAAGTAGAACGTGTGGCCGAATTTATTGGTGAACAGAGAGGCTACCCCGATGCATTTTTATTGCCTGAATATGTGGATGAAAAAGAGATGGAAGGAAAAGATTTTGATGCGAGTGATAAAGACCCCTTGTTTGAAGATGCAGCTAAACTGATTGTTCAAAACCAGATTGGTTCCACTTCATTAATACAACGCAGAATGAAATTAGGTTATAACCGTGCAGGCAGATTGATGGATCAGTTAGAAAATGCAGGTATTGTTGGTCCTAATGTTGGCAGTAAGGCAAGAGAAGTACGTTTTAAGAGTGAAATGGAATTGAATGAATATTTAGATAGTATCAACTAAAGTATGACTCATTACCGATTTTAGAAACCCATTCATCTTAAACATTTCACAACCTTTAAAGTCTGAAAAGCTGATAACTTATATTTGCAGCCATAAATAGTTGAGATGAAGAAATTATACACATTGCTTTTTGCCATTGCAGTTTTAGGAAATGCTGTATTCGCTCAGAACGATGCCAATGCAAAAAAAATATTAGATGCGGTTAATGCAAAAATGAAAAGTTTTAAAGGTGTTACCGCCAGCTTCACATTAAAGTCAATAACAAAAAAAGGTAAATCAAACGGAACAAAAGCCGGCTCTGTAAGTTTTAAAGGACAGAAATATTTTTTAAAACAGGAAAAAACAGAAATCATTTGCGATGGTGTAAAAGTTTATAATTATGATGGGAACAATAATACCATCACCATTTCATCTGTTGCTGATGGTAACCAAACATTAAGCCCGCAAAACTTATTATCAAATTTTTACGATAAAGATTTTACTTACAAATTAGTTTCTTCTGCGGGTAATTATCATGAGATAGAATTGATTCCGGTTGATAAAAAGAAAAACTTTGATAATGTTCATGTATTTGTTGACAAAACAAAGAACATGATTACCAAAGCAAAAATTACAGACAAAGGCGGCAACATTATTGATTTTGCTTTAAGCAACTTAAATACATCTGCAAACATTCCTGAAAGCATATTTGTTTTTAATAAAAGCAAGTACCCTGCTGATGTTGATATTCTTGATTAATTAAATCTTTAAAATACGCATAAAGGCAATCTTAAACAGGTTGCCTTTTTTATTTGTTGCTAACTTTCTTACTTTTAGTTTATGAAGAAAATATTGCTGCCTTTATTATTGCTGCTATCGCTTATAACACAAGCCCAATACAATATTCGTTTGGTTGTAACATCGGTTGCCACTAAAACAAATGATGACATTTATGTAAGCGGAAGTTTTAATAACTGGAACCCCAAAGATGAGAACTATAAACTGAAACCTTTTGGCGGAAGCAGAAAAGGCGTGGTTATTAAAGATGTGGCTGCGGGCAATTATGCCTTTAAGTTTACACGTGGCAGTTTTCAGCAGGTAGAATGTATGGCAGATGGAAGAGATATTGCCGACCGTGTTATTGAAGTGAATAATGATGTTGTTTTAGAATGCACTATAGCAGGCTGGAAAGATGATTATCCTGATAAACCCAAACCTTTCACAGCGAGCCCGCAGGTAAGAATTATAGACACTGCCTTTAAAATACCGCAGTTAAACAGAACCAGAAGAATATGGATTTATTTGCCGAAAGGTTATGCTTCATCAACTAAAACTTATCCTGTTATATATATGCATGACGGGCAGAATTTATTTAATGAACAAACTGCACCTTTTGGTGAATGGGGCGTTGATGAATGCTTAGATACTTTACAAAAACAAACAGGCAAAGAATGTATTGTTGTGGGTATTGATAATGGCGGTGATAAACGTATGACCGAATACAACCCTTATGATAATGATAAATTCGGCAAAGGCGAGGGTAAGTTATATGTTGATTTTTTAGCAACTGTTTTAAAGCCCTATATTGATGCAAAATACAGAACAAAAAAAAGTGCTGAATTTACTTTTATAGCAGGAAGCAGTATGGGTGGCTTAATAAGTTTACAAGCTGTATTGCAGTACCCGCAAGTGTTTGGCGGTGCAGGTGTTTTTTCTCCTTCGTTGTGGATTGCCCCGCAACTGTTTACAGATGCAGCTAAAGTAAACTTAGGAACAGCTAACCCGAAATTATATTTCTATGCCGGCGGAAAAGAAAGTGCTACCATGGTGAGTGATATGCAGAAGATGATAGAGGTGCTAAAAAAACAACCCAACTATGTTATCAGAAGCTCGGTAAGCCCGCTGAATCAACACAATGAAAAAGCATGGAGAGAAGAGTTTCCTGCATTTTATAAATGGATTATGCAGTGATGGCTTTACCGCTGAGACGGAGAGGCGGAGAGTTTTCGCTGAGTAATGGAAGATATTTCTGGAGATTTGAAGTTTTCAGGCTATTATATATAAATAGATAATACAATAATAGTTATTGTGGATCAGTGACCAATTAAAGCACAGAAATTAAGTGTTTCATGCAAAAGATTATTTTAGTTTCAATATTGATTTTGCTTATTGGAGTTGTTATTGTTTATCAATGTAGATTTTTTTTAATTAAAAACGAATTAGTAGAGTTAAAAAAATCCAATCATTTAAAAGATGAGCAACTAATATCATTAAGGGTTCACTATGGAGAAAGTATTGCGAGAACAAATTGTTTTACGTGTCATGAATTCAATACAGCTACTGATAATTATCTTAAGGGGGTTATTCAACGAAAAGGTGAAAGCTATATCAGGCTTTTTATTACAAAACAAGATTCATTAGTAAATGCGAAAGACCATTATTCAATTCAATTAAAAAAAGATTATGGAGGGTTAAGTAATAGCCATAATTTCAAATTTACAGATACTGAATTATCGGCATTAATTGAATTTATGAAATAGCTTTCATTTCTTGCTAAATAAACAAAACATCCCAAAAAGTAAATTTTTCGGGATGTTTTGTTGAATGTTGTTCTGAACGTACAAGTGAGTGACACAACAGGCAATGCCACCTGTACGATAGCTGATAATAAAATCTTACATCACTTCGCTTAATACCAATGCTTTTATTTTATCCATCGGTATGCGTTCCTGTTTCATTGAATCTCTGTAACGTATAGTTACGGTATTATCTTCTTTTGTTTGATGGTCGATAGTTACACAGAACGGTGTACCAATGGCATCCTGCCTTCTGTAGCGTTTACCTATCGCATCTTTTTCTTCATAAAAACACTTGAAAGAATTTTTACATTCGTCCATTAGTGTTCTTGCTAATTCAGGTAACCCATCTTTTTTGGTTAATGGCAATATCGCCAATTTTACAGGAGCGAGTTTAGCAGGTAAATGCAATACCGTTCTGCTATCGTTAGTACCATCTTCTTTCGGAATTACTTCTTCTTCATAAGCATTAGAAAGAATTAAAAGGAACATTCTGTCTAAACCGATAGATGTTTCTATAACGTAGGGAATGTAATTGCCATAAGGCTTTCCGGTGGCAGGGTCAATATCTGCATCAAAATATTGCTGTTTCTTTTTGCTGTAGAGTTGGTGCTGACTTAAATCGAAATCGCTTCTGGAATGAATACCTTCTACTTCTTTAAAACCGATAGGAAATTCAAACTCAATATCGCAAGCTTCTTTAGCATAGTGTGCTAATTTAACATGATCGTGATAACGATATTTATTGGCATCAATGCCTAAACTTAAATGCCATTTTAATCTTTCTTCTTTCCAGAATTTATACCACTCTCCTTCTGTGCCGGGGCGAACAAAGAATTGCATTTCCATTTGTTCAAACTCACGCATACGAAAAATAAATTGTCTGGCTACAATTTCATTACGAAAAGCTTTACCGGTTTGTGCAATACCAAACGGAATTTTCATTCTGGCGGTTTTCTGCACATTCAAAAAGTTTACAAAAATACCTTGTGCTGTTTCAGGGCGTAGGTACACAATATTATCATCAGGATTATCAGAAGCTACTGCACCGAATTCTGTTTTAAACATTAAGTTGAATTGGCGGATGTCTGTCCAATTACAAGTGCCACTGATACTGCATTTGATGTTATTGATAACAATCAAATCTTTCAATGCAACAAAATCTTCTTTAGCCAATAAAGCTTCCATCTCAGCAATTAAAGCATCAGCTTTGTCTTTCTCTAATGTATCGGCATAAGCTTCAATCAAATGGTCAACACGATAACGCTTTTTACTGTCTTTATTATCAATCATCGGGTCGCTGAAGTTATCAACGTGTCCGCTTGCTTTCCAAGTAGTGGGATGCATAAAAATAGCAGCATCAATACCTACAATGTTTTCATGCAGTTGGGTCATACTCTTCCACCAATAATCACGAATATTTTTTTTCAACTCACTACCATACGGACCGTAATCGTACACGGCACTTAACCCATCGTAAATTTCACTGGAAGGAAACACAAAACCATATTCTTTTGCATGAGCAATAATTGCCTGAAAAATATTATCCTGTTGCGTACTCATAAGGCTGCAAATATAAGTCCCCCGCCCCTAAAGGGGGGTTAGTTTGTCGTTGTTTTTATGCCTTTCTGCATCACGTATATTTTTCTTTTCAAAGTTTTTTTGAAGAGCCGTTGTTAAATCAACACCAGTTTGATTGGCAAGGCATATTAACACCCACAATACATCGGCCATTTCATCGGCAATATCTTTTCCTTTATCGCTCTCTTTAAAGGACTGCTCCCCGTACTTTCTAACCATTAAGCGGGATAACTCCCCTACTTCTTCCATTAAAATACCTAAGTTGGTTAATTCATTAAAATAGCGAACACCAACTGTTTTAATCCAGTTGTCTATTTGTTGTTGTGCTTCTTGTATTGTCATATTATTTTATTACACGGATTATTCCGAATTACACGAATTATAAAATTACTCTTTGCCATTTAAGTGATTTCTCATCAAAGTTTATGATGATTCCCAATTTTGTGTTTGATACATTTAAATAGCTTAACGTTTGAGCAATATGAGCATCTATAATTACAGGCACGGATTTTATTTCGAGTATAAAAGAGTTAAACACCATAAAGTCTGCTATGTACGGGCTTTTCAACATCTTTCCTTTGTATTTTACTATAAATTTTTTCTCCCGCTCATAAGGAATATTTAAAGCCTGAAATTCTATTTCCATTGCATCTTTATAGTTTATCTCTTTTAGCCCTATACCTAATGCAGTATGAATTTCCATACAAATACCAATAATTTTAAACGATTCTTCTTTAAACAATATTTCACTCATAAAAATTAGTGTAATTCGATAAAATTCGTGTAAGTACTTATTCCCTGTTTTTCGAATCAATCCAAATGGTTACCGGTCCATCATTTAATAAACTCACTTTCATATCTGCACCAAAGATGCCGGTTTGTATTTTTTTGTTGGTGTCATTTTCTAACTGCTTAATCATTTTCTCATACATAGGTACGGCAAGCTCCGGCTTACTGGCTTTTATGTAAGAAGGTCTGTTTCCCTTTTTGGTAGCTGCATGTAATGTAAACTGACTGATTAATAAAATATCACCGTCAATATCTGTAACACTTTTATTCATCACATCATTTTCATCATTAAAAATTCTGATATTTACAATTTTATTGCTCAGCCAAACAACATCTTCATCTGTATCTGCATCTTCTATTCCAACTAAAACCAATAACCCATTTTTAATAGTACCCACTATTTGTTCATTCACCACAACAGAAGCATAAGTAACACGTTGTATAACAACACGCATGTTTTATAGTATTTTTATAAAATGAAGATAGATATTACACCCGAAATATTTTTTCAAACTGCAAGAAGCGGCGGCAAGGGTGGGCAGAATGTAAACAAAGTGGAAACAATGGTGGAAGGCAGATGGAATGTAGCTGCATCGGGCATTGCAAGTGATGAGCAAAAGAAAATAATTGCTGAAAAATTAGCTAATAAAATTACAGTTGAAGGTTTTTTATTGATAAAATCGCAGGAAAGCAGAACACAATTAGGCAATAAAGATTTGGTAATAAAAAAAATGAATGAGTTGGTGAATACTGCTTTAATAAAAAAGAAAAGCAGAATTGCTACCAAAGCATCAAAGGCATCTAAAGAAAAAAGAATAGAAGGCAAAAAAAGAAATGCTTTTAATAAAGAAGGCAGAAGAAAAATTAATCCGAAAGATTATTGATTTTTATAACACGAATTGTAGCGAATTACACAAATGAAGAAACTATTTTTTACAAGCTGCTTTTTACTTTTTTTATCAAGCTTACAAGCTCAACAAAAAATCACCTTACATTTTCACAATAAGGTGGGTGATAAAGATTTGCAATTATTTACTGAAACCTATACGAATAAATTTGGTGAATCTTTTACTGTTAACCGTTTTAAATATTATATCTCAAAAATTATTTTAATAGACAGCGACAGTAAGTATTATGCTTTTCCTTCAGACTATTTTCTGATTGATGAAGCCGATAGTTTATCTAAAACAATAACACTAACTACTGCAGCTAAAAAAATTAATGATATACAATTTTTGATTGGTATTGATAGCATCAAAAATGTAAGCGGTGTGCAAACCGGAGCATTAGACCCCATGAAAGGCATGTTCTGGACGTGGAATACTGGCTACGTTTTCGCTAAGCTGGAAGGGCAGAGTGATGCATCGCATGCTCCGCAGCATTTATTAAGCTATCATGTTGGCGGGTTTAAGCAAAATGAAAATGCTTTACGATTTGTACGCTTGAATATCGGTCAGAATGTTTCAACCAAAAACTTAATACTAAATATCAATGCCGACATTTTAAAATGGTTTGATAATACCTCAACTATTAAAATTGCTAACCAATCTGTTTGTCATCAACCCGGCAATTTTGCTATGCAATTAGCTGATAATTATGCAGGCATGTTTTCCATTCAACAATGAAAATCTTTTCTACCATATTCATTTTAATAGTCTTAATTTTTTCAGGCATTGCATGGACAAACAATTCATTCAAGCCAACACCTTTACAGTTTATTGTACCTAAAGGTTGGCCGCAAACCGTATATGATTTTAAAAACAACTCATTAACCAAAGAAGGTTTTGAATTAGGCAGAAAATTATTTTATGATGAACGTTTAAGTAAAGATTCAACCATTAGTTGTGCAAGCTGTCATCAACAGTTTGCAGCTTTTGCAACTTATGATCATAACCTTAGCCACGGCATTAATAATTCGCTTACAACCCGCAATGCACCTGCATTACAAAACTTAGCCTGGCAGAAAGATTTTATGTGGGATGGTGGCATTAACCATTTAGATATGCAACCCATAACACCCATTACGGCGGATAATGAAATGGGTGAAACATTGCAATCAGTTATCGTAAAATTGAATAGAAGCAAAGAATATAAGGCCATGTTTAAGGCTGCTTTTGGAGATGAAACTATCAACACGCAACGTTTAACCAAAGCAATCAGTCAATATGTTGTACTATTGGTTAGCAGCAACAGCAAGTACGATAAAGTAATGCGTGGCGAAGCAGCTTTTATTTTACCCGAACAATTGGGTTATGATATTTTTAAGCAGAAATGTATCAGTTGCCATAAAGAACCTTTTTTTACAGACTTCAGTTTCAGAAATAATGGTATTACAACAGATACCACTTTGAATGATTTTGGCAGAATGAAGATTACAAGAGATAAAAACGATTCATTAAAATTTAAAATACCGAGCCTTAGAAATGTTGCTGTTACTGCACCTTACGGCCACGACGGGCGTTTCTTTTCTTTAATGAATGTATTTGATCATTACAGAAAAAACATGAAAGTAATTAGTAACACAGATAGTTTATTGCAACATAAAATACCATTAAGTAATTTTGAAATCGGTCAATTAACTGCTTTTCTTTATACACTAACAGATTCATCTTTTTTAAGTAACAAAATGTTTGCACCGCCGGGTTATGATATTACTCCCAACTTTATTCATAATCATTAAAGAAGTTCTAAGCTTTACGTTATAAGTATTAAGTTGAACAATCTATACTTACATTAGCAGTTTATAATTATTCATTGAGTTGAGCAGCATTAAGAAATTAGCAGGACAAACCATGTATTACGGCCTCAGCAGTATTGCTGCAAGGTTTATTAATTACTTGCTAACGCCGTATTTGACTTTTAAATTTACTGAGGCTCAGTATGGCGAAATGAGTATTGTGTATGCATTCATTCCGTTTATGAATATCATTTTCACTTATGGAATGGAAACTTCTTTTTTCAGATTTTCAAGTAAAGCCGATAAAAATATTATTTACAGTACAACAAGTTTATCGCTCATATTTTCAACCATTATATTATCTGTTTTACTAATTGCTTTGCAACATCCGTTAGCAACACTTTTACAAATAACAGTTCATCCCGAATATTTAACCTTATCTGCAGCCATTATTGCATTAGATGCATTATCAACCATACCTTTTGCCAAACTCAGGCAAGATGGAAGGCCCATGAAGTTTGCAGCAATTAAAGTGGGTGGCATTTTAATAAATATTATCAGTATTTATTTTTTCTTAAGTCTTTGCCCCAATTGGTTAAAAGAAAACCCCGATCACTGGTGCGGTAAATTTTTTAAAGCAGATTGGGCTGTTGGTTATGCTTTATTGGCAAATCTTATACAAAACGCATTAACGCTGCTGTTCTTATCAAAAGAATTTGTAGGTTTTAAATGGAAGTTTGATGCAGCCTTATGGAAAGAAATAATTGTTTACTCATGGCCCTTAATTATTGCAGGCTTTGCCGGAATGATTAATGAAACATTTGATAGAATTATGTTAGGCTGGTGGGCTCCTGTTTCAACTGTTGAAGCAGCTAAAGCAGAGGTAGGTATTTATTCAGCATGCTATAAATTATCCATTTTAATAACCTTAGCAGTACAGGCATTCAGAATGGGTGCAGAGCCATTCTTTTTCAAACAATCAACAGAACAAAATGCACCAAGGGTATATGCACGTGTAATGAAGTTTTTTGTAATTACTATTTGCATAATGTTCTTAATGGTAGCCATGTATTTAGACGTTTGGAAGCAGTTTATCCGCAACCCTAAAATGTGGGTTGGTTTAGGTGTTGTACCCATTTTATTATTAGCTAATATGTTCTTAGGCATTTATTACAACTTAAGTATTTGGTATAAACTAAGCAACAAAACAAGAGCAGGAGCAACCATAACTGTTATAGGTGCAGCTATTACATTAATTATCAATTTTCTTTTCATTCCGCATTTCAGCTACATGGCTTGTGCCTGGGCAACATTTGCATGTTACGGTACTATGATGGTGGTAAGTTTTATATGGGGGCAAAAGCATTACCGTATTCCTTATGCCTGGAAGAAACTCGTAGCATACATGGTTATCGTAGTACTGCTATTTTTCATTCATAAAACGGCTGTTCATTTTTACAATCATTTAGTTTTCAGTTTGGTTTTCGCCACTGTATTACTTTCAATATTTATGTGGTTTATTTTTCAGGTAGAAAAGAAAGAGTTTAAAAAGCTGCCTGTTGTAGGAAAGTTTTTGTAGTCAACTTTTGTATTTCATAGCATCAACTGTTGCGTCGCACACTTTTACGTTCCTATCTTTATTCATCTGGCAACTTTATTCTATCTTACAGCGTATCAATTCAAAATCTAACAATTATGCAACGTCGTATTTTTCTTCGCAACTCTGCTATTACAGCGGGTTTAATGGCATTAACACCTAAAGAAATTTTTGCAGCATTACTGCAACAGCCTGCTTATAAAATAACCATGTTAAGAAATGATATCGGCATTTTTACAGAGCGTGGCGGTACTATTGCCTTCCTGTTAGATAAAAAAGGAATTGTGGTGGTTGATTCTCAATTTCCCGACCAAGCCACCCATTTAATTGATGAATTAAAAAAGAAAACAGAAAATCCGTTTCAGTTATTAATCAATACACATCATCACGGCGACCATACCGGCGGAAACATTGCCTTTAAAGGTTTAGTACCGCATGTTACAGGCCATGAAAATTGTTTGGTTAATTACAAACGTGTAGCTGCTGCACAAAAGAACGAAGACAAACAATTATTTCAGGATGTCACTTTTAAAGACACCTGGAAATACAAAGCAGGCAAAGAAAGAATTAAAGCCTATTATTTTGGTGCAGCCCATACCAACGGCGATGCTGTAATACATTTTGAGCATGCCAATATTGCCCATATGGGAGACTTAATGTTTAACAGAAGGCATCCGGTTATTGACAGAACAGCAGGTGCTTCTATTAAAAACTGGATTAATGTTTTAGATAAAACAACCGCCACTTTTAATAACGATACATTATTTGTTTTCGGTCATGCGTTAGTACCTGATAATGTTACCGGAAGTAAAGAAGATTTAAAATTGTTTAAAGATTATTTAGAAAAACTATTGGTATTTACAGAACAGGAAATTAAAGCTGGAAAAACAAAAGAAGAGTTCTTAAAAAATACAGCTATTCCAGGTGTTACAGAGTGGAAAGGTGATGGCATACAACGACCGTTAACAGCGGCTTACGAAGAATTAACTGCGAAGTAATTGTACAATGTCATTTCGAGATTGGGTTCTTGCCCAACGAGAAATCTCAATCCGGGTAATTAAAGAGATTTCTCGGCACGAACCTCGAAATGACGTTTAGTGAATCAGTTTTTCTAAAACATAATACACTATCGGGCAAAACTCACTGTTTTTTAAAGTGATGTTTTGCCTTTTTAATAATACATCTTCGTCGGTGTAAGGAAAGCGATGGCAATCACCCGGTCTTTGTTCATAGATACTGCAATAATTATCAGCCCCTAAAAAAGGGCATGGTGAAGACTTTACAACATAATCTCCATCCTTATCTAAACTCAAATAAGTATCAATAAAAACACTTTCTTTCATTTTTAAGTATTTACTTATTCGTTTGATGTCGGGTGTTTTAAAACGGGGAGAATAATTCTTGCAGCATGCTGCACAACTTAGGCAATCAACCTTTTCAAAAGCTTCTTCATGCAAGGCGGGTAATTGTTTCAGTACTTTATTTTTATCTGCTCTTTGCAAAAAACTTTTATATAGTTTCTGATGTTCTTTACTTTTTTGTTGCCAATTATGTAACGGTATATTTACCATATTGCTAAATTAATTAAGCAATACATTCAACCTATTTTCTTTTACTGTTATTTTGTTACATGCATTTAAGAGAGCAATGGCTTTTATTAATTTCAACGCCGTATTATCTTATCATCATTGGCATTGAAGTGTTATTGTCGCATCTGCAACATAAAAAATTATATACTGTTAAAGATACCGTTGCCAATGTTTATTTAATGATACTTAACAGCAGTATTGATTTATGCTTTAGAATAATTTATTTAGCTGTGTTTGAAATATGCTACCAACATAAATTAATTAACTGGCAAAATGTAGTGCTGTATTGGATTTGCTTAGTATTAGCTGAAGACTTTTTGTATTATTGGCTGCACAGGTTTGATCATGAAATACGATTTTTTTGGGCTACACATGTAACACATCATTCATCACAAAAAATGAATTTTACTGTTGGCTTTCGCTCTTCTGTTTTTCAACCTTTGTATCGCTTTATTTATTTTATTCCTTTAGCATTTGCAGGCTTTCAACCGCTTGATATTATTTTCATTTATTCGGCAACTCAAATCTGGGGCATTTTTGTTCATACAGAACTAATAAATAAAATGGGCATACTTGAGTACTTCATGGTTACACCTTCACACCACAGAGTACATCATGGAAGTAACCCCAAATACTTAGATAAAAACATGGGTATGTTTCTAATTATCTGGGATAAATTATTCGGAACGTTTCAGAAAGAATTAAGGGATGAAGAATATCAACCCATCAATTACGGCTTAACAAAAAATATCGAAAACCCTAATGCCGTCAATATTGTTTTTCATGAATGGAACGCTATTATTAAAGATGTTAAGCAACCGCATCTTTCTTTTAAGCAAAAAATAAAATACCTCTTTGGTCCACCGGGCTGGAGCCACGACGGAAGCAGAAAAACAAGTAATGAGTTAAGAAAGGAAGAAATCGAAAACTACATAAAATAGCTGCTACCAAAGCATTTCAGGGTACTCTCCTTCTGTAATAAGTTTATGCAAACTTTGTTTTACAACAGGTGCATCTTCTTTATAAGTAACGCCAAACCACTGTGCTGAAGTGGGTACTACTTTTACATTACCCATTTCACTATGAATAAAGTGATTGGTTACAAAAGGAATAAAAAATTCTGCCTTGGGGTCGTTACGGTTACGTTTTAAGAAATCGTAAAAAAGGGTTTCACATAAATCAATAACATTCTGATGAAAGCAGATATAATTCATACTGGTTAAACTGCTTTCGGATAACACATGCAAATCGCTTTCATCTTCATAAACAATTCTTCCATCTTCTAAACGATAAATTTTAGTACGTTCATTTATTTCAGTAAGGTTATTATCGGCATCTACATTGCATACACCACGGCTTACGCTTCCATATTCACTTAAAGTATTGGGCAAATGATAACCGATGATGCTGTAAGTTTTTTCATTGCATTCATGCTTCAAAAAATTATAGGCTTTCTCAAAAGCATCTTTGCCGTAAAAATCATCTGCATTAATTACAGCAAAAGGTTCATTTACTTTTCCTTTACAACACAAAACTGCATGACCTGTACCCCAAGGTTTTTTTCGGTCTGGATGAATATATTTCCCTTCAGTAAAAGAACTAAGGCTTTGATATACATAATCAACAGCAATTTTACCTTCTAATTTAGACTGAAATTTTTCTTTAAAACTTTCTGCAAACTCTTCACGAATAATAAAAACTACTTTGCCAAAACCTGCTCTTATAGCATCGTAAATAGAGTATTCCATTATTGTTTCACCATTTGGGCCAAAACCTTCCACTTGCTTCATTGAACCATACCTGCTGGCCATACCTGCGGCAAGAATCACTAATGTTGGTTGCATATTCACAGTTTAATTACACAATTAACTATTGCGAAACTATGGTTTATGCTTATTCTAACCAATATTTTTGCTTTTGTACGTATGATTGATTTACAATTTAATAACATATCGCTTCAGGAAATAGTATTATTAAATAATACTGAAAATATTTCTCTCAACATATTAAGATTAGATAATATTCACCCTATTATCAGTGGTAATAAATGGTTTAAACTTCAATATTATTTAAAAGAGGCTATAGCAGGTAAATTTTTAACAATAGCAACTTTTGGCGGAGCCTATTCTAACCATATTGTTGCAACAGCCGAAGCATGTACTAAAAATAATTTAGAATGTTTTGGAATAATACGTGGCGATGAACACCGGACTTCTCATACACTTGAACTTGCGAAAGCTTATGGCATGCAATTACTATTTGTAAACAGAAGCGATTTTAAAAATAAAGATGCTATTAAAGAAAAGTATAAACACCATAATTGGTATTGGATTAATGAAGGCGGATATGGATTAAAAGGAGCCGAAGGTGCAGCTGATATAATGCAATTTGTTCCTGTCGATACAACACATATAATTATTGCAACAGGCACCGGTACTACGTTTGCAGGCTTACTAAAAAATTTATTACCTCATCAAAAAGTAATGGGTATTAATGTTTTGAAAGGCAATATTTCTATTAACAATGAAATAAATAGTTTATTAACTGAAGAAGAGCAACACAAAAATTTTGAAATTATAAACGATTATCATTTTGGTGGTTACGCTAAACATCCAAAAGAATTGATTGAATTTATGAAACAGTTATGGTTACAATACAATTTACCAACTGACATTGTTTATACCTCAAAGATGATGTTTGCGATTTTTGACTTAATTAATAAAAATTATTTTCCAACAAACAGCAAAATAGTAGCTGTGCATTCAGGTGGTTTACAGGGTAATTTTTCATTACCGGTTAATACTTTACCATTTTAATAATACCGCAGTTTTTATATTTGCTGCCGATGAAAAAGCAAGCTGTTTTTATTTTAATTTTTGTTTTAATTGGATTTAGTTTAAGAGCACAGGACACTTTACCGAAATTTACAGTTAAAGAACTATCAAAAGGTAAAATATTGGTTAGCTGGATTAACCCTTTTGCTAATTGCAACCAATTAATGGTGCAACGTTCTTATGATAGTTTAAAGTTTTTTAAAAGTATTTATTCTGCTCAATCTCCCGACCTGCCACAAAATGGTTTTGTTGATAATGAAGCAGCACCGGGAGTAAAAACTTTTTACAGAATATTTTATGTTTTGGAAAGCGGCGAATATTTTTTTACAAAAGCAACTTCAACTACAGAATTTAAAAATATTAAGCCACAGGAACAAGCCAAGCCGGATATTTCGCAAGATGACAATGAAAATTCGAAAGCAAATAAATCAAAAGAGGATAAAGAAAAAAGCCCTTCCAATCCGCCTGTTGTAAAACCTGTTGAGAAAAAATATATTACTATTTACAAACTGAATAAGGATAGTGTTTTAAGAAAAATTGAAGTGCCATTTTATAAAAAGTTTAAAGACTCTATTGCTACGCAAACTAAAGACACATTATACTTTTTCAGTAATGATGAAGTAATATGGAAACCTTATGTACCAAAACCTGTTTGGAAACCTTCTGTTTATATTTTCAGTGATCAAACCACTTACATTATTGTACAATTACCGCAATACAAACAACATAAGTACCGCATAAAATTTTTTGAAGAAGATTGGAAAGAATTGTTTGAAATAAAACATGTGAATGAAGAAAAACTCATTTTAGATAAAACCAACTTTATACACTCCGGCTGGTTTAATTTTGAATTGTATGAAGATGATAAACTAAAAGAGAAAAACAAAGTGTATCTGGTAAAAGATTATTAATGAAATTACCAATAGCTGTCATTTCGAGGCTCGTGCCCAGAAATCCCTTAATCATTTTAAAGTGAGATTCCTCGTTGAGCAATAACTCAATCTCGGAATGACATTATTACTTCAACTCGCAATCAAAAACAATTTCAAAATTACGTTTTACTTTTTCTTTTACTTCCTGCATATCAATAGGTCTTCCTAATTCTTTTTGCAGCGAAGTAACCTGCTTATTCTGAATACCGCAAGGCACTATATAATTAAAATAATCCAGGTTGGTGTTTACATTAAAAGCAAAGCCATGCATCGTAATCCATCTGCTGCACTTAATACCCATTGCACAAATTTTTCTTTCTCTACCTGCAACATCTGGCTCTAACCAAACGCCTGTTTCCCCTTTGCTTCTATCGCCATGTAAGCCATACTCAGCAAGAGTTCTAATAATTACTTCTTCTAAGCTTCTTAAATACCAGCTTAAATCTGTTTTAAATTTATCAAGATCGAGGATGGGATAACCAACAATTTGTTCGGGACCGTGAAATGTAATATCTCCGCCACGGTTAATATGAAAAAATTCAATACCCTTTTCTTGTAAAGCCTCATCGTCAATTAATACATGTTCTTTCTTACCGCTCTTTCCCAAAGTGTAAACTGGATTATGTTCAACAAAAAACAAATGATTAACAGTTGCATTTCTGGTTGCTTCATTCATTTTTAAATCAACATTCTGTTTCAAAAAAACTTCCTGTAAATCCCACACTTCTTTGTATGAACGAAGTCCTAAATCTTTAAAGAAAACAGTTTGTTTCATCTGGCAAAAATACGAAGCTGAAAGGACAAGATGAGTGGTGAGTTTGTTGCCATGAAAATATGCAGTACAAGTGCCTGCCTGCCGGTAGGCAGGTGCGATACCTCGACTTTGCTCAGTACAAGCTATACGAACGATGCCATTTCCATAGGACTCCTTCGGAGAAAAACAAAAGACGGTTACATAAAATATTGCAGTATCGAATAGCAAACAGTATACATCGCACATAGCATTTACATTTGCAAGAATGAGTACTGATTTAGACATTGAACAAACGGAACAGCAGGAGGAAATGTATGAGCGACGCTCCTTTATTATTGATAAAGGGCAGGAACCGATGCGGGTTGATAAATGGCTGCAGATAAGATTGGAAGGTGCATCAAGAAATAAAATTCAGCAAAGCATTGAATCGGGCTTTCTTACTGTAAATGGCAAGTTGGTAAAAAGTAATTATAAAGTAAAACCTGCAGATGAATTGGTTCTGATGCTTTTTGTAAACCCTGAATACAGTGAGTTAAAGGTTGAAAATATTCCGTTAAACATTGTGTATGAAGATGCGGAAGTATTGGTGATTAATAAACCGCCAAACATGGTAGTACACCCCGGTGTGGGTAACCACAGCGGTACTTTATTAAACGGAGTGGCTTATCATTTACTGCAACAAAACCCAAACCTTAACGAAGATGAATTACCGCGTTATGGTTTAGTGCATCGCATAGATAAAAACACAACAGGTTTAATTGTATTGGCTAAAACTGCTGATGCGGCTGCACATTTGGCTAAACAATTTGCAGCTCATACTGTTAAAAGAAAATATCAGGCATTGGTTTGGGGAAATATTGAATCTGATGAAGGTACCATTAATGCCCACATAGCAAGACATCAGCAATACAGAAAAATGTTTACCACATACCCTGAAGGCGATATAGGTAAACATGCTATAACGCATTATAAAGTATTGGAGCGGTTTAATTATGTAACATTAGTAGAATGTGTGCTGGAAACAGGAAGAACACACCAGATAAGAGTACACATGAAATACATTGGCCATACCCTTTTTAATGACTGGGAATATGGTGGCGATAAAATTTTAAAAGGAACTATTTATACCAAATACAAACAGTTTGTTGATAATTGTTTTGATGTTTGCCCGCGTTGTGCCTTGCATGCTAAAACATTAGGTTTTATTCACCCGAAAACAAATAAAGAAATGTTGTTTGAAAGTGAATTACCGCAGGATATGCAACTGGTTATTGAAAAATGGCGTAGATATGTAATGAATAAAAACTTTGATTAAGATTGATTGATGATTGCTGTAGTAAAAAAAATACTGAAGAAACTGGTAAAGCTTTTTCCCGTTGCATTAACTAAAAACGAATACTATAACAGGCTTACCAAAACAATTATTCAACAACACTGCAAAAAAAACAGTGTGTGTGTAGATGCAGGCAGCCACAAAGGTGAAATATTACAAATGATGCTTGATGCTGCCCCTAACGGTATTCATTATGCATTTGAGCCTATTCAGGAACTGATTAATAAATACCTGAAACATTTTCAGTTTGAAGTAAATGTTTATGCTGTTGCCTTAAGTAATAACAGGGCATTAGAGCAGTTTAATCTTGTTAAAACCAATACAGCCTACAGCGGTCTTAGAAGAAGGTTTTACGACAGAAAAGAAAAAGATACAACCATTACTGTACAAACAGATTTATTAGACAATTTTATTCAGCCTGAACAAAAAATTGATTTAATAAAATTAGATATTGAAGGCGGTGAATTATGGGCATTACAAGGTGCCGTAAAAACCATTCAATCATCGCAACCGCTGATACTGTTTGAGTTTGGTAAGGCAGCAGTAGCATATGATTATGACGATAAAGCCATGTTTCAATTTATTAATGAAACAATTAACTACCGCATTTACACCTTACGAAACTGGTTAAACAAAAGCAATGCTTTAACCGAAAATGAATTTCACAATTATTATGAAAAGGGTAATGAGTATTTCTTTGTTGCCGCTCCTTTCAAACCCATCATTTAATAAGCATCTACTTATATTTGTTCACTCAAAAAAAAGGCTATGCAAAATAAGATTCGCAATAACTGGACTTTAGAAGAAGTTCATTCCATTTACAATACTCCCTTGTTAGAATTAATTCATACTGCTTCAAACATTCATCACGAATACAACGATACAGCCGAAGTGCAGGTATGTACTTTGTTAAGTATTAAAACAGGCGGTTGCAGTGAAGATTGTGCTTATTGTCCGCAGGCTGCCCGTTACAACACAGGTGTCAATGTACAGGCATTAATGCAAAAAGACGAAGTATTGGCTTATGCTCAAAAAGCTAAAGATGCGGGCAGCACAAGGTTTTGCATGGGTGCAGCATGGAGAGAAGTGAGAGATAACAGAGATTTTGACCGTGTATTGGATATGGTTAAAGGCGTGAATGAAATGGGTATGGAAGTTTGTTGCACATTGGGTATGCTTACAGAAACACAGGCTCAGAAATTAGCAGATGCCGGTTTATATGCATACAATCATAATTTAGATACAAGCCATGAACATTATTCTGAAATTATTACCACACGTACTTATGAAGACAGATTGAATACGTTGGATAATGTTCGCAAAGCAGGTGTAACGGTTTGCTGCGGTGGTATCATCGGCTTAGGAGAAACACATGAGGACAGAATTAAAATGTTGCATACTTTATCAACCATGCCAACACACCCTGAAAGTGTACCTATTAATGCATTGGTTGCTATTAAAGGAACACCGTTGGAAAACAACGCCAAAACAGATGTATGGGATATGGTTAGAATGATTGCCACAGCACGCATTTTAATGCCCGCAACAATGGTTCGTTTAAGTGCAGGCAGAACAGAAATGAGTGTGGCAGAACAGGCATTGTGTTTTATGGCAGGTGCTAATTCTATTTTTGCGGGAGATAAATTATTAACTACACCTAACCCGAGTTTTGAAGAAGACAATAATATGTTCAATCTGCTGGGATTAAAGCCCCGCAAAGCTTTCAAAGAAGAAAAACAATATTTGCGTGAAATGATTGAAGCATAACTTTAAACCTTAAACAACTTAAATATTCTAAATTTTTTTAAACAACATGCTATGAAAAAAATGATTGCTGCCTTGAGAAGTTTCTTAACTGCCCTTCTTATTTTAACCTGCTTCCAATTGTTTGCACAAAAAACAGATGAAGTTAAGTTAGTAGAAAAAACAAGTTATGATGGCATTTTAAACGGCATTTTAAAAGAAGGTTCAATTATTAAAACAGCAAGTTTTCATTACTATATTTTAGATGAAGATGTAAAATTAGCTGCAGGTATTAATAACCCTACTATTACAATTAATAAAGTTGGTAAGAAAAATCAAATGCTTATTCAGGGTATTGATAACCCTGTTAAATGCCACAGAGAATCTGATGTGGTAGATACACAGTTTAAAGGAAATTTCTCCGGTTGGACAGGCTCTACTTCATTTTCATTCATGAATGGTGAAACATGGGTACAGGATGAACCTGGCATTAAAAACTACAACATCTTTCAACCCAAAGTTTTAATCTATAGAACTTCAGATGGTTACAGAATGAAGATTGAAGGTGTTAATGAATTATTGTTGGTAAAGAAGAATAATTAACTTATTTGAAACATACGTTCTCGTCATTTCGAAGGTTCGTACCAAGAAATCCTATCTTCAATTGAGCAAGAGATTTCTCGTTGGGCAATCCTGAAACTTCGGGACAATCGGGAAATGCCGAGCAAAACTTACAGCCCATCTCCTTTCCAGTTAAAGTTTAAACTAAACTGGTGAAATAAATTCTTTTGATAAAATCCGGTTGCATAGCGTATATGCAACTTTTTTAATAATACACCGGCTCCTAAAGTAAAGCCATTCATACCATTGGCAATATTGTAAGCATTCAAATCGTAACGGCGTAAAAAATTATACCCTATTGTAGCTTCTAATTTTTCGTCAATAAAAATCTGCGTTGCAAAAACTAAATGAGAAAATATTTTCTGTAAAGTGAATTTGCTGCTTAAATAACTATCGTCTCCCTGCGATGCATTGAAGGCAGTATCGTTATAATAAATATTAAAAGCCTGTAAATGATGTGCTGTTAACGAAAACTGCAAGGGTGCTTTCAACAATCTTTTCGTTAATCCTATTTGCAAATCAAAAGGTAATTCTTCTTTATTGGCACCATCATATTTTTTTAATTGTGTACCGATATTTCTAAATACCACACTCGCCTGAAAAAATTTAGTGCTGTCGTAGTACGTTACACCCAAGTCCAAGGCTACACCGTTGCTTCTGTACTGACCGTAATTGCTTGAAACAAATTTTAATGTTGCACCATACCACCAACGTTCTAAATATTTTTTTGAAGCAGAAACCTGAATAACATAATCATTCGGTTTAAACTCTCCGTAAATATTCCCGCTTGCATCTGTTTGTGTAGTTGAGCCGTAATTAAAATAGTTAATGCCTAAAGCAATATTCATATCTGGTTTTTCAGCATACAAAGCGGTAGTTAAACTGTAGTTTTTAATACCCGCATAAAAACTATTAAAGGAGGCATTTACCTGTTGATGCATTTCTGTTCTTAACAATGCAGGGTTTTGAAAAACCATACCAACGTCTTTACTGATGTTTGAAATATTGATGCCACCTAAAGCAGAAGCCTGTGCTGTATTGGGTTGCGAAAGAAAATTAAAAACTGTATTGCCACCTAAGTTCTGAGCAATAACTTCCTTACTAACCATCAAGAAAAATAAAAAAATAATTTTCTTCATTCAGGAATGAAAGTAACTCATTTTATGAAATGCTATGATTCGAAAAGACTCGAATTAACTAAATAAAAAAGTTTGTGAGGACACAAACTTTAAATAAAATTTTCTCGCTGAAAACGCAGATAACACAGAACTACATCAAAGCTAACTCTAATACTTGCTGCATATTTTTTACATAATGAAACTGAATACCTTTAATAAAGCTGCTGTCTATTTCCTGCACATCTTTTTCATTCTGCCAACACATGATAATTTCTTTTAATCCTGCACGTTTTGCAGCCAATACTTTTTCTTTAATACCACCCACAGGCAATACTTGTCCGCGTAAAGTAATCTCACCTGTCATAGCTAAATAGGGTTTAACTTTTCTTCCTGTAAAAGCAGAAGTTAAAGCGGTAAGCATGGTAATACCCGCACTCGGACCATCTTTAGGCGTAGCTCCTTCAGGCACATGCACATGAATGGTTTTCTTACCGAAAGCATCATTTTCAATAGCATATTTTTTTGCATGTGTTTGCAAATAAGTTAGTGCAGTGGTAACACTCTCTTTCATTACATTACCTAAATTGCCTGTTAATTTCAATTCACCTTTACCATCACTTAAAGCCGTTTCAATAAATAAAATATCACCGCCAACATAAGTCCATGCAAGCCCCACAGCTACACCCGGCATATTGGCTGTTTTATAAATTTCATTGCTGTATCGTGGCTGACCTAATATTTTCACCACATCAGCATTTGTTAATGTTGGTTTTAATTTTCCTTTGGTTGCCACTTCTTTCGCCTGATAACGCATAATGGAAGCTAACTGTCTGTCCAACTCTCTTACGCCGCTTTCTCTTGTATAATTTTCAATGGTTTTTTCAATAACAGTATCTGCAATTTTAAAGTTGTTTTTTACCAAACCATGTGCTTCTTTTTGTTTGGGAATTAAATGTCTTTTAGCAATTTCAACTTTTTCTTCAATGGCATATCCGCTCAAATCAATTATCTCCAAACGGTCTTTAAGAGCGGGTTGTATGTTTTGAATATTATTCGCAGTTGCAATAAATAACACTTTGCTTAAATCATATTCCAGCTCTAAATAGTTATCATAAAAAGTATTGTTTTGTTCGGGGTCTAATACTTCCAATAAGGCAGAGGAAGGATCTCCGCGATGGTCGTTTCCTATCTTATCAATCTCATCTAAAATCATTACAGGGTTAGATGATTTTACTTTACGGATATTTTGTAAAACTCTTCCCGGCATAGCACCGATATAGGTTTTACGATGACCGCGTATTTCACTTTCATCATGCAAACCACCTAAACTAACACGTGTATATTTTCTACCAACAGCATGGGCTATACTTTTACCTAACGATGTTTTGCCAATACCCGGAGGACCAACAAAACAAAGTATCGGGCTTTTCATATCACCTTTTAATTTCAATACAGCCAGGTATTCTAAAATGCGTGTTTTAATTTTCTGCATACCGTAATGGTCTGCATCCAATACCTTCTTTGCATTCTTTAAATCGTAGTTATCTTCTGTAAATTCATTCCAGGGTAAATCCAATAATAAATCTGTATGATTGTAAACAACTGAATAATCTGGCGTTGAAGGATGCATTCTTTCCAGCTTGGCAATATTAGTATCAAACATTGCTTTAGCAGCTTCTGTAAACTTTTTGGTTTCAGCTTTCTTTTTCATTTCAGCCAACTCCTTGTCGTTGCTATCTCCTCCTAACTCATCTTTAATACTTTTTAATTGTTGTTGAAGAAAGTATTCACGTTGTTGTTTATCAATTTCAGTGCGGGTTTTATTGGTTACCTTATCTTTCAGTTCTGCAAACTGTAATTCTTTTTGTAATATCTGCACTAATTTTTCTGAACGAAACTTCACATCATTCGTTTCTAATAAACCTTGCTTTTCTTCTATAGTGCTGTTTAAATTACTGCTTACAAAATTTATTAAGAATGCAGGGCTTTCAATACTTTTTAAAATGATAGATGCTTCTGCAGGAAGGTTGGGCGAAAGCTGCACAATACGTGTAGCCAAGTCTTTTATTGAACTTACATAAGCATTAAAATCTTCATCTTTATCTTTTACTTCATCTTCTAAAATTTTAACTGCAGCTTTAAAGTACGGGTCTTCGCTAACTAATTGTGTTAATTCAAAACGTTTCTTTCCCTGAATAATTATGGTAGTACCGCCATCAGGCATTTTAATCAACTTCACAATTTTAGCAACAGTTCCAATGCTGCATAAGTCTTTAGCTTCAGGATCTTCAATATTGGTATCTTTTTGTGCTAATACACCAATTAATTTATCGCCTTTGTAAGCATCGTTTACAGCTTTTATACTTTTATCTCTGCCAACAGTTATCGGCAATACAACACCGGGAAATAAAACGGTATTTCTTAAAGGAAGAATAGGTAATGTATCGGGAATAATTGTTTTATCGTTCTCATCTTCATTTTCATTCAAAGGAATTATCGGCAAAAAATCCTGTTCATCTTCGCTTGAAAAAAATTTATTCGTGTTCATAAGTGTTCTTCAAAATTATTTTTATGCCATTACAGCAGTTGTGTTCTTATTAAATAAGTGGTGCAAAATAGTCAATATTGGTGCCATGAGGGTTTTAAAAGATTTATTTGTACAAATTGGCACAACCTAAATAAAAAACACCCTGCAATTGGCAGGGTGCTTTACTGGAATATCTACACAAATTTTATAATATTTTAAAACCAATACCCACCTGAATTTGCTGGCTTTTCCATTGTTCTTTATTATCTATATCGTTTAGGTTTGTTAAGCCGATATTGTAACGGCCATACACTCTTAAAGTGCCAAGGTTTAATTGCAAACCGGCAACCATAGAAAAATCGCCGCTTTTAAAAGCATCAGAACCGTTTTGAACAAAGCTTTTATCATTGTTCATTACAATACTGTATTGCGGGCCAACATGCAGCGTTAACAATTTGCCTGTATTAATTCTTAGTAAAAGCGGAATTGATAAGTAATTCAACTTAGCATCTTTATTAGGTGTTAAGTTTCCGTTATAAGTTGTAGTTGTAGTTTGAGATTGACTGAACAATACTTCGGGTTGAATACCTATTGATTTACTGAAATCTATTTCTGCAAAACCACCTAACTGATAACCTAAATTAAAACCATCTTTAAAAGACTGGCCGTTTATTTTAGTGGCATTCGCACCCACTTTAGCACCTAAATGAAAACCCTGCGAAAAACCTGTAACACTAAAACAGGTAATTAGAATTAAGGGAAGAATGAACTTTTTCATGCTGTAATTTTTTATATCAGTTTTCAATGATTATGCCAAACTTACTTTTGCTGCTTTCAATCAACTTTTTATAACATAAGCTGTTGTAAGTGGTATGAAAAATATTTTTTCAACTGAAGATACAGACCGCATTATTGAAATGGCTTGGGAAGACCGTACACCTTTTGAAGCCATTGAATTTCAATTTGGATTGAAGGAAAAAGAAGTGATTGAATTAATGCGGAAACAAATGAAACCTTCAAGCTTTACTATGTGGCGTAAACGCATGCAAACTAAAAAAACAAAACATGCATTTTTAAGAAGTGATGCGGTAACAAGGTTTAAATGTTCCAGACAAAAAACAATTTCACTCAATAAAATAAGTAAACGATAATTAAGCCAATTCTATCAAGGTTATTTCGGGTAAAATACCTACTCTGCCCGGATAACCGATAAAACCAAAACCCCTGTTTACATATAATTTCTGTTTGCCTTCTTCATATAAACCTGCCCATTGTTTATACATCCATTGTACAGGGCTCCATTTAAAATAAGGATTTTCTATACCGAATTGAAAGCCATGTGTATGGCCTGCCAGCATTAAATCTATATCGGCGTATTTGGTTCTAACTTCTGCATCCCAATGGCTGGGGTCGTGGCTCATTAAAATTTTGAAAGCATATTTTTCTGTACCGGGGTAAGCTTCATTCATTTTACCGTATTTAGGAAATCTTCCTTTAGCTCCCCAGTTTTCAATTCCTAATAAAGCAATGGCATCGTTGCCTTTAGTTAAAGCAACATGTTCATTCATCAATAAACGCCAATTCATGGCTGCATGCACCTGTTTTAATTGCTCTAAATTTTTTTGTTTTGCCTGCGGCGAAGGCCAGCTTGTATAATCTCCGTAATCATGGTTTCCCAAAGTGCTGTAAACGCCCATCGGTGCTTTTAGTTGATTGAATACATCAATGTAATCATTCATTTCTTCATGCCTGTCGTTTACCAAATCTCCTGTAAACAAAATCAAATCTGCATATTGTTGCATTATTAAATCAACGCCATGTTGTACTGCTGCTTTATTTTGAAAACTACCGCTATGTATGTCGCTGATATGAATAATTTTTAAACCTTTAAAGGCAGCAGGTAAATTATCAAAAGCCAGTTTTACTTTTCTTACCTGATAATTGTATTTATTACTGAAGCCATACAATAATGTTCCGAATAAGCCTGCACCAACACCTAAGCCCAACCAACTCATAAAAACAGAACGTGAAATATTACCCCCTTCATCAGCAAAATGAGCTCCTGTATTGGGAAAGACTTTACTGCCGATCCACATAAACAGCCTGCGTAAATCATCAATTAAAAAGAATAAAGAGCCTACTAATTTGGCAAAAAATAATCCTGCTATAATTGCAAAAACGTAGTTGCGAAAAATTTTTGAAGTTTGCAAAGCCTGAATGTATGGAAATGAAACAAGCATTACCAATGCAGCTACTGAAATTGCCCAATAAACAACAGTTACTGTTAACCTTGTTTTATCAGATGAGTTTTGCGATACAGATTTTACTGACTGAAACACATACCAATCAAGCAAAACCATAATTAAACCAATAATCAACCACGTGTTAGCATTACGCATATTCCATTTTTTAGCAAAGACGAACAACTTATTAAATTATTGTTGCCGGCAACAACTATAAACAAAAGTGGACGTATTTTGTTAATTATTCCAAACTTTAAAACTATGAAATTTACTTATTACGGTCACTCCTGTTTTTCAGTAGAGATTAAAGGAAAAGCCATTTTGTTTGACCCATTTATTACTTACAATGAATTGGCAAAAAATGTAAACATTGAAACAATTCCTGCAGATTATATTTTTATCAGTCATGGTCATCAAGACCATATTGCCGATGCAGTAAGCATAGCCAAAAGAACCGGTGCAACCTGTGTTGCCAATTTTGAAGTGGCAACCTGGTTAAATAAAAACGGAGTAGAAAAAACATTACCGCTGAATCAAGGCGGGCCGATAAATTTTGATTTTGGAACAGTAAGAGGTACTAATGCAGTACATTCATCAGGCTTACCCGATGGCTCTTATGGTGGTAATCCTTTAGGTTTTCTTTTTACCACCGAAGAAGGTAATTTTTATTTTGCGGGAGATACTGCATTAACCATGGATATGCAACTGATACCTGTTTGGGCAAATATTAATTTTGCTGTATTACCCATTGGCGGCCATTTTACAATGGATGCTGCTGATGCCTTAAAAGCAGCGGAATTCACAAAAACCAACACAGTTATTGGTGTTCATTACGACACATTCGGTTTTATTAAGATTGATAAGTCAGCCGTTACAGAATTATTTAAAGCTGAAGGTAAAAACATTTTACTACCTGCTATTGGCGAAACAATTACCATCAATTAGTATTTTCAAATTCATAAAAGCAATAAAAGCCGCCTTTGTAAGATAATGGCGGCTTTTGTTTTGGGGATAATTGTTTAAAAAATCTTGCCCCTTTATTATCTTCTTTGTTATGAAACATAATACTTTAGATTTGCAGACTTAGCTTAAGTTTTAATTTAAACCAATCAATCTCAGAACCCTAATTATGGCAAGAATTATTGGCGTAGCAAATCAAAAAGGCGGTGTAGGTAAAACAACAACGGCTATTAACGTAGCTGCAAGCCTTGCTGTGCTTGAGTTTAATACTTTATTGGTTGATGCAGACCCGCAGGCAAACAGTACTACAGGTACCGGTTTTGATTTACATAATATTACCAGCAGTTTGTACGATTGTATGGTAAATAATGCAAAAGCTGCCGATGTAATTTTAAAAAGTGAAATGCCTCACTTAGATGTTTTACCCAGCCATATAGATTTGGTAGGTGCAGAAATTGAAATGATTAATTATCCTAACAGAGAAAATGTAATGAAGAATCTGTTAGAGCCCATTAAACACAAATACGATTTTATTATTATAGACTGTTCTCCGTCTTTAGGTTTAACAACAGTCAATTCATTAGTTGCCAGCGATAGTGTTATTGTACCGGTGCAATGCGAATTCTTTGCTTTGGAAGGTTTAGGTAAATTATTAAATACAGTAAAAATTGTTCAGAACCGCTTAAACCCCGATTTACAAATTGAAGGTATTTTAATGACGATGTATGACGGGCGTTTACGTTTATGCAACCAGGTGGTAAGTGAAGTAAGAAGACATTTTGATGATATTGTTTTCTCAACCATTATTCATAGAAATACAAGATTAAGTGAAGCCCCGAGTGTTGGTAAACCTGCTATTTTATACGATGCAGAAAGTAAGGGTTCCATTAACTATTTAAACCTTGCCAAAGAAATTCTGCAAAAGAATGAAATGACGAAAATGACTAATGAAGAGAGAATTATTGAGTAAAAAGTTTAATTGTTCAAAGGTTTAAAAGTTTAAAGTCGATTAAGCTTTCTAATAACCCATTGAACTTTTAAACATTAAACTTTAAACTGAACATGACCACACCCAAACAAAATAAAGATGCAATTGGCAAAGGCTTAAGAAGCCTGCTAAAAAATATTGATGAAGATTTAAAAACAACTGCCGGTACTTTAAAGAATGAAGTTGTTGAGAAAACGGTTACTTCTATCAGAGTTAATATTGATGATATTCAGATTAACCCGAAACAACCGCGTAGAGATTTTGATGAATATGCATTGAGTGAGTTAGCAGCATCTATAAAAATGCATGATATCATTCAACCGTTAACAGTTTCGAAATTAGCTAACGGAAAATATCAATTAATTGCAGGCGAAAGAAGATTCAGAGCATCTAAATTGGCGGGATTAAAAGATGTGCCTGTTTATATTCGTCAGGCTAACGATGCTGAATTATTAGAGCTCGCTTTATTAGAAAATTTACAAAGAGAAAATCTTAATGCAATAGAAATAGGCTTAAGCTACAAGCGTATGATGGAAGAATTAAATTATACGCAGGAGCAGGTTGCAGAAAGAATGGGCAAAGAAAGAACAACAGTTACCAATTACATACGTTTACTTAAACTTCCACCCGATATTCAGTTGGCTGTTCGCAACGGCAACCTTTCAATGGGCCATGCAAGAGCATTGATAAATATTGATACGGTTGATAAGCAGTTATACGTGTACACTGAAATAAAAAGTAAACAACTAAGTGTAAGACAAACAGAAGACCTTGTTAGAAAACTATATAAAAACGGCGAAGGCAATGCAGTTAAATCTTCTCTAAAAAATGAATTACCCCCCGCCTACAAAAAAATAGAAGATACTTTAGCATCTCATTTCGGTACCAAAGTAAAATTGGTGCATAATAAAAAAGGTTATGGCTCTATTACAGTTGAGTATTTTTCTTTACAGGAATTTAATAAAATACTCGATCAGATGAATGTAACCATCAGTTAGTATTAATGAAGTTGATTTTTACCATACTCATTACATTATTTTTTTCTGTAATTATTGCAAAGGCTCAGGATGATAAGAAAAACTTATCATCAACTACTTTATTAACTACAACTGATTCAACTACAAAAAAGAAAATGATTGTTGTTGACACAGCTATAAAAAAGGGGACAACTATCAGTATTATTAGAAAACCTCACGACCCGCACAAAGCAACTATGCGTTCCTTAATACTACCGGGGCTTGGTCAGACATATAACCGTGAGTACTGGAAAATACCAATTGTGTACGGTGTTTTATCAATTCCGGTAATTACTTTTATTTTTAATAATAAGGAGTTTAAGAAAATAGATTTTGCATATAATGCATTGTTTAAAGCAACATACGGAAGCACCGGTTTGGGAAGTCCTACTTCAGCAGATTCATCGGATTTAAAAAATTATGTTGATAATGAAATTAAACCCGGCATTTTAGCCGGCAGAATTGATTTGGCAGCATTGCAAAATGCAAGAAATGCTTACAGAAAAAACAGAGATTATTCTGTGTTCTGGTTCTTAATTGCCTGGGGTATAAATGTCGCAGATGCTACTGTTTTCGGGCATTTAAAGAATTTCAATGTAAGCCCGGATTTAAGTATGAAACTAAGGCCAACCTTTGACCCTGTAACAAAAGTAGCCGGCGTTGGCTTGGTATTTAATTTCAGGAATGATACTAAGAAACTAAAAGAAGTAGTAAGATAATTTTATAATTAACAATGAATAATTGATAATGTAAGTTAATCTGCTCATCATAAGTTATTCATTATACTTTATTCACTATTCATTAAAAAAACATGAACATTGCATTAATAGGATACGGGAAAATGGGTAAAGCCATTGAAGCTATTGCTGTTGAAAAAGGCCACAACATTGTTTTAAAAATTGATTTACATAATGCTGAAGATTTTACAAAAGAGAATTTGTCTGAAGCAGATGTTGCCATTGAATTTACCAGTCCGCATAGTGCCTTTGATAATGTAATGAAGTGTTTATCTTTCAATATTCCGGTAGTTTGCGGTAGTACAGGTTGGTTAGATAAATGGTTAGAAGTAAAAAATTATTGCGAATCAACAAACGGTGCATTAGTTTATGCAAGTAATTACAGCATTGGTGTGAATTTATTTTTTGAGCTGAATACTTACTTAGCTAAACTGATGAATAAGCATAAAGAGTACGATGTTATAATGGAAGAAATTCATCATACGCAAAAAAAAGATGCACCAAGCGGTACCGCTATAACCCTTGCTGAGCAGGTATTACAAAATATTGATACAAAAGAAAAATGGGTTAATCACTTAAGCGAAAATCCATCAGACTTAACAATTATTTCAGAAAGAATTGACCCCGCACCCGGTACACATAAAATAAAATATCATTCAATTGTAGATGATATTGAAATTATCCATACGGCACATAGCCGAACAGGTTTTGCAAGCGGTGCTGTTTTAGCTGCCGAATTTTTAAAAGGTAAAAAAGGAATTTTTGGTATGAAAGAAGTATTGGGTTTATAATTTAAAAGCCAAACCTGCTTTTAATAATATTGAATTTGCATTGATTGATGGAGAGGAATTAGCAACCTGATAACCTGTGTAAGCTGCACCTATTTCAACTACACCTAAAAATTTAAAACCTGCTCCAACTTCATATAAAAAACTACTGCCACTGCTTGCTCCGGATGCATCAGAATTTTGAGAGGCAACGCCAACAGCCCCGTTCACAAATAATCCTAACAACAAATAATGACGAATACCTACTTTAAAAGGAACTACTTTATACTTATAAGATGTGCTTGAAAATGGATAATTAATGTACCCGGTAGATGCATATAACAGGTTTTTTCCTAATCCTATGCCTCCACCAACTTCAAAACCGGTACCGCCATTAACAGATTTACTAAAATCTCCCTGCGGATTGGCATAAGTAAAATTGCCGAATGCCAATACTTTAGGCAGCTTAATAATTTGTGCGTTCGTACTTACAGAAAACAATAACGTAATAACGGAAAGAGCCAAAAAATTAGTTACTTTGAGCATATTGACTATTTTTAATTTTAAAGAGTAGGCACAAAATAAGCTATGTTATCCAAAAAAACACAATATGCTTTTAAGGCTTTAATGTATTTAGCCGAAAAAGATAAAGATGGTCCTGTATTAATTGCAGAAATTTCAAAAAAGAAAAAAATTCCGCTGAAGTTCTTAGAAAATATTTTATTAGAATTAAAAAAAGCAGAAATATTAGACAGTAAAAAAGGTAAAGGCGGTGGTTACTTTTTTAGAGTAGCACCATCAAAAATTAAACTGGCAAAAATTATGCGTTTGGTTGATGGGCCGATTGCTTTGTTGCCTTGTGTAAGTTTAAATTTCTATGAACGATGTAAAAACTGTGATGAAAAATTCTGCGGATTGAATAAAGTGATGATTGAAGTAAGAGATTCATCGTTAGCTATTTTAGAAAACAAAACCGTTGCAGATATTGCCGGAAAAACTATTTAACCTAACCAATACCAATTTGTATGAAAAAAAACCTTATTACAAGTATTGTTACCTGCCTTTGTGTTATTAATTATTCATTCGCTCAGGTGGTAGATACTGCTGTTGTAAAAAAAACTAAAGTTTACGCATCGGGCAGAAACATTATTAAAACGAATCTGAGTTCATTGGCATTCAGTAATTATAGTTTTACATATGAAAGAGCTATTGGAAAGAAAGCATCAGTTTCATTAAACTATCGCTTTATGCCTAACGGAGATATGCCTTATCAAAGTCAGGTTAAAGAACTTATTAAAGATAACACTATTGACTTCGGTAATTTTAAAATAGGTGGTTATGCTTTAACTCCTGAATTCAGATTATACAGTCACAAAAACATGAGAGGTTTTTACATTGCTCTATATGGAAGATACTCAAGTTTTGATATGACTATTCCTATTAAATATACTTATACAACACCCGCTGGTAGTAACACAAAGTCTGCTTTATTTACAGGAAATGTTTCTGCAACAAGTGGTGGTTTTATGATTGGCACACAACATAATATTTTCAAAAATTGTGTAATTGATATATGGATTGTTGGTGCACATTTCGGCAACAGCTCATCAAAAGATTTAAAAGCCACTTTCAATCCTGCATTGTCCGGCACACCACCTGCACCGGGTTATAAAAGTGAACAACAAGCAATGCAGGATGCCATTAATGGTATTGATGCATCACCATTTAAAGTAACAGGTAAAGTTGATGCATCAGGTTCTTTTGCAACCTTAGATGCATCAGGCCCTTGGTTAGGCATCAGAGGTTTGGGCATTAATTTCGGAGTAAGATTTTAAATGTTTTATAGTAGGTCATTTCGAGGTTCGTGCCGAGAAATCTTATTTAAGTAGAAAAGAAGATTTCTCGTTGGGCATGAACCAATCTCGAAATGACAATCAAAACACTTCAACTATAACTTGTCTCCAAAGGAGCCCTTAGGACAATTCAACAAAAAAAGTCAATCATTAATGTGATTGACTTTTTATATTACTTACATATTTAAAAATACCTCTCATTAAACGTAGCATTCGCTGAATATATTTCAGCGTATTTAGCGATTTCTGCGAGAAAAAATTTTCGAATTACTTTGCATTGCTGTTTACTATTCAATATTCTGCAACATATCTTTTACCATTTTATCTAAATCATATTCGGGTTGCCATTGCCAGTCTTTGGCAGCCACACTATCATCAATACTTTGCGGCCAACTGTTGGCAATATTTTGCCTGTAATCAGGTTGGTAATAAATTTCAAATTCAGGAATATGTTTTTTAATAGATGCTGCAATTTCTTTCGGCGAAAAACTCATGGCTGAAATATTATAAGCCGTTCGTACAGAAATGGCTGCTGCAGGTGCTTCCATTAATTCAATAGTTGCCCTTATCGCATCGGGCATATACATCATCGGTAAATAAGTATCTTCCTGCAAAAAGCATTGATACTTTTTATGTTCCAACGCTTCATGAAAAATTTCAACAGCATAATCTGTTGTTCCGCCACCGGGTGCAGATTTATAGCTTATTAAACCGGGGTAGCGTAAACTTCTTACATCAACCCCATACCGTTGATGGTAATAATTGCACCAAAACTCTCCCGCATATTTGCTGATGCCGTAAACAGTTATCGGCTCAATAATAGTTTGTTGCGGGCAATGCTGTTTTGGGCTTGTTGGCCCGAATACGGCAATAGAGGAAGGCCAATACACTTTAGACAATTTTTCCTCTCTTGCTATGTCTAATACATTTAATAAGCCCTGCATATTCAAATGCCAGGCAAGGTTGGGGTTCTTCTCTCCCGTTGCAGAAAGAATGGCTGCTAATAAATATATCTGCGTAATATTTTGACGAATAACCTGCACATGCAGCATTTCTTTATTCATTACATCTAAGCTCACATAAGGTCCTGTGCCTTCTAATAAAGGGTTTTGCTCACGCAAATCGCTGGCAATCACATTATTGTTGCCGTAAATTTTTCTTAATGCCAATGTTAATTCTACACCAATCTGTCCGCTTGCACCAATTACTAAAATTTTTTCTTTTGCCATAATACTAACAATTGTTAGCACAAAGAAAAAGAAAAGCAATGTAAGTTCGCAGCAGAATTTTAATTCATCTTTACTAATTATAACTATTTATGCTACCAGATTACTTACAGGATTTATTCAAACAACAATCATACAACCCTGATAACTTTTTTTTAATTGCCGGACCATGCGTTGTAGAAAGCGAGGAATTGGTAATGGAAGTGGCAGATAAAGTTTCTTCAATCTGTAAACGGTTAGAAATACCTTATATTTTTAAAGCCAGCTACAGAAAAGCAAACAGAACAAGTGCATCATCTTTTACAGGATTGGGAGATAGTATCGGTTTGGATTTAATAAAGAAAGTTGGAACAACTTATCAATTGCCTACAACAAGCGATGTTCATGCACACGATGAATGTGCTGAAGCTGCCAAATATATTGATGTGTTACAAATACCTGCTTTCTTATGCAGGCAAACAGATTTATTAATTGCAGCAGCCGAAACCAACAAAGTTGTTAATGTAAAGAAAGGTCAGTTTTTAAGTGGAGAATCAATGCAATTTGCTGTTGATAAAATTAAAAAAGCAGGTAACGAAAAAATTATGCTGACTGAAAGAGGAACCACTTTCGGCTATCAGGATTTAGTGGTTGATTACAGGAATATTCCCATTATGAAAAAACATCATACACCTGTAATTATGGATTGTACACATGCTTTGCAGCAACCCAATCAAACAAGTGGTGTTACCGGTGGCAACCCACAAATGATTGGTACTATTGCCAAAGCGGCTATTGCCACAGGGGCAGATGGTTTGTTTATTGAAACGCATCCCAATCCTGCTGTTGCATTGAGTGATGGTGCTAATATGCTGCAATTAAATTTATTGGAAGGGTTGTTAGAACAGTTAGTGAAGTTGAGGAAAGCGGTAATTTGATGTATGATGTAACGATGTCTGATTTGTGTGACAGTAATAGTCAAATTCGAAATCAGCAATCATTCAATCAGACATCTTTACAAATACTTCAATGGATTTCTTCTGGCAGAAAAAATATACTCTTTCATCTTCATCCAGAAAGCCAGAATCATATAAATAATAACAGGAGAGCCGAACGTTAGAAACGAAATATAAATAAACCACATTCTGATTCTTGATGTGGCAATTCCCATTTTCTCACCAATAGCATTGCACACCCCGAATGCATGTAATTCCAAAAATTCACGTAATTTCTGCATAATCTTATGATTAAAATTTCATTGGGGATGTTGTAAAATTAGAAACATTCCCATTATAAAACACATTTTAAAAGCCTTTTGTTTTCACGTACATTCGCACCACGAAAATTTTTAGGTTAATTTTCAGAAATTGACCTTACTCATCAATATTATATCTTTCAAAATCTAAAAATTGAACTATGGCTTTTGACATTGAAATGATTAGAAAGGTTTATGCTGAAATACCTGCAAAAGTAGATGCAGCTAAACAAGCATTAGGCCGCCCCTTAACATTAGCAGAGAAAATTTTATTTGCACACCTGCATAGCGATATGAAGCTTGCCAATTTTGAACGTGGCAAAAGTTATGTTGATTTTGCACCTGATCGTGTTGCTATGCAGGATGCAACCGCTCAAATGGCTCTGTTACAATTCATGCAGGCGGGTCGCCCTAAAGTAGCAGTTCCTTCAACAGTGCATTGCGACCATTTAATTACTGCTAAAAACGGGGCTGCAGAAGATTTGGCTTTTGCTAATAATGAAAGTAAAGAAGTGTTTGATTTCTTAGCTTCTGTTTCAAATAAATACGGTATTGGTTTCTGGAAACCCGGTGCAGGTATTATTCACCAGGTGGTGTTGGAAAATTATGCTTTCCCCGGTGGAATGATGATTGGTACAGACTCTCACACTGTTAATGCAGGCGGTTTAGGCATGGTGGCTATTGGTGTTGGCGGTGCCGATGCCTGTGATGTTATGGCAGGCTTACCTTGGGAATTGAAATGGCCTAAATTAATTGGTGTTAAACTAACCGGTAAATTAAGCGGTTGGGCAGCACCTAAAGATGTTATTTTAAAAGTTGCAGGCATATTAACTGTAAAAGGCGGTACCGGAGCTATTGTTGAATATTTTGGTGAAGGTGCATCAAGCATGAGTTGTACAGGTAAAGGCACCATTTGTAATATGGGTGCTGAAATTGGTGCTACTACTTCTACTTTCGGTTACGATGAAAGCATGAGCCGTTATTTAAAAGCAACAGGCCGTGCAGATGTTGCTGCATTGGCTGATGGCATTAAAGAATATTTAACTGCGGATGCTGAAGTATATGCCAACCCTGAAAAATATTTTGACCAGTTAATTGAAATTAATTTAAGTGAATTAGAGCCGCATTTAAACGGACCGTTCACTCCGGATTTAGCTACACCTATTTCTAAAATGAAAGAAGCTTTGGAAGCCAATGGCTGGCCTAAAAAAGTTGAATGGGGTTTAATCGGTTCATGTACTAACTCTTCTTACGAAGATTTAAGTCGTGCTGCTTCTATTGCTAAACAAGCCGTTGCAAAAGGATTATCTACCAAGGCAGAATTCGGTATTAATCCGGGTTCTGAACAAGTACGTTATACCGCAAACAGAGATGGCTTATTAGGCACATTTACTGATTTACATGCAACGATATTTACCAATGCCTGCGGACCTTGTATTGGTATGTGGGATAGAATGGGTGCAGAGAAAAAAGAAAAAAACACCATCGTTCATTCATTCAACAGAAACTTTGCTAAACGTGCAGATGGTAACCCTAATACATATGCATTTGTTGCTTCTCCTGAAATTGTTGCAGCATTAGCCATTGCAGGAGATTTAGGTTTCAATCCATTGACTGATACATTGACCAATGAAAAAGGAGAACAGGTAAAATTAGATGCACCAAGCGGTGATGAATTACCGACAAAAGGTTTTGCTGTTGAAGATGCAGGTTATCAGGCTCCTGCTGCTGATGGCAGCAACGTTACTGTTAATGTTGCTCCCACTTCTAACCGTTTACAATTGTTAGATCCTTTTGCAGCTTGGGAAGGAACTGATTTAAAAGAATTGAAATTATTAATTAAAGCAAAAGGAAAATGTACTACTGACCATATTTCTATGGCCGGACCCTGGTTAAAATTCCGCGGGCATTTAGATAACATATCAAATAATTTATTAATTGGTGCTGTTAACTACTTTAATGAAAAAACAGACAATGTAAAAAATCAATTAACAGGTGAATACGGTCCTGTTCCTGCAACACAACGTGCTTATAAAGCTGCGGGTATTGGAAGTATTGTTGTGGGAGATGAAAACTATGGAGAAGGTTCATCTCGTGAACATGCAGCTATGGAGCCTCGTCATTTAGGTGTTCGTGTAGTACTTACCAAATCATTTGCCCGTATTCATGAAACCAACTTGAAAAAGCAAGGTATGTTGGCATTAACTTTTGCTAATAAAGAAGATTACGATAAAATTCAGGAAGATGACAGCATTGATGTAATCGGGTTAACAAGCTTTGCTCCGGGTAAACCATTAACATTGGTACTACATCATAAAGACGGCAGTAAAGATGAGATTATTGCTAACCATACTTACAACGAACAACAGATTGAATGGTTTAAAGCAGGTGCTGCTTTGAATATTATCCGCAGGCAGGTAGCAGGTAATTAATTATTCATTACTACTTATAAAAAAATCCTCAGTTAATAGCTGAGGATTTTTATTTTTATCTAAACAAACACCAGTGAACCGTAAAATAGTTTTAGGCATCTGCCTTCTTTTCTCAATTAAATCTTTCTCACAAAAAGATAGTATTGTTTTAAAAGATATTGAATGGGATAAGCATGCTCCTGCAGGAGTTATTGAATTATTCATTCCTTCAAACAACAGTTTGTTAGCAGGATTTATTTTAAAAGCTAACGGAATTGGTAAGCATCCAACACTATTGTTGTTGCACGGTTATCCAGGTAATGAGCGAAACTTAGATGTAGCACAGGTTGTACGAAGCAGAGGCTGGAATGTGATTTATTTTGATTACAGAGGTTCCTGGGGCAGCCAGGGAGAATTTTCTTTTAAAAATTGCGTAGAAGATGTTGTAAACGTTGTTGCATTCTGTAAAAAATATTCAGATTCATTAAAAATTGATACGAATAATATTTCCTTATTTGGTCACAGTATGGGTGGATGGGTAAGCCTGAAAGCGATTCAGCAAATATCATCCATTAAAAAAGCATTTATTCTATCTGCCTGGGATATTTTCAACCAGTATAAAAGACAATTAACAGGTGAAGAATTAAATGCATTTAATAAAAACTCAGATACTCTTGGAAAATATTTTGTATTACATGGCTCTTTAAAAAATAGGTTTCAGCCCGTAATAGAAAGAGATGAATTTTTTGATTTAGAAAAGAATTTATCTGCCTTAAGGGATAAGCAAATTGTTATGTTAGATGAACATGACAGGAACAAAAAAATAGCAGCAGCTATTCAGCAAGAAAAACCGAAATATTTTAAATACGAAGTTTGGCAAACGGATCATTCATTTACAAACAAACGAGTTTCTTTAATAAAAGAGGTATTACTGTTCTTAAATAAATAACAATTATAAAATGACATTGATTGCCATGTTACTTCCATGGTTATCTTTCTTTTTAAGAGGAAAGATTTTTACAGGCATTCTGTGTTTATTATTACAGATAACAATACTTGGATGGATACCGGCAGCAATATGGGCAGTAATTTCTTTACAAAATGCAAGAGCAGACAGAAGAACGAGAAAAATTATAAGAGCGATGAATAGTAGCAGATAATTTATATTACCAACATAAACAATCCGGATGAGTTCCTCCACTCATAACACCCAATAAACAAATGCCATTAAACTTACCGCCTGCTTTACCCTGTTGTTTACACCATTTATCGCACTCCTGATCGCATGTAGTTCCGGGATTAGTTACTGCTGTTCCGGTGCATGTACAAGTACAATCTGTTAATGCTACTGCCCATAAAGTTTGTGTAATAATGCCTACTATAAAATTATGAGGTTCTGCAGAAATCATAGAACCTAATGGTACACCTGAAAAACTACTCATTTGTAAATCAGGCAAACAAAGTGTTAAGGTTGACATTGCATTGAATGCAGTGGTAATATGTGCTGATATTGTTGATGCAGTAGCAGCGGGCATCGGAACGGGTTGACAAATACGGCTTGAAGCATGAGCTTGTGCTGCACCTAAATGTATTCCTCCAATAAAAAGTTGTTCTAAATTAAAACCTCTATCGCAATTAATACCTGCATTTCGAACTGCAACTTGCAATTCTTTAATAATTCCTTCTGATACCTGAGAGGCTTGTGTTCCTGTTAAACTACCAAGATTAGCACTAAAACTTGTAATTCTGTTTCTATCAAAAGCAATACATGGAAAAAGATTGAGTGTCGGCGTAACTATTGATAATGCAGCTCTTAAATCTGAAATTGTTCTTGCACTCATTGCACCCGGCTCATATACAGGGCGGGCCCAAGTAGTTCCCAAAGCAGTCATAGCATAAAAAAATGCTGATAATTCTTTTCTGCCAATTTTTATTGATGAAGAAGATGTGCTGCCACCTGAGCCAGAGCTAATTGCTGATGATGATGAATTAACCCATGTTTGATTATCCCACTTCAAACTTTTGCTTGCATCATCATAAATTGCATAAGTATTCCATCCGGTTGCATAAATACCGGTTGCACTATAAAAATATCCTTTAGATCTGCCATTAGGCATTATAAATTCAAGGTATTTCCCATTTTGAGAAATGGTAATCGATACTCCATTTACCATCCAAGTTCCTGCTATGTTTGGATAATTAATATTTGCTCTTGCCCATACCTGATTTGTCCATGTTAATGTATTACCATCAGCTGAAATATTCCCATAAGCCTTCCATTGTGCTGCATATATTTGATTAGAAGAGGTAAAAGTTGCAATCGAGTAAGTATTATTGAAAATAATTGTAATGTTTTGCTCATTCTGAATAATGTATGCCGGCGAACCGGTATTTCCATTTACATACCATGTTCCTGAAAGGTCTGCAGTGCTTTGTGCTTGGCTAAAACTAACTGAAAACAACGTAAGCAAGCAGCTTAATAAAACTGTTTTCATAAAGCAAATTTTGATGACTTTACAAAATACAAATAACTATTAAAAAAACAAATAGGCTAATCTCTTAAAAGTATTAAGCTAATTACTGCCCGATTCTAATGTTTTAATTTGTTCTAATAATCGTAAAGCTTGCTTTTGCGTTGTAATTGGTGTCGTATCTGCAGGTAAGTTATCAGTTTGAAAAGCTTTAGTATCGATATAACAAACAAAAAAAGGAATAAAAAATATAAAACCTTGTCAAGTGCAGATTTTATTAACGATTAATTTATGCTATTAAATTTTATTTGATAAATTTTTTAACGCACTTTCTATTTCATTATATAGAAAAATAAATCCGTTATCACGTATTTTTTCTGAGCTCACATTGGCACTCTTCAACACTTCAATACTCATTTCACCCAAAATAATTTTTAAAATAAATGCAGGAATATGAATGGGTATGAAAAATTTACCACGCATTATTTCAGCAAGTGTTAATGTTAACTTTTTATTTGATACAGGCTCTTGAGCCACTGCATTAAACACACCGTGTATATTATTTTCAATGGCGTATAAATACATATTACATAAATCATCCTCATGTATCCAGCTTATCATTTGCTTACCGCTTCCTAAAATACCTGCAATACCAAATTGCAAAGGCTTTTTAAATTCTTTCAAAGCCCCGCCATTATTGCTTAAAACAATGCCTGTTCTTAGTTTCACTAATCTAATACCCGATGCTTCAACGGGTTGAATACTTTCTTCCCAAAGCCTGCAGGTTTCTCCCAAAAAATCATGATTGGGTAAGTCGGTTTCAACGAACGGTTTTCTATCGGCTCTGTCCTCTCCGTACCAACCGATAGCACTGGCACTGATAACAGCTTTTACTTTATTAGGTAAGGTTTTTAAAGCTTTAACCAATAGTGCAGAGCTATGTACCCTGCTTTCTACAATTGCTTGTTTACGTTCTTCAGTCCACCTTTTATCTGCAACACCCTCTCCTGCCAAATGAATAATATAGTCTGCTTCCTCAATGGCTTCCTCATTAATTAAATCTGCACTTACATCCCACGCAGCATAAGAAAGATTTTTATAATGGCTATTATATTTTTCAGGATGACGGGTGAGAATAATTACAGTATAACCCTTATCCAATAATAAAGTTGTTAATCGTTTACCTATAGTACCTGTTCCTCCTGTAATTAAAACTGTTGCCATGCTACTTTTTTAATACAACAAAGTTTGTTTAAAAAGGTTAGTGTTGATGTTAAAAAAAGCTAATCAAATAAAACAATTGTATAGAAAGCTATTTATCTTTCACCCATAAACCCTGAACATGAAAATTGCTATTGTTGGAGGTGGAATAGCAGGCTTAAGTACTGCTAATGCTTTGAAGCTGGCAGGATTTCAGATTCATGTGTACGAACAAGCACCGGCTTTTACAGAAGTAGGTGCAGGCATTTTAATAGGTACGGGTGCCATGCAGATTTTAGAACAATGGAATTTAAAAAATATTTTTCTTGCACGTTCCATTCCCATTAAGCAAACTGTTATTACCAATACCTCTTTACAAAAAGTAGTTACTACGCCAACATCTTTAGTAGGTTATTCCATTCATCGTGCAGAACTTATTAATGTTTTAAAATCAACTTTAGCATCTGATGAGTATACCCTTAATGCAAGAATAGAAGATATTGAAGTGACTGAAGACAAAGTTTGTATTTCTTTAAATAACGAAAAATATTACTATGATTTTCTGGTAGCTGCCAATGGTATTAATTCTAATATCAGGAATCAATTTCTGCAACAAGTTAAACCAAGGCAGGTGCAACAGGTATGGTGGCGTGGCATAACCAAAACTAAACTGCCCGAAGCTTTAGAGAGTAAAATGTTTGAAATGTGGGGAATGAATAAACGCTTTGGTTTTATGCAAAAGCCCGATGGTGAATATTTCTGGTGGGCTATTTTATGGGAGAAAGAAGTGGCAGACAATCAATTCGATAGAACAGGGCTTGCAGAAAAGTTCAAACAATTTCATCCAGTAACACAACAACTGATAAGTAGCAGTACCACTTTTTTTGATACCACTATCAGAGATGTTAAAACGCATAATTATGCATGGCATACCAAGAGAATTGTTTTTGTAGGTGATGCCATACATGCCTGTACACCTGATATTGCACAAGGTGGCAGCCAGGCAATAGAAAGTGCTTATCAATTAGCTAAAAGCCTTCAACAATATAAAACTGACCTGAATAAAGCTTTTGAAGATTATGTGATTAAACGAAAAAAGAAAGCCGCTTTTATTAATGATACATCTTATCGTTTTGGCAGAATGGGGCATTATAAAGAACAATGGAAATACAACTTATTATTTACAACGCTACGATTACTACCCGGCTCATTCCTTAGAAACAAGATTAAAAAAATTAATGCTGTAGATTTATAGTGCTTACCATCTTATACAAGCAAACTAACCATGAGTAATATTGCCATAGCATACAACCAATGGGCTGAACAATACGATACCAATATAAATAAAACCAGAGACCTTGAAGCCGTTGCTTTACGCGAAACACTTAGCAGTGTTGCATTTGAGAATTGTTTAGAAATTGGTTGCGGTACCGGAAAAAACAGTGAATGTTTGATTACCAAGGCTAAACATGTTACTGCAGTTGATTTTTCTGAAGAAATGCTCGCAAAAGCTAAAGCTAAAATTACTGCTGAAAATATTTCTTTTATACAAGCTGATATTACACAAACCTGGACTTTTACTGATAAGCAGTTTGACTTAATTACATTCAGTTTGGTATTGGAACATATTGAAAACTTAGCACACATATTTAACGAGTGTAATAAGCATTTAAAAAATAACGGGCTTGTTTATATTGGTGAATTACACCCTATGAAACAATATGCGGGAAGCAAAGCAAGGTTTGAAACTGAAACCGGAACATCTGTTGTTGATTGTTACACTCATCATATATCTGAGTTTATCAATACTGCTAAACAAAAAGGTTTGTATTTACATGATTTAGCAGAATATTTTGATGAGGATAATAATGCGATGCCGAGAATTTTGAGGTTGATGTTTAGGAAAGTTTAATCTAATATTTTATATTTTTAAGAAATTTTAATTTCATACCTATTCAAAATTAATGAGAACAATAATTTCGCTATGCTTCTTACTTATTATTACAAATGTATTTGGACAAGTCAATTGCGATAGCTTATTCAATTTAGCTGATAAAAGCTACGAAGAAAAAGGAGCAAAAGAGGCAATTACTTTTTTTACTAAAATAATAACTTTAAAATGTCCTAATCTTTCGTTAGCATATAATAATAGAGGCTTTATGTTCAATGAAATAGAAGATTATAAAAGTGCTATTGCAGATTTTGAAAATGCAATAAAATTTGATTCTTTAAATCATGAAGCCTATGCAAATGAATCAACAAGTTATAACATGCTTGATAATTCATTAATGGCAACAATCTTAATTAATAAGGCAATTAAATTAGATACTAATAATTATCAGTATTACAAACTTCGTGGAGATATAAAATATTCTGAGGAGAAATTTGACTCTGCTATTATAAATTATAAAAAAAGTATTTCATTAAAGCGTGATTACTTGCAATTATATACATTGATTGCTCGCATCTATGAAGAAAAAAATAGAACTGCTATTAAAGAAGCAAATAATATTGATAGCTCTATAAAGAAAGATTTTAATCAGTTAACTTTTGCTAGTTCATTTTATAGAAACCGTGATAGTGCTGAAGCGATATTAACTTTATTAGTTGAAAGATTTCCGCAGAACAAATTATTGATTTTTAATAGAGCAGAGTTTTATAGACGTAATTTTCTTTACGATAAAGCAATTCCAGACTATCTGCAAGGTTTAAATGACAATAAAGAAAAAAATAAAAAGGAAGAGTCACTATCAAATCTTGCCAATTGCTATGATGGTATTGGTGATTATAATAATGCTATAAAATATTATACAGAGTCAATTAGAGTAAAGCCTAATGTTATAGCGTTTGCAAATCGTGGCCGTAGATATAAAAAACTTAATAATTTTAAACAAGCAATCTCTGATGAGGAAAATGCTATAAAACTTGACTCTACTTATGCTCAAGCATATTTAATTATTGGTAACTGTTATTTAGAAATGAAACAAAGAAAAAAAGCATTGGAATATTTCAAAAAGGGATTAGCTCAAAATCCTAAAGGAGAAATTAAAGACCTATTAGAAATGCAATTATCCAAGGTTGAATAAAAAATCCCGCTAATTAAAATCAGCGGGACTACATCTAAAAACACCCTTCGTTAAAAGTTAATCAGGTTTCTTACCTTCTAAAAAACTGTTTAAGGTTGAAATCTGTGTATTATTATTTTCATCTTTATCAACTGTGTATTTGCTGTAAAAATTTTCTACAGAAGTTAGCGTGTTACCAAATAATTCCATATTTCTTCTGATGTATGCAGGCACACTATCAAACTCTGCATTGTTATCTGCACTGTTTAAGTTGAAAGAAAGATTACGTAATTTTTGTAAACGTTCAGCAGCTTTACGGCGTTGATCTTCCAAGCCTTCGTCAGTTATGGCTTCCTGCGTAGTTACCGGTGCTTTTGTTTCTTCTGCTTTTTCTTTTATTTCAAACTGCATGGTTTCTTCTGTTGAAGCTTCCCAAACAAAAGTTGGTTTAGGTGCTTCAAATGCAGATACAGCAGGTGTTTCAGGTTTTACTTCTTCTTTAGTATCTTCCACATTTGAGGCATAAATATTGGAAGGCTTATTTAAGAAAGACGGAGCCTGTGCAACAACCGTTGGTGTTTCTGTAACAGTAAACTCAATTAATGGATTGATTGCTTCTTTTACTTCTTCTACCTTTTCTTCAGTTGTTGGTGTTGTTATTTCTTCCGGATGACTTAATTCAAAATGAACTATTTCAGTTTCTTTAGCATCTAACATAGCTTCTCTTTCAGCATCGTAAGAAGTATAGAAAGATTCATTCATTTCAAATAAAGAAATACTTTCTTCTTCCATTGTTAAATCACTTAACTGCGGTGCAAACGGGTCTTCATCAACAAACTCAAATGTTTGCTGTTGAAGAACAGGCTTAGCTTCCAGCTTGCTTTCTTCACCTTCTATGCCTAAAGTCATTACAATTTTTTCAGGCTTAGGTTCAGGCTTAACAACAGGTATTGGTTTTGCAAACGGATCTTTATGTTCAAAGCCTGTAGCTATTAATGTAATACCTATTTTACTTCCTAAAGTATTATCGTAACCCATACCTACAATTACATCAGTATGTTCACCTGCCTGTAAACGTAAGTAGCTGTTAATTACTTCCAACTCATCCATAGTACATTCATGCTCACCTTCAGCACTATTAATGTTTATTAAAATCCATCTTGCACCTTTAATATCGCTATCATTTAATAAAGGAGAGTTTAATGCTTCTTCAATAGCGGCCTGAGCTCTGTTTTCACCTTCTACTTCTGCTTTACCTAATATAGCTACACCGCCATTTTTCATAACTGTGCATACATCGGCAAAGTCAACAATTATGTGTCCTTTACTATTAATAATATCTGTAATACATTTAGCTGCAGTTGCTAATACATTATCTGCTTTACCAAATGCTTCTTTCATTTTCAGGTTGCCATATTGCATACGTAACTTATCGTTGCTTATCACTAACAATGTATCAACATAAGGCTTTAAAGCTTTAATACCTGCTTCTGCCTGTTGCATACGGCGTGGGCCTTCAAATGCAAACGGAGTGGTAACAATACCGACAGTTAACACACCCATTTCTTTACATAATTGAGCAACAATAGGTGCACCACCTGTGCCGGTACCACCACCCATTCCGGCAGTGATGAAAGCCATTTTAGTATTAACTTCTAAAATGCTTTTTATTTCCTGTAATGATTCTTCAGTAGCAGCTTTACCAACTTCGGGATTGGCACCTGCACCAAGGCCTTGTGTAAGATGTGGCCCTAACTGAATTTTGTTGGGAATGTTACTTTGTTCGATGGCTTTTGCGTCTGTGTTGCAAACAATGAAATCAACGCCATCAACACTTTGAGAGTGCATAAAATTTACAGCGTTGCTGCCACCACCTCCTACACCAATAACTTTGATGATAGAAGATTTCTGCTTCGGCAAATCGAAGTGAATCATAGTTGTACGGTTTAACGGTTAGTAAGTAGATGTATCCTTTGGTTTTAAACAGGGTTGGATTTTTATAAGTTTAAAGGTTTAAGTGTTTAAAAGTTTGCTTTGAATAACCTTTGTACTTTTAAACATTGAACACTTAAACTATTTTATTACCTGGTCTTCTTCTTCTTTGAATAAGTCAATTAAATTGTCTTTGAACTTATCCCAGAATTTCATTTTGTTGGCACGAACTTTAACATCAACACTTGCTGCTGGTTTTACTACTTCTGCTTTTTCTTCAACCGCTTTTTCAACAGTTAATGTTTTAGGAACAATTACTCTTTTAAACGTTTCAGTAAATTGTTTGTTTTTATGTTCGTAATCGCTGTAACCTTTTAAGATTAATCCTAAACAGGTTGCATACATCGGCTTCTTTAATTCTTCAATATGATTAGGTGCCAAATGCTCGTTTGGATAACCTATTCTTGCATTTAAGCCTGTTGCATATTCTGTTAACTGAATTAAGTGTTTTAGCTGAGAACCACCACCGGTAAGGATTACACCGCCATTTAAAGCACGGCTATCTAAACCGATTTGTTTTAAATGATAAGCAACAAAATCTAAAATTTCACTCATACGTGCCTGAATAATCTGTGCTAAGTTTTTAACGCTTATCTCTTTTGAAGGCATTCCTTTCAAACCAGGAATAGTTATAAAAGCATTTGCTTTTGCTTCATCTGCCAAAGCACTACCAAATTGTACTTTCATTGCTTCGGCCTGTTGTTTTAATACGCCTAAACCCATCCTTATATCATTGGTAATGTTTTCGCCACCGAAAGGAATTACTGCTGTATGTTTTAATATGCCTTCATAAAAAACAGCTAAATCACTCGTACCACCACCAATATCTAATATGGCTACACCTGCTTCCATATCAATCTCACTCATCACCGCAGATGCAGATGCTAATGGTTGCAACACCAAATCTTTTGTTTTTAATCCGCTTCTGTCAACAGCACGGTTAATATTTTTTATCGCATTTCTATCGCCTGTTATAATATGAAAATTAGCACCAACTTTTACACCGTTATAACCAACAGGGTCTTTAATATTTTGAATATTATCTACATGAAAATCCTGCGGAATAACATCGATAATCTGATCGCCTGCAGGTATAAAAGTTTTCTTTTGATTTTCTATTAACTGATCAACTTCCCAACGTTGAATTTCATTCTCAGGCTCTTGCCTAACCATATCGCCACGTGTTTGCAAGCTTTTAATATGATGACCTGCAATACCAACGTACACTTCATTTATTTCTAAGTCAGGATTACTATCGTAACAATTTTGTAATGCCTGATGAATAGCTTTAATAGTTTGATCAATATTCAATACCTGGCCATGCTGAACACCACTGCTGTTAGCTCTTCCGAAGCCAAGAATTTCTAATTTGCCATGTTCATTTTTTCTTCCGGCAATAGCAGCAATTTTGGTTGTACCAATATCCAATCCAACAATAATAGGTGCCTCATTCTGACTCATAGTATATTCTTTAACGTTATTCAGTTTCAGTTCTGCTTATTTAAAACTGCCTTTGGTTTGCCTGCACTCATAACAGGTTTACCCGAAACAGGCTTTATGGGTTTTCTGCTAACAGATAACGCAGTATTTGATTGTTTATTTTGTTGTGCTTTAAAATTTATTTTATTGTTTACTGTTTTTTTAACAGCCACAGCTTTTAATGAATCTGCCTTAATTATTTCGGCTGTTTTTACAGTAGCTGCTGAATCAATAGAATTTGTTTGTGCAGTAACACTTGAATCCTGTACTGCATTTTCTTTTCCCCTTCTTACCGCCACCACCTGATTATTGAACTGAACATTAATTTTACTGTAAGTATTAATACCGTTTTGCAGCCATGCCTGTTTATAAAAAGTATACAACCTATTAAATTTATCGTCAATATTTTCTGCATTACCTAATACAACAACATGATTACCTATTAACGGAACTAACTCAAATGTTGCCTGCGGTGTTATGTTTATCTGAGATACCTGAGCCATCCAGAAACTATCGGCATAAATATATTTACCTATATCAGTTAAGCCTTTTAACAAAACACTATCAGGGTTTGATAAAACAGGTTTGTTGGTTGGAAAGCCTGTAAACACAGGTACTCTGGCCGATAGCTTTTCACTCAAGGGTAAACGCAAAGCAGTACTGTCAACATAAAAAGATTGACCATCTTCAGTAAAAACTCTTGCTACCGGTTCTCTTTCTTCAATGTTTATATGCAATATTCTGTTATTATCAAAAAACAGGTTGGCATGTTTAATCCAAAGGTTTTTTTGTAATGCTGTTTCCAAAGCTTTTAAATCAACAGCACCCATTTTACGCTCTTTAATATTACCTGATGCATTAATTAAATCAATCACATCATCTTCATTAATAAACATTTCTTTTTCTGTACCTGTAATCTCAATTTTTATATCTGCACATAATTGTTCTTCTTTTTTTTGCATGGCTGCACCAAACAATACAATGGTGGCAACAGCCAATAAACTCCAAAGTATTGTTTTACCGATTTTTTTATAATTCGGTTTTGCTTTAGCTGCTTCTGGTAAAGCTTCTTCAGCAATTGGTTTACTATTTAATTTATTCTCAGCCATTTATTTTTTGTGTACTAAGCTTTGGTAGTGAGCTTGTCGAACTATAATTAAACTTTACTTGCGTCGTACTCTTGTGCGTTCAGCTCTTTATTCAACAATACTTTTTACTTTATTTACTAACACATCAATATCACCCGCACCTGCCATAACAATTAATTCAGGTTTTGTTCCTCTTATAAAATCTAACATAGCTTCTTTACCTAAAACCTGTTTATTACTTGCTTTCATTTTATTCAAAATCAATTCACTTGTTACCCCTGCTATCGGTAATTCTCTTGCCGGATAAATAGGTAAGAGAATTATTTCATCAGCCATATCTAAACTGGCTGCAAAGCCATCAGCTAAATCTTTTGTTCTGCTGAATAAATGCGGTTGAAACACCATTGTTATTTTTTGTTCACCATATAAACTTCTTACACCGCTTAATAATGCTTTTAACTCTTCGGGGTGGTGAGCATAATCATCAATCACCACATGCTTATCATTTTTTAAAGCATATTCAAATCTTCTTCTTACTCCTTTAAATGAAGCAACAGCAGCTTTTATTTTATCATCCTCTATTCCTAAATACTTAGCAACGGTTATGGCTGCAATACAATTTTCAATATTGTGTAAGCCACCCATATGTAGTACAACATCATTTAATAACCAATCTTTGCTTTTAACACCAAAATGATAAGAACCATTGATTACACTTGTTGTAGTTACATGAACATCTGCACCAACACCGGTGAATGATGAATACGATAATTGATTCTTATTTGCCAATTCATCCGTTCTGTGTAAACCATGTTTCTTAATCAACAAACCATCTGCTTTTACTTTTCCTGCAAACTGAATAAATGCATTCTCTACTTCTTCAGCGGTTCCGTAAATATCTAAATGGTCTGCATCCATTGCAGTGATGATGGCAACATCTGGCGATAACTTTAAAAAACTTCTGTCGTATTCATCTGCTTCAACAACTACAGTATTGTTTTCACTACTCCAGAAATTAGTATTATAATTGGCTGCAATGCCACCCAGAAAAGCATTACAGCCATAACCCGTATCTCTTAAAATATGAGCCACCATACTGGTTACAGTTGTTTTACCATGTGTACCTGCCACACACACATTAAACGATGCTTCCGTTATCCATTGTAATACATCACTGCGTTTTACAACTTCATATCCATTTTCTCTGTAATAATTTAACTCTTTATGTTCAGCAGGAATTGCAGGTGTATAAACAATAACACTGGCATGCTTATCAATCAACTCAATATTATCTTCATAATGCACCTTTATACCTTCTTGCTGTAATTGCTTGGTAAGTATGGTTTCCGTTTTATCGTAACCGCTTACAATAATATTTTTCGAATGGAAATAACGGGCCAATGCACTCATGCCAATGCCACCAATGCCAATGAAATAAACAGAATCCCCATGCCCTAAAGGGGTGTTATGAAATAATTTTGTTTTATTCGTAATATGTTTTTGTTCTTCAAACATTGTTATAACTCTATTTACACTTTCTACTTTATATACTTTACTTACTTAGCTCTTTTATTATTTCCAATGCTATTACAACATCTGCATTTGTTATTGCCAGTTTAGCAATATTATCCTGCAGTTTATGTTGCAGTGTTTCACTATGTATTAAATCAATGGTTACTTCAATTAATAATCTTTTAGCTTCATCATCTTTTACAATTAATGCAGCATTCTTTTTAACTAAATGCATAGCATTAGCAGTTTGATGATCTTCTGCTGCAAAAGGGAAAGGCACAAACACAACCGGTTTTTTAACCACACATAATTCTGTTACTGCCATTGCACCTGCCCTGCTTATTACTACATCTGCTGCTGCATAAGCAATTTCCATCCGTTCTATAAATTCACTAATCCAAATGTTTTTTTTGTTGGTAGCTAATGCCTTGTATTTAGCTGCATTGGTTTTACCGGTTTGCCAAATGAGTTGTATATTATTTTTTTCAAGAACGTCTAAATGTGTGGCAACCGCTTCATTAATACTTTTTGCTCCCAGGCTTCCGCCAACAACCAATACAGTTTTTAATGAAGCATCTAACCGTAATAACTCCATTGCTTCATTTCTTGTGATATTTGAATGAGCAATTGATTGTCTTACGGGATTACCCGTTATCATTATTTTTTCAGCTTTAAAGAATGCTTCCATTCCTTCACCTGCAACAAAAATTTTAGTAGCCCTTCTACTCAGTAACATATTACTCTTTCCAGCAAATGAATTGCTTTCATGAATAAATGTTTTAATGCCTCTTATCTGAGCAGAGCGTAATACAGGAAAACTTGAATAACCGCCAACACCAACAACAGCATCGGGTTTAAACTTTTTTAAAATGCTTCTTACCTGAATAAAACTTTCTAAGAGTTTTATGGGTAATGAAATATTTTTTATTAAAGAGCTTCTGTTAAACCCTGCAATTGTTAATCCAACAATTTTATAACCAGCCTGCGGAACTTTTTCCATTTCCATTTTACCCTTAGCACCAACAAATAAAATTTCAATGGAAGCGTCTTGCTGCTTCAACGCATTGGCAATGGCAATGGCCGGAAATATATGTCCACCAGTACCGCCACCTGCTATGATAATACGAAGCCCCCCCCGCCCCCTAAAGAGTGAGCCAGAAACATCTTTATTATTTTCAATATTATTCATTGCTCAATATTGTTATATCAGTACAAGTGTGCGACGCAACTACAGTTACATAGCAGCACTAACGTTGGGTACATTATTATTACTATTATTGTCAGCAGTATCTTCTTCAATAACTGCGGGAATTTTTCCTTCTGTTATTTCTACATTTCTTGCTACACTTAAAATAATGCCGATAGATGCACAGGTGAATAAGAATGAACTTCCGCCCATGCTTACCAATGGCAACGTAACACCCGTAACGGGAACAATATTTACATTAACAGCCATGTTAGCAACTGCCTGAATAGCTAACGTAAAGCTTAACCCTAATGCAAGAAAAGCACCGAATGCATAAGGGCATCTTCTGAAAATACTGATACACCGGAATAAGAATAAGAGATAAATAAAGATGATGAAGGCACCACCTAATAACCCATATTCTTCTATTATGATAGAATAAATAAAATCGTTATAAGCTTGCGGTAAAAAGTTTTTCTGTCTGCTGTTACCGGGACCTAACCCCATTAGCACACTACCATTGGCAATAGCAATTTTTGCCTGCTGAACCTGAAACGGTGCTTCTTTATCTTTTGCATATACAAAGTCTTGTACTCGTTTAACCCATGTACCAAACCTTCCAAATGAAATTGATTTTTCTGTTGAAACAGTTGCTGTTGTCGGCTTTTCCGGCTTACCATTATAAGTTAATACAGCAACGGATATAATTAATGCAATTGGAATTAATGCCACACCGATTAATAAAAAGATATGTTTTAAACTTACTCTGCCGATAAACATTAAGACTAATGATGTAGCACCGGTTAATAAAGCATTAGATAAATTAGCAGGCATAATTAATGCACAAATGATAAGTACAGGTATTACAGCCGGAATAAAACCCTTTTTAAAATCTTTAATTACTTCCTGCTTTTTACTTAACACTTTTGAGAGGTACATGAACAAAGCCAACTTAGCAAAGTCGCTGGTTTGGAATGTCATGTTAATAATCGGGAGTTTAATCCATCTGCTGCCTTCATTAATTTTTGCTCCGAAGAATAAGGTATAAATCAATAAAGGAATTGATATAAAAAACAATATAGTTGCCACTCTTGAATAAATGGTATAATTAATTCTGTGCAGGAAATAAATAATCAGCATTCCCATTACCATAAATGCCAATTGTTTAAAAAGATAAACCTCGTTATTTCCTTTATTCATTTTATAGGCAAGCGAACCGGTAGCACTGTAAACAACTAACACAGAAATTAAAGCCAATAAAATAACAATACCCCAAATGTATTTATCACCGGCTGTGCGTTTAAGCAGGCTGGCTCTTACCTCTTTTACAGATGGAATTTCGCTGAATAGAGTATCAAGCCCCCCCGCCCCTAAAGGAGTGCTTTGACGAACAGTATTATTTTTTACATTACACATCATTTCTCTAATTTGTTTTCATATTCCCCTTCAGGGGGTTAGGGGCTACAATTCTTTTACAGCTTCTTTAAATTGTTTACCGCGGTCTTCGTAGTTTTTAAATAAATCGAAGCTTGCACAGGCAGGGCTTAATAAAACAACATCTCCTTTGGCTGATAATTTAAAAGCAGTTTTAACACATTCTGCTGCAGAGCTTGTTTCAACTATTGTTGGTACAATATTTTTAAAGGCAGCAATAATTTTTTTGTTATCAATACCTAAACAAACAATGGCTTTTACTTTTTCTTTTACCAAATCTTCAATTAAAGTATAATCGTTGCCTTTATCAGTTCCGCCAAGAATTAACACTGTTGGCTTACTCATGCTTTCTAAAGCAAACCAGGTGCTGTTTACATTGGTTGCTTTACTATCATTAATAAATTCAACACCGCGAACGGTAGCAACAAATTCCATTCTGTGTTCAAGGCTTTGAAAGTCTTTCACAGCATCACGTATTTTTTCTTTTCTAATGCCAACTGTAGTGGCTGCAATGCAGGCTGCCATTGTGTTGTAGTTGTTGTGCTTACCTTTCAAGGCAAAATCGTAGATGCTCATGCTTACTCTTTCTTCCTGTATGCGAAGCATCATCTGATCGCCTTTAATGTAGCCGCCTTTTTTAATTTCATGTTTCATAGAGAATGGTAATGGGTTAGTATGAATGGTTAGTTGTTCTAATTTTTTTGTTATCACTTCATCATCATCACAATAAATAAAATAGTCAGCTGTTGTTTGGTTTTCAATGATTCTAAACTTGCTATTGATGTAGTTTTCAAATTGGTAATTGTATCTGTCCAAATGGTCTTCTGTTATATTCAATAACACGGCTACATCAGGTCTGAAAGTTTTTATATCATCCAATTGAAAAGAACTTATTTCGGCTACATACAACGCTTTAGGGTTTTCTGCTATTTGTTTGGCAATGCTGTAACCAATGTTTCCAACCAATGCACAATCCAACCCTGCTGTCTTACAGATATGATAAGTTAGAGCCGTTGTAGTGCTTTTACCATTGCTACCTGTAATGCCAATTATTTTACTATTGCCTTTAAACCTGTATGCCAATTCAAACTCACTTATTATTGTTATTCCTTTTTTACGAATTGCTTTCACCATTTCATTTTTTTCCGAAATGCCCGGGCTTTTCATTACTTCAGTTGCATTCAGAATATTTTCTTCCGAATGTTTTCCTTCTTCAAATGCAATTCCGTTATCAACTAATTCCTGTTTATACTTTTCTTTAATCACACCTCCATCACTCACAAAAACATCATATCCTTTTTGTTTCCCCAACAAGGCACAGCCTACGCCGCTTTCACCAGCACCAAGTATTACCAGCCTCCCCAAGCCCTCCGAAAAAGGGGCTTTAGAAACGTTCGTAATTTGATTTTGTTCAACAATCATTGCAGGCCAATTATTTTAAATATTCTTTGTTATCAACTTTTGTTCTTTGTTCAACTTCGTTGCGTCGCACACTTGTACATTCTATTCGTTTTGCATCAATCTTTTCCATCTAATCCTCCCCTTTCGGGGGAGTTAGAGGGGGCTTATCTAATCTTCAACGTCATAATACTTGCTACCACCAGCAATACAGTTATAATCCAGAACCGTAGTGAAATTTTATTTTCGTGAAAACCTTTTTTCTGATAATGATGATGTAACGGGCTCATTAAGAAAACTCTTCTTCCTTCACCGAATTTCTTCTTGGTGTATTTGAAGTAGCTTACCTGAATAATTACACTTAAATTTTCTACTAAGAATATTCCGCAGAAAATAGGAATCAATAATTCTTTACGAACAATAATGGCTAATGATGCAATAATGCCACCTAATGCCAGACTTCCTGTATCGCCCATGAAAACCTGTGCAGGATAAGCATTGTACCATAAGAACCCAACACAAGCTCCAACAAATGCAGCAACAAAAATGGATACCTCACCCAGATTAGGTATATACATTATGTTTAAATACTCAGCAAACAAATAGTTACCGCTTACATAAATAAACACACCGAGAGCAACACCGATAATGGCACTGACACCTGCTGCTAATCCATCTAAACCATCTGTAAGATTTGCACCGTTACTAACTGCAGTTATAATTAATGTAACAATGATGATGTATATAATCCATGTATATTTTTCTGCACCATTACCTATCCAACTAATCAACCTACTGTAATTAAACTCATGGTTTTTTACAAACGGAATAGTGGTAATTGGAGTTTTAACTTTTACAAAAGTTCTTTCTTCTCCATTGATATCATGAATAATTATGTTAGAATCTTTTGCAAGCCTTTCACCTTTTTGCAAAAATTGTCTTGGTTGATTGCTATAGACTTCTCTTTCAACAGTTACAGCATTGCTGAAGTAAAGTGTAACACCAATAATAATTCCCAAACCAACCTGACCAATAATTTTACTTATGCCTGCTAAGCCATCGCTATCTTTCTTTTTATATGCTTCGCCTTTTGCTTTGGCAGCCTGACGGGCTTTTATTTTAAAGTAATCATCTAAGAACCCGATAACTCCCAACCATACTGTACACAAAATCATTAAGCGTACATATACTTTATCAAGATTTGCAAATAATAGAGTTGGTATTAAAATACTTAAAAGAATTATTAAGCCACCCATAGTTGGTGTTCCTTTCTTTTGCATTTGCCCTTCTAAACCTAAGTCTCTAACACTTTCACCAATTTGTTTTTTCTGTAAATAAAGAATAATTTTTTTACCGAAAACTGTTGCTATAAGTAATGATAACAACACAGCCATTGCAATACGAAAAGTTTGGTATTGAAACAAGCCCGCACCACTGAAGTGATATTTTTGTTGTAACCAGGTGAATAAATGATATAGCATAATAATTAAGAATTAAGAATGAATAATTGGGCTTTTATGTATTATTAATTATTCATTGTTATTTGTTCAATCGTTCAAACATTTCTTTCAAAACTTCTTTGTCATCAAAAGGATATTTTATTCCATTGATGTCCTGATATTTCTCATGTCCCTTACCTGCTATTAAAATAATATCATCACTATTCGCTAAGCTCACAGCAGTTTTAATAGCTTCTTTTCTATCACTGATTGAAATGTATTTTTTCTTGGCAGCACTTGTTAATCCAACTTCCATATCAGCTAATATTTGCAGAGGGTTTTCAGTGCGTGGATTATCACTGGTGAGGATAACCTTATCGCTTAAATCACATGCAGCCTGTGCCATAACAGGACGTTTGGTTTTATCTCTATCACCTCCGCAACCAACAACTGTTATAATTTGTTCGTGGCCTTTACGCAGCTTACGAATGTTTACTAAAACATTTTCCAATGCATCGGGTGTATGAGCATAATCAACAATGCCGATAATTAATGTGCTGCTGATGATATAGTCAAATCTTCCTTCAGCTCCTGTTAATAAACTCAATGCAGTTAATACTTCATCATTCTTTTCTCCTAAACAAATTGCTGCACCATACACTGCTAATAAATTGTATGCATTAAACTCTCCTATTAATCTGAAGTGAACTTCTTTATCGTTCACTAACATTTGTAAACCTGTTAGTGCATTATCTAAAATTTTTCCTTTAAAATCTGCAATTGTTTTTAAGCTGTAATAATATTTTTTAGCATTAGTATTCTGCAACATCACTTCGCCACGCTTATCATCTTTGTTTGATATAGCGAATGCTGATGATGACAATGAATCGAAGAAAGATTTCTTTACCCTTATATACTCATCAAATGTTTTATGATAATCCAAATGATCATGTGTTATGTTGCTGAAAATGCCACCTGTAAATTGTAAACCAGTAACGCGATGCTGATGTATAGCATGGCTGCTTACTTCCATAAACACATGCGTGCAACCTTCATCTTTCATATGTTTTAATAAAGCATTCAAACTAACTGCATCAGGCGTTGTATGTGTTGCCGGAATTATTGCTTCATTAATTTGATTTTGCACTGTGCTTATCAAACCACATTTATATCCTAACTGCCTGAACAATTTGAATAATACAGTTGCAATAGTTGTTTTACCGTTTGTTCCTGTAACGCCAACTAATTTTATTTTAGTTGATGGTTCATCGTAAAAATTATTGGCAATAAAAGCAACAGCTTCATTACAATTGTTTACCAATAAATAGGTAACTTTTTCATTTATTATTGCAGGAAGTGTTTCACATACAATTGCAACAGCACCTGAACCAATAGCTTTTTCAATAAACTGATGACCATCTGATAAACTTCCTTTAATAGCAACAAACAAAGAGCCTTCACCAACTTTACGCGAATCAATCTGTACATCTTTTATCAATACAGCTGTACTGCCATGCACTTCTTTCAAATGCACTTTATACAATATGTCTTGCAGTGTACGCATTGATTAACTTTAGTTTAAATAAAGATTGATGACCTGACCCTTTGCAACGGGAATACCTGCTGCAATTGACTGTTCTGTTACCTTACCTTTTCCTTTAATATTTATTCTTAGGCCTAAATCATTCTCACAAATACTAACAGCATCTTTTAAACCCATACCTTTTAATGAGGGCATTTTATTAGTTTCAATATTCCTGTTATTAACTGTAACATTTCCTTTAGCAGCGGTTATATCTGTCCAATCATTTGCAGGTGTTGATGAATCTTTATACTTCACACTTAATGATTGCATTACCTGCTTTACATCTGTTTTGTAACCTGCATATCTGAAAATGCTGCTATCGGTTTTTGCATTGTTTGGTTTTGAATTATTCTGAATAACCCTTGTTGTATAAAGCCTGTCTGCAATTTCTTTAAATACCGGTCCGGCAACATCTGCACCATGCCTTTTAATTGCATGAGGTTTATTTTTAATAACTACCAAGCATGTATATTGGGGGTTTTCTGCAGGAAAATATCCTGCAAAAGATGATTGATAAATTTCATCTGCATAGCCCTTATTTCCATTGGCCACTAATGCTGTTCCTGTTTTACCTGCTACTTTATAAGGCGTATCTTTAAAAAGTTTTGCAGCCGTACCTTCAATACATACACCTTCTAAACATTCTTTCAATTGTTTTAATGTGGCATCGCTGCATATTTTATCTATTAGAACTTTTGGTTGCATTTCTTTAATCAACGTTCCCTGCTCAGTTACAGCTTTTACTAAAAACGGTTTCATCATAGTGCCGTTATTAGCAACGGCATTGTACATAGTTATTGTTTGCAATGGCGTTACAGCAATGTTGTAGCCAAAAGCCATCCATGGTAAAGTGGTAGCACTCCAGTATTTACTTCCCGGTTTATAAATGATTGAATTCCGTTCACCTGTTAAATCAATACCTGTTATGGTATCCATATGCACCTGATGCAGATGGCGGATAAATTGGTGAGGATTACTTCCATAATTAGCATAAGCCAATTTTGCCATACCCACATTACTACTTAATTCGAATGCCTGTTTAACGGTAACATCATATCTGCCATGTTGCTCACTGTCAAAAACAGTTTGGCCATTTATCTTCCATGTACCACCTTCTAAGTTTACTATATTATTTAAGGTTATCTTTTTATCTTCCAGCAAAGCAATCATTGTTGCCAGCTTAAATGTAGAGCCAGGTTCTGTTGGGTTGATGGCATAATTAAAATCTTCATGATAAGCACCATCACTTCCCTTACCCAAATTAGCTATGGCTTTTACTTTACCTGTTTTGGTTTCCATTACAATAGCACAACCATGCTCTGCTTCGTTTGCAACCATCATTTTCATTAAAGCATTCTCTGTTACTTCCTGAACAAACACATCTAATGTGGTAATAATATCTTTACCGTTTTCTGCTTCTGTTTCTAAAGCATCTTCAACGGGAATGCTTACACCGCCTGCAATATAGCGTACCAATCTGCTGCCGCTTCTTCCTTTCAATACACTATCATAAGCCATTTCTAATCCCACTTTAAAAGAATCTCTTGCTAAACCGATTGTTCTGAATGCCAAGTTCTGATAAGGGTTTAAGCGAATATCTTTCTGCTCAAACTTGAAACCGCTTTTATATTTTCCCTGCCTTACTAAAGGAAATTTATTTATTTCCTGATACGCTACATAAGTTATCTTTTTTCTTAATAAGAAATTTCTGTCTTTAGTATTATAACCTTCCTGTAAAATTTTTTTATACGTTGCTGCAGAATTGTCTTTAAATAAATTAGCCAAACACAAACTCAATGAATCAATATTTTCTTTAAAGCGTTTACCGTTCTTTTCTCTCAAACCATCAGCGGCAAAATCTATTAACACGTCAAACTGAGGAATACTGGTACTTAGCATTTGTCCATCTTCACTAAATATGGTTCCTCTCTCAGCATCAATTTCCTGTATACGTTCATGTAAACTATCGCTCATACTACGCCAATGGCTACCTTGCACTTGCTGTATGTATGCAGCTTTACCGATAATAAAAATGCCAACCACAGCTACTAAAATGTAGCTCAGGTAAACTCTCCATAATATGTCGCGTTTTACATCCATTATCTTTTTTCTAATTGCAATCTTTGAGGCATTTGTTTAGAAACTTTCAATCCCAATGGCTCTGCCTGTTTTACTATCTGTGCTTCTTCACTTTTATACATTACTTCACTCTTCAATGTTTTGTATTCATATTGAAGCTGCTTTACTTCATTCTCCGTTTTACTGATGTTTCTGATTGTTTTATCTGCAACGTGACCGTTAGCTATGTATAACACACCTAAAAAACACAGGAACAAAAAGAAGTTCATGTTGCCTGTAATCCATTGATAATTGAAAACTTTTTTCAACGGGTTTTTACTGTTGTTGGTATTTGCTGTTGGTACGGACATTTATATTTTGGTTATCAACTTTTTTGTTTTCATAGCATCGTTCCTTGCGTCGCACACTTATACGTTCTGTTCTTTATTCAGCATCGTGAAGCGTTAAACGTGAGTTGTGAAATACATCATCCAAAACTCACTTCTCCTTTTTCACTTTTCACCTTTCACTTTTTGCTTCTCACATTCTCTCCACTACTCTCAGTTTGGCACTTCTGCTTCTTGTATTACGTTTCAACTCTTCAGTATTTGCTGTTATTGGCTTCTTGGATATCGGGTTGAATATTTTTTCTTTTACATCTTGCACGAAAGGATTGTACGGCAACTCATCAAAACTACCCTCGCGAAAAAAGTTCTTTACTAACCTGTCTTCTATTGAATGAAAAGTAATAATGGCAGCTCTGCCACCTTTCTTTAACACAACAGGCAACTGTTGCAACATTTCTTTCAATGCTCCGGTTTCATCGTTTACTTCCATCCTTAATGCCTGAAATACCTGAGCCAGGTACTTATTAGGATTGCCTTTCACCACTGGTGCTATTAACGATTTGAATTGTTCTATTGTTTGCAATGGAACCTGTTTGCGGTATTGAACAATATGTTTTGCTAATGTTTTAGAATTGCTTACTTCTCCGTATTGCTCAAACATTTTGTGCAGCTGCTGTTCCGTGTAATTGGCTATAATGCTTGCTGCTGTTACTTCCTGCTGTACGTTCATTCTCATATCAAAAGGTCCATCAAATCTTATCGAGAAACCTCTTGAACCTTCATCAAACTGATGCGAGCTTACACCCAAGTCTGCCAATACACCATCAACTTCAGTTACACTATTCAACCGAAGAAATCTTTGCAGGTGGCGAAAATTGTGTGGCACAAAAACAATTCTTTTATCATCGGGTACATTTTTTTGTGCATCTGCATCCTGATCAAATGCAAATAATTTTCCATTTGTTCCCAGCTTTTCCAAAATGCCTTTACTATGCCCGCCGCCGCCAAAAGTGCAATCAACATAAACACCATTTGGTTGAATGTTCAATGCATCAATAGATTCTTGAAATAAAACAGGGATATGATAATCAGAAATTTCTGATTTGAAATTGCTGATTGCAGACTGCTGATTTGAATTGTTTTCATTCATAATTCATCAATCATAATTTTTCATTTCCCATCATTACTTCTTTTGCTAGATCGCTAAATGCATCTGGTGAAAAATCCTCAAAGAGCTGTTTGTACTTACCGGCATCCCAGATTTCGAAACGGTCTAAAGCAGCAGCCAACACCACATCTTTAGCCAAACCTGCATATTCTTTTAAAGAAGCGGGAAGCAACATTCTGCCTGCACTATCCAATTCTACCTCTGTTGCTCCGCCCAAAAACTGGCGGCGGAATTGCCTTACCTTCGGGTCGAAATCATTTAACTGGCTAATCTTGGCAATAATCAATTCCCAACTTTTTAATGGATATAGTGTGAGACATTTTTCGAAACCACGGCTTATGATGAAGCGGTTCTCTCCTTCCGGCAATTGTTTTTTCAAACCGCCGGGAATGAGAAAACGGCCCTTCGCATCAACCGTTGCTTCATATTCTCCGTGAAATCCATTCATTTGTGGGTAATTATTTCTTGATTTACCATTTATTGACACAAAATAACACTTTTTCCCACTTTTAATGCAAATTTCAGTCATTTGTATTTATCCACCTGTTATTAAATGGGCTAAAGTCAATACAGTATTGAGTTACGTGGATTTTAACAATTTTATTATGTGTTTTAAATGTGAATAGCTGTGGAAAACCAATAAAAGGCTTACCAGCATTGAATTTCATAACAATAAAACGAGAAAAATGGCAACTACAGGCTACTCAGGCACACCATTAATAAAGAAATTGGGCATTCAACAGGAAATGAAAATTGTATTGGTTAATGCACCTGAAAATTATTCTCAGCTTTTAGAAGCAGCTATTTCACAACAAATAACTACAAAATTTTCCGAAGCCGATTTTGTTCATTTGTTTGCAGTAAGTAAAAAAGATTTAACCAATCGGTTTACTGAAATTATTATGAAAGCAAAACCGAATTGTATTATCTGGATTTCATGGTATAAAAAATCAGCCAAACTTGAAACAGATATTACCGAAGATGTAATAAGAGCAATTGTTTTGCCAACAGGTTGGGTTGATGTAAAAGTTTGTGCAGTTAGTGATATTTGGAGCGGATTAAAAATTGTAAAGCGAAAGAAATGAACCCTAAAGAAATACGCATAGCAGATTTTACTTATGAACTACCTGATGAGCGAATTGCCAAATATCCTTTACAACCAAGAGATAGCAGTAAGTTATTAATTTATAAAGATGAAGCAATAGCAGAAACTGTTTTTAAATCTATTGCTGAACATTTACCTGAAAATACTTTCTTAATTTTTAATAACACCAAAGTTGTTGAAGCAAGAATATTATTTGAAAAAAATACAGGCAGCATTATTGAAATTTTTTGTTTGGAACCAAGTGAAGTTTATAGTGATATAACAACAGCAATGCTTCAACAACATAAAGTACAATGGAAATGTTTGGTTGGTGGTGCAAAAAAATGGAAAGAAAAATCGCTGATTAAAAAAGTTACTTATAATGAATCTGAGCTGATTTTGCGTGCAACAATTATTCAAAAATATAATGATTATTTTTTAATTGAATTTGAATGGGATAATACTTTATCATTTGCTGAAGTATTGCATGCAGCCGGGGTTATACCGCTTCCGCCATATTTAAACAGAAAGGCTGAAGCTGTTGATGCATCAACCTATCAAACTATTTATGCTAAACACGATGGTTCTGTTGCTGCACCCACTGCTGGCTTACATTTTACACAAGCTATTTTTAAATCTTTAGAACAAAAAAATATTTCAGTTAATAATATAACGTTGCATGTTGGTGCCGGAACTTTTATGCCTGTAAAATCTGAAACTTTACAAGGTCATGAAATGCATAGTGAGTTTATTGATGTTAGTATAAATTTCATTCAGCAATTATTAAAAGCCATTCAACAAAAACAAAAAATTGTTTGTGTAGGAACAACAAGCATAAGAACAGTTGAAACTTTGTATTGGATGGGAGTGAAAATAGAAAATGAAAAATGGAAAATAGAAAATGGGGAAATAGTTATTCAACAATGGGATGCTTATGAATTAAATAATTCTGTAACTATTGAAACTGCATTACAATCGTTAATTAATTGGATGCAGCAAAACAACAGACAGCAATTAATTACTAAAACACAAATTATTATTACACCTGCTTATCAATTAAAAATTGTTGATGGTATTATTACCAATTTTCATCAACCGCAATCAACACTGCTATTATTAATCAGTGCTTTTGTTGAAGATGATTGGAAGAAGATTTATAAATATGCTTTAGCAAATAATTTCCGCTTTTTAAGTTATGGAGATAGCAGTTTGTTATGGAAGAAAAGCTAATGCTGTATTAAAGGTATTTCTATAGTAAAAATACTTCCCTTACCTAAAGTGCTGTCTACATTAATTTTACCGTTGTGTGCATCAATTACAGATTTTACATAACTCATTCCTAAACCAAAACCTTTTACATTGTGCACATTGCCGGTATGGGCTCTGTAAAATTTTTCAAATACTCTTTTCACTGTTTCCTTACTCATACCAATTCCATTATCTTCTATACTGCAAATCCAGTATTTATTAGTTGACAGTGTTTTAATAATAATAGCAACGGCTTCATCTTCTTTAGAATACTTTATTGCATTATCAATTAAGTTAGAAATAAGATTGGTGAAATGAATTTCATCTGCATTTATCTCGTCATTTTCTGTATCAAACTGCAATTCAACTTTAGCCTCTTTTTGTTTTAGTTGTAAATCAAAATTGTCTAATACTTCTGTAATTACTGCATGAGCAGATATAGGTTTAAAGTTTAATTTCAATTCCTGTTTTTCAGACAAAGCAGCCTGCAGAATCGTTTCTACATGCTTATTCATTCTCTTGTTTTCTTCTTTAATTATACTACTGAAATATTCAAGCTTGGTTTTGTCTTGCTGTACTTTTTCATTACGTATAGCATCTATTGCTAAGGATATAGTTGCTAAAGGAGTTTTAAACTCATGCGTCATATTATTAATAAAATCACTTTTTATTTCACTGAGTTTCTTTTGATTTAATAGTGTTCTTACGGTAACATAAAAGGCTGCTATGATTATCAACATAAAAACACCTGCACCAACTAATACCCATGTTAATGATTCCAGCATTTGCTTTGTAAAATCTGTAACTGTTACTATTAAACTTTCACTTCCGCCTAAGCCTTCAAAAGCTGTTCCCGTATCAGGTATAATGGGCGTAACGAAGTTTTTATTTTTTACCGAATCATAAAATGCAATATGAAAATTATTACTTCGCATTTCATATTCATCATCTTTATCTACAATAGCAAATTCAAAATCAAACTGTTTTAAATCTGCATTATCAAAAGCGTCTCTTATTTTTTTATGAATATCATCTTTAGTAAAACGGTCTCTTATTAGTTGAGGCTTTATCAATCTTAAAAATTCAGACCCCAACCCTTGCCTTTTTGGTAATTTTAAACTGGGGCCACCGTAAGCTGCGTTACTTAATTGTTCTCCTAATTGCAAAGTAATTTTCTCTACTTTACCATATAGCTGTGCCCTTCTTAATGCTAATAAATTATTTAACCATGAATATTGCATGGTAATTAATCCTACCAGAGAAAGCGAAACCAATAAAATAATAAGTGGTAAAGTTTTCTTCATTGTTACAAATATAAATGGCTGCTTTTGCTGTAAAAATAAATCCACCGTTTTTTAACGCAGCGTTACAGGTTATTTGTTGCTCTTACCAAAAAAATGTACTTTGAAGTATGGAATTAATTAGTCCGGGTTTACTGTTAATCTCTGATCCATTTTTAAAGGATAAAAATTTTGTGCGTACAGTTGTTTTAATATGCGATCATCAAACTGATGGCAGTGTTGGTTTTGTTATCAATAAAAAATATGATTACCCAATCGGTTATTTAGTTAGTGGTTTAGAAGATTGTGATTTTCCTGTATATGTTGGCGGACCAGTTGAAACAGACTCTGTTCATTTCTTACATCAAAGACCGGATTTAATTGAAGGCGGTTTTGCGGTAACTAAAAATATTTATTGGGGTGGCAATTTTGAACAGGTAAAAATTTTGTTACAACAAAAATTACTTACACAAAAAGATATTCGCTTTTATATAGGTTACAGCGGTTGGGATGCAGAGCAGTTAGAAGCAGAAATAAAAGAAAAAAGCTGGATTACCAGAACAGCCACACAGCAATTAATATTCAGTAAAAATGTTGATACTATTTGGAAGCAGGCTCTGCAAGGGCTTGGCGGCGAATATGAGTTAATGATTAATTATCCTTTAGACCCACAGTATAATTAAATCTTCATCTCCTTCACATCATTACTTACAATTAATCTACCTAAAGTTTTTTGTTTTACTTCTTCAACAGAAACACCCGGTGCTGTTTCTAATAATAAAAAACCTTTATCTGTTATTTCTAATACGGCTAAATCTGTAACTACCTTTTTAACACATTTTACTCCTGTTAATGGTAATGTACATTCAGGTAATAATTTACTTTCACCTTTCGGATTAGTATGCATCATAGCGACAATAATATTTTTTGCACTGGCTACTAAATCCATTGCACCGCCCATTCCTTTCACCATTTTACCGGGAATTTTCCAGTTAGCAATATCACCGCTATCGCTTACTTCCATGGCACCAAGTACAGTTAAATCAATTTTTCCGGCACGTATCATTCCAAAACTTTCGGCACTGTCAAACAATGCTGCACCTTTAATCAAAGTCACTGTTTCTTTTCCTGCATTAATTAAATCTGCATCCACCTCTTCTTCAGTAGGGTATGGCCCCATTCCTAAAATACCATTCTCACTTTGAAAAATAACAGTCATATCAGCAGGCACAAAATTCGAAACCAATGTAGGAATACCGATTCCCAGGTTCACATACATACCATCCTGTAATTCTTGTGCAATGCGTTTCGCAATTCCGAATTTATCTAATGGCATAAAACAATTTTGGGTTTACGATGTATGATGTACGATGTACGATTTTTATGTAATCAACTTTTGTAATACTATTCAGCTTTCGTTGCGTCGCACACTTGTACATTTTGTGCTTTATTCAACATTATTAGTTATTCATTTTTCATTCTTAATTGCCACAGTTCTTCTTTCAATTCTTTTCTCATAATTGCTTCCTTCAAAAATTCTATGCACATAAATACCTGCAACATCAATTGCATCTGCATCAAGCTCTCCCGGCTCAACTAAATGTTCCACTTCTGCAATGGTTATGTTAGCAGCCTTCGCCATACTGGTAGAAAAATTTCTTGTTGCTTTTCTGAAAACAAGGTTACCCAATTTATCTCCCTTCCATGCTTTAACCATTGCAAAATCCGCATGCAGTGCGTATTCCATCAAATACATTTTATTATTAAAAGCTCTTACTTCTTTACCTTTTGCAATTTCAGTTCCGTAGCCTGCCGGTGTATAAAACGCAGGAATACCCATTGCTGCCATTTGTATTCTTGTTGCTAAGGTTCCTTGAGGAATTAAATCAACTTCTAATTCACCACTTAATAATTGTCTTTCAAACTCAGCGTTTTCGCCCACATAACTGCTCATCATTTTTTTAATCTGTTTGGTTTGTAATAACAAGCCCAAACCAAAATCATCAACACCTGCATTGTTTGAAATACAGGTAAGATTTTTAATTCCTTTCTTTACTAAAGCTGCAATACAATTTTCGGGAATACCATTTAAACCGAAACCACCTAACATAAGTGTAGCACCATCAGGAATATCTTTTATGGCTTCATCGGCATTGGCAAGCACTTTATTCATATGCTAAAATTTATTCTTCTTATACAGCCGGTCGTTTTCTTTTTGTTTCATTCTCTCTGCATAAGCAGTTACAGAATCTAACAATATTTTCATTTTATCAGGCCTTGTATCAAAATATTTATACGATGCATAAAATGCTTCTTTAGTTAAATGATGCTTCTTTAAAATTTCCTGATAAAACTGCACATTCAATTTCTTCCCTTTTTGTAAAGTATCTTTTACCACAATCATATTGCTTAGTTCTTCTGCACTCAACATTTCAAACATTACTACCTTCATGGTATCAACCGGCAATACATTCTGAGTATGGTTATAATTGCTTTTGCAGGCTACAGTAACAACTACAATTATTGCAAAAAAAAATCGCTTATTCATTTATTTTAATTCTTCTTTATATATCGCTGCACCTGCTGCATCTAATTTGCTTAATACTTCTAATGCTCTTGCTTTTATATCTAAGTCTGCTTTCTTAAAAATACCAATGAACTCCTGTGTTTTAGTTTGTGTCAGAAACTGAACAATCATTGTATTAGGTATTTCTTTATTAAAAGCCTGTAACTGAACTAAAGACTGCAAAATATTACTACGGGCTTCCTGTTCATTATCATACATTTTGTCTAAACCTGAACGGTAATAAGCGTATATCACATCATGAATAATATTGTTTCTGGTATTCACTAAATTTTCAGCTAACCAATAACGGTTACGTAAGCCATCAAAAGAACGCCATCCGTTAATACCGCTTCCTTCAGGAGCATTGTTAACAATATTCTGTGCTTTTTGATAATATGTTTCTCCACCTTTGGGTGAGAAAGAATCAAAATCCAGTCCGATAATTAAATACGCATAATACGCCAAACACGCTGGTAGATTGGCTTTCAGAGCATCTGTACCCTGCACTCTGTTATCATTAAATTCTATGGGTTGGTACTCAAGATATTTAAACAGTACGTCCGGATCTTGAAAATTTACAATTGCAGATTGATAAGATGCATTGTAAACCGGTCTTGCAGCCTGCACAATTAAAGTAGCTTTATAAGTATTTTGTTCAGAACCGTTTTCAATATTTAAAACAAAACTGCAATTAATTCTTTCATTTTGTTTGAATGATTGGTTCGTCCACTTTCTGCTGTTTAAAAAATCTGTTAACTGTGTTTGAAGCGTAATAAATATTTTCTTATCAACCGAAGTGTTTACTCTGCTTGCATTAATATTTACTTTAGCTTGTAACTCTTGTGCATGAACGTAATTATTCAAGCAGGCAAAACAAAGTACAGCTGTAATTTTTCTAAACATTTTTTTCAATAATGTATTGAGCAATATCTTCCGCTACCTGATTTTTTGATTTTAATTCAAAATTTCTTTCCTCGCCATCTTTACCTAAAATAGTTATTTTATTGGTATCGTAGCCAAAGCCTGCATTTTCATCAGTTAAAGAATTCAAAACAATACAATCGGCATTTTTATTTTTTAACTTTTGCATTGCGTTCTCCTTTACATTGTTTGTTTCTAATGCAAAACCAACAATAAACTGTTTCGTTTTTTGTTTACCTAATGCTGCAAGTATATCTGTTGTTTTTGTTAATGCTAATGCCCATTCATCTTCTTTCTTCTTTATCTTTTTATCAGCAATAACCGTTGCTGCATAATCTGCTACAGCAGCACTCATTATTAAAATATCAGCATTTGCAAAATGTTTTTCGGTTGCTTCAAACATTTGTTTTGCAGATTCGATATTAGTTACATTAATGCCTTTGTATTTAGGTTGAATATTTACAGGCCCGCAAATTAAGTGAACATCAGCACCATGCATATACAAACTCTCTGCTAATGCAATACCCATTTTACCTGTTGAATGATTAGTAATATATCTCACCGGGTCAATTGCTTCTCTTGTTGGGCCGGCAGTAATTACAACAGTTTTATTATTTAGTGTTTTTGCCCTGAAAAAGTTTTCAATTACATATGTAAAAATAGCTTCCGGCTCAGCCATTCTTCCATCGCCGAATAAACCGCTTGCTAATTCTCCTTTTTCAACATTAATTATTTTATTCCCGAAACTTTTTATGGTTTCAATATTTCTTTTTGTTGAAGGATGATGCCACATGTCTTCATCCATTGCCGGTGCAACAGCAACATGGCAAGTTGCGGATAAATAAACTGCCATTAACAGGTTATCGCAAATACCATTGGCCATTTTCGCAAGTGTGTTACAACTTAAGGGTGTGATCAGCATAATATCTGCCCATCTTCCTAAAGCCACATGATTAGCCCAATTATTATTGTTCGATAAATCAATTAACACTTCGCTTTTTGAAAGTGTTGATAATACTAAAGGAGAAACAAATTGCTGAGCAGAAGCCGTCATTACAATTTTTACTTCAGCATTGGCTTTAACTAATAATCTTGTCAATAAAATTATTTTATAAGCTGCTATGCTACCTGTTATACCAATTAATATTTTTTTACCTGCCAGCATTAAATAAATTTAAGTGCAAAAATAAAAAACGACAGTAATTACACTGTCGTTTTAAATTATGCTTTATAAGTTAATTAACGGAATAAATCATTATCATTATTTTTACGATAGTACACTTTGTTTTCCATAAACTCCTGTGTTGCTAAAATTGCCGGGTTAGGCATTTTCTCGTAAGCACGGGAAATTTCAATTTGTTCTTTGTTTTCATGAATTTCTTCCAAGCTGTCTGTATGGCTTGCAAATTCCTCTAATTTATTATGTAGCTCTTCTTTTAAAGAAATGTTGATTTGGTTTGCACGTTTTGCAATAATTGAAATAGATTCATACAAATTACCGGTGTGTGCTTTAATATCAACCAGATTTTTAGTTTCAACAACATTAGGAATGTTGGCACTTATTTGTCTTCTTAATTTGCTCATTTTTTAAATTTTTTCAAAAATTCTAATGATTGGTTTTTTATTTTAGAAACATCAACAAGATGTTTACTGTCTGAAAATCTTTCTGAGAAATCTGTGCAATCAGTTACTACTTTTTCATAACGCTCCTGTTGTTTTTCCAATACGCTTACTTCTGCGTATTTATAATAAGATTGTATAGATTTCCATTTGTATTCATCTCCTCTTTTAGAATCAGGATAATTTTCGTTTACAGTTGCATAAGCAATAGACGCTGCTTTATAAAAGCCCATATCAAGATATAACTGTGCACTCTTTGCGTCTTTTTCCTCAAGTTTTTCTCTGCATTGGTCAATAATTGTTGTAGCCTCTTTTATTCTTGTTGAATTTGGATGCGTATTAATAAAAGCCTGCATCATATTCAATGCCTTAGTAGTATTTGTTTGATCAAGATTAGCTACAGGCGATTGCTTAAAATAAGTATAAGCTCTCATGTAGTCACATTCTTCAGCATGTTTACTGCCCGGAAATGTTTCTGTGAACGTTTTAAAGTAGTTTTCGGCATTTGCATAATCTTTTTGATAATAATAGCAGTAAGCTACTTTATAAAACATTTCTTCATAACGCTCAGTGCCTTTTATATACGGAAACAAATCCTCATATAATTGTTGAGCAAAACTGTACTTTTTTTCAGTATAAAACTGTTCTGCCATTTTATACTTAAACTCGTAATCTTTACTGCGGATAATTTTGGAGAAACTCTTGCTCTTTGCAACCTTAACGGTTTTATGAGAGCATGCAGTAAATAAACAACAACAAATAATGAATGTAAATATTCTATTCATAAAAGCGGACAAAGGTAAAGATTTGCGGCAATTTATGAAGCGATTAATTGCAAGAGTTTTTAAGGGCGTTAATATTTATACAAAAAAGCCCCGCATAAGCGAGGCTGATATAGTTAATTGAAAGGATTATTTACCTTTTAAATTTGGGTGAGGGGCAGGAACTGTATTAGGACCTTCTTCAGTTGTTCCCTGCAAATCAATAGTATTAGCATCACCACTTCCACCATCATAGCTGAAAATAAATCTGCTTTCAGCAATACCTTGTTTTTCAACTAAGTATTTAATAACTGCATTAACTCTTTCCCAAGCTAATTGCTGAGCAGCTTTACTTGCAGCAGGGTGACCGATAACTTTTACTTTACAATCAGGATTTGCTTTGATTTTATCAGCAGCGGCATCTAATAATTTTTTTGAAGCTGCACTTAAAGTAGCACCGCTTTTAAATTGTACACTTGGCAAATCTGAAACATTGCAAACCGGTTTTGCTGGTTCAGCTGGTTTCCAATTAGCCAACATATCTTTAATTTCTTTGCAACATGCAGGCTCAGGGCATTTACCAACACCATCAGCATTTACAGGAAAACAACTTTGCGGAGTTAATAATTCTTTATCTCTATAATCAGGAACACCATCACCATCGGTATCTTTTGCACGACCGTGGCTATCTACAGGAGCACCTGCGGGTGTATTGGGTTCTAAATCAAATTGGTCTGTAATACCATCGCCATCAGCATCAGGTAAAACAACTTTTGGCAATTTCATGTGCTTAGGTGAGTTTAACTCATTGTAAGCATAATTATTAGGGTTAAGCCACCATAATGGCTGAACTCTGTTCTTTTTTGTTTGAGCAAAAGAGGCAACGCTGATAAAACTTACGAAGCCTAAGATTAACAAGTATTTTTTATTAAGCATATTTCAGTTTTTAATAGTTATAAATGTAGTTACTATTAGATATTATAGTACAATGTTTACATGTAAAGTTGATAAACTATAAATGTCTTTAGCGTTACCTGGAATAGCGTTACCATCTAAATAATCATTATAAAATAAAGGAACCACAAATTTTTGTTCAGCACCTAAACTTATTTTATTGCTTAATTTAAATGAAAAACCGGCACCTACATTATAAGCGTGCAATAATGACCAACCCTTACGACCATTAACTGTATTGCCGCCAAAAGTTCCTAATAAATTGGATTGCGGAAAGTATAGGATGTGGTATGAACCATCAGCCCTTATTGTTTGAACTTGGGTTGCTACAATTGTGTAACCACCTAACAAATACCAATCTGCTTTGGGGTTAGCTCTGTAATAGCTTAGTGCGTTTAATGAAGCAATAACATCAACACCCAACATATGTGTTAAAGATTTTGAAGCTACAGTATTATATTGATGAGGTATTGAAATAACTGCACCGGTATAAGATGGTCTCAACGATATAACGTGACCTATTGCTTTTCTCAAAGCTATACTACCTGTAATTCCACCGTTATACCCGCCTGTTAGAATTGATTTATCTCCAATAACCATACCGTTACCAACACTTAAGCTTAATTCCCAACTATTACGAGGTTTTGGAGGATAGGGAAATGAATTATTTAAGAATTCATTGTATTGAGGCATTTTTTTAGTTGGAACAACAGAACTGTCTCTCCAGTTCCATCCCCAATCTGTTGTTGTTTGAGCAGAGCTGCTTGATTGAAAAACAAATACAGCCAATGCCACTAACATAATTTTTTGCATTTTGCTTGCCATAGCTTTTATTTAAGGTTAATAGATTGCTAAAGATTTATCGAAAATTCGTGCCAAAAGTATTAACAAAACATTGAATCAACAACAAAAAATAATTTTTTTCAATACCTATTTGACAGAGAATTAACACTAAACGTTGCTTTTTATATTTTATTGCTTGCCATTTCTATTATTATATTGCAACAGTTTTATGAATGCAGCCAGCAATATTTTAGCCAAAGAATTAAAAGCGTTTGAACAACACTTTAGTGATGCTGTAAAAAGCCGTGTTTCTCTGCTTGATAGGATAATGAAATATATTGTTAAGCGAAAAGGAAAGCAACTTAGACCCATGTTTGTTTTGTTGAGTGCTAAATTGGGCGGGGAAGTAACCATTTCATCTTACAGAGCAGCTTCTTTAATAGAATTGGTACACACTACATCGTTGGTGCATGATGATGTAGTGGATGATGCCGAAGAACGAAGGGGCTTTTTTTCATTGAACGCTCTCTGGAAAAATAAAATTGCAGTTTTAGTTGGCGATTATTTACTGAGTAAGGGCTTACTTTTAGCAATAACCAATAAAGACTTTAAAGTATTACAAATACTGTCTGATGCTGTAAGGCAAATGAGCGAGGGTGAGTTACTGCAGTTAGAGAAATCCCGGAAACTGAATTTGAATGAAGATGTTTACTATGAAATAATTAAAGGCAAAACAGCCTCTCTGCTTGCTTCTTGTTGTGCAGCAGGGGCTACTACTACTTTTGACGATGATACTATTGTTGAAAAAATGAGATTGTTTGGTGAAAAAACAGGTATGGCTTTTCAGATTAAAGACGATTTGTTTGACTATGGCAATGCTAATATAGGTAAACCTACCGGTAATGATATTAAAGAAAAAAAGCTAACGCTTCCGTTAATTTATACTTTGAATAACTGCGATGCGGCTACAAAAAAGGAAATTATTTATATTGTAAAAAATAAGAATACTGATAAAGAAAAAGTTGCTTATGTAATTGACCAGGTTAAAAAAACCGGCGGTATTGATTATGCTACTAAAAAAATGTTTGCCTTTAGAGACGAAGCTTTACAAATATTGCACGAATTCCCAAAAACAGATGTGCGGGATGCTTTAGAAGAATTGGTAAGATATACCACAGACCGTAACTATTAATCCTTTATTTTCATTGCTGAATTTTTTGTTGCCGTATAAGTGTGCGACGCAACAATAGCTTAATGCTTAGTCAAAAGCTTAGTACCAAATAATCAATGCAAAAACGCTGGAACATACTAAAATCTGATAGGGAAACTGTAAAAGCATTACAAAATGCTTTGAAGATTAATGAAACAATTTGTAAAATTTTGGTTGAGCGTAAGATTGATGATTTTGAAAAAGCTAAAAATTATTTTCGCCCACAATTAACGCACCTGCACAGCCCCTGGTTGATGAAGGATATGCATAAAGCCGTTGAAAGGATTTCAAAAGCAATTGCAGGCAATGAAAAAATTTTAGTTTTTGGTGATTATGATGTTGACGGAACAACAAGCGTTGCCAGTATGTATCAGTTCTTGCGGAAGATTTTCCCCAATGTAGACTATTATATACCCCATAGATACAAAGAGGGTTATGGTGTAAGTAAATTAGGGATAGATTTTGCAAAAGAAAATGGCATATCACTTATTATTTCTTTAGACTGTGGAATTAAAAGTGTTGAACTGATTGCTTACGCTAAACAATTGGGAATTGATTTTATTGTTTGCGACCATCACTTACCTGATAATGAACTTCCCGATGCAGTTGCTATTTTAAATGCCAAACAAAAAGATTGTACTTATCCATACAAAGAATTATGCGGTTGTGGTGTAGGTTTTAAGTTAATGCAAGCCCTTGCAGAACATTATCAACTATCGGCAGAAAGTTATCTGCAATATTTAGATTTAGTTGCAACAGCTATTGCCGCAGATATTGTTCCTATTACCGGAGAAAACAGGGTATTGGCTTTTTACGGTTTAGAAAAAGTAAATACTAATCCCAATGCAGGCATAAAAGCACTGATGCATTTAGCAGCTTTACAAAAGCAAATAACAATCGGCAATTTAGTTTTTGTAATTGCACCCAGAGTTAATGCAGCAGGAAGAATGGATGATGCTAAAAAAGCTGTTCAATTATTTATTGAAGAGGATTTTGCTAAAGCATTGCACTATGCAGAAATGCTGCACAGCGATAACAGCGACAGAAAAGAAGCTGACAGCAATATTACTGAAGAAGCATTAGCCATAATTGAAGCAGATGCTGTACTTAGAAATAAAAAAACAACTGTTGTTTATCAAGAGCATTGGCATAAAGGTGTTGTAGGAATTGTAGCGAGCAGATTAATTGAAAAATATTATCGCCCCACAATTGTATTAACCAAGAGCGGTGATTATGTTGCAGGTAGTGCAAGAAGCGTTGCTGGTTTTAATTTATATGAAGCTGTACATGCCTGCCGGGAGCATTTATTGGGTTATGGCGGTCATTTTGCAGCAGCAGGAATGACTATGCAAAAAGAAAATGTAGAAGCTTTTGCTGATGCATTTGAAAAAGTGGTTAGCGAAACAATTGCACCCGAATTATTAATACCGGAAATAATAATTGATGCTGAAGTTTCTTTTACAGACCTTACTTTATCATTTTACAATATCATAATGCAAATGGAGCCCTTTGGCCCCGAAAATATGCGACCTTTATTTATTGCAAGGAAAGTTTATAACACCGGTTTCAGTAAAATTGTTAAAGAGCAGCATGTCCGTTTTTCATTAATACAACATAATAAAACATTAATTGGCATTGGTTTTAATATGGCAGCAAAATTTGATTTACTGCAAATGAACAAACCTATTGATGTTGTATTTACTTTAGACATGAATGAATGGAATGGTGAAAAGAGTCTTCAATTAAAAGTGATTGATTTTATATTGAGTGAATAAACTTAATATACAATTCCTAACCCTATAATTTATGGATAAAAAGAATTATTACATTCAAATTAACCAAGAAACTAAAGGCCCTTATGATTTGGATACTTTACAATTATTAAAACTGAATGGAAATACTTTAGTTTGGCATGAAGATGCTAAAACATGGGTGCTTGCTAAAAATCACCCTGATTTTTTTGAAATATTATCCTTAAAGAAAAATAAAAAAAAGAGTAAGACAGTTTTAATCGTTTTAGGTATTGTTACATTATTAGTAATATTATTTTTCACATATAAGGGTAAGAATAAACAATCAGTGTTGCCTTCATATAGTAATCAGGAGCTTTATCAGCAATTTTCAGGAGGGGTAGTTCTGATAAAAAATAAATTTATTTTCAGAGTTACTATTGGCGACAAAGTCTTCTTTTTCAATCATTTTGAATCAATTGATGACTTTACCTATGTAGATGGATTAACCGAAGATAGCTTGAAAGCAGTAAGAGCAGCTGAATATATAGAGGGTACCGGTTTTTTTATAAGCAAAGACGGCAAGATACTTACCAATAGACATGTTGCAGGTTTTGTACCCGCAAAAGAAGATTTATATGCTATTAAAGAAGCAGTTATTAAAGAACTCTCCGGTAGTATAAATAATGCTCATTTTAAAGATTCGCTACTACAATCTAAAAAACACAATGATTCTTTATTAGCTGTATTAAATAAAGACTCAGCTAATAATTTGGTTGCTATAACAGATTTGAAAGAAAAAATTGCAACACTTGAGAGTTTTTTAGAAGAAGATGGGGAATACGAAAAAACAACAATCGATTCAGCAGCTCTTGAAAATATTAAAATTAATAGCAACATAAGTGTGCAGAAAATAACATTGTCGCTTAAAGCCTATCTCCAGGGTTCATCAGGAACTAATAGTTCTGAATCAATTTTATGCAATACTATTGCCATAAGCGACTTTGAGCCAGTTGATTTAGCAATACTTCAAACGAAAACAAAGAATTTACCAGATACCAGTATCCACTTATTGAGCCTCAAAAGAATAAAACAAAATATCCCATCAACAATGAGTGAAAGATTAATTTTAATAGGATATAACAGAGGTAGTGAATTAGCTGAAACAACACAGGGATTACAAGCCCAATTAACAGAAGGTAAAGTAAGCCAAAACAATGATGCCTATAAGTTGATGTATACAATACCTACCATGCCTGGTTCCAGCGGCTCTCCTGTATTTGATGAAAAAGGAAACATTGTTTCTGTAAATTTTGCCGGAATTATTAATACACAAAGCTTTAACTACGGTATACAAACTAAACAAATTAAATATTTTCTCGAGTCTAACGGGTTGTAAGCCCCACAAAAAGTGAGGCTTTACATCATTAAAAAAATTATCTAAGCGACTACCGTCTTCTTTTCTTCCTGCATTAAAGAAACACTTCTGTTAATGAAGTTGGTTAAATCGGCACCTTTCAACAAACCTTGAGAAAGTAGTGCTAAATCAGCCAGATTTCTTATTTGTTTTTCTTTCTTTTCAACATCTGCTTCTTTTAATAAAGTTTGATAGATGCTATGGTTTCCATTAACGGTTAATGTTACTTCATCGGGCATGTTTGCATAAAAAGCCATCATACCGCCACCGGCAGCACCCATATCCTTCATTCTACGCATAAACTCCGGTCTTGTTGCTACTACCGGTGCAGCTTCTTTACTTAAACCTTTTACTTCAACAGTAATGTGTAAATCAGCTGCAGGGAATTCAAATAATTTCTTCAGTTCTTCGCTTTCGCTTTTGCTTAAAACGCTTTCGCTGCTTTCCTGTTTATCAATTAAATTATCAACTATATCTGCATCAACACGAACGAAAGAAGCATTCTCCCATTTCATCTCCATATTATTAATGAAAGCTGCATCTACTAAGGTTTCCATCTTAACAACAATATATCCTTTTGCTTGTGCTGCCTGAATATAGGCATCCTGCTGAACAGGATTGGTAGTGTAAATAATAACCTGCTTACCATCTTTATTTTTCTGTAAACTTTCAGTAGCAGTTTTATATTCTTCTAATGTATAAAACTTTGCTACAGCTTTTTCTTCTGTTGTTCCATCTTCTTTAGTAATGGTAATAGTTTCTTTTTTAGCAGCATCTTCCATTACTAAAAACTTATTAGCCTTTTCCAAAAACTTGTCATCCGTCATCATTCCGTACTTCACAAATAAGCCAAGGCTCTCCCATTTATTCTCAAACTCAGCTCTTTCATTACGAAAGATTTCTTCTAATTTATCTGCTACTTTTTTAGTAATGTGATTATTAATTTTCTTCACATTCGGATCGCCCTGTAAATAGCTTCTGCTAACATTCAACGGAATATCCGGACTATCAATTACACCATGCAGCAACATTAAAAATTCAGGAACAATATCTTTCACTTCATCTGTTACAAAAACCTGATTGCTGTATAACTGAATTTTATCTTTCTGAATTTCATAGCTCTGCTTAATTTTCGGGAAGTATAAAATTCCTGTTAAGTTGAACGGATAATCAACATTTAAGTGAATCCAGAACAGAGGTGTTTCGCTGAACGGATATAATTCTCGGTAAAATTTCTCGTAATCTTCTTTGGTTAATTCACTTGGTTTTTTAACCCAGATAGGATTGGTATTATTGATTGATTTTTCTTCTTCCTCTTTTTTCTTTTCTTCTGCAACATCAGTAAAGTAAATCGGTATCGGTAAAAACTTACAGAACTTTTCCAATACTGCTTTTATTCTGCCCGCTTCTAAAAATTCTTTACTGTCTTCATTAATATGCAGAATAATTTTTGTACCGCGTTGTTTCTTCTCTACTTCATACAATTCAAATTCAGGGCTGCCATCGCAACTCCAGTAAACCGTCGCTGCATCTGCATTATAGCTTTGTGTTAATACTTCTACTTTTTCAGCCACCATAAAAGCACTGTAAAAGCCCAAACCAAAATGCCCGATAATATTGGCATCTTTATACTTGTTTAAAAACTCTTCAGCACCGCTAAAAGCCACCTGATTCAAATATTTGTCAACCTCTTCTTTCGTCATACCCACACCACGGTCTTCAATGGTTAAGGTTTTTTCTTTAGCGTTTAAGCTTACATCAATTCTTAAATCGCCCAATTCACCTTTGGCTTCGCCGATAGAAGACAATGTTTTCAGCTTTTGGGTAGCATCGGTAGCGTTGCTTACTAATTCACGCAAAAAAATGTCATGTTCACTGTACAAGAACTTTTTAATAATGGGAAAAATGTTTTCTGTACTAACTCTGATTTGCCCTTTTTGCATAGTTTTTTATTTTGTTACAAGCTTTAAATTAATAATGATACTGCCGTTGCGTCGCACTCGTATACTGCAACAAGTATGGCGACAAATTTTCAAATAAAATACCAAAACTGTAATGCTGACAGGATGGCAAAGAAAAATGGCTTATGAAAGCATAAGAGTTTATTGGCTATTTTTTAGTTGTAGGGTCTGCAGCGATTAAGTGAAAAAAATAATCACAAGCCAATCCTTCATCATTAAATATTCTTAACCCCCTTTTTCTTCCGCGTTCACTGTAATAAACTTCCCATTGAAATTCATTTTGATTTATAGAATATGCTTCATTAGGCAAGCCTCCATCTAAAGAGTAAGAATGAGATGATATACCTATTTCTTTTATTTTCTTTTCTAAATCTTTTAAATTCATATCCTTGTTTATAAAAATAAAACAATTCTTACTCCCCCACTAAAAACACTGCATTACAAAACAGCAATTTCCCATTCTCCCAAAACAAACGAAACAGCGGGTTATCTGCCATGTAAACAATTTGCCCGTTACCCATTTCTTCCACACCAAAAATCAACGCATCTTTTAATCGGTTCTTAGCTTTATAACCTGCAAAGCCGGCTATATAATTGTTCTTTTTTAATACGCCTACGTTCCAACCTTCTTTCAAAAAGTCATAAGTGTTATCATCCTGTTTCAGTGTATAATAAAAATCAGGATAACCATAAGCTAAAGGATGTGTATTGTCTAAATCAACTTTATAAATAGCACCGGGCGTACTGTTGGTTAAAGATTCTCTGTCTCTATCACCATATTTTTTTAATGCACCATAATCACCTTTATCATTATCATCTTTACTGTCTCTCGCTCTTAAACCTAAATCTTTCTTAGCTAAAATGGATACTGCATTCTGCAGAGCAATAATTTTTCCGCCGCTGCTTACAAAATCTTTCAGTTTATCTAACACAGGTTTATCATTCAACACTCTGTAATTTCCGTCAGGCAAAATCAAAACATTATAATTCTTAATATTAGTTCTCCCTAAATCTGCTGCATTAATTAATGTTACAGGATAATCTAAAGTTTGCTCAAAGAAATTCCAAATCTCTCCCGCATCTGTTGATGAAACCTGCTCTCCTGTTATCATTGCCACTTTTGGTATAGCAATATTTACAACTTCTCTGCTTCCAAAGTCTGCTCCTTTCTCTACAAAACCTGATAACACAATATCAGGTTGTACTTTAAATTTTTGCACCGCATTATTTAATACAGTTACTAAATCAACATTTGTATTGCTTGTTTTAATAATAATTAATGTTCCTCTCTCAAACAATTTTCCATTGCTGGTAAATGGTTTTGTTGCCTGCCTTACTTTAACACCGCTCTTTAATAAATACGCCAATAATTTTGCACTGTTTAAAGAAGTATAAGGAAATAAATAACCATAAGCAGGTGTGATAGCTTTAACAGCAAGGGATTGTACCGACAAGGGTTTTATATCTAACTTTTCTTTTACTGCTATGCCTTCAACACCGTAGTTATAAGGTAGCGACCAGGCAGTAATATCATATGTAGCACTATCGTTTAATTTACTGTTCTGTTCAAACAAAACCTTTACTAAGGTGCTTTTAGGTTGATACATTGAAACAGCCAATGTATATTTTTTTAAACTCACTTCTTCTTCCTTTAAAGAAAAATAATTATAGCCTTTTACTTTATTATTTATAACAGTTCCGTATTCAATGGCGTTTTTATCTAACAAAGTTTTTACTGCGTTTATTTTACTTTCGTCGTCATCTGTTACCACATAAGTTTTGTATTCAGCATTTTTTGCGTTGCGACTGTCATCAAAAAACTTTCTGAATTCATCTACTAATTTCTGTGCATTTTTTGATGCTGTTTCAATGGTTGATAAACCCGTTGTGTAGTGATGCGTTACTCTGTCAACTAATGTCAACGTATCTCCATTACCCGTTATAACGCCCAGCCCGCCTGCACTGTGGCCGCCTTGCTCGTACGTCATGCCAATCGCTCCGTTATAAATAGGATAAGTATCACCATATGAAGGATAAAACAAATCAAAATTTTCTTTAGTGAAATAAAGCCATGCATTTTCATCAAAATACTTAGCATTATTTTTCCCGATCTGTGTTTGAAAATCTCTTTGCCATTGTGTAATTACTTCATGAAAAGGTTCTGCAGCAGGAGCAAAATAATATGGGTTGTTATAACCCTGTTCGTGAAAATCAACATGAATCTGAGGCATCCACTCATTATATTTTTTTATTCTTTGTTGAGATTCAATTTGTGTTTGCCATGCCCAGTCTCTGTTTAAATCAAAATTATAATGGTTGCTTCTACCGCCCGGCCAAGGCTCTCTGTGTTCACGGCTTTGCGGGTCAACATTATACTCTTTTCCTTTCATGCTGTTAAACCAATTCACGTATCTATCTCTACCATCAGGATTAATACAAGGGTCAATAATTACCACAACGTTTTTCAACCATTCTTTTGTTTGTGTATTGGCAGGGTTTACTAATGCATATAAAGTTTGCATAGCTGCTTCGCTGCTGCTGGGTTCGTTGCCATGCACATTATAACTTAACCACACAATAGCAGGATTATTTACTGAAGCATTTTTATCTTTCAATAAACTCAAATTATTCTTACGTACGTCTTCCAACCTTTTTAAATTTTCAGGAGTAGCAACGTAAGCCAGCATTAATTCTCTTCCCTCATTGGTTATACCATATTGCTCAACTTTAACCATATCCTGTTTAGCAGCGGCAACAGCTTTTACGTATTCTACAATTTTATAATGCCTTGTATAATTAGTGCCTATTTTATAGCCTAAAAATTGTTCGGGGCTTTGTAAAGTTTGGGCAAATGACGATATTGTAATGATAGAGATTACAACTAATGCAAATATTTTTCTCATAAGTTTTTGTATAGAGCGTGAATATAAGCAATGAAAAAAAGCAGTCCAAAATATACGCCTGCTTTATGTTGAATGATTATTTTTAAAGAAAAGAAACAATGGAAATTCTAAGAACAGATTCATCGAACAGGGATTTTATTTACTTAGTTGGATGGTTAGATAAAGAACTTGCAGAAAGAGATGGCGATGACCATGTGTTTTATGCCCAATTCAATAAAATAGTTTCTATAAAAAATGTGATTGTAGTCTATGAAGGTGAGAAGCCTGTTGCCTGCGGTGCAATTAAAGCTTTTGATGAACAATCGATGGAAGTAAAACGAATGTTTACTTTACCTGAATACAGAGGAAAAGGTTTGGCAAGTATGGTTCTTAAAGCATTAGAAACATGGGCAAAAGAATCAGGGTACACAAAATGTGTTTTAGAAACGGGTAAACGCCAGCCTGAAGCCATTGCATTGTATGAGAAAAACGGGTATACTGTAACAGCTAATTATGGTCAGTATATCGGCATAGAAAACAGTGTTTGTTTTGAGAAGTTTTTGTAAGAAAATAAACAATTATATTTACTAAAATCTTTTTTATGTCTTTACCTGTAAACAACAAAAACAACAGCAAGGGTGGCAATAAAGGCCATAACAATGCACAGGGTTCTAAATTTATAGTAAAACCTAATAGCGGTAAAGCTGTTGGTGCAACAAAAAAACCAATTAAAACCGGCGGTTCAAGAGGCAGTTAATTAATTGAGAAATAATAATAAAAAGTCGATTGTTTATAGCAATCGACTTTTTTATGGATACATTATAGATACTTTTTTATAATCCTACACCTCTAAACCATTCTGCCCCGCTAATTCTGAATGGCCAAGGAATACAAGCTAAGATAATTACCAATGCAACAGTGTACATAATTGCCAATTTCTTATTCTTGGGGCCGGGTTCAAGATTATCATTCTTTGCAATTCTTCTGGTTAGAGTAATAATTACTACAGCTATAATCATTCCCAAAATATGTTCAACGGCCCAGAAGCGTAATTCAGGGGTTTTCATTACATAACCTATATCTGGGTAGTTTACTTTATCTGTAAAATATATAAAACCCTTAGGGCCAAAAAAGTATTGATATAATCCTGTCAATAAATTAAGATGTACCACAATTAACAAACGCAAATTCCAGCTTTTATCTTTTTTAGTATAAGGCATATCTGCCTCAACCAAACTGTTTGCAATATTGATTATGAATAAAAATAAAATTACCCATCGTAATAGACTGTGCACTGCTAAAATGCCTTGATACATAAGCTTGATTTTCGGTTATAAATTAAATAATAACAGGGGAAAGGGGGAGTTGTTCAGAGGTATCAGAACGATATTACAACGAAGATAATGTTTAGATGAATATATCAACTCACATTTATTCCACCCAATCTGCAATAAATAAATTGGTATCGTGTGTGCCGCCGTTATTTCTGTTAGATGCAAAAATTATTTTTTTGCCATCTTTTGTAAACATCGGGAAAGCATCAAAGGTATTGTCGAATTATGCTGAGGTTACGTAAGCAAAGCAACCTATTTATTGAACTTGACATTGGTGTTTCGAACACTTATGGTGTAGAAGCATGCGGGCGGGCAACATTAATAATTAAGAACAATTAAGCTGCTATTAACTTATAATCTTAATACTGCTGTTAATCGCATTCTTCCTTTTAACCGCAAATAAATTATCTACTTAATTCTTATTTATTGGCGGGCATTCCCGGCTGCTTAGATTGACTTTCTACTACACCTTTAACAGTAATTATTTGAGGGTTGGTTTTGGCGTTAGAAGTAATGACAACAGTTTTTTGAAATGAGCCTGCCTTCTTAGTATCATAACTAACTTTTATTAACGATTCTCCCCCAGGTTTTATAGGCTCCTTAGGCCAAGTGGGTACCACACACCCGCAAGAACCTTGTGCGTTAGAAATAATCAAAGGTTCTTTGCCGGTATTTTTAAATCTAAATTCATATACACCATTGCCATTCCATTTTATAGTACCAAAATCATGTATATTTTTCTCAAATGAAATTTCAGCCTGATTGGGATTTGCGGCAGGAACTTGTGCAGCCGGAGCGTTTTGGGCATTAACAGTAATACCAGCAATTATTAATACAGTTAGTATAATTATCTTTCCCATGGTTATCTTTTAAGTATTTAGTGTATATAAATGTACCAACTATTTATAAAAATTATCGATTTTATCAGATATGGTGTTTTACATAGTAAATTTCTCTTGCAATTAGTGTCCGAAATCTTACCCCAAGGTATTCAGCCTTAGGGTCTCATGGTTGGCTTAATATACAATGAATATTTAGCAACAAAAGAGCTATAAACAACTACAACTACCAGAAAAGATAGTACCGAAAAAAAATTCCTCATGTGTTTTGTTAATATTCAGCAAATGTAATTATTGATTAAACGCTAAGTAGCATAAAACTCTAAGGAAAGTTAAGTTTGCAATATGAAAAGAAACGCATTCATTATTGTAGCAGCATTTGCATTTATTTCCTGTAATAATAAAAAAGCTGATAAGAAAAGAAATGCAGTGCATGAAGCTGCTGTAACAGATTTAAAAGCAAAAATTGCTCAAAAGCCCGACAGTATTGGCTTACACCTTAAGCTGATTGATATGCTTGACAGCTTGAATGATTATAAAACTGCCATAAGTGAAGTTGATACACTCATAAAAAAAGATAGTTTAAACTATGCTTTCTGGTTCAGGCGTGGGCAATTATGCAGCAGTGCAAAAGATACCCTTAATGCGATAAAATCTTTTGGAAGAGCTACTAAAATTTACCCTGCTCCCGATGCTGTTTTAAGTTTAGCCAATTTGTATGCTGAAACAAAAAACAGCACCGCCTTAGAGCTAACAGATTATTTATTAAATATGCGTTTAGGCAGAGCATACAATGCCCATTGTTATTTTATTAAAGGTGTGTTTTTTTCAAGAACGAATGATAAACAAAAAGCCCTTAGGTTTTTTGATTATTGCATTACAAACAACTTTAATTACCCTGAAGCTTATTTAGAAAAAGGCTTTATTCTTTTTGATGCCGGCAATAAAGAAGAAGCATTAAAAGCTTTTAAAATGTGCATTACTATAAACAACACTTATGCCGATGGTTATTATTGGGTAGCTAAATGCAATGAGGCTTTAAACAATAAAACAGAAGCTGTAAGTAATTATGAAATTGCATTAAAGCTTGATGAAAACATGCAGGAAGCTAAAGCTGCATTACAACGGTTAAAGTAACCTTCGTTTAAAAGTTTAAGGTTTAAAGGTTTGATGTTACTTTTGTTTCAATATATTAATGAACTCTCAACTTTAAACATTAACCCTTTGAACATTTAAGCATGTCAATTATCGCCCCATCATTATTAGCAAGTAATTTTTTAAAGCTGAAAGAAGAATGTGATATGCTGAACGCCAGCAGTGCAGACTGGTTGCATTTAGATGTTATGGATGGAAGATTTGTACCGAATATAAGTTTTGGTTTACCTGTAATTGAACATATTCGTACTGCTACAAAAAAACCGTTGGATGTGCATTTGATGATTGTTGAGCCTGAAAAATATATTGTTGATTTTAAAAATGCCGGGGCTGACCATATAACCGTTCACTACGAAGTTTGCAATCATTTACACAGAAATATTGAACAGATAAAAAACTTAGGTTTAAAGGCCGGCGTGGCTTTAAACCCTCATACACCTGTTAGTTTATTAGAAGATATTTTAGCTGATGTTGATATTGTTTTGCTGATGAGTGTTAACCCGGGTTTTGGCGGACAAAAATTTATACCTAATACCATTGATAAAATAAGAAGCCTGAAAAAAATGATTCATCAAATTAACTCTAAAACGTTAATTGAAATTGATGGCGGCGTTACTTTAGAAAATGCTGCTGCATTATTACATACCGGTGCTAATGTTTTAGTAGCAGGCAATACTGTTTTTAAAAGTGAAAACCCTGTTGATACCATTGCTAAATTAAAAGCTGCTTATTAATTTTTTAACACAAAGTCTCTATGATGACACAAGATTCACTAAGACTTGTGTGCTTTGCGTATTGTACCTTGAGTGCTTTGTGGAAAAAACTATGGGGTATGATAAAGTTGCTTAAGTATAAAAAGCAGCAGTTTTATAAAAAAAATCTAAGTTCATACTTTCCTATATGTCTGTTGGCTATAATCTCATGTAAATCAGATTCAAGATTTGAATTACAATCAACACATCAGTATATTTGAATTGAGTTCAAATGTCACGAAACACAGCAATAATAACAATACAACGGACTACCGATTAGCAGAGATTTTACTTAAATAATTAAAAAATTAAAACAATGTCAGACAAATTAAAACAACAGACATCTTTAGGGGATGTGGCTGCAAGGCAACTGGCTATTGCAACCCGTACCGCTCCGCAAATGGTAACGATTACACCTCGTTGGCTTACTAAGCTTTTGAGTTGGGTACCTGTAGAATCCGGTGTATATCGTTTGAATAAAGTAAAAGATGCAACCAAGATTGAAGTGGATTGCTCATCAAGAGATGAAAAAATACTACCACAAACATTTGTAGATTACATTGAGAATCCCCGTGAGTATAATTTGGCAGCGGTACAGACCATTGTAGATATTCATACCCGTGTGTCTGACTTGTACAGCAAACCTTACAATCAAATTACAGAACAAATCAGATTAGCAGTAGAAACCATTAAAGAACGCCAGGAGAGCGAGCTGATTAATAATAAAGATTATGGTTTGTTACATAGTGTTGCTCCTTCACAAATCATTAAACCACGCTTAGGCCCACCTACACCGGATGACTTTGATGCTTTGATTGCAAAGGTTTGGAAAGAACCGGGCTTTTTCTTGCTTCACCCTGAAGCTATTGCTGCATTCGGGCGTGAATGTACCCGCAGAGGTGTTCCGCCACCAACAGTTTCATTGTTTGGTTCACAATTTATTACATGGAGAGGTATTCCGCTAATCCCATCAGATAAATTACCTATTGAAAATGGTAAGTCTAAAATTATTCTACTTCGTACCGGAGAAAGTCGTCAAGGTGTAGTTGGTCTTTTCCAACCGGGATTACAAGGTGAATACTCACCGGGTTTATCAGTACGTTTTGCAGGTATCAACGATCGTGCAATTGCTTCCTATTTAGTTTCACTCTACTGTTCATTGGCAGTATTGGTAGATGATGCCATTGCTGTTTTGGAAGATGTAGATTTAACCAACTACCATGAATACAAATATTAATGATAGACCTGATTTTACAGATATAACTGTTTTACAAAATATAGCTAATCAGTTTTTTAAAGCATTGCCCGAAGATGTTCCAAAAGAGTTTTCACTTGATCCTACTCAGCATCCAAAAGCACAAGGCATAGCTGAGCAGTTTTTAGGAATATTTAATGCTTCATCAATTCCAAATTCAATAGAAAAGCCTTCTTTGGGGGCTACAACTCCATCTTCTTTGGGTGGTTTTGGTGGTTCAGCATTATCTGTTTCGCCCGTTGCAGGTTCAAACTTAGACACAACTACTCACAACTTATCTCCGGATAGTAATAAGCATTATACAAGTGGAATACCTAATTCAGTAGCCGGTAGTGGTGTTTCTCCTTCTTATCTTTCGCAAGGAAATAAATTCAATACTGAAAATCCTGAAACAAGCTTCCATGACGAAAATATAGGTGGAAACGGAAAATCATCTGCTCACAATACCAATCAACCCGATTCAGATTTCAACTTGTTATTATTGAACGAATTTTCTCATTTATTAGACGTGGATAAACTACTTTCACAAATAAAAATTACAGAAAGTAAACCACAGCTTCCATCATTCGCAGAGGTGTCTAATCCTAATGGGTTCTATTTTTTAGAAAACAGTGCATACAAACAAAAAATAGAATACTCATCATTTGGTAACTTAGGTGAGTTGGTTCAAAAAGATTTCCCGATTCTTAATGAACAGGTAAATGGTAAACGATTGGTTTGGTTTGATAATGCCGCCACTACGCAAAAACCGCAATCTGTTATAAATAGGCTTTCCTATTTTTATGAACATGAAAACTCTAATATTCACAGAGCTGCACACGAATTGGCAGGGCGTGCAACAGATGTTTATGAGAGTGCCCGTGAAAAGGTAAGGGCATTCTTAGGTGCCAAGTCCGTTAACGAAATTATTTTTGTTCGTGGTGCAACCGAAGCCATTAATTTGGTAGCACAAAGTTGGGGTAATCAACATTTGCAAACAGGCGATGAAATTATTGTAAGCAACTTAGAACATCACGCCAATATTGTGCCCTGGAAAAGATTGGCAGATCAAAAGGGATTGGTATTGAAAATTATTCCTGTAAATGATGATGGCGAGTTGCTGTTAGATGAATATGCAAAATTACTTTCACCAAAAACGAAGTTGGTTGCCGTTACACAAGTTTCCAATGCACTTGGTACAATCACACCGGTGCAACAAATCGTAGCAATGGCACATTCTGTTGGTGCAAAAGCCTTAATAGACGGGGCACAATCTGTTTCGCACATGACAGTAAATGTTCAGGCAATTGATGCAGATTTCTTTGTTTTTTCGGGACATAAAGTATTTGGACCAACAGGTATCGGGGTACTTTACGGAAAAGAAGAAATTCTGAACGCAACAGAACCATGGCAAGGCGGGGGGAATATGATACAGGATGTTACGTTTGAACATATCAAATATCATAATGCACCTAATCGCTTTGAAGCAGGTACCGGTAATATTGCAGATGCAGTAGGTTTAGGTGCTGCCATTGATTATATAAGCAAAATTGGTATGGAAGTAATAGGGCGGTATGAACATGCCTTATTGGAATATGCAACCAATCTTTTACGCCCTATCAATGGTGTGAAGCTTATAGGAACAGCCAAACATAAGGCAAGTGTACTTTCATTTACCTTAAAAGGATATACCAATGATGAAGTAGGACAAGCATTAAATAAAGAAGGTATTGCTGTTAGAACAGGTCATCATTGTGCACAACCGATTTTACGCAGGCTTGGTGTAGAAACAACGGTTCGTCCATCTCTTGCTTTTTATAATACTTGCGAAGATGTGGACAGGTTTATTGATGTAATTAAACATTTAAGTATAGCTAAAAGATAAATATCAAAACTTCTATCGAAGGTTTCTTAATTGAATATGAGTAATCTGAGAAACTTCTGCTAAAAAAGGTATTCCAAAAGAATGTAACCGGCTTCTGTAATGCTTTTGTGCAAACTTTAATTTTTCAAATAACCCGTATTGCTGAAATGCTCTTCTTTCGACAATACCTGAAACATAGTTTTGTTAGCTCGCAGCATAGTTGACTGTTTGCAGTACCAGCTATGCTTAATCTAAAATGGTTATATATGAAAAAGTAAAAAGTTGCTCAGCGTACAGAACGTTGAAGTGTGCGACGCCTGCCTACCGGACAGGCAGGCAACAGCAGCTTAATAGTAGCAGTGCTGCTAAGTACATAAAGAAAAAACCTACAATAGCAACGCTGCTAAGGCATAATCTGCAAACAAAATAAGAATACAACTTACTACCACTGCACTGGTGCTGGCTCTACCAATTTCTAATGCTCCGCCTTTTACATGATAACCGTAATAAGCAGGAATACTGCTGACGATAAATGCAAATGTGTAAGCTTTATATAATGCAAATGTTATATTGTACAGGTTAAGGTTTTGCCGTAAACCAATATCATAAATATCTGTTGCTAAAATGCCCGTCATACTGCCTGCTATTCTTCCGCCCCAAATACCTAACACTGCCGATATAACTATTAAACAAGGTATCACAATTAATGAACCCAGAATCTTTGGCATTATTAAATAACTCTTGGTGTTAATGCCCATTATTTCCAAAGCATCTATCTGTTCGCTGATACGCATATTACCTAACTCGCTTGCGATTTTACTACCCACCACACCCGCTAATACAATGCTTACAACCGTTGGAGACAATTCTAATATCATACTGTCTCTCACAATCTGTGCAATCGTACTTGCAGGTACTAACGGGCTTACCAACTGATAAGCAGTTTGTACCGTTGTTACCGCACCCAGAAATAATGAAATGATAATAACAATCGGTGCTGCCCCCACACCAATTTCAACGCACTGATGCATCAGTTCCTTCCAGTACATTTTAAAATTTTCAGGCTTGGTAAACATGCCTTTCAGCATAATTAAATAAGCCCCGAAATGTGTGAATAGAGACATTAAATATTTTTATAAATTATTTTTTGTTTCCGGCTATTGCTTTTCATGGCATCGCCTGTATAGCCTGTACTGAGCGAAGCCGAAGTATCGCACATTGCAACGTTCAGTTTTTCATGCAACGGCTTGCATCAATAACAAACAACTATTTGGCTTTTTTCTTCAATCGTTTCCACCACTTGCTTCGCTGCACTTCGTTCTCAGTATCCTGTTTACATTTTAATTGTGCATCAACTACTGCAATAATAGCCATGTTTACAATATTACGAACAGTGCTTCCCAACTGTAATACATGTACAGGTTTTTTAATGCCTAATAAAATAGGGCCGATGGCATCGGCTCCGCCTAATTCTTTTAATAAATTATAAGCCACATTACCTGCCGTTAACGTAGGAAAGATGAGCACGTTTACATTTTCATCTGCTAATTCACTGAAAGGATAATTATCTTTTAAAATTTCTTTATTAAAAGCAAGGCTGGCCTGCATTTCACCATCAACAATTAATGATGGATTTTTTTGTTTCAAAATCTGAACAGCTTTAGCAACTAATTTTGCTTCAGCGGAATCACTGCTTCCGAAATTGCTGTAACTTAACATAGCAATGCGTGGAATGATATTAAAGTTGCGTACTTCTTTGGCAACCATTAAAGCAATATCTGCTAATTCTTCTGCCGTTGGATTGAAGTTTACTGTTGTATCTGCAAGAAATAAAGGGCCACGTTTAGTAAGCAATAAATACATACCAGCAATTTTCTTAACACCTTCCTCTGTTCCTATAATCTGCAATGCAGGTCTTATAGCATCTGCATAGTTTCTTGTTAAACCACTAATCATGGCATCAGCATCGCCTGTTTCGACCATCATACAACCAAAGTGGTTTCTTTCTTTCATTGCCTTAAAGCTTTCGTATTGGTTAAAGCCTTTACGTTGCCTTTTCTTAAAGAACAATTCGCCGTATTCCTGCCTTTTATCTTCGTACTCATCTAAGTGCGGATTGATGATGGGCAGTTCACTAATATCAATATTATTTTCAGCAGCAATTTTTTTAATCTTAGATTCTTCTCCCAATAAAATAGGATAAGCCAAACCTTCATCATAAATAATGCTGGCAGCTTTCAAAATTTTCTGATTATCCGCTTCTGCAAATACCAATCGTTTAGGGTCACGTTTTGCTTTATTACCTAAAATGCGAAGTAATTGGTTATCTAAGCCCAAACGTTTGTTTAATGAAACGATATAAGTTTCCCAATTAGGAATTGTCTTTTGTGCAACACCACTTTCAATAGCTGCTTTTGCTACTGCGGGTGCAACTGTTGCCAACAAACGTGGGTCAACAGGTTTTGGAATAATATATTCAGGCCCGAAAGTGATTGTTTGTTTATTGTAAGCCATGTTTACAATATCAGGAACAGGGCTTTTTGCCAATTCTGCCAAAGCTTTTACAGCAGCCAGTTTCATCGGTTCATTAATCTGTGTTGCACGAACATCTAATGCCCCGCGAAATATGTATGGAAACCCTAATACATTATTCACCATATTAGGATAATCGCTTCTGCCCGTAGCCATAATAATATCTTTTCTGGCAGCCGTTGCATCTTCATAAGTAATTTCAGGGTCTGGATTGGCCATGGCAAAAACAATCGGATTTTTTGCCATGCTTTTAACCATGTCCTGCGTTACTACATTACCCACACTTAAACCCACAAAAACATCAGCATCTTTTATGGCTTTTTCTAATGTTAGATCTGCTTTTTTTACTGCAAACTTCAACTTTATTGCATCTAAATCTTTTCTTTCTTCATGTAATACACCATCTTTATCGAATAATATAAAATTTTCATACTTAGCTCCTAAAGAAATATAGAGTTGACAGCAAGCCATAGCAGCAGCTCCTGCTCCGTTAATTACAAACTTTGCTTTTTCAATTTTTTTCTTTTGAAGTTCTAATGCATTTAGCAAAGCTGCCCCGCTAATAATGGCTGTACCATGTTGGTCATCGTGCATTACAGGAATTTTCATCTGCTTCTTCAATTCCTGTTCTATATAAAAACATTCGGGTGCTTTAATATCTTCTAAATTAATACCGCCGAATGTTGGCTCTAATGCTTTAACTATCTGTACAAATTTTTCAGGGTCTGTTTCATTTATCTCAATATCAAAAACATCAATATCTGCAAAAATTTTAAACAACACTCCTTTTCCTTCCATTACAGGTTTACCTGCTTCGGGGCCAATATTTCCCAAACCTAAAACCGCAGTACCATTGCTTATTACCGCTACTAAATTCCCTTTAGCTGTGTATTTATAAACATCATCAGGGTTTTTCGCAATTTCCTTACAAGGCTCTGCAACGCCGGGACTATATGCCAACGATAAATCTCTTTGTGTTTTAGCTTCTTTGGTAGGAATAACTTCAATCTTGCCGGGCCTGCCCTGTGCATGATATTCTAAGGCTTGTTCTTTTCTCAGTTCTTTTTTTTCCATGAATTGATTTTTGGTAACCAACTGCATTTATTAATTGAGCTGCTGTTGCCTGCCTGCCGATAGGCAAGCGTCGCACTCTTGTGCAGTATCAAAAGAGTGGTGCAAAATACAAGATAAAAAATAAGTGGGAATTTCCTACCCTTTTACTCCCAACCATGCCATCATACCTATGCCGATTTCAATAGCCCGTTCATCAATATTAAACTTTGGTGTGTGTACATTATGAATAATTCCTGCTGCTTCATTTTTTACACCTAACCTGTAAAAGCAACCGGGTATCTGTTGTGTATAGTAACCAAAATCTTCAGCACCCATTCTTACTTCTGTTTCTTCAACATTTTCTTTACCTACAAACTCATTGGCTAACTGCCATGCTTTATCAGTAAGTGTTGTATCATTATCCACTGTAGGATAGCCAACATCAATATGCAAATCAATTTCAGCACCCATACTTTCTACCAATTCAACGGCTAATTTCTTGATAATATCATGTGCTTTATAACGCCATTCTTCATCCATTGCTCTGAAGGTTCCCATCAACTTTACTTCACTGGGAATAACATTGGTTGTATGTCCGCCCTGAATAGAACAAATACTTAATACAGAAGGTGTTTGCGGGTTTCTGTTTCTTGAAATAACCTGTTGTAAAGCCACAATTAAATGCGATGCTATTAAAACCGTATCGGCTGTAAGATGCGGTGTTGCTGCGTGACCACCTTTACCTCTGATGGTTATATAAATTTCATCGGCACTTGCCATAACTCTTCCTTTTCTGAAACTCAGTTTACCAAAGTCTAAGCCCGGATGCACATGCAAACCGAATATGCCTTGTGGCTTTGGGTTCTCTAACACATTTTCTTTGATTAATAAACTCGCACCGCCGGGATTTTTTTCTTCACCGGGTTGAAAGATTAATTTAATAGTTCCTTCCCACTCTGCTTTTAACTCATTCAGAATTTTGGCTGCACCTAATAAAATGGTGGTATGTACATCATGACCGCAAGCATGCATTACACCATCATTTTTAGATTTATAATCAACATTATTTTCTTCTCTAATAGGTAATGCATCCATATCTGCACGTAATGCAATAACACGGCTTTCAGGGTTTTTCCCTTTTATTAAACCTATAACACCTGTTGTTGCTTTTACTTCAAAAGGAATATTAAACTCAGCTAATTTTTGATGAACAAATTTGGATGTTTCAAACTCTTTATAACTTAATTCGGGATGTGCATGTAAATGATGACGAACATTAATAAACTCTTCTGAATATTTTTTAGCCAGTTCTTTTATTGCGTGCTGCAATCCCGTATCTCCTAAACGGGAGTTTGTGTATAAAACATTACTCATGCAAAAATGCTATTTTATTGCAAATGTAAGCCCCTTTAGGGGTTGGGGGATTCTTCCTCTTCTTTAGGTGAATATTCGATAGCATCTGCTACAACATATACTCCTGATGGATAATATTTACTGAGTATATTTCTGAAATTTTCGGCATCATCTTTCTTTAAAAAATTACCGATACGTACCTTAAAACTGGGCGATTGAAAAGTGAGATATACTTTTTGGTCGGGGAACTTTACAAGCAAATCTGTTTTAATTCTTATGGCTTCATCTCTGCTGTTGGTGCTTATCACCTGCAGCCTGAAACCTTTATACATTCCTGCACTCGTTATCATTGAAGCACGTTTATTTAACAATGCCTGTTTTGCAGACAATAAATCTAACCGCGGATCTTTATGGATAATAATCGTATCACTACTTGCAAAAGAAATTTTCGCAAGCAGTGATAAGCATATCATTAAGATGAGCTTCAATTTTAATTATTAATTATTTATTATCAATTTTAATAACCTGCTTTTGCACCACCAATATTTTCGATAGGATGCCATGTTGTTTTAACTTCCTGTAAATCTGTTATTAGATAAGGAGTTTCCGCTTCATCACTGTTCCAGTTAATCTTATCCCAGAATAGAACGCGTTTTACATTCAAAGCTGCTTTCTCCTGAATTAATTTTTTATCTGCATCATTTTTTTCACAATACACAACTGCATTCACATCCATATGGTCTGCAAAATATTTTACTAATTCGCTTGGCTTTCCTGTTAAAATATTTACCACACCACCGGGAACATCGCTGCTGTTAATTACTTCAGCAAATGTAACTGCACATAAAGGCTTTTCTTCTGAAGCCAGCACTATACAGGTGTTTCCGCCGGCAATAACAGGAGCAATTACAGAAACCAAACCCAACAATGATGAATCTTGCGGAGCTATAATAGCAACAACACCCGTTGGTTCAGGGACAGAAAAATTAAAATGAGAGGAAGCTACCGGATTTACTGAACTGAATACCTGTTGAAATTTATCGCACCAACCTGCATAATAAATTAATCTATCGATTGAAAGATTGATTTCGTTTTCTGCATTCGCAGATAAAGCACCTTGCTTAATTAATTCATCCAAAAATTGTGCTTTTCTTCCTTCTAACATTTCGGCAATGCGATACAGTATTTGTGCACGATTAAAAGCTGCTCTTCCGCTCCAACCTCCAAATGCACTGCGGGCAGCAATTACAGCATCACGAAAATCTTTTCTGCTGCTTAAGCAAACATTAGCAAGCAAATCACCTTTAGCATTTGTAGCTTTATAATACCTGCCACTTTCCGTTCTAGGGAATTGTCCGCCGATATAAATTTTGTATGTTTTTAAAACTTCCAATCTTGTTGAAATTGTTGTTGCCATAAGATAATTTTTATTGCCACGAATACACTAATGAAAACGAATGATTGTTGAACAAAGAACTGAACGTACAAGTGTGCGACGCAACAGCAGCTTAATAGTAATTCTGTTGTTGGTAACACAAAAAAATTAAACATTCAAATAAGTTCCCAATCCTTGCAAACCGCCTTCTCTTCCAAAACCACTTTCTTTATAACCGCCAAAAGGAGAGGTTGGGTCGAACTTGTTATACGTATTTGCCCAAATAACACCGGCTCTCAATTTGGTTGTTAAGTTAAAAATCTTAGAACCCTTATCAGTCCATACGCCTGCACTTAAACCATAAGGTGTATTATTGGCTTTTTCAATTACTTCATCATCTGTTCTAAAGGTTTGAATAGCTAATACAGGACCGAAAATTTCTTCCTGTGCAATACGGCTGCTTTGTGCCACATTGGTAAACAATGTGGGTTTGCAGAAGAAACCTTTTTTGGGTAATGTACAACTGCTTTCAAAAATTTCTAATCCTTCTTTTTTTCCGATGGTGATATATTTATGAATGGTTTCTAATTGTTGTTTGGAGTTGATGGCACCCACATCTGTATTCTTATCCATCGGGTCACCAACAATCAATGTTGCAATTCTGTCTTTCAGTTTACGCATTACTTCTTTGTAAATAGATTCCTGCACAAACAATCTGGAACCTGCACAACAAACATGACCCTGATTAAAATAAATTCCATTGATGATTCCTTCAACAGCCTGATCTATCGGTGCATCTTCAAAGATGATATTTGCAGCTTTTCCACCTAATTCTAACGTAACTTTTTTATCTGTTCCGGCAACAGCACGTTGAATAATCTTTCCTACATCAGTGCTTCCCGTAAAAGCAATTTTATTAATGTCAGGATGATTAACTATTGCAGCCCCTGTTGCACCTGCACCTGTAATAATATTTACAACACCGGGTGGCAAATCACTTTCCTGAATTATTTCAGCAAGCTTCAAAGCCGTGAGTGGCGTGGTTTCAGCGGGTTTCAACACAACTGTATTTCCTGTTGCCAATGCCGGTGCAATTTTCCATGCAGCCATTAACAAAGGAAAATTCCACGGAATAATTTGTCCGGCAACACCCAAAGGTTTCGGGTTACGATTCGGAAAAGCATATGCCAGTTTATCTGCCCAACCTGCATAATAAAAGAAATGATTGGCTACCAATGGCACATCAATATCTCTGCTTTCTCTAATAGGTTTACCACCGTCTAATGTTTCAATCACCGCAAATTCTCTTGCACGCTCCTGAATCATTCTGGCAATACGATAAATATACTTTGCTCTTTCTTTTGCAGGCATTTTACTCCACACTTTATCGTATGCAGTTCTTGCTGCTTTCGCTGCCTTATCAACGTCAGCAGCATTGGCTTCTGCAACACTTGATAATTTTTCTTCTGTTGCCGGATTAATTGTATCAAAATATTTTTTACTTAATGGTTTTTCGAATTTGCCATTAATGAATAAATCGTATTGTGCATCAATCGTAGCACTGCTTTTACTTTCAGGAGCGGGAGCATAATTGATGGTATCAAATTTTAATTTCAATGTATTATTCTTTGCTGCTTTAGCCATTGTGTTAGTTTTATTTTTGGTAACCAACTTTTAGTTATTAATTAAGCATCGTTGTCCAAAGGACTCCTTTGGAGCGTCGCACACTTGTACGCCTGTCTGCCGATAGGCAGGCTTTATTCTTTATTCAGCAATTTTAACCACAGAGTTCACAAAGTTTTTTCACAGAAAGCACAGAGTTTTCTTTGTGTACTCTGTGTATCACTCAATGTCCTCTGTGGTTAAACTTTAATCAACAGAAAAATAATTGGCACTTTGATAAACGCCTGTTCTTTCTTTTTCCAATTGCATCAACACATCATTTGCCAAGCTGCTGGCACCAAACCTGAACCAATGATTGTTCATCCATGCTTCGCCTAATGTTTCCTGCAACATCACCAGATAATGCAATGCTACCTTTGATTTTGATATCCCGCCTGCAGGTTTCATAGCAATCATCTTTCCTGTTTTATAATAAAAATCTCTGATAGCTTCCAGCATCACCAATGTTACCGGCATGGTTGCCGCAGGTTGTATTTTACCGGTGGATGTTTTAATAAAATCTGCTCCTGCATACATGGCAATATCACTCGCTCTTCTCACTTTATCGTAAGTAACCAATTCACCTGTTTCTAAAATAACTTTCAATCTCGCATTACCGCAGGTTTCTTTAATAGCAGCAATTTCATCAAACACAAAATTGTATTCTCCTTCTAAAAATTTGCCTCTGCTTATTACCATATCAATTTCATCTGCACCTTCTGCAACTGCAAATTTGGTATCACGAATTTTTACATCTTTCGGTGCTTGTCCGCTTGGGAAAGCCGTTGCTACGGCTGCTACTTTTACACCGCTGTTACCTAAAGCTGCTTTCGCAATTTTTACCATACTGGGGTAAACACAAATAGCAGCCACAGTGGGTAAGCCGGGATATGCATCATGTAAATGCTGTGCCTTATAACACAACTGCTGCACTTTACCTTTTGAATCCTTCCCTTCTAAAGTAGTAAGGTCAATCATATTTAAAACCAACTTCAAGCCATTTACTTTGGTTTCAGTTTTTATACTTCTTGTTGTAAAACGTTTCGCTTTTTCTTCAACACCCACCTGGTCTATTCTTGAGGAGATATTAAAATCAGGTATTGTTTGCGTTGCAATCATTTCAATTTTTTGAGGACGTCAAATGTAATAAAATAAAATTGCCTGCAAGCATATTGATACTTACAGGCAATGTAGTTAAGTAATACCTTATAACTCCTTCCCATGGCACTGTTTAAACTTCTTACCGCTTCCGCAAGGGCAAGGATCGTTTCTGCCAATCTTCGGTTCAACTCTTATCGGTTCCTGTTTTACAGGTGTTGGGTCGTAATAATCTTTTTCATTGGCACCATATTCCTGACCTGCTGCATCAATCTCACTTTTGTTTGCATTCATTTTACTCAAGTCAGTTTTTTGTTGCCTTCCTTCTTTTACCTGCTCACCTTCTGCCAAAGGAATAGAAGCATGGCTGAGGAACTGTACGATATTTTTGTTCACTTCTGTATCCATGTTTTTAAATAAAGTAAAGGCTTCTACTTTATAAATAACCAATGGGTCTTTCTGTTCGTAAGTGGCTGTTTGTACACTTTGTTTTAAATCATCCATTGCACGTAAATGCTCTTTCCATGCATCATCAATTAAACCTAACGTTACACTTCGTTCCAAAGCGTTTACCAATTCTGCTCCTTCTGTATCCAATGTCTTCTTCATATTAGCTAACACCTGCATACCTTTTCTTCCATCTGTAAAAGGAACAATTACATTTTCAATATGACTGCCTTGCTGTAATTTGATGTTTTTGAAAACAGGTAATGATTGTTTGGCTAATTCTTCTTTCTTACGTTGATAGTTTACAATGGCTTCACTATATAACTTTTCCGCTAATTGCTGTTCAGGTGATTTCTCTAATTCTTCTGCAGTAATAGCACTATCAACACCAAAGTTTACAATAACTGCTAACCGGAAACCTTCATAATCATTCTGTTCTTTGAATGATGAAACCAAGCCTTCTGCAACAGTATAAAATGCATTGTCTAAATCCAATGCTAATCTTTCACCAAACAATGCATGGTTACGTTTGGTATAAATAACTGTACGTTGTTTATTCATCACATCATCATACTCCAACAAACGTTTACGAATACCAAAGTTGTTTTCTTCAACCTTGCGTTGTGCACGTTCAATAGATTTGGTAATCATACTGTGCTGAATCACTTCACCTTCTTTATAACCTGCAAAGTCCATTACTTTGGCAATACGTTCACTGCCAAACATTCTCATCAAATCATCCTCCAGTGCCACAAAGAATTGAGAAGAACCGGGATCTCCCTGACGGCCTGCACGACCACGCAACTGCCTATCAACACGACGGGATTCATGACGCTCAGTACCAATAATTGCCAATCCGCCTGCCTCTTTAACACCCGGTCCTAACTTGATATCGGTACCACGACCTGCCATGTTCGTTGCAATGGTTACCGCACCTGCAATACCTGCTTCGGCAACCACCTGAGATTCTCTGGCATGTTGCTTAGCGTTTAATACATTATGAGGAATTTGTTTCTGGCGAAGCATTCTGCTTAATAATTCACTCACTTCAACAGAAGTAGTACCAACCAATACAGGTCTTCCTTCGCCTCTTAGTTTTACAACTTCATCTATTACAGCACCAAATTTTTCACGTTTGGTTTTATATACTAAATCTTCTTCATCTTTTCTGATACAAGGAATATTGGTTGGAATAGAAACCACATCCAACTTATAAATATCCCACAACTCTGCAGCTTCTGTTTCGGCGGTACCCGTCATACCGCAAAGCTTGTGATACATTCTGAAATAGTTCTGTAAGGTTACGGTAGCATAGGTTTGCGTAGTGGCTTCAATTTTTACATTTTCTTTTGCTTCAATAGCCTGATGCAAACCATCGCTGTATCGGCGGCCTTCCATAATACGGCCTGTTTGTTCATCAACAATTTTTACCTGATCTTCAATTACAACATACTCAACATCTTTATCAAATAAAGTGTATGCTTTTAATAATTGCTGAACGGTGTGAATTCTGTCTGCCTTAACCGCATACTCATTAATAATATTTTCTTTCTTATGCAGTTTTTCTTCCGCTGATAAATCTGTGTGCTTTTCTACTTCTTCTAACGATACACTTATATCCGGTATCACAAAAAAGTTAGGGTCTTCTCCTGCTCTGGTAATTAAGTGAATGCCCTTATCTGTTAATTCAACGCTGTTATTTTTTTCATCAATATAAAAGTATAATTCTTCATCAGCCTTGGGCATTTCACGTTGCTGATCTGCGAGGTAATAATTCTCTGCTTTCTGCAATTTCACTCTCATGCCCGGCTCACTTAAAAATTTTATCAAGGCACCGCTTTTAGGCAAACCTCTGTGAGCTCTGAATAAAGCCAGACCACCATCTTTCGGATCATCATTGCCTTCTGCAATTTTTTTCTTGGCTTCATTTAAGAATTGATTAGTGGCACGTTTTTGTGCTTCTACCAATTTCTCAATTCTCGGTTTTAATTCAAAGAATTGTTCAATATTATCCTGCTTTCCAATCGGACCTGAAATAATCAAAGGTGTTCTGGCATCATCAATCAATACACTATCCACTTCATCCACCATTGCAAAATGATGTTTGCGTTGCACCATTTCTTCAGGGCTGTGTACCATATTATCACGCAGGTAATCAAAGCCAAATTCATTATTTGTTCCGTAAGTAATATCTGCCCAATAAGCCTTACGGCGTTCTTCTGTATTGGGCTGATGTTTATCTATACAATCAACAGTTAAACCCAACCATTCAAAGATGGTTCCGTTCCATTCACTATCACGTTTGGCCAAGTAATCATTCACAGTTACTACATGCACTCCTTCCCCCGCCAATGCATTTAAGTAAGCAGGCAAAGTAGAAACCAAGGTTTTACCTTCACCCGTACTCATTTCAGCAATTTTACCCTGATGTAAAACTGTACCACCTATTAACTGCACATCATAATGCACCATGTTCCAGGTAACCGTTCCGCCCGCAGCAGTCCATGTATTTTTAAAAACAGATTTATCTCCGTTAATATTTACATAGTCTTTCTTAACACTCAGGTTTCTATCAAGCTCTGTTGCAGTTGCAATAATTTCTGTATTTTCTTTAAAACGGCGAGCTGTTTCTTTTACTGTTGCAAATGCTTCGGGTAAAATATTTTCTAATGCTTCTTCTATTTGTTTATCCCTTTTCTTTTTTAATTCATCTATTGCTTTGTAAATTTCATCTTTAGCAACAATTTCAGTTTCGGGCAACGCATCTGCTTCAATTTTTTTTGCAGCAATTTCATCATCAACATCTTTCAAATGTTCTTTTATACGCTGTTTAAATTCAACAGTTTTATTGCGTAACTCGTCGTTAGTAAGGCTTTGATATTGATTAAAAAATTGATTTATTTTCTGTACAACAGGAGTAATTTTTGCAACATCTTTTTCGCTTTTACTTCCGCCTAATAATTTCCCTAAAAAGTTAAACATGGTGTGTTTTATTTATGTAACCAACTTCAGTATTACATGGCATCGCCTGTTGCGTCGCACACTTGTACAGTTGATTTTTTAAATGAGCAAATCATCCTTCAAAAACCCTGCTTTAATTTTTTTTCGTCAAAATGGCATTTCAGAAGGTTGGCAAATGTAAAGATTTTGATACTGCATTGCTTATACAGCATGATAACTTTCATTTTAGGAATTGCTTAACTAAATTGAACTTTATTTGCACTCATGAAATGTTTACTAACAGTGTTATTAAGCTTTACCTTGTTGCAAGGCTTTTCTCAAGAAAAATTAAATGACTCTGTTCCTGCAAAAAACTTATCAGATTCTGTTGCAGCCAGAAGAAATGAATTAAACAAAAACAACCTTTATTTTCTTACAGGATGGGCTGCTGTAAATATTGTACAGGGAGGTATTTCTGCCACCAATGCCAAAGGCAGCAATAAATATTTCTTTCAAATGAATACTTATTGGAATGTGGTAAACCTTGCTGTTGCAGGTGTTGGACTATACACCATAAAAAAAGAGATGAATAAAAAATTAACTGCTGCAGAAAACTATAAAAAGCAAAACAATCTTGAGAAGTTTTTATTATTCAACACAGGTTTAGATGCAACCTACCTTACAACAGGTTTATACTTAAATGAAAGAGGTAAAAGGCTAAATAACGAAACCACTGAAGGCTATGGCAGCAGCCTTATTTTACAGGGTGGTTTTTTATTGGTTTTTGATATTATTCAATACTTAGAACACCGCCAAAACGGCAAGAAGCTGAATAGTTTAATTGATAAAATTTCTTTAGGCAGCACACCAAACGGTGCAGGCTTAGTTTACAATTTCTAAGACAGCTACGTATATTTTCCACAGATTTAAAGGTTGCAGTAAAAATTAAGCTGTTTTCTGTTACTTTTGCCGCCATTTCAAAGGTTTCAAAGTTTAAAAGTTCAAAAGTTTAATAACTGAACTTTCTACTTCTTAAACATTAAACTATTAAACGTTAGCAAAATGGCCGGTCAATTAAAAGAAGTCCGTAACAGAATTAAAAGCGTTCAAAGTACACAGCAAATTACCAAAGCAATGAAAATGGTAAGTGCTGCCAAACTCCGCAGAGCCCAGGATGCCATTATTCAAATGAGGCCTTATGCACAGAAACTGCAGGAAATGCTCAGCAATATTGTAAGTAATATTGAAGGTGGTGCTTCTTTAAAATTGGCAGAAGAAAGAACCATTGAAAAAGTTTTATTGATTGTTATTACCAGCGACAGAGGTTTGGCAGGTGCTTATAATACCAACATTATTAAAGCTGCTAAACAAAGTATTACAGATAAATATGCTGCTCAATTTAAAAAAGGAAATGTTACCATTTGGAATATAGGAAAGAAGGGTTACGAAGCTTTAAGTAAAGCAGGTTATAAAACAGATGCGACCCATAAGGACATTTTCTTGCACTTAAGTTTTGAAAATGTTCAGGCTGCTGCACAAGCTGCTATGAGTGCATTTGAAAACGGTGAGTTTGATGCTGTTGAAATTGTGTACAGTCAATTTAAAAATGCTGCTACACAGGCTTTTGTTGTTGAACAGTTTTTACCAATTCCTAAAGTTGAAAATAAAGCAGCCAAAAACATAAAAGCAGATTTTATTTTTCAGCCGGATAAAGAATCTTTAATTGCTGAATTAATGCCGAAGATTTTGAATACGCAATTATTTAAAGCGGTATTAGATGCACACGCAAGTGAACACGGAGCAAGAATGACGGCAATGGATAAAGCAAGTGAGAATGCGAACGAGTTATTAAAAACATTAAAAATTTCTTATAACCGTGCACGTCAGGCTGCCATTACCACAGAGCTTACAGAAATTGTGAGCGGTGCTGCTGCACTTCAAGGATAAAAACAGTTTAAAAGTTTAAGGTTTAAAAGTTTAGAGTCCTTTAAAACCTTGAACGTACAACGTTAAACTTTAAACGTTAAACATTGGAACTTTCTCAGATAATACCACATATTGAAGCTTTAATTTTTGCAAGCGATAAACCATTAACTGCATTAGATATTGTTGAGTTAATTAATAATGCTTTTGCTTTTATGGAAGAACGTGTAACGCTTGACCAGGTTGAAAGCTGCATTGCAGGTATTAAAGAAAAATATGCTTCTGAGTTTTATCCGTTTGAAGTGAAAGAAAGCGGCGGCGGTTTACAATTTCTTACTAAAGTTGATTATCATAAAACATTAGCTCAGTTAAACGGTGATAAGTTCTTAAAGCGTTTATCAACTGCTGCTTTAGAAACCTTAGCTATCATTGCTTATAAACAACCGATTACTAAAGGTGAAATTGAAGCCATACGGGGTGTTAACAGCGATTACAGTGTACAGAAATTATTGGAGAAAGAATTAATTGTTATCAGCGGAAGAAACGAAAATATGCCCGGGCATCCTTTGGTTTATGCTACTTCTAAAAACTTTATGGATTATTTCGGTATTAACACCACTGATGATTTACCAAAAATTAAAGAAGTATTGGCTGAACAAATTGTAGAAGGTACCATTATTAATCCGGATGATTTTAAGAGTGAACAACCACTACCCGAAATAGAGGAAGAAGCAAAAGAAGAAAATTCAAGCTTAACGGTTACTGAAGATGGCAGTTTAATTGAAGCCGCTAATAAAGATGAACAACAAACAGACTCAGATTCATCACAAGAAGAAAAAACAGAAGACTAAAATATAAGCCCTGCTGAATGCGGGGCTTTTTTATATATCATCACCTAGAAATCTTCTTGCATACAGCTATCTTCGCAACATGTCAGAACATTTGAGCAACGAGCAACTAATTCAGGCTGCACATCAATTCGGTACACCATTGTACCTATATCATGCAGAAAAAATTTCAGAGCAATACAATAAGCTAACTACTGCATTTAACAAAAGCAATGTAGTGTTCTTTTATGCCTGTAAAGCATTAACCAATATTAATATTTTAAAGCACATAAAAAACATTGGTTGCAATATAGACTGCAGCAGTATTAATGAAGCCAAATTAGCTCTGCATGCAGGTTTTACACCGGAAAGGGTTTTATATACTTCCAACGGAATTGCTTTTGAAGAAATTGAAGAAGCCAAAAATTTAGGTATTCATATTAACATTGACAGTATTTCTAACCTTGAAAAATTCGGAAAGAAATTCGGGCATTCATATCCTGTTGGTATTCGCCTTCGCCCGAATATTATGGCTGGCGGAAATTTAAAAATTTCAACAGGGCATGATAAAAGCAAGTTCGGTATTCCTGTTGACCAGATTGACGAAGTATTAAATTTAATTGACAAGTATAATCTGCATATAAAAGATTTACACATACACACCGGCAGTGAAATAAAAGATGTAGAAGTGTTTGTAAAAGGCATTGAGGTATTGTTTGAAATAATGCCGAAGTTTAATGAGTTGGAATTTATTGATTTAGGCGGTGGTTTTAAAGTGCCTTATAAAGATGGCGATGCAGAAACTGATATTAATTTATTGGCAGAAAAAGTAAAAGAAGCTTTTGATAATCATCCTTATCATAAACCGTTGCAGGTTTGGTTTGAGCCCGGTAAGTTTATGGTGAGTGAATGCGGTTATTTTATAACAGAAGTGAATGTACTGAAGCAAACTAAAACAACCGATTTTATTGGCGTGAATAGCGGCTTTAATCATTTAATACGACCCATGTTTTACGATGCTTATCACAAAATAAAAAACATAAGCAATCCTGATGGTGAAGTAAAACATTATGCAGTAACAGGTAATATTTGTGAGACAGATACTTTTGCATGGGACAGAAAATTAAATGAAGTAAGAGAAGGTGATTTATTGGTATTTTATAATGCCGGTGCTTATGGTTTTGAAATGAGCAGCAACTTTAACAGTCGTTATAAACCTGCGGAAGTATTGTTCATCAATAATGAATTTCATTTAATAAGAAAGAGAGATAGCTTTGAAGACTTATTAAAAAATCAGGTAGAAATTTTGTAAATAGATACATAAAGTTTGAAAAGCACAAGAGTGCGACGCAATGGAAGTTTAATTGAAATACAAAAGCCGGCTACACAATGATTGAAGTAAAAAACATAAAAAAATCTTTTGGCGATAGAATTATTTTGCAGGATATATCGGCACAAATGCAAGCCGGCAAATGCAATTTAATTATCGGTACCAGTGGCAGTGGTAAAACTGTTTTTACCAAATGCATGGTGGGTTTGTTTGAACCCGATGCGGGTGAAATTATTTATGAGGGTAAAAACATGCTGCACATGAGCAATGAAGAAAAAAAGTTACTTCGCCAGGATATCGGCATGTTGTTTCAAGGTAGTGCTTTGTTTGATAGTATGACGGTTGAACAAAACATATTATTTCCGTTAGATATGTTTACAAGGCTATCACAGGCAGAAAAAAAGAAACGCTGTAATGAAGTGTTAGAACGTGTTAATTTAAAAGATGCGAATAAAAAATATCCGAGTGAAATTAGTGGTGGCATGAAGAAACGTGTAGGTATTGCAAGAGCTATTGTATTAAACCCTAAATATTTGTTTTGTGATGAACCTAATAGTGGTTTAGACCCGCAAACATCTTTACTGATTGATAAGCTGATTAAAGAAATTACCAATGAATTTAATATTACCACAATTGTTGTAACACACGATATGAATAGTGTTATGGAAATAGGCGACCATATTGTGTACCTGCATCAGGGCAGGAAACAATGGGAAGGAACTAATAAAGACATTATTTTCAGTAAAGATGAACTGTTGAATAATTTCATTTTTGCATCAGACTTTTTACAGGATGCCAAACAAATGAGAATGATGGAAGCTAACGGCAATAAGCAATAATAATAAACTTATTCTGGCATGGTTTTTTAAAGTTGAATGGTTATTGAATCAACAAAAAAATTAAAATCATGAAAAAGATAGCAATCATTGCCTTCGGTGCATTTATATCAATTAATGCAATGGCACAAACAACTGTAAAGAAAGAGTTGAAAGAGTTGAAGCAAGATAAAAAAGAGTTGAAACAAGAAAGAAATGAGCGTAATACAAAACTGGTACACGGTAAGTTTAAAGCAGCTAAACAAGAGCAAAAAGAAATAAGACAGGAAAGAAAAGATTTGAACGCTACTAAAAAAGATTTAAAAAGGAAAGGAGTAAAAAAACCGGTATCCAAAGCAACCGGCAAACCTGAAATAAATAATTAAAAAGTTCACAAAAAAGCCGGTAAACTCTTATCGGCTTTTTTATTTCTGGTAAATCAAACTATTTTTATTGCATGAAAAAACTACTATTCTTTTTTACTACGGTAATTGCTTTGTCTGCCAATGCTCAGCAACCAAAAGATACATCTGCACCCTATTTAAGAAATCAAAATATTCCGCCAATAAAAATTATTACTGCCATAAACGGTACAGATACTACATGGTTTACCAACGATAATCTTCCGAAAGATAAAACCATAGCTATTATTTATTTCAGTCCTGAGTGCAGCCATTGCCAATACGAAGCAAAAGAATTAGTAAAAGCCAAAGAGCAAATACAAAACTTATTTTTTGTTTGGGTAGCTTATCACCCTGTTGCAGATAATATTGCTTTTGCAGAAAAATATCAACTTAATCAACTACCCAATACGGTTATCGGAAGAGACCCCAAATATTTTATTCCCGCCTTCTTTCGTGTTGAGTTTACACCGTTCATGGCTATTTATAAAAAAGGAAAATTTGTAAAAGAATTCAGAGAAGGAGCAAAGGTTGAAGAATTGGTTGAAGTAGCTAAGTAAGTTTTAAATTATGAGAAAATTTTTATTTTCTATTTTATTCACTTCTTTTTTATTAATAGAAAAGAAATCATTTTCACAAGTTGCTTTTAAACTAACTCAAGCAGAAGATATTTCAGTTAATTTAAAATTTAATCAAAGAATATTTTCAAAAAGTGATGATGTTACTTTTACAATATCAATTCATAATACTTCAAAATATATTCAGAGAATTCTTTTTGATAAACTCGATAAAAAATATCCGTGGGGTGTAGATATAATTTTGAGAAGAAGTAATGGGGAAAAAATAAAATTAACAACTTGGGCTTTTTTATCGTCGACAGTATATTCAGAAAACCAACTTACAGACTTCTACACACAATTGTTACCTAAAGGATTTACAAGTCATACGTATTATTTGAATCAAATTGTAAGGGTGGAAACTGAAGATTTAAAACTACCGAAAGGAAAGTATTCAATTCAAATTTCTTTTGACAACATTTTATCCAATATCGAAGACTTTGAAATCAAGTAGAATCCAATAAAATTCCTTTTATTCCAATTCCATTCAATTACTTTTGCTCCGCAAATTATTTCACTCATTTATAAATCACTTTTCAAATGAAAGTTACAGTAATTGGTGCCGGAGCAGTAGGTGCAACCTGTGCCGATAATATTGCACGTAAAGAATTGTGCAGCGAATTAGTATTGCTTGACATTAAAGAAGGTGTTGCAGAAGGCAAAAGCATTGATATGATGCAAACCGCAGCCTTGTTGGGTTTCGATACAAAAATTAAAGGCGTAACCAACGATTATGCTGCTACTGCAGATTCTGATGTGGTTGTAATTACTTCAGGCTTACCGCGTAAACCCGGTATGACCCGTGAAGAATTAATTGGTGTTAATGCAGGTATAGTAAAAAGTGTAACTGAAAACATTTTAAAGTATTCTCCCAATACAATCATCATTGTTGTATCTAACCCGATGGATACAATGAACTACTTAACTTATAAAACTGCAGGCTTACCAAAAAATAAAGTAATAGGTATGGGCGGTGCATTAGATTCTGCACGTTTCAGATATTATTTAAGTCAGGAATTAAAATGTTCTCCGGCAGATTTAAATGCAGTAGTAATTGGCGGTCACGGTGATACTACTATGATTCCTTTAATTAAGCATGCAACATGGAACAGTACACCTGTAACTAATTTTTTAACTGAAGAACAGCAAGCTAAAATTGTTGCAGATACTATGGTAGGCGGTGCTACCTTAACTAAATTAATCGGTACTTCTGCCTGGTATGCACCGGGTGCAGGTACTGCTGCAATGGTTGAAAGTATTTTACGCGATGAAAAGAAATTAATTTCAAGCGGTGTTTATTTAGAAGGTGAATATGGTCAATCAGATATTTCATTAGTTGTTCCTGTTGTATTAGGCAGAAACGGTTGGGAGCGAATAGTTGACTTTAAATTATCTGCTGATGAACAGGCTGCATTTAATAAAAGTGCAGATGCAGTAAGAAATATGAATGATGTTTTGAAAACATTATAACTCTTACGAGTTTGTTTTATCAAAGGGTATCAGCGTAAAATTGTTGATACCTTTTTTATTATTATCTTAAATGCATAAACTTTCGGATGAAAATAATTAAATCACTTATTTGCATTATTGGTGCCGGGCCTGCAGGAGCATCCACTTCCATCTTTCTTTCAAAATTAGGTATTGAGCATATTATTGTTGATGCTGCTACTTTTCCGAGAAATAAAGTTTGTGGTGATGGATTAGATAATAAAAGCTTGAGAATGCTTAACCACATCGACCCCAATATCATTCAAAATGAATTACTGAATCATCCGGATTTTGTTGCATCATGGGGCTTACGATCCATTGCTCCCAATGGCAGAATGAGTAATTTTTTTTTAAATGCTTCACCTGAAGAACAAAATAAACCTCCATTTTTTGTTTGTAAGCGTTTCAACTTTGATGACTTTCTCGTAAAAAAAATTAATCACAATTATGCTAATTTTTTAACGAATACAAAAATTACAGATATAGTAAAAGATAGTGTTGAATGGAAGTTATCCGGTATTTCAAACAAAGAAGAAATACAAATAGAATGTAAATTGGTGGTAGGGGCAGATGGAGATCATAGCATTCTTCTGAAATATTTAAATGAAAGAAAAATTGATCGCAGTAACTATGCTGGTTCGGTGCGTCAATATTGGGAAGGAGTAGGAAATATGCATGAAAAAAAATTACTGGAATTCTATTTTCCTAAAAATTTACCCATGTCTTATTTCTGGATTTTTCCATTACCTAATGGTGCTGCAAACGTAGGCTACGGCATGGTTAGCAAATTAGCGGTAAAGCATAAAGTTAATTTCAGAAATCAGTTTCAGAAAATAATTGAGTCCGATCCGGCCATAGCTTATCGTTTTAAGAATGCCAAGCCTATCGGCGAAGCAGAAGGATGGGGTCTTCCTCTAGCATCATTAAAAAGAAATATTGCCGGAGATGGCTGGTTACTTACAGGAGATGCAGCTTCAATGATTTCTCCAACCAGTGGTGAAGGCATTGGCAATGCAATGATAACAGGATATATTGCTGCTCAATTTATACAGCATGCCATTCAACAAAAAAACTTTACCAAACAAAGTTTTGCCAATTATGATAGAGAGGTTTATAAAAGATTCAGTGAAGAAATTAATTACTACAAGTTTTCTCTAAATTATTATCCTTCTTTAATCAATCATATTTATCGATATTTTATAACTGAAAATTTTATTGTAAAGCCTGTTATAGAAAAGAAAATAAAACAATGGGTACAAACTGCTTACGAAAAAAAAGTAGAAGTAAATATCAATTAGTTCTATAAAATTCCTGACATACTCTTTTCTCCCTTTTACAATACTAAGATTGCAATAGCTTTCTTCTTGCAACTTTAATTTTTACCATACAGCCGTTTATCATTACCATTTACCGTTTAAAATAAGTGCTTTTAAAACTGTAACCATTACCTATCATCTGCGTACCAATTAGCTGCCTTTTATCATGTAAACAAGCCGTTAAAGCACATAAGCCTGAACAAAACAGATAAGAGTGTAAACCTTTAACATCTGAAAAAGCAGCAAGACTAATTGATATGAAAAAAATAATAACCCTATTATCAGGTTCAATACTATACCTGTCAGCATTCTCGCAAACTACCAATACAACAGTTAAAGGGAATGTTTCCGATGCTAATAACAATCCGTTACAAACCGTAACAGTAAGTTTATTAAAAGCAAAAGACAGCAGTTTGGTTAAAGTAGAAATTACTAACCAACAAGGTGCATTTTCAATAAAAGCTAATACAGGTAAGTATTTGGTGAGTTATAATATTATAGGCTTTGAAAAAAAATTCTCTGAGCCATTTACTCTAGCAGATAATCAAACACTAACATTACCAACTATACAATTAACTGCCACTGCAAAAAAATTACAGGATGTAACAGTTACTGCTAAAAAACCAATGATTGAAATTAAAGCAGATAAAACTGTATTTAACGTAGAGAACAGTATTACTGCAACAGGCAGTAATGCCTTAGAAATTCTACAAAAAAGCCCGGGCATTCAGGTAGATAATAATGATAATATAAGTATGCAGGGTAAAACAGGTATTAAAATTTATGTTGATGGAAAGATGGTGCAGTTAGATAATAAGAACTTAGCTGAATATTTAAAAAGTATTCAAAGCAGTGATGTTGAAGCTATTGAAATGATACCTAACCCAAGTGCTAAATACGATGCCAGCGGTAATGCAGGCGTAATCAATATTCGCTTGAAAAAGAATAAACGCTTTGGTACTAACGGTTCATTGAGTAATACATTTACACAAGGCGTTACGCCAAAAGACAATGCTTCACTCAGCCTTAACTACAGAGATAAAAAAATTAACCTCTTCAGCAATATCGGCGGCAGCGTGGGTAACAATGAAAATCTATTGAATTTATATCGTGTTCAAAAAGATACTTTATACGATCAGCACGCTGTAAATACCAGTCAAAACAAAGGTGGTATCAACGCGAAAGTTGGTGCAGATTTATTTCTTGATAATAAGAATACTGTTGGTTTTATGGTAACAGGAAATTTCTCGAACAACTTAGCTGCAAATACAAGTAATACCAATATTTATTACAATCCAACCGGTGCATTCATAAAAAGTTTAGAGGCTACAAACACTATTCCGGGTAATCGTAATAATGCCAATATCAATCTTAACTATCGCTATGCAGATACAAGCGGAACTGAAATAAATTTTGATGCAGATCATGGCATTTTCAGAGGAAGAGGAACAAGCACACAACCAAATTATTATTTCGATAAAAACGGTAATCCGTTTTATTCGGTTATCAATAAAAACAACACCCCTATTGATATTTATATTTATACTGCAAAAGTTGATGCTGAAATAAAAGCCTGGAAAGGTAAATTAGGGTTTGGTGCTAAAACATCTTTTGTAAAAACTAATAATACTTTCGATTTTTATAATGTACAAGGGGCAAGCGATATTAAAATTTTAAATAAAAGTAACAGCTTCTTATACAAAGAAAATGTAAACGCTGCTTATGTAAATTTTCAAAAGCAGTTAAATACAAAATGGAGTTTACAGGTTGGTATAAGAATAGAACAAACAAACAGCCATGGTATTTTAACACGTGCGGATAGCATAAAGCAAGCTGATGATGATGTTCCGAGAGATTATTTAAATTTTTTTCCAAGCGGTGCATTAACATGGAATCTAAATAAGAAGAACACTTTAAACCTTACATACAGCAGAAGAATTGACAGACCAACTTATCAAGACTTAAACCCTTTTGAAAATAAATTAGATGAATTAACTTATCAAAAAGGTAATGCATTTCTTCGTCCGCAATACACCGATAATGTTGAGTTAACACACACATTCATGGGTTTCATTAATACATCTGTTGGTTACAGTTATATTAAAGATTATGCAACACAAGTAACAGATACAACAGGCAACGCAACTTATGTTCAACAACAAAATTTAGCAACACAACAAATCATCAGCTTTAATATCGGTGCTCCTTTACCAATAAAAAAATGGTGGAACGGTTATGTTAATTTATGGTACAATCAGCAAATGTTTAAAGGAACGATAGGTGGTAAAGATGTAACACAAAATATTCCTTTATACGGTGCATACTTACAACAAACATTTTCTTTAGGTAAAGATTATACGTTAGAAACAAGCGGTTGGTTAAATGGCCCATCAATTTGGGGCGGAACATGGAAAACAAAAGCACAAGGTGGTTTAGATGTTGGTGCACAAAAATTATTATTGAAGAAAAAAGCAACTCTAAAATTAACTGTAACAGATATTTTTAAAACAAGTCCATGGACTGCAACAAGCGATTTTGGTGGGTTATATATAAGAGGAAACGGCAGTTGGGAAAGCAGAACACTAAGAGTAAGTTTTACCTATCGCTTTGGAAATAATCAAGTTAAGGCTGCCCGTCAAAGACAGGCCGGTTCAGATTCTGAAGCAAAAAGAATTGGCGGATAAAAAATAAAAAATTGTTGTAAGTTTACTGGAGCCATATCGTCTTCATTCAAAACAAAAAACAATTACAATGAAAAAAATGATTGCTACAGCTTTTATTGCTGCCTGTTTCTCAATTCCTGCTTTAGCCCAGGATAGTAAAATGCAAGGTGACAAAATGAAATTGAAAGACCATAAGTGCACCGCTGCATGTACAAAAGACAAACATGTTTATGCTCACGGAGAAAAAGGTCATGTTTGTACTGCTGCATGTAAAAAAATGGACAAGAAGATGGATAAAAAGAGCGACAGTAAAATGTAAAAATAAAAGCCCCGCAATCTTGCAGGGCTTTTATTTTATTTCTTTATTACAACAGCAACTAACTCTTTAAGGTTTACAAAATCTTTTTTCTTAGGTTGATACATTTCAGTTTCTTTCCATTGCACTTTAATGTTTTTACCTTTCAATTTTGTTTGTGGCTCTTTTAACCAAGTGTCTGAACCTTCAATATAAGAAGTATAAATAAATTCATATTCTCTTCCATTAGTTGCTTTTAATTTAATAGTTAAAAAATCTCCTTCATTAACTTCAATAACTTTTCCTTCTATCGATTTTGTTTCTCTAACACTTGCAACAGGAGAATCATCTTTATCACCATCAGCTAACCTTAGTGATAAAGTAAGAAAAGAAGTACAACCGTTTTTTACCATCTCTATTGCTAATTTTTCGCCAAATTCTTTACCCTTTTTGTCAGTATCTTCAGAACCAATAAACTCTAACACTTTTTCATTTGCAGAATCTAATATGCATTTAAGAAAAATTTGTTCAGCTTCATCTTTCGTTTTTATTTTTTCAACACCATTTTTTGAAATACAATTACAAACAGATACTGCCAATTTATTCAATGACGTATCTTTCTTTTCCTGTGAATGAACAAGGTTGTTAATTAACAAGAAGCATGCTGAAATTAAAACCAGTTTTTTCATTTTATTTGATTGATTATTGTTCTGCTTATTAATTCAATATCTTGCTTTTCCATGCATCTAAAATGTCCTAACGGGCATTTATCATATCCGATTTTACTGCATGGTCTGCACCATAAATTTCGAATTTCGAAATTCGAATTTTCGATTGTTTCATTTCCATAATACGCATTCATTCCAAATGCAGGCACTGTATTTCCCCAAACAGAAATTATTTTTTTCTTCAAGGCTGCTGCAATGTGCATCAGACCTGTATCATGTGTAATAACAATTTTTGATTGGCGAATTAAATCAGCACTTTCATTCAAATTAAATTTACCGCAGGCGTTATAAATTTTTATATTATTAATTGCTGCGATTTCATCACCTGTTGTTTTGTCTTCTTTCCCACCTAATAAAATTATCGGATGATTTATCTTACTGCATAATTCTTTTAATTTATGAACAGGCAATTTTTTTGTATTTAATGCAGCACCGATAACAATTGCAATAAAACCAAAATGATGTGAAGCAGGAATATCTTTTAAAGCAACTTTATCTTTTTCAGGAATAAAAAAATCTAAGCCTTTCCCGTCATTCACAACATTCAATTCTTTTACAGTTGCCATGTATCTGTCAACAATATGAACCTTTGGCAATACATTAATTTTTAATGCAGTCAATAACCATTTCTGAATGTTGAGTTTATTAAAAGAAAAGCTCTTTACTTTTTTTAATGCTCGTTTTACTTTTAATGTTCGCAGGTTATGATGAAGGTCAATTATATAATCATAACGCTCTTGTTTTAATTCATCTATCATTACATCCCAATCATCTTTTAAAGTAATTATTTTATCAATGTATGGATTGGTTGTAAGAATACCTGCATAAGATTGTTTAGTTAAATAATGAATAGACGCATCTTCAACCTGTTGCTTTAAACAACGTATAACTGGTGTTGTTAAAACAATATCGCCGATAGAAGAAAAACGAATGATGAGAATTTTCATGCCCCTATCCCCTGAAGGGGTATTTTAAAATTATTTTTACCAATTACATTCATGTAACAAATATAATAACACCCTTTAGGGTTGGGGCATTACACTTCTACATAATTCAAATCTTTATGAAAAGTTTCTTCAGTTAATGCAAGGCTTATAAATGCAATAACAAAAACTATGATACCTGTAACCCAACCTCCTTTTATATAACCTAATGATGGTTGAAGGGCTTCAAATAAAAGAGATACCAAAACCAAAGAGCCTCTTGCCATATTAGGTGCTGTTGTGGCAACTGTTGCACGAATATTGGTTCCGAACTGTTCTGCAGCCATTGTTACAAACATTGCCCAAAAACCTGTACCAAAACCTAATATAGCACAAGCTAAATACATATTGGTTGCAGAACTGTTTTGCAGATTGAAATAAAATATGATTCCGATTATAGTAATAACATGAAAAAGGTACAATGACTTTTTTCGGCTCTTAAAATATTGACTGACGAAACCAATTAAAATATCACCGATTGAAATAGCTGCATAAGCAAACATTACTGCCTTGCCAGGGTCAACCTTTTCAGCAATATTCATCTTAGCTCCAAACTTATTAGAGAAAGAAATTAAAATACCAATTACATACCAATTGGGTAATGCAATTAAAATAGATGTTAAATATTTTTTTAATCTTTTGCCATTGGTAAATAACATAAAGAAATTTCCTTTCTTAATGTTTTCACTTGCCTGAATATGTTTAAACATTCCTGATTCTAAAACTCCAACTCGTAAAAACAATAATAAAAAACCTAAACCACCACCAATAAAATAGCAGATACGCCAACCGTTTCCGCTTGCATCTACAAAATATTCTCTAATAAAATAGGCAAATACAGCACCGCTTAAACCAATACCTGCAACCAACGATGTACCGATACCTCTTTTTTCTTTAGGTAATAATTCACTCACCAATGTTATACCTGCACCCAATTCTCCTGCAAGCCCTAATCCTGTTATAAACCGTATAATGGCATACTGAGTTGCATTCTGCACAAAACCATTGGCAATATTACCGAGAGAGTATAAAATAATAGAAGCAAACAATACTTTCAACCTTCCTTTTTTATCGCCTAATATTCCCCATATAATTCCGCCGACCAATAAGCCAACCATCTGAATATTAAGAATATTTTTACCAATTGTATCAACGGATTTTTCATCCAACCCCATATTTTTTAAAGATGGAATTCTTATAATACTAAACAATAGCAAATCGTATATGTCAACAAAATAACCTAATGCACCAATAATAACAGGAAGTGAAAGTATTCCGTACTGTTTCTTTGTCATAGCAATCAGCATTGAGTAAGTAAATATAATTATTGTATCAACTTATGAATAAGAATTTAGCACCTGTTGCGTCGCACACTTATACGTTCTGTTCTTTATGCTTCAATAAAATTTAATTCTTTTCCAAAAGTTTCTTTGGTGTATAACACCGCAATAAAACCAACAGCTAATACCACAGCACCAACTATCCATGCAGCATTTACATAATTAGTGTTCGCATCGCCGTGCAGGTTACTACGCAAAAATTTAAATAATAGCAACAACAATGGTAGAAACCCTCTTACCAGATTAGGAATTGATATAGCAGCAGTAGCTCTTAAGTTGGTACCAAACTGTTCAGCACTCATGGTAATATATAAAACCGAAATACCTGAACCGAAACCCAGCCCCATACATATTGCATACATAGCTGTTGCACTGCCCCCACCTTTAGCAGCATAAAATAAAATGATGAATACCGTAATAATGCAGTAGTAAATAATTAATGCTTTCTTTCTGCTTTTTATGTAGTTACTGAATATACCTGCAAACATATCTCCGAATGCTAAAGCCACATATTGCAGCATTAAAGATTTAGGTTGATTGAAATTTTCAATGTTGAAACATCTTGCAAATTCATTGCTGAAACCAATCATAATACCTATTACATACCAAACCGGTAAACCGATTAAGATACCTCTTAAATATCTGAAGAACCTTTCTTTATTATTTAAAAACATCAGAAAGTTACCCATAGCAATTTCTTTCTTCTTGGCGTTATCGTACATACTGCTGTCTAACACACCAATTCTCAACAGTAATAAAGCAAGCCCCATTCCACCGCCGATAAAATAACATAAACGCCAGTTCTCTCCACTCCAATCATATATAAAATAAGCAGCTATTGTTCCGAACACACCGCTTGTAGCAATTATAGCAGAGCCGATACCTCTTTTTTCTTTACTCAACATTTCGCTTGTTAAAGTAATACTGGCACCTAACTCTCCTGCCAAACCCAAGCCTGCTATAAATCTCAGCCAGGTATAAGTTTGAATATCGTGCACCAATCCATTACCAATCGTAGCTAATGAGTATAAAAGAATGGAACCGAACAAAACACTTTTTCTTCCTTTTTTATCGCCCATTATACCCCATGCAATACCGCCAATAACAAGCCCGAGCATTTGCCAACTGATAACATTTTCGCCAAACTCTTTTGCAACATTATCAGGTACATGTAGCTCATGTAAACTTTTTATTCTTACAATATTAAATAATAACAAATCGTAGATATCAACAAAAAAACCTAAGGCACCAACAATAACAGGCAATGAAAAAACAGAGTATTGCTTTTGCTGCATTATTTATGAATTGTTTTGTTTGCTTTTTGAAAATACCAACTTAAAAATTACAGGTGCTGTGGTAACTAATACAATACCTAAAACAATGATTTCTAAATGACTTTTTAAATCGAAGTTGAATTGAGATAAAATCCATTTTTGCAGGAAGTGACCGGCAACTAACATACTGAATACCCAGGCAACACAACCGACAATATTATAATAAGTAAATTTCTTTTTATCCATTGCCACAATACCTGCCACAATGGGAGCAAAAGTTCTGATAATCGGTAAAAACCTTGCTATTACTACGGCTCCGCCGCCATGCTTCTCATAAAATTCATGTGCCTGGTGTAAATATTTTTTCTTGAAAAACATATTATCTTTCCAATCATACATAGCAGGGCCTACCTTTCTTCCAAACCAATAACCAACACTGTTGCCTATTATTCCTGCAATGGAAATCACTATCCATAAAACAAAAAGTTGTGCATAATCATTTTGAATAAAAGGGAATAATGTTGCTATCAATTCCTGGTTATAAATACCGGCAACAAATAATAAACTATCACCCGGTAAAAAGAAGCCTGCAAATAAACCTGTTTCTGCAAATACAACGAAAAGCAATAGCCATAGCCCGCCATGTTCAATATAAAATTGCGGTTGCAATAACTGATGCCAACTGAAACTGTCTAACATAATATGTAACATAGCTAATCGTATAAAGCTTATTAAAAAATTTAAGCAGCAATTTTTTCTGTTGCATCTTCCAACTCACCTTCCCATTTACTTACAACACTTGTTGCTAAGGCATTACCTAATACATTTGTTCCTGTTCTGAACATATCACAAAAATGGTCAATAGGTAAAATTAATGCAACACCTTCCGGCGGAATTTTAAACATAGCACAGGTAGCCAACACAATAATTAACGAAGCCCTTGGTACGCCCGCAATTCCTTTACTGGTAAGCATCAGCACCAACAACATAGTTAACTGTTCAGGTAAGCTCATTTGAATGCCGTAAGCCTGTGCAATAGCAAGACTTGCAAAAGTCATGTACATCATACTTCCATCAAGATTAAAAGAATACCCTAAAGGAAGAATAAATGAAACAATTTTATTCTTACATCCAAATCTTTCTAACTCATCTGTTAATTTAGGAAAAACCGCTTCGCTGCTTGTGGTGCTGAAAGCCACTAAAACAGGATTGGCTATATGTTTATACAATTGCATCATTCTTTTTCCCAAAATAACAAAACCAACAAAGCTTAATAAACCCCAAAGCAATGCGATGCCTAATACAAAGTAGCTGAAATAAATAAAATAAAATTTAAAAATACCTAACCCCTTTTCTGCAACTACAGCAGCTAATGTTCCAAACACTCCTATCGGGGCAAACCACATTACATAACTTACAATTTTTAAAATAATATGTGCAGCAACATCTAATGTTTTAATAACAGGCTTTGCATATTCTCCGAAACTTGCCGCTGCAATACCAAAAAAAATAGAAAAGACAACTATCTGTAAAATTTCATTGGTAGCCATTGCCTCAAATGCACTGGAGGGTACTACATGTTCAACAAATTTTTGTAAGGTAAATTGAGAGGTATTGCCCATTAAATCTCTTAATGCACCGTTATCTGCCAAATCTTTTTGAATATAGGTGCCGGGATGAAAAAAGTTTACTAATAACATTCCTAATAATAAGCTAACCAATGATGCAGAAATGAACCACAACATAGCTTTTCCACCAATTCTGCCAACTGTTTTCAAATCTCCCAATTTAGCAATACCCACTACTAAAGTTGAAAAAACTAAAGGAGCAATAATGGTTTTAACTAATCGTATAAAAACAGTTCCTAATAATTTTATGCTTTTAGCAAACTCAGTTTTAAAATCTAATGATGCGTTAGCATATACTAAATATCCAACACCAATTCCTAAAACCATTGCAGCTATAATAGAAAGGGTTAGTTTATTTTTCATGAAATAAAACAGTTAGAAGGGCAATATAAGTATTATGCTTGTAAAATATAAGCCCGCAAAGTTTTGGCGGCGGGAAATGATTAAATCCTTATTTTTCCAAACCAAAATTTTTTTTGAACCCCAATTAAAAACACTTATGAGTTTATTCAGAAAGAAATCATTATCTGACTTGTTAGCACAAGCTGCTGATTCAGAAAAAGGTTTGAAGCGTACACTTGGAGCAGGAAGCTTAGTAGCTTTAGGTATTGGTGCAATTATTGGAGCAGGTTTATTTGTAAGAACTGCAGCAGCAGCGGGTCAGGCTGCCGGACCTGGAGTAACCTTATCATTTATTGTTGCTGCAATTGGTTGTGCATTTGCAGGTTTATGTTATGCGGAGTTTGCAGCAATGATTCCTATTGCAGGTAGTGCCTATGCTTACTCTTATGTAACAATGGGAGAATTGGTTGCATGGATTATTGGCTGGGCATTAATAATGGAATATGCTTTAGGTGCAGCAACAGTTAGTATTGCATGGAGTGAATATTTAAATCGCTTATTAGATGGAGGAATACCTTATCAATGGTGCCATTCGCCACTGGAAAGTTTTACAGATGCAAGTGGGGTGCATCATCAAGGCATTATAAACATACCTGCACTTTTCATTTTATTATTACTAACCTTATTATTAATTAAAGGGACCCAGGAGTCAGCAATTGTTAATGCAGTTATTGTATTTATTAAAGTAGCCATTGTTGTAATTTTTATTATTGTAGGATGGCAGTTTATTAAACCTGAAAATCATACTCCTTATTTAATTCCTGCAAATACACCTCCTGTAATAGACAATGGCGGAAAAGTGATTGCAGACTATAGTGGATGGAATAAACATGGTTGGGGAGGAATACTTGGAGGAGCAGCTATTGTATTCTTTGCTTTTATTGGTTTTGATGCAGTTAGTACAGCAGCACAGGAAGCTAAAAATCCTAAAAGAGATATGCCGATTGGTATTCTTGGTTCTTTGGTGGTTTGTACTATTCTATACATTTTATTCGGTCATGTATTAACTGGTGTTGCAAGCTGGAAAGATTTTGTAGACCCAGCCAAAGGAAGAGAAGCTTCTGTAGCTTATGCAATTTCTACTTATATGCATGGATATGGTTGGTTGGCTACATCTGTTACTGTTGCAATTCTTGCAGGGTTTTCTTCCGTAATATTAGTAATGTTAATGGGCCAGAGCCGTGTGTTCTATACTATGTCAACAGATGGTTTGTTACCAAAAGCTTTCAGTGAGTTGCATCCGAAATTCAGAACACCATACAAAAGCAATATCATACTTTTTATTTTTGTAGGTTTATTTGCAGGTTTTGTACCTGAAAGCATGGCGGGAAATTTAACATCTTTTGGAACTCTCCTGGCATTTGTGTTAGTAAGCGTTGGTGTACCTATATTAAGAGTTAAAGCACCTAATATCGAAAGGCCTTTTAAAACACCATTGGCTCCGCTTGTTGCATTCTTAGGTGCTGCTATATGTATTTTAATGATTATTGGTTTAGATAAAGACACCTTATTATCAGCATTGGGGTGGATGATTATAGGTTTAATTGTTTATTTTGCTTACAGCAAGAAAAACAGCAAGCTCAAAGCATAATATTTCAAATGAAATAATAAAGCCCTTTCATTTTTTTGAAAGGGTTTTTTATTGCCCTGCATCTTTTATTTTTGCAGCCGCTTTGCTGAATAATGAACAAAGCCTGCCCTGCCTATCGGCAGACAGGCGTATAAGTGAGTGATACAACGAAGCCGCGATTTGCACAAAGTTGATAATATAAAATTTACAAAATAGATGGGAAGAATTTTTGAAGTTAGAAAAGCTACCATGTTTGCCCGTTGGGATAGAATGGCAAAACAATTTACCCGTATTGGAAAAGAAATTGCTATTGCTGTTAAAGCCGGCGGACCGGACCCTGCAACTAACCCTGCATTGAGAAGATGTTTTCAAAATGCGAAGAGTGTTAACATGCCCAAAGACCGTGTGGAAGCTGCTATTAAAAGAGCAATGGGTAAGGACACAACAAATTATGATGAGATATTATATGAAGGTTATGCCCCGCATGGTGTAGCGTTGTTGGTTGAAACAGCAACCGATAATCATGTAAGAACTGTGGCTAATGTAAAAAGCCATTTTAATAAAGGCGGCGGCAGTTTAGGTAATAGCGGAAGTGTAAGTTTTCAATTTAAAAAAATGGGCGTGTTTAAATTGAAAAATGAAGGTATTGATATGGATGAATTGGAATTGGAATTAATTGACCATGGCTTAGATGAATTAGGGGAAAGCACTGATGATAACGGCAATACCATTTTAGTTTTACGTTGTGCTTTCACAGATTTTGGCAGTTTACAAAAAGCTTTGGAAGAAAAAAATATTACTCCGATTAGTTCTGAGCTGGAGTGGATTCCTACCACCACCGTTCCTGTTACTGATGAGCAGGCAGAGGATGTAAGTAAATTAATTGAAAGATTAGAACAGGATGAAGATGTAAATAAAGTGTTTCATAACATGGGATAAAATTTCAAGCCTCGCAAATGCGGGGCTTTTTTATGCAATACATTTGCATGATGGATTTTAAAACTGAACATCCTGTTATTTTATTTGATGGTATTTGTAATTTATGCAGCAGCAGTGTTCAGTTTGTAATTAAGCATGACCCAAAGCATATTTTCAGGTTTGCTTCTTTGCAAAGTGATTATGGGAAAGAAATATTACAATGCTTCAACCTACCTGCTGATAATTTCAACTCATTCATTTTATTAAAGAACGGAAACATATATACCAAGTCAACAGCTGCATTAATGGTTGCAAAAGACTTAAAAGGTGCTGTTAAGTTTTTATATGCATTGATTATCATTCCCCCTTTCATAAGAGACTTTGTTTACTCAATTATTGCCAAAAACAGATATCAATGGTTTGGCAAAAAAGAAGCTTGCTGGGTACCTACTGTTCAATTAAAAAAGTTATTTATTGAATAAGCAGCACTAAAGCTATTAAAAACCTCTTAAAAAAGTTGGTACTTTGTTTTAAAAAAGGCAACTTTATAAATCGATGAAAAGATTAGCTCGCTTCTTAATCAAATATTCTGCAACGGTTTACGTGCTACTTTTAATAAATGGCTTTTTGCTTGCTTCCCTCATTTATTTCAGAATTGAAGATGTATATGAACGGAATATTTTTAATGCTATCAGCCAAAGGATAATGCTAAATAACCCTGTTACTATTACAAATAAAGATAGTTTTTTTATTAAAGCGATGGACTTAGCCAATAATCTTCAACAAAACAGGCAGGTAGTTTTCGGAGGATTAGAAATGAATGAAACAAAAGCAATTTTTTTACATTCAGCTGTTGATGACCTTATAACAGGCAAAGGGGCCTGCGGAAGTGCAAGTGCTATATTGGCAAGGATTTTAAAATCTTATAACTATAAAACAAGATTAGCACAAATGAAAGTGGGGGATATTTGGGGTGGACATATAGTTACAGAGGTAAAAAAAGGAGATGGCTGGATTGTATTAGACCCTTTATTGAGATGCTATTTTAAAAAACCTGATGGAACTTTAGCATCATTTAACGACGTACAACATAATTGGGAATATTATAGTAAGCAAGTACCCAAAGATTACAAGATGGAATACAAATATGAGGATGTACGTTATACGAATTGGGATAGAATAGGTATTGCAGGTAAAATGTTGAAAGGATGTATCAAACTTTTCTATGGAGAACAAGCTGTAAGAGAGTTTTCATTACGTTCTTATTTACTGAGAAATTTCCATGCATTGTATATACTTTCCATAATACTTTATTTGTTTGAAAGCATATTACTTACTATTATGATTTTCAAAAGAAGAAAATATTTGAACCTTTTAGCTGCATTGTAGCTTACAGCATATATGCCTAACTTACCAACTTCCACTTGCACCGCCGCCGCCGCTACTGCCACCGCCAAAACCTCCAAAATCTCCGCCATCACTGCTTCCCCAGCCACCGCTATCTCCCCAACCGCTGCCCCGGCTATTGTTACTAAGCATACTACCTAATAACATGGGTGCAATCCAACCGCCACCTCCGCCGCCCGTTCCTCCACGTCCGCCTCTCATTACAATGATGAGTACAATAAATAAAATGAAAATAAATTTTAATATTGAGCCACCACCAACAGGGCTGCCTGTGCTTCTATTGCGTTTTACTTTATACTCTCCAACTGCGGCTTTGCTTAAATCATCAACTGCTTTATTTAAACCACTGATATAATTCTGCTGCCGAAATGCAGGTTTAATGTCATGCTCAATAATATCATTAGCAATAATATCCGGTATAGCACCTTCTAATCCATAACCAACCTCAATTCTTATTTTTCTATCATCAACTGCTACTAAAATTAAAACTCCGTTATTTGTTTTCTTATTACCTATCCCCCATTCTCTGAAAGTATTAGTTGCAACATCTTCAATGGGTTCATCATTTAAAGATTTTACGGTAACAACTGTAATTTGATTGGAAGTGCTGTCATCTAAAGCCACTAATTTCCTTTCCAATTGTGCAGCATCATAACTGTTTAAAACATTGGCATTATCAACTACTAATCTTGGTGGATTGGGTTTAGGAATACTCTTTTGTGCCAATGTTTGTATTGCACAAAAAAGAAATAATATAGAAAGGAGTTTTTTCATTACAGGTTACTTTCCGAAAACTATATCATCGGGTAATTCATTAATATCAGTAGCTGCATTGTAAGGGAAATGTTGCTTTAATGCATCTCCGATTTTTTGTACAACTTCTGCAATACCTGCTGCATAATTTTCTTTATTAAAGTGTGCGAGCATCTCACTCACCGCATTATTCCAGAATTCATTACCAACTTTTGTATGAATTCCTTCATCGCCAAACACAGCCAATTGTTTATCTTTCACAGCAACATAAACCAATACACCGTTGCGTTGTGCTGTTTGATGCATATTTAATTGTGGAAATAATTCAATAGCTCTGTCTAATGCATTTACATATGTACACTTACTTTCAATAAAAACCCTCACTTCTCCACTCGTTTGCTTTTCAGCATGCTGAATGGAAGAAGTGATGAGTTCTTTTTCTTCGGAAGAAAAAAAATCTGTTGCTTTTTTACGGAAGAAATTAAACATTAAATAATATTAGAATTTAACTTCAGGTGCTTTTTCACTTCCTGCCTCTGCTTTGAAACCTTCTTTTTGCTGAAATCCAAACATACCAGCAAAAATGTTCATTGGAAACGAACGCACTTTAACATTATATGATTGAACAGCATCATTAAAATCGTTTCTTGCAACTTTAATTCTGTTTTCAGTTCCTTCCAATTGTGCCTGTAATCCTCTGAAAGCGTCGTTGGCTCTAAGGTTTGGATAATTTTCTGAAACAGCTAACAATCTTCCTAAAGCCTGAGATAACTGACCTTGAGCAGCCTGAAACTGTTGTAATTTTTCTGGAGTTAAATCTTTTGCATCAACTTTAATTTGTGTTGCACTTGCTCTTGCAGCAATTACATTTTGTAAAGTTGTTTGTTCAAAATTAGCTTCGCCTTTTACAGTATTAACTAAGTTAGGAATTAAATCTGCACGGCGTTGATAATCACTTTGTACCTTATTCCATGCGTTCTTAACGCCTTCATCTTGTTTTACTAAACCGTTGTAGCCTGAACATGCACAGCCACCTAATAATAAAATACCACCCAAAATAATTAATAATACAAGGGTTGATGTTTTCATGATAAAAAATTTAATTAAAGATAATTATTTGTTTTTGTGGATAGTTCAAATTGAATACCGCTGATATAATTTATGACGTAACGGCAGCTAAAATATTTTTTACTTGGTTGCAAATTCATCTGCAAGTTTATCTAATGCATCATTGCTTAACCTTTCTTTACCGCCTGCAACTACAATTCTGTAACGAAACGTAACTGATTGTCCCTTTGTTAATTTATAATTCAAAGTTTGTTTACCATTGCTGAAAACTTTTGCCCCTAAAGGGTTTGCTGCGAATAAGCCATAGCCCCTTGCATGCCAGTAGGTTGGATAATTGATATTTTTGGGATGGTCAATTATCGCAATGCTTATCATTTCATTATTTTTCTTTCCATACAACAAACACCATTTACCTCTTGTACTCCATGCACTATCACCTTCTTTTCCTTCACTTGTTATATAATTACCATTAATGGTTGAGTCTTTAATAGCTTTTACGGTTGTTACAATTCCTTTATCGTCAGTAAATTTTTTTGTTTCTATTGTGGGTATCTGCAACTCTTTAGCAACACGCAAACCCAATAAACCATCTTTTGCATCAGCAAAAGCTACATCCTGTTCAGCAGTTAAAGTTGTATATCTGTCAATAAAACTTTCAGTTGCTGTGGCACTAAAAACAAAGTTTGTTTTTTCTTTTAACAGCACATTATTTTTTGAGTCAACCCAATCTGCCTCTATAGTCAGGTTCCCTTCATTACCACTTTTTATTGCTGTAATTTTTGTATGTTTAATGGAACCATAACTATTCTTTTTTTCTGAAGGAATAGCAAAAGAATTATTCCAGAAATCTAAGCCGTTTACATTTTCATAATTAAACCAAATACCTGTATGGTGTGGATGATCAACAGGTTCACCATCTCTCGGTGCTAAAGGATATCCTCTTGTAACCAACTGACCTTTAGGCGAATAAACAGGATATAAAAACGGTTTGTATAAAGTATCACTATACATTAATGAAGTGAATGGTTTGTTATTGATGGTTATAACAACTTCATTCTTTTGTTTATCATCAACAATTTTTATCATTTGTTTTTTCTGTGCGAATGAAACGAAAGGAATGCAAAAAAGGGATAAGTAAATTATTTTTTTCATTTGGCTGATTTTCTTTTTTTCGAATATAAAGTAAAAAGCCACGCATCAGCATGGCTTATAAAATAAAACTATTAATAATTTATTTCAATGCAGCAATACCGGGCAATTCTTTTCCCTCAAAATATTCCAGCATAGCTCCACCGCCGGTACTTACATAACTAACTTTATCTGCAAAGCCGAATTGATTAACTGCTGCAACGCTATCGCCACCGCCAACTAAACTGAATGCACCATTTTGTGTAGCTTCTGCAACGGCAACAGCAATGGCTTTTGTACCATGTTGAAACTTACTCATTTCAAATACACCCATGGGACCATTCCATAAAATGGTTTTGCTCTGTTTAATAACATTAGTGAACTGCTCGCAAGCCATAGGGCCGATATCTAAACCCATCCAGCCATCTGTAATTGCATTTGATGGTGCAGCAGATGTGTTGGCATCGTTACTGAAATTATCTGCTATTAAACTATCACTTGGTAAATGAATGTTTACAGCTTTTGCATCGGCTTTATCTAAAATTTCCAAAGCGGTTTGTATTCTTTCATCTTCACATAAACTCTTACCTATATGACCACCTTTGGCTTTCATGAAAGTATAACTCATACCACCGCCAATAATAATATCTGTTGCACGTTCCAATAGGTTTTCAATAATTAATATTTTGTCTGAAACCTTTGCCCCGCCTATAATGGCAACAAATGGCTTTTCGCTGTTATGCATTACTTTTTCTGCACTGCTAACTTCACCTTCCATTAATAAACCGAACATTTTTTTATCTGCCGGAAAGAATTTTGCAATAATAGCTGTGCTTGCATGAGCTCTGTGTGCAGTGCCGAATGCATCGTTTACGTATACATCTCCAAGTTTTGATAGTTTTTCTGCAAAAGCTTCATCACCTTTTTCTTCCTGTTTATAGAATCGAAGGTTTTCTAACAGCAGCACCTCGCCTGCCTGTAAAGATGCTGCTAATTGTATTGCAGATTCGCCAATACAATCATCTGCAAACTTTATTTCTTTGCCTCCTAACAATTCTTTTAAATGCGATAGAATATGTTTTAATGAATATTTTTCTTCAGGGCCTTCTTTGGGTCTTCCTAAATGACTCATCAGAATAACGCCGCCACCATCATTCAGAATTTTTTGAATGGTTGGTAAGGCTGCTTTCATTCTTGTATCATCCGTAACTGCGAAGGTTTGCTTATCTAAAGGCACATTAAAATCTACACGAATTAATGCTTTATGATTGGAAAAATTGAAATCAGAAAATTTGCTCATAATAAGGTTATAGTTTCAGTTCAAAGATAACTATTATACTACTCAATTAATTTCTCAATTTGATTAATAATATCAATGTTACGTTCAGCAATCGTTTCAGTTTTAGGTACTTTTAATTTGTGCATGGTAGCACTTAATAATTTATATGCTTCAATAGCCTGCTCATCATTATAGAAACATTGATACCAATCAATTACTTCATTATTATAAGCCATTCTTACTCCATTAGCAAAGTACATTTGAATCGGTTCAGGGTACCAGGCCCTTGTTATAGCAACTAATTTATTATCTAATGCGTACTTGTATAAAGATTTTAAAAAATGCAAATAATTGATAGTCCTTTTCTTTATTTGTTCTTCGGTTTCTTCTTGTACAGGTTTTATTCTCCAGCTATTCATTGAAGGTGAAAACGGATCTTCTTTTGAGCGATTAAAAACACCTTCGTAATTTCTTGTGTTTCTATCTTTTAATATAAGGTGACTGATTTTTCTTATCCTGAGAACTTTGTATTTTGTTGACGGATACCCATTTAATAGTAAAGTCATTTTATCGCAAAGAAAACTTCCTTTTGAAGGAATTAATACAAGTTGAAACTTATCATTATCCCAATACCATTTACCATAGCTATAGCAATTAACAGCGTAATAACTATAAGTGCTGTCTTTATATAATTTAACAGCTACATTTTCGTAACAGGATGTGTCTTCACTGTTATACCCATCTTGTATTTGATAAAGTTCATCAGGTAAATTGTTTTTACTCTGTAAACCGCAAGATGTTAGAAAAAACAATAAGAGAAATAAGGCTGAGGTAATTTTCATAACACCAATATTACAAATTACTGCAATAAAAAAGGATGGCTCTTTTTAGAACCATCCTCTTGAAATATGTGTTTGAAAATTATTTACTGATTAATCCTGCAAAATATTTAACTGAACGAACCAATTGAGACACATAACTCATTTCATTATCATACCAGCTAACTACTTTAACCAATTGTTTATCACCAACAGTAATAACTTTTGTTTGTGTTGCATCGAATAATGAACCGAAATGCATACCGATAATATCACTGCTTACAATTTCATCTTCAGTATAACCAAAGCTTTCATTACTTGCTGCTTTCATGGTTGCATTAACTTCTTCAGCAGAAGTTTTTTTGCTAACAATAGCAACCAATTCTGTTACAGAGCCTGTAATTGTTGGAACACGTTGTGCACCACCATCTAACTTGCCTTTTAATTCAGGTAATACCAAACCGATTGCTTTGGCTGCACCTGTACTGTTAGGAACGATATTAGCAGCAGCAGCTCTTGCTCTTCTTAAATCTCCTTTTGCATGAGGAGCATCTAAAGTATTTTGATCGTTAGTGTAAGCATGTATGGTTGTCATGCTGCCCACTTCAATGGTAAAAGCATCATTCAATGCTTTAGCCATTGGAGCCAAACAGTTAGTTGTACAGCTTGCACAGGAAATAACTGTTTCAGTTCCATCTAAAATATTGTGGTTTACATTAAACACAACTGTTTTCATTTCACCTGTTGCAGGTGCTGAAATAACTACACGTTTAGCACCGGCAGTAATATGGGCTTCTGCTTTTGCTTTATCTGTAAAGAAACCTGTTGATTCAATTACAACATCAACACTGTGTATACCCCAAGGAATTTGAGCAGGATCTTTTTGTGCATAGATTTTTACTTCATGGCCATTTACAACAATTGAATTATCCGTTGAAGTAACTTCTTCGTTAAATCTTCCCTGAGCACTATCATATTTTAATAAATGAGCAAGTGTTTTTGGAGAGGTTAAATCGTTTATGGCAACAACTTCAATTCCATCCATATTATAAATTTGGCGGAAAACTAAACGGCCAATTCTTCCGAAACCGTTAATGGCTACTTTAACTGTACTCATTTTTTACAAGTATTAAGTGATAAATTTTTAATTGCGGGGCGAAATTACAGGAATGCAATAAATAATTTGGTATCGTTTGCACAAACTTTATTTACTGCAAACCATTGTTATTGAGTTTCGCTTATTTTTGCGGCTCTTAAAAACCAATTTATCAGCCATGTCAGTTTTAGTGAATAAAGATTCTAAAATACTTGTTCAGGGTTTTACCGGAACAGAAGGTACTTTCCACGCAACACAAATGATTGAATACGGAACTAATGTTGTTGGCGGAGTTACACCAAATAAAGGTGGCACTACACATTTAGACAGACCTGTATTTAATACTGTTGCCGATGCGGTAAAAACAACAGGTGCTAATGTTAGTATCATTTTCGTTCCGCCTGCATTTGCTGCAGATGCTATTATGGAAGCAGCAGAAGCAGGAATTGCATTGGTAGTATGTATTACAGAAGGAATTCCTGTACAAGACATGGTTAAAGTGAAGAATTATTTATTGGGAAGAAATACAAGATTAATCGGTCCGAATTGCCCCGGTGTTATAACTGCTGAAGAAGCTAAAGTGGGTATTATGCCAGGCTTTATTTTTAAGAAAGGAAGAATTGGTATTGTAAGTAAAAGCGGAACATTAACATACGAAGCTGCCGACCAAACCGTAAAAGCGGGTCTTGGAATAAGTACTGCTATTGGTATTGGCGGCGACCCGATCATTGGTACACCAACTGTTGAAGCGGTTAAATTATTAATGGCTGATGATGAAACGGATGGCATTATTATGATTGGTGAAATTGGTGGCAGCATGGAAGCCGATGCAGCTCGTTGGATAAAGGATAATGCTACAAAACCTGTGGTTGGCTTTATTGCAGGCCAAACAGCTCCTCCGGGCAGAAGAATGGGCCACGCCGGTGCTATTATTGGCGGTGCAGATGATACGGCTGCAGCTAAAATGAAAATTATGGCAGAATGCGGTATTCATGTGGTGGCAAGCCCCGCAGATATTGGTAAAACAATGGCAGCAGCATTAAAAAAGTAATAGAAAAATAATAATCATACATAGCCCTGAACAAAATTGTTCGGGGCTTTTTTAATGCAGCGAGATAGATATTACTGTTATGTTGGTAACACTACATGTAGTATCTGGAAATTTTGTTTTCACAGAAGTATCCTTTTAGCATTTTGCTACGAGCCTTTTTATTTTATGCACGTTTAATTTTTCTTAGTTAAGTTCGCTCTTCTACTCACAATTATGAAGACTTTTCTTTTATCAGTATTTTTTGTTATACCAGTTATTAATTACGCTCAACAAAAAAGTAAACCTTTATCTCTACAATGTAATATTCCATCGTCATTAAAAAAAAATCAGCAGGTTGAGCTTATGGTAAACATTGATAATAAGCTGACCGAAGAAAAAACAGGAAATATTACAATGGACTTATTTAATTACAAAACAAACAGTGCTGTTGATGGATGGTTTTTAAATGTTTTTCCTTACCAATATTTTACTGCTGTCCCCAAAAAGAGGTTTACAGCAAAATTTCCTTTTACTGTTCCTGGTAATTATACCGGTAAACTAAAAATTGTACTAAAAGCAAGTTGTAATAATTATGTTGATTCTTTGGTTAAGGTTATCAATATTCTGTAAAGAAGTTGTATGAATGAATATTTTATCATCATCGGTCAGGGTTTGGCAGGAACATTTCTAAGCTACTACTTACGCAAAGCAGGTAAAAAAATTTTGGTAATTGATGAACCAAAGCCTTATACAGCAAGTAAAGCAGCCAGTGGCGTAATTAACCCTGTTACAGGAAGAAGAATTGTAACTACCTGGATGATTGATAAGCTGATGCCTTTTGCTGTTAATGCCTATACTGAATTAGAAAAAGAATTAAATACATCGTTCATTCAACAACGTAATGTTTTAGATTTTCATCCAACACCGCAAATGCAGATTGCTTTTGATGAAAGATTGAAAGAAGATGATACTTATTTGCAATACCCCAACAATGCTGAACAATGGAGAAATTATTTTAATTACCCTTTTGGTATTGGTGAAATAAACCCCTGTTATTTGGTTGATTTAAAAACAATGCTTTCTGAATGGAGAAAAGTTTTAAAAGAAAACAATCTTTTAGTTGAAGAAAAGATTGCTGTTGATGATATAATCGAACAATATAAAAATGCAACCATCATTTTCTGTGATGGCATTGCTTCTGCTAAAAGCAAGTATTTTAATTTATTGCCATTTGCACCTAATAAGGGCGAAGCTCTAATTGTTGAAATAAACGATTTACCTGCTACCAATATTTTTAAACAAGGTATTAGCATAGTACCTTGGACAAACAACTTATTTTGGGTAGGTTCTTCTTATGAATGGAATTATTCTGATGCCAATCCATCTGAGGTTTTTAAACAAAAAACAGAAGCACAGTTAAAATACTGGTTAAAGATTCCGTTTAAAATAATTGACCATCTGGCATCTGAACGCCCTGCCAACTTAGAACGCAGGCCATTTGTGGGTTTACATCCGTTATATAAAAATATAGGAATACTAAATGGCTTAGGCACAAAAGGCTGCACATTAGCACCCTACTTTGCTAATGAATTAACACAACATTTTATAAATGGTAACGGCATTAATCCGTTAGCTGATGTTCAACGTTTCAGTAAAATATTGTCTAAATAAAAATTGCAAGTAATTATCTTTCGGCAATAATTAAACAACATGAGCGAACCCACTTACAACATTCCCCTGAAGTACAGAAAAATGGAAAACCTGCACATTGTTTTCTGGTTAATAAAAGATATAAGCTGGTGTATGATATGGAGACCGTTAGGAATATTAATGATATTTCCCACCCTAATTATTTCAATCATTATTGCTTACAGAACAAGACAATTGATGAGTGAATTAACACACAATATTGCCATTACGTTTTGGATTACAGCGAATGCTTACTGGATGACGAGTGAGTTTTTTCAATTTGATACCAAAATTGTTACCGGTACTGTTACGTACAAACATTTAGCTATCATACCTTTTACAATAGGTATTCTTTTGTTAGGCTTTTATTACCTTATCTGGAAGCCAAAACATAAAGAAGAATTTGAAACATTGTAGCAATAGTAAGTATTAAATTAACTTATTGAATTTAGTTTTAGTATTATGAATATTTTTATTTAAAATTGAATTTCATTTTGATACTCGCAAGTAATAAAAATAAATCATAATATGAGATACATTTATTTACTAATGTCGGTTATAACTTTAATTCTATTTTCCTCATGCAGCAATAATGATGATATTACAAATGCAGTAAATAAAGACGGTGCAATTGAAACATCGGTTACTGTGAACCATTTAGACAGCTTACACGATATACTTATAACCAAACATAAAGTTTGGGTAAATAATAATGAGTATAAAAATTTAGCATACACAGATACGATTCCTGCATTAGGTAAACAGGAAACAGTTGCAGAAAATAAAGATGGCGATACTAAAAAAGTAAGTGTAAAAAAGGATTATGAAATTTTTATTACTGTGAAATAATATTGTTCAAATGAAGAAAACAAAACATATTGAACTTATATTAATAACAGCTGCACTGGCAAGTTGTAACCAACCAAAGAATGATTGGGAAAGCGGGAATAAAGTTTATATAAGAAGCGATAGTACAGCAGGCTACTCAAGAACACATTATCATGGTGGTGGTTATGGAATGTGGTATTATGCTTTTAGGCCTTACGGTAATTATTATAATGGTGAGTATCAGCGGGCAGGTTATTATTCAAGTGCCATTCATGAATCATCTAATATCGGAAGTAATGGTTTTAAAAGCAGTGTTATCAGAGGTGGTTTTGGACGGGGAGGCTATAGTGTTTCATCTTAAAAAGAAAAAAATGGAAAGAGTTAAAATAAATCCGAGAAATAACTGGCAACAAGCTGTAGAGAAATTAGGGTTTGGGTTTCACAGTACCAATATCCCTTACTGGAACGAAAGTGCTTATTACAAATTTTCAATGGATGAAGTTTTATTCATTGAAAACGCAACCGTTGAATTATGGGATAAATGTTTAGGTGCTGTACAATTTGTTATTGATAACAGGCTTTGTGATAAATTCGGGATTCCGGATTATATAATACCATTAATTGAAAAGAGTTGGATAGAAGACCATCCCGCTATTTATGGCAGGTTTGATTTATGTTTTAAAAATGGTAAATTAAAATTACTTGAATTTAATGCCGATACCCCAACAAGTTTATATGAAGCAGGTATTGTACAATGGTTTTGGCTACAGGATTTAGATAAAAATAAAGACCAGTTTAATAGCATTCATGAAAAACTAATTGATTACTGGAAATTTTTAAAATCATATTTATACGATGATACACTCTATTTTACCTGCCTTAAAGAAACATTAGAAGATTTAACCAATACCGAATATCTAAGAGATTGTGCTATGCAGGCTGGCTTAAATACAAAGCTTATTTTTATTGATGATATTGGGTGGGATTCAAATAACCAGGTTTTTGTTGATTTAGATAACCTTCCTATAAAAAATATTTTTAAATTATATCCTTGGGAATGGATTTTAAAAGATGATTTCGGGAAACAGATAATGTTAGACAAAAACAGAGCTTTTTGGATTGAACCCGCGTGGAAAATGGTGTTATCCAATAAAGCTATTCTACCAATACTATGGCAGCTTTACCCGGATTGCGAATATCTTTTGCCTGCTTATTTTGATAACAGTCATTTAACAGATTATGTAAAAAAACCATTGCTATCAAGAGAAGGAGCAAATATTGAAATTGTAGTTAGCAATTCAATTACTCAAAAAACAAACGGTATTTATGGAGCTGAAGGCTACATTTACCAGGAGCTGTTTCAACTTCCTTCATATAACGATAACTATCCCGTTATCGGAAGTTGGATTATTGGCCAACAACCGGCAGGTATGGGTATAAGAGAGTCGAATAATATAATAACTGATAATTACAGTAGATTTATACCACATCTTATTGCATAATTTACTCCTGTTTCGGTAATTTATTTGCCATAAAAAACATTACTAACCCTAAACAACCAATTACTGTAAACGACCATCTTAAACTACTTGCCTGTGCAATAAAACCAATTAATGGTGGCCCTAACAAAAAGCCTAAAAAACCAATGCTCGAAACAGAAGCAATAGCAGCACCCGGTGCTAATTTTTTACTCTTACCTGCCATTGCATAAGCTATAGGCACAACAGAAGATACTCCCATTCCTACCAACATAAAACCAATTGTTGCAGTAATAATATTAGGAAACAAAACAGATGTTATTAGTCCTGTAAATATGATAATACCACTGCCTCTTAAAACAGTTGTTGTACCAAAGTTGGTTATCAATCTATCTCCTAAAAATCTTCCGCTTGCCATTGTAAACATAAAAGCCACGTAACCCAATGTTATCAATCCTTCTTTTACATTAATCACTTTATCAAAATAAACACCACTCCAGTCAAACATAGTTCCTTCACAAACCATACTGCTAAAAGCAATTATTCCTAATACCATTAAATAAACATCCGGTTTATTAAAAGCTTTAGCTTCCTTCTTCTTATGAACTTCATCTTCAATGGTATGATTATAAAACAAAAACATTCCGCCCAAACACAAAACACTTACAATACAAAAATGAATAAGCGGAACAATATGCATTGTCATCATCCATGTACCAAAAGCAGCACCGCTAAAACCTCCTAAGCTCCAAAGTCCATGAAAAGAAGCCATAATACTTCTGCCATAGATTTTTTCAACAGCTACTGCCTGCGTATTTACAGATATATTCAACAGGTTACCTGTTAAGCCGAATAAAAATAAATTCACAGCCAGCAAATAAGAATTAACTGATAAGCCAATACCTATCATTGGTATAGGTAATGTTAATGCTGAAACAAGCAACATTTTTCTGCTGCCATATTTGGTAACTAAATATCCTGAAATGGGTAGACCAGATAATGAACCTACCGGCAAAGCCAATAAAACAGCACCTAAGCCGGCATTATTTAAATGCAGCATGTTTTGAATATCAGGAATACGGCATGCCCATGTTGCAAATCTTATTCCTGAAATAAAAAAGAAAACACTTAAAGCAACACGAAACCTGCGTTGCTCCGGAAGATTTAAAAATGCCTGCTTCATAACTGTGTAAAGATGCAAATAATATAACGCAACTGCAAAGTATAAACAACTCTATTCTTTTTTGTAATTGTTTTTAGGTAGTTAATAAAATAAAATCATCATTTCGAAGGCTCCCGAATAAGTCTGAGCGGGTTGTGCCGAGAAATCTCATTTTTTATTTTAAAGTTTATAGTTTGGTGATTGCTTCGTACCACGCAACAATCTTGAAATAGCGTTAAAGTTATTTCATAATTAGTTTTAATTTGCCTTACAAGAAACCATAATGCTTAAAACAATCTTCATAAAAAACAGGCTGTATATTTTATATGGTGTTTCTTTAGCATTGCTTTTGGTGTTATTAAAACTGTTAGAAATACGTTTCTTAATTATTAGTTATTCATTGGAAATTTATATCGGTTTTATTGCTGTAATTTTTACAGCACTCGGCATTTGGTTAGCTATTAAATTAATGAAACCCAAAGTGCAGACTGTTGTTGTTGAGAAAGAAGTGCTGATTGAAATTGAAAAGAAAGAGCCATTTATTAGAGATGAAGAACAAACAGTATTAATAGGTTTAAGTAAAAGAGAAATGGAAGTATTAGAGTTAATGTCAACCGGTTTAAGTAATGGTGAAATAGCCGAAAAATTATTTGTTTCCATCGCTACCGTTAAAACACATACAAACAGGATTTTTGAGAAGATGGATGTGCAGAGAAGAACACAAGCCATTGAAAAAGCCAAACGTTTAAAAATTATTCCCTGATTATCAATACAACTTTGGTTTGAATTATTCATTCAAACTAAAAAATCAAACTAAAGTTTACAAAGAAATTTAAACCTGCATTGCATTTTGCAGCCATCTTTTAAACTTCAAAAAACTTACACATGAAAAAAACTATTCTTGTTTGCGGATTGATAGCAGGGCTTATTGTATCTACCGTTATGGGCATTTCGGCTGGTTATTGTCATACAGGAGATTATATGCAATATGGCATGTACATAGGTTACGGCAGTATGCTTTTAGCGTTCTCATTAATTTTTGTAGGTATTAAAAACTTCAGAGATAAACAAAACAATGGCGTTATAAGTTTTGGCAAAGCATTTAAAATAGGAATTCTGATTGCCTTAATTGCATCAACAATGTATGTATTGGTATGGAGTATTGAAGGGCATTTTTTCTACCCAGATTTTGCTGAAAAATATGCAGCCATTACCATAGAGAAAGCCAAAAAAAGCGGGGCAACTGCTGCCGAAATAGAAAAGCAAACAAAAGAAATGGCTCAGTTTGTAATTATGTATAAAAAACCGGTATTTATGGTATTAATGACTTATGTTGAAATTCTGCCCGTAGGAATTTTAGTTACGCTGATAAGCTCATTTATTTTAAAAAGAAAACAACCTAAAACTGTTGCAGCTTAATAGGGTTCTTCTTAATTTCAACATCAATTCAAACTAAAATAAAATGAAAAAAGTAACAGGCATAGGTGGCATTTTTTTTAAGTGTAAAAATCCTAACGCAATTAAAGAATGGTATAACACACATCTTGGTTTAGATGCCGGCCCTTATGGTGCCAGCTTTGAATGGCTGCAGGTTGACGATAGTAGCAAAAAAGGACTTACGCAATGGAATGTAAACACCGAACAGTCAAAAATGTACGAGCCTTCAACCAAAGATTTTATAATTAATTACAGGGTAGAAAATTTAGAGGCATTGGTTGAAGAGTTGAACAAAGCAGGCGTAACAATTTTAGATGAAATTGCAGCTTATGACTACGGAAAGTTTGTTCATATTTTAGATATTGAAGGTAATAAAATTCAATTGTGGGAACCTGCTGATTAAATTATTGTGAATAGCATAGAATAAAGGCTGCGATTAAATTGCAGCCTTTATTGTTTTGTAAACTACTGCTTCTACTGCCTTTCAATTTATCTATATTTGCTGCCGTTGAAATAAATGTGTACCCAACAAAGAATTACTATTAAGCTTCCGTTGCGTCGCACACTTCAACACTTTGTTCTTTATTGAACAACTTATTCAAATTAAAATCAAAAAAGTAATCCCCCTTTTAGGGGATAGGGGCTTATGTTCAGAACAAAAACTTGTGGAGAATTAACTATTGCAAATGTTGGAGAAACGGTAACACTTGCGGGCTGGGTACAAACTGTTAGAAAGTTCGGTGCTATTACATTTGTCGATTTGCGGGACCGTTACGGAATTACACAATTACTATTTGGTGAAGAACTGAATAAACAATTAGATGAAAATCCTTTAGGCAGAGAATATGTATTGCAGGCTATTGGTGTTGTTAGTGAAAGAAGCAATAAGAATAAAAATATTGCTACCGGCGATATTGAAATAAATATTCAATCGTTCAGAGTTTTAAATAAATCTGAAGTTCCTCCTTTCACCATTCAGGATGATACAGATGGTGGTGATGATATAAGAATGAAATACCGTTTTTTAGATTTAAGAAGAAATGCGGTTAAGAAAAATTTAGAATTGCGGTACGCAGTAAACCGCAGTGCAAGAAATTATTTACACGAAAATAATTTCATGGACATTGAAACACCCTTTTTAATTAAATCAACTCCCGAAGGTGCAAGAGATTTTGTGGTGCCGAGCAGAATGAATCCGGGACAGTTTTATGCTTTGCCTCAATCACCTCAAACATTTAAGCAATTGTTAATGGTGAGTGGTTATGACAGATATTATCAAATAGTAAAATGCTTTAGAGATGAGGATTTGAGAGCAGACCGCCAACCCGAGTTTACACAGATAGATTGTGAAATGTGTTTTGTAGAACAGGAAGATATTCTAAACACATTTGAAGGTTTGATAAAAAGAATTTTTAAAGATGTAAAAGGTATTGATTATACAGAAAAGGTTGAACGCATAAGTTGGGAAGAAGCCATGTGGCAATACGGCAATGATAAGCCAGACATTCGTTTCGGCATGAAGATTTGTAACTTGAAATTCCCTCAACATACTTTCCCTTCAAAAGAAAATATCTCCTCATTAATTCAAAGTGAGTTTGCTGTTTTTAATGATGCAGAAACGGTTGTTGCTATTGCCGTTCCGGGTTGCAGCGAATACAGTCGCAAACAAACTGATGAATTGATTGAATGGGTTAAACGTCCGCAAATTGGCATGAAAGGTTTGGCATTTATTAAATGCAATACCGATGGAACTTATAAAAGCAGCTTTGATAAATTCTTTACAGAAGATAAATTAAAAGCTATTGCCACTGCTGCTAATGCACAACAGGGCGATTTGGTTTTAATTCTTGCAGGCAGCGAAGAAAGAACAAGAAAAGCAATGAGCGAACTGCGTTTGGAAATGGGCAAACGTTTAGGACTAAGAAAAGATGATGAATTCAAACTATTATGGGTATTAGATTTTCCTTTATTTGAATTTGCATTGGAAGATCAGGATGGTGGCGGTGCAGGCCGTTGGGTAGCAAGACATCATCCGTTTACAAGCCCTAAACCTGAGCATATAGATATTATGATTAATAATAATCCGAAGGTTGAAGACTTAGATAAATATTTAGAACATCCTTATGCCAATATTAAAGCCAATGCTTATGATATGGTATTAAACGGTAATGAAATTGGTGGTGGTTCTATCAGAATTTATCAAAGAGAATTACAGGAAAAAATGTTTGCTGCATTAGGCATGGATAAAGAAGAGTACCAACATAAATTCGGTTTTTTATTAGGTGCTTTTGAATACGGTGCACCACCACATGGTGGTATTGCATTCGGCTTTGACAGGTTGTGTTCTATTTTAGGCGGAAGTGAAAGCATCAGAGATTTTATTGCCTTCCCTAAAAACAACAGCGGCAGAGATGTAATGTTAGATGCACCAAGTGAAATAGCTGCCAAACAGTTTGATGAATTGAGTATACAATTGAATTTGAAATAAAATAACATTCGTAATTTCAGTAAAAGTTATTTATGAAAACTTCTTCATTAAAAGAAAAAGTACACAGTCTTGTTGAAACAAGCGATAACGAAACACTTGAATCTGTTTATCAGCTTTTAAAAGGTGAAGAATATACAGACGAGTTTAAGAATACACTAAATGAAGAGTGGGAAGATTACAATAAAACAAAAACGGTAATTAACCAAGATGAAATGAATAATTTGATACAGGCTGTTTTAAAAAAATAAAATGGCTTATCAAATCACTTATAGGGAAAGGGCTGCAAAAGAATATTTAAGTTCATTACTTTGGTATAAACAAAGAAGCTACACTGCCGCAGTAAATTTTGTAAAAGCAATTGATGAAATGGTTTTAAGAATAAGCAACGACCCTACCCGATATAGAAATACTTACCGGAATTTTCACGAAATCATTGTTCATACATTTCCCTTCAGTATCATTTATTTCATTGATGAAAACCTGAACAGCGTAGTGATTGTAAGTATTTTTCACCATAAAAGAAATCCCCGGAAGAAATTCACAGATTCTTAGCCTCAAAAGATTAATAAATCAATAGAAATTTTTACTGCTTTTTCTTTTATTAAATCATTTTATTTACCTTCCCAACCAACGGTTGCTATGTTGATTTTTTCAGCAAAGCAATTTTTTATTTCATTCAAGTACTAACCTAAACTCGCTTATGGACTGTGCAGCTTTATTGCAGCAATACAAAATACCTCCGGGCATTTGGGATGAAATGGCCACTGCATCCGGTACCCGTTCTCAATACAATAACATTGTTGCTGCTTTGCAGCAATATGCCGTTTCTGATTTACAACAGAAAGACAGGCTTGCGGGCGAGTTATTCATGAATCAGGGGATTACTTTTACTGTTTACAGTAATAATGAAGGCATTGAAAGAATTTTCCCTTTCGATATTATTCCCCGTGTTATCACTTCTAAAGAATGGAACCATATTGAAAACGGTATAAAGCAACGTTTAAAAGCACTCAACCTTTTTTTAAAAGATATTTATAACGAACAGCAGATTATAAAAGATAAAATTGTTCCTGCTGCTCTTATTGCTTCCTGTCCGCATTATACACGTGAAGTCTTCGGCATTAAAGTACCTTATGATATTTATGTACATATCAGCGGTATAGATTTAATACGTGGCGATGATGGTACTTTTTATATTCTGGAAGATAATCTTCGCACACCAAGTGGCGTAAGCTATATGTTAGAAAACAGAGAAATAACCAAACGGTTATTTCCTGAAATGCTGCATAACAATAAAGTTAAAATGGTAAGTAATTATCCGTTGTTATTGCACGAAATATTATTGTCATTAGCACCGCAGCAAATCTCAAACCCAACAGCAGTAATACTTACACCGGGCATTTTCAATTCAGCTTATTATGAACATACATTTTTAGCAAGGCAAATGGGCGTTCCTTTAGTGGAAGGAAGAGACTTGTTAGTTGATAATCATAAAGTGTATATGAAAACAACTTATGGTTTACAACGTGTGCATGTTATATACAGAAGAGTTGATGATGATTTCTTAGACCCTTTAGTATTTAAACCCGATAGTGTATTAGGTGTTCCGGGTTTGGTTGGTGCTTACAGAAAAGGGAATGTAGCTATTGTAAACGCAATGGGCAATGGTGTTGCAGACGATAAAGCCGTGTACAATTATGTACCTGCTATGATTAAATATTATTTGAATGAAGAACCCATTTTACCCAATGTTCCTACTTATGAATTAAGTGATGTTGAGCAGAAAAATTATGTGTTTGAAAATATACATAAAATGGTTGTTAAAAGAACCAACCAAAGCGGTGGATATGGTATGTTAATGGGTAATAAAGCAGAAGAAAAAGAAATTGATGATTTTAAAAAAGCTATAGAAGCAGACCCGAGAAGTTTTATTGCACAACCTATTATTAAACTATCAACCGTACCCTGTTTTATTAATGGCAAATTTGAAGCAAGGCATGTTGATTTAAGGCCTTATGCTTTATGCGGGCCAAACGGTATTGATATTGTTCCCGGTGGTTTAACAAGAGTAGCGTTAAAAGAAGGTTCATTGGTTGTTAATTCATCGCAGGGTGGTGGCAGTAAAGATACCTGGGTGATTGATGTGGAATAATAAAGTTTAATAGTTTAATGTTTAAAGGTTTAATGTTATGGCAACTTTTAAAAGTTTTGAAGAAATAACTTCATGGCAAGAAGCAAGACTGTTAAATGAAAAAGTTGGAAAGTTAATTGATGAGGGAAAATTCAAAACAAACTATCGTTTAATTAATCAGATTGAAGGTTCGGCAGGTTCTATAATGGATAATATTGCCGAAGGATTTGAAAGGGGAGGCAATAAAGAGTTCATTCAGTTTTTGTTCATAGCTAAAGGTTCCTGTGGAGAACTACGTTCTCAATTATATAGAGCAATTGACAGAAATTATATAACACAAAAAGAGTTTGAAGAATTAAGTGAACAAGCCAAAAAAATTAGCAGCATTATACAAAAACTAATCAATTATCTTAATCAATCAGAAATGAAAGGGATAAAATACAAGCCAAAAGAGTAAGTTTTTAAACCTCAAACTTTTGAACCCTTAAACCTTAAACTTTTAAACGTTAAACCTACCGATGTTAAGCAGAATAGCAGACTCAATGTTTTGGTTAAGCCGCTATATGGAACGTAGCGATGGCTTATTAAGAACTGTTCGCACTCATTATATTTTAATGTTAGATAAAGGCGTGAATGCACATTTATCCTGGCAGCCGGTTTTAAAAATTTTTACACAGGCAAAAGATGAAATCATCAGTGCTATAAAAGATAATTCAGAAGCTTCTTTAGATTATTTATTGTTAGATGGGGAGAATATTAATTCACTGAAAATATTATTTGCAAAAGCAAGAGAAAATGCAAGAGGTGTACAAGACCATATTACGAAAGAAGTATGGGAGCATGTGAACTTTATGTATCACTCCATTAATAATTTAGCTCCCGAGCATTTTAATCACACATCAGTTATAGAAGCTATAGATACACTAACAAACAGTTGTATTTTGTACAATGGTGTTGCAGATACCACAATGCCACGTGGTTTAAGCTGGAATTTTATGAGCTTAGGCAGATACATTGAACGCTGTTTATTAACCATAGAATTAAGCGATAAATATTTTTCACTAATTGATTATAACATTGAAGATGAAAAAGATATTCTGCAATGGAGACCTTTACTACTCTCACTTTCAGGTTATGAGCTGCATTTAAAAACTTACAGAACAACAACTTACAATTCAAACACATTACATCAGGTATTGTTTAATGAAAATTTTACAAGAAGTGTGTTGTATAATTTAATAAGAATAGAAAGATATTTTAGTAAAATAACCAAGCAAGAGCCATCAGAAAAAACAGAAGCTCTTAATAAAATGTTAGGAAGATTAATCAGTAAAATTAAATACACTGATTTTACTTCGCTCAACCAAAAAACAATGCCTTCTTATTTGAACGATACAAGAAAAGAATTAGCCAGTTTCAGCAGGCAGTTAGCAGAACAATTCTTTTCTTATTATTAATTGAGTTTTATGCCCATTTTCAATATACATCACATTACTAAATACGAGTACGAGAGGTTGGTGAAAGAGAGTAGTAATGAAATTAAGATTTATCCGTTTGCATGTAATGAACAGGAAGTTTTATTGCATGAAATAAATATCACCAATAATCCCGATGTACAAGTGTTTACAGATTATTGGGGAAATAAAACAGGCTTATTTAATGTACTTCCGCCGCATAAAGAATTAGTAGTAGAAAGTAAATTAATTATACGTACTACTTTATCAGCCCAACATAAAATAAATTTTTACAGTGGCTGGAAAGATCTTGAAAATGAAGTGAATGATAACCTGCATTTATTAGAATTAGCAACGGCAGATTTCATAAAATCTCAAGAAAAAATAAATGAAATTATTCAGGCTCTGCAGGCAGGTAATAAAACTATTGCAGGTATTGTAGAAGCTTGCGGCGAATATATCTTCAAACAATTCAAATACATTAAGGGCATTACAAGTGTTGAAACAACTGTTGATGAAATTGTAGAAGTAAGAGCAGGAGTTTGTCAGGATTTTGCTCATGTAATGTTACAGATTTTAAGAACATTAAAAATTCCTTCGCGTTATGTAAGTGGTTATATCTGCCCGAATAAAAACGGTATGCGTGGCGAGGGTGCAACACATGCCTGGGTAGAAGCTTATATACCGGGTTTCGGTTGGGCAGGTATTGATCCTACAAATAATGTTTGGGTAACCAACAATCATGTTAAACTGGCTGTGGGAAAGAATTTCAACGATTGTTCTCCGGTTAAGGGCACATTTAAAGGCCCTGCAAGACAAAAATTATCTGTATATGTTTCTATCGGTTATGAAAATGGTCATGTATTTGAAGAGATGAACAATGTACAGATGCAATCTCTTCCTACAGATAAGGAAGAACTGTTGATAGATGAAGGCTTTGGTCAACAACAGCAACAGCAGTAAAGTTTAATCAAAATTGCCAACTCCGTTTTTTATTGCATATTGCAATTCAAATTGGTGAAATGAAAAATTTATTGCCGTATAGAATTATCTCTTATTTGCTTTTATTAGTAGCTGCGTTATTAAGTATTGCATGCATTCCATTGTTAATTATTGGGTTATTTAATATTCCTTTATTACTTCCAGTATTAATATGCGTTTGTATTGTGGTCTACATATTATCAAGTTTTATTTTTCTTGTTAAAACTATTGATTCAAGAAAAGAGCCAAAGCAAAAACTACTTAGAATTATCAAATCAACTTCATTAGTTGTTTTGATTTCAAGTATCACATCCGTCATTCAGTATTTGTATATATTGTACAACCCATCATTAGTTGAAGCTATTATTTCACAAATGCTCGAATTTCAGAAAAGCATGAGGGCTAATGCAAAAAATCTTGATGCCGATTTAATCAGATCAACAGCTAAAATTTCTATTTACATCGCTATTTTCTTTTCAACTACACTTATTATTCACGTTTACGAAACATATAAACTTATAAAGCAATACCTTAACGCTGTTAATAATAACAATCAAAATACACCATTGCAATAATATATGAATAGCTCTGCTCCTTTAGCCGAAAGAATGCGTCCGCAAACATTGGATGATTTGGTAGGGCAGGAACATTTAACAGGCAAAGGAAGTATTTTAAGAACAGCTATTGAAAACGGTAAAATTCCTTCTATTATTTTATGGGGACCACCCGGCGTTGGTAAAACAACTATTGCCAATATTATTGCACATACATTATCAGTTCCTTATTTTCAATTAAGTGCCATCAGTAGCGGTGTTAAAGATGTACGTGAAGTTATTGAACAAGCCAAGCAAACTACGAATGCCATTTTATTTATAGATGAAATTCATCGTTTTAATAAAGGCCAGCAAGATGCTTTATTAGGTGCTGTTGAAAAAGGTATCATAACATTAATTGGTGCCACAACAGAAAACCCTTCGTTCGAAGTTAATTCGGCTTTATTAAGTCGCTGCCAGGTATACGTGCTGAAAGCCTTGCAGGAAAAGGATTTGGTAGCATTAATTCATCATGCAATAGTAAATGATGTATTATTAAAAGAAAAGAAGATTGAAGTAAAAGAAACAGCAGCATTAATAAATATAAGCGGTGGCGATGCAAGAAAACTATTGAACTTATTAGAGTTAGTTATTAATGCATCTAATAAAAATGAAACACTAATTACAGATGATTATGTAATGAAAGTTGCTCAGCAAAAAATTGCTTTATACGATAAACAGGGCGAGCAGCATTACGATATTATTTCAGCATTTATAAAAAGTATTCGCGGCAGCGACCCGAATGCAGCAGTATATTGGTTGGCAAGAATGATTGCAGGCGGAGAAGATGTAAAATTTATCGCCAGAAGGCTGGTAATATTAGCCAGTGAAGATATTGGCAATGCTAACCCCAATGCTTTATTATTAGCCAATGCCACATTCGATGCAGTAAATAAAATCGGCTTCCCCGAATCAAAAATTATTTTATCGCAATGTGCCACCTACCTTGCTTCATCGCCTAAAAGCAATGCAGCCGTTATGGCAATTGGTGATGCAGAAGCATTGGTAAGCTTATACGGAGATTTACCCGTGCCTTTACACATTCGCAATGCTCCAACTAAGTTGATGAAAGATTTAGATTACGGAAAAAACTATCAATACTCTCATAACGGCGAAGGCAATTTTATAGAACAGGAATACCTGCCCGAGAAAATTAAAGGGCAAACTTTGTACAAGCCGGGCAACAATGCCAGAGAAAATGAATTGAGAAATTTTTTAAAACAAAAATGGAAAGAGAAATACGGTTATTAAGAGCAAACAATTGCAAAACACCACCTTTATAGGCTGTGGAAACAAAAATTAACTAAACTCTTGCTTTTATCTCAAAAACTATATTTTTGCACCCGTAACAAAACTTTTTACAATGTCAGACATCGCTACAAGAGTGAAAAAAATTATTGTTGACAAGTTGGGCGTAGATGAAGCAGAGGTAACCAATGAAGCATCTTTTACCAACGACCTCGGTGCCGATTCTTTGGATACCGTTGAACTAATTATGGAATTCGAAAAAGAATTCAACATCTCTATTCCGGATGAGCAAGCTGAAACTATTACCACTGTTGGTCAGGCTATTGCTTACTTGGAAGAAAATGCTAAGTAATCAACTTCCCCCAAAGGAATAATTTAAATCCGTCTTTCTTATGGCAAAATGCTAAAAGAAAGGCGGATTATCATTACAGGTATTTATTTTTGTTGTCTGCTTTCGTGTAAGTATTAAGCTATTGTTGCGTCGCACACTTGTACACCTGTCCGCCTATCGGCAGACATTGTTCAATATTGAGCAATAAAAAAGAAAAAACATGGAATTAAAAAGAGTAGTTGTTACAGGTATAGGGGCATTAACACCTTTAGGAAATAACTTAGAAGATTATTGGAACAATCTCGTAAACGGTGTTTCAGGTGCAGCCCCGATAACACACTTCGATGCAAGTAAATTTAAAACACGCTTTGCCTGCGAAGTAAAAAACTTCGATCCCACTTCATTTTTAGATAAAAAAGAAGCAAGAAAAATAGACCGCTTTACACAGTTTGCCTTATATGTAAGCGATCAGGCAATGAATGATGCAGGTCTTAACAAGGAAAACATTAACCCCGATAGAATCGGCGTTGTTTTCGGTAGCGGTATCGGTGGTATATCCACTTTCCAGAATGAGGTAATGGAATTTGCCAAAGGAGATGGCACACCACGTTTCAATCCATTCTTCATTCCTAAAATGATATTAGATATTGCAGCGGGTCAAATAAGCATGAGGCATAATTTACGCGGACCCAACTTCGCCGTTGTTAGTGCCTGTGCCAGCAGCACCAACGCTATTATGGATGCGTTCAATTTAATAAGATTGAATAAAGCAGACATTATTTTAAGCGGAGGAAGCGAAGCAGTAATTATAGAGTCGGGTGTTGCAGGTTTTAATGCCATGAAAGCCATGAGTGAAAGAAATGATGACCCCGCAACTGCCAGTAGACCTTACGATAAAGACCGTGATGGTTTTGTAATGGGCGAAGCTGCAGGTATTTTGGTTTTAGAAGAATTAGAACATGCATTAGCAAGAGGTGCCAAAATTTATTGTGAAATTGCCGGAGCAGGTGCTACCGCAGATGCTAATCATATTACAGCACCACACCCGGAAGGATTAGGTGCAAAAAATGTAATGTTAGCTGCATTGCAGGATGCTGAGATGAAGCCGGAAGATATTGATTACATTAATACTCATGGAACTTCAACACCATTAGGCGATGGTGCAGAAGTAAAAGCCATTATTGCGGTGTTTGGAGAGCATGCTTATAATTTAAACATCAGTGCTACGAAATCTATGACAGGCCATTGTTTGGGTGCCGCAGGTGTTATTGAAGCAATTGCCTGTGTGCAAAGTGTGGTGAATGATATTGTTCCTCCGACAATCAATCATTTTACAGACGACCCTGAATTAGATCCTAAGCTTAACTTTACTTTTAATACAGCTCAAAAAAGAACTGTTAACGCAGCATTAAGTAACACTTTTGGTTTCGGCGGTCATAATGCCTGTGTAATTGTAAAAAAATTTGTAGCTTAACGCTGTGCAGATATTAAAAAGATTTTTAAAAGCTTCATCCTCGTTTGAGAAAAATATTTTCAATGTACTTGGTATAAAGCCGGGTAATATTTTATTGTACAAAACTGCACTAAGCCATCGCTCTGTAAAAGATAGCCCTGATGCCAATAATGAACGTTTAGAATACTTAGGCGATGCCGTACTGAGTGCTATTGTTGCCGATTATTTATTTAAACGTTACCCGTATAAAGAAGAAGGCTTTCTTACAGAAATGCGTAGCAAAATGGTTAACAGGCAAAAGCTGAATGATATTGCTGTAAAAATGGGTATTAAAAAAATTGCTCTGTATAATAAGTTTGATAATGCTTTAAAAAACAGCCAGATTTTCGGTAATGCCTTAGAAGCTATTGTTGGAGCAGTTTATTTAGATAAAGGTTATGCAAAAACACAGAAATGGGTTTTAAAAACAATTGTAATTCCGCATATGTTTTTAGACGACCTTGAGTTGATTGATATTAATTTGAAAAATAAATTAATAGGTTGGGCAAGTAAAAACGGAAGAGCTTTATCATTCGATTTAGCTGATGAAAAATTTGAAGGAGGCAGAAGATTATTTACTATTAATGCAGTATTAGACGGCGATATTCTCTCTCAGGGAAAAGGTTATAATAAAAAAGATGCAAGTCAGTTAGCTGCACAAAATGCAATTACCAAGCTTGGTATTTAATCAAACAATGCTTTGGCACAATTCAATTAAAACGCCGTCAGTATTTTTAGGATGAACAAAGCAAACCAATTTATTATCAGCCCCGCGTTTGGGAGTTTCATTCAATAAAATAAAGCCTTCATTCTTAAGTCGTTGCATTTCCGCCTCAATATCATTGGTTTCAAAAGCAATATGGTGTAACCCTTCTCCCCTTTTTTCAATAAATTTTGCAATAACGCCATCAGCCTCTGTACTTTCTAATAATTCAATTTTAGTTTCACCCTGTATAAAAAAAGCAGTATTTACTTTTTCTGATGCTACTAATTCTTTTTTATAACAAATAGTATTCAGTAATTTTTCGTAAAGGCTAATGGACTGAGAAAAATCTTTCACAGCAATACCTATGTGCTCTACTTTAAGCATAATAATTATTTTTGATTTCGATAAGTGGAAAAAGGCTATAAGAGCAGCTTTCAACACAAATTTATGAACCTCTTTCCCGTATTTTTGTCTTTGAAAAAACGCTAAAAAACAGTTTATTTTATGTTGAAGCTACCGATTTATTTAGATAATAATGCCACAACTCCGATGGATCCGAGGGTGTTGGAAAGTATGATTCCGTATTTTACAGAACATTTTGGCAATGCTGCAAGCCGTAATCATCCTTTTGGTTGGGAAGCAGAAGAAGCTGTTGATTATGCAAGAGAACAAGTAGCTAAATTAATAGGTGCAGACCCCAAAGAAATTATATTTACTTCAGGTGCAACAGAAGGCGATAACCTTGCTATAAAAGGTGTTTTTGAAATGTATGCATCAAAAGGTAATCACATTATAACTGCAAATACAGAACATAAAGCTGTATTAGATACCTGCAAACACATTGAAAAATTAGGTGGCGAAGTAACTTATTTGAATGTAAAAGCAGATGGCTTAATTGATTTAAAAGAATTAGAAGCAGCCATTAAACCAACTACTATTTTAATAGCTATCATGTATGCCAATAATGAAATTGGTGTTATTCAACCTGTAAAAGAAATTTCAACCATAGCTAAAAAGCATGGTGTTTTATTTTTTACAGATGCTACACAGGCAGTTGGTAAAATTCCTGTTGATGTTATTAAAGATGGTATAGACCTTTTAACCTTTACAGGCCACAAAATGTATGGCCCTAAAGGAATTGGTGCTTTATATGTTCGCCGCAAAAACCCTCGTGTAAAAGTTACTGCTCAAATGGATGGCGGCGGCCATGAACGCGGTATGAGAAGCGGAACTTTAAATGTTCCCGGCATTGTGGGTTTTGGTAAAGCCTGTGAACTATGCAGATTAGAAATGGAAGAAGATACCAAACGTATCAGTAAACTTCGCGATAAATTAGAAAATGCATTATTGCAATTAGAAGAAGCTTATGTAAACGGAAGCAGAGAGCATCGTTTACCGCATGTATCAAATATTTCTTTTAAGTATGTTGAAGGTGAAGGTTTAATGATGGGCTTTAATAAGAATATTGCATTAAGTTCGGGTTCTGCCTGTACTTCAGCTTCTCTTGAACCAAGTTATGTATTAAAAGCTTTGGGTTTAGGTGATGATTTAGCTCATAGTTCTTTACGTTTTGGTTTAAGTCGTTTTACAACAGAAGAGCAGATTGACTACACGATAAAAGCAATCAGTGAAACTGTTTTAAAATTAAGAGAAATGAGCCCGCTATGGGAAATGTATAAAGAAGGTATTGATTTGAATACTATTGAATGGGCACATCATTAAAAAAAGTACATAGAGTAAATAAAGTAGCTAAATGTTATAGTTATTTACTTTATAAACATTATAAACTTAAAACTTAATATTATGGCATACTCAGAAAAAGTAATTGACCACTACAATAATCCAAAAAATGTGGGAACGCTTGATAAAGCAAGTAAGAGCGTTGGTACAGGTTTAGTTGGTGCACCTGAATGCGGCGACGTTATGCGTTTGCAGATTGAAGTTGATGAAGCAACAGGTGTTATTAAAGATGCTAAATTTAAAACATTCGGTTGCGGTTCTGCTATTGCATCTTCTTCTTTAGCAACAGAATGGTTAAAAGGTAAATCTGTTGATGAAGCGGTTAAGATTGATAATATGGATATTGTTGAAGAATTAAATCTTCCTCCTGTAAAAATTCACTGTTCTGTTTTAGCAGAAGATGCTATTAAAGCAGCTATTAATGATTACAGAAAGAAAAACGGTTTGGAAGAATTAGTGTTTGAAGAGAAAGGAGTTCATTAAGCCTCCCTAAATCCCTCCGAAGGAGGGACATAAAGCGAAGATTAAGATTATGGTGGAAAATAATAATAAAAGTGAAAATATAGCTTCTAAAAGCCCCTCCTTCGGAGGGGTTGGGGAGGCTAACAGTATTTACGTTTCGGATAAAGCAAAAGCCAAAGTTGTAAAACTGATGGAAGAAGCAGGTATTGCTGATGACCCTGATTATTTTCTTCGTGTTGGTGTTGTTGGGGGTGGTTGCAGTGGTTTGAGTTACAAATTAGATTTTGATAACGAAACAAAACCGATGGACCAAGTGTTTGAAGATAATGGTGTAAAGGTTGTTACAGACTTAAAAAGCTTTTTATACTTAGTAAATACCGAATTGGATTTTAGTGATGGTTTAAATGGAAAGGGGTTTTATTTTAATAACCCGAACGCCAGTCGCAGTTGCGGTTGCGGCGAAAGTTTTGCAGTTTAATTTTTGTGATTTTGTGATATTAAAAAAAGCCTCAGTATTGCTGAGGCTTTTTTTAATATCTAATAGACCTTATACCGTTGAAGTGATTGTGTAATGGTCGGTGTGTAATTAATCGTTTCACTATTAATCAAGCCAACTCCCTGTGCATAGTAATCATATTGAGAATACCATGCAGTTGTTTGATAAGCACCTGAAACGTAATAATAAACATCCCATCTTACTTTAATTACATTATTATAAGTAGTCCCGTTTACTATTAAAGAAGTATTGTTATTTATGGTGGTGTATCTGTACTTAACTTTTGAAGCAGTGCCTAAATGAGTAGTACTTGACTCAGGCGTTTCCCATGTAGTCCCATTTGCCACATTGTCTTTTAGAAAAATATAAGCAACGGGGCTTGTTGTGCTATCATCTAAATAAGCATAAGTATAATAATTACCAACGCCATCTTTTCTGTAAACCAAAGAATCTTTGTATGAATCAACGAACAAAGTATAAGTATTACTATTTATTAAATAGGTTGTATTTGTTGCGGTAGTTCTGAAAGTATCTAAACTTGATGAATTCTTATATGTCCAGTTGCTATTTGCAGTTGTTGGGAAATAATCAGAAACAACAGAACCTGAACCTGATACTGCAACACTAAACATACAGGTAGTTGAATTAAAAGTAACAGTAAATGTTGAAGTTGTTGGCAAAATAGGTTTACCGTGTGCCTTTAACTTAATACTTTGTATACCTACAGATAATACATAGGAAGAATCGTTAAACCAAAAACCATTTACAGTATCAGTTGTTATTTTGTATTTGCCAACAGAAGTGATATTCACTTTCACCAAAGCGTAATTACTATCTGTCATTACTGTATCAACAATATAATTTCCTTTTACGGTAATACCCTGACAGCTGCCGGAGGAATCTTTCAATGTACCGGTTGCATTTCCACCTACTCCTGTGCCGCTTTCAACACTGAATTCTTTTGAACACGCAAAAAATAATACAGCAGTAAAAATGGAAATGATAAATACGAGTTTCTTTTGCATTGCTATAAACTTGTGCCTAAGTTACAGGATAAATGATGAATTTTATGCTGATAATGCTGCCTGCTTATTACAAATACTTCCTGAAAATTATAAACTCTCAGGAAGCTAAATGACTTTATAACATTTTATACTATCTACTTTATTTACTTCAACGCTCCCACCATGTTTGCAGGAACAACCCATTCATCAAATTGCTGTTCTGTCATGTGTTCAAAATCTAATCCTTTCAATTTATATTCTAAAGCTGCTTGCTTTAAAGTAATGCCACGTTTATGTGCATCCTGTGCAATGGCTGCTGCATTGTAATAACCTATTTTGGTATTCAATGAAGTAACGAGCATTAAACTGTTATCAACATGTTTTTTAATATTTGCTTCAATAGGCTCAATACCCACTGCACATTTATCATTAAATGAAACACAACCATCACCAATTAATCTGGCACTGTGTAAGAAATTATAAATCATTACAGGTTTAAACACATTCAATTCAAAATGACCTGTTGCTCCACCAATATTAATAGCTACATCATTACCTAATACCTGTGCAGCAATCATAGTTAATGCTTCGCATTGAGTAGGGTTTACTTTACCGGGCATAATAGAACTTCCCGGCTCATTATCAGGAATAAACAATTCACCGATACCACTTCTCGGCCCACTACTTAACATACGGATATCATTGGCAATTTTCATTAAGCTGACTGCCACTGTTTTTAATGCACCATGTGCTTCTACAATTGCATCATGTGCAGCTAATGCTTCAAATTTATTTTCAGCAGTTACAAAAGGCAAGCCTGTTAATTGTGCAATATTTTTTGCTACATTTTCGCTGTAACCCGTTGGTGTATTGATTCCTGTACCAACAGCCGTTCCACCTAAAGCTAACTCACTTAAATGTGCCAATGAATTTTTAATAGCTTTTAATCCATGATTCAATTGAGAAACATAACCACTAAATTCCTGACCAACTGTTAATGGTGTTGCATCCATAAAATGGGTACGACCAATCTTTACCACATGCATAAAAGCTTTACTCTTAGCTGCTAATGTATCGCGTAATTTTTCAATGCCGGGTATGGTTGTTTCAACCAACATTTTGTATGCAGCAATATGCATAGCTGTGGGGAAAGTATCGTTGCTTGATTGAGATTTATTTACATCATCGTTAGGATGTAAAAATTTTTCTTTATCTGTTAATGAACCGCCTTTAATAACATGTGCTCTGTAAGCCACTACCTCATTCACATTCATATTACTTTGTGTGCCGCTACCTGTTTGCCAAACCACTAAAGGAAATTGGTCGTCTAATTTTCCTGCAAGAATTTCATCGCATACTTCTGCAATGGCATTCTTTTTTTCTTCACTTAAAACACCTGCTTCAAAATTAGTAATAGCAGCAGCTTTCTTTAAATAAGCAAATGCCTCAATAATCGGTCTCGGCATTTTATTAATATCCTGAGCAATTTTAAAATTCTCAACACTACGTTCAGTTTGAGCTCCCCAATAAACATGGGCAGGTACTTTTACTTCGCCCATGGTATCTTTTTCAATCCTGTATTCCATATTGCTTATTTTTTGCCGCAAAGGTAAAGGCTCACAGGTATACATGAAGGTTTTATTAATCTTGTATGAACGCTGTTGATTCTCTTATTTATTGTTTAGTATTGAAGTATGAAAAAGTTATTCTTCATTTCAGTATTGTTCATTTGTCTTTCTACTAAAGCACAAAAAGTTGAGAACATAATTATTGTAACTACCGATGGTTTCAGATGGCAGGAAGTATTTAACGGTCTTGACTCTGCTATTGCCAACAATAAAAAATATAATGAAGGCGATAGTGCTTATTTGTTTAAAAAATTCTGGAGTGATGATGTGAATGAAAGAAGAAAAAAACTGTTACCTTTTTTTTGGAATAGCATTGCTACACAAGGGCAATTATACGGCAACAGAAATGCAGGTTGCAAGGTAAATGTCTTCAACCCATATCAATTTTCTTACCCGGGTTATAGTGAAATTTTTACCGGTTTTGTTGATACGGCAATAAACAGTAATAGTTATAAAGCAAACCCGCACACTAATGTTTTAGCGTTTTTAAATAAACAGAATCAATTTAAAAATAAAGTAGCTGCATTTGGAGCGTGGGATGCATTTGACAGAATTTTAAATGAAGAAAAAAGTGGTTTTACTGTAACCAATGCCTTTGAAAAATTTGGCGGAACGAATCCATCAATAAAAGAAAAGTTATTGAATGAAATGTTGGAAAACTCTTATAAACCTTTTAAAGAAGATGAATGTTTAGATGTGTTTACACATTATGGTGCAATGGAATATCTGAAAAATAAGAAACCGAAAGTATTATACATTTCTTATGGTGAAACAGATGAATGGGCTCATGCAACTAAATACAGAAGTTATGTTGAAGCAGCTCATCAGGTTGATACCTGGTTAAATGAAATCTGGAACTATGTACAAAGCGACCCGCAATACAAAAACAAAACAGCTTTGTTTATTACAACAGACCACGGCAGAGGTGATATTAAAAAAGATGAATGGCAAACGCATGGGCAAAAAATTGCAGATGCAGGCCAGATATGGTTTGCAGTACTTTCGCCCGTAACAAGTGCCAAAGGAGAAATAAAAGAAAACATACAACTCTATCAACAGCAATTTGCACAAACCATCGCTGCATTATTAGGCTACACCTTTACCTGCGAGCATGAAGTTGCCAAGCCAATAGATAATGTTTTACATTAGCGGTTATGAAAAGAATTCTCTTCGTTGCCGCATTGTTTTTTTATTATCAACTAACTGCACAACAAAATTTTCCTATGCCTTCTGCTGCTCAAAAGCAATGGCATGATATGGAGTTTTATTTGTTTGTTCATTTCGGGCCAAACACATTTACCAATGAAGAATGGGGCAATGGAAAAGAAAAAGAGGAAGTATTTAATCCATCACAATTAGATTGTAAGCAATGGTGCAAAATTGCTAAAGCTGCCAGTGCAAAAGGCATTATTATTACAGCTAAACATCACGATGGCTTTTGTTTGTGGCCTTCCGCATTTTCTAATCATACTGTAAAACAAAGCAGTTGGAGAAATGGCAATGGGGACGTATTAAAAGAATTAAGCACAGCTTGCAAAGAATATGGTTTAAAAATGGGTGTGTATTTATCTCCCTGGGATAGAAATCATCCTAATTACGGCACTGCCAAATACAATGATGTTTTTATTAATATGATGAAAGAAGTGGTTAGTAAGTATGGACCCTATTTTGAATTTTGGTGGGATGGTGCCAACGGTGAAGGACCTAACGGAAAAAAACAGTTGTATGATTGGAAACGCTTTGAACAAGCTATAAAATCCATAGCACCTAATACTGTTGTGTTTAGCGATATTGGCCCTGATGTACGTTGGGTAGGTAATGAAAAAGGTATTGCCGGAACAACAAATTGGAATTATTTAGATACCGCTGGTTTTACAAGAGGTATTGGTGCCCCAAGTGATAAGAGTTTGAATGAAGGCAATGAAAACGGCAAAGCTTGGATACCTGCCGAATGTGATGTAAGCATAAGGCCTGGTTGGTTTTATCACAGCACAGAAAATGATAAAGTAAAAACACCACAGCAATTATTCAATCTGTATTTGAAAAGTGTTGGTAGAGGGGCTAATTTTTTATTAAATGTTCCGCCCGATACAAGAGGTTTATTTAATGCGAAAGACTCTGCATCGTTAGTTGGTTTTAAAAAATTATTGGATGACAATTTTAAGCATGATGTATTGAAACATGCTATGCTGCAAACCAATGTTCATAAAAATAAACAATTAGATACCGAGAAAAGAGAAATCAGTTATCAGTTATTACTCAGAAACACAGTCCGATTAAATTGTGTTGTGTTAAAAGAAAACATGAACAACGGACAGGTTATAAAAGATGCCACTGTAACCATTACCAATAAAGGCGAAGTAGTAAAACAAATTGCAGTAACAACAGTTGGCAGAAAACGCATATTAACCTTTCCGACAGTTGATGCTACAGAAGTGGTGATTGTAATTACACATGCGAAAGCAAAGCCCGAACTGCAAAGCATTGAAGGTTATTTGATTGATGAGGGCTTGATTGAAAAGGATTAATCAGGAAAACAAAGAGAACCTACTGCACCAGCACCGTATTCTAGAACAATGTTTTTTTTGTAAAAAATATACATACAATCGTCATTATATTTTTTGATTTGTTTGTTAGTTAAATCCTTATTAAACAATTTAAATGAATACTTTCCCATACCACTTCTAGCAAACCCTATTGTAGTAATTTTTCCATTTTCAATTGAAATACAATTAGCATCTGAAAGCAACTTTTTTATTGTTTTCAAAGTTTCACTAGTCCAACCAAGAGGCTTTATCATTTGAGTCAATTTGTTCGAATTATATCCTAATTTCCATTCTTGCTTGAAGTCTCTTTGTGTATTACTGATGTGTTGAATTTTTAAATCAATACTCTCTTCTGTTGAGATGATTTTTTGAGCTGGATTAAATTCAATTGAGACTATGTAGTCTTTAGGGATTAATTTTAAGTATGAAGTTTTTAGCAAGATAATTTTTTCAAAATTTGAATCAATATTTGAAATAAGTTCTCTTTTACTGCTTCTCGGCAGTGATAGCATAAATAATAAAAATTCCTTTGATTGCTCATTCCCTTCATTATACATTTTTAGAAATTCACTTTTTTTTGCTTCAGGCAAACCTTTCAAGGCTACTTGTAGAAGCGAATCTTTATTAATTGATGAATTAAATTTCTGGCTATAACCATTAATTATAAAGACTAAAGAAGCAAATAGTAATATAACAAAATTTCTCATATTTTTTTGCCTATTTAATAAAAACTAACTTAAAGATGTTAGAAAATTCAAGTTGCAAAGTTTTATTCTTTACCCAATCTTCTCTTTCAACAAACCTCTTACAGTATGTTTATCATCATCCATCATGGTATCTTTTGGTACTAAGAAAAAAGATTTAGTATCGAAATATAAATGAAAGAAATGCGGTGATTCTATAAACTTACTAAACTTACTCCACTCCCAGTTTACATAACCTCTGTTGTTTTCTAATACGATATAATGTTCAGAAAAATTAATGGTAAAAGCCTCTTTAAATGTTGATGATTTTTTATAAATAATATTCGGCAGAATATACCAAACACTAACCATCATCATTACCCATATAAATGTTCCCAGAAAAAAAGGTTCCGGTCTTATTTTTTTAAAATAGAATAATGCTGCCGATGTTAGTGCAAATACATTTACTAAAATTATCATTACTCTTATCTCCTGCCTCGACACAAAATGATAACGCAATGCCTGTAATACTTTTTTCTTATCGTAACTAAAGCTAAACTGCATAATGTTTTAATTGATGCAAAGTAAAACAAAACCGTCCCGAAAATTCGGGACGGTGGTTTCTAATTTTTACCTATGAAGTATCTCAGAAACTATTTTTAGCTGCAACCCATACTGTTGCCGCAGTTTAAACATTTATAACAAGTACCGCTGCGAATAGTAATATGTCCGCAGGTATTACAAGCCGGTGCATCGCTTTGCATATTCTTTGCTGCTGCATTCACCATATCTAATCCTGCTTCTTCTTTAACAGCAACTGCACGTTGTATTTTTTGCGGTTGTGCAGCAACAGAAGGGGCTGTTACATGCACACTGCTTAATTCCGGCGTTCCGCCTAAATAACTTAATTCGCCTTCATCGCCTGTATTACCTATTTCAGGTTTATCTAATACATGTACCAAATCTGTTCTTCCTAAATATTCATAAGCCAATGCACGGAATACAAAATCAACTAAAGATGTGGTTGTTTTAATATTCGGATGATCAACCATGCCTGCCGGTTCAAAACGGGTAAATACAAATTTTTCAACAAACTCTTCTAACGGTACACCATATTGCAAGCCAACTGAAATAGCTATTGCAAAACAGTTCATTAAGCTGCGAACAGTAGAGCCTTCTTTAGCCAGATCAATAAATATTTCTCCTAATGTTCCATCGGTATATTCCCCGGTTCTTAAGAAGATTGCCTGACCGTTAATTTTTGCTTTTTGTGTAAAGCCTCTTCTTTTTGATGGTAACGCTTTTCTTTCAACAATGGTTGATAAAGCTCTTTTCAATTTAGTATCGGTAGAAGCCGTCATACGTTTTGTAACTTCTTCTAACAAATCTTCAACTGATAGTTTACCTAAATCAACGATGTTGGTAGCTGAGTCGGAAGTCTGAAGTCCAGTGTCCGAAAGTATTGCTTCTGACTTGCCGTCTACCTGACTTTCGGTCTTTTTCTTCTTATCCGATTTATTACTTAATGGTTGAGATAATTTAGAACCATCGCGATACAATGCACAGGCTTTTAAACCTAACTGCCAGCTAAGCATATAGCTGTCTTCAATTTCTTCAACACTTGCTTCGTGCGGAAGATTAATTGTTTTAGAAATGGCACCGCTTAAGAAAGGTTGGCAAGCACCCATCATTTTAATATGACCATGTGCATGAATATATCTTTCACCTTTTTTACCACACTTATTAGCACAATCAAATATTGATAAATGTTCATCTTTCAGAAATGGAGCACCTTCAACAGTCATTGTTCCGCATACATAATCGTTAGCAGCATCAATTTGTTCGTCAGTAAATCCTAATGCTTCCAATAAATTAAAGTTCCAATCGCTGTATTGTGCTTCAGTAAAGCCTAAGCGTTGTAAGCAGGCTTCGCCTAAAGTAAATTTGTTGAATACAAAACCAATTTCGAAAGCAGATTTTGCTGCTGCATTCAACTTAGCAATTTCTTCTCCGGTAAATCCTTTTTCACTTAATGAAGTTGGATTGATGAACGGAGCACCTTCAAAACTGGCAGCACCCACTGCATATTTTTCAATAGCTTCTATTTCTTTTGCTGAATAACCTAAAGTTTTTAAAGCATTGGGTACAGCACCATTAATAATTTTAAAATAACCGCCGCCACTTAGTTTTTTAAATTTCACTAAAGCAAAATCCGGCTCAACTCCCGTTGTATCGCAATCCATTACTAAACCTATTGTTCCTGTTGGGGCAATTACCGTTGTTTGAGCGTTTCTGTAACCATATTTTTCACCCATTTGTACTGCATCATCCCAAGCTTTGGTGGCAGATTTTAATAAATAATCAGGGCAATATTTTGCTTTAATACCAATTGGTTTAACACTTAAACCTACATAAGCTTCATCTGCATCGTAAGCTGCTGCACGGTGGTTACGCATTACACGTAACATATCTTCTTTATTTTCTTCATATTTAGCAAATGAACCTAAGAAGGAAGCCATTTCTGCTGATGTTTTGTATGAAATGCCCGTCATTATTGCACTTACAGCACCAGCAATACCTCTTGCTTCTTCACTATCGTAAGCAATACCGCTAATCATTAAGATGGTTCCCAAATTTGCAAAGCCTAAACCTAATGTTCTGTAATCATAAGAAAGCTGTGCTACTTCTTTTGAAGGAAACTGTGCCATTAACACAGAAATTTCCAACACAACAGTCCATAAACGGCTGATATATTCCAAGCCTTCTACATCTAACAAATTAGTTGTTTCATTAAAGAATTTTCTAAGATTGATAGAAGCCAAGTTACACGCAGTATTATCTAAAAACATGTATTCACTACATGGGTTAGATGCATTAATACGACCGCCTTTCGGGCAAGTATGCCATTCATTAATAGTGGTATCGTATTGTGTTCCCGGATCTGCACAACGCCATGCAGCATAAGAAATTTGTTTCCAAACTTCACGTGCAGGAATTTTTTTCATTGTTCTGCCATCTGTTCTTGCTTTCAATTCCCAATCTTCATTGTTCTCTAATTTTTCAAAGAATGAATTAGGAATACGAACAGAGTTATTAGAGTTTTGCCCGCTAACAGTTAAGTAAGCTTCACCTTCGTAATGGCTATCGTAGCCTGCATCAATTAATGCACCTACTTTCTTTTCTTCTTCCACTTTCCAGTTAATAAAATCCATTATTTCCGGATGGTCTAAATCTAAGCAAACCATTTTAGCAGCACGGCGTGTGGTACCGCCACTTTTAATAGCACCTGCTGCCCTGTCACCTATTTTTAAGAAACTCATTAACCCGCTGGAAGTACCGCCACCACTCAATTTTTCGCCACTGCCACGTATTTGAGAGAAGTTAGTACCAACACCACTTCCGTATTTAAAAATTCTTGCTTCGCGAACCCATAAATCCATAATACCACCGTCATTAACCAAGTCATCGCTAACACTTAAAATAAAACATGCATGTGGTTGCGGACGCTCGTAGGCATTTTTACTTTTACTTAATTCTTTTGTTACAGGGTCAACATAGTAATGACCTTGTGGTTTACCTGTAATACCATAGCTTTCATGTAAACCTGTATTAAACCATTGCGGCGAGTTGGGTACACATGATTGGTTTAATATACTGTACACCAATTCATCATAAAATATTTCTGCATCTTTTGCAGAAGCAAAATAATTATAGCGTTCTCCCCAAACTTTCCAGCAATTAGCCATTCTGTGAGCTACCTGTTTAGCAGAAGTTTCTCTGCCCAAGCTACCATCTGCCTGCGGAACACCAGCTTTACGAAAATATTTTTGTGCCAGAATATCTGTAGCTATCTGGCTCCATTGTTTGGGCACTTCAACATTATTCATTTCAAACACAACTTCTCCGGTTGGGTTTTTAATAACGCTGGTGCGGTAATCGTATTCAAATAAATCGAAGGCTGATACACCTTCTTTTGTAAAGCGGCGGCTGAATTGCAAGCCCTTGTTCGTTTTTGGGTTAGCCATGGTTAGCAATGAAATTTATGGTGAGTGGATGATTTTATTAATTCCCGTTACAATTTTTATTTGAGCGGTAGACGAAAATATTTTTTGCTAACTGAAATTCCCAATGCTTAAAATCCACAGCTTGTGGATAAGGAGTGTGAATTATTACACACCCCAACCCCCTGTTGCATTTGGTGAAATGTCCACACCTTTATTAAGAATTGTTGAAAATTATTTGTTGAATTTCTAAGAGGTTTTACAGGGAATACCCCTTATGAAATTTATTGATTTTTTTAATGAAATGAAAGCGTTGCCACTGCTGTTAAATAAAGTAATTTTTTAATCTATTATTACTGCAAGCAGTGCCGGTTTTAAAAATGATTGGAATTTGTTATCTTGCAACAAGCGGGTTGTAAAAGAATTTATTGCACATTTGCAATACCATTTTTAATTAGTTAGATGAAGCATCACATTTATAATCAGTTCACGCAGAAAAAGCAGGCAGGTAAAAAATCTTTTGCTGTATTGATAGACCCTGATAAAGTTGACAATGCTTCTATTGAACAATTAGTTGGCTTAGCAACAGAATCTCATGTTGATTATTTTTTTGTTGGTGGCAGTTTAGTTATCTCAACCCATTTAGATGATTGCATCAGGCAAATAAAAACTTCTTGCGATATACCTGTTGTTTTATTTCCGGGTTCGCCATCGCAGGTAAGCCGTTATGCAGATGCATTGTTATATCTATCATTAATATCTGGTCGTAACCCGGAATTATTAATCGGTCAACACGTAGTAAGTGTTCCATTTGTTAAGAAAAGCGGATTGGAAGTGATACCCACCGGTTATATGGTTATTGATGGCGGTGCACCAACTACCGTTTCTTATATTTCTAATGCAACACCCATTCCTGCAGATAAGCCGGGCATTTCTATGTGTACTGCCATGGCAGGAGAAATGTTAGGAATGAAATTAATTTATATGGATGCGGGCAGCGGTGCTAAAAAACCAATTACAGAAAAAATGATTGAATTGGTTGCCCGCAATATTGAAATACCACTAATAGTTGGCGGCGGTATAACCAATGCTGAAAAAGCATACTTAAACTGCAAAGCCGGTGCTGATGTAATTGTAGTTGGCAATGCCATTGAAAAAGACCCTTCTTTAATTAAAGAAATAAGTGCTGCAGTGCATAACAGCACGGTAAAAGCTTAATGCATTTTTCCTTTTATCATTAAATCAATTCCCCTACTTTTGCTGCCCGCTGCGGGTGTGGCGAAACTGGCAGACGCACTAGACTTAGGATCTAGCGGGGCGACCCATGTAGGTTCGATTCCTATCACCCGCACTACGAATCCCGAATTAATTCGGGATTTTTTGTTTCTACCCTTTCAATTTAAAACCTCCATTTTACATTAAGAACCTTACTTTTGCAGCCCGATTGAAAAATCGGTTGTTTTATTCAATTTAAAAATCCCTTTTGGGCTATGGCAACAGTAACAAGAGAAAACATTGGTTTATTGAACGACAAATTAACCGTTACATTAAGTAAAGAAGATTACTATAAAGGCTTTGAAGAAAGCTTAAAAAAATATGCAAAAACTGCCAACATTCCGGGTTTCAGAAAAGGAATGGTTCCTGCAGGGTTGGTTAAGAAAATGCATGGTCAAAGTGTGTTTACAGATGAGGTTTTACGCAATGTAGAAAAGAGTTTGAATGATTATTTAGGCAAAGAACAATTAGACATTTTTGCTCAACCATTGCCTTTAGACGTTGATGCCAGGGCATTGGATATGAATAATCCTAAAGATTATGCTTTTGCTTTTGAAATTGGTTTAAAACCTTCATTTGATATTGATACGAAAAAAATAAAAGTTACCCGTTATAAAGTAAACGTAACCGATGAAATGGTGGCAGAAGAAATTGAACGTTTACAAACACGCCACGGTAAAATGACGGAGCCCGAAGCAGTAACCGGCGATGATAATGTATTGAATGTAAAATTTATTGAAACAGATAAAACAGGTAATGAAATTGAAGGTGGTATTACCAAAGACAATTCTTTATTAGTGAAATATTTTACTGAAAAATTCAGGAAGAATTTGATTGGTAAAAAGAAGGATGATATCATTGAATTACAGTTAAAGAAAGCTTTTGATGATAAAGAATTAGACTTTGTTTTGAGCGATTTAGGCTTACCTAAAGATGATGAAGAAGCAACTAAAAAATACTTTAAACTAATTATTATTAAAGTTGGTTTGGTTGAAAAAGCAGAGTTGAACGAAGCTTTATTTTTAGCAGTATATCCTGCAAAAGAAATAGCAGATGCAGATGCTTTTAAAGCAGCAGTGAAGGAAGAAATTGAAAACTATTATGCTGCACAAAGCAGAAACCAGGTACACGACCAGATTTATCATTATTTGTTAGACCATGTTAAGATGGATTTTCCTGAAGGGTTCTTAAAACGTTGGTTGCAGAACGGTGGAGAAAAACCAAAAACAGCAGAAGAAGCTGAACAAGAGTTTCCAAGCTTTGCAGACCAATTAAGATGGACTTTAATAAGCAGTAAAATTGCTGCTGATAATAAGATTGAAGTTACCAACGATGACATCAGAAATTTTGCTAAACAGCAATTGTTTCAATACATGGGCGGGCAGTTAGGTGCATTGGGAGATAACCAACAATGGGTTGATGATTATGCCAACAGAATGATGCAGGACAGAAAATTTGTTGAGGACAGTTATCATCGCATCAGCACAGAAAAAATGTTTGCTGCTATTGAAACACAGGTAAAAGAAAAAGAAGAAAGTATTAGTGCAGAAGATTTTGCAAGCAAACTGCATCACCACCATCACTAAGAATAAATATTTTTTAAAAGCCTTGCAATATTTATTGTGAGGCTTTTTTATTTTAATAACCTTAAACAAAAAGGATATTTATACAATCTTCCTTCACTTGCCCTTACAGTTGCTACAATTACTAAAATGAATGAATAAATGCCTACTACCCATAACAACAAAATACCAACGATGGATATAATGCAGATAAAGCAAACAATAACAATAGTAATTTGAAAGTTGAGTGATTCTTTTGCATGAGCAGCAACAAATTCAGATTCATTCTTCTTTAAAATATAAATAATCAGCGGAGCAATAAAAGATGAAACCAATGTGATAATATGTGATAACAATCCTAAATTCTTTTCATCTTGAGATACCGGATAAAGAGGTATTTCATCAGTACCTAATAAAGATTTATCTGCCATTGTAATAAAATTTTTCTGAAAATAAATTAAAATTTTCAGCTTTCATAATGCTTTCAGGTATTTTCAATAACAGCTTTATGCATTCGCTGTAAGAATGTTTCCATTTCTTTCATACTTCTTATATCATCCACTACCAATAAAAAGTTCTTGGCAACCTGTTTTAACCTTGCTTTGTTAGTGCCTTTTTGTAAGTAGTCTAATATTTTTTTAAAGATGTTACTTTCAAAGTAGGGACTATCATTTTTATTAACGAAGTAGCAACGCATGGTGTTATCTTTCAAACTCATCTTTTCAAAGCCTAAATCAACCGCTAACCAACGGCAGCGAACGGTTGTAAATAAATCTTCAACTTCATTTGGTATGGGCCCGAAACGGTCAATTATTTCTGTATGAAAAGTTTGCAAATCTTCTTCCTTCTCACAATTATCTAATCTTGTGTAAAGCGATAATCGTTCTGTAATACTTTCCACATAACTATCTGGGATCAGAATTTCCAAATCAGTATCAATCGTACAATCACTCACATAATCATCTTGCTTGGAAATTTCTTCTTTAAATAATTCTTTGAATGAAGTGCGTTTTAATTCTCTTATGGCTTCTTCTAAAATTTTCTGGTACATTTCAAAACCAATCTCTGCCATAAAACCACTTTGTTCTCCTCCCAACATATTACCTGCACCACGTATATCTAAATCCCGCATTGCAATCTGAAAACCACTACCTAAATCGCTGAACTGTTCTAATGTTTGTAAACGTTTTCTGCTGTCTGTGGGCAACGTACTCATGGGTGCCAACAAATAACAAAATGCTTTCTTATTGCTCCTTCCAACTCTTCCACGCAGTTGATGCAAATCGCTCAAACCGAAATGATGAGCATTATTGATCATGATGGTATTAACATTCGGAATATCAACACCGCTTTCAACAATATTGGTACAAACCAACACATCATATTTTCTATCAATAAATTCTAAAATTCTTTCTTCCAACTTATCGCCTTCCATTTGTCCATGTGCATAAGAAACACTTAAATCAGGGCAAAGGCTTTGTATTAATGCAGCCATTTCAGGCAGACCTTGTACACGATTATGGATAAAGAAGACCTGACCACCACGTTCTGTTTCAAAGTAAATAGCATCACGTATAAAATCATCATTAAACACATGAGCTTCTGTTTGAATAGGTTGCCTGTTTGGCGGAGGCGTATTCATAATACTTAAATCTCTTGCACCCATTAAACTGAATTGTAATGTACGTGGAATGGGCGTTGCCGTAAGTGTTAAACTATCCACATTAGTTCTTAAGAGTTTTAGTTTTTCTTTATGAGCTACACCAAACTTTTGTTCTTCATCAATAATCATTAATCCTAAATTCCTGAATTGAACATCTTTACCAAGCAATGCATGTGTTCCCACGATAATATCAATCTTACCTTCACTCAATTGCTGTAATGTTTCTTTTTTTTCTTTAGTTGATTTGAAGCGATTGATAAAATCTACTTTAACAGGAAAATCTTTTAATCGGTCTCTGAAAGTTTTATAATGCTGAAAAGCTAATATTGTTGTTGGCACCAATACTGCTGCCTGTTTACCATCGCAGCAAGTTTTAAAAGCAGCACGAACAGCAACTTCTGTTTTGCCAAAACCAACATCGCCGCAAACCAATCTATCCATCGGACTTTCACTCTCCATATCTTTCTTCACATCGGCAACAGCCTTAGCCTGGTCTGGCGTGTCTTCATAAATAAAACTTGCTTCTAATTCAGTCTGCATATAATTATCGGGAGAATGTGCAAACCCTTGCTGTGCCTTACGTTGAGCGTATAGTTTAATTAAATCGAAAGCAATTTCTTTAACCTTTGTTTTCGTTTTTTCTTTCAGTTTATTCCAAACATCACTACCTAATTTATTAATCTTAGGTTCTGTTCCTTCTTTACCAGTGTATTTAGAAATTTTATGAAGTGAGTTAATATTTACATATAAAATATCACTATCCTTATAAATAATTCTTACTGCTTCCTGTAATTTCCCGTTAATTTCAATTTTTTGTAACCCGCTGTATCTTCCAACACCATGATCAATATGTGTTACAAAATCTCCCGGCTGTAAATCACGTAATGTTTTTAATGTAAGAGCTTTATTCTTGTTGTAAGCTTGTTTTACTTTATACTTATGATAACGTTGAAAAATCTGATGGTCTGTATAACAAACTATTTTTAAATCTTCATCTATAAAACCTTCATGAATGCTTGTTGCAACAGGTGTAAATTGTATTTCTGTATTTAAATCTTTGAAGATGGAATGTAAACGCTCTAACTGCTTTGCCTGTTCTGCAAAAATGTAAATGCTGTACTGTGCATTTTCATGTTGTTTTAAATCCTGAATTAATAAATCGAATTTTCTGTTGAATGATGGTTGTTGTTTGGTATGAAACTCAATTTCATAAGTAGCAAAGTGAGGCTTATATCCAAACTCAATTAAATGTTTCTGCTGAATCTGTCTTTGCGTTGTTGCAGCAGGAACAAAATCTTCCAGCTTTACATCTTTTAAAATTTTTGTATCGTCTTCATCTTCTGTTTCTTCATTTTGCGTTAATCCTTCTGCATTTCGCTTCAGAAACAATCCTAAGTCTTCTTCCTGTACTTCAATTTTTTCTTTAATAACATCCCAATCTTTAGTCCAGATAATAATATTATCAGGAAGAAATTCCAATAACGTTACTTTCTCTCCGCTATCAAATTGTGTTTCAACATTGGGTATAATGGAAACCTGTAAAAGTTTACGTTCACTTAATTGTGTTTCGGGGTCAAAGATTCTTATACTATCAACATCATTACCGAATAATTCAACCCTATATGGTTTTTCATTACCGAATGAATAAATATCTAAAATACCGCCACGCAAAGCAAACTGACCGGGTTCATACACAAAATCTGTTCTTACAAAACCATACATTACAAACAATTCCATTAAACTATTAAGGTTAATAGTATCATTTGTTTTTATATTGATAATATTACTGCTGAGTGTTTTTGGCAGTACTACTTTTTCAAATAATGCTTCCGGGTAAGTAATAATTATTTTTTTATTACCGCCTTGCGAAAGTTTAGTCAGCATTTCTGTTCTCAACATTACATGCGATGAGTTGAGTAAGCGAAAATTTTTTCTGTTTTTAAATGAAGATGGAAAATAAAAAAGGTCTAATGCTGATGTTAGGTTTTCAACAGTGTTATGAAAATATGCAGCTTCTTCTGCATCGTTCATAACAACTAAATGATTTAAGCTTTGTGTTTTTTCATGGGAAAAAATACTGCTTACTACAAACTCTGTACTGCTACCCTGTAAATTTTTTAAATAGATTTTTTGTGTATCGGCAAAAAGAAGCCTGTCCGCCAATTGAAAAAGACGGGGGTTATTTTTATACTGCTCCAGTAATGCACCCAAATTCATAAAGAGACTGCAAATATAAAGCAGCCAAAATGTTACGCTTAAAAAACTGCTTCGTTAGAAACTTTTATTTCTACTTTGGTAAGTTTATTTTTCTCAACGGTAACCAAAAAAATATTATTCTTTTCATCGAACAAATTTGAATAAAACTTACCCTTCACTTTAACAAACAGCGAATACTTTCCTTCAGGCAACGCAACTGAAAAATACCCCGTACTATCTGATTGGACTGTTGTGATGAGTTTAGTTCTAATTTCTGAAAAAAATGACATATGTCTTGGCATATTAACATCTTTTAAATTGGTTGAATCGTAAATACAAACGGTTAAAGCAACAGGAATCGGCTGCAGTTTTGGTGCATCAATCATCGGCATTTGATTGCCAACCAATTTTATAACAGTTCCTTCAATACCTTGAATCAGTTTTTGCATTGAAACTTTATTTTTTTGGACTGAAGAACAACTTAAAACGAGAATAAGCAATAATAAAAGTGAAAGATTTTTTCTCATACCGCAATTTAAACGATGAAAGTATCTATTTTAGAGGAATGTAATAATTATTTCTATGCATAAAAAACACATACTCTTTGCCCTTACGGTTTTGTTATTTGTAAGTTCAAAAGCACAAGATGCTGCACAAATAGCTACGCTTCAGAATTTAGCAAAACAGCATCGTGCAGTTGAAGAAGCAGAATATGCAAAAGCAGTAAATATTGCCAAACAAAAAGGGTGGCCAATAACTCAAAAATTAGTAAACGGCAATACAATAGTTTTACAACGTATGGATGCTTTTGGTAACCCTGAATATTTAACTACTTACAATAATACTATCGCTGCTGCAACAACAAGAGCTAATCAGTTATGGCCGGGTGGAAGTTCCGGCTTGAATCTCAGTGGTTCTTCATCGGCAGTATCAGGTAAATTAGGTATTTGGGATGGTGGTTTTATTTTAAGAACACATGTGGAATTTGCAGGGGGTAGAATTGTGCAAAAAGATTCTTCAAGTTCTACCATTTCTATAGATGACCACGCTACACATACATCAGGTACTATGGTTGCTGCCGGTGTAAATCCAATCGCAAAGGGAATGGCTTTCGGTTTACAGAAATTAATTGCCTACTATGGCTTAAGTAACGATGTTTCAACTATTTCTACTGAGGCTTCTAATTTATTAATATCTAATCACTCATACGGTCAAATTGCAGGCTGGTATTACACAGGTGGCTCTCCCGCATACAGTTGGTATGGCGATACAACACTTTCTTATGAATCTTATATATTCGGATATTATGGTTCAAGAGCCCAACTGTATGATTCAATTTTATACAATGCTCCTAATTACATGATGGTTATGTCGGCAGGTAACGCTAACGGTAACAGTAACGGTAACCAAGGTCCGAGTGTGGGTTCAAGTTATTCTTATAACGGTTCTACTACAAAAACAAGAACAGCAGGCTTTTCATCCAATCCAACCTATGGTTCTGTTGCGGGTGGTCAGGTAGGAAAGAACATGATTACTGTAGGTGCTGTATCAGGATTATCTACAGGATATAATTCTCCATCAGATGTGCAAATTGGAGATTTTAGTTGTTGGGGACCCACAGACGATGGAAGAATAAAGCCGGATATAGTTGCAGATGGTGTAAGTGTTACTTCAACGATCTCGACATCAACAACAGCTTATGGTTCATTAAGCGGAACATCAATGGCATCGCCAAATGCTGCAGGTTCTTTGTTGTTAGTACAGGAATATTATAATCAAAAACATCCCGGTATTTTTATGAAAGGTGCTACTTTAAAAGCATTAGCTATTCATACAGCTGATGAGGCTGGTCCTTCAAACGGGCCGGATTATCAATATGGTTATGGCTTGTTAAACGTACTAAAAGCAACTTCAGTTATTACTTCATCTTATAATCAAAAAACTGATAGTATTATTGAAAAAACATTAACCAGTGGCACTCCTTATACAATATCTGTAGTAGCTTCAGGTAATGGCCCTTTAAAAGCAACAATAGTTTGGATTGACCCTAAAGGGACCGTAGATAATACAAATGTTCTTAATAACCCTACTCCTAAATTAGTACATGACCTCGATTTAAGAGTTAGTACCGGAAGTTCAACTTATTATCCCTGGATATTAAATCCAAGTAATCCTTCTGCCGCCGCCACTAAAGGTGATGATGCTGTTAATCCGGTAGAGCAGATTGTAGTTGATAGTGTTGTACCCGGAAAGACTTATACAATAACAGTTTCTAACAAAGGCACACTACAGAGAGGTACTCAACCATTTTCTTTAATAATCAGTGGTATTGGCGGAACTGCCTATGCAGTATCAAGTGCAACAAGCAGTGGCGGTACAAGAATTGACAGTATTGGTTTTGCCGGTATTGCCAATAAAACAGCTACAGGTTGTACTACTTATAGAGATTATACAAATATAGCCGGCTCCATTGAACCTAATCAAACAGTTCCGTTAACAGTTAAATTAAGCAGTTGCGATGCCAGTACTGCAAGTAAAATTGTAAAAGTTTATATTGACTATAACAATAACGGATCATTTGCCGATGCCGGCGAATTAGTTGCAACAAGCAGCACGTTAGGTGGTGGTGCACAAACATTTACCGCTTCAATTACTACAGCATCTGGTTTAACTATCGGTAATACTTTATTGATGAGGGTTGTAGCTGTAGAAACAACAGATGCATCTACAATTAATCCTACAGGAACTTATGCTAATGGTGAAACTGAAGACTACAGATTACTTGTTGCAAAACCATCAACAGATTTAACTGTTAGTGCCATTATTGCACCAACAGATGGCAGTAAGGTAAACAGTAACCAATATCTTGCAGTTAGTATCAGAAACGTTGGTTCAGTAGATAAAACAGGTATTCCGATAACAGCCACTATTAAAAACGGAACAACTACCGTAGCTACATTAACCGGTAATTTTCCCGGAACAGTAAGTGCAGGCGGTTCTGTTAATTATACTTTTCAAACGCCTTTTAATTTAGCTGCTGGAACTACTTATTCTATAACCGTTACGCAATCAGTTGCAGGAGATCAGAACAGTGCTAATAATACTTTAGTTCAAACAATTTCTTCTGCACCTAATCCTGTTGCACCAAGTGGTAGTGCAGAGGTTTGTACTTCACCTACCGTTATTTATAAAGTAAACAATCCATCTTCAACTAAAACATATTTCTGGTATGATACACCAACAGCAACAAACCCAATTGCATCAGGGTCTTCAGGTTCATTAAATACCAGTGCTAACCCTATTTATCTTGCAACAGGTGCAAGAGTAACTGTGGGGCCTTCGGATAAATCTGTATATGGTGCAGGTGGTTATAACTCATTTACAGGGTTTTACGTTTATGTTACAGCAGGTACTCCGGTTGTAATAGAAACTGCTAAGATATATGCAAATACTGCCGGCAAATTAGGCATTGGTGTTCATGCTGCTACTCCATCAGGTACCAGTTATTCTTACTATATTACACCTGTAGATACCGTTACATTAGATGTTTATCCTAATCTTGATGCTAGTAGTAATGATACCGGAGCTTATCACTATTTAAATCTTCATTTTGACAATAGTTTAACCACAGGTTACTTACTCTATTTTAATTGTTTGAATGGTGCCACCATTTTCAGAAATAATGTTGCAACAGTAACTTACCCGTTAGGTTCATCTAATATATTTCAGGTAAACACTAACCTTGCAAACCCTGCAAGCAGTTTCTATTACTTCCTGTATAATATGAAAGTAGCTACTTATGATTCTTTGAGTGATAGAATAAGTGTATCTGTTGGCACGGCTGCTACACCTGTTGTAACACAATCCGGCAATGTGCTCACCAGTTCAATTACCACAGGAAGTTTACAATGGTACACTTCTACGGGTAGTGCTATAAGCGGTGCTGCCAATCCAACCTACACACCAACTGCTTCAGGAAGTTATTATGTTGTTGTAACAGATAATTTCGGATGTTCTAAAGCGTCAAATACCGTTACGGTAACTATTACAGCTGTTGTTAACGCCAATAACAGCGAAATAGGTTTAACTGTTTCACCTAACCCTGCATCATCGCAAATAAATGTTAGCTTTACTACCAATACTAAAGCAGATGTAAATGTTCAATTGATTAATCCAATGGGTGTTAGTTCAATAAACAATACATACAGCGGCTTTGTAGGTAAGTTTAATGAACAATATAGTGTTAGCAATTTAGCTGCCGGTATATATGTATTAAAAGTGCAACAAGGCAATAAAGTGTACAGGCAAAAAGTTTTAATAGCACGATAAATTGTTAATTGACCTTCAATAAATTAAAAGCACAGAGAATAATCTGTGCTTTTTTTATTCGTATTTTGAAGTAAAGTATCTTAGCTACAAAACATCGCTATGCTAGAATGGACTACCGGAAAAATAATTGATATACAAGACGAAACTGCCTCTACTAAAAAATTTTTTATAGAAATTCAGAATACAAACGATTTTGTTTTTACTCCCGGCCAATTTGTAACACTAGACTTGCCAATTCACGAACAAAAAAATAAACGTTGGAGAAGTTACTCCATTGCATCTGCTCCTAACGGAACTAATGTTATTGAATTAATTATTGTTTTGTTGGAAGGCGGTGCAGGAACCACCTATTTATTTAACCATGTTTCTGTTGGAACGGAACTAACATTACGGGGACCACAAGGCAAGTTTACATTACCTGCTGTTATTGATAAAGATTTGTTTTTAATATGTACAGGAACAGGTATTGCTCCTTTCCGTTCAATGGTTAAACATTTACATAAATTCAGTATTGAACATAAAAATGTTCATTTAATTTTCGGTTGTAGAAAGTTTACTGATGCTTTATACTTTGAGGAATTAACTCAATTACAGAAAGAACATAAGAACTTTTTCTATCACCCTGCTTTTTCAAGAGAGGAGGTAGTTAATGAAGGTCAATATAAAGGTTATGTTCACCAAGTTTATGAACAATTATTAGCTGAACAAAAAATTCCTTCCCGCTTTTATTTATGCGGATGGAAAAATATGATTGATGAAGCTAAACAACGTATTGTTGCTTTAGGCTATGATAAAAAAGATATTCATTTGGAGTTGTATGGATAGTTGTTATTTAACTTTATTTTCTTTCAAATAATATTTACAAACTTCTTTTAATCCACAAATAGTGCATTTGGGATTTCTTGCTATGCAAACATATCTGCCATGTAATATCAACCAATGATGTGCTTTATGAATTAGCTGTTCAGGAATATTTTTTATTAATTGTAATTCAGTTGCCAAAGGGGTTTTGGCATTTACAGTTAAACCAATTCTGGCACTAACTCTGAAAACATGTGTATCAACAGCCATATTGGGTTGATTATCTATAACACTTGTTATTACATTAGCTGTTTTTCTTCCAACGCCTGGTAATTGTATTAATTCATCAACAGTCATAGGTACTTCTCCATTAAACTTTTCCAACAACATATTAGCCATGCCTATTAAATGTTTGGTTTTATTGTTGGGGTAAGAAATGCTTTTTATTAATGGAAATAAATCATCAAATGTTGCTTTGGCTAATTTTTGCGGTGTGGGATATCTTCTGAAAATAGCTGGTGTAGTTTGGTTTACACGAACATCTGTACATTGAGCTGATAAGATAACCGCTACTAATAATTCATAAGGGTTATCGTATAACAATTCTGTTTCAGCATTAGGGGCATGTTGCTGAAAATAATTAATTACAAATTCGTAACGTTCTTTTTTTGTCATTGATGCTTAATAATAAAAAGTATAAGTGTGCGACGCAAGGAACGATGCAATGAAAAACTTTAGTTGGTTACATAATTCTATCTACCCACTACTGTAGGTACCACTGCTAAACTTTCATTACCTGTTTCGCCAACACTTTGTACTGCAAAAAAATAGTTGTCTTTACTGTATGGCAATTTTATTTCTAAATCTGTTGTAAAAAATTTCTTTTGCCAGAAAGCATTAGTAGTTTCTCTCATTAAAATATAATAACCTTTTACTTTACCGGTTTTAGGTGCCTTCCAATTAAGTTGAGTATAGTTGGTTAATTTTCTTGTTTCAATTTTTACTTCTTCGGGCATAGCAGGTGCTTTAGCAAGGTTTGCTAAATTACTAAGGTTAACGCATGTATTTTTTCTTAAATATTCAAAGTCCATAAACTCAGGTAAATCTCCATACTGAATATTATTTTCTTTTCTTACATCCTGATGTTGATGATAATAGTTTTCGTTCATTTCTGTTATACGAACAGCAGCAAACCCATTTTCAACATAAGGAGTATGATCGCCACCGCGTAAAAACCTATCGTTTCTATACACCATTACTACTTCAATATTTTCTACATAACGTTCTCCTGTTTCTTTTACATAACGGGCCAACTGCCTTGCTTTACCATCGTTCTCCCAACCATATTGGCGAATTTGTTTGGCGTTTTTTTCTGTTTCATACGCAGGTAAACCCTCGCTGAAAACACGAATACGTGTGTTATCAATAATATTGGTTTCGCTGGTATTGTTGCTGCCCATAATGTCATTATTTAATACAGCTTCAATATTCCAGTTTTCTTTTTTTGCTTTATTGGCCATGTAATAAGCACCTAATAAACCTTGTTCTTCTCCGCTAACAGTTACAAAAATTATTGTTGCAGGGAAATTATGCTTACTCATAATTCTTGCACATTCAATTACAGCAGCACTTCCGCTGCCATCATCATTGGCACCGGGTGCATCTAATGTACTATCCATAACATTCGTACGCATATTGTCTAAGTGGCCGCTTATTAAAAATATTCTGTTATCATTAGGGTCTGTTCCTTTTAAAGTAGCAACCACATTTCCTAAAATAATATCTCTGTCAACTCTTCTTTTATCTGCTTTATAAGTTACTGTATCTATAAAAGCGGTAAGCCTTCCATTACTTTGTTTAGCAAACTCATTAAACTTGCTTAACACCCAATTTCTGGCTACACCAATTCCGCGTTTATTATTTCCTTGTGTGCTTAATGTATTTCTGGTTCCGAACGAAACCATAGTTTTAATGTAAGCTTGTAATGAATCTGCATTTACTTCTTTTACCATTTCATCGATCTCTTTATCGCGATTAATAATTACCTGCGAAAAAGATGAAGTAACAATGAATAATGTTGCTGCAACAGCAAAAAATATTTTTCTCATAATGTGTAGTTGAAGTTTTAAAGATAACAGCTAAAACAATTATCTGTTCTCATTCACAGCGATGATTCCTATTTTTTTATTTTTTTTGTAAATGATGATTATCTTGTAACATTAAACGCAAAGCATGGCACTGAGAATTATAGATCACGGAACGGAAGAATACCAACAAATGATTGATTTAAGGATGCAAATTTTACGCACTCCTTTAGGGCTTTCTTTTAATAATGATGAATTGGAAAGAGAGAAGGATGATATTTTATTAGGCTGCTTTGATGAAGATGTTTTAGAAGGTTGCTGCCTGCTTACCAAAACAGCACCTGATACAGTAAGATTACGCCAAATGGCTGTTACCAGTGGCTTACAGGGCAAGGGCATCGGCAGGGTACTAATGACTTTTGCCGAAAATGTAGCCCGTGATGCGGGCTTTAAAAAAATGACTATGCATGCCCGCAAATCTGCTGTTGGCTTTTATGAAAAGTTAGGTTATAGTATTGCAGGAGATGAATTTGAAGAGGTAACAATACCACACTACCTTATGGAAAAAACTTTGTAATTATTTACCTGAAAAATTGGCTTTTCTTTTTTCTAAAAATGCTGTTGTACCTTCTTTCATATCGGCAGTGCCGAAGCATTTACCAAATTCATTTATTTCAACGTTATAACCGTTTTGTGTTTCGTTGAAAACGGCATTGGCACTTGTTATACAGGCTGCTACTGCTAAAGGTGCTTTGGTGTTAATAATTGTAAGAATAGATTTTGCTTTATTAATTAATTCTTCTTGAGTAACAACATAGTTTACTAACCCATAATTGAATGCTGTTGCTGCATCAATCATAGCGGCACTTATTAATAATTCCATTGCTCTGCCTTTTCCTATTAATTGTACCAAACGTTGTGTGCCACCATAACCCGGTATTAAACCTAAGTTAACTTCAGGCTGGCCAAACTTTGCATTATCACTTGCTACTCTAAAATGACAACTCATTACCAACTCGCAACCACCACCTAAAGCAAAGCCATTTACGCAGGCAACAACGGGTTTGGGTGAATTTTCTATTCTGAAGAATGTATCCTGCCCGGCTTTGGCCAATGCTTTACCTTGCTCTATAGTTAGTCCATTGAATTCTGTAATATCTGCACCTGCCACAAAAGCTTTAGAGCCTGCTCCTGTTATTATTGCTGATTGAATATGTTTGTTTGAGTAAACTTCATCTAATACTTTATTTAAATCTGCAAACACCTCTTTATTCAAAGCGTTTAATTTATCGGGTCTGTTAATAGTTATTGTAAGAATACCATTTGTTAATTCAGTTAATAAAGTATTGTACATAGCTGCAATATTTTCAGGTAAAGATAATGTGATATGGTTTTGCTGCGTTGTTTGTTGCAGTACAAGTGTGCGACGCTTGCCTACCGGCAGGCAACAGAAGCTTAATAGTAGTGTTGAAGTTGGTTACCCGAAAAACAAAACGCTTCGGTTTTATTTTTTTACGTTTCATTAAATTTTTACCGCACTTCGGTTAAACAATATTTTACAGCTATAAATGTGCTGTTAGGTTTGTGTTATGAAACAGGAAATGATAAAGTTTACCAGGAGTTTGAAGAATGTAAGGTTTACTGTGTTAAGTAAAATAATCTTATCTGTTTATTTAATTGCGGGATTAACTATTTATCTGGTTATTATGCACAAAAGAGAAATTAATACAGTTCATTATAAAAGTGTAAGAACTGTTGTAAATAAATAGAAGAAGCTTGAGTTTCACAATGGGGTCCAATTTTATAGAACCTATGAAAGTCGAACGCCTTGCACAAAAATGCGGGGCGTTTTCTTTCTGTATTATGTTTAACAATGAAAAGTAAATTATTGATACTATTGTTTTTTATAAGTGTTGGCTGTTGTATTATGCTGCTTTACTTATTTGAAGAAACATCTTGTTGTGCAGATAAGTTTCATTGCAGTAAAAGAAACGCTTTGAATGAAGAATTAAGAAACAGTTTACTATTGAATAAAATAATTGAATAAAAATTTATAGCTGAATTTTTTATGCCCCTTTCAGAACAACATATTCAATTAATAAAAAAAAGCTGGCTGCATTTTAATAAAATAAAGCCTACAGTTACTGCCGATTTATTTTATACCAAACTTATTATTGATAAACCTTCTTTAAAAAAAACATTTGATTACCCGCTTGAGCAGAATGCAACTATGCTTTTTAATTTTCTGGATGAAATAATCGATTACATTAATCATTTAGAAAATCATGAGGGAAATATTCATAAACTTGCTGTTAATTACCAGCAATATGGTATAAGCCCTAAACATTATGCTTCTGTAATACAATCGTTATTATTTACTTTACGGCATGCCCTGCAGAACGAGTGGGACGAAAACACTGAAGAAGCATGGAAAATTGCAGCAGAACAAGTATCGGCTATAATGAAGAGGGGTTTGCTTAATAAAAATTAATTTGAAACAATAAATAATACTCAGGCTTTTGTTCGGTTACTATGATAAAAAAAGTAAGCATACTACTCATCTTACTGCATCAATTTTTTTATGCAAAGTTGCAACCTGCTCAAAACTTTGTAATAACACAATACAATGAAGTTGATGGTATTAGTTCAAAAAGTGTTTCGGATATTTTACAAAGTAAACAAGGTTACTTATGGCTTTCAACTTACGAAGGTCTTATACGATTTGACGGGTACGTTTTTAAAACTTACAGAAATACCGGAAACTCCAGTGCATTTGCTAAGATAGCAGAAGATAAAGAAGGCAATTTATGGATGGTATTGAATAACGGTACTTTAGCAAAGTTTAACCCTGCAACAGAATCCTTCACTAATATTACTATTAAATACCCTGCATTAAAAGCAGGAGAAAAAGCAGGTTCTGCAGAATGTATTTTTATTGATAATGAAAATACACTTTGGCTGGGTGTAACAAGAACAGGTTTTGTACAAATAAATAAAGAAACAGGGGAAGCAGTAATTCATAATATCATCAGTGAAAACGATAACTATTATACCCCTGAACTCAGAAAATTTTATAACAGGGTTTTAGCTGTATATGAAGATGCTGATCAGATTTTATGGATGGCAACCCCCGATGGTTTATACACTTTAAATAAAAGAAATGAACAGCTTACTCATATAACAAAAAGACCTGCAAAAAATAATGTTAATTGGCGTGATGATAATTACAGAACTTTATTAGCAGCAGGTAATAAACTATATATCGGTTGTTGGGGTGGTGGCTTAACTGTTTATGATAGGAAGAGCGGTTCTTTCGAAAATTATAAATTCAATACTGAAAATTTTAATTCTTATACTAATAATATTATTCACTCGCTTGTAGCTGTAAATGATAGTACAATATTTATAGCAAGTCCGGATAAAGGGCTATTATCCTTTAACATCAACACCAAAAAATTTACTTATTACAGTGGTAATAAAAACTATAGTTCAATTCCGTTATGGCTGTGGAAGAAAATTATTAAAGACAGAGATAATAATATTTGGGCATTGAATGAAAACGGTTTAATGCAACTGCATTTACCTACTTATAAATTTAACTTTAATCCGTTTCCTGTAACACATACTGATAATCATATTTTTTACAGTATATCAGCTGTTTTAGATGAAGAAAAATATCGCTTTGTAGGTACCTCGTATGCTGATGGTTTACATATCATCAATAAAAAAAATAATACAGCAACAATAGTCAGAGATGAAACTGCACCGGGTGAAGAAGACATAAGCACTATTTTAAAGGTATACAGGGATAAACTTAAAAACTTATGGGTGCTTGGTAAAGATTATGTGTACTTGCTTGATGAAAAAAAGGTGGTATTAAAAAAAATCAATCAACCTCCTAAATATGAAAATAAACAATCTAACTCTTACGCTACTTTAACAGAAGATAGTTGCGGTAATATATGGTTAGGTAGTTTAAGAAACGGAGCTTTTGCATATAACACTACTACACAAAAAATAACTCATCTAAGTATTAATGGAGATTATAAATTACCAACTAATCTAATTACCTGTATTGCAACAGATAAATTGGGCAGGGTTTGGTTATGCAGTAACAGGGGCTTTTTATCTTTTTGCAAAAAAGGAAAGTTTGAAATTGAGAGCAATGCGGTAATAAATAAAATGCTTAACGGTTTAGCTCAAACAAAAGCATTTGATTTATTTATTGACAGTAAAGGGTTTTTATGGGTAAGCACTTTAAATGAACTTTTAAAAATTGATTGTAATACCATAGAACCCAAACTGGTAAAAAGATTTACAACAGCTGATGGATTAAAGTCAGATAATGCAGCGGGGTTAGCTGAAGATAAAAACGGCAATATTTGGGGTATGCAGTTGAATGTGTATGCTGCTTTTATGATTGATGGAAAAACTTCTAAGATTTATAACTATGGTTTAAGAGACGGTATTAACCATTCCGGTGATGTTGATAAAGTAATAAAGCTGAATGATACAACAATGTGGTTGCTCGGGCAGGGAGGTGGTTATTATCAGTTTAACCCTTTAGAAAAAAATGTAAACAAAAAACAAACTAAACCTGTTGTTACCATTTTTGCTGTTAATTCAATAAGCAGATATTATGAAGAAGACATAAAAACAAACGGGAAAGTAATATTATGGCCGCAACAAAACTCTTTTTACTTTGAGTTTTCAGCTTTAGATTTCGGAAGACCGGAACAATATCAGTATGCTTATATGCTGGAAGGTTTTGATACCGTATGGACATATAGTGGCAGTAGAAGGGCCGTTAGTTATACCAATATTCCCGGCGGTGATTATGTTTTTAAAGTAAAAGCTACAACTGTTGAAGGTGACTGGAATGTTGCCGAAGCAAAAATCCCCATTTATATCAACACCCCTTTTTATAAAAAATGGTGGTTTATTTTATGTACCGCTTTAATACTACTCTTAAGCCTTATTGCTTTGTCAAGATTCAGGCTATTAAAGCAACGACAAATAATGTTGCTTGAAACGAAAACACAGGCATTGGCTAAAGAAAAAACATTGGTACAATATGAGAATTTAAAGCAGCATTTAAATCCGCATTTTTTATTCAATTCATTAACGTCGTTAAGCAGTTTAATAAGAATAAATCAACAGCAAGCCATTAAATTTTTAGATGGCATGAGTAAGATTTATCGGTATATACTTCAACGAAAAGACGAAGAAACGGTAACACTTAAAGAGGAAATTGAGTTTATTCAGATTTTCATATCATTGCAGCAAACCCGCTTGGGAAAAGGGTTACAGGTTAATATTAATATCTCTGATGCTTATCTTACCAATAAAATAGTTCCTGTTACTTTGCAAAACCTCATTGAAAATGCAATTAAGCATAATATTATTGATGAAGACTCTCCTTTATACATTGATATTTTTACAGACAACAATTATTTGGTCATAAAAAATAATTTACAAAAGAAAAATTTTGTAGAAACAAGCAATAAACAAGGTTTAGAAAATCTCATTTCACTTTATAAATATTTAAGTCCAAACCCTGTAATTATAACCGAAGACGCTCAATCATTTATTGTTAAACTTCCCTTGCTATGAAAGCAGTAATTATAGAAGATGAACATTTAATTGCCAAAGAATTAGCATTGAAAATAAATTCAGTTGCCGCTGATGTTGAAATAATTGAAATACTGCCCAGTTTAAAAACTGCAAAAAAATGGTTTTTAAATAATGCCGAACCTGATGTTATTTTTATGGATATTCAGCTAAGTGATGGAGTGAGTTTTGAGTTATTAGAAACATTTAAACTTTCCTGCCCTATAATTTTTACTACTGCTTATGATGAATATGCTATAAAAGCATTTAAAGCTAATGGAGTTGATTATTTGCTTAAACCTGTTGATGAAGATGAATTGAATAAGGCAATTAACAGAAGCAGATTACTTGTAAACGCTAATAAACCTGCTGTTGATTTGACGCTGTTGTTGCAAAATTTATCGCAGAATACACATCATTCTTATAAAGAGAAATTTATTATAAACAGCAGAAATACCTGGATACCTGTTGAAACGAAAGACATAGCCTACTTCACAAAAGAAAACCTGAACTACGCCGTAACGTTTAACAGTGAAAAATACATACTTGATTACTCAACACTTGAAGACATTGAAGCACTTATTGACCCCCGCATATTTTACAGAGCAAACAGGCAGTTTATAATTAATGCCGGTGCAATTCAAAATATAAAGCCACAGGAAAACCAGAAGCTGGTTATCACGCTTAAAACTCCTTTGAAAATTCAAATAGATATCAGCAGGGAAAAAGCTCCGGCTTTTAAAAAATGGTTCGACAAATAATGCTATTATAAATGCATTAAAAATTGAACCCAAAAGGTTACAACTAATGTGTAAACGATGATTTCGAAAATTAAAGTTGTTCTTGATTTAGGGTGTTTAGCAGTCTTTGCTGCTACCTGAGGTTGTGGATTTTGGTTATTCATGGATTATTATGGATTTTTTAACAGGGCAAAAATAATACATTGTAGAAAAAAAACAAGGCCTAAGCATTATTTTTTTCAACATTCTTGTAGTTTTTCTGCCACAAGAAGTAAAAAAAGGTAGAAATAACCATAGTTAAGCATGCAGCAACCATTCCGCCGGCCACATCTCTGGGAAAATGCTGAGCTAAATAAATTCTGGAATAGCCAACCAATAAAGCGAGTAGAAAGCCCAAAAAAACAATCCATCTTTTATTAAAAAATAAACAGGCTAATAAATAAAAACAAAAAGCAGTTGTTGTATGACCGGAAGGGAAACTGCCGATGCTGTGCAACTCCACCCCTTTTACTACATGAATTAATTGCAGATTTCCGATTGCTTTTGTTGGTCTGGCTTCGCCGGGTAATAATAAATCTTTAAATAAATGAGTTAATAAGGTTGAAAAAACTATTGCGGCTATTACCAATACTAAGTAATCTCTTTTAAAAAAGAAGGTGAATAAAACTACCGGTACCCAAAAAATACCATCTCCCAAATAGGTGTAATAATGAAAAAAATAATCTGCTGCAATTCCTGAATCAGCATTTAATAAAAGAAAAAAATTATCGGTCCCGATAAAAAGGTTCGCTACAAAAATAACAGCCGCAAAGCTTACAGTAAGTGTAAATGCAATTTTGTATTGACGCATTTGTAATGCCATGCTGTAAAAATAGGTTCAACTTTAAGAAATAAAAAGCCCTGTTACGTAATAACAGGGCAAACCAAAAAACTGTACTTAAAAATTATTCAATTCCCGCTAATTCAAGGCTGCGTTTTTTCAATCGTAAAATATCAATATCTTCTACAATTGGCTCGGGTGCTAATATTAAAGAGGTATTATTTGCTTTCCACCAAATTTTACCAAGCAATTCTTTTACATGAATACATCCCATTAAATATTTTCTTTCTTCGCCTGCATGCCATTCTTCAATCCATTCAAAATCATCTTTCGGTATATGTTTCCATTCTTCAAAACTTACATACACTTTTACAAAATAGTCGTTGCTTAATTCATGAGGAGTGTGATGATATAATTTTTTATACTCGTATTTATAATCATACCGCAATGCAGCCACATCGCTCAACACAGCGGATGCTGTTGGGAAGCTGCCGGCTCCTTTCCCGTAAAAAAATTGCTTATCTGCAAAACCGCTTTCAATAACAACGCCGTTGTATTCATTCTTTACAAAAGCTAAATGATCATCATGCTTCACAAATTGAGGTAAAACAAATGCTGCTACTTTTCCATCTTTTAATTTTTGTGCCTGGGCAACCAATTTCACTTCAAAATTTTTCTCTTTAGCTACTAATGCATCACCTAACTGAATGTTTTGAATACCGTTAAACAATAAGTTAGACGGATGCTCAACAATACCATATGCATGATTAATTAAAATGGCCCATTTGTTAACAGCATCAAAACCTTCTACATCTAATTTAGGATTGCTTTCTGCAAAACCTAATTGTTGTGCTAACAATAAAGCATCATTAAAACTCAATTTCTCTTCAAACATTTTGGTTAGAATAAAGTTGGTTGAACCATTTACAATTGCTTTAATGGAATGCAATAAATCGTTATCGTAATACTCTTCTAAATTTCTTATAACAGGTATTGAAGCACAGGCAGAGGCTTCATATAAAAAAGGTAAACCACTCTCCTGTTGCAATTGCAGAATTTCGGGTAAATGCTCTGCAATCATTTTTTTGCTTGCACTAACAACTGCTTTACCATTACGTAATGCAGTAGATACAATTTCAAAAGCTTCATCTGCATTATCAATTACTTCAACAATTACATTAATATTTTCATCGTATAACAACTCATCTTTCTCTGTAGTAAATAAAGATGATGGAGCATTACGTTTTTTATTTGAATGCTTAATACAAACTTTTACAATTTTAGCTTTTAAAGATTCTGTTTGATTTAAAACCTTATACAAACCTTCTCCTACTACGCCGAAACCAAATAAGCCAATGTTTAACTGTTTATGTGCCATGATTAAATAATAAAATGTGTGAGTAAAAAATAAAACAATAATTACATACAACAGCAACATGCCGTTTGAAAGAAAATATTAGTATGTAATAAATAAACTGTCATAAACTTTAATTTACAAACTTAAAATGTTTTAAAGTGTTCTATAATATGTTTTTCGTTTTTCGATACTTTAAAACCTAACAGTAAGGGCAATAAAAAAGCCCCACGATAAACCGCAGGGCTTGTATATTTTAATATGAAATTATAACTATTACAAACTTTACTCTGGCTTATCTCTTTCCCGGAATTTCAGGAATGGAGTTTGCACCTTCTTACAGTTGAGTTGATGCTGCAAGGGTTGCAAAGGCTTCAAAGGGCCAATTCCCTCTGCCTTTCTTGATAAGTTTTAAAGAACTTGCCTACCGGTGGGCAGGTTGCCACAAATGTAATAGCAGCAATTGCAAACTGCCAAATAAAAAATTGCTAATTAAATTCTCATTGGCTGAAACCCTTTACAATAAAGCATTTAAGGCAACGCAAATTATTCTCTTGACTAAACAAAAAACAAAAGCTTTTGTTTTACATTGCAGCAGTATATGGGCAAAGCAAAAAAACAAAATGGGCAGCAACATTTATTTCAGCAACAAAAAGAAATAAATAATAACGAAAACATTGAAGTGTTCGGGGCTAAAGAACACAACCTTAAGAATATCGACATAACTATTCCGAAAAATAAATTAGTTGTTTTTACAGGCGTTAGCGGAAGCGGCAAAAGTTCATTAGCATTTGATACTATTTATAATGAAGGTCAACGCCGTTATATGGAAAGCTTCAGTGCTTATGCAAGGCAATTTATAGGCGATATGGAAAGGCCTGATGTAGATAAGATTACAGGGCTTTCTCCGGTTATTTCTATCGAACAAAAAACTACCAATAAAAACCCCCGTTCTACTGTTGGTACTGTTACTGAAGTGTACGATTTTCTGCGTTTGTTATATGCAAGAATCGGCGAAGCATACAGCTATAACACCGGTAAAAAAATGGTGAAGTTTAGTGAAGAAGAAATTGTTGAAAATATTTTTCAGAAATACAAAGGCAAAAAAATTTCTCTGTTGGCTCCTTTGGTTAGAGGAAGGAAAGGACATTACAGAGAATTGTTTGAAGAAATAAGAAAGAAGGGGTTTTTAAAAGTGAGGGTTGATGGTGAAGTAATGGACTTAACTCCGAAGCTTCAGGTTGATCGTTATAAAATTCATGATATAGAAGTTGTAGTTGACAGGTTAGCCGTTACAGATGATATGAAAGTTCGCATCAGTCAATCTGTACAACAAACTTTAAAAATGGGTAAAGACTTAATGTTCTTACTCATTAACGATAATAATCAGGTTGCTCAATACAGTAAACAATTAATGTGTATTGATACAGGTATCAGCTACGAAGAACCAAGCCCCAACGCCTTTTCATTCAATTCTCCTTATGGTGCATGTCCAACATGCAAAGGCTTGGGTAATGTATATGCTATTGATATGCAAACTATTTTACCTGATGAAAAAAAATCTGTAAATGAAGGTGCTATTATCCCTTTAGGTGGTGAAAGAGAAGCTAGTGTATTTAATCAGGTAGTTGCATTTGCTAAGAAAAATAAAATCAATTTAGATAAGCCGGTTAATCAACTTCCTGCAGAACAATTAAACCTGTTATTATATGGTGATAAGCATATTTCACCATCATTAGAATTAAACATGGAAGATGATTCTATACCGAATGAATATACAGGAAGCTATGAAGGCATTATTCCTATGTTGAAAAGATGGTTTACATCAACTAACAGTAACGACAATTTAAAATCATGGGTGGAAACTTTTATGGTTAATAAAGTTTGCCCCAAATGCAATGGTGCCAGATTGCGTAAAGAAAGTTTATGGTTTAAGATTGATGAAAAAAACATTAACGATATAAGCACACTTAATTTAGATAAACTAATGCAATGGTTTATCGGTATTGAAAACAGATTAAGTACTAAACAAAATGCGATTGCAAAAGATATTCTGAAAGAAATTCGTGAACGTTTACAATTCTTATTAGATGTAGGTTTAACCTACTTAACACTTAACCGGCCAACAAGAACATTAAGTGGTGGAGAAAGCCAACGCATTCGCCTTGCAACGCAGATAGGAAGCCAATTACAGGGCATTACTTATATTTTAGATGAGCCAAGTATCGGTTTACACCAAAGAGATAATCACCGTTTAATTGATGCCTTACAAAACCTTAGAAATATTGGCAATAGTGTATTAGTTGTTGAACATGATAAAGATATTATGTTGGCTGCTGATCATTTAGTAGACATTGGTCCTAAAGCGGGTAAATACGGAGGACAAGTTGTTGCAGCAGGAACTCCACAGGAAGTGATTAACAGCAACAGTGAAACAGCACAATACTTAAGCGGCAAAAAAAATATTGAAATACCTAAAGAACGCAGAAAAGGCAATGGTAAATTTTTAGAGTTGAAAGGTGCGAAGGGCAATAACCTGAAAAATGTTTCTATAAAAATTCCTTTGGGAAAATTAATTGTGGTGAGTGGCGTTAGCGGTAGCGGTAAATCAACTTTAATTAATGAAACATTGTATCCTATTCTTTCAAAACATGCTTACAACAGTAAGATGAAAATTGAAGAATATAAAAGCATTGAAGGTTTAGAGCATATTGATAAAGTAATTGAGATAGACCAAAGCCCTATCGGCAGAACACCGAGAAGTAACCCTGCAACCTATTGTGGTTTTTTTACAGAAATAAGAACATTATTTGCCAATGTTCCTGAAGCAAAAATTCGTGGGTATAATGCCGGAAGGTTTTCATTCAATGTAAAAACAGGAAGATGCGATGTTTGTGAAGGCGGAGGAATGAGAGTTATTGAAATGAATTTTTTACCTGATGTTTATGTGCATTGTGAAAAGTGTAATGGCAAACGTTATAACAGAGAAACTTTAGAAATAAGATACAAAGGCAAATCAATAAGTGATGTATTAGATATGACTGTTGATGAAGCCTGTGAATTTTTTCAGCCTGTACCTTGGTTATACCGAAAAATAAAAGTATTGCAGGATGTTGGTTTAGGTTATATAACATTAGGCCAATCGGCTGTAACCCTTAGTGGCGGAGAAGCACAGCGTGTTAAGCTTTCAACTGAATTAGGTAAAAAAGATACGGGTAAAACATTTTATATTTTAGATGAGCCGACTACCGGTTTGCATTTCCAGGATATAAAACTGTTGATGGATGTTGTAAATAAATTGGTTGACAGAGGCAATACTGTTTTAATTATTGAACACAATTTAGATGTAATTAAAATGGCCGATTATATTATTGATTTAGGACCCGAAGGTGGTGATGGCGGTGGTAAAATTTTATTTGAAGGTACTCCTGAACAGATGATTAAAAATAAAGAAAGCCATACAGCGAGATTTTTGAAAATAGAGATGTCTGAACCATGATTTACAGGATTACTTTGATTAAGAGGAATTTTGATTACCTGAAATAGTTTTCGTTCTAATTTCCTGTTTCAGCTCAATCCTGTTAATCGCGTTAATCAAAGTTCAAACATTCTTTATCATCTCAATATGGTCAATCCCATCTTCGTCATATACATCACTTGATTGTATAAAACCAAAAGATTCGTAGAATTTTTTAAGATACAATTGAGCACCTATTTTTATGGGTGCTTTATCAAACAATTCGTAACATTTTTCAATAGATACCTGCATTAATACTTTACCGATTCCTGATTTTCTGTATTTGGGTGAAGTAACTACCCTGCCGATACTCATGTAGTCGTACACTTTACCTGCATCTATTAAACGGGTATAAGCTGCCAATTCATTTTCAACAAAACCCATTAAATGATAGCTGAACGAGTCTTTATTATCAATATCTAAAAAAACACAGTTCTGTTCTACCACAAATACCTCACTTCTTAAACGTAATACAGCATACAATTCAGTTACAGTAAGGTTTTCAAAAGGTTTTATAACCCAGTTAATATGCATTGAGGAAGCTGACATTGGTTGATATTATCGGGCAAATTAACAGAAGATTGCCAATACCGTTTTTATTTTGCATTTTTGCCCACTTTAATTTCTTAGTTGATTGAAGTATTTTAATTAAAATTATCGTCATTTCGAAGGTTCTTGCCTGAGAAATCTCAAGCGATAAATAAAAGAGATTTCTCGTTGGGCACGAACCCAATCTCGAAATGACGATTAATAAAATTAAAAAGTTGAATATTGGTAAGAACGTAAAAGTGTGCGACGCAACAGAAGCTTAATATTTATTCTATTGCTAAGTACATAAAAACAAATTTTAATGCAAAAGAAAGTAGCAATTATTGGTGCAGGTCCCGCAGGTTTAACAGCAGCTTATTTATTAGGCAAAGCCAATCAACAGGTTGTTGTTTTTGAGAAAGACCCGCAATATGTTGGCGGTATATCAAGAACAGAAACTTATAAAGGTTACAGTTTTGATATTGGCGGTCACCGTTTTTTTAGTAAGAGTAAAGAAGTGGAAGATTTCTGGAGTGAAATTTTAAGTGATGAAATGCTGGAAAGGCCCCGCAGCAGCCGTATTTACTACAATAACAATTTCTTTTCTTATCCATTGGTTGCCATGGATGCATTAAAAAAATTGGGCATCATTGAAAGTACATTGTGTGTGTTAAGTTATTTGTATGCGAAAGTTTTTCCGGTAAAAAATCCAAAGAATTTTGAAGATTGGGTAGTGAATCAATTCGGCAGAAGATTGTTCAACATTTTCTTTAAAACATATACAGAAAAAGTTTGGGGTATTCCCTGTAATGAAATAAGTGCAGACTGGGCTGCTCAACGTATTAAAGGTTTAAGCTTAAGCAGTGCTATATGGAATGCCTTATTTAAACCGAAAGCCAGCGGTGATAAAGACAAAGTGATTAAAACATTAATTGACAGTTTCCGTTATCCGAAGAAAGGCCCGGGTATGATGTGGGAAGTATGCCGTGATAAATGTAAAGCAATGGGTGTTGAAGTGAAAATGAATTGCGGTGTTAGCGGTATTACATATGAAGGCAACAACAAATGGAGTGTAAAAGCTACTGATGGCAATACTTACGGCGATTTTGATTATGTATTATCCTCTGCACCGATGCGTGAATTAATTGCATCTGTTGCTCCACGTTTACCTGAAGTTGCTTATGAAGCATCACAACAATTAAATTACAGGGACTTTATTACTGTTGTATTGATATGTAAAGATGAAGATGCTTTTAATGATAACTGGATTTATATACACGACCCGAATGTAAAAGTGGGCCGTATTCAAAACTTTAAAAGCTGGAGCCCTTATATGGTACCGGACCCGAATATGGCTTGCTACGGTTTGGAATATTTTTGTTTTGAAGGCGATGGTATGTGGACGAGCACTAACGAGCAATTGATTGCTTTGGGTAAAAAAGAAATTGAACAAATAGGTTTAACCAAACAAAGTGCCGTTGTGGATGGTTATGTGGTTCGTCAGCCGAAAGCATATCCTGTGTACGACCATGCTTACAAACAACATGTTGATACCATTAAAGAAGCCCTGAAAGCCTACCCGGGTTTGTATTTGGTTGGCAGAAACGGTATGCATAAATATAATAATCAAGACCATAGTATGATGACAGCAATGTTAGCTGCCAAAAACATTATTGCAGGCAATGATGTATATAATATTTGGAATGTGAATGAAGATGCCGAATACCATGAAGGCGGTAACAGAGGGGAAGAAGAAAATGACCATGCGTATGATAAAGCTGGTATTATCGGAAGAATGGTGCCGGAGAAAGTGAAGTAGTGATTCGCAGTTTATAAAGTAAGTAAAGTTTATAAAGTATGGTGTCAGCCACTTATTAAGTGGCTGACATTTTTATTGGTTTATCATCTTTCTGTTATTAATTAAGCATTCGTTGCGTCGCACACTTGTACTAGTTGCCATTGTTGATCTTATAAATAATCTTCACATCATTCTCCGCCGATGTTGTGTGTTCTTCACCAACATCGTTTAATATTTTTAACTAATTAATGTGTACGTTGTTGGTCAAAAGAGGTAACTATATACCTGTTAGACCAAATGAGAAAAATTAAAAGATTTTTTCGTTTTTTTATAATTATGAAACGGAAAATAAAAAACGAAGTTTATAATAAACTTAATCTAAGGATAGCAGCAATTTCTTTAATAGTTTCATTTATAATTGGTTTGGCTGGGATGTTATTTAGCATTCATTATAATGAGAAGCAAATAAAAAGAGAGGTTATTGCTCAATTAGAAAATAGGTTAGATAATATAAATGCAGAACAAATGAATTATCCTTATTTAGAGGATAGTATATTTATTGTATCGCAAGCTAATAAGATAAAAAAAACAGATAGTTCATTGAGATATACTATTTATTGCGAAAGAGTATTTAATTTCTTACAAGACCTAACAGAAGAAAACGACTATAACAGAACTGATATTGAGAAGTTTGTAGATATTCACTATTTTGTTAAACAGCATAAAGCATGGATATTGAAAGAAGAAAAAGACCCTTTAATAAATAAAGCCTACCCTAAAAAATTTATTAGTTTCATCAATTCTTACTTAGATAAATAAACACCCTCTTTTAAACCTTTAAATGTTCCCCAAAAGGCTGATATTGACATAATAACAAAATATGAGGCAATCGTATTATTGTTTATTCTGTCGTCTATATCACTCATATGGTTATTGAATAATATGAAAATGTAAAAACCGATTATCAATAAACATATCCTGCCATAAGAAATAATGTATTTCTTTACTTTCTTATCTGCTTCCACCAATTTATACGTTGAGAATAAAAAAGAAAGATAGTAAGCGGCAATAGCAGCTAAAGTTTGAAAAATCCACTTTAGTACAATGTGGTAAATTAAATCATAGTTCATTATTATTTCTTTTTTGCTACTTTCTTTTTAGGCTTAGGATTATTCAACACAGATGCAGCCATAATGTTATGAAAAGTTGTTGATGCTTCTTTTGGGGTTTTCTTTACTGCTTTTGCCATAGAATAAAATTAAAAAAAATCCTTTACATCTACTTCTAATTTATCCGCAATAACTTTAAGGCTTAATATTCTCGCAGATTTTTTACCACATTCAATGCGAGCAATAGCCGAATAATCCAAGTTGCACATTTCACCTAATTGCCTTAGTGTTACGTTCTTGGACTTGCGAATAGTTCTCATTTGATTGCCCATTTGCTTTAAAAATATATCGTTTCTCATTTTTCTTCATTTTTTGTTAGTTCACTATAAGTTAATCTACCTGTACAGTTTGCAAGTGCATTAGCAAATCTTTCATCTTGCAATGATTTTTTATTGTTATACCTAAATGATGCTTCATTGCAATAACGTTGTAAATGCTTAGGGCTAACTGAATGATGTATGCCATCAATTTGCCTTTTCAATAAACTCCAAAAGCCTTCAATAGTGTTAGTATGCACTTTTATATCTTCACTTCTCACATATTCCTTATCTCTATGGTTTACTTTTTTGTGAGTGTAGTTTAAATGAACTTGATTGTAAGCATGGTGTTCATCCGTTACCATAATGCTATTAGGGGCAACAAATTCAGATAACGTTTCATTAATATTGTGTTTATCTGTTTTTGGTATAACCTTAGCTTTTACCGAGCCATTACGTTGAACTGCTCCAATAACCATAGCTTTTTTACCTACACCGCCTCTTATAATTCTTTTGCTTTGGTGTTTATTACTTTCTGAACCACCCACATAAGTTTCATCTACTTCAACAATTCCCTCTAATAGTTCAGGTGCATTAGCTGTGAGCATTTCTCTAATTCTATGGTTTAAAAACCATGCTGTTTTCTGTGTTACTCCCAACCAATTAGCTAACTGCAAACTGCTTATTCCTTTACTGTGTACTGATAAAATATAAGTAGCCAAAAACCATTTAGTTAAAGGCACTTTAGTATTTTCATAGATTGTACCAACAGTAACACTAAACTTGCTTCTACAACCCTTTTCACGACACTTGAATATTTTACCGTTCGGGAAACGGTGAACATTAATAGAGCCACAAAACGGGCAAGCTGGCGTACCATTCCAACGTTGTTGCTCTAAATATTCTCTGCACTTTTCTTCCGTACTAAATTCTTTCTGAAAATCTAATATGTTCTTAAATGTTTTCATTGTTTATAGTTTATAACTGTGAACAATCTTTGTAAAAAAAGAGATTACCGTCTTTTTATTGTTTCAGGTAAATTTGGAAAACGTTCAGTATCAATAAATTGCACTCCATCTATCATTACTATCTCAAGTTTATTTTCTCTTATTAACTTGTATATGTATGAGGGTGTAACTCTTTCCATTGAAGCATAATTTTTAATTGTTTTCAATTTGCTTAGTTTCAAACTCATGTAACAAATATAGTAAATTAGTTGAAAGTTGTAAACTAAAAACTATTTTTTTTTATTAATTTTACAGCGTACATTTGAAATGTAAAAGAGAGTGCTTGCGACACTCTCTTTATTAACCACAACCCTTAAACAGCGTTCAGATTCTAACTTATGAGGTAAGTTCTGCAATCTGTAATTGTCTGACAACCCCTAATATACATTTGTTAGGTACGGATTATGGCTGGGGTTATGCTTATGAGGCAATTATTTTAAACTAAAGTTTTGTCATTTCATTATTTTAGTTTAATTTTGGATTAGAAAAAGGGGTAGCCCGCTATCTTTTATGATAGCTTCATTTAGGTTTGCTGCCTAAATTTTAAGCATCCCTCTTTTAACCCTTTAATACAATATTAAAATACCTGTCGTGTCGCAAACTTGGCAGGTATTTTATTTAAAAGGTAAATCAAAAGGTTCTGTTATTGTACTTTCAATTTCTTCTTTTACTGAATATACATACTCATCAATTTCATTTTTTTCTCGTATAAAATCCTTGTTTTCCTTGATTGCATTACTTAATTGACCTGATACAGTAGCGAATATCCTACTCTTTTCACTATCTAATTCCGGTTCTAAATTGCTAATTATATAATTTGTAATTTCTTTGGCTGACATTGGGGCATTATTCTCATTCAATACAAATTTTATTTTTTTCCTCCAAGACCACTCTTTAATGTAACCATTATCTAATTTGGTTATTTTAGAAATAAGTTTTTCGGTAGAATAAACTTTTGTCTCTTTAGAAGATGCACTCAATAGCTTTTTCAGAGACTCTGAAGCCCTTTGAAGTTGCTCTTGCTTTTTGCTTATTTCAATTTTTAAAGTTTCTACTCTTTCATTATAGAGATTAACTAAAAAATCATAATCTTCCTCTGGTATTTCTATTTGCAAATTCTTCATTATAATGCTTTAGGTTGTAAAAGTAAGAATTTTAATAATTAAAGCCCAAATTTTTTATTTTAAACGTTTTCAACATTTTCAAAAAAATGGTGTAAAAGATAAAGATTAAAACTATTACTTTTGCAGCCTATATGGTCTAACAGGTATATAGTTACCTCAAAAGACACAACAACGGCGAAGGTTTCAACATTTCACCTTAAAAACTTCTCTGCAATAACGTTTGCTACTTTCTCTCCATCCATCGCAGCACTTACAATACCACCTGCATAACCGGCACCTTCTGCACAGGGATATAAATTTTTTATTTGCGGATGCTCCAATGTTTCCGCATTTCTGGGAATACGTACCGGAGATGATGTTCTGCTTTCCGTAGCCACCACAACAGCATCATTAGTGTAATAACCTTTCATTTTATTACCGAATACTTTAAACCCTTCCTGCAAGTTTTTATAAATAAAGTCAGGTAATACGGTACTTAAATCAGCAGAAGCTATGCCGGGCAAATAAGAACAATCAGGTAATGAAGCTGAATGTTTTCCATCAGAAAAATCAACCATACGTTGTGCAGGTGCAACAAATTTTCCTCCACCCGCTTCAAATGCCTTTCTTTCTATGGCTTGTTGGAAATGCATCAGTAATAAATTTGAATTTCGAATTTCGAGTTTCGAATTTTGTTTTTTAAAATAGTTATATGCATCTTTCTCATCAACACTTACCACCATTCCGCTATTGGCAAAAGGGTTATTCCTTTTACTGGGACTCCAGCCATTTACCACCAATTCATTGGCGTTGGTTGCTGCCGGAGCAATAATGCCACCGGGACACATACAAAAACTAAACACTCCTTTTCCGTTAACCTGTTCAACTAACGAGTAAGAGGAAGGCGGCAAACAAACATCTCTCACCGCATCATGATATTGAATACTGTCCATTAAACTTTGCGGATGTTCAATTCTTACACCTAATGCAAAAGGCTTCGCTTCAATTAAAATATTTTTTTGGTGTAGTAATTCAAAAATATCTCTGGCACTATGTCCGGTTGCCAATATTACTGCATCAGCATGTAAGGCATCTCCATCAACAGTTTTGATGGTTGTTATCGTATCATCTTCAACAATAAAATCAATCAGCTTTTTTTCAAACAAAACATTACCGCCATATTCAATAATAGCATTTCGCATGGCAGTAATAATATGTGGTAATTTATTAGTGCCAATATGCGGATGAGCTTCGTATAAAATTTTTTCTTCTGCACCAAAATGTACAAACAAATTAAGTATCCGGTTTATATCGCCGCGTTTAGAACTTCTGGTGTACAACTTACCATCGCTGTAAGTACCTGCACCTCCTTCACCAAAACAATAATTACTTTCAGGGTTTACAACACCTTCTTTATTCAATGTAGCCAAATCTCTTCTTCTGTTGCGTACATCTTTTCCTCTTTCAATAACAATTGGTTTAATACCTGATTCAATCAGTTTTAATGCAGCAAACAAACCTGCGGGGCCGGCACCAACAACAATCACTTTTTTATCAGCTTTACTTACATCCTGTAAAGCAATTTTTTGAATGACCCTTTGTTGAAAAGGTTCATTTATAAAAACGTTGAAGCTGATATTCATCCAAACCTGTTTTCTGCTGCGTGCATCAATACTTTGTTTGGTTTTATAAAAACCTGTAATATGTTGTTGAGATACAGAAAGAGATTGCGACAGATATTGTTTAATAATGCTATCGCTGAAAGCCTCTGATGGCTTTAGTTTGAGAGAGATTTCTTTTTGCATGCAACAATGTTTAAAGATTTAAGTGTTTAAAAGTTTAACGGTTCTGCTAAAAACAAACATTAAACTTTTAAACCTTTAAACAAAAGAGCTTAAAATGGTAAATCATCAACAGCATCAGGCGGTGCTGCATCTGGTACAAATGTTGGTGGTGCCGGGTTACCTGCATCATTACCTAACTTAACTGTTTCCATTCTCCATGCATCTAAATTGGTAATATAATTATCAACGCCGTTTTTATTCCACTTAGTTCCTTTAATATTAAATTGTACTTTTACTTCATCGCCAATATTAAATCTGTCGGGCATAGAAGTTTTATCCTGTACACATTGAAATTTAATATAGTTGGTAATAGTTCTTCCGTTAATATCTTCACTTTTTTCAATTACAAATTCTCTTGTTTTAAAAGTTTCGGTACGTTGAACAGTGTCAAACTTTGCCACTAATTTTCCGATTGCTTCATAACTCATAATAATAATTTATAGTAAAGCAAATGTAGTAGTTTACAATGCTAAAATTTACTGTTAAAAATTTTCAGTAAACAAATTAAACATGTACCTTCCCCTTCAAAGCAGTAATCATGCAGCTAAAGTGTATCATATTATTATTTTTTCTTACTCTCTTTACTGCTGCTGGTTTCTCACAAGATTTTAAAGTTCATTATACAGATTACACAATTAATAAAGCAAAGCAAACAGACAGTGCTGTTTTACAATTACTTTCCAACTATTCTGATAGTTTAAATAAACACATGAATATTGTTATTGGTTTTGCAACAAAACCTTTATATAGTAAACAACCGGAAAGTCCGCTCGGGAATTTAATGGCAGATTGTATGAAAGAAATGGCTGAGAAAAAATTCGGCACTCATATTCATGCAGCATTTATAAACGCTGCCGGCATTCGTTCCTATATTTCTAAAGGAGACATTACTATTGGTAAAGCTTATGAGCTGATGCCATTTGATAATTTAATAGTACTGCAGGAAGTTACAGGTGCAGTATTAATGCAATATCTAAACAAGGTTGCGGAAATGGGTGGTTGGCCTTTGAGCGGTATAACCATGAATATTAATAAAGATAAAAAAGCTGTGAATGTTTTGGTGGAAGGAAGACCTATTAATGACAATGAATCATACACAATTGCCAATTCTGATTATATAGCTAATGGTGGAAGTAATTGTGATTTTTTAAAACCCATTCCGCAAGTGAATAAAGGATATTTGTTAAGAGATGCACTGATAGAATACATTAGGAAATTTTCAACAGAAGGCAAACCTGTTGATGCAAAAACAGAGAACAGAATTACATATGCAAACAATTAACAGAAGAAACTTTTTAAGGCAATCTGCTTTAGCAAGTGCTGCATTAATTGCAACGCCTGAAAAAGACTTTCTGTTTAGTAATACGGAAGAACATTTAACCATTTTACATACCAATGATGTACATAGCCATTTAGACCCTTTTAATGATGATGGAACTAAAAATGCAGGGCTTGGTGGTATTGCAGCAAGAAGTGCTTTAATAAAAAAAATTAGAAGTGAAGTAAGCAATGTTTTATTGTTAGATGCAGGAGATATTTTTCAGGGAACACCTTATTTTAATATGTATAAAGGCGAGGCTGAAATAAAGGCTATGAGCCTGATGCAGTATGATGCAAGTACTATGGGCAATCATGATTTTGATGCCGGGCTTGACAACTTTGCCACACAACTACATCATGCAAATTTCCCAGTCATTATTTGTAATTATGAATTTGCAGGTACTTCAATGGAAAATAAATTCGTACCTTATAAAACTTTTCAGAAAGGAAATATTAAAGTAGGTGTATTAGGTGTTGGCATTGAATTGAAAGGTTTGGTTGCAGATGATTTATATGGTAAAACCGTTTACAGAGAACCTATTGAAAAAGCAAACATTACTGCTGAATATTTAAAGAAGCAAGGTTGCGATATGGTTATTTGTTTATCGCATCTTGGGGATAAGTATTACGATGATAAAGTAAGCGATGAGATTTTAGCGAAAGAATGTTTTGATATTGATTTAATCATTGGTGGCCATACACACAGATTATTTAATGAACCGAGAATTTACAGAAATCGTCGTGGTGGCAACACTTTGGTAAATCAAGTGGGTTGGGCAGGCATGCATTTAGGTAGGTTAGATTACAGTTTCAGTTCAGGAAAAAAGAAAAATTTGCGGCAAAGCCATACTGTTACGATAACGAAAAAAACAAGTGAATAAAAAATTTTTTTTTCAACATAAAGTATTCATATTCGCAGTCCGTCTAAACTTTTTTGCATAAACCATTTTTTGTAAAAAAATTGCAAACGGAGACAAGGAAATTAATTAACTCAACATAAAATTTGCTAACCTTACTATGACTAAAACTGCTGACACTATCTGGAGTAACTGTTTGAAGATTATCAAAGACATTGTAGAATGGCAACATTTTAAAACATGGTTTGAACCTATTAAACCTGTTGAAGTAAAAGGTAGTGTTTTAATGATTCAGGTGCCGAGCCAATTTTTTTATGAATATCTTGAAGAGCATTATGTAAACTTATTAGCAAAAACTTTAAAGCGTGAATTAGGTAAAGACGCAAGATTAGAATATCGTATTATGGTTGATAGCGGCAATGGCCGCAATGGCAGTATGGATATACCAACTAACGGAGCAAAAACATTCAGCAATAATGAAATGAATTTTCCGTTAGTAATTGATAATCCTGTTCGTAACCCGTTCGTAATTCCCGGATTAAAGAAAATGCAGATTGACCCGCAACTAAATCATATTTACACTTTCGATTCTTACGTAGAAGGCGATAGTAACCGTGTGGCACGCCGTGCAGGTAAAACTGTTGCAGAAAAACCGGGTGCTAATTCATTCAATCCGTTAGTAGTATATGGCGGTGTTGGTTTAGGTAAAACACATTTGGCTCAAGCAATTGGCAATGAAGTAAAACGTTTACACCCTAACAAAGTTGTTTTGTATGTAAGCAGTGAAAAATTCATTAATCAATTTCAGGATCATAGCCGTAACAACGCAATTAACGATTTCATTCATTTCTATCAATTAATTGATGTATTGATTATTGACGATGTACAATTTTTTGCGAGAGCAGAAAAAAGTCAGGATGCATTCTTTGCCATCTTCAATCACTTACATCAAAGCGGTAAACAATTGGTGTTAACTTCAGATAAATCTCCCAAAGATTTGGAAGGTATGCAGGAAAGATTGTTAAGCCGTTTCCGTTGGGGTTTAAGTGCAGACCTTCAATTGCCCGATTATGAAACAAGAATAGAAATTCTTGAAAAGAAAATGAAGAACGATGGTTTGGAAATGAGTAAAGAAGTGGTAAAATATGTTGCTTATAACATTAATACCAACGTTAGAGAATTAGAAGGTGCATTAATCTCTTTGTTGGCTCAATCATCATTAAATAAAAAAGAAATTGATATTGAGTTAGCGAAAAGAGTTCTAAGAAACTTTGTAAAAACAAGCAGTAAAGAAATTACCATTGAAGCTATACAGAAAATGGTATGCGAATACTTCGCAGTTTCTTACGAAAAACTATTACACAAAACACGTAAACGTGAAATAGTACAGGCAAGACAAATAACTATGTATTTGGCAAAAGCTTTTACTAAAAACTCTTTAAAAACGATTGGCGAACATTTTGGCGGAAGAGACCATACTACTGTAATTCATAGCTGCCAAACTGTAAAAGATTTAATGGATACAGATTCTATTTTTCGTGAAAACGTTATGGAACTAACACAAAAAGTACAATTAGCTGCTATGTAATAAAACTTTTAAAATAAGAATCCCAAATGCATAAATGTGTTTGGGATTTTTTTATTGTGGGAATAGAATTTGTTTTTTGTTGTTTAGAGTTAGCTATTATATTTGCAGCCCTTTCGTTATAGCAGAAAGGAAATAAAGGTAGGTGAGGTGGATGAGTGGCTGAAATCAGTAGTTTGCTAAACTGCCGTACGGGTTAAACTGTACCGAGGGTTCGAATCCCTCCCTCACCGCTAAAAATATTGATTTTAATATTTTACAAGCTAGCATCAAAACACCCGTTATTAAAATAGCGGGTGTTTTTTTATAGTTAAATCCAATAATCTTTTACTTTATAAATAATCTATTTATCCATGATGCTGTTGTTTATATTGCTCGAAGTTCTTAGGTACAGGTCGATTATTAGGTAATTGCTTTTGTTTGTCTTCATGCATAATAACGGGTTTGTAAATAGTAATATTATCATTAGTAATATTAGTTGGTGCTGGTTTTGCATGCTCATTAATAGTAACTTGATGTATGTTATTGTTTACTACTTTCTGAACTTCTGTAATATGAGGTCCGGTATTATAAACCGTATTATGAATATTATTATTAATAACAGTAGAATTATTATTTACTATTGTGGTATTATGGTTATTAATAATAGTTATATTTTTTACAATGTTTATATTAGTCGTTCTGTCAACAACATAATTTTCAATATTAGGTTTGGTCATATGTTCTTGCGGAACGAAAGTCCAGTAATGCGGTGGTGGATTCCATCCAACATTAATATCAATTCTTGGTGCTAAAGGTGCCCAACCATAAAAGCCTGCCGAATGCCCCCAGGTTACCCAAGCAGGTGCCCACTCATGCCCCGGTAACCAAAGCCATCCATAACCTTCTTCGAAAAACCATCTTCCATAGTGAAAAGGAGCCCATCCCCAATTATAGTTAGAAACCCATGTCCATCCGGCATTACTGTACGCCCAATGTCCGTTTGTCGAATAAGGTTGAAATCCTATGGCGATATTTGGTGTCCATACATAACCATAACCTGGATAAGTAATCCATCTTCCATATGGTGCCAATTCATCATAAAATACCTGATAGGTTATTTCTGTTTGTGGTGCAGGGGTTGTAAAATTTTCTTTAACTGATACAGTTGTCTTTACAGGCCCGCTACAACTAACTAATGTTGCCGTAAAAAAAACAATTATACAGTAAGCAATAATCTTTTTCATAAAAGTTATTTATAAATTAAACGGATTAACAAATTAATAAAAAGCAGTTGGCTACTACTTTATATAACGTTATTATCAGGAATCTTTTACTGTTCTGATTTAATTACCGGTTTAATGCTTCTTGACCTCTCATAGTTAAATCTATCTTGTCTATTTTACACATATCTTTTCCCCTGATTATTAATTCTTTTATTTACCTGATTCTTGAGCAAAAGATGAAACTCCAATAGTAGTTGCAATAACTTCTATAAGTCGAGTATTCATACTTATTTTTTTAATTTTTATTCTTTTTTAAAATGCTCAAGTGAGATTACTAAATAAATAAGAAGTTTAACTAAAGATAAGGTTTAACAATTTAATTTTTACCTATTGAGAAATCAGATAAATGAAGTCTCTCCCTCACCGCAAATAAAAAATCCTAACAATCAATTGCCAGGATTTTTTATTATAAGTTGAACTGATTTTTATCATCTGCGATAGCCGCCGCCACTTCCGCCGCTATAACCACCTCCTCCTCTGTCATTTCCACCACCTCCCCCTCTCCTGTCATTATTAAATCTACCGCTACCACCTCTGTTACCACCGCCGCTACTCCTATTATCTCTTCCTCCACTGCCACCGCTTTGTTGTTCTGCTTTTTGAACACTCATTTTTTTTCTGCCCAACATGGCTCCGTTTAAAAGTGTTATTACTTCTTCGGCTTCTGTATCTACAGACATATCTACAAAACCAAAGCCCCTGCTTTTCTGAGTAAATTTATCATAAATAACTCTGGCAGATTTTACTTCACCATACAACTCAAACATCTCTTTCAAGTCCACATCATCCATATCGCTCATTAAGCCGGTAACAAAAAGTAACATTACTAAATAATTTTAAATGTAACCCGAAGATAAAGCCTTAAATTCCTACATCAAAAACAAATTAAATTTTTCGCTTAATATTTACTTTAGAAGTAGCTTAGCAAAACCAATTCCGAAAACCGTTTAAAATGAGTAAAAACGAAAACAATAATGGGCTTGCCATAACCCCCGCCCTGTTTCAGAATTATATTCATAATATAAAGCAATACGGTATTGTTACGTTAGATAACAGCGGCATTATTACTTCATTTAATAAGGGTGCAGAAATAATAAAAGGATATAAAGAAGAAGAAGTTTTAGGTAAGCATTATTCTATATTTTATACAGAAGAATCGATAAAAAAGAATGAACCTGACAATAATTTAAAAAAAGCGTTAGAAACAGGTTTATATGAAAGTGAAGGTTGGAGGGTTAGAAAAGATAAATCTATATTCTGGGCATCTGTTTCTTATGATGTTTTATATGATAATGCGAAAAAACATGTGGGCTATGTGAAAGTGGTAAAAGATGCTACTGAAAGTGAAACAGTTAAACAGCAACTTAAAGAAACACTTAACAATCAGGCAGCAATTTTAGAAAAAATTTTTGAGCGTATTACAGATGCTTTTATTGCCTTAGATAAAGATTTTCGCTACACTTATATAAATAAAAAAGCTCAGCAGTTAATACGTAAATCTGCAGAAGAAGTTTTAGGGAAATGTGTATGGGATATTTTTCCTGATGCCGTAGGTTCTGCAACCTATGATGCTTTTTTACAGGCTATGAAAACACAGGAGTTTGTACAACATACAGATTATTATGAACCTTTAAACCTTACACAGGAAAATTATATCTATCCTTCGCCTGAAGGGTTATCAGTTTTTATTAAAGATATTTCTGAACGAAAAATTGCGGAAGAAAAAATTAAAGAAAGAGATAAACAGCTTAGATTTTTTATTAAACATAGCCCCGTTGCTTTAGCCATGTTTGATAAAAAAATGAATTATATAATGACCAGTGACAGATGGATTACCGATTTTAAATTACCTGAAAATATAATTGGTAAAAATCATTATGACATATTTCCCGAAATACCCGACTACTGGAAAGATATTCATAAAAAATGTTTGAAAGGAGAAGTACAAAAGAATGATGAAGAAGCCTTTGTTAGAGCAGACGGTACCATTGAATGGCTACGTTGGGAAGTTCACCCCTGGTATAATACTAATGAAGAAGTAGGCGGTATTATAATTTTTTCAGAAACTATTACAGATAGAGTTACTGCTAAAGAAAGAATTTCATTACTAAACGAAAAAGTTAGTAATAGTGAAAAACAATACCGCTACCTTTTTGATAATAACCCCATGCCTTTGCTGGCAATGGACATAAATTCATATGAATATTTAGATGTTAATGATGCTGCTTTAAAACAATATGGTTATACCAAAAAAGAATTTTTAAAGCTTACTGCCAAAGATATACGCCCTAAAGAAGATGTTGACAAGTTTATTAATCAAGATCACTCTCCTTCTATTTACAAGAGGGGGATATGGCGACATATGAGAAAAGACGGCTCATTGTTTTATGCAGAAATTACTACACAAAATATTTTTTTCAACGGCAGAAATGCACGGCTTGTATTAGTGAACGATATTACAGAAAAATTAAAGGCAGAAGAAGGCTTAAAGAAAAGTTTAAGAGAAACTTCAGATTATAAAAAAGCTTTAGATGCCTCTGCCATTGTATCTATTTCAAATGCTGATGAATATATTGTTTATGTGAATGACAACTTCTGTAAGGTTTCCAAATACAGCAGAGAAGAGTTAATTGGTAAAGAACATTCAATCATAAACTCAGGTTATCATTCAAAAGAGTTTATGATTAAATTAAGTAATACAATACGCTCAGGAAAAATATTTCAAAGTGAGTTCAGAAATAAAGCTAAGGATGGTTCATTTTACTGGGTATTTAATACAATAGTTCCATTTGTTGATGAAAATAACAAGCCTTATCAATATGTTGCTATCGCTACTGATATTACTAAAAGAAAAGAAGCTGAACTTATCAGTCAGAAAAACGAAAAAATTTATCAAACAATTGCATCAAGTATTCCCGGCTCTTTAGTAGCTCTTCTTAGTATAGATAATACTTATACTTTTGCTGAAGGAGATTTAATTGAAAAGTTAGGCTTTACTAAAGAAGCAATTATTGGTAAAACTCCTAAAGAAATACTTACTGAAGAACAATATAATTTTTATAACCCACTTTTAGAAGCTGCATTTAAAGGCAAAACAATTGCCTTTGATTTAGATAGACTCGATTACAGCCTGATAGTTAAGCTTGTTCCCTTAAAAGATGAAAGCGATTACGTTTATTCATTTCTAATTTTCTACTTAGATGTAACCGAATTAAAGAAAACTCAAAAAGCAATTGAAGAATTAAATGAAGGTTTAGAAATAAAAGTAGCAGAACGTACAGAACAATTAGAAAATGTAAATAAAGAATTAGAAGCGTTCAGTTATTCTGTATCGCACGATTTAAGAGCACCGTTAAGAATCATTGATGGTTATTCAGAAATTTTATTGGAAGAATATGAAAGGGTAATTAATGAAGAAGGCAAAAGGCTGATAAATGTAATTAGAACCAATACCAAAAGAATGGGTGTGTTAATTGATGAATTACTTAATTTATCAAGGCTTGGAAAAAAAGAAATGAAAATTGCTGACATTAATATGGAGTCGTTAATCAACTCATCAATAAAAGAGTTACTACCCGATGCCTCACCCAAAATTAATATCCAAATAGGTACTATTGAAAATGCAGCATGCGATGCGATTTTAATAAGGCAGGTTTGGATAAACCTACTTTCTAATGCTATAAAATATTCATCAAAAAAAGAAAAACAGGAAATTTTTATTTCATCATACATTAATGATAATAATGTTGTGTACACAGTAAAAGATAATGGTGCAGGGTTTAATATGCAGTATGTTAATAAATTATTCGGTGTATTTCAAAGGTTGCATAAAGTATCAGATTTTGAAGGCACAGGTATCGGGCTGGCATTAGTTAAAAGAATAATACATAAACACGGAGGAAATATTTGGGCAGAATCTGAATTAGATAAAGGGGCAATATTTTACTTTTCTCTCCCGCTTAATATTACATAGATCTTTTAAAAGTTAATAGCGTAAAAAATATATTTGCACCTTAAAAAATAAAATGTTATTATTAGGAATTGATATCGGTACTTCTTCTGTAAAAGTAGCAGTAGTAGATGCAGCAACACAACAATGCATTGTTTCAACACAATACCCCGAAGCAGAAACTCCTATAACTTCTTTACACCCTGGTTGGGCTGAGCAAAACCCGGAAATGTGGTGGCAACATACACAACAGGCTATTTTAAAAGCACATGCAACAAAAAAATACAAACCTGAAAATATTGCAGCAATAGGTATTGCATATCAAATGCATGGTTTGGTTTGTGTAGATAAAGAACAAAAAGTTTTACGCGATAGCATTATCTGGTGCGATGGACGTGCTGTAGAAATTGGCAATAAAGCTTTTGAAAGTATAGGAGAAGAAAAATGTTTATCACATTTATTAAACTCTCCGGGAAATTTTACTGCAGGGAAATTAGCATGGGTAAAAAATAATGAACCGCATATATATGAGCAGATTGACAAAATAATGTTGCCCGGAGATTTTATTGCCATGAAGTTAACAGGTACTATAACTACTTCTCCTTCGGCATTAAGTGAAGGCATTTTCTGGGATTTCAAAAATGATAGTTTAAGCAAAGACATAATGGAATATTTTGGCTTTCATTATTCCGTTATTCCTGATATAAAAAATGTTTTCAGCGAACATGGACTATTGAATGAAACAGCAGCCCAACAACTTTCGTTACAGGCAAATATTCCGGTTACTTACAAAGCTGGAGACCAACCTAATAATGCTTTATCATTAAATGTATTAAACCCGGGAGAAGTGGCAGCTACAGCAGGAACAAGTGGTGTTATTTACGGAGTTGGAGATACATTAAGTTACGATAAACAGTCACGCATTAATGGTTTTGCACATGTTAACCATACCTCACAACAAACAAGAATAGGCACTTTGCTTTGTATTAACGGAACAGGTATTGCCAACAGTTTTACAAAAAAATTATTAGCAGCAAATAAAACCTATCCATTTATTAACGAAGAAGCTAAGCAAATTCCTATCGGGTCAGAGGGCTTATCTGTATTACCTTTTGGCAATGGTGCAGAAAGAATTTTTAATAACAAAACTATTGGTGCCCATTATAATAACATCAACTTTAATGTACACACGCAGGCTCATATTTTCAGGGCTGTACAGGAAGGCATTGCTTTTTCATTCAGATATGGTTTAGATATTATGAGAGCAAATAATATTGAGCCTACTGTAATTCGTGCAGGTAAAGCCAACATGTTCTTAAGCGATGTTTTTTTAATTGCTTTTGTTAATGCAACCAATGTTCCTGTTGAATTATATGAAACAGACGGAGCAGTTGGTGCTGCTAAAGGTGCAGGAATAGGTGCTAAAATTTATGCTTCTGCAAAAGAAGCTTTTATACAAATGAAGCCTTTAGAATTAATAGAACCTTCTGTTCATGATGCCTATAACAGTATCTATGAAGGATGGCTGCATTTACTAACTAAAACTGTTTAGTTATTTTATTTTTTGTGAGAATACATTCAACCCCTATTTTTGCCGCCCATTGCGGATTAGTAAGTGTATGTTCGGGAGGTAGTTCAGCCCGGTAGAATACCTGGTTTGGGACCAGGGGGTCGCAGGTTCGAATCCTGTCCTCCCGACAATAAAAGGCAATCAAATTTTCTTTGATTGCCTTTTATATTTTAGTAAACTTAATATTTTGATAGTCAATACTTGTTGATAAATTAATTAAGCACATTTTAATTAAAAAACATGACAGTACATGATGCCAAAACTTCCACTCTTTTTTTACATTTAATATCTGATTGCTATTAACTAACGAATGTAATTGCTTTGTATGAAAGGTTCAACCCCGCCATGTAACCACTCTATTATTTTTTCTAATAATCTAAATCATTTTCTTCTATCAATAAAGTTGGCTTAATATCGCCTGCTTATGCTAATTTTTTTATATCAATAACAATTATATCAAAATCAACTGCCAAATGAAAAGAAAGCCGCAAATCAACATCAGGTGCTTTGCTTTAGCACTCGCTTTTTTACTGACTATTATTCAACATTCTGTTTACTCACAAGGAGTATCGCATGTTGTTCAAGGTTCCGTAACCGGAGAAAAAGGAGAAGCATTACAAGGTGTAGTTGTTGAAGTAAGAGGTACTTCAACAAAAACCATTACCGATGCTTCGGGTAAATTCAGTATTACCATTAAAACAAAATCTGCTGAATTAAAATTCAGTTACACAGGCTATGCAGATAAAACTGTTTCTGCGACAGATGCAACTAACAATCTATCTGTATCCTTAAGTTTAGATACAAAATCTATTGAAGATGTAGTGGTGGTAGGTTACAATATTGTAAAAAAGAAAGACGTAACAGGCTCTGTTTCCAGCGTTAGTTCAAAAGACATTCAATCAAGACCAGTAGCCAATGCAATTGAAGCCATGCAGGGTAAAGTGCCTGGTGTGGATATTAGTACTAATGAAAGACCTGGTCAGGCTGGTAGTATAACCATACATGGTGTTAGGTCACTTGGTGGCTCGTCAGGTAATTTAGGCACCTCAAATGCACCATTATATGTTGTTGATGGAATTGCCTTAACAGCTGGAGGAATTGATAATATTAATCCACAGGACATTGAATCTATTGATGTTTTAAAAGATGCTTCTGCAACAGCTATTTATGGTAGCCGTGGTGCTAATGGTGTAATTATAGTAACAACCAAACAGGGGAAAAGTGGAAAAATTACTTTAAATCTTAATAGCTCTCTTAAAATAGACAATTTGGTAGATAATGAACAAATGATGAATTCAAGTGATTACATTACTTTTAAACGTTGGGCTTATTATTATGCAAATCCTACAACAGTTCCAAGAGGAGACCAACCCACAATAGCAAATGATAAAGTACTTTTTGCTGCTACAGCTGATCCAACTGCCTGGTCAAATATTTCCAAAGGTTGGGCAACAGGTACCTGGGATGGCTCACAGGTTTCTACCACAGATTGGCGTGGAATGGTAATGCAGCAAAATCTTACAAGTGATAATACTATCAGTTTAAGTGGGGGTACAGATAAGATTAAGGCTTATGGTTCTTTCGGTTATTTAAATAATACAGGAACAATAAAAGGGCAGTCCTATAAAAGATATTCAGCAAAATCAAGTATTGATATTACAGCAAACAAGTGGTTCTCATTTGGTAATAATCTAAACATTACTTATAGTATTCAGGAGTTTGGTCAATCTACCAGAAACGTATCAACAATCGGTAATCCTGCTGGTGGCTTATATGAATCTGCCAGAAGCATTTATCCTTATGCATTGCCTTATGATTCGCTCGGAAACAGAATTCTATTCCCCGGAGGAGATGCAGCCGTACGAAATATTGTTGGAGAGTGGGATTTAAACAGAGACCAAAGGGTTACTTTAAGGGCTTTTGCAAGTTTATATGCACAACTAAATATCGGGGAATTGATTCCTGTATTAAAGGGTTTAAGGTATAGAATAAATTTCGGCCCTGACTTTTCCTACTACAGAAACGGCGATTATATTGATGGCAATTCTGTTGCCAATGGTGGAAGTACCAGTCAGGCAAGTCTTATAAATAATAAAACATTTTCTTATACTTTAGATAATCTTTTATATTATGATAAAACCATAGGAAAACACAGTTTTGGTATTACTTTATTACAAACAGCTACTGCTTACACATTAGAAGAAAATACAGTTCTTGGTAATGGAATTCCTTATTCTTCGCAACTATGGAATAATTTATCAAGTGGAGTTATTACCGGTCAATTTACGAATTCTTCTAATATTACCCAATATCAATTGCTATCTTATATGGCAAGGTTAAATTACAGTTATAAGGATAAATACCTTTTAACAGCATCCATTCGTCAGGATGGTTCTTCAGTACTTCCTGTAGGTAATAAATATGCTGCTTATCCTTCTCTTGCGTTAGCTTGGAGAGTAAGTAAAGAAAAATTCATGGATAATATAAAATGGGTTGATGATCTTAAATTGAGAGTTGGTGTTGGTACTACAGGTAACTCTGCAATTACACCATACTTAAATCAGGGTCCTGTAATACAACTTTTTTATCCGTTTATTTCTTCTAATGCTGCTGGTAATATTCCTAACCCGAATTTGGCAAATCAAGACTTAAAATGGGAATCAACAACCCAATACAATCTTGCTTTTGATTTTTCTTTATTTAAAAGAAGGGTTTCAGGAAGTATAGATGTTTACACATCTAACACCTTTGATTTGATTCAAAAAGCAAATATTCCTTCAGTTACAGGTTATCAAACAACTTTTGTTAATGCCGGAAAAACAGCCAATAATGGTGTTGATATTACAGTGACTACGGTAAACATCAAACAAAAAGACCTTATCTGGACTACCACTGTAAATGCAGCCTGGCAAAAAGAACATATAGTGGCTTTAAACGGGGGTCTTCAACAAGACATTAATAACGGATGGTTCGTAGGGCAACCTGTTGGTGTTATATATGGCTATAAAAGTCTTGGTTTATGGGCTGCAGGTGATTCTGCTACTTATAAAACATTTAACACGAACGGTGGCAGCAAGTTTGGCCCGGGCAGTGTAAGAGTAGCTGATTTAAACGGGGATAATAAAATTGATGCTAACTACGACCAACAGATTATCGGATGGACACGCCCCCGTTGGGTAGTAGGTATGACGAATACAGTTAGCTATAAAGGTTGGGAATTATCTATATTCTTGTATGGAAGATTAAACTACTATTATAATACAGGAGGTGAAGTTGAAGCAGCCCGCTCTGTACAAAGACAAATTAATTATTATAATGAAAATAATACAGTTGGTGCTGAGTATCAAAAACCAATATTTAATTCAGGCGGTGCCGGACAAGACCCTTACTATACTGCTTTAGGTTACTCAAAAGCTTCATTCATTAAAGTCAGGAATATCTCTCTCGGCAAAGTGGTTAATAACAAATTTTTTGCAAGTAAAGGTATCTCTAATTTAAAAGCATACGTACAGGTTTCCAATCCGGGTATGTTGTTTTCTAAAATTAAATTCCTTGATATGGATGTTGTAGGACCAACATGGAACAGAGGTATCACTTTTGGATTAAATGCTTCATTTTAAAAAATTATAAATTAATAGTCATGCGTAAAGCTAAATTATATATAAAAGTTCTGTTAGCATGTGCTGTGGTTCTTACAGCTTCTTGCAAAAAAGATTTTTTGGACGAAACGCTAACAACCAGTAAAGGTTTAATTTTCGATCAAACAGATGCTGGTATTTTACAATTAGCTACAGGAACTTATTATCAGGTTTTTGCCGTTCCTCCCAACGGGGAGTGGTATTATTGTGCAACCAATTATGGTACTGACGAGTTTAAAGTTGGAGGGGATGGTTCCAACTCGCCATGGAATAATTACGATGGTACCTTTAATTCAACCGTTGGTGCAGTAAATGGCAACACAGCAGCATCGAACTTTCAATGGGATGCATTGTATATCGGTATTGGCGACGCGAATTTATTAATCCAATTTGCTACTGCCAGTACCTCTACCAATACTGCAGTAAAAAATACCTCATTGGGTGAAGGTTATTTTTTCAGAGCTTATAATTATTTAAGATTAGTAAGTCAATACGGAGGCGTACCGCTACAGCTAACACCATTATCAGCTCCAAAATACGACTATACAAGAGCTTCTGCTCAAGATGTGTATACGCAAATAATTGCAGACTTTAATAAAGCAATACCTTTATTGCCAACCACCGGTTCTCCTGCACATATAACTCAAGATGCCGCTAAACATTATTTAGCTAAAGCTTTACTTTTCAGAGCCAGCGAAATAAATGATTCCTGGAATACCGCTACCAAAACAGCCGATTTGCAACAAGCGGTTACTTTATGCGATGCAGTAATTGCCAACCATCCTTTGGCTTCAGACTTTTTTAAACTATGGAATTTTACAACACTCAATGGCCCTAATGAAACATTACCTGAAATTATTCTTTCAGCTCAATTTACCAATGACGTTAATACGCAACAGGGAAATGGTAATACACAGCATTTGTATTTTGTTTCAAGGTATGACATCCAAGATCAAATGCAGAGAGATTTAACAGGAGGCAGACCTTTTAGCCGTTTACACACTACCTATTATGATTATCGTATTTATGATATGGTAAATGATTCAAGGTTCTGGAAATCTTTCAGAACTAAAAATGCAATCAATGCAAACGCACCTGTATCTCCAAACATAAAAGGAGACTTAGGAATTATGTTTGTTATTAATCAACCGGGAGATACCAGATATCCACTAACAAAAATAAGTAAGGGTACAGCCGGTTCGGCTTTGGTTAATGATGTTTATGGAACAGGTAGACCAATTCCTACTACATATGTTGCCTACCCTAACGGAAGAACTACCGATGGAGCATTATTTACAGACCCCACAACTGTTGGACAGGGTTATCCATCTTTAAGTAAATACATGGATGGCTCCAGAAACTCTTTAAATGATGTGGTTGGTCATAGAGATTTTACATTGGCCCGCTCTGCGGAAACCTATTTAATTGCGGCAGAAGCACAAGCAAAATTGGGTAACTATACTGCTGCTCTACCTTATATAAATGCTTTAAGAGCCCGTGCCCAGTATGCTGCAGGCGAAAATCGTGCATCGTATAACGATGGTGGTAATACATTACAAGCAGGATTACAAACTATTGCCAATGCTTTTTACCCCGGCAATTCTTATTATGAATCTAATAACATACCTGTTACCACTACTGCTTCAACGCTTCCACCTATTACCAGTATTGCAGCCGGAAGTTTACCTGCACAGGATGAATACATTATAAATACCTTGGGATTATCTTCCTCTTATGATAGAGTATTATGCTTAATACTTAATGAACGTAGCAGAGAGCTTTGCGGTGAATATAAACGTTGGGAAGATTTAGCCAGAACAAAGACATTGGTTGCAAGAGCAAAAGCATTTAATCCTGATGCTGCAACTAATGTTAAAAGCTATCATATACTAAGACCAATACCTCAAACTTTCTTAGATGGTATTCAGGCAAATGGGCAGGCCTTAACACCAGACCAAAAAGCAGCTATGCAAAACCCCGGATACTAATCAACAACCAATAAACCCCATAAAAAGAGCCGCAAAATTTGCGGCTCTTTTGTTTAAAAAACTCAATAATAAATTATTTATTTGTTTCAAATGCTCCTAAATCCGGTGCTGTACCTTTAAAAACAAAACCAATATCTTTTCCTTTATCTATAAATTGGCTGTTTGGTTTAAGCCTCATAAAACTTATATCAGGCAAACTTCCATCTGCATTACGGGGAGTAGTTAATAATTTTTCATCAAGACTAATGAAGTCGGTATCAGATGCATTCAAATTCAAATCAAAATAATTATTAGCCAGAGTATTTTTAGCTGCATCAATATTTTGTGTTTCTCTTCCACCTTTATAGCCCAGGTTGTTATACATAATATGATTGAAACCAGGTACATCCTGTATCGTATCTCTCAGTCTGTTCAACATATTATAATTGGTTGCATTTTTATATGCCGAATTATTAAACCAATTACTTCCACCTGTATGATGATTGGAATAAAAACCATTGGCTTTATTTCTTACCGCCAAACAAAACTGGATAGTATTTCTGGGTGTTGGGTTGGGAATTTGATTACCCAATTTTTGTAATCCATAACCACCGCTTTTAAAACCATTACCATCTCCTTCACTAACAAAATCTTTATTAAAGCCATTATAAAAAGCCCAGCAATGGTCGAAAGTTGTTGCTTCAAAAGCATTAATTAAATCGAACCCATCATCGCTGTTAAACCATGCCCTGCATCCTTTGAAAACATTGTTCCTGCTGCCTTCCCGAGGATGGCAACCAAAACCATCAGTATTACCGCCTTTCCCATTTTCAGAAAAATAGTCCCAGTTATTATAAGCATCACAATTCAAAATAAAATTATCAGAGCCTTCTAATAAATAAAAACCAATTGCCATCCCATCATGCATTTTCAATTGTTCATAAATATTATTACTACCATGATTTTCGAAACATTCAGATTGAGTATGTGTTTTAATAGTAACCTGCACTCCAACTACTTCAAACCCTTTTAAGTGTATGTAAGAACCTGTAACATAAAATGCAGCTACACGAAGGTTCGCCGGCTTTACAGTAGCATAATCAAATACAGGGGTTTCATTCGGATAGTTAAAATAATTAATATATTTACCTGCTGTACCGCTTTTATCTAAATAAGTAACACAGGCATATATTCTTTCCTGCTTCGTAATTTGTGCTTCCGTTAAATGATAAACACCACCTCTTATATAAACAGTATCTCCGGGTTGTACAACGGATTGGGCTTTTTGTATGGTTGCAAAAGGCAGATTTTTTGTGCCGCTATTATTATCATTCCCATCAACCGCAACATAATAAACTGTTGAAGCCTGTAATGATATTTGCAAAGTGATGATTGATAATAAAAGCAACGAAATTTTCTTCATAAGCAATCTTTAATAATGCTAATGTAATTGATGGATATATAGTACTATCCTGCGGTGTACTGAATAAGCTTTATTAAGCAGAATTTTTATTTCTTGCTTAGCTAATAAAATACACAGAAAATTTTTCTTTGTATTCAGCGTTTTCTGCGGGCAAGCATTTTATAATTTAATTTCGATGGGTTATATAGTTTACTGAATAATGAACAAAAACAAATTAGATATAATTGATAAGGTTTTAGATGCCTGTTATAAACACAACCCCGATGCATTATTTGTTATGAGTTTGATGCATCAATATGAAGAAAGAGGCAGTTTAAGTAAAAAACAATTGCAGGGTTTATATCAAAAAGCATTGAAAGTAAAAGATATGCCTGCCAATTGGTTGGCTACTTTAGAAGCAACTATTTTAAAAATGCCTACGAGAGATAAAACTCCTGTTGAAGAAAGTAAGCCTATCTTTCAAAAAGATGAAAGCCTTGCCAATACTGTAAAAGCTATTCTTAATAAATACCCTCAACATAAACAGGTTTTATTTTTTCAGCATAAGTTAGATAAAAATGAGCAGCTTACTGCTACAGAATTAAACGATTTAAAAAGATTTGAAAAGCTGTTGATGAAGTGATGCTAACATCTTCTCCCCTTTTATAAAACTTCTATTAAAGGTTGCTCATTTTGTAATATTTTCATTTTTTAAGCTACTAATTATAAGTCAAATAAAAATTGCATGAGTAATATTTTAGAACTGCATAATCTTAAAAAGTATTATGCCACACAAAAAGCGGTTGATGATATAAGTTTCAATATCAGTAAGGGAAGCATTTTTGGTTTATTGGGCCCCAACGGTGCCGGTAAAACCACTTTGCTGAGAATGATTACCGGAATATTTTTTGCCGATAGCGGCGATATTATTTTCGACGGAAAAAAATTTGACCCTTTAAATGATATTGTGAAAATAGGTTACATGCCCGAAGAACGTGGCTTGTATAAAAAAATGAAAATAGGTGAACAGGCTATGTACTTGGCTCAGTTGAAAGGCTTAAGTAAAAGTGAAGCAATGGAAAAAATTAAGTTTTGGTTTCAACGCCTTGAAATGCAAAGCTGGTGGAATAAAAAAGTGGAAGATTTAAGTAAGGGAATGAGTCAGAAACTGCAATTTGTTATAACCGTTTTACATGAGCCCAAATTGATTATTCTGGATGAACCTTTCAGCGGATTAGACCCTGTAAATGCCAACTTAATTAAAGATGAAATTTATGGTTTGGCACAAAGAGGAAGTACAGTAATATTCAGCACACACAGAATGGAACAGGTAGAAGAAATATGTGATCATATTGTATTAGTAAACCTCGGTAAAAAAATTTTAGATGGCTCTGTTAACGATGTTAAGCAGCAGTTTAAAGAAAATAAATTCGGTATTAAATTATATGAAGTACCTGCAAACCTTGATAGCTCTGCATTTGAAGTGGTTGATCAAAAAGCCAACGCTTTAACTGTAAAGATTAACGAGGGTTTTAAAAGCAATGATGTATTGCAATTCTTTATTCAACAAAACTTAACCATTGAATCTTTTAATGAAATACTGCCATCACTAAACGACATCTTTATTCATTTAGTTGAAGGAACAAAAGCTACAACAAGAGCATTTCAAAAAATATAATTACACCTTACAATTTCATCTGTTTATATGAACAAAGTTTTATTAATTATACAAAGAGAATATTTATCAAGAGTTAAAAACAGAGCTTTTATTTTAACCACTATTTTAACGCCACTGTTACTGATAGGTATGATAGCCGGTGGAGCTTATTTTTCTATTCAGGGGAAATCAGATCATAAAGTTGCAGTAGTTGATGCAAATGGCTTTTTTAAAAACAATCTGAAAAGTTCAAAAGATTTAGCTTTTGAATTTCCTGATGATGTTGATACTACCAATTATATTTCAAAAGGCTATAGTGATATTTTATTAATTCCAAAATTTAACGGCAACGAAAAAACAACTTATATTCTTCGTTCTAAAAAAAGCATAGGATTGGTTATAGAAGAAAAAATTGAAGAAAGAATTAATACTGCCATTGAAGATAAAAAACTACAGGATAACGGTATTACAAAAGCAAAACTCGATTCTATTCACAAACAATCGCAATTTGCCGAATTAAAAACAGAACAGCAAAGCGGTACCAGCGTTAAAGAAAGTAGTGAAAAAGCTGCGTCGTTAATAGGTTATAGTTGCGGTATTTTAATCTACATTACTATGATTATTTATGGTATGATGGTTTTGCGTGGTGTTATGGAAGAAAAAACAAACCGTATTGCAGAAGTAATGGTTAGCAGTGTTAAACCCTTTCAGTTAATGGCTGGTAAAATAATCGGCATTGGTGCAGTTGGTATTACACAATTTTTATTATGGGTTGTTTTAATAATAACCTTATCATCTATTGCACAATCATTTATTCCGCATGAAACATTAGAGCAGGTAAAAGCCATGCAACAAAATGGTGGCGTTATGCCAACAGGTGTCGGTGTTATGCAAGCCAGTGAAGGTGCTCAAAAAATATATGATTTACAACATAGTTTCAGTACCGTAAATTGGAGTTTAGTTATCGGTTGCTTTATATTTTATTTTATAGGTGGTTATTTATTTTATGCTGCGTTGTTTGCAGCAGTAGGCAGTGTTGTTGAAGATTTACAAACATCTCAAAGCCTTACATTACCTATTACCATGCCTATTATTTTTTCATTCTTTATAATGACGAGTGTAATACAGGCTCCCGAAACCAAACTGGCATTCTGGGCAAGTATTATACCTTTCAGTTCACCCATTGTAATGATGGCACGTATTGCCTTCGGTGTACCAACAACTGTACCTTATTGGCAATTGGGTTTAAGTATGTTAATACTCATTCTCGGCTTTTTATTTACCACCTGGTTAGCAGGTAAAATTTACAGAACAGGTATTTTACTATACGGTAAAAAAATAACCTGGAAAGAAATGATAAAATGGGCATTCACTAAAACAGCTTAATAAATCAATCCCGCTTAGTAGCGGGATTTTTTATTATGAACCAAGCTGCAGTTATTAATTAAACTTCCGTTGCGTCGCACCTGCCTATCGGTAGGCAGGCACTTCAACGTTCTGTTAGTTAATCAACAATTTTAAAATAGCGTTATGCAAAACAAAAAATTATTCCCGACCTTTCCTTCATGAAAAAACTATTGATTTTCATTGCTTTCAACCTTCAGCTCTCCGCTTTCAGCTTTGCTCAAACCGATTCTTCACATATCCGTATCAGTTTATTAACCTGCTCACCTGGCGAAGATTTGTATGCAGTCTTCGGGCACACTGCATTAAGAATTACGGATAGTATTAACCATACAGATATAGTGTATAACTACGGCACATTCAATTTTGAAGAACCTAATTTCTATTTAAAGTTTGCAAGAGGCAAATTAGATTATGCTTTAGCTTACGAATCTTTACAGGAGTTTTTATATGGTTATATTGTAGAAAAAAGAAATGTTTATGAGCAGGAATTAAAACTCACCGCTTCCCAAAAACAAAACATCATTGTATTTCTACAACAAAATTTAATGGGTAATAACCGTTATTACAAGTATGATTTTTTTTATGATAACTGCACTACAAGAGTTCGGGATATTTTGCAAAAACAAAGCGGATTAACGGTTGCAAAACCTTTGGTAGCAGAAGGTACTACGTTCAGAAATATGATTCATATTTACTTAGACACTATGCATATGTGTTGGAGTAAATTAGGTATTGATATTTTATTGGGTAGCCCTACAGATAAAAAAGTTACTGTTAATGAAAGCCAGTTTCTTCCGGATTATTTATTAAAAGCAGTTGATAGCTCTGTTAATACACCAACCAATTTACTAAGTAATAAAAAACTATTATTAAATGTTGCAGTACCATCTGCTGAAACAAATAATAAACAGCAGCCTTTATACTTAATCAGCAGTATATCGTTAGTGTTGTTATTAATTTCGTTTTCAAAAAATAAAATAGCAAAAAAAATAACAATTGCAGCAGACTCTTTACTGCTCTACATTACAGGCTTATTAGGTTTGGTAATTTTATTTATGATGTTTTGTACAGACCATAAAGCCTGCCAGGCCAATTACAATTTATTGTGGGCGTTGCCAACTAATATTGTTGCTGCATTTGCAATTTTCAGAAAACCAAATTGGTTACAAAAGTATTTTTATGCTGTTGCTTTTATCAATGGCTTAACAATTGTTGCATGGAGTTGGCTTCCTCAACAATTAAACATTGCAATACTTCCCGTTGTTGTATTACTGTTGGGTATGAGCATACGATTTGTAAGAATTAAAAAATGACGAAGCATTTTAATTATAACAATAAAAATATTGCTTACCGCAGCGAAGGAGAAGGTAAAGCAGTTGTATTGTTACATGGCTTTGGAGAAGACAGTAACATCTTCAATGAACAGATACATTTTCTTAAAAATTATTGCAGATTACTTGTCCCCGATTTACCGGGTAGTGGTAATTCTGAAATGTTAGACGATTCAATAAACGATATTTCTATTGATGATTATGCTGAATGCATTTATGCCTTATTACAGCAGGAAAAAATTCATTCCTGTATAATGCTTGGTCATAGCATGGGTGGTTATATAACCTTATCATTTGCTGAATTATTCCCGAAAAATTTGTCAGCATTCGGTTTAATACATTCAACTGCATTTGCAGACAGTGAAGAAAAAAAACAAAACCGTTTACGTGGTATAGAAATGATGGAAACCTATGGAGGCTATTCATTTCTTAAAAAAACTATCCCCAATTTATTTGCACAGCCATTCAAAGAAAAATATGCTGAAAAAATTAATTTTTTAATTGAAGAAGGCAAACAATTCTCAAACAAAGCATTACAGCAATATTATAAAGCCATGATGAACAGGGCAGATAAAACTTCCGTTTTAAAAAACAACCCTTTGCCTGTTTTATTCGTAATAGGAACGGAAGATGTTGCAGCCCCCATAAAGGATGTTTTACAACAAACGCACCTGCCATTAAGTTCGTATATTCATATACTCAACAACATCGGCCATATGGGTATGTGGGAAGCAACCGAAGATCTTAATCAATATTTATTACAATTTATTGAAGCTATTTAAACACATTGCGTATCTGTAAGGTAGTAGTAATATGTTCAAACAGGTTTTACTATACCGATTATTGTTTTTATTTCCTTGCATCAGCATGGTTTGTGTTTTGTTTGCTCAAAATCAATCTTGCCCGGTTAATATTAATTTTTCAAGTGGTGCATTAACCCATTGGTTTGCGTATACGGGTACCTTTCAGCAAAACAGTCCCAGAGATGTTGCTAGTAAACAAAACTACGATAGCATTTCTCCATACCCCAGCGGTACTTACAATACACAAACATTACCTGAATATTTAGGAGGTGGGGGCCAAGGTGTACAGGTATTAACTTCTAAATACAACGATGTTTTTGGCGGTTTTGAAACAATACCAACCATTAATGGTTATAATTATAAATACTCGGTTTTATTAGGTTCTACATCAACAAACTCTTCACCGGGGGGGTTCTTCAGAGGCATTGGTTATCAGGTTGATGTGCCTGCCGGAACAGGACCCTATACTATGACTTATGCTTATGCAATGGTATTAGAAAATGGCAATCACGAGTCTATTCAACAGCCATTAGCATCTGCAACATTATATACCAATAACGGCATTATTGATTGTGCTTCACCTAAATATTTTTTACCTACAAGCGGTGGCACTTTAGATGAGGCAACAGCCATAAGAAATGGTTTTAAGCAAAGTAATGTACCCTCACCAAGCGTATCGGGATTTAATAATACCACTCCTTATCGTGTATGGACCAAGGATTGGACTGAAGTTACTTTTGATTTACAGGCATACCGTGGCCAGAAAGTTACTTTAGTTTTTACTGCTGAAAACTGTGTACCGAAAGGGCATTTTGCTTACGCCTATTTTGCTATAAGAAATGAATGTAATGGCTTAACAATAAGCGGCCCGCCGGATGCTTGCCAAAGTGGTATAGCAACTTATTCGATACCTTCTTTAGATGGTGCATCTTATATATGGACTGTTCCTAACGGATGGGTAATAACATCGGGCATCGGAACAAATATTATTACTGTAACACCGGGTAATCAATCAGGAACCATAACCGCAAGGGCAGTTAATTCCTGTGCAGATTTAAGTGCCAATTTATTTGTAACATCAAATACACCGACAATTGCAGGTTCTATAAGCGGAAATAATATTGTTTGTGAAGGAATCAATAATTCACCCATAACATTAACAGGTAATAACGGCAGTGTTGTGAAATGGATTAGTTCAACCGATAACGGTCAAAGCTGGAACGATGTTAACAGCACTTCTGCAGTTTATAATGCACAGAACTTAAATGTAAACACATTGTACAAAGCATTGGTGCAAAAAGGAACACAATGCAGTATAGATTCTACCAACAGTGTATTGATAACTGTTAACAATAAATCAAAGGGAGGAGATTTATACCCTTCACTATTACCGATTTGTTTAGGGCAAAATCAAAACACAACATTGCAATTAAATAATTCAAACGGCAATGTTGTAAACTGGCAATACTCTTACGATAGTACTTTATGGAATAATGTAACACCTACCCATACTAATAAGAGTTATGATGTACTGGGTATTTTTTCAACTGTTAAATACAGAGTTATTGTAAAGAATGGTGTTTGTCCTGTTGATACCAGTTTAATTGCTTCCATTTATTTTTATAATGCTCCATTTCCTCGGGCAACAGCTTATCCTGACAGTTCAAATATTTGTTTTGGTTCAGCAGCTACATTAAATACCAACATAACAGTAGGCACCAATTATTCATGGAATACGAATACTATTTTAAGCTCAGGCAATGGAAGCGTTCCCAATTTGCCTTATACAATAATTGCAAAAGTTGCTCCTTCAAAAAACACAAACTATACTTTATCAATTAAAAATGCAGGCTGTCCTGCTGTATGGACAAATACATTTAAAGTGAACGTTATTCCTCCTGTAGTTGTTGATGCAGGGCATGATACAACAGTAGTTATTAATCAGCCTTTACAATTAAACGCAACGGTAACAGATTCATCAACCGTTTCATTTAATTGGTCTCCTTCAACAGGTTTAAATAATCCCAATATTAATAATCCTGTTGCTATACTGAACGGTTCTGTAGATTCTATAAAATATACTGTAAGAGCTACATTAAACAGTTACGGTTGTTATGGCGAAGATTTTGTTTGGGTGAAAGTATTTAAAACAGACCCGGATATTTTCGTTCCCTCTGCATTTACTCCGAATAAGGATGGTTTAAATGATATTATAAAACCCATCCCTGTAGGTATTGCAACATTAAATTATTTCAACATATACAACCGATGGGGACAATTATTATATAATACAGCTGAAATAGGCAAAGGCTGGGATGGCTATTTAAATGGAACAGCACAACCTGCGGGTACATATATCTATGTAACTGAAGGCATAGATTATAAAGGCAAAACTATTTTCAAAAAAGGAACGGTTGTACTTATACGATAAAAATATTACAGGCAGCAACCTATTAATTTCATATCTCTTCTTATTGTTGACAATGCGTTAAAACTTAAATACAGGCTTTCAATAAAACATTGTTAGTTATCTTCACAAATATAAACCGCTACCGGCAGGATATTGTATGAGAAAAGTTTTGTTGCTGATACTTGTTGCTTTAGCTTTTAATAAGTCATTTGCTACACATGTTGCAGGTGGAGAAATATTCTACCAATATGTTAGCCCCGGTGCAACTGCTAATACCAGTATTTATAAGGTAACCATGAGGTTACTTCGTGAATGTAATAGTTCGAGTCAGGCTCAGTTGAATGGAGAGAACGTAACAATAGGAATTTACAATAAAAGCACCCTAACTTTAGTTAGCACTATAACGTTAGTACAACAATTTTCGGGTACTGCACCGAGCATCCAACACACCTTAGGAATTAACCCTTGCCTTACACCTGACCCAACTGTATGCTATCAAGTTGGTATATACAGTAGTAACATTACAGTCAGTAATAATGCCGAAGGTTATATTCTTTCCTGGATAAGATATACAAGAACAGGTCTTACCAACGCTGTAAGCAGCCCTACAACCACAGGAGCTACATTTACAACACAAATTCCTGGAACAAATCAATTAGCATCCGGTAATAACAGCAGCCCTCAATTTGTTGTTAAAGACACCTCGGTAATTTGTAAACAAGCATCCTTTGCTATAGATTTCAGTGCAACAGATTCGGATGGTGACTCTCTTGCATATAAATTTTCTCCTGCATATGATGGTAGTGCGGAAACTCAAGGAAATGCAGCGGGTAACCCTGACCCACCTCCTACTTCAACATTAACATTAGTTGGATTAACCTATAAATCGCCTTTTTCAGGAAACAGCCCATTAGGTTCAGAAGTGTTTATTAATCCGGTTACCGGTGTTATTAGCGGGAAGGCACCTGCAGCAGGTAAGTATGTAATTTGTGTAACGGTAGAAGAATGGAGAAATGGCGTTTTAATAAATGAACATAGAAAAGATTTTATTTTAACCATTAACGACTGTTCAATAACTGCCGCAACTTTAAAGCCATCATATATAACATGCAATGGCTTTACCATGAGTTTTCAGAATGAAAGTACAGCATCAAATATCAGTTCCTATGCATGGGATTTTGGTGAAACAAAATATACTACTGATACTTCTTCAAAACCAACACCTACCTATACTTATCATGATACCGGTGTTTATGTAATGAAGTTAAAAGTAACTTCAATAGGTGGTTGTCAGGATTCTGCAACTGCCAATGTGCGGGTATTTCCCGGCTTTACACCGAATTTCAGTTATACGGGTAGCTGCTTTTTAAATCCATATATTTTTAAAGATTTAACTGTTACCGCATACGGTTTTGTTAATAGCTGGAGCTGGAGCTTCGGAGACCCCGCATCCGGCACAGCAGATACTACCTCCATTCAAAACCCATCACATACCTATTCAACCATCGGTAGTAAAACCATCACATTTATTGTTGGCAACAGTAAAGGCTGTATTGATACACTTACAAAAACTTTATTGGTTAATGATAAACCTTCGCTTACCTTACCTTTTCATGATACATTGATTTGCAGTATTGATACTTTACCGCTTATTGCCAATACAAACGGAGGTATTATTACATGGACGCCTTCAACAAGAATTATTAATGCCTCTTCCGCCACACCATTGGTTTATCCCACAGATACAACTGTTTATCATGTTACTGTTAATAATAACGGTTGTATTAATCAGGATTCAGTTAACGTAAATGTTTTACCTTTTATTACTGTTGATGCAGGCAGAGATACAGGTATTTGCAAAACAGATACCATACGATTAAAACCTGTTAGTTACGCTTTAAGTTACCGTTGGGTTGCATCAACAGGGGTATTTGTAGATAGTGTAAAGTATCCATTAGTTCAACCTTTGGTAACCACCAGATATTATGTTACTGCCAACTTAGGTAAATGTCAGGACTATGATTCTGTATTAGTGAAAGTGGCTCCTTATCCTGCCGTTGCTGCGACAGGAAACGCAACCGTATGCTTTGGCAACAGAACACAATTAAATGCCAATATTGTAGGGTCAACATTTACATGGAAGCCGACTAATACACTTTTAAATGCAAACACATTAAACCCTATTGCAGGGCCCGTTAAAACAACGCAATATATCTTAACCGTTAGCGATACTGTTGGTTGCCCCAAACCTGTAAGCGATACTGTTACCGTAAAAGTTATTCAACCTGTAACAGTAAAAGCAGGTAAAGATACCAGTATAGTTGCCAACCAGCCATTGCAGTTGAATGCTACTGTAACAGACACAACAGGTATTTCATTCTTATGGTCTCCTTCAACAGGCCTAAATAATCCGAATATATCTTATCCTGTTGCAACTTTAACTACTGCTGTTGATTCTATCCGTTATGTAGTAAAAGCTACCTTAGATTCTGTTGGTTGTTATGGCACAGCTAATATATGGGTGAAAGTATTTAAAACAGACCCTGACATTTTTGTACCTTCTGCGTTTACTCCTAATAAAGATGGGTTGAATGATATTATAAAGCCTATTCCCATAGGCATAACAACATTAAGTTATTTCAGAATATATAACCGATGGGGGCAATTATTATACAGCACTTCAGAAATAGGACAAGGCTGGGATGGTAATGCAAATGGCACTGCACAAGCACCCGGCACTTATGTTTATACTGCTCAGGGTATTGATTATACAGGCAAAACAATATTCAGAAAGGGAACTGTTGTTTTAATAAGATAATCAGATTTCATTGTCACATTAGTACAGGCTTCTTAATTTCGCCCCGCCAATAATTTTAAACTTCAAATCATCAATTGATAATGATTATTCTTATTACAGGAGCTACATCAGGCTTTGGAAAAGCCACCGCTGAAAAATTTGCAGCAAACGGCTGGCATTGTATTATAACAGGAAGAAGAGAAGAAAGATTATTATCATTAGCACAGGAACTCACTTCAAAATATAACATAAAAGCGTTACCGCTTGTTTTTGATGTAAGAGATAAAGCAGCAACATTTAATGCATTACAGCATTTGCCTGAAGAATGGAAGCAAATTGATGTATTATATAATAATGCAGGCGGGGCCTGGGGAAGAGATAGTTTTGAAAATGGTTTGGTAGAAGATTATGAAACCATGATTGATACAAATGTAAACGGATTATTATATGTAACCAAAGCCGTTTTACCATATATGATTGCTAATAAAAAAGGACATGTAATTAATATGGGTTCAGTGGCTGCAAAAGATATGTATCAAAACGGAAATGTTTACTGTGCTGTTAAAGCTGCTGTTGATGCATTAACACATACCATGCGTATTGATTTGCTGCAACATAAAATAAAAGTTACTGCAATACACCCGGGTGCTGCCGATACTGAATTTGCTTTGGTACGTTTTAAAGGAGATGAAAACAAAGCTGCCGCTACTTATAAAGGTTATGAACCGCTTCACGCCAATGATGTTGCAGATATTATTTACTACTGTGCAACTTTACCACCACATGTTTGCATTAATGATTTAGTAGTTACCTGCACTGCACAAGCTGATGGTATTTACTTTCACAAAGAAGGATAGCATTACGGTGCCAATGAAATTCTGAACTGTAGGCCTGCTCTTGTAATAATAGTTGGTGCAGAAGTTGAGATATATGGTGTTACTCTTCTTTGATCAAAATAGAATTTAATATTTAACCGGTTGTTCAACACATAATCAATAGAAGGTTGAATGGTTATTACTTTTTGCCCGCCTGTACCATAAGCATTGCTTTGGTCTAACCTGCTGTTGCTGGTAGCATCATCTCTAAAGCCTAAATCTAACTTCACACTTAAATCGTTCTGTAATTTTTTATTCTTCATACCCGGTAATTTGAATGGTAAATTTAACCCGCGTTTACGCCAGCTAAAGCCTGTAACCCACTCTGTACCTAATGTTTGGCTTAACTGATAATCAATTAAACTTAAACTTAATGTTCGGGTTTTTCTATATTCAAATTTTAGGTTTAACTGTTTGGTCGTGGTGATATCAATTCCGATTAACGGAGAGAACCCTTCACTCATAGTAATATTCGGCACTAAATAAAAAGGAATATAATTACCGCTGACTGTATCAACAAAACCGGGAGCACCAAACCTGAACGGATCGCTGTATAACAAGGCACTCGTATAACTGTTCATACTTAAAGTACCCGTATAAGTATGCGTAAGATTTATGGATGAGAATATTTTTTGCAATGCAGGAATTTTTGATAACCCAGTATAAGTTACTCTCCAGTTAGGTTTCGGAAGAATACCACTAAAAGGATTGGATTTAATATTACCATTGCTTTGAGCTATTAAAGGAATATCTTTTGCACTCTTACCTGTATATGCTGCAAGAAATGCAGGTATTAAAACATCCTGAGAATATCTTCCGTAACCTTTGGCAAAACCATCTGCCGTGGTACCGCCTGAATAATAAGGATTTAAGGCAGCAACACGTTGCGATATAATTATACGGTTGGCTTCAAAATCTTTAAAAGTTTGTGATACTTCATTAGGGTTACTACTTCTGAATAATGTTCCGAAAGAAATATAAGATACACTGAAACCACCGCTTGCATACGGACTTAAATGCTGTTGCTTAGCACCTGTATTCAATGTGTCTTTAAACAATTCTGTGTATTCTTTTGTAAAACTTTTCTCCCAGCTTAAATCAATCCTGAATTCTTTTACAGGCTCTACCTGTGCCGTTAACCTTAGCTTCTGCTCAAAGTTTTGACGATAGTAAGCGTTAAATGTACTGTCTCTTGTTATTAAATTTTTTCTTGATTTATCATTCAACCAGCTTGTATCGGGTTGCATACCGAAAACATATCCTAAACCCGGTTGCATGCTCCTCCAGTTTTGCCCTAAAAACTGTGTGCTGTCTAAATATCCCGGCACACGGCTATGATAGTTTTCACTGTAATCAACCGTTACATTTTTAACCATTGTAATTAATCTTCCTGCTGCTTTTGCAACAGCACCCATTTCATAAGGTGTGTTTTGTTGCTGTAGTTTTCTTGCAAGCCTGTCATCTCTTTTTAATTGCCGCCATTTAGCTAATGCCTGTCTTTTTGCTTTACCTTTTAATAAATGTCCTTGTGCATCTCTTATCACTTCATTTCTTGGTTTTATAACAATACCTGTTGGTTGCAATATTGGCTTAGCGGGATTTTTGGTAGTAGGATTATTTCTGTTTACAGGCGGGGCAATATTATCTATTGAACGAAGCCACTTGCTTTTCATATATAACCTTGAAAAATCAAACTGGCTGCTGAAAGTATTTTCCTGACTGTTTTCTAAGGTATTGCCCAATGAGGTAGCTAATAAACTTGCACCTATCCAGTTGTAAGATGTTCCGTAAGTATAGCGTGCATTTATCCAATCTGTTAATGGAAATTTATTTAACGGAAAAGTATAGCTTGCTGTTGCACGTTGTGTATACAGTGTGTTTCTTCCTCCTTTCCAGAAATTATTTCTTACCGTATCTCTTTTCAACTGTGTGTTCAATAAACCGTAAGGTTCATCTATTCTTGCATTATCGGTTGCACTGAAGTCTATGTTTAATGAACGTGATAAATCCCAACGCAAATTATAAAATCTATCATGCGTAAAATATTTATCATACGTTGTATCTACCCGTTGCACTTTGGTAACTGTTAAATCTGTATTTACAATACGTGGAATATATTGTGCAAACTGCCTGTTAATATCACTTCTGTAACTTAATAAAGAAGGCATCAAATTAAAGTTGAAATCTCTTACCAGGCTTACCCACTGGCTTCTTCCTTTAATTACTTTCTTTAGAGGCTCTTTAAATTTTGATTGTTTATTATACGTGTAACCTAACCCTAAACGCCATTTGTTTATATTATTACTTAATACTGTTGGGCTGCTTTGTAATGTTTGAGTTACCGAATAACTCACATCAAAATTGCTGATGCTCCATATATGTACTTTACCTTTCGGCATAACACGCACATTGCTAAAATTGAGTGTTGAAATTGTTGTTTGATCGATTGCTGCATTTTTAATGGAATCTCTCTCTGCTCTTGATTTTGCTAAGTTCAATTTATCAGTATATAAAATATCATTATCAAACGGGTCGTATTGCGGTGTATGTACAACACGGTTATAACTTGCATAAACAGGAATAGATAGCCTTGCTGTTTTAGGTAATAATTTACCTGCATCTATGCTTGCAGCAGCATCAAACTGAAACATATTATCTCTTGCCCTCTCATTAATATGAGATTCGATACTTCCCCAACCTTGTGTATAAGTACTTGCTGAAACGCTTACCCTGCCTAAATCTGCGAGTTGTACCTCTACTTTACCCGTTGCAGCATAGGCACCTTTTTCATTAATTTCACTTAATCGTAATTCATTAATCCATACTTCTGCATTTAAAGCAGCAGGGTTAGCATCCTTAGCATTTTCAACAGCAACCAATATTCCTGTTACTGCACCTAAGTTCGGATTACCCAATACACTGATTGTTTTTCCGTTAACTGTTTGTCTGAAAATATTTGTTACAGATGCACCGGCAGTTGTATTACGATTTGTTTTAACGGTTATTAAGTCCTGTAAATTAAAATCGAGATTATTTAAAGTTGGCCACACTACATCTGCTTGTGAAGCAGTATAAGAGCCGGGTAATGTTATACTTAACGGATATTTTACTTCGTAATAATTATTCAAAAAATCTTGACCGATACGAACTATAATGTTTAACTCTTTATCTTTTACTGCTACTTGTCCAACAACACTTTCAGCATGCACAAACATAGAAAGCTTACCATAATTACGCATATCATAATTAGGTAATGTTTTAAAAACACCTCTTGATTTTCCATCTAATAAATTTCTTACCTGTAAGCTTAGAGCCTGCTCATTCTGTAAAAGGTTTACACCATTATTACTTAATGATTGTACACGCTGAATACCCGGCGGAATAACATAATTAACAGGTGTTCTGCTGCTGTTTTCTTCTAAGTTTACCGCTAAGGTATTTGATGTAGTTACAGAAGTATTGATTGGTGTATAAGCACCTGTTGTATCTACTTCGTATGTAAACTGCCTCCATGTATTTCTTACTAAGTTTAATGTAGCAAAACGCATAACTACAGAATCATTAAAACCTGTCATGTACATTCTTATAAAACGAATAGATTTAAAGTCGGGAATCTGACCAACCTTCTGCACATAATCTTTAATAGGTATTCTGAATAAATACCAGTTTTCATTAGCACTTGTGCCATTGGCATAACTAACAGGTACCACACGTTTATCTGTTATGTACTTAGTGTTGCCTACATCCATGCCGGGCTTTAAATCAACCTGATATTCGTAATATTCTTCTGTTTCGTTTAAAGTATTATCTCTGTTTAAATCTTCGTTATCAGGATATAAAGTGGCAGCCGAAGCAAACTGAGAATTGGTTGAGGATACAGGTGAATTGCCTTGCGGGTTATTATAATTTTTATACCTGCCTAAAATACCGGTACCTGCTGCATCAAACTTTGAATCTCTGTACCATACATAATCATCATTTGATGGATCGTTGATAGCTCTTTGATACAATGCAGATGCGGTGCCGAATGTAGCAGCTAACTGATTTAAGTAACCTGCCCTTTTTCTTCTTTCACCATCATTATCCAAACCATCAAAACCAACATCCTGATAAGGCCTGTCATTGGCATCGTTACTGAAAGCATTGGTAACCTGAATGGGATTAACAGGTGTTTTACCCCAGGTATTACTGCTATCAACCGCTGCGGGAGAGTTAGGTGTACTCAATCCATTTTCATAAAAACGTTTACCGTCTTTCAATATATCTTCACTCACACTTCCTAAATCAAAATATAATTTACCGCCTGTACTGGTTGGCATTTTAATAAAAGGATCTTGTGCCCAGAATTCTATAAATTCAAAATTGTTGGTTTCAAAATCAGTCTGGTCAAGGCTTCGCATAATACCACCCCATTTAGCTGCAGGGTTTCTCAATTTACCGTTACCATCAATTTGAGAAGGGCTTGTTTCATAATTATACGGACCTAACTCTTTAGGATAATAGGCTAAATCGAAAGTGGTTGTTTGTGTATTAATAATATTGGTTGTTTGTTGCGGGAATATTTCATTGGTATAAACCAAACGAACACGCGGGTCGCTCAATTCATTTAAGTTACCTCTTAAAGGATTGGTTGGACTATTTTTATCCTGCATGTTTGGTTCAATATTATACCATGCCAGTTTGGCTCTATTCTTTCCATAATCAACGGAATCACTTAAGTTGGCTTCAGGAAATTTACCATTGTTGGCAGGTGTTGAAGCCAATGCCCATGATACTAAAGGAAAGCGTAAATCAATATTGCTGCGGGCTCCCTCAAAATCATCTAAATAAATTAAACCATTACCCCCTGTTCCTATTTGCGGAGGATGACCGGGTTTAAAATAAGCACCTTCACCATAAGCAGTTATGGTACTCATGGCTTTGGTATTGTAAAAAGGTAATTTATTTAATGCCCTTGTTAAGCCAGGCCAGTTTGATTTAAAGTTGAAATCAACACCATACATACTGTTACGAATAGGGTCTTCACCATAATTCATTTTAGTAAAGAATGGCCTTTCATTTAAACGTTCATAGGTTGCACCGAGTGATAATTTTTTGCTTGCCAGATAATCTAAACGTAAGCCCATAAAGCCACGCTGCTGAATGCCAAAGCCTGCATTATTTTCGTAAGAAACATTTACAGCAACACCGGAATTTAAAATTGCCTGATTTAAAATTTTAAGTGAACCGACATTATAATCAATTACATAATCTGCATTTTCAATTAATGTTTGTCCGCCTGCGGTAACTTTTACAGAACCCTGCGGAATATTGGCAGCATTCAAATAAATCTCACTGCCACCACTTCCTTTGGCTTGCCCCTGCATGGTAAACCTATCAAGGTTGGCAAAAGTTTGTGCTATGGCTTTTATAGAATCGTATAACTGTTTAAACAAATATTTATTCTTGAAAGCTACGGCTGGTGCAGAGTTATAAGCCAATTTTTCTAAATCGCTACCGAAAGGCTCTAATACCGGAAAAATTACTTTGCCCTGTTGCGATAGAATGGTAAAGCCTTCTACAAAATCAAATACACCATCGGGTTGCGGGTCGTTGCGATTATTCAATCTGTCTAACTGAAGAATTGATAATAATGCTTTGCCATCAACAGCAGCATCAGCTTCAGGCAAATATCTTTTTAAACCACCACTTGGTTGGTCGTATAACACATTTAATTGAAAGCCATCTTTTGAAATACCTGCCATATCTAATGAATACACATTCTTCATCATTAATTTCCAGATAGGTAAGGCAGTACGTGCAGAAGTTGCTTTTAATAATTTTAAGAATAATACTTTCTGAACACCTTGTGTGGAATCTAATGCCACATCCTGCGAAAACTCTCCTACCTGATAAACCCTTCCGTTGTAAGTGTATTGATAGGCAACTGCTAAAACATCATCAGGTTGCAGCTGTGCACTTAATGATAAGAAACCTATTTGCGGATTGAAATAATATTCTGTTGCTGCTAATTTTCTGGCGAATACTTTTTCAAAATCGTTAATGGGTTGCAAGCCTTGCGATTGTAACTTACTTGTTACTAAAGACGGATTACGATAAGTTATATCTCCTGTTAATTTTCCATACAAATCATTGGCTGCGTTTTGCGGCAAGGGTGATGATGTTTGTGAATGAACATTAACATTATAAGGTTGATTTTCACCTAAATCCATAAAGCCAACCACATCTCTGGCATTGGTAGTTGCACCCGTTCTATTGGTTACCCATACTTCAATACGTTGTATTTGCACCTGACTGTTTACTACGGGTAAATTAGCCATTGCAGTATTGTAATTATTTCTCATGTATTGAGCTAAGAGAAAGTTTCTATTCTCTTCATAATCATCTAACTTTTTTTGAAAAGTAGTTAATGCTGCACCACCTTTTAAAGTTTGTGTTTGCCTTTGAGAGCGTTGGTTGGCAATAGCGGCTGTTACAAATAATTTACCAAACTGTAACTGTGTTTTTAAACCGAATAAGTTTTGTACACTACCTATTAATGTGCTTTTGGTTTGAAAAGACATATTACCTGCCTCAACACTTTTCAATATCTCGTCATCCATTCCTTTATAATCTAACTTCAATTGATTAAGATAATCGAAGGTGGAAAGTGTGTTGTAATTGATAGGCAGTTTTAATTTATCGCCAATGCTTGCATTTACATTCAGGTTGGTGTTCATGTTAAAATCAAAACCACCTGTTTTTCTGGCACGTTCGGGCAATGTAGGGTTTAGTGTATTCTGACCATCATATCCCAACAAAACATCTACACTACCTTGTGGCTTAACATCAACCTTTAAACCGTTAGGGCCAACACCAAAAATTCTATCAAATAATTTATCATATACTCTTGCTTTAGGCCTTTGTACTTTTTTGTTTAACAGCGTTAAAGCATTGGCACGTTCTTTAAAATAATCTGTTTCATATTGTTTATTCCGCAGCAAATAAAATTGCTCGAATGTCAGCGATGTCGGCTTTCTGTAAACTGTATTTCCAACCTTTTCTTCAATATAGTATTCGTTTGTTTTAGGGTCGTAAATAATCTTTTGTTTTACAATACCAGTATCAGATAAATCAAAAGGGTTTTTATTCTTCCAGGTAAACCTGTCTCCCCTTCTGTCATAAATAGGAAAACGTAAAGAATCTTTTGAAGGAATAGAGTCTTTGCTCTGTGCCTGCACATACAAAGGCACACAGTTTATTGCAGTTAGTGTAAAAGAAAAAAGAAAAACAAATAGTCGCTTCAAAACAAATTCACAACTTGGTTAAGTAGATATTTGGCCTATAATCAGAGATTTTTTAATGCGAGTTTGATAATATTTTCTAAAGATATGGAAGGATTGGCTATAATTACCTTTTTAACTGCCTGTTCTGCCACATTTTTTGTAATTCCTAAAGCTACCAAAGCATCTACTGCATCTACATTTGGAGAGGCAACGGCAGCAAAATCTGAAGTAGAAGTACTTATTTGCTTTTGCAGTTTATCTTTCAATTCAACAATAATTCTTTCAGCTGTTTTTTTACCAATACCTTTTATTAAAGAAAGTTGATTAACGTTTGCTGCTGCAATAGCTCCGGCAATTTCATTAATCTTCATACCGGATAACATCATTCTTGCTGTGGCTGCTCCAACACCCGATACAGAAATTAATTGCAGAAACATTTCTTTTTCTGCCTCTTCTGCAAAGCCATACAAAACCTGTGCGTTTTCAGTTATGTGCAAATAGGTATGTAACAGGCCTTTATCTTTTTCAGCAATAGCGGAATAAGTTTGTAAACTTATCTGAACACCATAGCCAACACCATTTACATCAACCACAACATAAGCAGGTGTTTTAATCGCAAAATGGCCTTTTAAAAATGCTATCATAGAGTTTCAAATGTAGCTATTTGGGTATTACAAGCATTAAAGAGGCAATAAAAAATAATTACAGATATTTGCGTTCCTTTTGATGGAAATTAAGAAAATACAATGAATAAAATAACAGCAGCAATAACAGCAGTGGGCGGATATGTTCCTGAAACCAAATTAACCAATGCAGATTTGGAAAAAATGGTAGAAACCAATGATGAATGGATCAGAACCAGAACCGGTATTAGTGAAAGAAGAATTTTAAATGAACCCGGTAAAGCTACCAGCGATTTAGGTGCACCTGCCATTCAGAATTTATTGAAGAAAAGGGGAATTGAAGCCAGTGAAATAGATTGTATTATTTGTGCTACTGTAACGCCTGATATGTTTTTTCCGGCAACTGCTAATTTAATTGCACATAAAGTGGGGGCAACCAATGCCTTTGGCTTTGATTTAAGTGCAGCCTGCAGTGGTTTCTTATACGCTGTAACTACCGGTGCTTCTTTTATTGAAAGTGGCCGGTATAATAAAGTAATTGTTGTAGGTGCTGATAAAATGAGCAGTATTGTAGATTATACCGATAGAAATACCTGTGTTTTATTTGGTGATGCTGCCGCCGCTATTTTATTAGAGCCTGATACAGATGGCTACGGCATACAGGATAGTATTTTAAAATGCGATGGTATTGGTGCCGATTATTTATATATGAGAGCTGGCGGTTCATTAAAACCATCTTCTGTTGAAACAGTTTTAGCCAAAGAACATTACATTTTTCAGGAAGGAAAAACAGTTTTCAAATTTGCCGTAAAAGGCATGGCAGATGTAAGTGCAGAATTATTAGAAAGAAATAATTTAACAGGAGAAGATATTGCATGGTTAGTGCCGCATCAGGCTAACTTAAGAATTATTGACGCGACTGCCGACAGAATGGGTTTAACCAAAGAAAAGGTTATGATTAATATTCAGAAATACGGAAATACAACCGCAGCAACCATTCCATTGTGTTTATGGGAATGGGAAAACCAATTAAAGAAAGGTGATAAAATTGTTTTAGCTGCTTTCGGCGGTGGCTTTACATGGGGTGCTACTTTGGTTAAATGGGCTTATTAATTTTTTAATACGCATCAAATAAATAATAGTCAGCTATCTTTTTTGAGATAGCTTTTTTATTTTGTTCTTACCCAATGTACAAAATCTGTTGCAGGAATTTTTTCTACATTCGATTGCCTTAGCATCGTAACAACCTGCCCTCTATGATAAGTAGCATGATTAAATAAATGATGCAATACTTCAAATAAAGGCTGTTCAAATGGTTCACCTTTTAAATTTTTATACGCAAATAATTTTTTGAAATCTGCTTCATCCATTTCAATTAAATATTCACTCCATAAAACATCTTGTTTGTTTAATAAATCTGCCAGTTCATGCATTGTTGGTTTATAAGTTCCTGAAGTGAGTTCATTTTTCTCAAGGTTATTCAACCTTTGCCACCAAATGGTTTCAGCTTTTAAAACATGCAGCCAGGTTTCATACAAACCTGCAAAACTGCTGGTAATCGGCTTATGTTGTTCATCTTCTTTTAAAGCAAGTACTGTATTTAATAAGGTTTTATTAGCCCAGTGATTATAAGTGGCATATAAACAAAGTAATTCCTTCATATTGATTTAACTATTTTTGGTTATTGAATTAATTGTACAGTTACTACATAAAATTATGAGCAATTCATCATTCAACTTAACAGGTATTACATCAGTGGCAATGCATAGTGCAGAAAGAGAAAATTCTGAACATGCTCACATCACTCCAATCTATGCAACATCAACCTTTACTTTCGATACTATTGAAGAAGGTGCAGCAAGATTTATAGGTGCAGATAAAAGTAAAATTTACAGCCGTTGGGGCAACCCAACTTTTGTTGCAGCAGAAAAAACAATTGCAGCAATAGAAAGTTTTGGTTTGAAAGATGAAAACAATGAACCGCTGAAACTAAAGGCACTATTGCATTCCAGCGGGCAAGCTGCCATGACAACTTTATTTCTCAGCAACTTAAAAGCAGGCGATACAGTTTTATCTCACTACTCTTTATATGGTGGAACTTATGAAGTAATGCATAAAGTTTTAGCAGATGCAGGTATTAATGTTATTATCGCCGATATAAGAAAAGCTGATGTTTTAGAAGAAGCAATTAAAAAGAATCCTTTCATTAAATTAATTCATATTGAAACTCCCGCAAACCCAACTATCAATTGTATAGATATTGAAGCAGTAACAAAAATCGCCAAACAGTATAACATCCTCGTTTCAGCAGATAACACTTTTGCTACACCTTATTTACAGCAACCTTTTAAATATGGTGTTGATTTTGTTTTTCATTCAACAACAAAATTTTTAAATGGGCATGGCACTGCCATTGGTGGTGTATTGATTGGAAGAGATAATGAATACATGAACACAAAAGTTTGGAAATGGCATGTATTGTTAGGTGGCAATACTAGTCCGTTCGATGCATTTTTATTAAGCAATGGTTTAAAAACGCTGGAATTGAGGATGGACAGGCATTGCAGTAATGCCATGAAAGTTGCTGAATACTTACAAAATCATGAAGCTGTTGCGTTGGTTAATTATGTTGGTTTGCCAACACATCCTGATAATGAAGTCGCCAAAAAACAAATGAAACAATTCGGTTCTTTAATAAGTTTTGAATTAAAAAATGGTTATAATGCGGCAACAAAATTTATGAATGCATTGCAAATGTGTACGCAGGCAACATCTTTAGGAACAGTTGATACATTAATTTCTCACCCTGCAAGTACAAGCCATGTAAGTGTTGCCAAAGAAGAAAGAGAAAAGTTTGGTATTACCGATGGTTTAATAAGACTAAGTGTAGGTATTGAAAATATTGAAGATATTTTAAACGATTTTGAGCAGGCATTAAGAAGTTTATAAAGTATATTTAGTATTCCCGTCAATATTCAAAAAAATATTCAACTCAACTAAACAAATAACCCTTATGAAAAAAACAATTTTATCAGCCTTATGCTTATTGCTTTCTGCATTAAGCGTTATAGTTATAGCACAAAAGAAAAACAAAACAGTAACCACCGATAAGTTTGCAGGATTAGATACTGCTTTTGAAAGAGTATTGAAAGACTGGCATGCTGCTGGTTTTGCAGTTGCCGTTGTTGAAAAGAATAAAGTAATCTATGCCAAAGGATTCGGTTACAGAGATGTTGACAAGAGATTACCTGTAACGCCAAATACATTGTTTGCAATTGGCAGTTGTACAAAAGCATTTACAGCCTCTTTATTAGGAATGCTGCAAAAGGAAAATAAAATAAACCTCGATAATCCGGTTAGAGAATATTTACCTGAATTAAAATTTTATAACGATAATATGAATAATCAGATTATTGTTAGAGATCTGATGACACATAGAACAGGTTTACCTCGCCACGATTATTCGTGGTATTTATTTTCTTCAACATCAAGAGATAGTTTGTTAAGAAGAATTCAATACATGCAGCCAACAGCAGGCATCAGAGAAAAATGGCAATACAATAACTTCATGTTTTTGGTGCAAGGGATGATTGCAGAAAAAATTAATAAGAAAAAATGGGAAGTTTTAGTAAAAGAAAACATTTTCGATAAGCTTGACATGACTCGTTCCAATTTCTCTGTCTTAACAATGAGCAAAGATTCAAATGCATCAATAGGTTATAGTATAAAGAATGACAGCATCATAAAAAAATTAGATTACTACAATATTGATGCAATGGGCCCTGCGGGTAGCATTAACAGTTCTGTGAATGAAATGAGCAATTGGGTAATTACCTGGATTAACGGAGGAAAATTTAATGGCAAAGAAATTATTCCTTCAAATTATGTTACTGAAGCACAAAGCAGTCAAATGGTTATTGCAGGTGCATTGCCAAGCAAAGAACATCCTGATGTGCATTTATCTAATTATGGTTTTGGTTGGTTTATTTCGTCTTATCGTGGTCATTACAGAGTGGAACATGGTGGCAATATTGATGGCTTCAGTGCCAACACTTGCTTCTTTCCCAGCGATAGTATCGGTATTATTGTTTTAACCAATCAGAACGGATCGGCTGTTCCATCTATTGTAAGAAATATTATTGCAGACAGGGTTTTGAATCTTTCTTCATTCCCTTGGAATGATTCGCTGAAAGCCGCTGCCGATAAGGCAAAAGCAACTGCGAAAGAATCTGAAAAAAATGCACTAAGCAATAGGAAAGTAAATACAAAACCTTCTCATCCATTAAAAGATTATGAGGGTTTATTTAGCAATCCGGGCTATGGTACTGCTGAAGTATATGTAAAGAATGATTCTCTATTTATCAAAATGGGGCCTACAGATATTACCTGGTTAAAACATTATCATTACGATATATTTCAACCTTTCGATGTAGATAAAAAAGAAGGCATTGATACTTCATCTAATTCTCCTGCAAGAATTTCTTTTACTATGAACGATGCCGGGGATATTGTTGCATTGAACTCACAATTGGAGGCAGGTTTAGATCCTATCAAATTCACAAAAAAGCCTAAAGCAAAAGAGATCAGTGTTGCAGATATGAAAAAATATGAAGGTGAATATGAGTTGGCACCTAATGTAAATGCTAAAGTGTATATTAAAGAAAATAAGCTGTATGCATTTGTGCCTGGTCAACCCGAATATGAATTAATGAATGTTGATACCAACAAATTTGCTTTAAAAATATTGGATGGCTATTTCATTTTGTTTGACGTAACCGATAAAAATGTTACTACTGCATTAACATTCATTCAACCAAATGGCAATTTCAAAGCCAAGAAAAAATAATCATTCATTCATAAATAAATTCATCATGAAAAAAAGATCGCTGATTATTTCTTTTTGTGTTTTGTTTTTGGTTTCATGTACTTCCAAAAAATATGATACCATTATACGAAACGGTTTGGTGTTTGATGGAAACGGTGGAGATGCATTTACTGCAGATATTGCTATAGATCACGATACTATTGCATTTATTGGTGATTTAAAAAATGCAACCGCCAAAAATGAAATAGATGCAAAAGGTAATGCTGTGGCTCCCGGTTTTATTAATATGATGGGGCATAGTGAAATTGCTCTTATTCAAGATGGCAGATGCCAAAGCGATATTAAACAAGGTGTAACAACGGAAATTTTTGGTGAGTTTAGTATGGGGCCTCTGAATGCAGATATGAAAAAACAAATGCAGGACGGGCAAGGTGATATTAAATTTAAAGTTGCTTGGAATACATTGGGCGAATACATGAATTATCTTGAAAAGAAAGGTATTTCCTGCAACATTGCATCATTTGTAGGAACAGGCGTTGTTCGTCAATATGTTATTGGTGAAGATAACAAAGCTCCCACTGCTGCTCAGTTAGACAGCATGAAGTTATTAGTAAGACAAGCCATGCAACAAGGTGCTTTGGGTGTAACCAATGCTTTGATTTATCCTGTTGATTTTTTTGCAAAGACAGATGAATTGATTGCACTATCTAAAGAAGCTGCAAAATATGGCGGCACTTATTCCAGTCATATCAGAAGTGAAGGCAACAAATTTTTAGAAGCTGTTGATGAAATTATTACCATTTCAAAAGAAGCGAAAATTCCTGTTGAGATATTTCATTTAAAAGCTGCTGGAAAGAATAATTGGAATAAGATGGACAGCGCCATTACCAAAATTGAGAATGCAAGAAATGAAGGATTAGATGTTACGGCCGACATGTACACTTATTTGGCTGGCGCAACAGGTTTAACTTCGTCATTCCCTCCAACATTGCAAGATGGCGGTTTTGGAAAATTATGGCAACGCTTGCATGATCCCATCATAAGAAAAAATATGATCAAAGCCATGAACACCAATGCAACAGATTGGGAAAATTTATATTATGGTGCAGGTGGAGCGGACAAAGTATTATTGTTGGATTTTAAACAAGATTCTCTCAAAAAATATATTGGTAAAACTTTGGCAGAAGTTGCGAAGTTGCGTCATAAAACACCTGAAGAAACTGCTATGGACTTAATTGTGCAAGACAGCACGAGAGTTGGCGTTGCTTACTTTTTAATGAATGAAGACAATGTAAAAAAACAAGTTGCACTGCCTTGGGTTAGTTTCGGCAGTGATGAAGCTTCTTATACCAACGAAGGTGTTTTCCTAAAATCAAATGCACACCCCAGAGCTTATGGAAATTTTGCAAGAGTAATTGGTCATTACAGCAGAGATGAAAAAGTTGTTTCACTTCCAATGGCCATTTATAAATTAGCAAACCTCCCTACTAAAAAATTAAAATTGCAAAAAAGAGGAGAACTGAAAGTGGGTAATTATGCAGACATTATTGTGTTCAATCCTTCAGCAATAAAAGACAATGCCACTTACCAAAAACCACATCAATATGCTGATGGGATGATTGATGTTTTTGTAAATGGGGTACAAGTTTTAAAAGATGGCAAGCATACCAATACAAATGCCGGTGTTTTTATAAAGGGACCGGGTTTTGGTATGAAATAAATAATACAATGAGTTCTATAAAGGTGAATGTGCTATGCAAATAAATATTAGAAGGGCTGAAAGAAAAGATTGTAAAAGGTTATTGGAACTGATCAATGAATTGGCGATTTATGAAAAAGCTCCCGAAGAAGTAACCGTAACATTAGAACATTTTGAAGAAAGTGGATTCGGCTCAAACCCGGTATGGTGGGCATTTGTAGCCGAAGAGGACCATACTGTTCAAGGCTTTGCTTTATACTATATTCGATATTCAACATGGAAAGGTCAATGTTTATATTTAGAAGATTTTTTAGTAACCGAAAATGCGAGAGGCAAGGGAATCGGAAAATTATTATTTGATAAAGTGATTGAAGAATGTAAAGAAAAAGGATTTAAAAGAATGGTTTGGCAAGTATTGGAATGGAATGAACCTGCCATTAATTTTTATAAAAAATACAATGCTACTTTAGACCCTGAATGGGTGAATGGAATTTTGGATTTTTAAATATGCAAATGTTTAAATCATAATCATCAACACATTTGCATATTTTATACTTCGCACATTAAATTAATTCACTCCATCAACAACAGTTTCTTTATTTATTTTTTGCACTAAGCCCTGCAATACTTTACCGGGGCCAACTTCAGTAAAATGTGTTGCACCGTCTGCAATCATTGCGTTAACGCTTTGTGTCCATTTAACTGCACCTGTTAATTGTGCAATTAGATTTTCTTTGATGGTATCTGCATCGGTAACTGCTTTTGCAACCACATTCTGATAAACAGGAAAAGAGGGTTTATTAAAAACGGTTTCTTTTATAGCTGCAGCTAATTCTTCTTTAGCAGGTTCCATTAAAGGGCTGTGAAATGCACCGCCAACCGGTAATACCAACGCTCGTTTTGCACCCGCTGCTTTTAATCTTGCACAAGCTTCTTCAACACCTCTTACACTACCGCTGATAACTAATTGACCCGGGCAATTGTAATTGGCAGGTACTACAATTTCAAATGTTTCATTTTCAACCAAAGCACAAATCTGTTCTGCCATTGTATCATCTAAACCTAAAATGGCAGCCATGCTCGAAGGCTTTATTTCACAGGCTTTTTGCATGGCATTGGCACGTATGCTTACTAACCGTAAAGCATCTTCAAAACTTAAAGTATTATTAGCAACCAAGGCAGAAAATTCTCCTAATGAATGCCCGGCAACCATATCAGGTTTTGCATCATGCAATGTTTTAAAAGCAATTACAGAATGAAGAAAAACAGCCGGCTGTGTAACTTTTGTTTGCTTTAATTCTTCATCTGTTCCGTTAAACATAATATCACTTATACTAAAGCCGAGAATATCATTGGCACGTTCAAATAATTCTTTAGCTGCTTCATTCGTTTCATATAAATTTTTTCCCATTCCGCTGAATTGAGAACCCTGGCCCGGAAATACAAATGCATGTTTACTCATTACTTTCATTTTAAATGGCGTCAAATGTAAAATAAAAACCCCGACAGAGAACTATCGGGGAAATACTCAATGTGTGTTTTCAGCTTAGAACTCGGTCTTTAGTTCCAAGTATTTTAAAAACTCGTTTTTCTTTTGTTCTTCTTTAAATGCACCTCCGTAAAATGCAGTAATGGTGCTGCTCGTATCATCTTCTACTCCACGGCTGGCAACACATAAATGCTTAGCATCTATAACAATTGCCACATCTTCTGTTCCTAAAGTTTTTTGTAATTCTTTTCCAATCTGCATGGTTAAACGCTCCTGCACCTGCGGGCGTTTAGCATAATATTCTACTAATCTGTTTAATTTACTCAAACCGATTACTTTACCATTGCTTATATAAGCAACATGTGCTTTACCGATTATCGGTACAAAATGATGTTCGCAATTACTGTAAAATGAAATATTTTTTTCTACCAGCATTTCATTGTACTTGTATTTGTTCTCAAATAAAGCAACAGATGGCTTATTGGCAGGATTTAACCCGCTAAAGATTTCTTTAATATACATTTTGGCAACACGTTTAGGTGTACCTTTTAAGCTGTCATCAGTTAAATCTAAACCCATAATTTCCATAATGCTTCTGAAATGTTTTTCTATCTGCTGCATTTTTTCTGCTTCAGTTAAAACAAACGCATCTTCACGTAAAGGTGTATCAACCGATGTGCTTACATGATTATCTCCTATTTCATCAATCAGAATATCACTCAACTCAATCTTATCTCCGTTAAGCTGGATATTCAACAAAGTTTCGTTCTGTTTCATATAATCTTATTTGTAGTTCTAAATCCTTATCCAGCTTAGGTTTTATTAAATTGTAAATTACAATGGCAATATGCTCTGCTGTAGGATTTAATTCTTTAAATTCTGTTGTATCTAAGTTTAAATTTTTATGATCGAATCTGCTTATTACTTCTTCTCTTATTATTTTACTCAACCACTTCATATCAACCACATACCCCGTTTCTTTGTTCGGCACTCCTGTAACTTTTACAATTAAATCATAGTTGTGCCCGTGATAGTTGGCATTATTACATAAGCCGAAAACATTTTTATTTTCTTCTTCACTTAAAGCATTGTTATGCAACCTGTGGGCAGCATTAAAATGCTCTTTTCTGTAAACAGCAACTTTATTCATACATCATTACTATGTAGGTTCAATAACTTCAGCCCGATTTTAGTATTTCCTGATTCATTTCCGGAAATAACGTCGCACACTTCAACGCTGTTACAACAATAAACACTTTATATTCTTTGTGAGTACCGTTATTAACCGCAGGTACTGTGCCGAAAGTGTGCCGGTCAAGTGTCCCTGCAAATAGAAAGCCATTATTAATAACGTTTCAATAGCCTTGTACTTACTAAAAATTTATCCTTTTATTACCGCTGCGAAACTACGTACGAATAATATAACCGCAGAGTTCTTTTTTTGTTCAGTATCAATTAAGAAAATATTTTAACCAAAATCGCAAATGAAGAGGTATTCCGCCAATCTGTCTGCCAAAATACTATTGCATAATATTTGAAAACAGTAAAACCTTATCTTCAACGCATAATTTTTTTAGAATGAATATTGGAAAAGAGTTTGAGAAATACGCTGTTAAACATAAAGGTATCAGCAGTAACACCTTACATAGTTACCAAACCTATTTTAACCCTACTAATTTAACACCTTATATCATTGAAGAAAGACCTTTGAACATTGCACAGATGGATGTTTTCAGCCGTTTAATGATGGACAGAATTATTTTTTTAGGGCAGGGAATTGATGATTATGTTGCCAACATTATAACTGCTCAATTACTGTTTTTAGAAAGTGTTGACCGTACAAGGGATATTCAAATGTATATTAATAGCCCGGGTGGCAGTGTTTATGCCGGTTTGGGCGTTTATGACACAATGCAGTTTATAGGCCCGGATGTGAGTACCATTTGTACCGGTATTGCAGCCAGTATGGGACAATTGCTATTATGTGCCGGTGTTAAAGGCAAAAGAACAGCCTTGAAACACAGCCGTATTATGATGCATCAACCAAGCGGTGCTATCGGTGGTCAAGCCTCTGATATTCAGATTACAGCAAGAGAAATTAAGAAATTGAAACATGAGTTGTATGCAATTACAGCACATCATACTAATAAAGACGTTGAAACAATTGCTAAAGACAGTGAACGAGATTTCTGGATGACTGCTTTAGAAGCCAAAGAATATGGTTTGGTTGATGAAGTTTTATTAACCAATCCGAGAAAAGCAAATAAAGAGAGCAAATAATTAATAATTAGTAATTCATAATTCTAATGATACAAGCAAAATATACTAATCCGTTTTTAATGGAAGATGAAGAAGAAAAGCCAAAAGATGATAAGCAGGAACAGATGGGCGGTGCCATGATGAAGAAAATGGAAAAAATGTTTTTTGAAAAACGTGCTGTTTATTTATGGGGGGTGGTAGATGATAAGAGTGCTAAAGATGTAGTAAGTAAATTATTATTATTAGAAGCAGATAAACCGGGTGAAGAAATTAAATTATACATTAACAGCCCCGGCGGTGTGGTAACAAGCGGTATGGTTATGTACGATACCATTAAAATGATAAGTTCTCCCGTAAGTACCATTTGTATGGGATTGGCTGCCAGCATGGGTTCTATTTTATTAAGTGTTGGTGCTAAAGGCAAACGTTTTATTTACCCTCACGGAGAAGTAATGATACACCAGCCAAGTTTGGGGGGTTATTTTCAGGCAGTTTCGGCAGACCTTGAAATACAAGCTATTCAAATAGAAAAAACTAAATTAATCGGTGCTCAGATTTTAGCTGAAAACTGCGGTAAAACAGTTGAACAGATTCTGAAAGATTTCGACCGCGACTACTGGATGAATGCCGACGAAGCTGTTGCTTACGGTATTGTTGATGGTGTTTTAAACAAACTGTAAATACAGTTTAAGCCTTTTTAAAAACTTCACAAAAAATAAAAATTGTAGATTTGCTTAGCAGCAGAAATAACTTTGTTATTATCTTGTTGCTATTGCTAACGTTGCCGTAACCTTTGTTCTGCAACAATAAACAGAAAAAAATGCCCAAGCAAAGTCATTTACATTGTTCTTTCTGCGGTCGCAACAGAGATGAAGTGCGTATTTTAATTGCCGGACAGGAAGGGCATATTTGCGAGAATTGTGTAGAACATGCACAGGAAATTATTGCACAGGAATTAAACCTGAAAGTTGATAGTACGCCAACTAATTATAAATTAACTGTTCGCAAACCACAAGAAATTAAGAAGTTTTTAGACGATTATATTATCGGGCAGGATGAAGCTAAGAAAATATTGGCAGTAGCGGTTTACAACCACTTTAAACGTATTTCTCAAAAAATACAGAAAGATGATATTGAAATTGAAAAAAGCAATATCGTAATGGTGGGCGAAACAGGAACCGGTAAGACCTTATTGGCAAAAACCATTGCGAAAATGTTGAATGTTCCTTTTGCGATTGTTGATGCAACTGTGTTTACTGAAGCCGGTTATGTTGGTGAAGATGTTGAAAGTATGCTTACCCGTTTGTTACAAAATTGCAACTATGATGTAGCTGCTGCAGAACGTGGAATTGTATATGTTGATGAAATAGATAAAATTGCACGTAAAGGAGATAATCCTTCAATTACAAGAGATGTTAGCGGCGAAGGTGTACAACAAGGTTTATTAAAAATGCTGGAAGGAACTGAAGTATTGGTTCCACCGCAAGGCGGAAGAAAACATCCTGAACAAAAAATGATTAAGGTTGATACTAAGAATATACTTTTCATTTGCGGCGGAGCGTTTGATGGTATTGATAGGGTTATCGGAAGAAGAATAAATACCAATGCAATTGGTTTTAATGTAAACAAAGACCAGCAGGAATTACAACGCAAAAACTTATTACGCTTTGTAAATGCACAGGATTTAAAAAGCTTTGGTTTAATACCTGAGTTATTGGGAAGATTACCTGTTGTAACACATTTAGACCCGTTAGATGCAGAAACTTTACGCAGTATTTTAACTGAGCCCAAAAATTCTTTAGTAAAACAATATACCCGTTTGTTTGAATTAGAAGGTATTGCATTAACCATTGAACCTGAGGTTTTAGACTTTATGGTTAATAAAGCGATGGAGTACAAATTAGGTGCAAGAGGTTTACGTACTATTTGTGAGAACATTTTAACTGATGCTATGTTTGAAATGCCAGGTACAGGGCAAACGGAATTGACTATAACATTAGATTATGCTGAAAGAATGTTCAGCAGCAGTAAAATGAATTTGTTGAAAGTTGCATAGAATATTATAAAATACAATAAGCTGATAAGAATAAAACTTATCAGCTTTTTTATTTCCAATCCATCATATTTAAACGCTCTGTGCAGAAATTAATTTCCTGTTCATCGTTACTGCAAACAATTACTAAACGATTGGCTGTATAATCTTTTATTAATTGATGATATAACTGAATACCCGCAATATCTAAATTGGTGCAGGGTTCATCTAATAAAATAACAGGAACATCAGAGAAAAAAGCCTGTGCTAATTTGAGTCTTTGCTTCATACCACTGCTGTAGTAACGAATCTGTTTATCAATGGCTTTAGCCAGACTTACAATTGATAAAATTTCCTCAATTGTTTTATTTTGTACCAATGGCTTGAATGATTGATGAAACTGCAGAAACTCTTTGGCAGTCATTTCTTCAATTAATTCTAAGTACGGAGCAGCAATGGAGAAAAATTCAAAATTTGAAATTTGAAATTCGAAATTAATATTGCCTTCACTTAAATTGGTAGAGCCCGCAATGCATTGCAATAAAGTGCTTTTACCACTTCCGTTAGAACCTGTTATGGCATAAGCTTGTGAAGACTTAAACTGATGGTTTAGCTTACGGAATATCCATTCACGATTGAACTTTTTCCCTGCATTTTGTAAGTGAATACTTACACCCCCAACCCCTGAAGGGGAGTTTATAGAGTTGCTTAAAACTTGATTAGTTAAATCATTCATTAATACAGAAAATAATTAATTATCCCCTTTAGGGTTAGGGCAAACTATTCTTCTTCTGAAGCACCTTTGGTATAACGTTTTATAATACCTCTTCCACTTTCGCGGATAAAAGTTACAATTTCATCGCGTTCATCACTTGCAACCACTTCTTCTTCTATAAATTCTAAAGCCTGCGAAGTGTTCATGCCTTTGTTATAAATAAATCTGTAAATATCTAAGATGTGATTAATTCTCTCGTTTGAAAAACCGCGGCGTTTTAAACCTACACTGTTCACGCCGCCATAACTTAAGGGTGTACGCACAGCTTTAATATAAGGAGGAACATCTTTACTTACTAAACTTCCGCCGCCGATATAAGCATGTTGACCAATTTGCACAAACTGATGTATGGCACAAACCCCTGCAATAATTGCATAATCTCCCATTGTTACGTGACCCGCCATTTGAGAGTTATTGCTCATAATACAATGATTGCCTACAATACAATCGTGTGCAATATGGCTGTATGCCATTATTAAACAATTGTTACCAACTTTAGTTCTATTTCTATCTTCTGTACCTCTATTGATGGTAACAAATTCACGAATTACAGTGTTATCACCAATTTCAACAGTTGTTCTTTCTCCTGCAAATTTTAAATCCTGCGGTACTGCACCTAAAACAGCTCCGGGAAATATCTGACAATTTTTTCCAATGCGTGTGCCGTCCATAATAGTTACGTTACTGCCAATCCATGTGCCTTCGCCAATGCGAACATCTCCGTGAATAACAGTAAAAGGATCAATCTTTACATTAGAAGCAATTCTTGCATTAGGGTCTATGTACGTGTAGGGATGTGTCATCCGCTTACTGGTTTTTGGTTTTAAAGTTTCTACGGCTATCATATTTGGTTGATAAGACCGTATTGATTGAAAAAACGATGCCAGCGTTTAAACAATTGTTTGAAATTAACAAATTCTATTGTTTTAAGAACGCTTTACAACTTGTGCTACTAAATCTCCTTCAGTGGCAACTTTTCCGTTTACATAAACGGTTCCTCTCATTTCACAAATGCCTCTTCTTACAGGGCCAACAAACTCCATCTTTAATAACATGGTATCTCCGGGCCTTACCATTTGTTTAAACTTACAGTTATCAATCTTTAAAAAGTAAGTATCATATTGTCCTTCAGGCATTGAATTAATACATAGAATTCCTCCGGTTTGTGCCAATGCCTCAACCTGTAAAACGCCCGGCATTACAGGGTTTCCGGGAAAATGGCCTGGGAAGAACCATTCGTTATAAGTAACATTCTTTACACCGATAATGTATTTATCAGTCAATTCAATAATCTTATCTACTAATAAAAAAGGATGGCGATGCGGTAATGTTTTTTCTATTTGCTGCAAAGTATAAACAGGTGGTTGAGCCGGATCGTAAACAGGCACATCTTTCACATGCTTATTTTTCTTTATGTATTGCTTGATTTTTTTTGCAAACTCAACATTGGTGCTGTGGCCCGGGCGATTGGCAATAATTCTCGCTTTAATAGGGTACCCGATTAATGCTAAGTCGCCAATAACATCTAATAATTTATGCCTTGCAGGTTCATTGGGGAAACGAAGCTCTAAGTTGTTTAAATAACCTTCACTTTTTATTTCAATCCTTTCACGTTTAAACACTTTTGCCAAACGACTCATTTCAGCATCTGTAACAGGTTTATCAACAACAACTATGGCATTATTAATGTCGCCTCCTTTAATTAAATCATGGTCAAGCAGCATTTCTAATTCATGCAAAAAACAGAACGTTCTGCAAGGGGCAATTTCACTTTTAAATTCTTTAATTGATTTTAAACCTGCATGCTGTGTTCCTAAAACGGGACTATTAAAATCTATTAACGTAGTAACCTGATATTCTACAGAAGGCATTGCCACCATTTCTACACGCTTCTTTTCATCGTATAATAAAATGTTTTCATCTATACTATACCATGCTTTGGCAGCTTCCTGTTCAATAACACCTGTTTCTTCAATTAATTCAACAAAGGGTTGAGAACTGCCATCCATAATAGGAATTTCAGGACCATTTAATTCAATTAAACAGTTATCTACACCCATACCTACCAAGGCAGCCAGAATATGTTCAACGGTACTTACTTTAGCATCATCAATCTGTAAAGTGGTACCCCTGCTTGTATCGGTAACTAAATCGCAATCTGCTTTAATAACGGGTTTATTGGGCAAATCAATTCTTTGAAACTGAATACCAAAACCGGGATTGGCAGGCTTTAAAACCATATCTACCAAAACACCTGTATGCAAGCCGGTGCCGCTTATATTAGCAGTATTACCAAGTGTATGCTGCTTATCGGGATTAAAATTTACATCCATTCGTTTTACTTATTTTTTGGAGCAAGCAACAGTAGTGCTATTAAGCTTCCGTTGCGTCGCACTCTTATACTTTCTGTACCGGAATGGGCAAAAATAAGCTATTGAAGTTTAATAAGTTTATTTGAATTGCTTATTTGGATTAAAGTAAAGTCTCTTATTAATAAAAGTCTCTAAAAAATACTTGCTTTATAAGGTATCTTTATACGAACATGAAGTATATTATTTTTATTTTCTCTTTATCTGTTTTTATTTCTTGTAAAATCAAGGATAAACAAATGAAAACTATTTCTCAATCAGTAAGAATTTATAATTCAAAAAAGTTATTCCCATACTTTGAAGTTCAAAAATATGGACACATCTCTGATTCATGTTTATCAAACGGTGCTTTCATAAAGTTTCTTTCTAATATTGATACTTTAGACCGTAATTTATATATTCAATATGGGAATAAAAATTTTGATAGCATTTATGTTCAAGAAGATTGTATTCCAACTACTGATTGCAGAACACCTTTCTTATTTTTTGGAACAGAAAAATATATTGCTTTAGTGCATGTTTGCTCGAATGAAAAAGGGATGATTTTATTACCTCTAAACAAAAAAGATAGTATTAAATATTTTACTCCAATTTTTATTGATACCAGCAATCAGATATTATTAGTTGAGGACTATGAGAAGTATGGTACAAACAATCCCTCAAATTGTTTTGACACATTAACGATTTCAGATTTTAACTTTAAAAGACAAAAAGAGTTTGTTATCTCACATATGGTTTGTGGAAATAAATTATCTTGTATAGACACTGTTTATATCAACAAGAAAAGTATTATTCTTAAAAGTATTGCAAGTACATTTTGTGATAATAAACACAACCCAAAAAGCAAAATTGAAAAAACAGAAATACCTTGGTTAAAATAACCAGATTTTGTTTTCAACTAACTAGAAATTTTGTTTCAATAATACTTTAATCTACTTCAATTTATATACTTCACTTCCTGCTAATAAAAAACATCCTAAACCATAATCTTCAAAATCAGGAGTACTGTCGTAAGTTACAGGTTGGCCATCTTTAGGTTCTTTACCTGTACCTTGTACAAAACCCAATTTACCATCTGCATGTAAGCAATCTGTAACCAATGCATTCCATGCTTTTAATAAAACAGGTAAGTATGTTTTTTTGTCAATCAGGTTATTATTAATTCCCCAAGCCATTCCGTATACAAACAATGCGGTACCGGTTAATTCCTTACCTCCGAAATGGGTGGAATCTGCAAGGCTCACATTCCAAAAGCTGTCTTTACGTTGCAATGAAAGCAAGGCTTTCAGCATATTTTTATAATCACTCATTAACTCATTGTAATGACTGTTATTTTCAGGAAGCCATTGCAATGTTCTAACCAATGCAGCTACCACCCAACCGTTTCCTCTGCTCCAATAACAGTTCGCTCCGTTAGGTTCTTTATAAGGCGGTACAAAATCTTTATCTCTCCACCATAAACTTTCTGCTGCATTATATAAACCATTACCTCCATGTTTATACTTACTGAATGCATACATTTCATACATTCTTTTAAAGTAATTGGTATCGTTATAAACAACGCCCAACCTTGCAAAAACAGGCATACTCATTTGTATAGCATCCACCCAACTCCAGTCATCAATTTTAGAAGAAGCCATCATGCTGTCTATACATGCTTTAATATTTTTTATGCGTTCTTCCTTTTTATCCATTAAATATAAATCAATATAAGTTTGTCCGCAAGCCTGATCATCTGCATTACGTGTTTTAATACCGTTACGCATATTCCATTTATGAAATTCACTCCACTGCAAAGCATAGTCTATAAAACTTTGTTTTTTATCAATGCTATATAAAGCCATTAAGCCTTCATAATACACAGCTCTCGTCCATATATTACTTGGTCTTTCTCTGTTGGTTACAATTGTTTTACCCGCGTCAGGCCATTTGTTCATGAAGTAAGCATTGGCTAATTCCATTGCTTTTATGGTTTCTTTTTTTGATGGAATAGTTTGTGCCGTACATGCAGTAACAATACTTACTATAAAAAGTGTTACTAAAACTTTTTTTGCAAGAGAAGAAATTAAGAGATGATAATTATGCTTTACCATGCAATCGTTTTAATTGCTGCAACATACTTAAAAATTTACCCGAACCATCCTGAATAAAAGCAGGATAGTTTACTTCTATCAACTTAACTACTTTTAACTTTTAATACTTTGTAAATGCAATTAAAGCGTATAATTCTTACAATTTTCATTTTATGTTTTTTCATCAATTTTTCATTCGCCCAATCAACAAATTATACTATCAGTAAAGTATTGCTTGAAGAAAATTTCACTTCATTAAATAATTGGATTATTGAAAAAAACAGAGCAGATACCGAGAAAGTTTTTACTGAACACAATAAACTTATTATTAATACATATGGCGGTGCAACAGTTTGGTTTAAACAGGAATTGAAAGGAAATATTCTTATTCAGTTTAAAAGAAAAATTATAATGGATAGTTGCAGGAATTGCAGACTATCAGATTTAAATCAATTCTTCATGGCCACAGAACCTAACGGCAGCCTGACTTTTAAAAGAAAAGGAGGCTTTGCAGAATATGATTCTTTAAACATGTATTATGTAGGAATGGGTGGTAATTATAACAGCACAACCAGGTTTAGAAAATATAACAATAGCGATAAAAAAATTATTGGTGAGTTTACTGATGCAGCACATTTATTACAACCTAACAAAGAATACAATATTGAAATTCTTTGTTTAAATGGGTTAGTGCAGTTTACAATTGATAATGAAATTTTCTTTTCCTGGAAAGATGAACAGCCATTTACGCATGGTTATTTTGCTATACGCTCAACACATTCTAAACAGGAAATAAGCGATGTAAAAATTTATCAGTTGAAGTGAAAAAATAAATGTCATTTCGAGATTAAGTTCTTGCTCAACGAGAAATCTCATCATACCAATAAAAAGATTTCTCGGCACGAACCTCGAAATGACGATGCATTATTTAGAATTCTTTAATTCATTTTTCAACAAAGGCCAATCTTTTGCAGACGAATGTTCTCTCTTTATAAGAGCTTCCATTTTTTCAACAATAGCTGCATGAGCAGAAGCAATATTATTTTTTTCGTAAGGGTCATTTTCCAGATCGTACAATTCGAGCGGGGCGTTATCATTCAATCCCACATTGTATTTCACCGCTTTCCATTTGCCTATTCTTAACGCCTGCCTTCCATTATTTTCATGAAACTCCCAATACAAAAAAGCATGTTGCTTTTGTAATTGATTATTTCCTTTTAATGTTGGCAGGATAGAAATACCGTCAATATTTTTTGAAACTTTAATTCCTGCTGCTTCCTGAAAAGTGGGGAACAAATCCCAGAATGCACCTGTATAACTATTGGTCGTACCTGCTTTAATATTTCCTTTCCAGGAAATTATAAAAGGCTCTTTTATACCGCCTTCATATAAATCTCTTTTAATGCCTTTATAATTGGCATTGCTGTTAAAAAAATCAGGGTCATTATTACCTTCTTTATGCGGTCCATTATCACTTGTAAAAATGACAATGGTATTATGCTCAATATTTTGTTCTTTGATGGATTGCATTACTTCACCAACATATTTATCTAACCTGCTAACCATTGCTGCATAAGCTGCATGCGGGTATGGCTCAAAGCTTCCGCCATCATATTTCTTCCATTCGTTTTCTGTTAATGGTTTTTCATTAAACTGTTTTACATAATCATCATACACTTTATCATGCGGTACACTTAAAGCTGCATGTGGTAATGTATAAGATAGAAATATAAAAAATGGCTGTTGATGTTTTTGATTAATAAACTGCATAGCATGTTCATGAATCACATCAGCAGAATAGGTCGTTTCTTTTGTTTTATTTTCAGGAAATTCAATGCGTTGCTTATTGCTCCACAAATGGTCAGGGTAATAATTATGTGCCAATGTTTGACAGTTGTATCCGTAAAAAACAGCAAAGCCTTTGTTCATCGGTTCACTGTTTGAGCCGATATAACCCAAGCCCCATTTACCAAAATCAGCCGTAACATATCCGTTATTTTTTAAAACTGTTGCAATGGTTGTATCTGTTGCTGCTAAAGGATATTGCCCTTCAGGCTGAAAGCCTTTATTACCTCTTACTGAGGTATGACCTGTATGATAACCTGTAAGCAAACTTGCACGGGACGGGGCACATACAGCAGTGCCAGCATAAAAGTTAGTAAACTTCATTCCCTGCTTTGCCAAAGCATCAATATTCGGCGTTTTAATTTTTGTTTGCCCATAACAACCAACATCTCCATACCCTAAATCATCTGCAACAATTAAAATAATATTCGGCTTTTGTTGAGCATAAGTCAGCAAATGCAGCAACACCAATACCAATAAGAGATATATTTTTTTCATACTAAAACATTTTTCTTAACCCTTCCCATTTTACTTTCCATGAACCATCTTTCGGAATACCCGGATTATTAATGGTGCAATCATCATAACCTGCACACATTAATGCAATGGCAGTAAGCAAACCACCGTTGCCGGGTAAATAAATAGTTAAGCGTTGGTCTTGATAATTATGGCCGTTATTTAAATAAGTATTAGTTTGAACAGGCATCAGCAAAGCATCAACAGCTTTATCGGGCATATTCAGTCTTGTTGCAGTCATTGCTGTTAAAGGAAAATCCCAACCCCAGGTATCTTTCCATGTCCAGTTATTCCAAATCCAGTTAAACGTATTTTTCATAATAACGTTATCAAGCATTGTTGTTTGAGGTAACATGCCCAATGCACCTAATACAGAAGGATGGTCTGTTCTGAATGCAGGATTGGTATAACTATCTGTTGCACTTTCAGTAAATAAATATTTATTGTTTTGAATGGGAAGGGGTGATAATTTATTTAATACTTCATCCCATTTTTTATTGCGTGGTAAATGCAATCTTTCCCTCCATTGCTGTGCAGTTTGTAAAGCCCAAAGCCAATAAACCAATTCATAAGTCGGGTTAAAAGTTTCTTCTGCTTTAAAACGTTCCTGTGCAGCAATAACTCCTTTACCAAGAATATATCTCTTTAAAGTTGAATCATAATACGCATAAGAAGCCACAAAATCGGCTGTTGCAAAAACCAACTCTTTATACTTATTTAATGTTTCAGCATTTTTATGTTCGCGATAAGATGCTTCTGCAAAAGTTATAATATGCGGTTGTTGCCAGATTAAGAATGCACCCACAGAAGATGGGCTTTCTTCTCCGTTATTATCCGTCATTTTTTGCCAACGAACACCATCATAACCTTGTCGCTTGGCAATTTGCTTAGCTTTATCAAAAACATTTTTATACCAGTTCAAACTCTTTTCTAATAAATCAATTCTACCCCATAGTGCATAATGTAAACCATGCCACCAATGCATTTCCAAATGTGGTTTACCATACCAACTGTTATAAGTTAAACCTGTTTCCTGTGGCGGATAATTACCTGCACATTGAATTTTTGTTAAGTATTGGGAAAGAATAATTCTTCTTTCCAACTCAAACGCACGTTTATCTGTACTTCCTTCAAAATCAACAGCACCGCCACTTTGCCAGAATTGTTGCCATGCAGTTTGATTATTATTTTTTACTGAAATGAAAGAAATAAGACTATGCGGTGAAGGGAGATTTTCTGTAAAAGTGGCTGTAAACTGAAATGAATCAATGGCTGACGGAGTGATTACAAAAAAGTACTTTTGCTTTTCAGTTACTTCAATATTATCTGCATTGATGTTTACAAAATAGTTAGTTGTGTCTAATTGATGTTTAAATAAAACACCTGCTTCTCTTTTTATAAAAGTTGATTGATGTTTGTTTTCATTCTTATAATTTGTTCCAAAGTCTGCCCAATCTCCTGTTGGATATGGAAAGCGAAGTGTAACAGCAATTCTTTTTTGTTGCAGTAATGCTGAAATAATTTTTACTGCAATTACATCTTTTGATTGATGACAATAAGTAATAACATCAACAGGAATATTTTCTATAGTGAAATGAGATTGTATTTCACCTGAATACATGTTGAGTGTTTGATGAATATTTTTAATATCATTAATGGTTGCTATACTTCCATCTTTTAATTTTATTTCGAAACCAAGATTTCCTAATTGCAACCGATGCGGGTTTTGACGAAACCAATTGACTGCATTCTTTTTTCTTTCAGGCTCTTTCAATTGCACTGAATAAGAAACATCTCTGCTATTTAAATGATAATTTTTTAATGTTTCATTGAATTGATAATGTGCAGTATCAATAAAACTGTGCCAGCCCCAAACACTTTCTGTTCCTAACGGAACGCCTTTCGCATAAGCATTTGGGAAAGATTGTAAACCTGTAACATCAACAGTAAAAGCAAAGCTGCCATTACCGACAGATAAAGATGACAATGAATCGAATGAAGTATTTACAACCGTATGACGTTCTACTAATTTTTGTCTGTCAATCTTTTGTGCATCGCCATTGATGCCATAAGCAATGCAGTACAAGAGTGCGACGCTCCAAAGGAGTCCTTTTGGACAACGAAAGCTTAATATGAGTATTGAAGTTGACTTCATAATTTTTTCTAACCGCCATCAAGGCTTAGAGCCGTTGACGGGGTTAAGGATTGGTTATTACTGCTTTTGGCTTTAATTCATCTGGACTATCTTTTGTATAAGCATCGAACGTAAACTTAGATGGTTTTGTTGTTAAGTCTTTTATCAATGTAATATCAATGCTGGTTGTGGGGTTAAATTGATTGCTTAACATGTATTTTTCTAAGCTGTAAAATAATTGTTTAGATGCAATGCCCGAAGCGGTATCTGATAAATCTGCACTGGTTACGATGATTTTACCATTACCTACTTTTGCTTCAAAAACCAATGCCAGCCTGCGGTTCATAAACCAAGTATCTATGGGTTGAACTAATGGTCTGAAGTCCTTCGGGAAATCTTCCAAATGCATTACCTGAGATTTATTAATAATATCCCACCATTGTAAATCACTGTGATAGTTGGTTGGAAAATCATTGAATGCTGCATGTTTTTCATTCAACACAAAACCCATCGTATGCGGCGGACGCATTTTAAACCAGGAGGTATTCCAGAATATCGGTAAAAAGGTTTGAACTATCTCTTTACCCTTTGTTACTTGTCCGTTGATATTTAAAAACACTTTACCGCCTTTATTTAAAATGTCTGCTGCTTTATCGTCTAATATAGTAGTATAATAAATATCATTGTTATTTAATGGTGGTAACTGTACAGGATACACATAGATATTCCAATCGTTTTTATATGCAGTATTTTCAATTCCAACTTCAACTGTTAAGCCGGTTGTTTTGGTAATTTTTGATAAAGTAAATTGAAGCGTACCAATTACTGTATTCTTTCCGGTAATAATATTTGTTTTATCAAAAGAACCTTTACCAACCGTGTTTCCATTCATGTCTTTTATTGTCCAATAAACTTTTGCATTGCTTATATCTTTTTCACCATAATGGTAAATTTCAACAGCAGCATTAAAATTTTCATTGTTATGATAAACAAATTTTTCAGTTCTTATTAATGGTACAGTGCTGTTACAAAATTTAGAAAACTCATTCGCATCGGTATAACCTTTTTCATCCCAAAAAGCATCTAAGATGCCAACCAAGGCAGTTCCCTGTCCCGAATAATCATTTAATGATAAAAGCTGAAACCCGCCATTGGCAGGCGTTCTGAGCGATTTTTCAATTTCATGTTTATAGCATAACACCTGTAGCCTTCCTGTTGATTGTAAAAACTTTTCTGCTTCGTCTAACATGCCTGCATCTTTCAAATCTTCCTGAAAGAGTTCCATATTTTTTGCTTTGTAAACACCGGTATATTTTTTTATTTCTTTAAAGTTGGGAAAAACACACCACTGCCCCATTTCATGGGCTACATAAGGCATAGTAAATTTTTCTATAGCGGCAGTATAATCAGATTTTGTTTCAGGCAGTTTATTCCAGGCTAAATTTCTTGCACCTGATTTAATCATGTATTCATTAGCGGGAACCAAGGGCCAGCTCATAGCAACTGATGCTCCTGTATATACTCTTCTTGAATCTTTATTTTGCCAGTAATGAATAAAGTTGGTTAGGTATTCAACCTGCTTACCGCCTCGTGGTTCATTGCCATAAGCCAACATACAATAAGAAGGATGATTACCATAATATGTTTCCATTCTGTTGGTTTCATCATAAATAAATTGGTCAATGGGTTTTCCATCTCCTAATGATGAGCCGTGATTTGCCCAGCTTGGCCCTTCGGGTTGTAAATAAAAACCAACTTTATCTGCTGCCTCAAAAGCCGCTTCCGGCGGGCAATACGAATGAAAACGCATGTGGTTTAATCCATATGATTTTGCTTTGCGAAAAATTTTCTCCCAATCTTTTTCATTCATGCTTGCATAACCTGTTAAAGGGAAATCGCAATTCTCAACAGTGCCTCTTAAAAAAGTTGTTTGATGATTAATAGTGAATTGTGTTCCTTTTGTTTTGAATGAACGCATGCCGAACTCAATTACTTTAGTTGCTGTTGTTTTATTCTTTAATTCCAGTACCGCAGTTAATTGATATAATGCAGGGTTGAATTCACTCCACAACTGCACATTGTTGCCCATTGAATAAGAAAGAGAAAATGTATCTTTTAATAAAGGAACCAATGTAACACTTGTAAGCAATGGTTTAACGATATGCACTTTATTACTGTTAAAGCTTTTTGCTGCGATTATTATTTGCTTGATGTCTGCAATATTACCGTTCAAGCGAATTTTTAATTGAACTGTCTTCTTATCAATATCAGGCAGGGCTTGTATTTCGGCGATATGGGTTGATAGTGATGCCTGTAATTCTATTTTACCGACAATACCGTTCCAGTTGCCTTGTGTGTGGTCTGTTAAACTATGGCTGTCAGGGCCAACATTAATTTCTTTTATTCTGTTATCAATACGAATGGTAATAGTGTGTTTGCCAGGCGTTAAGTAATTGGATACATCATACTCATGCGGAGCTACCATTGAATTTTGTAAACCCACTTTTTTATCATCAATAAAAACAAGCGTTTCTGTATGGCATCTTTCTAAAAACAAATTAAGATGCTTTCCTTTAAAATTTAATGGAACATTTATTTCTTTCTGGTACCATGCAGCACCAACATAATATTTTGCAGGTGTTAACCAGAAAGGGAATTTTAAATTATCGGGTTGACGATATTTGGCATAGCGTGGGTTAAAATACCAACTACTGTCATAAATACTGCCCGTCCATTTCGTTTGCAATGCTACTTTATCTCCTTTTCCATTTTCTAACATAGAACCCGGTAAATGCAGGCTATCGTTGAGTTTGCGTGCATACCATTTTTGATTGATACCAACATCATCTCTATCTATTTCAAAACGCCAGGACCCTGCTAAAGAAATGTTTTGTGAAAATGAACAACAAAAAATTGATAAAATAACAGTAACAAAAAATAATTTCTTCATTATTAAAAATTTAAAAGCATCCGTTTAATGATGCCAAATATTCAACGGTACAAGAGTGTCCTTCGACTTCGCTCAGGATAAACTGCAAAGGAACGATGCCATGAAAAACTAATGCCGATAACATTAAGCTTTGATTTGTTTGATATGAAATATATTTTCAAGAACGTCATTTCGAGATTGGGTTCTTGCCCAACGAGAAATCTCATAATTGATAAGTAAAGAGATTTCTCAGGCACGAACCTTCGAAATGACGTTCACTATTTTCATTTTTTTATATACTCATTCAAACTGCAATCTTTTAATTGCTGCAAACCTTTTACCACCAATTGTGCATTTATTAATGCTCCTGCTTTATTAGTGTGTGTATGATCCTGCGGAAAATAACTGCGAACAACAGCCGTATCCATATGTTCGTAAGTATCAATAACCAAATCATTCAAAGGAATAAAATAAGAGCCTGTTTGTTCTGCAACCTGTTTACTCCATGTGGCATAAATATCTTTATTAATCTTACCTTCTTTATTAAATCCAAATCTCGGAATGGGCGAACAAATAATTACTGTGGCTCCTTTTGCTTTTGCATCATTCGCAAACTTCCGCATGTACCAACCATAAGTATGCACCATTTCTTTCATCTTACGAATAGGGTTATAAATTTCGGTACTGTCTTCTCCAATGCCTTTAATAGTGCCTCTTGCACGGGCTGTATCATCTAACGGGCTACTGTCGTTATGACCAAACTGCATCATTACATAATCGCCTTTTTGTAATGTTTTTAAAATAACGTCCCATCTGCCTTCCGTTAAAAAAGTACGACTGCTTCTTCCACCTATTGCATGGTTTTGAATGCTGAGTTTTGTTGTATCGAAATACCTGTCAATCCAACTACCCCAACCTTGCTGAATATTTTCAGGTTTGCCGTTGCCGTTTTTTACAGTTGAATCGCCAATAATGTATAAGGTTGGTTTTGTTTGCAATAAGGTGAATGCAAAACATACAATAAGTAACGATGCAATGAATAATGATTTATTTATTTTTTTCATTTGATTTTATTTTTGTTAATCAGCGTTCTGTTATTAATTAAGCATTCGTTGCTTTTCAGTTTATCCTGAGCGAAGTCGAAGGACGCACTTGTACGTTTATTTCGCTACTCAACCGCTGACGAGGCTTAAAGTCGCCGTCAGGGTTTCACTAACCCCGTCAGCGGTTGTAAACCCTGACGGCGGTTAAATTATTTATTCAACAAATACTTTTTCAACTCACTATTACTCGCTTTCAATCCTTCTGCTACCGATGCTGCATTAACAGTTGCTCCTGCCTCATTGGTATGTGTATGATCGCCCGGAAAAAATTTCTTTACTTCCTCTGCTCCCAACTTATCATATTTGTCAGCAGTTATTCCGTTTAAATCAATAAATACAATGCCTTCCTGTTCTGCTGTTTCTTTAGCCCATTTACCATAATCTTTATCTGCTCGTAATACTTTACCATCTTTAAATTCATTTCGCGGAATCATAGAGCAGATAACAGGTGTAGCTCCCTTGGCTTTGGCTTCACGCACAAATTTTCTTAAATAAAAACCATAAGTATGTACCACTTCAATACTGTCTTTCCATTGCAGTGAAACTGTTTCTTCACCTGTTCCTTTTAATACACCTCTATAACCTGCTTTTGATGTATCGGGCTTGCTGCCTTCATTATGGCCAAACTGCATGATTAAAAAATCGCCTGCTTTAATGGTTGATAATACTTTATCCCATCTTCCTTCTTTAATAAAAGTTCTGGTACTTCTTCCTGCCATTGCCTGATTGGAAATATTAATTTGAGTAGTATCAATAAACTGATAAAACATTTCGCCCCAACCGAATTGTGGTCTGTTTGTATTTCGTACCGTTGAATCTCCGATGATATAAATTGTTGGCTTTTCTTTATGCAATAATGCAAATGAAGAAAGCAGGATAAGTAATAAAAATGATTTAAAATATTTTTTCATATTTAATGATTGCTTATTGTTGCTTAAACCGCTGAAGAGGCTTTGAGCCGTCGTCAGGATTGTAAAACCCTGTCAATGGTTACAAACCTTGACGGCGGTTGACTTCTTTTACTTCACAACAGTTACAGTAACCGATGCTTCTTTCAAACCATCTGCTTTAGCAGTTAGTTTAATAATACCGCTATCTGCTTTTGCTTTTATAACGGCTATACATCTGCCTTTATAAGCCCAGCGTTCTGTAGCCTGATAAGGTTCTGTACTTGCAATATCGCCATTATCAACTGCAGCAATAACACCTGCACCTTCTATACTGAATTTAATTTTATTATCGGCAGTTAGAATATCATTACCGTTTTCATCGGTTACCATTGCAGTAACATAAACAACATCATCCCAATTATTTTGTATGGTTGGTTTATCAATACTCAATTTAATTTTTGCAGCAGCAGTTGCTGTTTTTAATTCCTGCTCAGCTACTACTTTACCTTTATTTCTGGCCACGGCTTTTAGTATTCCTTTTTGAAAAGGAAAGCTCCATATTCTGGCACTTGCATTATCTTCTGTTCTTCCTTTAACACCTTCCGATTTTCCGTTTAGGAATAATTCCACTTCATCGCAATTACTGAATACCTGTACCCTTGCTTCATCATAAGTATCAATATCTGTCGGTGTCCAATCACTTACCCAATCACCTGTTCCTGCATTGCCTTCTTTACGCATTACATACACCATCGGCTCATCGTTCCACCAACTTTTTCTTTGATAGGTATTGGCTTTTGTTCCGTTGGCTTTGTCATACAACCCTTGCCCGTTAGCTATTTTAGGCCAATCGTTTTCGCCTAAATAATCAAAACCCGTCCACAAGAATTGACCGCTCATATATGGCTTATCTCTTAATGCCAACCACTGGCTGATGACATGTGTATTCTCTGTGCCGATTACTTTCCATTCAGGATGTTTTTCATGTGCAGCAATCAATTCATTCTCTCTATAATTCTGCCCAACAACATCCATGCTTGCAGCTAAACCATTTTCATACACATGTGATAATGCAGGGCGAAACAAAGCCATTGTTACTAGGCGTGTGGTATCTAATGAATGAACTAAATCCTGCTGCATTTTATATTTTCTGAAACCGGATGTATCATTTAAGTTATCATGAATTTCATTGCCAATGCTATAGATAACAATAGAAGGATGGTTTCTATCTTTCAGAATAATATCTCTTGTATCTCTTTCCCACCAATCTTTAAAGTATAAATTATAACCTCGTTCTGCATTACTTTTTTTAGCTTCCCAAGTATCGAAAGTTTCATCCATTACTAAAAAGCCCATTTCATCGCAAAGGCTTAAAAACTCCGGTGCCACTGCATTGTGTGAAGTTCTGATTGCATTTACACCAACTTCTTTCAATAATTTAAACCTTGCTTTCCAAACACCTAAAGGCACTGCTGCACCAAATGCACCACCATCATGATGTAAGCAAACACCTTTCAGTTTTATATTCTTATCATTCAACCAAAAGCCTGTAGCTGCATCAAATTTGGCATTACGAATACCGAAGTAAGTTGTTGTTTCATCAACTGCTTTTTTATCAATAATAATTTTTGTAACTGCTCTGTATTGTTGTGTGTTTTCTAAACTCCACAATAAAGGTTGAACAATATTTATTTTTTGCTGCAATGCAATAACTGCATTGGCATTTAATTTTTGTTTAGTTTCTGAAGAAGTAACCATTGTTCCGTTGTGAGCGATAATATTTGTTTGAAGAACAATATTTTGCGGAGATGATGATTGATTATTGATGGTTGTTTGCACATTTACATCTGCACTGTTTGCTGAAACGTTGGCTGTGCTTACAAATACACCCCAATGTGCTACATGAACGGGTTGTGTTATAACTAAACGAACATGCCTGTAAATGCCCGCACCTGTGTACCAACGTGATGCAGGCTGCACACTATTATCTGCTCTTAGTGAAATGATATTAGCTTTATTTCCGAAGTAAAGATGACCGGTTAATTCATACTGAAAACTTGCATAACCATTAGGACGCTTACCTAAATGGTAGCCATTAATCCATACATCACTGTTGGCCATTATGCCATCGAATTCTATAAAGACTTTATTCTTAGCATCTGCTTCGTTTAATAAAAAAACTTTTCTGTACCAGCCGATACCGCTTGGCAAGAAACCGCCACCACGGCCTGTTGTGTTTGCTCTGTCATATGGACCTTCAATACTCCAATCATGTGGTACATTTATATTACGCCATGCAGCATCATTGAATGAGACCTGTTCTCCATTGTTTACATCTTCTTTTATAAACTTCCAATTATTATCGAATGATTGGATTTTGCGTTGTGCATGAACAATACTGATGCAGGACACTAAAAAAAGTAAAGCAAATTTTTTTTTCATATGTTTTATTTTGTCAAACCGCTGACGAGGCTAAAAGCCGTCGTCAGTGTTATTAGTTTTCGTCATTTCGAGATTGGGTTCTCGCCCAACGAGAAATCTGCCCTAACATAGGATGAGATTTCTCAGGCAAGAACCTTCGAAATGACGGTTACCATTCTAATTTTTCAATCTTTCCTTTTGCTCAATACCGTTTGCATCTTTAACAGGAGCAGGTTTTTTATCTATATCAATCACTACATTATTCCATTTCCAGTTTTTAGTTAACTCAAGTATACCAATAGCTGTAGCCTGTATAGTACAATCGGTAAAAACAAAATCGGTTAATAAAGATTTCTCATATCCTGCCCCGACAAAGGCAGTTTTTGCATTGGTAACTTTTACATTCTTTACATAAATATCTTTTGCATGTGGTGTTCCTTTTTCGGCAGGTTCAACTTTATGTAATAATGCCTTCCAATGCTGCGGAACAGAATCGTAATTATAACCTTTTGGTAATTCTGAATAACTGTAAGCAGGATACCAGTTTAAATTGAATTGAAATGCATTGTTCACAGAATCCATTACTGTGTTTTCAAAATAAATATCTTCTAATGTTCCGCCGCGTGTAAAGGCAGATTTTATTCTCAAACCGTTGTCTGTATTTCTTGCAAATAAATCTGTAGCCAATACATGCCTTATACCACCGGATGTTTCACTACCCAAGGTTACCAAGCCTGCTCCTTTTCTTGCCAAACATTTTCTGATAACTATATACTCGGTTGGTTTGTTAACACGCAAGCCATCCCAATCTCTCCCTGCTTTTAAACAAAAATTATCATCATTGCAATCAATATCGCAGTTCTCAATCAACGTCCAGGTAGATGAATCAACATCAATACCATCTGTACTTGGTCCGCTTCCATCTTCATTGTTTTTTATAGTAATACCATCAACTGTTAAGCGGGTTGAGTATAATAATTGAACTGTCCAGAAACCTGCATTTTTGAATGTTATTCCCTTTAATGTAACTTCATTTGCATTTTGCACTAAAAAAGTTCTTACACGTTTTGCATCGTAGTCAACAATCCAACGTAAACCTTTCTTATCATACTCTTTACGCATTGCCCAATATTTATCCCAACAAAATTTTCCTCTTGCATTTACAATGCCCTCACCTGTTACCGCAACATTTTTTGCATCTATTACATTTATTAATGCAGCAGGCCAACTTGTTTCAATACCTGCAATACGGGTTTGTATTTCAGGATAATCATTAAAGTTTTGTGAACCTATAATCAACACTCCTTTATCAATTTTCAAATGCACATTATTCTTTAAAAAAACAGAACCTGTTTTATAAATCCCTGCATTGAATGATACAATACCACCACCGCTTTTGCTGCATTCATCAATTGCTTTTTGAATAAATGCCGTTGCTGTTTTAGTTGTATCGTTGGCAACAGCTCCGTATTTATTTACATTGAATATTTGCTGAGAAGAAGGAAAACTTTTTGCACCTACTTTATTTACCCAGTCCATTTTAGTTTGTGCAAAAAAAAGGTTGCAGTAAAAAATACCGCAACCCATAAGTATTATTTTTTTATAATGTTTTAACAACATAGCGAATCAATCGTTTTTAGAGATTGAAAAGTAGTTTCGCTCTGCTGTTCAGCTATCCTGAAGTATCCTGAGAAGAATTATCTATTCATCAAAAGCTTTCACGGTAATTAATCCGCCTAATCCTGCTTTACTTCCTTTATCTGTTTCAATTAAAACACTTATAACCCTGTCTGTATTGGTAGATGCCGGAAAATCAACCACTACATCTTCTGTTGCTGCTGTGGTTTTATTGAACACTAATTTTTTATCAATCCATATTTCAGCTTTGCCTGTAATTGCTTTAAAAACAATTTTACCGCCGTTTATTCTTTGTGTTGCATAAGGTTTAAATGTTGTTCTGTACACTGCATAATTACCATCAGCAAAAGTTTGTAATTGACTGGGTCTGATTGATTGCCAGGTGTTTTGATCGTAAGCTGCTACTTCAACATTAGCATCTATTTTATTTGAAGAGAAAGGTGATACTCTCCATCTGTCTAATACCAGATAAGGACTTGCAACGGCTACAGCAGGAATCGGTTCCACTTCTTTTACATTGATTGAAACGCTTGCCTGTTGCAGGTTTCCGCATTTTGCAGTTAATGTTACTGTTCCTGAACTATTTAATTTGCTTTGCAGAATTACCTGTGCCCAACCATTGTATAAACTTATTTTAGTGCCTTTATCAGGTTCATGGCTATTAGCATCTCCATTACCCAAACCAATAATTTTTCCTGCACCGTTCACTTCAAATTCAATAGGCAAATTAGCTGTTGGTACATGTCTTCCTTTTGCATCCAATACTTCAACACTTACAGGTACTGCATCCCAACCATCTCCTGCAATTGCATTTCTATCTGCTGTTAATTGAATTTTAACGGGCTCTGTTGTTGTTTCAATTGCATACTTCGAAACTTCTTTGCCGTTTTTATAACCCACTGCTGCTAATGTGCCGGGTTGATAAGGTACATTCCAACTTATCATTTCATATTTATCAACTGCAGATTCCTGAATTAATTTTCCATTCAGATACAACTTTATTTTATCTGCATTTGTTTGGGCGATTACTTTAATATTTTTTCCAATACTATCTGCCGGCCAATTCCAATGCGGTTCTAAGTGAAGTATATTTTCATTCTCTAACCAAAATGCCTGATGAATATAAAAAGCTGTTTTAGGAAAACCGCATAAATCTAAAATACCAAAGCTTGAACTTACAGTCGGCCATTCCAAAGGTTGTGTTTCTCCTCTGTAATCAAAACCTGTCCATACAAAACCTCCTGCTATAAAAGGCCTTTCAGCTATTGCTTTCCATGCTTTACGATGTATTTCGCCCCAACTTGGTGCCACTTCATCATAAGATGCAATAACATGTTTCTTTTTATCGGTTACATATTCTCCTCTTGTCATTAATCCTGATACATCTTCTGAACTTGTAATAGGCAATGTTGGTCTTTCTTTATGAAATCTGTCATAATCTCTAATCTGATAATTGAAACCCATCACATCAACTGCATGAGACACATTGATTGAACTGAACAAACCACCGCTTTGTGCTGCTGTTACAGGCCTTGTGGTATCTAATTTTTTTACTTCCTTACTCATTCTTCTAACCATCTCATAACCACCTTCTGTGCCTTGCATCGGTTCTTCATTAAATACACTCCAAAGAATTATACTCGGATGATTTCTATCTCTTCTAACCATCCATTCTAATTGACGTATATATTCAGGTGCTATATTGAAGTTTCTGTTTTCATCCATTACTAAAACGCCCATCTTATCGCAGGCTTCTAATAATTCATTAGAAGGAGGATTGTGTGAACAACGGTATGCATTCACTCCCATTTCTTTTAACTTCCTTAAACGGAATTCCCATATTGAATTGGGGACTGCTGTACCAACGCCTGCATGATCCTGGTGGTTACAAACGCCTTTCAATTTTACATGTTTGCCGTTTAAGTAAAAACCGGAATCTGCAGTGAACTGAAATGTTCTGAAACCGCAATTGGTAAAGAAAGTATCTAATGGTTTTCCGTTTGAAGAAACAACTGTTCTTACTTTATACAGTACAGGGTTTTCTAATGTCCATATGGTTGGATTATTTACAGAAACTGAAAAGTTAGCAACTGTTTTGTCCAACACATTTATTGTTGCATTTGTTTTTGATTGAGCAATTACTTTATCAGCTTTATCAATTACTGAAGATTCAATTTCAACCGCAGTATTTTCCTTTCCTGAATTTTCTATGGTAGCTTCAACAGGTATCAACCATTTTCCGTTTTTATCTTTTATAGGATTGCTGTAAACACCGTCTGTAATAATATGAACAGGATTTGTTTTTACTAACCATGTATGTCTGTACATGCCTGCACCTTCGTACCACCAACCTTCCTGCGTATCTGCATCAACTTTAATTACTATATTATTTAAATCATCTCCATACTTTGCCATTGCAGTAATATCAATGTAGAAGGAAGTATAACCGCAAAAATTTCTGTGCAAGATTGTTCCGTTAAACCAAACCGTACAATTTGTTGCAACACCATCAAACTGTAATTCTAAATGTTTGCCCTTATCTTCTTTGTTTAATTTAAAATTTCTTCTGTACCAACCGATGCCTCTTTGTTTATAACCTTGATTGGAATTAGCAGTTGAATCGTAAGGGTTTTCTACAGCCCAATCGTGGGGAAGATTTAACAGTTGCCATTGTGTATCATCGAAACCTTGTGCTGCTGCACCCCAGGCTTTACCTGCTTTTGCATTGCTGTAACTCATATCCTGCCCTTTAATAACAGGCATGGGAATATCGCCCTGATAAAAACGCCAACCATAATCGAGTGATAATTTTTCTCTTGTTTTTTGTGCCTGAAGACTAATGTATGCTGTAATTAATACTACTAATGCTATATATTTTTTCATAGTACAATATGAGGTTATTGATTAATTGATTAGTTATTCATAGTCTCTTAATTATTGTTCAAAATTTTTTCTATGACCTGTAACTCATCATTACTGAAATGGAGATTTTGAATAGAAGCAACAGAATTTAATAATTGATTGGCACTGCTTGCACCAATCAAAACAGATGTAATTCTTTCATCTTTTAAAACCCATGCCAATGCCATTTGTGCCAATGTTTGATTACGTTGTAAAGCCAGTTCATTCAATGCGTTTACTTTTTGTAAAACAGTTTCATTCAACCGTTCTTGTGTTAATGCTCCGTTAGGTAGATTTCTTCCGACACGAGAATCTGAAGGAATTCCCTTTAAATATTTATCTGTCAGTAAGCCTTGTGCCAATGGAGAAAAAGCAATACAGCCAATGCCGTTTTCATTCAACAATTTTAATAATCCATCTTCTTCAACCCATCTGTCTAACATTGAATAACGTGGCTGATGAATTAAACATGGTGTACCCAATTGTTTTAAAATAGCAATTGCTTTAGCAGCATCTTCACTTTTATAGTTTGAAATACCAATGTATAATGCTTTGCCCTGGCGAACCATTAAATCTAATGCAGCCATTGTTTCTTCTAATGGTGTGTTGGGGTCCGGGCGATGATGATAAAAAATATCAACATAATCTAACTGCATTCTTTGTAAACTCTGGTGCAGGCTTGCAAATAAACTTTTCTTTGAACCCCACTCACCATAAGGGCCGGGCCACATATAAAAACCTGCTTTTGTTGAGATTAATATTTCATCTCTGTAAGCAGTGAAATCCTGTTTAAAAACTCTGCCGAAATTTGTTTCTGCTGCACCGAATGAAGGCCCGTAATTATTGGCTAAATCAAAATGAGTGATGCCGCAATCAAATGCAGTATGCAAAGTTTTTCTATACACATTTTCATCATCAACATCTCCAAAGTTTTGCCAAAGTCCTAATGATATTAGCGGCAATTGAATACCACTTTTACCGCAACGGCGGTATTGCATATTTTGATAACGATTGTCTGAAGCTGTGTAACTCATGTTTATTATTTTACTATTTATCAGTAAACTGTAAAGTATAATTTCCTTTAACAGCTTTATTAATTTTAAATGTTAACCTGTATAACTCTTTGCCCCAACTACCCGATAACTTTTTATCTGTTGGTGCAATTGATATCGTTTCAATAGTTGGCGTTTGCAATTCACCTGAATACAGCAAATAAACATTTGTAGTATCATTTACTGCAAATGTTAATTTACCGCTTTCTATCTGTGGTTTTTTAAAACACAATATATATAAGCTGCTGCTATCATTATTGTATTGCAGTTGAAAATTATCAGTAACAGTTACTGCATTATTCTTCAATATAATATCTCTTTTCCAGAAATTAATTCCTGCTTTTGCAGGATATGCTTTCGAGATATCCATACTTAATTTTCTTACATCTGCATTATTGATAAAAGAAACGTTGGTTGCTTTATACTCAGCACCGGGTAATTGTTCATAACCGTTTACAGAGGGTAGATTATGATAGGAGGAACGCATCGTCCATATTTCATATCGCCTGCTGCTAAAAGTTTGTGCGGTGTAGTCTCCAACGCCTGCATCAACTATCACAGGCTGTCCATCATAATATAAAATGAAATTGCCAACATCATTATGGTTATGGCTTTCGTTATTATGCCCGCCTAATGCTCCAACAAAAAAACCTTTTACTGTTCCTTCATTACTTCGCATGGTTACAACTTGTGTTTGAGGCAACCATGATTGTGCAGGAAAAGGAAATTTAGGTTGAACTGTTTTTAATTCATTCAATACATCAATAGAATATAATGGTCTGAATAATGCACCGGTTGCTGTTGTATAAATTCTTTCTTTATCAGGTTGTAAAATAGCAGCTGCAAACTGCATCATTAAACTATCATTACATCTTTTTCCGTATAAAAATAATGTGGTTGGCAAATGAGCAACTTTAGCAGGTGCATCAGCAAAATTCACGTAATAATTCTGGTTAATGTGCAGTTTATAAATGTAAGCCCCCATTGCTTTAATTAAAGGCTGCTGATAAATATTTAATTGCTTGTCAGAAAGTTTATACAATAATTCCAGACAGTCTAATAATGCACCGGGAGCTTCTGCCCAATAGGCCGGGCCTTCATCGCAGCCTCCATCATCGGGGTAACCGTTAATAAATTTATCAATGCTTTGTACAGCTTTATAAACCAATGCTGCTCTGTTTTTCAGGCTATCACTACTTAATAATGCAACAGTTAAAACATTACTGTTAATCCACGGGTTCCAGTTATTTGGTTTAGAACCATTCTTAAAACCCATCCAGCCGAAATCTTTTGTTATGTATGGAATAATGATTCTTCTTTTTAATTCCTGTTGTATCCTTTCATGAATTGTTGGTGAGGTTTTGCTGAATTCATCCTGTAATAAAAAATCTGTCCAACTCATTAAGCTTCCCGTTTCAGCTGCAAATAAATCAATGATGTTCTCATTGATATCGGGTAAACCTTTTGTTCTTTTATTATATTCTCCGATATGAGCGGGAATGCCCCAGAAGCTTTCTTCACAAATCAGCCAGGTGCCATTAATAATATCATTCAGAAATCTTTGCTTGCGTTCAATCATTTCTGCCAACACTAATGTGCCTAAGCGTTTTCTTCTGGCAAATAGTAAATCTTCATAATGTGTTCTGTTACCGTTTTGAACATATTCCATAAAAACAGTAACAGGCAAATAAGGCCAATCTTTATTCAAATACTTTTCAGCTTCTTTTATGTATTGATGTTGTATGAAGTCTGAAATTTTTGTTTTTAAGATTTCTGGATGATTAATAAAATCGAATAAAGCATTTGGCTGAAAGTTCTGTAACCATTGCTGAATTTGGGTTTGCTGCAAATTGCCTGACAAAAAATTTCTTTCCTGAGCATTACCCAATATGCATATGCTGCAAATAATAATAAAACAAAGCTTTCTCATTTTATAAAGGTAACAGTTGCTATGGTTACAGGCCCGAATAAACCACTGGGTTTCGGTTGCCATTTACCCGCAGTAAACAAACCGTTGGCATCTCTGTTTTCAGGTTTTCTTGCAGGAAAATTGGTGTTATAAAATTTCTTCCAAACTATATTGCATTTATCCAGGTCTGCAATTCTGTTAGCCATTCCGTTAGTAACTTTTACTTCTAACAAATTATTTTCTTTTAATTGTGAAGAAGGAATAGTTAGCTGGTAAACAGGGCCTAATAATGTTGCAATTCTATTTCCGTTTATAAATACTTCTGCCGATTCTTCTACTTTTCCAAGATCAATCAAATAAGCAACAGCGTTGGCTTTTGGCTTATTGAAATGCGTTGTATAAGAAGCTGTGCCAGAAAATATTTTCACATCATTTCCATCAAGATTTGTCCATGAGCCTAATATGGAATTGCTTACTGCTGCCGGTAAAGTTGGCCCGCCACTTACAAAATTTATATTCCATTTATTTTCAAGAGTAATTGCTTCTCCAACTTTTTGATAAGGATATTTATTACCTGCTAATTGCTTATTACCTGTTTGCAAAATGCAACTTTCACCGGTGTTTAATTGCAGGTAAACTTTAGTAATTCCTTCTTTAAATTTTTCAGTTTTAGTAATGCCTGTTTTTAAAGTCATGGGATTATATAAAACAACGTTATTTTCTTTAACAGCTAATTCAACCCATCCATCAAAGGGTTTACCGCTTTTGTTTGCAATAAAATAAGTATGCCCATCTGTTGTACTTCTTCTATTGTATTGCAAGCCTTGCTCTAACATTGTTTCTTTTCTAATTGTTGCAGCATCTAATAGCATTTGCAGATTATCGTCAATAATAAATTTTCCTTTCCCAACTGTTGCAGTTAGCACATTATTCTCTTTTGAAAAATTTATTTGCTGCAAGCGTTTATCATAAGCTTCCTGCTTTTGTTTCAAGCCTCCATAACCCGGAACATTTTTTGGCAAATTTTTATACACTAAAATTGTTGCACCATTCTTTGCCAATACAATTAATTTATCTAATGTTTCTAAAGGAAGAAATTTTACATTAGGTATTAAAATAGTTTGATAGTTGTGCTTACTTGATTGAATAGCATTACCACTATTAGAAAGTTGTTCAACAATCTGTTTATCAGAAACAAAATCGAATGCATAACCGTGTTCTAATAAATATTCTGAGTTCTTGTTAAAACCTGTTTGCTCAAAGCCTTTCATGCCATCAAAATGTTGCAGCATAAAATTTCCGCCTTCACTAAACTTATCTGCAATAGGAAAATAAACCAATACATCATTATCAGGTTTTGCTCTTTGTAAAAAACTCTGACAACGAGCCACATAATTATTTAATGTACCGAAATCTTTCCAGAAACTATTGGCAGGCGTAAAATGTACAGCAGCGTAAAACAACCAGCCAGGCCATGTTTCATTTTGCGGAGAATAATTGGTGCCATGCCAAAACACATGGTTTACCCCACCAACAAAATATTTATCAACTGCCTGTTTTACATCGCCTAAAGAAGATTGAAAATGTTCATCTAACCATGTTGCAGTTTCTGATGATGCTAAAGGTTTGCCCATTACATTGGCTGTTGATGTTGCAAACTTAAAACGCAATACATCTTCTCCTTCGGTTTCAGGAATATCTACTACTGCATAACAATCTAAAATGTTTGCCGGAGAACCATGACTTTGATTACGAACCATTTTACCTTTTGCAGCAGCCCAATGCTGCCAGGGCTTTGTAAAGTTGTCTAATATTAATTCTGAAATAGTTTGCCGGTAATCATACAACACTCTTGCATTTTTATCTGCATTGTCTTTTTGATACAATGCCGGCAGTTCATTTCTTAATTCATAACCTCTTCTCTTTTTAAATTCATTAAAAAAGTCGGGCGTCCAATTGCTTTGTCCTTTGGCATCATCTACTTCATAACTATCATTAAAAAAGCTTCTTATGCCGGTTATATCTTTCCCTTTAAATGCTTCATCAAACCTGTTTAAATAGTGTTGTAATGCAGTTGAAGAAAAATGATCTATTACATCTCCTTCACCGCCAGGAGCAGCACGTTCAACCATCTTGCCATGCCATCCCATAAAGAGTGCATATAAAGTCCAGTTGCCTTGTAATGCAGTCCAGTTAAGCTTTCCCGCAGCATCAACTTTATTGGTTAAGTCCATTACTTCACCTTTATCTGAGAAAGCCATTAAACTTGTTACAGGTAATATTTTAGGAAAGCGAACCTGATCGAAAGCATAGGTTTGTAAATTTTTATTGGTTGCAATCGGATAAGACAAAGTATTGATATCTACTTTTTGCCTACTTTCTGAACGGTAAAATACTTCCTGCTGAAACATAATTTTTTCATTTAATGTTTCACCTTCTTTTAAAGTATAAATTTTATAATTAATATTTTTACAGGCATCAGTTGGTGTAACCCAAGGCCCGCCAAAGGGCCAGCCTGTTGCATTTGCCAAATCAATACCCATGTTTAAACGTTTGGCTTCACTTAAAGTGTGTTGCAACATTTCCATCCACTTATCAGATAAGAAATTAATAAACTCACTTTCATGCCCGTGTACACCATAAATGGGGGTTATTTCTAAACCACCTAATCCTGCTTTTTCATACAGGTTCATAGCTGCAGTTAAATCTTTTTTATTTACTGCACTTCCTTCCCACCACCAACGGGTCCAGGGTTTATTGGTTTGCGTTATTACCGGCCATTTAATTTGTGAATGAACATTTATTGATGCCAAAACAAGAACAGATACAATAATTTTTTTCATTATGTGTTAGATATTACTTTTAATTTATTGACAACTGCTGTCAGGGTTTGCAACCGCTGACGGAGTTATCTTTCTAACTTCTCTTTATTTCCACTGCATACACATCTTCTTTACCTTCAAAGTTGGCACGAAAGATTACCCATTTCCCATCGGGACTGAAATGTACATTGGGTTCTAAACGATACTGATGAAACTTCATATTTACTAATCTTTCACTTTGCATACTATCTCCCTGCGGTGTAAAATAATAAATCCACATACCATCTTTTGCTTTAGCTACCTGTGTATCATTACCACCATCGCCGCAAAAATGTTTCATATCATCTGTTATATTAAAATGAATGCTCCATTCATCCCGTTTTAATCTGTATTTCTTTTCTTCCCCTGTTTTTATATTTGTACCTGCTATAAAAAAGTTTACAGAACGGGGTTGCTGCAAATCAAACCAAATTGTTTTACCGTCGGGTGCAAACCATTCATGCCCTGCAATTTCCATATCCATCGTTCTTTTATGCATTAGCTTAACTTCTTTGGTATTAATATTTATCGTCCAGATTCTATCAAGCTTATGCCAAGGCCCTTCATGACAAAACATTAATAACTCAGGTTGTGTTGGAGAAAACTGCACATGCCCTATCCATGTATTTTCTGTATGTATTTTTTTAAGCTCTCCTGTTTTAATATTGATAGTAAATAAATCGTTAGGTAAATGAGCATCAAAAATTCTATCGAAGAACTGACCTTTTTCAGGATATTTTTTTAAAATTTCCTTTTGTTCATCACTTGCTTTTGCTCCCGCTAAAAAAGTTTCATCTGCATTAACAGTTGCAATACTTCCTTTATAATCATCAGGAAAAGTAAAGATTAATTTAGTCTGTTTGGTATTGATGTTCACTGAAAAAACACTGTCTTTAATCTGATAATACAAATTATTGAATTTATGAGCTATAATCTCACTACCTACTTTTCCATTGACGTTGGTAATTTGTTCAACTACTAAAGTTTTTAAATTAACAGTATAAGCTTGTCTTCCGCCTGCAGCGTCAGTTCCATAAAAAATCATTCTATCACCTTCATCCTTTTTTTGAAGTATAAAGGGATTATTATGAAAATAAAAACTTGAATTATTTCCTTCTCTTCTGGTTAGCTTAATTACTTTATGATGTGTGTCTTTATCAATCCATTCATCAGGCATTTTTTGTCCGCCTGTCTGCATTTGCTGCTGTGCATGAATGTTTATACAAAAAATGTAAATGCCAATAAGTATTGTCAAAAATTTTTTCATATGTGTTTGTTATTTTTTTTAATTACCATCAGGTTTGGTGCTGCTTACAAATGAGCTTTGCGGCCAATAAAATTTTTCAAATGCATCCGGCTTTGCAGGATTGAACGCAGCAATATCTTTTCTTAAAAATTTTGCAAAAGGGAGATTTTGTTCTTTAATTGATTGAACAATACATCTTGCTAGTTCATAAGCTCCATACGGACTGAAATGTGTATTATCTTTTAATTCTGTTGGTTGATTGGGAAATGTATTGGCAGGATAATGTACAAATGCTTTTAAAGATAGTTCAGGGCCCCAGGCTTCATACAATATTTTACTCATTGCATTCAAATCAATCACAGCAACATTCTCTTCTTTGCCTGTTTGCCTCATGGCTTCCGGAAAATCTTCTAAGGTGTTGATGATATGATTGGCTGAATCAAAACTTCTTCTGTTCATAGATGTTACTAAAACAGGTGTAACATTTCTTTTTCTTGCCTCAGCAATCCATTCTTTTAGTGTTTGCTTATACGTTGTGAAAGGGTCTAAGTGGCTGCCACCGGGCTTTTGATCGTTATGAGCAAATTCAATAAACAAATAATCACCCGGTTTAATCATACTCCAAACTTTCTCTAATCTTCTTTCACCTTTAAATGCTTTTAATGTTTCGCCGCTTTCAGCATAATTAGCTATACAAATATTTTCTGCATCAAAAAAATCAGGAAACATTTGCCCCCATGCTGCCCAAGGCTCACGGTCTTGATCTACTACAGTTGAATTACCGGCTAAGAAAATAGTTGTTGCTTTTGTGTTGGGTGTAATTTCAATACCACAAACTTTTGCAGCAGTATCATTAAATTCTATGGTTAATAAATTATCCCAATGCAGGTAAGAAAACTCCCTTGGTTTTAAACGTACTTTACTAACGGCGTTTCCTTTCTTATCTCTTATAATGCTATCCTTGACATGTACCGTAAAAGTTTTGGTAACAATTTCCCCTTTTTTGGTTTTACTATTTTCAAAAAATAATCTTCTGCATTCTGCACGAACTGTTGTTGCACTTGTTCCTTCAACATCACCTAAAAAAAGTTTTACATCATAATTTCCTTCGGGAAGTTTAACAGAAAAATAAAACGGCTTTGCTGAAGTAATAAAATCATTGGTTAAATAATTCTTCCCTTTTCTTTCTATTGATTGAACAACAGAACCTTGATCAAAGCCATAACCTGTTTGATAACTGAATTTTGTATCTGCTGTAACTTTTGTATAACCATCGGCACATTTACTGTTTCCAAAATCGAATTTGAAACTATTTTGAGCATGAAGACTGAAAATAAAACAACTGAAAATAAATACACTGATTGAGTTTTTTAAGGCTTGCATTTGGCAATCGTTTACTGCGTGAATGTATTATGGCTTACATCCCGTTTCATCCTGAGCTATCCTGTAATGCTACTTTATTTCAACAGGGATTTTTATTACTGAAAAAGATGATGGCGGTAAACTGATTATCAGTTCATTATTGTTTATAGCAATTGTTTGCTCAACAGGTTTTATGTTTTGTGGCTGTATAAAATTATTTACATCAGCTATATTATTTGATGTTAGCAACTGCATAACAGCTTTATTATTTATCTTTTTCAATCCATTCAATTCGATAGTATAATTGATTGAAGTTGCATTGACATTTGCAAGTTTAATAATGACTTCCTTTTTGTTTTTATCAATTACAGCATTGCCGTAAACATTATTCTTTCCAGCAATAGTTTCTCCATCATGCAACATGCTTATTACATGTGTTCCTTTATTAGTTGAATACATTTGCTGCACATAATAATTAGGTGTTGCATAAGATTGCAAACTGTTAAACCAAATTAAATCGGGTGCCCATTGCCATGCATCAATATGTGCAAACAAAGGGGCGTAAGAAGCCATGTAAACCACACCTGCATTGCGTTCTAAGCCTGTCATAAATGCTGCTTCCGCTAATGCACTCTCCCAATTATTTTTCTTTTCACCATCGTTGGTTAGTTTAGAATGTGCTGCATATTCCCCTGCAAAAACTTTGCTTCCTTTTCTATCATAGTTATCATAATGTTTGACGTTTTGTAAAAACCATTCGGGTGCACGGTAATAATGTTCATCAATTAAATCTGCCCCTAACTTTCTTAAGGTATCATTCAAAAAATTAAAACGTTCTCCATCAGGATCAGTTCCTGAACTATTAACCAATTGTATGTTTGGATATTTTGCTTTGATGGCTTTTGTAAAAGCGATATTTCTTTCAATGTATTGAGCTCCCCAATTTTCATTTCCAACACCCATCATTTTTAAATTAAATGGTTTGGGATGACCCATTGCAGCACGTAGCTTTCCCCATTTAGTGGTAATACTTCCGTTAGCAAATTCAATTAAATCTAATGCATCTTGTATAAATTCTTTTTCATTTTCTATAGCAGCAACTTCTGCACTGTTGAACTGACAAGCCATACCGCAATTCAATATGGGCAAGGGTTCTGCACCAATATCTTCTGCCAGTAAAAAATATTCATAAAAACCTAAACCATAAGATTGAAAATAATCGGGTGTTAGTTTGTTTTTAAATTCTGTATTCCAACGATTGATGATTAATTCCCTGTTTTCAATAGTACCAACTGTTTTTTTCCATTGGTAACGATTGGCTAAATCTCTTCCTTCAACAATACAACCACCGGGGAAACGAATAAAACCGGGTTTTAAATCTGCCAGCCATTGCACCAAATCTGCACGCAGACCTTCAGGTCTTTCTTTCCATGTGTGTTGAGGGAATAATGAAATCATATCAACATCTATAGTTCCCTTGCCCTGTAACAATACATTCAGCTTTGCTTTTGAACAAGTATCATTTGAAGTGAATGATACTTTGTATTTTTTCCAATCGTTTGTGAAATTTTGCAAGGATGCAGTTCCTAATTTCTTTCCGTTTGTTCCGATTAATTCAACAATTATTTTAGCATTACCTTCTTTCTTCCTTACCCAAACAGAAAAATTGTATTGTTCATTTTTCTGAATACCCATTCCGCGAAAACCTTCATTACTTAATCCATACTCACCATTTATTGTATCGCTTGAAATACGCAAATAGCGTGGGTTTTGAGGTTTCAGTTGTGCATCATTAATTACTAATAACTTTCCATTACCGCCATTTTGTTTTATTTCTTTCCATCCCATTAATGGTGTTGTAAATTCAAATGAACGATTCTTTACCAATTCGGCATAAATACCACCATCCGCTGCAAAGTTGATGTCTTCAAAAAAAATGCCCCACATCGTCGGTTGAACAGGAGCAATAATTTTAGATGCTTCAACTATAATTTTATTTTGGGCAACAACATTAGTTAAGCAAAATAAAAATGCTGATAGGTATAGGATTATCTTCTTCATATTAATTCACAAATTGTAAGGCACTATCATTCATACCAAACTTAAACTGCTTAATCATCTTTATAATTTCACTGCCTGCTAATAATACAGGGCCATAACCATGAGCAGCATACACATTTATCGGACGGTAATAATAAAATGCAGGCTCAAAAGCCATTCCCGTTCCAACACAGGTGCCTTCTACCTGCCCTTTATCATTTACTTTAGTTGTCACTGCATTCCATGCTAATAAACACATGGGGCCATAAGCTTTCGCATCTAACCATTTTCTGTTAATACCTTTTGCAACAGCATAAGCATAAATTGCTGTAGCAGAAGTTTCTAAATAAGAATCTTCTCTATCTAATAACTGATGCCAAAAGCCTTGCCCTGATTGATATTTAGCCAATCCTTCAACATGCAATTTGTATTGTTGCATAACAGCTTTATAAGAAGGATGTGTTGTTGGCAATACATCTAATAATTCTGCCATTGCCATAACAGCCCAACCGTTTGCCCTTGCCCAATGAAACTGCGGATGCGGTTCCATACCTTCAACCCAACCATGCATGTATAATTTTTTTTCTTTATTAAACATACGTTGTGAAAATTGCAGTACTTGTTTACAGGCATCATCAAAATATTTTTGATTGCCTGTTAATTTACCCATTTGTGCCAATGCAGGCACACTCATAAATAAATCATCTAACCATAAAGTATTTGGTAAAGGCCTCATTCTTGCCAATGTTCCATCTTTAAACCGAAATTGCTTATTAAAAATAAAATTCATGTAATTATCAACCATTGTTCTAACATCAGCATTGGCTTCTGTTCTTATTAATTTTATAGATGCTGCACACATAGCACCTGCATCATCTAATGCTTCAGGGTTAACAACAGACCTTAATGGATTTGAGTTAAGATGATATGTTTCATATAGCTTTTTAAAAGTTGCGTAACTACTTGCTAAAGCCTGTAATTTTTCTTTTGTATAATTGGCATACTTAGCATCACCCGTTGCTTCAGAAGCATTCAGCATGCCAGCATAAGTAACTCCCCATTCATAACTTGTAATTCTGAAATCTCCTTTTTGAAAAACAGTATTCGTATCAACCTGTGCAGGATTCACAACCTCTTTTGTTTTTTTATTGATGAAAGCCGCAGTTGTATTTGCGTTTATGTAATTGTAAACTTTATCTAATGTTTTAACAATGTCATTTTGTGAAGGCACTATATAAGGAATAGCATATTCAGGTTTTGAAGCATGCAAATTAGCATCTGTCGACTGAGTAAAAGTAATAGTATATAAGCAAGTACCAATAAGTAATGCTGTTAGTTTTCTGTATGGCATAAGCAATGTTTATTAAGCTGTAACCGCTTGTGGTAACGGTTTAAAATATTTCAATTCTATTAAATCTGATGGAACAGGCTTGTTGTTCCATGCGTTATGAATAGCTAATGCTGCACCTCTTGCAGTGCTTTGCGGAATAGATGCTGCAAACACTTCTACTTCCGGAAAAGCAGTTGCCAGCAAATTCATGTACACCGCATTTTTACTAAAACCGCCATCCACAAAAATTCTCGTTACTTCTTTATTTAGAATAAATGATGTGGATGTTTTCTGCTGCATAATAATATCATACATAAACTGATGATAGGCTTCTTTATAAGAATTAAATGCATTCAAATCTCTTGAAGCGAAAGCAGAAACATTTATACCAACAGCCACATTGTAATTCTGTTGCAACTGTTCAACACTTTTTATTAATGATGCATCAAACAAAACAGTTTTATAATAGCCTGCTTCAACATTAAAATGGGCTGCAAATTTCTTAACTGTTTCTTCATGCTCATAACCTGCAAACAACCTTGATGCTTTTACTGGTTTTGCATGATAACTCATATAACACAAACAATCATTCTGTAATTCATGTGCAGTTAGCGGAACATTATTAAAAGGGTTTAAACTGATACACCAGGTACCCGTTGATATTAAAACAAAGGGTTCATGAAAATTAATTAAGTATGGAATTAATGCAGCAGAACTATCGTGTAAACCAATACCACATTGAATTTCATTAGCATTGCTTTTAAAAGACACTGTTGTTGTTCCTTCTAAAACAGGAGCTAATTTTTCTGCAACACCTTCATTAATAACCCAATCGTGATAATGATTTGTTTGAAAATTCCAAAGGTTAGTATGGCAGCCAATACTTGTAATATCACTGCAAGTATTATTAGTAATTAAGTAACTTATGTATTGCGGTAAATGCAATGCATACTTAATCTGCTTAAAAATTTCAGGTTGCTCATACTTTAATCTATACAACTGCATTCCGCTGTTTAAACTACCCAATACAGGTGAGGCCGTTACCACAGAAAAATTTTCTTCACCGCCATAATCTGAGTAAAACTTTTCTTTTAATGTTGGCGGAAATGGTTTTAAATAATTGTATAAAGGCGTTAATGCTTTGCCTTCTTCATTCACATAAACAAAGCTGGCACCATAAGTTGAAAAGTTCATTGCTTTAATACTGAACGCAGTATTATTTAAAACCTGCAAGCCTGCATCTTTTATCCATGCAGTTAATGCAGCAATATCTTCACAGGCATCGCCATCTTCATCAACTGTTTCGGGTAATGTAGTTGAAGTTTCAAACACAACTTGATATTGTTCATCAAACAAAAACAATTTTTTATTTGTTTTACCGATATCAAATATGGCAATAACAGGTATGCTCCCGGCCCCTGAAGGGGAGTAGGAAAACCCGCTATCATATATAAATTTATTTCTGTTGAACATATTTGTCTACTCCCTTTAGGGTTGGGGCTTACAATCCCGTTGCAACTGTTTTTTCCCCTCTCTCTTTAATTAATTGTTCACGTACTTTTTCTGTTCTGAATAATTGCAAAGGCTGTAATGCACCGCCGGACTGTATTCTGGCTTCTGCTACCAAAGATTTTGTATCTGTTCTGTATGCTTTTTGAATTATCTCTTGTGCTAAAACAACATCATTAACTTCCTGAGCAGCTTTCAATGCGTTGGTATCAACCAACAAGGCTTGTGCATAAGCATTCATAATAGCTTCAACAGATTGTAATAAATCTTCTAACGGGTCTTTCACGTTATGGCTTGCATCAATCATCCAGCCTAAGTCTTTGGCATGGTTCATTCCTTTAGCATCCATTCCTTCCACCAATTCATTAAATATTAAGAATAATTTATACGGGTTAATACTGCCGACAGTTAAATCATCATCGCCATACATACTATCATTAAAATGAAAACCACCTAATTTTCCTTCATTCAATAACAAAGCAACAATCTGCTGAATATTTGCATTAGGCAAATGATGCCCTAAATCAACCAATGTATAAGCCTTGCTTCCCAACTTGTTTACATAGGTAAAAGATTGGCCCCAATCTGCCACTGTTGTTGAATAAAAATTAGGTTCATAAGCCTTGTACTCAACAAATACTTTCCAGTCATCCGGTAAAGCTGCATAAATTTCCTGCAAGCTTTCTAAGGTGTTATTAAATGCCTGACGAAAATTTAATTGACCGGGAAAACAAGAACCATCTGCCAGCCAAACTGTTAAGGATTTTGAGCCTAATTCAATACCATGTTTAATTACTTCTATATTATGGTCTATCGCTTGTTTACGGGTTGCTTTATTTACATGTTGCAAAGAACCAAACTTATAACTGTATTGCTGATTAGTCTGGTCTTGAAATGTATTAGAGTTAACTGCATCAAATTGTAAACCATATTGTGCAGCCAAAGCTTTGGTTGCTTTTGCATCTTTGGGTATATCCCAAGGAATATGTAATGATATAGCACCGCTTGATTGATTTAACTGATGTAACAAACCAACATCTTCCATTTTTTCTTCTAAATTTCTGGGTTCGCCACCACCGCTGAATCTTCCGAAACGTGTACCACCCGTACCTAATGCCCATGATGGTATAGCAATCTGAAACGCTTTTAATTTTTCAATAACAACATTTACATTATCAATATCCGCACTAATAAAATCTAACTTTTTTTTATGTTTTGAAAATTCCTGTTCGTTGTGTTTAGCAATCGTTTCTTTATTAAAAATCATACTGTATGTTTTGTATTGTAGTTTGTTAAGGTAAAAAGAAAACTTCTTTTAAAGGAATGCTTACGGGAGAATTATCAGGATTCGATTCCATAATATCTTTCATATATGCCCACCATTTTTGCATTACTGCATGCTTGGGTAAATCGTCTAACGCTTTTGGGTCTTCCGCTTTTAAAACACCAAATAAACTGTTGGTAGTTTCATCTAAAAAAATTGCATATTCACTAATACCTGTTTGTTTAAGCAGTTGTTCTAAATCGGGCCATAAAGCATCGTGCCTTTTTTTGTATTCTTCTTCAAACCCTTTGTGCAACTGCATTTTAAATGCTACTCTGTTCATAAGTTAGTATTGGTTTAAAAAAATATGGGTTGACCGACTGGAAAGCCACCAACCCTTTATACTTGCTGTAGAAAAGAAACTGATTTGATTAACGTACAAATGCTGTGGCTACTCCACCATCTACATTCAGAATATTACCTGTTGATTTATTCAACAATCCGCCGACAAATGCATAACAGGCGTTGGCAATATCTTCAGGCAAAATCACTTCATTCATTAATGTACGTTTTGCATAATAAGCAGGTAGTTCTTCAACAGTAATGCCGTAAGCTTTAGCACGGCCTTCTGCCCAACCGCCGGCCCAGATATTACTATCAGCAATAACTGCATCGGGGTTTACAGTGTTTACCCGAATTTTATCACCACCTAATTCAGCAGCTAATAAACGTGTAAGATGTGCCTGTGCTGCTTTTGCACTACCGTAACCTGCATTGTTGGGTCCTGCAAACACAGCGTTTTTAGAAACTATGTTTACAATATCTCCGCCAAAGCCTTGTTTACGCAACACTTCAACGCCGGCTTTAGAAACAAGGAACTGGCCTTTTACTAAAATATCATATAATTTATCCCAATCTGCAATGGTATGGTCTGTAATAGATTTTGAAATACTGATACCCGCATTATTAATAATAATATCAACACCACCGAATGCCAATGCAGCATCTTCAAATGCTTTGGCAATGCTTGCTTCATCTGTAACATTTAATAAAGTTGAAGCTGCTGTATCTTTCCCGAAAGATTTTTGAAACTCTGCTATTGCACCATCTAATCTTTCCTGATTAATATCATTCAACACCACACAGGCTCCTTCTTCTGCAAACTTTTTTGCTATTGCTTTACCAATGCCACCGGCACTACCTGTAACCAATGCCACACGACCGCTTAATAATTTTGGTTTCGGCATGCGTTGCAACTTGGCTTCTTCCAATAACCAATATTCAATATTAAAAGCCTCCTGACGAGGTAATGAAGTATATGCTGAAACTGCTTCTGCACCACGCATTACATTAATGGCGTTAATATAAAACTCAGCAGCTACTCTTGCAGTTTGTTTATCTTTTGAAAAAGTAAACATGCCAACACCGGGATATAAAATAACCACAGGGTTTGCATCGCGAATGGCAGGACTGTCAGGATGTTTGCAAGTTTCGTAATAATCGGTATACATTTTACGATATGCTTCAAATAACGGTTGTAGTTTTTCTTTAATATCTTTTACGTTGCTTAAATCTTCTGAAGGTGTAAGATTTAAAACCAACGGGCTGATTTTAGTACGAAGAAAATGATCAGGACAAGATGTACCTAAAGGAGCTAATCTTTCCAAATCATTTGAGTTAATGAATTGCAATACTCTGTCATCATCAGTAAAATGACCAATCATTTTTGTTTTTGATGAACAGAAGCCACGTAACACAGGAGCCAATACTGCTGCTTGTTTCAGCCTTTGTTCTTTTGGTAATGATTGAATTTTTTCGCCCCCGAAAATCGGTCCTTTCTTTCCATAATTATCTTCTAAATAAGCTGCACATCTTTCAATAACTTCTAATGTGTTAATATAGCTTTCGTAAGCAGTATCACCCCATGTAAACAAACCATGAGAGCCCAACATAATACCGCGAATACCCGGGTTTTCATCTAAACATTGTTTTAGCTGAAGACCTAAATCAAAACCGGGTTTTTGCCAATCAACCCAACCGATCGTTCCGCTAAATAATTCCTGTGTAATTTTTTTACCATCTTTTGCTGCTGCAATGGCAATAGCTGCATCAGGGTGCAAATGGTCTATATGTTTAAAAGGAAGAAAGCCATGCAAAGGTGTATCAATAGATGGTGCTTTAGAAGCTAAATCGTAAATGCAATGATTAAATAATTCAACCATTTCATCTTCATGCTCAATACCTCTGTAAATATTTTTTAAAGCTCTTAGCCTGTTTATATATAAAGCTGCCAAGCCATTGCGTTTAATAGAACCTAAGTCTCCGCCACTTCCTTTAACCCACATAACTTCTGTTTCTTCACCGGTTAACGGGTCTTTAGCCATTGCTTTGCAGGAAGTATTTCCGCCGCCATAATTGGTAAGACGTAAATCTGCACCTAATAAGTTTGAACGATAAATAAGCAAAGCAACTTCATCACCAGCCATAGCTGCTGCTTTTTCTTCATCCCACAAATAACTTACATGTTTAAAAGTTGCTGCTGTAATTGCCGACATACAATTTTTTTTATTTTAAAAATTTCTTTTAACTGTAGTATTATAAAACTGCTTTTAAATTGAAGAGATAAGACAATTAAAATGCTTTCATCCCCCAAACTATTGCAATGTTTTTACTGTTTAAGAGAATTGCCATAACCTACAATCAATACAGAAAGTATAATGGTGGCAATTCCTATTGTTATTGTTGTAATTGTTTTTTTACTGGTTCCCTTCCATTCTTTTAATGCTAAGCCCCATGCATTGGCAACAAGGATAATGAAAGACATATGCAAAATCCATGAACTTGCACCATTGCCCATTTTACTTTCGCCCATACCATAAAAAAAGAATTGTAAGAACCACGTAGTACCGCCTAAAGCACATAACAGATAATTTTTAAGCAAAGGAGTTTGTTTGTTGGAATAATCTCCGAAGGTTTTGTTGCGTGCATTTAAAATCATACACCAAATAAAATTGGTGGTTAATCCACCCCAAAGTATAACAACAAATATTACGTTATTTTTAAAAATGAATTCATGATTAGTTTTTGGATGATTAATGAGCCATTCCTTCCAAACATCATTATAGGCTTTTAGAGATAATCCATTTATATCTATTCCGCTGCCTTTTAAAACAGTACCCTTCCATGCATGATTAGCGACTTCACTCATAGTACTTCCTGCTTCAATACCGAAAGAAAAGCAGGCACTTAATACACCTGATATTACTGCTAATATTAAACCCTTGGTGATCTGAAATTCACTGCCTGAGCCATCTACATGCGATGAACCGATTTCTTTATCCTTTCTTCCACCTGCTTTACCGCAAATAACTATACCAACAATACATAACAGTAAGCCTACCAAAACCAATTGTCCCCAATGGTTACCGAATAAGTCTGTAATTGTATCTTTTCCTGCAGTTGGATTAAAATAATAATAAATAGAAGGAACCAATGCACCAAAGAAAGAACATAGCCCAAGAATAATGGAGCTTCCTAAAGCAACGCCTAAATAACGTACACCCAAGCCATACGTTAAACCGCCGATTCCCCACAATAAACCCATTAAATAAGTATTGAAGAGAATCTTGCCGTCTGTTGCTTTAATGATAGAAAAAAAATCAGGAATAGTTAAGGCTGCTGCTAATGGCGGTACAATTAACCAGGAAAATAAGCCACCGATAATCCAGAAGCTTTCCCAACTCCAACCCTTTACTTTCTTAAACGGCATATAAAAACTGCCCGAGGCAAAACCGCCGATAAAATGAAAAATAACACCAAAAATAATTCCCATGAGAAGATAGTTTCAATAAGGCCAGCAATAATGTTTACTAAACAATGAAAGTAAAATTAGTTTTGAGGGTAAGGCTATCTGTCATGCACTATCATGCTTAAATTTACATTAAAAACTCTCTTAACTTGTGCTGTTGAATTGATTTTGCTTTTATAAAAAACATTATACTTGCCGTGATGAAAAAGAACCCGATATTTCAATATTTATTAATTGATTATTATTCAGCTACTCCCAAATATCTTCAATTAGCCAATGCAATTATTAAAGCTATAAGTGAAAGAAAAATTGAAAAGGATGAAGTACTACCTTCTATTAATGAATTAAGTTTTGAATTTGAGATTTCAAGAGATACTGCTGAAAAAGGTTATAAATATTTAAAGCAAATTGGTGTATTAGGTTCTGTACCCGGAAAAGGGTACTTTGTAAAAACTACCGAAGTAAAACAACAGCTTAAAATTTTTCTTTTATTTAATAAGTTGAGTCCGCATAAGAAAATTATTTACGATGCTTTTGCAGAAGCTTTGGGCGATATGGCTTCTATTGACTTTTATATTTACAATAACGATTTTGACTTTTTTAAACGGCTTATTCAAAATAAAAAAAACGATTATACGCATTATGTAATTGTTCCGCATTTTAATGACAGCGGTGGTGAAACTGCACATGAAATAATTAATACCATTCCCGTTGAGAAATTAATACTGATGGATAAATTAGTTCCCGGTATTAAAGGAAAGTATGGTGCTGTTTATGAAAATTTTGAAAAAGATATTTATGATGCATTAGAACAGGCATTACCACAACTTTCAAAATACCATACATTAAAAATTATTTTTCCTGAATATACTTACCATCCGCAGGAGATTTTAAAAGGCTTTAATATGTTTTGTCAGCAATATGCTTTTACAGGCAAAGTAGTACATAACATAGCCAACGAGCCTATTAAAGAAGGTGATGTATACATTAACTTAATGGAGAATGATTTGGTTATTTTGATTGAAAAAATATTAGCTACTAAATTGAAAGTGGGCAAACACGTTGGTGTTATTTCTTATAATGAAACACCGCTTAAGAAAATTATCTTAAACGGCATTACAACTATATCAACAGATTTTCAAATGATGGGTGAAAAAACTGCTGAACTGATTATGCAACAATCTACCGAGCATGTTAGAATTCCTTTTTACTTAACCATGAGGTCTTCGTTATAAATTTCAGGCTTACTCTCTTATGATTTATTTGCTTTCTTAAAAAATTTTGCAGCTATAAAAGTACATAGTGGTACACAAGCTAATAGAATTAAATATGGCAATACGGATGATGATGAATAGTTTTTGTTTACAATATTTATAAGACCCAATAACGCCATTAATAAAAGTGGCAGGCAATTGATTAAAATACCAATTTTCGCATACTTATTAAGCCTTTTCATAAATAAAATTTTAATAAAAAAACTTTTTTATTGATTAACCAAGATTTTATTGCACACTCTTTTCTTTCATAACAATATTCGGTTTGGGTGGTGTACTCATTCCTTCGCCTATATAAAAACTTGTGTGTGGCGGTTGATTGTATGCTACGTTTTGCCAAACAATGCTTAATCGGTATTGCGGGTCTTGCATGAAAGTATAAAATCTTTTATCGGTGGGAATGGTGGTTGAAAATATCCGCAACTCCTGATTATCGTTGGTTCTGTAAATTAATTCTTCCCTCCAATCACCAAACAAATCGGCACTTAAACAAGGGTTTGCTTTTGTTCCGTTGTTTGATGTACAATTAAAATCTTTTGCATTGAAAATTATTTTGTTGTTGCCGTTTTCATAATCCCACTTGCCTACAGTTGTTCCGTTTAATACTTCACTTAACACATCACCATCCCAAAAAATACCCATATTGCATGGTGGTGTTTTATCTGAAATTTTATTACCCTTACAATCATACAAACCGGTTACGCCACCGCCTGCCACCCAACATTCAGCACCCTTGTAACGAGGGTCTATATCAATTGCTAAAGCTCTTCCGGGACCTTGATTGCCTTTATCAGGGGTTATTGAAGGTTTCTTCCAGATTACTTCTCCTGTTTTTGCATCACGAAAATTCATTCCGGCATCATCAAATCTTTCCTGTGTACTGAATACTTCCAAGCCGGGGCGTTCAGGGTCTAAATCACTAACATGAATAGCATCAGCATGACCGATTCTTGTTGAATATAATCCTTTACCATTATCATCAACAGTCATTTGTCCGTACACAACTTCATCTTTGCCATCACCGTCAACATCTGCAACAGTTAAGTTATGATTACCTTGACCTGCAAATTCTTTTCCTTCTTTATCGCTATCAAACAACCATCTTTGTTTTAATGTTTTTCCATCCCAGTCCCACGCTGCTAAAGTTGTGCGTGTATAATAACCACGGCACATGATAACACTTGGATGTTTGCCATCTAAATATGCAACACATGCTAAAAATCTATCAACTCTGTTTCCGTAACCATCGCCCCAACCTTGCTGCAATTGTTCTGGAGTTGGGTTTTTTGTTGAAGCATTACGTGGAACGATGTAATCTGTTGTGTACATAGCCTCGCCTGTTAAACCATTAAACACGGTTAAATATTCAGGACCTGATAAAATGTAACCGTTACTGTTTCTAAAGTCTTTTGTGCTGTCGCCAATTACTTTTCCTTTTCCATCTATAGTACCATCAGCGGTTTTCATTACCACTTCTGCTTTGCCGTCTCCATCTAAATCGTACACCATAAACTGTGTGTAATGTGCACCTTCACGAATATTTTTTCCCAGATTAACTTGCCATAAAAAAGTACCATCCAATTTATAACATTGAAAAATCGGCGGGTCTGTATAACCTGCCTGAGAGTTATCATGAGCTCTTCCTGTTTGATGCAGAATAATTTCATACTCACCATCTCCGTCAACATCTCCTACAGAAACATCATTAGGTGAATAACCCGCCGGTGTTTTTAAAGGAATTGATAAATAATTTTTTGCATTTGACGGAAGTAAAAACTTTCCATCAGTCTCTACTTCTTTTTTATTAACAACCGCTTTTACAAAATAAGTGTTTGCTTGATTGATATTTGCCGTTTCATCAATAAAAAAAGTAACTTGATTAATAGGCTCTTTATTAAGCTTTGTTGTTTTATTATTTACAGTTCTGTAAACATTAAAAGCAATATTATCTGCATCTGTAGCTAATAAACGCCAGCTTACAAACACTTTACCATCGCCCTGATTAATAGCATACACACCACGATTTAAATATTCCATTGAACGCTGTGCAACGGCATTAACCATACAAGCCAATAACAATAAAGGCAATGCAATAAGTCTTTTAATTGAAGTCATAATTTTTTTGTTTGAAACAAACAATCTTGTTTAATGAAAGATTTAATAAGTATGATTACTTCATACGGCAGTTTAATATGCAGAAGACTCTTGCAAAATAGCTGAAATCATTTCCAATTCATCCTGAACAATCCTGCAAAAACAAAGGCAACTTTTCAGTTGCCCTGTTCTAACTTGTCTACGAAAGATACTTTTCAATATCACTCAGGTTATCAGAATTGAAAAGGTAAGTACCAGTTTTTTCTATCCATTAATTTAGCCTGAATAGCTGCTGCATTAGCAAAGCCATCTTTACTAAGTTTATTAAATATTGCGTTAGCAACAATTGAGTTATCATTTCTTCTTATTGCAATGCGAACTAAGTCAGGCCAACGCTCTCCTTCATAAGCCAGCTCTAATGCACCTTCTGTAAGAATTGAGTTCTCGATTGATAATGTGCTGTCTCCTGATACAGGGGCAGCATTCAATCTGGCAGTACCTCTTATACCGGTATTTTTATACCAGTCTGCTCTGAATCTTGGAGCATCTCCATAGCGGGCATCAAAATTATACGGAAAAGATTCGTATAAAGTATTCTCATAATTTGTCTGATCGTTAGTTGTGGCAGTTCCTAAAGGTCCCGCAAATGTTCCGCTGATACCAATGTTTAAAAAGCCATATGCTAATTTCCTTCTTCCATCTCTGTTTGCAGCCTCTGCAAATTTTAAATGAACATTAGCTGCTCTGTTTAAAAACCAGTTACCATTTTTTTGTAATAAGTTAGCAGGCAAAAAAGTGGTTCCGTCTAAATAGCTGTAAAGGTATTTGCAGATTACAGGTTGACCGTCAAAAGTTCGGTATGTTAAGGAACCTCTACCATCAAAAGGAAAACCGTTTGTTTGCGTTTGGCTGTTCCAATTATCTATTGCCTGTTTAGAAGGCTTTACTAAATAGCTTCCGCCTCTGTTTGAAAATAAGTTGATGAAAGGGTTTTCAGGAGCGAAGTTGTTATTAAAAGGTAATTCCCAAACCCATTGCTTTTGCCAGTTAGCATCCTGACTTCTCACAAACATAGAACGCCAACCCTGTGTGTTGTTATCAATAAACGAGTTAATATCAGATTCTTTAAATCGAATGTAACCGATACATAAATCATTATTATCTGTAACACTTGCAAATGGCTGTTTAAACTGGTCATAATATTGCAACCCGCCAATACTATATAAACTGTTGGCATTATCTGTATCGTACCCATTATTAACAGGCTCCATTAATTTTCTGTAATAAGTTGCAGCTGCCGTATAATTACCTTTCCATAAATTCAAATCTCCCAATAAAGCAAACTTATCAATAAAGAAACGGCGTGTACTGTAACCATCAAAGTTGGTCATTAACCCTGTATTAATACTTGCGCCCATCGGGTAAGGTTGTTGATAGGGCAATGTATTAGTAAAATTTATTAAAGAATCTATTAACTGATTAAATGGAATGATTGGAAATTTAGAAGCATCTTTTACTGCATCGATAGTTTCTAACGGGTCTGTAACATAAGGAATATTGCCCCAATGAATACCAACCTGCAAATACAACCATGAGCGTAAGCAACCAATATCTGAATAGCGTTGGTCGAACTCTGCCTGTTTAATTTTATTGGCAGCTACCATTATTTTTAAATTCTTCAATACATCATTACAATCATTAATTACTGCATAAAAAGGGCGTGGGTTTGCATAAGGGTTTGTTGCACTTACCGTGTGGCTGCTAATTTCTCGCAAATCTGCATCTGCATTATCAGTAACCTGCATTAAATCTGCACGCAGTTCATTCAATACAATATATTGTTTGGCAAGACCCATTAACTTTCCATACACACCAATAACAGCAGCATCTGCATCGTACACATTTCTATACATTTGAGTGGTTGTAAGAAATGTTTCAGGTTGTTTATCCAACAACTTTTTACAAGATGATGCAGCCAAAGAAAATGCAGCCATCAGCCAGATATTTCTCACAGTTTTCTTCTTAAAAGCAATCATTTTCATAATTATATATTAAACGAATTTTTAAATTTTATAAGCCGATTCTTACGCCGGTAATGATAGATTTGAATTGAGGTTCCATACCTGTATCAACACCTCTTGCAAAAATGTTTTCTGAACCGTATACTTCAGGGTCGTAACCTCTGTATTTAGTAATGGTAAATAAATTATTGCCTGTTAAGTAAACAGTAAGGTATTTAATCAATCCTTTCTTCATAGGTATATTATAATTAGCTGTAATTAATTTCATACGGAAGAAAGAACCATCTTCAATCCATCTATCAGAGAAACTGCTGTTACCCATCGGGTCTCCCCAACTTGCTTTAGGCATTGTAGCAAACTGGCCTTGAGCTCTCCATCTGTTATTTACACTTAATAACTGGTTAGCAGCACTTGATTGTGATTCTAAAGCTGCTCTTACACCATTATAAATCTGATTGCCTTTACTGAATGTAAACAAAGCTTCTAATGAGAAAGCTTTGTAAGAAAGTTTGGTTGTAATGGCTCCTGTATAATCAGGGTTTGGATTACCGATATATTGCCTGTCTCTGTCATCAATAATTTTATCTCCGTTAACATCAATAAATTTTATATCTCCTCCTTTAAAAGAAGCATAAGTTGCATCACTTTGCCTTTTTGTTAAACCATCGGCTGCTGCAACTGCATCAGATGTATAAACACCGGCTGTTTTGTAACCGTAGAATACAGCACCAACGCCACCTACAGAAGATAATAGTGTTGCTCCGCCACTTTTTGTAACAATAGCAGCAGGCAATGATGTAATTCTGTTTTTATAGGTTGCTAATAAAACACCAACATCCCACTTTAATTTACTTTTATTAATAATTCTTGCATTTACACTTAATTCTAAACCGGATGTTTTCATTGCACCATTATTGGTAACTGCATAGTCAAAACCTGTTGCTGCAGGCAATGCTTCGTACAATACCATCTTTTCTGTTTTGTTATTAAAGTAATCAAAGCTTAAGCTTAAACGTTCTTTAAATAAAGTAATATCTGTTCCGATATTAAACTTGGTATTTGCTTCCCACTGAAAATAAGGGTTACTTACATTACCTCTTACCAAGCCCTGTACACCTAATAAATTTTGAGAAACATATGATTGGCGATAAGTATAATTACCAATATCGTCGTTACCTGTTTTACCAATACTTGCACGCAGTTTAAATACATCAACAAACTTTAATTGCTTCATAAAGTTTTCAGAAGAAATTAACCATGCCCCTGCAATTGAAGGTAATAATGCATAACTGTTTCCGCCTATTTTTACACCTTGTGTTGCATTTGGTGCAAAGCGTGAAGAGCCATCCATTGCTGCGTTAAAAGAGAAGAAGTATTTATTCTTTAATGCATAGTCAATTGCAGCATAACTATTAATCCATGTGTATTTACCCAAGTCGCCACCAACTTTACGTAAAGCAGCCTGACCTGTTCCTACACTTATAAAATCATCTGTTGCAGAGTTATAACCTAAAGCAAGGTATTGCTCGTAGCTTCCGTTTAAATAACGTAAGCCTGCTCTCATGCTGAGTTTATTATCTGCATTCAATTTTTTGGTAAAATCTATATAAGTATCATTATAAAGATTGTTTATATTTTTTTGGTTACCTGCTAAACGGCTGTATGCAATAGCATTTGCTAATGTATCGTCTGTAACACCTTTTCTCGGTACAAAACGTTGTTCACGTACCTTATCATACGTAATTCCTACTATTGTTCCTAAAGTTATATATCGGCTTAGCTGATATTTAAAATTAATAGTTCCGTAAAAGCGATAAGCTTTTGTATTATCAATCAGGTTGGCAATAACTGCACTTGGATTGCTTATGCCGAATGTATCTACATCTGCAAGGTTTGGAGAAACATTTCCGGCATTATCAATAACATTGGTTGGTAAAAAAGGAGCTTTGGTTAAAGCCAAATAAATGGGATTTGTTTTAGGAGCTATGCCCTGGTCCTGCAGGAAATGTTCATAATAAGTAAAAGATAAATTGGTATTAACTGTCAGTCTTTTACTGATATTCAAATCACCATTAAAACGAACATTGTATTTATTAAGGTTGGTACCTTTTGTAATACCTGCACCTTTTAAATAACCCAACGATAGTGCATATTTGGCAATATTATCTCCACCGGTAACTTTCAAATAAAAATTACTGGTAGTACTGTTGGCTAATACCTTTTTTTGCCAATCTGTTTCATTGTGATAACGATAATATTCAGGGTTTGAAGTATTATCATTCATATAAGGTTGTGCCTGTATTTGTGCATCTGTCCAACCTCTTGATTTTAAAACATCTGAAAGAAAATTTCTGTAATCTCCCGACTTCATTACCGGAAGATTTTCAGGAGCTGAGTTTATACCTGTATATGCAGCAAAATCAATTTTAGTAGCTAAATCCTTTGCATGAATAGTTGTGATGATGATAGCTCCGTTTGCACCTTTGGTGCCATAAGTTGAAGAAGCATCTTTTATCACAGTAATGTTTTCGATATCCTTCACATCAATCATTGCCAAAGCATTGGTATAATGATTACCAATTACTGAAGTACCATAATCATTATAATCGTAAATAGCACCATCAACAATTATTAAAGGCTGGTTGGTTGTATATAAAGAATTCATTCCGCGAAGCGATAAATAAGCTCCTGCATTTAATGTACCTGACCGCATGGTGGCATTTAAGCCGGCCACTTTACCTTGTAAAAAGCCATCAGGCGTTTCTCCGTTTCTTCCCCAGTTACCATCAACATTTACAGAAGTTACAGATTGTACGGTTTTATTACCGGCTTTAGCTCCGAAGGGTAATTGCACTTCATCATAAATTGAATTATAACTCTCTTCATATAAAGAAGTGGTTATTTGCTTTTGACCGCGAAGCGGAATTTCTTTTGACTGAAAACCTTGCCCGCTGATAATTAATGTAGCATTATAATTAGGTACTTTAATTGAAAAGTTTCCTTTATCATCAGTTAATGCTGCAGAAAAATCTTCAACAGAAACACTAACAGCAGATAATGGTTTACCTGTTGCAGCATCTTTAATTACACCTGTTGCCAATAAATTGCCAACAGCTTTTTTAGTTGCAGCATCTTTTTTCGCAGCATCCTGAGCAAATGAATGTACAGAAGCAAATACAGCCGCAGCCAGTATTATACTTTTAGCTATTTTTTTAGGCACTTGCATGTTAGTTTGTATGGTAGTCTTAATATGTATTGGTAATTTTTAAAATGCCGGAACAAGTTTTATATAGTCAACATCTATTGAAACGCTTCCGCCTGATGTTGATGATGTATTTGCACCAACAACAAACAGGTTTACATTTCTGTAATTAGCTATGGTAAACTGCCCTAACGAAACTTCATTATAGTTTTGATACGGCACAGTTACATAAGTAAATGTTGTTGGGTTGTTGGCACTATCTATACATAACTTTTGCGTCCACAATGGTGTAGTTTGAACATCATTTACAGAAACCCAGTAAGCATTATAACGCATGGAGTTTAAACCTTTGGCAAGGTATCTTATCCAGTAACCTGCGTATCCATAATTCTGCATTAATAAATCTTTGAAAGTAGCCCCTGTATTAGGATTAATCCGAATTCTGTATAAAGCATTGGCAGTTCTGTCTGCTGCAAAACCACTCGGGTTTTCTCCTTCCAGAATAATGGGCGGAAATTTATAGTTTAAGTTGAAGTTTACCTGGCTCATTACATGCACCCAGCCATTACTTGTTTTGTATGATGCAGTAATTTTAGATTTATCAACCGGCACTTTTACACCAAACTGAGATAATAATGTATCAGGTAAAGCCGAAGCAGCATAAGAACCTTTAACTGCTAAATCTTTATACAACCAAAAGCCTGTTAAGGTTTTGGTACTATCTGTACTTCCTGTTTTAAACCAGGGAGATAATTTATTATACTCAGTTGTAAAAGAACCATCGTCTAACACCAAAAAAGTATATTCAGTGCTCTCATCATTTATATTCACGCCATCTACTAAAAATTTATTTTTTACAACAATACCTGTTCCTGCTTTATAAATAGGAGCACCGGTATTGGGGTCAACACCCGTTTGCGTAGCCAGAGTTGAATCGAAGAAATTATAGTTTAAGAATTGTAATAATGCTTTACTGTTTGCTGTATTGGTACTGTTATTAATCCATTCCCAGCAATTATCTCTTGCAGGAATATACTTATCAATAATATGCCATACTCCGTTTGATGCATATTTATTAGAAGCAGTAAAGTTTGCTGAGTCTATACCACCGGCAATCATGTTATTATATTTGCCGTTTAACATGGGAATGCGTTGAAGTGTTACACTACCAGCATTGTAAGTACCATTAGCAATATGGTTGCCTACAAATTTTCTTAACAAAGCAGTATCGTTAAGAATTGTTGAAGGCAAAGATGCCAACGCAGCATCGGTAGGCACCCAAACGGTATATGATTTAGTGCCACTTGCCAATAAAGTAGCATAGCCTGACTTTATAAGCAATGAGGCAAAAATTGCAGTACCATTATTTTGCTGAATTGCCTGATAAAGATTAACTGTTAAGTTAGAATCGTTGGTACTGTTAGCATCGTTGAAAGCTTTTTTACATGCTGAAATAACAACTGCTGTAAATAATAAGCCAATAACTATATTTCTTTTTCTAAAGAACATTTGCAAGATTTTAGTTAATTTATTTTTTACTATATGAAATATTACCAATGAACGATTACTTGACCATTATAACCACCATACTTCCCATTAGCACTTAAGAATCCGATATTGAATAAAAAACTATGAGATGTTGATGGTGTTCCAACATTAAAAGTTCCAGCTAAAGTTTCACTATAAGTATTAACACCAGGTTCACTCTTACTATCTGAATAATCAACGTTAGCATCTTCATCATACAAATCAATAAAGAATTCATTATATGCTCCTCCAGTTTCTGCACCAAATACATTAGGGTAAACAACTATGTCATATGAGAAAGTGCCATTTGAAGTAAACCAACAATGAATTTCAAAATCAGTCCCATAATAATCATTTTGCCATGTAGTATAGATATCATATTTATTATCTGTATTTGCATATACATATTGATTGACATAGTCAAAAGTTTGTGCTTTTACTGTAAAAACAAATACAAAAACAAACCCTAATAAAAAAACAATCTTTTTCATTCTATAATAGTTTTTTTTATGCCTACTCTTTTGTAAAGATTTTCGGCATTCTCTTTTTTGTTATTTGGCATATTTATTATGGCACAATGGTTCCGTCTCGTTTATACAATGGTCTTTGCTGGTCAAAATCTATGGGAATAAACTGCACAAAATCTACAGTTGTTAAATTATTAGCAGTACTTCCTTGGTCTTTTACACAAGTAAAGCGTATGGTATGCCTGTCTGTACTGTTAATGGTTACAGCCCCTGCCAGCATACCCCAGTTATTAGTTGTTGTCGTTGGTTGGTCTGCAGCATATCTTTTATACCCCACTGCTTCTAATGTTGAGCCTGATAAGGAAGCATCGAAACGGGTAACAAAATTCAATAATCTTGATAACGGCACTCCATCTACTGAAGCTTGTACATATTGCCCATTGCTTGATGCACGACACATTACCCAAACCTTATAAGTACCTTTCACAATCAACGGTGTTTTAAATTCTATCCAGTTATTGGCGGCGGGGTTGCCAAAACGCATATTCCAATCGAAATGATCATCCCACCAATAGAAGTTTGATGATGTAGCACCTTCAGAAGAATAGGCAGGAGTAGAGCTTGTATTTTGCCAGGTAACTTCACTTAACTGACCGTAAGCGAATGTTTGGCTCTTTGCTGTTTTACTATGATATAAAGAGGGTAGTTTAATAATTTCCGGTTGTGCAGCAATATCAAAGTCTACTCTGAACGGGTCTCTTTTCTTCGCCAGGATATTTCCTGATACTTCATTTACAACACCATTGTTACATGAAACATCGCTGTAGTATCTGCTCATCGGTACACCGGCCTCAAATACACCGTTAAATGTTGCCTGATTTAATAAAACAGACTGACCATCTAATGTTACCGTAATAACCTGTGCATCTACCATAGTAACATGCGATTGAAACGCTACTATATCTGCCACGTACTTAACACCGGGCAAAATATGATAGGCAACATAAATGTTTAAGCTATCTGCGGGGTTTAAAGGATTACCTGTATTATTATACTTAGCTTTTAATGCTGCATAACTGGTAATACCTATTGCATTATATACAGAATCAGACTGTGCTATAAGCGTTCTCCATCTTCTCGTTGTATCAGGATTATTAGCAATATTTAATGAATCGTACCAACCGGTTGCTTTTAATGCCTGCGTAAAAATGGAGTATCTGGAATTACTTTCAACTGTTTTAGCAACTGTTAAAGAAGAAGGAAGTAAAACGCGGTTTACTACATGAATATAACCATTGCCTGTTACTACGTTTGCCTGAGTTAAAGCAGCTAATCTGTTAATAATAGTAGTACCTGAAGTGTTTACTGATGTGGTTAAATATTGCCCCTGCATTGTTGGTGCATATAACTTACCATCAGTAAAAGCCGTTGTACGGATAGTATCGTTAATTAAATGATACTTTAAAATATTTTTAAGTGTTGCAGTATCAATATCATCTGTTGATGACTTACCGGCGTCTTTTAAATACTGTTTAAAAGCATCGTTAGTAGGTGCAAAACAGGTATATGCACCGTATGCATTTAAAAAAGGACTGATATTAGTTCTGTCTAACACTTTTACATACTCTGAAAATTGGTCAGGATACCTGCGTAAATAGTCAACAATATTCACATCACTGGTAGTGAGTATTTGATATTGTTGCTTTTTACAGCTTGTTACACCAAGCATTAACATACCGCTTATTGTAACCAAACCAATAATTTTTGAGAACAACTTCATACAACAGAATTTAATTATTTATAATATGGATTTTGAATCAGGTTAGGGTCTGATAATAATTCGGTATAATAAATCGGCAAATACAATGCGTCAGGGTTTTTGTATTTATTGATGGCAGATTGCTGTCTGGGTCCCAATACAGCTCTCGCAGTCATGTTTATCAAAATATCAATGCGTTCAAAACTGTTACGTTTTGAATTACGTAATACATCAAACCATCTTTTACCTTCAAAAGCAAACTCTCTTGCACGTTCTGCAATTAAGAAATCTGTTAACCCGTTTTTATCTGCAGGTGATGGGTTTAAATCGGTAGCAACTAAAGCATTAGCCCTTTTACGTACCTGATATATATAAGCAAGAGCTTCTGAACCTCTGTTTAGTTGAATCAAGGCTTCTGCTTTCATTAATAAAATGTCCGCATATCTGTAAACAAACCAATGAGCATAAGAAATATCCTGTGTGCGTAAAGAAGGATAGTTGAAACCAACATATTTCCAGATTAAATTATCGCTTGTTCTTACTGCCCCGCCCTGCCCGCGTATATCATAATTTTGATCGTTTGTTAAATCAATGGTATATACCTGATCCATTACATAATTGGTAGCAATAAATCTTTGCTTATTGGTAGCAAACATGGTGTAAAAACTATTGAGCCTCTGAGCATCGTACTGTAATTCAAAAATGGATTCGTTTGAATTACCGGTGTAGTATAAAGTGTTGAACCAACCACCATCTCCTTTAATCAATCCAAACTTTCCTGAGTTAATAACAAAGTCACAAGCTGCTGCTGCTTCAGTGTATTTATCCTGCCACAAAAACACATCTGCCTGCATCGCTTTTACAGTGTACTTGGTTATTCTTCCCTTATCTGTTGCAGATGCCCCATAAGAAAAAACAATATTGCTGTCTGCATAAGCTAAGTCTGCATTTATCTGCATTAAAACACTATCCCCGGAAGTTTTAGCTAACTGTTGTAAGTCTAAATCGCTTGATGTTGATTTTAATTTAAGCGGTACATCTCTAAACGTACGTACAAGATAGAAGTATAACCATGCCCTCATAGCTCTTACTTCTGCCAGCCATGCATTTAATTGTGTTTGTGTTAAAGTATTATCATTATTTAAAACCTGCGGTGCAAAATCAACAACTGTATTACAGTAATTAATTGTTTTATAAACAGCACTCCACTTGGCTAATGTATTGGTGGGTAATACATTCGCTGTCATCAAATCATTTTCATCATTGGTAACACCAAAGCCACCGGTAATCATATCGCTTCTTAGTTCTCCCCATAAAAACATGTATTCCGGTAAAGGCCTATCTGTTCCTGCGGGGTCTGCCAATAAAGAAGCATAGCATCCTGTTACAGCAGATTGGATTTGTTCTTTTGTTTCCCAGAATTCCTGGCGGGTAATACCATCCTGCGGTTGCAATGTCAGCCATTTATTACAGGAAGTACCTGTAATTATTGTGGCTGAAACAAGAACGATATATAACAGTTTTTTCTTCATCTTACTTAGTTTATAAAAATTCAGTTTTAATTAAAATGATGTTGTTATACCTAATGTAAATTGTAATACAGGTGGTGTTGTTGAAACATCTGTAACAATGGTAAACGGTCCTGTAACACCTCTTGGTGCTACTTCAGGGTCCTGACCTGTATATTTTGTAAACGTTGCTAAGTTTTCTGCTGTGAAGTAGGTGCTGAAGCTTTTTAACTTTAACTTCTTAATAAGTTTATTATCAAAAGTGTATCTAATGGTAATAGTACGAAAACGTAAGAATGAATTATCTTCTACATATCTGTCGCTTCCTAACCAGTTATAACCTGTGTTATACATGGCTCTCGGTATATCGGTAACATCACCAGGGTTTCTCCATCTTCTTAAAACTGCTGTGCTCTGGTTATTAAAGCCATACATATTGGTGGTTGTCATTTTAGTTCCGTTTATAATCTGACTGCCAATTCTGTAGTTAAAGAATGCACTGATTTTTAAATTCTTTTTGAAAGTAATGGTTGGGCCAAAGCCTCCTGTAAACTTAGGATTGCTGTTGCCGAGATATACAACATCTTTATAATCTATATTACCATCATGATTAATGTCTTCATACATAGCGTCTCCCGGTTGAAATAAATAATTTGTTGTAGGGTAATTGAAACGCATATAAACAGCCTGACCGTTAGGACCGATAATCGGTGCTCCTTTTTCATCTTTTGCAATGGTTGAATTTTTATCTGCATAAACACCTTTATATCTGTAACCGTAAATAGCACCGAATGGATTATTTATTTGAAGGAATGCCTGATATTGACCATTAGCAGTTAAAGCTGTAACATTTTGTTTGGGATAATAAGGAGATATTTCTCGAATTATATTTTGATTCTGTGCAATATTAAAATTGAAATCAACCACCCAGTTTTTAGTTTTTACAGGTGTGCTGATGATATTCAATTCCCAACCCTGGTTATCTAATGTTCCCACATTCATATCAACAGAAGAATATCCGGTAAATGTTGGTATCTGCAAACCATAGAATAATAAGTTTTTAGTACGGTTGCGATATACGTTAAAGTCTATATTGATTTTATTTTTAAACGCAATGAAGTTTAAACCAAGATTGGTGCCGTGTATAACTTCCCATCTTAAATTACTTAATTCAATTGATGAGGGATACACACCTGCTTGCCCTTGATAGCTCCATCCGAAATTGGAGTAGTTATTATAAAAACTGTAATCGTTACGGGGAGTGTTACCGCTTTGCCCGTAGCTGGCTCTGAAGCTTAAATCATTAATAAACTTAAAGTCTTTCATAAATTTCTCATCACTGATTCTCCAACGTGTAGAAACAGAAGGGAATAAACCATAGCGTGTTGATGGACCGAATCTTGAATTACCATCTCCTCTTAAACCAACATTTATAATATAACGTTGTAAGTAAGCATATTGGGCATTGATTAATGCACCTACACTTCTTGTTTGAGCATAACCTGCTGCTACGTTCAAATCTGTATTTTGTGTGCGTGAAGGAGCGGTAGGGTCTTGTAATAAGGAAGATGCTGTATTAGAAGTTAATACCTGATTAGATACTGTTTTAACATCTGATGTTTGAATAGATAATACAGAGGTTAATGTATGTTTTTCAGGAAGTCTTGGATTGAAAATTAAATTAGTTTTAGTAACAACATTAAAAGCATCAACATCTCCGTTATAGGCTCTGTTTACACTTGTTTCTGTTACCGGTCTTCCTGTTGCAATCTGCGGTAAAAAGCTGTTACTTTTTGTGCTATTAATATCAAACTGAATATCTGTTCTTGCAGTTAAAATATGAGGAATAATTTCATATTGTAAATTGAAGTGAGGCGTAACACGGTTGCTTATAACCCTGTTCTTAGCTGTATTTGCCATAGCAACAGGGTTGTAAGTCGCAGGATATTGACCTTGTATATTAGCTGCCGGGGAAAAATAATTCGGCGTCATAATACCTTGCTCATTGTATTCATAAATACTCATGTTAGGCATTTTGTTTAATGCCACATTACGAATTTCCTGAGCTGCTGAACCCGGATAATAACTCTTTGGATTATCTGAAAAAGTATAAGCAATATCAGTAGCGAATCTTATTCTTTCAGAAACAATATAATCTAAGTTAATACGTGCATTAACACGCATTAAACTTGTGCCGATAGTTGTACCTGAATTGGTATAATACCCTAATGAACTGAAATATCTTGCTTTTTGCCCGCCACCTGTTAATGATACATTATGGTTTTGAGCAAAGCCTAATTGTGTTATAGCACCTAACCAATCTGTGTTCTGACTGTAGTTGTAATAATTATAAGGGTCACTCGGGTCGTAAGCAAATTCTTTTACGTTTAAAGTATTCAACGGTGTTCCTGTGGCATTCATATATTCTTCAGGAATTAAGTTTGAATATTGATTACCATTTAATAAAGGAATGGAACTGGGTTGTTTTTGAAGAATACCCTGAAAGGTATAAGTAAGCACCGGTTTTCCTACAATACCTCTTTTTGTTGTTATTAATAAAACACCGTTTGCAGCACGCGAACCCCACATTGCTGTTGCTGCTGCATCTTTCAAAACAACAATTTCTTTAATATCTGAAGGTGCAATATTTAATAACTGTGCATAACCCTGATCATCTGCTGTACCAAAGTTAAAGTCTGACGGAATGCTTGTTTCGTAAGGCATACCATCAACTACAATTAAAGGATTAGTTGCTGCATTAATAGAAGATGTGCCGCGAATACGGATTGACATACCTGCACCGGGATCTCCTGAAGAAGCTGTAATATCAACACCTGCCATACGGCCCTGTAATGCCTGATCAATTGAAGCAGATGCCATTTCTTCTAAATCTTTCGCAGCAATTTTTGAAGAAGCAATGGTTAAATCTTTATCATTAACTGATAAGTTTCCGTTATCTGTTTTTTTGCCTGCAACCACAATTACTTCATCAATATCTTTTGAACCCTGTTCTAAAATAATATTAATGGTTGTTCTTCCTTTTATATCTTCTTCTATTGTTTTGTAACCAATGTAAGAGAATACAATTTTGTTTTTAGGGTCAGAAATTTTTATTGCAAAATTGCCATCTATATCTGTAGTGGTTCCTTTTATTATACGGCCATCTTTATCTGTTTCTGCAACAGATACATGCACTATAGGTGACTTATCTTTCTTATCGGTTACCTTACCTCTTATAATAACTGCCGGGGCAGCATCCTGTGCTGATACAACAGTATTAAAACTGATTAGCAGAGCAAGCAGCCAAATTAATTTTACAAATATTTTTTTCATATCAATATATCGTTATAATGTGTTATTGTTAGCGTTAAGAATTTGTGTTTATTAATTCGGGTTATACTGTAAGTAGTTATCAATAAGATGAATAACACATCTGTCTGCAAGGTTATTACTGCTTGCTACCACCACATTGGCTGTTCTGCCAAAAGCATCTTTAACCTGCATAGCACCCGGCGTAGAGCTAACAACAAAAGTACCCGGGTCTCCATTGGCTTTTTTATATAAAGATTCATAGGCACCTTGCTTCTTACCATCAGGAACTACGGTTGTTTTATTTAATAGATGATACAGAATAAAATCTCTAACCAATGTTTGGTCTGCAGTTGTGGTTGGAGCAAAATTTGGTGTTTTATTACCTCCGACAACAACACCTGTAGTAGGTAATAAGCCTGCATTAACGGCAGCTTGTACAGCAGCATTATTAGGAATAAATGCAGTATAAAAAACACCAACAGAAACACCTAATATATCACCTGTTGTTGCATTGTATAAAGGTGAGTTAGAAAGGTATTGCCAGAAATTATAGAATTGAGAAGTAGCTGCGGAAGTGCCACCTAATGCTTTAATGTTAGTTCCTAAAGTTTTTACGCTGTAGGTTAATAGGTTATCTGCATAATAAACTCTACCGTTAAAAGAAGTTTTGGTTGCTGAAGTATTAACTGTATAGTTACTATCTATAGAACCTGCAGAAATAAATTTTCCGTTATTCCATTTTATATACTCACCTCCTAAAGTTTCTATAATACCAGTGCCTGATAAATTATCTAACTCACCGTTTGGTGTAGGTACAATATGCGTAGCTAAAATTCTTTGTAAATTATTATTAGGTGTAGAGCCGTAAGTTGTTGTTGCACCGGATACACCGGGTGTTGTATAAGACCATGCACTTTGTACTGTGCTGTAATCGTAACCTCTTTGTCTCACTACAGCATCACTCATCATAATTACTGTATATTTTAAAGAGGGGATTGTAATTGTGTAGCGATAGTTTGCATCTAAAGCCCTTGTCATTAATAAATACTTAGGATCTAAATAAGATCTTCCGTAAACAGTTCTGAAAACATTCGGCTCCTGTACTTTATTAGTACCATAAAAAAAACCATTACTTAAAACCTGCCTATCTATAATATTGCTTGCAGCATTGATGGTTGGCGGCTCTCCCTGAGAATTAGTTGTGTTAGGAAACTTGCTTGGCCAAAGCGGTTGAGGCCACATTTGTGCATTTACAAAATCAGTAATTACAGAAGTGGGAACCGCATCTAAAGAAGTATAATTTTCAAGAATAACCGTATTTACATAATCTGTTAATACATCATTACGTGGTACTAACATTGAGTAGCAGCCTGTCTGTCCATCATTATCTGCAGCTTTTAAAAAGTTTTCATTATTAATAGAAAATGAAAGTGCAGGATTGAATTGTTTGATATAAACATTGTCTGATTTTCCGGTTAATAATTTATAACGATCCGTTGCACTTGTATTAGGTACAAATGAAACCATGTACTTATCAAGAATTTTTTTGAATTCAGAATAATTAGCATTGGTTCTTAAATACTGGTCTATACTTGGTGCCGGAAGATTAACAGAACTTACTTCATGTATATAACCGTTTTCAGCAACTATATCTGCATTTACAATACTTCCTGCCCCAACATTAAAACCTGTATAAGTTGAAGATGGATAGAAATAATTATAATCTGTAGCCGAAAGACCTTTAGCAGTCATATAATTGGCACCGAAATAAGTGATGTATTTATTATTATTATCTCCGAATAAAAAACTGTTGTTTCTGTTAGAGGCTAATGCTTTTATTTGTGTTGCAGTACCAAATGCAGTATCATTATAAAAACCTTGATAGTATGCTGTTCTTCTTCTGAAGCCGCTATTGCTTACCCAGCCGGTATTTGCCTGATAATCTGTAAGCTGTGCTTTTGTAAAAGCATTATATACTAAAGAATAAGTAACAATTTTCTGAGCAGTTGTTGAATCCATTTTATCAATACTTCCTAAACCGCTTGCTGTTAAGTACACTTTAAAAGCAGAATCGTTTGGTGCAAATAAAGTCCAGTATCCTGCTGCACTTAAAATATCTTTATAACCTGCTTTATCAATACAGGCCAGCATGTTGGTAAAGTTGCCTTTTGATTGCAGTATCTGATAAATAGGTTGTGCAAGCGTTGATGGTCTTCCGTAATAATCATCAAAAGCTTTTTTACGACATCCTGAAATAATTGTAAAAATGAAAATTAAAATCAGGGCAACATTCAATCGTTTACTGGCAGCCGTCATATTTATTTTATTTATCGGATGATATTGATTAACAATAATGTTTGCGGAATTGCAATACAGCAGAAAATAAGGTTACAAGCAATTACTTGTTGAGAAAGAGGTACCTTTAAGAGTTGCAAAAAAAACTTAGTTTTCTTAGCCGGCATGGCAATCGTTTTGGTTAATGGTCATCAGAAAAAGTGTATAGAATCTTTTCTGAAATTTCAACAATTTTAAACACGATATATAGAGCAACTATCCTGTTGTATCCTGTTAATTACAGAGCTATAAAAAAATATTCATTACTAAATTTTCAATCACTCAGTATAATATTGCACAATCGTTATTGATTTATTTATCCCTCGCTGCTGTTAATTTTTAAATACAACGTATGAATAAAAAATTTACTATTATTTTAACAGCATTAATTAATATATTAGTTTTAATTACACCCAGAGTGTACAGCCAACAACCAATAGGAAACTTTAAAATGTTTTTTGAAAAGGTTTATCTGCAAACTGACAGAGAATATTATACAGCAGGAGAAGATATCTGGTATAAAGCTTATTTAGTAAATGCTATAAGTAATAACCCTACTTCAACAAGCGGTAATTTATATGTTGAAATAATTGCTTCAGATGCAACCATTTTAAATAAGCAGATTATCAGTTTAACTGATGGAAAAGGTAACGGAGATTTCAGATTAAGTGATACACTCTCAGAAGGTACTTATAAAATAAGAGCTTACACTAATTGGATGCGAAACTTTGGTAGTAATTTTTTGTTTGAAAAAATTATTAAAGTAGGTAGGTTTAATAATACACCTGCAAGTAAAAGCAATAATAAAAATACTGTTACTAACAATAAAAATACTAAGTCCGTAACAGTTTCTTCTGCAACAGAAAACAGACTTCAATTCTTTCCTGAAGGAGGTTCTATTATTGCAGGCATTAATAACATCATTGCTTTTAAAGCAGAAGATGCTAACGGCAAAGGAATTAGTTGTGAAGGAACTATTATTAATTCGAAAGGCAAAGCTGTAGCTTCTTTCAAGAGTTCTTATTTAGGTATGGGGTCTTTTTCGTTTACTGCCGAGCCTGATGAAAACTATGACGTTAAAGCAACCTGTAATGGTAAGACCATAAATGCAGACTTACCAATTGCAATGGAAAAAGGTTTTGTTTTATCTGTTACAACAAGCATTGACAGTAGTGTTTTACTTGCCACCATAAAAACCAACAAAACAACTTTAACATCGCATCCTTCTACTTTATTTACTATTGGCGGAAGACATGCAGGCAAAACATATTTTCAGGATAGCATAAGACTTACAAGCACTGAGGCAACAATTAAAATTCCGAAAAATGTATTTCCTCAAGGCATTGCCGTACTAACCTTATATGATGAAAAATTAAGACCTAACAGTGAACGTTTGGTTTATATAGAAAAGGAAACAACTGTTACACTTTCTGCCCAAATAAGTAAGAATATTTTTTCAACTGATGAAAGAACAGCAGTAAATATTAATGTAACTAATAATACAGGAACGCCAATAAAATCAAACCTTTCAATGGCAGTTGTTGATGCAGGAGTAGTTCCTGTTTCTTCAACCAATATTGTTAATTATTTATTACTTCAATCAGAATTAAAAGGCAATATTGAAAATGCTGATAATTATTTTAATGAGAAAAACCCCAATCGTTTACAACAATTAGACTTATTGCTTTTAACACAGGGCTGGCGTGAATTTGTATGGACAAAACTTGCACAGGAAGGCATTAAAATAAAATACTTACCTGAGCCCGGTATTACTATTTCGGGTTCAGTTAAAAGAACATTTTCTGATAAGCCTTTAAAAGACATGAATATCACTTTATTTGCTCCGCAAGCTAAAGGTGATAAACTGTTATTTACTAAAACAGATTCTGCCGGAAAGTATTACATAGATGGAGTAAAATTATTCGGCACACAAACCATTAAATTAGTTTCTAAAGATGGCAAGGGTAATAAAGGTGGTGTAATAACAATGGATACACTTTTTAAAAATACTTTACCCGCAAGTGCTTTTACTACTATTGCCGATACAACTATTGCTTTTCAAACCTTTCAGCAAAAAGCTGCTGAACGTTTAACTGCGATGAATAAAATAAAAGATGATGAATTGAAAGAATTGCCCGGTGTAACTGTTACTGCTAAAGACAATAAAAATATTATAACAAGTGATGATATTTTAACCAAGTTCGGTTATAGAGATTCTGTATTTACGCCAACAGCGGCTGATATGAAAGACTATGGTACACTTGAAAATTATATTCACCATAAAATGCCCGGAGCTCAGGATGATATTGAAAACAGTTCTATCTTTTTTTATGGAGATAGAGGTACAAAAATTTACCCAAGGTTTTTTGTAGATAACAGAGAAGACAGATTTGACAGAGTTGATTATTATCAATTAACTATGGATGTCATCAGCAAAGTAGTAATTACGCATACTATTTCTGCGATGACGGGTCAGCATGTATATCAAATTCATCTTTCATTAAAACCCGGAGCTTTAGATAAAACAGAATTAGAAGTTATAAGCACAGAAGTAACCGGCTATTATGAAGCAAGAAATTTTTATTTACCGCAACCAAAAACAGGAGAAGCTCTTACCAATTTTATTACAACGCTGGATTGGGTTCCGAATATTGAAATAACAGCTAATGGCGGAACAAGAGTGGTGATTGATAATAAAAAAATAAAATCAACTTATCGTATTGTTATTGAGGGTTTAACTGAAACTGGAATTCCTCTATTTACCATGTTGAATTATGAAGTGAAATAAAATAATAATCGTCATTTCGAAATTAGGTTTGTACCCAACGAGAAATCTAAGCAACATTAGTTAAGATTTCTCAGGCAAAACTTTCGAAATGACGACTATTTTATACTTAAAGAAAATTATTAATACTTAAACACTTTTCCGTTTACCATTACCTCCTGTGTTTTTTCATTAAAAGTGGCTTTACCTCCTGTTCTTACTGCTGCATTAGTCATAACTGTTGCAATAGAATGGCTGTAGCCTGCCTCAACAGGTGCATGTGGTTGCTTTCTGCTTCTTACGCATTCCATCCAGTTGCGTACATGGTTAGATGTTAATCTATCTCCGCCTGTGTTAGCAGATGCAATTATTTTTTCAGGTTCTGCTAAACTTAATTCAGGTAATAAATTTGCCTTCAGACCCATTGCTGCCGCTTCTCTTTCACGCATACCACCTTTAGGCGAAACTTTATTGGTAATTAAATTCAATTCACCGCCATTTGAATAATAAATTTCACTCGGGTTTTCATCACCATTAAACATTCTGGATGTAAACATTACCTGAAATTCCTGGCTGCCATCATCACTACCGTAATCAAATACAGCGGTAATATTATCCCAGTTCTTTCTTCCGTCTTTCCACTCATAAATACCACCGTTTGCTACAACACTTCTCGGGTGCTGCAAACCGCTAAACCAATGCACGGTATCAATTTGATGGCTCATCCATTGGCCCGGCAAGCCTGATGAATAAGGCCAGAATAAACGGAATTCTAAATACTTTCTTGCATCAAAATTTTCAAAAGGTCTGTTCAGTAAATAACGCTTCCAATCGGTGTCTTCTTCTTTTAATAAAGGAACAAGATTGGGTCTTCTCCATCTACCAGGTTGATTTACATTCCATGTTAATTCAACCATTTTTATTCCACCGCCAAACTTGCCGCTTTGTATAAATTCTGCAGCGGCTATATAGTTTTGTCCGCTTCTTCTTTGCGAGCCAATCTGCACAATTCTGTCGCTCGCTTTAACAGCTTTCAAAGCTGCTCTTGCATCTTCCATCGTTTCAGCAAAAGGTTTTTCTACATAAGCATCGCAACCTGCTTTAACTGCTTCAACTGTATGTAATGCATGTTGAAAATCTGCCGTACTTATAAACACAGCATCAATTAATTTTTTATCATACATTTCTTCATTGTTACGGCAGGCAACAATATCATGACCCATTTTTTCTTTCCATAAAGCTGCACCTTCTTCCCTTCTTTTTTTCCATATATCAGAAACAGCAACCAAATCAAAATTCAATTCTTTGTAATGGTTCATAAAGCAGGGCACATGTGTAGCTCTGTGCCTGTCTGAAAAGCCAACAACACCCACTCTTACGCGGTCGTTAGCCCCAAGGATTTTATTATAACTCTGTGCAGTAAATGCAATACGCGAAGTTGCCAATGCTCCTGCTGTCATAGCAGCTTGCTTAATAAATAAGCGACGTGATTTTTTCATATGTTTTATTTTGAAAGAAAGAATGAAAGTTATTTTAATTCCTGAATTTTTATACTTCTGAAGGCAACTTCATTACCATGATCCTGCAACAGAATACTACCCTCATTCACCATTCCGAAATTGGGTATATCAGCGTATTTACTTTTTGCTACCAAGGCATAATAATATTGAGTGCCACGCTGGTATTCCAACATTTTCCATCCGTTTAAAAAATGTTCAATTTTTCCATCGGGGTAAACAACTACCATACCTCTATTCCATTCGCCGATTTTTCTTCTGGCTCTCGGTTCTTTTACTGATGGAATTAAATCGTATAACGATGCTAATGTTCGGTTACCAATACTACCCATTTTTGCATCAGGATGTTTTTCATCATCTAATATCTGATATTCTAAGCCAACTGTTTGTTGTCCTTTATTTTCAGATACAAAATATTTTACTCCGCTGTTAGCACCTTCTGTTAATTTGAATTCAAACTGAAGTATAAATGCATGATATTTTTTATCTGATAAAATATCTCCACCTCCTGCACCAGGAGCCTGAGACTGTGCAATAGTAAGTGTTCCGTCTTTTACCTGCCATCCCTTGTCAGGAAAAGTTGTTTTGTTGGGGGAATGCCAACCGTTGGTTGTTTTACCATCAAACAATAAAGTAATACCGTGTTGTTTTTCCTGTGGTGAAATATTATTAGGTAATAAGTTTACAGTAAAAATATTTGCTATGGGTGAAGGTTTAAGATTTGTTGTTTGTATGCGGATATTTCTCCAGTAAATTTTTCTGCCAACTTCTTCTGCTTTATTTATCTGATGCACCTGTAATGCAATAAAGCCTTTGGGCGTCATATCATCTACTAAATCTGCTGCCGGTTGCCCGTTTAAAAAAGTTCTTATAGAAGTACCGATACATTCTATTCTTACTTTATTCCATTCATGCAGTTTAAAAGAAGATTTGACAACAGGATTATAATCCATCGGATATAACCAATCTCTTCTTGCTTCATCATAAATTCCCGCTGTCCATGCTCTGGGGCTTGGGTCAATTTCATATTGATAACCATGCACTCTGCCATTCTTATAATCTTCTTTGCTTTCGCTTCTGAACTGAATACCACTATTCATTATATCATCTAACTTAAATTCCATTTCTGCAATAAAATCGCCATAATTATTTTCAGTTGCTAAGAAAGAATTAGGTTCGTTTAAAACAGTAGTACCAACAATCATTCCGTTAACTGCTTCAAATTTAGCATGTCCGTTTAGCGGCTTCCATCCTTTTAAATCTTTACCGTTAAAGAGGCTTTGCCATTGTTGTGCGTTAATTGTAAAGCTGACACATAATAGAGTAGAAAGGAGTATAAAACCTTTTTTCATATTGGCGGTAGTTATTTATTTGAATGGTTTAAAGTTATAAGGAAAAATTACTTGAGCAACTATTCCGGGTAAATTTGATTGAAAATATTTTTACAAGAGGCGAAGGTTTGTGTAAGTTTCGGCATCTAATAATACAACAGAGCACATTTTTTTGAACGAAGCATTAATAATACAGGCTGCCAAAGAAGGTAACAGGGCTGCGTTTACACAAATTGTAGAGCAGTACCAACATCTTGTTTATAATACCGTATTAGGAATTGTTCAACAGCACGAAGAAGCAGAAGACACGGCTCAGGAAGTCTTTTTGCAGATGTATCAAAGCCTGCACAGTTTTAAAGGCAATTCTAAATTTTCAACATGGCTTTACAGAATTGCTGTAACAAAGGCACTGGAAGCGGAAAGAAAAAAGAAAACCAAAAAACGTTTTGCTGTTATAACCAGTGTATTCGGACTGAATAAGGAAGAAGAAACTGTTACTGACTTTTATCATCCCGGTGTTTCATTAGCAGAAAAAGAACAGGCAGCAGTTTTATTTAAAGCGTTAAAAAAATTACCAGAAACACAGAGAGCAGCTTTTGTATTAATTAAAACAGAAGGTTTAAGTTACGATGAAGCAAGTGCTGTTTTAAAAACCAGTGTAAAAGCAGTAGAAGCATTAATGCACAGGGCTAAAGAAAACCTGAGAAAAATTTTACAACAATACTATTCATAGCATGAAAAAAGATTTACATAACATAGTTGAAAGCACCATCAATAGTTTAGATAATATTCAACGTGCAGAAGCTCCGGCATTTTTTGCTACGCGTATGAATGCAAGATTAGATAAGCATTTAGAACCGAAAGGTTTTGTTTTGCCTTTAAGAAGACCTGCATTGGTATTAGCAATACTATTGTTTTTTTTAGTTGTAAATATTGTTATGCTTACAGCAGTAAATAATAAAACAAGTGTTGGCAGTTCAACAGAAAACAATACTGCTACCCTTCAGAATTTTGCAAATGAATATGGTTTAAATACCTCCACCGGTTATTAATATTTTTATTATGAACAACGTTGCTACAAATAAACTGATGAGTGTTTTAATTGTGCTGCTCTTGCTGGCTAATATCAGCACCATTGGGTTGTATTGGTTTAATAGAGAAAAGAGATTACCGCCGCCCGATGGTAAACATGGCAATAATCTTTTCATGTTTCTTACACATGAATTAAACTTAGACAGTACTCAACAGGCTGCATATAAAAAATTAATTACCGAAGACAGGGAGCATGATAAAGGAAACAGAAAACAGAACCGTTTGAGTAAAGAAGCTTTTTTTAGTTTATTATCGAAAGATACTGTTACCCCTGAAGAACTGAAAGCTGCTGCTGCCACCGCTGCTGAAACCGATGCTCAAATGCTGATGAAAACATTTGAACATTTTAAAAAAGTAAGGGCATTGTGCAATGAAGAACAAAAGAAAAAATTTGATACCGTTATTAAAAGAGCAATCGGAATGATGGGCCAACAACAAGGCAGACCGCAAGGCCCGCCGCCAAACGGAGAAAGAAACGGAATGCATCCTGATGGTCCACCACCGCAGGATGAGCAAATACCTCCGCCACCGCCGGGGCAAAACGGCCCACCTCAATAAAATTATTTTTTCTTTACAACGAAGGTTTCTTTTCAATACTGCATCTAATTATTAAACAATTAATTGATTGTTCTTAAAAAGATGCTCCTGTTACAATATTGTTCAATCACATTCAACTCATAAAACTCATCATATGAAAAAAATATTCATCCCCATAACACTTGCATCCATTGCCATTGCTTCACTAAGCATTTCCTGTAAAAAAGATGATGGCATATCAACAACCACTACAACTACCACCACCACAACATTACCCGATGTTTATAAAAAATACAGTTCAACCGTAACAGTATATGTTGATGGTAATTATGTGGTATTAAAAAGCAACGGCTTACCCGATCATAAAAGCCCTTACTATAAAAACACACAATGGGAAAGCACTCTATACGAAGCATATAATGGCACCAACAGTGCGTGGAGCCAGAACCCCAATAAAATAGCATCACAGAATTATGTTTTCAAAATTCCTATCAGCCCTGCTGTTTCATCTGCACATGCAGAAACACCAATGGGTCCAATGGGTATCGCATTAAACGGTGTGCCTATTTTCAACCAATATGCAGCAGGCAGGGTAGCATTAACTACAGAAATAAATTCTTTCGATCAATATGGCGGTCACCCTGCACAAGCCGGCGATTATCATTATCATGTTGAGCCATTATATCTTACCGGTAAAAACGGCAAGAGTTCATTAATCGGCTTTTTATTAGATGGTTATCCGGTGTATGGCCCGCAGGAAAACGGTAAAACCATTACCAACAGCGATTTAGATACTTATCATGGTCATACAGCCGCAACAACAGAATACCCCGGTGGTATTTATCATTATCATATTACATCAGAATCACCTTATATCAACGGTGTAGGTTTTTACGGCACCGCAGGTACTGTAACTAATTAATACCCTAACCCCCAGTGTTATCTGTGCAGAGTGGTTGCATTTGTTTGTAGCCACTCTATTTTAAAATCATCGGGCTATTTATGTACTTAGCTTAGTACTGCTATTAAACATAAGTGTAGCCTGTATTGAGCGAAGTCGAAGTATCGCACTCTTTTACATTCTGTTCATTATTCAACAATAAAAACTAAAACCTATCAATCATGAAAAGAATAATTACACCACTTGCCTGTGTTATAATAGCAGCAAGTGTTTCAGCACAAAACCCTCCTCAGCAGCAACAACCGCCTAAGCCACCAAGTATTGAGGAAAGATTAAAACATGTTAATGAAAATCTCAGTAAGCAAATAACTATAAGTGCAGAAAAGAAAAAACAAATTGAAGCAGCTTACAAAGATTTCTTCAGCAAAATGGATGAGTTAAGAAAAAAGAATGAAGGCAACCAACCACCACCACCTCCTCCTCCGCCACCACCGCCCGGCAAAAAAGAAGAGGTAGATAAATTAGTAAAAGAAAGAGACGATAAGATTGCTAAAGTTTTAAGTGCGGATGAATACATTAAATATAAAGAAATAGAAAAAACTATGAGGCCTCCCATGCCTCCTCAACATAATAAAGATGGTAAAAATCAACCACCGCCACCACCAAAAAATAATCAGTAATGCATAAGATACTGTTATTGCTTGCAGCTATTGCTATTGTTGCCTGTTCTACCAACAACAGGCAACAAAATAATGCTAACCTTTTGCCTTATTACAATACGGCCGATTTTAAACCACAATGGCTGCAAAGCAATAACAGTAATACTTTGCAACAAATACACAGTATTGGTTATTTTAATTTTACTGATCAATCCGGCAATAGTTTTTCCAGTAAAAATGTAGCAGGTAAAATTTATGTGGCAGATTTTTTCTTTACATCCTGCCCCGGCATTTGCAAAAAGTTAACTACTAATTTATTAGCAGTACAAAAAACATTTGCTGATGATACTTCTGTTTTAATTCTTTCGCATAGCGTTACTCCTGATATTGATAGCGTTGCTGTTTTAAAAAACTATGCAATAAACTTCAACATTAATAATAATAAATGGCATTTGCTTACAGGTAATAAAGAGGCTATTTATACATTAGCAAGGCAAAGTTATTTTGCAGATGAAGATTTAGGAATGAAGAAAAACGTAAATGATTTTCTACACACAGAAAATGTTTTACTGATTGATAAGCATGGCAGCATTCGCGGTGTTTATAAAGGTACTTCCCCATTAGAAATAACAGACTTAATTGCAGATATAAAAACCTTGCAGCAAGAACAATGAGAAACCTGATTATTATTCTTTCACTTTTTATTATCGGCTGCAAATTCAATGCAGGCAACAGTTCTGTTATTCAACAACAATCGGCAATCAGTATTCCGAATAAAAAAATTGTACAACAAGATTCATTATTACGTTTTGTAAACGGTATTTACTATTATAACAATCAATTGTTTTCAGGTACTATTGAAAACTATTTTCCAACCCATCAATTACTATCCTCTCAAACATTTTATAATGGCAAAGAAGAAGGTTGGCTGAAAACATTTTATCCTGATGGTAAAAAAGAAACAGAAAGATATTTTCATAACAGAGATAAAGACAGTGTACACAAAGGCTGGTGGCAAAACGGAAACCTAAGGTTTGAACATCATTATTTATCCGGCAACTATAACGGGCTTTACAGAGATTGGTATGAAAGCGGCAAGCTGTTAAAAGAAATTGTATATGTAAATGGTGTAGACAGCATTGGCAATGGCTGGCGTGAAAACGGAAAATCTTTTATGAGTTATATAAGAAAAAACGGGAGGCGTTACGGCTCTTTAAATGCACAACCATGCTATAGCTTAAAAAACGAAAAAGGAGAATTTATAAAAAGTGCTGATTAAATAATTTCACGCTACCATTTTTACTGCTACTTTAGTATAAAAAATAACATGAACAACAATCAACTTGTAGTTAAATTAATACTCGACAGATGGTTTGCAGTTATTAAAAGCTGTGATAGTTTGCTTGATGCAGTTTCTGATGAACAATTACAAAAAGAAATTGCTACGGGAAAAAATCGCGGTATTTATTTGTTGGGGCATTTAATAGCTGTGCATGATGATTTGTTGCGTTTATTAGGCTTGGGAGAAAAAATGTATCCTGAATTGTTTGAGCCATTTCTTAAATCTCCTGATAAAGCAGTTGCTGATATTCCATCTGCTGAAACATTAAGAGGTTATTGGAAAAATCAAAATGAAGTTTTAAAAGAAAAACTTAACAGCATACAACCGGAAGAATGGTTTACCAAACACACGGCTGTTTCAGAAGAAGATTTTGCAAAAGAACCTCAACGCAATAAATTAAATATTATCATCACAAGAACAAATCATCTTTCCTATCATTTGGGGCAATTGATATTGCTAAAATAATTTCGTTTAAACAATTTATCTAACATCAGCGGCACAATCCATTCTCGTTTTTTCTGTGCTATCTTTTGGTTTAATATGTATAGCAATATAACCGCCACCTCTTAATTTATCCATTCTTCCAAACAACCAATCTAAATTATGCAAGCCGATTAATAAAGGTCCTAATTTAACTGCTCCTCCCACAAGCAAATTGCCTTGTGTATTAAACTGTACCGGCATATAAAAACCAATGTTTTTCTTTTCCCAACGGGGTGTAACAGTTAAGCCGTTTAATTCTCTTGTATTAATTTTATCCATAGGTTCAGTAGAAAAAAAATTAATATTCAGCTGAGCATTGGTATAAAAGTTATTACCAAAATTTTTATCAACATTAATTAAAAATCTTGTTGGAGTGCTGATAGAAAATGCTTCAGCTATATCCTGCACATTACCAAATGTGGCGTTTATTGAATCTCTTAATCTTTGTAAAGAACCGATGTTTTTAAACCTGCGTTCAATATCAACTTCACTAACAGGTAAAGACTTTGGAACACTTGCTTCAAAAGAACCCTGTGCAGGATTGAATTTACTTTTACCAATATCTAAAATACTTACACCTATTTTCCAATCATAGTTAGTATTGGTTATCGGTTCATCTTCATAAATATTAGGTTTTTTAAATAACCATTCTGCACCTATGGAAAAATTAAAAGTTGATAATGTATTCTTTAAAAAAGTTTTAATGCTGTTATTATTATTGCCGGCTAAATCATAATTATCAGAATAGGTTGCAGTAGCAGTGCCACCGTTTATAATTTGTATAAAATTTCCTGAAGCATCTGTTTGCTCTGTATAAGTAATTCTTTTTAAGGCAGCAAAAGCACCGGATAAGTTTCTCATATAACCAATAGTAATACCGGCAGAAAATTTATTATTCATGTCTTCGTACAAAACACGTGCTATATTAAAATCTGCTTCCACCCAACCCGAGTGTGTTGTAAACCCTTGTAAATACTGTACATTGGTATTGGTATGAAGAAAAGAATTCAGCGTAGTTACAGTATCACTCCAGTTAAAAGCATCTGTTTTTAAATGGTTATATGTTCTTCCACGCAGTGCAAATGCAACAGCGGTTTTTTTATCAATATTAAATCTGAAGTTTAATAGCTCAACATCGGCAATACCATGTAAATAGCGTTTGCTTGTACCTTCAGTTACATTCCATCTTATCGTATCCTTACCGGATAAACCACTAACATCTAACAATTTATTACTGATATAACCTTGCAGTGAAACAACATTTACATCCCAACGAAAGGCAGTGTTTACAGTACTTGCGGGGTTATTGTATAAACTGAAAATACCTGCATAAGGCGAACCGTTGTATGCATGATAATTTTGTGCAATACAATACTTGCAGCAAAACACAAAAAGGCAAGCTAACATTTTTCTTTGCAGGGGTAGTTCCATTATTGTTTTCAAAAATAGCATCAACTATTTGCAATACAAGATACTATTAACGTAAAAACGTTGCTTTGCGTTGTGCAGCAATAAAATCTTATTGTTTACCCGGATAAACTTTTACTGCTTCCTGTAAACAATCCATTGCATTATTAATGGCCTCTTTATTTAAAACATAGGCTAATCTTACTTCCTGTTTACCTAAGCCGGGCGTACCATAAAAACCTGTGGCAGGTGCCAGCATTACTGTTTGATTGTTGTATGAAAAATCTTCCAGCAACCATTGGCAGAATTTATCGGCATCATCAATCGGCAATTTTGCCATTGCATAAAATGCACCACCCGGGTTTGGACAGAACACACCTTCTATTGCATTTAACCTTGCAACAATTAAATCTCTTCTGCTTTGATATTCTGCTTTGGTTACATCAAAATAATCGGCAGGTAAATCAATAGCAGCTTCGCCTGCAATTTGTGCAAATGATGGCGGACTTAATCTTGCCTGTGCAAACTTCATAGCAGCATCTAATACCTGCTGATTTTTTGTAACAAATGCACCGATTCTTCCGCCACAGGCACTGTAACGTTTACTAATCGTATCCATTATTATTACATTATCATCAACACCTGTTAAATGCATGGCGCTGAATTGTTTTCCTTCATAAGTAAACTCTCTGTAGGCTTCATCAGAAAACAAATACAAATTATGTTTTAAAATAATATTTTTCAGTTGATTCATTTCTGCCTCACTGTAATTATAACCGGTTGGGTTATTAGGGTTACAGATAACTATGGCTTTTGTTTTAGCTGTAATTTTCTTTTCAATATCAACTATCGGAGGCAATGCAAAACCATTTTCAATGTGTGAAGTAACAGGTACCACTGTAACACCTGCACTTACTGCAAAACCATTATAGTTGGCATAAAAAGGTTCAGGAATAATTACTTCATCACCTGCATCTAAACAAGCCATAAAGCCGAATAGAATTGCTTCGCTTCCGCCGGTGGTAACAATAATCTGGTTATGATTTACATTAATACCAACACTTGCATAGTACTGTACTAATTTTTTTCTGTAGCTCTCATTACCTGCACTGTGGCTGTATTCCAGCACTTTAAAATCGCTGTGTCTTACTGCATCTAAAACTAATTTGGGTGTTTCAATATCGGGTTGACCGATGTTTAAATGATAAACTGTTATTCCTTTTTTCTTAGCTGCTTCTGCATAGGGAACCAATTTTCTTATGGGCGAAGCAGGCATTTGCTTTCCTCTTGTACTTATTTGTAACATGCAGCAAAGATAAAAGGCAGTAAATAAAAAAGCCACACATTTACATGCATGACTTTATAACTTTTATCGTCATTTCGAAGGTTTCCCAAATCACGGAATGACAATAAATTATTTCTTAGCAGCAACTACTTCACCTTCAATAGTTAAATCAACCGGCGTATCTACACCAGCAAACTTAACATGTACTTTTTTAGTAAAGCTGCCTGCATTGGCTGCGTTGTAAGTAACAATAATTTTATTTTCCTTACCCGGCATAATGGGTTCTTTAGGATAGGTTGGTGTTGTACAACCGCATTCTGCAGTAGCAGTTTCTATAATAATGGGTTTCTTGGTATCGTTTTTAAAGAGGAAAGTATGTGTTGCAGGCACATTCTGTTTTATTTTACCAAAGCTGAATTTTGAAACAGGAAAAGTACCCGTTTGTGCTGTAGAAGCAAATGAAACTGCCATTAAAAAGCCAACTATACCTATTACTTTTTTCATTGTGAATATTAATTTATTGATTGTTGATTGTATTAATTATTTGCAGGCTTTACTTTTTCTAAAGCACCGTTTGTTGGTGCAGCTGATGGAACAGTATAAGTTTCTCCTTTAAAAGTTACCTGCTTATTAAATGCATTGTTGTTAAAATAAATAGTAGCAAACTTGCTGAATTGCCCCATAGTTGTTCCGCTGAAACCCAATGTAACAATAATGGTTTCTCCCGGTGCATATTTCTTAGCTTTCTCAAATTTGGGAGTCGTACAACCGCAACCAACTTTTACATCATCAATCCAAACAGAATCGCTGCTAATGTTTTTTATGCTCACAGTATATTCAACCGGTTTACCGAAAGGTATTTTACCAAAGTCGTATTCAGCATTGGTAAACTCAACCATTTTAGTAATGTCTTTTGGTTGGTCACTTGGTTGTGCTTGTGTTATATAACCCAAACCACAAACCATTAGTAATAAAAAAATCTTTTTCATCGCTTGCTTTATTTAGAAAGTAAAAATATTAATTCTGCGGGAAAGAAATGTTATGAATTTTATGAAAGGATAGTTTTACGCAATGTCCTCTAAGAGAGATATTGCTGGGAAGTAATTACCAAAACTTAATAAACACTTACACGTCGCCAGCAATGTTAGACGACCACGCAATCACGACAGTTGTATGCAATTACGACCGACAATTGCCTAATGAGGAAAATACGGAGCCAATACGTGCAAAACACCCTTGATATTGGGTTTTATCTTCCGCAATTTTGATCTGTTGACAAATCAAGACTTTTTGCTCAACCAGCGAAGCCGAAAACTGCATTTTGAAAGAGTAGGCAAACCTAATATTATTATTATGCCAGATAGAAATTCCGAAATCATGGTAAAACTTTTCTCAAAGCTAGAACAAGTTTTATCGGTTGGTGACAACACTGCTTTCCCAGGACACAATTTTCTGATGTTAGAAAATCCAGGGACTTTCTTAAAGCCTGATTTTGACTTGAACAATGTCAATAATAGGTTTTTATGGTCAAAGTTATTAAACAGAATCCCCAATAATACTTGGATTTATCAAGACACTGGAGGAGAGATAAATAAATTAGTTGACCGTGTTTTAACTGATAAAGAATTGCCAGCACTAACATTAACACCTTCACAAAGGCAACAACTGACCAACGCCCAACAAATAATTGGACTTCCCCCAAATGGTTCAACAAAGTATCAATACTATAAGAAGTACCGAAAGGCATACTATGATGCTTTAGGAAAATATAACAGTGCTGTTTCAGACAGCCAAAACAATGGCATTCCTATTCCACCCAATATAGTTGATGACTTGAATAACGCAAGAGCAGAATGGAATACTTGGGGTTACAAAAATGTTATAGAAAATGCTCAAGCAACTATAGACAATCTAACGGCATTAGACCCAAACAATTGGTGGGCAAAAATGAGAAATGATTACAATAATCAAGAAGTTCAGTCAGCAGGTGGGCAATTCTTAAATACATTGACATTTCCTACCTACAAAGACTTCACAGGCGATAATGGCTGGACAAAGGTTGTTCTGACCGAAGAGGATATTGTAAAAGTAAACAGAAGTTCTCATGTTGACATTGGAGGAGGTTTAAGTGGCGGTTGGGGTCTGTGGAAATGGTCTGCAAGTGCTAATTATAGCCAAGATGTTCATTTCGCATCTTCAGACATAAATGGCATTAGTTTATCATTTGAGGTGTTAAGAGTCACTTTAATAAGAGATTGGGTTGACGAGTTGATGTTTAGAACAAGAGCTTGGAGGTGGGCAAAAAATTCACCAAGTTCATCAAGGGTGATATCTGATGGTGGTGATATAAATAATGGGATTACGCCAAAAGGGGTTATGCCATTTATGCCTACTGGCATGTTGTTGGCTCGGAATTTACAATTGAGTGGAGCATTTAGCCATGATGATTATACTCGAATTGACACTTCGTTTTCCAGTTCTGCAAGCATTGGCTGGGGACCGATTTCATTTGGCGGGCATTACAATAAACAGACAACAGAAGAATATATTAATGCCAATAGAGCAGGCAATACAATTTCATGCCCAGATATTCAAATTATTGGATGGCTTAATGATGTTCTACCATTGTGTCCTAATCCAGACCCATCATTAGATTGGCCAACAAAAATGAGCCTTGAACATATTCCGCAGTATAGTGAAGACTTTATTAAATCGCTGAGAAGTGGGGACACTATGAAATAATCTGCACACAACATTGCATTGGCTTTATAGGGGCTAACGAACATAGGCTGAACATTTGTAATCCTATTTATCTTTAGTGCAAGCACTGGGCTGACCAGCCTTGATTGCCCATACAACGCCAATGCTTTAATGTTTATAAAGTCATCGGTGGACTTTCCTCTTCATGAAACAGATGATTTTTTGTAAATAAATATTGAGCTTTTGTTCTTTTATTTACTTTTAAAAGTAGATAGACCTTCGCTGACTTCTAAAAAATTATCACGGACAGAAAATCATCCAACAAAACTGACAACACACAATTATAAATATTAAATGGGATTGTTTGACTTCCTTCGCAGCAATGTCTCTCGCAGAGGACATTGCATTCAACTCAAATCTATATCTTCTATTGCTAAATAATTGGTTACTGCATAAATACCTTGTTCACCTGTTGCATAGAATTTTTAATTTACGCAATGTCCCTTGCAGGAGAATTGCTAAAAAAATTATTAAGTTGGCCCTAATCCATTACGAAAAATTATTGCAAGGCTAATGAAATACAGAAAAAAAGAAATTATAAGAGCTATGAAAAGACCAAATAATACGCGATAAATTTTACTCCCATCTATTTTACGCCAAACTAATGGTATTGTAAATATGGGTGTAAAGAACATTGCAAACCATAATATCTCACCTAACAAATCCATCTATAACTTTCTTTCAATAAATTTCTTAAAGCTAAAATTAAAATAGTAAAATCTTCTTCGCAGCAATGTCTCTCTTAGAGGACATTGCGTTCAATTCAAATCTATATCTTCTATTGCTAAATAAATTGGTTACTGCATAAATATCATGTTCACCTCTTCTCAGCAATGTCTCTCACAGAGGACATTGCGTTCAACTCAAATTTATATTTCACTTAGCAGCAATATTTCTCCAAGAGAACATTACGTCATACAAAACCCCGCATCCGCAAACATTTCCACACAAAAAATCCTTTCTTTCAAAATGAAAACGCAACAATTATTTTTGTTAGATGGAACAAACAATTACCTTGGCATATAAAGACGATATGCTTAGTTACGAAGGATTTAAAAATCAGGTGCTGGAAGATTACCGCATAGCTATGATAAGCCGTGAGGCAAGCCTGCTTGGGCGTAGAGAAGTGCTTACGGGGAAAGCTAAATTCGGCATATTCGGAGATGGTAAGGAAGTGGCACAGATTGCTATGGCAAAATTCTTCAGAGCAGGAGACTATCGTGCCGGTTATTACCGCGATCAAACTTTTATGTTCTCAACAGGTTTGGCAAGCGTAGAACAGTTCTTCTCCCAATTATATGCAGACCCCGATGTTCATCACGATCCGTTTAGTGCAGGCAGGCAAATGGTTAGCCATTTTGCAACCCGCTTTACAGATGAAACAGGTAATTGGTTAGACCTTGCCAATAGAAAAAATGTTACTTCTGATATGGCACCCACTGCATCGCAAATGCCACGTGCAGTCGGTTTGGCTTTAGCTTCCAAATTATTTAGGCAAACACCGCAATTAAAAGGCTTTGATAACCTGAGCCATAACGGAAATGAAATTTGTTTCTGCACCATTGGCGATGCTTCAACAAGTGAAGGCCATTTTTGGGAAGCCATCAATGCAGCGGGTGTACAACAGATTCCTTTAGCCGTTTTTGTATGGGATGATGGTTACGGCATTTCAGTTCCCAAAAAATATCAAACAACCAAAGGCTCTATTTCTGCTGCTTTACGTGGCATGCAGAAAGAAGATAAAACCAATGGCATTAACATTTATAAAGTAAAAGGATGGGATTATGCAGGCATGTGTGAAGTGTTTGAAAGTGCTTTACATAAAATGCGGGAAACCCATGTTCCTGCTGTATTTCATGTTGAAGAAATAACGCAGCCACAAGGCCATAGCACCAGTGGCAGCCATGAACGTTATAAAGACCCGAAACGTTTAGAATGGGAACGTGAGTGGGACTGTGTAAAGAAGTTTAAAGAGTGGATTACTGAAAACAATATTGCTACCGAAGAAGAATTAAGTGATATTGAACATGAAGCAAAAGATTTTACCAGAACTTCTAAACAAAGAGCATGGGAAAAATTTATTGCCCCGTTAAACAGGCATGCTGCAACAGCCGTTAATTTAATAAGCAATGCAATGGTGCATGATATGGAAACATATAACAACATGCAGCATTTGGCTACACAATTAAAAAATAATGCTGAGCCTTTAAGAAGAGATATACTGCACACTTTGGCTTTGGCTATGGAAGCAGCACCGGACTCTCCTTCCATTTCATCAATAAAAGAATTTTATAATAGCTTATTGAATGAAAGCAGAGGTTTACACAACACTTTCTTATACAATCAGGGGCCACGCAGTGCATTAAAAGTAGAAGAAGTAAAACCTTTAATTCCTTTTGACGCAGTATCGATAAATGCTTATGAAGTATTGAATAAATATTTTGACACTTTGTTTACTAATCATCCGTTAGTATTTGCTTTTGGAGAAGATGTTGGAATGATTGGTGATGTAAATCAGGGCTTTGCAGGCTTGCAACAAAAACATGGCAGTGAAAGAATTTTTGATACCGGTATTCGTGAGTTAACAATTATGGGGCAGGCCATCGGTATGGCTTTGCGTGGTTTAAGGCCTATTGCAGAAATTCAATACTTAGATTATTTATTATACGGTTTACAGGCTTTAAGCGATGATGCAGCCACTACACATTTCAGAACCTACGGTCAGCAAAGTTGCCCGTTAATTGTGCGTACAAGAGGCCACAGATTAGAAGGTATTTGGCATAGCGGCAGCCCGATGGGTATGATTATTAATGCTCTGCGGGGTATGTATGTTTGTGTACCGAGAAATATGGTACAGGCTATCGGTATGTATAATACTTTATTACAAGGCAACGACCCTGCCATAGTTATTGAATGTTTAAACGGTTATCGTTTAAAAGAAAAAGCTCCTGCTAATTTATTAGAGTTTACCGTTCCTTTAGGTGTAACAGAAACTATAAAAGAAGGAACTGATGTAACCATTGTTTCTTACGGCTCTATGTTAAGAATTATTCAGGAAGCATCAGAACGTTTAGAGAAACAAGGCATTAGTTGCGAAATAATTGATGTACAAACTTTATTACCTTTTGATATTAATCACAACATTGTAGCATCATTACAAAAAACAAACAGGATACTTTTTGTTGATGAAGATGTACCGGGCGGTGCTGCTGCTTATATGTATAATGAAGTAATGGAAAAACAAGGGGGTTACCGTTGGGTAGATGCTGCACCAAGAACCTTAACTGCACAGGCACACAGACCGGCTTACGGCAGTGATGGTGACTATTTCAGCAAGCCTAATACAGAAGATGTAATAAGAGTGGTTAATGAAATGATGAGTGAATAATTTTCTGTCATTGCGAAGGTTTGTGCCTGAAGCAATCTTATCATAAAAAGCAGATTGCCTGCCTACCACAGGCGGGCTTCGTTGGTCAATCCCGAAACTTCGGAACAATCTCACAATGACTTTATTAAAATATCAACTTGCATATTCTATCTAAAATACTCATTGTTTTTGTTGCCATTGAACATGTATATATTCTATGGTTAGAGATGTTTGCATGGACAACAAGGGGAAGAAAAGTTTTTAAATCTATTCCATCTCATTTATTTGAGCCTACAAAAACTTTTGCAGCCAATCAGGGTTTATACAATGGTTTTTTAGCAGCAGGTTTAATATGGAGTTTATGTATTACCAATATTGAATGGAGTAATTATGTGGCTTATTTCTTTTTAGGTTGCGTAAGTATAGCAGGTATTTACGGTGCAATAACTGCACAGAAATCTATCTTTTATGTACAGGCTTTACCGGCTTTAATTGCGTTGGTAATAACTTATTTTGCTGATAGATTCTAAACCAGCTCTCTCAATCTTTCCGCAGCAAATTCAGGTGTTATATCTCTTTGAGCATTCGCCAGCATTTCATAACCTACCATAAATTTTTTAACTGTTGCACTTCGTAATAATGGCGGATAAAAATGCATATGCCAATGCCATTCAATATGCTCACCATTATTTACAGGTTGTTGATGAATACCTGCTGAATATGGAAAAGATGTGTTGAATAATTTATCGTAAGCCTGTGTAAGTTGCTTTAATGTGGCAGCTAACGACTGCTTGTCTTCTTCTGTAAATAAAGAAATATCTTTTATCTGCCTTTTACTTATTACAATAGTTTCATAAGGCCATACAGCCCAATAAGGCACTAATGCTGCAAAATGTTTTTCATTAACAACAACTCTTTCATTCAATTGTAATTCCAACTCTAAATAATCCTGCAATAAACTTTTATGGTATTGCTCAAAATATAATTGCTGTTGTTTTGTTTCTTTTTCTATTTCAACAGGAATATGGCTGCTACTCCAAATTTGCCCATGCGGGTGGGGGTTACTGCAACCCATTATCTCACCTTTGTTTTCAAAAATCTGAATGTACTTAATCCATTTATGTTTCTTCAATAGCTCAAACTCATCCTGCCACAGATTAATTACTTCCACAATTTCATTTACACTTAAATCAGGCAAGGTTAAATCATGCCTCGGAGAAAAACAGATTACTCTGCAAATACCTTTCTCACTCTCCGCACATAATAAATTATTTTCATTTGTATTCCCTTCGGGAACATCAGGTAACAAAGCAGAAAAATCGTTTGTAAATGCAAAAGGCTTTTCGTACTGCGGGTTTACAGAGCCATCTGCTCTGGTATTGCCAGGACATAAATAACAGTTGGCATCATAAGCAGGGCGATTGTTTACAGGCAATATTTCAACCTTTCCCTGCCAGGGTCTCTTATTTCTGTGCGGTGAAACTAAAACCCACTCACCGGTTAAAATGTTTAATCTTCTGTGCGGATGTTCTTTTATGTTGAAAGTTGATTCCATTTATTTTTTATTCTTTGTTACGAACAGCATTAACACTATTAAGCTATTGTTGTCCGAAGGACTCCTTCGGAGCGTCGCATCCCGAAACTTCGGGATACGTTCTGTTCTTTACGCATCAAAATAAAAACAGGTTAGTCAATGGCTAATCCTGTACCGTCTCCAATTGCAGCAACATATACTTTCAACTGTTGATGCATTTGTTCTTTATAGGCAGCTGCAATTTTTTGTGTTATCGGCTCAATAAAATCTTTATGCATTAAACTAATAACACAGCCGCCAAAACCGCCACCCATCATTCTTGCACCTAATATATTTTCTTCTTTCCTGCATTCATTTGCTAAAAAGTCCAATTCATCACAGCTTACTTTATACAACCTGCTTAAGCCATTATGTGTGGCATACATTTTTTCTCCGAATGCTTTAATGTTTCCGTTCTGTAAGTCCATACAACCATTCAGCAGTCTTTGTATTTCCTCAACAATAAAAGTACAACGGTCTTTAACATCTCCTGCTTCAATACATTCATTTACCATTTCAATGGTTGCATCTCTTAAACTTTTAACAGCAGGATATTTTTCTTGAATCAATGCTACACCTTCATTGCATTCTTTTCTTCTGGTGTTATATTCCGATGATGCTAAAGAATGCTTTACCTGTGTATCTAATAAAACAATTTTATAATCATTCAATTGCAACGGGAAATATTCATACGCTAATGAGCGGCAATCTAATCTTATAACATGATTGGCTTTACCCATCATGCTTGCAAACATGTCCATTATACCGCATTGTAAGCCAACAAAATTATTTTCTGCTTTTTGGCTTAGCCTTACCATCGTAAGTTTATCAATACCTAAGTTGTTCAATTCATTCAAAGCATAAATAACAGCACATTCCAATGCAGCAGAAGATGATAAACCTGCACCGATTGGAATATCTCCACGTAAAGAAGCATTAAAACCTTTTACTTCATAACCGGCTTTTTGTAATTCACTCACCACACCTAAAACATAATCGGGCCAATGCATCGGCGATGGTGTTAATGCTTTGGTTGTTGTTGTGTAAGATTGGTTATTATCAATTGAAAACAATTCAATAGTATCATCATCTCTTAAAGAAGCATCAATGTAAATATATTTATCAATAGCAGCAGGCAACACAAAACCATTGTTATAATCTGTATGCTCTCCTATTAAATTAATTCTTCCCGGCGATTTTACTTTTATTTCTCTTGGGTTGCTCACTTCAACTTATTTAATTGCACAAAAAAAGTTTGGGCTATAATAAAACCCAAACTTAAAAATTATGTAAAACTACTACTACCAAAATTTAGCGTAAATAGCTACTAAGATTAAAACCGTAACAGCAATCATTGCTGTAATAGCAGGGCTTAGTTTAAACATTGCTTTATCTAAAATAAATGCTTTTGGATTTACTTTAGGGCCTGCAAGGCTTAAGCCAATCATTACTGCCATCGTAATTACGAAAGCCCAACCCATATTAATTAAGAACGGTATTTCATAAACGCCCTTATCATTCTTAAATGCAGTGTACATAATATTTTCATGGCCCAGAATACTTACTGCAAAGCTGTTAAAGAAGATAGACATTGCAAAACCTGTAATTAAACCAACCACGGCTGCAGTGCCCGTTGTACGTTTCCAGAACATACCCAAAATAAACATGGCAAATACCCCGGGGCTGATAAAGCCTGTATATTTTTGAATGAAGGTAAAGCCACCTTCGCCGCCAATACCTAATAAATCTTTCCACTCAAAAACTACTGCTAATAAAATAGCAAATAAGGCTACTAATTTTCCTGTCCAAACCATTTTTTTCTCATTCGCTGCATTTTCAGTTTCATAAGTTTTTTTAGCAAAATATTTTGTATAAATATCCAAGGTAAAAATGGTACTGATACTATTTAGTTTACCTGCTAACGATGCAACAATTGCAGCAGTTAAGGCAGCAATAGCCAAACCTTTTAAGCCTGAAGGTAAGAAACCGAGAATGGCAGAATAAGCATCATCCATTCCTCTTAAACCTTCTAAATGTCCGTTTTTATGTAATACATAAGCAGCAATACCCGGAAGCATTACAATAATCGGCATCATTAATTTTAAGAAGCCTGCAAATAAAATTCCCTTACGTGCTGTTTGCAAATCTGCACCTAAAGCACGTTGTGTAATGTATTGGTTACAACCCCAATAATTTAAATTTACAATCCACTGACCTGCGAAGTACATAACAATACCCGGAAGAATTAAATACTTGTTTACATCTTCCTGAGAACTTGCAGCAGTCGGTTTAGGTAATATCATATGGAAATGATCCGGTGCCTGTGCAATTAATGTTTTAAAGCCTAATAAAGCATCTTTTCCCAAACCGAATTTTTCACTAACAATGGTTAATGCAAAATAAATGGTTGCAAAGCCACCGATAATTAAAACCGCCACTTGAATTACATCGGTATAACCAATAACCTTCATTCCACCTAAAGTGATAATTAAAGAAAAAACAGCTAAGCCAACCATTACGATATGTAAATATTCCGGCCCTATTAAACCGCTGATAGCAATTGCACCTAAGTATAAGATTGAAGTAAGATTTACAAAAACATATAACAATAACCAGAAAATGGCCATGATGAGTGATACCGTTTCATTATACCGCTGCTTCAAAAACTGAGGCATGGTATAGATTTTATTTTTTAAATAAATAGGAATAAACCAAACTGCAATAATAATTAATGCGATAGCTGCTATCCACTCATATGCTGCAACGGCAACGCCAACAAAATAACCGTTACCGCTCATTCCTATAAACTGCTCTGCAGATATATTAGAGGCAATTAATGAAGCACCGATTGCCCACCATGTTAATGAACCTTCTGCTAAAAAATAATCATGAGAAGCTGCAATTGAAGCTTTTTTCTTTTTATTATAAACCCAGTACCCATAAGAGGATACCAATACGAAATACAAGAGAAAAACAATGAGGTCTTGGGTGGCAAGTGAGTGCATAACGTTAGTTTATTGTTTTATGTTTTGTTTTAAAAAATAAAAATAAGGAAGCTATTTTAATAATTGTCAATTTAACACGTAAAATTATCCCTTATTTTCCATCTGCTCAAACATACTAAACATTAAAATGAAAGAGTGTTATTTTTAAAGCAAACGGTTTCGGAATTTATTTATCTAATGCATTCATTAAATGATGCTTCCCTCTAAGCATAAACTCTTTACTCTGTTCAATTGCATCCATTACCTGATTTAAAATCTCATCAATACCGGCTGAATAATCTAATACCATCGGTTCTTTAAAACGAATACTAAGTAATGAACCTTTCTTTTTAAACTTCAAACCTTTCTTGTTAAATGCCCGCCAGAAACCGTTTATTACCACAGGTACTACAACAGGTTGGTTATTTTTAATAATATAAGCAGTGCCTTTTCTGCCCGGTGCAAATGGTTTTGTGGTGCCTTGCGGAAAGGTTATTACCCAGCTACGTTCTAATGCTTTATTAATTTTTCTGGTATCGCTGGGGTCTAAACCCCTTCTTACTTCTTTTCCTTCAGCACGCCAGGTTCTTTTTACAGTTAATGCACCTGCCATTTTAAATAAACGGCTAATCCAGTTTCCGTTCATGGTTTCTTCCGCAGCTACAAAATATAAATTGGTAAAAGGGTTTAAGAGATAAAAAGGAATTCCCAATTTATTTTCTTTACGCCATTTTACTGCACAAAAAATATGAATGAAAGTAATAACATCGGCAAAATAGGTTTGATGATTACTTACAAATAATACATTTTTTTTAGGAAGATTTTTTAAATGTTCGGTGCCTTCAATTTTTATTTTGTTTACTAAAGCAATACCGGGATAAGTAACAGCACCTACTATAGAGTAGATTAAATGGCGAACAAGCTTAATGTGTTTTAACCTTTCAGTTAACTTCATAAGTGATTGTTTTGGAGGCAATGTTTTGCAATATAGGAAATGTAAATTGAAATGTACCATTTACGATGTATGATGTATCATTTAAGATATACCATTCATTCCTGGTTAGTATTCTTTATTTCCGTCTTGCTGTTTTCCATTTTCCACCAATACATTTGCCGCAATTTTTAAAGCATGCAACTGAATACCGTAATTTTTGATATTGATGGGTTATTAATTGATAGTGAACCACTTTGGGCTGAAGCTGCCGCAGAAGTATTAAGCATATATAATATTTCGCTTTCTGATGAACAATATAAAACTACAACAGGGTTACGTACAAGAGAGTTTGTGCATTGGTGGTTACACTATTTTAAATTAGATGCTGGTCTTCAACCAACTATTGAAAGAAATATTATTGAAGTTGTTTTACAAAAAATAAAAACCAAAGGCACGGTTATGCCGGGTGTTAACAGTGTTTTTAATTTTTTTAAGGAACAGCAATTTAAAATCGGTTTAGCAACCTCTTCGCCGCAAACTTTAATTGACTTAGTAGTTGATATGCTGCAAATAAAAAATGTTGTAATGGCAACTGCTTCTGCAGAAGATTTAGCATTTGGTAAACCTCACCCTGAAGTGTATTTACATTGTGCTGAACAATTACAAAGCCACCCTTTACAATGTGTTTGCTTTGAAGATTCATTTAACGGTATGATTGCAGCTAAAGCCGCCAGAATGAAATGCGTTGTTGTACCACATCATTCTCAAATAAAAGAAGAACGTTGGGCTGCTGCAGATTTAAAACTTTCTTCTTTACAAAACTTCAATGCATTGTTATTACAAAAGTTGAATACATAAAAAAAGCCGACAAGTATTTTGCCGGCTTTATGGTTAGATATTGGATATAAAATTACTTTCAGTAATTATTTTTTCTTTTTTCTCTTACTTTCTTAATGCCATAACCAATACCTCCTGCTATCAATAAACTCAAGCCACCATCCACCGGTGCATCTACTACATCATCTGTAAAAACCGGTTGTGCATGCAGTAAATTTGGCACTATCAATATGATTGCTACAAGAGCTACTTGTACGTATATGCTGTTTTTCATTATGTTTAGTTTTGATTGATTAATTATTGCTACTTATTACTTTTTTTACAACAGTATCTTCCCCTACTTTCACTTCTACCAGATATAATTCATTGGCAGTTGATGCAGTTGAAAGAACTGCCCTTCCGCTTTGCTGTACTCCTAAATTTTTTGTTTGTAATACAATGCCGTTGGTATTAATTAATCTTATGGTTGTTTGCCCTGCTTTGGGTGCAGCGTAGTTTACTGATATTGTATTCTTACTTGCTGTTGCTGTTACAGTAAACTTATCAGGCGTTGTATTATCAATAACTGATAGTTTATTATTGGTAAGTATTAAAGCAAATCTGTCTGCTGCTTTTGATGCTTCATTGCTTATATCAAATGCAATTTTGTTGTTCTGAGTTATATCTATTTTGGTTGTTGTATTACTGAATTTATCAAGCAATGCCACATCGGTATTGGCAAGTTGTGTAAAGTTTTCAGCAGTAATGTGTAGCTCGTAATGTGCTGCTCCTAACTTCCGGGTATTCAGTTGTATGGTATCTTTTAAAATATTGGCTGAATGGCCTTCCAAACCTACTAATTCACCTTTTACTGATACAGCAATATTCTCGTATGGGTTTTCTAATTTAGGTGCATCTTCATTGCCTACTGTGTTTTTAAAAGCATTATCAAACACTATTGCGGTGGCATCGGCTGCATCTGTTTCACCTTGCAGATGCAAAGCAATATTTAATCTCGGTTTAATAATTTTTGTATCGAAAGTGGCATTGGATGATGTTGTTAATTTATTGCTTTCTGCAAAGGTTAATGTTGGTGATGCTCCTGTTGTTCTTACAAAAAATGCCTGACCGCTTTGAATGGCATTGCTTATAGCTGATGTTCCGGTTACACCGCCGCCATTGCTGGAACCGGTTCCTGTTGTCCATGATACATAGCCTCCTTTATTGGAACCGCTTGTTGTTAAATTAGGATCCCATATCCAATAAGTTGTAGATAGGTTTGATTTTGATAATATATCCCAATCTACACTCGATGCATAAGGATTCCCTATCAACGAGTAATTATTGGTTGTTCCACTTAAAGAGGGTGATGAGGATGTAGTAAGTGCAACAGTACCCGTTGTTAAAGTACCTACAGCACCCAGTATCGTAGCAGTTGCAGCAGGACTGCTTGCAGATAAATCTACTGTCCTGTCTCCCCTTATCAATATTCTGTAACCTGTTGCATTAGCAAAATTGGTAGCATTCGTGTTCGCAATAGCATTCCATGTTTGAGCAGTGTTATCAAAAGTAAACATAGATGGAGAACCCGTTATTGTTGCATCAAAACCATTAGCTCCTGTTGTGGAACCGGTAATATGTGTGCCGTAACCCAAATTATTTCCAAAACCTGATTGCCATGCATTACTGATATTGCTTGTTGTAGTAACAGGCGATGTAAGTAAACGAAATGCACGCTTTGCGGGGATATACCTTTGTACTAAAACATTCGTAGCATTATTTATTTTCCCCACAACATTACCAATACTTGCTGTACCCGAAGCATCACTTTTAAGTGTTACAAATCTGTTTTTAAAATCAACTATACCTGATGCGTTATTTACCGATAAAATAGAAGTAGGGTTAATGGTAAGCGTAGCAGTTGTAGTATCCAAAATAAATGAGTTAGCTCCTGTTTGTAAAGTAACACCGGGGCTAATTTCAACCTTTCCGCCGAATGCTACATTAGCAGAAAGTGTGGCAGTGGCAGTATTAGTTATTTTATAAGTATTGGTTGCTGTAAATAAACTTACAGGATTAGAACCGGTACCATCTGCATTACTTCCCCAATTAGTTAAATTAGTTAAGCTACCTGTACCGGCATAATAATAAATTGCTGAGCCGGCAGTAATAATAACATTATCCACTCTACCTGTACCACTGTTTGCAACAGTACCACCGTTTATTGAAGTTGTGCCATTACATGTAATTCTGAAATAAATATTGGCTTTATTATTTAATTGCGATAAGCTGCTTAAATCAAAACTAAAACTTGTTAAATTTGAAGTATTGTTTACAGAATTGGCAACCCAGTTTACTGCAGAACCTGCATTAGAAGGGATTGTATAGCTTGCCCAATCGGCAAAAGAAGTACCATCTGTACTATACTGTAGTTTGAATTGAGATGGACCGGTACCGCTTCCGTTCTGATCGAAAGAAATAGCAATGTTAGATAACCCTGTAGTTGACACCTGAAATTGATAATAATCTCCTGAGGCCCAAGCTGTAGAGCTAAACGACTTTGAGGAACCATTACCTGCAGGAGATGAGTAAGCAGAAGTACCCGCATGAAAGCCGGTTGCAGAACCACTACCAACTTCAGGACTAATAGGACCAGCAGTTGTTGGAGAAGAACTTTCAAACGTCCAGTTAGCAATTACTGTTTGTGCATTTGCAACATATCTACAAAGTAATACAATAAACAATGTTAAAATTTTCTTCATAAGCATTTTTTAGTTTATTAATTAAATATTAAAACTGTTTTTCATATAGCAGGGCTATCTATAGCAGTTAATTAGTTTAATTATTGCCATGTAAACTTCACATCATCAATAGCACTGGATGGTCTGTTACCTGAACCCGTAGTTGCAGTTAATATTGAAATACGAACCCAAACTTTACTGCCGATATTATTCAAAGCAGTTCCAAAATTTACAGATACAGAAGTGCTTCCCCAGGTTGGAGAGGTGGTTATTGTTGCAGGTGTTGTTGTAACCGGAGTAAACGATGCAGGAGTATCTCCAACTCCGTAATCAACTGTCCATGTTGCAGTTCTTCCAACCGTATTATCTAATGATTGTAATAAGAAACTCATGCCCAGATTTGTTTTACCTGTGGTATTGTTTAATTGAAATACAAAAGAAACACCAACATCAGTTGCTGAAATTTGTCTAACTCCAAGAGCCCTGTTTGTTGAACCATCCTGAGCGGTTTGATCACTTGTTGATGTTAAGCCTGTTGCAGAAGCATAGTTCTTAAATCCACCACCTGCTGCACTCCAGGAACCTAAAGCTGTTGTTAAAGTGGCGGAAGTACCAAATGAAGTTGAAGAAGCACCTGTAAACAATGTTACACCTGTCGGCAAACCGCTGCCAATACTATTAAAATCAATAGTTACGGGAGAAGTTGTTAAAGCTATACCAGTACCGCCACCACTGCCACCGGTACTGCAACCTGTACCTGTTGTAACATCATTGGTATTTCTTATCTGGAATTGGTTGGTATTAAACCTGCCCGGAATACCCACCCAGTTTGAACAACCTGTTGGTACTGTATTACCTGCAAAGGTTGCACCTGCTGCTGTGTATAATGTTACTGTTCCGGTTGCATCTGTTAATGTTTGATTTCCGCTATAAGTTCCTGAAGTTGAAGTAGCCGTTGCACTAACTATTTTAATTAAAGTATTTTCTATAGCATTAATGTTAGTGTTTAGTTGGGCAATTGTTGTTGTTACCGGGGTAACTGTTACCCCTTTCGCTAAAGTACCACCAGGCAATGCACCAGAGTTTAAGTTAACTTCAATCATACCATTATAGCTTGTTAAAGTACCTCCGGTAATATTTACTTCAACTGAATCTCCAATATTAAAAGCTCCGATGTTAGCAGTAGAACCAAAATATAAATCAATACCGCTTGGTGTGGTGCCGGTATTTTGTATTACCATATTTCCTGCAGCTAAGTTTTTATTAGCTGCATCAGAAATTACTACGCCTCTTATTTTGTAAGCACCTAATGTTAAGTTAGAGCCAGAGTACATTGCTTTTAATTGTGCTATTGAAATTAAAGCAGCATTGGCTGCACAACGGGAGCCTGTTAATTGCACATCACTGGTATCTCTTATAATTAGTTCTGGTGTTGTTCTGTATATGAAATAAACAGCAGTAATGCTACCATTACCTTTCGGCGGTTTTATTCCTGCAAAATTTGCATAACCACTTGTGTAGGTAACTACTTTAGCACCGGTACACTCACTTAATGTTAAACTAACAGCACTTTTTGCAGCAGATGTATCGGCATAAGTACGGCTGGTATCTGAAGAAATATATTCAACATTATTAATTTGAATTAAAGTGCTTTGCAACGTATCATTTAACTGGCTGATAGTTACAACCTTTGGCGTTACTGTATTTCCTAATGTTCCTTTTACAATATAGTTATCAAATAAAGTGGAAGGAATACCTGTTAAAGAAGGGTTACCTGGCACACTGTTATCAATCATGCCTAATTGAATTAATTTTCCGTAATCACTTAACCATAAGCCTTTACATTTAATGTATATCTGTCTTCCTACAGGGTATTGTGCATATACATTCGACGCATCTAATAAAACTGTTATACCTGCGGTTGCATCCTGAATACATATTTGTTTATACAGGTTGCCGCTTTTATCATTACCTACAACAATACCGCTGATAATTAAATCGGTATTTACCTGTTCGTAACCGCCGATAGTATGTAAAGCTTTTAAAGCTTTAATAGTTGTGTTAGCTGTAATGTTCGGCGTACCTGCTACAGGTGGCTCATCAAATTTTTTATTACAGGCTGTAAAAACAAAAGTTGCGATAATGAAAGAGAAAGAAAATCTCAGTAATGTTTGCTTATTCATACTATGCTGTTAAAAGTTTATAATTAGTTTTTAAAATCTTACCGTTACGCTTGCGAAATAATTTAAGCCGTAAGCGTAATAATATTTTGAAGGGAATTTATTTACATCGTGTGTGGCAAAATCAAAACGCAATTGTTCATAACCACCTGTAATGATGTTCTGATTGTTTAAAAGATTACTGATACCTAAACTGAATACTAAGAATGTTGATTTATGATTGATGTTATACCGCTTAGGCAATTTCCAAGAGTAACCACCAAAAAAATCTAATGTTGATTGAGGCCGGAACTGTTCCTGAGCAAGAATATCAGCTCTTTCTTTCGAATTGGCTACCACATCAATTACAGCTCTTGATGTTCTTCTGATGGGATTAAAATCAATCCACATCTGATCAAAATAGTTGCCCGTTAAACTTACAAACCAGTATTTCGGTGAGCGGTAAGTAATCCCTAAACTATAAGCTTCCTGCGGTGTACCACCTACTCTGTAATTAGTTGCATAAACAGAATCGGTACTTAATATGCTGGCATCATTATCTAATGTTGTTGTAGCAAATTGCCTTCCGTTATAATAATATCTGCCAATTGACGCAGCACCGTTAACAGTTACATTCGGCAATACTTTTGCTTCAAAGCCAAATTCCATCCCGTAATGCAATTTGCTTATGTTGCTTAATGCATAGTTTACTAAATTCTGATAATGATCATCATAATAAGACAGTACATTCATTTGATTTTTAAACTCAGTATAATAACCGCTTACTCTGACTTTTAATTTAGGTGCATTTAATACATAGCCTCCTTCAACAGCTTGTACCTGTTCACTTTTAATATTTGATTGTGTAATATCTCTTGTTCTTGCAGAAACAAATACATTATCATAAAGCGGAGCTTTAGTCATAATTGCTTCGTTAATATAGAAGTAGTTTCTTCCATCAACTTTAAAAGTAAATCCGCCTTTAAATGAATAGTTGTTGAAATTGTAAACGGAAGACTTGCCGTAAGAATTATTAGGGAATAAACCGGTTTTTACATTCCCTGTTCTCCAGAACTGGGTATTAGATAATTCTAATGCAGCAAAGAAATCTATACTGTTGTATTTAGCAACTATCTGCCCCCAACCACTTGTTCTGTTTATATTAATATTGTAATCATAACCGTATCTGTCGCCGCCATATACAATTCTGTTAGGTCTGTTTAAATCGTTTTGGTTTACTGTTGAATTATTAGGGTAGTTTCTTTCAGCAAACTGATTCAAATCAACAAAATAATCACCGCCCAACATATCTAAAATTCTCTTAAAGTAATTATTCTTCATAGATTGGTAAGAAGCACCTGCAGTAAAAGCAATATTCTTAACAGTAGTGTTAAAGACAGTATTAAAATTTAACCTTTGAGAGTTGGTTACATTTTCTGAAAGTAAATAAACAGAACGCTTTCCTGTAGTACCGTTAAATGTGGTAACATTATTACGGTTGGCATCATATAAACCTGCCCAATTTATCTGGCGAACGTTTTCATTATTCTGCCAGGCAGTTGTCATCATTTGAAACTGAAGAGGATCATCTTTATAATAGCTTGGTAATTTTCTGTAATAATCAGGGCGTGGGTCCGGTGCATTATACCAATCTAAACTTGAAGCACCTCTGTCTCCGAATGAATAAGACACTGCACTAACTAAAGAAGAAGTATTATTAATTCTGAAATCGTGTGTGAGAATGAATACGGGCTGATTGGTTCTTCCCACATTGGCATTTCTTTTTTTTCCAACCTGATAACCCCAATACGGATTATAATAATTACTGCCCGCCAAATCTCTGGCTTCTGCGGTAGCAGCACCCTGTTTCCCGTTTTCAGTTGGTGCACCAAAACCAACTAAAGAAAGTAAATGCTTTTGACCGATACGTTTATCAACGCCAACAAAATAACTCCATCCGTTATAATAGGTACCGGGTGCATAACCCTCATCAGCCCATCTTCTGCTGCCGCTGAAAGTAAAAGCCCAGCCTTTCTTACTTATACCGGTGCTGTGCGTAAAACTCCATCTGTGTGTATAGTTTCTGTTGGAATAAGCATATCCGAAATCTGTTTGCTTTCTTTGTTTACTTGCCCTGGTATCAATATTTGTTACAGCACCTAAATCACCAAAAGCAAATGTGTTGGGGCGAAGAGAAAGCGACAAATCCCTGTTTCGCATTACATCATTCAAACCACCCCATAAACCAAAAGGAGTAAACCCGTTATCGAGGTTTTCCATCGGTATGCCGTTCATGAAAGTATTAAACTGGTCTCCGTCATAACCACGCACCCTGAAGCGGGCTGCATTAAAATTAAAAGAAGCGGCATTGTAAAAAGGGTCTCTTCCGGCAGTTAAAACAGAAGAAACATTTTGTGTACTGCCATCGCCTAAATCGTTTTCATCTAAGGTTACAACAGGTATACCGTCAGCCATTGCATTCTTAATATCCTGTTCCAAGGTACTGTCAACTTTTGCAGCCGCAGTATCTTTTACAGGCTTCTTATCCTTTTTTTGGGCATTGGCAGTAAAACAAAATAAACATAGAGTTATTACACTCAGACTGAGTATTCTCATAAGCATTTTTTATAAAGAAAAGACGAAATTAAAAAAAACTTAAAATCCTTGACAGGAGCGAAGTAAAGTAATAATTTCTTAACAGAATAATTTAAAGTAACAAATAGTCAGCTACCATTACTTTTACAGCATGAAGAAACATTTTTTAGGCACTTTAGCGGTATTTTTCAGCTTATTGCTGCATGCACAAAAACAGAATTACAAAGTAGCTGTTGTGGCTTTTTACAACTTAGAAAATTTTTACGATACCATTAATAACCCGAGGGTGAATGATGATGAGTTTACACCGCAGGGTGAAAAGAATTACAATTCAAAAATTTATTTTACAAAGATTGAAAGGCTGGCAACCGTACTTTCCGGAATCGGCACAGATGAGAAAGTATTTAATCAGGACGGAGCTGCCATAATAGGCGTTGCAGAAGTTGAAAATGATACCGTATTGAATGATTTAGTACATCATCCCTTATTAAAAAATCGTAATTACCAGATTGTACATTACGATAGCAAAGATGCCCGTGGTGTTGATGTTGGCTTACTTTATAATCCCAAATATTTTAAGGTAGAAAACAGTAAGCCCTTATTTGTAAAACTGCCCGGCGGTGCCAAAGAAGCTTATTATACCAGGGATGTTTTATGGGTAAAGGGAAAGCTTGACGGCGAAACGGTGCATGTATATGTAAACCACTGGCCTTCCCGCTTAGGTGGCGAAGAACGCAGTGCCCCTGCAAGAGCCGCTGCCGCTATGGTTTGTAAAAAACATATAGACAGCATTGCCAAAGCAGACGGAGAACAGAAAGTTATTATTATGGGCGATTTGAATGATGACCCTGTGAGCCCGAGTATTACAGAAGTTTTAAAAGCAAAAGGCAAAGCAAATGAAATTCAGCCGGGAGGTATTTTTAACCCGTGGACTGAATTGTATAAAAAAGGGTTCGGCACATTAGCCTATCAGGATGCCTGGGGTTTGTTTGACCAGATAATGATTACTTACCCCTGGTTAAATAAATCGCAAAACGGTTTCTTTTATTATCAGCAGTTTATTTATAACCGCGAGTTTATGAAAGAAAATACAGGCCGTTATAAAGGCTACCCGATGCGTACCTGGGATGGAAATACCTATCGCGGTGGTTACAGCGATCACTTTCCCACCTATCTTATTTTACTGAAACGTACCGAATAAGGTTGCTGAAAAGTTAAAAGCTGCTTAACGCTATCATCTCTAACTGTCAGATGGTTACCTTCGCTGCCTAAATAATTATCCTATGCAGAAAAGAACGGTGACGTTTTGGTTAACAGCATGTTTATTCATTCTTTCTTCTTTTTCATTCACAGCAACTGAAACAATCAACTCACCGCTCTGTAAATCTACAAAAATTAAAACTGTTATTTCAGTGTATGACAGCCTGCATTTATCAGATTTAGGTTTATCCAAACAGGCTTATACTGTTGCTCTTAAAGGCTTTCAGAACCTTGTAAATATTGGTAAATTAAAGAACGATAGCATTCTTTCTATTATAGATTTCAGTCTTCCTTCCACAGCAAAAAGATTATTTGTGCTGAACATAAAAAATGGTGTGGTACTCTTTAATACCTATGTTTCGCATGGTAAAAAATCAGGTACACAAAACGCCACTTCTTTTTCTAATAAACCTCAAAGCTTTAAAAGCAGCTTGGGTTTTTATATAACGGCAGCTACCTATTTCGGCAAGCATGGCTATTCTTTAAAATTAGAAGGGGAGGAAAAAGGTTTTAATGATAATGCTTATAAAAGGGGTATTGTAATGCATAGTGCAGATTATGTAAGTGAAGATTTTATAAATATACAGGGAAGAATCGGCAGAAGTGAAGGTTGCCCGGCCGTTCCGCAGGAAGTACATAAAGCCATCATTGAGACTATTAAAGAAGGCAGTTGTCTTTTTGTTTATTCACCCAATAACAAATACTTAGCAAAGTCTAAATTATTGAAACCTGCTAACAGCAACAGATTAGCTTCATAAGGTTTTGAAAAAAATTACAGTTTCTATCAGCAATTCCCCTACTTTTGCAGCCCCAAATCTGTTTTGGCAGATTCTTTACTGATACAATTTCAGTATTGTCCATTGGGAAAAACCAATTTAAAAACATACAGGTAATGAACAATTACGAATTGATGGTGATTTTTACGCCTGTACTTTCTGAAGAAGATTTTAAATCTGTTCAGAAAAAGTACGAGAGCTTTATCACCGAAAATGGCGGTACTGTAGTAAACAGCAACCCCTGGGGCTTAAAATCTTTAGCTTACCCCATTCAGAAAAAAACCACAGGTATTTATTGGGTATTAGAGTACACAAGTGCTGCTGAATTAAACGAGAAATTAAAAATTCAGTTATTGCGTGATGAGCAGGTAATGCGTCATATGGTTACCAAGCTTGATAAGTACGCAGTAGATTACAATGCCCACAAGAAAACAGGTCTTCCATTTAAAAACCAAAAAGCAGCGGAGGTATAATATGGCAAAAAATGAAATAAAATATCTTACTGCCATTAAGCAGGAGAAACCTAAAAAGAAATACTGCCGTTTTAAAAAATACGGTATTAAATACGTTGATTATAAAGATGTAGAATTTTTAAAGAAATTCTTAAACGAACAGGGTAAAATGTTGCCTCGCCGTTTAAGCGGAAACTCTTTAAAATACCAACGTAAAGTAAGTGATGCAGTTAAAAAAGCACGTCAAATGGCTTTATTACCTTACGTTACAGATTTATTAAAATAGACATTAACATTAGTAACCACTCCCTAATTTTCCTTAATAGGAATTGACAGTCGCAATCAAAAAAAAGATTGGGTGTCTCGGGAACTAAACACAAAATCATGCAAGTAATTTTAATTCAGGATGTAGATAATCTGGGTGGTCGTAACGAGTTAGTAACTGTAAAAAACGGATACGCACGTAACTTCTTAATTCCTAAAAAATTTGCTGTTGAAGCCAACCCTTCTAACCTTAAACAGTTAGAAGAAAAACTAAAAGTTCAGGCAAAGAAAGAAGCTGCTTTATTGGCTGAAATTAATAAAGTGGTAGAAGTATTAAAAGCGTCTCCTGTAAAAATCGGTGCTAAAACAGGTACTTCTGGTAAAATTTTCGGTAGCGTAACTTCATTACAAATTGCCCGTGCAATCCGCGACCAAAAAGGTTATGAAATAGACCGTAAACGCATCAGTATTGTTGATGATGTTAAAGAATTAGGCACTTATAAAGCCAATATAGATTTTGGTAATGGCAACACTACCGAAGTTGAGTTTGAAGTTATTGGCGAATAATTCCATTTCAATACATTTTAAAAGCCTGTAATAATTATGTTACAGGCTTTTGTTTTTCACGGCATTGCCTGTGTAGCCTTTACCGAGCGAAGTCGAGGTATCACTCATTGGTACTTTCTGTTTTCAGGGCAACTGAAAAAAAGTTGGGTGATATTCAAAAAAAACTATCTTCGTTACGCCCAATAACCGGTTTTCCATTCTCTCGGGGTTTTAAAAAAGTAAATGCTCAGGGTTTTGGTTACTGTTTTTAAATGGGTTTATTGTAAACAATTAATCAAAAAAACAATGAACATTTACGTTGGAAATTTAAGCTGGACAATGACCAGTGAAGAATTACAAGAATTATTTACTCCATACGGAGAAGTAAGCAGTGCAAAAATTATCACTGACAAATTTAAGAACGACCGTAGCAAAGGTTTCGGTTTTGTTGAAATGGCAGACGATGATGCAGCTAAAGCTGCTATTGCTGCTTTACACGATACTGATATTCAGGGTCGTAAAATTGTAGTTAACGAAAGCCAACCACGCCCTGAAGGCGAACGCAGAAGCGGCGGCGGTGGTGGTTTTAAGAAAAGCTTTGGCGGCGGCGGTGGCCGTGGCGGCTTTGGCGGCGGTAACCGTGGCGGCAGCGGTGGTTACGGCGGTGGTGGTCGCGACCGTGGAAACGGTGGCGGTGGTTATAACAGATATTAATATAACACAAACCTACTATATAAAAAGCCCGGCAATATTGTCGGGCTTTTTTGTTGCTGTACTTGTTGCAGTATCCCGAAATTTCGGGATGCGATACTTCGGCTACGCTCAGTACAGGCTACACAAATGCTTAATAGCATTACGAAAGGCGGTATCATAATAATTTCATTTACTTATCCGTTTTTCAAACATTATTTTTGCATCGAAATTTTTAAAATGGGGAAAGTAAAAATCGGATTGGTGCAAATGAGTTGTGTAGCCGATAAAGCTGCCAACCTGCAAAAAGCCATTGAGAAAACCAAAGAAGCCGCTGCCAAAGGTGCACAGATAGTTTGTTTACAGGAATTATTTACATCGTTGTATTTCTGCGATGTAGAAGATTACGAGCATTTTAAATTAGCAGAAAGCATTCCCGGAGAAAGTACTAATGCATTAAGTGCCGTTGCCAAAGAAACAGGTGTAGTAATTATTGCTTCTTTATTTGAAAAAAGAACACAAGGCATATACCATAACACCACTGCTGTAATTGATGCAGATGGCAGTTATTTAGGCAAGTACAGAAAAATGCATATTCCTGATGACCCCGCTTATTATGAGAAATTTTATTTTACACCGGGCGATTTAGGTTATAAAACTTTTAAAACAAAATTTGCAACATTTGGTGTGTTGATATGCTGGGATCAATGGTACCCTGAAGCAGCAAGAATTACCGCATTAATGGGTGCTGAAATTTTATTCTATCCAACAGCAATCGGTTGGGCAACCAGCCAGGATGAAACTACCAATACAGAACAATACAATGCCTGGCAAACTATTCAACGCAGCCATGCAGTTGCCAATGGTGTGCATGTGGTAAGTGTAAACAGAGTTGGTTTTGAACAAGCCGGTTTAATGAAATTCTGGGGTGGAAGTTTTGTAAGCAACCCTTTCGGAAGCCTTTTGTATAAAGCATCTCACGAAGATGAAGAAGTGGCAGTTGTAGAAATTGATACTAACAAAACAGACAGTTACAGAACACACTGGCCGTTTATGAGAGACAGAAGAATTGATTCTTATCAACCTATTACTAAAAGATTTATTGACGAGGAGTAGAATAAGAGAGAAGTCGGATAGTCGGAAAGAGGGGAAGTCTGAGAGATGGATAGACAGAGAGAAAAATAGTCAGAGAGAAGGGAGGCCAGAGAGTAGGAAGTAGCAATGCGATAGAGTAAAGAAAAGCATTTAAATAAAAGATAATAGAATTTAGCTATGCCTTTTAAGTTTGAAAAACTAATTGTTTGGCAAAAAGCTCTTGATTTAACCGGAATTGTTCATGATGTAACCCGAAAGTTCCCACAAGAAGAATTATACATTCTAACATCTCAAATCAAACGTGCAGCAGATTCAGTAGCATTGAATATTGCTGAGGGTTCAACAGGACAAACTAATGCCGAGTTTAATAAATTTTTAGGCTATGCACTTCGTTCCAATATTGAAGTAGTTGGTTGCATATTTATTGCACAAAGACGCAATATTATACATCAGGATGACTTTGATAAAATTTACAATATTTGTGAAGAGATTTTATTAATGCTGAATTCTTTACGCAAAACACTAATTAAATAAAAGGTATAAAACCTTATGAGCTTATATTCTCCCCGACTTACTGACCCACTGACTTCCAGACTTCTTAAACCCAAAGATTTAGGTTATTATTTTCCTGCAGAATTTGCTAAGCATGAAGCTACATGGTTAAGTTGGCCTCATAAAGAAGCAAGCTGGCCCGGCAAGATTGATACGATTTATTCTCCGTATGCAGAGTTTATTCAATATTTATCATTCAGTGAAAAAGTAAGAATTAATGTTGCTGATGAAGCCATGAAAAACTTTGCATTATCGCATATTAAAAAAACAGGAGCAGATTTAAAAAATATAGAATTCTTTTATCACCCCACTAACGATGCCTGGTGTAGAGATCATGGACCTGCATTTTTACTTCATAAAAAAATAAAAAATAAAAAAGCCATTATTGATTGGGATTATAATGCCTGGGGAAATAAATATCCTCCTTACGATTTGGATGATGTTATCCCAACATTAATAGGAAAGCATTATGATTTGTTGGTATTTGAACCAAGAATAATAATGGAAGGTGGTTCTGTTGAATTTAATGGTGAAGGTACTTTACTAACTTCTACTGCCTGCTTATTAAACCCTAACCGCAACCCGCATTTAAACCAACAACAGATAGAAGAATACTTAATTAACTATTACGGTGTTGAGCAGATTTTATGGGTTGCTGAAGGTATTGTTGGAGATGATACGGATGGGCATATTGATGATACTGTTCGTTTTGTAAATGCTGATACAGTAATTACCGTTGTTGAGGAAAACAAGCAGGATGAGAATTATCATTTATTGCAACATAATCTGAAGCAATTAAAAGAAATGCGTTTATTAAATGGCAAACAACTAAACATTATTGAATTGCCCATGCCTGATGCTGTTGTTTATGAAGACCAACGCCTACCAGCATCTTACGCTAATTTTTACATTTGTAATGAGTATGTAATTGTGCCCACTTTCCGTAGTGCGAAAGATGATAAAGCATTACAGATAATTCAATCTGCTTTTACAGACAGAGATGTGATTGGTATAGACTCTACAGATATTATCTGGGGCTTGGGAAGTTTTCATTGCTTAAGCCAACAGGAACCTAAGGGATAAAAATGTTTAAATAAAAAATGATTTGTGAAAACACAAATCATTACATAAATAAAGTTTAATGAAAAGATGATGACGAATTAATCGTCATCATCTTTTTTCTTTTTATTCAGTTTTACAAAAGCTGCTCTGGCAGGTGCAGGTGCACTGATGCCTTTTAAGCCTTTCCATAATACCTCATTAAAAATCAAATCGGGTACATTATCTTCTTTACTGAAGTCTAATTTTTCACTTATTAAAGCTGCGGTTGTATTATCAGTATTTTTTTCGTTCAGACTAACATTAGCAGGTAAATGAGTGAACGCAGTAAAATCAGGCTTGGCTGAAAAGCAATGCCACATTGGATTTGCTGCTGCATCGTATTGTGTCATAGGCGGCATACCTAAAATTAATTCTATGGTACGCAGCATAGATGTTGTTGAATACATACTATGATCAACATAATTTCTTTTTACATACGGACTGATAACATAAGCAGTACTTCTGTGTGCATCAACATGGTCTGGCCCATTCTGGGCATCATCTTCTAAAACAAACACAGCACTTTCATTCCATATTTTACTCTGGCTTAAATGTTCAACAAATAAACCTACTGCTAAATCATTATCTGCCACATGGGCATAAGGTGTGGGTCTTCCTTTTCTGATACCTTCTGTATGATCGTTACCGAAACGTACGGTATTGAAATGAGGAACTGCGTTAGCATTTACCAAAGAATCAAAATCTTTCTGCCATTGATAGAAACGCGTGGTATCTCTCGTATTCATATCCCAACCCGTATAATTTTTAGCAGTATGATTTTTTAATGTTGCAATATTTGGTTTATCAGCTCTATCGGCAAACTCACCATAACTGCGGTAGCTGATGTTATTGCGTTTACATAAATCCCATATAAAACCGGCTTTATTATTGGCAATGGCCCTGTTACCTTCCGCATCATAACTACCACCTCTTCCACCATAACTTGTTGGCCATGTTTTTTCAAGAAAATCTGTTGCATACGCACCCATGCTCCAGTTATGCCCGTCTGCACTTACTTCCGCATCGCAATAAAAATTATCTAACAACACAAAGTCTTTTACAATTTTATGTTGATTAGGTGTATAATGTTCCCCAAACAATAACAAACTTGTATCGCCATTGCCACCTTTTACATCACTCAATACCTGATCAAAAGTTCTGTTTTCTTTAATGATGTAGAACACATATTTTATGGGTGAAACCTCTCCTACTTTCATAGGTATCGGGTTTCCTTTTTCACCATCGGCATGCAATTCTTTTTCTTTTGTGTAGGGCGTGTTGTGATAAACTGCCTGAGAATAAACACTTAATTGTTTTTCATTCGGTTCATCTATAATGCTTAATGTGCCTTTGAATAAACCTCCGATATACTGTACTTCAACAGGCTTATTTACATCTCCACTCTGATAGTTTACACTTTGCCTTGGCTTGTATGGGCCGGGGCCATTAGGGTTAGCCATAGATGTTAAACCCTTACCGTTACTTACAAAAATTTTCTTACCTATAACTTTAACATTGGTAGGATACCAACCAACCGGAATAAAACCTTTTGATTTGCTTTTACCCGGAACAGTAACATCAAACACTGCCACACAATTATTATCTGCATTGGCAACATATAATGTTTTTTCATCTTCACTTAAAGCAACACCATTACTTGTAGAACCACTGGGTGCATCGGGATATAATGCAGCATTTAATGTTTCAATTACTTTTTGTTGTGCAACGTCAATAACACTTACAGAATTATCATTGGCATTGGCAACAAATAAAAATTTATTGCTTTTAGTAAGATAGATTTCATTAGGATTATCGCCAACTGCAATTTCTTTTTGAATGGTTTGAGAAGCAATATTAAAGAATACAACCTTATCGGCTCCCCAAACAGAAATGAATAGAGTTTTCTTATCGTTTGAAAGTTGGCATGCATAAGCTTCTGCACCTAATTCAATTTTTTTTATGATTTGTTTGTTGAAAAGATTAATAATGTAAAGTGAATGATCGTCTCTTGTTACAACATATAACCTTTCTGCATCATCATCAATTGCAATACCTGAAGGTGCAATTTTATTAGGCCATTTTTTTCCGAGAGGAATAGAATCTGCTAATTGCAGTTTGTTATTGTTAACAGCATATTTTAAAATCCAGTTATCATGCCCTCCCGCAGCATACAAAAACTTTTCATCTTTGCTGAAACATAAGCCGTACCAGCTTTTCGGAATATCAACACTATCTAATAAAGCTTCTTTTTTTACATCGAATAACTCAATGCTCTGTGTGCTTTGACCGTTATTAGTAACGGCAATAAATTTTTTGCTTTTGCTAACTGCAATATTTAAAGGCAAATCTCCTAACGGTATGTTTTTACCAACCGGTGTTAAACTCCAACCATTAGGTAATTTAATTCTGTTGTTTTCTATCTGTTCTACTGTTTGGGCATTACTGACTATGGTTAGAAAGCAGGCAATGGCAAAAAAAATATTTCTCATGCTTCTGTGTTTTTGTAAAACTAACAGTTACATGAGAAATATGAAAGTTATTAAAAGGTAAACTTGAAAGGAGCTATAATAATGCCCAACCGATGGCGGTATTTACAGTTGTAGCAATAGCACCTAAAGCAGCATTAATGGCATTTTGAACAGCCAATAAAGCCAGGCCTTTTTCAGTTAATAAAACTGTTTGTACAGCTTGCTTCTGCATATTGATTAATAACTCTGCTTGTTCCTGTGTACAAGTACCATCTAATTTCATCTGTTCTATATCAACTAAATTTTGTGCTAAGGCTTTAAAAGCTGCCTGTGCAGGTTGTGTTAAAGATGGTATGCTTGCAGATAAACTTCCTTGTGCAGCGGTAATCATAGCGTTTAAAAGTGTTGTTATATCTAATGCCATATAGTTTAGTTTGAAGGCGTTGCTGAATTATTTTGTTTAGTATTTATATTCTGCAACTTCAAAGCATTTTGTAAAGTTGCCATTTGTTGAAATTGAATATCGAATGTTGATTGAACGGTTTGCAGTATGCCGATATTTTTTATAGGCGTTTTAGAAAGCGATTCTAAGTTGGAAACATTATTGGCTACTGTTGTTAATTGTCCGAGTATAATAGAATATTTCGGCAAAGCTGCAGCACGAATCTGAAGACTTTTAATTTCTCCTTCAATTATTGTAAATGTATTTTTCAGACTATCGTAGTTGTTGGCAGAAAAATTTCCATCAGTTACATTCTTTTCCATTGCAATAATAAGTGTGGTAACATCCGTTTGAATTTTTTGAATACCGCTATCTGTTACTGCATCATAAGCTCCTATAAACATTACATGGCAGCTTGTTAAAACAAAACTTATTACTGCAAATGCTATAACTATTCTTTTTGAAAAAGTTTTTTTGAATGTCATATTACTGTGGTGTGGTTGGTTGAATATTATTAACAGCAGGGCTTACTGTTGTATTAGCAGCAGGTGGCGTTATAGTAATTTGTTTGTTTTCTGTTGTTTTTAAAGCTGTGTAAACACCACTGCTAACACCTAATAAAATAAGGTTGTTATTGGTTATGGTTGGAATAATATCGTCAATTTTTAAAGCCGGATTTTTAATTCTTAGTAAAAAGTTGATGATAAACCAAATACCAAAAACTAAATTAAAAACCACCGTTTGCAGGCGATGCACATTTACACCGTTTTTATCAGATAAAATATCCAAAAAGAAATTTTGCCCTTTGTAATTATCAGTTGATGGCGGCAGGCTTGGGTTTGATTGGTCGCTTACATCAATCAAAGTAGAACCGATTGTTGTAGCAGAACTGATGCCTAATAAATACAAAGTAGAATTGTTTAAATCAGGTATCTGAACATTCTTAGTAATCATAATAGTTACTAAGGCAGATAGTACAATGCTTGTCCACCAGGAAAGCTGTACTCTTGAAAAGCTGAATGAGCGTGGACTTGCTGTTGCTATATCTCTTAACAGGTAGAATTTTTTGTCGAGAAAGAAAATAATGGCAGCTAACACAAGAAACACACACCAGAATACAAAATCGTTGTAATTCATTTGAATGGGGTTTAAAAGTGTATTCAAATAAAAAACAAAGTTTTTATAAAATGAAATATATTCTGCATTTAATAATTACAGCCAGAACTTTAAGTAATTAATTATTTAAAAAGAAAGGCTGTTGAGGGATATGAATATTATTTAGCCTGTTATATACTTCTACCAATTTTAAAACTGCTTTTTTACCATCTTCATCTAATGCAATAGAATAATTGTTAACATATAAATCAATGTGCTGCCGCATTACAGCCTCGCTCATTTCCTGTGCATGTATTTTTACATAATCTGCCAACTCTTTATAATGATGCTGAAAAGCATATTCAACACTTTGTTTTATTAGAGCATCAACCTGTTTACTTATTGCTACATCAACTTTTTTATGAGCAACGATGCCTCCCAAAGGAATGGGAAGTTTTGTGGTTTCCTCCCAATATTCACCTAAGTCTACAATCTTATGTAAGCCTTTAGTTTGATAAGTAAATCTGTTTTCATGAATAATAACCCCGCAATCAACCTCTTCATTTAATACTGCATCTTCAATTTGATTGAAGACTAAAAACTTTTTATTTTTTGCATTCGGATAAGCTAAAGAAAAAAGCATGTGTGCTGTTGTATTTTCTCCGGGAATGGCAATTGTTTTATTGTCCATAGTCCATAGTTCATAATCCACAGATTTCGAGATTAATAATGGTCCCACACCTTTACCCAAAGCACCGCCGCTATTGAGCAATAAATAATTATCTGTGACTAATGGTAATACACCATAACTAATTTTTGAGAAATCAAGTTTACCTTGTAATGCCCATCTGTTAAGGGTTTGCACATCTTCTAAAACAACCTCAAACTCAAAATTTTTGGTATCAATTTTCTTATTCACTAATGCATCAAAAATAAAAGTATCATTAGGACAGGGGGAAAAACCAAGTGTATATTTCATTGTTTTGCGAAGTAAATAAAGTATAAAAAGTAACTACTGTATATTCAATTGCAAGGTACATTACTTTACAAAATTTACACTACTTTACATACTTTATTATACTCTATAAACTTTATTCTACTTTAATCTGTATAATTTTTCAATCATCAACAACAGGGTTTTATTTAAAACGGCTATACTTTCTTTTAGTAACCATTTGCTTTTATCTCTTTCACCAACATAATTACTTAAGCTACGTATTTGAATAAACGGCACATTCATTTCTCTGCAAACAAAATGCAATGCTGCACCTTCCATACTTTCAATTACGGGAGCATACTTTTTTCTGTATTGCTCAATGCGTAAAATATTGGTGCTTATTTCATTTATGGTTATTGCTTTTACTTCGGGCAATTTCAGCAGGTTAAACTTCTTTAACCATTGATTAGGTAATTTCCTTTTTTCAAAAGGATAATAGTTGGCTTTTTCCAGTTTTAAATCGAAAATATCTTTCCATTCTTTGTCTTCTTCTACACCCATATCGGCAATGGTTTCTTCTTTTACCACAACAGTGGTTGCTAATTTTTTCTTTTGGTTGAAGGTACCTGCAATACCTGCCTGAATAATTAAGTCCGGCTTTTCTTCCGCAATTAATTTCATTAATGAAACAGATGTTGCTAACATACCTACACCACTTTGATGAAAAATGATTTTAAACCTTTCACTTTCATGAGTATATAAAGTATTAATATCCAGAAAAGTGGGCATCCACTCCCCTGTAGTGGCAGCTGTAATAACAATTTTCATTTGATGCAATGAAGGTCGGCCTTTAGTTTAAATTGAGTAAGAAAATTTTTGCAGTTACATTTGCGAAAAATTTGATTAGCAGCGATGGTGTATTTAACAAGATTAGAACATTTTAATGCAGCTCATAAACTATACAATCCTGCATGGAGCAAAGAAAAAAATGAAGCTGAATTCGGCGTTTGTGCCAATGAAAACTGGCATGGGCATAATTATGATTTATTTGTAACAATAAAAGGTGAACCTGATGCAGATACAGGTTTTATTATGGATGTAAAAACCTTGAGTAAAATAATAAAACAATATGCTGTTGATAAATTAGACCACAGAAACCTTAATCTGGATGTTGATTTTATGAAAAATAAAATGTGCAGCACCGAAAATTTAGCAGTTGCAATCTGGCAGCAGATACAACCCCATTTACCTGAAGGCGTTCAGCTACATTGCATTAAGTTATACGAAACAGCGAGAATTTATGTAGAGTATTTCGGAGATTGATTAACTCAAATACACATCCAGCAATCCCTCGGGTAATTCAACGTGCAGTTCATTGTTTTTCCTATCATTTCTTATGATGGTATCTTCATGCAGCGGAATTAAAACTTCTTTGCCCTGCAATGTTATTCTTACCAATAATTGATGTGGTTGTTCAATTATTTCTTCAATGGCTGCCAATGGTTTTCCATTATCAACCACCATCATCCCCAATAATGAAATAGCAGATTGCTTAGCGACATGTTTTTTAAAATCTTCTTCTTTTAACCATGCCTTTTTGCCAATAAATTTATGTGCAGCTTCTTTGCTTGCAGTTCCTTCCAGCAATACCAATGTTTCTTCTGCTGTTCTTGCCTTGCCTGATTCAATAAAAAAAGGTAATGGTGCATTTTTAGTAAATTCAACAAACAATACATCACCTTTTTTAAAGGTTGTTTTTTTGCCTAATACATGCAATAAAATCAACTCTCCTTTTACACCAAAAGTGGCCGCAATTTTTCCTATATGAATTTGTTCAGGCATGTTTTATAACTTCTCTTATAAATAAAAAAGTCCCTCAATTAAAAGGGACTTTAATTTTTTGTGGTTGGCTTGCAACTACGCTTCTGATTGCTCACCGGCAGCACCATCAACTTGCTTTACAACAGGCTGAGTACGGCGTGTTCTTTGAGTTTGGCGATGTTCAGAGCTGCGGCGTTGAATGTTTTTCTCGTGTTCAGTGTGCCATTCCTGGAATTTAACCATTGCCGTAGCATCGTCAAACAAACCTAATTTAACACCACGTAACAAGTGTTTCAAGAAAAGCACTCCTTTGAAAGAAAGAATGCGGCGTACAGTATCTGTAGGTTGAGCTCCTTTGTGAAGCCAATCTAAAGCTTTCTGACGGTCTAACTGAATTGTTGCGGGAACAGTTAACGGATTGTAAGTACCGATTTTCTGAATAAACTTACCATCTCTTGGTGCACGTGCATCTGCCACTACTATAAAGTAGAATGGTCTTTTTTTGCTGCCGTGGCGTTGTAATCTCATTTTTACTGCCATGTTAAATAGACATTTATAGGCGTTAATAAATAGGGTTTCAAAAAAATTTGGAATGCGAAAATAGGCGTTTCGGTTTTTACAAACAAGTTTAGCCTAAAATGTTTTGTTATGATTTTTTTGTTAACAGCTGTAGTGCTTGTGGCAGCTGCGTTGCATCGCACACTTGTACTTCCATATCTTTTTTCAACATTCAGATTTCTGCAATGATTAAGCCAAAAAAATTACCTTCTTCCCATCATTCCTTTCATTCCCGGAAAACCACCCATCGGCATTTTATTCATCATGCTCATCATTTTCTTCATTTGCTCAAACTGCTTCATAAAAGCATTTACTTCATTCAAATCTTTACCGCTTCCTTTGGCTATGCGTAGTTTTCTTTTCTGGTCAATTAAATCGGGGTTACTTCTTTCTTCAGGTGTCATACTTTGAATCATTGCTTCAATACCTTTAAAACTGTTATCATCTACATCCACATCTTTTATAGCTTTACCAACTCCGGGTATCATGCCCATTAAATCTTTCAGATTACCCATTTTTTTAATCTGTTGCAGTTGGTCTAAAAAATCCTGAAAGTCGAATTGATTTTTACGAATTTTCTTTTCTAATTTCTTGGCCTGTTCTTCATCATATTGCTGTTGTGCTTTTTCAACCAAACTGGCTATATCACCCATACCCAAAATACGTTGAGCCATACGGTCGGGGTAGAATACATCTAACGTATCCATCTTCTCACCACTGCTCATAAACTTAATTGGTTTATTTACAGTGTATTTAATGGAAAGAGCAGCACCACCCCTGGTATCACCATCTAATTTGGTTAACACAACACCACTGAAATCTAATCTGTCATTAAATGCTTTGGCTGTATTTACTGCATCCTGCCCTGTCATACTATCCACCACAAATAATATTTCTGTTGGGTTAACAGCAGCTTTAATGTTGGCAACTTCAGTCATCATTACTTCATCTACAGCCAAACGGCCGGCAGTATCTATAATAACAACATTTTTATTGTTTGCTTTAGCATGTTTAATAGCATTCTCTGCAATAATAACAGCATCTTTTGTTTCTGGTTCTTTATAAATATCAACACCAATTTGTTCTGCCAGAACTGTTAACTGGTCTATCGCTGCAGGGCGATAAATATCTGCTGCAACAACTAATGGAGATTTTTTTTGATTCTTTAAATAATTAGCTAGCTTACCGGTAAAAGTTGTTTTACCGCTACCTTGTAAACCTGCAATTAAAATAACAGCAGGGTTACCTGTAATATTGAACTCGCTTGCCGTTCCGCCCATTAATTCAGTTAATTCATCCTGCACAATTTTTATCATTAACTGGCCGGGACTAACCGCATTCAATACTTTTTCACCAACCGCTTTTTCTTTAACCTTATCTGTAAATTCTTTGGCTATTTTAAAGTTAACGTCGGCATCAATTAATGCACGCCGGATATCTTTAATGGTATTGGCAACGTTTAAATCATTTATTCTTGCTTCGCCCTTTAAATTTTTAAAGGCACTTTCTAATTTCTCACTAAGACTATTGAACATAATTGCTGCTTATAATTATTCAAATAAAAAAGTGAATAAAGCATAAACTTTATTCACTTTAAAAATGCAAATATAATGATGCAGAAATTTTATCCGAGATAAACTCTTAATTGCTGGCAACGGCTTGTTGTACGCAATTTATTAATGGCTTTATCTTTTATCTGCCTTACTCTTTCTCTTGTTAAATTAAACCTTGCTCCGATATCTTCTAAACTTAAAGCATCATCTGTTCCTATACCAAAGAAACAACATAATACTTCTTTTTGCCTTTGCGTTAATGATAACATGCTGCGTTGCACTTCCTGACGAAGCGATTCATGATGTTCCAATCTTACATCAACCCTTTCAGCATTATCGTTAATCATAACATCCATTAAAGTATTGTCTTCACCTTCACCCAACGGCGTATCCATACTTATATGCCTTGTGTTAACACTAATTGTTGCTGCAACTTCTTCTAAATCCATATTTAATATAGAGGCTAACTCTTCTGCACTGGGTTCTCTTTCATATTCCTGTTCTAATTGCTGAAATGCTTTATTAATGCGGTTGCTTAAACCAACTTTATTTAATGGCAAACGCACAATTCTGCTTTGTTCTGCCAATGCCTGTAAAATGCTTTGTCTGATCCACCATACAGCATAAGAAATAAATTTGAACCCTCTTGTTTCATCAAACCGAAGTGCTGCTTTAATTAAGCCTAAGTTTCCTTCATTAATTAAATCAGGTAAAGTCAATCCTTGATTTTGATATTGCTTTGCAACAGAAACTACAAAACGAAGATTGGCTTTAACCAATCTGTCTAATGCACGCTGGTCATTGCTTTTAATGCGAATGGCTAATTGCACTTCTTCCTCGGGGGTTATTAATTCTACTTTAGCAATTTCCTGCAAATACTTTTCTAAGCTTTGGCTTTCTCTATTGGTAATAGATTTAGAAATCTTGAGTTGACGCATACTCATAGTAGATGGGTTTTATAGATGGTTTGGTTGTTTTGGTGGTTATCTAAAAACGCAGCGTCTTCATCACTACAGCAATTTAAGCAACTTGTTTTGAAACATGTGAAAAAAAATTGCATTTCAACTGAATTTAATTTAAAAACCGCTTTTGAAAAAAATAATTGGCAGCTATGGATTATTTAATATTATTGCACCGCCTGTGAGGCAGGTTTTTTAAGAGAACGAAATAATTTGTAATGAGTAAGAAACAATTGTACACACTTGAATATAAAGTGCGTTGTTCGCCAAGTATATTGTTTGAATTTTTAAGTACGCCAACAGGTTTGCAGGAATGGTTTGCAGATAAAGTTGATGAATGGGAAGGCGTTTTAAGTTTCAGCTGGGGCGGCGGTACACCCGATAAAGCTAAGATTCTCGATCAGGAAGAAGATAAATTTATTCGCTACCAATGGTTACATTCAGAAAAAGGTGAATATTTTGAATTCAGAATTGCCACTACTGAAATATCTAATCAAACCATTTTAGTAATCTCAGATTTTGCAGAGAAGGCTGATATTAAAGACCAGAGCCAATTGTGGGATTATCAAGTGAAAGAATTATTCCACAGATTGGGAAGCTGATAATAACTGATGATAATTTTCCTGTAAGTATAATAACGCGTTATCCCACTGGCCAAGTGGGATTTTTTTTGCCAGTTTAAAAAAAGGTAATGCATTTATTTCTTCAATAGTTAATGCGTGTAAAGGCTTATAGTTATCTTCTCTGAAATGATGCTGCCACTCATCTTTATTAATACAAACAAACCAATCATCTTTTAAAATATCTGCAACAGCATTTCGAAATTCAAATTTATATTTCCCTTTCAACTGAAGGGTGATGCTGAAAAAATTACCCCACCAGAAAAATATTCTCATTGCAAAAAAATCTTCATGCTTAAAACATCTCGGATAATCTAACATTACCCAAGGTAAGCCTTCATAATTTTCTCCTCTTGAAATTTTAGGGCCGGCTGATAAAATTTCCTGGGGTAAGTTTTGTTCTTTAGCAATGTGTTCCAATGCCATACTTAACTCCCCAAACAAAGCGTATACTTTATTAATAATGTTGTTCTTTGTTAAAATAAATGAAGCGTCTGTTACCAACTTCATTTCAGCATCTGAAAGCTTTACATTTGCCATGCAATAAAAATAAATCCTTTGTCGTCATTTCAAAAGGTAATACCTGAGAAATCTAATTAAACAGATTGCTAAGATGGGTAAAACCCCAAACCCGCAATGACGAAAGAACTACAATAAACGTGATTAAAAAATTAGACATACTTGTTCTTCGTGCTTTTGTAGGGCCATTCTTTGCAACATTTCTTATTTCCATTTTTGTATTGGTTTTACAATTCTTCTGGGTGTATTTAGATGATTTTGTGGGTAAAGGACTTGACACAGGCACATTACTTTATTTGATTGGAATGGTTGCCATTCACTGGGTGCCTTTAGCATTGCCATTGGCATTGTTATTATCATCTATAATGACGTTTGGTAATTTGGGCGAAACCTTTGAAATAGTTGCTATAAAAGCAGCGGGCATTCCTTTGCTGCGTTTTATGAGGCCGCTTTCCATTGCTTCTGTTTTTATAAGCGGCATTGCATTTTTATTTGCTAATAATATTATTCCATATGCAGAGTTGAAGTTAGATACGTTGAAGTACGATATTATTATTTCAAAACCTGCATTCGATATTAAGGAAGGTGTTTTTTTCAATAAACTTGATGGTTACATAATTAAAGTAGGAAAGAAAGAAAAAGACGACAGCACTATTAGAAATATTGTTATTTACGAGAAGGCTTATAACCTTCAGGATAATTTATTAGTTGCTGAAAGTGGTATTATGCGTACTACACCTGATAAAAAGTTTTTGGAATTTGTAATGTATAACGGTTGGCGTTATCAGGAAAAAGGGCCACATCAAACCATTGCTACAGATTATATAAGAACAGGATTTAAACAATACAAAAAAGTGTTCGATTTAAAAAGTTTTCAATTAAGTAAAACAAACGATTCAAGTTTATACAATCCAAAAATTTTAAGTGTTCGTCAATTACAAAAAGCGGTTGATTCATTAAAAAGTATTGATACGTATTATGTAAAACGCTCTGCCATTGAAATTGACCCTTATTTAACTTTTGCGAGATATAGAGATTCAGTTTGGCCCAAATCAACAAATTCAATTTACAGCTATCCAAAATCAATTACAGATTCTATTCGTTCATCACTGTTTGAAAGAGTCAGTAATCAGTTAGGTCAGGTAAAATCCAATGCAGGAATGCTTAATAATGATTATCAGGTTAAGCAGCAATCTTTACGTAATCATGAAATTGAGTGGCACAGAAAATTTACTTTAAGCGTTGCCTGCTTAGTATTGTTTTTAATAGGAGCACCGTTAGGTTCTATTATACGAAAAGGCGGTTTAGGCTCTCCTTTGGTTTTTGCCATTGTGTTTTTTGTATTGTTTCATTTATTAAACACTTTTGGTGAAAAGTTTGCAAAAGAAGGTGTAACAAGCGTTTTCTTTGGTATGTGGCTTTCAACATTGGTGTTAATTCCGGTCGGCATTTTTCTTACTTATAAAGCCATGAGAGATTCACAATTATTTAATCAGGAATTTTATTTCCGTTTCTTCCGCAGTATAAGAACTGTAATAACTAATTTTAGGAACAGAAACTGATAAATACTGCATTTACTAATTATTCATAAAAAATCATCACATGAAAAAAGAAAATAACAGCCGGAGAAATTTTATAAAAACTTCCGGTAAAGCGTGCATAGCACTAGGTCTATCATCAACAATATTACCATCGCTTGCCAAAGCTTTCAATACAAATCATAACCAACTTATTCCATTTACACAACAACCTCTGCCTTATGCATACAATGCTTTAGAAACAGCCATTGATGCTACGACAATGGAAATTCATTATACCAAACATGCTGCTGCTTATTCAAAAAATTTAGCCGATGCATGTATAGCAGAAAGTGTAGATACCAAATCTGTTTCTTTAGAAGGCTTACTGGCAAAGGTTTCTAAGTATTCTGCTAAAATTAGAAATAACGGTGGCGGACATTTTAATCATGAATTATTCTGGCAAAGCATGGCTGCCACATCCGCAGGAAAACCATCAGGTAAATTAGCTGATGCTATAACAAAAGATTTCGGTTCTTTTGAAACATTTAAAACACAGTTTACAGATGCAGGTAAAAACCGTTTCGGCAGCGGATGGGCATGGTTAGTAAAAAATAATGACGGCAAATTAATTGTTGGTTCAACTGCCAATCAGGATAATCCTTTAATGGATGTAAGTGAATTGAAAGGCACACCATTATTGGGATTGGATGTTTGGGAACATGCTTATTACTTACGTTATCAAAACAAACGCCCCGATTATATTAATGCCTGGTGGAATGTGGTTAATTGGAATGTGGTTGAAAAAAGATTTGAGAGTTAGCAAGTTGGAAATAGAAAACGGGAAGTAGGAAATAGGAAGTAAAATCATAAACTAATCATTCAATCAGCGATAATGAAAGCAACTGCAAAATGGGTAAGCAAATTAGCTTTTGATGCAACCAGCAATAACAACCATACAGTACGTATAGATACCACTGTTGAAGGCGGCAGTTTAGATAGCGGTATGAGCCCCAAACAAATGTTATTAGCTTCTTTATGCGGTTGCAGCGGTATGGATGTAGTAAGCATTTTAGAGAAAATGAAAATACCTTTTACTACTTTATTAATTGAAGCAGCAGCAGAACAAACAGATGAACACCCCAAAGTGTTTAAATATGTAGATATGGTTTATAAAGCAGATGTTCCTGCAGAAAGTATTGATAAATTAAAACGAGCTGCAGAATTATCTCACGATAAATATTGCGGTGTAAGTGCCATGCTTAAAAAACATTGTGCTGTTAATTATACTGTAGAAATTATTTGAGTTTTTCACTTTCCTTTTAAAAGAAAAAGTTTTGCAGCAGGCTAAACAAAACTATCAGCTTCAATTATACATAACAGTACTTAGTGTTGTATTGTTTATTGTAAAAATTATAGCTTATTATTTAACTAATTCATTGGCTGTTTTAAGTGATGCTCTGGAAAGTATTGTAAACGTTGTTGCAGGCTTTATAGGTTTATATGCATTGTATGTTGCAGCTAAACCAAAAGATATTGAGCACCCTTACGGTCATGGTAAAGCAGAGTTTGTTTCTGCTGCCGTTGAAGGCACATTAATTATTGCATCAGGTGTTTTGATTTTGTATGAAACCATACAAAGCATATTTAATAACAAATCTGTTGAAGCATTAGATATTGGTTTATTATTAGTTGCTTCAACTGCCATTATCAATTTTATTGCAGGCAGTATTTGTTTAAGAATAGGCAGAAAAAATAATTCATTAGCATTAATTTCTTCGGGTAAACACTTACAGATTGATACCTATTCAACCTTAGGAATTATTGCAGGTTTATTGTTGATATATTTTACTAAACTGCTTTGGTTAGATAAAATAATTGCAGCATTGGTAAGCCTACTTATTCTGTTTAATGGCTATAAAATTTTACGTGCTTCATTAGCCGGTATAATGGATGAAGCCGATATGGATTTATTAAAAAAATTAGTACGGGTATTGAATGAAAACAGAAAAATAAACTGGATAGACTTACATAACCTTCGTATTATAAAATACGGAAGTACGCTGCATCTTGATGCTCATTTAACAGTGCCATGGTACCTGAATGTAAATGAAGCTCATTTTGAAATTGATGATTTAAAAAATATTATTACCAATGAATTCGGAGATGCATTGGAATTATTTGTACATACAGATGGATGCATTAAAACAAGTTGCCCTATCTGTACAAAAGCAGATTGCCAGGTAAGGCAACATGATTTTGAAAAGAAGATGGCATGGACCTTAGATAATATTCTATCGAATCAAAAACATAATATCAATTCAATTAAGAATTACTAATTAATAATTTTACATCATACATTAATCATAATAATCTGCCATTATGCAAGTCTGGAAAGAATATCAAGAACAAAACAAAGAACGTTTTTTAAATGAGCTGTTAGATTTATTAAGAATACCAAGTGTAAGTGCAAGAAGTGAACATAAAAAGGATATGGTTACCTGTGCTGCAAGCGTTAAAGAACATTTATTAAAAGCCGGTGCAGATAAAGCGGCAATTTTTGAAACCGAAGGTCACCCGGTAGTATATGCTGAAAAATTTATCGGTACAGATAAACCAACTGTTTTAGTATACGGCCATTACGATGTTCAGCCTGCAGACCCTTTAGAACTCTGGCACAGCGGGCCTTTTGAGCCTGTTATAAAAGATGGAAAAATTTATGCAAGAGGTTCTGCAGATGATAAAGGACAGTTCTTTATGCATGTAAAAGCTTTTGAAACTTTAACTGCAACCAACACACTTCAATGCAATGTTAAATTTATTATTGAAGGTGAAGAAGAAATAGGAAGCCCCAACCTTGCAAAGTTTATAAAAGAGAAAAAAGATTTATTGAAAGCAGATGTCATCCTCATCAGTGATACCTCTATGTTAAGTATGGAAAATCCGAGTATTGATGTAGGTGTACGTGGTTTAAGTTATATACAAGTTGAAGTTACAGGCCCTGACAGAGATTTACATAGCGGTGTTTACGGCGGTGCAGTTGCTAACCCGATTACTATGTTAGCTAAAATGATAGCAAGTTGTCACGATGAAAATAACCACATCACCATTCCCGGTTTTTATGATGATGTATTAGAAAGTAGTGATGAAGAAAGAAAGAAAATGGCTCAGGCACCTTTCAATGAAAATGAGTACAAACAAGATTTAGGCGTTACAGAACTATGGGGAGAAAAAGGTTATTCAACCAATGAAAGAACAGGCATTCGCCCTACATTAGAACTCAATGGCATTTGGGGCGGCTATACAGGTGAAGGCTCTAAAACCGTTTTACCAAGCAAAGCATTTGCAAAAATCTCTGCCCGTTTAGTACCCAATCAATCATCCAAAAAAATTACAGAATTATTAATCAAATATTTTGAAACTATTGCACCGAAAGGTGTTACCGTAAAAGCAGAAGAACATCATGGTGGCGAACCTTATTTAACGCCTATTGATTCTGTAGAATACCAAAGTGCAGCAAAAGCAATTGCAGCAACCTTTGGTAAAGAACCTATACCTGTTCGTGGCGGCGGCAGTATTCCTATCTGCAGTTTGTTTGAGCAGGTGTTGGGAATAAAAATTGTGTTCATGGGTTTTGGTTTAGACAGCGATAATTTGCATAGTCCCAACGAAAAATATGATTTGTTCAACTATTACAAAGGCATCGAAACCATTCCATACTTTCATCAGTATTATGCAGAGATGAAGAAATAAATTGTCTCAACCGGCATGAACTGAATTTAATTGATGTTAATAGATTTTTTGTTATCAGCTAAAGATTATTAATGATACTGTTGTTGCGTCGCACACTTCAACGTTCTGAACATGAATGAACAAAAAGAAAAACTTCGTATAGATAAATATCTCTGGGCTATCCGTTTATTTAAAACACGCTCTTTAGCAGCAGAAGCCTGCGATAAAGGGAAAGTAAAATGCAACGGCTCTGCTGTTAAAGCAGCTAAAACAGTAAACGTAGGCGATGAATATGAAGTAAAAACAGAAGCTAAAAAATGGTTGATTAAAGTAACGGCCTTACTACACAATCGTGTTCAGTACACAGAAGCTATAAAATATTATTTAGATATTACACCTGCCGAAGAAATAGAGAGAATACAGTTTCAGGCAGCATCCTTTCATACCGGTAAACGCCCGAGCAAAATTGGCCGCCCAACCAAAAAAGAAAGAAGAGATTTAGATGAGTTTATGGAAGGTTAATTATCTGTCGGTGGTAGGTCCTCAATAGAAAAAAAGCTATATGTAACTGTATAAAGCAGCTGATTACTTTTAGAATCATACCTGTCAAAGCCAATATATCTTTTATCAGCATCATACTTTAAAACATCTGTATACAAAGCATTATTTCTTCTACCTGTTTTAATAATTCTTTTCGCAATTGTATTGTTGGTATTTAATTCATAGTTAATTGTATAGCTTGCAGATGTTCCGAATTCAGTAGCGTTCGTTACTTTAATATTAACATAATTAATCGTTTTATCATCATTAAAAGCAAACTTGTATTTCACGGCTGACGAATCTGTTATTAATTTACCATTAATGAACTGTGCATTGGATGTGTAATTAGTAAGACCATTCGAATCATAATAATATTGAGAATTATTTACAATAACATCAGCGTATTGAAACAAAGAAATATTTTGCAAAAAGAAGATTGTTTGATTAATATCATTCTCAGCTAATAAATAGTTCGTTAAAGAATATTTAAGGTGAAACACCTGTTTATCCTGATTATTAAATTGTATTGTTGCTTCTTTAAAATTATTCGCCACATAATCCATATTTTTCTTATACTTGATTGCAATAGCTGAAATTGTTTGCCCGGTAGTTACAACAGGATAGTATTGATAATTTCTAGTGCGGGTAATACCATTAATAACTCCTTGTGTTATGGCACTAGTTGTGCTATAACCTACATTGTTATAATTGTTCGTACCTAAAATTTGTATTGCATCAAAACCAAGCGTAGCTGCGTTTTGTTTTAATTGATTCAATAAAAAATTCGCATCGGCACTTCCTGAACTTTCTAATATTCTTACCTTATAAAATTCTTCCTTTGGTTTCTCTCCGAGCATGAACACATCTACTTTTTTAGAAGCTCCTTTAATGGGAATATTTCTAAGCGTATTTATAGAACTATCTTTAGAAATATTATCTGGAATAAACTTTATTTGAGCCTTTAAACTAAAAGAAGATAATAGAAGGAATAAAGATATTTTTATAGTCTTCATACTTTAAAATTGAGAGACTAAAATAAAAACTAATATGTTGTTATAATGTTAACAAAATGCATCTTTGCATAATGGTTATTCATATTATCTCCGCAGTACCGGAATTATTAGAAAGCCCCTTTCAGCATAGCATTATGAAACGTGCTGCAGACAAAGGTTTACTGCAAATTCATGTTCATAATTTACGCAAGTGGGCAATTAATAAACACGGGCAGATTGACGATTACCAATATGGTGGAGGTGCCGGCATGGTTATGATGTGTGAACCGTTAACCAATGCTATTGAAGAATTACAACAGGAAAAAAAGTTTGATGAAATTATTTATGTAACACCCGATGGTAATACTTACAATCAATCAACAGCTAATCAATTGTCTTTGAAAGAAAATATCTTAATTATTTGCGGCCATTATAAAGGCATAGATCAACGCATCAGAGATAAATATGTAACGAAAGAAATTTCTGTTGGTGATTATGTTTTAAGCGGTGGTGAATTAGCTGCTGCTATTATTGTTGATTCAATCGGCAGAATTATTCCCGGTGTGTTGAATGATGAAACTTCTGCCTTATTTGATTCTTTTCAGGATAACTTATTAGCTCCACCGGTTTATACCCGCCCGGCAGATTTTAACGGCATGAAAGTGCCTGATATTCTTTTGCAAGGCGACCCCAAAAAAGTTGAAGAATGGCGTTATGAACAGTCTTTACAACGCACACAGGAACGCCGACCAGATTTATTGAAAGATTAGAATGCTATTTGAATAGTTTGCTTTTTAAAAGAGATTTTATTCATCAGTATAGTTAATACCTTCTCGTTATCAACTTCATTATAAATAACACTTACAGTAGGGTTAACAGCAAACCAACCTTTAACTTTAACTGCTACTATTTTCATTTGTTTACCATTTATACTTACGCTTAAAGGTTTTTGCTCTATAGGAATGCGGAATGAAAAATTATTTTGCTTTTTAACAATACTACTGTCACTTCCTTCAACTGAGCTTGTTAGTATCAGTTTGTTATTAATCAAACCAGAGCTTTCCAATTTCAACAAAGCAAATTTTTTCTTATTGATAGTATTGGCGGTAATACCGTCATCAAAGAAGACTTCTCCTTTTGAAGCATGAGCAGCCATTGTATATTGAACTGAAAGATTTTGAATTGTATCTTTTACTGTTGAAATATTATCTGCAAAATTTCTTGCAATAAAACTTCCTGCCTTATAGTAATATGGTATTTCCTGAATAGCTGCTTTAACAGTTATCCATTTATTTCCTTCAATAATTTCTTTATGAATTACATCATACCAATTTCCTTCAGGTAAGTACAGTTTTCTTTCTGAGCTGTTTTTTTCAGTAACAGGTGCCACTAAAATATCATTACCCCACATAAATTCATCCTGAATACTAATAGCTTCTTTATCATGCGGAAAATGATAATACAAAGGAGCTATTAAAGGTTGCCCGTATTGTGTTTGTTTATAAGCCAATGTATAATTATAGGGCAGAAAAGAATAACGCATTTTAATAATATCTCTTGCATAAGAGCGATATGGCTCATCTATTAAAGCAGCTTCACTGGGAAAGCTGAAGTTACCTGGTTCTAATTCATACAATGCTGTTCCATGCGGACGAAATATTGGTGTAAATGCTGCAAACTGCAACCAACGTACATATAATTCATTATCACCATCACCGCCGGCAAATCCGCCGGCATCGCTGTGTACATAAGGAATGCCACTCATACTCATTCCCAATACAACATCTAACTGAGCCCGTAAACCACTCCATGTTCTGCTTACATCGCCCGTCCATGGAAAAATGCTGAAACGTTGACTGCCCGCAAAACCGCTTCTGTTTAAATGAAATAACCTGGTATTGCTATAATCTTTTGTATAATGTTCATACAATCTTTTATTCCAGTAATGGCCATAAATATTATGCACTTCGTCTGCACCTAACATTCTGTTGATGCCTTCATCTTTTGCATTGTGCAACATGTTGAAGGGATGGCGTTCAGGTTCTCCTAAATCAGTCCACCAGCCTGTTATGCCATTAGCAATTTGCTTTTTATAATGATAATTCCAAATCCATTCAGCAGCATCTTTTCTGAAAATATCAATCAATCCTCCATTACCAAAATAAAAATCTGTCAGCCTGAAATGTTCGCCACTGCTGTCTTTTGCGAGATAAGGTAAAGCAGCATGATAATTTTTTGTGTTTTCTAAAATAAATGGTTCTGTAATTAAAACAGTATGAATATTTTGTTTTTTAAAGTCTGCAATCATTTTATTCGGGTTAGGCCATTTTGTTTTATTCACCCAATCCAGATTGCCCAAATAACTTTTAATGCTATCGCCAAACCAAAACAAATCGAAGATTACAGCATCAAAAGGTATCTGCTGTTCTTTCATTTTCCTGGCAATATCTTTTACTTGTTCTTCACTTGAGTAACCGAACCGGCTCATTAAATTTCCCAATGCCCATTTAGGCGGCAGGGGTTGTGTGCCGGTTAGTTTTTGAAAAGAAGTAAGTATTTCTTTATAATCATTCCCTGTTATAATAAACACATTCAATTCGCCACTTACAAAGCCTGTTTCAAAAATCTGATGATTAGTTTTACCAATGTCTGCATAGCCTTTAGAACCGTTATCAAAGAACAATCCATACATTTTTGATGATGTAAAAAAGGGAATAGAAAAGTTCAGATTTTCCTCTCCCTCTTTGTAAGCATAAGAAGCCTGATTATATAAGTTGAAACGATAACCTCTTCTGTTTAAAGGCAAAGCCCTTTCACCGCCACCAAAAATTTTCTCATCATCATCTAATAAAAATCTGAAACCTCTGTAAGTATTGTTATGATGAACAGCCACCAATTTTGCATTACCGATAACAAGTGTATCATCTTTCAGAAACAATTTAAAATCTACAGGAACTGGTTTTAAAATAACAGCATCTGTTATGTTTTCATTATTTGAATAATCATCAGGCTTACAGGTTAGTTTGATAATATTGTTTGCATACTGTTCAGCCTTCCACATAAAATGATGATTGTTTATTTGAGCAAATGCATTAATTGCAAATATGCTACCTAAAATAAATGAAACTGTTTTCTTCATAGCAAACAACTTTTTATAACTAAAGCAAATATACCTGCAATAAAAAAGCCTCTGCACAATGCAAAGGCTTTAATTTATAAGAAGTAAAAATTAAAAACCAAAACCGCCGCCACCTCTGTTTCCGCCGCTGTTGGCAGGTTTATAATATTTTGCATCAATTTCAACATTATTAATAAAATCTGAGTTGGTTAAACTAATTTCTGCGGCCCCCACTTCTAATACCTCCTTCATAGGAAACTTAGCACCATTACCAATATCCTGATAGTCTGAATATAAAATAGATACTTTCATTTTATTGGCGTTAGAACCCATTTGTTCCATTAAAGGGCCAATACCAAATTGTTGTAAAGCCACTTTACCTATGCAATCCATTTTTAAAACAAGACCTGTTGTTTTACTGAAATAATAAGTCATTTCCTGCCCTGTTTTTAAAGTAAACTTCACTTTATAACAATCTTCTTTATTTACTTTTCCGCTACCAACCAATTCTGCTTTATTACCTTTAGCTACGTAGTTAACAAAATGTCCGAATGGCCCTGCACAATCTAATTGATATTGTTGTTCTGTTAATTCTTTATCAGTCATTTTGGTTAATGATTGTTGTGCACCGCCATCAAAACCACCACCACCAAAACCTCCGCCTCCGAAGCCTCCACCGCCAAAGCCACGTTGCGGTGGTATGTATAAATAACCGGCAGTATCTGTTATTAAAGAAAAAGAATTTCCCATACCCATCATACCTCTAACTTCTCTGCGATATAATTTATTATTCTCACGATAATTATTTACAGTTATGTCAATAGGGTTATTCATTAATTTTAATGTAATAACACTTTTGTATTGCAGCGTAATTAATTTGGCTTTTGCAATGCCTCCTGTTGCAGTATCATATCTGGCAAAAATTTCATCAACTGTTTGGGCTTTTACAATCAGAGAAAATAAAATGCAACTGATAACAACCGTAATTTTTTTCATGTGCCTGTTTTTATAAAAGAATTATCATCAAATTTATGTTTTGAAAATAACTGTACTCATCTTTTAACTTATTACTATGCAAGACCTGAATTTTACAATAACAGGAAAATTAGTTGATGTTTGGAACAAAGAAATTTATCCCGCTACAATTTCGGTGAACGATGGAAAAATAAAGGCAATTACAAAGATTAGTGTTGAAGATGATACCTCGCTTCACTATATACTTCCCGGTTTTATTGATAGTCATGTGCATGTTGAAAGCAGTATGCTGATACCAAGTGAATTTGCAAGATTAGCTGTAACACACGGCACTATTGCCACCATTAGCGACCCGCATGAAATTGCCAATGTATGTGGAATGGAAGGTGTAGAATTTATGATTGAAAACGGCAAACAGGTAAATTTTAAATTCAATTTCGGTGCACCAAGCTGTGTACCGGCTACCACTTTCGAAACTGCCGGTGCTGCCTTAAACAGTAATGATGTAAAGAAGTTATTAGAAAAGCCTGAGATAAAATATTTAAGTGAAATGATGAATTTCCCCGGCGTGTTATTTAAGGATGAAGAAGTGATGAAGAAAATTAAATACGCCCATGAATCAGGTAAACCTGTTGATGGCCATGCACCGGGTTTAAGAGGAGAAAAAGCAAAACAATATATTAATGAGGGTATTTCTACAGACCATGAATGTTTTACAGCAGAAGAAGCCTTAGATAAGTTAAATTATGGAATGAAAATTTTGATTCGTGAAGGAAGTGCTGCTAAAAATTTTGAAGCATTAATTGGCTTACTACATGAGCATTATGCCATGATGATGTTTTGCAGCGATGATAAACATCCGGATAGTTTAGCCATAGGCCATATTAATCAACTATGTGCAAGAGCTGTTGCAAAAGGCATTGATGTATTTAAAGTATTGCAGGCAGCATGTGTTAATCCTGTATTACATTACAAGTTAGATGTGGGTTTATTAAGAGAAGGAGATGATGCAGATTTTATTGTCGCAACAGATTTAATCAACTTCAACATATTAAAAACGTTTATTAATGGTGAATTAGTTGCTGAGAATGGACAATCATTTATTCAATCTGTAAAAGCCAATGCAATTAATCAATTTGATTGTAATGAAGTAACAATAAAAGATATTGAAATTGCCGTAAACGATTACCCAAATAAAGATGGCAATATTCCTGTTATAGAAGCATTAGACGGGCAATTAATAACGAATAAAATATTTGTTCCATGGACTGTGAACAATGGACTGTTGACCAGTAATATAAAAGATGATATTTTAAAAATGGTTGTTGTTAATCGTTATCACAATGCTCCTGTTGCAAAATGTTTTATTAAAAATTTTGGTTTACAGGAAGGTGCATTGGCAAGCAGCGTTGCACATGATAGTCATAATATTGTTGCTGTTGGTTGCGATGATGAAAGCCTTGTAAAAGCAATTAATTTAGTTATTAAAGAAAAAGGTGGCATTAGTGCTGTAAGCAATACAAAAAAAATGGTTTTAGGTTTACCAGTTGCAGGGTTAATGACAACCGAAGACGGTTACAAAGTAGCCGATGCTTACACTGCTATAGATAGAATGACTAAAGAAGATTTAGGCAGTACCTTGATTTCTCCGTTTATGACATTAAGCTTTATGGCATTGTTGGTAATACCTTATTTAAAACTCAGTGATAAAGGTTTATTTGATGGAGAAAAGTTTGAATTTGTGAGATAGCTTACTGCACAGCCTTTGCACTCATAATATAAGCAGCTACACTGTCTGTTCCTCTTGGCGTTTTGTATTTGGCTTTAAAATCAAATTCATCATTTGGAGAAATAGTATTATCAAACAATTCTTCATGGTTGGCAACCAAGTTGCCGTTTTTATAATACAATAATTTAACTCTGACATCTTTATAGGCAACAACGCTTGCTGTGTTTTTAATAATGCCTTTATAAACAGTCTTGCCCCAAATATTTCTATGGTCATCGCCTGATAATTTCAAGAAAGCTTTAGGACTTTCTTTTTCATGCTGTGCTAAAGAAATTTTTTGTTCCTGATAAGTATGCTCATCAAACTTTTTCTCTTTACTGTTGCAGGAAAGAAGTACAGTTGTTATTAAAAAAAAGAGAATGGTTTTTTTCATAAATAAACTTGGTTTAGAATTGTTACGTTCAAATGTACTGTGAAAAATAAAAGAAATTAATGTTACTTTACAGCGTTTGTGTTAAATAAACCTTACTACTGTTATGATTGTAAACTTAAGTAAAGAACATAGCCTTTTAACCAATTGGATAGCTGAATTAAGAGATATAACTATTCAGGGTGACAGGCTTCGGTTCAGAAGAAATTTAGAACGTATAGGCGAAATTGCGGCTTATGAAATAAGTAAACAATTAACATGGAAAGATGTTGAAACACAAACGCCATTAGGTATTCATAACAGTAAAGTTTTAGCAGCACAGCCGGTATTGGCAACTATTCTAAGAGCCGGACTTCCTTTACACAACGGCATGCTGAATTATTTTGATAAAGCTGATAATGCTTTTATTTCTGCATACAGAAAACACCATCGCGATGGCAGCTTTGAAATTAATTTAGAATATATGAGCTGCCCTTCATTAACCAACAGGGTTGTTATTATCAGTGACCCTATGTTGGCAACAGGAGCATCACTTGTTAAAACTATCAACTATTTAAAACAGGAAAACACACCTGCAGAAATTCATTTTGTTTGTGCCATTGCAGCAACGGTTGGTATTGAATATGTACGCAGAGAATGCGGTGATGATATTAAAATCTGGTGTGGTGATATTGATGAAGAATTAACTGCTAAAGGTTATATCGTTCCCGGTTTGGGCGATGCCGGCGATTTGGCATTCGGTACTAAACTACAGTCATAATTTGCCTGTTCACCTGTACACTTGTTAAATTATTAAAATAAGCAACGGTTAATAACAGCATTTCGTTTATTTTGAGTGTCTTATCAATCGCATGAAGAAATTATTCCTTATTTGTTTGATTATTTGCAGTGAAAAATTAATTGCTCAAGACCCTCATTTCTCGCAATTCTTTTCTTCGCCCCTTACATTAAATCCTGCCTTTACAGGTAAGTTTGATGGTACTTACAGGCTTGCAGGTAATTACCGTAATCAATGGCCAACTATTTATAATGCGTTTATTACAAGTACCGTATCTGCTGATTTTCACATTATGCAAAACCGTATTGCCAGTAACGACACTTGGGGTGTTGGCGGCATTGCTTACAGCGATAAAAGTGCTGATGGTGCTGTAAACTTTAACTACTTTACCGCTTCAACAGCTTACCATAAAGGGTTAGATGAGGAAGGCTTTCATCAATTAGGTGTAGGTATTCAGGTAAGTTATGCCAATATGTTTGTTACTACTTCTAAATTAAAATTTGAAGATCAGTTAACTACTTTGGGGTTTACAGGTGTAACCAACGAAGTGTTTAATAACGCCACCTTACAAACAAAATATATTGACGTTAATGCAGGCGTTTTATATAACGGCAGTACTACAGACAGAAATAATTTTTATTTCGGTGTAAGCCTTTATCATATCAACAGGCCAACACAATCTTTTACAGGTGCTACTTATCAGATAAACCCGAGAGCTACTATACATGCAGGTACTTATTTTCCTTTGGGTGAAAGAAGCACATTGCATTTAAGTGGGTTGCAAAGTTTTCAGGGTGGTGCAACAGAAACTGTTTTAGGTGGTGCTGTGCAATTTGTGGCAAACCCTGATGCAGAAAAACCCGTAAGTCTTTACTTAGGTTCATGGATACGTTTTAATGACGCATTGTTTCCTTACTTAGGTTTAGAGTTAGGCGATTTAAGAATCGGTGCCACTTACGATGTAAATACTTCATCATTAAAAACTGCTTCAGAAGGTGTTGGTGGTGTGGAGATTTCATTAATTTATGTTCGCAGGCCATCAACAGATAAACCGATTAATTGCCCTAAGTTTTAGATTTTTTTGCTGATTAATGAATTGAACGTATCCCGAAGTTTCGGGATGCGACGCTCCAAAGGAGTCCTTTGGACAACTAAAGCTTAATAGCAGCAATAAGTTGGGTACCTGCTATTTCCATATTAATACAATTGTTCCTGCAAAAATTAAACCTCCCCCAATCAAAATTTTTGGTGTTAAAGGTTCTTTCAATAATATAAAAGAAAGTAATAAAGTAATTACAATACTGCATTTGTCAATGGCTGCAACATAAGATACCAACCCTTCTTTCATGGCTCTGTAATAAAATAACCAGCTTAATGTTGTAGCAATGCCCGATGCAATTAGCAAAAAAGTTTCTTTAGTTGTTAAAGCTATAATGGCTTTGTATTTAGAACCAATAATATTAATAGTAGTGATGATAAAAAATATAGTTGCAGTGCGAATACCAAGCCCTAAATCTGCATTTACATTTTGTAATCCGTACTTAGCCAAAATAGAAGTAATGCCCGCAAATACCATTGATAAAATGGCGTACATAACCCATGTTTGCATACAATAAAATTTAGTAATGAATTACCAAATTAAACTTTCTGCAACAAACAATTAGTTTTAAAAAAATTATTTAGGCTGATCAAAAAAACCAACCTGCTTTAAGAAAGAAACCTGATCGAAATAAGTAGCAGCACCATAAATTTTGCCACCCCGCATATAAAAATGGGTAGCACATTTCAGCTTGTATTTTTTTCCTCTCATATAATCGGGTGTTCCTGCTTCGGGGTTAGCTAAAGTGCCTTCCATAGTAAATTCTGCACAGGCTTCACTATCAAAAACAGAGTAATGCAAGAGATTAAATTTTAAATCAGGCGTACTTGCAAAATATCTAGCGTAAATGCTTCTGGCAGAATCCGGTCCGCGTTTAATACCTTCCCAATTAGGAGATTCTATAGCAGCAGTATCTACATAAAACTTTGCAATCTTAACCGTATCATGTTTATTCAATGCTTTAAAATAGCGGTTAACCGTATCTTCTATTTCGTATTCATTTTTTAAATCTCTGCAGGCAGTAAATACAACCATGCAAATAATTATCAGAGGATAAAGCTTCTTCATAAACAGACATTGAAGGGGAATAGTTATTTCTTTCTTCCGCTAACATAAGGATTATTTTTTATAAAAAACCGATATGGCAGCAGAGCATCTTCTCCGGCATATTCTACGCCTATTCTTGTTGTAACAATAATTTCACTTTCATTTAAAATAAAGCCGTCATCAACAATATTAATTTCTCCGTTTAAAAGGTTGGTGCCAGTATATTTAACAGTAATACCCAAAGCCTTTGAAACATTGCCCGGCCCTTTGGTAATTGTATAATCTGCTTTCCTTTTCCCCGTTCGTTGCAGCATATGTTCAATACCCTGTAAGGGTTCTGCTGCCCGTATTAAAACTGCATGAGGCGTATTTGCTTTATTAGCAACCACATTAAACAAATGGTGCATACCGTAACATAAGTACACATAAGCAACACCGCCATTGGCATACATAATTTCTGTCCGGTTGGTTCTTCTTCCGCCGTAAGCATGCGATGCTTTATCTGCCACGCCATTATAAGCTTCTGTTTCAACAATTCTTGCTGTGGTAATATTTCCGTTAAATGCGGTTACTATAATTTTTCCTAATAAATTTTCTGCAACAGCAACTACATCATCCTGCAGATAAAATTGTTTGGTAAGTTTTTTATGTTTAAAGGGCATTTTATAAAACGGCAACTTAGTTTCTAAACAGTTACATTCGCAAAGCTAAAAAACCCCCTCCATTGCTAAAAGATATTATTATTGCCATACAAGCCTATTTTCAGGCTCACCGGTTTATAAAAAAACATAAGCTGTGGAAGTGGATTATTATTCCGGGTGTTATTTATGCCATTTTGTTTTTTGTAGGTATCTATTTCTTCATTCATACAGCCAATAACTTTTTTGAATATGTAAATAAGCATTTTTTAGAAAGTTCATTACAAAAATTGAAAGAAAGTTTCTTAGGCTTCTTAATAACATTAGGTACGGTAATGGTTTGGATGATGACCGTACTGTTTTACTTTTCTTTATTTAAATACTTCTTTCTGATTGTAGGCTCTCCCATTTTTGCTTATTTAAGTGAGAAAACAGAAGCTATTATTGAAGGTTACGATTTACCCTTCAGCTTTAAAGAATTAATTGATAATATTTTCAGAGGAATAAAAATTGCATTGAGGAATACGCTTTGGCAAACTGTTTATTTAATAGGTATATTATTATTAAGCCTCATACCATTGATAGGTTGGGCAACACCTGTTTTAGCATTGCTGATAGAGTGCTATTATTATGGTTTTTCAATGTTAGACTACAGTATGGAAAGGCATAAAAAAACTGCTGCTGAAAGTATTTATTTTATTGGTAACCACAGAGGGCTTGCTATAGGTAATGGTATAGTATTTTATTTAATGCATTGGCTGCCTGTGGTGGGTTGGGTATTGGCACCGGCTTATGCAGTGGTAGCAGCAACTTTAAGCATGTATCCTTTAAAAGAAGAAAATAATTTAACTGCATGAGTATTGGTACCGTTTATTTAATACCAACTGTATTGCATGAAGATAATTTGCAAACCATACCTACTTATGTATTAGATGCTGTAAAAAATTGCTCTGTATTTTTTGTTGAGAATGAAAAAACTGCCAGAAGGTTTTTAAAGAAATTATGGAGAGAAATGGTAATTGATGAGCATCAATGGTTTGCTATTCATAAAGCTGAAGAACAGGTACAAAATGAATTTATTAATCTTTTACAGCAAGGTAAAAACATTGGTATTATAAGCGAAGCAGGCTGTCCTGCTATTGCAGACCCCGGACAAATATTGGTAGCCGCTGCACAAAAAAAAGATGCTGTTATAAAACCGTTGGTAGGGCCAAGTTCTATTTTATTAGCTTTAATGGCAAGTGGTATGAATGGCCAGCAGTTCGCTTTTCATGGTTATCTGCCTATTGACTCAATCGAAAGAAAAAAGAAGATAAAAGAGCTGGAACAGGAATCTTTTAAGAAAAACTGCACACAGATTTTTATAGAAACACCTTACAGAAATAATCAACTTATTAAAGATGTAATTGAAAGCTGTAAAAATGAAACAAGGCTTTGTATAGCAGTAGATATAACTGCTTCAACAGAAAGTATTGTTACCAAAACCATTGCTCAATGGAAACAAAACATTCTTGATATTCATAAAAGATTGGCTATTTTTCTGATATATGCTTAAGGCATTATAATCTTTTTTGTTCTGGAGGTATGTGCACTAAAGTACCCTAATGCTCCGTTACTGATATTACTTTCCGGATTGGTGGGCGTTGTTTGATTGCCTTGCAAATCTGCCAATGCAGACATATAACGATAAATGTATTTATCAATACATCTCATTTCAACGCTAACGGTATCGCCTGTTTTAATATTCAATGAATCATTATCAGGGTCTGAATAAATTATTCTTCTGGTATTTGTTCCGCCATCATTTACAATGTCATTCCATACGTTTATATTTTTTATATAACGGCTGTTAACCATTTCAACAAACTGATAGCAATTGCCTAAACCCGGCGGATCTGTATAAACAGGTACCACTACTTTTAAATTTTTATTTCCGAACGTAATAAGGTCGGGTCTTAGTGAATCCAAATTTACCAGAGCAGGCATGGTACTGGTTGCAGTATATGTTTTACCATCGGCAATAACCGTTAACATATATGTTCTTCCCGAAACACCTGTTAAACTGCTTTTATAAGTTCCTTTTGTTGCCGATTCTGTAAGTATGGAAGTGTTACCTAAATTATCCTTTATACTCACAGTGGCGTTAGAAACTGCAGGATAAACATTATTACTGCTCACTGTAACAGATCTTGAAATAATTACTGTGGCAGTGTTTACATCATTTACAATACCTTCTATAACAATTTGTGAAGGAGCATCATTCAAATCAACATTAATTGTTTTCTTACAGGAAATAAAAATGAAGAAAAGAGCGATGATATATAAATACTTTTTCATTGTTCAATTAAAATTTAAAATTCCATGTTATACTTGGCACAAAACGAAACAGTGTAGTTTGCTCTGCAATAGTTTTAGTCGGATTATTGGGATCGTCTTTAAACTCTATACTATAAGCATTATCTCTTCCATACAAATTATAAATTCCAAACGTCCAGCTGCTTTGATACTTGCGGTTTTTATTTTTCTTATTATCATAAGTAGCTGCAAGATCTAATCGGTGGTAGGCAGGCATTCTGTAACCATTACGCTCTGTATATAAAAAAACAGTGGCATTATTTACCCTGTATTTACCTGAAGGGAATGTTACCGCACTACCTGTGTAGTAAATAAAATTGCTTGATAAACTCCATTGTGCATTCAACTTATAAATAGCTACTATGGCTAAATCGTGTGTTCTGTCTTGCCTTGCAGCAAACCATTTTCCATTATCAATTCCATCAAATCTTTTCTCTGTTCTTGATATGGTATAGCCAATCCATCCTGTTAACTTTCCTGCCTTCTTTCTTACTAATAATTCCAAACCATACGCTCTGCCAACACCGTTTAGCAATAATTGGCTTTCAACATTATCATCCCCTCTTAACTGTGCACCGCTTCTATAATCAATCTGGTTTTGCATCCACTTATAATAAGCTTCTGCAGAAAATTCATACATATTATTTTTGAAGTTTTTGAAGAAACCTGCACTTATCTGGTCTGCTATTTCAGGTTTTAAATTATTACTGCTCGATAGCCATAAATCTGTTGGAGATCCACTTGTTGAATTGCTTATCAAGTGCAGGTTTTGAATGTTTCTGGTGTAAGATGCTTTGAATGAAGTTACTTCATTTAACTGGTAGCTTGCAGATACTCTTGGTTCAACATTCCAGTAAGATGCAACTAACTGCCCCGCTGCATATTTTAGTGTATCGGTTGTATTTCCTGCACTGTCATATTTATAAAAACTGCCGGGCCCCCACACAGATAAATTAGTTAAACGCAAACCATAAACAATATTCAGTTTATCTGTTGCAGCTAACTCATGAGAAATATAAGCTGCACTTTCCCAGGAAGATTTATTTTGTGTGAAGTTGCTTTTAAAGCCCGGATTATCTGAACTTATTTTACCGGGAGAAACTTCATGATGAATAACATTAGCACCAAACTTTAGTTTGTTGGCATTATTAATAAACAAATCAAAATCCTGTTTTAAATTAAAGTCTTCAATCTGAGAATCTATATGAATATTATCCTGACCGGATTTGATATTGATATTGTATTCAAACTTGCTATAGATAACAGAAGTGTTTGAAAATAAACGATTGTTTACAACATGGTTCCAGCGTAATGTTGCTGTGCTGTTCCCCCAATCTGTATTAAAAGTTTGCCCAAAGCCCAATACATCCCTTCCGAAATAACCTGATAAAAACAATCTGTCTTTCTTACCTAAAATATAGTTGGCTTTTGCATTTAAATCGTAGAAATACAGCTTATTGCTTTTAATGGTTGTGTCTTTAGAAAATTTAAGAAATGCATCTGCATAGGTTCTTCTTCCGCTTACAATAAAAGAGCCTTTATCTTTTACAATCGGGCCTTCAATATTTAATCTTGAAGCAATTAAACCAACGCCGCCGCTAACATCATAATCTTTATTATTACCGTCTTTCATTTTTACATCTTCAACGGAAGATAACCTGCCGCCATATTGAGCAGGCATGGTTCCTTTATAAACACTTACATCTTTAATAGCATCAGAATTAAAAGTGGAGAAGAACCCTAATAAATGGGCTGCATTATATACAGGGGCTTCGTCTAATAAAATTAAATTCTGGTCGCTGCTGCCACCACGTACATAAAAGCCGCTGTTACCTTCTCCGGCTGATTTAATACCCGGTAATAATTGTATTGATTTTAAAATATCTCTTTCACCAAATAATACAGGTAGTTGATTTATTTCATTAATATTTAATTTTTCAACACCCATTTGCGGTTTAGTGATATTATCATTTTTCTTTTTTGTGGTTACAGTTACTTCTGTAAGCGTTGTTGCCTGTGGTGTTAAAAAAATATCTAACTGCATATTAGCAGTAATACTAATAGCTTGTGTATAGAGCTGAAAGCCCTGAAAACTTACTATTAAATTATACTTACCTTCTTTAACCGTAAGTGAATAAAAGCCATAGCTATTGCTGATGGTACCGTTATTAGCTCCTTCAATTTTTACAGCTGCACCAATAAGAAGTTCTCCTGTTTTTTTGTCTTTTACTACGCCGTTGATTACCCATTTATTTTGTGCAAAAAGAGAAGACTGAATACAAAAAAAGAAAAGAACCAAAAGGAGTTTATAGAAAAAAAGCTTGCTCATAATAATTAAACAATACAGTTAAGAGATTGTTTTGGAATTGACGTGCAAGCTGTATTAATATTTTATGCAACCCTATTTATAAATTGTTAAATAGTATGAACGCTTTAACCGGAGAGAGGGGAAGACAAATAGATAAAGTCATTTCGAAGGTTCCCCGAATAAGTCGGGGCAGGCTCTGCCTGAGAAGTCTCATTATTAAGAGGTTAGATTTCTCGTTGGGTAAGCACCCAATCTCGAAATGACGATAACTATTTTTTCTTATTCAACGCAATTAAAACGGCTCCATGTAAACCTTGTGGACCGTAAGCTTCTACTGCAGCATCTCTTGCCAATACATTGATATCTTTTACATCCTGTAAGGTGTAGTTATTTAATATTTTATAATCAACCAGCTTTTTATTAATGATAATTAATGGACCGTCAGGAATGGTTACAGCAGCTTCTCTGGTAACATAACTTACCAACGTATCTGCCTTATAATCGCCATTATTTTTTATAACCGGTTTAGCACCTGGTATATAGTTTAATACATTCTTTATAATAGAATCTACCCTTACAGATAAGTTAGATTTTGTTTGAGCATTTATTGCAAAAGATATTAATAGAGAAACTATCAGTACCGATAACTTTTTCATAAAAAAATTAATTACTTTTTTCCAAGAAGTTTTGTAATCTTTTCATTTAAGGAAGCTGCATTAAAAGGTTTTACAATAAATCCTACTCCGTATTGTGAAACTGCATTAATAATTTCTGTTTTAGCTTCAGCAGTAACAAATAAAATGGGTATAGAAGCCAAACTTCTGTCGTTCCGCATTTCTTTAACTAAACCAAGACCATCAAGTATCGGCATATTCCAATCAGATATAACAAAATCAAACCGCTCTTTTTTAAGTTTTGATAATGCCATTGATCCATCTTCTGCTTCGTCAACATCAGTATGACCAAGTTCTTTAAGTAAATTTCTTATAATTCTTCTTATAGTAGAATAGTCGTCAACGACTAAGAACCGGGTTTTAGAATCTGCCATACTTTACCATTTTAATTTAGTTTTTAAAATCAGAGCCCATATTTATCAATTAAATAAATTAATGCAGCCATATTTATTGCACCCAATAATAATTCTCTTTTGTTTACATTTTCAAATACATCGCTTCGGGCATGATGAATATCAAAATAACGTTGATTATCGGGTCTTAATTCTGCAACAGGGGTTTGCATATTTCTTTGCAACGGGCTAACATCTGCACCGCCGCCACCTTCGTCTAAACTCTCACTGCCATAAGGTTTCAGCAGATTAATCCAGCTTTGAATTTTAGCAATTTTGTCTTTACTCATACCCAAGCTAAAGCCTCTTGGCGTAAAGCCGCCATTATCACTTTCTAATGCAAATATGTGTTGTTCATTTTTTGCTTTAGCTTCTTCTGCATATTTATTACCGCCACGCAAACCATTTTCTTCATTGGCAAATAATACAAACCGTAAAGTATGTTTCGGCTGATAACCTAATGCTTTTAATACTCTTAACACTTCCATAGTATGTACAATGCCTGCACCATCATCATTTGCTCCTTCATTTACATCCCAACTATCTAAATGCCCGCCTACTGTTATGTATTGATTAGGAAATTCTGTTCCTTTTAATTCTGCAATAACATTATGGCCGATAGTATCCGGTAAAAATTTTGCATATGTTGTAACGGACACTTTTACCTTTTCTTTAGTTGCTGCATTCCATAGTTTATCTGCATCATACAAACCCAAGGCAGCAGCAGGAATTTTAGGGAAAGAATCATTATAAGCCATAGCACCTGTATGCGGATTATTATCTGTTGCTTCTGTTAAAGAACGAATTAAAACCGCTACTGCTCCGTATTTGGCAGCCCGGCTTGGTCCGTTTCTTCTGTACACACCTGTTTCTCCATACGCCTGACCTGGAACTACATAAGTAGGATTAAACCCATAGTTGTAATAAACAATTTTCCCCTTCACTTCATCTTTTCTTTTTTCTAATTCAGCAAAATCTTTAACAGCCAACACTTCTGCTTCTACAGGTTTACCATTGCTGCCTAAAGAATTGCCCAAAGCCAAGGCATCTAATGTTATATTAACTTTTTTACCATTTTGTTCAGTAATAACTACTTTATCTTTTCCGCCGCGTACCCAATGCGGTACCATACATTCCTGCAGGTACACATTATCTGCTCCTAAACTTTCTAAAGTTTTTTTGCCCCATATAGTTGCTTTAGCAAACTGCGGAGAACCTGCTAATCTTCCGCCAATATTTTTGGTTAAGTCTCTTAATAAATCGTAGGCTTTACCATTCGTAAAAACTTCATCAGAAATTTTTTTTATAAATAATGAATCAACATTTTGTTGAGCAGTTGCTGCAAAAGGTGCAGCCAATAAAAGGAGTAGTAACTTTTTCATGAATTCTTTTTTGTATTTCCGCCTTTAACGGAAAATATTTTTGTTTTATGAAACTGACCATACATTTCTTTTGATGATAATTTTTGTATAGCTCATTTCATGCGTTTAAAGATAATGAAACGAAAGAATGCATTTGAAATTAAGTTATGATGAACGGATTTATAATGAATGCATATTTGTTGTTACTTCGTTTGCTGAAGTCAGCAAAGTCAGAAAGACTGTAATTCCGATAGTCACTCCTGATTCAGTTTTTTTTTTCAGACTTACTGACTACAGACTAAAAACTCAAATTAACTATGCGTATAGGAATTGTTTGCTATCCTACATTTGGCGGAAGTGGCGTATTGGCAACTGAATTAGGGAAAGCTCTGGCAGATAAAGGCCATAAAGTTCACTTCATAACTTATCAGCAACCGGTCAGGCTGAACGTTTTTAATACCAATATTTTTTATCATGAAGTACGCGTACCCACTTACCCTTTATTTGATTATCCGCCATATGAAGTGGCTTTGGCAAGTACTATGGTTGATGTAATTATGAATTATGACCTGGATTTACTACATGTGCATTATGCTATACCGCATGCAAGTGCTGCCTATATGGCCAAACAGATTGTATTAAATAAAACAGGCAGAAATGTGCCTGTTATTACCACTTTGCATGGTACCGATATAACATTAGTAGGGCGTGATAAAACCTATGAACCTGTTGTAACATTTTCTATTAATGAAAGTGATGCGATAACTGCCGTATCTGAAAATTTAAAAACCGAAACGTACAAGAGTTTTGCCATAAAAAAGGAGATAGAAGTCATTACAAATTTTGTTGATGTAAGCAGATTTAATAAAAAACCGATTGACGCTTTTAAAAAAGTAATTGCACCTAATGGTGAAAAAGTTTTGATACACGCATCTAACTTTAGAAAAGTAAAACGTGTGGGTGATGTGGTGAAAGTATTGGCTGAAGTAAAAAAATATATGCCCGCTAAACTATTAATGGTTGGTGATGGCCCTGAAAGGCCTATGGCAGAAGAATTAGCAAGAGAGTTAGGTGTTATTGACAGCATTAGTTTTGTTGGTAAGCAGGAACAGATGGAAGAAATTTTAGCAGTCAGCGATATTTTTTTATTGCCCAGTGAATATGAAAGTTTTGGTTTAGCTGCCTTAGAAGCAATGGCTGCAAGAGTTGTGGTGATAAGTACTAATGCAGGTGGTTTAAGTGAAATTAATATTCAGGGAGAAACGGGTTTTTTGGCCAATGTAGGCGATGTAGCTGCCATGAGTGATTTTGCTATTGCATTATTAAAGAATGAAGAACGATTGGAAATAATGAAAGAGAAAGCATACAAAAAGGCTTTAGAGTTTGATATTAAAAATATTGTACCGCAATATGAAAAACTATATAATCGCTACTGCAGAATGACGCCTTGTATTTAAAAGAGGTTTAAAGTTTGAGAGTTTAAGGTTTAATCAGGCTTCTTCTACAGGATATTTTTCAGTTGTTTCGGCAATATATGTTTTCAATTTTTCAATCCATTCTTTTGCTTCGGCAGTAAGGTCTTCCTGTATTTCATCAAGTATCTGCGTTCCTCTTTCTTTTAAGTGAGTTAACAATTGTTTTCCTTTTTCAGTACTTAATAAATAAGCAATACCCGCACCGGCCAATGCACTTAAAATAATGATGGTTAATAATTTCTGATTATCTTTCATAAACAACATTTTCTTTATAAAGCTAACTAAAAGCTATTACATGCAAAACACACAGGGCTATAAAATAAACAGATACTTTTTTCTCGGCATTATTCTATTATTGGGTTTATTACTGCTGTTAAGTCTTATGGAATTCTTTACTGCTTTTTTGGGTGCAGTTATGTTTTATGTGTTGTGTAAAAAAAATATGGAGCGTTTAATAAAAAGAAAATGGAAAAAGTCTTCAGCTGCAACAGTTATCATATTGTTTACTTTTTTCATTATTATGTTACCTGTTATCTTATTAGCAACAATGTTGTACGACAAGATAATAACTATTGCACAAAGTCCATCATCGGTATTAGAACCTTTTCAACATTTTGCTGCAATTGTTAATCAGCGTTTTCATATTGATATTAACAAAGGAAATTATATTGGTGATTTACAGAAATATGCTACCTCATTAATAACAACAGTAATCAATTCAGGTTTTAATTTTTTCTCAACAATTATCATGATGTATTTCTTTTTATACTTCATGTTAATTAAAACCAATACAATGGAAGCTGCGATTATTTTATACCTTCCTTTTAAAAGAGATAAGATTCAATTGTTTGGTAATGAATTGATTTCACAAACATTCAGCAATGCTGTTGGTGTGCCTTTAATTGCAGTAGTACATGGCGTTTTAGCTTTTATTGCTTACTGGATAGCGGGATTAAAAGAGCCCGGCTTTTGGGGAGTGATTACAGGCTTTGCATCGGTTATTCCTTTGGTGGGAACTGCCATTGTTTGGATACCCGTAGCAGTTTATTTATTAGCAACAGGTAATAGCTGGCAGGGATTTTTTGTATTGGGATGGGGAACAATTGTGATCGGTTTAAGTGATAATGTTATTCGTTTTTTATTGGCAAAAAAAATGGCAGATGTACATCCAATTGTTACTGTATTAGGCGTTATTATCGGATTAAAATATTTCGGTTTAACGGGATTAATATTCGGACCGCTGATTATTTCTTACTTTTTATTATTACTAAAAATTTATTACGCAGAATACAGAAAGCAACCTGAAGCAGGAAAGAAAAGAACCATATTGCCTTCTTACTTACAATCAACATTTGCACCTGCAGCAAAAAACAAAAAGAAGTAATACTTCCTCGTCATGGCGAGGTACAAAGCCATCTGATTTTTAATGATGAACAGATTGCTTCATTGAGCAAGAACCCAATCTCGTAATTACGTTTAAACTCAGCGTCTTTGCGGTCTATATCAATTCAACACCTCATCAATACTTTGCTTAATAACAGCACAAAGTGTAATTAACTCTTCATTGGTTATTGTTAGTGGTGGAGCAACACGCAAACAATTAGCTGCAAATAAAAACCAATCTGTTATTACACCATTGGCAATACATTTTTGTATTACAGCATGATTGGTTTCAAAACTATCAAACTCAACAGCAGCCCATAATCCCCCCGTTCTTACTGCTCTTATTTTTTTATGTTGAAGTTGTTCCTGCAGTATTACTTCCTTTTCTTTAACAATGTTTATAAAATTTCCTTTCACTAAAAATTCCAAAGCAGCTTTACCTGCTGCACAGGAAACAGGATGGCCTCCGAATGTTGTAATATGCCCCAACACAGGATTATTGGTTAAAGCATTCATTAATTTTTTATCAGCTATAAAAGCACCCAACGGCATTCCGCCGCCTAATGCTTTTCCCAACAATAAAATGTCTGGCACTATACCATATTGTTCAAAAGCAAATAAAGTTCCGGTTCTGCCGAAACCACTTTGTATTTCATCTGCAATTACTAATGCACAAACATCATTACATTTTTTTCTTATTCGTTGCAACCAGTTTTTATTTGGTTGTATAATACCGGCCTCTGCCTGAACAATCTCCATAATAATACAAGCCGTGTTTTCATCAATTGCATTAATTGCTTCTTCACTATTAAAATCAAAATGATATATATCAGGTAATAAAGGCCTGTATGCGTTTCGCCAATACTCATCTCCCATTACACTTAATGCCCCTTGTGTACTGCCATGATATGATTTATTAAATGCAATAATTTTTGAGCGATTGGTAATTCGTTTTGCCAGCTTCATAGCACCTTCTGTTGCTTCTGTACCGCTGTTGGTAAAGTACACACAGTTTAATGTTGAAGGAAGGTTATCTGTCAGCAACTTTGCATAAGCCACCTGCGGTTGCTGAATAAATTCTCCATACACAATTAAATGCATGTATTGTTCTGCTTGCTGTTTAACAGCTTCAATCACCTTTTCATTGCTATGACCAATATTCGCAACACTAAACCCGGCAATAGCATCCATATATTTTTTACCATTCACATCGTACAAATAAATACCTTCAGCTTTTACCATTTCAATACCAATGGGAGTTGAAGATGTTTGAGCAATGTGTTGAAGAAAAAGTTGTCTGTTGTTCATTAAGATGACAGATTTAAGAATGACAGATGACAGCAATGTTACTGTAAGCTTTTATCAGTTTCGTATTTATTAATTAAACCGTTTAATATTTTAAGGCATTCATCAATTAATACTGATAAATGATTAAAATTTTCTTCACTTAATATTTCAATCATCACAGCAATATTCAGATGAGTTTCTAATTCATATAAAGAACCTCTTGAAATGTATAGAAATTGTAAAGTATCTTTTTTAGTTCTTCTCCCACATCCTTCTGCAATGTTAGCTGGAATTGAAACAGCAGCTCTTTTTGTTTGTGATGTTAATGAAAATATTTCCTCTTTAGGATATTCTTTTGTAATTGTATAAATCAACTTAACTAATAACATTGATTTCTGCCAAGCAGCCAAGTTCTTATACCCTGTCATATCAAAAACATTTTCATAAAAATACAACAGTAATCTATCTCTCTTAAATCAGTCATCTTTATATTTGATAGTAAATCTGTCATCTGTCACTCTCAAATTCGTCATCCAAAAATCATGGCAACAATTCTTCCTGTTAATAATAAAACACCGCAGTTTGGTGATAATTGTTTTGTAGCTCCTAATGCAACAATTGTAGGCGATGTTGTAATGGGTAATGAATGCAGTGTTTGGTTTAATGCTGTGATTCGCGGCGATGTGAATTATATTAAAATGGGCAACAGAGTAAATGTGCAGGATGGAGTAACTATTCACTGCACTTATGAAAAGAATGCAACAGTTATAGGCAATAATGTATCTATCGGACATAATGCCATTGTACACGGTTGTACCATTCATGATGATGTTTTGATTGGAATGGGAGCTATTATAATGGATAGATGTGAAGTACATAAGAACGCAATCATTGCAGCCGGGGCGGTAGTTACAGAAGGAACCATAGTGGAAGCGGGAAGTATTTTTGCAGGTGTACCGGCAAAAAAAATAAAAGAAGTTTCTGAAAATTTAGTGAAGGGTGAAATTGACCGTATTGCAGGCAATTACGTAAAATATGCATCGTGGTTTAAAGACAATAATGATTGTCCGAAGAAATGATTTGTCTCGTAGAAAACGCTGATAACCCAGAATAATTCTATACCGTTATTTCAAAGGTTCCCCGAATTGGTGGGGACAGGCTGTGACTGAGAAATCTTTTAACCATATGCAAATGATATTTTTATAGCCATAAATTAACTTCTAAATAACGAACAACTAAACCCTGATTTATGAAAAAAATAGTTTATATCGTTTCAATTGTTGTATTACTTTCATCATGCAGCACCATCAGTAATATTTTTCATAAAAAAGATAAGAACGGCTGCCCGAGCAATGGCAAAAATGTAGGTGCAGAAAAATTAGTAAGAGATGATCCCAAAGCTGTTCAGGAGGCCAAGAAAGCCAGTAAGTTTAAAGAAACCAAAGAGTTTAAAGATTAATACTTATCATCCTCAATTGTTTCTAAAATTTTATAATAGCTGATATACCTTTCCATTGGCAGCAAACCCTGTTCTGTTGCAGACTTCACAGCACAACCCGGTTCATTAATATGTAAGCAATTGTTGTATTTGCATTCATTAATCAATGTTCTCATTTCAGGAAAATAATGAGAGAGTTCCTGCTTTTCAATATCAACCAAACCCAATTCACGAATGCCCGGTGTATCTATAATTTTTCCGCCGAAAGGCAAATCAAACATTTCTGCAAAAGTGGTACTATGCATTCCTTTGCCACTCCAACCGCTTACTTCCAAAGTTTTTAAATCCAATTCAGGAAAAATAACATTAATGAAACTTGATTTTCCTACGCCACTATGTCCGCTTAATAAACTTGTTTTACTATGCAGTAAATTTTTTATTGTATCAATACCATCATTATTAATAATACTCGTTAATAAAACGGTATAACCGATTGTTTCATACATAGCTTTCATAGCATCAAACAAAGCCATTTCTTTTTTCTTATAAATATCTGCTTTATTAAAAACTATAATTGCCGGCACATGATACATTTCGCAGGCAACTAAAAATCTGTCGATAAAACCCTGCGATGTTTTAGGGTCTTTCAATGTGGCAAATAAAATACTCTGGTCAAGGTTAGAAGCAACAATATGATGTTGGTGTTTGTTATGCGGACTTTGTCTTGCCACATAATTTTTTCTTTCATAAATATCAACGATAGTGGCTACATCACCTTCTTCATTTTCCAATTCAATTTCCACTTCATCTCCCACAGCAATCGGGTTGGTTGAAGTAATCCCATCAATTTTAAAAATACCTTTTATACGGCACTGAAATACTTTACCATCAAGTGTTTTAGCCTGATACCAACTTCCTGTAGATTTATAAATCAATGCCTTCATTATAACGAAGATAAGCTGATTGAAAATGGGAAATGGAATGTAGAAAATGAGAAAATAGCAATATGCAAAACTGTATTTGCTGTTTTAAATATTGTTTTAAAACCGCCGTCAAGGCTTGTAGCCGTTGACGGGGTTTGCAAACCCCGACGATGGTTGTAAACCTCGTCGGCGGTTTAGTTGAATAGCGATAAAAAGCATTTCGAAGTTTCGGGATGCTACGCCTGACTACCGGACAGGCAGGCAACAACAGCTTAATAGTAACAGTTGTGCATGGTAAAAAATTGTACATCATACATCGTAAATCGTACATCCCAAATATCTTCTACCTTCACTATCCTGATGCAAACACAGCAACGCTATATTGCTCATTTTGATTTGGATTCTTTCTTTGTTAGTGTTGAATTATTGGAAAGGCCTGAATTACGCGGACTGCCTGTAATTGTTGGTGGTTCAAGAGATAGAGGCGTTGTAACCACTTGCAGTTATGAAGCCAGAAAATTCGGTGTACGTTCTGCTATGCCTATGAAACAAGCCATGCAGCTTTGTCCGCAAGCCATTTTATTAAAAGGTACCAGAGGCCAGTACAGCCGTTACAGCCGTTGGGTTACCGATATTATCGCAGCTAAAGCCCCGCTGTTTGAAAAAGCAAGTATTGATGAATTTTATATTGACCTTACCGGCATGGATAAATTTTTTAATGTGTTTGATTGGACAATTGCTTTACGAAAACAAATTATCGACGAAACACAATTGCCTATTTCATTCGGCTTGGCAAGCAATAAAATGATTGCCAAAATTGCTACTGATGAAGCAAAGCCCAACGGTTATTTATTTGTTCAACCCGGAAAAGAAAAGGAGTTCCTCGCTCCCTTACCGGTAAATAAATTTTCGGGTGTAGGTGAACAAACATTCATCAAGTTAAAAAGCATGGGCATTCATTTAATAGGCGATATTTTAAAATATGATATTTCCTTTCTTGAAAAAGAACTCGGTAAATGGGGAATAGATTTATATGCCAAAGCTCAGGGTCTGCATTATGGAATGGTAAATAATTACCGCGAAGCAAAAAGTATTTCAACAGAAAATACTTTTGAAGAAAACATTATTAGTGAAGAAGAACTGTTGAAAGAATTAGTTCGTATGGTTGAGAAAGTGGCTTATGAATTAAGGCAGGATGAAAAATTATGTGGTTGTATTGCTGTTAAAATCCGTTATCCTGATTTTGAAACCACTTCTAAACAAACAACTATTGATTATACTTTAAGTGATGATGAAATGATTCCCGTTGCCACACAATTATTTCATCAACTATGGAGAAAGCATCGGCCGGTACGCCTGTTGGGTGTACGTTTGAGCGAGTTAACCAACCACGCCATACAGGGAAGTTTGTTTGTAAATACTGAAAAGAAAACTAACCTGTACAAAGCAATTGACGATGTTAAAAACCGTTTCGGCAAAACCAAATTGCAAAAAGCAAGAACGGTGGGTAGGTGAAAAGTATATAGGTATATAGGGTTTATAGAGTAAATAAAGTAGTTAGAACATTTTCTCCTCATTTGGAGAGGATTAAGTAGAAACAAAAAAATAATTTTATAAATACTCTACTATTTTAGTAGGATAATACTATATTTGCCATCCAAATTTAATAACCATTTAAAACACACTATATGAGTTTACGTTTAGGAGATATTGCACCCAACTTTCAAGCCAAAACATCTGTTGGCGAAATTGATTTCTACGAATATCTTGGTAATAGCTGGGGCATTTTATTTTCGCATCCTGCAGACTATACTCCTGTTTGCACAACAGAATTAGGAAGAACCGCAGCTTTAAAAGAAGAATTTGCAAAACGCAATGTAAAAGTATTGGCATTAAGTGTTGACCCTGTTGATAAACATTTAGGTTGGATTAGTGATATTAATGAAACCCAAAACTGTGAAGTTGATTTTCCTATTATAGCAGATGAAGACCGCAAAGTATCTGAGTTATACGAGTTTATTCACCCCAATGCATCTGCAACAGCAACTGTTCGTTCATTGGTAATTATCGGACCCGATAAAGCTGTAAAGCTAATTATTACTTATCCTGCTTCAACAGGCAGAAATTTTGTAGAAATTTTACGTGTTATAGACTCATTGCAGCTTACTGCCAACTACAGTGTTGCTACACCGGCCAATTGGCAGCATGGCGAAGATGTAATTGTAGTACCTGCAGTTAAAACAGAAGATGCCTTTCAGAAATTCCCTAAAGGTTTAACAATTGTAAAACCTTATTTGCGTTACACACCGCAACCCAATATTGACTAATAAAATATCCGTCTTTTCGAAGGTTCGTTCCTGAGCAATCTATTCACAATTATTAATATGATTTCTCGTTGGGCAATCCCGAAAGTTCGGGACAATCTCGAAATGACTTTCAACTCATTATAAAATCGGTTTTCGTTGTACTTGTTATTTTGGTTCCCGCTTTCTCTAAAGCGGGATTTTTTATTATGTAACCGGCAACTGCTTTTCATGGCATCGTTCCTTGCGTCGCATCCCGAAACTTCGGGATACTTTCTTTTCATCAATCAACAATGCATTTGCTAAAAATCCGTGCATCCGTGGCAATTACTTTCTTTTAAAAGATTCAACTCTGCGAAACCCTCCGTTCTCTCCGCCTCTGCGGTTAACATTATCATCTTTCAATTAAACAAACTATCTTTCCGCTAAACATAACACTTCATGAGAAAACTATTCTTATTACTCCTTGCATTGCCATGCATGTTATCAGCACAAAAAACAATTATCTACTGCGGTAAATTCATCGACCCTAAAAAATTAGAAGTACAGAATGAAATAAGTATTGTAGTAGATGGCAACAAAATTATTGATGTTCAAAAAGGTTATATACCCGCGTCTGCCAATGATAAAACTATCGACTTAAAAAACAAAACAGTAATGCCAGGTTTAATTGATTGCCATGTACACATGGATCATGAAACCAACCCCGACAGAACGTTACGTTTCTCTCAAAACGAGGCAGATATGGCATTAGAAGCCACTACATTTTGTAAAACAACTTTATTAGCCGGTTTTACCACAGTAAGAGATTTGGGTGGCAATGTAAATCTTCAGTTACGCAATGCCATCAACAAAGGATACATTATCGGCCCCAGAATTTTTGCTGCAGGCAAGGCTTTATCAAGCACCGGCGGTCATGGCGATGGCACCAATGGATTAAGAAAAGATTTAATGCATATTCCTGAATTAAATGATGATGTGGTAAACGGTGTAGATGAGTGTGTAAAGAAAGTTCGCCAACGTTATAAAGAAGGTGCAGATGTAATAAAAATGCACGCAACAGGCGGTGTATTAAGTTTAGAGAAAGACGGCAGCGGTGCACAGTTTTCTGAAGAAGAAATGAAAGCTATTGTTACCACAGCAAAAGATTATGGTTTAAAAGTAGCAGCTCATGCACATGGTGCAGAAGGCATAAAACGTGCAGTAAAAGCAGGTGTTGCATCAATAGAGCATGGTACCTATGTGGATGATGAATGTATTGAATTGATGAAGAAAATGGGTACTTATCATGTACCAACTATTATTGCGGGAAAATCAGTTGCAGACAGTGCCAAGAAGCCTGGTTACTTTCCTCCCATTATTGCAAAAAAAGCAACAGAAGTGGGTAGTGTTATTCAAAGTGCCTTTGCTAAAACATATAAAGCAGGTGTAAAAATTGCCTTTGGTACAGATGCAGGCGTTTATGCACACGGCAAGAACTGGATGGAGTTTGTGTATATGAATGAAGCAGGAATGCCTGCTCTGGAATGCATTAAAGCAGCCACAGTTAGTGCTGCAGATTTATTAGGTAACGATACAATCGGCACTATTGAAAAAGGCAAATTAGCTGATATTATTGCTGTTGAAGGAGACCCTTCAAAAAACATTAGTGTAATGAGCAATGTGAAATTCGTAATGAAAGAAGGGAAGGTTTTTAAGAATGAATAAAGCAGGAATTACTTACATAAAAAAGGAAGCAAATAAAACCTGCTTCCTTTTTTGTTTAATGCTATTTTACTTTCAACTATCTCACTCTCACAAAGGCTTCTTTCAATCCAATCATTTGTTTATTTTCTGAATCCCATACTTTTAATTGAAAGCAGGCGATAATATCTTTTAATTTTAATGAAGTTGTTTTGGCATTCTGCAATTCAGGAAATGCTTTCATTACTTCAGGAAGTTTATAAAAAGGAATACGTGCATTTAAATGATGAATATGATGGTAGCCTATATTACCTGTAAACCATTCCATTATTTTATTCATCTTCATGTAGCTTGATGATTGCAATGCTGCTGCTTCGTATGTCCAGCCATCCTTATCATTAAAAAATACACCGGGAAAATTATGTTGGGCATAAAACAAATAAGAACCTAAGCCACATGCAATAAACAAGGGCAATAAAGCAGTAAGCAGCCATCCTTCCCAACCCAAAAAATAAAACACCAATACAGAACCCGCAACATGCAGTATCAACGCAATTAAAGAATCTAAATGTCTTTTAGGGCAGCTTAAAAAAGAACGTAGACTCATCCCCAACATAAACATGGTCACATAACCAAAACAAATAGTTAAGGGATGCCTGATACCTAAATACAAATTCCTTTGCTTTTTGTTCATGCGTAAAAACTTCTGCTTGGTTACTATAGGAAATGAACCGATATCAGCCGTAAATAATTTTGAATTGTGTTTGTGATGATAATCGTGAGAGCGTTTCCAGATGCTGGGTGCAGCCATCATATAAATACCGAACACCGTCATTATTGCATTGGCAATCTTAGAATTATGCAGAATGGTGTAATGCTCAAAATCGTGATAAATAATAAAAAATCTTACTATTACCAATCCTGCTAAAATACTTGCAATTAATCTTAACCAAAAGTTTGGCAGCCAAATCGTTCCTGCGAAACAAGTTAACAAAATTAACAGTGTGGTAATGGTATGCATCCAACTGGTGCGTACACATTCTTTAGCATAGGGTTTGGTTGCCAGAATTAATTGTTTGCCGCAAAGCATCATTAATATATTTAAGGTTTTCGGTGTTTCCAACGTTTATGTGTCCAGAGCCATGTTGCGGGCTGCAATATAATATCTTCTTCCAACCTTTTGGTATGTTTCTCAGATATTTCACAATCAGTTGTTGAGGCAGGATTCGGCTCTAATAATTCTGCATGTAACGTATAAAAACCACGCTTCACTTTCTGAACACAGATATATACAATTGGGTAGTTTATTTTTCTGGCAATTTTTTCAGTACCCCAGAATACAGGCGTATCCTGGTTTAGAAAGGTTGTCCAGTAAGCATTATCAGGCTGTGGTGTCTGGTCTGCAATAAAAGCTGTAGCATTTATTTCATTCCGGTTGGCAACCATTATTTTAAAAGTATCCTGCATGGCAATCAATTTTGTGCCGAAACGGGTACGCATTTTATACATTAATCCATCAAAATATTTATTGCTTAGCGGGTGATAAATAACGTACAATTGATGTTTACACAACAAACTGAAAGTGTTGCCGGCCCACTCCCAATTACCGTAATGCCCCATTACCAGCATGATACTTTTTTTATCCTGATATAATTGCTCAAACAACTGTAAAGTTTCAGCTTTCATAGTACAACGCCTGAGCATTTGTTTTTTTGAAATAGTTAATGTTTTAAAAGTTTCTAAAAACAAATCACAGAAATAATGGTAGAATGCTTTACAAAGTTTTTTAATTTCTGCTTCACTTTTTTCGGGAAATGAATTGCTTAGGTTTTTCAATACCACATCTTTTCTGTAACGGATAACATAAAACAACAACGCATACACCACATCAGATAAAAAATATAAAACAGGAAACGGTAATAAAGAAAGCAGGTATAAAAAAGGAAGAGTACAATAATAAATGATAGCCGAAATAACATGTTTCACCCAATACTATTTTCGTACAAAATAGCTATTTATTTTTTATAAAAACATGTATTATTTTAAGTTTAATATATATTGCATTTACCCATGCCCTTTAATGAAAAATAATTGTTGTAATTGTTGCATACTGAACTGAATATATTCCGAAGTTTCGGGATGCAACGCAACATAAGTTGAATAGCATTACAACAATTGATACTAAAATTGATACTAAACAAAACTAACCATGCTGGTAAAAACCTTTGGCAGTGCCGTTTACGGAGTAGATGCTATAACTATAACCGTTGAAGTAAACATAAGCGGGGGCGATTTAAAATATTATATTGTCGGCTTGCCCGATAATGCCGTGAAAGAAAGTTTACAACGTATTGAAAGTGCTATTAAAACAAATAGCTACAACATGCCACGCACCAAGATTGTGGTGAATATGGCTCCCGCAGATATTAAGAAAAGCGGCTCTGCATTTGATTTACCCATTGCTGTTGGAGTATTGGGTGCAAGTGAACAATTAGATGATACTGAGAAATTAAAAGATTATGTAATGATGGGGGAATTGAGTTTAGACGGAACTATTCAACCCATTAAAGGTGCTTTGCCTATTGCTATACAGGCAAGAAAAGAAGGTTTTAAAGGGTTGATTATTCCATTAGCCAATGCACGTGAGGCAGGCATGGTAAATAATTTACAGGTGTATGGTGTAACACATATTAATGAAGTTGTTAATTTCTTAAACAACGAAAAAACTTTAGCACCTGTTAGTGTAAATACACGCGAAGACTTTTTTAATACACAATATGAATTTGATTTTGATTTCAGCGATGTAAAAGGGCAGGAAAATATTAAACGGGCTTTAGAAATTGCAGCAGCAGGTGGGCATAATGCCATATTAATCGGCCCGCCCGGTGCAGGCAAAACGATGCTTGCCAAGCGTTTGCCAACTATACTTCCTCCGCTAAGTTTATATGAAGCGTTGGAAACCACGAAGATTCATAGTGTAGCAGGTAAACTGCCTGAAAATGCATCGCTCATTGCAAAGCGACCTTTCCGTTCACCGCATCATACCGTTAGCGATGCTGCATTGGTAGGTGGTGGCGGTGTTCCCCAACCGGGAGAAATTTCATTGGCACATAACGGTGTTTTGTTTTTAGATGAACTGCCTGAGTTTAAAAGAACAGTATTGGAAGTAATGCGGCAACCGATGGAAGAAAGAAGAGTTACCATCAGCCGTGCAAAAGTGGCTATTGATTTTCCTGCCAACTTTATGCTCATTGCCAGTATGAACCCCTGCCCCTGTGGTTTTTATAATCATCCTGAAAAAGAATGTACCTGCCCGCCCGGCAGTGTACAGAAATACTTGAATAAAATAAGCGGACCCTTATTAGACCGTATTGACTTACACGTAGAAGTTACACCGGTTGCTTTTACAGAATTAAGCAACAGTAAAAAAGGCGAAGCTTCTGCCGTTATAAGAGAACGTGTAATGAAAGCAAGAGCATTACAAACAGAACGTTTTAAAGAAGCAGAAGGTATTTATGCCAATGCACAAATGAGCAGTAAACTATTGCGGGAAGTTTGTGTAATTAATACCGTTGGCGAAGCCTTACTGAAAAAAGCAATGGAACGTTTAAATCTTTCTGCCCGTGCTTACGACCGTATTTTAAAAGTAAGCAGAACCATTGCCGATTTGGAAAACAGCCCCCATATAAAACCCGAACATTTAGCCGAAGCCATACAATACAGAAGCTTAGACAGAGAAGGCTGGGCAGGATAATCTCTTGTGGAAAGTTTCCAGATTTTCCAAAAATGTCTCCCATTTTGTAATTCTTCAACAACATGACAACTGTCATGTTATACCTGTTTAAAAATCATGCATTCTATTGATGCAGGGCACCTTTTATGCCACCGTATCTGTACAATTTTACATCTCCAATTTAAACAGACCATTATGAAACAGGTTCATTACATCAAAGCATTCATTATTGCAGCGGTTTGTTTAGCTGTTATTCCGTCATCAGCTCAAACAAAATATAAAACCGCTTCTGCAAAAGTTACTGTAACCGGTACTTCTACCATACACGATTGGGAAGAAAGTACAACAACGGTTAATGCCAATGCAGATTTTGCTGTAACCGGCAATTCACTTCAAAACATCAACGCAGCTTCGGTATCTATTGAAACCAAATCATTAAAAAGCACCAAGGGTTCTTTAATGGATAACAGAACTTATGAAACATTAAAAGCAGATACCTACAGTACTATCAATTTTCAGTTTACTAAAGTGATAAGCATTACCAACGGCGTTGCCACTGTGGCAGGTAATTTAACTATTGCAGGCAATACACAACCCATAGAACTTCAGTTAACCATCACCAATGCTGCTAACGGTTTTATACTAAAAGGAAGCAAGAAAATAAAGATGAGCAGCCACGGTATTAAGCCTCCTTCTTTTATGTTGGGTGCCTTAAAAGTGGCAGATGAAGTAAACATTAATATAGACCTCACCCTTACCAAAGCATAAAAAATTATTCTTAACATTAAAATTAATTTATATGAAAAATAGAATCCTTTACTTACTAATCTTTACAGCATTGGTATTACCTGCTGGCCTTATGGCTCAGTACCTTCTTCCTAAAATAAGCAATCTGCGTCCTTACAATCAAACCGGTATTAATGTATATGAAACTTCTAAAGCAGATACTGTACCTTTTAACGGCTTAAAACTACGTTTCGGTGCAGGCTTTACACAACAGTTTCAAAACTTAAAATCAGAAAATCAGGATGCATTGAATAACCAAACCACTAACAAACTCTATCCATTGGCACCGGGCTTTATGACAGCAATGGCCAACCTTTATATGGATGTGCAGTTGGGTGATGGTATCCGCTTAAACGTAACCAGTTATTTATCTTCCCGTCACCACAACGAAACATGGGTAAAAGGTGGTTATATTCAATTTGATAAACTGCCGTTTAAAGGACAGTTCTGGCAGGATTTAATGAAAATTACCACTATTAAAATCGGTCACTTTGAAGTAAACTACGGAGACCAGCATTTCCGCAGAAGCGATGGCGGACATGCTCTGTACAATCCTTTCATGGAAGGCAATATTGTTGATGAATTTGCAACAGAAATAGGTGGTGAAGTGTACTTACAGAAAAACGGCTGGTTGGGAATGTTAGGTATTACCAACGGTATGATTAAAGGACATATTGATTCTGTATTTGCAACAGTACAGGATATTAATACCAAAAGGGACCCTTCAGTTTATTTTAAAGGTGGTTTCGATAAAAAATTAGATGACAATGTGCGTTTACGTGTTACCGGTAGCTACTACCACAACAGCAGTGCTGCAGGAAGTGGTTTAACATTATACGGCGGAGACCGCACAGGGTCTAACTATCAGGATGTAATGGAAAAATGGAAAGATGCCACCGGTGCAGTACAGGCTTCTACAGCTATTGCTTTCAGTGGCAGATTCAACCCCGGCTTCAGTAAAAAAATTGATGCAGTTATGTTGAATGCTTTCTTAAAAGCAGGTGGTATTGAAATCTTCAGTACTTACGAAACAGCACAGGGCAGAACAAAAACAGAAACAGATGATAGAAAAATGACTCAGTTTGCCATTGATGGTGTGTACAGATTCGGTAAAACAGAAAACCTTTTTGTAGGTGCACGATATAACACGGTTACTGCAAGCTTACAAGGCTATACTGCAGATGTAACTGTAAACAGAGTAGCTTTTGCAGCAGGTTGGTTTATTACCAAAAGTGTTATGATGAAAGGTGAATATGTAACTCAGCAATACAATAATTTTCCTAATACAGACTACAGAGCCGGCGGTAAATTCAACGGTTATGTATTAGAAGCGGTAGTTGGTTTCTGATTGATTCATAATTGGTACAGTTTCAAAACGGGGGCAGGCATCAACTGCCCCTGTTTATGTGTGGTACTGTTTATTAACTTAATTATTTTACACTGTTGGTAAAACCGTTACCGTAATAACTATAAGTATGTAAATTAATACCTGCCATTATGTTTAGCTGCACCCGTTATACCTGCTTATTAATTACAGCCTGCATTGTAATATTGTCAGCAGCATTTACACCTGCACCTGTACAATGGGTTATTATTAAAGGCACTTATCTTAAGGTTGACGGCAGCACCAACATTAATAAGTTCAGTTGCGAAATAGATAATTACAATAACCCTGATACCATACAGCTTACCAAAAACAATAGCCTTGCTTTTGCCATGAAGGGCAACCTGAGTTTAAATGTAGAAGGCTTCGATTGCCATAATGCTATGATGACGAAAGACCTGCGTAAAACATTAAACATGCAATCCTTTCCCCGCTTAAGCATCCGCTTTTTATCCCTAAATAATTTTGAAGAAACGAAAGCAACGCAAAACCTTGCGGGTTGGGTAGAAATAGAAATTGCAGGCGTAGCCAGAAAGTTTGATGTAAATTATCAGTACCGTTTAATAGATGGTAAAACCGTTCAGTTAAAAGGAATAAGAGCCATAAATTTTTCAGACTTTAACTTATTACCGCCACGTAAATTAGGCGGTATGATTAAAGCCAACGACAGATTAGATGTAGAATTTCAGTTGATAATGAAAACCCTGTAAACGTTTAAGGATTAAGCTTTGCAAAAATAATTCCTGCAGCCACTGCCTGCAATAAGCCATATAAAAACCAGGTTAAAACCATTATAAAAGTTACATCCATAGCACTGTAAATCATCCACATAACAGGCAGTAAAGCCACTATTGCATAAACAACACCAAACTCAATACCGCGTATAAACAAATTGCCTTTAAACATGGTTTTAAAACGCTGCCAGAACCAGGATAGTGCAAGGCATATAATAACTGCATGGGTATAAAAGAAAACATCCCGGCTGCCGTCTGAATGAAACAACGGGTTCATATAACTTTCAAACAAAGCAGGAAACCACCTGATACACAAATACAAACCGCCATAGCATAATACGCTAACTACAGCACCTGCTGCAATACCGCAAAGCAACACTTTTTTCATACTGTAAAATACTGCAATTTGTAAGAAACAAAAACTGATTTTAAACAGGTAATCCTGCTTTCTGCATTTCTATATAAATATTATCACAAAAAATTTTATAGTCAACCGAAAACTTAAGTGTATAAAGAAAAACTTTATTTGTTTCTTTAACCAATTTAGCTTCAACATAAACAATTCTTAATAAAAACAGTTGAGATTAAAAACTTTTGGAAGATACTTAAATATATAAGCTCATCATTAACTTTTAAAGCAAAAACACGCTCTTTTTTCTCATTACCATTCCAAACATCCGAGTATAAATCTGAAAAAAATATAGCTTGAAAAAACCTCTCAAAATTTGTTTTTAAAATACTTTGAAAATGAGTTCTTGAAGAATTAAACAAATTGAGATTACTGATTTCTTTTAATACCGGTTTGAGCTTTCTTTTTGATTTTGCCGTATAACAGATTAATAACAATAATTCAGGGAATGTAGTGTATAGCATTCTAAAATTCCAAGAGATTATATCGCTATTATTTATTATTACACACCATCTTCTTGTTGTAATTTCAATATCATTAGTAAAACTAAAGTCGCTTTGAACTTTAATAATCAATTCTCTCTCGAAAAATTCTTTTATAATAAATTCTTTAAGGTTCAAAAATTCTTCCATTATGCAATTTAAAAAATGACACTTAAAGTCCGTTGTACTTTAAGTCACGTTTCCTGACCTTCATGTATGGATATAAAACTTAAAATTGGTCAAAGAATTAAATCCCTACGAAAGCAAAATGGCTTATCGCAAGAAAGTTTAGCATATAAAGCAGAGGTAGATCGGACTTATGTTACAGATGTTGAAAATGGAAGACGTAATGTTTCTGTTGAAATTTTAGAGAGGCTTATAATTGCTCTTGAAGTTTCATTTAGTGATTTTTTTAATGCTAAAGATTTTAAGAAATGATAAAGCAAATTAACCCAGGCGACATCATTTCTTATATTGAAATGTGCACCCAAGAAGGTTTAAGCTTACAAAGAGGAATGAACTTTAGAGTTAATGGCGGTCATTCCATCTTTCTAATGTCTGTAAGAAAAGGTGCACCTTATAATGATAAAGTAGAAGATGAAGGAAAAACATTAATCTATGAAGGGCATGATGCTCAAAAAGGTTGGGTAAAATACCCAAAAGACGAAGACCAACCAATGACAAGTCCTAATGGAAGCTTAACAGATAATGGGAAATTCTTTAATGCTGCAAAAAGTTTTAAAGAAAAAAATAATCAAGCTGAGCTGGTTAAAGTTTATGAAAAAATAAAAGATGGAATATGGGTTTATAATGGACTTTTTAAATTAGTTGATGCATGGGTAGAAAAGTCCAATAATAGAAAAGTTTTCAAGTTTAAACTCGAAATAACTGTTGATACCATATTGCAAAAAGTAGCTTCATTAAAAACAATTAAAGAACTCGAACACAATCGAATAATACCTACTTCAATAAAACTCGAGGTTTGGAAAAGAGATAAAGGGAAATGTGTTCAATGTGGAAGTACAGATAATCTTCATTTCGATCATATTTTACCTTTTGTAAAAGGAGGTACTTCACTAAAGGCTGAAAATATTCAATTGCTTTGTGCAAGGCATAATCTCCAAAAAAGGGATAAAATAATTTAACTAATATATAGTTCCATAAAAGTTCCGAACGTACAAGTGTGCGACGCAACAACAGCTTAACAGCAGCATTTAAGCCTGGTACAAAATAACCTACAATATTTCTTTCCCTTATCCGTCAACCATTGTAATGGATGCAGCTATTACCTTAGAGGCCGCAATGGCAAACGGGCAAAAACGCAATATCACACAAGTGGTGAATGAGTACAGCAAAAGGTTGCTGGGCTTTATTCGCAAACGTGTAAGTAATGATGCCGATGCCGAAGACATTCTGCAGGATGTATTCTATCAGTTCATCGGCAATACACAACCTATTGAGCAGTTAACAGGCTGGTTGTTTGCAGTGGCTCGTAACAAAATAATTGACCGCAGCCGTAAGCATAAACCAGATTTATTGGAAGATGTGTTTGCCGGGAACGATGAAGAAAGTGTAAACTGGGCTGAATTATTTTTCTCTAAAGACGATACCCCCGAAACAGCTTACCTGCGTAATCTTTTCTGGGAAACATTGAATACTGCTTTAAATGAATTGCCCGAAGAACAACGAACCGTTTTTGTACAGAACGAATTAGAAGGCATTTCATTTAAAGACATAGCCGAACAAACAGGAGAAAGTATGAATACCCTGCTTAGCCGTAAACGCTATGCGGTACTACATTTGCGTAAAAGGTTGCAAACATTAAAAAACGAATTATTAAATTATTAAAATACATTGGTATGAGAAACGGAAACAGCGGCTTTTGGGCTAAGAAAATTATCGGCATAACAGTATGTGTGCTGGCAGTAGCTGCTTTATTAAGTTATGTGGTTATGCTTTTATGGAATGGTGTATTGGTAGACGTTACAGGGGTAAAAATCATCAGCTTCTGGCAGTCGGCTGGTTTACTGTTGCTGAGCAAAATTTTGTTCGGCGGTTTCAGCAAAGGCTGGAATAAAGGCGGCGGCAAATGGAACAGTGCCATGAAAGAGAAATGGCAACACATGACACCCGAAGAAAAAGAAAAGTTTAAACAGGAATGGCGAAACAAATGCAGCATGTGGAGCAGGTATGGTCAACCGACAGATACCGGTAAACAACAAGCTGGTGCTGAGTAACGAAATGTCTGATGTATGATTTGTTGATGTCAGACTCAGCATGTCGAAGCATCATTATATTACTTAGCCCCTCGCAATTGCGTAACCCTGAAACAAGATTCAGGGTTTTTGTATGTATGTTGTATATTGTTGCTCAAGCAAAAAATCTTTATGAGAAAAATTATTCTAACCTCCCTTATTTTTTTAGCTGCATTACAATTAAATGCACAAAAAACTATTGCCATTAAATGCGGTAAAGTATTCGATAGCAGAACAGGTAATGTATTAACCAATCAGATTATCTGGATTAAAGGAAACAGAGTAGATGCTGTAACGGCAATGGATGCTGCTAGCCTTGCCCAACTACCCACAAGAGTGAATGAAGTGATAGATTTATCAGACTACTTTGTTTTGCCTGGCTTAATAGATTGCCATACACATGTGTTATTGCAGGGCGATATTACCAGTGAAGATTATGATGTGCAGCTACTGAAAGAGTCTGTTGCTTACAGAACAATTCGGGCAACCAATAGTTGTAAAACTGCTTTACTGAATGGTTTTACCACCATCAGAGATTTAGGAACAGAAGGTGCAGGCTATGCCGATGTTGATTTAAAGAAAGCCATTAACAAGGGTGAAATTATCGGCCCGAGAATGTTTGTATCAACCTTAGCCATTAATACCACAGGTCATTATCCCATTAAAAAAAGTGATTATAACTGGGAACTGAATATGCCCAAGGGTTTGCAGGAAATTACCGGTGCCGATGAAGCCCGCAAAGCAGCAAGGCAACAGATTGAATACGGTGCAGACTGGATTAAAGTATATGCGGACAGAAGCTATTATAAAACACCTGAAGGCAATTACAGAGGCTTACCCAATTTTACTGCAGAAGAAATAAATGCCATTGGCGATGAAACCATTCGCAGCAGAAAAAAAATGGCTGCTCATGCTATGACGAGAGATGGTATTATCGCTGCTATTAATGCAGGAGCTGCTACCATTGAGCATGGCAGCGGTATGGATGAAGAATGCATGAAGCTGATGGCTGATAAAAAAATATTCTGGTGTCCAACTGTTTTTGTTGGTGAATATGTTGCCGAAGGCAGAGCCAAAGCAGGCAGCATTATTAACTATCAATTCACACAAACCTTTCCTGCCATATTTAAAAAAGCATTGGCAGCAGGTGTTAAAGTAGCGTATGGTACAGACATTGGCGGCTACGACTGGCATTTACCGCAGGCTAAAGATTTTGAATATTTTGTTCAATGGGGCATGAACGGCACTCAGGCTATACAAACAGCAACCATAACAGCAGCACAATTGTTAGGACAGGAAAATGTTTTAGGAGAATTGAAGATGGGTGCTTTTGCAGACATTATTGCTGTTAAAGGCGACCCCACTAAAGATGTAAAACTGTTACAACAGGTTAATTGGGTTATGAAAGACGGGATAGTGTATAAGAGTGATAAGAACTAATTCTTTGTTTCGTAACGTGATTAACAGAACACTTATGTTCTTTGCAGCAGATACTTATTTTACTTTTTTGCTTGTCCGAAAAAGTAAATCAAAATAACAAGTATGAAAATTCTCTTACAATACATTAAACCCTATCGTTGGTTGGTAATGCTGGCGTTGTTGCTGGCATCTATTAATCAGGTATTTTCTTTATTCGATCCTATGTTGGTTGGTAAGTTAATTGATGGCTTTGCCAATCATCCGCATACAGTTGATAAAGCAGGAACACAAACCCGTACAGAACATGAATTCATTAACGGGCTCTTATATTACTTAGTATTATTGGTTGGTACTGCTATGATAAGCCGTATTGCCAAAGCCTTTCAGGATTATTTTGTAAATGTAATCGTGCAAAAATTCGGGGCTACTATTTTTACTGATGGATTAAAACACTCTATGCGTTTGCCCTATCAGGAATTTGAAGACCAACGTAGTGGCGAAACTTTATCTATCTTAACCAAAGTAAGAACCGATACAGAAAAATTCATAGGTTATTTTATTAATGTGTTTTTCGGAATTCTTGTAAGTGTTGTATTCGTTTCCATTTATGCCACCAAACTACACTGGAGCATCATGCCTGTATATTTAGGCGGTACCTTATTAATTGGTTTAGTAACCAATTTATTAAGTAAGAAAATAAAAATTATACAGAAAACTATTGTTAAAGAAACTACCGCTTTAGCAGGCAGTACAACAGAAAGCTTACGCAATATTGAAATTGTAAAAAGCCTCGGTTTAACAGACCAGGAAGTAAACAGACTAAACGGTAATACTTTTAAAATTTTAGGGCTTGAATTACGTAAGGTAAAAAGCATTCGTGCATTAAGTTTTATACAAGGCACCATGGTTAATTTTTTACGTCAGGTTATTACCTTCACCTTGTTGTGGTTAATATTCAGAGATGTATTAACAACAGGTCAGTTTATTTCTTTACAGTTTTACAGTTTCTTCATCTTCGGTCCTATGCAGGAAATAGGTAATATTATTTTAAGCTATCGCGAAGCAGAAGCATCGTTAAATAACTTTCATGCTTTAATGGTGAAGAAGCCTGAGCCAACGCCTGTTGCTCCGAAACATATCGGCGTTATTGAGGAGTTAGCATTTAATACTGTTGCTTTCAAACATCAAACAGCACAATACAAAGCCATTGATAATATTTCATTTAATGTGAAGAATGGTGAAACCATTGCTTTTGTGGGGCCCAGCGGTGCAGGAAAAAGTACATTGGTTAAACTATTGGTTGGTTTATACAGACCGCAGGAAGGAAAAATATTTTATAACGGAGTTGATGGTGATGATTTGAATTTTGAAGAGTTAAGAACACAGATTGGTTTTGTAACACAGGATACACAATTGTTTGCAGGAACCATTAAAGAAAATTTAATATTTGTTTATCCGCAGGCAACTGATGAACAGGTGCTGGAAGCATTGCATAAAGCAAGTTGTGACAGCTTATTGCAACGTGCAGAAAAAGGAATTGAAACGGTTATTGGTGAGGGTGGTTTAAAATTAAGTGGTGGTGAAAAACAACGGTTAAGTATTGCCCGTGCTTTATTACGCCAACCGCATTTATTAATTTTTGATGAAGCAACTTCGGCTTTAGATTCTATCACTGAAGAAGAAATAACAAACACCATCCGCAGCATATCAAAAGAAAAAGAACAGATTACAGTAATGATTGCCCACAGATTAAGTACTATTATGCATGCAGACAGAATTTATGTTTTAGAAAAAGGGCAAATTGTAGAAACGGGCAGCCACAATGAATTAATTGCAGATAAAGGTTTGTATTACGCTATGTGGAGGCAGCAGATAGGTGAAAGAAAAGTAATGCTGAGTGCTTCTGTAATGAATTAAAAATTAAATTTCAACCAAATAAAAAAACCTTCAAGTAATTTGAAGGTTTTTTTTATTATAAATGCAGCAACTGTTATGCTTCCACTACATTTTCTACCAGCACAGTTGCCTTGTTATTTAATACTTCTACAAAACCACCGCTTATTGTATAACTTTCAGCATTTGTTTTATTAACCAATATTTTCACATTGCCTTTACCAAGAGCACTTATTAAAGGTGCATGATTATTTAATACTTCAAACAAACCATCAGTACCCGGCAATTGCACACCATATACTTCTCCGCTGTACAATTTCTTTTCAGGTGTTAATATTTCTAATATCATAATTTGGCAATTTGGCAATTCGGCAATTAAACAATAAGACATTGGCTGATTGTCAAATAGTCGAATTGATTAATTATGCTTGAACCATTAATTTTTTACCTTTTTCAATAGCATCTTCTAAAGTACCAACAAGGTTAAATGCTGCTTCAGGATATTCATCCACTTCACCATCCATAATGGCATTAAAGCCTTTAATAGTATCATCAATGCTTACAAACACACCCTTTAAACCGGTAAATTGTTCTGCAACGTGGAAAGGTTGAGATAAGAAACGTTGTACTTTTCTGGCACGTTGTACAGTCATTTTATCTTCATCACTTAATTCATCCATACCAAGAATGGCAATAATATCCTGTAACTCTTTATAGCGTTGTAATATTAATTTAACTCTGTTTGCACACTCATAATGAGCTTCACCAACGATTGCAGGAGTTAAAATTCTTGAAGTAGAATCTAAAGGGTCAACCGCAGGATAAATACCTAAGTCAGCAATTTTACGGCTTAATACAGTTGTAGCATCTAAGTGAGCAAAAGTTGTTGCAGGAGCCGGATCAGTTAAGTCATCCGCAGGTACATAAACTGCCTGTACAGAGGTAATTGAACCGTTTTTAGTTGAAGTAATACGCTCTTGCATCAATCCCATTTCCGTAGCCAATGTTGGCTGATAACCTACCGCAGAAGGCATACGACCTAATAAAGCCGATACCTCAGAACCTGCCTGTGTGAAACGGAAGATATTATCTACGAAAAATAAAATGTCTTTCCCTTTTCCTGTACCATCACCATCACGGAAATATTCAGCGATGGTTAAACCTGATAAAGCCACACGTGCACGTGCACCCGGAGGTTCGTTCATTTGCCCGAATACGAAAGTTGCTTTACTGTCTTTTAATAATTCCAAATCCACTTTACTTAAATCCCATCCTCCTTCTTCCATGCTGTGTTTAAAAGCATCACCATATTTCATAATGCCTGCTTCAATCATTTCACGCAGCAAATCATTTCCTTCACGTGTTCTTTCACCTACACCGGCGAATACTGATAAACCGCCGTGACCTTTAGCGATATTATTAATCAATTCCTGAATTAATACTGTTTTACCTACACCCGCACCACCAAACAAACCGATTTTACCACCTTTTGCGTAAGGTTCAATCAGGTCAATAACTTTAATACCGGTAAACAATACTTCAGTTGCGGTACTTAAGTTTTCAAAAGTCGGAGGTTTTGCATGAATAGGGCGACCACCTGCTTTATTCAACTGCGGCAAGCCATCAATAGCATCTCCCGTTACATTAAACAATCTTCCGTTAATACCTTCGCCAACTGGCATTGCAATAGCTTTTCCTGTATCAACTACTTCCATTCCGCGAACCAAACCTTCTGTACCATCCATTGCAATGGTACGAACGCTGTCTTCACCCAAATGCTGTTGTACTTCCAATACCAAAGTATCTCCGTTTTCTTTCTTTAATTCCAACGCATTATAGATATCAGGCAAAGTGTTATCATTCGGGAAATGTACGTCTACAACCGCACCGATGATTTGTTTAATCTTACCTTTTGAAGCCATATATAGTAGGTTTTGAATTTACAGGTTTTCCTAAATCGGCGGCAAAGGTAGGGGTATGAGGTGTTTTAAAAAAGCAGAATTTTTGAATCATTAACCAATATTTTTCTAACCAGAATTTCTACTTTTTCTCGCCGAAAACGCAGAAATCGCTGAATACTTCTGCGTATCTAGCGATTTCTGCGAGCTATTTTCAATTCAGTTATGGTATGAGATAAGTGTATAATATTTGACAAGTGTTTCAGTCTCCTTCCAAATGCTTATCTGACCTCGATTTAATTAATAGCTTGAAAGAGATAAGCAGCCAAAACGCCACCGATTATCGGTGCAATTACGGGAATCCAGCTGTAACCCCAATCTGCTTTACCTTTTCCTTTAATAGGCAGTATAGCAAACATAATTCTCGGGCCTAAATCTCTTGCAGGGTTAATGGCATAACCCGTTGGCCCGCCCAAACCTAAGCCTACTGCTAATACCACAAAAGCAACAGGCAATGCATTAACTGCACCCAAACTATTGGCAGGAGCAGCCATATTTAATACTGCAAAAACTAAAATAAATGTGCCGATGATTTCTGTGAGAATATTATGAGTTGCATTTCTGATAGCCGGCCCTGTGCTGAAAACGGCTAATTGTGATGCTGCATCTGAAGTTTCATTAAAATGTTGATAGTAAGCAAGCCAAACCAATAAAGAACCTGCCATTGCACCCAAAACCTGTGCTGCGATATATGATGGCACTAAACTCCATGAAAATTTTCCGATAGCAGCCAGTGCAACAGTTACAGCAGGGTTTAAATGTGCACCGCTTGCATCTGCTGAAATAAAAACACCTGTGAATACAGCCGTTGCCCAACCGAAACAAATTACAATCCATCCGCTGTTATTGCCTTTGGTTTTGTTTAAAACAACATTGGCAACAACACCATTGCCTAAAGTTATTAACGCCATAGTGCCGACAAATTCGCTGATAAAGGGTGACATGATGCAGGGTTTTGGTTTAAATTAAAGTATAATTTTTTGCGAGTTGATTGAATGAATCTATTTGTTTTTGCTTCCACTCTTCATCTGCATTTAATTCCTGCATCATTAAATCTGCAACAAGCGGTGCAGCTTCTATGGCAGCAACAGCATTTAAAAATAGCAATCTTGTTCTTCTTGCCAAAACATCTTCAACAGTTAATGCCATTTCATTTCTTACAAACCAGATTACTTCTGCTTTTGTATATGGATAATCTGCATGAATGGTTTCTTTCCAAGCTTCATTTTCATTCATCAGTAATTCAATTTGTTGCTGATGATTACCATAAACATGCAAATGGCTATTGAAATCTATAGGTAAGCTCCACTCTCCTATTTTAGTTGTTGCTGTAATGCATTGCTGTTTTGAAAGTTCACCAATTTCAGCAGCTTTATTAATTACATCTTCTGCCATTTTTCTGTAAGTAGTCCACTTGCCCCCTGTTATATTTATTAATCCACTTGGTGAAACAAGTATAGTATGGTCTCTTGACAGAACAGATGTATTCTTATTGTCTTTTATTTTTACTAAAGGTCTAAGCCCGACAAACACAGATTTCACATCATTTCTACTAATTGTTGTTTTACAATATTTATTAAAGTGGGTTAATACAAACTCAATCTCTTCTTCTAAGGCTTTAGGTTCTGCAACAATATTTTTTACCGGCGTATCTGTTGTACCGATGATAATTTCATTATGCCAGGGAACTGCAAATAAAACCCTGCCATCGGCTGTTTTAGGAATAATAAGTGCATTAATACCTTCAAAAAAAATTGTATCAACTACTAAATGAATGCCTTGAGATGGTGCAACAATATGATGCTGTGAGTTATCGTCCATCTGCATTACAGCATCTGCAAAAACACCGGTTGCATTAATAACTGCTTTACATTTTATAATATATTCTTTCTCACCCAATTCATCTTTAATAATTACTTCATCAATTTGTCCGTTAGTTTTATTAAAGCCGGTTGCTTTGCAATAATTTAAAACTACTGCACCATGTTTAACTGCGGTTAATGCAATATCAATAGCTAAACGTGCATCATCAAACTGTCCGTCGTAATACAAAATACCACCGCTTAATTTTTTTGATTGAAGTGAAGGAAGCAACTGCAGTGTTTTACTTTTCGAAAGCAATTTTGTTTTTCCTAAACTTAATTTACCTGAAAGCAAATCGTAAAATATTAAACCGATACCATAATATATTTTTTGCCAAATGCCATATACAGGAAGAATAAAAGGTTGCACGGCAGTTATATGCGGTGCATTTTTAAGGAGTCTTCCTCTTTCTCTTAACGCTTCAAAAACTAATTTAATATTTCCCTGTGCCAAATAACGTACCCCGCCATGCACCAATTTGGTTGCTCTGCTGGAAGTGCCTTTTGCAAAATCGTATTGTTCAACCAATAAAATTTTATAACCTCTTGTTACAGCATCTAATGCAGCACCCAAGCCTGTTGCACCTCCACCAATAATAACAACATCCCATTGAAATGTATGGTGTAATTGCTGCAATATTTCATTCCTGTTCATCTTATTACTTTATAAACTTTAGCTACTCTATTAACTTTATATTTCTTACTTTATAACGTCCAACTAATTGCAGCGTTTACAGCTTTCTTCCAACCGTTTGATAATTCATTTCTTATTTCATTACTCATTGAAGAAGTAAACACATTTTCTATCTGCCATTGCTGTTGAATTTCATCCATACTCTTCCAATAACCGACTGCCAGGCCCGCTAAATAGGCAGCACCTAACGCTGTTGTTTCTGTTATTTCAGGGCGAACAACTTTGCAATTCAATATATCACTTTGAAACTGCATTAATAAATTATTGGCAGTAGCACCACCATCTACTCTTAATTCTTTTATAGCAATTGACGAATCTGCTTCCATTGCTTTTAATACATCCATTGTTTGAAAAGCAATACTTTCCAATGCTGCCAATGCAATATGAGATGATGTTGTACCTCTTGTTATTCCTACTATAGTTCCTCTTGCATGTTGGTTCCAGTAAGGTGCACCCAAACCTGCAAATGCTGGTACTACATATACCCCATCACTTGATTCAACTTCTTTTGCTAAAGTTTCTACTTCGGCAGATGAACGAATAATTTTTAATCCGTCTCTTAACCATTGTACAACAGCACCTGCAATAAATACACTACCTTCTAAAGCATACTGTGTTTTACCGTTTATCTGCCATGCAACAGTTGTTAATAAATTATTATTTGAAGGAACAGGTTTTTCTCCTGTATTCATTAACATAAAACAACCTGTGCCATAAGTATTTTTAACCATACCGGGTTGTGTACACATTTGTCCGAATAATGCTGCCTGTTGGTCTCCTGCAATACCCGCAACAGGAATATTTGATGCAGTTAAAATATTTTGTGTTTCACCATACACTTCGCTGCTACTGCGAACTTGCGGTAATACAGCTGTTGGAATATCAAATATTTTCAGCAATTCATCATCCCAACTTAAAGTGTAAATATTAAACAACATGGTTCTTGATGCATTACTTACATCTGTTGCATGCACTTTGCCGTTGGTTAATTTCCATAATAACCAAGTATCAATGGTGCCGAATAATAAATCTCCGTTTTCAGCTTTTTTTCTTGCATCAGGTACATTATCTAAAATCCATTTCAGTTTAGTGGCAGAGAAATAAGCATCAACTACTAATCCTGTTTTTTGCTGAATGGTTTTATCAGTTCCGTTCTTTCTCAATTCATCACAAAAAGAGGCAGTTCTTCTATCCTGCCAAACAATAGCATTGTGTATGGGTTGGCCTGTTTGTTTATCCCACACTACCGTGGTTTCTCTTTGATTAGTGATACCAATGGCTGCAATATCTTTTACCGTTAAACCTGCTTTAGTAATGGCTTCTGCTGCTACACCCAATTGTGTACTCCAGATTTCATTAGCGTTATGTTCAACCCAACCCGGCTGCGGAAATATTTGTTGAAACTCTTTTTGTGCAACAGAAACTATGGAGCCATTTTGGTTAAACACAATAGCTCTGCTGCTGGTTGTGCCCTGATCGAAAGAAAGAATATATGGCATAAAGCAATTATCGTTTTGGCGAAAGATAGAAAGATTATTGAAACAAAAAACCGCTTCAACTATTTTGAAACGGTTCTTAAAAGAATTTTAATACAGGCTTTATACTCTTGGCTTCCACGCTACTTCTGCTACCTGTAATTGATGTGCAATATATCTTGCCAACACAAATAAATAATCACTTAACCGATTGAGGTATTTTATAACTAATGGGTCTACATCCATTTCATGTTCCTGCATGTTTACACAAATACGCTCTGCTCTGCGGCAAACGCAACGTACTACGTGTGCAGTTGATACTGCCACATGACCACCGGGAAGAATAAAGTTTTTCATTTCAGGTAATACTTCATTCATGGCATCAATCTGCTGTTCTAAAAAAGTTACATCTGTTTCTTTTAAATCGGGAATTTTCAGTTTGGGTTCTTTATCGGGGTCGCAGGCTAATGAGGAGCCGATGGTGAATAATCTATCCTGAATTTCTTTGAGTGTTTGTTTGGTTGAATGATCTGTTAAATAATCATTTACCAAACCGATGAAAGAATTTAATTCATCAACTGTTCCGTATGCTTCAATGCGGATATTGCTTTTGGGTACTTTGGTTCCGCCTATTAAACTTGTTTTGCCTGTATCGCCTGTTTTAGTATAAATTTTGAAAGACATGATTTATTGCATAAAAAGTAAAACGTGAAAGTTGATAAACAATAGATATGGCGTATTGTTCAGAACCTAAAAGTGTGTCCTTTGACTCCGCTCAGGATAAACTGCAACAGAAGCTTAATAGTAGTAATGCAGCCGACTAACTAAACAATTACTGCTTCTTTTGTTTTATCTGTTTCTACCAAACCATCTCTTAACCGTACCACACGTTTGGCATAAGCTGCAATATCTTCTTCGTGTGTAACCAATACAACAGTGTTACCTGCTTCCTGAATTTTGCCGAAGATTTCCATTACTTCAATAGAAGTTTTGGTATCTAAGTTTCCTGTTGGCTCATCTGCCAATAATAGTGATGGATTATTTACCAATGCTCTTGCTATAGCCACACGTTGAATTTGACCTCCGCTTAACTCATTACTTTTATGATGGCTACGTTCTGCCAATCCTACTTTATTCAAGGCTTCCATAGCACGTTCTATTCTTTCTTTTTTGCTAATGCCGGCATAGATTAACGGCAACGCTACATTTTCAACAGCACTTAAACGAGGTAATAAATTAAACTGCTGAAACACAAAACCAATTTCGTTATTACGAACATCAGCTAAGGCATCATCTGCCATTTTGCTTACATCTTGTCCGTTTAAAATATAAGAGCCTCCTGTGGGAGAATCTAAGCAACCTAAAATATTCATTAAGGTACTTTTACCGCTACCACTAGGACCCATTAAAGCTACATATTCATTACGGGAAATATCTAATGAAATGCCTTTTAAAACAGGTATAGCGTGCTTACCCATGATATAGGCTTTCTGAATATTTCTTAAGCTGATAACTGCTTCCATAGTTTGGTTATTAAGTTGAAAGCAAGAACTTTCAATAATTATTTTTTAATCACTTTAGGTACTTTAAAAAATGTACCGTCTGTATCGGGTGCATTTAATAAAGCTTCTTCGCGGGTAATGCTTCCTTTAATTTCATCTTCACGCAATACATTCACAGCATCGCCCATGTGCAGTAAAGGCTCAACACCTGTTGTATCAATTTCATTTAATTGTTCAACAAAAGCAATCATCTTTTCCAAATCGGTTTTAATAGATTGTGTTTGTTGTTCATTAAAACTTAATCTGCTTAAATGAGCCAGATTGTTTACCATTTCGTCTGTAACCTGCATAAAACAAAAATAACTGAATTGAAAGCAACTGCCATAGTATTTTATGAATGGTTGGTGGCTTGCCTTTCGGCCTTAGTCCAGTTAACAGATTGCCCTACCAACCAATATTTAATAATACCTGCCAACATACAGGCATTCATAAAAACGAAATAAAAAGGTACTGATATCAACTTGATATTAATATCTAAAAGTTGCATTAAAAAATCTAACAAAGCAATACTGTAAAAAATAATTTGAGCATAAAAGAAATAAAGGAAAAAATGCGATTGGGTTTGATTGAAGATAAGATAACTTAATAAGAATAAAACCGGTAAAGCAATCGGCCCGATAAGCCATCTGATAATTCTGCGGGTTATATATTGAAAATTTAATGCAATGCTTTTATAAGGAAAAAAACCCAGCATTTTCATAACTTGGGCAGCACCTGCACCAATGCGGACTTTTCTGTTGGCTTCATGTAATAAACTTTGCGATGGTGGTTCTGTAGCTATAGCGTTTTCTTCGTAAACAATTTTATAGCCTTGCTTAAGTATTGATGCAGATAACATGAAATCATCTATCAATAAATTTTCTTTCAATGGCTTATAGAGTTCTTTTCTAAAAGCAAACAATTCGCCAGCTCCTGCTATTACACTGTTAATACTGCTTTCCGTTTTCTTCATAAAAGATTCATATTGCCAATACAAACTCTCCGAAATACCTACAGCACCTTTTGCTGTTATTCGTTTTTCCCCTGAAACGCCACCAACCGCTGCATTATTAAAATGAGGTAATAAATTTTGTAATGCTTCTTCATTAATAATTGTATTGGCATCGGTAATAATAATAATTGAATGGCTTGCAACCTGAACAGCTCTGTTGATAGCTGCTGCTTTGCCCTGCCTTAAAGGTTGATGCAATAATTGTATAGCAGGAAATTGGTGAATTATATCTACAGAATTATCTGTTGAACCATCTGTTATAAAAATTATTTCAACGGCTAATCCTTCTTTATTAAGGGATAGAAGGTTTTTAATTTTTTGTTCAATAATCAGTGCCTCATTATAAGCAGGAACAATAACTGATACTTTTTTATTGAGTAAATTTTTGCTATACTCGTTACTTGTTTTTTTAAACAATGCAATAACAAACATTAATATGGCATTACCAAAGTAAGAATGAAAAAGCAGTAATAACAGTATCCAGAAAGTAAGCTGCATTCATTATTTTTTTGAAGCCTTTTTAATAGCAGCCTGTGCAAAAGCCATTAATTCTTTTGGCTTCATAAAACCAACAGTATATAAAACAGGTTTACCGCTTGCATCGGCAAAAACTAAAGTGGGGTAAGCTGATACTGCAAAATCTGTGGAAAGTTTTGTACCAATACCTTTTTCTGCATCAACAGAAACATTTACAAAATTGGCATTAAAAAAATCTGCAACGGCTTTATCTGTAAAGGTTTGATTCTTCAACATTTTACATGGCCCGCACCATTCTGCATATATATCAACAAACACCAGTTTATTGTTTTCTTTGGCTTTGGTAATTGCAGTATTCCAATCCTGCTCAATAAACTGAATTGATTGTTTTTGATTTACATTTTTATTAAATGAGAAAACAACAAAAGCCAATACTATTATCAGAGTTGAAAAAGCAACGGCACTAACTATTTTCATTTGCTTCATACTAAAATATTAATAAACAAATGTAGTGGTATGCTTTAATACTTGTTTGAAGGATTTTGTGAGAGGTTAAACAACTATTGCCCCCAAAATAATAAAGCAGGTATGCGATCGCTAAATCTATGCTTGAATCTCATATCTACTTGTATTAAAAACAGTACCTTTAAAAAGGTAACATTCTCAGATAAGAATTAACTCTGTTTGTAATGGCCCGAAAATATATTTTCTGCGTGTCATGGATATTTTTATTACTTCTCAAGCAGTCTTATGTCTTCACTCAAACATACAATCTTTCATTCAAACATTTAACCGTTAATAATGGATTACCTGTTGGTCATGTAACTAAATTATATAAAGACTCGCATGGATTTCTATGGATTGGAACTGATAATGGATTATCGAGATTTGACGGGATTAACATTACCAACTATTTAACAGAGCCTAAAGATTCAACAGAAGATAAAGGCTTTTTTATTTATAATATATTAGAAGATAAGCATAATAACCTTTGGATTTTTACTAATAAAGCAATCAATTTATATCAGCGTTCTACCAACAGAATTTATACAGTAAAAAAATTATCTGGAGAATTTGCTTCATTGCCTACAAGATTAATTGAATGGGTAAATGATAGTACAATGATTATCGGGTTAATTGATGATTTTACACTATTTAATATTCATTCTTTTCAATTGAAGAGAATTACATTGGAAGATGGCTATAAAATTTTATATACAACAGCTAAGCCAAAAAACATGCAGCATTGGGCATTAGGATATATAAAAAATAAGGGTTTAATTGTTCTATCAAAGCAGTACAATGAAATAGTAAAAGCAACTATACCAACTCATAATCACTTATCAAAAGAATTTAATGCAACTGCTGAAGAAATGTATCAACAAAATGATAGTATCATTTGGGTTTTATCAGAAAAAGGTTTGGAAAGTTTTAACATCAATTCAAAAAAATTTACTACTTATAAACCTGATGATATTTCAAATGCACCGAGGTTTTCAGTCATTTATAAAGATGCAGATAAATTATGGGTAACAAGTACCTATTCGGGTTTATGGCTTTTCGATTTGCTTCAAAAAAAATTTATTCAACATTGGCAAGCTAACATAAGTGATAATACAGCACTTTCTTACAATAATATTTCAGAAACCATGTTGATTGATAATGATAAGAATATTTGGCTGGGCGTTTTCGGAAAAGGAATTGATTATGCTAATCTTTATCAAAAAAAATTCACTCATTATTTGCATAGAGAAGAAACCGAAAAATTAAAGATTGATAATTTCATCAGATGCATGGCAAGGGATAGTATTGGGAATGTTTGGTGTGGTGCAATGAATGGTGAAGTGTATGTATTGAATAAAAATAAACAACCTGTTAAACAGTTTAAAATATTTGAAAAAGGAATTAATTTTTCTACTGCTAACAATATTGCTTTTGATAAAAATGGAAGATTATGGTTAATGGAAGACTATTTATATCTGTATAATTCAAAAAAAAATAAGTTTGAAAAAATTGATACTAACTTTTCATATGCCTCAATGCTGCAATCAAAAAACGGGAAGCTTTTTTTTACCTGCGGAGATAATTCTATTAAAGAACTCATTCAGGCAAAAGAAAAATTTGTAATTAAAAAGACTTCTTTTGAAAAATGTATTGCTGAAAGAAGCACTTTGTTTGAAGACAAAAAAGGGCGGCTTTATGTGAATACCGTCTCTGAAGGATTAATTGTTTACAAATCTGTTGATGATACTTCTGTTGTATTTAAAATGAATCATGCAGGAATCATCAAATGTTATTATGAAACAGATTCTGTTTTATGGATGGGTACTAATTATGGCTTATATAAAATAATAAAACCAAATTTTAAATATACAGTACTCACTTCTGCTGATGGGTTGCCTGATAATTGTATTTATGGCATTGAACCGGATATGAAAAAAAATTTATGGCTCAGCACTAATAAAGGCATTTGCAGATTTACTCCATCAACACAGCTCTTTAGAAATTATACTTTTAATGATGGCTTGCAGTCAAATGAATTTAATACTAACGGCTATTTAATGATGCCCGATGGAGAACTTTGGTTTAGTGGAGTAAACGGCATTAATGCATTTTATCCATCTGAAATTGTTGAGGATAATTTTATTCCCAAAGTTCAGTTTACAGGAATAAAAGTGAATGATATCAATTATGACAACAACATAAATGATGAGAACTTATTACAATTAAACTACCAAAACAATACGGTATCATTTAATTTTTTAGGAATAAATTTATACGAGCCCAATAATGTGCAATTACAATATCAATTGGCAGGAGTTGATAAAAACTGGCTGCCTGCAAACAATCCGGGTTTTGCACGATATGCTAACCTAAAGCCGGGTAGATATTTATTTAATGTAAAAGCAGCAAATATTGATGGTTTTATCAGCCCTGCTTTAAAAACTATTATTATTGAAATTGCTTCTCCTTTTTATATGGCTTGGTGGTTTTATTTGTTATGCATATTAGTAGTTGCTTCTTTAGTATATGCTTACACAAGATTTCGCATTGCCCAAATTAATCGTTTATATGCTGTAAGAAACCGAATTGCAAACGATTTGCATGACGATGTTGGTTCTGCATTAAGCACTATCAGTTTATACAGTGAGGTGGCAGATTTAAAAATTGATTCGTCCTTGTCAGAAGTAAAAACGATTATTCAGAAAATAAAAAATACAAGTCAGCAAATGCAAGACAGTATGCATGATATTGTTTGGAATCTTCATCACAAAAATGACACTGTTGAACAATTACTGCTGAAATTACAATTGTTTGCAAATGAAAATACAGTTGTAAAAAACATACATCTTGTTTTTCTGATTGATGAAGATGTTAAAAAAATAAAACTGCAACAGGAAACAAGAAATGTAGTTTTTATGGTTGCGAAAGAAGCTGTAAATAATGCTATGAAGTATTCCGGTGCTTCAAAAATTGAGATTTGTTTTAAGCATACAACAGGAAAACTACTATTTAGTATAAAGGATAACGGCAATGGGTTTGATATTAATACCGTTAAAAAAGGGCATGGTTTATCTGCAATGAATGAACGTGTTGACAGAGTAAAAGGGCAAATTTTAATACAATCAAAATACGGAGAGGGAACGCTTATTGAAATTTCTGTAGCAATATAGTACCTGCAAGATTTTGCGGGTTGCTTTAGAAAATTTAGTTTATAAGTTTGTTATATGCGAATTAAAGTGGCCATTTTTGAAGATGATGCAGTGCGATTAAACGGTTTGCAAATGTTATTAAATACTGCAGACGGTTTTGAATGTACAGGAGCATTTGATAATGCCATAAATGTTATCAATAAAATTATAGTATCATCTCCAGATGTTGTAATAATGGATATTGGTCTTCCTTCTGTTAACGGCATTGATGCTGTAAAAGAGATTAAACAAGAGTTTCCGTATTTACCGGTGTTAATGCAAACAGTGTTTGATAAAGATGAAAAAATATTTGAATCGATTATGGCAGGTGCAACAGGGTATTTGCTAAAAAAAACGGCACCTGAAAAACTTCTCGAAGCGATACAGGATATTTATCGTGGCGGTGCACCAATGACACCTGAAATTGCAACTAAAGTGTTAACTTTTTTCAGGAATAAAGAAGATGCAAAGGCATCTGCTTATGCATTGAGTGACAAAGAAAAAAGAGTGTTGGCTTATTTAGTTGAGGGCTTGAGTTATAAAATGATTTCTGATAAATTACACATCAGTTACCATACGGTTAATTTTCATATAAGAAATATCTATCACAAGTTACACGTACATACAGTTAGTGAAGCTGTTGCAAAAGCTATCAAGGAAAACATTGTATAAACTACCCTGCAAGATTTAGTAGTTGCAAACACTTTAAATGCTGAATAGGTTTGTTGAATTAAAAATACTCAGCATGAAAAAGATTCTCTTTCTTTTAATTTCTTTTTATACCCTCTCTTGTTCTGTTGTAAAACAAACCGGTAATGAAGTAAAAAAAAATTTAGGTATTCCGCAAACACCTGTTACTTTTTCGGGCAATTATGATTTTGTTGCCGGTAAAAACATAATCGCTACGGAAGATATTATGCAAACCAATGTTGGCGATTTTCCTAAAGGCTGGAACACAAACTCATCTGCACAGGTAGTAAATATGAGTAAGACCAATACCCATTGGTTAGAAATAAGCAAAGCAGGAAGGTTATTGGCAGAAAATTTTAACCGCTTCCCTGAAAATTTTACTTTAGAAATGGACATTGCCTGCAGCGAAGCGTATCGCCGGGATTATAAGTTTGATGGTTTAAATGTTGATGCTTTGTACATTGGTATTGTAAGCAATTCCAATCCGAACAAAAACTTTGCTAATTGGTTTGAATCTTGCTGTTTACCTAATATTTACAGGTATGATGAAAAAAATGCAGCATTATTAGTTTTTTATCCCAATTATTCGTGGGTCGGGCAATCAGAACAAAGTGGTTACTATTCCTATAATTTTTGTAATAATGGCGAGTACCTTATAGACCCTGTATCACCTATTACCAAAATACAAAAGCAGTGGTATGGTGGTAATGGCGGTTCATTAATTGCACATCTGGCTATTTGGAGAACCGGTAATCGGTTACGTGTTTACCTGAATAAAGAAAAAATAATTGATTTACCAAAAGCCATTGCTGATGGCGTAGTGTATAATGCGTTAACACTTTTTACGAAAGCATATAATGCCGATGACCATAAATATTATATCAGCAATTTAAAATTGGCAATAGATTAAAAAAAATTAAAATATAATATTTCAAATACTTTTTTTGACTAATAAGCATTTATTATGAAAAAAATGAAAAGTATTATTTATCTATACATACTATTTTTTTGTATAGCCGATTCTTTAGATGCTCAAGTAAGTGAAATATCAGATAAACTTAGAACCAGTGTAACAGAGAGTGTTAATCTTAAAAAAGTTTTTGATGATGTAATGAATAGTACTTTATGGGAAGCTGATGGTAATAAACTTAGAGCCTTATCCGGATCACTTGAAGGGCAAAGGGGTATTATCAATACACCTACAATTCAACACAACCCTATTTGTGCTGCTTATGCTTTAGCAGCATTTAAGCAAGCAATGTTTAGAGCATCTGCAAAAAAAGCTTTTATTCAATCTGTAAATGTTACCATTGATCTATTTACAGCGTATGCAAAGGTTACCGGTGCGAGTGATTTGGTAAAACAATTATTAAAAGCAAGCATGCTTGCTACTGATTATTGGAATAGTAACAGCGAGGAAGAATTTAAAAAGAAAATAATAGATCAATTGAAAAAACAACTTACAGAGTATATGAAAGGAACGGGAGTATATAAAAATTTATCAGACGAACTGAAAGGAATTGTAAATGATATTAAAAAAACGGTTCCCGGTGGAACTATGGAAGAAAAAGTCGAAAACTTTTTTTCCGATTTTGATAAATCATCCGAAAGTTATTTGTCAAAATCTTTAGGGGCTATATATCTACAAATGACCAGTTTAAAAACAAGAGAAATTTTAGATGATAAAAATGTCAAATTTGAGCCTTGTAGTGAAGTTAAAGTTCATATCTGGACGGAGCCTGATGTTTCTAATATAATAAGCCAAAATGGAGGTCAAAATTATCTTATGTATTTGGTAGCTCGAGGAAAGTGTAATTGCTTATATCCAACTGAACCAAATGGACTTAAAGATTGGTACGTAAAAGTTATGGTACCTGTTATTAATCCGGAAGTATTGGGTAATCTTACAACTGAAACTGCCACAGCCAATTTTAAAAGAGGTGATCCAATATGGGAGATACATGCTAATTGCGGATGTACGACGCCTAATTATGATACAATACCACTTCAAGAATATATTTCCTCACCAACTGAAAACGAAAATCTAATTCCGCATATTTCACCACAAGAAAGATTTAGAAGATACTGTGAAGAAAAGTGCAGCACAATTAATGACAAAGTTGATAGCATGGTAAAAGTGATTAATGATTCAATAGAAAAAAATAATGATTTAATTGATACAATTGAAAGCCATAATAAAGTGATAAGAGAATTATATAAAAGTATAGAGGATCAGAAAACAAATCATAAAAGACTTTATGATGATTTAATCGATAAGTATGAAGATTCAGTGAAAAACTTTGGCGAGACTAATAAAGAACATGTAAAAAAACTCAAAGAAAGAATAAAAGAACTTATAAAAGCGAGAGATAATATTGATGAAAATATGGCTAAAGATTTGGCGAATAAACAAAAACAGATTAATGGGTATCAAAACCAAAATGCTAAAGATTCTGCTGCCGCAATTAAAAGCCAAACAGTTATTGCTAAACTAAGAACAGATCTAAAGCCACTATTGGAGGAACAAAAAATTTGTTGGGCAAACTGTGAAAAGCTTGCAGGGAAAGGACCTGATGCGGAAGGTTTTCAACCACCACACCTTGAGGAGCGAATAAAAAAGCAAAAAATAATCGCAGTGTATTCGGGTGTACGCCTAAGCAATGAAGACAGTCAACCCAAATTCAATACAACCGGTGTGGTAGTGGGAGCTGCGGTACAAGTGGCCAAAAAAATAAGCGTTAATGCAAATATTGGTATTACCAGTGGTTCAAACAATGGCGTTAAATACAATAAAACAACCATTGTTACGGGCAGTAGTTTCTATCCATTAGGAACCACTACTAATAAAAGTGGTGGGCAGTTAAAAGTTATTCCCTCTATTACTGTAATGGCTGGTACTAGTATTTTAAAAAGCAGTGCAAGCGGTTTTTCAGCCACTGCAAATTCTTTTACTTATCAAATAAATGGTGATGTTCAATTTCCCGTAAACCTTAAAATACCAAATGCACAGACAAGTATATTTGTATCAGCCGGGTTATTACATACAAGTTTTTATTCATCTGGGCAATCGAATATAAATGTTGATGCAGGAATAAAAGTTGCATTTGGAAAATAAAAATTGTTTCTTCTTAAAGGCGTTTTAGATTTTTATCTAAAACGCCTTTATATATTGTTCTTTATTTCATTACTCAAACCTTTTTCACCCAATCATCTTGTATGAATAAACTCAAAATTTCTTAAGAAATAAAAATTAGTAATGGAATGAATAGCACCAACAAAACGGCTACAAAAAGCAAAAGAAACTTGTTGAGAAACAGCAGAAATATTATAAAACTGTACGGATTTGATACCGGCTTCTTTCTAAGACAGGATATGAACAAACTTGCTTTAAGAAGTGTTTCAAAGAAATTAGTAACAGAGTCGTAATATGATTTTATAAACCCACTCGAATTACATCAGCAAAGTTGAAAAGCCATTCATATTTTCTTGGATATCGCTTGTATTATCCCCTCTCTTTGATGATTGGTTGAAAATCGGAATTAATTATTGAACAGGTATAATCTGTTTCAAGCGAATAAATTTTTTATACCCCTTTCTAAAATTCGACAATTATATACTATGCTTCTTTAATATTGCCTCGCCTCCAATTTCACTGTTACGATTTTCTCACTCTATGCATCATCGTATAATTAAGAATCATATGGTATTATGAAACAAAAATTGATTCATAAAATGTAAAAAGAAAAATAGTTAATACCTATTTTAAGTAAATAAGTATTAACTATTTCAAATTGAGTGATGTGCTATTTCCAATTTATCATTAAAAATTCTTAGCGTCCTTACTTAAGTCTTTTTTATCTTTCCCTAAGTCCTTTTTATCTTTTGATAAATCTTTCTTATCTGCGTTTAAATCCTTTTTTTCAGCATTTAATTTCTTTACATCAGCATTTCTATCTTTCGCATCTTTACTCATGTCTTTTTTAATTCCATTAATTTGATTTTGTTCCTTTTGTGCATCAGTATAGTCGTGCTTAGCAGCATCTGCATCCCTTGCTTTTCTGTCCTTATTTAATTGAGATTTATCATTATTAATGTCCTTATTATCATTACTGATATCCTTTTTAGTTGCTTTGATTTCAGATTGGTCTTTCTTAATATCTGCTCTATCATGCTGAATATCTTTTCTATCATGCTGAATATCTTTCATATCATGTTTAATATCAGCCGATTTTGAAGACTTTGGTTTTGCTTGTGCGTTAAGCATAGTTGTTGAAGTGATAGCAATAATTGCTAGTAATAAAAATTTAGTTTTCATGACTTATAGGTTTAATTGTTTTAAAATAAAATCAAAGAAGAGACGCTTTAACTATTTTGAAGTTTAAAATATCTGTTCAAATTTTTTGTCCTTATAAAATTATTAACAATTAGTTGTTTAAATAATTAATTTTCAGTTAACAAACCGTAATTATTAAAAAAAGAAGCACTTTTCGAGTCTTATTTTCAGTGTATTACAATTTTAAATTAATACTATGAAAAGATATTACACAATTATACTTTTTATTTTTTTTCTAAATATTTCTCTTACAAACATCAGAGCACAAGATTCAACTATTAATAACAAGAATGATTCATCTTCCTTAAAGATAAAACATGGGCTTTTTAAAACTCAATTAAGTTATTTATCTAATTCTGCATTTAATGGCAGAGTCGATTCTTTGCCAATACCCTATTTAAATTATTCCATCAAATATTTAAATTACAAAGGTTTTTATATCAGTAGCAATGCGTCATTACTTATTAGTTCATACGCTCAAAGAATAGATCTCTTTAATATTGAAGCCGGATACGAAGCAGATATCAATAAAAATATTTCAGTTTCTATTGTTGGAACCAAAGATTTTTATAATCCCAAAAGCACAGCTATAAAGTCGGAAACAGTAGGTAGTTTAAATGCTGCCATAGCCTACAATTCAAAATATCTTAACTTTTCTATGGGTAGTGACATTCTTTTTACAACCGGTAAAACTGATTATCTACTTAATTTAAGTTTATCACATGAGTTTAGTTTTGTTGATGACCAGTTTAACATAGAGCCAACACTAAGTTCAAATTTTGGTACCAGGTATTATCATGATAGATATATTACAGTAAGACAGAAAAAAAATGGTAAATCATCTGCAGGATCTTCAACTACTACTACAACCTCGGGAATCTCGACTATTACCACAACAACAACAGTAAACTCAAATAACCCTGAACAATATGTTGTTATGGATTATGAATTATCTCTCCCGATTTATTATTATGGAAAGAAATGGGGCTTATTTTTCACCCCCACATTTGCAATACCGCAAAGCCCGATAACTTATATTACTACAACCACTACTACCACAACCACAAATAACGTATCTAATACAACAAGTAAGAAGAGTTTATTTGATGAAGACATAACAAACATTTTTTATGTAGAGGCAGGGATATTTTTTAAGTTTAAATAAAAATTTATTAATAATTTTTTTAATTCACCCTATCATATCATATAGGTGTAATTTCGTAACACCAACATCGCAATTTTCTTATAAAAGAAAAATTAGTAAAAGAAATTCTCTGAGAATCAACAGTGACACTGTAAAATCTGCAACAATTTTTGCCGGCTATTTTCCGATACAAAATTTACTGAAAATAAAATCCAACTGATCTTCATTTGTAACCTCACCGGTTATTAAACCTAAATAATGTAAACATTGGCGAATATCTAATGCTAACAAATCTCCTGAAATGTTTTGCTGTAAAGCATTCCACACATCTTCTAATGAAGCAAATAATTTTTGTAATGCCTCAAAGTGTCGTGCATTAGTAACTACAGTATCTTCTGTTTTTAAATCTCCGTGAATGGTTGATGCTACTAATTGCTTTTTAAATTCTTCAATATACTTATTGGTTTTAGCGGCAATAAAAATGATTTCTTTTTTAGTGTTGAATATTGTTTCGGCAGCAATTTCTTGCTCATCAATCTTATTACCTACTAATAAGTATTGAATATTTTGAGTAATGAAATTTTGCTCAATGTTTCTTAATTCATCATTGCTCATTGCATTCACATCAAACAAATAAATTACAATATCTGCATTATTCATTTTCTCAATACTCCGTTCAACACCAATAGTTTCAATAATATCAGCAGTATGTTCACGTATACCTGCAGTATCAATTAACCTGAATAAAACGCCATCAATATTTAAAACTTCTTCAATCGTATCTCTTGTGGTGCCTGCAATTTCACTTACTATGGCTCTATCTTCATTTAATAAGGCATTTAATAAAGTTGATTTACCTGCATTTGGTTTACCTATAATAGCAACCTGAACGCCATTTTTAATTACATTGCCTAAAGCAAATGACTGTATTAAACTATTTACGTTTTTTTGTAATACATTAATTAAATTGTCTAACTGTTGCCTGTCTGCAAACGTTACATCTTCCTGCGAAAAATCCAATTCCAATTCAATTAAGGCAGAGAATTTTATTAACTCTTCTCTCAGTGCTTTTAATTGACTTGAAAATTTTCCACGCATATTTTTCAGTGCTGTGTTGCGGCTGGCTTCTGTATTGCTGGCAATTAAATCTGCTACTGCTTCTGCCTGTGTTAAATCTAACTTCCCGTTTAAGAAAGCTCTTTGTGTAAACTCACCCGCTTTTGCCAATCTTGCTCCTTTAGCAATGATAGTATTGATTATTTTTTCCTGAATGAATGGAGAACCATGTGTACTTATTTCAATAACATCTTCTCCTGTATAAGATTTGGGAGTTTTGAATAAAGAAAGTACCACTTCATCTAATACTTCATCATTGTTTTTCAGTAAACCAACATGTAATGTATGTGATGGTTGATTCAATAAATTTTTTGAAGGGAACAGTTCATTGATAATTTTAAAAGTATCACTCCCGCTAACTCTGATTACACCAATAGCACCTATACCCGGTGCTGTTGCTAACGCTACAATAGTATCATTCCATCCGCCCAATTTTCCTAACATGAAAATTTTTTGTAAAAATAGTTATTGATGCACTAACATTAAAAAAGCCCCGCAAAAGCGAGGCTTTAATATGAAAAGAAAATTTAGTTATTATTCTTCAGAAACCTGGAATGTTATACCTTGTTTATGACGGTAAATTACTTTACGTCCGTTTTGAACAGCAGGTGTCCATTTGGGTCCTTTTTTAATTACACGAATTGCTTCGTCTTTTGTACCATAACCTGGATCATTCTCTGCAGATACATCACTTATGTTTCCTTCTTTATCTACAATGAAAGTTACATAAACTGTGTATTTACCCGGAGGGGCTCCATTGTCAACAGGAATACTGCTGTTTAAAGTACGTTGCAAATATTTCTGCCATCCCGCAATACCGCCCGGAAATTCAGCAGGTATCTGTACAACAGTAAATACTTTATCATAATCTTCTTCCTGTTTAGGTGCTTCTACAATTCCTGAACCTTTGCTTTCAACAACCGGAGCAACAACACCTAAATCTTTTTCACCTTCCTGATTAATAGTACCGATTTTGGTTTCTTCTAATTTTTCTACGTCTTTAATTTCATCTTCTTTTTTTACTTCCTCATCCTTCACAATTTTGGGAGGAGTGAATTTAGTAATCTCCACTTTAGGAGGTTCTTGCTTTGGCGGAGGTGGTGGAGGTGGCTCAGGTTTTTTCTCATCTTGCTTTACGGCTTCAAGATTCATATCTTGTACAAAAACTTGTGCCTTAGGCTTTTTGATAGAATTGGCCAAAATACTACCTATTAGCAAAAGCAAACAAAGAGAAATAGTACCTACAACTGCATATGTAATACGCCTGTTATAAGTTTTACGCAGGTCATAAGCACCATAAGCTTTATTACGGCCCTCGAAAAGAATATCGAGAATGTCTGCGGTTAAAATTTTATTTGTTTCCATAAATAGTTTTTTATTGAGATGCAGTGCTGATAATTATTCCACAAATTATTTAGCCTGACCCTCTGTTACGTGTACTAATTGGCTTTCTACTTCTGATATATCAACCAATGCATATTTTTTTACAACATTGATAGACATTTCATCTAATATATCAACCACATTTTTGTATTTGCATTCACTATCAGGTTTAATAACAACAACAAAATCATCAGGAGGAGTGTTTGCTTTTTTTCTGATAATAACAGAACGTATTCCCTCATCACTGTTACCGAAGTTTGATGATTTAAATTTTGCAGAAGCATTGTTGTTATCTAACTGACCTTCATAATAAAACACATGATTGTCTTTACCAAGTAGTATGGTTATAACACCGGATTCTTTTGCTTTATTCTGGTCTTCAGGTTTATCTGCATCTTTAGGCAGGTTCAGCTTAAAGGCTGTTGCCTGACTCATTGTTGTAGTAAAAATGAAGAATGTAATAAGCAGGAAACCTAAATCCACCATTGGAGTTAAATCCACACGAGTAGATAGCTTTTTACCTTTTTTAACGCCCGGCCCTTTTTTATGACCGCCGCCGGACGAGGTATCCATTTCTGCCATGATACAATATTTTAGTTAGTTAATCTTGTTTACTTTTTAACTTCTTCCTTTGGTTGTCTATATAAATCCGTGCCAACAGGTATAGATTCCGGATTTGTTACCATTTGAAACTTTAAGAAATCGTTTTTCTTAAGGGCTTTTACAACGGCATCAAATGAAGGGTATTTTGCATCGTTATCTCCTTTCAATAAAATATTAATTTTTTTGGTTGGAGAGGCTTCATATGCACTGTGTATTATTCCCATCCATTCAATCATTTCGTTAGGGCCTTTTGTACTATCAACAGGAATACCTGGTAAAGCATCTCCTTTTAAACTTTCTTTAGGCAAAGCTAAAAATTGAGGAAGATTGCTGAAAGATGAACCAAAAAACTCAGCCTTTTTAAATGCTGCTGCATCTAATGTTAAGCCCTTTTGTTTATTGATTATTTCAACCATTGCACCTTTAATAGTTTCATCATCTAACCCTAAAAATACTTTACCGTTTCTGTCGATGGTAATTAAAACGATATCCTTATCGGGAGCTACTTTAGAAGCTACTGAGCTTGGTGTTGTAACAGTAATGGCTTCTGAAGGCTTAAATTTTGTTGTTAAAATGAAGAACGACAACAAAAGAAAAGCCACATCACACATCGCTGTCATGTCAATGCTCGTACTCTTTCGTGGCAATTTAGGTCTTGACATTTTTTTAAATTTTTATTTCACTAATTAAGATTCAAAACTTTAAAATTTCCACAAACTACTATTTGTAGTTTGCAGCAAAGCTTTGAGTTAAAGTGAAACCTGATTCATCAATACCAAAAGTAATTCCATCAATACGTGTAGTAAATACGTTATACATAATGATAGAGATTGCAGAAGTACCGATACCTAATGCTGTATTATACAAGGCTTCAGAAATACCTTGAGATAATTTTTGAGCAGCTTCACCACCACCGCTATCACCTAAAGCAGAGAATGAACGAATCATACCTAATACCGTTCCTAACAAACCCAATAAAGTTGCAACAGAAGCGATAGTTGATAAGAATACTAAGTTCTTTTCTAACATCGGTAATTCTAATGCAGTAGCTTCTTCTACTTCTTTCTGAATATTTAATACTTTTTGCTCGGTAGCTAATTCAGTATTAGTAATCATTTCTTTGTATTTGCGTAAACCGGCTTTCATTACATTACCAACAGAGCCTTTTTGTTTATCGCATTCAGCAATAGCTTTATCAACATCTTTATTAGCTAAATTAAATTGCACTTTACGTACAAACTCAGCAATGTTACCTGTACCTGAAGCTTTGGTAACAGTTAATAATCTTTCAATAACGAAAGTAATTACAGTTAAGAAACAACCGATTAAGATAGGTACAATAATACCACCTAAATACATACGTGCGATACCACTTTTTGCACCTTCATGATCTGGCCAAAAACCACCATTGGGATCGGGCTTAGTAAAATTACTTGGCGTGCCAATTGCAAAACGCCAGATAAGATAACCTAAAATAATACAAGTTAACGGGGCAAGCCATGAAATAGAGTTGCCGGATTTTTTTGGTTGAACTGAAGTTGCTTTAGCAGCAGGTGCTGCAGTTGGTTTAATGTCAGCCATGATTCAATTGGTTTTTGTTTTTTTAAAATGTTCTTGTTTAAAAAATTTGCTTCGCAATGCTACTGAAAAAAGTTTTGAAATAACAAAACTCTTTTTCAAAATATTTTTGAAGGGGCTACAAATTAGGTAATTTATCGTAAGCACCAAATTTCATTTAGGCAACTTTAAGATTTTTTAATGCAGAATTATTTGTTTAAAACGTTTGCAGTTCATTTTTAACCATTCACCGATTTTTTTCATCAGGTTAAACCGTTTGTCAAAAGAGTTAAGCAAAAATTTTGCTTTCTTATTCAGTTACTTATCTTCACGAACTAATCATTTTAAAAACTACACTGTATATGAAGAAAGTCTTTTCAGCGATTGCATTGTTAGCAATTACAGGCAGTACAATTGCACAAAACCCAACCCCGAGGCCGCAAACACCTACTCCCACACCAACAACGCCGGCTGCTCCCGGTGGCGGTGGATTAAATCTGGGCGGTATAAACTTTGGCGGTGCCGGTCAACGTACAGCCCCTAAACCGTATAAAGAAGTAATTACTGATAAAGCAGTTACTAAAAAAGGTTTATTTACTGTACATAAAATTGAGGATAAATTTTATTTCGAAATTCCTGATTCAATATTAGGAAGAGAAGTATTGGCTGTAACCCGTTTTGTAAAAGTTGCGGGCGGTGGAAGAAATTATGGCGGCGAGTTAGTAAACAATCAATCTATAAAATTCGAGAAAGGGCCTAATAACACTGTTTTTTTACGTGTAGTTACTTTAATAAGTTATGCAGATACAAGTAATGTTATTTCTAAAGCCGTTAACAACTCATATTTAGATCCTATTGCTAATGCCTTTCCTGTAGCTGCATATGGTAAAGACTCTATAAGTCATACAGCAAGCACAGTTATTGATGTTAGTGATTTTTTTAAAGGAGATAATCAGGTTGTAAGTTTAAGTCCTAATGCTAAACGTCAATACAACTTATCAGTATTAGCAGCAGACAGATCTTACATTCAAAGTATTAACACTTATCCTATTAATACAGAAATTAAAACTGTAAAAACTTTCAGTTCTACACCAAGTATCGGTGGTTTAACATTTGGCGGCGGTGGTGGTACAACATTACCAGCTGCACAAGCTGCAGGTGCTATTACATTAGAACTGAATACATCTTTGTTGTTATTACCAAAGGTTCCTATGAACCGCAGATTATTCGACCCACGCGTTGGTTATTTTGCTGATGACTTTACAGTTTACAGTGATGACCAACAAAAAGTAGATAATCAGATTTTTGCAGTACGTTACAGATTAGAGCCTAAAGATGAAGACATTGAAAAATATAAGAGAGGTGAATTGGTTGAGCCTAAAAAACAAATTGTTTATTATATAGATCCTGCTACACCAAAACAATGGAGACCTTATTTAATTGCAGGTATTAACGATTGGCAGAAAGCTTTTGAAAAAGCCGGATTTAAAAATGCCATTGTTGGTAAAGAATGGCCTGAAAATGATACAACCATGAGTTTAGAAGATGCACGTTTTTGTGTGATAAGATATTTTGCATCTGATATTGAAAATGCTTACGGTCCACAGGTTCATGACCCACGCAGCGGTGAAATTTTAGAAAGCCATATCGGTTGGTATCATAATGTAATGAAGTTGGTGCATGACTGGTATATGGTGCAAACTGCAGCAGTTGACCCTAAAGCAAGAAAAATGAAATTTGATGACGAATTAATGGGTCAATTAATCCGTTTCGTTTCATCTCATGAAGTTGGTCATACATTAGGTCTGCGTCATAACATGGGTAGCAGCAGTAAAACACCTGTTGAATGGTTACGTAATAAGGCATGGGTTGAAGCAAACGGACATACGGCTTCTATAATGGATTATGCCCGTTTCAACTATGTTGCACAACCGGAAGATAATATTAGTGAAACAGGTTTATTCCCAAGAATTGGCGATTATGATAAATGGGCTATTAAATGGGGTTATACTTATACAGGTGTCAGCAACATTGAAACAGATAATAAAATTGCCAACAAATGGGTTATTGACAGCTTAACCAAAAACCCTCGTTTATGGTTTGGTGGAGAAGGTGGTAATGTTGACCCCCGTGCACAAACAGAAGATTTAAGTGATAATGCTGTGAAAGCAAGTGAATACGGTATTAAAAACTTAAAAAGAATTTTACCTCAATTACCTGAATGGACTAAAGAAGAAGCAGATAAATATGAGAATTTATCTGATATGTACGATCAGGTTGTAGGTCAATTCCGCCGTTATATGGGCCATGTTGCTAAAAATGTGGGCGGTATTCAACAAACATATAAAAGCGTTGAGCAGGCAGGAGATGTTTATGAAGCAACTCCCAAAGCAACACAAAAAGCAGCCGTTGCATTTTTAAACGAGCAATTGTTTAATACACCAACATGGTTGTTAGATAAAAACATCTTAAATAAAATTTCTTATCCAACTTCTAACGAATCTATCCAAACTGCTCAAACAGGTACATTAAGCAGCTTATTAAGTGCAGCAAGATTGTACAGATTGGTATTAAGCGAAAACCGCTTTGGTGGCAATGTTTATACTTTAGATGAAATGATGAGTGATGTTAAAAAAGGTGTTTGGAGTGAACTAACAACTAAAAAAACAATTGATGCTTACAGAAGAAATCTTCAGAAATCTTATATTGATAATTTGATTGATTTATTAAATCCGCAAGTACCTAATTTACAGGCGTTGGGTTTACCTGCCGGTTTTATTATCTCATTCACCAATACTAAGAATACAGATGTTACTTCAGTTGCACGTGCATATTTAAAATCATTACAATCTGAAACTGCAGCTGCTGCTGCAACAGCTACTGATAAAATGACTAAATACCATTTACAGGATTGTGCTGACAGAATTAAAAAAGCTTTAGACCCTAAATAAGTTTGTTAATTCTTTTCATAAAAAAAGCCTCATGCAAATTGTATGAGGCTTTTTTATTGCTTCATACAATTACCTTCACCAAAAAATATATGAGGCAGGCTTTATTTTTCCTTTTAATAGTTAGTTACTCTCTTTCAGCAAAAGCCCAATTTATTAATGGTGTTATAAAAGATAGTATTACGAATGAAAAAGTAGGTTTTGTATTCATTACTAATATCAATACACATAAAACTACATTAAGTAATAAAGCCGGATATTTTAGTTTAAATGCTAAAGCAAACGATATTATTTCTATTGCCGCAGTTGGCTATGGCTTTGATACAATTCATGTAAAACCAGAAATGATTAATGGAAAAGAAATTACTTTTTTATTGAAATCATTATCGCACACATTGCCCGATGTTGTTGTAAAAAGCAATCAATACACAGCTTACCAATTAGATAGTATGGAAAGAAGAAATGCTTTTTTCGGTACAAGAAATGAACATGTGCAACCTATGTTTTCAACCGCTAATTCCGGTGCAGGTATCGGCTTAAATCTCGACCATTTTTATAAAGCAGATAAAGACAAACGCAACGCTATCAGTTTATTTTATCAAATAGAAAATGACCAATACATTAATTATCGTTTTAATGCTGAGGTAGTTGGGAGGTACACTTCACTATCTGTTGATGCTACTTTACAATTTATGCAGCAATACAGACCTGATTATAAATGGTTAAGAAAACATACCAGCGAAGAAGATATGCTGTATTACATTAATGATAAGCTGAAACTCTTTTTGAAGAAGTAATTATGCATAATCTCTATATAACAGAAATTTATTTTTTCATCCCTTCTACATAAGTTTCTTTTAAAATTAATTCTCCATTTTCGTTATAAAATAACCAGTCTCCATTTTTAACGGATTTAAATGGAGATGAAGAACTACCAAAAGGGTTTCCATCAGCGATCTTACCCTTCTTTTTTGTTTTAGCTGTTTTTTGATTTTCTACCTTGGTAGTATCTGGTTCATTCTTGATTACTAAATAATTTCCCTCTGTTTTTAGTTTGCCGCTTTTATAATATTCTTGATATACACCAGATAAATAAGAGTTTTTATAATTAGCCCTTTTTGAAATATTCCCTAATGAATCATAAAATGTCCAAATACTATCTTCTAAAGAACCGATTCTTTTACCCTTTTCTTCTACTATCCCATTTGGATAATACCTAATCTCTTCCCCTATTTGTTCACCATTTTTATAAGTAGAAATTAAATGAATATTACCATTGGGGTAATAAATTATTTTTTTACCGTGAATAACACCACCTATGTATTTACCTGTTGAAAAAAGATAAAAACTATTTTTCTCAAGAGCATAACACTTAAAATTCCCATTTTTCAAACTATCTTTTATCTCAAAAATTGTACTGTCGTCAGTTCTAAACGCCATAGTTTCATAAATATATCCGTTACCATTCTTTAATATCTGAATACCACTTTTCTGCCAAAAATTAATGTAGTATACAGGCTTTTTGTTCAAATAATAATATTCTTGAGATTTTATTTGACCATTATCATACCAATAGGTCCATAACCCAAAAACACTTTCGGATGTATTATCAATTCTTTTAAAATATCCTTTCGAATAAATCTTTCCATTGCTGTAATAATCTTTAACCAATCGAATATTTTGTGATAAGCAAATTTTACAACCGATGATAACTAAAAGAAATGTGATTATTAGTTTTTTCATATGGTTGTAATACAGTTCTCTTTGATTAGCAGAAAATTACTCATACCGCAAAGCCACGATAGGGCTGAGTTTGGAAGCTTTCATTGCGGGATATAAACCTGCCAGTAAACCTACAATTGTTGAAATGAATATACCTATAATTACCCATAACCAAGGCACGGCAAATGGTGTGTGAAACAGAAGTCCGGCACCTAAATTACCCAGAATAACACCTAAAATAATTCCGAATAAAGCACCTAATAAACTGATGATTAAACTTTCTAATAAAAATTGCTGACTGATATTTTTCTTCTTACCACCAATAGCTTTTATTAAACCAACCTCACGTGTACGTTCATTTACAGCAACTAACATTATATTCATTAACCCTATTGCTGCACCTATTAAAGTAATTAAACCTATGGCACCGGCTGAGCCTGTAACACCTCCTAAAATGGAAAGTAATTGCTCTGCGGCTTTATCACTTTTTTCAACCACAAAATTATCTGCATCAGTTGGCGATAGTTTTCTTACTCCTCTGAATGTTGCAGAAGCTTCTCCTACAGCAACATCAACCTGGTTAACACTGCCAACCATTACACCGATTAAAAACGTATTAGAAATATTTTGCAATCTTTCAAGACTATTGTAAGAAGTAATAATAATATCATCTTGCCTCACCAACCCGCTTGAGCCTTTACTTTTCAGCAACCCTATTATACGATAAGGAATACCTCCTGTACGAATAATGTTATCGATACATTTTTCAGGATGTTCGCCAAATAATTTTGCAGCAACATTACTTCCTATAATACATACATTTCTTCCGCTGTGTACATCTAAAGTATTCAGGTTTCTGCCTGTTTCTAAAGTATATCCGTTAACAGTAAGATAGTTTTCATCTCCACCCCAAACCGTAACAACGGGGTTGGTTTTTTTATTATTGTAAGTGCATTCTATATTACCCGGACCTCTTCTGTAAATACTAACCTGTGCCGAAGGGAAACTGAAATTTTCTTTGAAGTATTCAGCATCTTCTTTCTTAATTATTTTGTTGAGATTAGCGGTCTTTTCTTTCTGGCCTTTTTGTTTTTTTACAATATCTTTTCTTGGCGGGCCACCACCAAAACGAATATTAGATTCTTTATATCTTATACTGAATGCATTGGCACCCATTGAAGAAAAACTTTCGCGAAGGCTTTGCTCCATTGCTGTTATGGCGGTAATAATACCAACCAATGCCATAATACCAAATGCAATAATGGTAATAGTTATACCACTACGCAGTTTATTGCTGCGTACCGTACGAAAAGCTAATGAGAAAGTATCTTTAAACGTCATTATAACTACAATGCGTTAAAGATAAAAGAGAATAAAGAATTGATTGTAATTATTTGATGAAGGGAATACTAATCCTATGCATAAAACAAATCCAATAATAAAGAAGGCATTAAACCAATTAAAATAATAACAGCCGCAACAATTATTAATAATATTTTAAAGAAAGGTTTTACTTCAATAGTTTCTGCATTACCTTCTTTAAAATACATTGCCTGTATAACTCTGAAATAATAGTACACACTTACTGCTGCAAATAAAACAGCAACAATTACCAACCATAAATTACTGCTGCTTTCTTTTAAAGCACCTGCCAGCATATAATATTTGGCAAAAAAACCCGCTGTTAAAGGAATACCTGCCAATGAAAGCAAAAACACTGTATTGGCTGCAGCTAAAACAGGTTGTGTTTTTGCCAAACCATTATAACCTTCAAAAGTGTAATCTTTCATTTTCATTAATACAGCAAAAATGCCGATAGTAGCTAAACTATATGCAGCAGCATATAATAAAATACCTTGTTTACCAAATTCGTTCGGAGTGTATAAGGCAAATAACATGAAGCCGGCCTGTGCAATACTTGAGTAAGCCAGCATTCGTTTTACGCTTTGTTGAAATACTGCTGTTATATTTCCGGCCAATAATGTAAGAACGATGATTAACGGTAATAGTATCTTCCATGAGAAACTCATGTCAAACGCTCTTATTTCAAACAGTTTTATAAAAGCAATAAAACCTGCGGCTTTTACAATAGTTGCCATGAATGATGTGAACACACTTGGTGCACCATCATACACATCGGGTGTCCAAAAATGAAATGGTGCCGCGGATACTTTAAATGCTAATGAAATAAAAATGAACAACAAGCCCAAAGGCAACAATATGCCATAGAAATGATGTGTATCGTTAGGGTTTCTGGCAGCTTCAATGGTAAATAAACCGGTAGCTCCGTAATACAAAGCAATACCCATTAATAAAATACCTGTTGAAAAAGAACCCATTAAAAAATACTTTAATGCAGCTTCATTACTTTTTAAATTTTTCTTTTCGCTACCTGTTAATACAAACAAAGGAATCGTCATTATTTCTACCCCTAAAAACAACATTAATAAATTGTTGTAGGCAGATAGAATGGTAACACCACACAACGCAAAAAATATCAAAGCAAAATATTCAGCTCCGTAAGTACCTACTTTCACCACTTCATCGCCGCTTAACAAAGCATAGAATAAGGTTGCTGTAATTACAATGGTATTAAAAAACATTCCAAACCTTGTTGTGGCAAGCATTTCATGCGTATCTAAATGTATATTGAAAACACCATAAAACTCTGCTAAATGTCCGCCTAATAAAACAAACAATAAAATAACAGCCAGGTTTTTAATACCTGTTTTGCTTTTAATAACAATGCCGCTAAGCATCATTACCACACCGATTAAAGCAGAAAAAATTATTGCATTCATAACACCCAAACCCTTTCGGGAGATTTTGCCCCATCCCTAAAGGGGGCTACTAAAAATGAACTAATTGCCTGTAGGGTCAGGCAATTCCCTTTTTCCCCTTCAGGGGTTAGGGGTTTAACAAATTAAACATCGGCTGAGGATATATTCCCAACACAATAATCATCAACACCAAAACAATCAACGCCAGTTTAATATTACTTCCTATCTCAACTGCACTTTCTGTTATAGCAACTGTGTTTCCGTAAAATACTTTTTGCACCATGTTTAAAGTATATACTGCACCCAAAATAATACTTACACCTGCTACAGCTGCTATCCAAACATTATATTGAAATAATCCATTAAACATTAAGAACTCGCCGATAAATGCATTGGTTAATGGCAATGCAATATTTGCAAAAGCCAATACCACTAATAATATTGCCAATGTTGGTGCTTTTTGTGCCAAGCCTCCTAATTCACTAAACTTGCGAGTACCTAATTGCTGTTCAATTGCATCAGCAACAATCCACAGACCGATTACATTAATTCCGTGATTAAACATTTGAATTACTACACCCTGTGTCCCTATATTAGTTTGAGAAAAAATTGCAGCACACATTAAACCGATATGTGCAATAGATGAGTAGGCAATTAATCTTTTTACATCATCTTGTTTAATAGCAATTAATGATGCATAAATCATTCCCGTAACAGATAATATAATTACTACATTGCTGAAATGACTTACAGCTTGGGGAAACACCGGTACCAACCAACGTATTACAGCAAAAATTCCCATCTTAACCATTACGCCACTCAATACCATTGTTACAGCGGTTGGTGATTGTTCGTAAGCATCAGGCTGCCAGGTATGAAATGGAAAAATTGGCATTTTAATAGCGAATGCTATAAAGAATAACCAAAATAAACTGTATTGCTGTTGATCAGTTAAATGAAGATGATAAAATGATTGCAGCGAGAACGATTGGTCTGCTGTTTGAAAATATAAATAGATAATTCCACACAGCATTAATAATGAACCAACAAACGTGTAAACAAAGAATTTGAAAGTAACCTGTATTCTTTTTTCCCCACCCCATATAGAACATAAAAAGTAAGCCGGTATTAAAGCCAGCTCCCAAAAGAAATAAAATAGTAATGCATCGCTTGCTGCAAAAACACCCATTAAACCAGCCTGCATTAATAACATTAAAGCGTAAAAACTATTAGCTTTTTTATATTCATTTCTGTTAACTGCAATAAAAATTACAGGAAAAGAAACAGCGGTTAACAAGCAAAGCATTTTGCCCATTCCATCTAAACTGAAAGAAAATTTACTGCCTAAACCTGCTACCCATGTTGCACTGAACTGCAAGCTATCAGCTTTAAAAAACCAGTTGCCTGCAACAATTAGTGCTAAGGTTATTAATGAAGAAAGCAAAGCCCAAGCTTTAACTGTTTTGGCATCTTTTAAAATAAAAGAAACCAAACCGGTTAATAAGGGTATTAATATGAGCCAAACAGGAACCATAAATATCTTTTACAAATTCTGTTAGAAATGTTTACTAAAAAAACTGAAAATAAAGTTGTCATTAATCCATATAAAAATCAATACAACTATTGCCAGTACCATAAATAAAATGTAACCACCCACTAAACCGTTCTGCAACAAACGCAATTGGCGTGATGAATAAGTAACCAACCTGCCAACACCATTCACAATTCCGTCAATACCTTTTCTTTCAATAATATTTTTAAAGAAAGCTCCTAAATTATTTAATGGATTAACGATAATGTTATCATACAATTCATCAACATACCATTTGTTTTCCAATACTTTACCAAAGCCATCTGCATCCCGTAATTCAGGTTTTTTACTGAATTTATTGATAGCGAAAAGAATAGCAATTACAGCTATCGCAACTGAAACTCCCATTAACATATATTCCGTTGAATGAACACTTTCATGTTTAACTTCTGATGTTAATACAGGCGATAAAAATTGATGTAATTCATGATGACCGCCTAATACTTCAGGTACACCAACCAATCCGCCCAACACACTTAATACAGCTAACACAATTAATGGAATCGTCATTGCAGAAGGGCTTTCATGCAAATGGTACTCCTGATTATGTGTTCCCCTGAATGTTCCTAAAAATGTCGTTGCGTATAAACGGAACATATAGAAAGCTGTTAATCCTGCTGTTGCAACGCCAATACCCCATAACACAGGGCTATGTTCGTAAGCCGCCGCTAAGATTTCATCTTTTGAAAAGAAACCGCTGAATGGCGGAATACCTGAAATAGCAATACAACCAATTAAGAATGTTATATGTGTAATCGGTAAATATTTTTTCAACCCGCCCATTTTTCTGATATCCTGTTCATGATGCATGGCATGAATTACAGAACCGGCACCTAAGAATAATAAGGCTTTAAAGAATGCATGTGTCATTACATGAAATACAGCACCGGTATAAGCTCCAACACCTAAGCCTAAGAACATATATCCTAACTGACTTACTGTAGAATAAGCCAATACTTTTTTAATATCATTTTGTTTAATAGCAATAGTTGCAGCAAACAATGCAGTAGCTATACCAATAACAGCAACCAAATGTTGAGCAACTTCGCTTAAACTGTATAACACATTACTTCTGGCAATCATATAAATACCGGCTGTAACCATTGTTGCAGCATGTATTAATGCAGAAACGGGTGTAGGGCCTGCCATTGCATCAGGCAACCATGTGTATAAAGGAATCTGTGCACTCTTACCCATTGCACCCACAAACAATAAAATGGTTATAGTTGTAATATCAGTAGGAGTAAGTTTTGAAACTGAAGCAAAAACATCACCATAGCTAACGGTTCCCAATTTTGCTATTATCCAGAATATGGCTAATAAAAATCCTAAATCACCAATACGGTTCATTACAAATGCTTTTTTAGCAGCATAATTGTAATTATTGTTTTTAAACCAGAAACCGATTAATAAATAAGAACATAAACCAACACCTTCCCAACCGATAAACATGATTACATAATTCGCTCCCAATACCAATAACAACATGGAGAATACGAATAAATTCAGGTAGGCAAAATACCTTCCGTAGTGTTCGTTTTCTTCTTCATGCATATAAGCCGAAGAGTATAAATGAATTAAGAAACCTATCCCTGTAATGATAAGAAGGAATAAAGAGGAAAGCTGATCTACCTGAAAAGCAAAAGGAACAACTAATTTGTTTACATTGATGAAGTTGAAATAACTCACCACTTCACCACCATGACTTTTTACATTAAAGAATAATACAAGGCTCACAATAAATGATGCCAGTATTGCCCCGCTGCCGATAAGAGCGATTAAAGATTTGGATAAACTTTTACGCAATAAGCCATTAATCAGAAAACCGATTAACGGAAATAAAGGAACTAAATACACCAAGTTGCTCATAAGCCTTTCTGTAAGAAATTAATTTTTCAACCTGTTTAAAAAGTTTACATCAACAGAATGTACATTTCTGTACATCATTACTATTATTGCCAAACCCACACTTACTTCTGCTGCTGCAACCACCATTATAAAGAATACAAATAATTGCCCTTCTACACCAGCCTGTGCATTGGTTGCTGCCAATGCTGCATTATGCATTTTAGAAAAAGCTACCAATAATAAATTCACGGCATTCAACATTAATTCAATACACATGAAAATAATAATGGCATTACGACGAACCAATACACCCACTACACCAATGCAAAACAACGCTAACGCTAAAATGATATAATATTGAATAGGCATAAATTCAGTTAATTGACCATAGTCAACAGACCACAGTATTTATAATTTTAATCAACATCTATTCTATGGACTATTGACCATAGACTGTTGACCATTATCTAATCTTTCTTTCCAATAACTACCGCACCAATCATGGCACTTAAAAACAACACACTGCTTATTTCAAACGGTACAATATAACCACTGAATAAAGTTTTACCCAATACTTTAATTAAACCAATGTCTCCTTTATTGGTTAATGCTATTTTATCTTTTATTTCAGTTGCCTGACGCACCAAAGAAATTAATACTATCAATAAACAACCGCCTGAAACAACGCCTGTTAATTTCATCCACAAATTTTTCTGAGGCTCTGTTTCTTTATTCAGGTTCATTAACATGATAACGAATAAGAACAATACCATAATAGCTCCGGCATAAACAATAATGTTTACAATAGCAAGAAACTGTGCATTCAATAAAATATAATGACCGGAAATAGCAAAGAACACAGCTATCAGCCATAATACACTATGTACCGGGCTTTTGCTTACCAAAACCATTACAGCACTAAAGATTGCCAGTGCACTTAAAAACCAGAATAATATTTGTGTTACGCCCATTTTATTCAATTGACAATTAAAAATTGAGAATTAATAATTACTGCGATTCTTAATTTCTAATTATTAATTTTTAATTTCTTTAATTAGTTAACCCTTTTGCTTTTGCATATGCTTCAGGCTCTGTTTTAGGATTAGGAATTAATAAATTCTCTTTTCCATATATAAAGCCTTCTCTGTTAAAATTAGCAGCAGCAAATGTTTCACTTAAATACACTGCATCTTTCGGGCAAGCCTCTTCGCACAAGCCGCAGAATATGCAACGCAACATATTTATTTCATAACGTGCTGCATATTTCTCTTCGCGGTATAAATGTTCTTCACCCGGCAATCTTTCAGCAGCTTCCATGGTAATGGCTTCCGCAGGGCAGGCAACGGCACACAATCCGCATGCTGTGCATCTTTCACGCCCTTCTTCATCTCTGTTCAACACATGCAAACCACGAAATACGGGGCTGAATGGCCTTTTAACTTCGGGGTATTGAATGGTAGGTTTCTTTTTAAAAATATGGCTGAACGTAATTAACATACCCTTTAAAATATTCCAGAGATAAATTTTCTCCAGAAAGGTTAACGGTTTACGTTCAACTAATTTTACTCTGTTTGTTAATGCCTGCATTGTAAAAATGTTTGCAAATATATTTTTTGTACCCAACTAAACAATTCTATTTCGCTTCCGTTGCCTGCCTGTCCGGTAGGCAGGCGTCGCACACTTCTACGCTTTGTTCTTTATTCAACTACCTACTAAAACTATCTATCTTTTCCAACAAAGCTTTCCTCAAAACTTTTACTACACGAAAAGTGAAAAAGAATACAATGATTGTAAAAAGAATATAGTCAGGAAATTCAAAACCAAATAGTTTCATCTTCGTATAACTTCCATCTTCCAATTCGCCTAAAAAAATTAAAAAAGTAATTATGTAGTTAAGCCACATAAAAGCTTTTGTAATCTTTACAAATTTCTCATTTTTCGATTTTACATATTTGATAAGCCTAAGCCAAACCAATAAAGTAATTAGCTGAAAGCTTATAAAAAATGCTATTTCGATAAAAGACATTATTCTATTTACTTACGTTATAAGATTTATTTATTCAACCACAACACCACTGCTCCTGTAATTAACATATTCAGTAAAGCCAATGGTATCATGCTTTTCCAGCCAAGGTTCATTAACTGGTCGTAACGGAATCTGGGTATAGTCCATCTAACCCACATAAAGAAAAAGATAAACAATACCACTTTTACCATTAAACAACCAATACCTGCCAATGCTAACCAATTACCCCAGTTAGCATGTGCCGCTTCATCAAAAAATGGAATATCATAACCGCCGAAAAATAAAGTAGCCATTATTACACTGCTGATAAACATGTTTACATATTCAGCAAATAAATAAAAGCCCAATTTCATACTTGAATATTCCTGATGATAACCCATGTTCAACTCATTCTCTGCCTCAGGTAAATCGAATGGTGTTCTGTTACATTCAGCAAAAGCACAAATTAAAAACAATAAAAAACCTAAGGGTTGATATACAATATTCCAGAAATGCCCCGGTTGCATTTGTTGTTTTACAATTTCACCTAATTGCAATGTGCCTGTTATCATTAACAAAGCAATTAAACTGATACCCATTGCCAACTCATAGCTAATGGCTTGACTTGCTCCACGTAAAGCAGCTAATAAAGAGAACTTATTATTACTTGCCCAACCACCAATCATAATTCCATAAACTCCTAAACTAACTACACCAAACACATATAAAATACCGATATTTATATCAGCAATCTGTAAAACAACAGTTCTGCCGAATGCTACAATTTTATCTCCCCAAGGTACAACAGCACAAGTCATTAAAGCTGCTGTCATTGCCAATGCAGGACCTAATACAAAAAGAAATTTATTAGATGTGTTGGGAATAATTTCTTCTTTCATTATTAATTTCAAACCATCGGCAAATGGTTGAAACAAACCACCCGGACCGGCACGATTCGGGCCCGGTCTATCCTGTAAAATAGCTGCTACCTTACGTTCTGCGAAAGTGGTATATAATGCAATACCTAAACTTGCAAATATGATTATTGCGATAAGAATTAATTTTTCAATAATTAAAAACCAATCGATAGAAAGTAAAGTCATCTCTATAATTATTTATTAAAATCTGTTGAATGTGCCGGCCCTTTTATTTCGCTTAATTCTATATCAGGCTTGTTAACCTCGCTTGCACTATGAATATCCATTAATAACCTTGGTTGTCTGTGCATTAATTCAGGTAAAAATTCCTGTGGCTTCTCTAAATGTTCATAATGCCCCTGCGAAATAACAGAATGCCTGTTTACATGGCTTGGCCCTTCAATAACCCAATCGTTAGTATGCTTTTTATCAAAACGGCATTCATTACAAATCCATCCTGTTTTGCCGTTGCTGGCTTCTTTTACTTCGCCCCATTCATCTTTACGTGCAGTAACTCTGAATACTTCATCGCCACGCATCCATAATTGCACCTCTCCACAACATTTAGGGTTTGAGCAATTTCTGTGAGCATCTACCGGTTTAGTAAACCATACACGGTTTTTAAAACGGAAAGTTTTATCTGTTAATGCACCAACGGGGCAAACATCAATTACGTTTCCTATAAAATCGTTCTGTAAATTTTTTTGAATGAAGGTCGCTATCTGTGCATGGTCGCCTCTGTCTAACACACCATGTTCTCTTGTTTCTGTTAATTGGTCTGCCGTGAAAACGCAGCGGTAGCAAAGAATACAACGCGTCATATGCAGTTGAATCTTATCACCTAAATCTACTTTATGAAAAGTTCTTCTTTGAAATTCGTAGCGTGTGCCATTCTTTCCATGCTCATAACTTAAATCCTGCAAATGGCACTCTCCTGCCTGATCGCAGATTGGACAATCTAACGGATGATTAATTAAAAGCATTTCCACAACGCCTGCTCTGGCATCTAATACTTTTGGTGAAGTGGCACTTTTAACTTCCATCCCATCCATAACGGTTGTACGGCAAGAGGCAACTAATTTAGGCATGGGGCGAGGGTCTTTTTCAGAGCCTTTGCTTACTTCAACCAAACAGGTACGGCATTTACCGCCGCTGCCTTCTAATTTGCTGTAATAACACATAGCAGGTGGGGTAACATCTCCACCAATTTTACGTGCAGCATTCAGAATAGTTGTTCCTGCGGGAACTTCTATTGTAATGTTATCTATGGTTACTTTAAAAAGTTGTTCAGACATATTTATACAGTTGCAGGCACATGAATGTCATCTGCATAATGTGCCAATCCAAAATTTCTTAATTGTGATTCCTGAGGATTTGCCACATGCCATTCAAACTCATCTCTGAAATGGCGTATAGCTGCTGCAACAGGCCATGCTGCTGCATCTCCTAGCGGACAAATAGTATTTCCTTCAATTCTTCTTTGTATATCCCACAATAAATCTATATCGCTCGATTTACCTTTGCCTGTTTCTATATTCCATAATATTTTTTCCATCCAGCCGGTTCCTTCTCTGCACGGCGAACACTGTCCGCAACTTTCATGGCGATAAAATCTTGCTAACGTATATGTATTTTTTACAACACATTGGTCTTCATCAAAAACAATAAAACCACCACTACCCATCATACTGCCTGTTGCAAAACCGCCATCACTTAAACTTTCATAGTTCATGTAGCGTGTTTCACCTTTGGCTGTTTTTAATAATAAGTTAGCCGGCAGAATAGGTACTGATGAACCACCGGGAATACATGCTTTTAATCTTTTACCATTCGCAATACCACCGCAATATTCATCGCTGTAAATAAATTCTTCAACACTAATCGTCATATCAATTTCATAAACACCTGGCTTATTAATATTACCGCATGCTGATATTAATTTAGTACCTGTACTTTTCCCAACACCAATCTTTGCATATTCTTCTCCGCCTTCATTAATAATAGGAACAACGGCTGCTAAGGTTTCTACGTTATTTACCACAGTTGGTCTGCCCCATAAACCTTTTATAGCAGGAAACGGAGGTTTAATTCTCGGATTACCGCGTTTACCTTCCAGACTTTCTATTAATGCCGTTTCTTCTCCGCAGATATAAGCACCGGCACCGCGTTGTACATGAATATTACAATCAAAGCCACTGCCTAAAATATTCTTACCTAACCATCCATTATTTTTTGCTTCTGTGATTGCCTGTTCTAAAATATCCACTATCCATGCATACTCACCTCGTATATAGATATAAGTATCATTTGAACCTAAAGCAAATGATGATACAATTAACCCTTCAATTAATAAATGCGGAATAAATTCCATTAAATATCTATCCTTAAAAGTACCGGGTTCACTTTCATCTGCATTACAAACCAAATGGCGGGGAACACCTTCAGGCTTTGCAATGAAACTCCATTTCATTCCGGCAGGAAAACCCGCACCACCGCGGCCACGTAAGCCGCTTTTCTTCACCTCTTCAACAATTGCATCGGGGCTCATTGTTTTCAAGGCTTTCTCAACACTGCGGTAACCACCTTCACGGCGGTATACATCGTAGGTTCTGATGCCTTCTACATGTGCTTTTTCTAATAATAATTTTCTACCCATTTTAATAATTCAAAAGTGAAAAGTCAAAACCAAAATTTAGTTTTTAACTTTTGAGTTTTTACTTTTTTATTTCATGATTTAACATCCATGCTGTTCCAAACTTATCTTTCAGCATACCGAATCTTGCTCCCCAGAACATATCCTGTAATGGCAATCTAACTGTTCCGCCCTCACTTAGTTTTTCAAATACTGTATTTATTTCGTCTATACTATCTAATTCTACACTTAACTGAATATTACTTTCTGCAGAAACAATGTATTCTTTATAGCCATCAGAAATCATTAAAATATTATCGCCAAACTCTAAACGTGCATGCATAATTTTCTGCTTCCAATCTTCATCAACAGGCTGAGGAGAATCTGTATATCTGCTTAACCTTGTTATTGCTGCATTAAAAACAGTTTTATAAAAATTTACTGCTTCTTCTGCATTGCCCGCAAACAAAATATATGGATTCAGTTTCATGATAATTAATATTTACAATTATTTGGCATCAACCATTACTGCTTGTCTTGCTAACATTTTCCACTCTTTCTTCTCTTTAATCCATACCTGCAGAATATTTAATTTAAGCTCTGTTACTTTACCCTCTTTATTGGTTTCAGTTCCTGTTAAAAGATATCTGCTTACCGCTGTTTCATTATCAATAATTACAGAAATGTTATTGCATTGCATTCCTGTATAAGTTGATTTATTATGAGCCACACTTGTTATAAATGTTTGCCTGTCTTGCACATTACCATGAGAGTGCCCGTAAGTAACTTGTTTAGCGGAAAGTTTCTCTAATGTTAAACTATCTTTTGTGCCGAAAATAGTAGCGTGCAACAGTTTAACGTTATCAATAATCTGTTGCTCATCTTTTGATTGAGCAAAAACAGTTGAACATAAAACTGTGAAAGCAATAATCAGAAACTTCTTTTTCATATTAATTGTTTATAGCAGCATTTTTTTGGCACTCGTTTATTATGGCATCTACTTTCTCTTTGGTTAAATGCTCTCTGTAAAATTTACCCATCTGCATCATTGGGGCATAACCGCAGGCTCCTAAACATTCAACAGTTTTTAAAGTAAACATGCCATCGGTTGTTGTTTCACCAACATTAATTCCTAATTTCTCTTTTATATAACCAATTATATCATCACTACCGCTAATCATACATGGACCTGTTTGACAAACTTCGAATACATATTTGCCGACAGGTTTTAAATTATACATGCTGTAAAATGTAGCCACTTCGTATACTTCAATCGGTTGTATCTGTAACAGTTCTGCCACATAATCCATTGTTTCACTGCTTAACCATCCGCCAAAACTATCCTGAGCCAAATGCAATACAGGCAGTAAAGCACTCTTTTGTTTTCCTTCCGGATAACGTGCTACCAACCTGTTAAATTCAGCCATTTGTTGTTCGTTAAACTTCATATCAAATTCTACAATTTTATAATTCGATAATCCGGCAATTAAATTGGCTAATTAACCAATTGCCGAATTGAATAATTGTTTATGCATCCAATTCCCCGGCTATTAAATTCAAACTACTCATGGTAATAATTGCATCACTTAACATAGCACCTTGTGTTAATTCGCTGTAAGCCTGATAGTAAATAAAACAAGGTCTGCGGAAATGCAATCTGTACGGTGTTCTTCCACCATCACTTATTAAATAAAATCCTAATTCTCCGTTAGCACCTTCTACACTGTGGTATACCTCACCTTTAGGAATATCAGTTTCGCCCATTACAATTTTAAAGTGCCAGATTAAGGCTTCCATTTTGGTGTACACATCTTTCTTTTCCGGAAGATAATAAGCAGGTGCATCGGCATGATAAACATCTGCTTCTGCTCCTTTAAATGCCTGCACTTTTTTATATGCCTGATCAATAATGCTTATGCTTTGCCAAACCTCTTCGCCACGTACTAAAAATCTATCGTAATTATCTCCTGTTTTACCTACCGGAACAGAGAAATCAAAATCTTCATAACTGCAATACGGTGTATGAATACGCACATCATAATCAACTCCCGCTGCTCTTAAATTCGGGCCGGTAAAGCCGTAATTCAATGCACGTTCTGCACTTATGCCACCTGTATTCTGTAAGCGTTCCATAAAAATTCTGTTACGCAAAAACAGGTTTTCAAACTCTTTCCAAACCTTAGGAAATTCGTTTAAGAATTTTTCGATTTTCTCAAATGCTGTATTTGTGAAATTCCTTTCAAAGCCGCCAATACGCCCAATATTAGTAGTAAGGCGGGAGCCACATACTTCTTCATATATTTCATAAATTAATTCTCTGTATTGCATTACATACAAAAAACCTGTAAATGCACCACTATCAACACCAACAATAGAATTACAAATTAAATGGTCGCTGATTCTTGCCAACTCCATTATAATAATGCGTAAGTAATCAACACGCTTCGGCGTTTTTACGTCTAATAATTTTTCGCAGGTCATATGCCAACCCATATTGTTAATCGGGCTGCTGCAATAATTTAACCTGTCTGTTAACGGCGTAATCTGATATAAAGGTCTGCGTTCTGCTAATTTTTCAAAAGCTCTGTGAATGTACCCTACGGTTTGTTCGGCACTAACAATTCTTTCCCCATCTAACTCTACAATATTCTGAAACACACCATGCGTTGCAGGATGCGTTGGCCCCAAATTTAAGGTGGTAGTTTGCTTTTCTATCGAGCCTTCGGGTAATGTTATATGATGTTGTTCAACCATTGTATGCCCTTAATCTCTAAAGAGAATTTTTATTTTTATTTAATCAACTTCAGCAAAACTATTATGCTTCCGTTGTGTCACTCACTTGTACTTTCTGTTTTTCATGCATCAATTGTATGCAATTGAACCACCTCTTCCAAACATTTCATCGTCTTTATCAATACGTGTTTGATCTTCTAACGGAAACTCTTTCCTTAATGGGAAATAAGTCATCTCATCTACATTCAATACTCTCTTTAAATTCGGATGACCGATAAAATTCACTCCGAAAAAATCATAAGTTTCTCTTTCCATCCAATTAGCAGCACTAAACAATTGTGTTGCCGTAAAAATATCAGGTGTTTCTATGGATGTAAATATTTTAAATCGAAGACGGATATTATCTTCCAAATTGTGTAAGTGATAAACAACTGCCAATTCTTTGCCTTTATTATCAGGGTAATGAACAGCACATAAGTCTGTCATAAACCTGAATTTTAATTCAGCATCATCATACAAAAACTGTAATACTTTCAGGTTTAATTCTTTGGGTGCTTCAAAAGTTAAAAGCCCATAAGGCTCTTCAAAATTTGAAACAGCATCGCCAAATTTCTCTGACAGTTTTTGTTTTATTATTTCGTTATTAACCATTGCTATTACTTCTGTTTTCACTTTCTGTAAATACCGCCTTCTATTACTTTCAGACTTTCGGTATTGTTGTTATACCAATAAATGTTTGCTGAGCATTGTTGGTTATCATCAGTAAACACTTCTGTTATTGCTCTTATAAATAAAGATTGTTCGGGTGATTGAACGTTGAAGTCTTCATATTTGTCCAACACCATTAACACTTTATCTAGTTTATCCGGCACTATTTCAAGAAGCTCTCCATACAACTTTATTTCATTATGCTTTATTGCAGCAGGATATTCGCCTGCATCAAACAATTTTCCATAAACAAAACCATTCGCAATAAATTGTATATAAGCTGCAACCTGCGGAACATAATGCTGTATGCTTCCGTTTCTTAAAGTGCCGTATACAAAGAGCTTATTATTCATATAAGAAATCAGCTTAACTAATTCCTTTTATTCAATACCATAGCTATGCAATAATGTTTTGTATTGCTCGCCGTTTCTTCTTCTTATACTTTCTTTTCCTACCAATTCCTGAATTTTCATAAAACCATCTAAAATAGCTTCCGGTCTTGGTGGGCAACCAGGCACATATACATCAACCGGAATTATCTGGTCTATGCCCTGCAAAACACTATAAGTATCAAAAATACCACCGCTGCAGGCACAGGCACCTACACTTAAAACCCAACGTGGCTCTGCCATTTGCAGATATACCTGTTTTAAAACTGGACCCATTTTTTTAGCGATAGTTCCCATAACCATTAACAAATCGCATTGACGGGGTGAGAAGCCGACACGCTCTGCACCGAATCTTGCCAAATCGTAATGGCTTGCCATGGTAGCCATAAACTCAATACCGCAACAACTGGTTGCAAACGGCAGCGGCCACATAGAATTTTTTCTTGCTAAACCAACAACACTGCTTAATTGTGTTGTAAAGAAACCCTCCCCGCTATAACCCGGAGGAGCATCTGCCATGCCGATAGATTGATGAGCATTGGCTTCTTTTGGATTTATATTAAAACGTACCGGACGCATAGTATTTAAGTGTTGTTAATGCTGAACTAATAATTACAAATTTCAAGCTGCTTTGTTTAATTATTAATCACTCATTGATAATTATTATTTTAATCTTCCCACTTTAAAGCACCTTTCTTAATAATGTATATAAACCCTACCAGAAAAAATGCTACAAACATTAATACTGCTATAAAACCTTCCCATCCTAATTCTTTAAAATTCACTGCATAAGGATAAAAGAAAATTACCTCTACATCGAACAATACAAACAGAATGGCAACTAAAAAATACTTGATAGCCATTGGCTGCCGTGCATCTCCATGAGAAGGGATACCACTGGTAAATGTTTCAAGTTTATCTTTTGTTTTTCTTTTAGGACCAACCAATGCGGAAACGCCAATCATGGTAGCAACAAAACCTGCAGCAAAAATTAATTGAATACCTATAGGCAGATAATTGTCGGCGGTATTGATTGCCTGTAATAAAACCATAGAAATGCTCATAAATAGCTCAATAAGCTGCAAAAATAAGGTTGCGTTGGATATAAAAGAAAAACTCTCCGCAAAGGGAGAGTTTTATTTTGATTATTTTTTATTTACCCGATTTTGCCGGTTGAACACTACCCGGTTTTGCAGGCTTTTGAGGCCCGGCTGCTGCTTTAGTTAACACTTCTTTTTGTTTAACTGCAAAATCGTTTTCTTCACCCGGAGTTGGATAAAGGGTTAACATTTTATCACATACTTCAATGCCCTTTGCATAGTCTTTTGCCTTATCACCGTAATAAACCAGTTCATAATAAAGATTTATAAAAATAGTTTTCTTATTTTTCTCAACATCTTTCATTAAAAACTCATTTTGCTGATCAATTGCTGCAATGGCAATACCGGGTGTTGTTGTTGTGTCTAATGCTTTTGCTGCACGTACTTTAAAAGAATAACCTTGTGGTTTATCAGGGAAAGCAGCGATATATTTATCTGATACAGTCATTGTTTGCACATAATCTTTACCCAAATATGCGGTGTTGGTTATTTTATAATAATCTATTTCTCCCCAAGTACCTTTTAAATCTGCTGCTTTTATTAACCATTTTACTTGCTCAGTATACATTTTAGCATTGCCTAAAACTTCTGCTGCTTTATTGATGTAAGCGATTTGATTTATTTTACTTGTATCTACTGCAATTGCTTTTTCCAAATAGCTAACAGTAACAGCTTCATTACCAGGAAATTTCGAAAACACTTTTACAGCAAAATCATAATCATCGGGCTTTACCTCCGTTGTAGGAGCTTTAGCAAAGAATTTTTCTAAGTAAGATTTTGATTGAACAGAATCGCCCAATCTATCATAATCTAATGCATACAACATATTTAACCTTGGAATCGGGTTTGCAGCAGTAGCTGCATCAATTTCTTTTGTTTTAGCTAAAGACTCATTGTATTTACCTGCACGAAATAAATAGTCTGCCAATAAAATATCATTCAAAGGGTCTTTATCTGCATTGGCAATAAACTTATCTAAATTTTCTTTTGCTTTATTTACATCTCTTAACTTATAGTATTCAAATAAAGACAAATATGTATCAGGGAATGAAGGATTAGCAGCAATGGCGTCTTCAAAATATTTATTAAAAACGTCAGGGTTATTTTGTGAAACATAAATTCTGGCAATACGATACATAGCTAAAGCATTTTTAGGGTCTCGTGCAATGGCATCCTGAAAAGCTTTAACAGCTTCGCCGCCATATTCGCCACCTAATTTTAAATAACAGATACCTAAATTAATATCAATATCAGGGTTAGTTAAATCAAGTGTTGCAGCTTGTTTCAATTTTTCAATACCATAATTCGGGTCGCCTTGTTTTGAACTACCATCTGCATTAGCACGGCCGATTGCAGCTAAAATATTAGGATTGGGTTTGCCTTTATTTTTTCCTTTTGTTTCTGTTGTTGCAGTAATAGCTTGCTCAAATTTTTGTTTAGCACTGTTTAAATCGCCATTTTCTAAAATTTCAATATGGCCTAATCCAACCCAAATCCATGCATCATTAACACCATCGGTTAATGCTTTCTGATATACTGCTTTTGCAGCCTGAATATCGGCCGGCTTAACATCAAAACCTGCAATTAAGGCTTGGCCGTACCAATACACTGTTTGCGGATCTTTAGAATTGGCATCGTACAATTTTTTAAATACCTCACGAGTGGACTTTACTTTAAATTGTGAACTGAGCAATTTAATACCGTCATTCAGCGACTGCCCTACTGATACACTTACTGCAACCACTGCAGCCATCAACAAAAGAGTAATTTTTTTCATCTTGCTTGCTTTGTTAATAAAAACTTTTATGTTTATTGTTCTTTCAAAATGCTGTTACGCACATTAAAATTCATTTTTCCCGGAACTAAAAAAGAACGCCTGAAAACCAACTGACCTCTTTCTAAGGTTAAGTAGTTTACAAAACCCGAACCTAACCCAAGATAATTTTCTTTTAATATGTAGTACAAGGGACGTGCCAACGGGTACTGAGCATATGCAATAGAAGCCTGAGAGGGTTTTGCAAAATAACCTTTCTCTACACATTTAACACATTCTACTAAACCTAAACGAATTGTTTTTAAATTTTCAATTTGTTTCGGCTCGTACTGATTGCCTACCCAGCTTAAACCTACAAAGCCTATAGCATTTTCATTTTTTGAAATTACTTCTATCACGGCTTCGCTGCCGGTGGCTGCCTGCACGTTTTTTCCGAATGGTGTTCCGTTTATCAAAGAGTCTTGTAAATACCTTACAGTACTTGTTGCATTATTTCCATCCATAACAACCTGCGTTGTTTTCTTTCCGCTTAAAATATCTTTCAAATCATTAATAGTATACACACTGTCTTTTGCATGAATGTTTACTATTAAAGCAACAGCATCGTAAGCCAACACATCGTATTGAGGCTTGAAAGATAATGTACTTTCAAAATATTTTGTTTCATTTTCTTTTAAACCTCTTGCTGTAATAATCATTCGGGTACTGTCTTTCAGCAAATCTCTAAAACATTCTACTTCCGGTTTATAAGCAGCGATGATTTTGGTACCGGGATAAGAAGCTTCATATACTTTAATCTGCTCCTGAATTACCGGCTTAAAACTTTCATCAACACTTATATAAATAATACCCTGTTTAGGGTTATCTGCATTGGCTTTAGGCTTATTTGTACTGCATGAAAAAAACAATACACAAACACTTAATAAAGCACCCACCGTTATTTTCTTCATACTAATAATCTTTCTTAATTCCGCGATATAATCTGTAACCGCCATACAATAAACACATTCCGCCAAACATATATCTTAACAATTGGTCTTTATCAACTAAAAGTTTTGTAACAGCATCTATTTTTAATTTATCTCCTGCTACTAAAAACAAGCCAACGCAAAAAATTAATAATGCCATTCCTATGTCATTAATAGACCGCATTAAAGTATAATTTTTTCTTTGCTTTTCTCTGAAATCAGATTCCATTTAACAATCATTTTAAATTGTCAGTCGGGCAATTTAGAAATATTTTTTAATCAGCAGTCATAAATGTTATAGGTACTTTAAAATAAACGGGTACTGCTCTTCCGTTTTGCATACCCGGTTTCCATTTAGGCATTTTGCGTAATACACGAATAACTTCTTTATTCAAATCTTCTCTGCCTTGCTGAATAATATCCAAACCTTCAATACTGCCATCGGGCTCAACAACAAATCTGGCGATGACATTTATTTTCTGACCTTCTTCTAAATCATCGGGCTGACGTAAATTTTTTTGCATGAATTTTAAAAAGGCTTCTTTACCACCTGGGAATTCGGGCATGAACTCTGCTCTTATCAATGGCTTATCTTCAACAACAACTTCCTTAACATCAGTATTTCCTGTACTATTAGGAACGCCGTTGGAAGATGCTTCAAGTGTTTCATTTATCAATCCTGTAGCTGCAAGACCCGGCGTATCCTTGTCGCCTATAACAACTGAATCTATTAATGCTTGATCATTTACTTTCTTATTTACTTTATCGTCAGGAACTATCTTAGGAACATAATCAGTTGCACTGGCAATATTATCTACATGCACTTTCTTAGGTTTCGGAGCTTCGTCTTTTTTTACTTCCTCTTTCGGAATTTCAACAGCAGTAAGTTTTACACCATCTAAATTAGCATAAACACTTACTTTTTTATGAGGCACTTTCCAGCTTTGCAATAAAGCAAACAACAATACAATAGCAGAAGTAAACATAATGGCACGTAACAATCTGTTGTTATAACGGCTTCTTAACTCGTAAGCACCATATTGTTTGTTCCTGTTTTCAAAAACAATATCCAAAACATGGCTCTTTAAAATCTGTTCGGGTTTCATAACAAATAGTTTAGTTGTGATTTAAAATAATTTCAAAGAACAAGGCCTTGTTGTTTATGAGATGCGTGCTTACATAAAATCCATAAGTCAAGGTTTAAAGTTTAACGTTCAAGGTTTAAGGTTTGAGTTGTTTATCTGAAGCCTGCATCTTTGTACCATGAAAATCTTAATAGTTTGTTTGGGCAATATTTGCCGAAGCCCTTTGGCAGAAGGCATTTTGAGAGATAAAATTGAAAAAGCTAAATTGAATTGGATTGTTGATAGTGCAGGAACAGCAGGCTATCATATTGGTGAAGCACCGCATCGTTTATCACAAAAAGTAGCAAAGCTGAATGGTATTGATATTACTCACCAACGCGGAAGACAATTTGTAAAAGAAGATTTTGAACGATTTGATTTTATTTATGTGATGGATGCAGACAATTACAACGATGTAAAAAGAATTGCCCGGCAATATTGGAATGAAAATAAAATTGATTTGATTTTAAATATGTCGAATCCCAATCAAAACTTAGAAGTGCCGGACCCTTGGTATGGGACAGAAGAAGGTTATCATAAAGTATTTGCTATGTTAAGTGAAGCATGCGAAGCAATTATCAGAAAATATGCAGATGTGCCAATTAGTAAATAATATTGCGGCAAGTTTTAACAGCGAGTAATGGCAAAAACAAAAGCAAGCATACCACAAGGCACCAGAGATTTTTCGGCAGAGGTTGTTCGTAAACGCAATTATATTTTCAACACCATAAAAAATGTGTTTGAGTTATATGGCTTTGCTCCTTTGGAAACGCCTGCTATGGAAAACTTAGAAACCTTAATGGGCAAGTATGGTGAAGAAGGCGATAAGTTGATTTTTAAGATTCTGAATAACGGGTTAGATAATGCTGCTAAGCAAGAACAAATAAAAAATGATTTTGAAAAAGTGTTGGCAGGAAAGAATACATCTGGCATTACTGAAAGAGCCCTCCGCTACGATTTAACCATTCCATTTGCACGTTATGTGGCCATGAATCATGGTCAGTTGACTTTCCCTTTTAAACGTTATCAGATACAACCCGTTTGGCGTGCAGACAGACCTCAACGTGGCCGCTACCGTGAGTTTTACCAATGCGATGCAGATGTTGTAGGAAGCAAAAGTTTATTGAATGAAGTGGAATTAGTAAATATTTATGCCACTGTTTTTAATAAATTAGGAATTGATGTTGAAATAAAAATTAACAGCAGAAAAATTTTAGCGGCCTTAGCAGAATTATGCGGCGGCAGTGATAAAATGGTTGATATAACTGTTGCTATTGATAAGTTGGATAAGATTGGTATTGATAAAGTAAAGGAAGAATTAACTCAAAGAGGTTTGCAACAAAATCAAATTACAAACATTGAACAATACTTACAAATTGGCGGAACTAATGAAGAAAAATTAGTTGCTATAAAAACTTTATTCGCCAATGTTGAAACAGGCAAACAAGGCATTGAAGAAATTGAATATGTATTGAATGGTCAATGGTCAACCGTCAATGGTCAATTGGCGATTGATTTCACTTTAGCTCGTGGTCTGAATTATTACACCGGTATCATCTTCGAAATAAAAGCCCAAGGCGTTCAAATGGGCAGCATTGGCGGGGGCGGCAGGTACGATGATTTAACAGGTTTATTTGGCGTGCCTGATATTCCTGGTGTAGGAATTTCTTTTGGTGTTGACAGGATTTACGATGTAATGGAAGAGTTGAAATTGTTTCCTGAAGCCATTTCCGGCGGAACAAAAATTTTATTCTTCAATCTCGGCGAAGCAGAACGCAAAGCTGCTTTTACTTTAATGCAACAGTTGAGAAATAAAAATATTGCCTGCGAAATTTATCCTGAACAAACCAAGTTTGATAAGCAATTTAAATATGCTGACAAAAAGCAAATTCGTTACGCCTTAATTATCGGCAGTAAGGAATTGGCAGAGAATAATTGTGTATTGAAAAATTTGCAAAGCGGAGAGCAAACTATATTATCACACAACGAATTGTTGACATACCCCTTTTGATTAGCTCGCAGAAAACACAGAATGCACAGAATTTTTCAGCGTGTTTAGCGTTTTCAGCGAGAGAAGTTCAATCTCATTTTCTTTAAAAACTTATCATCAAATGCAATCCCATTATCCTTTGTTCCCTCTAAATGATAGCCCATTGCATCTATAATAACGCCAACTATTTTTTTAGCATCATTGCGTTTAAAAGCTGCCGTTCCCTGAAATGAAGTAATTGCAAAAACATCTGCGGTACTTGTTTTTTCTAATATTGAATTACCAGCAGAAGTTAATACACTTAGTATTCCGTTATCTAACACAACTGTAGCTTCAGTAACTACACTCCCATCGGGGAAATGATATTTACCAACAAATTCTTTTAAAGTAGAGTCTGACTGAGCCATTAAGCAAGAGAAAGAAAACGTTGCGATTAATAAAAAGAAAAATTTTTTCATAAGGGTTGTTTGTGTGAAAATAATCGTTTAATAAGAAATTCCATAAAAATTATTGGCATAAAATTGGGGAAATAAACTTCAAAAAAATCAATGAAACAGTTTGTTGTTGTTTTCATAACCTTATTAACTTTTATTGCCTGCTCTAAGAAAACGAAACCTGTAAAAGCTGTAAACAAAAACAATACTATACATAATAATACTGCTGACAGTAAAGCACCAAATACTGCAACAAATACAACAAACGATATTGTAGCAACTAATAATACAACTACAGCTCCTATGCCCACACCTATGGTTGTGGTTGATGGGTCTGGAAGAATTATTACTCCAAAATCTAAATTACCGGATAGTATTGCTGCCAAAACAGACTACAGTAAACTTAACAGAAGCTTTACACCCAACGAAAAAACTAATCTGATGTATCGTTTTAAATTAATTCCGCCTAAAGTTTTATATGTGCCTGATGTTTATGTAAAGAAAAGTTTAAAGGGAGAATACTGTGTGTACAAACAAAAATTCTGGTACTGGAAAAAAGCCGATGGTTTATTTTATTTAGATGAAACATATTATAAATAATCAAGATAGCGGAATAATTCTATTAGGATATTGCCTGTACTCAATTGTAAAATCTATTTGTTCTTGTTTTAAATTTTCAATCATGTTAAGAAACTTATTAGCATGCTCCTCATTTCCTATATAGAAATATTCTGTAACTTCTTCTCCGTTAAATAGGAATCCAAAATAATTATTCATACCATATTCTATTTGGCCATCCTCATCTGTAAAAAAGCCATATGTTGATTGGCAATAGAATGAATGAAAGAAAAAATTCAACTTAGATACTTCAGTAAATGCGTAATGTTTATCTCTTATAACAATCTCATTGGAATATACACTCATAACATCATCTGTTACTTCAAACATATCACTCCCTTTTCCAAAAAAAGGAGAGATAAGAACACAAATCAAACCCGCTATATATAAAAACATGGCTATTGTGTGCGTTGCTTCAAACATCGTGAATAAAATACCTAAGAAAAAAGCGAGTACTCCGCTTAGGCCAATATTCACCCCTGTTGATTTGTTTTGTTTAACCAGAAATGCATTAAATTCCATAACAGTAAATTATAATTTCTCATAAATAATCGCAGCCCCCTGCCCAACTCCTACACACATGGTAGCCAATCCATATTTCGATTTTTGCCTTTTCATTTCATGTAATAAAGTGGTTGAAATTCTTGCACCACTGCAACCTAACGGATGACCGATAGCAATACTTCCGCCATTAACATTTACTTTATCGGCATCTAATTGCAAATCATTAATACATGCTAAACTTTGACTGGCAAAAGCTTCATTCAATTCTATCAAATCTAAATCGCTTGCTTTCAAACCCGCACGTAGCAAAGCTTTTTGCGTAGCAGGTACAGGACCGATACCCATAATAGCCGGGTCAACACCTGCAACAGCCATGCTTACAATTCTTGCCATTGGTTGTAAGTTGAATTGTTTAACTGCTTCTTCATTGGCTAATAACAATGCACTTGCACCATCATTAATACCACTTGAGTTTCCTGCGGTAACAGTGCCGTCTTTTGCAAAAGCAGGTTTTAATGCAGCTAATTTTTCAATACTTGTTTGTCGCGGATGTTCATCAATACTAAAAACAGTAGGTTCTTTATTTTCTGTTATGCTTACATCAATAATTTCATCTCTCCATTTTCCTTCATGTAGGGCATTAAAATATTTTTGTTGAGAGTTGAACGCAAATTCATCCTGTGCTTCTCTGCTTATATTCCATTGTTTGGCAACATTCTCTGCAGTTTCACCCATTGAATAGGGATAATATTTATCAGCTAATTTTTTATTGGTAAATCGCCAGCCGATAGTGGTATCAAAAGTTTCTGTTTTTCTGCTCCATGCACCATCATTTTTGGCAGTTACAAAAGGTGCTCTCGTCATACTTTCTACACCGCTTGCTATGTATAACATTCCTTCGCCGCACATAATAGCTCTTGCTGCATCCATAATGCTTTGTAAGCCACTTGCACATAAACGGTTTACGGTATTACCACCAACAGTAACAGGCAATCCCGCTAATAAAGCAGCCATTCTTGCCACATCTCTGTTATCTTCTCCTGCCTGATTAGCAGCCCCTGCAATAATATCTTCAATAACATTTACATCAATACTTTCATTGCGTTGTATTAAAGCAGTAATCATTAAAGCCAATAAATCATCGGGTCTTACACTACTTAATTTTCCGCCATATCTGCCTATCGGAGTTCTTACTGCATCAATTATATAAGCTGTTTTCATTTTTTGTAGCAATCTTTTAGTTATTAATGTGGCTGCTGTTGCGTCGCACTCTTGTACGACATCAATACTATTCATCTAACATCAAAAATATCTATTTCATTCTCTTACTTGCATATTAAAATTCTACTGCTCAATTCTCTTTATTCTAAAGTTGATTATATAACAACGACAAAAAGTGATGAATATCTTTTTGTCTTGATTTTTTGCTCCACTTTTTTATCAAGAAAAAAGTGGAAAGGGGTTTGTTATCTTTGCCGCATGTTACCTAACATCAGAAATCTTAATTACGAACAAATAGAAGCATACTTTCTTTCCATTAACGAAAAAAAATTCAGGGCCAAACAAGTGTGGGAGTGGCTTTGGAAAAAACATGCATTAAGTTTTGATGACATGAGTAATATAAGCTTAGATCTTCGCAGTAAATTGGCTTCAGAGTTTTCATTTCCTTCTTTAAAAGTTGATACTTCTCAATACAGTGCAGACGGTACTATTAAAAGCCGTTTTCAAACATTCGACGGTCATAAAGTGGAAGGTGTTTTAATTCCTGCAGAAGAAAGAAAAACAGCCTGTGTAAGCAGCCAGATTGGTTGCAGCTTAAGTTGTAAGTTTTGTGCTACCGGATATATGGAAAGAAAACGCAATTTAAACTTTGATGAGATTTATGATGAAGTGGTTTTATTAAATCAGCAAAGTGAAAGAGTGTACGATAAAAAGTTAAGCAATATTGTTTTTATGGGCATGGGTGAACCTTTGCTTAACTACAATAATGTTTTAAAAGCCATTGAAAAAATTACTTCGCAGGATGGTTTATTTATGAGCCCTAAACGCATTACCGTTTCAACTGCGGGCGTTGCCAAACAAATAAAAAAATTAGGCGATGATAAAGTACGTTTCAAATTGGCATTAAGCCTGCATGCAGCCAACGATATTAAGCGAAATGAAATTATGCCGATTAATGAAACCAATAATATTAAAGCATTAATTGAAGCATTGAATTACTTCTACCAACAAACAGGCAACGAAATAACTTTTGAATACATTCTGTTTAAAAATTTTAATGATTCATTGAAAGATGCAGATGAATTAATTAAAATTTTTAGACAGGTGCCGGCTCACTTGGTAAACATAATTGAATACAACCCGATTGATAATGTAAGTTTTGTAAAACCCGACCAGGATGTTACAGACCAGTTTGTTGTTCATTTAGCTAAACACAGAGTGAATGCCCATTTACGCCGCAGCAGAGGTAAAGATATTGATGCTGCCTGCGGACAATTAGCAAATAAAGACAGAGACTAATTTTTATACAATCATCCCGTTGCAAAACGGCTAAAACACTACACTATGACCAGTAAAGGTTTTGAAAAATTTATAAAGCCCGAAATGAAAGGGGCTAAAAAGAAAGAAGCCATCCGCCAGGAAAAAAGAAAAGCAAAAGCAGAAGCAAGAGCTGCCGGCGAAGAAGCAAGAAGAAAAAAATGGGAGCAACAAAGAGGCATTATTTCAGAAGAAAGAAGACAGGAGATAGAGGAAAGAAAAAAGAAATACGAGAAAACGAAAACAGCAGACGGCAAATGGAAGATAGAGAGTAAGAAAGTAGAAAATGGGAAATGGGAAATGGGAAGTAATTCAAAGCCCAACACGAACTCTAAATTTAATTCTCCTCAAACGCAAGCTCCGAAAGGCTTTCAAAAAACAGATAAAAATTTAAAATCAGAAGTCCAACATCAGGCATCACAAAATCAACCATCTGAAAATGATGTTATGCCTTTAAATAAATTTATTGCATACAGCGGTATTTGCGGAAGAAGAGAGGCTGCCGAATTTATTAAACAAGGTTTAGTAACTGTAAACGGTGATATTATTTATGAACCCGGTTTTAAAGTAAGAGGCAATGAAGATGTAAAGTATAAAGGCAAACGTTTGTTTATGCAACGCAACCTTGTTTACCTTTTAGTAAATAAACCTAAAGATTTTATTACCACTTCTAAAGACCCGCAGGGAAGAAAAACAGTATTAGATTTAATTAAAGGTGCTACACCTGAAAGAGTATATCCCGTTGGTCGGTTAGATAGAAATACAACAGGTGTTTTATTAATGACGAATGATGGAGAACTTGCTCAAAAATTAACCCACCCTTCTTTTCAGATTAAAAAAATATACGAAGTAAAATTAGATAAGCCATTAGCTAAAACTGATTTTGAAAGTATTGTAAACGGTGTGCAATTAGAAGATGGTTTTATTAAAGCTGATAGTTTGGCTTACATTGATGCAAAAGATAAAACCCTTGTGGGCATTGAAATACACAGCGGAAGAAACAGAATTGTAAGAAGATTATTTGAACATTTAGGTTATGATGTAAAGAACCTTGACAGAGTTTTATTTGCCAATTTAACAAAGAAAAATGTTGAACGCGGACATTGGCGTTTTTTAAATGAAAAAGAAGTTAGGTTATTAAAGTACATGAACCAAAGTTTTGCTAAGAAGAAATAAATAAGTTTTATACAAACGTTATTTCGAGATTGGGTTCTTGCCCAACGAGAAATCTTATATTCAGTTAATTACTGAGATTTCTGGCTCGAACCTCGAAATGACGATAACTCCCAAATAATTATTAACGTAACTAATTAAAAATTTATCATTTCATTCTCTTTTAAACAATGATATATAATACAATTAATCATAATGAAGCTGGATATAATTTTTGAAAACGATTTTTTTATAGCTATTAATAAACCATCAGGTTTGTTAAGTGTGCCAGACAGAACACAAAGTGAAGTTTCTTTAAAAGATATTTTATTACAACGTTACGGCAGTATTTATACAGTGCACCGTTTAGATAAAGGTACCAGTGGTGTAATAGTTTTTGCAAAAGATGAAGACACACACAAAGAACTTTCCAAGCTGTTTGAAGGCAGGGAAGTAGAAAAATTTTATCTGGGTTTAGTACATGGAATAATGCTGAATGAAAGCGGGAACATTGATGCAGCTATCATGGAAAGTCCATTAAAAAACGGAATCATGATAACACATGCAAAAGGCAAACCTTCTTCAACAGATTATAAAGTTGTAGAGCAGTTTAAAAATTTTGCCTGGGTTGAATTTCAGATTCATACAGGCAGAACGCATCAAATTCGTGTACATATGAAGCATATTGGCCACAGTATTGTTTGCGATGAATTGTATGGAGATGGGCAGCCGGTTTTATTATCTGCCATCAAACGAAATTTCAAGTTGTCAAAACAGGAAGAAGAAGAAAAACCGATACTCGCAAGGTTAGGATTACATTCTTGGAAGTTGAGCTTTACATTAAAAGATGAACAATTTAATCTGGAAGCAGAACCACCAAAAGATATAAGAGCTTTATGGCAACAGTTAAGAAAATGGAAGAAATGAGTTTTTATTAACCGCAGAGACGCAGAGGTGGGGAGTTAACGCAAAGTAATTTGCATTGCGAATCTTAGCGTTCTCAACGGCTTTGCGGTGAAAAGATTTACAACTTCTCCAGCATTTCAACAACCCCTTCTTTTCTCAAAATCAAATATCCAAGTCTATCGTTACTGATACCTTCTTTTAATTGATAACTGAACTCAAGCTCATCATCCTTAATACTTGTTTCAAAATATTTGAATTGAATATTGCTGTGTTTCTTTAAATCATCTCCTATTTCATACAAATGCGTTGATAAAACAAACAAAACATTCTGCATTTTACGCAGTCCTTCAATAACAGTGGTACTGCACTTCATAGCATCCTGTACATTGGTGCCTTTAAATAATTCATCAATCAGTATCAACCATTTTTTTCCGTCATTAATTTTTTCAACTGTTTTTTTAATGCGTTGTACTTCGTTAAAAAAATAACTCTCTCCTTTTAAAATATTATCTACCACATGAATATTACTCAGTAATCCATCAAACAAACTCAACTGCATATTTTTAGCCGGAACACTCATACCTAAATGAGCCAGATAAACAGCAATACCTGTTGCTTTAATAAAAGTGCTTTTTCCGGCCATATTAGCTCCGGTAAGAAATAAGAAATTTTTATGCTGCGTTAATTCAACGTTATAAGAAACAGGAATTTTTAATTGTAAATGATACAACGCTTCCGCAGTAATCAATGGTTTTTCAGTTTCTGTTATAACAGGAAAGCTGAACTGAAATTTTTTACTTGCAACAGCCAAACTTAAATAAGCATCTAACCTGTTATAAATGTCAATCAATTCAAACAACTGCTGTTTAAAATGAAACCGTAAATGATTGGCAAAGTATAAAACCTGTCGTGGTGTTAGTTTCTTTGGGTTATCATACTGCAAAAGCTCCTGAACAAATGGCCTTTGCAACATTAACGCAATATGTTCAAGCCATGTTTGTAATTGCTTACTTTCTGTTCCGTTTAATAAATTCAATATTTGCCAAAAACCTTTTAATAAAGAATGACTATGTTCAACAGAATACTTTGTAATGGAATAATCAGCTGCATTAATTATTTTATAATAGTAGCTGCTGATTACAGTTGGATGAGAGGGGTAAAAATTTATCTGTGTTTCAAAAAAACGTTCAACTACCATTATGGTTCCGTTAGTAATAGTTACAGGCCACTCCTGTTCAATTGCAATAAGCTGTTTAATTAATAATTGTGTATCCGTAATGGCTGCTAATGTATCTAAAGGTTTGCTTAAAATATAACGCAGGTATTCTCTGCCACCATTGGTTTGTGTATTGTTTAAGTGATAAAAAACAGATTGCTCTTCATCTGCATGAATTATCGAAAGGTCTTGTAAAGTTGTTTTATCTACTTGCATTAAAGTATCTCAGGTTTACTGTTTAAGGTTCAAAGTTTTTATGATACCGGCTTTACAATTCATGGCATCGTTCCTTGTGTCACTCACTTTTACTGTATCTTTTCATGGCAGCAATTCATTATACTATCTATCATCTATTAAATTTCAAACGCATTCCCTTTACAGATTCATTAAACGCACCATTTCCATAAACTAAATTACCGTTTACAAATGTGTTGGTAACAGTTGCATTGAAAGTAAAATCTTCTAACGGACTCCAGCCGCATTTGTACAAAATATTCTCTTTATTTACGGTATAAGGTTTATTCATATTAACCAAAACCAAATCTGCATAATAACCTTCTCTTATAAAACCACGTTCTTTTATTTGAAAACATTCAGCAACAGCATGGCTCATTTTTTCAACCACTTTTTCAATAGAAATTTTTCCTTGCTGCACATAGTGTAACATTAACTGTAAAGAATGTTGCACCAATGGTAACCCTGCATGAGCTTTTTCGTACGGTTCACTTTTTTCTTCAAATATGTGTGGGGCGTGGTCTGTAGCAATTACATCTAATCTATCATCTAATAAAGCTTCCCATAAAGCAGTTTTGTTTTCAGCAGCTTTTATAGCAGGGTTACACTTAATAAAATTTCCTTTGGTTACGTAATCATCTGCTGTAAAATGTAAATGGTGCACACAAACTTCAGCAGTAATGCGTTTATCTTTTAAAGGCAGCATATTTGAAAACAGTTGCAATTCTTTTGCAGTTGAAATATGCAGAATATGTAAACGTGTATTGTATTTTTTTGCAAACTGAATAGCTTTAAACGAAGATTCAAAACACACATCCGCATCTCGAATTATGGGGTGGTCTGCAGCAGTTAATACATCTTTCTTCTCTTTTATCTTAGCCAGATTAGCTTTTATCATGCTTTCTTCTTCGCAATGCGTTGCAATTAACAGCTCGCATCTTGCAAAAACTTTGTCTAAGCTTAAGGCATTATCAACCAATAAATTTCCTGTTGAAGAGCCCATAAAAATTTTTACACCGCATACATCCTGCTTCTTTGCATTGGTTTTCATTATTTCATCATAATTATCATTACTGGTACCCATAAAGAATGAATAATTGGCAAGCGAAACATTTTTTGCAATGGCATATTTATCTTCTAACAATTCCTGTGAAAGTGCTGCCGGTACTGTGTTGGGCATTTCCATAAAGCTGGTTACACCGCCTGCTACCGCTGCTTTTGCTTCAGTATAAATAGTGGCTTTATGTGTTAAACCGGGTTCACGAAAATGTACCTGATCATCTATAACACCGGGTAATAAAAACTGATTAGCTGCATCAATTTCAATTACATTTTCTTTTGTTTGAATATTGGGTACAATTTTTTCTATTCTTTCCTTTTTTATTAAAACATCGGCATATGTTTTAGTGCCTTCGTTAATAATACAGGCATCTTTTATAAGGTAACTACTCATCTTAGGCTTATTTTTGAAACATAATCAGCAAGTTTATGAAATGTTTACGTTTAGTTGCATTAATTGTTTTTGTTTTTATTACAACTATAGGTTTTAGTCAAGCAGATTTTATTGGTTTGGGAACACGCCAGTACGATTTATTAAACAGGTTAGAAATAAAGCTTCGTAAAGATTCTATTTTAAATTTTTCTGCCGTAAAACCATACGATAGAAAAGTTATTACTGAACGCTTACAATACATTCAGCAATTAGCTAATGAAGGAAAAATTCAGTTAAGTAATGTAGATAAATACAATTTAGATATTGTATTGAAAGATAATTTTGAATGGAGAAACGGCTATGCAGATTCGTCTTTACGTTTCAGTTCATTATTCAAAAAATCCATTGCTACCCACCCACCTTTTATAGGTTTAAAGCAAGGAGATTTTTCTGCGTACGTGTTTCCACTAATCAATATTTCTTTAGGGAAAGATAATAATGTAACCCATAGTTTGTTTAACAATCAACGTGGTATTGGTTTAAGAGGCACATTTACAAAAGGGTTTGGCTACTACGCTTATGTTACTACACACCAGGAAAGAGACCCTTTATATGTGCAGCAATTTGAACAGAAATATAATGCGGTACCGGGAGCCGGTTATTATAAAAATTTCTCAACAGATGGTTTTGATTATTTTGATGCAAGGGGCGGTTTTATGGTTAAAGCAGCAAAAGGTATTGATTTACAATTTGCTTACGATAAAGTCTTTATTGGCAATGGTTACAGAAGCTTAATACTAAGCGATTTCAGTAACAGTATGTTATTCTTAAAAACCAACTTCAGGTTTTGGAAATTGAATTATTATAATTTATTCAGTGAGCTAACGTCTACTTTTAAACCTGCCGGAGATTTTTTACGCCCTAAAAAATATATGGCCTTGCATATGTTAGAGTTTAATACAAAATCTTTTTCCATTGGTGTATTTGAAGATGTAATGTTTGGCAGAGAAGGAGGGTTTGAATTAGGTTATTTAAACCCGCTAATATTTTATAGAGCAATGGAACAACAGGAAGGAAGTCCCGATAAAGTAACCTTAGGTGCTAACATAAAAACCAATGCATTTAAGAACACACAATTTTATACTCAGATAATTATCAATGAATTTGTTGTAAGTGAAGTGCTGCATTATAATCGTGGCTATTATTCAAACAAGCAAGCTTTACAATTAGGCATGAAAGAAATTGATTTATTTGGTATAAAAAATCTTGATGTACAATTAGAAGCTAATTTAATTCGACCTTTTGTATATGAACATTATGATACTGTAGGTTCATTCACACATTATAATCAACCTTTAGCACATCCTATGGGTGCCAATCTCAGAGAATTTATTGCAGTTGTAAAATATCAACCTGTTAATAAGCTTTCTTTTGAAGGCAAAATAATTTATAACGAACAAGGTTTAGATTCTGCGGGGGCCAGCTTCGGAGCTAATCCGTTTCGTTTTTATACTGACAGATTAAGAGATTATGGCTATAAAATAGGTAGCGGTATTTTAGCAAAAAATTTATTACTAAGCGGGACTATTACTTATGAAGTTTCTCCAAATATTTTCTTAGATGTAAATGCTGTAATAAGAAAATACAAACGTGCAGATGTGGCTACCAGCTTCGATTCTAATATTTTCAATGCCTCATTAAGAATTAATTTAGGAAGAAGAGAGTTCGATTTTTAGCTGAATTGAGAAGAAAAAATTTTACTGCAGAGTTTCGGAGAAAGCTAAGTTTCGAATGCACTCAATATTCAAAATGCAGTGTAAACAAAATCATTCTGCTATTAATGTCACCCAATACGCTTGAGTATTTTAAGGAAGGGTCTCTTAAATGAATACTGTTTAAGCCATTACTGAATTTTATTTCGGGCGATAAAGTGAAATAGGGTAAAAAAATATTGAAACCAATTCCCCCTTCAATACCAAAATCACTGCCTTTAAATTTTATATCTCCCGTTGTATTTGTTGCATTGGCATTGCTTGTTAAGTATAAATTATAACGAATACCACCTAACATATACACTCTGAAATTATCAATACGGTCTGAGTTGAATTTTAAATGAAAAGGAAAGCTTACAATATTGGCAGGCAATACTTTTTTCTGATAAACAGGCTCACCCGGCAAAGGGTTATTTAACACGTATTCAAAATACATAGATTGCCCTATAATGAATGTTGGTGCTATTCTCACCTGAAATCTATCACTTAATCTGCCTGTTGCACTAAGCCCTAAAAATATACCGCCGCTTTTTCCCGGTTCTGCCACCAACACACTATCATCTGTAATAAATTTTTTACTTCTGGTAACCGCCAAAAAAGAATTGGCATAGCCTAAAGTTGCCCCGAAATAATAAGGCTTATCATCATGATCGGCTCTGAAAATTTCTCTTTGTGCATTGGCAAAATTGGCAATACAGCAAAATAATAAACATAACAGACTTACACTTTTGTTCCGCAATAAATAGTGCATATTCCTAAGCTGAGAGGTTGTAAATAAGTTTGTGTAAATCCTACGCCATGCATTATGTTTAAAAAGTTTTGCCCTTCAGGAAAAGCAAAAACACTGTTATTTAAATATTGATATGCTTTTTTATCGCTTGCAAAAGCCTGTACCAAACCGGGTGCTAATTTGCTTAAATAAAATTGATATAAAAACTTAAAACTTTTTTGTTTGGGTTTTGAAAATTCTAATACTACCAATTTTCCTCCCGGCTTTAATACACGCAACATTTCTGCTAAACCTTTTTCTAAATTTTCAAAATTGCGTACACCAAATGCTACTGTTATACCATCAAAAAAATTATCTTCAAAAGCAATGTTCTCACTATCACCCTGTTGTAATTCTATTATTTTTTCTAACCCTTTCTGTTGAATTTTTTTCCTTCCTAAATCCAGCATCCCTGCACTAATATCAATACCGTAAATTTTATCAGGATGCAGTTCTTTATGTGTCATTAAGGCCACATCTGCTGTACCTGTTGCCACATCTAAAACAATTTTTGGTTTTAGTTTTTTTAATTGACTGATAGCTTTCTTTCTCCACCAAATATCTACACCCGCACTTAAAAATCGGTTTAAAAAATCGTATTTACCTGCAATGCTGTTAAACATTTCTGCAACCTGTTTCTTTTTATTCAGATTACTTTCCGCATCGGGTACTATAACATCGTGAGCGTATTTATTCATCTGTTGCGAAGATATTGAAATTGGGTTTGTTGTTGCTTTTGATTAAAGACTAATCAACTTTATCACATGGATACATGTTCTTAATATAGAACATTCCATCAAAAACATTTGTCCAACTCCCTTTTTCTGATTTATGAAAAAGGCCTTTCATATAAAACAATTCATCTGTCCGTATTGTTCTAAAATTTATAAACCCGAAATTATAGTTAAGTTTATTTACCCAACTCTCAAAACTTTGAAGTTTTGGTTTTTCTATTTCAAACTTATCCAGAACAGAAATTCTGCCTGCCGTTCCTTGATGTGATGTAAAACCAAGGATATAGACTTCTGACCCAAGTAATTTATAAAGTTCATTTCCAAATGAAGTTGAATTTTGGCCAGGAATGAGTGCTATATTTTTTGCAACATGGCCACTATGTGACCAAACAATCACTTTTTTATCCTTGTATTTTTTTGAAAGAAGCCACATTAAATTATTTGCCATAGCTGTATCCCGAATAATTGAATTTTCAGGATGTTTTGCAAATGCGTTAAGTGCGGCGTTAGAAAGGTTTATAAACTCTTGTTGCCAGAAATCATCCTTAACGTTATTAACCAAAAGCTGTAAACTATTCAGAAAAAAAAATTTCTCTTTTTCAGTTAAATTAGAATGATACTCTTTTGTAATTAATTCCTTTAGGATATTAATAAAAGAAGAAGAATCTTTTATTGAATAGTTATGTGTTTGTAAAAAACTTGTTACTGCTTTAACATACTTTTCTTTCGATAAAACAGAAGAATGCCGACAGTCTATCCCTGAAATTAATAAGGGGTTTTTGGTTTGTAGTGTTTGAATAATATATCGATAAAGTTCTTGTGTTTGTAAACACTTAGACCAAATGCTATAGATATTACCCTTTACTTCTTCAACATATTTTTCAGGGGCTAAAGCATTAACATCAATTGTGTTCAAACTCCAAAAGTCGCTTTCAAAAGCAAGAATATCAAAGCCTAAATGTTCATGTAAAAATTTTATCAATTTTATTTTTGCTAAAAAAGTGGGAGCATCACCATGATCTTGTTCACCCAATAAAACAACTCTGCTATTCCCAATCGCATCTTTAATACATGCTAAATCAGAAAAGTTATCATTGGTAGTATCTATTGAATAAATTCCTTTGAAATTCTCTTGAATAAATTGCTCAATTTTCTTTTGTGCATTTGCATTAATTGCTAAACACAATAACACTAAGAAAAATACTATTCTTTGAAAAATCATTTAACTAAACAAACTGTTTTGCTGATTATTGTTATAAGGCTTTTTACCTAAATGCTCATAAGCTTTGGCAGTAACTTCTCTTCCTCTGGAAGTGCGTTGTATAAAACCTTCCTGTATTAAAAACGGTTCGTATACTTCTTCAATGGTACCGGCTTCTTCGCCAACGGCAGTGGCGATATTATTAATACCAACAGGGCCACCTTTAAATTTTTCTATAATGGTTAAAAGAATTCTGTTATCCATATCATCTAAACCATATTCATCTACATTCAATGCTTTTAAAGCATGTTGTGTGATGCCTGCATCAATTTCGCCATCATTTAATACCTGTGCAAAATCTCTCACTCTTCTTAATAAACCATTGGCTATACGTGGTGTGCCTCTGCTTCTTCCTGCAATTTCTTTAGCAGCATCTTTTGTTATAGAAGCATTTAAAATAGCAGCACTTCTTAAAATAATTTTTTGAAGTGTGGCAGCGTTATAATACTCCAATCTTGATTTTATACCAAACCGTGAAAGTAATGGTGCAGTTAATAAACCGCTTCTGGTAGTAGCACCAACCAATGTAAACGGATTAAGATTTAATTGAATACTTCTGGCATTGGGCCCGCTGTCAATCATAATATCAATTCTGAAATCTTCCATGGCAGCATATAAATATTCTTCTACAACCGTACTTAAGCGGTGTATTTCATCAATAAATAAAACATCATTCGGCTCAAGAGCGGTAAGTAATCCGGCAAGGTCTCCGGGTTTTTCAATAACAGGTCCGCTGGTTTCTTTAATCTTTACTCCCAATTCATTGGCAACAATTCTGCTTAAAGTTGTTTTACCCAAACCCGGCGGGCCATGAAATAAAACATGGTCTAATGCTTCTCCCCGAATTTTAGCAGCTTTAATAAATATGGTAAGGTTTTCTATTAATTGAGGCTGACCTGAAAAATCATCAATAGCAGCAGGCCGTATGGCATTTTCAAAGTCTTTATCGGTATTATTAAATTCTTCTGAGTTAATATGAATGTTAGAATTAGCCATTGGTTCAAAACTACAAAATAAGATTTACGTAATAATGATAAGAGCGTTGAAAATAATTTTTAAAAAATATTTGTACATACAAATAAAACTACTACATTTGTACCCGCAATGAAAAATTCAGAAAGTAAATATTGCAATTGTCTTTACTTTAACGCTGCTGCTTTAGCAAGAAAGGTAGAGAAAATGGCTACTGAAAGCTGGAAAGAAACCGGCCTTGCACCCAGCCATGCCTATTTGCTTTTATTGATTCTGGAAGAGCCCGGCATGCAGCCCGGTTGTATTGCCAGTCACCTGCAACTCTCTCCCAGCACCATTACACGTTTGATTGAAAAGTTAGAAGAAAAGAAATTAGTGGTTCGTACAACAGAAGGAAAATTAACCAATGTGTACCCAACTCCTAAAGCAAAAGAACTATTACCGCAAATGAAAAATTGTGGGCAACAATTTTATAAATCTTGTGTTGATGTTTTAGGAAAAGAAGAAAACTCTAAAATAGTTTCTGCCTTAAGAAGTGTTGCAGATAAACTTGGTGATTAATTTTTTTACTTAAACACTTGTATATACAAACAAATTTTAAAACAAATAAAAATGAAGTACGTAATTACAGGCTCAATCGGCCACATCAGTAAACCGATAACTGAAAACTTAGTAAAAGCAGGGCATGATGTAACAGTTATAACAAGCAAAGAAGCTAATAAAGCTGCTGTTGAAGCTTTAGGTGCCAAAGCAGCAATAGGCTCTGTTGAAGATGTTACATTTTTAACCAACACTTTTACTGGTGCAGATGCAGTGTACACTATGGTTCCGCCAAACTTTGCAGCAACAGCTTGGAAAGAATGGATTGCAGGCATAGGTAATAATTATGCAACAGCTATTAAAAATGCAGGTGTAAAAAAAGTGGTAAACCTTAGCAGTGTTGGTGCTCATTTAGCAGAAGGCTGCGGCCCTGTTAGCGGAGTGCATTTTGTAGAAAAAGCTTTAAATGCTTTAGATGGTGTTGATGTTAAACACTTACGTCCTGCCTTTTTTTATTATAATTTTTTTGCTAACATCGGAATGATTCAACACATGAATATCATTGGTGGAAACTATGGCGGTACAGATACTTTATTAGTTTTAGTTGAACCTTATGATATTGCTGAAGTTGCTACTGAAGAGTTATTAAATCTGAATTTTACAGGCTCCTCCATTCGATATATAGCAAGTGATGAAAGAACAACCGGCGATGTTGCCAAAGTATTAGGAGCAGCTATCGGCAAACCTGAATTACCATGGATTGGTTTTAGCGATGAAGATGCTTTGAACGGAATGAAACAGGCAGGCTTATCGGAAGAAGTAGCTAAGAATTACGTAGAAATGGGAGCCACACTTCGTAACGGTACAATGATAGAAGATTATCTGAAACATAAGCCTGTGTTAAGCCAAACTAAATTAGAAGACTTTGCTGCAATATTTTCTCAAGTATATCGTCAATCAAATAATTAAAACTAAAACTTATGAAAGTAGGTATTATCGGTTCGGCAGGTGTTGGCCAGATTTTAGCAAAAGCATTTTATGCTGAAGGCCATGAAGTAAAATTGGGAACAAGAGATATTAATAAACAAGGGTTAGAAAGTTTTAAACAAGAGAACACTGACATTAAAGTAGTTTCTTTTAGTGATGCTGCAAAATTCGGAGAGCTGTTGGTGTTAGCTGTTAGTGGTGAAGTAGTTCATAATGCAGTTGAATTAGCAGGTAAAGAAAATTTCAGTAATAAAACTGTTATTGATGTTACCAACCCTATTGCTAAAGAACCACCTGTTAATGGTGTATTGAAATTTTTTACAGATATCAATGAATCATTGATGGAAAAAATTCAGCAACAAATTCCGGATGCTAAATTGGTAAAAGCATTTAACAGTGTCGGGGGTTATGTTATGTATAAACCGAAATTTAAAGATGGTACTCCCACTATGTTTATTGCAGGAAACGATGCAGCAGCCAAGCAAACAGTAACTGATATTCTTACCAGTTTTGGCTGGGAAACTGAAGATGCGGGAAACGCAGCAGCAGCAAGGGCTATAGAGCCATTATGTATACTTTGGTGTATATCAGGATTTTTAAAGAACGACTGGTACCATGCATTTAAACTATTAAAAGCATAATTAATAACAAAGCGTTGAAGAGTGTCCTTCGACTCCGCTCAGGATAAACTGCAAAGAAGTTGAATAAAGAACCTACCTACTGACAGGCAGGCAACAGTTGATAACAAAAAAACAAAAACACATGAGTAAAAAAATTGCATTAGTTACCGGTGCTAACAAAGGCATTGGATTAGAAACAGTAAAACAATTAGCTGAAAACGGGGTAAAAGTTATTGCAGCAAGCCGTAATAAAGAACGCGGAGAAGCAGCCGTAGCAAGCCTTGTAAAGGATGGATTAGATGTTGAATTTTTACAATTAGATGTTGTTAATGAAGCAGATATTCATAATGCTTATCAATACATCAGCAACAATTACGGCAAATTGGATATTTTAATTAATAACGCCGGTATTCAGGTTGAAAGTGATAGTGATTGGGCTATAAATACCAGTGTTAATGTGAACGAAAAAGCATTACGCGAAACATTCGAAACAAACTTTTTTGCAATCATTAAACTAACTGATGAGTTATTGCCTTTACTTAAAAAAAGTGATGCCGGAAGAATTGTAAACTTAAGCAGCATATTGGGTTCATTAACCTTACATGCAGATGAAAACTCACCAATTTACGGTTCAAAATTATTTGCTTACGATGCATCTAAGACTGCGTTGAATGCTTATACGGTGCATTTAGCAGCTGCTTTAAAAGAAACAAAAATTAAAGTAAACTCAGCTCATCCGGGTTGGGTAAAAACAGATATGGGTTCTGATGCTGCACCTATGCATGTAGTTGATGGAGCTAAAACATCTGTTGAATTAGCTTTACTTAATGAAGATGGACCTACAGGAAAATACATTCATTTAGGCAATGAATTACCTTGGTAAATAAATAGTCTCCATAAAATAAAATCCCGCTTCAATTGAAGCGGGATTTTATTTTAAATTTTGTTATTGCTGATTGTTTGTTTCAAAGCTAATCTGTCAGCTCCGGCCTCTCCAACTTTTTTGTATGGGCCTTGGCAGGTTGACAATAAAACCAATAGACAGAAGATTATAGCAAATGCTAAGAAAGCTGTTAACGTATAATTTTTAACTACACCGCCTTCTTGATAATGATGTTCGCTCATAGAAATTTAATTTGGTGTGGCAATATAAAAAACTTACTTAAATAATTATGTTTTCATTGCGTATGGCAGCATGTTTAATATCAAATCAGGGTCAGGGCAATTGCTTAAATATTTTTCTGCTTCACTTTGTTTACAAACACCGGGATAATCGCCTTTCATTCCTTCCATATCAATAATTATCTGAAAGTGGAGATGTGGTGGCCAATGGCCGTTTTCTGCTAAATCTCCAAAATGTGCAAATACCTGCCCGGCTTTAATTGCAGAGCCTTCTGCTAAATTATCTAAGTCTTTCAAACTTAAATGGCCATATAAAGTATGAAAAGAAAATTGATTGATTTGGTGTTGAAGAATAATGGTTGCCCCGTAATCTCCGTATTGATTATTAAATGCAAAACTGTGAATTGTTCCGTTTAAAGGGGCATGAATTTGAGTGCCTGCTTCGCCCCAAATATCTATTCCTAAATGCAGTCTTCTGGGTTCCTCATTTCCTTTCCCAAAAACTTCACTTACTGCGTAAACGGTTCTCAATTCATTATAACCGCCAATGCCGAATTTGGCATTGTTTTCTTTCAATAAATTTTTTACACATTGTTTAAACAGAAATTCATCTTTCAGCATTTCTTCTTCCCAATAAGAATTGTTTTTCGTGAAATCCATTAATAACAACCTATCTGCGGTATTATCAAATGCTACAACGGGCAAAAAATCTTTCTCATTTTTCTTTATCCATTCTTCAAAATTTATTGCTTGCATATTTTGTGTTGATTATCTTTAGAATCTATCAAAACTAAAACTTCTTGTTATGCGTAAACAGTTGATGTTTTTATTTTTCAGCACACTATCCTTAAGTTGTTTTGCACAAAACAATCCTTTATGGTTGCGTTATCCTGCCATTAGCCCGGATGGCAAAACAATTGTTTTTGGTTATAAAGGTGATTTGTATAAAGTTTCGGCAAGCGGGGGAAATGCAGTGGCATTAACGCTTCACGAAGCACAAGACGAGATGCCTGTTTGGAGCCACGATGGAAAACAGATTGCTTTTGCAAGTGACCGTTACGGCAATTTTGATGTATATGTTATGCCCAGCGAAGGTGGCGAAGCAACACGTTTAACCTATAATTCAACCAATGATTTTCCTTGGGATTTTAGTGTTGATAATAAGCAAGTGATTTTTGGAAGTGGAAGAAATGACTTGAATACTTCCCTTCGTTTTCCCAACAAAGCTTTATTTCAAAAATTATATCAGGTTCCTATTAACGGTGGTAGGAGTATTTTGTTGTTAACCGCAGGATCTGAAAATGTTCATTACAACAGTAAAGGCGATGCCATTGTTTTTCAGGATAGAAAAGGTTATGAAGACCCTTGGCGAAAACACCATACATCGAGCGTTACAAGAGATATCTGGACCTACGACTTCAAAACAAAAGAATATAAAAAGATCAGCACATTCGAGGGAGAAGACAGGGAACCTGTGTATGCATCAGATGATAAATCTGTTTATTATTTGAGTGAAAAAAACGGTGCACAAAACATTTTTAAAGTTGTATTAAGCAATATTGCTGATGCAAAGCAATTAACGAGCTTTAAAGATAATCCTGTTCGTCATTTATCCAGAGCTAACGATAATACTTTATGTTTTAGCTGGAATGGAGAAATCTACACCCTGAAGGATGGCGGCAAACCGGAGAAAGTGAATATTGTTATTAATGCAGATTCCAAATCGAACACAGAAAAAATTGTTTCTATTAATGGTGGTGCTACAGAAATGAGCGTTTCACCAAACGGAAAAGAGATTGCATTTGTTTTCAGAGGAGAAGTTTTTGTTACCAGTGTTGAAGGCGGTATTACCAAACGTATTACCAATACGTCACAACAGGAACGCATGATTGCTTTTGCTCCGGATGGTAAAACCTTATATTATTCAGCGGAACGCAACGGTAGTTGGGATATCATGAAAGCAACCATTGCCAGAAAAGAAGAACCTTATTTCTATGCATCGACAGTTATTAAAGAAGAGCCATTGATTGCAACAGAGAAAGAAGAGTTTCAACCGAAGGTTTCACCCGATGGAAAGGAAATCGCTTATCTGGAAGAAAGAAATACATTAAAAATATTTAATATTGAAAAGAAAACATCAAGAACGATTCTTCCGGCAGGTCAGAATTTTTCGTATAGCGATGGAGACCAAAATTTCAGTTGGAGCCCTGATGGTAAATGGATTGCAGTTAAAAGTGCTAAAGGAAATTTTGCATTAGGTGGTGGAGATATTGTACTATTTAAAGCAGATGGTACAGATAATAAAGGTACAGATGTTACGAATAGCGGTTTCAGCGAAAGCAATCAGCAATGGGCTTTTGGCGGAAAAGCAATTTTATATACAAGCGATAAATATGGTAAAAAACCATTAGCTATTCAAGGCCCGAGAGAAACAGATGTTTTTATTGAGTTCTTTGATAAAGATGTGTACGACAGATTTAAATTAAATAAAGACGATGCTGCTTTACAAAAAGAAAAAGATGATAAAGAGAAAAAAGATACTTCTAAAAAGAAAGAAGATATTGTTTTAGACTTGAATAATTTAGAAGAAAGAAGAATTCGTTTAACCAACGGTTCTTTGAATTTAGCTGATTACACATTATCATTTGATGGTAGTAAATTATTTTTCTTAGCAAGGTTTGAACAGGGTTTCGATTTGTGGCAGTCAGATACCAAAACAAGAGAAGTAAAATTAGTTACTAAATTGGGTGCCGGCGGTGGCAACATGGAATTAAGTAAAGATGGAAAGAGTTTGTTTGTAATTGCCGACGGGCGTTTAACAAAAGTAGAAGTAGATGCAGGGAAAGTTTCACCGGTTATAATTAATGGTGAAATGGTATTGAATACCGCCGGTGAACGTGCTTATATTTTTCAACACGCATGGACACAAGTAAAGAAAAAATTCTACGACACAAAACTGCATGGTGTTGATTGGGAAATGTATAAAAAGAATTATGAAAGGTTCTTACCACACATTAACAACAACTACGATTTTCAGGAATTGTTGAGTGAGATTTTAGGTGAGTTGAATGCATCACATACCGGTGGAAGATATTCACCACAAAACCCTAACGGAGATATAACTGCATCCCTTGGATTATTCTACGATGAAACAGTTGGAGGCAACGGTTTAAAAGTAACAGAAGTAATTACCAATGGCCCTGTTGATAATGCAAAGAGTAAAATAAAATCAGGAACTATTATTGAAAAAATTGATGGGGAAGAAATTACAGATGCAACAGATTGGAATAAATTCCTCAATAGAAAAGCAGGAAAAAATGTACTACTTAGTTTAAGCAATGGAACAGATAAATGGGAAGAAGTTATTAAACCTATCTCTCCCTTGGAAGAAAATGCTTTGCTGTATAAACGCTGGACAAAAACCATGGCTGATATGGTTGAAAAACTGAGTGGTGGTAAAGTGGGTTATGTGCATGTGCAAGGCATGAATGATGGTGCATACAGAGACGTGTTTGAGCAAGTGTTTGGAAAAAATGGAGATAAAGAAGCTTTAATTGTTGATACAAGATTTAACGGCGGCGGTTGGTTGCATGATGATTTGGTTACTTTCTTAAAAGGCAAACAGTATCTCACTTTTGCACCTTATGGATTTAAAAGCGGTGGTGGTGAACCCGTTGGTAAATGGACCAAACCTTCTACTGTTTTAATGAGTGAAAGCAATTATAGCGATGCATTCATTTTCCCATATGCATACAGGGCAAATGGTGTTGGAAAATTAATCGGCAAACCTGTTCCAGGAACAGGAACAGCCGTTTGGTGGGAAACACAAATCGATCCAACATTGGTATTCGGTATTCCGATGATTGCAACAATTGGTGCTGAAAAAAGACCAACAGAAAATTTGCAGATTAACCCTGATATCGATGTGGACAATCCTTATAAAAATGTATTGTTTGGAAAAGACGATCAATTAGAAGCAGCAGTAAAAGAAATGTTGAAAGTAATTGGAGGAAAATAGATTCTTTAGGCATTCTGAACTTGATTCAGAATTTCAATAAAAAAAGCAGTAGCGATAAACTACTGCTTTTTTATTTCATTTATAATTTATAATTCATCATTATTATCATCTTCTGCTTGCAATCAACAAATTCAAATCGGTATATTTTAAATCGAATCTTTCTGAAAGATAGAAATCTGTTAACGCACCTCTGAACATATAAATACCTTCACGTAAATGAACATTATGCCAAACAATTTCTTCAATACCGCCATTATCGCTAACATCTAATAACAAAGGCATTAATACGTTGCTTATTGCCTGGCTTGCAGTTCTCGCAAAACCGCTTGGAATATTGGGAACACAATAATGTATTACATCGTGCTTAACAAAAGTCGGGTTTTCATGGCTGGTTAATTCACTTGTTTCAAAACAACCACCTCTATCAATAGCCACATCTAAAATAATACTGCCCGGCCTCATGGCTGCTACCATTTCTTCAGTAACAACAACCGGGGCTCTTCCGAATTCATTGCTTAATGCACCAATAGCTACTTCACAACTTCTTAATTGTTTAGCTAAAATGCGTGGCTCTAAAACGCTTGTCCATACACGTTGTCCTAAATTATTTTGTAATTGCTTTAAGCGGTAAACATTATTATCAAATACTTTTACACTGGCACCTAAAGCTATTGCATTTCTACAGGCAACTTCACCCACAATACCTGCACCTATTATTACAACTTTTGTTGGCGGAATACCACTGATGCTTCCTAACAATACACCTTTACCTTTATTAAAACTGCTTAAGTATTGCCCTGCTATCAACATTAAGGCACTACCCGCAATTTCACTCATACTGCGAACTATGGGGTAAGAGCCACTATCATCTTTTAAATTTTCAAAACTTAAAGCAGTAATTTTTTTCTCCATCATTTTCTCTACAATATCCTTTTTAAATGCAGAATAATGAATGGGGGAAATAATAACCTGATTTGTTTCCAGCAAAGGCAGGTCTTCTTCAATTACCGGAGCACTTTTAGCCAAAATAGGTGCCTTGAAAACTTCATTTCTATTATAAGAAATTTTTGCACCCGCTTCACTGTATTCTTTATCGCTATAATGGCTTCCTTCACCTGCTTTAGTTTCAACAACTACATGATGACCGTTGCTTACTAATACACCAACAGCATCAGGAGACAAAGCAATTCTGTTTTCCTGAAAAGCAATTTCTTTAGGAATACCGATATGCAACTTTGCCCCTTGCGGTTTTACGTCTAATTTTTCTTCTAAAGTTTCAAAACTGAAGGATGAAGAAATAACGGGTTTCTTGGATGACATGTAATGATTTTTTAATACTGCCTAATACAGCATGAAGGTAGTTATTTATAAGAACTGTTATGGTACTATTATCTTCCTGGTTGTTTCGTTCACTAATACTATTTCAATTTTTAAAACATCTTCGGGTAATAACGCTTCTGCTTTTTCAGGCCATTCAATTAAACATAAATTATTGCTGTTCAACATATCTTCAACACCTGCATTAATAGCTTCATCTTCATTTTTCAATCTGTACCAATCCATGTGGTAAATTATTCCTGCCACTTCACTTGCATATTCATTAATTATGGCAAACGTTGGGCTGCTAACGGTTCCATGCACTTTCAACACTTCAGATAAAGCATGAATAAAAGTTGTTTTGCCGCTGCCCATTGCTGCATAAAAAGCCCAAACTTTTTTGCTGCTGTATTCATTCCATATTTTTTCAGCAACTGATTTTATTTCATTCAACGTAAAAACAAATTCCATTCTTTATTATTTGAAACAAGGTTGAAAAGATTATTCCATTCTCGCAAGTTATAACTGCATATCATAAAATACCTTTGCAAATATCTAATTATCCCGCATTGTATTAAATCTTAAAAGCAATGAGCAGTTCAAAAATTAATATACAAGTAGAAGGAATGGATTGTGCTAATTGTGCATTAACCATAACGAAATATTTACAGAAAGAAGGTTTGCAAAATGCAAAAGTGAATTTTATTGATGGTAATGTAAGCTTTGATTTGAATGGAAATAAAACACAAAAACAAATTGAAAAAGGAATTGAAGATTTAGGTTATACCGTTAAACATCATCATGCAGATGGAGATGCACATGATCATCATCATGGGCACGACCATTCTGAAAAAGGTAAAATTGGTTTTAAAAATCATTGGCAACGTTTTTTAGTTTGTGCTGTATTTACTGCACCATTGCTGCTGCATATGCTTGGATTACATATTCATTTTTTAATGAACCCTTATGTGCAATTAATTCTTACAACACCTGTTTATTTAATTGGTTTAGATTTTTTTGGAAGAAGTGCATTACGAAGTGCATTAAAAGGAGTGCCCAACATGAATGTATTAATTGCATTGGGTGCTACTGCTGCTTACGGCTACAGCCTGTATGGTTTATTAGCCAATAAAGGAATGGATTTTTTATTTTTTGAAACAGCCGCAACAACTATCACATTAGTCTTTTTTGGTAATTATTTAGAAGATAAAACAATTGATACAACGCAAGCTGCTTTAAAAAAATTAGCTGTAAGCCAAAAAACAATGGCTAACATGATTGCGTTTGATGATGAACATAAAGAACAGGTTTTTACCGTTGAGAGTAAAGATTTACGCGTTGGCGATTTGATATTGATTAAAAGCGGTGAACATGTGCCGATGGACTGTAAAATTTTATGGGGCGAATTAAGTGTGAATGAAGCTATTGTTACCGGTGAAAGTGCCCCCGTAGAAAAGAAAATGAAGGATGTTTTAATTGGCGGAAGCATTGCAGAAAGCGGAACTGTAAAAGCACAGGTTACCGCTGTTGGAGAAGATACAGTGCTGGCTCATATTTTACAAATGGTTAAAGATGCTCAAACAGAAAAGCCACCCGTACAATTAATGGCCGATAAAATCAGTGCAGTATTTGTACCTGCAGTTTTAAGTATAGCATTGGTAACTGTTGTAATCAATTATTTTATCGCTCATCAAACATTCAGCGAAAGTTTGTTAAGGTGCATTGCTGTTTTGGTTATTGCCTGCCCCTGTGCAATGGGTTTGGCTACACCTGCCGCTGTAGCTGTAGGTTTGGGCAGAGCAGCTAAAAACGGCATACTGTTTAAGAATGCTAAAAGCTTAGATATTTTTAAAAATATTAAACAGGTTGTGTTTGATAAAACAGGAACATTAACAACAGGGAAATTTCAAATTTCAAATTTCAAATTTCAAATTGAAGAAGATGAGTTTAAAAAAATTGCTTATTCATTAGAAAAATATTCCAACCATCCCGTTGCAAAAGCAATATCAGAAAACTGGAAAGTAAAAGATGAAATCCGTTGGGCGGATATTGAAGAAATAAAGGGCTTGGGAATGAAAGCTACTGATAAAGAAGGTAATAAATTTATTGCCGGAAGCTTTAAGGTTGCTCACCAAATAACAACAGATTTATCGCATAACATTTACATTATTAAAAACAATGAATTGCTTGGCTGGATTGATGTTGAAGATGAAATTCGCCCCGAAGCAAGAGAAGTTATTCAGCAACTGCACAAGCAAAATATAAACACCATTTTATTAAGTGGCGATAAAAAAGAAAAATGTGAAGTTGTTGCTAAAGCTTTAAATATTGATACTGTTTTTGCAGAACAAACACCTGAAGAAAAGTTGTTGAAAATTGCTTCATTAAATAAAGAAATTCCGACTGCTATGGTTGGCGATGGCATTAATGATGCACCTGCATTAGCAAAAGCCACAGTTGGCATTTCTATAAGCAATGCAAGCCAAGTTGCTATACAAAGTGCACAGGTTGTTTTAATGAATAATGGTTTACAACATTTGCCGTTGGCATTAGCATTAGGCAAACACACTTATATAACCATTAAAGGAAATTTATTCTGGGCATTGGCTTATAATATTGTAGCCATACCTGTTGCTGCCTGCGGTTTATTAGGCGTTTACGGACCCACTTATGGTGCATTAATAATGGGTATGAGCGATGTTGTACTGGCAATAAATTCTGTTTGGTTAAATTGGAAGAAAGTATTGTAAGTTTTATTATCTTAGAAAAAATTTAGTGTATGAAAGTGGAGATAAAAAAAAATGCATCTAAAAAAGAAGTTGAAAAAGTTTTAAAAAAATTATCAGAAAAGAAAAACGGTAATCTTAAAAAATATTTCGGTCTTAATAAAAATAATGTTGATGGTTTAGCATTTCAAAAAAAGGTGAGAGCTGAATGGGATTAATACTGGCAGATACAAACATTATTTTATACATCATGAATGGCCTACCACAGGTAAGAAAATATATTGATGTGCAATTTGCATTATCTGAAGTGAGTGAAATTGAATTATTAGGCGTAAAAGGAATTGAACAAAAAGAAATATTATTCAGAAAAGAAATGATATACGACTGTTTTCTACTAAGATTAAATGATTCGGTAAAACAAGTTGCGATAGAACTAAAACAAAAATATTCTTTAAAAATACCTGATGCATTGATTGCTGCTACTGCAATCTATCACGATATCCCTCTTTTATCTGCCGATAAAGACTTTGTAAAAATTAAAGAGTTACAATTTATATCTCTATCTATTTAAATGAATTTATCAAGTACCCAAATACTAAAACAATATTGGGGATATGATGCTTTTCGCGGCGAGCAGGAAAAAATAATTAATACAGTTATTGCAGGAAAAAATGTATTGGCATTATTACCAACAGGCGGCGGTAAATCTATTTGCTTTCAGGTTCCGGCTTTAATGAAAGATGGTTTATGCTTAGTTATTTCTCCGTTAATTGCTTTAATGAAAGATCAGGTTGAGAATTTAAAAAGAAGAAATATTTCAGCCATAGCATTATATAGCGGAATGAGTTATTATGATGTGAGAGAAACATTACAGCAAACTGTTCAGGGCAATTATAAATTTTTATACTTATCACCCGAGCGTTTAGAAACAAGATTATTTAAAGAATATTTATCAGCCCTTAATATTTCATTGGTTGCTATTGATGAAGCTCATTGTATAAGCCAATGGGGTTACGACTTTCGCCCACCTTATTTACGTATCGTCAATTTATTAAAAGAGTTAAATAATGTTCCTGCAATTGCGTTAACAGCAAGTGCAACACCGCTTGTTCAAAAAGATATTCTTGAGAAACTTCAACTAAAAGACATTCAGGTTTTTCAACAATCATTTGAAAAGTCTAATCTCTCTTATTCTGTTTTTCATGTTGATAGTAAAATCAATAAAATCATCCACATACTTAACAGTGTGCAAGGCAGCAGCATTGTTTATTGCAAAAACAGAAGATTAACTAAACAGGTTGCCGAGTTATTGCAGTTGCAAAACATATCGGCAGATTTTTATCACGCAGGCTTAGCTCAACAGGAAAGAAATAACAAACAAATCAACTGGATTAATAACCAAACAAGGGTAATGGTTTGTACCAATGCTTTCGGAATGGGTATAGATAAACCCGATGTAAAAACCGTTGTACATTATGATGTACCGGATTGTTTAGAAAACTATTATCAGGAAGCAGGCCGTGCAGGAAGAGATGGCAACAAAGCTTATGCAGTTTTATTATTTCAACAGGAAGATATTAAAGAGCTGAAAGTATTGCCGGATAAGCGTTTTCCACTAATGTATGATATTAAAAAAGTGTATCAATGCTTGGCAGATTATTTACAAATTCCTGTTGGTATCGGCGAAGGCAATTATTATGATTTTGATTTATTGCAGTTCTGCAAAAACTTCAATTTAGATTCTATATTGGTTATTAATGTTTTAAAAGTATTAGAGCAGGAAGGGCATCTTTTATTTACTGAAAATATTTTTCTTCCATCTAAAGTACAGTTTACAGCAGATAAATTTTTATTGGAAGATTTTGAAAAAAGCCATCCTCAATTAGAACCGGTAATGAAATGTTTGCTGAGAACCTATTCAGGTATTTACGACAATATTGTTTCTATCAGTGAGAAGAATATTGCCAAACTTTGCAGATTGTCATACGATAAGGTTACCGAAGATTTAAAGGCTTTACAATCGTTCGGCATTATTCAATATCAACCGCAAAAAGAAACACCGCAAATTTATTTTGTACTAAACAGAGCACCAGCTCAAAGCCTGCATATTAATCATGCTGCTTATCTGCAACGCAAGCAATTGTATATTGAAAGAATTGATGCAATGCTTCATTATTTACAGGTAGAAAAGCATTGCAGAAGTCAATACCTGTCTGCTTATTTTGGTGATAATGAAGTGAAAGCCTGTGGTGTTTGTGATAATTGTTTAGCTACCAAACAAACTGCTGTAAGCAAAGAAGAGTTTGAGCAAATACAAGCAGCTGTTGTGCAGTTTATTGAAACCAATACTCATCCGTTATTGAGTGAATTGTTTTTTCAGCAAAAACAATTCAATAAAGAAAAATGCTGGCAGGTATTGCAACACATGCAGGAAGAAAAATTGATTGTGATAAAAGACGGAGCAATGTATTTGAAGTAATTTATCGCAAAGGTGGAGAGTAACTTCATTCCGAGATTGTCCCGAAGTTTCGGGATTGCCCAACGAGGAATCTCATCATTTGTTTTGGTGAGATTTCTCAGGCACGAACCTTCGAAATGACGAATTAAAATTATTTACTATGCTCATGAATAAATGCAAGCAATTCATCCCTGCCAACTTTTTTTTCGGCGCTGGTTATAAAAACCTGTGGCAAAAATTCCCAATCTTCCCGCAAAGCATCTATAAAGTTTTTTACATGCCTCTGCACAGCCCCTGGTTTTTCTTTATCTGCTTTGGTAAATACTAAAACAAAAGGCACATTCCACTTACCGAGTTGGTTTACAAATTCCAGGTCAATTTTTTGTGGTTCATGCCTTGCATCAATTAATACAAAAACATTTACTAAATTTTCTCTTTTACGCAAATAATTTTCAATCATCTGTTCCCAACGCCTTCTGCTGCTTTGCGACACTTTTGCATAACCATAACCGGGTAAATCAACAATAAAAAATGTATCGTTTATGATAAAGTGATTAATCAATTGTGTTTTGCCCGGCTGTGCCGAAGTTTTAGCTAAACTCTTTTGATTCATCAACATATTAATTAATGATGACTTACCTACATTACTTCTTCCGATAAAAGCATATTCAGGCTTATCGGGCTTGGGGCATTTATCAAATGATGGTGATGAGATTAGATATTTGGCTGACTTTATTTGCATGATTTGCGAAGATATTAATCTCTTCAATGCAGATAAATTATTTAGAATCTTATTCCGATGATAATCTACCTCACTACTATTACTTTTTTTATTATTTTTAATTCAAATAAAGTAATATGAAAAAAGTAGTCACACTAATTATCCTCTTTCTTCCTTTTATTTTAAATGCTCAGACAAGCTTAGATGAATATAATTATGTTACGAAAGGCTATAAAGTGCAAATTGAATCTGGCTTGGATTCAAAGGTCGGTTATAAGCTTTCGGACATAGGAAATAAAAGATTTTCTTTGGGAAGTGTTACTATTAAAAAACTAATCAGAACAACGAATAATTCTATCGCCGCATATATGATAATTTATACTCCTAATAGTGGCGGTAGTACCCAATATTTCTGCATTCCGCATCCAAACTCTTCATTAGAAGTTATTGAAAAATATCAAAATACATTTTGGGGTGATGAAGATTTTTTAAAGTTGAAAATGATTTTTTTGGCAACAAATACATTAATCAAATTTTAAAAAACTCATTTCTTCTTCTTTGGCAACACTAAACTATCCGAAGGATATTTAGCTTTTATAGAATCTCTTACAGCATTACACCAACTAAATAAAGTTTGTTTTTCTGCATCTGTCAATATTGCATCTTTATGTATTAAAGTGTAAGAGCTTAAAGGCATTTCGCCCTCTTTCACTTGTTCTATACATTCTTCTAATTTCTTATACTGCCTTGCAATACGGTAACTTGCAAATTCATCAATATTAAAATGGCGTTTACCATCTTTAACATGATTGTTTAACCACCATGCTACAGGTTGAATATTATTATACCAGGGATAACGTGTGTTATTAGTGTGGCAATCGTTACAGGCTTTTGCTAAAATAGTTTTAACGCTATCCGGATAAGGGTATAGCTTACTGATATGGTTTACCTGCACACCTTCAGCTATATTTTTTTGCGGACGAAAAAACTGAATAATAATGAATACGGCCAATAATGCCAATAAGATTTTTTTAATCATGATAAGCAGTTTATGGATTGATAAGTATATCGCCGGTCATTTCTTTCGGAATAGTTAACCCCATTGCATGCAAAATACTTGGTGCAATATCTCCCAACTTACCCGGCTTTACTGTTCCATGCCATTCATTATCTATAACAAACAACGGAACGGGATTTAAGGAGTGTTGCGTATTCGGACTTCCATCTTCATTAATCATATAATCTGCATTGCCATGGTCTGCCGTTAAGAAAATAATATAGTCTTGTTGTAATGCAGCTGTTACCACTTTTTCAACGCATTTATCAACTGTTTCAGCAGCTTTTACAACTGCACTGAAAACGCCTGTATGACCTACCATATCTGTGTTGGCAAAGTTTAAGCAAATAAAATCTGCATATCCTTTTTCAATTTCAGGGACTAATTTATCAGCCAATTCAAAGGCACTCATTTCAGGTTGTAAATCGTAAGTAGCCACTTTTGGTGAAGCGGCTAAAATTCTTGTTTCACCATCAAATTCTTTTTCTCTTCCCCCACTAAAGAAGAAAGTTACATGCGGATATTTTTCTGTTTCTGCAATGCGGATTTGTTTCTTACCTGCATTGGCAATTACCTCTCCTAATGTATTATTCAGGTTATCATTCTCAAAAATCACATGCACATTGTTGAATGTTTTATCATACTCCGTCATAGTAGTATAATGCAGATTCATTTTATACATGTTTTGTTCATGATGGTCTTCCTGTGTTAACACATGTGTTATTTCTCTGCAACGGTCTGTTCTGAAATTAAAACAGATAACTGCATCACCTTCTTTAATTCGTGAATCGAGAGTAGTGATTTGTGAATTGATAATCGGCTTTATAAATTCATCTGTAACACCATTTGCATAAGATGCTTCGATGCTCTTTAATAAATCATTGCTTTCCTCGCCGATACCATGCACCAATGCATCATAAGCTAGCTTCACTCTTTCCCAACGTTTATCTCTATCCATTGCATAATACCTTCCGGTAATAGTTGCAATAGCACCTGTTTTTCCCTGTAAATAATTTTGCAGGTCTTTTATAAAACCCAAACCACTTTTGGGGTCGCAGTCTCTTCCATCTGTAAATGCATGGATAAATACATCGGTTAAACCTTGTGCTGCACAAACATCAATAATAGCTTTTAAATGGCTTGTGTGAGAATGTACACCACCATCGCTAACCAAACCTAATAAATGCAAAGGCTTGTTATTGATTTTTGCATATTGAATGGAATTCAGCAACTCTTCATTCTTTGCAAAACTTCCATCTTTAATAGCAACATTTATTCTCTGCAATTCCTGATAAACAATTCTTCCGGCACCTAAATTTAAATGGCCAACTTCGCTATTGCCCATTTGCCCATCGGGTAAGCCAACCAATTCCCCACAGGTTATTAATGTTGTATTAGGATATTTACTGTATAAAGAAGATACAAAAGGGGTGTTTGCATTTTGAATGGCATCGGCAGATTTTACTTTACCTAACCCCCAGCCATCCATAATAATTAAAAGGGCTTTCTTACTCATGCGGTAAAACTACATCATTTGTTATTTCGGTATAACACATTAATTTTAAATAATCATGCAAAACTATCCGGATGTACTTTTCCCGTAGAGACCGCTGAATATGCTGAAAGATGATATTCCGAGAGTTCTGCATATTCGGCAAGCTATATTTTGTTCGTATATTTTGAATGAGCACTGGGAGATATTCAATTTGGCATGTTTTTAGACTTCTTATAATAAAATGAATACAATGAAAAAGATTATTTCGCTTTTGGTTATAAACATTGCACTTTTTTCTTTTAAAGTGAATGCCCAAAGCGATACAAACGACATTATTAATGCTTTTAAACAAGCCAATGCTACCGCTGTTTCTAATTATTTTGAAAACCTGATTGATTTAACACTTCCCGGAAAATCTGAAATTAAAGACATCAGCAAAACGCAGGCTACCATTGCATTAAAAGGCTTTTTTGATGAAAATGCCATTACCGGTTTTGAACCCGCTTCTCAAAGAGAATCTGGCTCAATTATGTACATTGCCGGTAAAATGACTGGTAAGGCAAAACCTTTTAATGTAACATTATTACTAAAAAATAAAGATGGTAAACACTTTATTACCTCTATCAGAATTAATTAGTTTGTTTTTTAAGTAAGAAAGGGTTTCTGTAAAAGGAAGCCCTTTTTTATTTTTACATTTCAATAATTGTGAATGAACGATTTTAACAGTAAGCTGAAAGAATTAATAACAAATGCTTTGAAAGAAGATATTGGTAATGGCGACCATAGTACTTTAAGTTGTATTGATGCGGATAAAAAAGGAAAGGCTGTTTTAAAAATTAAACAGAACGGCATTTTAGCAGGGGTTGCTGTTGCCGAAAAAATATTTAAACAGGTTGAACCAGCTTCAATATTTACGCAATTAAAAAATGATGGGGATACAATGGAATTTGGAGAAATTGCTTTTGAAGTGGAAGCAGGTATTCTTACCATTTTACAATGCGAAAGATTGGTATTGAATTGTATGCAACGTATGAGTGGCATTGCAACTTTAACACATCAGTTCACTGAAAAAATAAAAGGTTATCATACCAAACTGCTGGATACAAGAAAAACTACACCCAATTTTCGTTTGCTTGAAAAAGAAGCTGTAAGAATTGGTGGTGGTATTAATCACCGATTCGGTTTATATGATATGATTATGTTGAAAGACAATCATATTGATTATTGCGGCGGTTTGGAAAAAGCAATTAACAAAGCTTACAATTATGTTCAACAGAATAATCTTTCTTTAAAAATTGAAGTAGAAACAAGAAGTATTGAAGATGTACAGATTGTTTGTAATACAGCCACAGGAAAGGTTTTCAGAATAATGTTAGATAATTTTACGCCGCAACAAATTACTGAAGCATTACAAATAATTAAAGGCAATTTTGAAACAGAAGCCAGCGGTGGAATTAATTTAGATAATATTCAATCTTATGCTGCAACAGGTGTTGATTATATTAGTGTTGGCGGTTTAATTCATCAGGCACAGAGTGTAGATTTAAGTTTGAAGGCAAGCATTGCAGTTTAATGTTGCACAATTTAAAAGTTTAAGGTTATGAGCAAGAAGAATAAAGCAGATAAAAACGGTTTTGTATTCAGTACCAATCCCAATTTTAGTTTTGAAGAAGAACCGCTGGAAGTTCAAAACACATTAGCTCCCGAACAACAAAAATTAAAAGTAAAATTAGATACCAAACAACGGGCCGGTAAGGCTGTAACATTGGTTGAAAATTTTATCGGTACAGCAACAGATGCCGAAACATTAGGTAAACAATTAAAAAATTATTGCGGAACGGGTGGCAGCGTTAAAGGTTTTGAAATTTTAGTGCAGGGCGACCAAAGAGATAAAGTATTACAATGGCTTTTAAAGAACGGTTACAAACAAACCAAGAAGATATAAATGGATATTGAACAAATACGGCAGTATGCAATAAACAAACCCGATGCAGAAGAAACATTACCCTTCGGGCCGGAAACTTTGGTTTTTAAAGTAAACGGCAAAGTGTTTCTGTTATTGAGTTTGGATAGTGAGCCGTTACAATTCAACGTTAAATGTAATCCTGATGATGCTATTGAATTAAGAGAAAGATATACTGCTGTTATTCCCGGTTATCATATGAATAAAAAGCATTGGAACACCATTATCATCAACGGTGAATTATCTGCCAAACAGATTTTCAGTTTTATAGATGATTCTTATAATCTGGTTAAACCGAAAAAATCATTCTCTCGCAGAAAACGCTGAATACACGGAAAATCTTCTGCGGCTTCTGTGTATTCAGCGAGCAAAAGTTTAACAGGTTTTCTATTAAAATAAATTGGGTAAACATTCAATCAAAAACAATAACTGTTAGTTTTGGCACATGTGGATGATTTGCAAAAAAGAATGGAGCCTTTTCTTCAGTAACCTTACGGGTTATATTTCATTGATTATTTTTTTCTTGCTGAGTGGTTTATTCTTTTTTGTATTCCCTTCAACATCATTATTCGGTTTCGGTTATGCTTCATTAAATCCATTCTTCTTAACCATTCCCTGGATTTTATTATTCTTCATTCCAACCATAACAATGCGTAGTCTGGCAGATGAATACAAAGCCGGCACTTATGAGTTATTAAAAACCTGGCCATTAACACATACACAAATTGTTTTAGGAAAATTTTTCGGAGCTTGTTTAATTATTGTTACAGCAATAATTCCAACCATTATTTATGCTGTTTGCTTACAATCGTTAAGCAATATTGGTGGTATTGATGTTGGCAGCACAATAGGAAGTTATATTGGTTTGTTATTATTATGTGCAGTGTTTGCAGCTATCGGCATTTGCAGCAGTAGCTTTACAAACAATACTGTAGTAGCATTTATTGCCGGAGCTTTTGTTTGCTTTATTTTCTTTGAAGGCTTTGATGCATTAAGTAAACTGCCTGTATTAAAAGGTGGTTGGGATTATTACACAGAAATGATTGGTATCAATTTTCATTTTAAAAGTATCAGCCGAGGTGTAATAGATTCAAGAGATATTATTTATTTCCTAGTGGTGATCGCTTTATTTCTTTTCATTACTCAAAAAAATTTATTGAAGCGTTAAGCATGTTGTTCATCAATAAAATATTAAAAAGCAAATGGTGGTTGCTGTGGTTATTACTGCTATCAGTTATTATTATTGTTATCCGTTCTTATCAATTCGGAAAGCTTGATTTAACGCAGGAAAAAAGATACACACTAAGCACTGCTACGAAAGAAATGTTGGGTAATTTAAAAGAAGATATTGAAGTAGAAGTTTTTTTAGATGGTGAATTAAGCAGTGGTTTTAAGAAACTGAAAATCGCTACCAAAGAACTATTGGATGAATACAGAGATTACAGTAAAGGCAAACTGCATTTTATTATTCATAAGCCGGGAGAAGGTTTAAGTGATTCTGCCAAACTCAATCTGTACGATAGTTTGGTAAGATTGGGCATTAAACCATTTAATAACCAGATTAAAGAGAAAGATGAAGAAACACAAACAGAAAGATTAATTTTTCCTGCTGCATTGGTAAAGACGAATGAAAAAATGTATGCGGTTGATTTAATGAGCGGCAAGAGTGGATTTGATGAAGAAAGTACACTGAATAATTCTGAAGCATTATTAGAATTTAAGTTTGATGATGCGATTGACAAATTAACTAAAACTGAATTTCCTATCGTTGCTTACGCTGCAGGTAATGATGAACCGCTGAATCCCTCTGTAAGAAATTTGTTTGATATAATGCGAAACAATTATCGTTTTGCTGTGTTGGATTTGAATATCGGTGTTTTAAATGCCGATACTATTAAAGCATTATTGATTGTTAAACCATCTAAAGCATTTACAGAGCAGGAAAAAATTAAGGTTGACCAATATGTAATGCAGGGTGGAAAAGTTATTTGGTTTATAGATAAGTTAGAAGCATCTTTTGATAGCTTAGTTAGAAAGAAAAGTGATTTTGTTGCTTATGATAAGGGTTTAAATTTAGATGATATTTTATTTAAATATGGTGTTCGCATTAACCCGGACTTATTACAGGATTTGAATTGTGCAAGACAACCATTAGTTGTTGGCTCATCCGGTGGAAAGCCGCAAATAGAAAGGGTTCCGTTTCCTTATTATCCTTTATTAACTTCTCCGTCAAATCATCCCATTTCAAAAAACTTAGATTTTGTGTTGAGTGTTTTTCCCTCATCAATTGATACCGTAAAATCAACGGGTATAAATAAAACAATTCTTTTATCAAGCGACACCAGCAGCAGAACTTTAGGTACGCCTGCTATGGTTAGTTTGCAAAGTGTAGCGAATGAAGATGATTTAAAATCTTTCAATAAAAGCCATGTACCGGTTGCAGTTTTATTAGAAGGAAAATTCAATTCATTATATGCCAATCGTTTTACTACTGAAATGAAAGATTCAGTTGAAAGGCTTACGGGTTCGGCATTTCTCAGTGCATCAAAACCTACACAGCAAATTATTGTAAGTGATGGTGATTTGGTTACGAATGTAATTACCGAAAGCAAAGGAACACTGCCAATGGGCACACAACAATTTGAAGAATATACTTTTGCCAACAAAGATTTCTTTATTAATTGTATGGATTATTTAGTAGGTAATGCCGGTATTATGCAAACAAGAAATAAAGAAATTACGCTTCGCCTGTTAAATAAAAGCAAACTGCAGGAAACTAAAACTTTATGGCAAATAATTAATATAGGTTTACCTGTTTTATTAGTTGCTGTATTAGGCTTAACACTGCAATGGCAACGCAGAAAAAAATTTGCAGCTTAAGCAGTTTATATTTGTTGTGTAATATTTACAATAATGTCTCATCAACTTATTTACCTGGTATTCGGAATTGTTTTAACAGCTGCACTCGTTTTCGATTTGGGTTTAGTAAGTAAAAGAAACAAACTCATCACAATAAAAGCAGCATTGTGGCAAACCCTGTTCTGGGTAATATTGGCATTAGGATTTTTTGTTTTTTTATTAATTGAAGAAACTCAGCAAACTGCATTACAATACCTCAGTGCTTATTTAATGGAATGGAGTTTGAGTATTGATAATATTTTTGTTTTTGTACTCATCTTCACTTCGTTCAAAATAAAAAAACAATACTACTCAAGAGTGTTGCTGGTAGGGGTTTTAATGGCAATCGTTTTCAGGATAATTTTTATAACAGTTGGTGTTGAATTGGTTGAAAGGTTTAGCTGGATACTTTACATTTTTGGTGTATTCCTTTTAATTACAGGTTATAAAATGTTTATTGAAAAAGAAGAAAAAGAATTTAAACCTGAAGAAAATAAAGTCTACAAATTTTTAAATAAAATATTGCCGCTTACTTCAAGTGACGGCAATGGTCAATACATCGTTAAAACAAACGGAAAGAAACAATATACTGTTTTATTTGTTGTTGTTATTATGTTGGCAACAATAGATTTGGTTTTTGCATTAGACTCAATTCCTGCAGTAATGGGTATTTCGCAGGATAGCTTAGTTATTTATACTTCTAACATTTTTGCAGTATTAGGTTTAAGAAGTTTATTTTTTTTACTACGTGGTGCAGTTAATCAATTTGAATATTTACAACAAGGTATTGCAGTTGTTTTAATTATAATAGGTTTAAAAATGTTAAGTGAGCATTGGATTAATGAATGGTTCAGTAAAAATGTACAGGTAATAGGTTCGTTAGTTGTTATTTTATTATGCATCGGCAGTTCAATGCTGCTATCTGTTATTAAAAAGAAATAATGCTTGGGATACACTGTTCATGATATTGTTAACATACTACATGCTGAAAATAAAATCAGTACAAATGCAACAATTGAACATTTATTAATTGACAGTCGTAAAATTATTTTTCCTTCAACATCATTGTTCTTTGCCTTACACAGTAACAGAAGGGACGGACATTCTTTTATTAAAGAATTAAATGAGAAAGGAGTTTTTAATTTTATAGTTGAAAAACACTTTGATGCATCTTCTTATACAAATACCAATTTTATTTTTGTTGATAATGTACTGAATGCACTGCAAACAATAGTTGCTCATCATCGCTCACAATTTCATATTCCTGTTATAGGCATAACAGGAAGTAATGGAAAAACTATTGTAAAAGAATGGCTGAATCAATTGCTGCAACAGGATTATAATATTGTAAGAAGTCCACGCAGTTATAACTCTCAAATAGGCGTACCGCTTAGTGTTTGGCAGCTAAACAAAGAAAATACTTTAGGCATTTTTGAAGCCGGTATTTCTACTGTTGATGAAATGAGTAAGCTTGAAAAAATTATTCAACCAACAATCGGTTTGTTAACCAATATTGGCGAAGCACATGGCGAAGGCTTTACAAGTAAAGAACAAAAGATGGAAGAGAAATTGCAACTCTTTAATCATTGCAAACAAATTATTTATTGTAAAGAAATAGTAGCAAATACAACCTTACATACAGAAGCAGAAAAATTTTCATGGAGCAGGATAAATAAAAATGCTACGCTGTTTATTGAAAGTGAAAGAAAAGATATCAACCAAACAACCATTTCATTTAATTATAAAAATCAATCTTTTCAAAGTAGTATTCCTTTTACAGATGCAGCTTCAGTTGAAAATTGCATCAACTGTATTTGCTGTTTATTGTTATTGAATTATAGTATTGAAGAAATAAATAAACGTATTGCACAATTACAGCCTGTTGAAATGCGTATGCAGCTTAAAAAAGCGGTAAATAATTCTTATGTGTTGAATGATAGTTACAGCAACGACATTTCTTCTTTACATATAGCGTTAGATTATTTACAGCAGCAGGCGGGCAGTAAACAAAAGATTGTTATTCTTTCAGATATATTACAATCATCTACTGATTATAAAAAACTATACACTGAAGTTGCTGCTACATTAACACATCATAACGTACCTATTTTTATAGGTATTGGTGATAGCATTAATAAACATCAAACGTTATTTTCTTCGTTTACCCAATCATTATTCTTTCAATCAACTAATGAATTTTTAGAAAAGATTACGCATAGCTTTTTTAAAGACAGTTATATTTTATTAAAAGGTGCAAGGACATTTGCGTTTGAAAAAATTGCAAAATGGTTAGAGCAAAAAACACATCAGACAGTTTTAGAAATTAATCTCTCTGCTTTAGCACATAATTTAAAAATCTATCAGCAACAATTACTGCCTGCAACTAAAACAATGGCAATGGTTAAAGCTTTTAGCTACGGCAGCGGGAGTGCAGAAATAGCAAGGCTTTTAGCGTTTCACAAAGTAGATTATTTAGCAGTTGCTTATACAGATGAAGGCATTGACTTACGTAATGCGGGCATTACATTACCCATAATGGTTATGAACCCTGATGAAGAAAGTTTTGATGCTTTGATTGATTATAATTTGGAGCCAGAAATCTATTCCTTCAGCATTTATCATTCATTTCATCATTATCTGAATCAACAAGGTATAACGCAATTTCCTGTTCATATAAAAGTAAATACAGGAATGAACCGTTTGGGCTTTGAGCCAGAAGATGCTTCAATATTATTCAGTGAAATAAAAAACAAACATTCTGTTTTTGTAAAAAGCATATTCAGTCATTTAGTGGCAAGCGAAAGTTCAGAGCATGATGGCTTTACTAAACATCAGTCTGAATTGTTTGAAAATTTCTGTTCAACTGCAACAAGTATTTTAGGATATAATTTTATAAAGCATATCGCCAATACTGCAGGAGCATCAAGACATACAGCTTTGCAGTATGATATGGTAAGATTAGGAATCGGCTTGTATGGCGTTGATAGTAATCAATCATTAAATCTTCAAACAGTTGCAACATTAAAAACAACTATTGCTCAAATAAGAAAAGTGAAAGTCGGTGAAACCATCGGTTATAACAGAAAAGGAGTGGTAACAAGGGATAGTGTAATTGCTACCATTCGTATTGGTTATGCAGATGGCTTTAGCAGAAAACTGAGTAATGGCAGCGGTTTCGTGATGATTCACAATCAATTAGCACCTGTTATAGGTAATGTTTGTATGGATATGACAATGGTTGATATTACTGATATTCCAAATGTTACAGAAGGAGATAGTGTTGAAATTTTCGGAGCTAACTTACCTGTTGAACAAATTGCAAAATGGTGTAATACCATTGCTTATGAAATAATGACATCCATAAGCCAAAGAGTTAAGAGAGTGTATATAGAAGAATAAGGATGAAAGGTGAAGAGTTAAAAGTCAAAATGTTTTTGTTTTCACCTTTCATCTTTTGTTATCTCAAACTACTTGTATCAACTCTTGTTGGTGTTTGTTTACCGCTGATAATACCTCTTGCACTAACTGCTATAGACTTAATTATTTCAGCCATATTATTCATATCCAATGTTCCGATTTCATCTGTTACTTTATGATAATTAGGCTCATCATCCATTTTAGAGGTTGATATGGTATGTGCAGGCACTCCTAATCTTGCTAAGGTTGCATTATCACTTCTGTAAAATAAATTTTGTGTGGTGTATGGGTCGGGGTAAAAAGTAAAACCGCTTCCTTCTAAATTACTTTGCAATAGCTTACCCATGTCAGTTTTTTCATAACCTGTTATATAAGCAGAATTCTTACCCCACTTGCTTTCTGTGCCTATCATTTCAATATTAAACATGGCAACTACCTGGTCAGGGTTAAATTGTTTTGAAAAGTATTGAGCACCAAAGCCACCTATTTCTTCTGCACAAAAAGTGGTAAAAATTAAAGTACGTTCATTATTATTCAGTGCTTTATAATATTTAGCCAACATAATAACAGCCGTACTTCCTGCAGCATCATCGTTGGCACCGTTATAAATAGAATCTCCGTTTATAGGTTTGGTAATTCCTAAATGGTCGTAATGGCCGGAGAAGATTACATATTCATTCGGCTTTGTTTTTCCCGGAAGAATACCAACAACATTATTCAAAGGTTTTTTGTTTATTGTGTTGGTTAAATGAATTGAAAAATTAGTTGCTTTAGCAACACCGAAAACAAATACAATACTGTTTTCAGGTTGCTCAAATTTTGATTGCGGCCTGCTTTTTAAAATTTTTGCATACCTATTAAAAGACGCATCAACCAATACCAATAAATTTTTCTTACTTGCCATTGCTTCAGTATATTTTTTTCTGAAATCATCTGTTGCTGTAACGCTTATTATTTCTGTATTCTTTTCAGTAAGAGAAGCTGTTAGTTGAAATGATGAAACAACAATGGAACTATCGGGAATATTTTGTCCATCAATTTTTACGGCAGCACTGTTATTTACAGATTCTACCATAAAAAATTCCTGCTTATAACTATTTAATCCTTTCCAATATTGTAAGCCGATGTTTTTAAATTCAGCTTCAATAAAGGCTGAAGCTTTTGCAATACCCGGTGTAAATGTTCTTCTGCCTTGCATTTCATCGCTCGATAGTGTTTTTTCAATTCTTTCAACTTCAGCAGCATTAATTATTTTATTAATATCCTGTGCCTGAACAGTGATTAATGCAAAGAAAATTCCAACAATTACAATTATCTTTTTCATGTGTGTTTGTATTTAATAAGAAGTGCCACGCTTTGCGTGGCACAATAAATATAGTAATCAAAATTTTACAGACTCATCATTTCTTTAAACTTAACCGTTTGTCTGCGGCTAACTTCAATTTTTTCACCACCTTTTAATTCAACTAATAAACCCCCGTTAAAGTATGGTTCAATTTTTTCAATCCATCTTAAATTAATAATATGTTTCCTGTTAGCTCTAAAGAACATCTTGGTATCTAACCTTTCTTCCAATGCATTTAAAGATTTAAGAATAAGTGGTTTGTTATTGGCAAAGAAAACTTTAGCATAATTACCAACGCTTTCAAACAATCTTATCTCATGCAGTTTTACAAACCAGCAGCGTTCGCCGTCTTTTACAAAAACCTGATCATTTTCTGTAAGTGGGCCTCTGTTGGCACCATTCAATCCGGCTTTTTCTTTTTCTAATTCTTCTTTTAGTTTAACAATCGTATCTGCTAAACGCTTAGGCTCAATCGGTTTTAATAAATAATCAAAAGCATTTACTTCAAAAGCTTTAATAGCATACTCATCATAAGCCGTAGTAAAAATTACTTTAGGTGCTTTTTCAACTTCTGCCAATAAATCAAATCCGGTTTTACCGGGCATTTGAATATCTAAGAATATTAATTCGGGATTGAAGGTTTCTATTTTTTCAATGCCTTCATCAACATTGGCAGCTTCTTCAACTATTTCAATATCGGCATGCTCCTGTAATAATTTTTTTAATTCATTGCGGGCAAGCCTTTCATCATCAATAATAATGGCTTTAATACTCATGTTGCGTTATTTATTATTTAGTGGAATGATAACTTTAGCCTGAACGGTGGCATCATTAATTTGCTTCAATTCAAATGTTGCATTGTTACCGTACAGTATACTTAACCTGTTATGTGTACTTGCAACACCAAATCCATCACTACTTGCAATACCATTCAGTTCACCAGTGTTTTCAATCGTTAATTCAAAATTATTATTCTTAAATTCAGCAATAATCTTTATCAATCCGCCATCTTTCATTTTACTAATGCCATGCTTAATAGCATTTTCAACTAAGGTTTGCAACATCATTGGCGGAACATGTGTATCTAATGTTTGGTCGTTAATAATATATTCAACCCTTAGCCTGTCTTCAAATCTTATATGTTCTAAAGCTAAATAATCTTTTACAATATTTAATTCTCTTTCAAACGGTGCAGTTTCTAATTTTTCAGCCTGCATACTGCTTCTTAAAATATTACTTAATTCTGTAATGGCAGTTCTGGCTCTAACAGGGTTTTCATCAACCAATGCACGAATACTGTTTAATGCATTAAAAATGAAATGCGGATTAATATGAGATTTTATTGTTTTTAATTCTAATTCTTTTACTAAGCTTTCTAACCTTATTCTGTCAATCTGTTCTTTTCTGCTGCGTTGAATATAATGATAAGCATAATAAATTAAATTCCAGATTAACATGTAAAGGAACGTAAAAACTGAAGAACGGATTGTAAGGTTGATGATGGAATAACCTTTTACTGCTTCATTTTCCCAACCGAAATGTCTTTCAACACATATCATTTCAAAAGCAAATATGAAAGCAAAAAGAAAAGATATAAATACCAATGAAAGTATTTGCTTCAATAAAGTTTTATTTACAAAACCACCCCAGGAAATTACCAACCGCATTATATGTGTTGTAATTAACCCGCATAAAGCTTCGGTAAATAAATTAGGAAAGAAATTAGGATTGGATTTGGTGCGGATGGAAAAATAAAAAAAAGTCCAAACAAGAATATAAGCACTCCATCCTGCAAGCTGACATAACCAATATGTTGAAATTTTACTTCTCATGTTATACAAATGTAAACAGCAGTTTAAGCCCATAAAGGCTTTTATATGATTAGTGGCAAATTAGCTTGGTATTTGGCGAAATATGCTTTTTACTGCTTAAAACAAAAGCCAATTTCGTATGTTTATAGATATTCAGGCAACGCATGGCAGCAAAATAGTATTTTTGAACCGTTTAAAAGAGTGTACATGGAAATTTTACCGGGTAAGTTATTAGCATCAATAAATAATCCTGATGATTTAAAAAAAATCAACAGGGCAGAATTATATAAGGTCTGCGATGAATTACGTCAGTATATTATTGATGTGGTAAGTGTACATGGCGGCCATTTTGCTGCAAGTCTTGGTGTGGTGGAATTAACAGTTGCTCTTCATTATATATACAACACTCCTTACGACCAATTGGTATGGGATGTAGGTCATCAGGCATACGGACATAAAATTCTTACCGGTCGCAGAGATAATTTTGTTACCAATAGAAAATATAAAGGCATCAGCGGTTTTCCTAAACGCAGCGAAAGTGAATATGATACTTTTGGTGTAGGCCACTCTTCTACTTCTATTTCTGCTGCTTTGGGTATGGCTATGGCCGCTAAATACAAAGGTGAAAACAGAAAAAGTGTAGCCATTATTGGTGATGGAAGTATGACAGCAGGAATGGCTTTTGAAGCTATGAACCATGCAGGTGTTGCCGATAGTGATTTATTAGTTATTCTGAACGATAATGGTATTGGTATAGACCCTAATGTGGGTGCATTAAAAGAATATTTAACAGATATTACCACCAGCCCTACTTATAATAAAGTAAGAGATGAGGTATGGAATTTATTAGGAAAATTACCTGCGGGGAAAAACTTCAGCAGAGATGTAGCCAGCAAGCTGGAAGCGGGTTTGAAGGGTATGGTTAGTAAAAGCAGTAATTTGTTTGAAGCATTAAAATTCAGATACTTCGGTCCTATTGACGGACATAATATTACCAAATTGGTTGACACGTTACAGGACTTAAAAAATATTCCCGGCCCTAAATTATTGCACATTATTACAACAAAGGGAAAGGGCTATGCTTTGGCTGAAAAAGACCAGACCAAATGGCATGCACCCGGTTTATTTGATAAAGTAACAGGCGAAATTTTTAAGAAAACTCATACAGCTCCGCAGCCACCTAAGTATCAGGATGTTTTCGGCCATACTATTATTGAATTGGCTGAGCAAAATGAAAACATAATGGGTGTTACACCGGCTATGCCAAGCGGTTCCTCATTAAAATTTATGATGGAGAAAATGCCACACCGTGCATTTGATGTTGGCATTTGTGAGCAACATGCAGTTACCTTAAGTGCAGGTTTAGCTACACAAGGCTTGAAAGTTTTCTGTAATATTTATTCATCATTCATGCAAAGAGCATATGATCAGGTAGTACATGACGTAGCTATACAAAAGTTACCGGTTGTATTTTGTTTAGACCGTGCAGGTTTGGTGGGTGATGATGGCCCGACACATCACGGTTGCTACGATATTGCTTATTTCCGCTGCATTCCGAATATGATTATCGCTTCGCCGATGAATGAACAGGAACTAAGAAACTTAATGTACACATCGCAATTAGATTCGGTTAAATATCCTTTTGTAATTCGTTATCCAAGAGGCGAGGGCGTTATGCCTGAATGGAAAACAGCATTTGAAGCCATTGAAATAGGTAAAGGAAGAAAGATAAAAGATGGTGAAGAAGTAGCGATACTTTCTTTAGGCCATCCGGGCAATTTTGTACAGACTACCATTCGTGAATTAAGAACAGAAGGTATTAACCCAGCTCATTATGATATTCGTTTCGTAAAACCGATTGATGAAGATTTATTACATGAAGTATTCAATAAATACGATAAAGTAATTACCGTTGAAGACGGAACCATTGTTGGCGGTTTTGGCAGTGCTGTTTTAGAATTTATGGCTAAACATAATTACAAAGCCACCGTAAAAATGTTAGGTATTCCTGATAGAATTGTTGAACACGGCACACCAAAAGAATTACATGCAGAATGTGGTTATGATGCACCAGCCATTGCAGCAGCAGTAAGGGTTTTAGTAGATGATAAAGTAAAAATAACTACTTCAATTGCCGGTTAATATACAAACTGATTTGTTAAAACCATTCATTTTAAAGTGAATGGTTTTTTTGTTTTATGGAAACAACTGTTGTTTGCATCAACAAAGCATGAGCAAACTATTATCAATTCTGCTTTGTATCTTCTGTTTAAGCTTTACGCTTATTTCATCTCATAAAAAAACATTTACAGAAAAAGAAATTAATAATAATTCCACATTGGTTACCCTTAAAAATCACGCAATAACTTTAAAACAATTTTGTAAAAGCAGCCACTTTGATACTTCTGTGTGCTTTTTAATAGATATGAATATTCCCAATGGCAAAAACAGATTTTTTGTTTACAGTTTTAAAAAGGATTCTGTGTTATTATCAGGTTTAGTTGCACATGGCAATTCTTCATCTCTATTCTATCAGAAAGAAGTAAAGTTTTCTAATCAGCTTAACTCTTATTGCAGTTCGCAGGGCAGGTATAAAATTGGTGAATCTTATTACGGCAGATTTGGCTTGGCTTATAAATTGTATGGCTTAGATACAAGCAACAGCAATGCTTATAACCGTTTTGTTGTGCTACATGCTCATAGTTGTGTTCCTGATAAGGAAGTGTATCCTGATTTTATTTGTAACAGTTTAGGTTGCCCAACAGTATCTCCAAATTTTTTAAAAACGTTACAGGAGCAATATTTACTAAAAACAAAACAACCTGTTTGTATGTGGATTTATAAGTAACGAATCTGTGTTATCAGCGTTTTCTGTGAGAAATAATTAATTCAACTGTGGGTTAAAATCATTGTTACTTTCACCGTCTTCAATTAGCGGTTGTGTATCTTCTTCCATTGCACGTTCAACTTCATTACCTGCAAACTGCAAATCTTCTTCTCTGTTATCATTCCATTCAATAATAAAATTATTCCTTCCTTCACCCACCAACAGTTTCATGTATTTCTGTTGCGTTAATTCTAACATAGATAAGAAAAGAAACAAAGCATGAATACGGTTTTCACAAACTTCAAAAACTTTTTCGAACGAAACTGTTTTTTCCCGCTTCACAAATTCAGTCATATAATCCCTGCTGCCTTCCATTGTGTAGTTGTAGCGAACAACAGTGTGTACGGGTTTATTCTGGCGGTCGTGTACACGCTGCATTACTTTTTCAAAAGCCTTCATTAATTTGAATAAAGTAATCGTTTGAATTTCTGTGCCTTCGCCGGCTTCTTCACCAATTGAGTTTAATTCTTTTTGCAGGTTACCACGTTTAACCATCAATAAACGTTCAGCTTCCATTTCAGCCATTTTAGCGGCTGCTTCTTTAAACTTCTTATATTCTAAAATTTTATCAACTAATTCCTGGCGTGGGTCTATTTCATTTCCTTGTGCATCTAATTCTTTGCGGGGTAATAACAATTTTGCTTTAATTCTCATTAAGGTTGATACAAACAAAATAAACTCACTGCTTAATTCAATATTCAGTTTTTCCTGTGTATGTATGTAATCTAAAAAGTCCTTGATTATTCTGGTAATAGGAATATTGTAAATATCCAATTCATCTCTTTCAATGAAGAATAACAATAAATCGAAAGGGCCTTCAAACTGCTCTAATTTAATTTGATACGTTGTTGTATTCACACAAAAAACTTTATCTGCAAATAAAGGTATTTAGGCAGGAATTATAAGTTAAACAGAAGTTTAGTTATCCACCAAAATAAACATCCCGCCTGCATTTGGCGGGATGTGAAGAATACTTTTTTGACACCATATTCAGTACTTATAGCATCGCCTGTGAGACTGTAGTGAGCGAAGCCGAATCAACGCACAATTGTACCGGAATCTTTTATGGTAGTACTTATTTTTTTAAAGCATCTCTTATTTCTATCAACAACTTATCTGTTAAAGAGGGTTCAGGCGGTGCAGCAGGTGCAGGAGCAGATTCTTCTTTTTTCTTCATTCTGTTTATACCTTTAATTAAAAGAAAAAGAATAAAAGCGACTATTACAAAATTGATAACGGCTGAAATAAACAAACCATATTTAACTGTACCGAAAACAGTTAGTTCATCAAGTTTAGTAAGGTTTGCAGCTTTTAATGCCGGTTTTAAAAGGAGTGGCGTAATTACATCGTCAATGAATGAACTTACTATTTTTCCGAAAGCAGCACCAATAACAACACCCACAGCCAAGTCTACTACGTTGCCTTTCATAGCAAACTCTTTAAATTCTTTTATCATTCCCATAAAATTATTTTTTTATTGAAGTTTGAAAATAAAAACTTTATTGAATAATCAAAAGCTTTCAGCGTAAAATAATTCATCTTTGTTTAAACGCTAAACCTGCAAATGAAGTTTATTAACTGGATTTTATTTATTGCATTATCTGTAATATGGGGCAGTTCTTTTATTTTAATGAAGGAAGGTATGAAGGTACTTTCACCTTATCAGGTAGCTGCATTAAGAATTGCCAGTGCAGGTATTGTTTTACTTCCTTTTATTATTAAAGCATGGAAACAAATACCGCGTAATAAAGTTGTTGCTGTTATTCTTTCCGGTTTAATCGGTAATTTTATTCCGGCATTTTTGTTTTGCGTTGCCGAAATAAAAGTAGATAGTTCTATTGCAGGCATATTAAATGCACTCACCCCTTTGTTTACTATTATTGTTGGGTTTATGTTTTTTAATATGCAATCAAGCCCGCGAAAAATTATAGGTGTTATTATCGGCTTTATTGGCTTGATATTATTATTTACAGGCGGGGGAAAAATTGATTTTAAAAATATTTCTTACTCCCTGCTGATTTTAGTTGCAACAGTTTTATATGGTATCAATATCAATTTTGTTGGAAAACATTTAAAAGAAATCGGCTCATTAAATATTGTTTCTGTTGCATTAGGTATATTAATTATTCCTTGCTTACTGATTCTCTTTTTTACAGGTTATTTTAAGTTTCAATTTACTCAAACAGCATTTTTGTTAAGTACATCTGCCGGTTGTTTATTGGGTATAATGGGTACCGCTGTAGCAACTATTTTGTATTACAGATTATTAAAAACAGCAGGAGCATTATTTGCCACAATGGTTACTTATGCTATTCCGGTGGTAGCTGTATTGTTAGGTTTATTAATAAACGAAAAAATTACTGTACAAATAGTTGTTAGCTTATTAATAATAATATTAGGAGTTTATATTGTAAATACTACCGCCAATAAAAATCCCTTTTCATTAAAAAGGAAAAGGGATGTTGAATAATTTAAAATAATGAGTGATATTATACAGTCATCATTTCTTTTTCTTTAGCTGCTAAGTGTTTATCAACTAAAACAATATGTTTATCTGTTAGTTCCTGTACATTTTTTTCACCGTCTTTAGCTGCATCTTCACTTAAGCCATCTTTCTGCAGTTTTTTAATTTGCTCAATAGCATCTCTTCTGATGTTTCTTATAGCAACTTTAGAATTCTCTCCCTCTCCGCTTGCTTTCTTAAATAATTCTCTTCTTCTTTCTTCTGTTAACGGCGGAAGATATAACCGAATCTGTACACCATCATTTTGAGGGGTTACACCAATATTTGCCTGCATAATAGCTCTTTCAATTGCTGCCAACATTGGTTTTTCCCAAGGTTGAATACTTATTGTTTTGGCATCTAATACATTTACATTAGCTACCTGATTAATGGGAGTAGGACTTCCATAATAATCCACCGAAATACCATCCAACATTGTTGGGCTTGCTTTACCTGCTCTTATTTTAACTAATTCTGCCTCTAAATGTGCAATAGCTTTTTTCATGCTATCGGCTGCGTCTTCAATAATTAAATCTACTTCTTCCTGCATAATAAAATTTTACAGGCAGCAAATCTAATGCAGCTAATTAAATAAACAATCTAAAAAAGTGTAAGGGAAATTTTAATTGTTTTCAGCTTTTCTTTCATTCTTTGCAAACCTTACCTGGCTGATTCTTTCAACAAATGTTGCATTTGTAATATCATCTTCATCATTACCAACAACTCTTAAAACAGGTTTTGGTTTTGTTGCATGTAATGCATAAATACCGCCAAAAAAAAGAATAATCTGTAAAAGAATAACTTTAGTAGTCCCCAAAGGCAGAGCTACATAAGAAAGTAAAATAAATAAAACTGCAAAAGCACCAAGTGTAAGTGTAATGGCTTTGTGAGAGAAGCCTCTGTCTAACAAAATATGATGTAAATGATTTCTGTCAGGAGAAAACGGGCTTCTGCCATGTAATATTCTTATACCAAATACCCTTAAAGTATCTAACATAGGAATTAATAAAATTCCAAATCCCATAGCAGGTGATGACAGATGCGGTATTAAATATGAGTTTTCGGCTGTTTCTATAAACCTGATAACCAGAATAGCATTTAATAACCCACTTAGTGTTGAGCCGGTATCGCCCATAAATATCTTAGCAGGCTGAAAATTATAAATTAAAAATGCCAGTAAACTTGCTACAAAACAAAAAGACAGTACTGCATAAAAAGTATCGTTATTCAAGCAAAAGAAAACGCCAAAGGCAGATAATGAAATGATACTAAGAATAGCTGCTAAACCATCAATACCGTCTATTAAATTAAAAGCATTGGTAATTACTGTTATTGTAAAAATTGTAAGAAAAAAACTGAACGTTGGGTCAATAATATTAAAGTTTAAGAAACCGTGCATGTTATTTATCACAACCCCTGCTTTAAACATAAGCAGCAATGCAACTGCAATTTGACCTACAAATTTTTTAATGGGCGTTATCACTAAGATATCATCCTTTACTCCAAGAAAAAATATAATGATAAATGCAGCTATAAAGTATTGAAAATGCTGGCTTATTGATGAAATATCTGCAGCCAAAAGAATCCCCAAAACAAAGCCCCCGAAAATACCAACAACGCCCAATGACGGAATAGGATTAACATGTACTTTTCTTTCATCAGGATAATCAAACAATTTTTTTATTCTGGAAATATTAATAATAGCCGGAATAGAATAAAAGGTTAAAATAAAAGATAAAATTCCCCCGATAATAATAGACTCCATAGATAAAATTTTACAGTTTTACACGGATAGGATAATGCTTTTAAGTTTCTGAAGGGGTTATAAAGTTGCTGCAAAATAGCAATTATTTTCTACATCAATTACTTCAACTATAAAAAACGCTCGAATCTAACAATAACATAATAAATATTATCGCAAGCAAAGGAGTTATCATTTCTTATAGAAGCAATTTGCACTTACATTTGCTGCTTCAAACGAAAAAAATATGCATACAGTTGCCGAATTAAAAGATATTGCAACTCAGGTAAGAAGAGATATAGTTAGAATGGTACATGCTGTACAAAGTGGTCACCCGGGTGGCTCTTTGGGCTGTACAGAATTTTTAACTGCTTTATACTTTAATATTATGAAGCATAACAGCAGCAATTTTTCTATGGATGGCGTTGGAGAAGATGTATTTTTCTTATCAAACGGACACATATCTCCTGTATTTTATTCTGTTTTGGCAAGAGCGGGTTATTTTGATATAAAAGAATTGTCTACTTTCAGAAGAATAGATTCACGTTTACAAGGCCACCCAACAACGCATGAACATTTACCGGGTGTAAGAGTTGCCAGCGGTTCATTAGGACAAGGAATGAGCGTTGCTATTGGTGCAGCTTTAAGCAAAAAACTAAATAAAGATGACCGTTTTGTTTTTTCATTGCATGGCGATGGTGAATTAGATGAAGGTCAAAACTGGGAAGCGATAATGTTTGCTGCTCATCATAAGGTTGATAATTTAATTTCTACTATTGATTATAATGGTCAGCAGATTGATGGCCCGACCAATAAAATAATGGGCTTGGAAAGTTTGAAAGAAAAATTTCTCGCTTTTAACTGGGAAGTAATGGAAATGGATGGCAATGATATGCAAGCTGTGGTTGATGGTTTAAATAAAGCAAAAAGCTTAACAGGAAATGGAAAGCCAGTTTGTATTTTAATGAAAACCATAATGGGCAATGGCATTGATTTTATGATGGGAAACCACGAATGGCATGGTATTGCACCCAATAATGAACAATTGGCAAAAGCATTGGCTCAGTTGCCAGAAACAATTGGAGACTATTAAATAATTACCGAAACAACTTTTAAGGCCATCACATTTTGTGATGGCTTTTTTATTGCTGCACAATGAACAGCACGTACAAGTGTCTGCCTGCCAGTAGGCAGGTGCGACGCTCCAAAGGAGTCCTTTGGACAACTATTGCTTAATTGATAGTTAAAAGATGGTTCAATAAAAATTTAAACAACCTGGTTATTAACAGTGTTAATAATAAAGTAATACGTTGAATGCTGTTTACATTGTAACTTCAAAAAACCTTTATAATATGCGTTGGAGAAAATTTAACGGAGAACCCATTAACCTTCCCATTAAAGATGCAGTTGCAGAAGCTATTAAACGCGAAACGGAGAAAGGCATTAAATTAAAAGTTTGTATTGGCACTGACAGTCAGGTAAAAGGCGATGACACAGAGTTTGCAACTGTAATTGTTTTCTTACGTGAACACAATGGTGGCTTCATGTACATTCATAACGAGAAAACAAAAACCAAGTATCACATTAAAGAAAGAATGTTGGTTGAAGTAGCTAAAAGTATTGAAATTGCTTATGAGCTTTGCAACCTGTTTATTGAATTTGGTGTTGATATGGAAGTACATGCCGATATTAATACCAACCCGCACTTTAAAAGTAATGATGCATTAAAAGAAGCCATGGGTTATATTTTGGGAATGGGCTTTGCCTTTAAAGCCAAACCTGAAGCTTTTGCAAGCAGTTGTTGTGCAGATAAAGTGGTAAACTGATTTTCTTTCTGTAAATAAGAAAGTATGAAGTAAATAGGTGGTAGTTTTTACTGCTTGTGAAATTGACTCCCTGATTTTATTCTATTTCACCTCCTGCATATCTACTAATCTTTTGTAGATGCCGTTTTGATTGAGCAGTTCATCATGTGTACCGCGTTCTGCAATTTCTCCTTTTTGCAAAACAATAATTTCATCTGCATGCCGAATAGTTGACAACCTATGTGCAATTACAATACTGGTGCGGTTTTGCATCATATTATTAATAGCATCCTGCACTAATTTTTCGCTTTCTGTATCTAATGATGAAGTGGCTTCATCTAAAATTAATATCGGCGGGTTTTTTAAAACAGCTCTGGCAATAGTTAAACGTTGTCTTTCACCGCCACTTAACTTACTTCCTCTATCCCCAATATTTGTTTGGTAACTTTCTTCTTTGTGTATAATGTAATTGTGTGCATTCGCAATTTTTGCCGCTTCTTCAATTTGTGCTTGTGTTGCATTGGCACTGCCTAATGCAATGTTGGCTGCAATGGTATCATTAAATAAAATAGGTTCTTGTGTTACAATACCCATCAGGTTTCTAAGACTGTGCAATGAATAATCTTTAATGTTGATGCCATCAATTAATAACTCACCCGAACTAACATCGTGAAAGCGGGGAACCAAATCTGCTAATGTACTTTTTCCTGCACCGCTGCTGCCAACCAATGCAATGGTTTTTCCTTTTTCTATTGTTAGATTGATATTTTTCAAAATCGCTATATCATCATAACTGAAAGAAACATTTTTAAATTCAATAGATTGGTTGAACGATTGAATTTGTTTGCCATTACTGTTTTCATCAACGGTAACAGGTGCCTGTAAAATTTCTTCAATGCGTTGAATGGCAGCACTACCCTTCTGCATATTATAAAATGAAGTAGATAATGATTTAGCGGGGTTGATTACCTGCGTAAATAAAACGATATACAATATAAAACCTTCTGCATCTAAACCGCCTGCATTACCACCCAAAACCAATTGACCACCAAACCATAAAACACCTGCCAACACAGTAACACCAAGAAATTCACTTAACGGAGAAGCAAGGTCTCTTCTAATCTGTATTTTGTTTCTTATTAAAAAAATCTCCTGATTAGTTGTTTCAAATTTTTGCTTTAAAATTCTTTCAGCATTAAAAGCTTTTATTACTCTTAAACCGCTTAATGTTTCATCTAAAACACTTAATGCTTCGCCTAATTTGATGGCTGAAATATTAGAGTTTTTTTTCAAGCTTCTGCTTATTCTTCCTATAATAAACCCTGTTAAAGGAAGAAACACGAACAACATTAAAGACAGTTTCGGGCTTATTGAAATAAGAATAATTAAAATGATGATTAAGTTAAGCGGGTCTTTAATTAACCCTTCTACTGTACCAACAACAGATGTTTCAACTTCAGTTAAATCGTTTGTTACACGACTCATTACATCTCCTTTTTTCTGCTCGGTAAAATAACCTATCGGCAATTGAAGCAACTTATTATAAATGTCTGAACGAAGTTTGGTAACAACCGACATTTTCATTGGCGACAACACATAAAACGACAGATAATAAAAAACGTTTTTAAAAAAAGTAGATGCGATAATTAAAATACAAATTAAGCCCAAAGCCAATAGGGGGCCATCTTTTCCATGTTCCTGTATAAACAAACTTAACTGATAGTTTACCTCATCAGTACTGAAAAAATTTTGCGGTGCTTTAACAGCAATTTTATCAGGGCTAAAAATCATTTTCACAAAAAAAGGAACAGCTCCGAATGAAACTAAAGAGAAAACAATTGATAAAACAGAAAACAATAAATAAAGGCCGATATTGGTTTTAAATGGTTGTAAGTATCGAAATATTCTTGCGTATTTTTTCATTACATTTATTTAGTGGCAGCAAGGCTTAACAAATAACGTGCTGCTACTGTTATTACTGCTAATTTTACAGCCGTAAAGATAAATTATATGGTGGAAGGAAAACGTCAAAAACAAGTGGCTGCGGTTTTGCAGGAAGAATTGAATGTTATTTTCAGAAAGTTAAGCTTAAATATGATTGAAGGCGGTATGGTTTCTATATCATCAGTTAAAGTAACGCCCGATTTGCTGGAAGCGAGAATTTATGTAAGCTTATTTAAGATTGAACAGCCTGAAGTTGCTTTAAAATTAATTGATAACAAAACATGGGAAATAAAGAAACTGCTGGCAGATAAAGTAAAACATCAGCTTCGCAGAATACCTGTGCTTCATTATTTTGTTGATGATACTTTAGATCATGTATTTAAAATGGAAGAATTGTTTAAACAAATTAAGCCTACAACCCCTGAAGGAGAGTAAAACAAAAATTACAAGTTTATGAAGCAATAAACTTGAAACTTGAAACTTGAAACTTTGAACTTACTTTTTGCATGGCGTTATTTTAAATCTAAAAAAACAACTAATGCCATTAATATTATTGCAAGAATAAGTGTTATAGCCATTGCTGTTGGCACTGCTGCTTTAATTATTGTATTAAGTGTGTTTAATGGTTTTGAAGATTTAGTAAAAGGTTTATATGCTGATTTTTATGCTGATATTAAAATCAGTCCGGTAAAAGGAAAAACCATCACACTAACTCCCCAACAGATTAATCAACTGAAAGCTGTTAATTATGTTGACCAGTTAAGTTTGGTTGCAGAAGAAAAAGCGTTGTTAGTTAACGGAGAAAATCAGGCAATCGTTTATGTAAAAGGAGTTGATAATAATTACATACATACAAGCAATATTGCTGCACATATAGCAAGGGGAAGCTTTGCTTTAGGCAATATACAAAACCCCAAATTAGTAGTGGGTGCAGGTGTTGAAAATGCTGCCGGTATTGATGCTGAAAGAAGTTTAACACCTGTAAGTATTTATTTGCCTGATAGAAAAGCAAAAAATATTGCAAGCATTGAAAACCTTAGTGCATATATTTTACAGCCAGCAGGTACTTTTTTAGTACAACAGGATTTTGATAATAAATATGTATTTACCAATCTGGCTTTTGTAAAGTTTATGCTTGATTTAAATATTGATGAATACACATCGGTAGATATAAAAACAACTGCAAAGAGTGATGATGTAAAAAAGAATATTCAAATATTATTGGGAAGCAATTACGCTGTACAAACAAGGTATGAACAAAACCAAAGTTTATACATGGTAATGAATATTGAGAAATGGGTTATTTATGCCATACTTTCTTTAATATTAGTTGTGGCAGCGTTTAATATTATCGGTGCATTAACCATGTTGGTAATTGAAAAACAAAAAGATATTGCAGTGTTGAAAGCAATGGGTGCAGGAGATAAAAAAATTCAATCTATATTTTTATCAGAAGGAATTTTATTGGCAACTGTTGGCGGCATCAGCGGAATTATATTAGCCTCAATTATCTGCTATTTACAGATGCAGTTTCATTTTATAAAACTTACAGGCGGCAGTTTTATTATTGATTATTATCCTGTAAAGTTGAGTATTTCAGATTTTGTATTGGTTGTTGTTACCGTTTTAATTATAGCCATAGTAGCTGCCTGGATTCCTGCCCGAAAAGCGGCTGCACAGGAGTTTTCATTAAAATCATAATTTCCTGCTTTCGCAGAATGCACAGATATCGCAGAAAATAATACCCTGTTTTCTGTCAACTTCCTATAAATAAAAAAGAGAAGCAATGCTTCTCTCGTCAATATAATTAATGCAAGAAAATTTATTCTCCGCTGTTTGGTTTAACCAAACCCAACTTAGCTTCTAAACTTAACGTCGCATGAGGCACTGCACGTAAACGGGCTTTATCAATTAATTTGCCTGTTACTCTGCAAATACCATAAGTTTTGCTTTCAATTCGCATGATTGCTTTTTCCAAATGGTCAATATAAGTAATCTGGCGACTTGCCATTTGGCTCAATTGTTCGCGTTCCATACTCATACTTCCATCTTCCATCGTCATATATCTGCCTTCACTTTCGTCTCCGCCCATTTCATCTTTACGGGTAATTAATCCCTGTAAATAAGCCAACTCTCTTTTTGCTGAATCAAGTTTCTTATTAATTAAATCGCGAAATTCATTTAAGTCTGCATCGCTGTATCTAACTAAAGGCTCTCCGTTCGATTTTTTTTCTGCTTCTCTCTTTTCCATTGGTACATATCCCGGTGTGTAGGGAACACTTGTTTTTACTGATGTTTTAGGAATTTTTACTTCTTTAACAGGTTCTTCTTTTTTCTTTACTGGCAACTGTTTCATGGGTATTACAGTAGTTGCTTTTTCTATTCCGCTTACTTTAGAACCTTTTGCTACTGGTTTTATAGGTTTTGCTGCAGGTCTGGCTGGCTTAATAACTTTAGCCGGCTTTTCTTCTTTAGCAGGTTTTACAGGTTTTGGAGCTGTAACAGCTTTAGGTGCAGGTTTAGCAACCTTGGCAGGCTCTGTTTTTTTAGCAACAGGTTTTGAAACTGCTGCCGGAACAGGTTTTACTGTTTTTTTAGGCTCGGGCTTTTTAGCTACCGGTTTAGCTGCCTTTTTAGGTGCAGGTTTAACCGCTTTTTTAGGAGCCGGTTTTTTAGCTACAGGCTTAGCTGCCTTTTTAGGTGCAGGTTTGGCTACAGGTTTTTTAGCTGCGGGTTTGGCTGCTGCTTTTTTAGGAGCTGGTTTTTTTGTTGCCATACTCAATTATCCTTTTTTTGTTACTGCTATTTTCAGCAGAGCATCATTAACCTCAATTTCAATACCATTTGTTACAACAGGCAAGAAATCTATGTTATCTGCCAAAATTTCGCCGCAAATATAGTTTTTAAAATCATTTACAGCGTTTTGAATGTCTGTTGGCAAGCCATCCTGCTGTATTTGCACGAATATACGGTCTGTCAATTCAAAACCACTTTCTTTTCTTATATTTTGTACACGATTAATTAACTCTCTTGCATTACCCTCTTTCTGAAGGGCATCGGTAATAGTAATATCTAATGCAACGGTTAAACTGCCTTTTGATGCTACGCTCCAGCCGGGTATATCTTCGGCAGCGATTTCAACATCATTTAATAAAATTTCGAATTTCGAATTTCGAATTTCGATTTCTATACTTCCGTTTTGTTCAAGCTCTGCAATTTGATGTTGATTGAAGTTGGCAATTTGATTAGCTGCTTCTTTCATATTAGCCCCCAGCTTGCTACCTAAAACTTTGAAATTGGCTTTTACTTTTTTCTTGATAATGCCTTCTGTTTCGGTGATGTAGGCTACCTCTTTTACATTTACTTCTGCCTTAATTAAATCTTCTACTTTTTCTAACTGCAATTTCATTTGCGGGTTCAGAACAGGTATCAATATTTTCTGTAAAGGCTGACGAACTTTTATGTTTGTTTTTTTACGAAGTGATAATACTAATGAAGAAGCATCCTGTGCCAATTGCATTCTTTCTTCCAAATCGCTGTCTATAGCTGCTTCATTAGCTTTCGGATAAGCCACATGATGTACAGATGCTGCCTTGAATTTACCTGTTACTGCTTCTAAGTTTTTAAATACGGCATCACTGAAGAATGGAGAAATAGGTGCTATTAATCTTACAACAGTTTCTAAGCATTCATACAATGTTTGGTAAGCAGCAATTTTATCTGCTTCATATTCCCCTTTCCAGAATCTTCTTCTGCACAAACGAACGTACCAGTTGCTTAAATGTTCATCTACAAATTCTTCAATCAATCTTCCTGCAATGGTTGGCTCGTAATCATCCATTGCTTCATTACATTTTTTAATTAAAGTGTTGAGAGAAGATAAAATCCACCTGTCAATTTCAGGCCGTTCATTTAATGGAATATAATCCTGCTCAAATGCAAAGTCATCAACGTTTGCATACAATGCAAAGAATTGATAGGTATTGTATAATGTTCCGAAGAATTTACGTTGTACTTCCTGAATGCCTGCGATATCAAATTTCAAATTATCCCAGGGTGATGCATTGGTGATGAGATACCAGCGTGTTGCATCTGCACCATATTTTTCAATCGTTTCAAACGGATTCACCACATTACCCAAACGCTTACTCATTTTATTTCCGTTCTTATCTAACACCAATCCATTGCTCACAACGGTTTTATAAGCACGTCCATCAACTTTATCTGTGGGAAGATTTGCTTTTTGCAATTCTTCAATTACACTTTCTTTTATTAATGAACCGATGGCATGCAACGTATAAAACCACCCACGTGTTTGGTCAACACCTTCAGCAATAAAATCTGCGGGATAGTTCTGTGCAAACAGTTCTTTATTCTCGAATGGAAAATGTTGTTGTGCATAAGGCATAGCACCGCTATCAAACCAAACATCTACTAAATCTGCCACACGTTTCATTGGCTTACCTTTCGGGCTTACCAATATAATATCATCAACAAATGGTTTGTGTAAATCAATATATGATTTCGGATTTCGGATTTCGGATTTATTTAATTCACCTGCTTTTTCAATTTCCTGTAGTAATTCAGCAACACTTCCAATACAAATTTGCTCATCACCATCTTCTGTTTTCCAAACCGGTAGCGGCGTTCCCCAATATCTTGAACGGCTCAAATTCCAATCTACCATATTTTCTAACCAATTACCAAAGCGACCTTCACCGGTTGATTTCGGTTTCCAGTTAATGGTTTTATTCAACTCCGCCATTCTGTCTTTCAATGCAGTTGTTTTAATAAACCATGCATCTAACGGATAATATAGAATAGGTTTATCAGTTCTCCAGCAATGCGGATAGTTGTGGTCGTATTTTTCTTTCTTAAACAATTTGCCTTCTTCCTGTAGCTTCAACACAATTCTATCATCAACACTTAAATATTTTTTTAATTCTTTTACTTTACCGTTGGCTTCTAAAATTTGTTTTTGTCTTTGAAACTCCACTTCTTTTTCTGCATCGGTTAAGTAAGCTTCTTTTACATATTCTTCACCGTATAAAAACACACCATCTTTAATGCCGGGTAAAAATTTACCGCGTTTATCAACCATGGTTAAAATACCAATGTCATATTTCTTACCGACCTTATAGTCATCTGCACCAAAAGCCGGTGCAGTATGAACAATACCGGTACCATCTTCTGTGGTAACAAAATCTCCTAATAAAATTTTAAAAGCATTGGGATTATCTGTTGTATTAGATTCGAAAGGAAGTAGTTGTTCATATTCTATTCCTTCTAACTCTTTCCCTTTAAGTGTTGTAATAATTTTATAAGGAATAATTTTGCTTTCGGCTGAATAAGTTTCAAAATCAGCATTCTCACCTTCAACTTTAAAATACTTATGCAGTAAAGCTTTTGCAAGAATAACGTTGATGGGTTGATGATTAACAGGGCTGAAAGTTTTCACCAAAACATAATCAATATTTCCTCCAACAGTCAATCCTAAGTTTGATGGTAACGTCCAAGGTGTTGTTGTCCATGCTAAGAAAAATACAGCCTCCCTAAATCCCTCCGAAGAAGGGACTTTAAAAACCGAATTATTTATGGCCTCAAATATTTTTTGAACGGTTGGGTGGTTTTCGTTAGCCCCTCCTTCGGAGGGGTTGGGGAGGCGGAACATCACAGTAGCACTCGTATCCTTCACATCTTTATAAGTGCCGGGCTGGTTTAATTCATGTGATGATAAACCTGTTCCTGCTGCAGGAGAATAAGGTTGAATACTTACACTTTCATACAACAAATCTTTATTGTACAGTTGTTTTAAAATCCACCATAAACTTTCAATGTATTTGTTTTCAAAAGTGATGTAAGGGTTATTCAAATCAACCCAATAGCCCATTTTCTTAGTTATATCGTCCCACTCTTTTTTATAACGCAATACCGCTTCACGGCATTTTTGGTTGTATGCTTCAACAGAAATTTTCTTGCCTATATCTTCTTTGGTAATACCTAATTCTTTTTCAACACCTAATTCAACAGGTAAACCATGCGTATCCCATCCACCTTTTCTCTTCACTTGAAAACCTTGCATGGTTTTATAGCGACAAACCAAATCTTTCAATGTTCTTGAAATAACATGGTGTATGCCCGGCATACCATTGGCACTGGGCGGACCTTCATAAAAAACAAAGGGTGTTGCACCTTCTCTCAGTTCAACACTTTTTTCAAAAGCGTTATGCTCATCCCATTGTTCAAGGATTTCTTTCTCTATTGCGGGCAAATTCAATCCGCTGAATTCAGCATACTTCTTACTCATAAAAACCTTATCCTGTCTAAGTTTTAAAGGCAGCGAAGGTAAGGATTTATGAAGCAGAAAAAAGGCGTTAAGCATTATTATGCTTATTTATTTGCCCAAGGGTTTATTAAGTTGTACATTCCCTGAAATTTAATTTATGGCAACAGGTACAGTAAAATGGTTTAATGACACAAAAGGTTTTGGTTTCATTAAACCGGATGATGGTAGTGAAGATTTATTCGCTCACCATACCGCAATAAATATGGGCGGTTTTAAAACATTGAAAGAAGGACAAAAAGTTCAATACGATGTTACGCAGGGCCCGAAAGGAAAACAAGCTTCTAATATTAAGCCTGCTTAGTAGTAAACAAATATTACTTTACCTGCAAATACTGCTGTAAAGCTTTTACATAAGCCTCAAAAGCATCTATGCCTTTAGGTGTTATTTTACAGGTGGTATTGGGATAGTTGTCTTTAAATTCTTTCACCACATCAATGTACCCTGCTTCTTTTAATTTTTGAATTTGTACAGAAAGATTACCCGCAGTTGCGTTGGTTTTCTCTTTTATAAAAATAAATTCCGCCTCTTTAACACCAATGAGCAGGCTCATTACTGCCAGGCGAAGTTGCGAGTGTAATATCGGATCTAATTCAGCAAACATCAGCAGTTCTTACCTTTTAAAAAGCGTGAACGTAAAATAATACCGGGAATTAACCAATTGAATATGCCGGCTAATGCCATTAACAACATATCCCACATAGTGGTTGTATAGCATGAGGTTATAAATAATGCCAGGCAAAGTAATCCGCCAAATAACATGGGTTTAAATCTTCTTGCAATACCTGTAATTAATGTTGGAATAGAAAAAAGAAGAAGATATAATGATGATTGCCCGAAGATGAAAGGCTTCCAGTTCTGTATTGCTCCGGTTTGCAGGTTTTTAATAAGTAATTGACTTTTATCGTAATCAGCAATGAAATGTTCACTTACAGAAGGAACAACATTTATGTAAAACATTAAGGCAAATATGCTGATGCCATACACCAGCCAGGTAGCATCCATAAATTTTTCATCGTGGCTTACAACTTTTTTATTTCTGTTTTCTTTTATAGAAATAAATATCTGCGGAATAATAGCCGCTAACACAATTAACCAAATATCAAAACCTATGTAATAACGAAAATAATTTTCTGTAAAAGAAATAAAACCTGCGATAGATACTACACTGCCCCATAATATAGCACTGGTGCCATTTTCATGAAAACCGCCTTTGGCTTTCTGTATCATTTCTGTTATCAGCTTCAGGCTTTCCTGCTCTGATAATTCTTTTTCTTCTTCCATAATTAATTGTTTTGATTTCTGAAACGAAACTTCAGCATATAGCCCGGTACAATATAACTTACAAGCAATGCTAATGAAGTAAGTAACAATTGTAATTCGTAATTAACTGTTGAAGCAATTAATGCAATAATCCACGCAGCAATGCCACCAAATACAAATGGTTTAAACTTTAATAAACATCCTGAAACAAATGTGCCAACACCATATAACATAATAAATAAACAAAAGCAATTATCCCATTTATTAAAAGCACATATCCAACCTAAAACCAAAAAAGTAATGCCTAAACCAATCCATAAAAACTTCATGCTTTCATCCATGTAAGTAGTTACTTTTTGTTTATCTTTTTTTATAATTGAATGAATAACAAAGTAGATAACTCCCACCCAAATTAAACTCCACGCATAATAATGTTTCGGGTATTTAACCCACACCATTAAAACATATTGTATAATGCAAATAATTAAAGTTAGCCAGCCCCAAAACAAAAAATAGAAAGCATCGTTGGCTGCGTTGTTTTTTGTTTTATTAATCATTGATTGAATAACACGCAGACTTTCTTCGGGTGAAAATTCATTTTCCATTATAGTAGTTTTAATGGTGCTGAGATTGATAAGAATTATTTACAGTCTTTAATAATACCTTCTACCATTTCTTTACCCCAATTAGGGTTTAAGGGAGAAGCAGGTTTAAAACTGCCGAATAAATCCAATGCTTTTTGTGCCAATGGTTTTGCAGGTGTACATCCACCGCCAAACTGTTCGGGTGTATTTTTTAAACCGATTGCCTGTAATGCGTAGGGGCGTGGATTAGTTGGGTCTGCTTTCTTTGCTGTTTCCAAGGCTTCTGTCATAGGACCCATATATTGCATGTAACGCGATTGAGGGTCTACTAATAGTTTGGCTGTTATAATAATATATTTTACACAAAATATTTCACTGTTATTGGGAGATAATGCTGCTGCTTTATCTAATAAAGCCTGAGCATCGTCTGCTACTTTATCAGCATCTCCACCCATACCTTGTTGAGCCATTCTGCCTTTTACCAATGCTGCATAATAGTAAGGCAACCATTGTGTTTTTTCAGCATCTGCAATACGCTCAAACTTTGCTTCAGCCGCTGCAAATTCTTCGGCTGTTTTGGCTGCACCGAATTCTTGTAGTGTTGAAGCCATTGCACCAACATATCTATCTGATTGTGCAAATACAGAGAAACTGAAATTTGTTGCAACAATTAAAAGAAAAATTATTTTTTTCATAATGTTAAGTTTACCGGTGATTTAATTATTGATTTTGGTTTTGTTTTAATTTTTGATATTCACTTTCGGCTGAAAAGAAAGTATTACCTGAATATGCTTCTAAGAATTGGATTAACAAGCCAATGCCCCAACCAAGCATACACCATTTAGGCCAGAAATATTCAGTGTCTGTAAAATACCAAACACCTACCAGGAAGGAGTTGACTAAAATATAGCTGATAAATGTCCATTTAAAAGCTGCTCTTTTTTTAGCTAATCTCCAAAGCTCTTTATCTTTTTCGGTTTCTAAGTTTTGCATATTTATTTTTTTATGGGTTGCTGAATATTGTTTTGAAAGTTGAAGTATTTTCAATCTTACTGCTTTTACAAGTTATTATTAATCGCATCCTGCGTTCTGTCAACTCCCCAGCTTAGAAACACACCTATAAAAAAGAATTGTGGTGCAGGCGGAGTTACAGGTTGCTTTACTTTTCCGTTGTAAGAATAGCTGTATCCATAAATTAATTTATTATTAAATACGTTTGTTACACTTGCCACTAATACCCAGAATGTTTTTGCATTAGGTTTGCCTACGCTTGGTACATAGTTCATACTGAAACCCAAGGTACTGAAGGGTTTGGTTGTTCCCTCATCGGCAATAACATATTTGCTGCTGCTTTGGTTAAACATAATATCGTAGTAGGGCCTGCCGGTTGCATAAGAGTATGTAAAGTTGAACCCGGTTTTAATAGGTAGTACAAATTTTTTAGTAACCAAACTGAAAGTATGCCCCGTAGCAAATGATGGTTGCAATTGTTGCGGGTAATTTAAATAATCTCTTTTGGTATCTAAGTAGGAATAGCTTACCCAATAATCAAAACCTTTAATAGTTTTTTTATCTCTCCAGAACAATTCAACACCTTGTGCATAGCCATCTCCGTTATTGTTATAGGTTGGAAAAGTTTTTACTAAATCATCATATTTTTTATAAAATGCTTCTACACGAAAAGTGTAATCTTTATTCATTTTCTGATAGTTGATGATATAGTGTGTAGCTTTTGTATAATTCAAATTGCTGTTGTAAAACAGTTGCAGGTTCTCAGGCTTTTGATAAAAAATACCGTATGCTAAACTCATTTGGGCATCTTTTCCTGTTTTATATGCTAATGAAATTCTTGGAGCAATATTGGTTTTATTCAGTAAAGATGAATGCTCTAATCTGCCGCCTATTTTAGCAGCAATATCGTTGGTAATGTATAAATCTGCTTCTGCAAAGGCAGCATTAAAATGATCTTGTAAAATGTAAGTGTAGTTTGTTCCTGCAGCATTGCCGTAAATATTTTTATTGTAAGCATACCAATATTCGCTGCCAAAACGCAATACACTAATGCCTGTAATTTTCTTTTCGAATACAGCTTTTATCTGAGATAAATCCTGTCTGCTGTTTAAAGTAAAGTTGGTACTGTCAATATAATACAAGCCTGTAGTTACATATTGATTGTTCTGATTTTGAATCTGATTACTAATATCATCATGATTGGTACTGAAACTTAAGCCTATATTCATTTTCCAGCCATTGCCTAAATTTTCTCTCCAACTTACATTATTATACCAGTTAGTATTTTTTAAACCGAAAGCATTTTTTAAAGTTGAACTGTCTATGTTAGGTCTGCGTAAACCCAAATCGTTATGGGCAAATGTGGTATAATATTTTATCATACCTCCTTTTTTTGTTTTAGAACGAAAGTTAAAATCGGCTGTATAAAATTGCGGCACTTTAAAATAGTCTGGCGTTTGTTTTACTACCTGAAAATATGGATATACATTGGTATAGCCGTAATTAAACCCATAAGATGATTTTTTGTTTTTTGCAATATTCTGTAAACCTGCTCCTACGAAAACTGTTGATAACGATACAGTTGCCTGAGATTGATCGGGCAAATCGATTGATTCTAAAATTAATGCTGCAGACAAAGCTTCGCCATATAAAGCTGAATAACCACCGGTTGTAAAAACTGTTCCTTTAAACAAATTAGGAGCAAATCTGCCCCGTTGTGCCAAATCGGGAACGCTTGTGTAATATGGATTATTTACCAATGTTCCATCAATAAATTGTTTGGTTTCATAACCTGCACCACCACGCACAAATAAACCTTCCTGCTCACCAACCTGTTGAGCACCCGGTAATGTTTTTACTGTTGCAGTAATATCGGCATTGGCACCGCCCGTTGTATAAACATCCAAGGCACTTAAAACAGTTACTGCTTTTTTTCTGTCACTTGCTTCAAAAGTTCCTGCTGTTACGGTTACTGCTTTCAGTTCGTTTACTTCTTCCTTCAATAAAAAATCTAAATTAATCGGGTCTTTAGCAATAGTTATTTTTTGTTCGACAGTTTTATAACCTACACTTTTTATTTCGAGAATAAAATCGCCTTTTTCAAATGTTTTGAAAGAAAAGAATCCTGTGCTGTCGCTTATAGCACCATCATAGGTTGTTTTTAAAGTAATAGTTGAACCGGCTAAAATATGATTACGGTTGTCTTTTACAGTACCGCTGATTTTTATTTGTGAAAAACAAAAGACAGAAATAAGCAATAAAAAAATAGAAGTAAGAGCCGCCTTTTTCATAACAATTTTGTTTTGATAGAACAAACATAGAGTAGTTTATTTTATAAACCAAATTATTTTTTAGATTTTATTTTACAAAAAAAGCCCCGAAACAATTCGGGGCCTTTACCAATATTATTAAAATGACATCTTATTTGTATTGAGGCACTAAGCTTTTTGCTAAATCAACCATTTTAGCAAGACTTGCATCATTCAATAGACCTTTCTTAAATTCAGCTAATACATCAGGTAATTTATTTTGCATTTCAGTTAAGAAATGTTCCTCAAATGCTTTTACATTCTTAACAGCCACCTCTTTCAGTAAACCTTGTGTTCCCAAATAAATAATGGCAACTTGTTTTTCTACAGAGAATGGTGTGTACTGTGCCTGCTTTAAGATTTCTACGTTACGGGCACCTTTATCAATTACATTCTTGGTTGCAGCATCCAAATCTCCACCAAACTTAGAAAAGGCTTCTAACTCACGATACAAAGCCTGATCTAATTTTAAGGTACCTGCTACTTTTTTCATTGATTTAATCTGTGCATTACCACCCACACGGCTTACAGAAATACCCACGTTAATAGCAGGGCGAATACCCGCATTAAACAAGTTACCTTCTAAGAATATCTGTCCGTCTGTAATTGAAATTACGTTAGTAGGAATATAAGCAGATACATCACCGGCCTGTGTTTCAATAATCGGTAAGGCTGTTAAACTTCCACCACCTTTTACTAAGTGTTTAATAGAAGGAGGTAAATCGTTCATGTTTTTAGCTACCTCATCATTCGCAATAACTTTTGCAGCTCTTTCTAATAAACGGCTATGCAAATAGAATACATCACCGGGGTATGCTTCACGGCCTGGAGGACGACGTAATAACAATGAAACCTCACGATAAGCAACCGCTTGCTTACTTAAATCATCATAAATAATTAAAGCAGGGCGTCCGGTATCACGGAAGAACTCACCAATAGCTGCACCGGCAAAAGGAGCATAGAATTGTTGAGGAGCAGGGTCTGAAGCACTGGCACACACAATAGTTGTGTAAGCCATGGCACCATTATCTTCCAATGTTTTCATAACACCTGCAACTGTAGAAGCTTTTTGACCAACCGCTACATAAATACAGTAAACAGGCTGACCTGCTTCGTAAAATTCTTTTTGATTGATGATAGTATCAATACAGATGGCGGTTTTACCAGTTTGACGGTCTCCGATAACCAACTCACGTTGCCCGCGACCCACCGGAATCATTGCATCAATAGCTTTGATACCTGTTTGTAACGGTTCTTTAACCGGCTCACGATAAATAACACCCGGAGCTTTACGCTCTAAAGGCATTTCATACAATTCACCGGCAATCGGGCCTTTACCATCAATCGGTTCACCTAAAGTATTAATAACACGGCCTACTAAACCTTCACCTACTTTAATAGAGGCAATCTGGCCGGTACGTTTAACTTTATTACCTTCTTTAATTTCAGCAGATTCTCCCATTAATACCACACCCACATTATCTTCTTCCAAGTTCAATGCAATTGCACGAACACCGTTTTCAAACTCCACCAATTCACCACTGCGTACATTGTTTAAACCATATACACGGGCAATACCATCACCCACCTGTAATACGGTACCAACTTCTTCCAATTCAGCCGAAGTATTAAAGTTGCCTAACTGCTGCCTTAATATCGCTGAAATCTCATCGGGTTTTATTTCTGCCATATAAATTCAATTAAGAATTAAAAATTATTATTTTTATGTAACCGTCTTTCGTATTTCAATTAAACACCTGTTGCGTCGCACACTTCAACTTTCTTTTCATTACTCAACAACACCAATCATTATTTCCGTCACTCTTTTAATCCGCCACAACGCAAGGCTTAAACAATTAATGCATTGTTTTTACATACACATTCTTACTGAACTGCTTTTTAATCTCTCTCAAATCTCTTGCTACGCTTGCATCAACCAAGTTGTTATTAAACTCCAATACAAATCCGCCAATTAAACTTTCATCGACCTTTGTTTCTAATTCAATTTTTCCCAAACCGGCTTCTTTAGCTACTTTATCAGCAATAGCATTTTTAATATCATCACTTACCGCAGTGGCAGTAGTTAATTTTACTTTGCTGATACCTTTTAAATCATTGTATTGGTCTATAAAAGCCTGAGCTATTTCTAATAAATCTCCTTCTCTTCCTTTAGTAATTAATAAAGCATTAAATGATGCAGTTAGTGCAGATATATTTCCTTTCGTAACTTCTTCAATAATTTTTCCTTTCTTATCACCTTTTATAACCGGGCTGCTTAACAATAAAGCAAATTCTCTGCTAGCTTTACAAACAGCCTGTATGTATTGCATATCAGCAAATACCTGCTCAAGTTGATTTTTCTCAACTGCCAGATCAATCAAGCTTTTTGCGTATCTGTGTGCTAAACGTGGATTAGGCATCTTTCCTTAGTTTAAGGTTTAAGGTTTAAGGTTTGAAGTTCTAAAACTGTAAACACAACTTTAAACTTTCAAACATTAAACATTAAACTAATTTAACTTCACTCCTTCTGCTAATTCTTTAATTAATTTTTCCTGTTCTGTTTTATTGCTTAATTCTTTCTTCAAAATTTTCTCACTCACTTCAACAACCAATGCACCAACCTGATTCTTCACTTCTGTTAATACCGCATTTTTTTGTTGTTGAATGGTTTGTTGGGCATCAGCTACAATACGGTCGTACTCTGCTTTTGCTTTATCTTTTGCTTCTGTAATCATTTTATCAGCAGCTTCTTTAGCTTCTTTAATCATAGTAGCTCTTTCTTCACGTGCTTTTTGCATTAAAGCTTCGTTCTCATTTTTTAACTGAGCCATTTCAGCTTTTACTTTTTCAGCAGTTGCAATAGAATCTGCAATACCTTCTTCTCTTTCTTTTAAAGTAGCTAAAATAGGCTTCCAGGCAAACTTCTTTAAAATTAAAAAAACAACAATAAAAGCAAGTAAGGTCCAAAACAACAAACCTAAACCGGGAGTTAACAATTGCATATGATAAAGTTTCTAAAGTTTTAAAAGAACTGCATCCATTGCCCTGTGCTTTGAATGCAGTTGTGTAAGTAATTCAATTACTTAATGAAGATAGCCAATACAGCTGCGATAACCGCAAACAATGCAACACCCTCTACGAAAGCCGCAGTAAGGATCATGTTTGAACGGATGTCGTTAGCAGCTTCAGGTTGGCGTGCAATGCTTTCAACAGCACCTTTACCGATTTGACCGATACCGATACCTGCACCAATAGCAGCTAAACCTGCACCAACTGCAGCACCTGCATTTGCAATGCTACCTTCTAACAAAATGTTCAATAAAGACATACCTGTAGTTTTTGTTTGAATAAAAAAATTTTAGTGGTGTGCATGTGCTTCATCATGATGCTCACCTTCAAATGCCTGTCCGATAAACACAGCAGTAAGGTTTGTAAAAATGAAAGCTTGTATAAATGCAACCAGTATTTCAATTAAATAAATAAAAATGGTAAATGCCATTGACACAGGAGCAAAACCGATACCTGCACCAACAGTTAATTTAGTGAAAATGAAAATCATCATTACCAAACAGGTAATAATCATGTGGCCCGCCACCATGTTAGCAAACAAACGCACAATTAATGCAAACGGCTTAGTGAAAACGCCTAATAGTTCTACAGGCAACATGATGAATAAACGAACCAGCATTGGTACACCGGGATACCAGAAAATATGAGCCCAGAAATGTTTGTTGGTACTTAATAATATTACAATGAGACTGATAACACCTAAAACAGCAGTAAACGCAATATTACCGGTTACATTAGCCGAACCGGGAATTAAACCGAATATGTTACAGATTAAAATAAAGAAGAAAACAGTTAATAAATAAGGCATGTACTTTTCGTACTTATGGCCCAAGTTGCTTTTACCAACTTCATCTCTTATAAAGGTGATAACAGGCTCAATGGCATTTTGAAATCCTGATGGAGCTTTTTTGGCACCTTGCTGTTTATATTTTTTTGCTACACCTAATAATAATACAACTAATAAGGTAAGAGCAATCAACATTTGCACCACGTTACGTGTCATTGAAAAGTCGTACACTTTAGCCTCTTCATTAACAGAACCATCTGCATTTACCGCTTTAATTACACCTTCTTCTAATTTATATCCATCGTAAGTTGCATGACCATGTTCAAATCTGGAAGACATGAAAAAAGAAAACCCTTTTTCTTTTTCATAAACAATAACCGGAAGCGGAGCTGCAACAGCATGACCGTTATAATCGAAGAAATGGAAATCATGGTTATCCATAATATGCTCCATAATTACCTTACCAGGCTCAAAATCACTTTCACTTTTTTCTTTGTGCTTTTCTGTTCCAGTGTGCTCATTTTCAGGGTTTTGATAAGCAAAAGCAATATTAGAAAAAGTTAGTAAAAAAAGGCTGAAAGCCGCTACCAGTAAAGATTTCACACTTCTTAAAGCCATGTTTATTTCCGAATTTGGCTGCAAAGATAGGGGGATGAAGATGAAAATTTGGAATTTGGAATTTGGAATTTGAAGTTTTTTCTTATTTACTATAAACCTTCTTCTTCTCTTAGCTTTTTTATTTTTTCTAAGTAAATAACATCCAATTGGTCTTTCGGGCGGTTAACTGCTTTTTTATTGATAATTAAATGGTTGATGTGCAGGAAAGGAACTATAACACCATCAATATCTGCTTTGTTTGAAAATTGATAACATTCTTCGAATGAAAAGTTTTCTAAGCCTTTCATGTCAATCATAAAATCAAGCCTTGTACCATTGTTTAAATTAAAATGCGTCCAACCCGGAACAATCTCATATCAACCAGCATAAAATAATCTATTTCAGAATATTCTTTTAATGCCCGTCGTAAATTATTTCGATTTTCAAAATTATCATCAATCCAGACATCTATATCATCAGTGGTTCTCTGATAACCATTTAAATTAGTGGCTACTCCGCCAACCATAATAAACTTTACTCGGTGCTTGTTTAATGATTTCCAAAATGAAATAAATTCTTCATTATAAATATCCATTGCTAAATTTTAGGAAGTTGGGGTGTGGGTGATTTTAGCTTTTCTGAACATTTCATTCATTTTCATTAGTCTCGTCATTACTAAAAAGCGTTCTTTATATGTACGTTTTAATGCTTCACGTAATTGGTCCAATTCTGCCTTTTCGTACAAACGGTCTAACTCTGTTTGAGGCTCATTAACAATAAGGGTAATATTTTCTTCAGCTGAGTTCATTTTACACCAAAACAGTTTTCTTTTTTTCAAACTGCATTTCATGCAATTTACTGTAAAATCCGCCGAGTGCCAACAACTCATCATGGGTACCCATTTCTTTAATTTCTCCTTTATCTAACACAATAATTTTATTGGCTTTGCGAATGGTAGAAAGCCTGTGTGCAATTACAATAGAGGTTCTACCCTTAATAAGTGTATCAATAGCTTTTTGAATCAGCAACTCACTTTCAGTATCAATAGAAGAAGTGGCTTCATCTAAAATTAAAATGGACGGATTGTATAATAATGCTCTGATGAAAGAGATTAATTGCCTTTGCCCTAAACTTAAAGTGCTGCCACGCTCCATTACGTTGTAATCATAACCGTTGGGTAACTGCATAATAAAATCGTGCATGTCAATCAACTTGGCCGCAGCAATTACTTCTTCCCGTGAGATATTTGTATTTCGTAAAGTAATATTATCCATCACACTTCCTGAAAACAAAAACACATCCTGTAAAACTACTCCAATGCTTTTACGCAGAACATCTACATCATAATCTTCAATATTAATTCCATCCACTTTTATAGCACCTTTTTGAATATGGTACAATCTGTTTAATAAACTGATAATAGAAGTTTTACCGCTGCCGGTATGCCCCACCAATGCTATGGTTTCACCGGCTTTTATATTGAATGAAATATTCTTTAAAACATAATTGGGCTCGTTGTAAGCAAATGAAACATTTTCAAAATCAATAGCCCCTTTTATATTTCCAATTTTCAATTTTCGGTTTTCATTTTTCAAAACATCCTCATTATCCAACACTTTAAAAACTCTTTCTGCTGCAATCATACCCATTTGCAATACATTAAATTTATCTGCTATAACTCTTAACGGGCGAAAAATCTGATTTAAGTAAAGCAGAAATGAAACCAATATGCCGGGATTAATTTGAAGATTGGCAATATGCCACACCAATAATGCTGAACTAACCGCTAATACAATTTCAACAACCGGGAAAAAAACACTGTATGCAAAAATGGCTTTGATATTGGCGTTGCGATGTTCTTTATTAATTTTTTTAAATTTATTAAACTCTTTGTCTTCAACAGCAAATGCCTGTACCACCTGCATTCCGGTGATATGCTCCTGCACAAAAGCGTTTAAAGCAGCAACAGCATTTCTTACATTAATAAAACTCTTGTTTACACTTTCTTTAAAGTAATAAGTTGCTGCAATTAAAATGGGGAAAGGTATTAATGCAATTAATGTCAGCTTCCAATCAATCCAAAACATGGTTGCTAATGTAAAAATGATAGTTAATAAATCTGCAACTATAGGTATTAATCCGTCACTGAAAATATCGTTAATACTTTCAATATCGTTAATGGTTCTTGTAGTTAAAGTACCGATGGGTGTTTTATCAAATTGAGAAAGATTAAGGCTGACAATTTTCTCATAAGTGGTAACGCGTAAATCTTTCACAACATTTTGTCCCAGCCATGCCGTAATAAAAGTGAAGGCAAAACGTATGGCTGTTTCAATAAATAAAAACACAATCTGAAAAACAGTAACGGTAATAATAAAATCGGTAATACCGCTTATATCTTTATTAAATAATACCAAACGCAACCATTCGGGAACAATGATATGCTTACCTGTTGCTTTATCTACAGTTAATTGAATTAAATAGGGCCTTACAGGTGCAAATACGGCCATTACAACAGCCAATACAATGCTTATGTAAAAGAAATTTCTGTAAGGTTTTACAAAACGAAAAACACGTTGTAATAAAGAGAAATCAAAAACTTTTTTCTTCTGTTGTTCACTCATACTGATTGTAAAGATAATGGGTAGAAAATAGTAAAAACCGAAGCAGGAAATGTAAAATCGAAATTCGAAAACCGAATACATTATTACACCACTTATTGGCTACTTATAACTATTCACCTCTCACCTTTTCTTTGTAAATTCGTACTATGCAAGAGCAAGATATTGTAGAACAACCGATTATTACCAAATACACTTTAAATGCAGAACAGGAGAAAAAAGAAATTCTGCGACATTACCGTGCATTATTAAGAAGCCTTCGTACCAAACTAAAAAAAGGAGATAAAGAATTAATTCGCAGTGCTTTTGAAATTGCTGCCGAAGCTCATAAAACCATGAGGCGTAAAAGCGGCGAACCTTATATTTTACATCCTTTAGCAGTTGCCATGATTTGTGTGGAAGAAATTGGTTTGGGTGTAAGAAGTACTATTTGTGCTTTACTGCACGATACAGTTGAAGATACCGATGTTACATTAGATGATGTTGAAAGAGAGTTTGGAACTGAGATTGCAAAAATTGTTGATGGCTTAACAAAAATTTCTAATGTAATTGATACTAACACCTCCCAACAGGCAGAGAATTTTAAAAAGATATTACTAACCTTAACGGATGACCCGAGAGTAATTCTTATAAAGTTGGCAGACAGGCTTCATAACATGCGGACATTAGACAGCATGAAGCGTGAGAAGCAATTAAAAATTTCTTCTGAAACAGTTTGGGTATATGCTCCGCTGGCACACAGAATGGGCTTGTATTCCATTAAAACAGAAATGGAAGATTTAGCAATGAAATACTTAGAGCCTGAAGCTTATAAAGGCATTGCAAAAAAATTAGCAGAAACAAGAAGAGAACGCAGCAGGTATATTAATGAATTCATCAAACCTTTAAAAGAAAAACTTTCGGCAGCCGGTTTTGATTTTGAAATTTATGGCAGGCCAAAAAGCATTCACTCCATCTGGAATAAAATAAAAAATAAAGGTGTGGCCTTTGAAGAAGTATACGATTTATTTGCCATACGTGTTATTTTGAATTCTCCTCCTGAAAAAGAAAAAGAAGATTGCTGGAAAGTGTATTCAATGATTACTGATGAATACCTCCCTTCAACAGAAAGATTAAGAGATTGGTTAAGTAACCCCAAAAGTAACGGTTATGAAGCATTGCATACAACAGTTATGGGGCCGCAGGGCAAATGGGTTGAAGTACAGATTCGTTCTAAACGTATGAATGAAATTGCAGAGAAAGGCTTGGCTGCACATTATAAATACAAAGAAGGTAATAATGATGAAGACCGCTTTGATAAATGGTTCGGGCAGATAAGAGAAGTATTGGCAACACAAGAAACAGACAGTGTGGATTTTCTTCAGGATTTTAAAACATCTTTTCTTGCTGAAGACATTTATGTTTATACTCCTAAAGGTGATGTAAAAATGTTGCCTAAAGGCAGCAGTGCGTTAGACTTTGCTTTCTCAGTACACTCTGCTATCGGCAGTAAATGTATCGGTGCTAAAGTGAATCATAAATTAGTGCCGATCAGCCATAAACTACGCAGCGGAGACCAGATTGAAATTATTACAAGCAGTAAACAAAAACCAACAGAAGATTGGTTGAATTTTGTTGTAACCGCTAAAGCCAAAACAAAAATTAAAGATGCTTTACGCGAAGAAAAAAGATTAATTGCCGATGATGGTAAATATGTGTTGCAAAGAAAGCTGGAAGGAATGGGTGCAGCTTTTACACCGGGTAATATTGAAGAAGTAATGCACTTTTATAAGTTATCTTCTCAGTTAGACTTATTATATAAAATTGCTATAAAAAGTATTGACTTAAAAGAGCTAAACGACTTTCAGGTTTTAGGTGATAGATTAGAAGCTCCCAAACCAAAAGTTACACATGTTGTTGACCATACAACAGAGCAAAAACAGATTTCTAAAAAAGATAGTGAGTTAATTATTTTCGGAGAAAGCAGTGATAAAATTGTTTATCAATTAGCGAAATGTTGTAACCCCATTCCCGGAGATACTGTTTTTGGTTTTGTTACAACAGGCAAAGGTTTGGTAATTCACAGAACTAATTGCCCTAATGCTGCACAGTTAATGGCTAATTACGGACATAGAGTGGTAAAAACAAAATGGGCAAAGAATAAAGAAATTTCTTTCTTAACAGGATTGAAGATTATTGGTATGGATGATGTTGGTGTAATTAATAAAATTACCAACGTAATTAGCGGTGAAATGAGAATTAATATTGCTGCTTTAACTATTGAAAGTGAAGAAGGTATTTTCAGAGGAACTGTAAAAGTTTTTGTTCATGATAAAGAAGAATTGGAAGAATTGGTTGACAGATTAAAAAAACTGAACGGTATTCAAACGGTTGACAGATTTGATACCGAGGATATCAAGTAAAATTACAAAACAACAATTCCGTTTTTTATTGCATAGAGAACTAAGCCAACCCTTGTATTAAGATTTAGTTTTTTAAACAAAGCATCTCGGTAACCATCAATGGTTCTTTCACTAACAAACATTTCTTTAGCTATTTGAGCATAACTTTTTTCGCTGCATGCCAATTGAAGAAATGTCAATTCACGTTCACTCAATTTCAATAATTTATTTACGCTGCTGTCTTCATCAACCAATAAATTTATTGAGTTTAAAATTTTTCTCGATACCAATTCATTATAAAAAAAACCTTTGCTTAATACTTCATTAAATGCCAGTTTCAATTCATCCGGCTCTGCATCTTTTAAAACGTAACCTTTAGCTCCGCATTTAATCATTTTAATAATGGCAGTATCAGCATCCATTGTACTCAGAGCTATTACTTTTATTTCAGGGTGCTTATTTTTTAACCAAACAGTTGTATCGTAGCCATCCATTTCAGGCATTGAAATATCCATTAAAACAATATCCGGCAAATCATTTTCCTTCAGTTTATGTATAAAGTCTTTACCATTTTCAGCATCAAATAAAATTGTATAATTAGCAAACATGTTAATAAGCATACAAAGCCCTTTTCTGAACATGGCATGGTCATCTACAACCACAATTTTCTTTTCGTTATTCATAAGGTATATTTAGATTAATTGTTGTACCGTTATTTATTTCACTTTCTATAGACGCATTACCGCCGATTAATGAAGCACGTTTGATGATATTTTGCAAGCCAAGCCCTGTGTGGTTTTCATCTGTTAAGTTAAAGCCTTTACCGTTATCTATAATCTGAATTGCCAACTCAGTTTCCTGAAACACTAATGCTAAATTTATTTTGCTTGCATAAGCATGTTTTAAAACATTATTCAAAGCTTCCTGCACTATACGAAAAACGATTAGTTTTTTCTTACTATCAATTTTTTGAACAGCACCGATAACGTTTATTGAACAAAGATTGGCTTTTGTTTTATTTAATCTGTCAACCTCATGTTGCAATGCCTGTAAAATATCAAACTGCTCAATTCTTTCTGTACTCAAGCCTTTGGCAATATCCCGCAAATCATTCATTGCCCTGCTGATGTTTTCTTTAGTGTCTTTTAATATTGCCGGAGGGTTAACTAATTGTTCTTCTAAAATATTCATCTGCACTTTTGCCAAACTTAATATTTGCCCCACATTATCGTGTATTTCCTGGCTAATAATATTGAAAGTTTGTTCTTGAATTTCAAGTTGGGATTGGAGTGTTTGTTTTTCGAATTCTTGAATTAATTCAATCTTTTCTTGTATGTATTTATTTTTTCGTTTTCTATAAGTTAAGAAAATTAAAATAATAAAAGCACCTAATAAAGCTGAAATAATTGAAAATAGAAAAATAGCTAATTCAATATTTATTATACCTGTTTGCATTTTATAAAACCTATTGAAAAAAAAGAATATAAAATTAGATTCAAATTATTATTTATAATCCTAAAAATTTTACCCCCTAAAGAGATATTTGTATCTCTTAAATAGCTTTGAAACAAACTATCAACGATATCCCCGCTATAAAATAAAATTATTCCTGAGCTTATCCAAAACATGGTATCTTCTGATAATTTAATTGTTTCGTTGCTTTCAAATTTTTCAAATAAAAAAAGAAAAGAAGTAACAAGTAAAATTATTGAACAGCTAATCAATGAATAATAATGAAAAATATTTATACTTTTTAAGTAAAAAAAATTACCAACTACAACTAAATCTTGCACTAGATAACTATATTTTATTACTATCTTAAAAGTATTACGGTTGGTATGGTTTAAATAAATAAATAGATAAAACACAAATTCTATGTTAATGAAAATATTATACAACCAAGTGTTATTATGATACCTTAGAGCTAACCACTTACCCAAAAATTCAACAGCTACAGTTAATCCTAAAAAAAATGTAAACCAGTTAAGTTTGGATAGTTTTAGCTTACGATAACAGATTAAACTTGTAATAAAAGCAACCAACTCAAATATATTGTGCACTGCTATTTGCATTGGTTGTACTAATTTTCACCCGGAGGGCAATTGGTCGGACATAGGTCGCCATGATTAAGTGCCCCATCCTGAAATTTTTTTAAAAGTAATGCCTCTTTTTTTGACCCATCTAGTAATGATAGAAAATATTTGTTTACGACAGTAAAATCATTTTCTCGAATACCTTTTTGATTAATTTTTGTTGGAACAAAAAACAGAGTTGCTTGTTGATCATATTTTTGATGAATGGTAGTATTATGCATTGTTGTGTTATAAGCTCCGAAATAGATATTGACACCGTTCAATCCGAATTTTGGGTCTTGTAACAAGTCAGATAAATATTTAATAACATCTTTATCAAACCATACTAATGTTGATAACTTACCATTTAATCTCGGGTCTGTAGATCCATTCTCTGTATTAATATTTGGTGCATTATCATCTGCATCAATTGGAGTATGAGTTGAAATTCCAGCAATTGGTATAACTTGTCCTGAGTTGTTGTATAATGCAGGATGTCGGTGAAATCTATCGAAATTATGCCTCATTTCAAAAGCCTCTTTTTTGGTTATGAATGCATTTCCAGCTCCATAAAGTGTTGCTAATTTTTCTGGGTCTAATTTTTCTTTGCTTTTTAGCTTAACAATTATAATTGCTTGAGCAATCGCTAATCCTACAAAAACAATGAGTGCAAAAACTAAAAATTTTGTCATAAAACAGTTTTTAAAGGTTTAAAATAATTTAATTAAATACAATATTGCAATAATTATTAACAATTACAAATGTGTTAACCACTATTTAATACGGGGTTAAAACACGGTACCAAAAACGGGTAAGGCACACATTTAAATTTCTTCAACTACTTTCTACGTTTACACTGCAAACCAAAACCCGTAAGCCGAAAAGGGTATTATAGAGTAGGCAGAAAATGAAAAAATAATTATGAAGAAGCATTTCTTTATTCTGTTAATAATCTTATATTTTACTAAAATCAATGCACAAAATTTAATTCCTTCAAAAAATTTTTCGGCACAAAAAAATTTTTCACCAGAAAAAATTTATAAAGAATTTACATCAGGTGAACAAGAATCTTCCCCTAAGGAAACAGATGATTTTGAAACACTAGTTAAATATTATAATCGAAATAAAAAAGATGATTTGCATAAAACTGAGTGTGAAAACGCATTAAAATTTATTAAAAATAAACTTATGGATAGTTCAAGAAAACAAAGCCCTTTTAAATTATTAGGAAATGCAGGAGCAGGAAATATAACAGCGGATAATTTACAAAAAACTATTGGTAGTATGTCAATTGGTTGCCAAGTTAGAATAGGCCCTTATTATTTGTCGGAAAGTGAGAGCTATGTAAATTCTTGGTATATATATGCATTATGGAATACCAAAATTGGCACATCTTCAGATAGCTCCATATTACAAAAAAATGTTTTGTTCCCTGAAATCGGGAAGAGAGATTTTGTCATAGGGCTACTTTTTAATAAAACAAACTTGAAATTTGAATGGAATGCTGTTCCATTTATAGAGATTGCACTGAATAGTTATATTGATACAAGTGCTTCAGCAAAAAAAAATAATACAAACTATAGTTTTAAAACTATCAGCTTTTTAGCAGGCGAAAAGTTTATTAAAAATTTTTCATTAACAGCATTAGATAAGAGGGTTAATGGAAGTTTTACAATACAGCCTTACTATCAAATAATTTCCATAGACCCCAAATACTCCCTTGGCTATACAACTCTTACTAAAGAAAGTAATGCTTACCCTACAATACATAGTTTAGGTGTAAATACTATATTGGAATTAGGAAATTTAGCCATTTTTTGTAACACTAAATATATTCTCAATAAAAGTTCTGATGACCCTAAAAGCGATAAGTATATAGCGAGTAGCGACTTTAAAAGGTTGGTTTATTCTATCGGCACTTTAATAAGTTTATAAAAATAATTTCTTAAAGCTTTTTGATAAATTTTAAATAAAACAAACAATGCAAAAAATTGAAATCGGTAATCAGGTAATTGTTTATGGTACAGAACCCATGCAAATACCAACAGCAGCACATGTAAGGCAACTAACCATTACTATACCATTCTTATTTAAAGAAAAGCCTACCGTTAATGCAACAATTTCAGGTGATGGCCCCGGTGGCGGTTTTGTCATTTGGAATATTATCATCGCACCAACAGGCACCAGTACTATTATTAAATTCAGTGCTAATAATATTGTTATCGGTCAACCGGATAAGGCTAATTACGAGTGTGCTTATACTGTAATTGGTCAAAAAAAATGATAAGAGATATATTCTACAGTAATCACAGCTTACTAACTCATTAAATATAACTTGTCATCTTCCTATAGTATGTATTAAAGAGAGCTTTCCAGCTCTCTTTTTTGTTCAAAACAATTGCCCCAACTTCTCAAAGCCATCCCCTACATTTGCTCCAATTTAAAAAAATGTTATGGTTGATGTAATTCTCGGTTTACAATGGGGCGATGAAGGCAAAGGGAAAATTGTAGATTATTTTGCTCCGAAATATGATATAGTGGCACGTTTTCAGGGCGGGCCCAATGCAGGACATACTTTATACGTAGATGGTAAAAAAACAGTATTACACCAGATTCCTTCAGGTATTTTTCATCAACATACTATCAATATCATCGGTAACGGCGTTGTACTTGACCCCGTAACTTTTAAAAGAGAATGCGATATTGTTTCTTCGTTCGGTATAGATGTAAGAAAAAATTTATACATCTCTGAAAGAACCAACATTATTGTTCCTACGCACCGTGCATTAGATAAGGCAAGCGAAATGCAGAAAGGCGAGAGTAAAATAGGCTCAACCTTAAAAGGCATTGGCCCTGCTTATATGGATAAAACAGGCCGTAATGCAGTACGTGCAGGCGATTTGTTAGACAAAAGTTTTACCACACAATACATTAAGCTTCGTTTAAAACATCAGAAACTATTAGATAATTTTCATTTTATTGAAGATATTTCTGCTTGGGAAGAAGAGTTTTTTGAAGCAATAGATTTCTTACGCTCATTCAATATTGTAAACGGAGAATACTTTATTAACAATAAAATCTCAGAAGGTAAAAAAGTATTGGCAGAAGGTGCTCAGGGAAGTATGCTGGATATTGATTTCGGAACATTTCCTTTCGTTACTTCTTCCAATACCATTTCCGCAGGTGTTTGTACAGGTTTAGGCGTTTCTCCCAAACAAATTAATGAAGTTTTAGGCGTTACCAAAGCTTATTGTACAAGAGTTGGTGGTGGCCCTTTTCCTACTGAATTAGAAAATGAAACCGGAGAAGAATTAAGAAAAACAGGTAATGAATTTGGTGCTACTACCGGCAGGCCTCGCCGTTGCGGTTGGATTGATTTAGTGGCATTGAAATATGCCTGTATGATTAATGGCGTTACACAGGTTGTAATGACTAAAGCAGATGTATTGGATAAGTTTGAAAACTTAGATGTGTGTACTGCTTATATTATTAACGGCAAAGAAACAGACCAGGTTCCTTTTCAAATGACGAGAGTACAATTAAACCCTGTTTATAAAAGTTTTAAAGGTTGGAATACAGATACAAGTATTGTTAAAGAAGCAGCATCGTTGCCGAAAGATATGTCTGTTTACATTGATTTTATTAATAAATACATAGGAGCCCCCGTTAAGTATGTTTCTAACGGGCCAGGAAGAGAGCAGATTGTAGCATTATAGTTGATGCAGTTATTTGATGCTATGAATTACAGCAGTATAAGTGTGCGACGCAACAAATGATGCACAAAGTTGTTGCAGTTTGTAACAAAAAAATTAAGAAAAAAAGTTGTACTTTTTTTTGGTTACTATTTATTTGCATTGAAATTTTACAGTATTAAAACTTATTGGAAATATGGCAACCTCTGATAAGGGTAAGAAACCTTCACCCAAGAAAACAACAGACGAAGAAGTAGAAAAAAAACCATCTACCAAAAGCAAAAAGCAATTGGATGATGACGATAATGATTTAGAAGATGATGATGACGATGTAAAGCCAGCTAAAAAAGGGGCTAAGGCTGCATCAAAGAAAACGAAGGATGATGATGACGACGATGATGATGACGTAGAAGAGGAAGATGATGATTGGAATAAAGCCGATGAAGATGATAGCTGGGACCCTGATTTTGATGAGTTTGATGTGCCTAAATCTAAAGGTAAAAAAACTGCGGGCGGTGCAAAGAAAAAAGGTGAGGATGACGATGACTTTAAGTTGGATGAAGACTTTAAAGAGTTTGATATGTTTGATGATAAAGATGAATTTGGTGATGATGACGATGATTTTTAAATTATCATCTTTTGTGTGAATAGAAACATAAAGACATTTACAGTAATTGATTTTAATAAATTTAAAATGCAAATGTTGGGCTGGGCAAACCGGTTCAACATTTGTGCTTTTTTAGATAACCATCAATACAGTTCCACTTATCATACTGTTGAATGTTTGTTGGCTGTTGATGCTGTACAAGGTTTTCATCATACATCTTCGCTGAAAGATTTTTTACAAAATGAAAATGATTGGTTATTCGGCAGTATTGGTTACGATTTAAAAAATGAAATTCATAACCTTAGTTCCACTCATTTTGATGGTATTGATTTTCCTGATTTATTTTTCTTTCAACCTGAAACTGTTATTGAGTTAACTGATAATGAAGTTATCATAAGCTGTATAACTGTTGAACCTGAAAAAGTTTTTGAAAGTATTTCCGGTTTTGCAACTCACAACCCACAGCTCACAACTCACGGCTCAATTCATTTACAGCAAAGGATTTCAAAAGAAGAATATATTGAAACAGTTGAGCAGATTCGCCAACACATTTTACGAGGCGATTGTTATGAGTTGAATTATTGTATGGAGTTTTTTGCTGAAGATGTTAGCTTGGATACAATAACTATCTATGAAAAATTAGTAAGCCTCTCCCCTGTTCCTTTTGCTGCTTATTATAAATTGAATGATAAATTTTTATTATGTGCCAGTCCTGAAAGATATGTGCAGAAGAAAAACAACACTATTATTTCTCAACCCATAAAAGGCACCTATAAAAGAGATTTACAGAATGCATTACATGATAAAGATTTAAAGTATCAACTGCAACAAAGTGAAAAAGATAAAACTGAGAATGTAATGGTTGTTGATTTGGTTAGAAATGATTTGAGCAGAATTTGTACAGAAGGTTCTGTTATTGCCGATGAATTGTTTGGCGTTTATACATTTCCGCAAGTGCATCAATTAATATCAACTGTAAAAGGAGCATTAAAACCAAATATTGATTTTGTTGACGTGCTGAAAGCTACATTCCCAATGGGTTCTATGACGGGAGCACCCAAATTAAAAGTAATGCAGTTAACAGAACAATACGAAAAAAGTAAGCGGGGTTTATACAGCGGCAGTATCGGTTATATAAAACCTAATAAAGACTTTGATTGTAATGTAGTAATAAGAAGTATGCTGTACAACGAAACCAATAAATACTTATCGTTTCATGTTGGTGGCGGAATAACCTTTAATAGTAACGCAGAAGAAGAATATGAAGAGTGTTTATTAAAAGCTTCAGCAATAATGCAGGTATTGCAGTAACTAACGGTTTGTAGTATTTCCTTCTAATAAAGTTTTTACACTAAGTAAGAGAATATCATTTTTTCTTCCTTCAAAAATAAACATACGCTCCTTGGGTAAGCGAAGCAGGTACTTATTACCTTCTGCCAATTTTTTATCAAACGCAGGGTTTAGTTTATTAAACTCACTGATATCCATTACTAAATAATTAGCAACAACAACACTTAAATACCTGCCGCTAATTTCTTTTATTGCTGTATTGGCAATAGTTGCTTCATCTAAACCAACTTCAGTTTTTTGGGCTGCCAGGTATTGTTTGGTTTCTTCGGCAGTCATAGTTGTTAAACCACCGTCTCCTTCAAAAACATAATGTGTAGCGATAAATTTTTTTACATGTGTTCTCGTTTCTTCGGGCAATAAAAACTGCAACTTCCAGAAATCCCTGCTGCCACTTTTAGCAATCGCATTTTTAACCCTGCCTGCACCGCCGTTATAAGCAGCAACTACTAATAACCAATCACCAAATTGTTCGTATAGTTCTTTCAACAATTTGGCAGCTACATGGGTGCTTTTATAATAATCCATTCTTTCATCGCCATAACCATGTACATGCAAACCAAATCGTTTTCCTTCATAATCCATTAATTGCCACGGACCAACAGCACCCGCCCAGGAAACTAAACCGCTTTGCAAATGGCTTTCAATCACACTTAAATATTTCATTTCTTTCGGCACACCATATTGTTGCAAAACAATATCATACATATCAAAATACGGTTTGCCCCATGTCTTCATCCGTTCTAATTCTTTACCCTGTTTACGTTTATATTCCTGCACAAAAGAAACAGCCATCGGGTGTAAGGGTACATTACTTACTTTACCCGTGACCATATTTTTTTCAACCAATAAACTTTTAAAAACAGATTTATCATCTAAGGTATCAGATGCAATATCTGTTCGCTGTGCCTGTAAAACAGAACACAACAAAACTGTAATAAGAAGAAGAAGTGTTTTATTATTGAAAAAACAGCACATTATTGTAACTCCATCATTCTTTTTGAAAGAGAGAGCAAATTTAGTTCATTGAAGTGAGCGGTCATTACCTGCAACCCGAAAGGCATGCCATTGCTGTGTTTGAAGAGCGGGATTGATATTCCCGGAATACCGACAAGGTTGGCAAAAACAGTATAAATATCTGCCAGGAACATTTCAACAGGGTCGCTGCCTGCACTGCCAATCGGGAATGCTGTTGACGGAACTGTTGGAGCAATAACAGCATCGAAGTGTTTAAAAACTTCATTTGTTTTATTGTACAAAATTTTTCTTACCTGTTGTGCTTTGGTGAAATAAGCATCGTAATAACCGGCACTTAAAACGAAGGTGCCGAGCATGATTCTGCGTTGTACTTCTTTACCAAAACCTTTACTGCGTGTTTGCTTATATAAATCAGTTAAATCGTTAGTTGATGTTTCTGAACGATAACCGTATTTAATACCATCAAAGCGGGAAAGGTTGCTGCTTGCTTCTGCTGTAGTTAAAACATAATAAGCGGGAACAATATATTTCAACAAATCAAAATCTACTGCTTCTACTTCATGCCCGTCATTTTTTAATTGCTGAATATATAGTTGAATGGAGGTTTTTATTTCACTATCCAAAGCATCATGCTCTAACATTTCTTTAAAATAAGCAAGCTTATATTTTTTATTAGCTGATGAATGTAAGTTTGAATAGGCTTCAACAGGTAATGTAGAAACTGTACTGTCAAACTCATCTTTACCTGCAATAACTTCCAATACCAATGCAGCATCTTCTACATTATTTGCAAAAATGCCTATCTGATCAAACGATGAAGCATAGGCAATTAATCCATAACGTGAAATTCTTCCGTAAGTAGGTTTTAAGCCTACCACACCACAAAAATCTGCAGGCTGCCTAACACTTCCACCCGTATCACTTCCTAAACTAATCATACACAAACCGGCCTGCACAGCTACAGCACTACCGCCTGAAGAACCGCCGGGTACAAGGTTTTCATTCAATGCATTTTTTACAGCACCAAATGCAGAGTTTTCATTGCTGCTGCCCATTGCAAATTCATCGCAGTTATTTCTGCCAATGATAATGGCATCTTCCTGTAAGAACTTTTCAATGGCTGTAGCATTATATACAGCCGTATAATTTTTTAAAATCTTAGATGCTGCAGTAACCTTATGGCCTTTATAACACAACACATCTTTAATAGCCACTATTACACCATGCAGTTTACCCAATGGCTTTCCTTGTTTTCGTTTTTCATCTAATGCCAATGCTTGCTGCAAAGCATCTTCTTCAAACACTTCTAAATAAGCATTGAGGTGTTGATTCTGTTTAATGGCAGTTAAATACGCATTTACTGCAACAGTACATCCATCAGCATTGAATGCAAGAAATTGATGATAATCTTTTATAGAAGTGAATGAAAACAATGCGATGAATTGTATTTAAAATGATATGATTTTATTCCCATTCCTGCACCACTTTCAGGTTCTTTTTCTTTTCAACCCTTTTACAGAGAAAAATACTTATTTCGTAAAGAAACACTAAAGGAATACTGCATATAATAGTGCTTAACATATCAGGTGGTGTAATAATAGAAACTGCAATTACAATAACAACAATGGAATGTTTGCGGTATTTTTTTAGGAATGCAGATGATACTACATCAATCTTTGCTAAAAAATATAAAACCAACGGAAGCTGAAAAGCTAAGCCTGAGCCAAGTATCAGCGGAACCATAGTATTGAAATAGCTGGCAATCGTCCATATATTTTCAATATTATCATCCAAAGAAAAATTAGCAAAAAAGTTAATGGTATAAGGTGCTATAATAAAATAGCCAAACAAAACGCCGATAAAAAAAAGTAATGATACCCAGAATATAACGCCTCTCGTTCCTTTTAACTCATTTCTTTTTAAAGCAGGTTTTACAAACTTCCAGAACTGCCAGAATACGTAAGGAAAGGCAATAATAAAACCACCGATTAGGATAATATTTAAATACACGCTAAACTGTCCTGCAACTGCATTGCTTTGCATTTTTACGTTAATCTTATTTAAGCAAAGCTTATTGCCCAAGCCTAAAGCATTACCAAGTTTGCACAGGTATGTATAAGTAACAAAATCACCATGTGTTGGCCCCATTAAAATCCGCTTCACAATAAAATTATTGTATACTGCCATTACTATGGCACCAACAACAACCGCAATAGCACCGCGAAATAAATGCTTACGCAGTTCATCAATATGCTCTATAAAAGACATTTCCGCTTTTGTATCGGAACTTGAATTTTTTTTGAATAAAGCCATTAACAGTGAGTGAGCTATAATGTAAATAAAAAATGCCTGCCTTAAAGAGCAGGCAATTAATAAAAATAAATCCTAAGAATTTTTTTGTGAAGTAGTATTTGAAGAAGAATCATCATTAATATGGCCTTCAATCTCTCTTTTTACATTGTCTTTGGCATCTTTAAATTCTCTGATGCCTTTTCCTAATCCACGCATTAATTCAGGTATTTTTTTACCCCCGAAGAAAATTAAAACAATCAACAAAATCAATATCAAGTGTTGAGGTGCAAATAAATCTCCCATAATAAATAATTTAGAACCTGCAAGGTAATTGAAAAATTACGATTTACCGCTTAATTCAAATAAAAAAGCGACAGTTTAACAACTATCGCTTTCTTGATTATTTCAGCAAAAAAATTAGAATCTTTTTTCTTTAATTCTTGCACTTTTACCGCTTCTTTCACGTAAGTAAAACAATTTAGCACGGCGTACTTTACCGGATTTGTTTAATACAATTGAATCAATATTTGGTGAAAAGAAAGGAAATAAACGTTCAACACCAACCCCATCAGAAATTTTACGAACTGTAAAGCTGGCTGTAGCACCGTTTCCCTGTAATTTAAGCACATCTCCGCGGAAACTTTGAATACGCTCTTTACCACCTTCTACAATTTTATAATTGACAGTGATATTGTCACCGCTTTTAAACTTCGGGAATTCTTTTTTTGCAGTCAATTGCTCGTGTACAAATTTTACGGCTGCGTTCATAACTTACATTTTTTAGGACGGCAAAAGTAGGGGAAAGTTTTTAGTTATTCAGCAATAACAGCATTTTTTTTAGAAATTTATAATTCCTGTGCTTTAATTAACCTGATATCGCTCAAACATAAAAACTCAATTGTATTAACTTTAGCCCACACTAATTAAATTAAATGCTCTATGTATGGAATTGTAAATAAAGCTATTGAAGATTTGGTAATTGAAAATTTTGGAGCGGAAAAATGGGATGCAGTAAAGCTAAGAAGTGGTGTAGATATAGACTTTTTTATTAGTAATGAACCCTATGACGACGATGTAACATTTAAACTTGCTTCAGCTGTTTCTGAGGAATTGAATATTACTTTAAGTGAAGTTTTAATTGCTTTTGGCGAATATTGGGTACTGAAAACAGGCAAAGAAAAATATGGAAGTTTGATGGAAGCAGGCGGCAGCAACCTGAAAGAGTTTCTTGTTAATCTACCCAATTTTCACAACAGAATTATGTTAATGTTTCCCAAGCTTACACCCCCTGAATTTAAAGTTAGTAATTTGGAGGAAAGAAGTATTCATGTGCATTATATTTCTAAAAGAGAAGGTTTACAGGATTTTACAAAAGGCTTACTGCAAGGTTTAGGCAAATTATATAACACTGCTGTTACAATAGAATTGCTTGAGGACAGAGCTTCCGGCAGCCATCATGAAATATTTAAAGTTTCCTGGTAAAATGGAAATGCTTCAATTTAATAGCGAACAATTTAACAGCCTTTTTCCTTTTTATTTTTTGTTGAATAATAAAATGCAAATAATAAAAACTGGAAACTCTTTGGCTAAACTGATTGTTATCAACAGAAACGAACCTTTTTCTGAAGTCTTTGCTATCCAAAGACCGGTTTTAGAAACAGTTGCAGATTTTAAGAGCTCAGTTAACCTGTGTAATCAGCTTATTTCCATCAAATGTTTAAAAAAAGAAAATATCTCGTTAAGAGGTCAGTTCCAATACTTACAACAGGCCGATAAGATTCTTTTCATTGGCTCTCCCTGGTTCTCCAGTGTTGAAGAAATTAAAGAAAATAATTTAAAGCTAAACGATTTTGCCGTACACGACCCGGTGATAGATTTATTGCATTTACTTAAAACACAGGAAATTGTTACGGATGAAGTAAAGGTTTTATTAAATACCATCAACAAGCAGAAATCAGATTTAAAAAGACTATCACTCTTAGCACAGGAAACAGTTAACGGCGTTGTTATAACTGATGCTTCAGGAAAGATTGAATGGATTAACAAAGGCTTTGAAAAAATAACAGGCTATTCTTTAGAAGAAATAAAAAATAAAACTCCGGGTAGCATATTGCAAGGCAAAGATTCATCAGCAGAAACAATTAATTATTTAAAACAACAAATTTTAAATAAACAACCTTTTGTTTGCGAGATTATCAATTATAAAAAGAACGGTCAGCAATATTGGGTTAGAATAAATGGCCAGCCTTTATTTGATAATAAGAATATGCTTACCGGCTTTTTTGCCATTGAAGAAGATATAACACAGGAAAAAGAAAACGAATTAAATCTTCAGCATTATGAAGAGAGATTCAGAATTGCTTTAGAAAAAATTGGTGATAATGTTTGGATACATGATTTTGAAAGCAATACCACAGAATTCTCAAAAAATGATACAGACTTTTTAGGCTTTGATTTATCTAAAACTAAAATTAATCCGCAGCTATGGTGGAACTGTGTACACCCTGATGATAAATGGATGTTAAATAAAAATAATGCAGCTTATCTGGCAGGAGAAATAGACCATCATAATTTAGAATACAGAATTATTCATAAGACCGGACAAGTAAAATGGGTACTCGACAGAGGTATTGTGTTCGAGAAAAAAAATAACCTCCCTCTCAGAATTATAGGTACACATACAGATATTACCAAGCTGAAAGAAGCAGAAGCCACTATCAATACTCAAAAACAGTTTTACGAAACCATTTTAAATAATATCCCTTCAGATATTGCAGTTTTTGATAATACACACAAATATCTTTTTGTAAACCCAAAAGGTATTAAAGATGAAAATATAAGAAAATGGATTATAGGAAAAAGGGATGAGGATTATATTAAATTCAGAAACAAACCATCCTATATATTAGAAGGAAGAAGAAAGCTTTTTAATGAAGTTTTAAAATCAAAAAAAATTAAAAGCTGGGAAGAAGAAGTAATTAAGCCGGATGGAAGCCGTGAATACATTATCAGAAATATGTATCCATACGTAAATGAAAAAGGTATAGTTGAATTGATTATTGGCTACGGAGTTGATATTACCGAAAGAATAAAAATAGAGCAGCAGCTTAAAATAGCCCAACAGGAAACACAGGAAGCTGCACTTGCTAAAGAACGTTTTTTAGCTAATATGAGCCATGAAATTAGAACGCCGATGAATGGCATCTTAGGCATAACAGGCTTTTTAGAGAAAACACATTTACTTCCTAAGCAAAAAGAATATGTTCATTTAATTAAAGAATCAACAAGTAATTTATTGGTAATTCTTAATGATGTTTTGGATCTCGAAAAAATTATTGCAGGCAAATTAGAATTAGAGAAAACACCCTTCAATGTTTCACAAAAAATAAAAGCCGCTGCAGAATCTTTCAGGCACAAAGCAGAAGAAAAGTATTTAACCATTAAATACAAAAACAATTTGCCTGAAAATTTATTTGTTGAAGGAGACCCCTACAGGCTTAGCCAGGTATTACTTAACTTAATAAGCAATGCCATAAAATTTACTGAGAAAGGTACCATAACAATTGGTGCAGATATTAAACAACAAAGCAAGAATACCATTGAAATTTCTTTTTTTATAGCAGATACCGGTGTTGGTATTGCCAAAAATAAATTAACACAAATCTTTGATCCTTACGTTCAGGCAAAGGCGGATATTTCGAGAAAATATGGTGGTACTGGTTTAGGGCTTTCTATATGTAAAAACCTTGTTGAAATACAAAACGGAAATATTACAGTAGAAAGTAAAGAAGGTAAAGGTTCTACTTTCAACTTTACTATTACTTATAAAAAAGCTAAACAAACAACCGAACCAAAACCTATTGTATTAAACTTTAAAGGATTAAAAAATAAAAACATACTTGTTGCAGAAGACGTAGAAGTAAATCAATACGTTATAGAAAATATGCTTAAAAACTGGGGCTGTAAAACTACCATTGTAGATACCGGTAAGAAAGCAGTACAGGCAGTTAAAAGCAAAAGCTTCGATTTAATATTAATGGATGTACAAATGCCTGAAATGAATGGCTTTGAAGCAACAGAAGCCATAAGAAAATTAAGCAATAAACAAAAAGCAAATTTGCCTGTAATAGCTGTAACTGCTAACTCTATGAAGGGTATAAGCAGCAGATATAAAAGTTCGGGCATGAATGATTATATCTTAAAGCCTTTTGATGAAGCGAGTTTATTTGCAGTAATGGAAAAGTTTCTATTAAGTAAGTACCCTTCAAAAAAAATTGGTGTGAAAAAAGCTATGGTTTACGACGCAGCTAAAATAAAAGCATTGGCAAAAGGAGATGATGCTTTCATAAAAAAACTTAGTGAAATTTTTACCAGAACTTCACCTCAAATATTTAAAGCATTGCAGGAAGCCATTGCAGAAAAAAACTGGCAGCAGGCAGGCAAAGAAGCCCATAAACTAAAGTCTTCTATAAACTCACTCGGAATTAGCGATGGTAAAAAGTTAATTGAAGATATTGAGCAACGATGCAAAACAAAAAAACAGTTAAGCACCGTTGCATTATTATGCAATAAGTTCAAAATAGTTTTGGATAAAAGCATTGAACAATTAACGAATAATTTTTTAAACTAATTTTGTTGTTAATGATTGATGGTGCAAAATATAATGCATTGATTGTTGAAGATGATGAGCTATCTGTTGCTTTGGTTGAAAGAAATTTTTCTTTTTTTCCTGATTATACAATCAGCCATATTGCTGCTACAATAAAAGATGCAGTTAAGTATCTTTCTGTTAATCATGTTGATGTAATTTTCTTAGATATAGATTTACCCGACGGTGAGGGTTTTAGTGTTATTCCTTATTTAACAGGTAATCCCGCGGTTGTGGTACTAACAGCAAATGAGCAATATGCATTTACTGCATTTGAAAACGGTGTTCTCGACTTTTTAAAAAAGCCTGTTACACCCGCACGTTTTAAAAAAAGTATTGAGAAAATAAACAATCATTTAAACCCGGCTTCTAAAACTTTAAATGAAACTGAAAAGCCCTTCTTATTTGTAAAAGCTGGTAATAAACATGTTAAAGTAAACATTCACGAATTAATGTATGTTGAAGCAGTAAATGATTATGCCAAGCTACACCTTACAACAGGTAAAACAGTATTGATAAATATTTCTTTGAAGGAAGTTTTACAACGCTTATTAAAATACCAGTTTACACAGGTTCACCGTTCTTATGCTATTAACATGCAACACATAGAATTAATTGATGATAATACAATTTTTATTAAAGAACATCAGATTCCCATAGGCAAAACTTACAAATCAACTGTTTCTAAACTACTCAAATAGGTTTTTAACAACCATTTCCCCTCTACGTATTCCATTCACAGGAAAAAACACTCCTTTCACAGGCTAAGCATTTGCAGGCTTCTGTAATCATTTCATATTTGCACTCGCAAAATAAAAATTGCTGAATCCAATAATCCTTCCAATAATCCTAAAGACCCGGTTTGCTAACCAAAAAACATTTTTGTTAATGCGAAACCCTTTATAAGTGTAAACCGAAAATCCTTATCCTAAAACCAAAAAGCCCCGTAATCTTACAGGGCTTTTTTAATTTTATAATTGCCGTAAAGTTATTATCTCGCTACATTAACTGCTCTCTTTTCTCTGATAACAGTTACTTTAATCTGGCCGGGATAAGTCATTTCAGTTTGAATTTTCTGAGCAATTTCAAAACTTAGCTTATCGCTTTCATTATCTGTTACTTTATCGGCTTCTACAATCACACGCAACTCACGACCCGCCTGAATTGCATAGGCTTTTTCAACACCTTGATATGCCTGAGCCAGATTTTCTAAATCTTTAATACGCTGCAAATATTGTTGCATAATTTCTCTTCTTGCTCCCGGTCTTGCACCACTGATGGCATCGCAAGCCTGAATAATCGGAGAAATTACATATTGCATTTCCATTTCATCGTGGTGAGCACCAATGGCATTTACTACGGCAGGATTCTCACCATATTTTTCAGCCAATTTCGCACCTAATAAAGCATGGCTTAATTCTGTTTCTTCATCTGGTACTTTACCAATATCATGCAATAAACCGGCACGTTTAGCCAACTTTACATTCAAACCTAACTCGGCAGCCATTACCGCACAAAGATTGGCAGTTTCACGGCTGTGCATTAATAAATTCTGACCATAAGAAGAACGGAAACGCATTCTTCCCACCATTCTTACCAATTCTTTATGTAAACCGTGAATACCTAATTCAATTACTGTTCTTTCACCGATTTCCATTACCTGTTCTTCTAACTGGCGACGGGTTTTATCAACCACTTCTTCAATTCTAGCAGGGTGAATTCTTCCATCTGCAACTAAGCGTTGTAAACTTAAACGGGCTATTTCTCTTCTCAAAGGGTCGAATGAAGAAAGTAAGATAGCTTCCGGTGTGTCATCAACAATCAAATCCACCCCTGTGGCAGCTTCTATGGCACGGATATTTCTTCCTTCCCTACCGATAATCTGTCCTTTAATTTCATCACTTTCCAGATTAAAAACTGTCACTGTGTTTTCAATAGTTTGCTCTGCAGCCGTACGTTGTATGGTTTGAATTACAATTTTACGAGCTTCTTTATTAGCCTTTTGTTTAGCATCTTCAATAATTTCCTGTTGAAGACTTAATGCCTGCGTTTGAGCTTCATGTTTTAAACTTTCAATTAACTGAGCCTTAGCTTCATCGGCAGTTAAATTGGAAATTTTTTCAAGCCTGCGGATATGCTCTTCCTGATGCTTTTCAAGCTCAGTACGTTTTTGATTTACTACTTCAATCTGGCGATTGAGATTTTCTTTAATGGCTTCATTTTCTTTAATCTGCTTATCTAAAGCAGCTTCTTTCTGGTTGGCAGAAACTTCTTTTTGTTTAATGCGGTTTTCGGCTTCGTTAATTTTACGATTACGCTCTAAAACCTCTTTATCATGGTCTGCTTTTAACTGTACAAACTTTTCTTTGGCTTCAAGCAGCTTTTCTTTTTTAATGGTTTCAGCTCTTAATTCTGCCTCTTTTAAAATAGTTTGCGACTGTAATTCTGCTTCTTCAACTTGTTTTTTTGTGTTTTTAGCAAAGATTAATTTACCCGCTATAACACCCGCAATTAGTGATACTGCACCAATTATAATTGATAGGACTGTCGGCTCCATGGTTTGTCTTATGTTTTAAATAATTCAAAATCAGCTTATTTGGCTCACGCATAATCGTTATGAATAGGTGAGAAAGTGGACGAAGATAACTAAAATATAATGTGCAGGAAATTGAAAATTAAGGCGTTATTAATAAAGCCTTATCAATTTGATTTTCCATAGTTTTTAAAGCCTCTTCTGCCTGCTGTTGTTGCACTAAATAGGCTCCTCCCGTTTTGTTTTGTTCGGTGGCAAACCATAATAAAACCATTGAAACATAATCCTGCATATCCTTTCCGGCAAAATTGGTTTTAAACTCCACAATTTTATCATTAATGATTTTAGTGGTTTTACGCACTAATTCTTCATCTTCCGAAGCCAGCTTTAAACGGTAAGTTCTGTCGGCAATAACAATATTTACAGGTATCAAATCAGCCATTTTGTTCGGTATGTAAAAGAGATAAACATTTGTCTATTTCTTTAAGGTAACTGTTTATTTTTTGGTTGAGTTCTTTTTTATCTGCCTCACTTAAACTTTGATTGCTCAATTGAGCAGCCTGCAACTTTTGTTGTAAAGCATTTATTTTTTCTTGCTGCGATTGGTTGTTTTTTGAATGAACGGCAATATCTTTTTTTAAAGATTCATTCTCTTTCTGCAATTGTTTATACTGCTGCAACAGCTGCTGCAATTTGCTTTGAAGCGATTGTATTTGATGATTGATGTTTGCCAATTTATTTTCTTATTTCAGCATTTAATTCTTTGGTAAACCCTTCCATCAATTTATTCATCATACTATCAATTTCTTTATCTGTTAATGTTTTTTCTTCGTCTAAAAAGGTAAAATTAATTGCCATCGATTTTTTTCCTGCTCCTAATTTATCGCTTTCAAATACATCAAACAATCTGGTGTTTTGTAGTTTATGTAGCTTTTGCTTTTTGATGATTGATTGAACAATATCGTAAGTTACTGCCTTATCAATTACAATAGCCAGATCTCTTTCAACAGCGGGGAATTTAGCTACTTCTTTATACACAATTTTTTGTTTTGAAACAGTATTTAATAAAGCTTCAAAATCTATATCAATAAATAAAACCGATTGTTTAATTCCAAAATTACTTAACTCAGTTTTTCTGATTTCTTTTAACTGTGCCAGTTCTTTTTTATTGCTTACAAGCTGTAATGCGTTTTCATGTTGCACAAACTCAACATTGGTTATACCGCTAAGCTGTAATACAGCGACAGCAATACCTTTAGCAACATATACATCATTAGGTTGTGCTTTTTCTTTCCACTCATCTTCATGATTATTGCCCGTAATGTATAAAGCCAAATGTTCTTTTTCCGCATACTTACCTGCATTGGTAACACTATAAGTTTTACCGAATTCAAAGAATTTAAGATTATTATTTTTACGATTAATATTATAAGCAATTGTTTCCAGACCGGTTTCTAAAATAGATGGTCTCATAACGTTCAACTCTTCGCTTAAATTATTAATCATTTTAACTGTTGTAGTCAACACCTCTTCACCATAATATTTACTGTTGGTAATTGAGTTAGTGAAGATTTCATTGAAGCCTAAACCTGTTAAATAGTTAGCAATTTTTTCTTTTAATGTTTCTTTTGCATTCAATGTTTCAACAGAAGGAGAAATAGTAATTGAAGTTGGAATATCAATATTATCCAGACCATCAATTCTTAAAACTTCTTCAACAATATCTGCGGGTAAACTGATATCAGGTTTACTGTAAGGAACAGATACAGTTAATGCATCAATACTTTCTTTTGCCACTTCAAAACCCAATGCTGTTAATATTCTTTTTACTGCATCAGGATGATAGTTCTTTCCGCTTAATTTTTTTAAGTAATGATATTTAATAGCAACCGTTACTTTTTCTTTCGGTGCCGGATACACATCAACAACATCACTTGTCATTTTACCACCACTTACTTCTTTTATTAATAATGCTGCCCGTTTCAATACATTAACACAATTAGAAATATCAACCCCCTTTTCAAATCTTGTTGCAGCATCTGTACGTAAACCATGTGCTACAGATGTTTTGCGAATACCTGTTGCACTAAAGCAGGCACTTTCTAAGAAAATATTTTTAGTTGTATTGCTTACCCCACTTTTCAATCCACCAAAAACACCACCTATACACATGGGTTCTTCTTTACCATTACAAATCATTAAATCAAATGCATTCAGTTTTCTTTCCTTTTCATCTAACGTGGTAAAGTTGGTTCCTTCAGGTAATTTCTTAACAATAATCTGATTGTTTGTAATTGCTTCAACATCGTAAGCATGTAAGGGCTGGCCTGTTTCGTGCAAAATAAAATTGGTTACATCCACTACATTATTAATGCTTCTTACACCAATAGCTGTTAATTTATCTTTCAGCCATTGCGGAGAATCTGCAACGGTAATATTGCTAATGGTTAAGCCACTGAAACGCGGACAAGCATCCACATCTTCAACGGTAACTTTTATGTTTAAGGAAGCTTCATCAACTTTAAAAGAATTATCAAAAGGAGGTTTCGATTTGATGTCTTTATTATTATGATGCGATAAATAAGCACATACATCTTTGGCAACACCTAAATGACTCATAGCATCCATTCTGTTGGGTGTTAAGCCGATTTCATAAATAAAGTCTGTGTATGGTTTGAAATACGCTGATGCCGGCGAACCAACCACCACATCATTCGGTAAAATCATAATACCGGCGTGATTGGTGCTTAAACCAATTTCATCTTCGGCACAAATCATTCCGTAACTTTCTACGCCACGAATCTTGGCAACCTTCATTGTTAAAGGCTCGCCCGTTGAAGGGTAAATGGTTGTTCCAACCGTTGCTACCACTACTTTTTGTCCGGCTGCCACATTGGGAGCACCGCATACAATCTGCAACGGTTCGGCAGCACCGATATTTACTTTGGTTTGTTTTAATTTATCTGCGTTGGGGTGTTGTTCACATGCCAATACTTCACCAATAACCAATCCTTCTAAACCGCCTTTAATACTTTCAAATTTTTCAAGGCTTTCCACTTCCAAACCAATTGAAGTTAAAATCTTTGAAAGCCTTTCGGGTTCAATAGTTTCAGGTAAATAATTGTGCAGCCAGTTGTAACTTATCGTCATTTAAAAATTGCTTATTAGCCGCAAATATAATTGATTGAATTTTTAAGCTTTTTAATGTTGGTTATCATTGCCACAAATGCACTGATAAATCTCGATTATTCATATTGATACATGTATGGCAACACTTAGAAATTGAGATTTTAATAAATAATTCATCAATGCATTCCTGCAAAACATTAAAATTTTACCCAATGCAGTTACACAATAAACGTTTTGATAGTTAGGTTTTGCAAAAAAATCTTTCTGCACATAAAATGTGTATTTGTTTGTGGAAAGCAGCGTATAACTTTTGTAAATTGTGAAGAAGCTAATAATTTCTGTTAGTATACTATAAATACCTGTTGATAGTTTTGTGAAATGATGTGGAAGAAAATTGAAAGAAAAAAATTTTTAAGTGCTGAATTTCTACCCCATATTCGTTTCCCTTTCTTTCTAAGTAACAATTTCTTAATAAAGGGCTGTTGCTTTTAAAGAAGGTAAGTGAAAACAATTGCTAACCCCGTGTTCAACCAGAATAATGGAAATAACTAATTTAAATAGAGATAAAAAAAGAAGAAAAAGCAGTATTGATGTAAGCACTTTGGTTTATGGAAAAATACCACCGCAGGCAAAGGAATTGGAAGAAGCAGTATTGGGTGCAGTAATGCTTGAAAAAAGTGCATTTGACAGTTTAATTGATACCAACTTAAAACCGGAATGCTTTTATGTAGAAGCTCATCAATTGATATTTAAAGCCATGCAGGACATGCAGCAGCGTGGCATTCCCATTGATATTTTAACGGTTGTTGAAGAATTAAAGCGAAAGGAACAATTGGATGTTGTTGGTGGCCCTTACTATGTAACAAAACTTACCAACACCGTTGTAAGTACCGCACATATTGATGCTCATGCAAGAATTATATTACAAAAATTTATTCAGCGTGAACTGATAAGAATCAGCGGAGAAATTATAGGTGATGCTTATGAAGACAGTACCGATGTTTTTGATTTGTTAGATGACAGTGAAACAAAAATGTTCAACATTACCAATAACTACTTAAAGAAAAACTTTGAAGACATTGGTAACGTATTAGCAAAAACAATCAATCGTATTGATGAATTAAGAACGAAAGAAGAAGACATAAGCGGTGTACCCAGTGGTTTTACAAGCTTAGACAGAATTACGTACGGATGGCAACCAACCGATTTAATTATTCTGGCAGCAAGACCATCTGTAGGTAAAACAGCCTTTGCATTAAACCTTGCACGTAATGCAGCATTAAACCCTGTAAAGCCTACCGGCGTTGGTTTCTTTAGCTTAGAAATGAGTGCCAGCCAATTAGTACAACGTATTTTAAGTGCAGAAAGTGAAATATTATTAGAAAAAATTTCGAGGGGGAAATTAGAAGAACACGAATACCAGCAATTACATGCTAAAGGTATTAAGCGTTTAGAAACTGCTCCTTTATATATTGATGATACTGCAGCTTTAAACATTTTTGAGTTCAGAGCCAAAGCAAGAAGGTTAGTTAATAAACACAATGTTGGCTTGATAATTATAGACTATTTACAATTAATGAGTGGCAGCGGAGATAGAAACAGCAACCGTGAGCAGGAAATAAGTAATATATCAAGAAACCTGAAAGCATTGGCAAAAGAGTTGAGCATTCCGATTATAGCTCTATCTCAATTAAGCCGTGCCGTTGAAACACGTAAAGAAAGCAAGATGCCTCAGTTGAGTGATTTACGTGAATCCGGTGCTATTGAACAGGATGCAGACATGGTAATGTTTATTTATCGCCCTGAGTATTATGAAATAGGTGCTAATGAAATGGGTGAAAGTACAAAAGGTGAAACACATATTCGTATTGCCAAACACAGAAACGGTAGTTTAGATACTATTAAACTGAGAGCTCAACTACAAATTCAAAGATTTGAAGATGATGGTGATAGCAACATCAGCGGTTTAATGGGTGGCGGTAATTGGAAGCCTGTTGGCCCTGCACCAATGCCCGGCAATGAAGGCGGAAGGTTTTTTGTTCAAGGCAGTAAAATGAATGGCGGCGATTTTGATGAAGGCTTTAATGAACAACCGTTTTAATACACCGCCAATCATCATCAATTAATTTTACTTCTTAGTCTTTAAAAAGTAAGCAACTGTAAAACTAAAAACAGAGTTTACTATATCGGTAGAACCCGATGTAAATACTTTACTGCTTCCTTTACTATAAGTAGCTTTTAATTGAAATTTTTTCCATTCAGTACCAAGAAAAAAGTTATAACCAAAGTCAACAGGTTTAACAGTTGTGGTATTGGTGGCTGTTGAACCTGTATTGGTAAAACTTACTTTGTTATCAACAGGGCTTACTGTTCCGCTAGTGGATTCATAAGAACCCTTGTCCGTTCCTTTTAAACCGGCTGCCAGATAAAAACCGGTACCGGCAAAGAGTTGTACGCCTTTCGTTCCTACATTAAACTGATATTTTAAATTGGCAGGTAATTGCAAATACTAAAGCTTGGTAGTTGTTGTAGAACCGCTTAATGCAAAATCTGTTGTGGCCCGGTAAGCACCTTTTTCAATGCCATACAATCCTGTTTGAAAAATAACATGCTTACTCAAATTCATATCACTTACAAAACCTAACTGAGCTGTATTGATACTTGAAATATTTATGTAATTGTTATTGCTCTCATCAATAAAAGTTGAAAGGTTATAACCACCTTCAATACCTAATTTTATCTGTGCGTTTGTACTGTTAGAAATAATTGTAAATGAGCATACTAAAATGAATACTTTGAAAATAGCGTTTGCGTTGTTGTAGTTCATAATAAATTTGATTTTCAGTTAATGCTGCAAAAGACATTAGTATTGAATGAAACAATGCTATAAAACCGTTAAAACAAGTTGTACTGAACTATAAAATCGGTTAATGATTCTTTTTTAAGGATTGATAAAACAATAACAACGCAGCAGTGGTATTTTATTTCATTTCAATAAATTAATAACTTCGAAAAAATGTTTGTTATGAGTATTGCTGAATTAAAACAAAGCCTGCATAATAAAATTGATGCTATTAATGATGAAATTTTATTGGAAGAAGTGAATAAAGCTATTGAAGAATTACATTATGATAATAATGAACTTGAACCTAATCCTGAGGTGATAAATATTTTAAGAGAAAGAAGACAGCAGTTTATACAAAATCCTGAAAACAGGTTAAGTTTAAATGCGTTTCAACAAAAAATAAAAGCTAAATATGGCGTTTAAAATTGAACTTCATTTTAGTGTATATGATGATGTAAGCAACATTGCAGATTGGTACGAACAAAGACAAGCATTTTTAAGTAACCGCTTTTTAAATGAATTAAATTTATTCTTCGCTAAAATTGAAACTCATCCTTACTCTTTTCATTATTATATGGATAATATCCGAATTGCAGTCTTGAAAACATTTCCATATTGCATTATGTATGAAATTATTGAAAGTGAAAATCTAATTGCCATTTTAGCGGTAATACACTCTAAAAGAAGTCCGTACTTTATTTTAAAAACTATTGAACAACGAGTTTAACAATGCAGCTACCTTATTTCTACGAACCTACCATTACTTATTCTTCTTTATTTACATTAAGTGAAGAAACAAGTAAACATTGTATTCAGGTTTTAAGAATGAAGGAAGGAGAATTCATCAACTTAACGGATGGCAAAGGCAATTTATTTACCGCAGCTATTAAACAGGCAGATAAAAAAAACTCAGTTGTCAGTATTCAATCCAATCAATACAGCCCAATGCCGGAAAGGGTTATATCGTTAGCAGTTTCATTGGTTAAAAACACTGCAAGGTTTGAATGGCTGTTGGAAAAAGCAACTGAAATTGGTGTGAGTGAAATTATTCCATTGCTCTGTAAAAGAACGGAACGGCAACATTTTCGTTTTGACAGAATGAACAGTATTATAATATCAGCCATGTTACAAAGCAGACAAACATGGCTACCTATTTTACATGAGCCAATTGCTATTCAACAAATAATTCAATCATCTTCTTACCAACAAAAATTAATTGCACATTGTACTGAAGATGATAAAACAAGCATTACACAATTATCACTTGCTGATAACATTCAAATATTGATTGGACCCGAAGGAGATTTTACTGAAGAAGAAATTCAATTAGCTAAACAACATCATTATCTTCCTGTAACTTTAGGTAATACCAGATTAAGAACTGAAACAGCAGGCATGGTTGCTGCAACACTGCTTATGAACTGCTGAAATATGTGTTCACCAAAATATTCTTACATGAAAAGAATTTTCTACTTAGTCCTTACAGTAACAATTATTGCCATTGCCTGCAAAAATTTTAAGAGCAGAAAAAATATTGATAGAGATACTACCATTAACAACACTACCTCTTTCAACAATTTATTTTTAGACAGTATGGAAGTTGAAAAATTTTTGGCTGAACATGAAAATTTTAAACCTTACGAAAACCAATACCTTGACTTTTATAAGCAACGTAATTATGAATATGCATGGTTTGATACAAGCGGTATAGCAGAACAATCTCATAATTTTTTAAACTTGTTAGATAATACCATCAATACTTTACAGGATAGCAGTTTGTATAACGAGCAGCTTATTAAAACTTATAACAAAATAGCAGAGACAGATAAAAAATCAATTTCAAAAAAAGAAATAGAGCAAGCAGAACTAAGTTTAACAGGTCAGTTCTTTGCTTATGCAGCAAAGGTTTACAAAGGCAGTGATATTGATGCAAGTGAATTGGGTTGGTTTATTCCCAGAAAAAAAGTTGACTTAACTGCATTATTAGATTCGGCTTTAAAAACAAAAGCGAAAGAAACTGAAATATATGCTCCGTTAAATGCACAATACAATCAACTACAACAATACCTTACTAAATATTTTGAGTTAGATAAAATTATAGCAGATACTATCCCAAGGCTTGCAAAGCCTTTAAAGAAGGGTGTTCACACAGATTCTTTAATTCCCGTTAAAGAAAGATTATTTGTGTTGGGAGATTTAGCAATGAAAGACACAACCAATTTTTTTGATTCTTCCTTATTCGCAGCGGTAAAAAAATTTCAGAGAAGAACGGGCTTAACTGTTGATGGAAGCATTGGTAATAAAATGATTGAAGAACTGAATATTCCTGTTAAACAACGTATAAGCCAGATATTGATTAATATGGAACGGATGCGTTGGTTGCCTGCTGAAAAAGACACTAACTATATTGTTGTAAATATTCCTGAATATAAAATGCATGTGTACGATAGCGGCAAATTACAATATGATATGAATGTTATTGTGGGTAAAGAAACCAACAGCACGGTAATATTTACAGGCAATTTAAAATACATTGTATTCAGTCCTTTCTGGAATGTACCACCGAGTATCGTAGAAAAAGAAGTGGTTCCCGGTATTAAGAAAGATGCAAACTATTTAGCAAAAAACAATATGGAGATAACAGGCAAAAGCAATGGTTTACCTGTTGTGCGTCAAAAACCCGGACCGAATAATTCACTCGGCTTGGTAAAATTTTTATTTCCCAACAGTTATGATATTTATTTTCATGATACACCCAATCATGATTTATTTTCTGCTACCAACAGAAGTTTCAGCCACGGTTGCATAAGATTATCAGAGCCGAAAAAATTTGCTCAATATTTATTAAGAAGAGATACGGCAACAGTTTGGAAAGAAAAAGTTATTGATAGCTGCATGCATTTACCAAAAGAAAAATGGGTAACACTTGATAAAACTATTCCTGTATCATTAGTGTATTTTACTGCATGGGTAGATAAGAACGGGCTATTAAATTTTAGAAAAGATATTTACGGCCACGATGCTAAAATGAGCGAGAAATTATTTGTGAAGAAGTAAAAAAATACAGTCATTACTACTTATGATAGCAGTAATGACTGTATAATAATTACTCACCAACTATTTCATTACGTTTTCTGTTATATTGTTTAGAGCTGTCACCACACATCTTCACAATCTTTGGTGTAAACTTTCCCACAATATCAACCAATGAAGTTTGGCTCTGCATAACAGCATTAATGTCTTTATATGCAAAAGGAGCTTCATCTAAACCACCGCCTAATAATTTCACTCCATGTTTATTCAATTCATCGTGCAATGCTTTATGGGTAATATTATTTAATGCTTGTGTTCTGCTCATCTTTCTTCCTGCACCATGACTTGCAGAATTTACAGATGCAGCTTCACCTTTACCTTTTACAATAAAACCATCTGCAGTCATGCTTCCCGGAATAATACCCAATACATTTTTACCTGCAGGTGTAGCACCTTTTCTGTGTACAATTACTTCTTCACCATTACATCCTTCGACTCCGCTCAGGACTTCTTTCCAGGCAAAATTGTGATGGTTTTCTACCATCTTTATTGGCTTTCTTCCTAATTGTTTTGCAATTTTTGCATGAATAATATGGTGACAGGCACTTGCATAATCGCCGGCTAAATTCATTGCTAACCAATATTCTTGTCCTTCAGTTTCATTCAAATCTAACCACGCTAAATTTTTTGCTTCCTGTGGTAATCTTCTTTTATTGATAGCAATTTTGGTATAATGATTCGCAATGTTGGCACCCAATGCCCTGCTTCCTGAGTGGCTTAATAAACCAACATATAAGCCTGGTTCAATTCCTAACACTTCATCTTTTTCGGTAATGGTTACAGCACCAAATTCAACAAAGTGATTACCACTGCCACTTGTACCCAATTGCTTCCAGGCTCTGCTTTGTAACCCTTGCAATAAAGGTATTTCGAAGAATAAAGGGTTATCCATTACTGCATGATCTGCTGCCTGTTTAAACATGGCACCGCTGCCAAACAAAGTAGCTTCATTAATTTCTCTTGCAAAAAATTGTTCTCTGTTAGTTAATTCTTTTGCATCAATATCAAATACACTTAAACACATTCTGCAACCAATATCTACACCAACGCCATAAGGTATTACAGCATTCTTTGTTGCCAATACACCACCTATCGGTAAGCCATAACCATGATGTGCATCGGGCATTAAAGCACCGGCTACACTAACAGGTAACTTAGCTGCGGTGTTCATTTGATGAAATGCACCTTGCTCAATATGCTCTGCACCAAAAGTGTTGAATGGAATGCCTGTATCTTTCAAAGAAATCTCAGGTTCATTTACATCTTCTTTTGGTAATAATTTTTCTGCTATCATTCCTAATATTGCATCATGCTTATATTCTATGGGAGATGCCAATACCGCTTTAAAAATTTCCATTACTTCCTCCTTTGTATTGTGTTTATAATGCTTCTCTGCAACACTCATTGTTACAGGTATAACAGGGCTTTCAGGAAAACCAATTGCCCTTAATTCTTTTGCTGTTATTTTTTGTTTCATTTTTTTAATTTTTTACCCAATAGGCACAAAGGTTTTCACTAAGTACACCATACTTTGTGCACCTTGTGTTGCTTAACCTTGTGAACTTTGTGGTTTTATTTTTTGTTACCGGCAACTGAATAACTATTAAGCTACAGTTGCGTCGCACACTTGTACTGTTGTACACTAATGATAATTACCGATCGGCTTGTTCATCCTTATGGTTTTTCTCTAACTCATTCTGCAAGTCATCTATATAAGAAGATAGCATTTGGAAGTTATCAGCGAAATCTAATGCTATTGAAAGTAAATCCCTAAGATAAAAAAGCATTAAATTGATTGATAAATCAAGCTTGCCTTTTCTGTCCTTAAAATCAATTTTTCCAGATATCGAAGTCCAGTGGCTTAAATGGTCATACTTAGAATAATAATTATAGAGATTGTATATTGCTTCATTTGATACATGTGAATCTTTGCTGATATTGTAAATTTCAGATGTCTTCAAATAATAGCCCTTCTTTAAAAGTGGTTTACCATTACCTTGATTAAAAGCTTTTGAGAATTTAGAGATGAATTTAGCTGAGTATTCTTTTTTTTGTATTGCTGATAAATTTTCAGAAGAATCAATTTCATCTAAGAAATACTTAGTTCCATCATTTAATACTTTCAAGCAATATTCTTTTATTTTCTCTTTTACAATCTCAAAGTTATTCCCATCGTATTCTGTACAAATTTTCTTAACATGCATTAACAAAATCATATCCATCAATATAGACCGACTCAAAATGCCTAATGAAAATTCAATTGAATCATCTAGTAAAGGATATAATTTTAAAAAAGATGAAGATATTTTCGTAACCTTTTCAAGGCCACAGAAAACCAACCTATCAATTTCAAATTGAGTCTTGTTTACAAAATGTCTTTGTGCATTTAAAGATGTCTTAAAAATCAACTTTAAATATTGCTCTATTTTTTCCATAAATCATTTTTTGTTCATTTATCATTCTCCTGCACAAGTGTGCGACGCAACTATAGCTAAATTTTTATTCTAAAGCTAAGTACAAAAATTGTTTTAAAAGATTGGCTCATTGCTACTTCATGAGCCAATCTTAGTTATTGCTGCGGTACAAAAATCTGCTTCAATTGTCCAATCAAATCTCCATTACCATTTACGCTGATGTTACTGATTTTGTCTGCAATCTTCTCTACATATTCCATCTCTTTCAATTTCCATAACATGGCGTTTTCTTCCATCAACTTTGCAGTGTTTAACAAGCTACGGGTGCTGGCAGTTTCTTCTCTACGCATAATAGTATTGGCTTGTGCTTTTTTCTCTGCCACCAATACCTGGTTCATAATATCTTTTACATCACCCGGTAAAATAATATCACGAATACCAAAACCTTTTACTTCAATACCTAACTGTTCAGCTTTCGCCTTTACTTGTTCTAACACAAACGGAGCTATGGCTTCTTTCTTATCTAACAATTCATCTAAAGTATAACCTGCAACATATTCACGCAAAGCCAATTGAAAAGCTACATACAATTGTTTATCGTATTCTTTATTTTCTCTGATGGCTTTTTCAATAGATGCTATTTGGTATTGTGCAAATGCATTGATACGTAAACCGGCTTTATCTTTAGTTAAAATTTCCTGTCCATTGATTTCTAATTGTTGCTGACGCATATCTGCTTTGGCTACCACAACAGCTATATTGTTTTTCCACCAGTAGTAAATACCCGGTCCTAATACTTTATTGAATTTTCCATCAATAAACAGCAAAGCATTTTCATAGTTTTCTACTGAATAGCTACGAACATAACCAATTACCAATCTGGTGATTAAAACAGAACGCTCAATGTTTGCATCTATATCAATTTTACTGATGTCTGCTTTAATAAAGCTATAGTTAATCATGCCTTTCCAAAAAGCATAACGACCTGCAGTCAATACATTTTTCAGCAAACCATTTTCATATTGCAAAGCAATTTCATTATCGCTTACTTCAATTACCTGTAATGCATTTGCAAGTTTTGCATCTTTAAGCAATACATTCAATTCAATGTATGGATTGAATGGTTGGTTAAGATGATATATAGTAACCTGTTCATTCCATAACCAATAATTACCTTCCTGCAGCATACGCTGGTAAACGCCATTTTTAAAAACCAAGCCCACTTGGTAGGCGTTGATGTTTACCCATTTCATATTGTTTGTTTTTGTTTGTTTAAAAATTAGAAGCCGGTACATAAAGCCATTCCATCATCACGGAAATATTTTTTACCAATACTTACTCTATGGGTTTTTCTTAGCTTTTTTGTTGACAGCATCATCAACAAATACACTTCGTTAAAGCGATAAAGATTATATTAGTTCTGAACACTTGCTAAGTGTTGGTGGAACTGTTTCTTTTGTTTATTTCATCAAGCTCAATACACAAAAGCTAACCGGCTTTATGAACCTGCTTCCGGTTGTTGTTCATCATTTTTTGCGAAGCGATGTACTTCTCCTGAATTCTACATTATGAGTGTAGTGCTCTACCACTGAGCTATCCTTTCACATAAAGGAATGGGATTCGAACCCATGACACTTGTGTTGTTGCTCTGCCATTAAGCTATCCCAATTACTCGGGAAAGGGACTCGAACCCTTAACATACAACTATGGAGGACTTATCCATAATATGCAATAGCATACAGATAGTTACTACGTCTGCACTATCGAGTTACCGAAAACCCTCATCTGGCTTGCTGTATTATGTAATAAACCCTTCTTGCCGTTAAGCAAGCTTTTAAATGATGTTCCCATCAGTAATATTTTAAAGAACTTTTAATGCACCACTTTATCTGCAGCACATTTACTACCTGCAAATGCATCAGGCTTTGCTTTGAATACGAACCCCATTCCCATAATGCAGCCCATAGCATCTTTTAAAGCAGTATTACTTTTAAAGTTGGGGTTGGTATTAATATCTGCATGCACTTCCATATCAACATTAAAAGCAATAAAGAGAGCACATAATTCGTAAGCTGTTTCAATACTTCTGCTTACTTCATTTAACATTCTTTCTTTTAAAGCCATTTTACGTTGAATGGTTTCGTTGTGTATATACATAAAACCACCTTTCCCCTGCCTGATAAAAACAATTACAGTTGCAAACTCTATGTGCTTGCCTTTTACCTGGCTATCGGTACCGATACAAACTTTAATGTTATTACCTGCAGCTTTTTCCTGCTGCAATACATTTCTTATTTCTTGTTGAAGAGGTTGTTGAATTTTTACTCCGTTCAACTTTCTCCATTGTCTTTGTTGCATGATTTTATTTTTTAACATCTTCATGCACAAAGCATGAAGATTAGTTTTCTAATAAATGTTCTATTCTTCTGAAGCCGATAATATTATTGCTTTTACTTTCTGTTGCCGGCTCATGCGGGTTAGCAATTTCTGCAACCGTCATGGGTTTATGAATAATGGTGTCAAATCCTAAATGCCTGCTTAATCGCTGTGCTTTTGTTACACTTAGTTTTCCAAACTCATACTTGGCAATTAATCTGCCCTTTCTAAGTAAGGCATTATCTACTAAGCTTATATCGCTGTTGAATGTGCATATTATCTGCACGTTTAAACAATCGCTTAATAAGCCATCACTTATATTCAGCAAATTGCTTACACCACTGCTGCTGCCATATCTTCTATCCATAATAATATTTTCAGCATCTTCAATTACCAATATGGCATTAGGGTTATCCAGCAACAAATCCATAAACTCAGGATTCATTAAATTATTAGCTACGCTCGGAGAAACAAACATTACCTTCTTTTTAAGATTACCTATTAAGTATCTCAGGTAAGTTGTTTTACCTGTGCCGGGCATACCGTGCAGCAATACAATTCCTTTATCATTTTCTTTTGATAATCTTTCTTTAATTGTTTCATCAATCAACTTAAAATCATCGTTATAATAAAGGTCAATATCAAGCTGAGTTGGTTTAATAGCCAATGTTTTTAAATCTAATGAGCCGCCACTTAATGAAATAATATTCATTTCGTAATCATCTTCTTTCTTCGGTGCTTTTAAATCTTTAAACTCATTAAGCATACTTCTCACCTTTATATAATCATTATTGCTGTGCAATATTTCTGCCCAATCATCACCCATTCTAATCATCATATATCCATCAATAACAAAAAGAGTTTTACTGAATTCAATTCTGCTTTGCTGCCAGTTATAAAAGTTTCGTTGATACACTTCTTTTACAGTGCCATACTTATTGGCTTCTATCAGTTTAAATACATTTACTGCATCAATATTGCCTATATAAGCAATGCTTGGAACTTTTTTAAATTGATGAAAGTAAAAAGCTTTCGGCTCAATGAAATACTCATCAAAAAGCCCGACTAATTTTCTTTTTCGCATTAGTTGCCTTATTGCCTGAAATAATATTTGTACCTGCCCCCGAATTGCTGGTGCAATTGCTACCAAGATTCGTACAAACACTACCAATAAAATTATAATAAGTGTCATAAAAATTTGTTTTAGTTATTTAATGTGTTTACTAATGAGTATTAATACGCAATTACATAAACACAATTTGTTTTATGTGGTGCCTCAAGGAATCGAACCTTGATGTTTACGTCTTCAGCGTATTGCAATAGAACCATCTCTGCCAAAGCACCATTTGCGGAAACAGAAAGAATTGAACTTTCATTAGTTGGTTAACAACCAACCGTTCTACCATTGAACTACATTTCCTTTTGTTGGCCCGGAAGGACTTGAACCTTCAACCCCTGCATTAAAAGTGCAGTGCATCTGCCATTGAGCTACGAACCAGTGTTGTGCGATTTTCAGACTCGAACTGAAAACAATTTTTCTATGCTTACTTCTCAGAAAGAGAAGAGAAAAACTGTGTTACCCTTACACCAAACCGCATGGTATAATTTGGGGTGACTTCGGGGCTCGAACCCTGCTCTCCTCATTCACAGTGAGGTGCTTTACCTGTTAAGCTAATGCCACCATTTAAAGTATAGCAGGCAAGGCTCGAACTTGCAACCTCTCCGTTCCAAACGGAGTATCCAACCAATTGGAATGCTGCTATATTTTGCCGTGTATTTTTTGTAGTGTATGCACGACATTTTGTTGATTTCATGCTGAAATTTTTTGATGAACATTTATGCTTGCTATGTAACGTTTAGCTTTTTTATTAATACTTCTTTTGTTCACCTGATTCAACATTTTAATTGTTTTTGTTTCACCAAAACATTTTATTAATGTTTTTACTAAGAATCTGTTTTCCATAATACAGTCCTCCTTTTAATTTTTTGCTGTTAAGCATATTGATTGAAATAAAAAACCCGGCCTGTTTTTCAACTCGACCGGGCTACACCTCCTTGCTGAATTAAATCAGCCAAGTAGTTTTATACACGATCGGGTATATTGTTTTGAATACGGTTTATCATTACGAAAGGGCATAACAATGCATAACTTTTCCATTACAGCAATGGCATACCGCTGTGTACTTGTTAGCGTTTTATGTAAATGCATTGTTAGCTCTATCATAAAATTTATCGGTTTAGTAAAAGATTATTATTTACGCTTTTGGCATAAAAAAAGCTCCACATTTTTGCGGAGCTTTATATAATTCTGTTACAATTCTTATTTTGTTACCAAACAGCTTTATATGCCCCGCCAACCTGTGTATAACCCTTCGGGCTAAACCAGTTTTGAGATTCGATATGTAATTGTAGGCGTAACATATAATTTGTTTTTATTGTGCAAATTTGTGATTATTTTTTTGATAGTTCCAAATTTTTTTTCAAAAAAATTAAAAAAAATATTTTTTACCCAAGCGAAACTCTTTACAGTAAAGTGTTTTGACACATTATTAAATTAAATAAACTATCAGTAATCAATCAAACCTTACTTATCTTATTACAACAACACTTCCTTTTTTTAGCATCCTGTTACCTCTGTAATCAATCGCTTCGGTTATATAAACATAAGTACCAGCATCTACTTCTTTACCATTGTGCATACCATCCCAACCTTTATTATAATCTGTTGTTTTAAAAATTAAGTTTCCGTTTCTATTATAAACAGCGAAATAATTAAACTGTTTAATCCCAACAGGGAACACTTTTAATACATCATTTAACCCATCTTTATTAGGTGTAAAACCGGTTGGTACATATAACTCCGGACCGGCATATCTTTTAATTATAATTTTTGAGTCTTTAATGCAACCTTCTTTTGTTACACTATGCAGTTTATATTCCTGTTCAATATCTAAAGTAGCAACAGGTGTTTCAATATTTGGATTATCCAATCCTGTTGATGGAGTCCAGGTATACTGTTCTCCGGTGTAACCTTGTGCATTCAATTGCACGGGTTCTCCTTTAGCTGCAATAGTATCTTTTCCCGCAAAAGCAATATTGTCATAAATAGCAAATGTTGGCCTTGGTATTGTGTCTTTACAACCTTCTTTTGTTTCCCCAATCAGCATAAAAGGTTTTGGTTTTTTCTCATAAAAAATATTGGTTACTTCCGGATTACCAACATACAAACCGCTACCGAAATTCCAATACCATTTCACAACGGTATTTGATAAATCTAATGCCTTAAACTTAATCAACTTAAACACACAGGAATCATTTAAAGACAATCCGATTGCAGGTTTTTGATACACAATAAAATTGGTGTCTTTAGGCAACGAAACACAACCGTAATTACTTGTTACAACCAAACGGCCTTTATAATTATTTGATGCACTGAGATTGATATATGGGTTTTGAACATTAGAAGTGGTGCTATTAAAAATCCATAGCCATTGATTAATTAAATCAGTTGCCGTTGTTGAAAAAGAAGATAAATCTGTAAACTGAATAGCTACATTATCACATAAAGGCGGGGCACTCATTTTATAATTTGCATCAGGCCTTTCATGAATATTCATTATTAACGAGTTGGTATCTGAGCGGCAACCTTCAATAGTGGTAACTACATATTTAACTGTTAATAATCCTGGATTGTTTGGCACAAATGCCGGTGGATTAGGCTGTGTTGAAATAGTGCCGTTAATATTCCACCACCATTTATTAATAGTTGATAAACCATTATAAACAAATGCAGTATTTTGAATACTTACATTGGTTTGCTTTTCACAAATTACTGAAGGGTAAGTGAAGGTAGCATCTGGCTTGGGAACAACAGTTGTATTTGCATAAGCAGATACCGAACAGGTAGTATCGTTAGTAACTGTTAGTCTAATAGAAAAATTACCCGGCTTGGTATAAACATAATTGACTATTGAATCTGTTGCAGAATTTTGAATGATTGTTCCATCACCAAAATCCCAGGTGTAGGTACTATTTTGTTTAGCTGTTGTGGTACTTGTAAACAAATAATTATTTCCATTTAAACATTGCCTTACGGTATTAATAATAAATGCCGTTTTAGCTGCAGGAGTAACTTTTACCGTAACCATTTTTCTATCACTCTCACAACCGAATAGCACTTTTTGCGTAACATAATAATTAGTGGTTCCTGCAGTATTTGTTGGTGGAATTATTTTATTTGCACCTGTACCTCCTATCGGAACTGTGTACCATAGTAGGAGTTTATCAAGATCTCCAGTTGCCTTTAAAGCAGTGGCATATTGATTTTGACAATAATAATAATTTACAGGTTGAATAGATGGTGTATCAGGTGCATGTTGTTTCGCAATAATTACATGAAACGTATCTCTGCAACCATAACCCGGAAAAGGTTGTACATCTACATGCAGCATTCCTGCACTAATTGGCGGTGGTTTAAGTATAACGTTTTGGCTATTACCCAAAACCTTAGAATAATCATCATTAAACCAAACATATTTATCAAAACCATAAGGGCCGTTCAATAATAAAGAATTGGTTTCTATACAGAAAGGTGCAGTAGCAATAATATTTGAACATCCTGTTGATACATCAACATAGGCATAACCGAAGTGGCCTCCTAAAGTACAATCGGCTGTTTTAAATTCAAGCCTTACTTGTCTTCCGCCTAACCCTGCAAACTGAAGTGCTGCAGGCGTCCAGTCTTTGTATAAAACATCAATACTATTGAGTGATGTTTCAAAACCCGGAATTCCTCCTGAAGCAACATAGTCAAAAGATGCACAGTTGATAGGTACACCTGTTAAAACATCGTAAGCACTAACAAAAAAACGTGGCTGTTCATATTTTGCGTGACCGGGATTTTCGAACACAACTGCATAGAAATAGGTAAAAGTAAAAGTATCTATGTTGGAAGGGACGGTTAGTGTATATGATAAACCCTCAGCTTCATGGTTAACATTATTGTTACCTAATTTAACTGAATACTTACCTCCAAACGGGCATAGTTGCGGGAAACCCCCGTATTGGTCTACAGCTGTTGCTGAACTGATTATTTCATGCCTGCCTGTAGTAGGCTGAGAGGGAGATAACGTAATAATATTTTTATTGTTTACTGCAGCCACACTTCCCGTAAAACACTCCCAGTTTGTAAAATCACCATTCTCAAAATCAATATTAAAAGGGCAACTGCTCTGAGCAGTTGCTTGTTGCAAAAAAAACAGGCATATCAAAAGAAAGACGCAATACCTCATAAAGTCAAATCAGTCAGTTTTTATTAGTATCACAATTATAAGATTTTATTTCAGTATAAATAGTTAATTAATATAATTTAATACTTCTGTTACACGTTTTTATTCTCAACCAATCTCATTTCACCTACTAATAAAAATCATGTTTTAAAATAAACATACATACTTACTTCGCTTTTATAAAGAGCCAGTAATTTTATGATTCATCCTTACAATTATGTTTCGCCCGAGCAGGCATTAGCATTAATAAAAAGCGGCAATAGAATTTTTGTGCAGGGCAGTGCTTGTACGCCATTGTTTTTATTAAGAGAATTAGCCAAACAGAAACACAGGCTTCTGAATGTTGAAGTTATTTCCATCACTTTACAAGGTCATGTTGAAATAGCTGAGCCCGGTTATGAAAATTCATTTCATATTAATTCTTTATTTGTTTCAGAGCCTATAAGGCAGGCAGTGAAAGAAGGAAGAGCAGATTTTATTCCTGCTTTTTTAAGTGATATACCTGATATGATTAAAACCGTATTACCTGTAGATGTAGCATTGGTGCAGGTTTCACCGCCTGATGCACACGGCTATTGTTCTTTAGGTTTAAGTGTTGATGTGGCACGTACCGCTGTTAACTATGCCAAATATGTTATTGCACAAATCAATCCGCAAATGCCGAGAACATTAGGCGATGCTATGATTCATACGGATAGATTTACTGCAATGGTTTTTCATGATGAACCATTACCGCAGGTTGATTATGGTGCTAAAGTTTCTGATATTGAATTAAAGGTTGGCAGGAATGTAGCTTCTTTAATTGAAGACGGCAGCACCTTACAGGTTGGTATAGGAACCATACCTGATGCTGTTTTAAAAGCATTACACAATCATAAAAATTTAGGATTACATACAGAAATGTTCAGCGATGGTATTATTCCTTTATTTGAAAAAGACATCATCAACAACACTAAAAAAAGAATTCACCCTAATAAAATTGTTACCGCATTTGCATTAGGTACCAATAAGTTGTACAACTATGTAAATGATAATCCTGCTATTGCATTTTTAGATATTGATTATGTAAACGACCCGCATGTTATTCGCCGCAACCCTAAAGTAGTGGCAATTAACAGTGCCGTGGAAGTGGATGTTACCGGGCAGATTTGTGCAGACAGTATCGGTACTTATCAATACAGCGGCATCGGCGGACAAATGGATTTCATGCGTGGTGCAGCCTTGAGTGAAGGCGGAAAACCTATTATTGCCATAACCAGCAGAACCAATAAAGGGGTACCACGCATTGTTCCTTTTTTACAACAGGGTGCAGGTGTGGTAACTACCAGAGGGCATATACATTATGTGGTATCAGAATATGGTGTGGCTTATTTGTATGGGAAAAACTTACGTCAACGTGCCCACGCTTTAATAGAAATTGCTCATCCTGATGACAGAGAATTACTTACCAAACAATGCTATGAAAGGTTTAAACAGTTTTTGTAAACAGCAGTGCTTTCATAATAATCTTCAAACAAAAAATGTACTTGCTTTGTTATAACTTCAAACGCAAATACACACTTATGAGAAAATTAGGTTTAGCTCTCTTACTGTTCCCTTTTGTAAGCAATGCACAGGTATTTAAAACCAAAGAACCTTTAGTACATACTTTTTCAATAGTTGCCAGAGATGAAGCCACCGGCGAAATGGCTGTTGGTGTACAAAGCCATTGGTTTAGTGTGGGTACTGCCGTGCCTTGGGCTGAAGCAGGTGTAGGTGCTGTAGCCACACAAAGTTTTGTAGATAAAAGTTATGGACCGAAAGCATTGGCTTTATTAAAGCAGGGCTATACTGCACAACAGGCAATGGATAGTTTAACCAAAGCAGATGCAGGAAGAGAGGTAAGACAGGTAGCTATTATTGATACCAAAGGCAATGTTGCCACACATACAGGAGCGAAATGTATTGAATATGCCCGCCATATTAAAGGCATTAATTTTAGTGTGCAAAGCAATATGATGTTGGGCAGTAAAGTGTGCGACAGTATGCAGATTGCATTTGAAAGAAGTAAAGGAAAGCCTTTAGCAGAAAGGGTTTTATTGGCATTAGAAGCAGCACAGCGTGCAGGCGGTGATATACGCGGTATGCAGAGTGCAGCTTTAAAAGTAGTACCCGGAAAAACTACTGAAGTATGGAATAATACTACTGTTGATGTACGTGTAGATGATAGCCCGCAACCTTTAAAAGAGTTAAGAAGATTATACAATACACATTTAGCTTATGAACACATGAACAACGGAGATTTAGCTGTTGAAAAAAACGATATGGCTTTGGCAATGAAAGAATACAATGCTGCCATGAAAATGTTTCCTGACAATTTAGAAATGAAATACTGGACTGCGATAACCTTAGCCAATAACAAACAGGTTGATAAAGCAGCAACTATATTACAAGCCATTTATGTGAAAGATAAAAACTGGAGAGAACTTACCAAACGCTTACCACCTGTGGGTTTGCTGACAGTATCAGCAACTGAGTTAAAGAAGTTGGTAGAGTGATTTTATAAGTTTACTGTATAAGGCATTTCGCTATAAGTATTACCGGCAAGGCTTCTGCCGGTTTTCTTTTTATTTACACCGCCCCATTGTTTAAAGAAAAAAGCAACTTCTTGTTCAATACATTGTTGTTTGATATCCCATACCCAAATTTCATTCATAGGTCTCGCTTTTCTACCGCTTTCACCACCTACAATAACCCAATCAATATTTGAAAGATTAAGATTGTACAAAGGGCCAATCAATGGCTCACAAGAAAGAAACTTAACCTTAGCATTTGTTTCTCTTAAAAAATCAATCCTGTCAATTACACGTTCATCTTCTACAGAAACACCCATCCAGATATTATTAGTCCAGTTAAGTTTATGATGCAACTCATATAATCTATCTGCTCTTTTAGTTAATACCTGATAAGTATGTTGCGGTGTTTTATTCATTACATCAAATACTTTTTGAATAAACTCAACGGGAATATCTTTATGAAACAAATCGCTCATAGAATTTACAAATACAACTTTAGAGTGTTTCCACGAAAAAGGAATTTGTAAAGCATCTTCATGTATTCTTAATTCAAAACCGTCTTTGTATTTATCAATACCCATTGCCTGCAACCTTCTTGCCATTACTTCTGCATAACAATGCTTACAGCCTGCTGAAATTTTATTACAACCTGTTGTAGGGTTCCAAGTCATTTCTGTCCACTCGATTGATGATTGTGCCATAATTAATCTTTATACTTTTTTATAACATCATTAGCAATTTTAAATGCCGCAGAATTGTTTGAAGCCATCATGAAATGATACATAATAGAACCAGTAGAGTTTTTAAGTTCTAATGGATTCGAAACGAACTTAAAAACTTCATTAAGTTTTTTCTTATACAATTCTCCTGCTTTTTGAATAGCATTTTGCTCTTTGTTGACAAATGTTTCCTCCCCAAATAATGTTTGAACAGTTGTGGATTTATAAAAATAGGCTTTAATTTCATCAGCTGTCATTCCTAATACTTCTTCAAGTTTATTCAACCAAGCCTCGCTTATTTCTCCATTTCGTTTTAGTAATCGATTAATCCCAATTCCGGTAGGAACTAAAATCCATAAATCAATGCCAAGATCTTTTAAAGACATTATTGATGACCATTTGACTGACATACCATAAGGATCAATAAAAGCTAATGTTCTAACCAAAGGATTCGCCTTTAGATAATCAGCCATTTTAATCATCCGATTGTTGCAATCATCGCAAACGACATGAGTCTTCTTTTCTGGAGCAATTTGTTTAATTGAGGCTTCTAACTGTAACTTATTAGCTTCATCTAATTCAACAAAATAATAAATGTCAAATGATTTTGGGTCATTAATTTCTATAATTCTAATAGCTGCACCTTTTATAATATCAATATCAATTAAATTGTTATTATAAATATTCCCAGAACCTGCAAACCCATCAAAGTAAAGGCACTTGAATTGATAGGATTTCATTATTGTTAAATATGCTTTAGCATAGTCATATACAATCTCAATTTTTCGTTGCGTCCAATCACCACCAAACTGATTCATAAATAATAGAATTTATTATTAACATAACGAAATAATTCTATTTATATTATTCAAAACAATCTCAAACTCTCTCCAGGTCTTCTGAATTGCGTAGTGTCTAAGTCCCAGCGTTCGGCATTTAAGCCATAGAGTTTATTATACTTTATATATTGCTGTCGTACCAAATCGCTTACAGGGCCTTCGCCACGCATACGTTTACCAAAGCGGCTGTCGTTCACCTGCCCGCCATGTGCAGTTTCAATTAAATGCCAAACCTTATCTGCCCTGTCGGGAAAGTTTTTATACAACCAATCATGAAACATAATTTTTATAGCACCATTCAAGCGTATAAAAGTATAGGCAGAAAAAGTAGCACCGTTTTCACTGGCCGCTTTCATTATACGTTGCATTTCATGTTCGTTTAAACCGGGAATCATAGGCCCGAGCATAACGCCCATTCTTACACCGGCTTCACTTAATTCTTTTATTGTTCGTAAACGCTGTGTAGCAGTAGTAGTGCGGGGTTCCATGGCCCTGCGTAAATCTTCATTAAAACTTGTAATACTTACCAATATACTTACAAGTTTCTTCTTTGCCATTTCCTGCAATAAATCTTTATCACGCAACATGCCTGCATTTTTGGTAATCATGCCGACCGGTTGATTAAACTCATTACATACTTCCAATAAACCTCTTGTTAACTTAAATTTTTTTTCTGCGGGTTGATAGCAATCTGTATTACCGCTTAAACTTATCGGCACACATTCCCATTTTTTATTCATTAAAAATTTACGCAATAATTCAGGGGCGTTTTTCTTTACAATTATTTTTCTTTCAAAATCAAGTCCTGCACTGTAACCCCAGTATTCATGGGCATTACGGGCATAGCAATAAATACAACCATGCTCACAACCCTGGTATGGATTCATACTGTAAAACATACCTACATCAGGGCTTTCAACCTTATTCACAATACTCTTTGCATTGTCTTCCAAATAAACAGTAGCATCGTTTGTTTCACTCCAATCATCAATAGCTTCAATATGCTCCTTTACTTTTTGATTGGTTAAGAACCTGTTCTTGGTATTGATTTGTGCACCCCTGCCTTTTAAATAAGTATCCGCAACTTCATCAGGCTTTGGTTTGGCGTTGGGGTTATCATTAATGTTTTGCATGGGGCGTTGATTGTTGCACCACAAAGGCACAAAGGCTTTCACAAAGAACACAAAGTAGATTTTGTGAACCTTGTGTTTTCTTTGTGTTCATTGTGGTTAATTAAGAAAAAAGTGTTTCCTGCTTAACTGTAGGAATGGATTTATTTAATAAAGAAAATTTGGCAATGTTGGTATAACCTTTTCCTTCTAATGGTCTTCTTAACAGCAATACTTCATTTACCATAAAACCTGTTTTAAAATCTGCATGTTCATATTCCAACCAACCTTTTTCGTATTGAAAGGGTAAGAGTTTGCGGGCAATAGTTATATGCGGTTCTGTTATAAAATGCCCTCTGTTCCATTTGTCTAACTTAACCAAAGGTTGCAGCGGTCTTAATGATTTTACCAAATCGATAATATTATTTTTTGTGGCAACATTGGCATAAATAGTATGCGATGGAAAGCTGCCGAAACCATTAACCGTTATCTGAAATGCAGCCGCAGCCTGAATTAGGGGCAATAGTTTATTAATAATTTTTCTTTCCTGCATTTCTATTTGTACAAAGCGAAGCAAGGTGATATGCGGCTTGCTGGGCAATGCAGCTGGGCATTCAAACTTTTCTGCAAATGCTTTTTTTATTGCCATTATTTTTTGCTGCACATCCTGCGACGGAGCGATAATCAATAAATAATCATGCAGATTTAATTGCTGTTTACTGAACGATTGTGTTACTGCTTCATTATCTAAAAACGGATGCTGCACTGCTTTCTCTATAATAAAATTCTGTTGATTAATTTTTCTTCTCCTCCTGCATTGGCTTTATATAAACACACAGAACTCAACTGTTCTTTTATATAATACTGATTAACGTAATTCAATACCTGTACAGCGGGGATGTTTAAGGCTGTTTGCCATTGCTGCATCATGCTGCGTAATAAAGCATGTGTATCGCTAAGGCTTCCATCGCTTTGTACGCAAAGGTTTTGCAAGTGCCTGAACAAAGTATTTTCTGCCTGTTCTTCGGCACAAAAACCTGCTAATGCCAATGTTGTTTTTGCATTGCTGCACTCGGCTACAATTTTGTATTGTTTGTGTGTGTTGCCACAGTTTAATAAAATAGTATGCATAGTATAAAATTTTAAAACTAAATTTTGTAGTGTGAAAATACTAATTAATTTAGCATTATAAAATTAAATTTTATGGATAGGGATAGTTTTTATAACAGTGCTTATAAAGGCACTAAATCTTTTAAACAACAGGAAGTAATTACTGCCAATGCTACAGGTTTTGGTGCTGCTGCTGATGATTTTATGGAACGCGGTATTGATTTGAACGAACAGTTAATTATGAATAAGCCTGCTACTTTTTTCTTTCGCATGAACAGTGATGCTATGGAAGGTGCATGCATACATGCCGGCGATATTTTAATAGTTGACAGAAGTATTAAAGCTGCTAATGGAAAAATTATTGTAGCCATTATTAACGGAGAGTTAATGGTACGCCGCTATGAACATAGTTTTAATAAGGCAACGCTCTGTGCAGAGAATAAACGTTTTAAAGATATTGCTATTGAAGAGTTTTCACAGTTTCATTGTTGGGGTGTTGTTACCTGTGTGATACATATGATAGAACCGGCGTTAATGAGTTATCACAAAAAAGCATCTGCCGAGCAAGAAAAAAGTGTTGCTGAAAAGTATATACGCTGGTAATCTTTTCAAAAATTAAAAAATGAAAGCCATTGTAGATTGTAACAGTTTTTATTGTTCCTGCGAAAGGCTCTTCAGACCTGAGCTGGAAGGCAAACCCGTTATTGTATTAAGCAATAACGATGGTTGTATTATTTCACGCAGCGATGAAGCGAAAAAGTTAGGAGTTGAAATGGCCGGCCCCTATTTTAAAGCAAAGCCCATTATTGAAAAACATAACGTAACAACATTTTCATCCAATTATAATTTGTACGGAGATTTAAGCTGGCGTGTTATGGAAACTTTACGCATGATGTTCGGTAAAGAAAATGTAGAAGTGTACAGTGTTGATGAAGCTTTTGTAAATCTTGATTTTATTCCCAAAGAAAAAATAAATGAAGTTGCTTTTAAAATAAGAGAAATCGTTGAAATGTGGACGGGCATTAAAGTTTCAGTAGGTGTGGCTCCAACAAAAGTATTGGCAAAAGCAGCCAACCGTTTGGCTAAAAAAAATAAAGAAGCTACACAATGTGTTTTGGTTTTAGATACTAAGAAAAAAATAGAGAAAGCATTAGAAAAAACTAAGGTTGATGATGTATGGGGTATTGGCTATCAATATGCAGAAAAGTTAAACCACTTCGGCATTACCAACGCTTTACAATTAAGTATGAAGACTCCTGAGTTTGCCAAAAAACATTTAGGAGGCATAGTGGGTTTACGTTTATTAAGAGAACTACAAGGTTATGTAAGCATACAAATGGATGACGAACTGATAAACAAAAAAATGATTATGACAACACGTATGTTCGGCGAGCCTGTTAACGATTTTAAAAGTATTCGTGAAGCTGTTGCCACTTATACTTCCCGTGCAGCAGAAAAATTAAGAAGGCAAAGCGGTGCTGCTAAACACATTGGTGTTTTTATTGTTGCCAAAGAAGAAAATCATAATGTTAGTTATAAACGCGGTGCAACAATAAGCAGCTACACAACATTGCCAATGGCAACCTCATTAACACAGGAATTAATTAAACCTGCAGTAGCCATTGCAGAACGTTTGTATGAAAAAGGAAGAAGCTATAAAAAAGCCGGTGTTATGCTAAGCCATATTGTTCCTGATACTTCTGTGCAGGGAAATTTGTTTATGAGTGATAATAAAAACAGAAGTAAGTTATTAATGGATATGATTGATAACATCAACTTCAGTCAACGCGATGATATTTTAAAATTTGCTTCCAGCGGGTTAGAACGTAACTGGAAGATGCAGCAAAATTTTCGAAGTCCGAAATATACCAGCCGTTGGGAAGAGTTATGCAAAGTAGGTTAATACTTTTGCAGCATGGAATTAAAACTTTTCGGAAAAGAAGTTGTTCCGTTGTTAAAGCAACTATTGTATAGTTTTTGTTGAAACATAGCCTTAAAAAATTTTATTATGAATAAATTAGAAAATAAAGTAGCCTATATAACAGGTGGCAGTAAAGGAATTGGTTTGGGCATTGCACAAAGCTTATTGAACGAAGGAATGAAGGTTGCCATTACAGGAAGAAATATACAAGCAGTGCAGGAAGCTGCTAAAGCTTTAGATGCAGGCGGGGAAAGGGTTTTAGCTATTCAATCTGAAGTGAGCGTTGCAGCAGATGAAGTAAAAGCCATACAACAAACAATTGAGCATTTCGGGCAGGTAGATGTAGTTATTGCCAATGCAGGTGTAGGCATTTTCGGTTCTATTGAAGACTTAACGGAAGAGCAATGGAAACAAACAATTGATACGAATTTAACAGGTGTATTCAATACCATTAAAGCAAGTATTGATGCATTAAAACAAACAAAGGGTTACATTATAACGATTGCAAGTTTAGCAGGTACTAATTTTTTTGAAAAAGCAAGTGCCTACAATGCAAGTAAGTTCGGATTGGTTGGTTTTACACAAGCTGTTATGTTAGACTTAAGAAAGTATGGAATTAAAGTAAGTACTATAATGCCCGGTTCTGTTACATCGTACTTTAATAATCATATTCCGAATGATGCAGATGCATGGAAAATTCAACCGGAAGATATTGGTGAAATAGTTGTTGGACTTTTAAAAATGCATCCGAGAACATTGCCAAGTAAAATTGAAGTGAGGCCATCCATGCCTGGTAAATAAATTCCTTATGTTGTCATTGCGAAGATTTTAGCCTGAAGCAATCTATTATATAGAATGATTGCTTCGTTCCTCGCAATGACATAATTTAATCAAATAAGCTTTTCTGCTTTTTTTCTGAAGTATCAACAAACTTTGGTTTAATTAAATCAAGGTTGCATGCTTCATTCATTTTATCAACCAAGTAAACAGTCAATTCAGGTGATGTTGCTTCATCATGCATGTGCATAAAGAAATATAATTCTTCTAAACCCTTATCCAGCCAATGTTTCATTCGTTTAATCCATTCATCAATTCTGGTATAATCAGTTTTATGTAAACTATTACCAACATACCTTATAAATGTTTTAGGAACAGTTAAATGCATATGAGCACATTCTCTTCTGCCTGCTGTGTCTGTAATAACAATGCCTATATTATTATCTTTTAAAAAACTATACAGTTCATTAGCAAGTTCATCTTTCAAAAACCAATCGGGGTGTCTTACCTCTAAAAAGAATTGCAAATCTTTTGGTAGCGATTTTAAATATGTAAATAATTCTTCTTTTCTTTTTGGTGAAAAACTATCGCTTACCTGCACGAATATTGGGCCCAAGTTTTCTTTAAAGGCAACAACACCTCTTAAGAATTCATCACTTAAAAATTTCTTATTTCCCAAACCACCAAAATGTGTTACACCTTTATACATTTTAGGGCAAAACTTAAAATCTTTTGCTACTGCTTTTTCCTTCCATTTTTCAATGGCTTTTTCGCCATATACTTTATAATGTGTTGCATTTAATTCTATGCAGTTATAATGTTGTACATAGTGTTGTAAAAAATCTTTCTCTTTTGTTTTTAAAGGATAAATTTTGCCCACCCATTCTTCTCTTCCCCATTTAGCACAGCCAACATAAACCTTTGCGTTTTTATTCTTTTTACCGCTTAGTATTTGTTTGTTGAATGATGGTTCTTTTGGCAATGAAAAGTCTATATTATCTAATTCATTTTCCGGTACTCTTCCGAATTCCATAGCAATAACATTTAATTTTTCGAATGTAAGATGAATAAAGAACAGAACGTTCAAGTGTGCGACGCAACCACAGTTGAATAAAGAGTTAAAAGCTTATTACCACTTAAAAACTATACCATAAGAACAAAAGCCTGTTAATATCCCGTTTAAGCTGTAAAAATCGCATGTGTTTTGCTTTGTTAATTCAGTTAATTTCGTTCACCTTTGCCACATTCACAAAAAATCTTAGGAATTAAAGTATAATGGCACTATTTAATTTTTTAACACAGGAAATAGCAATGGATTTGGGCACTGCTAACACCCTGATTATACATGACGATGAAATTGTAGTTAACGAGCCCAGTATTGTTGCCCTGAACCGCAACAACCCGAAAGAAGTGCTTGCCGTAGGGAAAAAAGCTTTATTAATGCACGAAAAAACGCATGAAAGCATAAGAACGGTAAGGCCTTTAAAAGACGGGGTAATTGCAGATTTTAATGCTGCCGAGTTAATGATTCGTGAGTTGATTAAGTTGGTTTATCCTAAAAAACCATTGTTTCCGCCAAGCTGGAGAATGGTAATTTGTATCCCTTCGTCTATTACAGAGGTTGAAAAACGTGCCGTAAGAGATAGTGCCGAACAAGCCGGAGCCAAAGAAGTGTATATGATTCATGAACCGATGGCTGCAGCTTTAGGTATTGGTATTGATGTGGAAGAGCCTGTTGGTAATATGATTATTGATATTGGTGGTGGTACAACCGGTATTACCGTTATTGCATTGGCAGGTATTGTGTGCGACCAAAGTATACGTATTGCGGGTGATGAATTTACTGCAGATATTATGGAAGCTCTTCGCCGTTACCATAGCTTATTAATTGGTGAACGTACTGCAGAACAGATTAAAATTAATGTGGGTGCTGCTATGAAAGATTTGGATAACCCACCGGATGATATACCTGTTAATGGTCGAGATTTGGTTACCGGTATTCCTAAACAGATTATGGTAAGTTATCAGGAAATTGCCGAAGCTTTAGATAAAAGTATTTTTAAAATTGAAGAAGCTATATTAAAAGCTTTAGAAACTACTCCTCCTGAATTAGCTGCAGATATTTACAGAAGAGGTTTATATTTAACAGGCGGCGGTGCATTGTTAAGAGGCTTAGATAAAAGGTTAAGTGCAAAAATTAAATTACCTGTACATATTGCTGATGATCCATTAAAAAGTGTTGTTCGCGGTACAGGTTTAGCTTTAAAGAACTATCAGCGTTTTCCATTCATAATGAAATAAAAGTTTAAGATACAAGCGTAAGGCTACAAGTTTTTTGCTGTGAAGAAAATAACTTGAAACTTGAAACTTGAAACTTGTTTGGTGTGAAGAACATTTTTCTGTTCATACGGCGTTTTTTTATTTTCATCTGCTTTATTGTATTGCAGATACTTTGCATTATTATGCTTGCCAAAAGCAGCAAAACACATGAAGCTTTTTTTGCAACTGCTACCAACGAAGTAGTAGGTAAAGTTGATAAACAATATGCAGGCATTCACTCCTATTTTCATTTAAAAGAAATCAACCAGCAGTTAAGTGAAGAAAACGCAAGGTTGAATAACGCTTTGCGTGAAAACATTGCAGCACCCGACAGTACTAAGAAGTTTGTTATTGATACCACTACTATAGATAGTTTACGCAGGTACAGAAAATTTTCCTATCTACCAGCTGCCGTTGTTGGTAATACAGTAACCTTTCAGAATAATTATCTTACATTAGAAAGAGGTGCAAAGCAAGGTGTTAAAAAAGGTATGGCAGTAGTAAGTCCGCAAGGTATTGCCGGTGTTGTATTAGATGTAAGTGAAAATTATTGCAGGGTAATGAGCTTATTGCACAGAAACAGTAAGGTAAGTGCCATGCTTAAAAGAGATAATAATTTCGGAAGTGTAGAGTGGGATGGAAAAGACCCATCATTTCTTACATTAAGAAATATTTCAAAAGGTGCGAAGGTAGCTAAAGGAGATACGGTTGTTACCAGCACTTATTCAGCCAATTTCCCACCCAATATTATGATAGGAACTGTTGATGCTATTACCAGCGATCCTGCATCTAACTTCTATACATTAAAAATTAAAACTGCTACCAACTTCTTTACCATACAATATGTAAATATTATTGCCAATGCAAGGTTTACCGAACAAAATTTATTAGAAAGCTCTAAACCAAAAGGCAATGAGTAATGTAGTAAAAAACATATTAAGGTTTATTTTGTTTTTATTAATGCAGATTTTTGTATTAAATAAAGTACCGCCATTACATCAATTTATTGTACCATATTTATATTTTTTATTTATTCTTTGGCTGCCTTTCAGCATTAACCGTTTTGCATTGTTACTTGTTTCATTTGTATTTGGTTTAACCTTAGACTATTTTACAGGAACTTACGGTTTGCATGCTGCCTGCTGTAGCTTAATAGCCTACATAAGGCCTTTTTTATTAAACCTTTTAATTCCGCAGGAAACAACAGAACAGAGTTACATAGAACCATCCATAAGAAGCATGGGCGGAGCACCATACAGCCTGTATGTGGTATTGCTTACATTTATTCACCATTTTTATTTGGTATTAATAGAATGGCTGCAATTTGGCAATTTTGTTTTCTTTCTGGGCAAAGTAGCTGCTACAACAGGTATTAGTTTGCTACTCATTTTCGCAACTGAAATGTTTTTCTTCCGCAAAGCAAAATACCGTACTAACGCAGCATAATTTTTTGTTTACCGGCTTTCTGTTTTTCATGGCCTCGTTCCTTGCGTCGCACCTGCCTACCGGCAGGCAGGCACTTGTACAAAAGCTTTTCATGGCAGCAAGCTTCATTCACATTACTGAATAACTTTTCGTAACATAAAAATGCAGCATATCAATGCAATGCATCAATTTTGTAGCAAGTGTTATTTTAAGTTTTACTTCAACGTTTTAGCCTTTACCTGTAAATTATGTCTGTATTCAATCAAAGCCGCAGCAGAGTTATTCAAATCATATTCCTTACTGTATTCATCATTATTACTGTACAGTTAGTGCATTTGCAGGTTTTTTCGTCTAAATATAAAATGGCGGCAGAAAGCAATGCTATATTCAGAAAAGTTGTTTACCCGGATAGAGGTATCATCTTCGACAGAAAAAGAAGAGCCTTACTTCAAAATAATATCTCATTCGATTTAGTAGTAACGCCCGTTGAAACAAAAGGGTTAGATACTGTAGCACTATGTAATCTGTTAGGTATTGATACAGCAGAATATCGTAAAAGAATTAAAGAAATCATCTTTAAAAACACCGCTGTTCGTCCAAGCACTTTTGAAGCATTATTATCAGATGAAATGTATGCAAGGTTAAATGAAAACATGTACAAGTTTCCCGGCTTTATTTTAACTGAAAGAAAAGCAAGAACATATCCTTATAATATCGGTGCAAATATTCTCGGTTATATTGATGAAGTAGATACGGGCTTTTTAAGAAGACATAAAGATGAAGGTTATGAAAGCGGCGATTATGCAGGCAGAACAGGCTTAGAACGCTCATACGAAAAAATTTTAATGGGTCAACGTGGTGTAAAAAGATTTATTAAAGATAATAAAAGCCGTATTCAGGGTTCATATGAAAACGGTATGTATGATACCAATGCTGTTGCAGGCAAAAATCTATACACCAGTATAGATGTGGATTTACAGGCAATGGGAGAAAAATTAATGACAAATAAAGTAGGTGCTATTGTTGCCATTAACCCCAAAACCGGCGGCATACTTTGTATGGTAAGTGCACCAACTTATAATCCCAATTATTTAACAGGTAGTGCAAGAAAAAAACATTGGGCAGATTTAGCGTTAGACCCTCGCTTACCTTTTAATAACAGGCCATTAGGCAATATGTATTCGCCAGGTTCTACGTTTAAAACAGTATCAGGTATTATCGGTTTAACAGAAGGCGTAATAGATGAAAGAACAACCATTTCTTGCCCCGGTTATTTTACAGGTTGCGGTACAGGTAAACCCAAATGCTTAGATAAAGGCACATTCAGTTTTACGAGTGCTATTGCACATAGTGACAATACTTATTTTTCAACTGTATATAAAAGGTTATTAGATCAATCAAAATATGGTAGTGCAGATAGTGCACTATCCGCTTTTAATGAATATGCTTACACATTTGGCTTAGGGCATAAATTAGGCGTTGATTTGCCTTCGGAAAAAAACGGTAATCTTCCTGTAGGTAAACATTACAGAAAAATATTCGGCCCTAAATGGTATTCATGCAATGTTATTTCAAATGCAATCGGTCAGGGGGAAGTACAAACAACTTTACTTCAATTAGCCAATGTTATGGCTATCATTTCAAATAAAGGTTGGTATTATACACCCCATATTGTTGATTCAATTGAAGGTGGCGATGAATACGATATGTTAGCATCTTACAAAACAAAACACTATACAGATAAAAGAATACATGATTCCATTTATGATGCGGTGCAGGATGGAATGCAAGCAGTAGTTGAATATGGCACTGCTGTTCGTTCAAAAATTCCGGGTATCATTATGTGTGGCAAAACAGGAACAGTAGAAAATTACGACCACGGAGTAAAACAACAAGATCATTCATTTTTTGGTGCATTTGCCCCGCGGGATAATCCGCAGATTGCCATTGCAGTAATGTGTGAAAATGCAGGGCAGGGTGCATGGGCAGCGGCTCCTATTGCCAGTTTATTAGTTGAAAAATATTTAAGAGATTCTATTGCTGGACCTGAACGGCAAGCTATGCTGAAAGAGTTTGAAAATAAAAACCTTATCCCCCTACAAATGCGTTTAGCAATGGCAACCAGAGATTCTATCAAACAGGTGAAAGAAGCACAAAAAAGATTACAGGAGAAAATCAATAAAGAAGCAATTGATTCAACAGATGATGAAGAAATTGCTCCTGAAATAAAGAATACCATTCCGGTAAAACCTGTTAAAGATTCCTCACAAAAAAAGAAATCTACTGCAGTGGCAGCTATTTTAAATGATGAAGAAAAGAAAAAGAAACAAAAAGCATGAGCAATAAAAGTAATGTATCGCAAGGTGTAGATTGGTTGCTCGTTTTAATGTACGCCTTATTATTGGGCACCGGTTTGCTTTGCATATTTATGGTTGAATATAAGCCTGACACAGATTGGATTGCATCATTCTTAGGTGGTAAAACCAATTATAGCAAACAATTAATTTTTGTTGGTATTTGTGCAGTTGTTGCCACTTTTATTTTATTGGCAGACAGTAAATTGTTTACCGCATTTGCCAACTTATTGTATGTTTTTGGTATACTCTTAATGATTTTAACTTTTTTTATTGGTAAAAACGTTAACGGTTCTAAAAGCTGGATTCCTTTGGGCGGTGGTTTTAACTTACAACCTGCAGAGCTTTGTAAAATTTTTACTGCATTGGCGTTGGCTAAATTTCTTTCTATGCAGGAAACAGATTTTACAAAATTTAAATCGCAGTTAATCGGAGGGGCTATTGCATTAGCACCTGCCATGCTTTCTATCATGCAGAATGAAACAGGTTTAGCTTTGGTATACTTTTCTTTTTTTATTGTAATGTACAGAGAAGGTTTGCCACCCGGTTTACTTATTATTGGTTTTTCATTCGGCGTTTTAGTTGTTGCCACTTTAGTTGTTGAACCTAACCTGCTTGCCATTATACTTAGTGCTATTGCCGTTTTAATTATTTATTTATTAAGAAGACAGATTAAACGAAACAAAGCCGGCCTGTATGTTATTGTTGCTGTTTGGGCTGTATGTGTTGGTGTACAAAGATTTGCTGTGCCCTATATTTTTAATAATGTTTTTAAATGCTATCAAAGTACACGTATTTACAGCATGGTGGGTAAAGATTATGATTGCAGTTTAAACAAACATCAATCAAGCAAGAATGATAAACCTGCTAAAAAGCCCGATGATTATAATGTTCGCCAGAGTGAAATAGCTATTGGTTCGGGAGGTATTTTAGGGAACGGATTTTTAAAAGGAACACAAACAAGAGGAAAATTTGTTCCTGCACAATCAACCGATTTTATTTTTACTTCGTTGGGCGATGCTTTCGGCTTTGCAGGTTGTTTTTTATTTCTGGCATTATATCTTTTAATGTTGTTCAGAATTATTCGTGTTGCAGAAAGGCAACGAAGTGTTTTCAGTCGTGTTTATGCGTACAGTGTTGCCAGTATTATTTTCTTTCATATAACAGTGAATGTTTGTATGACGATTGGATTATTTCCTATTATCGGTATTCCGTTGCCACTGATAAGTTATGGAGGTTCATCTCTATTAACATTTACCATTCTTATTTTTATTTTAATTCGCTTAGATGCTGACAGGCAAATGGTTTTACGATGATTTACAGTTGTTGCATAAAGCACAAAACGTACAAGAGTGCGACGCAACGAAAGCTTAATAGCAGCACAAAAGCCGGTAACATAAATTTTATTCATTACTTCGCAGCATGAAAATTATTCCGCTTTCAGAGGGTGCTTTTACTATAGATAAAACAAAAATTTTTGTTCCGTTTAATTTAGAAAATGATGAACTGCAAGAGCGACCAGTTGGAAGTTTATTAGTTGAAGTGCAGCCTTTTATTGTTATAACACAAAAAGATATTTTATTAATTGATGCGGGTTTAGGTTTTACAAAAAATAATGAATTACAAATTCATCAAAATTTAAAAGCAATTGGGTTACAACCTAAAGAGGTAACCAAAGTTTTAATGAGCCATTTACATAAAGACCATGCGGGTGGTATTAGCAAAAAAGACAGATTGGGTAATTATGAATTGGCTTTTATCAATGCCACTTATTATGTTCAGCAAAAGGAGTTTGAGTTTGCAACGGACAAGGGCTTTCCCAGTTATATGACCGAAGAAATTGCTGCATTACAAAACAATAAACAGGTGCAATGGCTAACAGATAATGAAGGTGTAATTGATGATTATATTCATTATCAAATTACTGGTGCACACAGTCCGTTTCATCAGGTATTTTGGATTAAAGAAGAAAATGAAATTATTTTTTTTGGTGGCGATGATGCACCGCAATTGCAACAAATGAAAAATAAATTTATTGCCAAGTATGATTATGATGGTAAGAAATGTATGGAACTGAGACAGCAATGGTGGCAACAGGGGAAGGAAGAAGACTGGCAGTTTTTATTTTATCATGACATTAAAACGCCTGTATTTAAACAATAAGAATTTATGTAATTATTTATTAGTGCTTGGCCTGCCTTTTTTCTAATTCTTTTTTTACTTCGGCTGCAAAATCTCTTTCTATTGTAAATACTTTATTTGCTCTTGCATCGGAGCCAAGAATTTTCTTAAACTCAATCAGATATCTTTTCTTAACGCCTAATACAGCTTCATCAGAAGCAATATCATTGTCTTTATTGTTTTGCCTTGCTGCCCTTAAATCATCAATATAATCGTAGTAAACAGGCCAAAATTTTTGAGCCTCGGCCGGAGATAAATCTAATTCCTTCGTTATGTAAGCAATTTTTAACCCTTGCAGATTACTCATTCGTTGCGGAGGTTGCTCTGTTACAGGCTGTTGTGCAAATGAGTTTACAAATACGCTAATAAATAATATGGTAAAAAGTTTCTTCATCTAAATTAATTAACTACCAACATTTAATTGTTGTTGATCTGTATTTTTCTGGGTTTCATAGTTCTCATTAATATATTCCTGTAATTCTTCATCAGAAACAAATTGCATCTCTTGTTTTACATCTAAAGTTTCCGGAGCATTAATGTTGCTTGTAGTTTCTTCATTTGCTACTGCGGCAGGGTGTGCAATACTTAAACTTAAATAGTTCTGTAATTCTTCATCACTCACTTTATTTATTTCATTAGTCAAATCAAAATTGCCTTTATGATTTGTGTACATATATGCTCCTGTAATTAAAACTCCCGTTATTACAGCTGCGGCAGCATAACTAATCCATTTACTAACGAAACGAGTTGAAATACTTTTCACTTTATTTTCAACCTTAACAGCTTCTAAACTTTGTAACGAATTAAAGTAGTGTTGAGGAATTTTATAAACGTTTTCTTTACTGAGTTTAGCCAAAAAAGGAGAAATTTCCTGTAGCTCTTCACTCACTTTTTGCTGATTGATTTTTCTTAATACTCTATCGGCAAAAGTGTTAAAATAATCGGCAGAAATTGTAAAAGTAGTACCACTAATCATAGCTAAAAATGCTTCAACAGAAATATTATCAGGTAAATTATCAAAATAATTTTCGGGCGTTTTGTACGGCATTTCACTTGAAATTGCTGCCAAAACGGGTGCAAAACCTTCTAACTCTTTCAATATCGTAGCTCTATTTTCCATTTAAACTCTTATAGACAGGCTTTTTACTGCTTCGTTTAATTATTTTTAATTGCTTTTAATAAAATCTTCAATTTTTTTTGCTGCATGATGGTAGCTTGCTTTTAAAGCCCCCTCACTGGTTTCAAGTATTTTACTCATTTCTTCATAAGGCATTTCATCGTAATAACGCAGGTTAAAAACCAACCGTTGTTTTTCGGGCAATTGCTGAATGGCTAATTGTAATTTCCATTCTAATTTGTTACTATTAAAATTATCATCTGCTTTTACCTTATTGCTTAAACCTGCTTCAACATCGCTTAAACTAACAGAAGATTTCTTTTTCTGTTGTTCTAAGAAAGTTAAACATTCGTTGGTAGCTATCCTGTACATCCATGTATACAACTGACTATCTTCTCTAAAATTTTCCAGTCCTTTCCACACTTTAATAAAAACATTCTGTAACACATCATCTGCATCATCATGCACTACAACCATTCTTCTTATATGCCAGTACAATTTTTCCTGGTATTTTTTTATAATAAGAGTAAAGGCTTTTTCTTTTGTGGCAGGCTGTCGGAATTCGAACAATAATTCTTTATCGTCAATTAACATGCAGGGAAATTAAATAATAAACGCAAATGTAAGACTTAGTAATTCCTGAAAAGTTTAAACTCTTAAAGAAAACAAAAAACTTACCGGATTTTAAACTACTACACTAACAAAACATCAATTATTGAAATAAATTTTTGACAATTTAAAAATGTAACGCCATGAAAAAGTTTCTACTTGTTGCTGCTTTATTATCAGCAACATTTATCAGCTCACAAGCTCAAACAACTACATCAACTGATAAGAAAGAAGACATGAAAGACCTTCGAAAGGACATTAAGGACAGAAGAAAAGACAAAAAAGACATTAACGCAGATAAGAAAGATATCAGTGGTGATGTAAAGGATATCAAAGCACTGCAACAGCAACGTAAAGCTGAACTTGCTGCGGGAGATAAAGCCGGAGCAGCCGCTACTACCGCTGCAATTAAAAAAGAAAAGCAAGATGTAAATGCTGATAAAAAAGATGTAAATGCCGACAGAAAGGATATTCATGAAGACAACAAAGACATTCATAAAGATGTGAAGGATGCTAAAGCAGACGGTATTAAGCACCCTCATGAAAGAGCTGTTAGACAAATAAGAAAACACTAATTATTTTTTCGGGGATGATGTTCTGACATAGAAGCCTCAACTATTGAGGCTTCTTTTTTGTATCAGGTACATTATCTTTCCAATGCCATAAATACAAACAGGCATAAGTTCTGTATGGGGCCCACTTTGCAGACAAGGTTATCATTTTTTCTTTCAGCAATTTTTTATTGGTTTTGTCTAATTTATAAATGCCAATCATGGCATTCTGAATACCTAAATCATCAACAGAAAAAATATCTTCTCTACCTAAGCTAAACATTAAAAGCATTTCAACAGTCCATTGCCCAACCCCTTTTATTTGAGTGAGTAAGGCTATAATTTCTTCATTACTCATTTTCATTAATCGCTTATCAGTTATTTTATGTTCAATACAAAATGCTGCTACATTTTGTATATAAGTAACCTTTGAATTACTTAAGCCAACAGCTCTTAATTTCTCAAAAGGCATAGCCAAAACCTGCTGTGGCTTTGGTTCTTTACCATTAAATAAATTTATAAAACGGCTATAAATTACGGCTGCTACTTTTGTGTTTAATTGCTGGCTCATAATACTTGCCATTAAACGCAAAGGAATATTTTTATGCAGCTTAATTGTTCTTATGGGCAAGTGTAAAAGCTTAGCTAACTTTTTATCTTTTTGTAAATGTTCAATATGCTTCATTAAAACAAATTAGCAATTTTGAGTGAATGAAGAGAGAAATTCTGATAACGAAAGATGGCAGCCAAACCATTGCTATAGCCGAAATGAATGTTACTTACCATAGCATTCATGGTGCAATGCAGGAAAGTAAACATGTTTTTATTGAAACAGGTTTAATGCCTTTTATTCAATTACAAGAGTATGCTGTTATCAGTATTTTTGAAATGGGCTTGGGTACCGGTTTAAATGCTTTACTTACTTATGAAGCAGCCGAACAATTAAAACAAAAGATTGATTATACTTCAATAGAATTATTTCCTCTGCAGGTTGAAGAATACCAAAATTTACAATATGCAAATAAAAAAATGCTTCAACAATTACATGCATACAAATGGGAGCGGGATATTATGTTGAGTGATTATTTTTCACTGCATAAAACCAATCAATCATTACTCAGTTTTTCAACTGATAAAAAATTCAACTTAATTTATTATGATGCTTTTGCACCTGCAGCACAGCCTGAACTGTGGACGGAAACCATTTTCAAAAAACTATTCTCTATGCTTGCCGCAAACGGCGTATTAGTAACTTATTGCAGTAAAAGTATTGTACAAAAAGCTATGAAAGCAGCAGGTTTTATTATTGAAAAAAAAGCAGGCCCACCCGGTAAAAGAGAAATTATCAAAGCCATAAAAACTATTACTTAATTTTTATGAGGGCATATTAAATTTATGTAGCTTCAATAAAAATTAACCTATGCATAAGCTGATATTTTCTTCATTTATTTTATTAATATGCTATACTGCAACTGCTCAAAATGCAGATGAAAAAGCCATCAGAGCTACTTTAGACAAACAACAAAAAGCATGGAATGAAGGAGATTTAGACAAATTTATGATTGGCTATTGGAATAACGATAGCTTGATGTTCATTGGCAGTAACGGCCCTACTTATGGTTATGCTAAAACATTAGCCAATTATAAAAAGGGTTATCCGGATACAGCACACATGGGTAAGTTTACTTCAACCATCATCAGTATAAAAAAACTATCTGCCAAATATTATTTTGTTACAGGTAAATGGTATTTGAAAAGAACTGTAGGAGATGCAAGCGGGTATTATACTTTACTTTTCAAAAAAATTAATGGTAACTGGGTAATTATTGCAGACCACAGCAGCTAAATTTTTTACTTTATAAAACATATCACCCTATTCACTTTATAAACTACACTTATGGCACTCATCATTATTGGTATTATCATTTTTATTTTAGGTATAGCTTTAAAACGTTTCAGTAATCCTTTACCTAATTACGCTAAAACCATTACAGGCATTGGCATTGGCGTTGTATTGCTTGGCTTTCTTACATCTTGCATTAAACAGATTGGTGCAGGAGAAATTGGTGTAAAAAGTTTATTCGGAAAAGTACAGGACGATGTTTTAACCAGCGGGTTAAATGTTGTAAACCCTTTGGTTGAGGTAAAATCTGTTGACATTAAAACGCAGAACTATACCATGAGCGGCGTACACGATGAAGGAGATAAAGCAGGCGATGATGCGATAAGAGCCTTAACTGCAGACGGTTTAGAAGTGGTGATAGATTTAACTGTTTTATACAGAGTAGTTGCTGCCGAAGTACCCAGAATTGTAAAAGAAACAGGTCTTGATTACAAAGATAAAATTGTACGCCCTATAACCAGAACCAAAATACGTGATAATGCTGTGTACTATACTGCTGTTGATTTGTATTCAACTAAAAGAGATGAATTTCAAACTAAAATTTTTAAAGCTATTGAAGCAGATTTTAAACAACGTGGTTTTATGTTAGAACAATTATTGGTTAGAAATATTTCATTGCCTGCAACAGTTAAAGCATCCATAGAAGAAAAAATTAAGGCTGAACAGGAAGCACAAAAAATGGAGTTTGTTTTGCAGAAAGAAAAGCAGGAAGCAGAACGCAAACGTGTAGAGGCACAAGGTATTGCAGACTATCAACGTATTATCAGTTCCGGTTTAACAGATAAGCAATTGCAATATGAACAAATAAAAGCAATGAAAGAAATTGCCACATCGCCCAATGCCAAAACAATTATTATGGGTAAAGGCTCTCCTGTTATTTTAGATGGTAAGAATTAGTCTTTGAATAAATAAACTAACTTTAGAAAAAGTTTTTATGAGCATTGCCGAACAAAAAGAGGATATTAAAAGGCTGATTGATGCTACTGAAAATGAAACATTGTTAATGCATTGGAAGCAGCAATTGGAGTGGGATGTAGAACATGAAAAAGAATTTGTTCTTAGTAATGAAGAATTGCAGCTACTACAAAACAGTTTAGAAGCTTATGAAAAAGATAATACCATTTCATTAGCCGAGTTCATCGGTAAAAGAAAATGAAAACCAACTTATAGCCAGATACTCTCTTTAAAAGCAGATGAAGGTGAAGCAGCTACCTTTCATTATACACATCATCTTCAAAGTTTAAAGGCTTACTCCATAGTTTTATAATGTAGCGTAAATAAGCGGCAAGGCTTACTAAAAAGAAAAAGTAAAAAATAATATTACCCAGCTTAATCTTGTTTTCAATAAAAGCATAACTGTACATAATGCCGAAGGTTGAGTTAAGTATCATCCACAACAAACCCAACGATAAAGTGCGTACAATTCTTATTAAATATGCTTTTACGGCGGGTTCCATAATACTGTATTATAGCTGCATAACAACTAATCTAAACTTTGGTTGGCGGTAGCAGCCAATTTTAAAATTCTGTCAAACTGAGCCGGTGATAAATCGTTGTAGAAATAATATATCGGGTCTACCGGTACACCGCTTCTGTGTACTTCATAATGGCAATGTGGCCCCGTGCTTTTACCCGTATTACCTACATAACCAATTACCTCTCCTCTTTTTATTGTTTGCCCCTGCCTTGCTTTAACTCGGTACATATGCCCGTATAAAGTTTGGTAACCATACCCATGATTAATCACTACTTTATTACCATAACCATCAGGCGAAAAGCCTGCTGCAGTAACGGTTCCATCTGCAGTGGCATAAACAGGCGTTCCTACTGAAGCCGTAAAATCGAGCCCCGCATGAAACTTTCTGACTTTATAAACCGGGTCAATACGGTTACCGAAACCACTCGCAATTCTGTTCAAGTCTTTATTGCTTACCGGTTGTATAGCAGGAATGGCGAGTAATAGTTTCTCTTTATTCTTCACCATATTATCAATATCGTCGTAGCTGTTTTTTTCAAAAGCCAATCGCAGGCTTAAGTTATTCAACTGTGAAGTCATGCTTTTAACTAATTGGTCTTCAGTCATTGTTTGTACTAATTGTACTTCTTTCTTTACTTCATTATCTTTTACTCTGGCACTATCAGGTATGGGCGTTGCTTCAAATACAACCCGATAAACATTGTTATCCCTGTTCTCTAACTCATCCATCTGTAATTCCAACTGTTTAATACGTTCCTGCAATACAGCATAGTTTTCTTTCAAATCATTATTCTGTTGCCTTAACAGTTTTTCATTAGGGCTGCCGAGGTAATGAAAAATAACTAACACAATTATCAGCCCCGTAACAATGGAAGAAGCTATAAAACCAAATACCTGCAATAACCTAACCCTTAATTTGGTTTCAACTTTTTCATACCGCAGCGTATGTGTGTTATAGTAGTATTTTACTTTTTTTAAGGCCATTCAGATGTACGATATACGATGTGTTGTTGACGATTTAGCTACTCAAGTTCTACTTTCCATTTCCAATTTTCTATTTTCCATTTTCGACTCCCCATTCACCTTCCCCGCTTATCTTTGTCCACTTCTTGTTTAAAGAATTTCAAAGATACTTTTTACTGAACGATTATTGGTATAAAACAGTTTTGTTATGATGACTTCGGGCGAAACGCAAGTTCTGCCAGACCAAAATAAAATAACTATGACATCTGGCGAAATAAGGCAAACATTTTTAGATTTTTTTAAAAGCAAAGGACACACCATTGTGCCCTCTGCTCCTATTGTTGTAAAAAACGATCCTACGCTATTGTTTACCAATGCCGGCATGAATCAGTTTAAAGATTATTTTCTCGGCAATCAGCAATCTGCCCATACCCGTATTGCTGATACACAAAAATGTTTACGTGTTAGCGGTAAGCATAATGATTTAGAGGAAGTAGGGGTTGATACCTATCACCATACCATGTTTGAAATGCTGGGCAACTGGAGTTTTGGCGATTATTTTAAAGCAGAAGCCATTGCATGGAGTTGGGAATTATTAACCGAACATTATAAGCTTGATAAGAGCAGATTATACGTTACCATTTTTGAAGGCGATGAAAAAGAAGGTTTATCGAAAGATGAAGAAGCCTTTAACGAATGGAAAAAAGTAATTGATGAAGACAGAATTTTATTAGGCAATAAAAAAGATAATTTCTGGGAAATGGGCGATACAGGCCCATGCGGACCATGTACAGAAATACATTACGATTGCAGAATTAGTGAAGAAGAAAGAAAGTCAGTACCCGGCAATACCTTAGTAAATAGAGATCATCCGCAGGTAATTGAAATATGGAATAATGTGTTCATGCAGTTTAACCGTTTAAAAGACGGTACGCTGCAACCCTTACCGGCAAAGCATGTTGATACAGGTATGGGTTTTGAGCGTTTGGTACGTGTTATTCAAAACAAACAAAGCAATTATGATACGGATGTTTTTACGGGAACTATTGATGTAATAAGTAAAATAGTAGGTAAAGTTTATACAGCAGGTGATGATAAGCAAAGTGTTGCTTTCAGAGTATTGGCAGACCATATACGTGCTATCTGTTTTACCATTGCTGATGGACAATTACCCTCAAACACTGGTGCAGGTTATGTTATTAGAAGAATTTTAAGAAGAGCAGTTAGGTATTATTATTCTTATTTGGATTATAAACAGCCATTGTTGTATCAATTAATACCAACCATTGCAACACAGTTTGAAAATGTTTTTCCTGAATTAAAAAGACAACAAGACTTTGTACTTAGAGTTGTGAAAGAAGAAGAAGATGCATTTTTGAAAACAGTCGGTAAAGGATTATGGATGCTGGAAAAATATATAATCGATAAATATTCTGCAATAAACTTTGGTCCATGGAAAGAATGGGAAGACATGACTGAATTAACCAAAGAAGAAATTGATAGTTTAGTTATAGATGGAAAGACTTCCTTTGAGTTATATGACACATTTGGATTTCCATTTGATTTAACAAAACTAATTGCTACAGAAAAACATTTTAGAATTGATGAAGAAGGCTTCAACGCAGAAATGCAGCAACAAAAAAATCGTTCCCGTGCAGCTACAGCAATAGATACAGAAGATTGGGTTATTGTTAATGAAGATAATGGAGCTGCGTTTGTTGGTTATAATACCTTAACCACTTCAACAAAAATTATCAAGTACCGTAAAGTAAAAGCAAAGGGTAAAGAAGCTTATCAGATTGTATTAGAGCAAACACCTTTTTATTCAGAGAGCGGTGGACAGGTTGGCGATATTGGTCAATTACTAATTAATAATGAAGCATTAAAAATTGTTGACACTAAGAAGGAAAACAATCTCATCATTCATTTCGCAGAAACTTTACCGGATATTGATTTAAGCGGCGATGTTATTGCAACTGTTGATGCTGTTAAAAGAAAAGCAACAGCAGCCAATCATTCAGCTACCCATTTATTACATGCTGCACTACGTACAATATTGGGAACTCATGTGGCTCAAAAAGGTAGTTTGGTAAATGATGAACAATTACGTTTTGATTTTTCTCATTTCAGTAAAATGACCGATGAAGAAATTACCGCAGTTGAAGCATTAGTAAACGAGAAAATAAGAGAGAACATTCCCGTTATCATAAAAGAATTGCCGAAAGAAGAAGCATTGCAACTTGGGGCAATGGCTTTGTTTGGCGAGAAGTACGGAGATGTTGTTCGTGTGGTAATTATAGACCTGAATTATTCTGTTGAGTTATGCGGTGGCACCCATGTTGGCTATACAGGTGAGTTAGGAATTTTCAAAATAAAACATGAAGCTGCCGTGGCAGCAGGCGTAAGAAGAATTGAAGCCGTAAGCGGAAAAGCAGCAGCAGATTATCTTTCACAACAATTACAGTTATTAAGTGAAGTGAAAGCATTACTTAATAATCCCAAAGAATTATTAAAAACAATCGAGAACACCGTTGCTGATAATAAGGAGTTAAAAAAGAAAATTGAAAGCTTAGAAGCCAAACAATTAGCAGCTTTAAAAAATGAATTACTTACACAAGTTGAAACTATTAATGGTGTTCAGTTTATTGGTAAGCTTGTAGATGTCAGCAATGCAGAAGGTATAAAGAAATTAGCCAATGAATTGCTATTATCAATCCCTCCAACAGAGGGCGGGGAGGCAGTAGTTCTGGCAGCAAACATCGCAGGTAAAGCATCGGTAAGTATTGCTTTAAGCGATGAATTGGTTGCTAAAGGTTTAGAAGCACCGAAAATTATTAAAGAACATATCACTCCGATTATTAAAGGTGGTGGTGGTGGTCAGAAAAACTTGGCAACAGCAGGGGGACAAGATGCGAGTAATTTACAACAGGTAATTGCAGCAGTTAAAAGTTTATTGTAATGAATGCAGCAGACAAATACGAAGCAGTAATTGGTTTAGAAGTGCATGCCCAATTACAAACGCAAAGCAAATTGTTTTGCGGAGATAGTATTGCATTTGGTGCGGAGCCTAATACACATATAAGTGCAATCACGCTAGGTCACCCTGGTACTTTGCCCAAAACAAATAAACTGGCAGTTGTATACGCCATTAAAATGGGGTTGGCATGCCATTGCGAAATTGAACTACATAATTATTTCGCAAGAAAAAATTACTTCTATCCTGATTTACCTAAGGGTTATCAAATATCACAACATACAACCCCCATTTGTAAAAATGGTTTTGTTACTATTACAACAAGTTCAGGCACAAAAGATATTTTGTTAAACAGAATTCATTTAGAAGAAGATGCAGGTAAAAGCATACATGATATTTATGAAGATGCCACTTGTGTAGATTTAAACAGAGCGGGTACTCCGTTAATTGAAATTGTTACAGAGCCTTGTTTACAAAGCTGTGAAGAAGCCTATCAATACTTAACTGAATTGAGAAAATTAGTGAGATGGATTGAAATATGCGACGGCAATATGGAAGAAGGAAGTTTGCGTTGCGATGCTAATATTTCTATTCGTTTAAAAGGAGAGAAAAAATTAGGAACCAGAGTAGAAGTAAAAAATTTGAATTCAATTCGTAATGTTAAAAAGGCTATTGATTTTGAAATTGAAAGAATGATTCAAGTGGTTGAAAGCGGCGGTACAATTATACAACAAACCAAAAGCTTTGATGCAGCAACAGATACCACATTTGCTATTCGTGATAAAGAAGAAGCCAATGATTATCGCTATTTCGCCGACCCTGATTTAGCTCCTTTTCATTTAACAGAAAGTTTTATTCAGCAAATACAAGCATCATTACCTGCATTGCCGCAGCAATTAGCAAAAGAATTACAAGAAAAATATTTGTTGAGTGAATATGATGCCAAGCAATTATGTGATGATAAATCAACCGCTAATTATTTTTTAGCTACTGCTTCACTCAACAAAAATTACAAAGCAATTGTTAATTGGATTACCGGGCCTGTAAGGCAGTATTTAAATGATGAAGGAACACAGTTTGAAAATATATTTCTGCAACCGGCAACCTTGTCAGCTTTAATACAGATTATTGATGATGGTAAAGTAAATTTTTCTGTAGCAGCAACCAAACTATTGCCTGTATTAATGAAAGAAACTATCGAGCCTTTAGTATTGGCAGAAACTTTAAACTTAATACAGGTAAGCAACACCAACGATTTAACTGTTTGGGTTGATGAAGTAATTAATAATATGCCCGACAAGGTTTCGGAATACAAAAAAGGAAAGAAAGGTTTAATCGGATTATTTGTTGGCGAGGTAAAAAAACGTAGTAAAGGCAAGGCCGATCCTAAATTGGTAACAGCTTTATTAGAAGAGAAATTAAAATAATTTTCAAATACATGTATGAAAAAAATATTAATTGTGTTTGTTGCAGCTTCTACATTATACAGTTGCAATAAAAAAGGTGGTGGTTCATTTTCTGTTGATGGCACTATCCTTCATCCCAGTTCAAAAAAAATTTTATTAGAAGAGCTAACCTTTGGTGCTGAACAACCTACTGTTTTAGATTCAACTACTTTGCAGGCTAACGGTAATTTTAAACTCAATGCAATTGCTAAAGAGGAAGGTTTATACTTATTGGCAGTTGAAAACGGCCCGACTGTTTTGTTTATCAACGATGCAAAAAAAATTACCATCAATTTAGATGAAGAGCACTATAAAGATTATACAACGAATGGCTCTTCTGCATCGCAACAACTGCATCAGTTTTTAGATAATTACAAAGCACATTATGAATCTTTAGTGAAGGCTTTTACATTAGTTGATTCATTACAAAAAAATAATGCAATTGATAGTGCAGTAACTGTTGCTGCATTACAAAAAGATAATGAGTTGAAAAAAATTAATGAGTTTGTGCGTGATTTAACATTGAAAAGTACGAGCCCGGCATTAAGATACTTTATGATTGGCAAAGCTATACGTACTATGCAACCCGATGAAGTACAAAAGTTAGCTGCAGCTTCAGCAGAAACTTTTAAAGAGCATGAAGGTTTGGCTATACTTAAAAAAGGAATTGATACACAAATTGCATCTGATCCAAAATTTGCTTTGTTAAATAAACCCGCTCCGGAATTGAATTTCACAGATACTTCAGGAAAATATTTTGCCTTAAGCAGTTTAAGAGGAAAATATGTGTTAGTTGATTTTTGGGCAAGCTGGTGTAAGCCATGCAGAGCAGAGAATCCGAATGTTGTTGCCGCTTATAAAAAATATAGTAGCAAAAATTTTACTGTATTAGGTGTTTCGTTGGATAATGATAAAACAGCCTGGGTAAATGCCATTAATCAGGATAGTTTAACATGGAATCATATAAGCGATTTAAAACAATGGGAAAGCAATGCAGTGAAGCTGTATAATTTCAATGCCATACCATTTAATGTATTAGTAAACCCTGATGGAAAAATTATTGCTACTGATTTAAGAGGAAGTGAGTTACAGAAAAAGTTGGGTGAGGTGTTGAAATAACATAAGCTATTATAGTTCATAAATAAAAATGGAAGGTAATTACCTTCCATTTTTACAAAATATCCTTTAAAAATTATTATCTTCTTAGATAGCTAACATGAGTATAAGTAACGCCATTGCCTGCATACTTTACTTTGCATGTAATTGTAAATGTTTGATCACATGATGAAAAAGTTCCCGTAGCATTTATTGTAGAATTACCAGTACCATCATTAAAATAATTCTGGGTAGGAATTGTTACAGTAAAACTAGCTGGATTGCTCCAATCTAAAGTAGCATTTAATCCAATAGCCGCTTGGTCAGTTGGTGCAAACGGACCCCAGCCATTATCTGAAGTAGCACCCAAATTTTTAATAACAATAGAAGCTGATGTTGCACCTGTAGAAGTCCAACTGGATATATTAGCCACATAGTTAGGTTTACTACTAGCTGCACCATTATAGGTATCTGTAGAATTTAAATAGTTCCCAGTAAGGTTCGCGGCTATTACATCACAATAACCCTGAATAATTAGAACAAAAGAATCCTTGTTAAGTACAGTATTTATACCCGAAAACTTAACTTTTACTGTATCCTTTCTTCCTGTTGGATAACCTGAGAACAATCCGCCAAAAGCTATTGAATCATTAGAAGCTCCGGCTTTAATTGTTATAGATGCAGGAGCATTGTATTGAACACCTGCTGTAGCCCTTAATGAAGTATAAGTTAATTGAATTTGCCTGTCTGTAGAGGCTATATTGGTCAACCCTACTGGTATCATGTATGGTGCATTTGTGCTTTTTACATAATAGCTCACTTGGTTAACCCCAGTTGGAGGAATAAATTGTGCGGCTGTAGGAGCGGATAATGCAGCAACATCTACAGACAAATTATTCTTTGAACATCCCGATATTAAAACTATAATAGCGGAAAGTGCAAATATGATTTTATTAAAAAATATTTTTTTCATGTAATAAAAGTTTAATGCTTTTGATTATGGATTTTGATCAGCAGCCGTCATTTTAGTATTATTATCTAACTCACGTTGAGGAATTCTCATCAAGAATAGAGGGCTTGCATCAGGTAAAGTAGTTACAACAGGGTTCAAAAAAGGAGCCCCGTGATTTCCTGTTCCTGTAGGTCTGTTAAGCCCAATCTTAAGCCTTTTAATATCAAACATTGAAAAACCTTCTCCCCATAATTCAATTCTTCTTTGTAATAATATTTCATTTAACAAAGCACCGTCAGGTATTGCAGCTGTTGAATAAGCGGGATTTCGTGTTGTAATTAAACTTTCCAATACAGTTCTTGCAGAACTATATTGACTTTGACGTGCTAAAGCTTCTGCTTCAATTAAATACATTTCAGCAACTCGCATATATAAATAGTCAGCTGCCCAGCTACTAGCAACAGGTAATTCATGCTTTAATTGTGTATAATCAGGAGGATTGGAAGTGCTTGTTCCGCCAGTACCGGGAGCAACAAAAACCTTTTTCCTAACATCAGTAGCTGGAATTAAATCATATAAAGCTTTAGTTATTTTCTTTTGACCACCAAGACCTGCATAACCAGCAACAGTTGCGTCCATATGAGAGAAAAAAGAAGCATATATAGTTGCTTGACTAGCAGAAATTTGTGATCCCCACATCCATTCTGAATTTGAGATTGACGAAAATGCAGAACGGCTAGTATAAGTTGCACTACTCATTAAAGTATAACCCTGACGAGCTTTATTCGCGTAAGCAGATGCAGTTGCCCAATCTTCCATTGCTAAAGCTACCCTAGCTCTGATTCCACGTACAACACTAACATCAATATTAATTTTAGCAGGTCTAGCTTTACCATTTAACAAAGTTTCAGCAGTTGTTAAATCGCTAATAATTTGTTTATAAACTGCATCAACGGTATTTCTACCACTCAATTCAGTAGTAATGGTTGTATAAATCGGTACGCCTGGTTTAGACTCATTACCTTTATAAGTTTGTTGAAAATTATTTATAAGGTTAAAATAACACCAGGCTCTTAAACCTAAAGCTTCACCTTTTACTCTTTCAATATCAGCTGTAGTAGCTCCCGCAACATTTGCAGGGTTAGCAATATTATCCAACAATAAATTAGCCTGCTTAATTACATCATAATAAAAAGACCAAGCCTTATCAGAACGGCGAGTAGCTGTGGCTTGTTGCCACTCTGTATATTGATAATCTGCGTTAAACCAACCATAACCGGCTGAATAAACAACCATGTCTGTTCCCATTAAGTCATTAGCAATATCAATAGCTTTTTGACCAAAGTTATCATGACCGGTATTACCATTACCTCCTGCAAACGCAAACAATGAATAGTAAGTACTAGTTTGAGATGAATTTACAGCAATTAATGAATTGTATGCCTGATCTGGTGTAATGGCATTAGATGGTTTAGTATCTAAATAGTCCTTTTTACAACCAATATTAATCATACTGATACTAAAGGCAATTATCAGTATTTTACTAATTGTATTTTTCATATTATTTAGTTTAATTATTTTTATAATTTAAGCGTTAGTCCAAAAGTTACAGTTCTATATGGAGGGTATGAAGAACCTACATTACCATCAAAGCCCTGCTGAGGATCACCACCCTTTTTTGCTGTTAGAATGTAAGCATTGTCAATGCTGGTAAAGAACCTTACATCACTTAAGTATAGTCTTTTACTAACCTTAGGATCTAAAGAGTAACCTAAAGAGATATTTTTAATATTAAGGTAAGAACCATCAAGTAAGAATCTTGATGAAGCAGCATCTTGCCCTGATGAAACTTGCACTCTCGGAACATTTGTTATATCTCCAGGTTTCTGCCAACGCTTTAAAATATCTGAACTCCAAGCTGTACCTGGAGAACCCATGTTCATTAATCCTGCGTAGTTACCATCATAATATTGACCACCGTAAGAATAAGAAACCAATACAGACAAATCAAGGTTTTTATATCTGAAGGAGTTAGTTATACCGCCAAAAAATTTAGGGATAGCTGTTCCAACATAATAAAAACTTGCCTTAGTTTGATCACTGGTTAATTGTCTGGTACCTGTTGGTTTACCGCTTGCATCTAAAATATCATAATAATATAAGCTTAAACCAGTCGAAGGATCAACACCCGCAAACTCTTTTAACCAAAAATCATAAATAGATCTTCCTTCTGTATATTTCTTGTTCCCTGTAACAATACCGGTTATTTTTTGCGTTGGAGGAAGTTGAGTTAATGTATTTTTAAATGTGCTTATATTAAAATAAAATCAATTTTCCAATCAAAATTCTTGGAACGAATTGCACTATAAGATAATTGAATCTCAACACCGGTATTTTTTGACTGACCGATATTTTGATAAGAACCACCATTAAAACCTAACCCCGGAGGCAAAGGAACTAAGAAAAGCAAGTCTTTAGAGCGTCTATCATAGAAATCAACAGAACCTGATAATCTTCTTTGAAAAGCTGAAAACTCTAAACCAACAGTTAAATTACCATTGCTTTCCCATTTTAAATTAGGGTTAGCAAGTCTTGAAGGCGTTTGGAAATTTCCGAAGCCATCTGCATAATAATAATTTATATATTGATAAAACAAGCCAATATTATCATTACCAGATTGACCATAACTTCCTCTAACCTTTAAATTATTAAGCCATTTAATGTTTTGAAAGAATTTTTCATTGGTCAAAACCCATCCAAGACCTACTGAATAGAAGGTTCCCCATCTTGTAGCAGGAGCAAATCTTGAAGAACCGTCTGTTCTTACACTTCCTGAGAGGAAATATTTATTATCAAATGAGTAGGTTGCGTTACCAAAATAACTCTCAATTGTTTGACTATCTTCACTCGAGCTTGGAGGACTTTCTACAACAGCTCCATTATCTAAAGCTGTTTGACCAGGGTAATTAAACCCTGTTTTTGTTGCAGATAATTGCGTAGTATAAAATTTATAATTTTCATGACCTGCTAATGCAGTTAAGCTATGTTTACCAAAGTTTTGTGCCCAAGATAATACTTGGTTTCCGGTTAAAGAGGTTTGATAGCTTGATGAAACTGTAGCTCTTCCTTTAACAGAAGCAGCATCACCATACTGATTGTTTTGGTATGTAATACCATTTACCTGAAAATAGTTAAGAGCCAAAGAAGTCTTGAAAGTGAAATTTTTCAAAAATTTAGCTTCTGCATATGCATTTAAATTTCCATTCAATCTTTTTTGTTGTCTAACGTCCAAAGATAAAGTACCTAATAAGTTAGAATTGGCAGCGTATGGTCTTGATCCCATTTGTGTTGGAGTACCAAAATCATAAACAGGATTACCATTTGCATCCTTAACGATGGCACCTGTTGTTAAATCATGTTGGTATACAGGATAAATAGGCCCCATATATCTACTGTAGTAAAATGGATTTGATGTAGCGGTACCACCAGCAAATAATCCATAACGTAAATCAGAACTACCGTCGAAATTTATACCAACTTTTAACCAATCTGTCGCTTTTGTATTAACTGTAGCTCTGAAATTATATCTTTTATATCCTGAGAATTTAGCGATACCATCTTCATTCAAATAACCTCCGCTGATATAATAATCACTTTTATCATCAGCTCCTGAAATACTGATGGTAGGATTTGTTCTTTGAGCATTCTGGAATAACGCGTCTGACCAAGGCTCGTTCCAAAGTAGTTGTGCAGAAGGATTTAATTTTCCTGTTGTAGGATCTACAAGAGAAGCTCCCGGAACATTGTACGCATTATAAACCAATCCTGATGCAGTTGTTAAAACATTACTTGCACTTACACCAGATGCTGTAAAAGTTTGACCATTTCCATAATAATATTGATTTCTAAAAGCCTCCCAAAAAACTTCATAATAATCTTTAGCTCCTAATCGCTCGTATTCAGGAATTGCTCTGGCACTATAACCTTGCCTCATAGAGGCGTTAACACTTGCTCTACCTTTTTTACCTTTTTTTGTAGTAATCATAATTACACCATTCGCAGCTCTTGAGCCGAATAAGTTAGTTGCCGCAGCATCCTTAAGTACGGTAAGAGATTCTATATCATCATTAGAAATTGCCGAAATACTACCATCATAAGGCACACCATTTAAAACATATAAGGGTGAACTTGAAGCATTAACTGATCCGAAGCCTCTGATTCTAATATCGGCACCAGTACCAGGTGCTCCACCTCCATTAGTTGAACTAACTCCGGCAATTTGTCCATCTAAAGCTCTTGTTACAGATGTAACCTGTTGTTTTTCTAATGTTGCAGCTGTTACTGTTCCTTCTGAACCCGTAAATGACCCTTTTTTTACAGTTGCATAAGGAACTTGTACTATTACTTCTGTTAAGTCGGCTGTTGAAGGTTGAAGTGATAAATTTATAATTGACTTAATTCCTATAGCAATTTCTTTAGTAGTAAAGTTTAAAGATGAAATTACTAAAGTCTTTGAAGTAGCAGGAACTTTTAATGTAAAAGAACCATCTGAACCAGAAGTTGTTCCTATTGTTGTTCCCTTTACAAGTATAGATGCATTAGCAATGGCACCTCCTTTTTCATCAGTAATTTTACCGCTGATAGTTCGGTTTTGTGCTAAAAGCTGACTTGCAGCTAATAAAAAGCACATAAGAAAAGCAGAGATTTTTCTCATAGTTCTCAGTGTTTTAGTTTTAGATGATTGCGAATATATGTTAAGAAGCACTTAAAAAAACAAAATGACAAGAAATTTGTTTAAAGTGCTGCAAAAAAATGATAAGTGCATTAAATAAAACGACTTCCGAAAGGAAGTCGTTTTATTTAAGTTAATATTTAACTGTAAACTTAATAACCCGGGTTTTGTGAAATTATAGGGTTTGCGCTGATTTCATCAGTCGGTATGGGCCATATAAATCTATAATCGTTGTATGGAATTAAAGCTTGCCCCGGAGTATAACCCGCTCCGCAATTGTAAATTGACAAACCTGCTGCACCGTTTACAGCTTTTGCCGGAATACCACCAGTTGTATAAGTTGCGTCGGGAGCATTACGGTGAATGTCTGCCCATCTTTTTCCTTCACACAAAAACTCAATTCTTCTTTCTAATAAAATTGCTTTTGTCAAATCTACTTTAGTAGCAAAACTTGCTAAAGTATATTGAGAGGTTAAAGGTGAAGCTAAAGATCTGTTACGTACTACATTTAATAAATCTATTGCACGTTGAGAAACACCAACTGCGTTACGAGCTTCTGCTTCCGCCAATGTTAATAATACTTCAGCGTAACGGAATTGAGGGGCATAATCAGCTCTGTTTGCATAATCTCTGTATTTTGTAGTAAAATAGCTTTGGCTGCCGTTGCCGTTTGTTCCTGTTACGTATAATAAAGTTCTTCTTTTATCATCACATTGCCAACCTGCATTATTCCAGATTACAGGAGAAACAGCAACCAAACCGCGACCGGTTAGCGTTACGGAACCATACATGGTTGACAATGCAGCATTAACACCGGCATTATCTAAAGCGTCATTTCTAATAGAAAACATACTTTCTGTATTAGAAACATTATTTGCAAATGGTCCATCCGGATTAGCAGTTAAGGCATAACCACCAATAGGAGAAACAACAGAAGCAGGAGTAAGCGGATTAACTGTTGCAGGTACCAGTTTAGCTCCTTCTGTTATTACACCGGCAAAATCTGCCTGGTGCAATTTCACTCTCATTTTCATTGCAATAGCAACCGCTTTTGACACTCTTGCAACGTTAGCTGCAGCAGGCAAATTTGCTTCGGCAAAATCTAAATCGGCCAATATCTTTATATATACAGAGTCTACCCTCATTCTTGGCGTAGTGGTAATTTGATCGACAGCAGTTCCTGAGTTTACCGGAAAATCTCTGTAAGGTACTCCTACATTTTTACCTGCATTATCTGTATAAGGGCGGGCAAAGTGAATTAGAGCTTCATGATGTGCCATTGCTCTTAAAAAACGACATTCTGCAATGTATTGGCTGGCAACAGGTGCTGTTAAAACACCCCCTGATGCTTTTGCAAACCCATCAATTGCAATATTGCATCTGTTAATTAAACCATATAAATTGGCCCACATATTTACATTGTTTGCAGTTGTGGGATTATATGTTCCCTGATAAGTGATTTGATAGAACGCTGCAATATTTACGACATCTTCACCTCTGTTATCTCCCTGTTCAATATTAGCAGCTCCAAAAGGGTAACCACGATTTGCAGAATAACTACCATTATAAAAACCTGATTGAGCAGCATCATATACGCCATTCAATACTAATAAACATCTGTCTGCTGTAGCAAAAGCACTTGCATCAGATATTGAATTATTAGGTGATGTGTCTAACACTTGTTTACAGCCTGTAGCTATTGACGCTACTACAGCAATTGAAAAAAATATTTTAATAAGTTTCATTATTAACAGTTTTAGAAATTAGAAATAATTAGAATCCAACATTTAAGCCAAATGACATGGTACGAATTTGAGGAGATACAGCAGCATCAATACCTGCGGCACTGATATTATCAGGATCAGCACCCTTGTATTTTGTCCATACTGCTAAGTTTTGACCTTGTACAAATACTCTTAAAGATCTGATATAACTCTTGGTTGCTTTTTCTAATTTTTTAGTATCAACATTGTAAGAAATTACAACGTTTTGTAATCTTATGTAATCTCCACTTTCAATAAATCGGCTGGTTGCTAACCCTGTTTGATTAATGTTAGCACTTTGACCATAGTATAATTTAGGGATATCTGTAACCTGACCGGCGGTTGTCCATCTTCCTAAAATTTCGGTTCCATTATTATGGAAACTTTGACTGAATAAAGCTTCTTGTCGTGTTACATTCATAATACTATTACCACCGGAATATCTGAACATCACTTCTAAGCTCCAGTTTTTGTAATTAAAGTAGTTAGTTACCGCACCAAACCAGGTAGGGGTTGATACACCTAATTTAGTTTTATCAGTAAGAGCATTTAAAGGAGAAACTGCCCCGACAGAGGTAGCATTTTTATCAGTAATTACATTATATGTACCACTCGGAATTGATTGTTGAATTAATTGTCCGGCTGCATTAATATATACAGGGAAACCATTTGAAGAGTTAACACCTGCATAATTGTAGCCCCATAAAATATTAATAGGTTCACCAACCTTTACAATGTTATATGCTGATGCCGGAAGGTTCTGAACAGCAGCTCCACCTACAGAATATAAAGATTTAATTTTATTCTGAACATTAGAGTAATTGGCGTTTACACTCCATGAAAAATCTTTATGTCTGATTAAATCTGCATTAACTGAAATTTCAATACCTCTGTTTTCAAGTGTTCCGATATTTTGAGAGATAGAGTTACCCGGAATACCACCACTTGGAGGAGTTGGAACGGCTAAAATCAAATTATCTACATCATTCAAAAAATAATCAACGGTTAAAGAATATCTTCCTTTTGCAAAAGATAAATCCATACCAACATCGTATTTATTGCTTGTTTCCCATACCAAATTAGCATTACCCACAACATTAGCAGCAATACCACCTAAATTTCCGTAAGGGAAAGAGCCGTATGTACTTAAATAAGGAAATCCGCCAACCTGATTACCAACTTTAGCATAAGATGCTTTTACTTTCATATCAGTAATTACTTTAGACAAACCGCCTTTCCAGAATTTCTCTTCAGATGGTCTCCATCCTACTGAGAAACCAGGGAAAGTACCGTATCTTTTATCTGCAGCTAAAGAACTCTGTCCGTCTCTACGAATGGATGCCTGTACAAAATATTTGCTTGCAAAATCATAATTAAACCTACCGAATAATCCATCTATACCTGTTTGTGTATAGTTTCCGGCGGTTTGTTGAATTACAGAAGTATTACTGATTACGTTTTGTTTTGTAAAGAAGATATCAGAAATATTCTGATTAGTAGCTTCGAAGAATCTTGAGTTTGTTCCCTGTAATTCATAACCTCCTGTAAGGTAGAAGCTGTGCTTTTTTATATTCAAATTATAATTAAAGTAGTTTTGCCATACATACCGTAGGATATTTTGACTTGTATTATCTGCTACACCATTTGTAGCACCACCACCATCACCATGACGCGGGTCGTACGACAAGAAACTCATATCATTAAAATAATCTGCTGAAGCTTGTGAACGTAATTTCAATCCCTTTACAGGAGATACTTCCATAAAGAAGTTATTAATTATTCTGTATTTATCAGAATACTGAACATTATTTCTTAATGTAAAAGCAACGTTAAACCAGTTATCATCAACACCTTGCAAATTAGCTCCAAAACCCATTGTGTTGGCAGGCGTTGCAGCGTAATAATTGATGTTATATCCTGAAGGATTAGAAGCATAAGGAGATACATTAGGCAACAAACGTAAAGTTGCAGCAATTGCACCACCTAAGCTGTTGCTACCGTTATTTTGATCATAATCTTCCTGACGGCTGATAGTTAAATTATTACCGAACTTTACATATTTATTAACCTCATGCTCAATATTTAATCTGGCTCTGTAAGACTTATTGAGATTACTTATAACTACACCTTGTTGCTTAGAGTAGTTTAGAGAAAAGTAGTATGATGTTTTTGCATTACCACCCTGTAAACTCAAGGTATGATTTTGTACAAAAGCGTTATTAGTCAAAACCTCACTTTGCCAATCTGTGTTAGTATTGTTAGCATCCATAAATGCTTTCGGAGTTAATCCGGCATTTGTAAATTTCTCATTAGCTATTGTTATAAATTGCTGTGCATTTAATAAATCAAACTTCTTAAGGGGGCTGTTAAAACCCATTGTAACATTAAAGTCAACTTTTGATTTATTTCCACTCTTATCACCTCTCTTAGTTGTAATTAAAATTACACCGCCTGCAGCTCTTGAACCATAAATAGCAGTAGCACTACCATCTTTTAAAACTTCAATACTTTCAATATCAGCAGGGTTGATATCACCTATCGCATTCGAGTTGGTAGTGGCAGCTAAATTTCCTGAAATAATAGGAATACCATCTACAACTATTAAAGGGTCATTATTTCCTGAAATTGATTGTGTACCCCTGATACGGATTCTTGCAGGAGCATTTACCAAACCGCCTGAAGTAGTTACCTGAACACCTGCGGCACGACCAGCTAATTGCTTATCTACCGAAGGTGTAACCAAATTAGAAAATTGTTTTGCATCAATTTTAGACGCTGAACCGGTAAAAGCTTTTTTCTGTTGAGTACCATAACCCACTACCACTACTTCATCTAAGCTATTTGAAGAGGATTGTAGTGTTACGGAAACGTTTGTTTGCCTTCCGATAGCTATTTCTACAGAATTAAAATTTACCGAAGAAATAACTAAAGTTTTTGCTGTTGCGGCGACTTTAAGTGAAAAAGTACCATCATCTCCCGTTGTTGTACCCAAGTTGGTACCTTTAACAGTGACTGATGCATTTGGTATTGCTGCCCCTTTTTCGTCTGTTACCCTACCCGTTACAGTTCGGTTTTGTGCTAAAAGCTGACTGGCAGCTAATAAAATGCACACAAGAAAAGCAGAGATTTTTCTCATAATTCTCAATGTTTTGGTTTTTGTTTAAATTTTAGAAGACTGCGAATATATTAAAAACACCTTAAAATAAGTTGACAGAGAACTTGTTTAAAAAGCTGCAAATTCTTTTTATTTGAATGAAAAAAGAACTGTAAATAAAAAAGGTGCCAGAAATCTGGCACCTTTTTTATAAAGTAGAAATGAATTATTTAGGGTTCTTGACCGGTGCACTGGTTGCACTGGGCGGGTTTAAAGATGTTTCATCATCCGGAACATCCCAATAATCTGAGAAATTATAATTAATAGTAGCTTTAGTGTTAACTGTACCCGTTGTAGAATTAACGACTACACAGTTAGTTCTACCGCCGCCTGCAGAGATATCATCAATAACACCCCATCTTCTGGCATCATAGAAAGCAACGTTTCTGAACAATAATGCAACTCTTCTTTCTTTTCTTAATTCTTCATATGCAAGAGCAGGATCTGTAACTACGCCCGAAACTGCAGACAGTGCAGCACCCTGATAAGTTCTTACAAGATCAACACTTGCCAAACCCGTAGCAATATTTCCTAATTTAATGTTTGCTTCTGCTTTTATTAATTCATTTTCTTCATAAGATGCACCGATGTACAATTCATAAGAACCAACCACTTTACTTGCATAACCAACCACTGCTCCGTTAGAAGGTACATCCAGCAAAGTATATCTTGTGCTAAAAGTGATACCACCTTTCTGATTAAGATACAAAGTTGCGGTACTGAAATTAGTAGTCAAACGTTTATCTCCCGGTTTAAAATCCTGAATTAATCTTTCAGATATTTTATACGTGGTGCCTGTTGGATTTCCAACTGTTAAAGCTGCTATTGAACCACCAGAAGCACTAATTGGACTATTAGTTGCTGCTGAACGTTCTGTGAAAACATAATCAGTTGCATTAACACCGTTATTTACCAATGTTAAGATATTATTCCAATCTGTAGCAGTCATAGCAGAGACTCTTTTATTTGCTAGAATATTACGTGCCTTCAATGTATTGATATTACGAATCCACATAGCTGTTGTTGGAGCTTGCCCTTTACCTGCCTGGCATGAAGTTGGAATTAAATATTTTATAACTGTATTATAATCTGATACAGAGGTAACTGCATTCAGAGCCGTAATTGCTTTATCGTAATTAGCAGTTGCTTCTGCCAGCATATCTGTGCTGGATTTATATTCATTATTACTGTTTACATAATCATTTTTTATTAATCCTGCATAGTATAATGAAGCTATATTAGAGTAAGCATAACCCTTCCAAAAATATGCCCAAGCTTTAATTGTATTTTTCTTAGAAATAGCATCACCTGTAAAAGATGTATTGTCAACAACAGAAAGAATACCATTACAAGCATTATTAAGATAATACATCCATGTCCAATTATAATAGAACATGTTAGAACCAGCTTTGGTTCTGGAATTGTTCAATTTTGCTACAGCTTTTGCAGGAGCAGAATTGCTATATTTAACTCCATTATCATCTATATAATAATCAGGAACACTAATTTGATTGGTAATATTATTTGCTGCTTCAGCAGTAATAACATCAGCCAGTTCATCCATATAAGCAGCCCCTAAAAACCAATAGCTGCTTCCTAAAAAAGATCCGGTATACCTTGAATCTGTGATACCATTAAAGCCATTTTGATAAACTGCTCCTAAACCTAAAGCTAAGATTCCAGCTTCTGTAGCTGCACTCGCCGGAGTCGGACTATTAGGGTTTTGAACATCAAGTTCACTTTTACTACAACTTTCTCCCAGCATAATAAAAGCGGTCAGTATATATAATATTTTTCTTTTCATACTTAAAATTTTTTAGATTTTAGAAACCAATGTTTAATCCAACTTGATAAGTTTTATTATTTGGCGTAGTTGCATAATCTACCCCCCTATCAAAGCCTGAGTTCGTATTACCAGAACTTGTTTCGGGATCCATACCGGTATAATGCGTGAATGTGGCCAAGTTTCTACCGGTTATTACAAATTGTAATTTCTTAAAGTATTTAATCTTTACATAACGTAATACATCAACACCTAAAGAAACACTTCTTAATCTTAAGAAGGAAGCATCTTCAAAGTAGTAATCTTTAATAGAGTTTCTTGCACCGTTGATACTTCCCCACATATCTGCATAAGCACTTGTATAATAATTAGCCCATGCACCAGTTTGCCCATTGATAGTAAGTTTTGTTTCATAGTCTCCATGTATACCATCACGATACATCCATTCTTTCATTTGATTATATAAATGACTACCATATACCCAATCAAACTGGAAGCCTAAAGTAAATCCTTTATATGTCACATTATTAATAAACGCCATATTAAACTTAGGATTTGGATCTCCGTAAGCGTAGTTTTCATTGGTAAACATTATTCCTTTAGTTGCTGTATCTACTAAAGTTCCATTAACAACCTGATATTTACCTGCGTTTGCTTTATCAATATATAAGGTACCATCTTGTTTAGTTTGATTTACATCTCTAAAGGTTTTTAAACCATATAACTGACCGATTCGAGAACCAGCCTGTAAAACATAGTTACCATAACCTGCACCGCTTGTTACTATGATAGGTTGTCCGGTACTGATAGCATCAATCTGTGAGTTTTGTTGATTAAAGTTTGCAGTAAAATCCCAATTAAAATCTTTAGTTCTAACAACATTTAAGTTTAAAATGAATGTAACTCCTTTTGAAGATAAAGTAAAAGAATTGGTTAAGTAACCGGCTCCTCCACTTGAAGGAGGTGCATCTACCTGATAAATTACATCGTTACTGGTTCTTTTCCATACAGTACCACTTAAAGTAGCATTAGTGAAAAATTTACCTTTACCTAAATTAAAAGAAATGTCTGCACCTAATTCTGTTTCTTTTGAAACCTCAACATTTAATTTTGGATTATTTTGAACAGTTGGAGTTGTAAAAGCTAGATTAGTTCCAATTGTTCTGGTATTTAATGTTACATATCTATCAAAAGCACCCGGTTGAATTCCTGCTTCACCATAGCTTCCGCGTATTTTGAACTCTGAAATAACTTTACTTAAACTATTCCAAAAATTAAACTGAGAAAGTCTTATATATCCTTTTCCTGTATAAAAAGTTTGTGCTGTTGATCCTTGTCCAAATGCAGAAGAGAAATCGCTTCTAAAACCTCCTTGTATACCTGCTATATTACCATAGTCGAGTGATTGACTTAAGTAAGTACCGAATGTAACAAACGGTCTTACAAAATCACTATTTATAACCTGTGTAGCAGTTTGGTTCATATTATAAATAGGGTATAATTGTAACCCATCACCCGAAGTGTTATACTGTTTAAACACATTTTTTCTATAGTCATAACCAACTTGAGTAGACCATGCAACAGGCAATTTTAAATGTAAATCTTTTTGTAAATCAAAATGAAGTGTTGCAGTAGTTAAAGCATTTTGAAATGTGGTATTATATAAGTAATTAAAAATACTTCCCTCCTTACCATTAAAACCTCCGATACCTGATACGCTTCTGCTTATAATATTTATATTTTGTGTTTGATTTTTATAAACCTGATTTACTTGCTCTTTCTCATAATTGATGCCATATTTAGCTTCTAAATCTAAAAAACGATTTACTTTATAAGATGCCTGAATATTTTGAATAACATCAATTGTTTCATCTGAGCCAAAAGAATATTCTTTATAATAATTGGGGTTATAACCGTTTACACTTACAGGAGAAGCATTTAATGCATAAGCGTAATCTCCATTGGCATCTTTCCAATTAAAGTCAAAGAAGGGAGATGTATTTAAAGCTCTGAAAAAAGTACCGCTAACACCCGCTGTAAAATAGGGATTGAAGTTATTATTCTGATATACCAGCTGTGTGATTGAGCGAATTTTGAAACCTTTAAATAACTCAGTACCAATATTTGCAGTTAAATTGGTGCGTTTTAAAACACCATTATCCTTAATAACGCTTTCTTCCTCAGAATGTGACAGTGTTAATGCAAAATCATTTTTTTGTGCCCCTCCTGAAATACTTAAACTTGAACTCGTTCTAGCTGCAGGTCCGAATAATTGGTCTAGGTGATCGTAATATTTTAAGTTTTGATTATAAGGCTTACTTCCATCTGTGCTTGGATTTGTACTTAGCCAGACTAACCCGCCTTGAGTTACACCCGCAGAGTTTACTCCTGCTGTTAGTGTTCCATCGGGCTTAATTCCCAAAATAACACCATTAGCATCTACTACGTTATTATTTGCATCCGTTTTAAAACCATGTGTAGTTGCTTGGTGTAGGTTTCCAACATTTAAAAAATTGCTTATACCATAGCTTGATGAAAAATCAATATTTGTTTGACCTGCTTTTCCTTTTTTAGTAAAAATTTGAATAACACCATTAGCACCTTGTGCTCCATAAATTGTTGACGATGCTGCACCTTCAACAACCTCAACTCTTTCCACATTATTCAAATCTAATGCACCCAAATCTGTAGCTCTAACCTCTAAACCATCAACTAAAATCATTGGCCCCGTACCTCCTCTCAAAGAGTTAACGCCACGTAATAATATGTTAAGTGGAGCTCCGGGAGTTCCTTCTTTACTGGTGATTTGTGCACCTGCAACTTTACCAACAAGAGCCTGAGCTAAGTTTTGAGTACCGGTAGTAGCAGAATTTAATTTTTCTCCATTAATTGTTTCAACTGAAATCGGAAGTTTCTTTTTGCTAGTAGCTACACCAACACCAGTTACAACTACTTCACTTAAAGCTTTTACATCTGTTGTTAACTGAACAGTAACAGAGGCAGAAGCCTTTACCTCCTTTGTTTCAAAACCTAAGGCTGAAATTACCAGTGTTGCACCGCTTTTAATTTTTAAGGAGAAAGCACCATCTGAACCGGCACTGGTACCATTGCGTGTACCTTTTTCAAGAATTGTGGCTCCGGCAATACCGGCTCCCTTGTCATCGGTAACTTTTCCGGTTACCGTAGTTTGTGCGTAGCTGCTGAGTATGCATAATAGCATAGCACAAAAACTAAGTAGTTTTTTTCTCATGATTGCTTGTTTTGGTTAAATAATCGCGATGAGCAATATAGTGAAAAAAAGGCAAACCAGTATGAGCTCAATAAAAAAGGCAGGACTTTCAGCCCTGCCTTTTAAGATAAATTAAATTTTAATACCCGGTGTTTTGCGTAATATTTGGATTTACTAATATCTCATCTTGGGGAATTGGGAAAATTATATTTAATGTAGAAGGAGTAACTGTAATACTTTGTATGATTGTATTAGTTGCATCCTGTGCTTGTGGTTTTACAAAGCTTCTTTTTAACCTGTAAAAATCCCAAAAGCGATATCCTTCAAATAAAAATTCTTTTCTTCTTTCTGTTAAAATATCTTCTAAAACCTGGGCCCCGGTAGATGCATAAGTAAATAACGGGTCTCTCTTTTGTGCTAATAAATTTAAATATGTATTGGCACTTACAGTATTGCCTTGATTATAGTAGGCCTCGGCTGCAATTAAATAACATTCTGATAAACGTAAAATTTTAACATCATCATATGCTACTCCATTTGTTGGTGGATATTTAACACAATAGAATGCTGTACCCAGCTGACCTGAACGTGTTTGTGGAGAGATTAATCCCTTACGAACATCTGTAGCCGTAAATGAATTATATACATCCTGTGTTGCTAAAATATCACCATAGCTTCCTCCATTAGGTTTAGAAACATAAATAGCAGATAAAGTGCCATCAGCAACACTATTATTTTGATCGGATGTTACTTCAAATAAAGTTTCAACTTTAGAAGTAATAGGGTCTGTTCCTTTCCAATAAGAAATAACTGATGTACTTGGTACTAATGTAAAACCACTGTTATTAATCACATCTAATGCATTGGTTAAAGCATTAGTCCAGTCTCCCATGTTTTGATACACTCTCGCTAAAATAGCTTTAATTGCATATTTACTGATAAAAGAAGAATTAATTGTACGGGATTGACCAGTAGTTAAAAACTTCATTGATTCACCCTGATTAAATTTTGCCAATGAAACTGCTTTTGTTAAATCAGCAATTATTTGAGTATATACTTGCTTAATAGTTGAGCGAGCAGGTTTTGCCGATTGATCAAAGGTTGTTACAATCGGAACTCCCGGACCATCAGGATTATCAGAATAAGGTTTAGCAAAGTTTCTTACTAAATCTAAATATATCAATCCTCTAACAGCATAAGCTTCTGAATATAGTTGGCTGATATTATCATTGTTTATTGCTAATCCGCTATTAATTATAATATTAGCGTTCTTTATTGCAGCATAACTGTTTAACCAAATTGCACTTGCATAACCATCTGTATTAACCATGGTATAAGTATTGAATGCATTGTAACGGCCGGAATTTGATGATGACAAGAAACAATCAGGTCCCATCAAATCACCCTTAATAGCAAAGGTTCTGCCATAAAAATCAGTAGCCCGCATTGATGAATATAAACCATTAATCGCAGTATTCAAGTCTGCTTCATTAGTTATAGCTGTTCCAACGGTTGATGCTGTATAAGGCGTTTGGTCAGAAAAATTTTTACCACAGCTCCCTAAGGTTAAAACTCCAATAACCAAAGCAGCTAAATGATATTTTGATATTTTATACATTTTCATAATATTAAGTTGTTTGTGTTATTGATTTATTAAAATGAAACGTTTAAGCCAACTGTTACTGATTTACTTGGCAATACCTGTTGGTTATTAACACCTATAATACCTTGTTCAGGGTCACTTAATAAATTATCTGCATACGTTTTTGTCCAAAGGTTAGTTCCTCTTACATAGAAATATAAGCCGGTTAAATGAGCTTTATTTAAAATAGCTTTATCAGTTAACCTATATCCTATCTGAACATTTCTTAATCTTACATAATCACCTTTAAACAATAATCTGTCAGAACCGGTATAAGAGTTATTAGAAGATCCATAAATATATTTAGGAACATCTGTAATATCACCTTTCTTCTGCCAACGGTTTAACACATAACTATATTTCCCTCTGGTTGGAGAAAATCCATCCATAAAGAAGCGATAGTAACCTTCTTGAAACCAGTTACCATAATTATAATATAAATCAAATGATAGAGAAAAGCCTTTATAAGTTATTGTATTACCTAAAGTTCCAAAAGATGAAGGTGCTGCACTTTTGCCTACTATAAATTGTTTTGCAGCTCCTATAGTTGCTACTGTTGATGATTTAGTACTATCTCCATACCACAATGGTGAACCATCATCCGGATTAACTCCCGCCCATGCTCTTGTATAGAAAGAATAATAATCTTGTCCTACACGTAACATGTAACTACCGTTTAACTGATCTCCTGCCGGTAATGCTGTAACAGCGTTTTTATTATGTGAGTATGAAAAATTAACTTCCCATGAGAAGCTTTTAGTTTGAACAGGGATAACATTAACGCTTAGTTCAAAGCCCTTATTTTCTAAACTACCAACATTATTAATAAATCCTGTAAAACCGGTAGTTCTGGAAATTTGTTGGTTTAACAAGGCACCATCTGTAGATCTTTTATACCAATCTGCTGTAACATTAATTCTATTTTTAAATAAACCTAAGTTAACACCAAAATCAAGTTGCTTATTTTTTTCCCAAGTCAAATCAATATTTCCAATATTGTTAAAAGTACCACCCGCAACACCATTATAGTTTGCACCATAACCAAATGTTGGTCTCCAGGTATAGTTACCAATTTCAGCATTACCGTTAGTACCATAGCTTGCATGGATTTTTAAATTAGAAATTTCTTTAACATTAAAGAATTTTTCATTTGTAATGCTCCATGCTGCACCTACAGACCAGAAGTTACCCCAAGGATTGTTAATACCAAATCTTGAAGAAGCATCGCGACGGAAGCTACCATATAGAGTATATCTGTCATAATAGCTTAAATTCAGGTTTCCGTAATACCCTTGAAATGTATAATCTGCTGCAGTGGCTTTACCATTGGTTGAAGTAGCAGCATTGGTAGAATAATACAAATCAACTTTAGGAGGGAAACCTGTAACGTCGCCTATTTGCTGATAGCGATTATTTTTAATTGCTTCATAACCCGCCTTGGCATCTAAATAAAATTTACCATTTTTTGAAATATTATAATGATAATCAAACTGATTAATCCAATCCCATAAAAAATTTCTGGTTGTAATAGAAATACCTTCTCCGGAAGAACCGGAACCATCACCATGGAATGGATTATTATATTGATATTCTTCATTAATATTATACTGTAACCCTAAATTGCTCGAGAATTTTAAATCTTTTAAAATTTTATATTCAACGGTTTCATTACCTAAACCATTAAATGCTTTCAACCATCTTTTATCGTTAGCAGCAATGTATAAAGGGTTGTAATGAGCAGGGAAGCTTAAATTATCCGTTCCGATATTGTAAGTACCATCTGCATTGAAAGGATTTTGAGTTGGACGCAGTACCATAGCAACATAAGCAGGGTTACCAAAGTATCCGCCACCACCACCAGGACCATCAGATGCTAAAACAGAATTCTGAATAACATTACCGATTGTTATTTTAGTGGTGAATGATAATTTATCAGTTGCATTATGGGTAACTTTTAAAGTACCTGTTAAACGAGATAAATCAGCACCTAAAGTTGTACCCTGCTGTTTAAAATAACCGCCTGATAAAAAGAATTTAGTTTTGGCATCACCACCACTGGCAGTTAAATTATATTGTTGTTGCGTTCCGGGTCTTGTAATTAAACCAAACCAATCAACATCAACTCCATTACCATAACCATAGTTATTTAAAGTAGTTGTAATAGCAGCAGGGGATGCACCTGCATTTACTAAACCTTCCTGTAATAATGAAAACCAATTTGCTGCTCTTAATGGTAAGCCAGCAGCCGGGGGTAGTATTACGTTATTGGTTCCTACTTCAGCATCAAACTTAAATTGTGTTTTACCTACTTTTCCACTTTTTGTAGTAATTACAATCACTCCGTTAGCACCACGAGAACCATATATAGATGTTGCAGCAGCATCTTTCAATACTGTAATACTTTCAATATCATCAGAGTTCATTGTTGCTAAAACGTTGGTACTTGGGTTAATACTAAATCCACCTCCATTACCGTTAGATAAATCTCCATCATTTATCTGAACTCCATCAACCACGTATAAAGGGCGAGAGCCGCTATAAGAGAATGAACCAACACCTCTTATTCTTACCGCAGTTACGGCACCGGGTTGCCCTGTTGCTGAAGTTGCCTGTAAACCGGGGGCAGCACCTTGCAGCATTTGGTCTACCGCAGCAAATGGTTTGTTTTCAACTTTTTCTGACCCAATGCTGGATACAGAAGCAGTTACGTTTTTCTTCTTTTGCGTACCATAACCTACTACTACAACCTCTTCCAGATTTTGAGTTGCAGATTCTAACGTTACGGTGAAATTGGTTTTATTACCAATTGCTACTTCGTAAGTATTAAAGTTTAAAGAAGAAATGGCAAGTACTTTAGCTGTAGCAGGTACTTTAATTGTAAACGCACCATCAGCATCTGTAGTTGTACCAACAGTTGACCCTTTTACAGTAACTGTTGCATTTGAAATTGCAGCTCCTTTTGCATCTGTAACCTTTCCGGTTAAAGTACGCATGGTTTGAGCTAAACCAACACCACCCAGCAACAAAGCAGTTGCTAATAAGAATAGCAATTTTCTCATGAACAAAGAATTTTGGTTTAAAAATGATTATTTCTCAATGCGAGACTGGCAAAATAGTATGATAGCTGCGTTAAAATGTCTTTAGAAAGTAAAAAACAGATTAAAATATGCTTAAATTTTTTTACTGAATTTTCTTTATTAATACCGGCAACAACAACAAATTAGTAATTGTTCCTACAATAAGTGTTAAGGAAGTAAGCCAGCCTAATGCGAATGTTCCGCCGAAGCTGCTGAAACAAAAAATGGCAAAACCGGCTATTAAAACGAGTGAAGTATAAATAATACTGATACCGGTATGTTTAATAGTTGTTGCAAGTATGGTATTGGTATCTTCATTTTTTGAGGCAGCTTCTTGTTTATAGTTTATTAAAAACCTGATAGTTACATCTATTACTATTCCCAATGCTACGCTGAAAACCAATACTGTTGAAGGTTTTAAACTAATGCCACACCAACCCATTACACCTGCTGTAATTACCAAAGGAATAATATTAGGAATTAAAGAACACAATAGAATTTTTACCGAACGGAATAAAAACAACATACATAAAGCAATTAAAGAAAATGCCCAGATGATACTTTCTTTTAACCCATTAATTATGAAGCGGGAGCCTTCTAAAAAAGTAACACTGCTTCCTGTAAAAGTTATTTTATAGTTGACTGTATCAAAAATTTCTTTGGCTTTCTGTTCAACATCATTTAAAAAGAAAGGCAATTGTTTGCTACCAATATCTTTCATATTTACGCTAACTCTTGCTGTTTGATAGTTACTGTCAATAAAACTGTTCATCAATCTGGTTAACGCTGTTTTCTCTGATGCTTTTTTATTCTTACTTTTTAAGTATGAACTCATTGCAATCATATCCAAATCTGAAGGTGTAGCATAATTAATACTGTCTCCATCATAAAAGGCTTGTCGTGCAAACTTTAATCCTTCTACCAATGATAAAGGTCTTGCAGTTTCTTCTTTCCCGGACAGGTAAGCAGATAATTCATCAATTTTTCTTAAAGGTGCAGTTGAGCGTTTTAATGCTCCCTTCTTTTTTGCTTCCACCATTATCTCCAAAGGCATTACTCCTTTAAAATTTGTTTCAAACCATTTAAGGTCTGTATAAATTTTATCCTGCTTTGGTAAATCATCCACAATAAAACCTTCACTCTTTAATTTAAAAATACCAACTACTGCAAATGCAGTTATAGCAATAGTTACAGCCCATATCCACTTTGAATGGTTAAATACCCATTGCTCAACATTCCACAAAACTTTTCCTAATATTTCATTATCTAAATATTGTACATGTTTTGTTTTGGGTGCAGGCAAATAACTTAATACTATCGGAATAAAAAACAGCGATATAAAAAACAAAGCCATAATGTTTATACCGCTTACCAAACCAAACTCTTTTAATAAATCGCTATGTGTAAATGCAAACACAATAAAACCAATGGCTGCTGCTATGTTACAGAACAAGGTTACAATGCCCATTCTTCCAACCATGTTTACAATAGCTTCGTTTTTATTATTCGTGTCTTTATACGAAGTGTGATATTTATTTAAGAAGTAAATACAGTTTGGTACGCCGATAACTACTATTAAAATAGGGATTAAAGCAGTTAGCAATGTTATTTTATAACCAAACAAAACCATTGTTCCCAAACACCAAACCACACCAACGCCAACAACAATTAAACTCATTATTGTTGCACTGAATGAACGGAAGAAAAGAAACAATGTAATAGCACTTAATAAAAAAGAACCGATTAAAAAGAAATTCATTTCCTGTTTAATACGATTACCAACTGTTGTTCTTATATAAGGTAGTCCGCTTACTTGTGCAGTTATATTGTTGGTAGATTCAAATGCAATTACTTCTTTCATAATTGCATCAACCAATCTTGTTCTTGCCTTACTGTTAATGGTATCTTTATTTACTGTAACACCAAGTAAATAAGCATGTCTTGAGGGATTATATAATATGCCCTGATAAAATGGTAATGACAGGAAAACATTTTTAGCACTATCTAATCTCTGTTGAGAAGTGTAAGGATATTGAAATATTTTTTGCGGAATCAGCTGCTGTGTTACAGAGTCTTTAATTAACGTTACAGCTTCAGGTACACTTAAAACTTCCTGCACATCCTGTACCTTTTTTAAGCTTTGATGCAGCTTGCCTACCGCATTAAAAAAATCAACAGTAAAAAATTTATCACTCTTAACTCCTACTACTAAAATATTACCGTCTCCGCCAAATTTCTTTAAGAATTTTTGATAGTCAACATACTTTACATTATCTGTAGGTATAGCTCTTGTAAAATCATAACCCAATTGCACTTTACTTGCTTTATAACCCATAAAAGCGGTTGCTGCAAAAAGGATAGCTAATAATAATACCCTGTTTTTTAAAATTGCTTTTCCTAAACTATACCACATAATAATAGTTAAAACGGCAAAGAAAGGGATTAATAATGTGACTTGTGGCTATTGTTTTTATAAACAATTTTTAAATAAAACTTTTGTAACGATGTAAAATAAGACACTGTTATTAAAACAAATACTGTTAACAACAACATAACCATTAATGCATATTGAACAGCAGCAGGTACAAGCAACAAAACAAAAGGAATAGTTACTGCTACACGAATTATTTCAATATAAAATATCCAACGCTTCTGTTCCATAATAGCACCGCAATTAATAAGCGTTAAAATGGTTAGTACAGCAAATATTAGTTTGGCATAAGGGTTTAGTTGCTGTTCAAACAAAATAAAAGCAAACAGGCTTATCAACATTACTATCATTTGCCAAATAACATAATTGTTTAACTCGCTGTTTAATGTTGCTTTGCTTTGTTTGATATTGAAAATCTGTTCTGCTTTATTTCTTACGGCAGCATCAATCTTTTCGGGCTTTTGAAAAAATACAGCAACTTTTTCTCTCAGTGTGTTTTTGCTTTTAGCTGCCAATACCAATTCAATAAAAAAATGAAAGTGCTGCCATAAGAAACTGTATGTTTTTAAAGGGTGTGTTAAGCCGTAAACAGGTTCTTCATCTTCTTTTTGAAAAGTGCCGAACAGTTTATCCCATATAATAAAAACATCCCCATAATTTTTATCTAAATATTTTTCATTGCATGAATGATGAACCCTGTGATGCGATGGTGTTACTAAAAAATATTCCAACACACCAAGTTTACCGATTAATCTTGTATGAATAAAGAATGGATAGATACCATGAATAAGCAACATGCCTGTTATCATTGCAGCCGGAAAACCGATTAGCGGTAGTATCACCCAAAACCCTGATCGTACAAAAGCCTGTAATACCGTTATTCTTGCAGAAACAGTAAAATTATAATCTTCACTTTGATGGTGTACCACATGCACCGCCCATAATACACTTACTTCATGTGCCAGCCTATGATACCAATACCAAATAAAGTCTGTACAAATTAATAGCAGCAACCACAACAAAACACCATTGTGAATTTTAAAAATACCATAATGCTTTTGCACGTAATCGTACACAAAGTAAAATGCTCCGGTAACTAATACATCGCTTAATCTTTCTGCAATGCCTATACTTATATTGGCAATAGAATTATTTAAGTTGAAATAAGGTAATCCTTTTTTCTTACTTATAAAATATTCCAACAATATTAATCCGATAAACAACGGTACTGCAAAAGCAAGGATATTAATATGCATAAACTACGATACTATTCTTTTGCCCAAACGGTTATAAATATTTTTCTGGCTGTTTTGATATACCGCAGTTAACATTTCTCTTACAGAAAAATGATTGGCAAAACTATTACCGCTGAATAGTTCTAAACTGTAGTTTACATGGCGATAAACTATTTCTCTATCAGGTGCAACTACATACACAGCAGGCAAACTCATGCTTTCATTTTCAACACCTGAAACCCAATGCCACAAAGGATTTAATTCATCATACAAACCAAACTCTTCTGCAAGTAAATTATTTGCATCATGATAAACAGTTAATGAATATTCCTGTTGCTTTAATGCTCTTCTGAATGCATTAATATGGCTGTTGGTTATAACTAATAATTTACCGCCCATAACATCAACATCGGCCTGTAAGCTTTCTAATTCTGCAACAGGTGGTTTTGTATTGATTGAAGTTGAATAGAAAACAATTACTAAAGGTTTACCGTAATCTAAAAAATCCTGCAGGTTAATAACCTGCTCATTTGCTAAAGAGCCGTAAATGTGATACTTGGTTAGTACCTGCTGTGTAAGCAAATTAAATACAGGGGCAATACTGCCTTTTACTAAAGGACTGTAATTGTACTGATTGGTTTTAATGGAAACAAAGCTATTGTTGTTAATTACGTGACTTTTTTGTGTACCGATATATGTTGTTGACATGATTAATTTCTTTTGACTGAATAAATAAGTTGCGAAAACATGCAGTATCCATCTGCTGATTATTATGGAGAAAACTATTTAGTGCCGAAGCACATGCAACAACATCGAAAGCTCTTTAGAAAATTCATTTGTTTCATAATTACAGTGCAAGAATAAAATGAATTTATTAGTCTACCAAATTTATAGACTAATTTTTTTTAAAAATAATTTCAGGAACGGTACATTGTCATATATTTGACTCATCCTGCATTCATCACAGGCTTATCAGTCAACTCTCTTCCTTTCTAAAGCCGGAATTTAATTATTCCATAACTTGTATAATTACCGAATATTCTGTTAATTTATACTATAGCCCAGCAGCTATGAAGAACCACATTACCAAAATACTCTTATGTATTGCTTTATTATATAGCAAGGGTAATGTTGTGCATAGTCAAAATAATACCTGCAACAGCAATGCTTTAAAGCCTGTGTTTAAAGAGGATTTCGGCCAAGCAGCTTCTTCTACATCAATATCTCAGGCAAAACCCGGTTCTACCAATTATACCTTTGGAAATGTTGGTACAGATGGTAATTATATTGTAACACCAAGAGTTGAAAACGCCAATAAAAGTGATTGGTCAAAAGGCGGCGACCATACAGGCAACACCAATGGTAATATGTTTTTAGTAAATGCAGGCGGCAACAATTCAATTTACTTTAGAGATACTGCATACAATTTATGCCAGGGTTCAATATTTAATTTCACTGCATGGCTGGCTAATGTAAATACGCCTAATACACAAGGTGTTTGCGGAAACGGATTGGTTTATGCAAAAGTTATTTTCAGAATAAAAGATTTATCAGGTAATGTTTTAAATTCCGTTACTACAGGGTTATTACCGCTATCTCCTAATAATGGCCCGCTTAACTGGCAGCAATACGGTTTTCAGTTTTCATTACCGGCAGGTGTAACTTCTGTAATATTTGAAATGGTTGATTTTTATGGCGGCGGAGCCCAATGCGGTAACGATTTAGCTTTGGATGATATTCTCTTTACTGCCTGTACACCGCAGGTTACTGCCAATGTAAGCAGCAACTCCAATGCCTGTTTAGGAACAAGAGATACTATTTCTTCTTCATTGGTAAACAGCCCTTATGTTAATCCTGCCTATCAATGGCAAAAAAGTACAGATGGGGGTACAACATGGATAAATATAGGCGGTGCAAGTACAACAGCATCAAGCTATGTATTTACCAATGTTACCAACAGTGATAATGGTTTATACAGAGTAATTGTTGGGCCAAACGTTGCAAGCCTTGTCAGCCAAACATGTGTCGCAGCTTCTAACAGCGTTCCCTTTACGGTTAACCCGGCACCTGTTATTTCTGTTTCAAGTAACAACCCTGTTTGCGATAGCAGCACCATAAATTTAACAGCAACTATTACAGGTGGTACAACTCCTTATAATTATTCCTGGAAGGGGCCTAACGGTTTTGCATCAAACACATTAAACCCTTCTAAAGCCAATGCAGTTTATGCTGATAGCGGTTATTATACTTTTATTATTACCGATGCTAAAAGTTGCAGGGATACTGCTGTTACTAAAGTTAATGTAACGCCTGTTCCAACAATTCAAACAAAAAACTATACTGATACTGTTTGCAGTAATACCAGAATAAAAATTAATTTGAAAAGCTCATTAACTACCAGTTATTTCAAATGGCAATCAACCGTTTTATCGGGTAGTGTTTCAGGAAACACCAATCAAACAACTGCAACAACAGCAAATCAAACTATTACTGATTCATTAATTAATATCGGAACAACTACTGCGAGGGTGCGATATATTGTTATGGCCATTACAGATTCCGGTTGTGTAAGCAAGCCTGATACATTATATGTTATTGTTCAACCTAAAGTAACCAATGCTAATGCCGGTATTAGTCAAAAGTTGTGTAATGCAACAACAGCAACACTTTCAGGCAATACACCAACTACAGGTAATGGGGTATGGACACAAATTGGTTTACCTGCTGCAACTATTGCTAATGCCAATGCAGCATCAACAACAGTTAGCGGGTTAACAGGCAATAACAATTATTATTTTGTGTGGAAGATTAGCGGTGCGAATATTTGCCCTACAAGCAGTGATACTGTAATGATTATAAACAGGCCTTCTGTAACCGTTGCCAATGCAGGAAATGATACTATTATATGCAACTATAATACTACATTAACAGGAAGCATTAAGCTTCATGCCAATATAGATACTTCCAGAAATTTTGAAACTGGAGTATGGAATGTTCTGTCAAAACCATCAGGAAGCAGTACTTCATTCAGTAATAGCAATTCACCAACAGCAGTTTTTAATTTTAATAAAACCGGTTTATATCAGTTAACATGGACGATAACGAATGATAACAATTGTACACCTTCAACAAGCACCATCAACATAACAGTATACGAAAAACCTTTTGCCGGAAACATAACAGCATCAACAGTTTCAGCTTGTGCAGGAAGCAATATCAGTTTTACTTTAAACAACTACATCGGAAACATTTACAAATGGCAATACAAAACAAAAGCTAATAATTGGATTGATAGTTTGATAAA
>SAIW01000007.1 GCA_004028795.1 Chitinophagaceae bacterium
TTCTTCCGTTGTTATAGCGGCCACTTAGATGCGGGTTCATATGTACTGAATGTTAGAAGCGGTAAAAAAGAACGTATCAGCCGTATTATGAAAATGTTTGCTAACAAGCAAAACCCGATTGATTTTATTGAAGCAGGTGATATTGCAGCAGCAGTAGGTTTTAAAGAAATTAAAACCGGAGATACTTTATGTGATGAAAAACATCCTATCACTTTAGAAAATATGTTTATTCCTGAGCCGGTAATTGCTATTGCAGTTGAACCTAAAACTCAGGCAGACGTTGATAAAATGGGTATGGCCATTGCTAAATTGGTAGAAGAAGACCCAACTTTACGTGTAAATACTGATGAAGATACAGGTCAAACAATTTTAAGAGGCATGGGTGAGCTTCACTTAGAAATTATCATTGACCGTATGCGTCGTGAATTTAAAGTTGAAGTAAATCAGGGTGCACCTCAGGTGGCTTATAAAGAAGCTTTTGGAACTGTTGTTACACACCGTGAAGTATTGAAAAAACAATCCGGTGGTCGTGGTAAATTCGCTGATATACAATTTGATTTAGGTCCTGCTGATGAAGAATGGTTAAAAGAGAACGAGGGTAAACACTTCCAGTTTGTAAACGATTTATTTGGAGGTTCTATTCCTAAAGAGTTTGTTCCTGCCATTATTAAAGGTTTTGAAACCTCAATGACAACGGGTGTTTTAGCGGGTTACCCTGTTAGAGATATGAAAATTCGTGTATTTGACGGTAGCTACCATGATGTGGATTCTGATGCAATGAGCTTTGAGCTTTGTGCAAGAAGTGCATTCCGTGAAGCCGGTCGTAAAGCAAAACCTGTTTTATTGGAACCAATTATGAAAGTGGAAGTATTAACGCCGGATCAATACATGGGGGATGTTACAGGTGACCTTAACCGTCGTCGCGGTATGTTAGAAGGAATGGATAGCCGTGCTAACTTACAGGTAATTAAGGCTAAAGTTCCGTTGAGTGAAATGTTTGGTTATGTAACTCAATTACGTTCATTATCTTCAGGTCGTGCTACTTCTACTATGGAATTCTCTAATTACAATCCTGCACCAAATAATATTGCAGAAGAAGTAATTGCAAAGAATAAAGGAAAAGTAAAAGTTGAAGATTAATCATTAAAATCTATCATGTATATAAAACCTGTTCTGAAAATGAACAGGTTTTTTTGTTTGTAAACGAAACTGTATTTTACAACCATGTTCAATAATTTCTTCATAGAAAAACTACTATTACCTATTGCTGATTTTTTTTCCGGAACCACATTTATAAAGGATTTAGATTATTGGAGAAACGTTGTAGGTAAAATGGATGCCGATGAATTGCATGAGTTGCAAAAGCAAAGACTAAAGGCTTTATTATTACATTCAACGCAAACAATTCCTTTCTATCAAAAACAAAATATTCATTTAACTGATAATCCTTTTGAAGATGTTAAGCAATTTCCCATCATGTACAAAAGCTTAATGAAAGAAAATTTGCATGAATTGCTTATTTATGATAAAACTAAAATGGTGAGTGAAAAAAGCAGCGGTTCTTCAGGTATTCAGGGAGAAGTGTTTATGACGTTGAATGAAAACAGAAATTATCAGGCAGCACAAACATCATTATGGGAGTGGAGCGGGTATAAATTAGGAAAGCCTTTTCTGCAAACAGGCATTACGCCTAACCGAGGTGTAGTAAAATCAGTAAAAGATTTTTTATTTAATACACATTATGTAAATGCTTACAACTTAAACAATGAGCAAATAATTAAAGACCTGCAAATTGCTAAAAGCAAAGGCTGTGCGTACTTTGGCGGATATGCATCTTCATTAAATGTTTATGCCGAAACCGCATTGCAGGCGGGTATTATTCATTTGAATTTTAAAGGAGTAATTTCCTGGGGCGATAAATTATTCGAACATTATAAAAAAAATATTGCAAAAGCTTTCGGCAACCCTGTTATAACTGAGCTATATGGCACTACGGAAGGTTTTGTAATTAGTGCAACCTGTAAATATGGTAACTATCATCAGTTAACGCCGCAAACTTATGTTGAACTATTAGATAAAAACGGAAATGAAGTTAAACCCGGTGAAATAGGTTACGTGGTGGTAACAAGATTAGATGCTGTTAGTTTTCCGTTAATCAGATATTATTTAGGCGATTTGGCTATTAAAGCAAATGAAGCCGAAAAATGTAACTGTGGAAGGGCTTTTCCAATGCTTGAAAAAATTATAGGAAGAGATACTGATATTGTTCATACTCCTTCAGGCAGGGCTTTAATCGTTCATTTTTTTACCGGCATATTTGAGCATTTTGATGAAATAAAACAATTCAGAGTTATTCAAAAAGTAAAAACTGAAATTGAAATAGAATTTATTCCTTCTGCTACTTTCAAGAGTTCTGCATTGGAAAGAGTAACAAACAAAATATACGAAAGGGCCAAAGAAGCTTTTCCTGTAAGGTTTTCAGAGGTGTCCATTATTCCTTCAACTGCTTCCGGAAAGCCTCAAATCATTCAAAACTTAATTGCTGAAAAATTGGTTTGAGAAAAAGCAGTGAAATTCTTTAAAAAAGTTTCAAAATTTCTTGCACAGTAAATTGCATCCCCCTACCTTTGCAACCCCAACGTAAAAATTGGGTCTTGAATATGTCTCAACGAATCAGAATAAAATTACAGTCTTACGATCACAACTTAGTAGATAAGTCTGCTGAGAAAATCGTAAAAACTGTTCGCAGCACAGGTGCCGTAGTTACAGGGCCAATTCCGCTTCCTACAAGAAAAAGAATTTTCACTGTTCTTCGTTCACCACACGTAAACAAAAAGAGTCGTGAACAATTCCAATTATGTACGCACAAACGTTTATTGGATATCTACACTTCTTCTTCACGTACCGTAGATGCGTTAAGCAAATTAGATTTGCCTTCTGGTGTTGAAGTTGAAATTAAAGCGTAAGCAAAAGTTCTTAAGTCATCTGCCAATCTTACTAAGAAAAAGCAGCTCTGATATAAATATTTTAAAACTCCATGATGATGGACGATTCTCAGATTCAGAAATCATACAAAACATGGAAAAACATATAAACAGGCCCTTCGAGGTTTGTTTACTACCGGTACTTCTTCTCTCAAAATTTTGAGAAACAATAGAAAAGGTCGGCAGAAACAAAAGGATTGAATGAAGCGAATTCATCTGCTTCATGTCCTCATACCTCAGGCGGGCATAAACCGCAAAAACGATGAAAGGTATTATTGGAAAAAAAATCGGGATGACCAGCATCTTCGCAGCCGATGGCAAGCAAACTGCTTGTACAATTATTGAAGCTGGTCCCAATGTTGTAACTCAGGTTAAAACTCAGGAAACTGATGGTTACACTGCACTTCAATTAGCTTTTGGCGATAAAAAAGAAAAGCATTCTGTAAAAGCTGAACTAAATCACTACGCCAAAGCAAATACTGCTCCTAAAAAATTCACCAAAGAATTTCGTAATTATTCAATTGAAAAAGCATTAGGCGAAACTGTTACTGTTGACATTTTTGCTGAAGGCGAAACTGTTGAAGTTGTGGGTACCACAAAAGGTAAAGGTTTTCAGGGTGTTGTAAAACGCCATGGCTTTAGTGGTGTGGGTGAAGCATCTCACGGTCAGCACGATCGTCAGAGAGCACCGGGTTCTATCGGTAACTCTTCTGATGCCAGCCGTGTATTTAAAGGAATGAGAATGGCAGGAAGAATGGGTGGTGACAGAGTGAAATTGAAAGGTTTGAAAGTAGTAAAAATTTTCCCTGAAAAAAACTATATCCTTATTAGTGGTTCAGTTCCCGGACATAACGGTTCAATTGTTTTAATTCAGAAGTAATCACAACTTAATTGAAAGAAGATGCAAGTAGATGTATTAAATATAAAGGGCGAAAAAACTGGCAGAGCAGTTGAATTACCGGAAGAAATTTTCGGAATTGAACCTAATGACCATGTTATTTATTTAGCTGTTAAACAATATTTAGCGGCTCAACGTCAAGGTACACATAAAGTAAAAACTCGTGCAGAAGTACATGGTGCAAGCCGTAAACTTCACAAACAAAAAGGTACAGGTGGCTCCCGTAAAGGAAACATTCGTAACCCTTTATACAAAGGTGGTGGTACTATTTTCGGACCTAAACCTCACGGTTATGATTTCAAATTAAACCGTAAAGTAAAAGACTTAGCTAAAATTTCTGCTCTTAGCCATAAAGCAAAAGATGCTGCAATTGTTGTGGTTGAAGATTTAGCATTGGCGGCTCCTAAAACTAAAGAAGTTGCTAACGCAATGAAGAGTTTGAATGTTGCCGATAAGAAAACATTATTAATTATTGATAACTACAATGATAATGTTTACTTAAGCACCCGTAACATTCCGAATGTTGCCAGCACTTTATTAGCAGATATCAATACTTACGACATTATGAATGCAGATGTATTGGTAATTACAGAAAATGCAGCAAAAATTTTCGCTGAAAACGAAGCAGCATAAGCAAAAAATTAAAAACGTTTCAACTTAATATAAAATGAAACTTACAGAAGTATTAATAAAACCGATTTTAACTGAAAAGGCAAATGCTCAACAGGAGAAATTGCGTCGTTATGCTTTTCGTGTAAACAAAAAAGCTAACAAATTAGAAATTAAAAAAGCAGTAGAAGAATTTTACGGTGTAACTGTAACAGATGTTAATACTGCTGTAGCCCCGGGTAAAAATAAAACCCGCTACACAAAAGCAGGCTTTATTCAGGGTGCAAAACCTTCTTATAAAAAAGCTTTTGTTACAGTAGCTGAAGGTGAAACGATTGATTTATACGCAAACATTTAACTATAGCAGGCGAAGCTGAAAATTTCGCTCATAAAAAATTAAAGAGATGGCATTAAAGAAATACAAACCAATGACAGCCGGCACACGCTGGAGAATTGGAAATGCGTATGCTGAAATTACAACATCAACTCCTGAAAAGAGTTTGTTGGAACCATACAAAAAAACAGGTGGTCGTAATGCTCAAGGCCGTAGAGCAATGCGTTATATTGGTGGTGGTCATAAAAAGCATTACCGTATTATCGATTTCAAACGTAATAAATATAATGTTGAAGCAACTGTAGCTTCAATTGAATACGATCCAAACCGTTCTGCATTCATTGCATTATTAAACTATGCTGATGGAGAAAAGAGATACATTTTAGCTCCGCAAGGTTTACAGGTTGGTGCTAAAGTTATCAGTGGAGATGAGGTTGCACCTGAAATCGGTAATGCTCTTCAAATGAAGAACATGCCTTTAGGTACTATGATTCATAACATTGAAATGCAACCCGGTCAAGGTGGTAAATTAGTTAGAAGTGCCGGTGCTTCTGCTCAATTATCCAACAAAGAAGAAAAATACGCTGTTTTAAAGATGCCAAGTGGTGAGTTAAGAAAAATCTTAATTAATTGCTACGCAACAATTGGTGTTGTTTCAAACAGTGATCATAATCTGGAAACAGCCGGTAAAGCAGGTGTTAACCGTTGGAAAGGTATTCGCCCTCGTAACAGAGGTGTTGCTATGAACCCGGTTGACCATCCTATGGGTGGAGGTGAAGGTAGAGCTTCAGGAGGTCATCCACGTTCTCGTACAGGTAAATATGCCAAAGGTGAAAAAACAAGAACCAAAGGAAAAGGCAGCGATAAATTAATAATTCAACGCCGTGATGGTAAAAAATTAACTAAGTAATTAATCATTGTTAAAATATTCCTGTAAAGGAAAAATAAACAACCAATAAAATAAACATGGCTCGTTCGATTAAAAAAGGACCTTACGTTGATCATAACTTAGAAGAAAAAGTTTTGGCAATAAATGAAGGAAAAGCAAAAAAAGGTGTTGTTAAAACATGGAGCAGAAGAAGCACTATCACTCCTGATTTTGTAGGACACACTTTTGCAGTGCATAACGGTAACAAATTCATTCCTGTTTATGTAACGGAATTTATGGTAGGTCATAAATTAGGTGAGTTTGCACCAACAAGAAACTTTAAAGGACATTCAGGCAGTAAACAATAATCTTATTTGAAATTTCAAATTTCAAATTTCAAATTAAATACAAATGGAAGCAGTAGCTAAATTAAATAACTATCCAACAGGGCCTCGCAAAATGCGTTTACTGGCCGATGTTATACGTGGAATGGAAGTAGAGAAAGCTTTAGCTATTCTTGAGTTTCACCCGCAACACAATGCTGTTCCTTTAGCTAAATTGTTGAAAAGTGCAATAAGCAACTGGGAGCAAAAAAACAACGGTGCAAGTGCTGCAGACAGCAGTCTTGTTGTTAAAACTGTTTTTGTAGATGGTGGCAGAGTTTTAAAACGTATGCGTCCGGCACCACAAGGTCGCGGATACAGAGTTAGAAAACGCAGCAATCACGTAACATTAATTGTAGATTCTAAAAATTAATTGAAACCATAATATGGGTCAGAAAGCAAATCCAATTGGTAACAGGTTAGGTATCATCCGCGGATGGGACAGTAACTGGTTCGGCAGCAAAAACGACTTTGCTGATAAACTAATTGAAGACAATAAAATTCGTACTTATTTAAACGCACGTATTAACAAAGGCGGTATTTCAAAAATTGTTATCGAGCGTACGTTAGGTAAGCTAATTGTTACCATTCACACTTCTAAGCCCGGCATCATTATCGGTAAAGGCGGTGGCGAGGTTGACCGTGTAAAAGAAGAGTTGAAAAAGTTAACAGGTAAGGACGATGTTCAGATTAACATCTTGGAAATCCGTCGCCCTGAATTAGATGCAACAATTGTTGGTGATACCATTGCACGCCAGATTGAAAACCGTATCAACTTTAAACGTGCTACCAAAATGGCAATTGCTTCTACACTTCGTATGGGTGCAGAAGGGATAAAAGTTAAATTGAGCGGACGTTTAGGTGGAGCAGAAATTGCACGTAGCGAAGAATTTAAACAAGGTCGTGTGCCTTTACATACTTTCCGTATGGATATTGATTATGCAAACGTATTTGCACAAACAGTTTACGGAAAAATCGGTATTAAAGTATGGATTTGTAAAGGTGAGGTTTTAGGTAAACGTGAGTTGAATCCAAACTTTGTAAGTAAAAACGAAGGTGGCAACGATAGAAGAGAAAGAGGTGGAGACAGAAGAGATGACCGCCGTGGTGGTGGAAGAGATGATCGCAGAGGCGGGGGAAGAAGATAATTTTAAAATTTTCAATTTACAGAAATGTTACAACCTAAAAGAAGTAAACATAGAAAGCAACAGAAAGGCCGCATACGTGAAGTAGCAAAACGCGGTACTTCAATTTCATTCGGGTCTTATGCTATTAAAGCAATGGAACCAATCTGGTTAACAAACAGACAAATTGAAGCTGCCCGTCAGGCAATGACACGTGCAATGAAACGTGAAGGAAATGTTTGGATTCGTGTTTTCCCCGATAAAATTATTACCCGTAAACCATTAGAAGTGAGAATGGGTAAAGGTAAAGGTAACCCTGAGTTTTGGGCTGCAGTAGTAGAACCGGGTCGTATTATTTTTGAATGTGATGGTGTTTCTGAAGAAACAGCTAAAGAGGCAATGCACCTTGCATCTCAAAAACTACCAATCAAAACAAAATTCATTGTAAGAAGAGATTTACAGGCATAAACTTACTAAACAACAGTTATGGCAAACAAGAAATTCGATTTTAATAAAAGCCTGAAAGATATGAACGAGAACGACCTGAAAGCTCGTATTCAGGAAGATCAACTTCGCTTGAAAAAGCTTGAATTTGCACACGCAATTTCTCCATTGGAAAACCCAATGACAATTCGTGGTGTAAGAAAAGATATTGCCCGTTTACAAACGGAATTAAAAAAAAGAACATTGGCATAAACCAAATTTGATGAAGCGATAATATCAACTCATCAAGTTTCAAATTGAAAAAAATGGTTGAAAGAAATTTGCGTAAAACAAGGATTGGTGTTGTAACCAGTGACAAAATGGCTAAAACAATTACTGTTGCTGTTGAAAGAAAAGTTAAACACCCTATCTACGGAAAATTCGTAAAGAAAACTACGAAGTTTCATGCTCACGATGAAAAAAGTGAGTGCGGAATAGGCGACGTTGTAAAGATTATGGAAACTCGCCCGTTAAGCAAAACAAAGCGTTGGAGGTTGGTAGAAGTAGTAGAAAAAGCAAAATAATTATTTCTAATTTGAGATTTGCGATTTGTAATTCTTACCGGAATTCTAAATATCAAATCTGAAATTTCAAATTTCAAATTTTAAAAAGATGATTCAGCAAGAAAGCAGGTTAAATGTAGCTGATAACAGCGGTGCCAAAGAAGTACTTTGCATTAAAGTATTAGGAAACAGTGGACAGGATTATGCAAAGATTGGTGATAAAATAGTGGTAACCGTGAAAGATGCTATACCGGCGGGTGGTATTAAAAAAGGTACAGTTTCTAAAGCAGTTATTGTACGTACAACAAATAAACTACGTCGTAAAGATGGTTCATACATCCGTTTTGATGATAACGCTGTTGTGTTATTAAACAACGCAGATGAGCCAAGAGGTACACGTATTTTCGGACCTGTTGCGAGAGAATTGCGTGATAAAGGATACATGAAAATTATTTCATTAGCTCCTGAAGTTCTTTAGTAAGTTAAATGCTGTAAGCTGTATGCTGAAAGCATTATAATAAAAATATTTGAGCTAAGCGGTTGGCGTTTAGCATTAAGCTTTAAGCAAAATAAAATGAGTAACAGATTTAAACCCAAATTCAACATTAAAAAAGGAGATAACGTAGTAGTTATTGCCGGTGATGATAAAGATTTAAAAAAACCTCGCAAAGTTTTAGAGGTAATTGTTGACAAAGGGAGAGTAGTAGTTGAAGGTGTAAATATTGTAACCAAACACACTAAACCTTCTGCTCAAAATACAAAAGGCGGTATTGTAAAAGTTGAAGCTCCTATTAATATTTCAAATGTAATGTTATGGGATGCAAAAGCTAGTGCTGCCACTAAAGTAAAACGTACAAGAGAAAACGGTAAGTTGGTACGTGTATCTAAAAAATCGGGAGAAGTAATTAAGTAATAAGCATGTTCCGTTGGTAATGGAACACAATTTATAAACTATGAGTACAGCAAAATATTCACCAAGGTTGGCAGATAAGTACAAAAAAGAAGTTGTACCTGCACTTTTAAAAAAGTTTGCATACAAGAGTGTAATGCAAGCTCCTAAATTAGAAAAAATCTGCATCAACCGTGGAGTAAACGGAGCAGTAAACGATAAAAAATTAATTGATGTTGCTATTGGCGAATTAGAGCAGATTACAGGTCAGAAAGCTGTACCAACATTAAGTAAAAAAGATATCTCAAACTTTAAACTACGTAAAGGAATGCCCATTGGTGCGAAAGTTACTTTGCGTGGAGATATGATGTATGAGTTTTTAGACAGATTGGTAAGTGTTGCTTTACCCCGTGTACGTGATTTTAAAGGTATCAGTGATAAAGCTTTTGATGGTCGCGGAAACTATACATTAGGTGTTACCGAGCAAATTATCTTCCCTGAAATTGATATTGACAAAGTATCAAAAATCACAGGTATGGATATCACTTTCGTTACAACTGCACAAAGCAATGAAGAAGCTTATGAGTTGTTGAAAGAGTTGGGAATGCCTTTTAAAAACATTAAAAACAATTAATTAAAATAGCATGGCAAAAAAATCAATAGTTGCCCGCCAGGCGAAACGTGAAGCATTGGTTGAGCATTTTGCTGAAAAAAGAGCAGCATTAAAAGCTGAAGGTAATTATGCAGCTTTAGACAAGCTTCCCAAAAATGCGTCACCGGTACGTTTAAAAAACCGTTGCCAATTAACAGGAAGACCTAAAGGTTATATGAGATTCTTCGGTCTTTCAAGGGTTATGTTCCGCGATATGGCCCTTAATGGTAAAATACCGGGTGTTAAAAAAGCAAGCTGGTAATTTTCCAACTATAACTTCCCGACGTGTCGGGATGCATAGAAACAATATTTAGAACTGATTTTAATTATAAAAAAATGGTAACTGATCCTATAGCAGATTTCTTAACAAGACTTCGTAATGCACAAATGGCCGGACACAGAATTGTAGAAATTCCTGCATCTAACTTAAAGAAAAGGATTACTGAAATTTTGTACGAACAAGGTTATATTTTGAAATACAAATTTGAAGACGACAGCAAACAAGGTGTTATTAAAATAGCATTGAAATACGATGCTGCTACTAAACAACCTGCTATACGTTCTTTAGAAAGAGTAAGCCGTCCAGGTCTTCGTCAATATGCTAAACCGGCAGAATTGAAAAGAGTAATCAACGGTTTAGGTATTGCAATTGTAAGTACATCAAAAGGTGTATTAACAGATAAGCAAGCAAAAGCACAGAACGTTGGTGGTGAAGTTCTTTGCTACATATCATAATATTAACTGATTCAGATAATTAAGCCTCTTAGTCGTGGCTGAACACAAATCAGTATTCAAAAAAAACAAATTTTAAATCGACTATGTCACGTATAGGAAAACAACCGGTTACTATTCCAAGTGGTGTTACAGTAACAGTGGGAAGCGATAATGTAATTACTGTAAAAGGTGCGAAAGGAGAATTAAAGCAGGCTATTGACAGAGATATTACTGTTGAGGTAAAAGATAATACAGTTTTAATCAGCCGTCCAACAGATCAAATCCGTCACAGAGCAATGCACGGTTTGTACAGAGCATTGATTGCTAATTTGGTTAAAGGTGTTACTGAAGGATATAAAAAAGAATTAGAATTAGTGGGTGTGGGTTTTAAAGCTGCTAATACAGGTAACTTATTAGACTTATCATTAGGTTATTCTCATAACATTATTTTCGAGGTTCCTAAAGAATTAAAAGTGGCTACTGCTACTGAAAAAGGTAAAAATCCATTAATTACTTTAGAAGGTACAGATAAGCAATTATTAGGTCAGGTTGCAGCTAAATTAAGAAGCCTGCGTAAACCTGAACCATACAAAGGAAAAGGTGTTAAATACACTGAAGAGGTATTAAGAAGAAAAGCAGGTAAAGCAGCAGGTAAATAAGATTAGTAAAATTAATTTCCGGCAGAATCGGAAGTTGTAAATAATAAATAATGAACACAAAGTCTCAACAAAGGCAAAAAATAAAATACCGCATTCGTAAAAAAATCAGCGGTACTTCTGCAAAACCAAGATTATCTGTTTTCAGAAGTAATGCAGAAATATATGCTCAAATTATTGATGATATTTCCGGCGTAACACTTGCCTCAGCTTCATCTAAAGATAAAGCAATTGCAGCACAGAAAGTTACCAAAGTAGAACAATCAAAATTAGTGGGAAGTGCAGTTGCTGAAAAAGCAAAAGCATTAGGATTATCAACAGTAATTTTTGATCGTAATGGTTATATCTATCATGGTCGTGTAAAAGCAGTAGCAGAAGGTGCGAGAGAGGGCGGTTTACAATTCTAATTAAAACTTATTAATTCTTAGATAATGTCTAAAGTAGTTGAAAAAATTAAAGCTGGTGGCGATGTTGAATTAAAAGAAAAGGTAGTTGCCATTAACCGTGTAGTTAAAACTACAAAAGGTGGACGTACTTTTTCGTTTTCAGCATTAGTTGTTGTTGGTAATGAAAACGGTGTTGTTGGTCAAGGTCTTGGTAAAGCAAAAGAAGTACAGGAAGCTATTACTAAAGGTATTGAAGATGCAAAAAAGAACTTGGTAAAAGTACCAGTAATGCATGGAACAATTCCTCACGAGCAATTATCAAAAGCCGGTGCTGCAAAGGTTTTAATTAAACCTGCTGCTCATGGAGCCGGTGTAATTGCAGGTGGCAGCATGCGTGCCGTTTTAGAAAGTGCAGGTATTACAGACGTATTAGCAAAAAGTTTAGGTTCTGCAAACCCTCATAACGTGGTAAAAGCAACTATTAAAGCTTTAACTTCTTTAAGAGAACCTGTACAGGTTGCTAAAACACGCAGCATTAAATTAAGTAAAGTATTTAACGGTTAATTCAATTTGAAATTTCAAATTTCAAATTTCAAATTCATAACAATGAAGAAGATAAAAATAACTTTAGTAAAAAGCCCGATTGACAGACCTCAACGTCAAAAATTAACGTTACAGGCATTGGGTTTAAATAAAACAAATTCTTCAAGAGAAGTAGAAGCTACTCCGCAAATTTTAGGAATGGTTAATAAAGTAAACCATTTAATAAAAGTTGAAGAATTAGCGTAATAATTTTTAAATGCGAGGGGCGATTTCCCCGTAAGTACAAAATCAAATAGTAACAATGAAACTACACACATTAAAACCTGCAGAAGGTTCTACACACAAAGAAAAAAGATTAGGTCGCGGTGAAGCAAGCGGTAAAGGTGGTACATCTACAAAAGGTAATAAAGGTAGCCAGAGCCGTGCAGGTTATCAACGTAAAAATGCACATGAAGGTGGTCAGATGCCTATTCAACGCCGTATTCCAAAACGTGGGTTTAAAAATCCGGGAAGAGTTGAATATGTAGTTTTTAACTTAGGACAAATTGAACAATTACAGGAGAAATATGCTTTCAGTGAATTTTCTCTTGAGAACCTATATATCAATGGATTAATTAACCGTACAGCTAAAGTAAAAATATTAGCTACCGGAGAATTAAAATCTAAACTAACTTTTAAAGTAAATGCTGTAAGCGATAAAGCTAAAGCTGCTATTGAAGCAGCCGGCGGCAGTGTTGAAGTAATTAAATAAATTCTGCTATATTGCACGGTGCATCAACGATGCACCTTTTTGGTTTAATGGCATTAACTTTTTCAAAGAATAATCAGTGAAAAAACTAATTCAGACTTTAAAAAATATTTGGGCTATAGACGAGTTGCGTGCTAAAATTACCGTAACACTTATTTTAGTTTTAGTTTACAGATTCGGCTCTCATATTACATTGCCGGGCATTAACCCTAATTTATTAGATACCAATAAACTTAATTCATCTGATAAAGGTTTATTAGGCTTATTCAACACATTTGCAGGTGGTGCTTTTACACAGGCATCCATTTTTGCGTTAGGTATTATGCCTTATATCTCTGCTTCTATCTTTATGCAATTGATGACTATTTTAGTTCCTCAATTACAAAAAATTCAAAAAGAAGGTGAGAGCGGCAGAAAGAAAATTAATCAATGGACACGTTATCTGACTGTTATAGTAACTGCATTTCAGGCTTCAGCTTATATAGCTTATTTAACTAACCCGCAGGGTGGTTATGCTCAGGCTATTATGTTAGATACCGGTTTATTTACTTTTACTACAATTGTAACATTATCTGCAGGAACATTATTTGTAATGTGGTTGGGTGAAAGAATACAGGATAAAGGTTTGGGTAATGGTACATCAATCATTATCATGGTTGGTATTCTGGCACGTTTGCCACAAAGCTTAGTTCAGGAGTTTAATATTAAACAACAAAAAAGCGGCGGCGGTTTAATTATCTTTTTAATTGAAATTGCTGTTTTAGTTGCTATTATTTTAGGGTTGATAATTTTAGTACAAGGCGTTAGAAAAATACCTGTTAACTATGCCAAACAAATTATCGGTAACAGACAATTTGGTGGTGCAAGACAATTCCTTCCTGTTAAAGTAAACAGTGCGGGTGTAATGCCCATCATCTTTGCTCAGGCAATTATGTTTTTACCAACCTTAGTTTCTTTTACTAATGTTTCTGACTCTGCCAAAGGCGGTATTGCCAGAATTTTTAACGACCATAGCAATGGTTGGTATATGTTGATTTATTCTGTAATGGTAATCGGTTTTACATTCTTATATACTGCTTTAATTTTTAATCCTAAACAAATTGGAGAAGATTTAAAACGTAATAACGGATTTATCCCCGGTGTTAAACCCGGTCAGCCAACTGCAGATTATATTGGAGCGATTATGGATAGAATTACTTTACCCGGTGCTATTCTTTTAGCAATAGTAGGTATTATGCCGGGCTTTGCTCAAAAGTTAGGCGTATCACAAGGTTTTAGTACATTCTTTGGCGGAACAAGCTTATTAATTATGGTTGGTGTAATTTTAGATACTTTACAGCAGATTGAAACTTATTTATTAATGCGTCAATACGATGGCTTAATGAGCAGTGGAAGAGTGCAAGGAAGACAAACAACTATGCCATCGAGTACTATTTAATTTTTGCATAAGTGCATATTACAAACCTGCCTGTATTGGCAGGTTTTTTAATTTGATGAATAGAGAACAAAGCGTAGAAGAGTGCGACGCAACCCAAGCTGCAAAAGGATTTGCAGCTGACAACATAATTTTTTTAATGAATGCGAAGACCAAACGGTATGATGATTTGTAAAACAGAAGCAGAAGTTGCTTTAATGAAAGAAGCAGCCACTTTAGTAAGTAAAACCTTAGCTGAAGTTGCTAAAGAATTAAAGCCCGGTATAACTACTATGTATATAGATACTTTGTGTGCAAAGTTTGTGAGAGATCATAAAGCAATTCCGTCTTTTTTTAATTACAGAGGCTATCCTCATAATGTTTGTGCAAGTGTAAATGATGTAATTGTGCATGGCTTTCCAAATAATATTGCATTGAAAGAAGGAGATATTGTTTCTATTGATATGGGCGTTATTTTGAACGGTTGGCATGGAGATCATGCATATACTTTTATTTTGGGTGAAGTAAGTGATGAAGTGAAAAGATTGGTTAGAGTAACCAAAGAAAGTTTATATAAAGGCATTGAAAAAGCAACGGTTAATAACAGGGTTGGAGACATTGCATTTGCTATTCAGGAACATACTGAACGTAAAAACGGCTATGGTGTTGTAAGAGAATTAGTTGGTCATGGTTTGGGTAGAAGTTTGCATGAAGACCCTCAGGTACCCAACTTTGGCAAACGCGGTACAGGAACAAAATTGAAAGAGAATTTAGTATTGGCTATTGAACCCATGATTAATATGGGAACAAAAGATGTATATACCGATGATGATGGCTGGACAGTAAGAACCAGAGATGGTAAGCCTTCTGTACATTTTGAACATGATGTTTGTGTAAAGAAGGATAAGGCTTTGATACTATCTGATTACAGTATTATTGAAGCTGCAGAAAAAGCAAACCCTAATTTGAATACGAATTATTAGTTGTACAAACGAATAACTGAAAAGTCAAAATGTATGTTTTGACTTTTTTAATTTTAAGTAGTGAGCGAACAAAAAACTTTAGTTGTTATTGGCGGTGGTGCAGCCGGTTTTTTTTGTGCAGTGAATGCAGCAAAAATGAACCCTAATTTAAAAGTTATTATTGTTGAGAAGCATAATAAAGTATTAAGTAAGGTAAGAGTAAGTGGCGGTGGCAGATGCAATGTAACCCATGCCTGCTTTGATTTGCAGGAGTTGGTAAAGAAATATCCGAGAGGACAGCAATTTTTAAAGAAAGCTTTTCATTGGTTTAATACTACACATACCATTGAATGGTTTAAAGAAAGAAATGTTGAACTTAAAACTGAAAGTGATGGCAGAATGTTTCCTGTAACTAATTCTTCTGAAACGATTATTGAATGTTTAATGAGAGAAGCAAATAAGTATAATGTTGAAATTTTGCTGAATAGAAATGTTGAACGAATTGAAATAACAGAAGCGAAGCAATTCAAATTATTATTCTCAAATTTAGAATTTATTGATTCGGATTTTCTTTGCATTGCAACAGGCGGTTATCATAAATCAACCATGTTTAATTGGTTACTGGAGTTGAAACATACTATTGCCGAACCTTTACCATCCTTATTTACTTTTAATATCCCTAATAGCACGGTTACTGAGTTAATGGGCGTAAGTGTTGATAAAGCAACAGTAAAAATTAACGGAACTAAATTATCAAGTGAAGGGCCTGTACTGATTACACATTGGGGAATGAGTGGCCCCGCAATACTGAAATTATCTGCATTTGCTGCGAGAGAATTAGCGGGTATGAATTATGACTTTTCTATCAATGTTAACTGGCTTTCTTCTTTTAATGAACAAACGTTAAGAAATGAGTGGCAATTACTAAGACAGCAATTCGCTTCGCAAAAAATAATTGCTAAAAACCCATTTCAATTGCCTAACCGTTTGTGGCAATATTTATTAAAAGAAAGTAATGTTAATGAAGAAGTAAGATGGAGTGATATAACAACAGCACAACAAAACAAACTCATTCAAATCCTTACTGCACAAGTGTTTCAGGTAAAAGGTAAAACAACTTTTAAAGAAGAGTTTGTAACATGCGGTGGTATTACATTAAGTGAAGTTGATGTAAACACTATGCAAAGTAAAATTATTCCGCATTTATTTTTTGCCGGTGAAGTATTAGATGTAGATGGAATTACGGGCGGTTTCAACTTTCAAAATGCATGGACAACAGGATACATAGCTGCTAAAACCATCGCTGCACTTGCGTTATAGCTTATTAACAGGGAAAACTTATTTTGCCCATATTTACTGAAGGCATGTGGCTGCCATAATTTACTTTACCCCCACAAATAGTTTCATTAGCAAGAATAGCAAACAGTATGGCTTCTTTAGCATCAGGGTTAATGCCTAATTCATTAATATCTTTTATTGTGCAATTGCTTAATTGTTGATGAATGTTTTGCATTAATAAAACATTGTGTTTACCGCCGCCGCTTGCATATAAAACAAATTGCTCATTACCAATTGCATGTTTAATGGCGTTAGCAATAGTTGTTGCAGTAAACATGTTTAATGTTGCCATCATATCATAATGATTGATGGATGTTACACCTGCTTTTGTTTGTGCAGCAGTAACATAAGCTAAGTTGAATAACTCCGGTCCTGTCGTTTTTGGAAAAGGCTTGTCAAAAAAATTATTGTTCAATAAAGCATTTAATAAAGCCATATTAACAGTTCCTAGTTTGGCAATTAAAGAATCTTCATCATAAAACTTGTCTTCAAAATGTTTTTGAACGTAAGCATCCATTAAAGTATTGCCCGGGCCGGTATCTGTGCTGAAAATCTTATCTGCATCTGAATTAGTTGGTAAAAAAGTAAAATTAGCAATACCGCCAATATTAAGCATGATGCGGGTTTCAGCCTTATTACTGAATAATAAATAATCTCCATACATTGCTAAAGGTGCACCTTCGCCGCCCGCTGCAATATGCTTTTGCCTGAAATCACTGATAGTTATAATGCCTGTTTTAACAGCTAAGTGGTCGCCATCACCAATTTGTAAAGTGCCATTACCGAATACTGATTGTTGATGTAAACTTTTTGGTGCGTGATAAATAGTTTGACCATGACTTGCAATTATATCAACATCATTATTATTAATGTTATGCGTTGAAAGAAAACTATTAATCATACCGGCATGTTGTTCTGCAATCCAACTATTCAATAAACAAAGTTTTTCTAAATCAACTTGTTTCTTGCTGAACACAGATTGTATTGCTTGTTTGAATTGATGGCTATAAGGTACTGTTTCAAATTGAAGTAATTCAATATGCGTTTCAAAACCGCTTCCTGAAAATTTGCACAAAGCAATGTCTAATCCGTCTAATGAAGTACCACTCATTAAACCGATGATAATGCGTTCTTCTTTAGAAGCAATATTGTATAGTTGCTGAATGTTATTGTTCACTTTGCTGAATAATATTTAAAATTACTCTATACACTTTATCTAACTCATCTTCTGTTATGCAGTAGGGTGGCATTATATAAACTGTATTACCTAAAGGACGAATGTAAATACCCATCTGCATGGCTTGCTGTGTAATTGTGGTTGAGATGCTATTGAGGTATTCATCTTTACCACTTACAATTTCAAATGCCAATATTGTTCCGAGTATTCTCAGGTTTTTAATAGTGAGTAGTGAATGGTTGATAGTGAGTTGATGTATGAATTTTTTATGCTGTTCTGCTATCCACTTTATTTTCTGCAAACAGTCATCTTTCAATAATAAATCTAAACTTGCCAATGCTGTTGTACAGGCTAATGGATTCGCAGTAAATGAATGGCCGTGAAAAAAAGTTTTTAATTTATCATCAGTTACATAAGCATTATAAATTTCTGATGTACAAGCTGTAACTCCTAAAGCCATTGTGCCACCAGTTAAACCTTTGCTTAAACAAATTATATCAGGCTTAACATCAACATATTCGCTTGCAAATAATTTTCCTGTTCTCCCGAAGCCTGTCATCACTTCATCAGCAATGCAAATGATATTATGTTGTTTAAGTGTTGAAAGAATAGTGTTTAATAAATCTGCATCATACATTTTAATACCGCCTGCTCCCTGTACTAAAGGTTCGTAAATAAAAGCAGCAATTTCATTCTTGTGTTGTTGAATAACAGATTGTATTTGCTGAATATTTTCTTTTGTAGGTGTATCTATAAAAATTACTTCAAACAACAAATTATGAAAAGCTAAAGTAAAAACACTTCTATCACTAACACTCATTGCTCCAAAAGTATCACCATGATAACTATTGTTGAAAGCAAGTATTTTAGTACGTGAATGGTGAGTAGTGAGTTGCGAGTTATTCCTTGCTTTACTTTCTATTTTCCATTTTCCATTTTCCACTTCTCTCTTATTCCACCAATATTGAATGGCCATTTTTAATGCAACTTCGGTTGACGTACTGCCATTATCACTATAGAATATTTTAGAAAAATTTCCGGGAAGAATAGCTAATAATCGCTCAGCTAAGTTAACAGCAGGTTCATGTGTAAAGCCTGCAAAAATTACCTGTTCAAGCTGTAATGCTTGCTGGTACAGCTTTTCAGCAATATAAGTATTTGCATGGCCATGCAGGTTAACCCACCAACTGCTAATAGCATCAATATAGGTATTACCATTTTCATCAAACAATAAAGTATCTTTTCCTTTAGTGATGGGAACAGGAGAAAGCATATTTTTTTGTTGGGTGAATGGATGCCAGATAACTTTTTTATCTCTTTCAACTAAACTCATGTAACAAAAGTAAATGTTACAGCCCTTTTAATTTTTTATTGTCTGCAGTTTGTGCTCTTATCATTTCAGGGTAGCCCCATTGTTTTGCTAAAGCATTAACAGCCATTGCAATCCTCTTGCTTTTCGTTTCAACTGTTTTGGCACTTTCAATCCATTTGCTGAAATAGTTTTGATGTCCCTGTGTTAATGTTTTAAAGAAAGTATAGGCTTTAGGTTCATCTTTTAAACAGTCAATAAATTCAGAATTCAATTCATACCCTTTTTTATCTTCTTCTAATTGCACTTTAATTTCATCGCCTTGTTTCTTTTTAATTCCTTTTCGCATTTCGGCATTTAATGCCATAATAAAACTGCCTTCACCCATTGGTAATAAGGCAATACCTTTTATTGAGAATGAATCAAGTTTACCTTTTACTCTGAAACTTTTTTTATTATTCGGTTTTATTTGTTGTGCAATGGCTTCGGGTATTTCAATGTATGTCCAGCCTGTTTTCTCACCTTGCTTAGCAAACTTTTTTATGATGGTTGCAAACTGAATCATTGTTGTTGAATAAATTTTAAATTACGTTGTATGCCTGCATATTTTGTTCTTTTTAATGGCGAATACTTAAAGATATTTTTAAAAGTTTCTTCACTCATTGCCTGCCATTCTTTAGTAGATAAATTTAAAATTTCCGGAATAGGAGTGAAGTTGATTTCGGTGTTAGGTTTACTGAATCTGTTCCATGGGCAAACATCCTGACAAACATCGCAACCAAACATCCAGTTATTAAACTTATGTTTCAGTGTGTCTGGCAATAAAGCATCTTTCAATTCAATGGTAAAATAAGAAATGCATTTACTGCCATCAATAACTTTATCAGGAAGAATAGCATCCGTCGGGCAATTATCAATACACTTTGTGCAAGAACCGCAATAATCTTTAGTATAAGGTTCATCATAAGCCAATTCAACATCAACAATTAATGTTGCAATAAAATAAAATGAACCACTCTGTTTGGTTATTAAATTGCCGTTCTTACCAATCCAGCCTAAGCCGCTTTTTACAGCCCATGTTCTCTCTAAAACAGGAGCACTATCAACAAAGCCCCTTCCGTTTATTTCGCCAATATTTTTATTCAATTCAAACAAAAGCTCATGCAGTTTATCTTTTATTACCAAATGATAATCTTTTCCGAAAGCGTATTTGGCAATATGCGGTGTATCTTTTTTCTGCTTTTGAAAAGGATAATAATTCTGCATTACTGTAATAACACTTTTTGCACCGGGTACTAATTTTTCAGGATTAATACGCAGGTCAAAATGGTTTTCCATGTACTGCATTTTACCATGTAAACCTTGCTGCAACCAATTCTCAAGCCTTCTGGCATCATCATTTAATTGTTCAGCTTTGGCAATACCGCAATAAGTAAATCCTAATTGAGCAGCAGTTTTTTTAACTATAGAGGAGTATGAAAAAGATAATGACAATTTTATGTAAAAAATTTATTGTTGAATGTTATAAATATTTATTTTCAGTGCACTAAACCCGGTAACATGAGAAAACTATTATTAGCTGCATTGGTTTTGCTGACAACACAAATGTATTCTTTCGCACAAAAAAATAAAGAAGTAAAGTTTGGAGATATTAAACCGTCGGATTTTACAGTTAACTCTCCCGTTGTTAAAGATGATGACCCCGCGGTTTACCTTTTTGATATAGGCTCTACAAATATTGATGGAAACAATAATGGATATTTTACTTTAATTTTTAAAAAACATGTAAAATTATTAATCAGAAATAAAAATGCTTTTGACTTAGGTACCATTAAAGAAACAATTTTTAAAGGATTACTGGTTCCTGAAGAAGAGAAATTTGAAGATTTTGAGGCGGCTACTTATAATCTTGAGAATGGCCAAATTGCCATAACAAAACTTGATAAATCTGCTATTCTTACAGAGAAAAACGATAAAATAAGGGTTACTAAGAAATTTACTTTCCCCAATTTAAAAGAAGGTAGTATTGTTGAATATACATATACAATCAAGTCCCCTTTTATATATTTTAGAGAGTACATGCGTGGGTGGAATTTTCAAGGGAAATATCCTATTCTGTGGAGCGAATATCAGGTTACTATACCTCCAATGTTTAACTATGCAAAATTAATGAAGGGTATTCAGCAGCAATTTGCAATTGATAGTAGTAAAACAATCTTTAAGACATACTCAGTTGTAGAGTCTAACGGAGTTAGCAGCAGTGATTATTATCATTTTTCAGGAGACGCAGTATGGCATTTATGGGCTATTAAAGACGTACCTGCATTTAAAACTGAAGGCTTTGTTTCTTCTTACAAAAATTATTTAACCAGAGTTCAGTTTCAGTTAATAAATATTAAGTTTTGTGAATCTTGCCGCACACAACAAATAATGAAAGGTTGGTATGATAAAGTGAATGATTTAATGAAAGATGAAAATTTTGGTTTAGAACTTACACAAGATAATAGGTGGTTGAATGATGATATTCAAAAAATTACCGGCACTACTTCCGGAGTTGAAGCTGCAAAAAAAATTTACGAGTATATAAGAGATAAGTTTACCTGTACAGACTATGACGCTACAGCACTTTCTTCTCCCCTAAAAAAAACATACCAATCTAAAACAGGTAATGTTGCCGACATTAATATTCTTTTAACCGCTATGTTGAAGAATGCAGGTTTTGAAGCTTTACCTGCTATTTTAAGCACCAGAGACAATGGTTTTGTTGATGAAGCAATGCCTTTAATGAACCAGTATAACTATGTTTTGTGTAATGTAAAAATTGATGATAAAAGTTATTTATTAGATGCTTCTCAAAATAAATTGGGTTTTGGTAAACTTACAGAAGACTGTTATAACGGAAGTGCCAGGTTAATAGATAAATCATCGCCTTTATTAGTACCATTAGTTCCTGATTCTTTAATAGAACAAAAAACTACAAGTGTTTTTATTACTAATAATGATGCGGGAAAGCCGGAAGCTTCTGTTACTTCAACACTTGGCTATAATGAAAGTTTTGAAGTGAGAGATAAAATAAAAAAAATTAAACCAGATGAAATTTTTGCCGAAATAAAAAAAGCATATCCGTTTACAGTTACTTTAAACAATACTACACTTGACTCCTTAAACTCATTGGATGACCCTATTAGTATTAAGTATGAAATGAAAATGGATTTAGGTGATGAGGATATTATTTATTTTTCTCCTATGTTGACAGAAGCAACAAGAAATAATCCGTTTAAATCTGTAGAACGGAACTACCCTGTTGAATTTCCTTATGTACAAAGAGAAAATTATATTTTAAACATGGAAATACCTAAGGGCTATAAAGTTGATGAGCTTCCGAAATCAACCAGAGTAAAGCTGAACGACAATGAAGGTATGTTTGAATACATTATAAGAGCAGAGGGAGAAAACATTCAATTAATGAGCAGATTAATTTTGAATAAAGCAACATATTCGCCGGAAGATTATGCAACCTTAAGGGATTTTTATGCTTTTATCATAAAAAAGGAGGCCGAGCAAATTGTGTTTAAAAAAGTAAAATAGAAAATAATGCTTAAATCCTTTTCGATAACTATAGTGTCACTTTTTTTTGCATCTGTAATGAATTGCCAGGATTTAACGGAAAGAAAATTTGGAGATGTAAATAGCAACGACTTTGTTAATAACTTTCCTATAATAAACTCAGATACTAAAGCCGTTATTTTATACAGTTCAGGTAAAATTTCATTTGTTGGTAATAGCTATGGGTTTCACTTATTAATTAAAATTCAGAAACATATCAGAATAAGAATATTGCAAAAGAGTGAAGTTGATAAATTATCTAAACTCAGTTTTATTTATATTAATCCAGGCAATAGTAAAGATAATCTTGACAGTATAAAGGCAGCAACTTATAATTATGTAAATGGAAATATTGAGAAAACTCAGATTAATAAAGCTGATTTATACACTCAAAAAAACAGTTTATTATCAGAAAAAATTTCATTTGCATTTCCTAATTTAAGAGAGGGTTCAATAATTGAATATGAAACCGAATATTACACAACTAATATTTCTAATCTCCCTGAATGGCATTTTCAAGATTTGACTTACCCATGTTTACAAAGTAATTTTCAGTTAACCACTCCACCTTTTATAAATTATCTTGTTATAAGAAGAGGTGTAGACTCTTTAGAACAATTTACTTCATTCAATCATAACGACTCATTAATAATTTATGATAGAATGTATAAAGAGGGCTTTACAACTTATAAATGGAGTATGAAAAATATAACTTCATTTGAAAACGAGCAGTATGTTGCAAAACCTAATGATTACATCGATAAATTATCTTTTGTTGTGTATCAAATTTCTAATGGGGAAGATATTATCAATACAAAAAAGGATTGGTCGTCTATAACTAATTTACTACTAAAATCGAAGAGATTCGGGGTTGTTTTAAACAAAGAAGCTAATTCTAATTTATATAAAACCTCCGAAAGAGTTTGTAAAAATGCTGATAACAGTCTTGAATGTGCAAAAGCTATTTATCAATACTTACAAAATAACTTTAAAGTTTATAGTGATAATGATATTTTCCTTGCTGAAGAATTGTATGATATTAATAAAAGAAAAGAGGTAACCGAAGAAGAAATAAATCTGTTATTAATTGCCTTACTTAGGCAAAAAGATATTAATGCAGAACCTGTAATACTAAGTACAAAAAAATTTGGTAATCATTCCACTCAGTATCCTAATATTGAAGAGTTTAATTATGTTATTTGTAAAGTTGAACTAAATGGAGAAAAATACTATTTAGATGCTACAGACCCAAAACTTGGTTTTGGGAAACTACCCTTAAAATGTTTTAATGGTCATGCAAGAATAATCAGCGATAAAGATAGTGGTGATGTATATTTCTTGCCGGACAGCATAGTTGAGAAAAAATCAATTTTTGTTTCACTAAAGAAAATGAATGCTGTTGATAGTTTCAGTGGCTATACTGAAATTAATTTGGGTTATTACGAATCATTAAAGTTTAGACAAAAAAATCTTTTAAAGGGTGTTTCGATATTTGATACGAAGAATGAAATGCTCTTGGAAAATAATGTTAAGCTTGAACAAATGCATTACGATTCACTTACCAATTTTGATTATCCAATTAAGTTTACTGCTGATTTAAGCTTTCCAGTTAATGAAATTGAAAATAACATCTTATACGTTAATTGTAATGCAGTTTCATTAGTAGAGAAAAACCCATTTATTGCTCAGAAAAGAAAATTTCCAATTGAATTTGATTTTAAAACAGATGTGCTTTCAACTACAAAAATTGAAATTCCGGATGGTTTTAAAATTGATGAATTGCCTGCATCTGTTAGAGTTAAACTTAATGAAGCAGATGGGTTATTTGAGTATATTGTTTCGTCTGATAATGAAAATATTAGCATCAGAGCCAAATTAAAAATTAACAAAACAATTTTTTTGCCCGAAGACTATGATTCGATAAGAGATTTCTACGCATTTATCATTAAAAAACAATCAGAGCAAATTGTGTTTAAAAAAATAAAATAATATTTATGAAATGGGTTTTGATTTTTCTTTTTATTCTTCCGTTTAAAATTTTTTCCCAGAATTATAATGTGGCTTTAATACCCGATTCATTAAAGTAGAATGCTCATTGTGTTAAACGTTATGATGAAACTTATGTGAAGATTAAAGGAATTGATAAAGCAGTTATTACGCATAAAGTTGCCTATACAGTTTTAGATGAAGCAGGAGATTATTTTGCTCGTTACGGTAATTATTATGATAAATTTCATTCTCTTTCTGATATTTCAGGAAAGTTGTTTGATGCAGCAGGTAAGGTATTGAAAAGTATTAAGAAAAAAGATATTTCAGATGCAGCATTAAACGATGGGGAAAGCTTAATAACAGACGCCAGAATCAAACATTTTTCATTCTATTATAAAACTTACCCTTATACAGTTGAATATGAAGATGAAGTTGGATATGACGGAATCTTTGCTTTTCAGCCCTGGTACCCTTTAGATGATGAGGAAATGTCTGTAGAGTTTTGTAAGCTCACCATTGAAACACCTGCCGATTATCAATTAAGATATAAGCAGTTTAATTATAATGGTCAGCCTGTAATTGAAGAGAATAAGAATAAAGTCTACATATGGCAGGTAAAAAATATTAAAGCTTCAGAGTCTGAAATTTATCAACCTGCAATACGTGAAGTACAAACAGCAGTGTATTATGCACCTATTGATTTTGAATATGCAGGTTATAAGGGTAATATGAAGTCTTGGCAAAATCTTGGAAACTTTTTTATTGAATTAAATAAAGGTAGAGATGTATTACCTGACAATATAAAAGCTGACGTACATCGATTAACTAATAACATTAAAAGTGCACAGGAGAAAGTAAAAGTTTTATATGAATACATGCAATCAAATACACACTATGTGGGTATCCAGTTGGGTATTGGTGGTATGCAACCTTTTGAGGCAAAATATGTAGCAGAAAAGAAGTATGGAGATTGTAAAGCGTTGAGTAATTATATGGTTTCATTATTAAAAGAAGCGGGTATTCCTGCACATTATGTTTTAGTTAAAGCATCAAAATTTACTAAAAGTGTTATTGAAGATTTTCCAACTGATTACTTTAATCATGTTGTAGCATGTGTACCTAATGGTAAGGATAGTATTTGGTTAGAATGTACCAGTCAAACAGTTAGTGCAGGGTATATGGGTACATCAACGGGCAATAGAAAAGCATTATTAATTGCTGATGATGGAGGACATATTGTAAGTACACCATCCTACAGAGCAACAGATAATCTCATGGTAAGAAAAATTGATGCAGTTGTTGATATCAACGGAAATATAATCATGGATATTAATACTAAGTTTACAGGCTTTCAACAGGAGCAAACGCATGGACTTTTATACGGTGCCACCAAAGAAGAAAAAGACAAATACCTCAACTCAAGAATTAATTTGCCTACTTATAAAGTTGAAAAGAACGATTATAAAGAAACAAAAGGAGCTATTCCGGTCATTGATGAATATTTAAAAATTACTGCCCCGAATTATGCTTCAATTACAGGCAAAAGATTATTTATCACCCCCAATTTTGTTGACAGAGAAAGAAAATTACCCGGAGATAAACCAAGAAAGTTTGACATAGAAATTACTTATGCTTACAGAGACATAGATACTATCAACATCAAAATTCCTGATGGCTATACCGTTGAAGCATTACCTAAAGAAATTAATATTACTAATCAATTCGGAAAATTCAGTAGTGTGGTAAAAGTGGGTAGCAATACTATTATTTTATATCGTTTATGTGAAATAAATAGTGGTTATTATCCTGCAAGTGCCTATGAAGCATTTGCTAAATTTTATGAAGAAATGGCAAAAGCGGATAACAGCAGAGTAGTATTGGTAAAGAATGAGTAATTAAGGGTTATGTTGCAATTGTGGCTTCTTTCTTTTTCTTACAGACTTATGTTCATAATCATTGGATAGTACAGTTATATTACCATCTACTTCTAAAATAACAAGGTCGGCATCTGCAATAGTATCAACACCATGCTCACGTACAGCCATTTCTATTTCTTCTTTGGTCAGCATCGATTTCTTTAATGCAACCTCATCTAATTTTCCGCCAACAACCAATATAATTTTTTCTCCCTGCACAATTTTACTGAACTTTTCAGAGCGTCTCAACAGCAGTTTAAAAATGTAATTACAAATAAATAAACCTAAGGCTGCAACAATGCCCCCTGCTAAGCTGCTGTCTGTTCCAACCATTGCATTTTGTACACTGTTACTTATTAAAAGTATAAACACCAAGTCAATTACAGATAACTGTGCCAGTTCTTTTTTACCGAATATTCTTATAGCAGCAATAATGAATAAATAAATTACGATTGATTTGCCGGCAATAATTATATAACCTGTTATATCCATTATATTAGTTTTTACAGTTTGATGGTATTACAGCATCAATACTTGCTTTAATATCTAAATAAATATTTCTTTTTTGTTCGCCGCCTAATAATGTTTTTACAAAAATGATGCAGGCATACCCTCTGCATTTATCAATAAAAGGCCAGGTGCCGAATAACCCCGGAGAAGCTACTACTGTTGAGTTTCCGGCTGCATCTTTTTCCATAATCCATTCGCCTAAGCCATAAGTATAACCCTTACCTGCTGCCGGTGTGTACTTAACCATATCTAAAGTAATCTGTTCTTTCTGCATTTCGTTTATTGAGGCTTCACTTAAAATTCTTTTACCGTTAAACATGCCTTTATTTAAAATCATTGTTAAAAAATTCATGTATTCATCGGCACTGCTTTTAGCACCACCACTGGGGTTAGGAGCCAGATTAAAATTATCATTCTGAAAAGTAGTACCTCTCATACCTAATGGCCTGAATAATCTTTCCAGCATTAGTTGCTGAAAGTTTTTCTTGGTAACAATTTCACAAATCCTTCCTGCAATATTCAAGCCTGCGTTGCCATACCAAAAACCGGTACCGGCATTAAAAGCAATATCTTTCCTGCTCATAAAATCATTCACTTCTTCTTCAAGTGTGTTGAATTTTTTTCTTGAAAGAATATTCATAACACTTGCTTGTTCCTGCTCTATACCTGTTTGATGGCTCAAGCAATGTCTTATGGTAATATAGCCTTTACTGTATTTTGCAAAATCAGGAATGTATTTGGCAACTTTATCGTCTAAAGAAATTCTTCCTTCATCAACTAAAGTCATAACAACAGCTGCAGTTAACCATTTGCTGCAACTGGCAATAGGTGCAATCGTTTTCTTGTCCATATCACCCCAATGTTTATCATACACCAATTTACCATCTTTATAAACCAATGCCACTACATTATTACCTAATTCTTTTTTATACTGCTCAAACTTTTTATCAACTTCACTAAAATCGTATTGAGCAAAAACAGACTGAAAGAATAGCAGGAAAATGAATACAGAACTGACTTTGATACAGGTTGGGCTTAATTTTAAGGACATATTTGCACCCCTTAATCCCCTGAAAGGGAAAAGAATAATTTTTGACAATATAGAAACTGTGTTAATCATGAGTATTTTGATTGATTAGCAATTTTAATTAATAAATTTTAAACTCTCCCTTTAGGGAGTTGGAGGGCATCATGAACTTAAATAACTATACAATAAAAGCACAGGAAACTATTCAGGCTGCTCAACAGGAAGCTTTCAATAATAGTAATCCTAATATTGAAACTAATCACTTACTAAAAGTGTTGTTGAAAGATGAAGATAGCCCTGTTGAATACTTATTAAAAAAGAACAATGTTAATGTTGCCTTTGTTGAAAGCAAGATTAACGAAACTATTAAAAAGCTGCCTAAGGTAAGCGGCACAGAACCTGCACAAACCATAAGCAGAGATTTAAATAATGCTTTGTTGAAAGCTAATGCTTCATTGAAACAATTTAATGATGAATTTGTAAGTGTAGAACATTTATTGTTGGGCTTATTATCAGTTAATGATGATGCAGGTAAAACTTTAAAAGATGCGGGCTTAACTGAGAAAGGTTTAGTAGCAGCAATTAAAGATTTACGTAAGGGTGATTCTATAAAATCTCAAACACAATCTCAGCAATATAATTCATTGCAGAAGTATGCAAGAAACTTAAATGAAATGGCCCGTAACGGAAAGTTAGATCCTGTTATTGGCAGAGATGAAGAAATAAGAAGAACCTTACATATACTTTCACGCCGTTCAAAAAATAATCCCATATTGGTTGGTGAGCCCGGTGTTGGTAAAACAGCTATTGCAGAAGGTTTAGCAATGCGTGTCGTAAACGGCGATGTTCCTGAAAACTTAAAATCAAAAATTATTTATGCATTGGATATGGGGCAATTGATTGCCGGTGCAAAATATAAAGGTGAATTTGAAGAGCGTTTAAAAGCAGTTGTAAAAGAAGTAAGTGAAAGTGATGGAGAAATCATTTTATTTATTGATGAAATTCATACACTGGTTGGTGCCGGCGGCGGCGAAGGTGCTATGGATGCAGCCAATATTTTAAAACCCGCTTTGGCTCGTGGTGAGTTAAGAGCAATAGGAGCAACAACATTAAATGAGTATCAAAAATATTTTGAGAAAGACAAAGCATTAGAACGTCGCTTTCAAAAAGTAATGATTGATGAACCTACTGTTGAAGATGCTATTTCAATTTTACGTGGATTGAAAGACAGATATGAAACACACCATCATGTTCGTATAAAAGATGAAGCCATCATCGCTGCGGTTGAATTATCACATCGTTATATAACCGATAGATTTCTGCCCGATAAAGCTATTGATTTAATTGATGAAAGTGCAGCCAAGCTTAGATTAGAAATGAATTCAATGCCGGAAGAGTTGGATTCTTTAGAACGTCAGATTCGTCAATTAGAAATTGAAAGAGAAGCTATTAAACGTGAGAATGATGATGATAAACTGAAGGAGTTAAATATCACTATCAGTAACCTTAGTGTTGAAAGAGATACCTTAAAAGCTAAATGGAAAGAAGAAAAAGAATTGGTTGAAAAAATTCAATCTGCCAAAGCTTCCATTGAAAATTTAAAATTAGAAGCAGAGCAGGCAGAACGTAATGGCGATTTTGGTAAGGTTGCCGAAATACGCTACGGCAGAATTAAAGAACAGGAAAAAGTTATTGAATCTTTCAGTTCACAGCTTGCAACTTTAAGTGATAAGCGTTTAATGAAAGAAGAAGTTGATGCAGAAGATATTGCAGAAAATGTGGCCAAAGCCACAGGTATTCCGGTAACAAAAATGTTGCAGAGCGATAAAGAAAAATTATTAAACCTTGAAGAGCATTTGCATGAAAGAGTAGTTGGTCAAAATGAAGCCATCAGTGCTGTTGCAGATGCGATAAGAAGAAGCAGAGCAGGTTTGCAAGATCCTAAAAAGCCCATCGGTTCATTTATATTCTTAGGAACAACCGGTGTTGGTAAAACAGAATTAGCAAAGGCATTAGCAGAGTTTCTATTTGATGATGAAAGCATGATGACGAGGATTGATATGAGTGAATATCAGGAAAAACATACTGTAAGTAGATTAGTGGGTGCTCCTCCGGGTTATGTGGGTTATGATGAGGGCGGACAATTAACTGAAGCTGTTAGAAGAAAGCCTTATTCTGTTGTGTTATTAGATGAAATTGAAAAAGCCCATCCAGATGTATGGAATGTATTGTTGCAGGTTTTAGATGATGGTAGACTGACAGATAATAAAGGGAGAGTGGTAAATTTTAAAAATACCATTATTATTATGACGAGCAATATCGGCAGCCATTTAATTCAGGAAGCATTTGAAAAGGTGAATGAAAAAGATATTGATGAAGTGGCAGAGAAAGCTAAAGTAGAAGTAATGAATTTGCTTCGTCAAACAATTCGTCCTGAATTTTTAAATAGGGTAGATGAAATAATTATGTTTCAACCTTTATTGAAAAATGAAATCAAAGGCATCATTAAAATTCAACTCAAAAACTTACACGACTTAGTATTACAGAGCGGTATTGAGTTGAAATTCAGTGATTATTTGCTTGATTTCTTGGTTGAAAACGGTTACGACCCCACTTTTGGAGCAAGACCTTTAAAAAGGCTGATTCAAAAAGAAATCATCAACCAACTAAGTAAAAAAATATTGGCAGGCGATATTGAAAAAAACAAACCGGTATTGGTAGATGTATTTGATAATGTGGTGGTTTTCAGGAATGATTAAGCAGGAAATGCAGGTTTTAGTCACAGTTTTCCTTAATCATAATTGCAGAATGCAGAATACCATTATGTTTGCACACTAAGAAATAAGATATTTAAAATTAAGTTATGGCATTTGGTAAAGAAACCGTTGAAATTATAGAACCTAAAGATGTGTTTGTAGGCGATAAAAAGGCGGCTGTTACATTAATGGAATTTGGCGAGTACGAAAATGAAGATTGTGCAAAAGCCAATGAAGTAGTAAAACAATTGTTAGAAAAGTATGATGGTAAGATAAGATTTAATTTCCGCCATTTTCCTTTAACAAAAATTCATCAACGCAGCCAAAAAGCAGGGGAAGCTGCTATTGCAGCAGCACAGGATGGCAAATTCTGGGAAATGCACAATGCTTTATTTGCCAACAGGTTTAATTTGGGCACTACCAGCTTAAAATTGCATGCCCGAGATGCCGGTGTAACAAGAAAGCAATTATTGGAAGAATTGGTTGATTCAACTTATGGCTGGCATGTACACGATGACATTCAATACGGTAAAAAATTAGGTGTTACAGAAATACCTGCTTTTTTTGTTAACGGCGAAAGAGTAAACGGCAAAGCAACAGTTGAAAATTTAAGTAAAGCAATTGATGAAGCTTTAAAGAAAGTAAAATCTAAGAAATAGGTTTAAAAGATTGAATGATACAAATAAAAAACGCTTCAAATTTTTGAAGCGTTTTTTATTTGATAAACCAATGAAATTACCAACGATTGTTATCGTTATGGCTGAAAGAACGCTTCTTGTTGAAAGAAGGTCTTTCTTCACGTGGTTTAGCTTCCATAACATTAATAGTACGGCCTTCAACCATACCACCATTTAATTCAGCAATAGCTTTTTTAGCTGCTGCGTCATCACTCATTTCAACAAAACCAAAACCACGGCTGCGGTTAGTAAGTTTGTCGATAATTACTTTAGCTGAAGTTACGGTACCGTAATCTTCAAAAAAACCTCTTAAGTCATCATCCTGTACGTTGAAGCTTAAGTTAGAAACATAAATGTTCATGCTTAAAAAACACTTTTAATTAAAAAATTTGAGGCAAAAGCAGAAGGTAAAGAAGACTAACTATGGGCAGAAAAATTGCTTAGCAGAAAAAATCATTCACTTACAAAGTGCTAAAAAACTCAATAACGACGCGAATGTACGGTAATATATCAGAACCACCGGTTTTTATTTAAAATTAACATACCCGTACCAACTTTATGTAAAGTTTTTGCTGTAAGCATCTAATAACTTTATAAACGAAAAGCTTAATTATGAAAAAGATTTTTTTCCTTTTTTGTGTTGTGGTTACAACAATTTCATTTGCACAAAAACAAAAAGAAGAGTTAAGTGTAAAAGATATGTTGAGTGAACGTAGATTTTGCTTTGTGGCTCAAACCATGCTTCCGCAAAGTGGTAGTTCCAGAATGATTGATTCGTATTATGATTTGAAAATTACCAAGGATAAAATTATTTGTTCATTACCTTATTTCGGCAGAGCTTATTCAGTTAATATCGGCTCTACTACAGGGCCTTTAGATTTTACCGCTACTGATTTTTCCTACGATGCAAAACCAACAAAAAAAGGTAATGCCACCGAAATAAAAATTGTGCCTGCCAAAACTGCTAACACAGATGTAAATACAATGATATTAACTGTGTTTGATAATGGTAATGCTACTTTACAGGTTACCTTTAATAACAGGCAAGCCATTAGTTATAATGGTAATGTAAAAGCATTGAAAGCAGAAAAAAATACTGCGGATTAAAAGTCTGAATATTCCGTTGGGCGAAGAAAAAGAATGTCGGAATGTGAAACTGTATTCTTGTATTCAGGCAGATTTGAAATTCTTTTCCATGTAGTATCTGCACCAAAGTTTTTCCAATGCTCATCTCTTTCTGCTTTGTTATTGTGGGTAGTCATGTACATTAAATTAGGCATATGGCTGCCTGCAATAACTTCAGCATAAAAAACCGCATTAAAATTTAAATGAGAAAAAATATTTATTTCACCTCCTTCATTAAACATTTCCACTTTTTTGTTATATAACTTTTCAGTAGCTCCTTCATAGCTTCTTAATTCATAAACCCTTTCGGCTTTAGGCGATGTTAAATTGGGTAACTGCATTGTTTGCATAAAACGAAAAGCCTTTAATACCACTGTTTCTATGCGTTGATAAACTGCCTGATTGTATGCTGCCGTTAAATAATTGCTTTGCTGATTGATAAATGAAGTTTCATAAAAGATTTTATCAATTGCAGCAACTTCTTCTATGTTTTTTAATGGAATAAAAACTACAATCTTTTTATCAACTGCTGTATCTGCATCAATAGCAGTAAATACACCGATGTTTTTATATCCTTTGTTGTGTAAAAGCGGAAGAAAACTTTCTTTTAAAAACTGATGAACTACTGTTAATTGTTCATTCTTATTGCAATGATAGATTTTTAACTCATACCATTGTTGTGTTGGCTTATAAGCAAATGCATTAATAAAACTGAAGCAGAGTAATACTGAAACGGATAAGTAACTGATAATTTTTTTCATGCGATAAAGATTTATTCTTTTTTCTGAATTTCAAAATTTCTGCTTGTACTGTTTCCACGTTTTTTATTAGTAAAACAAAAGCCCCGTATTGAGCGAGGCTTTACAGATTATATCAAATTTTTAGTTTGCTTTCCATGTGTTGTTGGCATCATTATAATCAGGAAAAACATGGTCAGGGTCTATTACAACTTTAGTTAATTCTTCTGTTGTATTAACTCTGAATTTCCATGAAGAAGTGCTTTGCCAGATTTCTACAGGCAATTTTTTTCTTTCAGTTTTACCGCTGGCTGTGGTGTATTCAACAATTACAGGCATTGCCATTTGCTCTAAATTTTCAATAGTAATTAATGCTCCGTTTTTAGCATCATTATCTACATACTCAACTTTACTTACAGCTTGGTCTAATTTATAATTATCTACAAAAAATGCCTGCCAGAACCAATTCAAATCTTCTCCAGCACTGTTTTCTATACTGCGGAAGAAATCCCAGGGGCTTGGATGTTTATATTTCCAGTCATTAATATATTTTCTGAAAGCATAATCAAAACGAACACTGTCTAATATTTGTGTTCTTAACAATGTTAAACCATAGCCCGGTTTAGCGTATAAATTAATACCGATATTACCTTCTTTCATGGCATCGGGGGTATTCATGATACCTTCTGATGCAGGATTGAACAGATACTTAGACATTGCATGGTAATCTGTTTTTCTTTCTTTGTACTCACCGTTATTAAAATCGTAAGAAGCCAATGTATTGATGAATGTGTTGAAGCCTTCATCCATCCAGCCATATCTTCTTTCATTACTTCCCACAATCATTGGAAACCAGGTATGACCGAATTCATGGCCAGTAACGCCAAACAAACCACCCTTGGTACTTCTTGAGCTGCAGAAAACTATGCCCGGATATTCCATACCACCAATATTGCTTGCCACATTTGATGCACATGGATAAGGAAATTCGAACCAACGTTTGCTGTAATTTTCAATACTTCCTTTGGTATATTCTGTGGCTCTGCCCCAGGCATTCGGGCCGGCACTTTCAACAGGATAAACACTCATTGCCAATGCTTTTTTGCCGCTTGGTAAATTCATTTTAGCAGCATCCCAAATAAAACTTTTTGATGATGCCCAAGAGAAATCTCTCGCATTGGTTATTTTGTATTTCCAGGTACAGGTTGGCGTTTTGGGGCGTGAAGCGGGGTCTGTAACTTCTTCTTCAGTTCTGATCATAACAGTTTTATCGCTTGTCTTCGCTTCATTAAATCTCTTCAATTGTGTAGCAGTTAAAACTTCCTGCGGATTTAATAATTCTCCTGAAGCAACAACTATGTGAGAGGCAGGTACAGTAAGGCTTACATCAAAATCGCCATACTCTAAATAAAATTCACTGGCACCCAAGTAAGGTAAGGTATTCCAACCCTGTAAATCATCAAACACACATAAACGCGGATACCATTGTGCAATGGCAAATATTTCTCCGTTTTTAGTTTTTAAAATTCCTGTTCTGTCACTTCCTTCCACCGGAACGATATAAGAATATTCAATCTTAACTTTTAAAACGCCCCCTTTAGCTGCAACAATTTCTGTAGGTTTTATCTGCATACGGGTATCGTTAATTAAATAGTTAGCTTCTTTACTTCCGTTGGCAGTAATAATTTTTACAGATTGAATTTTATAACCGCCTTGAAAAACACTTTTAGCATCGCCGTAACGGCTTCTTCCGGTTGCAGGCATTTTAGCCTGACCGCGAGAACTTAAATCGTATAAATTTTCGTCCAATTGCAACCATATATAAGGCAATGCAAAAGGGCTATTATTTTTATAAGTAATAGTAACTGTTCCCTTCACTTCATGTGTTTCTTCGTTTAAATTGGCAGTAATACTATAGTCTGCTTTGTTTTGCCAATAAGCAGGTCCCGGTTCACCATTTGCACCGCGATATTCATTGCCGAATGTTTTATAAAACAATGGAGAAAAAAGTACATGGGGGTCGTACTTAGATTTGGGTAGTGTGTCTTTGCTTTGTGCATTTACAGTGTTTAAAGAAGCACATACGCAAGCAAACGCCAATATTTTTTTAATCATAAGAAAATGTTTGCGATGAAGATATTTATTCAGATGAAATTTTAATAAATTATTTTATGAAAGTCAGTATCAATCGTCACAAAAAGAATTAAATAACTTAAACGGTATAGCATTACTTTTATAAAAATATTCGATTGCAAAATAACTTCTCCATATTCGCTCAGCAAATAGCCAATCCTTTTAAATACAAACTGTTTCTGCTTTCTAAGTTGCCAATGGCATTTATGGCAGGGTTAAAAGTTATTGAGTTGAATGAAAGCAAAGCTGTTGTTTCTGTAAAACACAAATGGCTAAATCAAAATCCTTTCGGCTCTTTATACTTTGCTGCATTAAGCATGGCTGGTGAAATGAGTACAGGACTTTTAGGTTTCGGACAGATTTCTAAAAGAAAACCCGGTATAAGCATGTTAGTGGTAAAATTAGAAGCCGAGTTTTATAAGAAGGCAATCGGCAAAATTGTTTTTACCTGTAATGATGGTAATAGTATTAAAAACACAATTGATGATGCCATAGCAACGGGAGATGGGCAAACAATTCAATGCATTTCAACAGGTACAAATGAAATGAATGAAATTGTGGCTGTGTTTAAAATTACATGGAGTTTGAAAGCTAAGAAGTTATAAATAGTAAGTATTAAATTAATAAGTTAAAACAGGAGGGCTTTATGAAGATTACTTTTCATGGTGCAGCAAGAACAGTAACAGGTTCTAAGCACTTAATTACATTAAAAAGCGGTACACAGATTTTATTGGATTGTGGTATGTTTCAGGGTTTGGGAAAAGATACAGATAACTTAAATCTTCAATTTGGCTTTGAAGCAAGTAAGGTTAATTATTTAGTTTTATCTCATGCACATATTGACCATTCCGGTTTAATTCCCAGATTGGTTAATCAGGGGTTTAAAGGGAAAATATTTTGTACCCCTGCAACAAAAGATTTAACTGAAATATTGTTAGAAGATTCTGCAACCATTCAAAGAGACGATATTAAATTCATTAATAAAAAAAGGGCTAAACAAGGGCTGCCATTTATAGAACCTTTGTATTCAATTGAAGATGCACAGAATGTTATTCCGTTAATGGAAACTGTTTCTTACAATCAATGGCATACCATTAATAATGAAGCCGAAGTAATGTTTACTGATGCAGGGCATATTATCGGTAGTGCCGCAATACACTTGCGTTTGAAGGAAGATGGCAAAACAACTGCATTAAGTTTTAGCGGCGATGTTGGAAGATATAATGATGTGATACTTCGTTCACCTGATGTATTTCCTCAGGCAGATTATATTTTAATTGAAAGTACTTACGGAGATAAATTGCATGAAGATGTTGCGAATACTGTAAGCATTTTAGAACAATGGATTAATAAAACTTGTGTTGAGAAAAAAGGTAAGTTGGTTATTCCATCTTTCAGCGTTGGAAGAACGCAGGAATTATTATATTTTTTAAATGAATTATCGCTTCAAAACAAATTACCTAAAGTGCCTGTGTTTGTTGATAGCCCGTTAAGTTTAGAAGCCACACAGGTTGTAAAATCTCATCCGGAAGGTTTTAATAAAGCATTGAGACAATTAATAAAAGTTGATAATGACCCTTTTGACTTCGCAGGATTAACTTTTATAAAATCTGTTGATGAAAGTAAAGCCATAAATGATAATCATCAACCCATGATAATTATTTCTGCAAGCGGTATGGCAGATGCAGGCAGAATTAAACACCATATTGCTAATAATATCGGCGATAAACGAAATACTATTTTAATGGTTGGTTATTGCGAGCCATTATCTTTAGGAGGAAGATTAATGAATGGTGCGAAAGAGGTTAGAATTTTTGGTGAACAGTATAAAGTAATTGCAGAAGTGGGAAGTATGAGAAGCATGAGTGCACATGGAGACTATGATGATTTATGCCAGTTTCTTGCCTGCCAAAACCCTGAACTGATAAAGACAATTTTTATTGTACATGGCGAAGAAGAAGTGCAGTTAGAGTTTCAAAAAAGATTGCAAAAGAAAAAAATTAAAGAAGTAATTGTTCCGCATTTACATGAAAGTTTTAATTTGGATTAATGAGTTTTGAAGCTGAACATATTTATAAAATTTTATTTGCATTTGCAGCAGGTGCTTTACTTGGATTTGAAAGAGAATTCAGGAGTAAACCGGCGGGTTTACGTACTATGATTTTAATCAGCGTTGGCTCTTGTTTATTTAGTATACTATCTTCTACATTTGTTACTAATAGCGATAGAATAGCATCTAATATTGTTACAGGTATTGGCTTTATTGGTGCCGGTGTAATTTTTAAAGAAGGTATCAGTATAAGGGGAATTACTTCTGCAGCAACTATTTGGATATCCGCTGCAATAGGCATGACCATTGGGTTTGGATATTATGGCTTAGCATTAATAGTTGTTGCTTTGGTATTAACAACATTGGTTGTTTTATCTAAGTTAGAAGAGTGGTTAGATAATGTGCATCAAAACAAATTGTATGTAATTCACATTAATGCTGAAGACTATTCAGTAGATGAATTAGAAACCGCAATGCAAAACATGAACATTTATTTTGTTCGCTATAAAGTTGTAAAAAACAACAGAGAGTTAATTATTAATTATAAGATTGAAACGAAAAGAAATAATCATGAAAAGCTGAATGAGTTTCTTATTCAGAATAAAAAAGTTATAGCGTTTGAATTGTAGTTTAATCTTTCAAAATTTCGTGACCTAATTTATCCCGCTTGGTTTGTAAATATTTTTCATTGAAAGGGTTGGGTTTAATTTCAATAGGCACTATTTCAACTATTTCTAAGCCATAACCCTTTAATGCTGCACGTTTGCGGGGGTTGTTACTCATTAATTTCAATTTGGTAACACCCAGATGCCTTAACATTTGTGCACCCACACCGTAATCTCTTTCATCCATTCCAAAACCTAAATGAATATTAGCTTCAACAGTATCTAAACCTTCTTCCTGCAATTTGTATGCTTTTAATTTATTCATTAAGCCGATACCACGTCCTTCCTGATTCATATATAATATTACACCTTTACCTTCTGCCTGTACCATTTGCATTGCTTTGTGTAACTGCTCGCCACAATCGCAACGGAAACTTCCTAAAATATCTCCTGTAAAACAACTGCTGTGCACTCTTGTTAAAACAGATTCGTCGTTTTTCCATTCCCCTTTAATTAATGCTAAATGTTCTCCACCCGTCATTTTTTCTTTAAAGGCAACTAATTTAAAGACACCGTATTTAGTTGGCATTTCAACACGAACAACTTCTTCAATTAAGCTATCTTCTTTTAAACGGTATTCAATTAAATCTTTTATAGAGATAACTTTAAGATTGAATTTTTTTGCAATCTCAACCAATTGCGGAAGTCTTGCCATAGTTCCATCCTCATTCATTACTTCCACCAAAACCCCTGATGGATAAAGTCCTGCCAATCTTGGTAAATCTATTGATGCTTCTGTGTGACCCGCTCTTCTTAAAACACCTCCATTTTTTGCTTTCAATGGAAAAATATGCCCCGGCCTTCCTAAGTCTTCAGGTTTTGTATGGGGGTTGATTAATGCTAAAACAGTTTTAGAACGATCCGGAGCTGAAATACCTGTTGTTGTTTCAGCACTAATTAAATCTACCGAAACGGTAAATGCAGTTTCGTGCCGGGAAGTATTTGATTGAACCATAGATTGTAAATCCAATTCCCTGCAACGTTCTTCTGTTAAAGCTACACAGATTAAACCACGGGCCTCTTTGCTCATAAAATTAATTACTTCTGGCGTGGCAAATTCAGAGGCTATAATTAAATCGCCTTCATTTTCACGGTCTTCATCATCAACTACAATAATCATTTTACCGTTGCGTATATCCTCAATTCCTTCTTTAATAGTATGGAGCATAAAAATAAATTCGGCTGCAAAGATAGTTGCCGCAGCAAAGGAGTATAAAATTGCTTCAAAATGATTTTCTTTTTCGAAAAGAGGGTTTGGAGAGTTATTGATTATGAGGAAAGTAAATGTTAATAGAATGTTGCAATTTCAATTAGATAATTTACTTTATTTGCATTTTAATTCTGTAGAGTTGCAGTAAAGAGATGATTTTTTGCTCAACCGTAATTTTGAATTTTTAAAACCAAACACGCATATGAGTAAAAGACTATTAACTATTTTATGTTTGTTGATAGCAAGTATCAGTGCAATCAAGGCACAGGAAACTACATCTGATATTCAAGGTATTGTAACAACAGATGGCAAAGCCGGTATTGCAGGTGCAAATGTTACAGCAATTCATCAACCAACTGGTACGAAATACGTAACCAGTACCCGTAAAGATGGTAGGTTTAACTTAGCTAACGTAAAAGTTGGCGGCCCGTATGTTATTACTGTTTCTTTTGTTGGGTACAAGGAAGAAAAAATTGAAAATGTATTCCTAAGTTTAGGTCAGGAGTTTAAAGCTGACTTTAAATTGATTGAAACAGCAACAGTTTTAAAAGATGTTGTTGTAAACACTACTAAAAGACAGGATAAGATTTTTAGTACAAGTCGTAATGGTACGCAGGAAGTGATTACCAGAACTCAGATTGAACAGTTACCAACAATTAATCGTTCTATTCAGGATTTCGTAAAATTAGAGCCCACCGCTAACGGATTAAATATTGGTGGTAGAAGTAACCAATATAATAACATGACAGTAGATGGAGCTAACTTCAACAACTCATTCGGTTTATCTTCTGTTTTAGGTGGTCAAACAAACTCTCAACCAATCAGTTTAGAAGCAATTGACCAGATTCAGGTGAATGTTTCTCCTTACGATGTAAGACAAGGTGGTTTTTCAGGTACAGGTATTAATACTGTAACTAAAAGTGGTACCAATCAGTTCAAAGGAACGGTTTATACTTATTTCAAAAACCAAAATACACAAGGTTACCACGTAGGTGATGTTGATGCTCCTAAAACAGACTTAACTTATACAATTAAGGGGTTTTCTTTAGGTGGTGCATTTGTAAAGAATAAATTATTCTTCTATGTAAGTGCAGAACAAGTAAGACAATCTTTACCTGCAACAAGTATTGTACCTTCTGATGCAAGCCATACACCGGGCGGTAACGTATCAATTGCAAACGCAGATACATTAACAGCAATTGCTAATTTCTTAAAAAGTAAATTTAATTATGATCCGGGTGCTTTTACAGGTTATAATTTTAATACTAACAGTGATAAGCTAACTGCTAAATTAGATTGGAATATCAATACTCATAATACTTTAACGATAAAATACAACTACCTGAAATCAAGTGCTGACCAATTTGCGAGCACCAGCAGACCAGGTGGTAGTGTAGGAGCTGTAAGTACTAAAACCGGTGGTCAGCCTGGTACTAACTCAATGCCTTTTTTCGGAAGCGGTTATGTTATAAATAATAATTTTAATATCTTTATTGCGGAATTAAATACGCGTTTTAGCAATAAAGCTTCTAACAAATTGCAAGTTGGGTACACCGCTTTAAGAGATTTTCGTGCTCCACATTCCAGTTCTTCTACGTTCCCATTGGTTGATATTTTGTATAATGGTAATATTTATACAACTTTTGGATACGAACCATTTACATACAACAACGTACTTAATACGGATGTTTATCAATTCTCAGACATTTTTACATTGTATAAAGGAGCCCATGAGATTACTTTAGGTACACAAGATTATTACAGAAAATATCAAAACGCTTTTGCTCCGGGATATCAGGGAAGCTATCAGTTTAACTCTTTAACTGAATTTTATAATAGTGTAAATAATGGTACAGCAAATACCGGTACTTATTATCTTCAATATTCTGCTTTGCCTAATGGCGAATTTCCTTGGGCATATGCAGGTTCTACAGAATTGGGCTTTTTTGCACAGGATAAATGGCGTATGACAAAAGATTTTACTTTAACTTATGGAGTAAGATTAGATTATACAATTTATAAACAGGCATTTACAGACAACCCATATTTTGATGCATTAACATTCAAAGATGGTGCAACTTATAATATTGGACAAGCTCCTAAAAATGTTCCTATCTTCTCTCCAAGAGTTGGTTTTAACTGGGATATCTTGGGAGATAAAAGCCTTCAATTACGTGGTGGTGTTGGTGTTTTCTTAGGTCCTCCGCCATTTGTATGGTTAAGTAATCAGGCAAGTAATAACGGTATTCAATTTGGTTCTTTTACAAAAACAGGTGTTGTATTTAACCAAGATCCGAATGCTTACAGACCATCCGGTGCAAGTGCCAATACATCATACAGTGCTGCTATAACTGCATCAAATTTCAAATATCCTACGGTGTTAAAAGGAAATTTGGCTTTAGATAAGAGATTTGCGGGTAACTGGATACTAACTGTAGAAGCTGCTTATAACAGAGATATTAACGCTGTAAACTATGCAAATATTAATTTAAATGAAAGTAATGGATATGCATTGAACAATGGTCCAGATCATAGAACCCGTTTCTTAACTACTGTTTCTACAAGTAATAAATATTATTACAGCGGTGCATCCTTAGCAAATCCTAACATCGGTAATGCTATTTTAATGAATAATAACTCATTAGGTTTTAGTGGTTATGCTACTGTAAGAATTCAAAAAACTGTAAAGAACTTTACGGGTTCATTATCTTATACTTACAGCATGGCTATGAACGCTGCTGAAGGTGGAAGTACTGCTTCTTCTTTATGGAGTGCTGTAGCCGTTAGTACACAAGACCCTAACGCTGCAAATGTTGGTTACGCTTCATACAACCAGCCACATCGTGTAACAGCTTATGCTTCTTATAAATTTAACTATGCTAAACATTTTTCAACTTCAATTGGTGGATTCTTTGAAATTGCAAATAATGGTACAGCTTCATACGTTTATAATGGAGATTTAAATGGAGATGGTAACGCAGGTAATGATTTAATTTATATACCAAGAAATGCAAGTGAAATTAATTTAGTAAAAGTTGGTTCTGGTGGTAACGGAACAGGAGCATCTTCCGACCCGAGAACACCTGCTCAAATCTGGAGCCAGTTGGATGCATTTATTAATAATTCTCCTTACTTAAAAAAACATAGAGGTGAATACGCTGAAAGAAATGCTGTAGTTCTTCCATATTATAATAAATTCGATTTGAATATTACACAAAATATTTATTTCGGCTCAGGAAAAGATATACATACACTTCAGTTTTCAGTTGATTTGATTAATGCCGGCAACTTCTTTAATAGAAATTGGGGAATTACTCAAACAACAACTGTAACCAACTTCTTAAAATATGAAGGTTTGGGTACAACTCCAGGTAATACTGCAACACCGGCATTCTCATTCCCTTACTTAACAGGTACTACACCATTTGATGCACCTTTTACTAATAGTTCAGGTATAGGTTCACGTTGGCAAATGCAGTTTGGTATTAGATATTTATTTAATTAATTTAAGAATACTAAGTAAATAAAAGCCGCTCCAAAATTTTGAAGCGGCTTTTTTATTTTAACGAGCTGCTTTTGTTTGCTAAAAAAGAAGCATCTCATTTTTTAATACAAGCATAATATAAGAGTTACCGCTAAAAAGACTTAGACAGGCAACTTTGCACATTCAAAACTTAAACACATTATGAGCAAAAAACTACTATCAGTCCTTGTTTTGTTAATGTTTAGTTTCAGTGTTTTTGCACAGGAAACCACATCAGACATTCAGGGTACGGTTACAGATGGCAAAAGCACAGTAACAGGTGCTATTATTACAGCCATTCACTTACCAACAGGTACTAAGTATGTAACTACTTCACGTAAAGACGGGCGTTACAATTTACCTAACTTAAAAGTTGGCGGTCCTTATGTTATCACTGTTTCTTTTTTAGGGTATAAAGAAGAAAAACAAGAGAACGTTTTTTTAGCCTTAGGTCAAGAGTTTAAAGCTGACTTCTCTATCACTCCTAAAACAAATGATTTAAAAGAAGTTGTTGTTACAGGAACAAGACAAGACAGGGTTTTTAATAACAACAGAACAGGTAGCCAGGAAGTAGTAAACAGAACACAAATCGAAAGATTACCAACTATTAACCGTTCATTGCAAGACTTTACCAAATTAGAGCCTACTGCAAATGGTTTAAGTTTTGGTGGAAGAAGCAATCAGTATAATAACGTTACAGTTGACGGAGCTAATTTCAACAACTCATTCGGGTTGTCAGGAACATTAGGCGGTCAGACAAGTTCACAACCCATCAGTATAGATGCTATTGAGCAAATTCAGGTAAACGTTGCTCCATACGATGTTAGACAAGGTGGTTTCTCAGGTGCTGGTATTAACAGTGTTACCCGCAGCGGCACCAATCAGTTTAAAGGCTCTGTTTATACATATTTTAAGAATGAAAATAGTCAGGGTTATAAAGTTGGTAATGTTGAACTTGCAAAAACACCACTTACCTATAATTTAAAAGGTGCAACTTTAGGTGGTGCCATTATTCAAAATAAATTATTCTTCTTTGTAAGTTATGAACAGGTAAGACAGGAATTACCGGCGACCAGCTTTATTGCTTCAGATGCAACACATCCGGTAGCTGCTGGTAGTGTATCTGCTGCAAATGCTGATACATTAACTCAGTTGGCTAATTTCTTGAAAACGAAATTCAATTACGACCCGGGTCAGTTTCAGGGTTATACTCAAAAAACAGAAAGCAATAAGTTAACAGCTAAGATTGATTGGAACATTAACCCGAAAAATACTTTAACATTAAAGTATAACTATCTTAAATCTTTTGCTGATCAGTTCGCAAGTACCAGCAGAAATGGTTTTACAGGATTTATTTCAGGTGGTCAACCGGGTAATTTCTCTATGCCGTTTCAGGGAAGTGGTTACAGAATCAATAACAACTTCGACATTTTTATCGCTGAATTAAACACTCGTTTCAGCAACAAATGGGTTAATAAGTTTCAGGCGGGTTATACACGTTTAAGAGATTTCCGTACTTCTCAGGGTAGTTCTCAAACATTTCCATTAGTTGATATTTTAAGCGGTAATAATATTTATACAACTTTTGGGTATGAGCCGTTTACTTATAATAACTTATTAAATACAGATGCTTACCAGATTTCTGATATTGTTACGCACTATGTAGGTAAGCATGAATTAATTTTCGGTACACAAAATTATTTCAGAAAGTATAAAAACGGATTTGCTCCGGCTTATCAGGGTATCTACCAGTTTAACTCTCTTACAGATTTTTATAACAGTGTAAATAACGGTACTTCTGCTGCAAGATATGCGGTACAATATTCTGCGTTGCCAGATGGTTCTTTTCCTTTCGCAGCTATTGGCGTGAATGAATACGGTTTTTTTGCACAAGATAAATACAGAGTAAATAATAAGTTAACTGTTACTTATGGTTTACGTGTTGACATCTCTGCTTACAAAGGGAACTTAGATCAAAACCCATATTTCGCTGCATTAACCTTCCCTGACGGCAATAAATATGATGTAGGTAAATTGGCAAAAACAACGGCATTATTTTCTCCGAGAATTGGTTTCAACTACGATGTTTTTGGTGATAAAACCTTACAGGTTCGTGGTGGTTCAGGTATTTTTGCTGGTCCACCTCCATTTGTATGGATTAGTAATCAGGCAAGTAACAATGGTGTGCAATTCGGTGCAAAAATTCTTACATCAGGCGTACCTTTCAATGCCAACCCCGATGCATACAGACCAACAGCAGGAGCTGCTAATACAAGCTATGGTATTAACGTAACAGATAATAACTTTAAAAATCCTACAGTATTAAAAAGCAGTTTAGCAATTGATAAGAAATTTAAAGGCGATTGGGTTGTAACTGTTGAAGGAACGCATACAAGAGATATTAATGCAGTGTACTACTCAAACATTAACTTAAATGAAAATATTACTCAGGCAACTGTAATGAATGGTGGAGCAGCAAGCAATGCTACTGTTGGTGCAGACCAACGTGTACGTTATGCTACAGCACCAGGTTCTAACAGAGCAGTATTTTATGGTGCAGGTGGTGCATCTGTTACTAACCCAAACCTTACTACTGCTATCTTAATGAAAAATACAACTAAAGGTTACAGCTATACTTTAACGGGAAGAGTACAAAAAACATATAAAGACTTCTTCTTTAGTGTAGCTTATACTTATGCTCAAAGCCAAAATACTGCTGAAGCGGGTAGCACTGCCGGTGGTTTATGGAGTGGCCGTGCAGTTAAAGGCGATCCTAATACACCAAACTTAGCTAATGCAAGCTGGTATCAACCGCACAGAATTGTAGCTTTTGCATCTTATAAACTTTCATACGCTAAATATTTTTCAACAACTTTCGGGGCATTTTATGAAGCTGCACCAAATGGTGTTACATCTTACATGTATAGCAATGATTTTAATAACGATGGTAATATTAACGACTTGATTTATATTCCACGCAATCAAAGCGAAATTAACTTGGTTAAAGTAGGTTCCGGTGGTTTAGGTACAGGTACAAGTTCAGACCCACGTACTGCCAATCAAATCTGGGCTCAGTTAAACAATTTTATCAGCCAGGATAAATATTTGAACAGCCATAGAGGACAGGTAGCAGATGCGAATGCAGTAGTTTTTCCTTTCTTCAAAAAATTGGATTTAAATATAACTGAGGATATTTCAATTAAAACCGGCAAAACAAGACATACATTGAGATTCTCTTGGGATATTTTGAACGTTGGAAATTTATTAAACAAAGATTGGGGTTTATTGAAAGTACCAACCAAAAGTAACTTCTTGACTTATGAAGGGTTAAGTGCAGATGGTAAAACACCTTCTTTCTCATTTCCTTATTTAGATGCCACAAACCAAGTTCCTGTAGTTAACAGTTTCAGCAATAGCACAAGCATTGGTAGCCGTTGGCAAATGCAGTTTGGTTTTAAATACTTATTCAATTAATTGATAGTAAGTAAACAAAAGCCGCTTCAAAATTTTGAAGCGGCTTTTTTATTTCAACAATGTTTAAGAATTATTTCCTTTTTTCATGCAGATAAAAATTAAATCCTGCTCTGAAAATTGGTAAAGCTTGATTGTTATAATCTCTGTAAGGAGAATAAATATCCGTATTCAAATCAATTAATATAGCTGTATAAAAACTACTTTGTCCAACAATTCTTTGAGTATAACCAACACCCGCTAAGAAACTATTTGCGTTAGTAGTTAATGAAGATGATTGATTATTATTCATGTTTAAAAAATTATACTTAATCCAATTGGTTTCTAATTGACCTTGCAGGAATAAAAAAGGAATCGGATAAACTCTTACAAATGGCCCTCCGCCATAATTAAAGCTTCTTTGTCTAACATTATTATTGTAAAAAGGGTCTGCACGCATTGAAGTATAATTAAGATTAATTGCCAAACCGGCATCTAACCAATTAGTTAATGAATAACCGACTTCAGGAGTGCCGCCTATATTAAAGCTGTAATTGCTGAAACCCAAAGCAAGGCTTCCGCCAACAAACATGCGGTTTATATCAAAGCCTTTTTTTATAGGTGTAGGCTCTTTATATGTAGGAGGTACATTTCTTTGTGCTGAAATAAAACTGACAGCAATTGAACTGACAGCAAGTAAGATTATTTTTTTCATACAGTAATTTAAATAAGATTATTAAAAGATGCCAAAGCAACAATAAATAAAAGCAGCTAACTGTTAATTCAAATCAAAAATTTTACCTGCGTTTAAAATATTATTCGGATCGAATGATTGTTTGATGGAACGCATCAATCTTAAATTAGCTTCTTTAAAAACAATATCCATATATGGCTTTTGAATTAAGCCAATGCCATGTTCCCCACTAATAGTTCCGCCTAAACTTTTTACTAAGTTGAATAATGCTTTTAGTGCATTCGTCATTTCTTCATTACCGTGACTGTTTTTAATAGTCGGATGATTGATACGGATATGTAAATTACCATCACCTGCATGACCATAACACACTGCATGAAAACCATATTGTTTACCTAATTCTTTAACACCTTTAATTAATTTAGGAAGCTCTGCTCTTGGTACAACAGTATCTTCTTCAATGGTATAACCGCTGCTTTTTACAGCTTCAGCAACACGCCTTCTTAACTTCCATAATTCAGCTTTTTGGTTCGCATCATCTGCAAAGAAAACTTCACCGGCATCGTATTGCATTAATAATTCACTAATGGCTTCCATTTCACTCATTAACACGTCTATATTGTTTCCATCAACTTCAATTACTAAATGTGCAGCAATATCATCATTAACAGGTACTGCGTGGCTGTCAACCATCTTACTTACAATTTTCAAAGCATCTATTTCAACCAATTCTAATGCACTTGGCGTAAAACCTGCACGGAATATAGCACTCACGGCTTCGCTGGCTTTTTCTAAGTTGGAGAACGGAACCAGCATTAATAAATCGTACTTAGGAAGCGGAATTAATTTCAACACAATTTTTGTTACTATACCTAATGTGCCTTCACTTCCTACCACTAATTGAGTAAGATTGTAACCTGTAGAATTTTTTAATACGTTACTGCCTGTCCATATAATTTCACCGGTAGGTAATACCACTTCTAAGTTTAACACATAATCTTTAACAACACCGTATTTTACTGCTTTAGGGCCGCCGCTGTTTTCAGCAATATTGCCGCCAATAAAACAACTGCCTTTGCTGCTTGGGTCGGGCGGATAAAACAAGCCTCTTTCTTTAACTGAATTCTGCAAAACTTCTGTAATTACACCGGGTTCTGTAGTAACCTGCAAGTTGCGTTCATCTATTTCTAAAATTTTATTAAAACGTTCAGTGCTTAATAAAACACCGCCTAATTGCGGTAAAGCACCACCGCTTAAACCTGTACCGCCACCACGTGGTGTAACCGGAATTTTATACTCATTGCAATATTTTAAAATAGCACTTACTTCCTCGGTAGTGCCGGGTTTTACAACTGCATTCGGTAAAAATAAAAGATGTTCAGTTTCATCATGGCCATAATGATTTAGGGCTTCTTCATCTGCGAAAACATATTGTTCTCCCACAATCTGTTTTAATGTTTCCAAGTCTTTTAAGGTTAATACCTGTGGTGTGGCTATTGCCTTCATTATTCAATTATATTTTAACGTAAAAGTAAAGGTTGAAGCGGAGAGATTAGCTGCCTTTTAAGATTAATTTAAAGATGTAAAACATACACTAACGTTTGTTAGTTTCGTTTATGCCGCTACCTTTGTAAACTAACTAACGATTGTAAGCATATGCCTAACACAACATTATTAATGCATCCTCCTGTTGAAAAACTGATTGAATTTGGCTTTCAAAAATTAAACGAAATTCATTATCAATTATCGCCTGAAGATTTAGTAGCACAAAGTTTACAAAGAAAAGAAGGTGTTTTAAACGATACCGGAGCATTGTGTATCAAGACGGGAGAGTTTACAGGAAGAAGCCCGCAAGATAAGTTTACAGTTAAAGATGAAATAACTGCTAATACTGTTAACTGGAACAACTTCAATCTACCAATTGAAGAAAAATATTTTTTTCAATTAAAAGAAAAAATGATTGCTTATTTAGGTAGTAAAAATGAGTTATGGGTAAGAGATGCGTATGCCTGTGCTGCTGAAAAATATCGGTTAAATATTCGCGTAATTAATGAACAACCTTCAGGTAACTTGTTTGCATATAATATGTTTCTTCGTCCGCATGAAGAAGCGTTAGAAGATTTTAATGCAGATTGGCATATTATTCAGGCACCGGGCTTTAAAGCTAACCCTGCTGTAGATGGAACAAGGCAACACAATTTCGCCATTATATCCTTCAAACATAAAACAATATTGATTGGTGGAACAGGCTATACAGGTGAAATGAAGAAAGGCATTTTTACCGTGTTGAACTATTTGCTACCGCACGATAAAAATGTATTAAGCATGCATTGCAGTGCCAATATGGGCGAAGAAGGAGATGTAGCAGTATTTTTTGGGTTAAGCGGAACCGGTAAAACTACTTTAAGTGCAGACCCGAACAGAAAATTAATTGGTGATGATGAACATGGCTGGACCGATACTGAAATCTTTAATTTTGAAGGAGGCTGTTATGCCAAGCTGATAGATTTAAGTGAAGAAAAAGAACCTGAAATTTATCATGCAATCCGCCCCGGAGCCTTGGTAGAAAATGTAGTCTTTTTTGATGGAGATAATGCAATTGATTTTACCAACAAAACCATTACTGAAAATACCAGAGTAAGTTATCCATTAGATTATATAAGTAATGCTTTAGAACCAAGCATTAGCAGCTTACCTAAAAATATTTTCTTTTTAACCTGCGATGCTTACGGGGTATTGCCTCCTATAAGTAAACTTACACCGGGTCAGGCAATGTATCAATTTATAAGTGGTTACACTGCAAGAGTAGCAGGAACGGAAGCGGGTGTTACAGAGCCGAAAGCTACGTTCAGTGCATGTTTCGGGGCTCCCTTTCTTCCCTTGCACCCGGGTTATTATGCAAAAATGTTAGGAGAGAAGATGAAAGAAAATAACGTAAATGTCTGGATGATTAATACAGGCTGGAGCGGTGGTGGTTATGGTGTGGGTAAACGTATGAAGTTAAGTTATACAAGAGCCATGATAACTGCAGCATTAAACGGGGCATTAAATAATGTAGCCTATGAAGCACATCAGGTGTTTGGCATGATGATTCCTAAACAATGCCCTAATGTGCCTTTAAACATATTACACCCGAGATATACTTGGGCAGATAGACAAGATTATGACATGGCAGCTAAAAATTTAGCACATCAATTTGTAGAAAACTTTAAAAAATATGCCGGTGCGGTAGATGCCGAAATTTTGGCTGCTGCTCCCAAACTTTAAGAACCGATTTGGTTGATGCTTTGATTGGTAAGGTTGTTATTAAAATGAGAAACCCCACAGAAATGCGGGGTTTGATCTTTTTGTTAATACTCAATTAGTTTTCAAGGACAATACAAATTTGTAACAAAACCATTTACAAAAATCACGGGCAAGCCCTCTATTTTTAAATGTGTATTTTCCATATAACTGTGTAAATTATATTGCATGCTAATCTCACACCCTCGAGGCATATGATTTCAGTTGTAGTAGTAGACGATAAGGAAAAGCACAGGAAAACTAATATAGATGTTATTAGCTCTCTTAAAGGCTTTGAACATATTGAAAGTTTTGATGATGGGTATAAACTCATTGATTTTTGCTATAAATGCAAAGACCTGCCTGATATTATATTGATGGATGTTGAAATGAAAAAAATGGATGGCGTTACTGCATCAGACTATGTGAATGAATATTTTCCGGGAATAAAAATAATTGCAGTTTCAAGTCATGGGGAGGAAGCTGTTATTCAGGATATGCTTGCATGTGGCTGTGTAGGCTACGTATTCAGGCATAGTTTATTCGGAAAGGGCAAATCTTTTGAAGTAATATTAAAAACAGCATTGGTGCAGGTGGCTGCCAATAAAATATATATTGATGAACGTATTAATTATCAAGGACCTGGAAGAGATGAACTAATGCTTAAAAGAAGAGAAGAAAAAAAGTTAATTGAGCGTTTTGATTTCAGTAGAATTGAAAAGGAAATTATTGCATTAAATGCGGGTAATTTAAGTTACAGAGAAATGGGTGCTATTTTATCTCAATCTCCCAGAACCTTAGAAAATAAAGTAAATGAGTTGACTAAAAGATTAGATATCCCCGATGGTAAAGAGGGGCTTAAAATGTTTTCATTAAGAAACCTTTTAATAAAACTGGCAAGGTTTACGCAAACTCCTAAAGACTAAGCTCAGCTTAACCTTTTCATTAATTGGTCATCAATTTTTTTAAACAGATGATACGGTTTGTAAGTTCTCCATTCACTTATTTCCATTAATTCAATTAAGTAATGCAGTTTTTTCTTTTTAAAATCGTACTGTGTCTGTTCAGGCATATTTAAAGCAACAACCCAACCGTTGTTATCAGTTGTTTCTTCATACCATTCTTCATAATATTCTTTATCGCTGCTGTGAAAGTTTAAAACATTTTCTGTAATAAGAATAAACTTGCTGATACCGTGTTCTTCAAATTTATCAATTACTTCACGCTTTAAATACATAATATCATTCTCTATAGCATCATTCCATTCTCCGATTAATTCAATAATGCAAAAGTGTAATTCATAGTCTGTATAAATTACTTTTAAGTATAATGTTTTACTGCCGAACTCATCCCACTGAGGGTGTATATAATAGTTATAAATTGTTTGTGAAAACTCAAACTCACTGTATTCTCTTCCGTAAAAGGGAGATAATTTGTCTTCTTCTGAAATATAAATATGACGCCAATTATAGAAGGGCTCTATCTCATGCATGGCCATTCAGTTTAACCGCATCAACAGCTTTCTTTACGCTGCCGTGTTTTACCAATAAATCTTTTGCAGTCTCATAATTATTCAACTGCAATTTTTCCATTACCATTTTTACGCCTCTGTCAACCAATTTAATATTAGTTAACTGCATGTTCACCATTTTGTTATCATCTACACGCCCTAATTGAATCATTGCAGAAGTACTCAACATGTTTAAAACCAATTTTTGTGCAGTACCGCTTTTCATTCTTGTACTTCCTGTAACAAATTCGGGTCCTACAATAACTTCAACAGGATAATCTGCTGCATGGCTAACAGGAGAATCAGGATTGCATGAAATACTACCTGTTGTGATGCCTCTTTTTCTGCATTCTTCTAAAGCACCGATAACATAGGGCGTAGTACCACTTGCAGCAACACCCACAACAACATCTTTATCGCTTACAAAATGTTTCTGTAAATCTGCCCAACCCTGTTCTTTATTATCCTCAGCAAATTCTACTGCCTGTGTAATTGCTTTTTCGCCACCTGCTATAATGCCGATTACCAAACCATAAGGCACACCATAAGTAGGAGGGCATTCACTTGCATCAACAATGGCTAATCTTCCGCTGGTACCTGCACCAATGTAAAACAGTCTTCCGCCTGCCAACATTTTATCGCTTATTGCAGATGCCAATTTTTCAATTTGCGGTATTGCTTTTTCTACGGCAGCAGGTACTAACTTATCTTCTTTATTAATATTTATTAAAATTTCTTCAACACTCATTTTTTCTAAGTGTCTGTAGTTTGATGGCTGTTCTGTAACTCTTATAATTTTTTCCATGCTATATTATGAATGATATTTTATTAAGCCATCCATTGGCTTTTGCAATATTGTTCCTAATTCAAATTCGTAACTGTGGCAAAGGTCTTTCAATACATCTTTAAAACCAAATGCAACACTGCCTATAAAATTGATTGGTAATAACCAGCTTTCTCTGTATTTACATAAATGTGTAAAGAAAAAATCATTAAGGCCATCTTCAATAATATTTTCAATCATAAAGTGGCCGCGGTTTTCAGCCAGAAAAATAGCGAATGATGCTAAGTATCTGTTGGCTAAAGGTTGCTTATAAACATGCTCTAAAATTTCAATAGAAGTGGTATTAAATTTCTTTTCGAACCTGTTATTTAAATCCTCATCAAAAGTGTTGTATAAATAGTATTGAACTACTTTCTTACCAAGATAAGCACCGCTTCCTTCATCTCCCAAAACATATCCAATACCAGGACTATTACTAACAATCTTTTTACCGTTATAATAACATGAGTTAGAACCCGTGCCTAAAATACAGGCAATCCCTTTTTGCTTACCGCATAATGCCCTTGCAGCGGCCAGTAAATCTGTATTTGTTTCAATAATTGCTTCAGGAAATAATTTTTTTAAAGCAGCTTTTATAATTTTTATGTTATTGGCATTACTTAAACCCGTGCCGTAATAATGTACTTCTTGTATAAAAACATCTTTACCCAGTTTAGGTAATAATTCTTTTTGTAACAGCTCAATAATTTCTGCACTATTAAGAAAATACGGGCTGATGCCTTGTGTAGCAATTCTTTTCTTCTTTCCATTACTAAGCAGGCTCCATTCACATTTGGTGGCTCCGCTGTCTGCAATCAGTTTCATCATTAATAAATTTTATAATCTGCTGTTATTTTACCTTTTATCAAAACACTTAAACAAAAAAGTATAGCTTAAACTATATTGTTGATATTTGCGTTTCACGAATTAAGGTACAAAGTAGGTAAATAACATGGGAAGTAAAAAATTACAGATTGCATTGCCGGTTTTATTTGCGTTGGTAATGATAGCAGGAATGCTAATAGGTTATAAATTAAAAGAAGAAACAGGTGGTAATGGTTTTTTTAAAGCTAATAAAAGAAATACGGTACAGGAAGTATTGGATTTAGTAAAAAGTAAATACACCGATGCTGTAAATTTTGATACATTAAATGCAACAGCTATTGATGCAGTATTAGAACAGTTAGACCCTCACTCGGCTTATATTCCACCGGTAGATGTGGCTATTTCTAATGAAGATTTAGCTGCCAATTTTGAAGGCATTGGTGTTGAGTATCAAATTATAAATGATACAGTAAGTATTACAAGAGTTATTGCCGGAGGCCCGTCTGAAAAAGCAGGCTTACAAATCGGTGATCAATTAATTGCTACTGCCGATACCAATCAATTAACAGGAAAAAGGTTAAGGTGGAATGAATTAAGAAGATACTTAAGAGGCCCGGTTGGCTCGCAGGTAAAAGTTACACTTGTAAGAGATAATCAAATTAAAAAAATAATAATTACCAGAGGAAGTATTCCTGTGCATACTGTTGATGCTGCTTATATGATTGACAGTTCCATTGCTTATGTACACCTTGTAAAATTTGCAGACAGAACTTATGAAGAGTTTATGCAAAGCTTAGAGAAATTGCAGGCAAACGGAATGAAGAAATTAATTCTTGATTTGCGGGGAAATGGTGGTGGTCTCTTGCAACAGGCAGTAAATATTGCAGATGAGTTTTTAGATGAAGACAAATTAATTGTTTATACAGAAGGTTTGCATAGCGATAAGGCTGAATACAGATGCCGTAAAGAAGGTTTGTTTGAAAAAAATAAAATGGTTGTTTTAATTGATGAATTATCAGCTTCTGCAAGCGAAGTATTAAGCGGTGCTTTACAGGACTGGGACAGGGCAACTATTATTGGCAGAAGAAGTTTTGGTAAAGGGTTGGTGCAACAACAATTTCCTTTAAGTAATGGTGGTGCGGTAAGATTAACTGTTGCTAAATATTTTACTCCTTTGGGCAGAAATATTCAAAAGCCATACAATAAAAAGAAAGATGATTATGCAATGGAAATTATTAATCGTTTTCACGACATTGAAATTGATAAACCTGATACTGCACAACCTAAAGGGCCTGCTTATAAAACACCTGCCGGGCATACAGTTTATGGCGGTGGCGGTATAACACCGGATATTATGGTTCCGTTTGATACAATTGTTTATCCCGCTGCTTTTTTTAAACCATCTTTTAAAAATGCATGTGCAGTTTTTTCAATCAAATGGTATAAAAAAAATAAAAATTATCTGGCAGCAACTTCTATAAAAGAATTTAACAGTCAATACAATTTTTCAGATAACGATTGGAAAGAACTGGAAGCTATGATTGCATCCCCTGATATCAATTTAAAAAACATAAACAGGCAGTCTTTAACTAATTTATTAAAATCAATGATCGGCGAATTAAACTGGGGAATGGAAGCCTATTACCTTATAAAAAACAATGAGGATAATGTGATAATAAAAGCAGTAAGTATTTTAAAATAATATGTATTTTCGTATACAACCCAACTGTGAACAAAATGGAAATGGTATATCTGTTGAAACGTAACAAAATTATCACAGGCCCTTACAGCGTAGAAACTTTAAAACGTCGCGGCGTTAAAAGTACAGACATGGCTTGGTTTAAAGGCTTACCGGATTGGACACCTGTTACACAAATAGACTTTTTGGTTGATGTGCCTGTTATAATGCCCAACAATACCGCTAAATCTCTTATTAAAAGAGTTTTTTCTTTTCTTAAATAACACCTTCAGTTTTTTCTGCTCCTTTAATTATTATTGTGTTTCTTTATGGCAAACACAATCAGATATGTCATTTACATGGAAAGGAGTTTTTCCTGCACTTACTACAAAATTTACTGATAAAGACCAGTTAGACCTGCCATTGTTTGAAAAAAACTTACAGGCACAATTGGCTGCCGGTATTGATGGCATTATATTAGGCGGTTCTTTAGGAGAAGCAAGTGTATTAACTCATGCCGAAAAAGAAAACTTGGTAAGGTTTGCTATTGAAAAAATTGATGGTAAAATTCCGGTGATTTTAAATATTGCAGAAGGCTCTACGAAAGTTGCCGTACAGTTGGCTGAGAATGCCAAAAAATGGGGAGCAGAAGGTCTTATGTTATTACCGCCGATGCGTTATAAAAGTGATCACAGAGAAACAGTTACCTATTTTCAAACTGTTGCTGCATCCACAGATTTACCAATCATGATTTATAACAACCCTGTTGATTATAAGATTGATGTAACCATTGAAATGTTTGCTGAATTAGTTTCCTATAAAAATATCAATGCCATAAAAGAATCAACAAGAGAAGTTACCAATGTTACAAAGCTCATTAATGCTTTCGGCGACAGATTTAAAATTTTATGCGGTGTAGATACTTTGGCAATGGAAGAAATGGTGATGGGTGCAGATGGTTGGGTAGCAGGTTTGGTTTGTGCTTTTCCTGCTGAAACAGTTGCTATTTACAGATTGGTTAAAGTGGGCAGATATGAGGAAGCAAGAAAAATTCACAGATGGTTTTTGCCATTGCTTGAGTTGGATTTACATTCAAAATTAGTGCAATATATAAAACTGGCAGAAAGCAAAACAGGTATCGGTAGCGAAAATGTTCGTGCCCCCCGTTTAACATTGGTTGGTGAAGAAAGAGAACGTATTCTTAAAATTATTGAAGATGGTATTGCAACAAGGCCTGTATTACCTGATTATCTTTCTATTCAATTGTAATTTTTAATGAAACATATTTTTCATTGCATAGATGCACATACCTGCGGTAACCCTGTAAGGCTTGTAAAGAAGGGTGGGCCTGTGTTGTATGGAAATGATATGAGTGAAAAACGCCAGCATTTTTTAAAAGAATACGATTGGATAAGAAAGGGTTTAATGTTTGAACCAAGAGGGCATGATATGATGAGCGGAAGTATTTTATATCCTCCGCATAACCCTGAGAATGATGTTGCTGTATTATTTATAGAAACAAGTGGCTGTTTACCTATGTGCGGTCATGGTACAATCGGTACTATTACCATTGCCATTGAAGAAGGATTAATACAACCGAAACAGGAAGGTGTGATAAGAATGGAAGCTCCGGCGGGTTTGGTAATGATTGAATATAAGAGTGAAATACGAAAGGAGAAAAGTGATGAAGGAGAAATTGATAAGAAAAAAGTATCATCTGTAAAACTTACGAATGTTCCATCATTTCTTCATTCAACAGCACTAACTGCTGATTGTCCTGAATTGGGTGAGTTGGTTATTGATGTTGCTTATGGTGGTAATTTTTATGCTATTGTTGATGTGCAGAAAAACTTTAAAGGCATTGAGCATTACAGTGCCGATAAATTAATTGCATGGGCAAGAGAGCTGCGAAAAAATATAAATGCCAGGTATGAGTTTGTACATCCTGAAAACCCGACTATTCATACCTGTACACATGTGTTATGGACAGGAGCCGTGTTAGATAAAAACTCAACTGCACGTAATGCAGTATTTTACGGAGACAAAGCAATTGACCGTAGCCCTTGTGGCACTGGCACTTCAGCACGTATGGCTCAATGGTATGCTAAAGGAAAATTGAAGCAAGGAGATTTATTTGTGCATGAAAGTATAATCGGCTCAACATTTACGGGAAGAATTGAAGAAACATTAATAATTGATGGAAAGCCTGCAATTAAACCAAGTATTGAAGGCTGGGCAAGAGTGTATGGCTATAATATTATTTCAATTGATAAAGATGATGACCCTTATGCTTACGGGTTTCAAGTAATATAAAAATGAAATTTCTTATCGGTATTCTTTTTATTGCAATTTGTTGTTTGATGTTTTCATTTCATATAAAAGAAAATATCAGTCAAACAGAAAAACAGTTTATACAGGTATTAGGTATTGCACAGGATGCTGGCTATCCTCAAATCGGCTGTACAAAAGAGTGCTGCAAAAAATATTGGAATGGAAAGGAAACAAAAAAACATGTTTCATCTTTAGCATTGGTTGATAATGAAACAAATGAATACTGGTTATTTGATGCAACACCCGATATAACAGAACAATTACATCAATTACAAGCATCATTAAAAAATAAAAATCAATTTTTACCGACAGGCGTCTTCTTAACACATGCACATATCGGGCATTATACAGGTTTAATATACTTAGGCAGAGAAGCAATCAATGCAAAAGCAATTCCTGTTTATGTAATGCCTAAAATGAAAATATTTATAGAATCTAATGCCCCTTGGAATCAATTAATTAGTTTGAATAATATTGAATTGAAGCTTTTGCAAAATGATAGTATGATTACTTTAAACAAACATTTTAAAGTAATGCCGGTAAAAGTTCCGCATAGAGATGAATTTTCTGAAACAGTTGGCTTTATTATCCAAAGTCAAACAAAAAAAGTATTGTTTATACCCGATATTGATAAATGGGAGAAATGGAACAGAAGTATTACAGACTTAATTAAGACTGTTGATATTACTTTTATAGATGGTACCTTTTATAAAGACGGAGAACTGCCCGGAAGAAATATCAACGAAGTACCTCATCCTTTTGTAGAAGAGAGTATTAAAAAATTCAGTACTTTATCAAACCCCGATAAAAAGAAAGTTTATTTCATTCATTTCAATCATACTAATCCATTGTTATTAAAAACATCTGAAGAAAAAATGGAAGTTATTAAACAGGGATTTAATGTTTCAGAAGAAGGAATGATAATAAATTTATGATTGCCGTATAAAAAAGTACAAACGTTAACATGAATAAAATTTTGCCATGAAAAAAAAGCTGTTTATTTTTTTACTCCTCTTATCTGTTAAGGGCTTTGCACAATTAAAACAAATGCCTGCCTATCCTTTAGCGGTGCATGATCCTTATTTCAGTATCTGGAGCACTTCTGATAATGTGAATGAATCAACAACAAAACACTGGACAGGTACCAACAACTCTTTAGTAGCCATGTTAAGTGTAAATGGTGTATGGTATAAGTTTTTGGGTAATACTGAAAATAAATTGGAAGCATTACTTCCTGATAGTGATGTTTCTCCTTACGTTAGTAAATACACAGAAATAAAACCATCTGTTGATTGGACAAATATTAATTATGATGATAATAGCTGGAGAACAGGAAAAGGAATATTCGGTTCAACAACAACAGGCCCGCAAACAGAATGGAACTCAAAAGATATATGGATAAGAAGAGCGTTTACTGTTGCATCAACAAGTGTGCATGAACTTTTATTAAAATTAAAGTATGATGATAATGTTGAAGTGTATTTAAACGGAGAAAAAATTTATACTGCTACCTGCTGTTCGGCAAATAAAGAAGTTGCCTTAAACAATAGTATTCAACAAAAATTGGTTGCAGGAAAAAACATATTAGCCGTTCATTGCGAAAACACAGGTGGTCCGGGTATTATAGATGTTGGCTTATATGATAAATTACCCGTTGAAAAAATGAATAATGCTGTTCAGATTCAGAAAAATATTACTGCCACACAAACCAATTATGAATTTAAATGCGGCGATGTAGCATTAAAACTAAATTTTACTTCACCTTTAATTGCATCAGATTTAGATTTATTATCAAGACCTGTTACCTATATTAATTTTCAGATTCAATCAACAAAAGAAAGCAAAGTAAAATTGGTATTGCTTTCAGCAGATGCCATTGCAAAGAACAATGCCGGTGAAGCAGTAAACAAAGAAATCGGTTCAGCACAAAATATTTCATTCATAAAAACAGGAACCGTTAAGCAACCTGTATTACAAAAAAAAGGTGATGATGTTAGAATTAACTGGGGCTATTCTTATATAGCAGTTGAAAAAGGTAATAACACCAAACAAAGCATTACTCCTGCAATCAACGGCTTTACTTCATCAGCAATGAGTGAAACAGCAATTGATTTCGGTACAGTAAAAAACAATGCAGTAACTAAAACTATTTTGTTGGGGTATGATGATTTGTATTCCATTCAATACTTTAATAAAAATTTACAGGCATGGTGGAAGAAAAACTATACTGATATGCAAAGCTTATTGGTAAAGGCTTTTGCAGATAAACAAAGAGTGAAAACTATCTGCGATAAGTTTGATGATGACTTGTATACAAAAGCATTAGCAGCAGGTGGAGAAAAATATGCTGAGTTATGCATTGCTGCTTACCGAGAATCTTTGGCTGCACATAAATTGGTTAGAGGAGAGAACAATGAAATCTTATTTCCACAAAAAGAAAACTTTAGTAATGGTTCAATATGGACGGTTGATGTAACTTATCCATCTGCACCGCTTACACTAATTTATAACCCTTCTTTATTAAAAGGAATGGTTGAACCAATAATGTATTACAGTGAAAGCGGTATATGGACAAAACCCTTTGCAGCACATGATTTGGGAACCTATCCCATTGCAAACGGACAAACTTATGGAGAAGATATGCCTGTTGAAGAAGCAGGAAATATGATTATACTTTCAGCAGCTATTTGTAAAGCAGAAGGCAACTATGAATTTGCACAAAAACATTGGAAAGTATTAAGCCAATGGGTAGAATTTTTATTGAAAGATGGTTTTGACCCTTTAAATCAATTATGTACAGATGATTTTGCCGGTCACCTCGCAAGAAATACAAATCTTTCTGTTAAAGCAATAGTCGGTATTGCGGCATATGCTCAAATGGCAAATGTTTTACATTTAAATGATAAAGCAAAACAATTAAAAGACACTGCTATTGCAATGGCCAGCAGATGGCAGCAAATGGCAAATGATGGCGACCATTATGCTCTTACTTTCGATAAAAAAAATACCTGGAGCCAGAAGTATAATTTAGTGTGGGATAAGCTACTTGGTTTGAATATTTTTCCAAAATCTGTTTATGAAAAAGAAATAAAATTTTATTTAACTAAACAAAACAAGTATGGTTTGCCTTTAGATAGCAGGAAAACTTATACTAAAAGTGATTGGATTGTTTGGACAGCCACTTTAGCAAGTAATCAAAAAGATTTTCAGGCATTGATAAATCCTGTGTATGATTATCTTTTAGAAACGCCAACACGTGTACCATTGAGCGATTGGCATGAAACAACAAATGGTAAGCAAGTAGGCTTTCAGGCAAGAAGTGTTGTAGGTGGTTATTTTATGAAGATGTTGGAACAAAAATGGAATAATAAAAAATAAAAATTGTAATGGCGAATTTTGTAATTATTGGTGGCGGTATAATAGGTTTAAGCAGTGCTTATTATTTGCAGCAAAGCGGTAATAATGTAACTGTTATTGATAAAACTGATATGAGTAATAATTGCTCTTACGGTAATGCAGGTTATGTATGTCCCAGTCATTTTATTCCCTTGGCAACACCCGGCATTGTAAAGCAGGGATTGAAATGGATGTTTAATTCAACAAGCCCGTTTTATGTAAAACCCAGAGTAGATAAGGCTTTGATTGATTGGGGATGGAAGTTTATGAAAAGTGCGACAACTGAAAAAGTAGCAGCAGCAGCTGTTCCTTTAAGAGATATTGCATTGTTGAGTAAACAGTTGTATGAAGAATGGATTAAGCAACCGCAGTTTGCTTTTGCTTATGAACAGAAAGGTTTGCTTGAAATTTTTCAAACAGAAAAAGGATATGAGCATGCAAAACATACTGTTGAAAAAGCACATGAATTAGGGTTATCAGATACTTTATTATTAAATGCAGAAGCATTGCAAGCCTTAGAACCGCAAACAAAAATCAATGCATTGGGTGCGATACACTTTAAATGTGATGCTCATTTATATCCCAATAAATTAATGCAGCAATTAATTACACACTTAAAAAATGCCGACGTTACAATTATAAATAATGAAGAAGTAACAGGCTTTGAAACAAATGCAAAGAATATTACAGGTGTTATAACTGATAAAAATAAATACACCACAGATGCGGTTGTTATTGCAACAGGTTCATGGAGCAGGTCGTTAGTAAATAAACTCAACATAAAAATTCCTTTAATGCCGGGCAGAGGTTATTCTGTAACAACAGAAGATGCAAAGTATAAGATTAACTATCCTGCTGTTTTGTTAGAAGGAAGAGCAGCTTTAACACCAATGGATGGCAATAAAACACGTTTCGGTGGTACTATGGAAATTACACCAACCAATACACCGCCACGTTTAAACAGGGTGCTTGGTTTATTAAATGCAGTGAAGAGATTTTATCCTGAGTTTGATATTCCTTTTCCTACAGAAGATAAAATTTGGTACGGTTACAGACCATGCAGTGCCGATGGTTTGCCATACATTGGTAAGACCGATAAGTGGAATAATGTAACCATTGCTACCGGACATTCGATGCTGGGCTTGAGTTTGGGAGCAGGTACCGGAAAATTAGTAGAAGAAATAGTCAATCAAAAACCAACTTCAATGGATATAAAACCTTTTAAGGTTGAGCGGTTTGGGTAGGAGCTTATTGCTGTTTTAAACTATCAATTACTTATTGATTTTATCCCATGCCTCTCTAGTAATAATTGCTAAAATATTTTTCTTGCAATCCCATATCGAAATATATTTTTTCGATATAACGTAGTGTTGATTCCAAGCTGTAAACTTTTCGTAAAGCATAAGTGTACAGATATCAGTTGCTGTTATAAAGTCTCCTGTTTGTGGCAAATGAGAATGCATTGTACCTACAGTAGAATCGCCTTTCACATTTCCAACATGAATAGAAATAATATTAGCATGTAGCCTTTTCTTGGCAATAAAATTATTACTCTGGTCAAACGAAAGTAAATAGTCATTGCCAAAAATGACAACCCCATTTTCATTAGTACCTGTTAATATATAAACCTTTCTTTCGTCATTTACTATCAATGGAATTATATTAAGGCTTGTATTTTCATACTGCTTTAATAAGGTATCTCTGCTTATTATTTTTAAAGTAGCACTTCGAATACTATACAAATCTTTTTCGTAAGTTGAAAAAGCTCTTTCATTTAAATCTAAAAATGCGTTAGCAATTTTATAAGATGAATCAAAAGAAATAGTGCCAATTACTTTTGGATAGGTTTCCTTTGAGAAAAAAATACACTTAGCAAAATTTCCATCTGAATAAGAAAAATAACCACCAACATTTTGCCTGTTTGAATACTTGGCTAAAAAAATATCTGTTCCATACCAAGATGCCATCTCCGATTTATAAAGTCGTAAACCTTCAGCATAAATACTATCAGAAATTTTTCTTAAATCTTCTTGACTATTTGCTTTTAATGATGATAAGAAAATAAAAAAAATGAAAACTCTTTTCATACTTGTTCGTTTTATGCAGCATCAAACCAAATTGCAGCTGAATTTAATACTTTATTCTTTTCTAAACTAACAAACGCTTGTATTTCAATACCTGAATAATTTTTACTTGTCCATTTGTTTTATAGACTATATTTGCCTACTAAACAAGTAGAGTTCTGAATGAGTACACGAAAAATGATAAAGCCGATGCGTTGTACGCAACCAAAGTGTTGCTGATTTTTCTGTTCAATTATTATCTTCCATTACGCTTTATCAATTATGAACGCATCCTTACAAAATAAATTACCAACTTTACAAGCCAACATCAGTAATCTTTCTATTAAAAATGCTTTGGCATTGTTAGCAGATTTTTTTCCGTGTCAGGTTACTTTCTCAACCAGCTTTAGCTATGAAGACCAGATTATAACACACGAAATAGTCAATAACAATTTGCCGATAAAAATTTTCACTTTAGATACAGGCAGATTATTTTCTGAAACCTATTCTGTATGGAGCAGAACCAACGAATTTTATAATACTAAAATAGAAGCTTATTATCCGGATGCTATTGCTTTACAGGAGTTGGTTTCACAAAGAGGCCCGAACAGTTTTTATGAAAGTATTGAGAACAGAAAAGAATGTTGTCATATCAGAAAAGTTGTTCCACTAAAAAATGCTTTAAAAGGAAATACCATTTGGGTTACAGGTTTACGAGCAGAACATTCACCGGCAAGACAGGATTTGCAAATTTTGGAATGGGATGAAGGTAATCAGTTAATTAAATACAACCCCTTGCTGCATTGGAATACGGCAGAAACAATACAATTCGTTCACCAAAATAATATACCTTACAATTCTTTGCACGATAAAGGTTTTGTAAGTATCGGTTGTGCCCCTTGTACCAGAGCCATCAAAGCAGGAGAAGATTTCAGAGCAGGGCGTTGGTGGTGGGAAGACGCCAATAAAAAAGAATGCGGGTTGCATGAGAAACAAGCTTAATGCAAAATGCTTAAAGCCTTATGCCTTAAGCGTTAAGCATTCAATTAAAAAATAAAGCATGAGTAATAAATATAGTCTCGATTATTTAGAACAATTAGAAAGCGAATCCATTCACATCTTTCGTGAAGTGGCAGGCCAGTTTGAAAAACCTGCATTGTTGTTTAGTGGTGGTAAAGATTCTATTACATTGGTGCATTTAGCATTGAAGGCTTTTCGTCCCGGTAAATTTCCTTTCCCGTTAGTACATATTGATACAGGTCACAACTTTAAGGAAGCATTGGATTTCAGAGATTGGTTGGCAAATGAAATAGGAGAGAAATTAATTGTAAGAAATGTAGAAGATACTATTAAAGCAAAAGGCTTAACAGAACCCAAAGGAAAGTTTGCAAGCCGTAATGCTTTACAGACTTATACTTTATTAGATACCATTGAAGAGTTTGGTTTTGATTGTTGTATCGGCGGTGCAAGACGCGATGAAGAAAAAGCAAGAGCCAAAGAAAGAATTTTTTCTGTAAGAGATGAATTCGGTCAATGGAACCCTAAACTGCAACGCCCCGAATTATGGAATATTTATAACGGCAAAATTCATAAAGGAGAAAACGTACGTGTATTTCCAATAAGCAACTGGACTGAATTGGATGTATGGAATTATATACGAAAAGAAAATATCGATTTGCCTTCCATCTATTTTGCTCATGATAGAGAAGTATTGGAATATCAGGGGCAATTAGTAGCAACAAGTAAGTTTATTCAATTAGAAGAAACAGATAAAGTAAGCGTAAAGAAAGTGCGTTACAGAACTGTTGGCGACATGACTTGTACAGCAGCAGTTGAATCTAATGCTTCAAACATTAACGATATTATTAATGAAATAATTGCCACCAAAACAAGTGAACGCGGCGAAACAAGAATTGATGATAAAGTAAGTGAAGCAGCCATGGAAGACAGAAAGAAGAATGGATACTTTTAAAGCCTCCTTAAATCCCTCCAAAGGAGGGACTTTATAAAGGCAAGTATTTTATAGTAAATATTTTTTGAAACTCAATAATCAAAATCCTCCCCTTCGGGGAGGTTTGGAGGGGCTTATGGATATACTACGTTTTATAACAGCAGGTAGTGTTGATGATGGCAAGAGTACATTAATCGGCAGATTATTATATGATAGTAAAAGTATAATGATCGACCAATTAGAAGCTATTGAAAAACAAACTAAAAACCGAGAAGAAGGTGAAATTGATTTAGCATTGCTAACCGATGGTTTGCGTGCAGAACGTGAACAAGGCATTACTATTGATGTTGCTTATAAATATTTTTCTACACCCAAACGTAAGTTCATTATTGCAGATGCTCCGGGCCATATTCAATATACACGCAACATGGTTACCGGTGCCAGCAACAGCGATTTAATTATTGTGTTGATTGATGCAAGACAAGGTGTTGTTGAACAAACCCGCCGTCATTCAATTATTGCTTCTTTATTAAATATTCCTCATATTATAGTTGCCATTAATAAAATGGATTTGGTAAACTATTCGCAGGATGTTTACAATAATATTGTTATTGATTATGCAGAAGTTGCTAAATCTTTAGGATTAAAAAATGTTACTTATATCCCCATCAGTGCATTGAATGGAGATAACATAGTAGAAACATCTGTCAACTTTCCCTGGTATGAAGGAGAAAGTTTATTGCATTTATTAGAAAATGTAGAAGTTCAAAACGATATAAACCTTACGCACCCTCGCTTTCAGGTGCAGTATGTTATTCGCCCGCAGGTTGATGAATTGCATGATTACAGAGGTTATGCAGGAAGAATAACCAGCGGTATTTATAAAAAAGGAGATAAGGTTGTTGTACTGCCAAGTGGTTTGCACAGCACCATTAAAGCAATTGAAACAGGTGGTAAAGAAGTAGCAGAAGCTTTCGCTCCGCAAAGTATTGTATTGCATTTAGCAGATGATATTGATATAAGCAGGGGTGATATGATTGTGTTGGAAAATAATCAACCTAAAGTAGAACAGGAAATAGAAGTATTGTTAAACTGGATGGACAAAAAGCCATTAAAGCAAGGCAATAAATATTTATTACAGATAGGTAGTAAAACGGTTAAATCTGTTATTCGTGAAGTGGAATATAAAATTGATGTAAATACTTTACAACAATTGCCTTCACCTGAGGAAGTACAATTAAACGATGTTGTAAAAGCAACTATTAAAACCGCATCACCCATTGCATTTGACAGCTACAAACAATTAAGAACAAACGGCGGAGTAATATTAATTGATGAAACAAGTTATGTAACTGTCGGGGCTTGTATGATTCAATAATATAATGTGAAAGGTGAATAGTAAAAGGTTCGATGAATAGAAAATAATTCGTATAATTCAATAAAATTCATGTCATGCGAGGTAAAGTGATATTAGCTGGTGCAGGTTGCGGAGACCCTGATTTGATTACTGTAAAAGCTGCAAAATATTTGCAACAGGCTGATGTTGTTTTAACAGACAGATTAGTAAGCGATGATATTTTAAGAGCTTATGTTAAGCCTGAAACGGAAGTGGTATATGTGGGTAAGCAATGCAGGTTAGGTGCATCCACACCGCAGGAAACAATCAATCAATTATTGGTTGAATATGCTTTGAAAGATAAGCTGATAGTTCGTTTGAAAGGTGGAGATGTTTCTATTTTTTCTAATATTTTAGATGAGTTGGAAGTATTGGTTGCCAATGAAATTGCTTATGAAATAATTCCGGGTGTTACAGCAGCTTTAGGTGCAGCAGCACATGCAGGCATACCTTTAACTGCAAGAGGTTATTCAACTGCAGTAAGGTTATTGACGTATTATAAATCTGATATTGTTACTGAAAATTACTGGAGAGAATTAGCAGCAACAGAAGATACATTGGTGTTTTATATGAGTTCGGAAACATTGCCGTTAGTGGTAGAAAAGCTTAATAAATATCATATCAACACAGATAAAAAAATAGCAGTGATAGAACAGGCAACAACGCCTTTTCAAAAAGTACATATTACCGGTTTTGATACCTATCAGGATACATTGGCGGGCAAAAAATTCTTATCTCCTTCATTAATTATTATCGGTAGAGTTGTTAATCTGCATAGCCAATTTGCGTGGTTACAAAACAGCAACAGCAATGAATATTATTTTAAGCCTGTTGCTAAAATCGGTATAAACCAAAGTGCAGCAAACAAGAAAGAAGCAAGAGCATAATTAATTCAATTGAGTTGACAATAAAAAGGCTTTCAAATTAATGAAAGCCTTTGTCTCTATGTTTGAACCGACCCAATAAGTGTATCATTTTATACAGCAGCCACTTCTTTATCAGCAGCTAATAATTGCTCTCTTAATTGAGTGGCATAAGCAATAAATTGTTTAGCCTGCTCAAAGTAAGTTGCTGCAAATGTTTCAGAAGGCTCTTCCTGATTAATTTGTAAAACTGTTTCTTTAAAGCTGTCTGTTAAACTGTACAATCCTTTATCAGTAAAGTGAACATCAAAGTCTTTCAATATACCTGATTGTGTATTGCAATGAACAGACTGTTGCAATAACAATGCTTTCGCTGCATGAATAAAAGCAGCATAAGATTGATAAATACTATCAGCCCAGGCTTTATTTTTAATACTTATTTCAGCAGCTTCTATTTTTTCTTCTGCTTCTAAAATTAAGGTAGCAACCAAATCAATCATTACACCCGCACATTCACCAATGCCAATAGCTGTAGAGAATTTATCTGCTTGTCCCCAATCAATAAAATCCTCTGCCTGTAAGGTTTCTAAGTCTGCTAAAGGCTTTAATAAATTGTAATAATATTTCTCACCAACACGTTGGTTATAATTATAAAAACTTTCTGCTGTTTGTGCATTGGTTTTATAATCATCTAAAATAGAACGCAAAGCATCAGGTCCTCTTTTACTTGGTATACGAATTACTTTATCTGCAATTCTTCCATTACCGCTTCCTAAAACGCCACCACCGATTAATACTTGTAAGGCAGGTAATACCTGTCCTTTAGCTTTAATAGAACTTCCGTGAAAACCAATATTAGCCATGCCATGCTGTCCACAAGAATTCATACATCCACTTATTTTAATGGCTATCTCTTTATTGTATAAGTATTCAGGATATTCCTCTTCAATAACTTCAGATAATGCTTTACTGATACCGGTACTGCTTGAAATGCCTAAGTTACAGGTATCTGTTCCCGGGCATGCTGTAATATCTGCTAAACTTCCGAAACCCGCTGCAGCAAAGCCTTCTGCTTCTAATACACTATATACATAAGCTAAGTGTTCAGGTTTAACATATCTTAATTGCAAACCTTGATTGATAGTTACACGAATATCATTAGCAACAAAGCCCTGTAATTTTTCAATTAAATTTCTGCTTACAGAAGAACTGATATTACCGTTGGGGACTCTGATGTACACAACATGATAACCTGCCTGCTTTTGCGGAAGTACATTTGTTTTTTTCCATACTTCAAAATTGAATTGATTTTTTATTTCGAATGATGGAGTAGCAATAGCAGTTGGTAAATCAATAGCTTCAAAAGAGGCTGTATTAATTTTGTAAGTTTTATTGGTAACAGCTTTTTGTTCTGCTGCAACCAATTCATTAAAGGCATCAATACCAATTTGCTGAATTAAAAATTTAATTCTCGCTTTATGCCTGCTGTTTCTTTCACCATGTCTGTCAAATACACGTAAAACAGTTTCTATATATGGTATAAATAAATCTTCTTCTAAAAATTCATGTGTAGTAACTGCTAAATGAGGCTGAGCCCCCAAACCGCCGCCCACAACAACTTTAAACCCTCTTACTGATTTGCCGTTTATTTCTTTAAAACGAGGTATTGCACCAATATCGTGCATAAAAATTAATGCAGTATCCCGCTCACTGCTTGATATGGCTATTTTAATTTTACGACCCATTTCCTGACAGAAAGGTTTGCGTAAAAAATATTCAAATATGGCATGAGCATAAGGTGTAACATCAAAAGGTTCTTCAGGGTCTATTCCTGCCATATCAGATGCGGTAACGTTTCTAACAGTATTACCGCAAGCTTCGCGAATAGTAATGCTGTCTTTTTCCAACTCACTCCATAATTCAGGTGTTCTGTCTAAACTTACAAAATGAATTTGCACATCCTGCCTTGTAGTTAAATGCAAATTACCTGTTGAATATTCATCTGAAACTGCCGCAATTCTTTTCCATTGTGCAAAAGTCATTTTACCATATGGCAATTTAATACGAACCATCTGAACACCTTGCTGACGTTGACCGTAAACACCTCTCGCCAAACGTAAACTGCGGAATTTTTCTTCGGGAATAGTACCTGCTCTGAATGCTCTTATCTTTTTTTCTAACTCAATGATATCTTTTTCAACCAATGGGTTTTCTAACTCTGTACGAAAACTTTGCATGATAATTTTATTAGCCTATTAATTTAGTATGCTAATGCAAATGTAATGGTGTTTAATAAAAGTCCACCATTTTTATAGGATTTATTTGCAAGGAAAATCAATACTGCGTTTGTTTTCAACAATTTAAAAAGCATTAACAGGAAAAGTTTTCAAAAAAATATTAGTCTATAATTTTGGTAGGATAATTAAACATCCTTTATTTTGCTCACAAATTATGAGCAAGCAATTATTATTTCAACCAAAACAATCAATAAAAGCCATACTGCAACTGGCTTTTAGTAAAGCTGTTTCTTTCTTTAGCTATGATAATGTAAAAATGACTTGTCCCTACGTGGACTAATATTTTAATCACCGAAAGAATTTTTTTTACATTATTATTCTACTAAAATACTCGACTAATGAAATCAAAACTGTATTTAATTACCATTCTACTTTTTTCTATTGTAATAAAAACAAATGCACAAGGTGCTTATATTATTTCAGGAAAAATTTTCGATACTTCTCATTCGCAACCTTTAGCGGGTGCCACTATTAAAATTAAAGGAACAAATGTGGCTACTGCTGCAAAAGAAGACGGTAGTTTTTCCATCAAAGTATTTCAGAAATTCCCCATAACCTTAATCGTATCATACGTAGGTTTTAAAACACAGGAATTTGTTGTAACAGACAATTCATCAAGTGTTACCTTATCATTATATGCACAAAATCAGTTAGCAGGGCAGGTGGTAGTTAGTGCATCACGCAGGGCAGAGAATATTTTAAAATCTCCTGTTACTATTGAGAAGTTAGATATCAGGGCTATTAAAGAAAGCCCTGCACCAACATTCTTTGATGCGTTGGAAAATTTAAAAGGTGTGCAAATGACTACATTAAGTATTGGTTATAAAGTACCCAATACACGTGGCTTTGCAGGAACAACGAATAGTCGCTTTTTACAAATGGTTGATGGTATAGATAATATTTCTCCTGGCATCGGTGCACCTGTTGCCAATGCAGTCGGCCCGACTGAATTAGACATAGAAAGCGTAGAATTGATACCCGGTGCAGCTTCTGCAGTTTATGGATTAAACGCAGTAAACGGTATTTCGAATTTGAAAACAAAAAATCCATTTCAATACCAGGGATTAAGTATTTATTTAAAACAAGGTGTAAACCATATTGACGGAAAAGATATTTCACCATCGTTGTATCAGGAATATGCTATTCGTTATGCAAAAGCTTACGGTAAGTTTGCTTTTAAAATAAATGCATCTTATTCACAGGGAACAGATTGGATTGCCAACGATACAACAGACCAATATTATACTGCAGGCAATAAAACCAATACGGCTTTAGGTGTTGGTTATACTTTAAACCCAGGAGCAGATTTAATTAACCGTTATGGTGATGAATACAACAGCGATTTAAAAACATTAACACTGCAAGGTAAAGCCTATGATGTAAGCAGAACAGGCTATTTAGAAAAAGACTTAACAGATTATGCTGTAAAAAATTCAAAGGTAGATGTATCGTTACATTATAAATTTACTTCAAGTTTACAGGCTTCTTATACTTACAGAATCGGAAACGTTACAAACAATTATCAAAGAGGTAACCGTATTCATTTAGATGGTGAACAAATACAACAACATGCTGTTGAATTGAAGGACAATAACTTTTTTGTAAAAGCATATTACACCATAGAAAATACCGGAGATAACGGTTCATTCAATTTCAGACCATTGGCAGAAAACATAGATATGGCATTTAAAAAATCTCCGCAGTGGTGGAATGATTATACAACAGCTTACAATGCAGCTTATACAACCAATGGCGGCAACATAGCAGCATCGCATGCGGCTGCAAGAGCCAGTGCAGATAACGGAAGATATGTTCCCGGCACTGCTGCATTTGCTGCAGTAAGAGATAGAATTATTCATACCAATAACTGGGATACTGTTGGTGCACAGTTGCTGTTAAAATCTGCTTTTTACCATGTGGAAGGTCAATATGATTTCAGTAGTTTGTTAAAAGATAAAAGCATACAGCTATTGGCAGGCGGGCATTACAGAAAATATATCGTGACGCCTGACGGTAATGAATATATTAACCCAGATGTATTGGTAGATGCATCAAAAGCAAATGATAATTTCTTCTATTATAATTACGGAGCATTTGTACAGGCATCAAAAAAATTATTCTCAGACCAATTGAAAGTAGTAGCTTCTGCAAGGGTTGATAAAACAGAATATTTCGATCCTAAATTCAATCCGAGAATAGCATTGGTTTATTCACCAACGCAACTGCATAATATAAGGGCATCTTATCAAAACGGGTATCGTTTTCCTACCTTGTTTGAAGGGTTTGCTTTTGTAAACAATGGTGGCGTAAGAAGGTTAGGGGGCTTACCCATAACGGCAGCACCATTACATGTATTTGAAAATTCTTATCTCAATTCATCTGTAACAAGTTTTAAAAATGCAGTAAATGCCGCTATTTCATCAGGTTCAACCAAAGATGCAGCCATAGCAGCTAATAAAAATCTATTAGTTCAAAGTACCTATACCTACATTCAACCGGAACATTTAAATTCAATTGAAGTAGGTTATAAAGGTGTTTTGTTCGATAATAAATTATTTGTTGATGTGGATTATTATTTTAATGTGTATGATAATTTTATCGGGCAGTTAGATGTTACACAACCTATAAGAGGAACTATAGGGCAAACAGGTGGCCCTAATGACAGTACTGCATACTTTGCATACACAGGTGGTACTGCTGTAAAGAAATATAAAATGTGGACTAACTCAAAAAGTAAAGTAAGCAACCAAGGCTTTGATATCGGTTTAAATTATAACTTTTATAAAGCATACAATATTGGTGCAAACCTTAGCTACGCTGCATTGCAGGATGTTAATAATTCAGATGCATTCACTCCTGCATTTAACACACCGCAATGGATAAGCAATATTTCTTTCGGCAACAGAGAAATTTTTAAGAACACAGGTTTTAATATTGTATGGCATTGGCAGGATGCATTTTACTGGAACAGCCCATTAGCAAATGGCATTGTAAACGCTTACAGTACCATTGATGCACAAGTAAATTATCGCTTTGTAAAAGCAAATACAACTATAAAAATCGGCGGTACTAATTTGTTAAACACTTATCACACACAATACATCGGCGGGCCTGCAATCGGTGGTTTTTATTATGCAACTTTAATTTTTGATGCGGGTAAAATCGGTAAATAAACTTTCAAATCGGTATAAATAAATAATTCAAAAAGTAAGAAATTGATAATACTACTGTGTTATCGATTTCTTACTTTTATTTTTTAGGATTAGACATGCGATATTTTTTAGTTCCATTTTTACTCTTTCTATTTTTAAGTAACAGACTTTTTGCTTCTGTTCAATACATCAAAGAAAATCAAACAGATACGCTGATAACTATTCGCAGTGCTTTACAGATGGCGGAACAGCGATACCCGCTTTTACAGTCCAAACAATTAGAAGCAAAAGCTGCTGCACAAAATGTCAATGTTATTAAATACAATAAACAACCTGCTATTGATGCTGCTTATCAGGCAGGTGTAGGTACAGCTAATAACTTAACAGGTATGTTTTATCCGGGTAATATCTTACCGGTTACCGGACCTCCTTCTTTAGTAAATAATTATACTCCCGCTGTTGGTACAGCAGCAAGTTTACTATTGAATTGGCAGGCAGATGTATTTAAAGAAAAAACAGCACAGGTAAACGTTGCAGAAGCAGAGTTGCAATTTAAAAAAGCAGATTATCAGCAAGCTTTATTTCAACATAAAATTTCAATTATCAGCAATTATTTGGATATATTATTTGTTAAGGATATTGTGAGTGTAAATGAATTTAATATTGCCAGAACAGAGGCCAACCTGCAACAAAGTTTTATATTAACTAAAAGTGGAATTAAACCCGGAGTAGATACAGCATTATTTCTATCGGAATTAGCAAAAGCAAAAATTGATTTATTGTTAGCTAAACAACAGTTACAAATTTATCAAATCAAGTTAGCATCATTGCTTGTTAGTAATAATTTGCCAATGCCTACTGATACGGCTTTTATTCATCAATTACCTGTACAAACAATATCAACTGACACTGTTTTTAGTACTAACCCTTTGGTACAATCATTCCAAAGTGCTTTAAACATTAGTCTTTCCAAAGAATCAGCACTCAAAAAATCTTATTTACCTAAGTTAAATATTTGGGGAACTACGTTTGCAAGAGGTTCAGGATTTGAAACTGATGGCACTATAAAAACTTTTGACGGGTTTGCCATAAATAAATTAAACTATGGTGCCGGTGTACAATTGGTTTTTCCTATTATGAAATACGGTGAAGTAAAAAGGCAGATAGCACAACAAAATTTACTTTCTAAATCTGCCACTGCAAAAATTGTTGAAACTCAATTGGCATTAACTACACAGCAACGTATTAATAATACCATGTTTGCCAATAGTTTAGTTATTGCTAACGAAGCCCAAAAGCAATTAGCAGCAGCTAATTATGCTTTTAATGCCATGAAAATAAGGTACAGTAACGGTTTGGTAAACTATACGGAAGTGATACAGGCACAATACAATTTATTAAAAGCTGAGTTAGATATTAAAAAATATTATTGGGATGCCTGGAAAACCTTGCTTTTGCAAGCTGCTGTTTCAGGTAATGAAAACTTGTTTCTAAATGCTATTAAGTAAATTTTATGTTTAAGCTGATACAATTTGCACTTCGTAAACCTATAAGTATCATTGTTGCAGTATTAGCAGTTATCATATTTGCGGTAATCGTTATAAAAAAATCATCCATTGATATTTTTCCGGCTATCAATGCACCCACCATTTATGTAGCACAAACTTACGGAGGTTTATCTCCTCAACAAGTTGAAGGATACATTACTTCTTATTACGAATATCATTTTTTATACATCGCAGGCATTAAAGCTGTTGAAAGTAAATCTATACAAGGCTTATGTTTAGTGAAATTGCAATTTCATGAAGGAACGAATATGGCAGCAGCTATGGCAGAAGTGATTGCTTATGTAAACAGAGCCCGTTCGTTTATGCCACCTGGTACTTTACCGCCATTTGTAATGCGATATGATGCAGGTTCTGTTCCTGTTGGTCAACTGGTTTTCAGCAGCGAAACAAAAAGTTCTAATGAAATTCAGGACTTAGCATTGTTTAAAGTAAGACCCATGTTTGCTGCCCTGCCCGGTGTATCAGCTCCGCCACCTTTAGGCGGTAACCAAAGAACAGTAATTATCAAGGCAGACCCTGAAAGATTGAGAAGCTATAACCTTACAGCCGATGAATTGGTGGCTGCTATCGCAAAAAACAATGCAATACTTCCCGCAGGAAATATTAGAGAAAATGATAAATCTTTAATTACACCATCAAACAGTGTGGTAGATGATTTTAAAGAATTAGAAAATGTAGCTGTTAAAAATGTAAATGGTACTGTTGTTTTTGTAAGAGATGTTGCTACTGTGAATAATGGTGCAGATATAGTGGCAGGTTACGCATTAATTAATGGTAAACGTTCTGTGTATATTCCTGTTACTAAACGTGCCGATGCTTCCACATGGAATGTTGTGCAAGCCGTAAAAAATGCTTTACCTGATATGCAGGCAGCTATACCTGATGATATTAAAGTTTCTTATGAATTTGATCAATCAGGCTATGTGGTAAATTCTTTAAAAAGTGTTTTGATTGAAGGTTTGCTCGGTGCCTTACTAACAGGCTTGGTTGTATTTATATTTTTAAGAGATGTTCGAACTGCATTGATTATTATTATCAATATACCATTAGCCTTATTAACGGCGGTAATTGCTTTGTATGTAAGCGGACAAACTATTAATATAATGACGCTCGGTGGCTTGGCTTTAGCAATCGGTATTTTAGTAGACGAATCAACAGTAACAGTTGAAAACATTCACCATCATCTGGAAATGGGTAAAACAAAAGCCAGAGCAATTGCAGATGCTTGTATGGAAATAGCTGTACCTAAACTATTGATTTTATTAAGTATTCTGGCGGTGTTTGTGCCCTCTCTGTTTATGTCGGGTGTAGCCAAATCAATGTTTCTGCCTTTATCATTAGCGGTGGGTTTTGCAATGATTGCTTCTTTCTTACTTTCCCAAACATTAGTTCCGGTTTTGTCTAATTGGTGGATGCGATATTCAAATCAGCAACACTCAAAAGATCATCTTGTACATGTAAAAAAGAAATTAACAACAATTATCAATTCATTCAGTAATAAGAATAGAATATTGATTATCCCGGTAGTAATTATTATCTTATTATGCATTACTTTTTTTAATTATCAAAAAACAGGAACTGAAATATTTCCTAAATCAGATGCCGGACTCATGCAACTAAGGCTACGCATGCCCGCAGGCACGAGGTTAGAAAGAACAGAAGATGCTACTAAAAAAACATTAGCATTAATTGATAGTTTGGTTGGTAAAAATAATATTGCCATTACGTCTGCTTATGTGGGTTTACATGGTCAATCGTATGCCATTACCCCCATTTTTTTATTTACCAGCGGCCAACATGAAGCAGTTATTAAAATAAATTTTAAAGAATCAGCTCATATTAATATTGAAGCACTCAAAGAACAATTAAGAACAGTAGTACCTGCAACTATTCCTTCCATAGCATTAACATTCGAGCCTGCAGATTTAGTTGATCAGGTAATGAGTAGCGGAACCAATACACCCGTTGAGGTAGTGGTGCAGGGAAAAAATTTAGCTCAAAGCAAAGAGATTGCGAATAAACTTACAGAAAGCTTTAAGAGTATACATTTTTTTAGAGATATACAAATTGCACAACCGTTAGATTATCCGGCATTACAAATTAATTATGATAGAGTAAGATTAGGGCAAATGAACAGCACTGTTGAGCAGGTAGGTAAATCTGTGTTGGAAGCAACTTCATCAAGCCGTTTAACACAACCTGTTTATTGGTTAGATAAGGCAGGAGGAACAGCCTATCAGGTGCAAGTAGAATATCCGCAAATGGCTGTTACCAATGCAGAACAATTAGATGAATTACCGGTGGCCGGAACTGATAAAAATATCATACACCTGAGAGATATTGCCGATTTAAAGAAAACCAATACAGTGGGTGAGTATGATAGAATTAATCAGCAGCGTTTTATTACTATTACAGCCAATATTCATGATATAGATTTAGGAAATGCTTTAAACGAAGTAAATAAACATATTAAAGCATTAGGTAATTTACCAACAGGTGTTAAAGTATATGTTAGAGGTCAATCAGATACACTTTCACAAATTACCGATGAACTATCAATCGGTTTATTAATTGCTGTATTGGTAATTGGTTTAATGCTGGCAGCTTATTTTCAATCTTTCAAATTATCAGTGATTGTTTTATCAGTGTTGCCTGGCGTTTTAGCAGGCTCAACAACGTTGTTACTGTTTACCGGAAATACTTTGAATATTCAATCTTTTATGGGTATTATTATGTCTGTTGGTGTAGCAGTTGCCAATGCTATTTTGTTAATTAATACGGCCGAGCAAATACATAAGCAGCAGGATAATAATTTTTTAGTTGGAGCTTTAGCTGCATCAAACAGAGTTAGGCCCATTATAATGACAACCATTGCAATGATTGCCGGTATGTTGCCTATGGCAATTGGTTTTAGCGAATCAGGTAAACAGACAGCACCTTTAGCAATTGCTGTAATTGGTGGTTTGATAGTTAGTTTATTTACAAGTTTATTAATTGTACCGGCACTATATAATTGGATAAGAGGTAAAGAAAAAAGTACGCACGTATCATTAGATCCTGATGATGAAAATTCAATTTATTATGATAAAATGTAATAAAATAATTAGTAACGTATTTATTCAATGTGTGGCATTTATAATGCTATTGTTATTTTGTGTGGCTTGCAATCAACATGAAACTGTGGTTGTAAAAAAAGAACAAGCTAAGCCTGATAGCATCAAAGCTTTTATTGCAACGGCAGATACTGCACAAAAAACTATTGTATTACCGGCAGAACTATTGCCCAATGAAATTGTTCAGGTAAGAGCTAAAGTGCAGGGGTATATCAAAACTATCAAAGTTGATATTGGCTCCAAAGTAACTAAAGGGCAAGTGTTGGCATTAATTGATGCACCTGAAATTAATACCCGCATCCAGGAATTGGAGGCCAAAGAAAAATCGGCATCTGCACAATATCAATCTTCTAAAGATTATTATAACAGGCTATTAAATGCTTCAAAAGCAGATGGGGTAGTGGCTCCGTCCGAATTAGAAAAAAGTAAAAATCAAATGTTATCAGATGAGGCTGCTTATAAAGCTGCACAGTTTGCCTCAGCATCTTATAAACAAGTAGGTAACTATTTAGCCATTATTGCACCTTATAATGGAATTATTACTAAGCGAAATATTAATGTAGGTTCTTTTGTAGGTAACGTTAATGAGCAACCTTTATTTGAAATAGAAAATAGTACCGTTTTGCGTGTAAGCGTTGCTGTGCCTGAAGTGTATGTAAATGCTTTGTTGATTGATAAAACAGCAGAACTAACAACCCGCTCACTTCCTGATAAAAAATTTAAAGCAACTTTAGTAAGAACTGCGGGAACCATTGATAATGCTACAAGAAGTGAACAGTGGGAGTTTGAAATCCCAAATCATAAACATGAATTGAAAGCCGGCAGTTATGCCGACGTAAAACTAAAATTTAGTCGTTCAGGGTTATCTGTAATTGTTCCTGTTTCAGCCGTAGTAACAAGTTTAGAAAAAAAATTTGTTATTAAAATTTCAAATAAAACAACACAATGGGTTGATGTTAGAAATGGTTTTATTTTAAATGATAAACAAGAAATTTTCGGTGATATCAAACCAGGAGATACATTAGTTACTAAAGCTAATGAAGAATTAAAAGCAGGAAAAAATGTATTACCGGTAATAGAAATTCGCAAGTAAATACCCATAGTTAATTTATAAAGTATTATAAGCTTTAATCTACTAAATTTGTAGGATAATAAATTTATAGTTGAAACCAACCAATACGCTTTTTCCTGTTTTTTTAAAGTTAGAAAATCTGCGACTGCTAATTGTTGGCGGTGGCTTTGTTGCAGAAGAAAAACTAACAGCAGTTTTAAATAACTCTCCAGAAACAAAAATTACCATTGTTGCCATAGAAGTAAGTGAAGCAGTAAAAAACTTAGCTGCTCAGTTTCCCGATAGTATCATCAAACAAAAAAAATTTGAAGCAACAGATTTAGATGCTGTTGATATTGTAATTGCGGCAGTTAACGATATTGCTGTAGCAACCGAAATACGGGAAGCTGCCAACGTAAAAGGCATTTTAATTAATGCAGCAGATAAGCCCGAACTCTGCGATTTTTATCTGGGCTCTGTTGTAAATAAAGGCAGCTTAAAAATTGCCATATCTACCAATGGTAAAAGCCCCACCATCGCTAAGCGTATTAAAGAAACACTAAACGAAACATTACCTGATGAATTAGAAGAAGTGCTGGATAATATGCAAACTATCCGCAAAAGTTTAAACGGAGATTTTACAGATAAAGTAAATAAGCTGAACGATATTACCAAAGTATTAGCAGCCAAACAGGAAATATTACCTGCTGACAAACAGGATAAAACCATAAAGTGGCAGGAGGTTGTAAAGTTTATTTTATTCGCCTTTGCGTTTATGATAATTGGCCACACCCTCTTTTCATATATCCCTTTTTCTACTATTTTAAATGGCATTAAAAGTATCCCTCAATATATTGATACAAAATCTTTTCTGTTAATGTTGTTGACAGGCTTCTTAGCTCAAATGGCGGACGGCTCCTTGGGCATGGGCTACGGTACTATCTCAACAACATTTTTATTGGCAATAGGTATTAACCCTGCTGTGGTAAGCAGCCGTGTACATTCAGCCCGTGTATTCTCAAGCGGTGTATCGGGTTATAGCCATCATCGTTTTGGTAACATTAATAAAAAATTATTCAGAGCATTGGTTATACCCGGTGTTATTGGTGCAGTTATCGGTGCTGCTTTGGCTACAGTAGCTAAAGAATATTCAACCATTGTTCGTATTCCGTTGTCTGTGTACACTATTTATTTAGGTTATTACATTATTAAAAAAGCATTCAAGAAAAAATTAATACAAGACAAAGTAAAAGGTGCAGGTTGGCTGGCAAGTGCCGGCGGTTTTATGGATGCATTTGCAGGCGGTGGTTGGGGAGCATTGGTTACGAGTACATTAATAAGCAAACGTAAAAGCCCGCGTTATGTAATAGGCTCTGTTTGTCTGGCTGAATTTTTTGTGGTGTTATCAAGCTCTGTAACATTTTTTATACTGTTGAAACATATCCCTCTCTTTGATGTGGCAGGACTGATATTAGGAGGTGTTATTGCAGCACCTATTGCAGCAAGATTAGCAGGTAAATTGCCCATGAAAAAAATGCTGATAGCTGTTGGTGTATTGGTTATTTTAACGAGTACTAATACGTTGGTGAAGGCGGTGTTGACTTATTTGCATCACTGATTAAATCTCATTACGGTTTCTTCCCACCATTAATTTACCCGCTTTTTTAACAACAGATATTGCTGCTTTTTTAGCAGGCTTTTTTCTCCCTGCATAAATGTAATTTTTAGGATGAATGATTCTTAGATATAAAAATATTTCTTCATTAAAAAATCTTCAGGCAATAATTTTTAAACCACAGAGGTAACAGAGGTTTGCACAGAGTTACACAATGCTCTTACATTACTCTCTGCCGAACTCCAAAAACTCTGTGGTTTAATAACTTATCACATCCTCTTTAATTCAAAGAAATAAAATCAGGGCGTTTAATAAACTGGCTGTTGTATTTAAAACGCAGGTCTGTTGAGATGATTAAATTCCAGGGAGCCATATTATTTACCGTAACAGGATAATAGCTGCACCTGAACTCTATCGTACCGAAAATTAATGCTTCATTTCTTGTTCTGAAACCCGCACTGAAAGAGCTGTACAGGTTACTGTTAAAAAATGGTTCTCCTTTAGGTTTTACATAACTAAGGCTGGTACCTGCAAAAGGTGCAAAACCAAAGCCTAACAACTTCCAACGGCTGTACAAAACAAATTCATAGTTTACAGTTGCTCTTGCAGTGGCATATAGTGTAAGAATATTATCGTAAGAAGGAATGCCGTAATTACTGTTTACTCTTAACGGCTCATTTAAAAAAGTATTAAGCTGCTGCGTATAACTTAAGCTGAAAAAATTTCTTTGATACCAACGGTGATTAAAGTTTTTTAATCTGTCGAAGGCTTCTACACTAACTAATAACCCGATGTCTTCAAAACCACCTTGCCTGAAATATCCTCCCGCTCTGGCTATATAATTCAAATAGCATTGCCTTTTATTAAAAAAGTTTTTTTGTAAGTCTATCCCCACATAAGGCCGTTGATAATTTTGCTTATCTGTCCAACCGGTAATCAATGATGCATTATAACCTTCAGGTACGTCTTCATTTCTTCCAAAACCATATATATAACTTGTTCTGTAATATTCCTGCTTAAACATGGTGAATGAACCTAAAATACTTGTTATATCTGCATACTGATAGTTATAATTAGTTTTATAAATTTCGGGTTCATCAGTAAAATTTATTTTACTGGCTCTTAAAGCAATGAATTCTTTAGGCTTTCGTAAAGATGTTTCATGTAAAAATTCTTTACCTGTTACATTGTAACCAACCCATGCATCGTATGCATAATTGCCATACTTAAAATCTGAGTTGTAGAGCGAATCTATGAGATAATAATTATTGGTAAAGCGGGATGACATTTCTAAAGCACCTGTCCATAAATAATAAGGACTAACCAATGGTAAATCGAACCTGGCGTAGGTGGCGGTTTCATACCTTAAACCGTTATTAAATGCACTGTTTAAGTTTTGATAGCCTGCCGTAAAATTGATGAATGTGCCGTTGATATTTCTTTTTAAATATTCTGCACCATAACCAAAAGCAGGCCTTCGCAAAGGGTCTATAAAACTTGATAGCTGCAATCTGTCTCCACTGCCTGATAGGTTATCATCCTGTGCCTGTAAAAACAACGCATTACCATCTGCCTGCACATTTCCGCTTAAAGAAAATAGGTCTTTATATAAAACAATTAAATCAACTGAATCATAGTTATCGGGAATTTCTTTTACTAAAATTCTGGCATCCTGCAAAAAAGGTAATTCACGTAAATACCTGCCGTTATCGGCAATTAAATTGGGGAATAAAGAATCTCCTTCCCGGAAAAATAAATTATTGCGAATGGTTTTTTCTCTGGTTGTTGCATGCAGTGCATCGGCTACTTTGATGAGAATATTTTTATTGTGAAAAGTAGTATCGTTAATAGATTCTCCGAAGCCGATTTGTTTAACGCTTACTTTTCTTATAATGGCTCCGTTATATAACAGGTAAGGTGTTGAGTTTTTAATAATGCCGGGGGCTTCTGCATCTGTATAGTTATCGGGGTTGGTAGAAACAGCTTTACCTAATTTGCCGAGCCAACCTTTTTTTTTGGCAAGGAAGAAGCTGTCTTCTTCAGGCTTTTTATCCTGTGCATTACTGTTCACTGTTGTTAAACATAATAACACAGATAGAGAAATGGCTATATGTTTAGATAGGTGAAGCAATATCATTTTATTTGGTGCGGAAGATAAGATGTTTACTGCTTGAAAATCGTTAAACAAAAACCCCGCCTCAATTAATTGAAACGGGGTTTTATTTATTCAGGTTGCTGAAATATTTTCAGCATAACAAGTATTAATATCTGTAGTGTTCTGCTTTGAATGGTCCATTTTGCGGAATACCTAAATAAGCAGCCTGTTCAGCAGTTAATTCATCTAACTCAACACCAATTTTTGCAAGGTGTAAACGGGCAACTTTCTCATCTAAATGTTTAGGTAACACATACACTTTGTTTTCGTATTTGTCTGTGTTAGTCCACAATTCAATCTGTGCCAATGTTTGGTTAGTGAATGAGTTACTCATCACAAAGCTTGGGTGACCTGTAGCACAACCTAAGTTTACTAAACGGCCTTCAGCTAAAATGATTACATCTTTACCTTCAATGTTATAAATATCAACCTGAGGTTTGATAGTATCTTTTGTATGACCGTAGTTTTCATTTAACCAGGCCATATCAATTTCAATATCAAAGTGGCCGATGTTACAAACAATAGCTTTGTCTTTCATTGCTCTGAAATGTTTTTCAGTAATCAAATCGCGGCAACCGCTTGCTGTAACAATAATATCAGCTTCTTTAACTGCATCAATCATTTTCTTTACTTCAAAACCATCCATGGCAGCTTGTAAAGCACAGATAGGATCGATTTCTGTAACAATAACACGGCAACCTGCACCTGCTAATGAAGCAGCACTACCTTTACCCACATCGCCGTAAGAACCAACCACAGCAACTTTTCCGGCTAACATTACATCTGTTGCACGACGGATAGCATCTACTAAACTTTCTTTACAACCGTATTTGTTATCGAACTTAGATTTGGTAACAGAATCGTTTACATTAATAGCAGGAACAGGTAAAGTACCTTTTGCCATTCTTTCGTATAAACGGTGTACACCTGTTGTAGTTTCTTCACTTAAGCCTTTAATGTGAGCAATTAACTCAGGATATTTATCGAATACCATATTAGTTAAATCGCCACCGTCATCTAAAATCATATTTAATGGTCTGTCAGCACCGCCAAAGAATAAAGTTTGTTCAATACACCAATCAGCTTCTTCTAAAGTTTGTCCTTTCCATGCAAATACACCAATACCTGCAGCAGCAATAGCAGCAGCAGCCTGATCTTGCGTTGAGAAAATGTTGCAAGAGCTCCATTTAACTTCTGCACCTAAAGCAACCAAGGTTTCAATTAATACAGCAGTTTGAATAGTCATGTGTAAGCAACCTGCAATACGTGCTCCTTTTAATGGTTGAGCAGCAGCATATTCTTCTCTAATGGCCATTAAACCCGGCATTTCTGCTTCAGCCAAACGGATTTCTTTTCTACCCCAAGCAGCCAAACTCATATCGGCAACTTTGTAAGGAAGTGTAAAGTCAATAGTCTTAGTAAGTGTTGACATAGATGTATGTTTATTTTGAAATGCAAATATAGAATGGCAGAATAAAATAGCAGTAAAGTTTAAATTATTTAGGATAAGTATTGAAATTTGAAGTATTTTGTAGAATAAATGAATAGTTTACTATGGCAAAAGCAGTTAAAAAAGAACAAACCACTATCAACCAATTAGAGCTGGATACTACGGATATGCTTATCCTAAAAGTATTGCAGTACAATGCTAAAGCAACTGTAAAAGAAATTGCCGATAAAGTGCATTTAAGTACCACGCCGGTGCATGAAAGAATTAAAAGAATGGAACAGGCAGGTGTAATTAAACAGTATGCAACGTTGGTTGACCATAATAAAGTGAAGAAAGGGTTGATGGTTATTTGTTATGTATCGTTAAGGCAGCATGATAAAAATGCGGGTAGCAAATTCATTAAGAAAATTCATGAATTGAATGAAGTGGTGGAGTGTTATAATATTTCGGGTGAATTTGATTTTATGCTGAAAGTAGTTGCCGAGAATATGGATGCCTATTATGATTTTCATGTAAATAAATTAAGCCAGAGTGAAAACATAGGTCATGTACAAAGTGTGTTTGTAATGGGTGTTATTAAACAAACACATGTGTTGGTGCATTAGAAGAAGTGAAAATGAGAAAGGAGAAATGTGAAAGTTAAATTCAATTATTATTGCAGTTATGCTTCATTTAATTTTTGTTGTTTTTTTGGGTTGGGTAGTAAGTTTTCTCGGTCAGTTGCCGTTGGGTACCATGAGTATTACTTCCACACAAATTGCCGTAAGCGAAAGTTTTAAAAATGCCTGGAAATACAGTATTGGCGTGGCTTTGGTAGAAATTATTTACTTACGATTGGTATTGAAAGGCGTAGATTGGATTTTGCAGCACAGGTTGTTTTTTATGGTGTTGGGTTGGCTGACAGTTGTATTTTTTTTAGGCTTGGGTATAGCGAGTTTTATTAGTGCCGCTAAACAGAAAGAAGATAAAAAGGCTTTATTGCTGAATAATAAGTTAAACCGTTTCTTTCTCGGTATTACTATGAGTGCATTAAACCCTGCACAAATACCTTTCTGGTTTATATGGAGCAGCTACGTGATGGATTTGAATTTATTAAACAGCAGCACAACTGAGTTTAACCTGTTTACATTGGGCAGCGGTATTGGAACAATCAGTGGTTTGGCTTTGTATATGTATGGTGGTAATTATTTAATTACTAAAATGAATGCAAGTACCAAAACCATGAATAAAATAATGGGTATTATATTTTTTATAGCCGGCCTTGCACAACTATGGAGAATGTTGTTTGAGAAAGTGGTTTAGAGTGAATGGAATTCTGATAATGTACTGATTTGGGTATTGTTGAATTTTTTTAAGGAAAGTAAGTCTTTATCGCCGGTAATTATTACACTTGCTTGTATAAAATCTGCAAGATGTAAAATGTTATTATCATCTATATCTCTGCTGCTTGAGGAAAGCTCACCTGTTGGTTCAACTAATTTTACAATAGCTTTTAAATGCTCTGATAAGTGACTGATGTCTTCTTTTGTAAAAGAGAACTTTGTTGCTAATTTTTCTTCAAGTTCATTTAAAATGAAAGGTGAAATATAAACTTCATGCAATTCTAAAACTATCTCTAAGAATTCTTGAACTTTTTTATTGAAAACTAAAGCAGATATATAAACATTTGTGTCTAAAATAATCTTCATTTTTTTAAATAACTCATCAAAGCATTTTCATCTTGAATATTATTTTCCTGAATAGCCGGAGTAGTTTTACTTCTTAATTTATTTAAAACAGAAGAAAAGGCTTTTACCTGTAAAATTTTTTCAATATAAGCTTGTAAAGAAAGCCCTTGCTGCTCCGCTTCTGAAGCAACAACTTCTCTAATATCATCCGGAATATTGATTATTAAACTGCTCATATTCAAATTTACCTTTTTTATACTAAACTTCACTTACCCATTTATCTCTTTCATCAGGTGAGAATTTCCAGGGAGCAAAATTATTTTCAATGCTGCTGAACATACCATTCCATTCCTGCGGTGCATTGCTTTCTTCCATAATTAAATATCTGCGAAGCTGTGCTATAATATCTAATGGCGAAATGCTCACGGGACAAGCTTCTACGCAGGCATTACAGGTTGTACAGGCTCTTAATTCTTCAACAGCAATATAATCGTTCAATAAAGATTTATTATCGTCTGTAAAAATTTTATTGGTGTTAATGTTCTTTCCAACTTCTTCTAATCTGTCTCTCGTTTTCATCATAATAGCACGTGGACTTAACAGCTTGCCGGTAATATTTGCCGGACAGGCAGCAGTACATCTTCCGCATTCTGTGCAGCTGTAAGCATCTAATAAATTTTTCCAGCTTAAATCAAATACATCTTTTGCCCCGAATTTTTTATGCTCTGCCGTAGGCTCGGTTGGTGCTAATTCAGGCTGCATAGCGTATAAAACCTCTTTCTGTATATCAGGCATATTTTTCATTTTGCCCTGCGGTTCTAAACGTGCATAATAAGCATTTGGAAAAGCTAATAGAATATGCAGATGCTTGCTGTATGGCAAATAATTTAAGAAGATAAAGATGCCCGCAATATGCAACCACCAACAGGTTCTTTCAAACCAAACCAAAGTTTCGTTGCTGAAATTTTGTAAGATGAAATGATAATTAGACGAAATAATAAAATTACCTGTTAATGTTTCTCCGTAATGCCCGTAACCTCTGCTTTGCAACATTGTATCGCAGGCGTTCAATTTTAAAAACAAAAACATTAAAATAATTTCGGTAATCAGTATATAATTAGCATCACTTCTCGGCCATCCTTCTAAATCCTTACTGATAAAGCGTTTCAGCTTAATAATATTTCTTCTTATTAAAAAAATTACACAAAAAATAATTACCAAAACAGCTAATACTTCAAAAGCATTAATTAAGAAAGTGTAAAAAATTCCTAATGGTTTTGCAAACAATCTATGTGTGCCTAAAATACCGTCTAATACAATTTCCAACACTTCGATATTAATGATAATGAAACCTGCATATACAAAAAAGTGCATTACGGCAACCAATGGGTTTTTAAACATTTTCTTTTGCCCGAAAGCCAGTAATAAAACATTTTTCCAACGTAAATTTCTATTATCAGTCAGGTCTTCCTCTCTTCCTAATAAAATATTTCTTTTTATTTCTCGGGCTTTTTTGCTGAATAAATAAACGGCAACGGCAGTAAGTATTATAAAAGCAATTTGAGGCAGGTATTGCATATGTTTCAGTTATGCCGCTAAGGTAAGCCATAACATTAAAGTTTTAAATTGTTGGTTACAATTGCAAGCTTTGTTTTTACTTTGAGCTATGGTACAAAAAAACTATCTTTTAGATACTGCACAAGCAACTTATAAAATTGAAAGATTGGCTTTAGAAGTTGCAGAACATTTGCAAGGTGATGATGCATCTTTAATTATTATCGGTATCCGCAACAGCGGAATGGTAATAGCAGATAAAATAAGTTTACTGATTCAACAATATATTTCTGTACCTGTTGAAACGATTAATATAACACTTGATAAAACCAAACCTGTTGATATTGTTTTAAGCAAACAGTTAGACTTTAACGATAAAAATATTTTATTGGTTGATGATGTTGCCAATAGCGGAAAGACTTTGTTGTATGCTCTGAAACCCTTGCTGGCATTTCATCCTAAGCGGATACAAACATTGGTATTGGTTGAAAGAATGCACAAACTCTTTCCTGTAAAACCTGATTTTGTAGGTTTATCTGTAGCCACCACTTTACAGGATAATATTATTGTGGAAGTGGAAGGCGATGAAATTACAGGAGCTTATATTGCTTAATTTAACGATGCGTTTATTTCTTCACTCCAAATAAAATTACTGTAATCTTTAATTTCATTGTACAAAGTATCGCGTTCAACAGGTTGGCGTTTTACCTGCTTAATAAGCGTAACCAACTGTTCAGTATTCATACTTGGCGTTTGTTCTTCACTGCCTGCCATGCTGTAAATTTTGGTAGTATCATCAATCGTTCCATCCAAATCATTCACACCAAAGCTTAAACTTAACTGAGCATTCTGTCTGCCCAACATAGGCCAATAGGCTTTTAAATGAGGGAAATTATCCATATATAAACGGGCAATGGAATACAATCTCATATCTTCTGCAACAGAGCTTTCTGCAACATGGCTCATATCATTGTCTTTGTTTCTGAACTTCAAAGGAATAAATGTATTAAAGCCACCTGTTTCATCCTGCAATTGCCTCAATCTTTCCATATGGTCAACTCTGTGACGGTATTTTTCAATATGCCCAAATAACATAGTTGCATTGCTATGCATACCTGCTTTATGAGCTGCTTTATGAATGTTTAACCAACCATCTGCATCAACCTTATCTTCACAAATCTGTTGGCGGATTTCAGGATGAAATATTTCAGCACCACCGCCCGGTAATGATTGTAAGCCCGCATCTTTTAAAATTTTCATGCCTTCATCAACACTAACTTTTGCTTTGCGGAACATATAATCTAACTCAACAGCGGTAAAACCTTTTAAATGTAAATCAGGTCTGTGTGCATGAATAGCTTTTAATAAATCCACAAAAAAATACAAGTTCATTTTCGGGTGAACGCCACCAACAATATGTACTTCTGTAACCGGTTGGCCATCATATTTTTTTACAATGTTCAACATGTCATCAATACTTAATTCCCAACCTTCTTCTTTATGAGCATATAAACGTGAGTATGAGCAAAACTTACAATCAAACACACAAACGTTGGTAGGTTCAATATGAAAGTTTCTGTTGAAATAAGTTTTATTACCATGCTTTTGTTCACGAACAAAATTGGCTAATGCACCAACAAACGGGAGAGAAGCTTTCTCAAAAAGATAAACGCCATCATCAAAGCTGATGCGTTGATGGTTGATTACTTTTTCGCCTATTAACTGAAGTTCTTTATCTGAAGTATTTGAAATGATAGATTGCACCTGAGCTGTTCCTTGCATATTCAACAAATTTGAATGCAAAGATAAGTTGCGTACAAAGATTTGCTGAATGATATTCCTCAATTAATAAAGAAACAGGTATCATTTATTACCGAACAGGTAAATGGCTTAATGACTTACCGTTGCTACTTCTCTCGGGTTATGTTTGTGTTTAAACATAAATGCAAACAAAATGGCAATTACTAAAGCATACCCTGCAAATGAAAGCCATATACCTTGCCAACTTCTTTCGCCATCATGTGTAAAGAATCTGTCTATCACAATACCACTTACCAATCCGCCGAAAAATGCACCAAAGCCATTCGTCATCATCATAAATAAACCCTGTGCACTTGAACGAATAGATGAATCAGTATTTGTTTCAACAAATAAAGAACCGGAGATATTAAAAAAGTCGAATGCCATTCCATAAACAATGCATGATAAAATTATCATCCATAAACCTTCTGCGGGGTTGCCGTAAGCAAATAAGCCAAAGCGTAAAACCCAAGCCAGCATTGAAATAAGCATCACATTTTTTATTCCGAATCTTTTTAAGAAAAAAGGAATTGCGAGAATAAACAATGTCTCACTCATTTGAGAAATAGACATAATGATGGTTGAATACTTAACCATGAATGAATTTGTATAAAGCGGATTCTTTGCAAACTCAGAAAGAAATACGTCGCCATACATATTGGTTAATTGTAATGCTGCACCCAAGAACATTGAGAAAATAAAAAACAAAGCCATTTTATAAGTACCGAATAATTTAAAAGCATTTAACCCTAATTTTTCTGCTGTTGTAGCATTAGCTGAAATTAATTTTTGAGGAGGGCATTTAGGTAAGGTGAATGAATAAATACCTAATACTATGGCAGATGCTGCGGCAATATAAAACATGTTTGCAGAAGCCTTATTGCCTGATAAATTTGTTAACCACATAGCTGCAATAAAACCAATTGTACCCCAAACTCTAATTGGCGGAAACACTTTTACAACATCGTAATTATTGCTTTTTAAAATAGAATAAGCAACAGAATTTGATAGTGCAATAGTGGGCATGTAGCAAAGCATAGCTGCAAAAACCGTCCAGTAAAATGCGGTAGGGTTTTCAGCCAGCGGAAGATAAAATAATGCAAGTCCGCCAAGAATATGTAAAATACCATATAACCGTTCTGCATTCATAAACTTGTCTGCAATGATGCCAACAATTGCAGGCATAATGATAGAGGACATACCAAGCGTAGAAAAGACTTCACCGAAAGTAGCTCCGCTCCATTGTTTCGTTCCGAACCAGTAATTTCCTACTGTTATTAGCCATGCACCCCAAACAAAAAATTGAAGAAAACTCATCAGCGTAAGGCGAAACTTAATACCCATATAGCAGTTGTTTAGTAAAGCTATGAAGTTAACAAAATGTTTCTCAAACAATCAAAACATTAGTTGAAAGATTCAAATAGCTTTTACACTTAGTTAATTTCTAACTCTGGGATATAAGTAACTAATTGGCAACCCCACTCTTTAGTAAAGCTTAACTTCTCAATAATCTCATTTTTAAAATTCCATGGAAGAATAACAATAATATCCGGCTTATTATTTTTAAGATAGTCGCGGGATACAACAGGAATATGGCTTTGCGGTAAAAACTTATTTTGTTTATAAGGTGTATCATCAATAACGCATTCAATAGTATCACTTTTTATTCCGCAGTAATTTAAAAAAGTGTTGCCTTTAGCAGCAGCACCAAAAGCAATAATCTTTTTGCCTTTTTGTTTTTCTGCTAAAATGTAAAGCAGGAATTTATTTTTTATATCAACCGCTTTTTCATGAAAGCCTTTATAGAAATCTATTTTGTTTACACCTGCTTTTAATTCTTCATTTAATAAGGTTGTAACAGTATTTTCAACAACCTGCTTTTCATTTTCTTTATGTTTAATGTAAACACGTAAAGAACCACCATGAGTTTCTAACTGTTCAACATCAAATACTTCAAAACCATGAAACTTAAATAGATTACAAATAAAGTAGAAAGAAAAATAAGAGAAGTGTTCATGGTAAATGGTATCAAACTCTTTCTTCTCAATTAATTTCATAAAGTGCGGAAACTCAAAAGTCATAATACCGGTTGGTTTTAATAATACTTTTAAACCTCTTACAAAATCATTCAAACCCGGTACATGGGCCAACACATTATTCCCTAAAATCAAATCACTTTGTCTGCCTTCTTTTTTTAAACGAACAGCTAAATCTTCTCCGAAAAAATCAATTACATTTTCAATGCCTTTAGCAATAGATAATTGTGCTGTACTATTAGTTGGTTCTATTCCTAAACAGGGAATATTTCTTTCTTTAAAATATTGTAGTAAATAGCCATCGTTACTGGCAATTTCTGTAACTAAAGATCGTTCATTTAAATTAAAACGCTCTGTAACCTTTGCTACATAAGCTTTTGCATGCTTTAACCAGCCTTCACTTACAGAAGAAAAATAAACATAATCTTCGGTAAAAATTTCATTGCTTTTTTGAAATTCATCAACCTGTACCAAAAAACAATTATCGCAAACCAATACTTTTAAAGGATAAGTAACTTCAGCTTTGTTTAAATCATCTGCTTTTAAAAAAGCATTAGAAACAGCCGTATGCCCTAAGTCTATTAAAGTAGTATCAATTGTTTTACTGCAAAACCTGCAACGCATAATATTAGTTTTTAGCCATCTGAAAAAAGCTAAGATAGAAGCTAAAAGCCAATCGGCATCAATCTGCAAAATTTATCTCATTTTTGAGCCATGATTGAAAACATTCAGTTTATAAATAGAATAAAAGAAGATAACCTGCAGTTCTCAGTATTAATACCTTCCTGGAATAATTTACCTTATTTAATCAATGCAGTTGAAAGTATTCGCCAACATTCATTTTACAAACATCAAATCATAGTTCATATTAATGAAGGGAAAGATGGTTCTTTAGATTGGGTAAAACAACAACCTGATGTTGATTATACGTACAGCAACAATAATATCGGATTGTGTTATGCTTTAAATGCATCCCGCCAATTGGTTAAAACAGCGTATATGGTTTATTTGAATGACGATATGTATGTGTTACCGGATTGGGATAAGTATTTAATGGATGCCATAAAAGAAATAGGCCATAACATGTTTTTCTTAAACGGAACAGGTATTGAACCTTATGCAGGTAACCCTTGCATTATTCATAAAGATTACGGTACAGATATTCAATCTTTCAACAAAGAATTATTGCTTAAAGAATATGCTTCTCTTGAAAAAGAAGATTGGCAGGCAGGCAGTTGGAGCCCGAGTGTAATGCATGTAAGCCTTTGGGATTTAATCGGCGGATACAGTGTAGAATTTTCTCCTGCTCATTATTCAGATCCTGATGTTGCTATGAAGTTATGGCATGCAGGTGTTCGCATTTTTAAAGGTGTTGCCAAAAGCAGAGTATATCATTTCGGTTCAAAATCTACCGGAAGATTTAAAAAGCATAAAGCTTATTACAGATACATTTTAAAATGGGGAATGACAGCAGGTACATTCACCAAACATTATTTAAGAATGGGGCAACCATACGGCGGGCTTTTACCCGAGCCTGTTATATCTACTTCAATGAAAATGAAAAACCTTTTAAAAAGAGTAGTGGCTGTGTTCAAAGCATAAAAAAGTTCCGACTAAAACTTAGCAGGAACTTTTTTAACAAAGGGTATCAATTCAATTATAAGTGTGCCTGAATTTTTTTGTCTAACACATTCTTAGGTACTGCACCAATTTGTTTATCAACTATTTTACCATCTTTAATAAATAAGATAGCGGGAATAGAAGTAATACCGTAATTCGTACTTACGCTGGGGTTATTGTCAACATTTACTTTACCAACGTTTACTTTACCTGCATATTCTTTACTTAATTCTTCAATAACAGGGCCTATTGCACGGCATGGTCCGCACCACTCAGCCCAAAAATCAACCACAGTAAGTTTGTCGCTTTTTAAAACACTTGTTTCAAAATTTGCGTCTGTAAATTCTAAAGCCATTTTTTATTATTTAATTTTTATTATTAATTGTGTACTTAGCAATTAATTATTAATTAAGCTTCTGTTGCGTCGCACACTTGTACTTTCTGTTCACTATGCAGCCAATAATAATACCAAATGTAAAACGCATAGTGCTTTAGTACATAATTGACTTTTCCACTATTGTGCTTAATGACGAAGCTGCATATAAAACCTGACAGTGAGGCGGTATTTTTAGTTTATCGCGTCTACACATACATTTTCAATCAGCACTAAAAAATGCGTATTTTGCAACAAACAAGCCATCACATGAAAAAGCTACTAACACTAACAGTTATTCTTACTGCATTTTTCGCTTCCTGTCAGTTTATAGGCAAACCTATAAAAGGCAATGGAAACCCTCGTACCGAAAGCAGGAATATTTCTTCTGCACAAAAAATTAAGTTGGCAGGCAGTTACGATGTAGAGCTTTCTCAAGGCAGTAGTACTTCATTAAAAATTGAGGCAGACGATAATCTTTTACCCTATATCGAAACTTATAATGAAGATGGCTGGTTGGTTATTAAAACCAAAGAGGGCTATCATTTATCAACAGCCAATCAAATAAAAGTTACTGTTTCAACAGATAAGTTAGAAGCTGTTAAGTTAGCAGGCAGTGGCAATGTTATTGGTAAAACCAAATTTACAGGTGGCGATTATTTAGAAGTAGGTATTGCAGGTAGTGGTAATGCAAGCTTAGAGGTAAATGCACCAAAAGTAAAAAGCAGTATTGCAGGTAACGGCGATATCATTATTAGTGGTGAAACAAAAACTCAGGAGGCAGAGATTGCAGGTAATGGTAATTATAGGGCTGAAAACCTAAAATCTGAAAATGCAGAAGTGCATATTGCGGGTAGCGGGTATGCAAAAGTTGATGCAGCCAATAAATTAGAAATACATATTGCAGGCAGTGGGGATGTATTTTATAAAGGCAACCCAACAATTGACCAGCATATTGCAGGCAGTGGAAATATTAAGAGGATTACTGAAAATTAAATTCTATTTTTAATTCAATCTATACACCGGGTATCTTAAATGTGCAGGTTCATAGTAAGGCGAGTTCTTATAAATAAAGTCTAACTGTGCATTAGCATTGTTGGCAAAGCTGGTATCAGCTTTCTTTTTAGCTTCCAGCTTCTCTTTTAATTCGGGGTGTTGTTGTAAATAAACACCCGCAACATCTTCCCAACGGTAGTTGCTGTAACCTTCTTTTTGTTGTAACACTGCATCAAAAAAGTTCCATACAAAATAACTGTCGTAAGCTTCCAGTTCTAAAGTTTCAACTAAAAATCTATCAGCATTTTGCCCTGTATAAATAATATAATCCCCTTTTAAAAATTTTATTTTTTGTTGGTTAGTGCTAACGGCTACATCGCTGTGTGTATAATGTTTTTCGTAAGCTCTTTGGCTTGTTTTATAATTATCAATATGATAAGCTGTGACTTCAATTACAGAATCATTTTTCAGTTGTTGCAGATGCACATTATTCAATTTCAATAAGTCAATTACAGCCCACCAACCCTGCGGAATAATGTATGCTTTAGGTTTAGTAACTACCTTAGTTCCAATAAAGTAATTATAAAATTTTACAGGCTTGGTAAACGGTTTATTATGGTCGTAAAACAGCCTGTTCATGCCGGTAACATCACTTATTTTTTTACCTGTTTCATAACCCATAAAATTTATGGTATCAATTTTTGAGCTGTCAACTTTCCATTGTACCGCAAAACTTGTTTGTTGTTTTACCGCATTGATACTTTCTTTTCTTTTTTGTTTAATAGTGGTTGCCTGTTTACTTCCTTCTTCAATAACAGATTGCATAAAAGCATAAGTACTTTTAACCCTGTCTGCAAAAGGTTTCAGCATATGTGTTTCGGGTACAAATGCAATAGTTTGAAATAAAGCAGCATAGCCACTGCTGTACCTCGGAGCATCGTAAAAAGCATCCCAACCTTTATCAGGGTTACCCATTTCAAAATTTACATAAGGGCACATCATCCATTTCTTTTGTTGCATGCTTTTATATAAAGAAGGCTCAAAAACATCATGTAAATATTTGCCTACTTCGCCACCTAATTTATTATGCTGAGTGGTAAGCATTGTCATAGTATGTTGATAATCTGCACCATCACTAACATGATTATCTATAAAAATATCGGGATTCAGCCAATGAAAAATTGTAGTAAAAGCTTTGGCATTTTTACTATCGCATTTAATAAAATCTCTGTTTAAATCTAAATTCTGGGCATTGCCTCTGAAACCATACGCTTCAGGCCCGTTTTGATTTACACGCGAAAAAGCTGTTCTGTTTAAACTGCCACCGATGTTATAAACAGGAATTATTGCCAATACAATATTATAAGGAAGTGCAATCTTTTTTGTAGCAATATCTCTAATCAATAACATGCTGGCATCAATACCATCGGGCTCTCCGGGGTGAATGCCGTTATTTACCAACACTACTAATTTCTGTTGCCATTGCTGCGGATTAAAGCTTTTATCACTGCTTACTAAAACCAGTTCTAACGGATAGCCGGCATCTGTTAATCCAAAATTTTTTATAGTAATTATGCTGTTAACAGCGGCTAATTTTTTGTAAAAGGCAATGCATTCAAAATAAGTAGCAGACTGCTTTCCATCAGACTTTTCGAATACAGTTTGAAAAGATTGTGCATTTATATTCAGCGATACAAAAACAATAAAAAATAAAGTAGTAAATTTTTTCATTAATATTGATATTGATAAGGCAATATAACAAATGGAAAATCAATTCAGAATTTTATTGGCGGAAGATGAAATTAAACTGGCAACGGTTATTAAAGACGAGCTTGAATTTGTTGGTTATACCGTTGATGCAGTTGGTGATGGCTTAAAAGCATTGGAGCTTTTTACAAAGCACAATTATTCTTTAGCCTTATTAGATATTAATTTACCGGGCAAAAGCGGAATGGAGTTATGTAAAATTCTCAGAAATGAAGATGCTAATATTTCTCTGATAATGCTAACAGCCTTAGGTGAAATACAAGACAAAGTTGATGCTTTTAAATTAGGTGCAGATGATTATATAGTTAAGCCTTTTCATTTTGATGAATTGATGGCGAGAATTAAAGCTGCTTTGAAAAGGACTTCTTTAAGTGATGATAATATCTTGAATATTCATGATTTATCAATCAACTTTAAAACAAAAACAGTTGAACGTAGCGGAATAACCATTCCATTAACTGCAAAAGAATTTTCGTTATTGGCATTGCTGGCAAAAAATCAGGGCAAAGTAATTTCAAAGCAGGAAATTATGGGTAAAGTATGGGATTTGAATTTTGACACCGGTACCAACACTATTGAAGTATACATTAGCTTTCTCCGCAACAAAATTGATAAACCTTTCGATGAAAAATTAATACAAACGAAAGCGGGTTTCGGTTATTTCATTAAATAAGTTACATGAATTTTAAATTAAGATTTGCCTTGGTGTTTACTGTTTTTGTAGGCATTATTCTTTCTATTTCATGTGTAACTATTTATTTAATCTATGCAAATTACCGGGAAAATGATTTTTATGAACGGGTTAAAATAGAAGGCTCTGAGTTATATGTATTTACCAATCGTTTTCCTGATAAAAGACATGCAGTAGCTTTAAAAATAATACAAGGTCTTCGTAATAATACCCTTTATGATGAATGTATTGCCATTTTAGATTCGTCAGGAGGCCTTATTGATAAACTGCCTGATACGATGCATTACAGAAATGATAAACCTTTTCTGTCTTTCATAAAAGAAAAAGGTGAATACCGTTTTCAGGAAGCCAGCAGGCAGTTTGTTTGTTCTTACATACCCGATACAAAATACTATATTATTTCTTCCGGTGTAGATGTGATTGGATTTATAAAAATGGAGAATTTAAAATGGATTTTATTTTTTGTTTTTTTGGGTGCGGTTTCCACAAGTGCAATATTTTCTTTCTTTTTTGTAAAACAGGCTTTTAAGCCGCTGGCTGAATTAAGTAAACAAATGCAAAAAACAACAGAACTAAACTTAAATGACAGGCTGCCTGAAAAAAAGTCAAAAGATGAATTATATGCAATAACAAAGTTTTTTAATGAAATGCTCGACAGGTTAAATAATGCTTTTGAAATTCAAAGAAGTTTTGTGCATAATGCTTCGCATGAGTTAAGAACACCTTTAACAACCATGCTTTCACAAACAGAAGCAACATTAAATAAAAACATTAATCCTGAAGAGTTTAAACAAATACTCAATTCATTAAAAGAAGAACAACTATCCTTAATTGAATTAACCAATTCATTGCTATTATTATCACAGTATGAAAAGCTTGAAGCATTTACTTTTCTTCCGTTGCTAAGAGTTGATGAAGTAATATTTGATGCCATTGCAACAGCTAAAAAAATATATCCGCCTGCACATATTTCCTTTTCATTCAAAGAATATCCAACCGATGAAAAGCAATTGTTGCTGCCAATAAATGATGCATTGTTAAAAGCTGCGTTTACCAACTTAATAAAGAATGCTGTTATCTATTCTTTTAATAAAAGAGTATACATCAACTTTGAAAATACGGGGCGTGAAATACGTATTAATTTTGAAAACAATGGCAACTTAATTCCTGAAGAAGATATTCAGCATTTAATGCAGCCATTCTTCCGAAGCAGCAATGCAGTTAAGATAAAAGGCTTTGGTTTAGGCCTGTCAATTGCTAAACGAATAATCAATATGCATAGGGGGGAGCTAACTTATAATCCATCAGAACCCGATGTAAACAGGTTTTGTGTTGTATTCAACATTAATAAAAAATAAAAAATCCCGCTGTAGAGCGGGATTGTAAAATTTCTGATTAAATATTTTATTAAGCTTTTTTCTTAGCCAATTTGCTTTTCAAATTAGCAGCTTTGTTTTTATGAATAACACCACGTTTAGCCAGCTTATCAATCATAGAAGCAACTTCAGGCAATTTCTCATCATAAGCAGCCTTTTCTGAAGTAGCTTTTAAATCACGTATTGCATTACGGGTTGTTTTTCCGTAATATTTATTTCTGTCTCTGCGTTTAGCGGCTTGTCTGGTATCTTTTTTAGTAGCTGAATGGTTTGCCATTATTAATTTTTTTCGGACGGCAAAAGTAATGGTATGATGCTAAATAGAAAAATTTCTTTCAAAATTTGTTATAAAACAATTCATTTTCTATGAATTAGGGGTTTTTTTCTGTTCTCAAAATACGATATTTGCGAACCATTTACATACAGGTTATTAAATTCCATCATGAAGGATTTTTCTTACATCACCAATTCGCACCCCTCTTTTATAGAAAATTTGTATAAAGAGTTTGCAGCCAATCCGGCTTCTGTTGACCCCGATTTAAAAAAGTTCTTTGAAGGCTTTGATTTTGCTGTAAGCAATGGCAGCAATAAAACTACCGTTCAGAGTAGCTCTGCTGTTTCAACAAGCCAAACTTCGTTCAATTGGCAAAAGGAAATAAGTGTTTACAGAATGATTCTGGGCTATAGAAATAAGGGGCATCTAATTGCAACAACAAATCCAATCCGCGAAAGAAAAGACCGACATGCTAATTTAAATTTAGAATTCTTCGGTTTTACAGAAGCTGATTTAGATGAAGAGTTTAATGCAGGTAATTTATTAGGTTTAGGTAAAACAACACTTCGTAATATTCTCGCTCAACTTAAAAAATCTTATGCCAGCAATATTGGTATAGAATATAAATACGTGAGTGATCAGAAGAAGGTTGATTGGCTTGTTCAGGCAATGGAAAGAAATGTACATGAACCTTTGCCGTTGGATAAAAAGAAAAGAATTTTAGAGAAGTTGAATCAGGGGGTAATGTTCGAAAAATTTTTGCACACAAAATACATCGGTCAAAAACGTTTTTCATTAGAAGGTGGAGAAACAACTATTGCTGCTTTAGATGCTATTATTGGTACAGCAGCCAATAACAGCGTTGAAGAAGTGGTAATAGGAATGGCACACAGAGGAAGATTGAATGTGTTAGCCAACATAATGGGAAAAACTTATGAGCAAATATTCAGTGAGTTTGAAGGAACTGCTAAAGTTGACCAAACTATGGGTAGTGGCGATGTTAAATACCACATGGGTTATGGCAGTGAAGTAACAACACACGATGGTAAGAACGTTCATTTAAAATTAATGCCCAACCCTTCACACTTAGAAGCGGTTGACCCGGTTGTTCTTGGTTTTTCAAGAAGTAAAGCCGATGTTTTATACGACAGTAATTACGACAAAATTCTTCCGATACTGATTCATGGCGATGCTTCTGTAGCAGGGCAAGGCATTGTGTATGAAATTTTACAAATGAGTAATCTGAAAGGTTATTATACCGGCGGAACTATTCATTTTGTAATCAATAATCAAATTGGTTTTACAACAGATTTTGATGATGCACGAAGCAGTGATTATTGTACTTCAGCCGCTGCAATGATTCAGGCTCCGGTATTACACGTTAACGGAGATGATGCAGAAGCAGTAGTTAAATGTGCTGAGATTGCAACACAGTACCGTCAGGAATTTAACAGCGATATTTTTATTGATATGGTTTGTTATCGCCGTCATGGTCATAATGAAGGTGATGACCCCAAATACACGCAACCTCAGTTGTATGCTTTAATTGATAAACATCCTAACCCGAGAGAAGTATACACAAAATATTTAATAGAACACGGAGAGGCAGATGCACAGGATTTAGCGAAAGAAATGGAGAAAAAATTCTGGGCAGATTTGCAGGAAAGGTTAGATGAAGTAAAACAAAATCCGTTGCCTTATAATTATCAGGCACCTGAATTATCCTGGAAAAAGTTAAGAAAAGCAACCGCAGAAGATTTTCTGAAGTCTCCTGAAACGGCTGTTTCAGAAGAAAGGTTAAGAACTTTATTTAAAGGTATTATGACATGGCCTGCAGAGTTTCATCCTTTAAAAAAGATTGAAAAACTATTGCAGGATAAAATTAAATTATTAGAAACTGAACAAAAAATAGATTGGGCTACCGCCGAATTATTAGCTTACGCATCAATAGTTACGGAAGGAAAAGTAGTAAGAATGAGCGGACAGGATGTTAAACGCGGTACATTCAGCCACAGGCATGCTGTTTTAAGAGATGAAGTAACCAATAAAGGATATAACCGTTTAAAAGATTTGCAGGAAGGCCAACAAAAATTTCGTATTTATAATTCTTTGTTGAGTGAATATGCAGTGCTTGGTTTTGAATACGGTTATGCTTTAGCCAATCCTGATTCTTTGGTATTATGGGAAGCACAGTTTGGAGATTTCAGCAATGGTGCCCAAACTGTAATTGACCAATTTATCAGTGCCGGTGAACAGAAATGGCAACGCATGAACGGTATTGTTATGTTATTGCCACATGGCTATGAAGGGCAGGGTCCTGAGCATAGCAGTGCAAGAATGGAACGTTATTTACAAATGTGTGCCGAATTGAATTTGGTGATAACTAATATTACAACTGCTGCTAATTTGTTTCATGCACTAAGAAGACAAGTGGCGTGGCCTTTCCGTAAGCCGATGATTAACTTTTCACCGAAAGCATATTTACGTTATGCAGGAAGCTACAGTTATATTCATGAGTTTGCAGAAGGCGGCTTTAAAGAAGTATTAGATGATGCACTGATTGAAGACGCCAATACTGTAAAGAAAGTATTATTCTGTACAGGAAAAATTGCTTTTGAATTAATTGAAAAGCAGCAAAAAGAAAACAGAAAAGATATAGCAATAATAAGAGTTGAACAGTTATATCCGTTGCCTCAAAATCAATTGGAAGCTTTATATAAAAAATATAATAAAGCAACCTGGTTCTGGGTACAGGAAGAACCTTTAAATATGGGTGCTGCAAGTTTTTTAAAGATGAATCTGAAAAATATCAATTTCGGAATTATAAGCAGGAATGCAAGTGCAGCAACGGCTACTGGCTATTCAAAAGTGCATGCACAGGAACAGGCTGAAATTTTAAATACTGCTTTTAGTATTTGATGAATAGTGAAGAGAACGTACAAGAGTGCGACGCAACGATGATGCCATGAAAAACAAAAGACGATTACAAAGAATTATTTATAATATTTTATGATTGACATTAAAGTGCCATCAGTTGGCGAATCTATAAGTGAAGTAACACTTTTAAAATGGGTAAAAAAAGAAGGCAGTTATGTTGAACGTGATGAAGTGATTGCAGAATTAGAAAGTGAAAAAGCAACTTTTGAAGTAAATGCTGAACAGGCAGGTGCATTAAAACAATTGGCTAATGAAGGAGATACTATAGCCATTGGAAGTTTATTGGCACAGATTGATGAAACCGCTGCGAAACCTGCAAGTGAAAAAAAAGAAGTTAGTAGCGAGAAGATAGAAGATAAAAAAAGCACACAAGTAGCAAAGCCTGCTGAACCATCTAATAACACCTCTTCAGGGGATGGGGGCGTTAAAGCAACACCCGTTGCGAGTGCCATTATCGCAGATAAAAAAGTTGATGTAAATAAAATTGAAGCAAGTGGTTTTGGCGGAAAAATTTTAAAGAATGACGTGTTGGATGCTTTATCTAATCCGGGTAAAAAAGCTTTTGCCGGTGCAGCATTATTCAGCAGAAATGTGCGTAATGAAAAAATGAGTAACCTGCGTAAAACCATCAGCAGAAGATTGGTTGAGGCAAAAAATACCACAGCAATGTTAACCACTTTTAATGAGGTTGACATGACTGCTATAATGGAAGCGAGAAAAACACATAAGGATAAATTTAAAGAAGCACATGGTGTAAACTTAGGCTTCATGAGTTTCTTTGCAAAAGCCTGTGCGATTGCTTTAAGTGAATGGCCAACAGTAAATGCATACATTGACGGAGATGAATTGGTATATCATGATTATGCAGATATTTCTATTGCAGTAAGTACACCAAGAGGTTTAACAGTACCTGTGATACGAAATGTGGAAAGCCTTAGCATGGCTGATATTGAAAAGAAAGTAGTTGAATTGGCAGCCAGAGCAAGAGACAGTAAGTTAACAGCAGATGAATTAACCGGCGGAACATTTACTATAACAAACGGTGGTGTATTCGGAAGCTTAATGAGTACGCCGATAATAAATATTCCGCAAAGTGCCATATTAGGTATGCACAAAATTCAGGAGAGGCCGATGGCCATAAATGGTAAGGTAGAAGTAAGACCAATGATGTACTTAGCATTAAGCTACGACCACAGAATTATTGATGGAAGAGAGAGTGTAAGCTTCTTAGTTAGAGTAAAGGAATTATTGGAAAACCCTGCTTTGCTATTGATAGGTAAAGACCCGGTAAAAACTTTATTAGAATTATAATTAAGGCTTTTTGTTTATTATAAAATAACCACTTATTTTCAGCGTACAATTTTGCTTATGAAACAATTGTACGCTTTTTTATTAATTATTTTTTCAACGCTGATATTTACTTCTTGTCAAAAATCATATACTATTCCCGGTTATACTTATACACCACCAACAACAGGTGGTGGAGGTAGTAATAGTGGAAATGCTACAGGAGCTTTAGTTGTTAAAATTGTGGGTGTTTCAGGAACTGATACAGTTGAAGTGGATAATTACAGTTATGATAGCAATAATAAATTGTCTGCAATGTCTTTCAATTCGAAAACAATAAGACCAACTTATACAAATACAAAAACAATTAATTATGTTATAACAAGAAATAGCAACGGTAATATTGCACAGTTTACACAACAAACAATAACAAATTCTACTCCTGCAAGCTCAGGCGTGTTGCATGTTTTACATTATCCTACAGGTTCAAATAATTGTGATTATGAAGTGGCAAAACAGGATGTGGGAGGGGGCGTAATTTATAGAGATAGCATTGTTTTTGCTTATAATGGAAATACGATTACAGGATATAAATCTTATTCTCAAATTGATGGACTTTCTCCATATAGTCAATACTCTACAATAACCTATACTTATGATAGTAATGGAAATACAAGTGCTATACATGTTGTTATTACCGGAACTACAAGTGTAACCGGTGATTTTACTTTTAACTATGATACTAAGAGCAATCCATTAGATTTCGGTAATGAAATGATTTATTTAGGACAAGAAACAGGCGTAACAAAAAATAATATAACCAGTTTTAATTCTGTTTTTGTTTCTTCAAGTACAACAACAAGCAGTGCCACTTATTCTTATACTTATAATGCTGCTAATTATCCAGCTACTATAGCATTTTCAGCAACAGGCAGCACGCCGGTTTACCCAAGCACAGCTACTTATACTTACTTCTATAAATAAAATACAGAAATAAGAACTTAGCTTTATTTTGCTGTATGAGTTTTATTCATCAGCATATACAATCTGCCAAAAAAATTATTGAGCAATATCAAGGCGACATGCCTTTGTCTGCTTATTTAAAAAACTATTTTTCAGCCAATAAAAAATTCGGTAGTAAGGATAGAAAACAAATCTCCAATTTGTGTTTTAGTTATTATCGTTTAGGTAATGGTATTACCGATATTTCATTTGAAGAACATATAAAAGCTGCTCTATTTCTATGTAATGATGAAATAAGAAATGAGTGGAATGATTTATTTTCTGAAGCCTGGAAAACCAATTGGGTTAAGAGTTTGCATGGACGATTGAATTTTATTGAAACTCAATTTCAAAATTTTTCTACTGATAATATTTTCCCTTTTATTGATGAATTAAGTAATGATATTGAAGCAAAGAATTTTGCTCAATCTCATCTTATTCAACCTGATTTATTTTTAAGAATACGACCAGGCAAAGAGAAACAGGTAATAAATAAATTAACAGAAGCCAACATTTCGCTTCAGCAAACAGCAAACAATTGTATTGCATTAGCCAACACTACAAAAGTTGATGAATTAATTATTATTGATGAAGAAGCTGTAGTACAGGATTATTCATCTCAAAGAGTTCAAGAATTGTTATCATCTGTTATCTTTCATCAGTCATTCAAAGTTTGGGATTGTTGTGCAGCCAGCGGCGGTAAATCAATTTTAGCCAAAGATATTTTAGGAAATATTGATTTAACTGTAAGTGATGTAAGACCTTCTATTCTTCAAAATCTGCAAAGGCGTTTTGCTAAAGCAGGGATAAAAAAATATAATTCTTTCATTGCTGATATTTCAAATTCGACATTCGAAATTCGAAATTCGAAATTCGATTTAATCATCTGTGATGCACCCTGCAGTGGCAGCGGTACCTGGGGCAGAACGCCGGAACAATTGCTTTGCTTTAAAAAAGAAAAAATAAGCTACTACGCAAACTTGCAAAAGCAAATTGTAAGTAATGCTATAAAACTGTTACAGGAGAATGGATATTTTTTATACATCACCTGCTCTGTATTTAAACAAGAGAATGAAGCAGTGGTTGAGTTTATACAAGAAGAATTCCATTTGGAATTAGTCAAAATGGAACTTCTAAAAGGCTATGATAAAAAAGCAGATACGATGTTTGCTGCTTTATTTAGGAAAACTTCAATTCCCCTCTCTGAATAACACCGCCGCCAATTACATCATCATCTTCATAAAAAACAGCACTTTGCCCCGGTGCAATACTTTTTACAGTTTCATAGAATCTTGCACGTATGCCTTTATCATCATTATACAAATTGCATAAAGCACCTTTGTCTTTATAACGAATTTTAGCCATTACTTCCATACCATCGGTAATACCATCGTATTTAATCCAATTCATTTTACTTACATACATATCATTCTGTTGTAAGTCTTCTTCTTCGCCCAACACAACTGCATTATCATCAGGATGGATAGCCGTTACATACACAGGCTTACCCAAAGCAATTTCTAAACCTTTGCGTTGCCCGACTGTATAAAACGGATAACCTTTATGCTTGCCTAATTTTTTACCTGCTTTATCAATAAACCAACCACCATCAACTTTTTCTTCCAGGCCATCTACACGTCTTTTTAAAAAGCCTCTGTAATCATTATCAGGTACAAAACAAATTTCATAGCTCTCACTCTTTTTGGCTAATTCAGGATAACCCATATCAACAGCCATTTGCCTGATATCTTTCTTATGATATTTACCCAAAGGCAAAATAGTTCTGCTTAATAAATCCTGTTGCAAGCCCCATAAAACATAACTCTGATCTTTTGTTTCGTCTAAACCTTTACTTACAACATATCTTCCGTTATCATGCTTACGAATACTTGCATAGTGACCCGTTGCAATAAAATCGCAGTTCATAGCATCAGCACGTTTTAACAGTGCCCGCCACTTAATATGTGTGTTGCACATTACACATGGGTTAGGTGTTCTGCCTGCTAAATATTCTTCTACAAAATTTTCAATTACAAAATCACCGAACTCTTCGCGTATATCTAAAATAAAATGTGGAAAACCATTTTGTACGGCAGCCTGCCTAGCGTCGTTAAATGAATCTAAGTTACAGCAACCTGTTTCTTTGCTACTGCTTCCGCTGCTGGCATAATCCCATGTTTTCATAGTTATACCAACCACTTCATAACCTTCGTTATGCAGCATTAATGCAGTAACGGTACTATCAATACCGCCACTCATTGCCACTAAAACTTTCCCTTTACTGCTCATTATGCTTTCAATTTCAAAAAGCAAAAATAAATTTTTTACAGGCAGATGCAGTTTTTGAGCAGTTGCGTTATGGGGAAATTATTGGAGAGAATAAAAAAGCCCCGCATGAGGGCTTTCTTTATTAATAAATGTGATTGTCATTTATTTTTTGTCTGTAGCTGCTTTTGTTAAATAAACTTTATAAACCTTGTTTGATGGATAAGTTATATTTAAAGGGAGGATAGTATTATTAATGGTATCTTTTGTAACCACATTATTCCACTGAGTACTGTCTGAATGAATACCTCCATAAATATATCCCACAAATGTTTTGCCTACAGGAATTTGATCATAATTTACGATTCCCAAACTATTGTTTTTATAAATTGGTAAATTACTTGCCTGTATAAAAACTCCTTCTGCTCCGACATAATGAGGCATAGGGTTTTGACTAAAAATTGGAGTAGTATTACCTGATGTATTGTTATAAAATAACGTCGTAATAAATTTTGTAAATGCTGCACTATCCGGGCCATTTGGTAAATTATTACTCGGTCCAATATTCGAAGCAAGCGTATCACCTAACCCCCCAAATATTGTTGTTAACATTCCGTTATTTAATGAATCAAACATAGTGAAGTTAGGAGCGGAGTAAACATTCCAAAGTTGTCTGAACTTTGAATCGATTTTATATGGATTTGAAGAGTCCGGGTAAATGTAAATTGGATTTCTAAAAGGGTTGCCACCGCTAAAACCAGGGCGTCCAGATGCATAAGTAAATACGCCGCCATAGATTGTAATACCATATTTACCATTTGGTAATACTGAAGGAACTATATTCAAATCTCTTCTTCTGAATTGCGTTAGTGTATCAACTAATCCATCTGTAATTGTTTGGAAAGATTTAGTATCCAATGTAACGCTTGTAGGAGTTTCTATTAATGAAAACACATGTACTGCATCTAAATATGTCTGAACGGCATAATTAAGTGAAAGTTTATTTGTATCAGCGTACCTGCCTTTAAAGTTATGACCTACTAATAAATAAAATTTTCCATCAGGCATTTTATATAATTCTCCACCTGTAGCTTTTAGGAAATCATTTTTATCATAAGCAATAGCCTTGCGTATACCGATACTATCTTTTGCTAAGATGGCTTTTACAATTTGATTAATATTGATTCTCGAAATAATGTTATGCGTTACCCATAATGTATCAAGGAGTACCTTCTTAGCACCATAACCCCCGCAAACATAAAGGAACGAGTCAACTTGTCTGTTTTGCATATTGGTTGATATGTATTGCTCTCTTAAATCTTTTGGTAAATAGCTTACATCTATACTGTCTAAACTATTGGTTTTAGTATTAAATACATACATATACGTATTCGCTTTTTTTACAGGAAAGTTTTCCTGCCCCCCAAAGCCATGAAAGCCATTAGTTCTTCCACCAAACATTAACCAATACTTACCGGAATCTGAAGTAGTGGTTCCGAAACAAAATGATTGTAAGGCAGGCAAGTTTGTAAGGTCTTTGTCAATTGTTACTTCATAATTAAATAAGGTAGAAGAAGCATCACTTTTATTAGAACTTTTGCATGCATAAATACAAATACCCAAAATAAGAAGCGTGATGATTTTTTTCATGATGAATGGTTTAGGTTTAAGGATAAATGTATTCTTATTTTTCAATAATTAAAATATTTTCAGCTTTATTTTTTTATTAATCCTAATTTGATGGCATTCTAAAATAAAAAAGCCCCCACATTTTTAATGTGAAGGCCTTTTATTGTTGTAAGAAATAACTATTTATGGAACAGTAATCAGAATTTTCACTAATATAGTTGTGGAAGGTGCAGTAATAGAACCGGAACCCGTTGCAGAATACAAATCAATATTTACAGTACTATAACTGTAGTAAGTACCATAAGCAACACCGTTTACAACTTCAGGTAATGCTTCATAAGTATTACCGTTATCAAATGAAATATAGGTTACAACGCCACCATCATTTAAAACACTATTGGTTACATCAGGTACATTTAGTGAAACAAAATAGCCACTGCCTGAGGCTTTCCAGTCACCGGGTCTGATAGTACCTGTTACGGCATATGTTTGAGAAGGAGCCTGAACTGTTTTAGTGCAGGATGAAAATGCAAACAAGCAAATAATGCTAACGGTAATAAAGGGTAGTATTTTCTTCATAGTAAAATATTTTCATTTACTATAAAGCATAATTAATGCCAATTGATTGTGAAAGAAAACTTAAATCAATGCTTTTAATTTTTCAACCACAATATCCACTTCATCTTTTGTGTTTTGCTTACTGAATGAAAACCTTACCGCTACCTGATTGGGATTATTATTGATAGCTCTTATAACGTGGCTGCCTGCATCTGCACCACTTGTACAGGCACTACCGCCACTTGCACAAATATGGTTGATATCTAAGTTGAATAAAAGCATTTCACTTTTTTCTGTTTTAGGAAAGCTAACGTTTAAAACAGTGTATAAACTATTGCCTGTAACATCTCCGTTAAAACCAACACCGGCTATATTTTTTTCTAAAGCTTCTTTCATATATAGCTTTAAGCTTTTAATATGAGAGCTTTCTTTTTCATAATTCTCTGTGGCAATTTCTAATGCTTTTGCAAAACCAACTATACCGTAAATGTTTTCTGTACCTGCTCTCATATTCCTTTCCTGAGAGCCACCATTAATAAATGGTTTAATTTTTACATTCTCATTAATGTATAATATGCCAACACCTTTTGGGCCATGAAATTTATGTGCAGCACCTGTAATAAAATGAATAGGTGTATTTCTTAAATCGAATGGAAAATGGCCAACTGTTTGTACTGTATCGCTGTGAAAAACAGCGTTGTATTTTTTACAGATATTACCAACAGCATGAATGTTTAAAATATTGCCAATTTCATTATTAGCATGCATTAAACTAACCAAACATTTCTCTTTGCTTAACGCAAGAATATTTTCTAAGTCCTGCAAATCGATATGCCCGTTTGGTAACAGTTTTACATAACTTATCTCAATACCATCATTACAATGTAAATGCTCAACTGTATGTAATGTAGCATGATGTTCTATGGACGAAGTGATGATATGCTTACAATCCAAATCTCTTACTGCTGCTGTAATAGCGGTATTACTGCTTTCTGTTCCGCCACTGGTAAAGAATATTTCTGCGGGATGTGCATTTAAAATTTTGGCTACTTTTTTTCTTGCATTCTCAATAGCTAATCTGCTTTCTCTGCCATAGCTGTAAATAGAAGAGGGATTGCCGAAGTGATTAGTTAAATAAGGCATCATCGCTTCTAATACTGCTGTATCTAAAGGTGTAGTAGCTGCATTATCAAAATAAATTCTGTTATTCATAATTTAATAAGCATCGCATATTTGTTGAATAAAGTACAAAACGTACAAGTGTGCGACGCAACAGTAGCTTAATAGCTGCTATAAAGCTGGCGACAAAAATAAAAAACTATTGTCTATTGATTTACTATACTGTTTTATGTGTAATAATGTACTGATGAGCGATATTTTAAGAGATAGTAAAGTTTTTTGAGAAACCGATAGATGCTTCAGTTGCTTATTTAATAAGTTTTACATCGCTTTTTTTAACCCAACCATAAATAAAATCTCCGGTGTACGCCAGAAATTCGATGTACACCATGTCTTGAGTGGATTGATTTGTGGTTGGGCTTATTAATTTTATTCCTTTCATAAAGTAGGAGCTTTTTATATTGTTGGCAGCAATATCAGCATAGATATTCAATTTTTTTGCTGTTACTCTATAAGTTTTAAAATCAACATATTCGTCTGTAAACGCTGTTGATTTTATTTTTTGTTTTTTAATGAACAGGTAAGTGGCGAAAATATTTCTTCCGAAACCAAAGCTGCATGCTGCATTAGCTTCAGGATATACTACCGCATAAGTAGGAGAAAATTTAAAATGTATAGGACAAACTTTAGAGCTTTCTGTGTAATCATATTGAATAGAATCGGCTTTTAATTCTATGATGCCATCAAGATTATTTGCATAGTTTTTACCGGAAGCTATTGCCCAGAATTTGTAATGTGTTGAATCAATTTTCATTACAGTTAAATACTTACTTTTTTCTTTTGAAGTGCTTCCGTAAACGCCTGAATAATCTTTTTGTGCAAAAGATGAAATGGTTATTAATAAGAGGAGGTAAAGAATAGAACTGTTTTTCATTGCAATAAATGTAAATAAAAAAGCACCGACTTAAATCGATGCTTTGGCAAAATATTTTTATTAACTAAACCTAAATTTATTTTGGCTTAGTTGCATATTGATAAATGTTAGCCACTTTTTCATCTTTATTAAACATCCAGCTTTCCTGTAAAAAGACTGAATCTTTTTTACCATCTTTCATAGCATCTACTTCTTTACCCCAAACGCACACCCAGGTTTCATCTTTGCCTTTAGGTTTTAAAACAACAATGGCCGAAACATCTTCTTTTACAGATGCAATACTGTTTCTGTATGTATCTATTATTGATATTATTGAGTCTTTCCCTTTAACCATTCTGCCGCTTGCATCATAAAATCGGGTTGTATCTGCAAACAAAGCCGCTGAATTTTTAATAGTGTTATTATCGTAATCTTTCCATATATCTAAAACAAGCTTGGCAAATTTTTTATCGCCGATTTCAAATTCAGATGAATACAAAATCGGGTACGGAAGCGTAACAGATGCAGTAGTTTCTTTTTTATCATTAGTTTCTTTTTTTTCTTCTTGTTTACAGGAAGAAATGATGATTGTTGTTAAAAGTAACAGCGAGATGATTTTTTTCATAATAAGCATTTTGGTGAAAGAACAAAGTAATACATGCAATTGATTTTTACAATAGTATCATGTAAATAAAAAGCGTCAGGAAAAATCCTGACGCCCTTCTCATGTTGCTTTATAAGCGTTTGTGCTGTTGGCAAAATAGTAAAAAAAATTAATTTCTCAAAGGTTTTCCGCTTTTTAGTACGCTTTGAATTCTTTCTAAAGTTTTCTTTTCACCACATAAACTTAAAAATGCTTCTCTTTCTAAATCTAATAGATATTGTTCTGATACATTTTGAGGCTCACTTAAATATCCGCCGCACATTACATAAGCTAATTTACGGGCAACTTTAGCATCGTGTTCTGTTGCATAATTAGCTCTCTGCATACCATTAATTCCTGCAAGCATGGCACCTAAACCTAATTTGCCTAAGACTTTAATATCTGTTCTTTGCTGCGGCATTATATAGCCTGCATCATATAATTCAATAACGCTTTTTTTGGCTTCACTTATTCTTCTTCCCAAATTCATTACCACTTCATCATGGCCTTTACGAAGAATGCCCATTTCAAAACCTTCGTGTGCTGATGTTGCCACTTTTGCTGTAGCGATAGCAAAGAATCTGTCTTTTAAAGTATTGGTTTCAGGTTCATCTTTATGCAATTCATCACTGGCTCTTAAAACAAATTCTTTAGTACCGCCACCGCCGGGAATTAAGCCTACGCCTAATTCAACCAAACCGATATATGTTTCTGCAGCAGCACAAACTTTATCTGCATGTAAATTCATTTCACAACCACCACCCAATGTTAATCCATGCGGTGCTGTAACAACCGGTACCGATGAATAACGCAAACGCATCATAGTATTTTGAAACATTCTGATAGCCATATCCAACTCATCATATTCCTGTTCTATAGCTAACATAAAAATCATTCCCACGTTAGCACCTGCACTAAAATTGGCACCATCGTTGGCAATAACCAAACCTTTATATTTTTCTTCAGCAATGGCAATAGATTTATTAATGCCTTCCAATACTTCTCCACCAATGCTGTTCATTTTAGTACTCCATTCCAAACCTGCAACACCATCGCCGATATCATATAATTTACATGCTGAATTTTTCCATACTAATTTATCAGCGTTATTACTTAGTACGATAAATGCATCTCCGCCGGGTAGTGGCAGATAGCTTTTAGCAGCAACATCATAAAATAATTTTTTTCCTCCTTCCACTTTATAGAATGAAGTTGCACCTGAAGCCAACATTGCTTCAACCCAACCGGCAACTGCATAACCGGCAGCTTTCATTGCTTCGACAGTTTTTGCAACCCCTAAAACATCCCATGTTTCAAAAGCACCAATTTCCCAACCGAAACCCGCTTTCATGGCATCATCAACTCGATAAACTTCATCACTTATTTCGGGAATGCGATGACTGATATATGAAAATAAAGAATAATGGAATGATCGATAAAATTCTCCAGCCTTATCTGTTCCTGCACTTAATGCTTTAATGCGGGTTTTTAAATCTTCAATAGGCTTGGCAGTTTCTAATGTTGCAAATTTTGGTTTTACTCTGGCAGCATATTCCATTGTTTGCAAATTCAAAGTGAGTATTTCTTTTCCGCTTTCACTTTTTACTTTTTTAAAGAAGCCTTGCCCTGTTTTATCTCCCAACCAATTATTGGCAACAATTTTTTCTAACCAGGAAGGAATATCGAAAATATTTTTTGCTTCATCAGCAGGGCAGTTATCGGCAACGCCTTTGGCAACTTTTACTAATGTATCAATACCAACAACATCAGCTGTTCTGAAAGTAGCAGATTTTGGCCTGCCTATAATTGGTCCTGTTAATGCATCAACTTCATCAATATTCAAACTTAATTCTTCCATTATATGAAAAATACTCATAATGCTGAATACGCCAATTCTGTTGGCTATAAATGCAGGAGTATCTTTACATAAAACTGTTGTTTTTCCTAAATACAAGTCACCGTAATGCATTAAAAAGTCAACAACTTCTTTATCTGTATCAGGCGTTGGAATAATTTCTAATAATCTTAAATAACGTGGTGGATTAAAGAAGTGGGTGCCGCAGAAATGTTTTTTAAAGTCTTCACTTCTTCCCTGCGATAATAAATGGATTGGAATGCCCGATGTATTAGATGTTATCAGCGTTCCTGCTTTACGATATTGTTCTATCTTTTCATAAACCTGTTGTTTGATGTCTAATCTTTCAACCACCACTTCAATAATCCAATCGCATGAAGCAATATCTTTCATATTATCATCAAAGTTGCCGGTAGTAATATGCTTCACCACATCTTTGGTAAATACCGGGCTGGGGTTACTTTTTAAAGCAGCAGCCAAAGCATCATTTACTATTTTATTTTTCAAAGCAGGTTTTAATTCCCCTCCTTCGGAGGGGTTGGGGGAGGCTATATCTAACAATAAAACTTTCAATCCAATGCCGGCAAAGTGGCAGGCAATTCTGCTGCCCATAACACCACTACCTAATACAGCTACTTTTTTAATGGTTCTTTTCATATGGTTTTATTTTCTCGCAGAAAACGCTGAAATCGCGAAAACTACTGCTGATAATTATTTACAATTCTGAATAATGAAACTTTATCTTGTATAAGGTTAGTATTGAAATTTACAAGAAAACCCAATTGCAGTTCACTTAACTTTAAATAAGTTAACAATTGTTTTTTATGTACATCTTCTAATTCCTTGATAGACTTTATTTCAATAATAATTTTATTTTCTACAAGTATATCAATTCTAAAACCTGATTCTAGATATTCTCCTTTATAAAACACAGGAACTACAACCTGGCTTTTCGCTTGAATGCCAAGTAATACTAACTCTTTCAATAAAGCTATTTCATAAACACTTTCTAATAATCCCGGTCCTAATTCTTTAAAAACTTCAAAAATTGCACTCCTTATTTTATATGATAAATTTTCTAAATCCAATTTCTGCGTTTTTAGCGTTTTCCGCGAGAATCAAAACTAAATAAAAAATAGTTAGCTATGCAACTATTTTTTATTCAACTGTTTCGGAGAAATTTTTTCACTCAATTAATTCAAACAACTTACATTCATAGTTCTAAAATAACATTCTTGCCATGGGCGAATTCAATATTAAAAAACAGTCAAAGAAATACGATGCAGTAATTGTGGGTTCAGGTGCAGGTGGTGGTATGGCTGCCTACATTTTAGCTAACGCAGGTTTAAAAGTTTGCATTATAGAAGCAGGTGCCATGTACGACCCGCAAAAAAATGTTACGCAACTAAAAAATCCTTGGGAAAGTCCACGCCGTGGGGCTTCTACCAAACACAGACCATTTGGAGATTTTGATGCCTGTTATTGGGGCTGGGAGATTGACGGCGAACCTTATACCAAAGAAAAAGGCACACAATGGGATTGGTGGCGTGCAAGAATGTTGGGTGGAAGAACCAACCACTGGGGCAGGATTTCTTTACGTTTCGGTCCCAAAGATTTTAAAAGAAGAAGTATTGATGGTTTGGGGGATGATTGGCCTATAAGTTATGACGATATAAAACCTTTCTATGACAGGGTTGATAAACTCATCGGCGTTTTCGGAACGAATGAAGGATTGGAAAATGACCCTGATGGTTTTTTTCTTCCTCCGCCAAAACCAAGATTGCATGAGTTGTTTATCAAGAATGCTGCAACTACAGCAGGTGTAAGAGTAATTCCTTCCAGATTATCTATTCTTACCAAACCGATTAATAATGACAGAGGCTCTTGCCAGTTCTGCGGACAATGTAACAGAAACTGCAGTTACTGGAAAGCTGATTTCTCATCAACAAATGTTTTAATATATCCTGCATTAAAAACAGGTAATGTTGATATTATTCCTAATGCAATGGCAAGAGAAGTATTAACGAATGATGAAGGCCTGACAACAGGAGTATCTTACGTTAATAAGGATGATATGATGGAATATCAGGTAATGGGTAAAACAGTTATTGTTGCTGCGAGTGCCTGTGAGAGTGCAAGGTTATTGCTCAATTCAAAATCGCAGCGGCATCCAAACGGTTTGGCAAACAGCAGTAATGTGGTTGGTAAATATTTACATGACAGTACAGGGGCTGCGTTAGGTGGTGTATTGCCTGCCTTGTTTGACAGAAAACGTTATAATGAAGATGGAGTAGGAGGCATGCATATTTACAGTCCGTGGTGGTTAGATAATAAAAAATTAGATTTTCCAAGAGGGTACCATATTGAATATTGGGGTGGTATGAGCCAGCCTTCCTATGGTTTTGGCTGGGGTATAGAAAACCAAAACGGAAAATATGTTATTCATGGAAAAAGCAAACAACCGGGCGGTTACGGAGCCTCTTTAAAAGAAGATTACAGATTCTTTTATGGTGCAGGAGTTGGTATGGCTGGCAGAGGAGAAGCTATTGCATTAGAAAGTAATTATTGTGCTATTGACCCTAATGTGGTTGATAAATACGGCATACCTGTTTTAAAGTTTAATGTAAAATGGAGTGAGCATGAAATTAATCAGGCAAAACACATGAAAGAAACTTTTAAAGAGATTATGCATAATATGGGAGCCATTATTACCTGGGGTGGCGATGATGATGCAAGCAATAATTATGGTTTGGAAACTCCCGGAAAAATTATTCATGAAGCGGGAACGGTAAGAATGGGTAATGATGCCAAAAAATCTGCATTAAATAAGTATAGTCAGGCACATGATTGTAAGAATTTGTTTTGTGTAGATGGTGGTCAGTTTGTTAGTCAGGCAGATAAGAATATAACATGGACAATTCTTGCATTATCAATGAGAGCAAGTGAATACATTATTGATGAAATGAAGAAACAGAATTTATAGTTGCCATATTTGTTGCCGTACAAGTGTGCGACGCAACAGCAGTTAAATAGTAATTCTAAAGCTTAGTACCAAAAAATAAAAATACTATGGACAGAAGAAAATCCATTAAAACATTAGTAATCGGTGCTGCTGCATCGGGTATATTAGTTGATGCCTGTAAACCATCTGATAAAAAAACGCCTGAAGCCACAGCAGATGCTTTTGCTGGGCTTGACAGAATGAAAGAAGAAAAAGCAGCTTATGATAAAATTGCTGCTGAACCTGATTTTTTTACAGAGCATGAAATGAAAACCATTAAAGTTTTACAGGATATTATTATACCCAAAGATGATATTAGCGGTAGTGCTTCTGATGCTAAAGTGCACGAGTTTATCGGCTATATAGTTAAAGAAAAAACAGAATTGCAAACTCCTTTACGTGGTGGTTTGCGTTGGCTGGATTTGCAATGTATAAAGCGTTATGAAAAAAGCTTTGTTGAATGTGATAGTAAACAACAATTGGCAATGGTTGATGATATTGCTTGGCCTGAAATAGAGTATAAAGATGATAAAGGTAATGTTGTAAAAAAAGGGAAAGTAAAACCGAATATGCAGCAGGGTGTTAGCTTTTTCAGCCTACTTAGAAACTTAGTGGCTACCGGTTTTTATACTTCTGAAATTGGTGTGAAAGATTTGGGTTATGCGGGTAATACACCTAACCGTTGGAATGGTGTGCCAGACGATGTTTTAAAGCAATACAATTTAGCCTATACAGACAAAGAGTTAAAGGAATGTGTGAGTTTTGAAAAAGTGTAATGGAAGTGGGAAATGGAAAGTAGAAAATAGAAAGTAGGGTAGTCGTAATATTATTTTCCATTTCCTATTTTCTATTTTCCATTTTTCTTTTATTAACTCACTCCGCTTCCTTCATCAATCTTATTATCAGGATTTACGAAATGCAGTTTGCCGCTTTTATCTTCTGCCATTAAAATCATTCCGTTACTTTCAATGCCACGCATTTTACGCGGAGCTAAATTGCAAACAACAGTTACCTGTTTACCTACAATATCCTCAGGTTTAAAATGCAAGGCAATACCGCTTACAATGGTTCTTGTTTCAAAACCCAAATCAACAGAAAGTTTTAAAAGCTTATCAGCCTTTTCAACTTTTTCTGCTGCAATAATGGTTCCTATTCTTAAATCAATTTTTGCAAAATCATCAAACACTATTTCAGGTTTCAAAGCCTCCCTGCCCTCCGAAGGAGGGTTCTCTGAAACAGGTTTATTAATTGGATTTGTTTGTATTGATTGGGCCTCTGAAGTCCCTCCTTTGGAGGGATTTAGGGAGGCCTTTGTTTTCAACTTTTCCAATTGTTTTTCTATTTCCTCATTTTCAATTTTTCTAAATAGTAGTTGCGGTTCACGCAAACTGTAGCCAACGCTTAAAAGCTTTACGCTGCCTGCATTCTGCCACTCTAACATTTTATCAACCACTTTCATCATGTGCAACATTTTCTTTGCAGTAAAGGGTAAGAAAGGATTGATTAAAATGGCTAAGTTGGCTGTTAGCTGCAAACACAAATGCAAACAATTGTCAATCAGTTGCTGGTTACCGGTTTCAGGTTCCTGATTACCTGCAACTTGTAATTTGGGACTTGGAACTTTTTTCCACGGCTCTTTCTTTTGTAAATATTGATTGCCCTTTCTTGCTAAATCAATTACTTCAAACTGTGCATCTCTGAATTTGAAATTTTCTAATAAAGTTTCAACTTTTAGTTTAGTATTATGAATATCTGTAATCAGTTGCTTGTCATCATCATCAATTAAATCATTATGAAATACAGGAACTTTTCCGCCACATAATTTGTGCATCAATACAAAAGTTCTGTTTACATAATTACCGAAAACGCTTACTAATTCTGAGTTGTTGGCATCCTGAAAACCCTTCCATGTAAACTCACTGTCTTTACTTTCAGGAGCAATGGCAGTTAAATAATAACGCAATACATCGGCCATATTTTCGCCGCCTTTATCTTGTTTAATCCAGTCATTTATGTATTCATCCATTTCAATACTCCATCCACGGCTGGTGCTCATTTTATCACCTTCCAGATTCATGAATTCATTACTTGTAACAAATGATGGCAAAATATTGCCATGCAACTTCAACATAACCGGAAAAATAATCGCATGAAAAACAATATTATCTTTTCCTATAAAGTGTACTAATTGCGTGTCCTCATTATACCAATAAGGCTTCCAGTCTTTTTCATTATCTAAAGCCCATTGCTTAGTTGCAGAAATATAACCGATAGGTGCATCAAACCAAACATAGAGAACCTTAGCCTCCCTGCCCTCCAAAGGAGGGTTATTTGGAACATCTTGATGAATAGTAAGTTCGCTTAATTTTTGAGAGATAGTAGCTATTACTTTTTCCGTTTCAAATAATACATCATTATTAGTAAAACGAATTACTTCAAAACCAAGTTTATGTAACTCGGTTGTTCTTTCTGCGTCACTGACTTGATTTTCCGGTAATTGATGAATGGTTCCATCAACTTCAATGATTAGCTTATGCTTCAGGCAAACAAAATCTGCAATAAAATTTCCTATAATATGCTGCCTTCTGAATTTATAACCTTCTAATTTTTTTCCTCTCAGTAATTCCCATAAAGCAATTTCTGCGTCGGTGGGTTTACTTTTAAGGTCTTTTACAAACTCTTTTAACAAGCCGTAAGTAGTTGGGTCGGCTGTTTGATATTTATAATCGGTCTCTGCATCATCAGGGTCTGAAGTCCCTCCTTCGGAGGGATTTAGGGAGGTCGGCACTCTCACTCCCCAATCCAAATCTCTTGTTACGGCACGTGGCTGTAAACCTGCATCAATCCAGCTTTTCACCTGTCCTACCACATTGCTTCTCCAATCGGCTGCATGTTCATTCAATACCCATTCACGTAAAAAATCTTCATGCTTATTTAAAGGCAAATACCAATGTTTGGTGGCTTTTTTTATTGGTGCTTTACCGCTTAATGTTGAAACAGGATTAATTAATTCTTCGGGACTTAAACTTTTACCGCATCTTTCGCATTGATCGCCATAAGCATTTTCATTGCCGCAATTGGGGCATGTTCCCTTTATAAATCTGTCAGCTAAAAATGTTTTGGCTTCTTCATCATAATACTGTTCACTATCTTTTATTTCCAAATCACCTTTATCATTCAATGCAGTAAAGAATTCCTGTGCAGTTTCGTGATGTAAAGGAGAAGATGTTCTATGATAGATATCAAAATGAATACCCAAGTCTTTAAAATTCTGCTCAATAATCGGATGATATTTATCAATAATAGCCTGTGCAGTAGTGCCTTCTTTCATTGCCTGAATAGGAATGGCAGTACCATGTTCATCACTTCCGCAAACAAATACCACATCACGTTTTTGAGCCTTTAAATAACGCACATAAATATCTGCAGGAATATAAGCACCCGCCAAATGCCCAATGTGTTTTAAGCCATTGGCATAAGGCAGAGCAGAAGTAATTAAATATCTTTTCGGTTGTTTCATTTGTTGTACTTAACAGTAGTAATACTAATCAACTGCTGTTGTGTCACTCACTTGTACGTTCATATCACTATTCAGCAGAAAGAGTGCAAAAATAAGAGATAGAACATGAAGCTTTACTAATATTGCTTTATGATTAAAATTCCACCCTATCTCAAAAAAGGTGATTGCATCGGATTGGTTTGCCCAAGCGGGTTTATGGCTTATGAAAAAGTACAAACCTGTATGGAAGTTTTACAACAATGGGGTTATCAGGTAAAAGTTGGAAAAACAGTTGGTGGTATACAACAAAACTATTTTGCCGGAACAGATGAAGAACGTTTGCATGATTTGCAAACTATGTTAGATGATGATAATATTAAAGCTGTTTTATGTGCAAGAGGCGGCTACGGAATGAGCAGAATTATTGATAAAATCAACTTCGCTAAGTTCAAGAAAAAACCAAAATGGTTAATTGGTTTTAGCGATATAACTGTTTTGCATGCTGATGTTTACAATCAATTTAAAATTGCATCATTACATGCACCCATGGCAGGAGCTTTTAATGAAGAAGGATTTAAAAACGAATATGTTCAATCTCTACAAAAAGCATTAAAAGGTGTTAGTTCAAAATATAGTTGTGCTGCTCATCCATTCAATAAAACAGGAAAAGTAAAGGGTGAATTGGTTGGCGGTAATTTGAGTTTGATTGTTCATTTAATCGGCACTAAATCATCATTTCAAACAAAAAATAAAATTTTATTTATTGAAGATGTTGGCGAGTATGTTTATAATGTTGACAGAATGTTTATTCAGTTAAAAAGAGCCGGCATGCTGCAAAACCTTGCGGGGCTTATTATTGGTGGTTTTACTGAAATGAAAGATACCATTGTGCCTTTCGGTAAAAATGTTTATGCAGTTTTAGATGAACACATTAGTGAATATAATTATCCGGTTTGTTTTGATTTTCCTGTGAGCCATGAAAAAGAGAACTATGCTTTAAAAGTTGGTGTAATACATGAGTTAAATATTACCCGAAAGCAGGTTAAACTTCAAGAGATTAAATAGCCTGTTTCATTTGTTGGCTGATAAGTTTATCCTACTCTTCTTAAATTAATATTAGATACCGGCGATACTATCAGCGGATATTTTTCAATGGTTACGTAGCTTGGGTCTAAACCAAAACCTCTTTCCTCACTTAAGCTGATTTCTTTTAACCAGAAATATAATTTCATTACTAATCTTTCAAAAAATGGTAATTCATTATCTGAGCTTAAGAATTTTTCCATTACCACAAACTGAAAGTCACCTACAATATTATTCTTCTCCAAACTTTCATAACGGCTGGTAATATCAACTTCTTTATTCGCCACTAAATCCTGTACTACTTTTCTGAACATTAAATTAATGCGTTGCTCAACTCTAAAGCCCAGCCTGAATTCTACACGAATAATATCATCAGTCATAACATGGTCGACCGTGTATTCACAGGTATAAGGTTCATCTAATACATCAACATGTACAAACCAATAAATATCTGCTCTTTTAGGTTTTCTGTTTAAGATAGAATAAATGATTTTGTGTTCAATTTCTTTAGGGTTATTAGCACTCGTCATATACACTAAATGCGTTGCATACTTGGCAATAGTAGTGTCTTCACTTAATTCTTTTAATAAGGGAATGTATTGACGAAGCCTTACAAATTCAACGTATCTGTTTTTAATTTTTCTGCTCCTGAACCATACGTACATTATTACAAATAATCCTCCACCGGCAATTAATGTTACAAAACCACCGTGTGGAAATTTTTCTAAGTTGGCAATTAAGAAACTAATCTCAATAGTGAAATAAACTACGAGATATAAATAGATTAGTCCCGATTTTACACGGTGGCTTACTAAATAATTCGCAAATAAAATAGAAGTGCTTATCATACACATGGTTATGGCTAAACCATACGCAGCACCCATATTAGTTGATTTCTGAAAGTATAATGTTATGCCAACGCAACCGAAATATAATAACCAGTTAATACCGGGAATATATAATTGACCTTTTTCTTCGGTAGGGTAAACTACTTTTAATTTAGGCCATAAATTTAATTTTATAGCTTCTGCAATTAATGTAAATGAACCGCTTATTAATGCCTGGCTGGCAATAATAGCGGCAACTGTAGCAATAATAATTCCAGCTAACTTAAACCATTGAGGCATTAAGTAAAAAAAGGTATGGAAGCCTTGTGAAAACTGAGCTTCACCAATAGTTTCACCATTATGATGGGCTAATAACCATGCACCTTGTCCTAAGTAGTTTAGTATTAAACATGCTTTTACAAAAATCCATGAAATGCGAATGTTATCTTTTCCGCAATGCCCCAAATCGCTATACAATGCTTCAGCACCAGTTGTACATAAGAATACAGAACCTAATAGCCAGAAGCCTTTAGGGTATTTAACCAAAAGTTCAATGGCATAAGTAGGAGATAAGGCTTTAAAAATACCCAAGTCATCTGTAAGGTGAGAAATGCCTAATACAGCTAGCATTATAAACCACAAACCCATTATCGGTCCGAACAACTTACCTATTGAGGCAGTGCCGAATTGTTGTACAAAAAACAGCAATGTAATAATGCCGATAACAATGATTATGATAGTAGAACTTCCTTCCTGTATACCCAGTTGAGGCATTTGTTTTAAACCTTCAACAGCAGATGCTACTGAGATTGGTGGAGTGATAATTCCATCAGCTAAAAGGGCTGCCCCGCCTAACATGGCAGGTATCACTAACCATTTTCTTCTTCTTCTTACCAAGGCATATAAACTGAATATGCCACCTTCGCCTTTGTTATCTGCATTTAAAGTAAGAATAACGTATTTAACGGTTGTTTGAAGTGTTAAAGTCCAGATAATACAAGATAAGGAACCCAGAATAAGTTCTTCATTAATAACCCTGTTGGTAATGATTTCGTTTAGAACATAAAGCGGAGAAGTGCCTATATCTCCGTAAATAATTCCTAAAGCAATTACTAAGCCTGCGGCTGTAATTTTATTGGTATGCTTGCCCACTTGAAAGAGGTTGTTGATTGCTGGTTTTGGTTGCTGTTCTGTTACAATAACAAAGGTATATTAAATTAAAAGTCACGTTCCAAATTTTATTGAGTTAATTTTTGCTGAATGTTTTTTTGGTGAAGTAGTATAAGGTTTATCTATAACTTACCTTTGAACAGCTTAAATAGTTTTTAATGAAGAAAATAATTTTATCGGCAGTATTAGCAATAGGGCTTTTACCGGCAGTAATGGCACAGACTGTTATTTATTCAGAACCGGACAGAGATGAAAGTCGTAATATCAACTTTGAAATTGTAGGTAAAGTTGCAGGAAACATTATCGTTTACAAAAGCTATAGGGATTTGCATTTTGTAGTTGCATATGATAATAATATGCAACAGATAAGCAAAGTGAGGTTAGACTATATAAATGAAACACTTTTAAGTGAAGACTTTATTCAATACCCCGACTTTTTTTATATCATATACCAATACCAGAAAAGAGGGGTTACTTATTGCATGGCATCAAAGATTGATGGTAAAGGAAATAAAATAGGTGAGCCGATGCAATTAGATACAACACAGGCAGGCTTTAGCTCAGGTAAGATTTATTCTTTTACTATTAGTGAAGACAAGCAAAAAATATTACTATTCAAAATCAATTCTAAAAGCGATAAGGAACATATTGTTACTACACTTCTTTTTGATAAGCAATTGACCTTATTGCATAAAAGCAGGTTGACCGTTGCAATGCCCGACAGGAATGATTTTTTAACAGAATTTGCAGTAGATAATGATGGGGATATAGCTTTTATTAAAGAATCAGGTACAACTCAGAATGATAATATTAATAAAGTAGCTTTAATAACTAAAAAAGCATTTTCAGATAACTTAAAATTAGATGATGTTAAACTGAATAACCTTTATTTAGATGATATTAAGATAAAGGTTGATAATACGAACAAACATTACTTAGTTACTTCCTTTTTTAGTAAACAAAGAAGAGGAAATGTTGATGGATTGTTTGCATACATATGGGATAAACAGCAAGAAAAGGAATTACTTACAGGTAATATTATTTTCAATGAAGATTTAAGAAATGAAGCAAGAAGTGACGCAAGTGTAAAAACTGCCTTTAATGATTTCTTTCTTAGAAATATTATTATGAAACAGGATGGCGGTTTTGTTGTAATTGCAGAATCGGTATATACTTCATCAAGAGGTAACAACTATAACAGGTGGGATTATTTATATGGTTCACCTTATTGGAACCCCGGCAGTTACTACTATTACGGCTCACCTTATTCTTACTATAATTATCCTTGGTACAGAAGTAATTCTTTTAATAATGTGGTAAGATATTATGCTGATAATATTGCTATTCTTTCTTTTGATGATAAAGCCAAAATGGAATGGAGTAATGTAATACGTAAATCTCAGTTTGATGATAACGGAGATAATTACATCAGTTACGGTTTAATGAATGTTGGCAGTGAAGTACATGTTTTGTTTAACATACTTGAAAAGAGAAACTGGTTGCTTACAGATCAGTCTTTTTCTCCTGAAGGGCAATTATTCCGTAAGCCTACTTATAAAAATCTCGATAAGGGATATGATTTTATGCCAAGGCAGGCAAAACAAATAGGCAGCAAACAATTAATTGTTCCATGCATGTACCGTACTTATGTTTGCTTTGCTAAAATAGATTTCTAAAAATTTTTCAGTGGTTACTTTATTCATAAATACATCTTTCTCTTCGGTCTTTATATTAATTGTGTTGGCATTGTTGGTGCATACACATTTTTTTATAGCTCCGGCTATAGTTGTTACAGGAGAAGACGGATTAATTTCTTTTCTATTAAAACAATACATTCAGCCATTACCTTCTGTTTTTCTTTGGTTGGTTTATATGGGCATTTTATTGCTGCAGGCAATAAGATTAAATATGGTTTTGAATGAAAATAAAATGTTTCATAACGGCAACTTTACAACAGCTATGGCTTATGTAGTTGTAAGTGGCCTTTTTCCTGAATGGTGCAGTATTACACCTGCTTTTATAGCCAATACTTTTTTAATCTGGATTCTTATTCAATTATTCAAACTTTATAATAGCCCTGCACCTAAAGTATTACTTTTTAATACCGGCTTAATTGCAGGTTTCTCTGTTATCTGTTATCATCCTACTGCTATTCTTATTGTAGTTATACTGTTTGCTTTAATTATTGTAAGGCCGTTCAGAATAGCAGAATGGATAGTTCTTTTAATGGGCGTAATTACGCCCTTGTATATCTTATTTTCAATTTTATTTTTAACAGATAAATGGAATTTAGTTACTCAGTTTTTACCTAAACTTCATTTGGGCTTACCAAAATTTCAGTACAAAGATTTTTGGGTGGTTTTTACGATTTCAACCATTTTCATTTCATTATTAGCAGGCCTGGTTTATTACAGCAATGCAAGTAATAGAGTGATTATACAAATTCGCAAAAACTGGAGTGTATTAGTAGTAATGTTACTTTTAATGCTTCCAATCCCTTTTATTTTTACCAATACAGCCATGTATGCTGTTGAAATGTTAATCATACCATTGTCTGCTTTTATTGCCAATGCTTATTTATATCCTAAAAAATTATTATTTCCCAATTTATTATTTTTCTTAGCGGTTGCAGCCATTATCCACAATAATTGGAGTATGAGTTAGCAATTATAACAAGCTTTTATTGGTGCAGGCAGTAACTTTACCATCTAATATTTTCAATAATGAAATTTGGTGTTGTTGTTTTTCCGGGTTCTAATTGCGATAGAGATATGCAGGATGCATTGCAAAACGATTTAAACAAAGAAGTAATTATGCTTTGGCATAAAGAAAAAGATTTAAGCACTTTTTCTACGGATGATTGTATTGTTTTGCCCGGTGGCTTTTCTTACGGCGATTATTTAAGATGCGGAGCTATAGCTCGTTTCAGCCCTATGATGCAAAGTGTAATTGAATTTGCCAATAAAGGTGGAAAAGTATTAGGCGTTTGCAATGGTTTTCAAATTTTGTGTGAAAGTGGTTTATTGCCGGGTGTGTTATTGCAAAATGCTCATCAACAATTTGTTTGCAAAAATGTTTTTATGAAAAATGATGTTACAGGGGCATTAAAAATTCCTGTTGCTCATGGTGATGGAAGATATTTTGCGAAGGACAATTTATTAGATGAACTGGAAAAAAATAATCAGATTATTTTTCATTATTGTGATGAAAGCGGAAGTGTGAATGATTCGTCAAACCCTAACGGAGCTGTAAGGAATATTGCAGGCATTCGTAATAAAGCAGGTAATGTTTTTGGTATGATGCCTCACCCTGAAAGGGCAACATCAAAATCATTAAACAATATTGATGGTATTAAAGTATTTGAATACTTAGGTTTTAATTAAAATATAATTATGAAGCTTAGAAATTCTATTATTATTTCACTTTTCGCTCTTGCTTTTTCATTTTGCAGTTTGAATGTGTCTGCACAAATGCAAAACCCTGTTAGCTGGAAGTTTGAAGCAAAGAAAAAAGCAACTGGAGTGTATGTAATAACTGCAACTGCAACTGTTGATAAACCTTGGCATATCTATTCTCAAAATACAGGAGCAGGTGGCCCTGTGGCTACCAAGTTTACCTTTAAAGCAAACCCTTTAGTACAAGTTGATGGTAAAACAACAGAAACAGGTAAGCTGGAAAAAATTTATGATAAGAATTTTAAAACTGATGTTTTATTCTATTCTAATGCTGTAACATTTACGCAAACAGTTGTTGTAAAAGGCAATGCAAAAACGAACTTTGGGGGAACTGTTGAATACATGGTTTGCGATGATGAACAATGTTTACCGCCTGTTAAAAAAACTTTTGATTTGCAATTGCAATAATCTTTATTAATGAAAAGAATTGTTTCTCTATTGTTGTTTGTGCTTGCATTTTCTGTTGCAAATGCACAAACAGACAGCATTGTACGCTTTACACTTACCGCAAAAAAAGTTAATGATAGTATTTACTCATTGCAGGCGAAAGCAAGTATTACAAAAGGTTGGTATTTGTACGGAATCAATTCATCTGTAGAAGGGTTACAAACTATTCAATTCAATTTCAATAATGAAAATATCAGTGCATTAAAAACAGTTTCATTTTCATCATCACCCAAAAAAATAATGGATAAAATTTTTGAAAAGCAGGTTGATGTTTTTACAGATAGCATTACTGCAACGCAATCAATTCTTATCAAAAAAGTAATACCTTCTTCTGTAAAAGTTATTGTTACTGCTTCATTAGCCAAAGGCTCAGAGTTTCATCAGTCAGAAGATACAGTAACTGTTGCATTAGAAGGAGGGAAGGAAAGCGTTGGCACTATAAAACTAAGCTCAATTAATATTAATCAACCTTTAAACACCTGCGGAGCAAAGTCTTCAACAGATAACAAAAATTTTATTACTGTTTTTTTATTAGGATTATTAGGAGGATTTATCGCATTGCTAACGCCGTGTGTATTTCCTATGATACCGGTAACGGTTTCATTTTTTACTAAACGCTCTTCCAACAGAAAACAGGCTATAAAAAACGGTAGTTTGTATGGCTTTTTTATTTTCTTAATTTACGTATTGGCAAGTTTACCTTTTCATATTTTAGGAAATGTGCAACCTGAAATTTTTAATAATATTTCAACCAGCCCGTGGTTAAATATTATTTTCTTTATCATCTTTATAATTTTTTCTATTTCATTTTTCGGCTTCTTTGAAATTACCCTTCCAAGCAATATTGCAACCAAAGCCGATACCAAAAGTGGCTTAGGAAGTATTGGTGGCATTTTCTTTATGGCATTAACATTAGCTATTGTTTCCTTCTCTTGTACAGGCCCTATTTTAGGTTCTTTATTAGTTGGTTCATTAAGTGGGGGAGCATGGCAGTTAACAGCGGGGCTTGCGGGCTTTGGATTGGCATTGGCATTGCCTTTCGGGTTGTTTGCTGTTTTTCCTAATTGGTTACAATCATTACCTAAAAGCGGTGGATGGTTAGATACTGTTAAGAAATTTTTAGCATTTGTTGAAGTAGGATTAGCATTCAAATTTTTATCAAATGCAGATTTAGTAATGCATTGGGGTATTTTAAAACGTGAAATTTTCTTTGCTGTATGGATAATTACTTCAGCATTGCTTGCTTTGTATTTATTCGGTATTATTCGTTTACCACACGATTATAAAGGAATGAAGATTGGAGGGGGAAGAAAAGCTGTTGGTGTTATTGCTGTATTATTTACGTTGTATTTAATACCCGGTGTTACACAAACGAAATATGCTAATCTTCAATTACTGAGTGGATTTCCGCCGCCATTGAGTTATAGTATTTATGGTAAAGAAAATGTTCATGGAAAAGGCTTGGAAGCGAATGTTATAAATGATTATGATAAAGCTTTGCAATTAGCAAAAGAGCAACATAAACCTTTGTTGATTGACTTTACAGGATGGGCTTGTGTGAATTGCAGAAAGATGGAAGAAAACGTTTGGACACAACCTGAAGTTTACAGCTACATTAAAGAGAATTTTATTTTGGTGAGTTTGTATGTTGATGACAAAGCAAAACTGCCTGTTGAACAAAGAATTATTAACTACACTACTAAAGATAAATCACAAAAAGATATTATTTCTGTTGGTGATAAATGGGCAACTTTTCAATCAGAAAATTTTAATCAGGTTACACAACCCTTGTATGTTATACTGAATAATGAGCAGCAATTAGTAAATGTCCCAGTCGGCTATACTCCCGATGCAAAAGAATATTTACAATGGTTAACCTGCGGTAAAAATACTTTTGATAAGAAGTGATTTTTTTAATTAAGAATGAATAATTAAGAATTAGTAATAAATATAAAACCGCTGACAACTCTTTCAAAGACTGTCAGCGGTTTTGTTCAAACCGAACATCAAACATCGTACATCATACATTTTCTCAATATCCCGCAACACTATCATCACCGCGTTTATCTGCTGCAACTTCAACCCTAAGCGTAGCCGAAGCATTCTTGGGTAATAGTTTAATTACTTCTAACCTGCACCAGCCATTGGCTTCAACGATGTTATAACCCATTGCAGTTAATTCTTTTCTTACAGCGGGATTAAAATCTTTTTCTACTCTAACAATATCCGGCAACCATTGGTGGTGAAATTTAGGACTGTTAATGGCATCGGCAGGACTCATATTAAATTCAAGCATATTTACCAATGTTTGATAAACAGAAGTCGGTATAGTAGTACCGCCGGGTGTTCCGCAAACAATATAGGGTTGATTATTTTTTAATACCAATGTCGGCGTCATAGAACTTAACATTCTTTTTCCCGGTTGAATGGAATTGGCTTCTCCGCCAACAGCACCGTACATATTGGCAACGCCCGGCTTTACACTAAAATCATCCATTTCATTATTTAATAAAAATCCTGCACCACCAACTACTGTTTTACTGCCATAACCACCATTTAAAGTAGTAGTAACAGAAACCATATTCCCATCTTTATCTATAATACTTAAATGCGTTGTTTCATCATGTTCTTTAATAATACCGGCAGTGATATTTTTACTTACAGATGCTTTCGTACTGTCATAATCTTTCATTCTGTTTTTTATGTAAGCATCACTGATCATAGTTTTTAAAGGCACTTTATAATAATCAGGGTCACCTAAATGTTCAGCTCTGTCTGCATAAGCTCTTCTTTCCGTTTCAATCATTAATTGCACTGCTTTGGTAGAATTAAAGCCATAAGAAGCAACAGGTTTATCTTCAATCATCTTCATCATTTGCCAGATAATAATTCCGCCACTGCTTGGCGGAGGCATGCCGATAATATCATAACCTTTATACTTAAATTGTAAAGCTGTTCTTGTTTTGGCTTTATAACTTTTTAAATCATCTAAAGAAATTATGCCATTACCTCGTTTCATTTCTTCAACAATTAATTCTGCAGTCTTTCCTTCATAAAAACCTTTTTGTCCGTTGTCTCTGATACGTTTTAGGGTTTCTGCTAAATCTTTTTGAATTAATGTATCGCCTGCTTTCCATTTTGCATCTTTAACCAAAGCAGTAATTTGAGTTGAATTTTTAATGAATGCTTCTTTGTTAGCATTTAAACTATTGGCTTCACGTTCTGTAATTACATAACCAAATTCTGCAATATCAATAGCGGGTTGAATTAATTGTTTGAAAGGAAGTTTTGCATATTTATATGTTTCAAATAAGCCAGCAATAGTTCCGGGAACGCCGCTTGCTAAATGACCATTAACAGATAAGTTGGTAATGGCATTACCATTTTTATCCAAATACATATCTCTAGTTGCTTGGCCGGGTGCTTCTTCTCTGTAATCAATAGCAATGGTTTGCCCGTTTGTTTTTCTTCCTACTAAAAAACCACCGCCTCCAATGTTGCCAGCATTAGAATAAACAACAGCCAATGTTAGTTGAACTGCAATAGCTGCATCAAAAGCATTGCCCCCTTGCTTCATAATTTCAGCACCAACCATACTTGCTAATGGATGTGCAGAAGCCACAGAAGCTTTACTGAAGACTTTTGTTTTTACAATTTCATAATGAAATGGATCAACAGCTTTATTTATACCAATAAAAGATGTTTGACCAACAGCAACAAAACAAATGATAGCAGCTATACAAGCGAGTAGAATATTTTTCATGCAATGAATGTAAAAAAATATTGTGATTGAGTACTCAATATCCCATCACAATTTAAATCATCTCTTTACAATCAATTATGCGGTAACATTGTAATTTTAAAACTATGACTCAAGCTCCTTTGGATGTATAAAAATTTATCTCGATTTTAAACTTATAATGGCTAAAAGAATTTTGCGAAAGAAATATACTGACATGAAATAGCTTTTAATTTGCGTAAAGTGATAATCAGTATTATTATGAAACAACTTTTTTTTATCAGTGCAATTATAGTATTCATTGCGTGCAACAGTAATAATAAAAGCGAAATAGATTTTAAACAGGAAATTGATACAACAAAAATTCAGCAGGAAAAAGTACCTGATTCAATTGCTGAAGTAAATGCTTTTGTTGATGCTGTTAATGCACAGGATTCTGTTTTTGATGATGGTACCATACCCAGTGCCTGGTGGGAAGCAGGTTTTAAAAACTCAGTAACCTTTAAAATTTTTGTAGACGATGTAAAAACCTGGGTTAAAAAAAGCATGATTGATAGTATTGCTGCACATATAAAATTTCCGTTAAAGAATATTAATAACGCAACCGACTTTAAAGCCAATTACAATAAAATTTTTACTGATAGTTTGCAAAAGAAAATAGCACAGCAACGCTTAGACAGAATATCCAGAAATGCCAAAGGAGCCATGATTGCCGATGGTGCTGTTTGGTTTAATGAAATGAAAGGAAAGTATTTTATAACAGCTATCAATAACAAGTAATGTTAACAGCACAGCTATTAATAAATAAACTACAGTTACTGCCTCATCCTGAAGGTGGCTATTATAAAGAAACTTACCGCTCTGATGATACAATTCAACAGAATGCTTTGCCGGCAAGTTTTTCAGGAAACAGAAATTACTCAACAGCTATTTATTTTTTGTTGGAACAAAGTAACTTTTCAGCTTTTCATAAAATTAAAAGCGATGAGTGCTGGCATTTTTATGCTGGACAAACTTTATTAGTTCATGTTATTAATAATGATGGAATATTAGAAACAATAAGATTAGGGAATGATTTGCTGAATGGAGAAGCATTTCAGTTTGTTGTTCCTGCTAATTGTTGGTTTGCAAGTGAGCCCGCTGAGAATGCTTTATTTAGCTTTGTTGGTTGCACTGTTGCCCCGGGTTTTGATTTTGCAGATTTTGAACTGGCAAAAGCAAATGAATTAATTGCCTTGTATCCGCAATACGAAAATATTATCAGCAGATTATGCAGACAGTAAGCTATTGCTTCTGCTCTGTTGAAGGCTTTGAAGGTTGCCTGTGTTGCAGATAATTCTTCACAACAAAATATCCTAACAGGCATAGCAGAATAACAATAACAACAGTTATTTCAATACCCTGCATATTCTTTAAGCGGCGTTTTATTTTTCTTTTTTTTGGGGCAGATGTTTGTTTGTGTAGTTGTTCATTTAATTCAGCTACATAAGTATTAATATCTTTCTTGCTTTTAAATTGTTGCAAGCCTTCCAAAGCATCATCTGCAAAAGATGAATTAGCCATTTTTTGTTCAACAGCATTTTTTTCTTCAGATGATAAATTACCATTCAAATATTTAAGCAAATCTTCTTCATTCAGTTCATCACCATCATTCAATATGTTTTGCAAATTGCTCATTAATTATTTTTAAGTTTTCGCTCAACAATCATTTTTAAATTCCTCTTCCCGTTTTGAATATGGCTTTTAACCTGCATTAAAGTGTAGCCTGTAATAGCTGCTATTTCATTGTAGGTTCTCTTCTCTAAATAAAATAAAGTTACACAGGTTTTTTGCTCATGGTTTAATTCAGGTAAAGAGGCTTCTAAAATATTCAGCGTTTTATCTTTTTCTAATAACTCGTCTTTGTAATTGTTATTATCAACAGCAACATCTTCCGGTTCAATAAAAATATTTTTATCACGCAGTTTCATCAGGCAATAGTTTCTTGCAACCATGTACAGCCAGCTTTTAAAATAATCTACTTTATACTTCGGTAACTCGCCCAATACTTTCAAAAAAATCTGTTGTACTGCATCTTTTGCTTCTTCCTGATTTTTTAAATATTTCATGCAGGTACCCAAAAGCAATAAGGTATAGCGTTGCAGTAAGATACCAATCCATTCACTGTTTTTATCAACGTAAAAACGTTCAAGCAATTCATTATCATTGATATGTTCATATTGTTTTGGCTGCACAGTTGGTAAATAAGCTTTACAATTAGATGCGACAACAATATAAATACATATTTTGCTTCAAATTTTTTTTGATGAAGAAATTTGTTTGTATTACTACGGTTAGCCATATGAGAAAAGAAGCATCTCATACAGCTGAAATAGTTTCTCAATTATTATTAGGCGAAGCAGCAGCATTTTTAGAAGAAACAAAAGATTTTATAAGAGTAAAATGTTTGTATGACAATTATGAAGGATGGTGCCAGAAAAGTCAATTAACAGAGTTAACGGATGACTTACCTGCAACAAGTATTTTTATAAATCAAGCAATTGGCGAAGTTATTGTAAATGATAAACCTTGCCGTGTAAGCCTTGCTACGCCATGGTTTGATAAGCCCATATCTGCAAAACACTTCACCATTCAATATCCATCTCAAAAAACAGTTGATACAGCAACAATTGTTTTTAACGAAGAAAACATTAAGGCAATCAGCTTTCAATTTTTAAATACACCTTATTTATGGGGTGGCAAATCTGTATTAGGAATTGATTGCAGCGGGTTTACACAACAGGTATTTAAAATGGTTAATATTTTTTTAAGACGAGATGCTTATCAGCAGGCAGAACAAGGTGAAAGTATCGGTTTTTTACAAGAGGTTAAATGTGGTGATTTAGCTTTTTTTGATAATGATGAAGGAAGAATAACGCATGTTGGTATTCTTTTAAATAGTGAAACAATCATTCACTCTGCAGGAAGGGTAAGAGTTGATAATATTGATAATGCAGGAATTATTAATGTTGAAACGGGAGAAAGAACACATAAACTACGTATTATTAAACGATACAAATAATGCAGTAATGCCTTTTGCTAACCTTTTAAAAAATATTCAGAAGCATGTAAACCTTAACGCTGAAGAGGAGGCTTATTTGCTGTCTTTATTTTCAGAGAAAGCTGTTGACAAAAAGGAAATGTTATTACATGAAGGGCAACCATGTCATTACTTTTACTTTGTTTATAAAGGTGCATTACGTTCTTATTGTTTAGATAAGCAGGGTAAAGAATCAACTATAATGTTTGCTTTGCAGAATTGGTGGATTACAGATATGTTTTGTTTTCTTAATGATAAACCTGCCATAATGTTTATTGAAGCATTGCAGGATAGTGTTGTATTGCAGATACACAAAAAAAGCCTTGATAATTTATTGCTGAAGTATCCCAAATTTGAAAAATGGTTCAGGGTTTTAATGCAGAATGCATATACAAGAGAGCAGCTTAGAGTAATAGACAACTTAACGTTAAGTGCTGAAGAAAAATATGATAAGTTTCTGGCAAAATATCCGCTGATTGTAAATGAAATAACTCAAAAACAATTAGCATCTTACTTAGGTATTACACCTGAATTTTTGAGTGTAATCAGGAAAAATAAACTGTGAGGTTATTTATTAATCTACCTTAATTTTTTTTATTCATACCATAGTTTTCTTTGCTGAAAATTAAAACAATGATGATACTTATTGCCGGCCCGTACAGAAGCGGTACCAATGATGATACTTCTTTAATGAAAAAGAATTTGGAAAAATTAGAATCTGTTGCTTTACCGCTTTTCAGAAAAGGGCATATTCCTGTAATTGGCGAATGGTTTGCTTTACCATTAATAAAATTAGCAGGTTCAACAAAACCGGGTGATGATGCATGGAATGAAATTCAATATCCGATAGCTCATAGAATTCTTGCAAAATGTGATGCGGTATTGAGATTGGAAGGCGAATCGAAAGGTGCAGATGAAGATGTGCGTGTTGCCAAAGAGAGAGGCTTACCAATTTTCTTTCAATTGGAAGATGTTCCTGATGAAAAGTAATATCAAAAAATAAGTCCTGCTTTTTTAGAGCAGGACTTACAAAATTTTTCAGATTGCTTTTACATAATATCCATTGCTAAAGCAAAGTAGGTTGTTGTACCTGGTAAAGCCAACCAAAACCATTGTCTGTAAGCAGGTGTAGCCAACATAAAAATCAGTAATGCAAGCCATGCAAAGCAGTAAATCCAGTATTTGGTAGTTGATTTTTTAGTTTCCATTAATAGTTCGTTTTGTTGCCGCAAAGATAGGGGAGCAGTTTAATTATTTAATGTGTATTGTTAGTTTGTTCCTTATCTGTTGTTTGCCTTTTATTTTCCTTTGAATATTTATCAATAAACAAAATTTTTACTGCAATAACAATTAAGAAAATGGCAAAGATTTTTTTCAGTTTTTCTTCCGGTAATGATAATGCTAACTTGCTTCCGAAATAATTACCTAAAACAAATCCTAATGATACCAGCAATACTACTTTAATATCTACATAACCTTGCTTGTAGTATTGCAAAACACCTAATATTCCAACAGGCAATAACAATATGCCTAAAGAAGTACCCTGTGCTTCTTTTTGCGAGAATGCTAAAAAGAAAATTAATGCGGGTACAATAATTAAACCGCCACCAACACCAACCATACCACTTAACATGCCCGAGGCAAGCCCGATAACTATCAGGAGCAATAACATGGTTAGTGACATTTTTTTCAATTTAATTTTTTATAAAGTTGGTTATATAAGTAGCTATTGCTGTCTCAACTATTTTTAAGGCTTTGGTTTTATCTCCAAAATCTTCTACCACAACAGTTTTATTTTCCAAACGTTTATATTCTTCAAAAAAGTGGCGTAATTCATCAAAGAAATGTTTAGGCAACTCTTCAATATTATTGTAATGATTAACACCAGGGTCATTAGTGGCTACAGCAATAATTTTATCGTCAGCATCGCCACCGTCAATCATTTGCATTACACCAATTACTTTGGCTTCCATTAAAGTTAACGGTACAACAGATAAAGAGCTTATTACTAAAATATCTAAAGGGTCCTTATCATCTCCGTATGTCTGGGGAATAAAACCATAGTTTACCGGATAATGGAAGGATGAATAAATGATTCTGTCTAATTTAAGCAGTCCGCTTGCTTTATCAATTTCATATTTGCATCGGCTGCCTTGCGGAATTTCAATAATAGCATTTACTATTCTTGGTGCATTTTCTCCATAAGCTACACCATGCCAAGGATGAAGGACTGTTGTTTGCATCTTATGCTTGTTTAATTAACCAATAACCCGATAATGTTGCAGTAAATCCTGCCAGCAAACTTACGAGTACATATACAATTGCATGTAAATATTTTTCCTGTTGCAACATGCTTATACATTCCCATGAAAATGCTGAAAAAGTTGTAAAACCACCGCAAATACCTGTTGCTAAAAAGAGCCGCCAATCTCCAAAACTGTTATACTTCGAAGCAATGGCCATTACAGAACCAATAATAAAACATCCAACAATATTTACAGTTAAAGTTGCAAATGGAAATGATTGATGTTTTATAAGTAAAGAACAAACATATCTGCCAACACTTCCTAACATTCCGCCTAAAGCAACTAATAAAATATTTTTTGCAATCATAAGTTTCCTTTAACGGTATAATTTACATCAACCAACCAATTGTTATTGCTATGTATCACTTTTAAAACTCTGGTTGTATTGTTGAATGAATTGCTGTAAGAAATAATAGTTTCATCGGTACTAACTTCTTCAACATTTAAAATGGTAATGGAAGCATCTTTTAATTGCTTTTTTTCAGCACTGCTTTTTTGTTGATATTCTTCTTTCAATTTCGAAAAAATGGCATCGTTAGTTGAGTTGTGCAGTAAGTAGAAAGCTGCTTTATCAAAATCTCCTTTTAAACAGCCATCAATAAATTCTCTGCCCGCATCTAAAGCGTTTTCTGCTGAGGTATATTTTTTATTGTCATCACAGCTTATGCAAAGCAAAAACAAAAAACCGATGAAATATTTTTTAAACATCATTTAACAAAAGTACTTTAAAAATAAAGCCCCGCTATAGCGAGGCTTAAAAATTATAACGATAAGTTTTTTATTGCTGATTTATTCCACCCATATCTACACCTTGTTCTGCCTTAGTGTTTTTACGTTTAAATAAGTTTGCATCAAACTTACCAAAACGGTAACTGAAGTTTAGTCTAAGCACCTGAGGGTCTCTGAATCTTTCAGAGTATTGCGTAAAGTTTAATGCTTCAGAATAACTTCTTTGGCTTGTTTTGAAAATATCATTCATACTTAATGTTAATGATCCGCTTTGCCCGTTCTTCCATGTCCAATCTTTCTTTATAGCAACATCAGCATCAAAGTTTCTTGGTAGAATATAGCCTTGGGCTAAAGTTTGCTGGCCACCACCAAACATTCCACCCATTCCACCGCCACGGCCACCCATGCCACCACTGCCACCACTTTGTGGTAATAAAGTTTTGCTACGCCACTCGCTTGAAATCTGTAAGCTAAAGCCTTTACCCAATTTAATGTTGTTATTCATTTTAGAGAACATGCTTAATAATGAGTTACTGATGCTTGTTGCCTGACCCGGAATAGTTACATTTAATTGAGAGTTAAAGAAGTTTACGTTAGCTGTAACATCCCACCATTTTGTTACAGGCATTTTGTCTGTTATTTCTAAACCATAGCTGTAACCGCTGCTGGCATTAATATATGAATAATAAAGTATATCGCCATAAAGATCGCTCTTACCGTTATAAACATACCTTGTAATTAAGTCTGTATTATATTTAAAGTATGTACTTATTAATAAGTTTGAATTTTTAGCGTATGAATAATTGTAATTCATTTCAAATGAATATGTAAACTCAGGTCTTAAACCTGCATTACCAATACTTACATAAACCGGTGCTGTAGAATAATCAGGGAATGGAGTTAACTGAAAGAAATTAGGCCTGTTAACTCTTCTTGAATAGTTAAATTGTAAATCCTGCTTATCAGTCAATTTATAGGTTATGAAAACACTTGGAAATAAACTTAATGGATATTTTACATTAAATGATGTATCACCTGTACTTCTAACTAATGTTCCTGTATAGCTTGAACTTTCTGCTCTTAAGCCTAATTGAAAATTAAATTTATTGGCTTTGAAAGTATAAGTACTGTAAGCAGCATAAACAGCATCTGTAAATTTATAATTACTGCTGGATGAAACCGACTGTAAATATGTTTTAGAAGTTGAATCGTATTTGTATAGGTTATTTGTATTGGCGTTATTTCTGATTTGTGCTCTTGTACCTGCTTCAAATTTTGAAGTCTCAGAAATTGGATTTTCATAATCAATCTGAGCTGTAAAGAAGTTTCCACTACCATTAGTAAGACTTTGTTGTAAAAAAGGATTATTTGGGAAGCCTCTTAATGTAAAAGAATAAGGGATGTAACTGTATCTGTCTGTATTTGAGTTACTGTTATTATTACTATTGTTATAGTTAATATCAGCAGTAATATCATGGCCATTCTTTTCAAAATTGTGTCTGAAACTTAATTGACCGCCATAATTTTTAAATACAGAAGAACTGGTAGAATAAGTGTTGGTGTGTGAAAGAAAGCTACCGCTAACAATTGAATCGGTTGTTTGTGGCTGGTCGTTATCAAAAGAGCCTCTTACATAGTTTCCGGTAACTGAAATAGTATTTCTGTTATCTAAGAAATAATCAAAACCACCTCTTAAAAAGCCAAAATAACCGTTGCTTACTCCATCGCTGTTATTATAAACCAAGCTTGCCGGTGTTGTTGACGTTGCTGCGTTATTATAGTTAGTAATACTTGTTGTTAACGATTTACGTTGGTTAAAGTTTCCGCTTAAAAATAAATTTGTTTTTTGTTGTCTTAAATTAATATCACCACCTAAATTAACTTTTGCTCTTGAGTCTATACCTGCACGTAAACCGCCGTTATAGCCAACTTTTTTATTTTTCTTCAAAACAATATTTAGTATACCTGCATTACCACCACTGGCATCATATTTAGCAGAGGGGTTGGTAATAATTTCAACTTTATCAATAATATCTGCTGGAATTTGATCAAGTGTCATGGTTGTTGGTCTGCCATCAACAAAAATGGTTGGTGTTGCATTTCTTAGGGTTACATTTCCATCAATATCAACACTTACAGAAGGTATGCTTTTCATTACTTCCGTTGCTGTTTGTCCTGTGCTTGTTAAGTTTTTATCTACATTAAAAACCTTTCTGTCAATACCTAATTCTAATTGAGGTTTAGTGGCAGTAACAGTTACAGTGCCTAAATCTGTAGCTTCAGATTCAATCTTAATATTTCCCAGGTCTTTATCAGCTGCACTTAAAACCTGGCTCATAGCATCGCTGTTGTTTGCACCGCCCTGAGGCATTTTGATATCAAAGCTTACCTGCTTTTCAATTGCTTTATAACCGATAGCAGAAATTTTTAATTTGAAATTGCCGAAGAGAGGTAGGTTTTCTAAACTGAAATCGCCATTATTTTGTGAAATAACAGTTTTAATTGTTACACCTTGTTTCATTTGTTTGGTAACAGTATCAAACTTATTACCTGTTAAAACAACAGTTGCACCCGGAACGCCTTTATTAGATTTAGAATCAACAATTTTTCCGTAAAAGTGACCGATTGTTGCATTAGCTCCGCCTCTTCCTGCCCCGCCTCTTGCTCCGCCACCCATTGGCATTTGAGCAATTAAAATATTTGCTGTAATAACTAAAAGCGTAAGAATCGATAAAATTTTTCTCATGTAATGTGTATTATTAATTATGCTAAATTCGACTATCAGTATGCTCTGAAGTGTTGAATAATTATATAAACGGTATTTTATTTTTTTAAATGGGCAAATTTCGTTCAGGTTTCGTCAATAAACATTTGCTTATCGGTTAAATGAGGTAATTAATCAGTAAAGTCATAAATGGTTACCGTTTAACAAAAAACCTTCTCAAAAGTTGAGAAGGTTTTGCAGGGAGAGCAATGGGTTTCGAACCCACGACCTACAGTGCCACAAACTGTCGCTCTAACCAACTGAGCTATGCCCTCCGTTTTATCGGGCAGCAAAAATAAGGTAAAACAATATTGAAGCCAATCGAAAGTTTAAAATTGTTATTTACCCGTTTATCAAAAACCATTGTTAAGATACAATGGGTTGATGAAAGTGCAGCACGATTAACCTATTTTTGAAAACGTTTTATGCAAAAAATTGTACAATTTATGAAGAGTCCTAAAGGAATTATAGTGGTAGCTATTGTGGTTTTCGGTAGCTTATTCTTTGCTTTTACAAATAATCACAACGGTGATAATATCAACATCACTCAAAAGCAAAAGTTATTATCTGAAATTGGTAACCTTTTAGAAAAGCAGCATTACAGTCCTAAAAAAATTGATGATTCGTTTTCTAAAGAAGTATTTAAAAAATATTTAGAAGAATTAGATGGAGATAAAGCAATTTTTCTGAAATCTGATATTGAGTCTTTAAGAAAATATGAATTAACCTTAGACGACGAAATTCATGGTGCCGATATCAAATTTGCACCGTCAGTAAACCCTATATATGATAAACGTATTGATGAAGCTATAGCCATCTATAAAAGCGTATTGGCAAAGCCATTTGATTTTACAACAGATGAAACATTGGTTACAGATGCTTCAAAACTTACTTATCCTGCAACAGATGCGGAAAGAAAAGACAGATGGAGAAAGCGTTTAAAGTATATGACTTTAGAGCGTTATGTAGATTTAATGGAGCAAAGAGATAAAAGTACTGTTGATAGTATTAAATCTAAAACCAATGCACAGCTTGAAAAAGAAGCAAGAGAATTAGTGCTTAAAGCAAATAATAAGTTATACGGAAGAATTAAAGCTAAGTTTACCGAAGATGAGCGTTTTAATTCTTATATAAACGTTATTACTAATTTAATGGATCCTCATACGGATTATTTTGCTCCTGTTGAAAAACGTGCTTTCGATGAAACACTAAATGGAAGTTTTTTTGGTATAGGAGCTCAATTACAGGAGCAGGATGGCATAATAAAAATTGCTACTATATTAACAGGAGGCCCGGCCTGGAAAAGCGGAGAATTGATAGCTAACGATATTATTTTAAAAGTAGCTCAAGGTAATGATGCACCCGTTGATATAGCAGGTTATGATGTTACAGATGCTGTAAAATTAATTCGCGGAGATAAAGGAACTATTGTAAAACTTACAGTAAAGAAACAAGATGGAACTGTAAAAGTTATTGCCTTAAAACGTGATGAAATTGTGCAGGATGAAGGTTTTGCAAGAAGCGTAATTGTAAATAACGGGAATGATAAAATAGGTTATATATACTTACCTGATTTTTATTTTAACTATGAAAACATTAATGGCCACAGATGCTCTGAAGATGTTGCCAAAGAAGTTGAAAAATTGAAAGCAGAAAAAGTAAGCGGTATAGTATTAGACCTTCGGTTTAATGGTGGCGGTGGCTTGTATGAAGTGGTGCAAATGGTGGGAATGTTTGTTGGTAAAGGTCCTGTTGTACAGGTAAAAGGAAGAGACGATAAACCGCAGGTACTAGAAGCAAGAGATAATAAAATTATTTATGATGGACCGCTGGCAGTAATGGTAAATGAAGGCAGTGCAAGTGCCAGCGAAATTTTTGCGGCTGCCATTCAGGATTATAAGAGAGGTGTTATTGTAGGCAGCACTTCAACTTATGGAAAAGGAACGGTGCAAAAGAACGTTTCATTAGGTAAGCCGGTTGATTTTTATTCCGGCAGAACAGAATACGGAGCAGTAAAATTAACCTTTCAGAAATTCTACAGAGCTAATGGAGGTTCAACGCAATTGAAAGGTGTTGCTCCTGATATAGTATTACCTGATATTTATGAGTATCAAAAGTTCCGTGAAAAAGACAATACCTCCGCTTTGCCTTGGGATGAAATTCAGAAAGCTCCTTTTTCAAAATGGAACGGTGGTGTTGATTTAGATGCAGTTTCAAAAGACGAAACAACAAAACTATCTTCTGATAAAGTTTTCCAAGCAATAGATCAGAATACAAAATGGATTAGTAAAAATGCCGAAGCTCCTGTTAGTTTAAATATTGAAAAATATAAACAACATCAAAAAGAAATAAAAGCAACTGCAGACCAATTAAACGGTTTAATTAAACTAAAAGAAGATATGAATATTGAAGTAATGGCTGCAGATAAAGATAAATTTTACAACAATCCTGATAAAATTAAAGGAGAACGTTATATAGCTTGGTTAAAAAATTTAAAAACAGATTTATACTTAAATCAAACTGCAAAAATTGTAAGCGATATGGCACATGCACAAGTGCAAACAGCAGCTAAATAACCACTTTGCTTTTCCACAAGTTCTCTACATATTCTTAATTGAGCAGCCACATGGCTGCTCAACTTCTTTTAAGGCAAGTGTTTTAATCTAACTTTGATAATAGAGCCTTAATTACTAACCATTATGTTCAACATTACCCAACGGCATAAATCAGCTGCTGTACAAATTTGTATTGCCATATTGCTTATAACATCATCATGTACAAGTACAAAAAAATTCAGGTATTTCAACGATTTGCCTAAAGATTCTGCAATACTTCATTTAGATACTTTGCAAAGCACAGCATACACCATTCAACGTGATGATATTATCGAGTTAAAAATATCCGGCAGAAACGATCAAACCGCTGCGGACTTTAATCTTAAAAGTGGTGGCTATACCAATGGTCAGGGAGTAGTACCTCAGTATTTAGTTGATGTGAATGGAGAAATAAACTTTTTTTTATTAGGTAAAATGAAAGTGGAAGGCTTAACTACCGACCAATTAGCAGAGAAGCTTTCTAAAATGCTGATTCCGTATTTAACTGAACCTATTGTAAATGTTCGTTTGGTAAATTTCAGGTTTACCGTTTTAGGTGAAGTAAGAACTCCCGGCTCTTATTCCATTCCGAACGAAAAAGTTTCTATTCTGGAGGCCTTAGGTTATGCAGGCGATATGACTTATCTATCACAGCGAAACAATGTGAAAGTAATAAGAGATAGTGCCGGTATAAGACAAATAGGGTTCCTTGATTTTTCTACAAAAAAAGTATTGAGTTCTCCTTTCTATTATTTAAAAAGAAATGATGTGATATATGTTGAAACCAATACACGTTACAGACAGGTTACGGATGCATATACAAGAGTAGCATTAATAGTAGGTATTTTAAGCAGTACCATTGCTTCTATTGCGATATTCAGTAAATAATCTTCAAAATTTTAATGAGTTATCCTTTAGGCATACAAGAACAGGAAGCAGCACCCATTCAACCCGCATCGGCAGGTAATCCTTTAGATATAAAGAAGATTGCCTATAAGGTTGTGGGAACATTGCCTTGGGTAATTATAGGTTTGTTGATAGCCACAATAACTGTAAGATTATACTTGCGTTATACACCAACAGAGTATAAAGTAGCAGCTTATGTATTGGTTAAGAAAGAAACAGAAACCAACGTAGATTATAATGTTTTAAAAGAGTTAGGAGTTGTTCAGTCTGTAAATGATATTCTTAATCAGATTGACATTTTTAAATCTTATACTTTATTAGAACGTGTTGTAGATTCTTTAAAATTAAATATCCATGTACGGCAACAGGGCAGGGTTACTAAAAGTCAATTATATGGCTCTGATATTCCTTTTACGTTTAAAGTATTAAAAATTAATCCCGACTTTAATCCAAGCTCTTATCAGCTGAAACTTTCCAGAAATGGTTATACCATTAATGGAAAAGATATCAATAAATCTTTAAAATGGGGAGATACTTTAGAAGTGGATTACGGCAAATTAGTACTGGAAAGAAACCCTTCAGTAAAAACTGCTTCAGACCCTTTCTTGTTAGATTTTAATACAAGGCATACCGAAGCAGGTTATTTACGCAATTCTTTAAAGGCTGATTTAACGAATGACAAAGGTGGTGGTATTGTTGAAATTTCAATGGTAGACCAATTGCCTGATAGAGCTATTGAAATTTTAAATACTTTAATTACCATTTTTAATGATGCAGATTTAGCTGATAAGAATATTGTTACTTATCGGACTGTAAAATTTTTAAGTGACAGAATTGATTCTGTTAATAAAGAGCTTCAGAAAATTGAAGCTATTGCAGAAGAGTTTAAAAAGAATAACCGCATTACAGACATTGCCATTCAGGGTGGTATTTTTCAAAATGAGGCTGTAAATATTGATGGGCAAAGAATTAAAGAATATACTCAATATAAAGTGTTAGACGCTCTTGAAAATTTCATGAGTAATTTTAAAGGTAACAATGAAATTATTCCTTCTACAATGGGTATTGGAGAGCAGTCTTTACAAACATTAATTCTTCAGCATAATAACCTTGTAGTTGAAAAGCAGGATTTAGAAAAGAGAAGTGCTCCTTCTGACCCGCATCTTTTAGATAAAACCAAACAGATATTTGATATACGCGATAATATTCTCCGTAACATCAAACTGCTTAAAAAAGCATTTGCACAAACAGTTACAGATTTAGAATCAAGTTATAACTCAATCGAAAACAGAATAGGCACACTACCTGAAAAAGAAAGAATATTATTAGGCTTAAAAAGGTTGGCAAGTGTAAAAGAAGAATTGTATGTATACTTATTAAAAAAGAAAGAAGAAGCACAACTATTACTTGCTTCAAACATAAATAATACAAGAGTTATAGATTATGCTACAGATTTAGGTTCAGTTACACCTAACCGTAAGCAAATAAAACTATTAGCCTATTTGATAGGACTTATTGTGCCGATAGGCATTGTATTATTAAAAGACTTTTTAAATAATAAAGTTGCAGAAAAGAAAGAAATTGAAGCTGCCACTACTTTACCCATTGTAGGAGAGCTTTCTTATGTAAAGAAAAAGAAACCGCACCTGATTGATATAAGAAGCAAAAGCCCCATAGCAGAACAGTTCAGGTTATTAAGAACCAACTTATATTTTGCTGCCCCTAATAAACAGGTTAAAACCATAATGCTTTCTTCTTTTATGAGTGGCGAAGGAAAAAGTTTTGTATCACTTAACCTGGCAAATGCTTTATCTGTTACAGGAGCCAAAACGGTTATTCTTGAATTTGATTTGCGAAATCCGAATTTCAGTAAAGCATTAAATGTTAGTAACGATACGGGTTTGTCTAATTAATTATCGTCTTACGATGTACAATTAAGTGATGTGCTGCAAACTGTAGAAGAAATGAATAATACCGCTATCATTACTTCGGGGCCAGTTCCTCCAAATCCTGCAGAATTATTACTAAACACCAGAACCGCAACACTCTTTGATTATTTAAAAGTGCATTACGATTACATCATTATTGATACGGCTCCTTTTGGCTTGGTAACAGATGCATTATTGTTGGAAAAGTATGCTGATTTAACTTTGTTTACTATCAGACACAGGTTTACTTTGAAAGCAATATTACCTTATATTGAGAAGTTAAACAGGGATAATAAGTTCAGAAATATGGGGCTTGTTATTAACGGAATTAAAAAAGACGGTAGCTATGGCTTTAGCTTTGGTTTTGGCTATAGCTATAGTAAATATATATCTGAAAAAAAGCGAAACTTAGTAGCAAGGTTTAAAGCAGTTTTTAAATCATAAAGAGTTCAAATTTGTGAATTGATAAACTCTCGTTTGCTTTGCTTGTGAGTGACATGGCGAAGCTGTATCTTTGAAATAATAAACAGGAAATGTGTAATGAACAGTGATAATAAAAATGAAAGGAAATGGTTTGCAGTTTATACCAAACCACGTTGGGAAAAAAAAGTAGATAGTGTTTTACTGAGAAAAGGAATAAACAGTTGGTGCCCTTTACAAAAAGTACAAAGGCAGTGGAGTGATAGAAAGAAAATTATTGAAGATCCGCTGTTTAAATCGTACGTTTTTGTACATATCAATGAAGAAGAACGGTTAAAAGTGTTAACCACAGATGGTGTATTAAACTTTGTTTATTATCTCGGTAAGCCTGCGGTTATAAGAAATGAAGAAGTTGAAATGATTAAAAAATATCTTTCTGAAGAAGATGCAAAAATTGAAGTTATTTCAACCGAAGGTTTTAAAGAAAATACCAAAGTACGTATTACACATGGTGTCTTTATGGATAATGACGGAACGGTACTTCGTGGAGGAAAGAAAAAAGTGTATGTTCAATTACAATCTTTAGGGCAAGTAATGGTGGTTGAATTTCCGGCAGAATATTTAATGCCACTTTAGTAAATGCTTTTTAATTCCTTTACCTTTTTAGTCTTTTTCCCAATTGTTTTTTTATTGTATTGGTTTGTATTCAATCAATCAATTAAGCTCCAAAATGCATTTCTTGCTGTAACGGGTTTTGTGTTTTACGGTTGGTGGAATTGGAAGTTTTTACTGTTATTACTGTTAAGTTTAGTTACAGATTTTACAGTAGGTTATTTGCTTCAAATTACCGCAAAAGAAGCAGCGAGAAAATGGCTTATTTGTTCATCTTTAGTATTTAACATCGGCTTATTAGTAGTATTTAAATATTATAATTTCTTCGCATCATCATTACAAGGCTTGTTTAGCCTGTTCGGATTAAAAGTAGATTTTGTTACACTCAATGTTATTCTGCCTGTAGGTATTTCATTTTATACTTTTCAATCTTTAAGTTATACCATTCAGGTTTATAGAAGAAAAATGGAAGCGACAACAGATTTTATAGCTTATGCAGCATATATTAGTTTCTTTCCTCAGTTAATTGCAGGACCAATTGAAAAAGCAACTCAATTTTTACCAAAATTTTTTGCCAAAAGAAATTTCAATTATACCCAAGCTACAGATGGTATGAAATTAATCTTATGGGGTTATTTTAAAAAGGTTGTAATAGCAGATACCTGTGCTTTTTATGTAAACGATATTTTTAATAACTACACACACTACAAAGGCTTTATTTTATTTGTAGGTGCTTTTTATTTTGCCTTTCAGATTTATTGTGATTTTAGCGGATATACAGACATCGCAAGGGGAGTGGCGAAATTATTAGGCTTTGACTTAATGGTGAATTTTAATTACCCGTATTTCTCAAAGAATATTAGAGAATTCTGGCAACGCTGGCATATTTCACTTTCAACATGGTTTAGAGATTATTTATTTATACCACTTGGCGGTTCTAAAATATCTGATAATAAAACTGCAATTAATATTTTAATTGTTTTTTTAGTAAGCGGTTTATGGCATGGTGCCAATGCTACTTTTATTTATTGGGGTTTATTACACGCCAACTATTATTTGCCAACAATTTATTTAAAAAGTAAAAAGCAGGTTTCTGGTATATATCTGTATTTTACAAATGGAATAAATATTTTAGGTACTTTTTTGTTAGTAACAATAGCATGGATTTTTTTCAGAGCAAACTCAGTGAATGAGGCATTTAGCTATTTGCAGAGAATGTTTTATAAAAGCAGCATACAAATCCCGGGTAAAACAACTGCTTTTTTACTTATTATATTTCTGCTGTTGGTAGACTTTATTGGCAGAAATGATGAAAATACTTTAAATGGTTTTGTTAATAAGCTGCCATCTGTTCGTTATCTCTTTTATTTAATTTTAGGGGTGTTTGTATTGGCTAATTTTTATCAGCAACAGAGCTTTATTTATTTTCAATTTTAATGATAAAATTCCTTACAAAACTTATACGTTTTTCAATTGTATTCTTCTTTTTTACAATTTTGGTGTTATTAATTAGTTCTGCTATAGTAGAACCAAAATTAAAAATGAGGGGACGAGGTTGTATAATAGATAAGCAAAAACGATTAGAAAGTTTAGCTACACCAAAAATTCTTTTGGTAGGAGGGTCAAATGTTTGTTACAATACAAATTCGCAATTGATTGAAGATTCATTTCATATGCCTGTTGTCGATATGAGCATTAATGCAAAGGTTGGTATGCAGTTTTATTTTGAAATGGTAAAGCCGTATATAAAAAAAAATGATGTTATTATCATTACACCGGAATACGATGCCTACGGTAAAATAAATTTTTTAGGAGATGAAAGTATGTATCAGTTAAGTATAATTAACCCTTATTATCTTAAACTGCTTAATGCAAAACAATGGATCAGGTTGCCTGTTTTTGTTGGAAATCTCTTAAAAGATAATTATACAATTTTAACGGCTGATAAAAATTCAAAGGTTTCAAATGGTAGATTAGATTATAATAAATGGGGAGATTATGAAGGGCATAAAAATTTACCATCTTTAAGTGAAAAGTTTATGAACAATAAGGATGATGATTATAATTTGAAATACAATCAAACCATTAATGATGATTTTATAAAACTATTAATTGAGTTCTCAAATTATTGTAAATCTAAAGAGGCTAAGTGCCTTATCGGTTATCCGGTATACGCAAAAAAATTAGCGTCTGATGAATATGCTTTTAAAATACATGAAAATTTAAAAGATATGAATTGGGTTGATGATAATCCTGATACCTTTTTATATGAGGCTAATCAATTGTACGATTCTCCTAATCACTTATTGTTTAACATGCGTAATGAAAGAACAGTAAAACTGATTACTTTACTAAAGAACCAATTAATTAATAATGCACAGTAAGCAGAAAATAGTTGTTGAATCAAACACAAAAATAAAAGTGTTCGATTTCAAAGAATTATTACGCTATAAAGATTTATTATACTTTATGGTGTTAAGAGATGTGACAGTTTTGTATAAACAAACTGTTTTAGGTTTTACTTGGGCTATTATCAGTCCATTGTTTCAGGTATTGGTTTTTAGTGTAATATTTGGAAATTTAGTTGGTGTAAAACCGGATATTGACGGAATGCCCTATCCTATTTTTTCATGTTTGGCAGTTATACCATGGACATATTTTTCAAACTCATTAAATGCTGCAGGAAGCAGTTTGATAAATGCGAATGCTATTCTTACAAAAGTTTATTTTCCAAGAATAATTTTTCCTTTAGTGCCTGTTTTTTCTAAGTTAGTTGACCTTTCTATTTCACTTTTAATTGCTGTAGTTTTATTGTTCATTTATAAGTATCAACCTTCAATAAATGTTCTTTTCATAATTATACCTTTATTGTTACTTATTATTACTGCTGCAGGCTTTGGCTTTTGGTTTTCTGCATTAAGCATTCAGTATAGAGATTTCAAGTTTGCGTTATCTTTTATGTTGCCGTTGTTAATGTATGTAGCACCGGTAGCTTTTCCTGCTTCAAAAATTTTAGAAAAATTTGGTACCGGCTTTTATCATGGTTATTGTGCTTACCCAATGGTTGGTGTAATTGAAGGATTTCGTGCAAGTTTTGCAGTTAATAACGCATTTCCTTTCGAAGCCGTTGCGATAAGTTTTACCAGCAGTATTATAATCTGTTTATCAGGATTATGGTACTTTAAAAAAATGGAAAAATATTTTGCCGATATTGCGTAGGCAATAATTAATTATAAATTTTCCTTATGAAAATCGAATATAAAAAAGCAAAAGTAATAGCCGAAATCGGCTGTAACCATATGGGCGATTTTGAAATTGCTAAAGAGTTAATTTTCCTTGCAAAAGGTTGCGGTGCAGAGTATGCTAAATTTCAGAAAAGAAATAATAAAGCTTTATTAACTGAAGAACAATACAATGCTCCTCACCCTGTGCCATATAATTCTTACGGAGCTACTTATGGGGCACACAGAGAATTTTTAGAATTTTCTTTAGAACAACATGCAGAGCTAAAGGCTTATGCTGAGTCAATCAATATTCAATACACAACATCTGTATGGGATGTTATTTCTGCCAAAGAAATTATTGAATTGAATCCTCATTTTATAAAAGTACCATCGGCATGTAATAACAATTTCGAGTTATTGAAATTATTGAGAGATGATTATAAAGGAGATATTCATGTTTCTTTCGGAATGACAACCCAGGCAGAAGAAGATACTGTTGTTGAATTTTTTGAAGAAACGGATAGTGCCAAAGACAGATTGATTATTTACAGTTGTACATCCGGTTATCCTGTTCCGTTTAAAGATGTTTGTTTAATGGAAATTGTACGATTGAAAGATAAGTTTGCAGGGCGTGTTAAAGAGGTTGGTTTCTCAGGTCATCATTTAGGTATTGCAATAGATTTAGTGGCTTATACTTTAGGTGCAACATGGATTGAAAGGCATTTTACAAAAGACAGAACATGGAAAGGAACAGATCATGCAGCTTCTTTAGAAATGCCGGGCTTACAAAAATTAGTAAGAGACTTACAACACAGTTATGATGCATTGCATTATAAAAGCAGTGAAATATTAACGATAGAAGCTGAGCAACGTAACAAATTAAAATACAGAAAAGTATAGCGTTGGAAATTTTAGCGATTATACCTGCACGTGGCGGCAGCAAAGGCTTACCGGGAAAGAATATAAGACACTTATTAAATCATCCTTTAATTGCTTACAGTGTGTTAGCTGCTAAGCAATCTGCATTAATAACAAGAACCATTGTTTCAACTGATGACGAAACAATTGCCAATGTTGCAAAAGAATACGGAGCTGAAATTCCTTTTATACGTCCTGCAGCATTTGCACAGGATTTAAGTACAGACTTTGAAGTGTTTACACATGCATTAAGTTGGTTGAAAGAAAATCAAAATTATGTTCCTGATTATCTCGTTCAATTACGTCCAACATCTCCGGTTCGGTCAAACGGAATGATTGATGAGTGCATTCAGAAAATGTTGAACTATCCCAATGCACATTCTTTACGCATTGTTACAGAAGCACCTGTAACTCCATATAAAATGTGGAAGATTGCAGATGAATCGCAGCCAATGAAACCTTTATTAAATGTTGATGGAATGGATGAACCTTATAATATGCCACGCCAGCAATTACCAAAAGTATATTGGCAAATCGGTACTTTAGATGTGATTAAAACAAGTGTAATTACCGAAGAAAAAAAGATGAGTGGTATCAATATATTACCGCATATTGTTCCGAATTATTTAGCTGTTGATATTGATGATATAACAAGTTTTGATAAAGCTGCAGCAGTAATACAAGAATACGATTGTATTAAATTTCCATCGTGAAAGAAAAAAACATTTTAGTAATCGGTGCAGGTTCAATCGGTGAGAGGCATATCAGAAACCTTTGGCAGCAAGGCTTTCACAATATTATTGTTTATCGCCAGCGTAATGCAGCTTTCAGAGATATCGCCGATGCAAAAGTTACCGTTATAACAGAATGGGATGCTTTATTAGCCTTAGATATTTTCGCAGCTATCATCTGCACACCAACATCGCAACACTTACCGCAGGTTTATAGTTGCCTTCAGAACGGTTGGCATGTATTGGTTGAAAAGCCATTATCACATCTATTATTCAATACGGAATCTTTCCTTTCACTCATTAAAGAAAAAAATACTTTGTTGCAGGTTGGTTATATGTTACGTTATCATCCTTTACTGCAAAAGGTAAAAGAGTTGATTAATACTGAAACTTATGGCAAGTTGATAAATACTCAAACTTACTGGGGCGAATATTTGCCCAACTGGCATCCTTGGGAAGATTATAAAGATTCTTATGCAGCCAAAGTTGAGTTAGGCGGCGGGCCGGCATTAACATTAAGCCACGATATTGATATTGCTAATTGGTTAAGCGGTGCCGATATAAAATTGGTTCAATCATTAAAAAATTATGCTTCTTCTTTAGAAGTAGAAACAGAAAGTCTGTTTGATTTGAATATAGCTTACGAAAACAAATCAACAGCTCATGTGCATGCCAATTTTTGCCAGCGTGCAGCACAACGGTGGTATAAAATAATTCTCGATGAAGCCGTTATTGATATAGACTATTATGCAAGCACCCTAACAATTAATGATGGTAAGAACATAAAGAAAGAAGTTATAGAAGGCTTTGACAGAAACAGTTTATTCATTGCACAACAAGAAGATTTTTTTGACAGAATTAATGTGAATGAACATTACGAATTTTCAAAGCAGCAACTCATCAACGCATATAACATTACAAAAATCTGTACACATGAGTAATCATCCTGTTTCGGTAAAAAATAAAGTAATATTGCTTACCGGAGCTTTTGGTCTAATAGGCAAACAAATAAGTAAAGCTTTTTTACAACAGGGGGCTAAAGTTGTTTTGGCAGATGTAAATTTAGCTGCAATTTCTGCTATTCAGAATGAGTTTGAAAGTTTTGGTAAAGAAAACTTTTTAGTAATTGAATTAGATATTACCAATGAAGCAAGTGCAGCAAATGCTGTGGCAGCAACAGTTTCAGCTTTTGGTAAGTTAGATGTGTTAATTAATAATGCAGCTATTGATGCCAAGTTTGATAAGAGTGGTATGAGTAAAGTAAACCAAAGCAGGTTTGAAAACTATCCCGTTGATTTATTAAGAAAATCTGTTGATGTAAACTTAACAGGAACAGTTATCATGACGCAAGCCGCCTGTAAACAAATGTTGCAGCAAGGTTCAGGAAATATCATCAATGTTGCTTCAACTTACTCAATAGTATCGCCTAATCAAAACTTATATGATTTTGGTGAAGGCATTAAAAACTTTAAACCTATAGATTATATCGCTTCCAAATCATTCATTCCTAACTTTACAAGATACATTGCTACTTTCTATTCAAAAGATGGTATACGTTGTAATGCAATTGTACCGCATGGAATTTTCAATGATCATGATGAAGCATTCTTACATAACTTTTCTAAAATGAGCCCATTAGGCAGAATGTGTAACAGAGAAGAATTAGATGCTCCTTTTTTATTCCTCGCATCTGATGGCAGCAGTTATATGACAGGTTCTGTTTTAATGGTTGACGGAGGATGGACAGCATGGTAAAAATAAAATTATTCTTAACAGATGTTGATGGTGTATTAACCGATGCAGGTATGTATTATACTGAAAGCGGTGATGAATTTAAAAAGTTCAATACGCATGATGGAATGGGTTTAATGTTATTGAAAGAAAGAGGAATTAAACGGGGAATTATTACAACCGAAAACACAAAAATTGTTGAACGAAGAGCAGCGAAGCTGAAAATAGATTATCTCTATCAAGGAAAAAGAGATGGCGGTAAACTAAGTGCAGCATTAGAAATTTGTGAGAAAGAAAATATTTCTATCAAAGAAGTGGCTTATGTGGGTGATGATATTAATTGCATAGAACTCTTACAGGCTGTGGGTTTGGCAGCTTGCCCTGCTAATGCTTTACCTAAAGTAAAAGCATTACCCGGCATTATTCATTTAGAAAAAAAAGGTGGTGATGGTGCTGTGCGGGAATTTATTGAAATGATTATTGAGCAGAATTTAATATGAACAATACCGTTATAAAAGTTGAAGGTTTAGGCAAAGCATATCGCATTGGTTTAAAAGAACAAAAAAGCGAAACGCTGTTTGCTGCTCTTACAAAAGCAATAAAAAAGCCTTTAACCAATTTTAAAAATATTACCAATCTCAGAAAGTTTGGCAACAGCAATGACGAAGATATTTTCTGGGCTAACAGAAATATTTCATTTGATGTTAAGGAAGGTGAAGTATTGGGCATTATAGGAAAAAACGGTGCAGGAAAAAGTACCCTCTTAAAATTATTATCACGCATTACGCAACCAACGGAAGGCAGAATAGAAATTACGGGTAAGGTTGCCAGTTTATTAGAAGTTGGTACAGGTTTTAATCCAGATTTAAGCGGTAAAGAAAATATTTATCTCAACGGTACCATTCTGGGTTTAACCAAAAAAGAAATAGATCAACGCTATAATGAAATAGTTGATTTTTCCGGTATTGAACAATTTATGGAAACACCCGTAAAGCGTTACAGCAGCGGTATGAAAGTGCGTTTGGCTTTTGCAGTGGCTGCACATTTAGACCCTGAAATTTTAATTATTGATGAGGTATTAGCAGTTGGCGACGCAGAATTTCAAAGTAAGTGTTTGGGTAAAATGCAATCTGTGGCAAGTAAAGAAGGAAGAACAGTTTTGTTTGTAAGTCACGATATGGCGGCTATAAAAAACTTATGTACCCGTGCATTATTATTACAAAAAGGAACAATAGTTAAAGAAGGAAATCCGAATGATGTGGTTGATTATTATTTAAGAAATGCCAACGTATTAAATGCTTCAGAAAAAACAATTGATACATCTTTAAGAAGCGGCAGCGGAAAATTTACTTTACAAGGTATTGAGTTTTTAAATAGGAAAGGCGAAGAAGTTTCAGTGTTGGAAAGCGGAATGGATTTGTTTATTAAAGTGTTTTATAAATGCCAGGAAAAGCCCGTTAACCCTGTTATAAACATTATAGTAAGAAATAGTTTGCAGCAGGAAATAATGAACTTGCTTACCCGCATTGCCTATTATGGTGTAATGAAGTTGAGAGATGAGGGCTTTGTAACATGTCATATACCCAAATTACCTTTAATGCAAGGCAGATACAGTATTGATATTACAATGAAGTATGATTTTGAAATTACCGATGAAATTGAAAATGTACTGAGTATAGATGTTGAGAAAGGAGATTTTTATGGCACCGGAAAAATTGTGAGTTCTATGCGGGATGGTTTATTGGTGTATCATACATGGCATGTTGATTAAAATTTTATGAAGCCGTCATTAGTATTTTATGGCATCGTTCCTGTAGCCTGTACTGAGCGAAGCCGAAGTACCGCACTCTTGTACACTTGTTTTTCATAGCATCATAACAGATTTTATTACTTATTACAAAATATAATTCTTTGCGTCTCTCTGTCTTTGCGGTTAATAAAAGTTCAATAGCGATAAGAACGCACAAGAGTGCGACGCAACCGCAGCTTAATTTGTAGCGTATAGCTCAGTTCAAAACCATCATGAAAAAAAGAGTAGCCGTTACCATTAGTTTCAGTTTTGCCATTCGTTATCTGGTTAGAACAGGAATGATTGATTTAATGCGAAATTTTTGTGAGCCTGTTATTTGTATTTTCTGGCAACAGGACGATTTAATTGAAGAACTGAAAAACAAAAACTTCGAAGTGCATGTAATTCCTGAATCTGTTAGGGGAAGCAATTATATTGATACCCGTATAAAGTTAGATTATTGGTTCAGGTTGTATAAATTAAAAAGCCCCACCTATAAAGTTGAGCCTCGTTACATAGAAAAATTTAAGCCGGTTAAAAAAATTATCATCAGCAGGTTAAGAGAATATTATAATTATTGGCTATTTAAACTAACCAATGCAAAAGATAAATTAATTGAGCTTGATAAAAAGTATTTAGTAACTGATACCAATTACAATGAAATGATTGCTTTGGTTAAGGAATTAAATATTGATAGCGTATTTACAGTAACTCCCTTTCATCCGCAGGAAGATACTTTTTTACGTGCTGCTGATAGCTTAGGTAAGCAAATGATAACTTCTATTTTATCGTTCGATAATGTTATTAAACGCGGTTGGCTTACGGTTAATTACAGTTGCTACATGGTTTGGAATAAATACAATGCTAATGAAGTAAAAAGAATTTATACAGAAGCCATGGCATTGAATAATAATAATGTACATGTGGTGGGTGCTCCGCAGTTTGATTTTTATCATAAGCCTGAATATATAATGCCAAGGGAGGAATGGTTGCAGTTGGTTGGCTTACCTGATACAGATAAAAAAATAATTTTGTTTGCAGGTGGACCTGTTTCTTTATTTCCGCAGGAACCACAGTTCTTACAACATATTGATGATGCCATAAGTGAAGGTTTAATAGAAGGTAATCCGCTTATTTTATTTCGATGCCATCCGATAGATAGAGTAGAAAGATGGAAGGATGCCGTTAAAAATCCGAAGCATATTTATTTCGATTCATCATGGAATGGTACAAAAAAATTAACTTATGCAAATGTGAGTGATAAGGATATTGCCAAGCTTTGTTCAACATTATACTATACCGATGTACATGTAAACACAAGCTCAACTATGACTGTTGATGGCAGTGCTTATCAAAAACCGCAGATTGGCCCGGGTTATGATGAAGTTTATCCGAACAGTCGCTATCCTATTCTCACTTATTATTATCAGGAGTATTATTTGCCGATAATGAATACAAATGGTTTAAGCGTAGCTAAGAGCAGAAAGGAATTAATTAATTATGTGAATGATGCATTAAAGCATCCCGAAAATTATATTCAGAAGTGCAGAGATATTGTGTTAGCCATTACTACTTATGATGATGGTAAAAACAGAGAACGAGTGTTGGATGTATTAAAAGCAGAGTTAGCGAAATGAAGATAGTTCATGTAGTGTTGAATTATTATCCGTCGAAAGGAGGAACACAATGGCTTTTTCAAAATATTTCTGAAAGATTAGTAAAGAATTATAATGATGAAGTAACAGTATTAACTGTTGATTCATATTACGGTCCCGAAAAAAAGAATTATAAAAAAATTGAACAGGCAACAGAAATACATAACGGTGTTAAGATTGAAAGATTTGAGTTTGAGAGAAAACACCTTCCGCTATTAAGAACATTGGTTAAGTTAAGCAATAGATTATTTAAAAAGCATCCTGAAAGTTGGCAGGAAAAACTATACGGCCCTGTTTCTTCATCATTACACAACAGATTACAAAGTATAGAAGCAGATGTTGTTTGCGGTTCATCATCAGCATATAATTTCATGTACTATCCTTTAGAAAGAAAAGGCATCAACAGCAAGCCTTTTGTTTTTATGGGAGCTATTCATTTTACTGAAAATAAAAACGAGAAAGTAATTCGAGCGAAAACACTAAAAGCAATTGCTGCAAGTGAGTTTTATATAGCCAATACTTTGTTTGAAAAAGAAAGATTAATAGAAGAGGGCATTCATGAAAGTAATATAGTTGTTGCGGGCTGTGGTGTTGAGCCGAATGATTTTATGAATAATAACAGAGTTGTAACAAGAAAGCAATTGACTATAGCAGATGATGAAATATTAATAGGTTTTGTTGGAAGGCAAGAGCCATTAAAAAATATTGATGTGTTGATTGAAGCAGTTACTACTGCAAGAAAGCAAAACAATAAAATAAAATTGGTAATTGCAGGGGCAGATTCATGGTATACACCTCAGCTAAAAGAATTGATTGCCGGAGTTGAATACGTACAACTGCTTTCCAATATTTCAGAAACAGAAAAAACAAATCTGTATCATGCCATAGATGTGTTTGCATCTGCATCTGCAAGCGAATCTTTCGGTATTGTTTTTATTGAAGCATGGGCTTGTAAAAAACCGGTTGTGGCAAGTAATGTAGGTTCTGTACGATGTGTAATTGATGATAAACAAAACGGTTTGCTTTCAATTCCATTTAACGCAGCAAATTTTGCAGCCAATATTTTACAATTAGCAAATGATGCAGCATTGAGAAACGAATTAGGTAATAATGGGTATGCTAAAATGTTAACTAATTATACCTGGGATGTAATTACTGAAAAGTATCGTAATACTTATTTACAGGCAATTCAAAAATTTAAAAGTAAAGCAGCCTAATGTGTGGCATTGTAGGTGTACTTCAACATCATTCAGATAAAGCCAATCATCAACTCTTTATTCATTGGGCTTTGCATGATATGCACAGAAGAGGACCTGATTCAAATGGTAACTGGAATGATGATACATACCATACCGGCTTTGTAAGATTATCAATCAGAGATTTATCAACGCATGGCAGTCAGCCGATGCATTCACAGTGTGGTCGTTATGTTTTGTCATTTAACGGCGAAATTTATAATCAGCAAATTTTTGAAGAAGAGCTGCTGAAAGATGGTATTCATTTTCAATCAACATCCGATACAGAAGTATTATTATATGCTTTAATAAAATGGAAAGCAAAAGATTTATTACAGAAACTGAATGGCATGTTTGCCTTTGCATTTTATGATAAGCAAACAAAGAAACTCTTGTTAGCAAGAGACAGGGTTGGTATTAAACCTTTATACATCGGTTGGAGTGAGGATGGTATCGTTTACAGTTCGCAATACAATCATATTATCAATCATCCTTATTGCAGTAACAATAGTTTAGATGCTACCGTTATCGCAACTTATCTTAACCTTGGCTATGTGCCCGAAAAAAGTGGCATTATTCAAAACACTATGTTATTTCCGCACGGTCATTATGCAGAAATGGAACAGGGCAGGAGTTTAGCTATTCATGAGTATTATCAATATCCTGCAATAATAAAAGATACAGGTAAACCATTATTAGGCGATGTAATAAAACAAAGTGTTGAACAACAATTAGTAAGCGATGTTCCTGTTGGAACATTTATGAGTGGCGGAACAGATAGCACATTGGTTACCTCTTATGCGGTAGAAAAGCAACAGCATATTCAATCATTTACAATTGGTGTGAATGATAAAGTAATGGACGAAAGTGAAGCTGCACAGGCTTTTGCAGATATTTTTCAAACAACACATCGCAGCACTTTAATAGAAGAGAAAGATGTGTTGAATATGTTAGATGCCAATTTCAAAGCTTATTCAGAGCCATTTGCAGATTATTCTTCTTTGCCAACATTATTATTAAGCGAAGTAACCAAAAGACATGTAACTGTTGCCCTAAGCGGTGATGGTGGAGATGAATTATTTTGGGGCTATCCACGTAATCAAAAGATTATTAATGCAGCTAAACCTTTTGAACATAATTTACTATGGCGTAATCTTTCATTCATAAAAGAAAAACTTACAAAAGCAAAACAAAGAACTATACGCAGGAGACATTTATTATCAGCTGATTATTTAGACTACTATTATAAATCTTTATTTATTAACGGAGCAGAAGTTTGGTTGAATGATATGATGAATGTTGAAGCTGAAAAACCATTTTTTCTGAATACTATTGAAGCGAAGAAAACCGACTTGCAAGATGCATCTGTTATAATGGCTAAAACCAGAAAATTAGAAACTGATTTGCATTTGCAAAGAATTTTATTAAAGGTTGACAGAGCAAGTATGTACCATAGTTTAGAGGTAAGGGTGCCTTTATTAGATAATGATATGTTAGATTACAGTGCAGCTTGCAATTACACTGAATGTATAAAAGAAGGAACAGGAAAATATAATCTGAAGCAATTACTTGCCTCTAAAACCAATGCAGACCTGGTTTTCACGCCAAAGAAAGGGTTTACTATTCCATTAGCAAAATGGATGAGAAACGAATTGAAAAATGAAATAGCCCAAACCATTTTAAATATGCCTGCTCATCTGGCTTCTTTCTTCAATAAAAAATCTATTGAAGAAATGTGGCAGCAACATGTATCAGCACAGCAGGACAACAGTTGGATTTTATGGGCAGTTTACTCATTAATAAAATGGGATTCAACCCACAGAAATACCTTTAAAAACTAACCATGCGTATTTGTATTGTTGTAGAAACTTTTCCAACAGTAAGTGAAACTTTTATTATTAACAAAGTACTTTCTTTAGCAGCATTAGGACATAAAGTTCATGTTGTTTGTTTTAAAAAAACGAAAGAAACCAGAGCCATATTCGGTTCTTATGATTTAGTTAAGAACAATATCAGCGTAAGCAGAATTAATCTTTCAGCAAGTGTACTTTCTATAGTAAGAAACTTTGTTGTAAGCCCTGCTTTACTTTTTAAATCTTTTTCCTTTGTACCTCAAACCTTCAAGAAAAAATACAAGCACACTTACTTAGCATGGTTTATTAATAAGATAAAATATGATGTTATTCATTTTGAATTTTCAGGATTAGGACTTTTCTTTCTCCCTGTCATTAATCAATTAAAAGGTGCTAAAGCAGTAAGTTGTCGGGGCACGGCAGAGAACGTTAAGTTGCTTGCAGATGAAGAAAGACAAAGGCTATTAACAAGGTTATTCAGAAAAGTAGATCTGGTGCACTGTGTATCAGAAAAAATGAAACAAACAGTTGAACCTTTCTGTGCAGATAAAAGCAAACTTTTTGTAAACACTCCGGCTGTTGATATAGGCGTTTTTAAACCGACAGAAAACAAAAAAGGTAGTAATATTTTTACCATTGTTTCTATTGGAAGACTATCTTTTATTAAAGGGCATTTGATTGGTTTATTAGCAATAAAACATTTAGCAGTAAAAGGTGTAAATGTTATTTGGAAAATAGTAGGGGATGGACCTCAATTAGAAGAAGTGCAGTTTCACATTCATAACCTGCAAATACAGGAGGAGGTACAACTATTAGGTAAACGCTCACACGAAGAAGTAAATGAAATTTTAAACAATGCTGATGCTTTAATGCTTACCAGTCATTCAGAAGGTATACCGAATGTTGTATTGGAAGCAATGAGTAAAGAAATTCCTGTTGTTACAACCAATTGCGGCGGCGTTGCAGAAGTTATTGAAAATGGTATTGATGGTTTTATTGTCGATTTATATAATCATGAAGCAATAGCAGAAAAATTGTTACTGCTTATTAATGATGCAACTCTAGCACAAAGTATAGGAAAAGCAGCAAGGCAAAAAATAGTAGAAAAATTTACGCTGGAAAAGCAGGCAAAAACATTTTATAAATATTATTCATCTGTTCTGTAGTGGCTTTTCAATTTATTAAATATACACAGCCTGCATGGTATTTTAATACATTGCCAAGGGCTGATGGAATAATACCAACAGCAACTTATCATCCTGCATTATTACCGCTGCCCGATGGCATACAATTCAATGCTGACAATAGTTTTGAAACAGAAGCTGCCCGTAATAAAGATATTGGTTACAGGGCCTGGCATAATGGTTTCCTGTTAAAAGGAGATAAGCAAGTGGTTGAAGAAATAAATAAAATGTCAACTGTTTCTTTAACAGATGAGTATCGTTTTATAACTAAGTATTGGGGCAGCAAATGGTCTTTATTTGCTTTGGTTGTAAGATTACTTTCATTCAAAAATCCATTTCAGGAAATCATTGCTTTTAATAAAGGAAAAAGGATTAAACAAACTGATTTATACAATGGACTGTATAATTGGAGTGCTTACCATAGTTTTCAATCAACATTAATTCAATCTCAGCCATTTGTCACTGTTGTTATTCCCACATTAAACAGGTATGAATATTTGAAAAATGTATTGGAAGATTTAGAAAAGCAATCGTACAAAAATTTCGAAGTAACTGTTGTTGATCAAAGTGAAAACTTCAATGCTCAGTTTTATGAAGGGTATGATTTGAAGCTGAATATTATTCATCAGCAAGCAAAAGAATTATGGACTGCCCGCAACAGAGCTATCAAAGAAAGTAAAGCAGATTATTTATTATTTTATGATGATGATTCAAGAATTGATGAAGATTGGATTGAACATCATTTAAAGTGTATTGATTTTTTTAAATGCGATATTTCTGCCGGCGTTTCTATTTCTACCATTGGCGGTAAGGTTTCAAATAGTTATAATCACTTTCGATGGGCAGACCAATTTGATAGTGGTAATGCAATGGTTAAACGTTCAGTATTTAAATCAATCGGTTTGTTTGATTTACAGTTTAACAAGCAAAGTATGGGCGACAGTGAGTTTGGGATAAGAGCTTATACGAATGGCTTTAAAAGCATTTCTAATCCTTATGCCAAGAGGTTACATTTAAAAGCAAATGCAGGCGGGTTGCGGGAAATTGGCCACTGGGATGGTTTTCGCCCAAAGAAATTATTCGCCCCGAAACCATTACCAAGCGTTGTTTATCTCTATAAAAAATATTACCCTGAAGCCTATTACAGAAACGCAGTTTATTTAGGTATACTGCTTTCGAACACTTCTTATAAAAATAAACGCAGTGGTAAAATGTTATTAAAAAGTGTTTTACTAACGGCGTTTAAATTGCCTTTGCTTACAATACAATTCAGAAGAAGTTTAAGCAGGGCTAATGCAATGCTTAAAGAAGGAAATAAAATTGAATGGCTGCCGTAACTAAAAATTTTAAAATCCCTGCTTATAAATGGCTATACATTAAATATGGCTTAGCATTGCCTTTGGGTATTGTAGCAGGGTATAAAATAATTCCTGCACAAGTTCAAACTGTTATTGCAAGCCTGTTATTAGTGTATTGTGTTTATACAGGTATCAGGGAAAAGTTTGATAAACTTTTTGCAGTATTACCTTTTGCATGTTATCATGAAGCTTACATGCGTGGTTTTGTAAAATCATTTCCATACCTGGCTGTACAGTACATGTTTATGATTGTATTCGGCATTCTGCTAATCAAAAATATAAGAACAAATAAAGCACATACAAAGTCATTTATTTTCATAGTTTTATTTGGTATACTGGAAATCTTAAACGGTATGAATCCCAATGATCCGGTATTACTCAAACCAATTATTACTCAAAGCCTTTGTTTAGTGGTTGTTGCTACCTGGGCATCGTTTAACAGATTATCACCCATGCTCATTCACAGGCTGTTGACATATCTTAAAATCGCTGGCGTTTATTTAACAGGAATAGTACTGGTAGCTCATTTGCAGGGAGGTATTGAGTATAATACTGAAAGCAATTTTGGTAGTAGTAATGGTTTGGCTCCGGTACAGTTAAGCGGTTACTTAGGTTTTACTTCATTACTGTTGTTATTTTCATTTTTAAATCCGCAAGAAGCAAAATACCGGTTACTGAATATTATTTTATTCATCATCGTTGCCTCTATAATGATACTTACTTTTTCTCGTGGTGGTTTATATTTTGTGGGAATTGTAATGGCAGCATATATCTACTTTAATAAAGCCAATTTAAAAAGTTACGCAAGGGTAATTTTTTTAATACCTATTGGGGCATTGGTATATTATATTGTTATCGGGCAAACAGATGGAGCAATAAGTAAACGTTATGAAAAGAAAGGGTCTTCTAACAGAGATGTTTTAGTTGAAGCTGCATTTAAAATATTTTTAGATGAGCCGATTATTGGTGTTGGCACAAGCAACTTTGATACAGAAATTGTTACAAGAAAATATTTCTTTAAAGAATCAACCGCACATAATGAGTTTGTAAGAGCCATTGCAGAACATGGTATTTTTGGAATGATAACGTATTGGGGTTTCTTTATTACTTTATTGGTTGATATTTTTAAAAGAAAAGGCCCGCCTAAAGAATTTTCCTTTTATTTTTTGTTACTCTTCAGTTTAATATTAGTACATAACGGTTTAAAAATTTCTATTCAACCATTATTATTAATATTGGCAATAGCAAACCCTGCGGTTAATTCAGCAGTTCAAAAATTGTATTCCACTACAAAACTTTCAGGCAATAGTACAGGAAACAAAGTCAGAACAGCTTAATGCTATAATTGATTGTTATAGCAATTGCTTTCCTCAATCGCTTACAGTAAAGCTTGGCAAAGCGTATATTAAAAAAACATTGCAATGGTTTTTAGCAAATGATAAACGCTTTTTATTTCATATTGAAATGAATAACAAAGTTGTTGGTTACTGCGGTGGTTTTGTTCCGCAAAAGATAGGAGACGGCAGTGCCAGCGGAATGTTTCAGTTTGCATTTAATGAAGCTGTTAAAGGTATAATGAAAAAGCCCTGGTTAATTTTTAATGAAGAAGTGAGAAGAATGTATCCTTTCCTTTGGCGAAATATTAAAAGGAAAATTTTTAGAAATGCAAATGCTACAACTGTTGTTAATACTCATACAGTTTCAACATTTGCACCACATACCGGGTTGGTAGTAATAGGAGTTCATACAGACTATCGCGGTAAAGGCATATTAAATGAGCTGATGCAATACTTTGATGAAAAAGCAAAGCAATACCAATGCAGTTTTGCTAAACTAAGTGTTAAGCAAAACAATACAAGGGCTATAAATGCTTATAAAAAATTCGATTGGCAAATTGTAGAAGAATTAGGCAATACTTATGTAATGCAAAAAAACTATTCAGTCAATGCATAAACCTAAGCTGCTTATAGTAGGTTTATTTTTAAATGAAAAGAATAAGCATTTAATAATGCGTACCGCTGCAGATCAGTTAGCGGAGCTTTTTGCAAAACATGATTATTCAATTATTAAAACATCTTTCTATCCCGGTAAAGTCAAAAGGTTTATTGATACATTTCTAACTATTATTTTAAAAGCAGGAGATTATCAAACAAGTATAGTGCCATTATACGGGGGAACCGCAAGTTTATTATGGGCAACTATTTCCATTTATTTATTGAAGTTGCTTGGTAAGCAAACGATTTTAATTATTCATGGTGGTTCTATTCCCGAACGAATGAAAACCAAACCTGGTGGTTATTTAAGGGTAATAAGAAAATCAGATAAAGTTGTTTGCCCTTCTAATTTTATTATTCATCATTTAAAGCAATACAACATTCACGCATTGTTAATTGAGAATGTTGTAAACCTGAACGACTATCAGTTTCACGAAAAAAAACAAATTCGCCCGAACCTTTTCTGGATGCGGACTTTTGAAGATGCTTATAACCCGTTAATGGCTGTAAAAGTGCTTTCAATCATAAAAAAAAAATATCCTGAAGCAATAATGATGATGGCAGGAAGAGACGATGGTTTATTAAATGCAACACAAATATTGGCTAAAGAATTAAATGTGGATAGTTCAATTACTTACCCAGGTTATGTAAGCAATCAACAAAAAAATGAAATAGCAGCGTTGTATGATATTTATATTTGTACCAACAAAATTGATAACGCTCCTGTAAGTTTTATTGAAATGTTTTGTATGGGTTTACCTGTTGTATCTGTTAACTCGGGCGGTATTCCTTTTTTAGTTAATGATAATGAAAATGCTTTATTAGTAAATTATAATGATGCAGAAGCAATGGCTTCTAAAATAGAAGACCTGATTGAAAACAGAGTTAACAGCCAACAATTGATAGCCAATGCGTTGCATACTTCTAAACAATTTGGCGAAGAAGCGGTACTGCATAAATGGGAAAGCATGTTTCTTGCTAAAAATTAAGTTATACAATACAGAATAATATGTTTTTATCTGTTTTAATACGCAATCTTAATCAGGCAAAAGAGATGGAACTCTGTCTTAAAGCATTAAGATTTCAGATAGTCAGCTTCCCATATGAAATAGTTGTAGTTGATAATGAAAGCAACGATAATTCAGTAGCCATTGCAAAGCAGTACTGCTGCAAAATAATTACACTTGCAAGAAGTGAATTCAGTTATGGCAAGGCTTTGAATATAGGAATTGAAAACTGTTCAGGAGAATTTGTACTAAGTCTTAGCTCTCATGTTTCTTTATTAAGTCAAAATTTTTTAGAGCGTATTCCCTCTTTATTTTCTGATGAAAGAATCGCAGGATTAAAGTTTGTACCGGTTACCAACAATGATATTATACGTAACTCTTTTTTAAAAGGGGAAACTATTATAAACAGTCAGTTTGTAAACGATAGTTTATTAAAAGTGTGGGCAAATGGTATAATTAATAATTGTTCAGCCATACGTAAATCTGTATGGCAGCAAATACCTTTTAATGAAAAGCTTTTTTATTCAGAAGATAAAGTATGGTCGTTTGAAGTTATAAAAGCAGGTTACGAGTTGAAGATTAATATTCCTTTGTTTTATCAATATAACAAAGCCATGAGCAGGCAACAGCTAATAAATAAAAGAGCTAATGAAGAAGCAGCCTACAGGTTATTTACTAAACAAGCTTATAAAGATTATCCACCACATTTTTCATGGCGTTTTGTGTATATGCTAAAAGAAATTCGCAATGCATACGTACGTATGAAAACAGGTTGGCAAGTGCAGCGTTTAGCCAAGCAGATTGTAATAAAAGAAAAAGAAAAATTCCAATTTTAAAAGCTAAAAAATATGCTTCCTCTTGTAAGTGTTATTATCTGTACTTATAATCATGCAAAATATTTACCTGTTGCTATTAACAGTGTTTTAAAGCAAGATTATCCAAATATAGAAATAGTAGTAGTTGATGATGGTTCAACTGATGATACTTCAAATGTTGTAAAACAATTTCCTTCAATAAAATATCATTACAAACAAAATCAAGGATTGGCAAAAGGAAGGAATACAGGTATTGAAATAAGCAGTGGTGAATATCTTTTATTTTTAGATGCAGACGATTGGTTATTAGAGAATGCTATTGCTACTAATGCAGCATATTTAAACAATAATAAAGAAATCGCTTTTGTTTCGGGGGGGCATATAAGTGTAAACGCAATTGGCGAAACAACAAGCATTCAACAAAATAAAGTTGAAGAAAATCATTTTGAAAAATTATTGGAGTTTAATTATATAGGAATGCACGCTACTGTTATGTACAGAAAATGGGCATTAGATTTTTATCCTTTTGCACCCGATTTAAGAGGATGTGATGATTACGATTCTTATCTTGGTGTAGCGGCAAAATATCCGATTATGCATCATACACATTTGCTTGCTGCATATAGAAAACATGATGAAAATATGAGCGGTGATGCCCATTATATGGTGAATACAGTTTTAAATATTCTTCATAAACATGCAAAAAATTTAACAGATCCTATATTAATTGCAGCAGCTAAAAGAGGAGAAGAAAACTGGAAAGGCTATTATGCTAATAAGGAATGGAAAGTATTAACTGAATCAGGCTTTTTTGAGTGGAGCAAAAAATTAAAAGCTTTAAATTTTATCAGAAAAACAAAACCTATCTTAATTAAAAGTTACTTGTATGGTAATTACAGAAGGAAAGTAATTAAACACTTTTTAGGATTGAAATAAGTACCTATAGTTATTTGGTTTATTACTTTTGAAAAAATCTAAATTATACGAACTTTAATTTTCATAAATGCAAAAAGTAAAATTTGCAATTATCGGTTGCGGAAGAATTGCACAACGTCATGCAGAGCATATTAATAAGTTTGGTGAGTTGGTAGCTGTTTGTGATGTGGTAAAAGATAAAGCAACTGCTCTTGCCGATAAATATCATGCCGTCGCTTATACCGATGCAAAAACAATGTTAGCTGCAGAAAAATCTGTTGATATTTGTTCAATCTGTTCACCAAACGGCTTACATGCACAACATGCTATAACTGCATTGCATCATGGCTTTCATGTGTTGGTTGAAAAGCCGATGGCATTAACTGTTTATGATTGCGGTGAAATGATTAAAGCTGCGGAAAAGGCCAATAAACGCTTATTTGCTATTAAACAAAATCGTTTTAATCCTCCTGTTGCTGCTGTTAAAGAAGCTATTGATAAAGGCATCTTAGGAAAAATTTACAGTATTCAGCTAAGTTGTTTCTGGAACAGAAATAATGATTACTATGAGAACAGTTGGAAAGGAACAAAAGATTTAGATGGTGGTACATTGTTTACACAATTCAGTCACTTTATCGATTTATTATATTGGATAATCGGCGATGTAAAAGATGCGTATGCCATTATGGGTAACTTTGCTCATAAAAATATTATTGAGTTTGAAGATACAGGCGTGGTTGCCCTTGAGTTTTATAATGGAGCAATCGGTACGATTAATTATACAGTTAACAGTTACAAAAAAAATATGGAAGGCTCACTAACCATATTTGCAGAAAAGGGTACAGTAAAAATTGGTGGACAATACCTGAACGAATTAGAATATCAAAACATAGAAGGTTTTGAATTTAAAAATTTACCGCAAGGCAATACAGCCAACAATTACGGCAACTATGTTGGCAGTATGAGTAATCATGATAAAGTGTATCAAAACCTGATTGATGTATTGCAAAACAATGCATCTATTACTACCAATGCTTTTGAAGGGTTAAAGACCGTTGAAATCATCAATAAAATTTATCAGTCAGTAAAAAATAAATAATGGCTCATCAACCTAAAATATTTACTGCTTCCATTCGTGATGTTGTATTTGGTGAGAATGTAAAACTGGTTGAACCATGTAATTTGTATGAATGCACTATCGGTAATAATTGTTTTATCGGGCCATTTGTTGAAATACAAAAAGATGTTGTAGTTGGAGATAATAGCAGAATTCAATCACACAGTTTTATCTGCGAGTTGGTAACTATCGGTAACAATTGTTTTATTGGTCATGGTGTAATGTTTATTAATGATTTGTTCAGCAATGGAGGCCCTGCAGGCGGTGATAAAAGCTTATGGAAGCAAACCAAGATTGGTAATCATGTTTCTATCGGCAGCAATGCAACCATATTGCCCGTTGAAATATGCGACCATGTTGTAATTGGTGCGGGTGCGGTGGTTACAAAAAGTATAACCAAGCCCGGTATTTATGCAGGCAATCCTGCGAAGTTTATTAGAGAAATAAAATAGTTTTTGTTACCAACTTTTTTATTTCATGGCATCGTTCCTTGCGTCGCACACTTGTACTAAAGTATTTTATGGCAGCCGGTAATCGAATTTGTAATGGTTATTTTTGCTTTTCACCTTTCACTTTTCACTTTATATGAATGTTCCTTTTGTTGATTTAAAAGCCCAGTATCAATCAATCAAACCTGCCATTGATACAGCCATAGAAAACGTTATTACCGAAACGGCTTTTATCGGTGGTAAATATGTGAACCAGTTTGAAAAAGATTTTCAGGAATTATATGGTGTTAAACATTGCATCAGTTGTGCCAACGGCACAGATAGTTTATACATCATTATGAAAATGTTAGGCATCAGTAAAGGCGATGAAGTAATAACTGTAGCTAACAGTTGGATAAGCAGCAGTGAAACCATTTCTCAAACCGGTGCAATACCTGTATTTATTGATATTCATAAAGACTATTATTCCATAGATGAAACATTAATTGAAGCAAAAATTACAGCCAATACCAAAGCCATTATACCTGTGCATTTACAAGGGCAAATCTGTGCGATTGATGTTATAGAAAGTATTTGTAAAAAACATAATCTCTTTTTAATTGAAGACTGTGCCCAATCTCATTTAAGTGAATACAATGGCATAAGAGCCGGCTTAACAGGTATTGCCGCATCCTTCAGTTTTTACCCCGGCAAAAACTTAGGAGCTTACGGCGATGCAGGTTGCATTATAACCAATGATGATGCATTGGCAGAAAAGTGTAAAATGTATGCAAGGCATGGTGCGTTAATAAAACATCAACATAAAATTGAAGGTATTAATTCAAGATTAGATGGTTTACAGGCTGCCGTTCTTTCGGCCAAATTACCCCACTTAATAAAATGGACAAAGCAACGCATTGCAGCAGCAGCTTTATATAATGAAGCATTAAACGATATTGAAGAAATTGTTACACCTGTTGTTCGCCCCAATTCAAAACATACCTATCATCTGTATGTTATACGAGCCAAAGAAAGAGATGCATTGGCCAAACATTTAAAAGAAGTTGGTATTGAAACGGCTATTCATTATCCAACTCCTTTGCCTTTTATGGAAGCATATCAATACTTACAACATCAACCTGAAGATTTCCCTGTAAGTAATCAATATAAAGATGAAATTCTTTCTCTGCCTGTATTCCCTGAGATAACACAAGAGCAGATTAATTATGTTGCTCATCAGATTAAAGCATTCTATTCCAAATGATACTTAGTATAATTTGTCCTACATACAACGAATAAAAATATATTGAAACAACATTAGAGAGTTTTCTTCGCCAGCAATATCATTCATTCGAATTAGAAATTTTAATTTGCGATGGTATGAGTACAGATGGCACCAGAACCATTGTAAAACAGTTTGCAATAAAACATAAAAATGTTCGCTTAATTGATAATCTAAATCGTAAAACGCCTTTCGCTTTTAATATCGGAATGAAAGAAGCTAAAGGAGAATACATAGCCATATTGGGTGCTCATAGCGAATATGATGATAACTATTTACAGGCTTGTTATGATGATTTAATTGCACATAATGCAACAGGTGTTTCGGGCAGAGTAATTACCAAAGCAGCTTTCAATAATTTACAAGCAAGAATTTGTGAATGGGTTATGTTAAGCAGTTTTGGTGTATCAGGCAATTCATTCAGAATGATGAAAGAAGGCGATACACATTCGGTAAACTTCCCGGTTTTTAAAAAGCAGGCATTAATAGATTTGAGTGGTTATAATGAAACAATGGATAGGAATCAGGACAATGATATGAACCAACGTTTAATTGATGCGGGACATAAATTATACTGCACCTGGAAAACAAAATGTTATTATCGTCCGCCAGCTAATTTAGATAAATTAATGAAGTATGCTTACAAAGGCGGCTTTTGGAATGCCAAAAGTTTTTATGTGCATCGTCGCAGTATGCGGCTGCATCATTTTATTCCTTTCTTTTTTGTATTGGCATTAGTGGGGTTGCCTGTTTTAGGTTTGGCTGAATTTATTTTATTGCATACAACCTATTGCTGGCAAGGCTTTGGTATTGTAATCGTGATGCACTTATTAGCAGGATTATTAGCCACAGTTCAATCTTTGAAATATGATAATGACCCGCAGAAAATATTGTTACCATTTATTTTTTTCGGCTTTCATTTCAGCTACGGCTGGGGCACATTGAATGGTTTATTAAAACGGAAGAAATGATTTTGTTACCAGCTACATCTTTTCATGGCATCGTTCCTGTAGCCTGTACTGAGCGAAGTCGAAGTATCGCACACTTGTACTTTTATAAATTTATTCAACTAACATGAAAATACCATTTTCACCACCATATATTAATGAAGCAGTAGAGCAGGAAGTTTTATCTGCATTGCGTAGCGGTTGGATTACAACAGGTCCTAAAACAAAAGCATTAGAAGAAGCAGTAGCGGCATACAGTAATGTAAGCAATGTACTGTGTGTTAATTCTGCCACCAGTGCCATGATGTTGGTACTGCATTGGTACGGTCTTACCCGCGGCGATGAAGTAATTGTGCCCGCCTATACTTATTGTGCAACAGCATTAGCAGCTATGCATATAGGTGCTAAAGTTGTAATGGTTGATGTTAATGAAGACTTCAATATTAGTGTAGAAAAAATTGAAGCAGCTATAACAGAAAAAACAAAAGCCATTGTGCCAGTTGATTTTGCAGGCTGGCCTTGCGATTATAATGCTATCAATGCTTTAGTAAATCAACCGCACATTAAAAGTAAATTCATAGCAAAAGGAGAGCAACAGCAAAAGCTCGGCAGAATTTTAGTAATGAGCGACGCTGCACATTCTTTCGGAGCAGTATATAATAATAAACCGACAGGTTGCTTAACTGATATTTCAGTTTTTTCTTTTCACGCAGTAAAAAATTTAACTACCGCCGAAGGCGGAGCCATCTGTATTAATTTACCTGAGCCTTTTGATAATGCAGCCGTATATAAAACCTTACGCTTGTGGAGTTTAAACGGACAAAACAAAGATGCACTAACTAAAAGCCAGGCCGGCGGTTGGAAGTACGATATCGTTTATCCCGGTTTTAAAATGAATATGCCAGATGTTTGTGCAGCCATTGGTTTAGCTCAAATAAGGGAATACAACAGCTTATTGGCAGAAAGAAAAAGAGTGTTTGATTTTTATGGCGAAGTATTTGAAAAACAAAGCTGGGCTTGGCTTCCACCATATACAAAAGAGAATACTTCAAGCAGCTATCATTTATATCCCTTAAGAATTAAAAACATTTCAGAACAACAAAGAGATGCGATAATTGATACCATTGCTGCAACAGGTGTGGCTGTCAATGTTCACTTTATTCCGATGCCTATGCTCACTGTTTTTAAGAGTGCAGGTTATCATATTGAAGATTATCCCCAGGCATATAAAAATTATTCCTGCGAAATTTCATTGCCCATTTATCCGCAACTAACCCTTGAACAATGCCAATATATTACCGATAATGTTATTGCAAGTGTTCTAAGTATTATTCAATAATATGTTACGTTTTTTTGACTTATTTTTTTCTGTGCTGGCTTTATTAGTACTGTCTCCTTTTTTTCTGCTTATCTGTTTATTAATAAAGCTCACATCAAAAGGCCCTATCGTTTTTAAACAAACAAGGGTTGGAAAAAACAATACAGATTTTCAGTTGTATAAATTCAGAACAATGTACATTAATGCCCATAATAAGGGGTTACTTACAGTAGGAGGAAGGGATAAAAGGATTACAACCGTGGGTTATTATTTACGTAAGTTTAAGTTAGATGAGTTACCTCAACTGATTAATGTTATCAAAGGCGATATGAGTATTGTTGGTCCACGGCCTGAATTAAGACATTATGTAAACTATTATTCGGTTGAGCAAATGCGGGTGTTAAATGTTGTACCTGGTATAACAGATTATGCCTCTATTAAATACAGAAATGAAAATGAGTTATTGGCTAAAGCAAAACACCCTGAAGAATTTTATATCCGGCATATAATGCCTGAAAAAATAAGGCTGAATACTGTTTTTATCAATAACCCCTCTTTAAAAGCATATTTTACCATCATCTGGTACACCTTTATCGGTATCTTTAAATAGCATTCAACATTATAAAATTGCTAATCATAGTACAATAACTACAGTTTTAGTATTTTTACTACAAGTAATAACCAAAACAACAGATCCTAACTTCTCGTGAAAAAACTCAGAGCATGTCTAATTAAAAAAAGTATCGCACCAAAATGGGCTGTTTTTTCAGTCGATTTACTGATTTCTGTTTTTGCTATTTTATTTGCTTTTGCTTTACGATTTAATTTCGATTTCAGTGGGTTAGCAATTACAGATATTTTAAGAAATGTTTTACTGGTTTTAATCATCAACTCTGCCTTGTTCCATCTTTTTTTAACCTATCAGGGTATTATACGTTATTCAGGTTTTCAGGAAGCTTACAGAAGCATAGCAGCTATTTTTTATTCTTTCTTCATCCTGTTAATCATTAATAGTTTTCTACTGCTGCTTCGGCTTGAACAAATAACACCTATTACTGTTTTAGTAGTTTATTTTTTTATAGCTGCTTTTACTATATATGGCTATCGTTTATTAATAAAATTCATTTACAAGAAAACAGACGATACCAATAAAAAATTAACTCAGGTAATTATTTACGGAGCACAGGAAAATGGCTCTACACTAAAAAAAACAATTGAACAAGCTTCTAATAATGAATATAGTGTGGTAGCTTTCATTGATGATGATAAAAGCGTTATCGGTAAAACAATTGATGGTATTAAAGTATATCCCTTCAGTCAGGCAAAACATGTTTTTTTAGATTGGGATATTAAAACATTGTTCTTTGCGAAGATTGATTTTGAATTAGAAGAAAAAAATAAAGTAATTGATTTTTGTATTCAAAACCATATTAAGGTTATGAATATTCCGCCTATGAAGGACTGGATTCATGGGCATTTGAATTTAAAACAACTGCGTGAAGTTAAGATTGAAGAGTTATTGGGCAGGCCACCAATTAACCTGCATAATCAGCATGTAATTGATCATTTAAGAGATAAACGTATTTTAATTACAGGAGCTGCAGGTTCTATCGGTAGTGAATTGGCAAGACAGTTGGCAGCAGTCTATCCTGCTTTATTAATTATCTGCGATCAAACAGAAAGCGGATTGTATCAGATTGAATATGAAATTCAGCAGCAATATAAATTAGGTAATGCATTAAGAGTTTATTTGGGCGATATTAAAGACGAAATAAGTATTGATAATTTATTTAATAAATACAAGCCCCAGGTCGTGTTTCATGCTGCTGCCTATAAGCATGTACCTATGATGGAAAACCATCCGTCTGAAGCAATAAGAAACAATGTTTTAGGCACTAAAGTGTTGGCTAATGCTGCGGAATTGTATGGCGTTGAGAAATTCTTGTTTGTATCAACAGATAAAGCAATCAATCCTACCAATGTAATGGGTGCCTCTAAACGTATTGCTGAAATTTATTGTCAATCTTTTTATAACAGAGAAATATCCCCTGTTGTTAATAATCGTATTATTCAAATGGTCGGTAAGCCTAAACGTACCAAGTTCATTACAACAAGATTTGGTAATGTATTAGGTTCTAATGGTTCTGTAATACCAAGGTTTAAAGAACAGATTGCCAATGGAGGGCCGGTAACGGTTACACACCCTGATATCATTCGTTATTTCATGACGATACCGGAAGCATGCTCATTAGTATTAGAAGCAATGACAATGGGTAATGGTGGTGAAATATTTTTATTTGATATGGGCGAACCCGTAAAGATTTTAGACCTCGCTAAAAAAATGATTCAGCTTACAGGGCTGATTCCTGGAAAAGATATTGAGTTGAAGTTTACTGGATTAAGACCCGGAGAAAAATTATTTGAAGAATTATTGAACAAAGAAGAAGAAGTGATTCCAACACATAATAAAAAAATTCTTATTGCCAAAGTAATTGAATACGACTTTGATACAATTGACAGTAACATCAATTTTTTAATTGATTTGGCTTTAAAGAATGAAGATGTAGGAGTGGTTAAACAAATGAAAAAAATTGTTCCTGAATAAATCAGTAATAACTCTATTTACGAATCTATTGATGAAGAAAGGCTCGCAGGTACTTTATACTCAGCCTTAAGCAGAAGTTAATTCATGTTTTCTTTCCTTAAAAAAAATAAAGCAAAAACAGATTTTTCTTTTTTAGGTGCAGATATGCACAATCATTTGCTGTATGGTTTAGATGATGGTTTGCAATTACCGGAACAAACTATTGAGTTTGTAAAAAAAATGCAGTTGTTAGGGTATGTAAAACTAATCTGTACGCCGCATATTTTAAGTGGAGTACATCCTAATTCGCCTGCAACTATTCTACCAAGACTGCAAGATGTAAAAAAAATATTGACAGATAATAATATTGATATAAAAATAGAAGCTGCTGCTGAATATATGATTGATAATGAGTTTGCAGCTTTAGCAAAAAATGGTGATGAAGTTTTAAGCTTTGGTAATAACTATGTTTTAATTGAAATGAGCTATGTGGCTGCATCGCCTTATCTTGAAGAATCAATATTCAACTTGAAACTTAGGAATTTTCAACCCATATTGGCACATCCTGAAAGATATTCTTATCTGCATACCAATTTTAATAAATACATTGATATAAAAGATCGTGGTTGTTTGCTTCAACTGAATTTATTATCCCTAACTGATTATTATGGTAAAGATGTAAAGAAGATAGCAAAAAAATTATTGGAAGAAGACATGATAGATTTTGTTGGAACAGATATGCATCATTACAATCATTTAAATGCAACTATAGACTTCTCTGCAAATACTAAAGTTTATCAACTCCTGCAAAGCAGAAACTTTCTTAATGCAACTTTGGTTTAATTCTCCTTCCAAATAAGTTTAATAATCTGCCTTGCAGATTCTTCATTGTTGTAGTTACGTTTCAGAATTTCTTTTCTTTCTCTTATCTCACTATCTGAAATAGTTTTTTCATTTAGCATTTTTACGGCTTCTACAATTTCTTCTGTAGTGTTTGCTATTGAGCAAATGTTATATAGTTGAGTTGCTTTAGCAGATTCTTTGTCAGTTATACAAAACTTACCGTTGAATAAAGCATTTAATAGTTTCAGCTTAACCCCTGTTGTATTTTGCGAAGGCAAGATGTTAATATGAGCATTTGCTATTAATTGCTGCATTTCATTATTGGAAGGGGATATTATAACTTTTATATTTTTATATGTTGAAGATAATTTTACTAATTTTTCAGGAGGGTTTTTACCTGCTATAATAAATTGAATGTTTAGTTTGCTGAAAACATTCAGTATTAATTCTTCAGCAATTTTTGTATTGGTTGAAACACTTAAATCGCCTTGGTATAAACAATACTTTTCTGTAGTAGTTAATTCCTTTTCATTATACCATTCTGTTGGAACAAAAACAGGTAGATAATCAACATTTAAAAAGCCTTTTCTTGTTAATTCAACTGCATCTTTTGGCGAGACACACATAAAGCAATCAGCTTTTTTTTGAATTGCTTTTTCATAATGCTTCAACTTTATCGCTTCGCTTTTATAGTATATTTTTTCCCAAAAACTACGTGTATACTCTACTAACTCTGTATAATAGGTGGATTCTATATTATGTATCCGTACAGATTTAATTCTATTCGTAAAACGGTTATCGTTTAGCAAATAAGTACATTGAATACCTTCTATTAAAATGGGATAATCATCTTTCAATAAATTGTTCAGCAGCGTCTTATTTCTTCGTCCCGCAACAATAAACGGCAATGGCGAAAAAAAGTTTAGCAGGCTTTTACTTCTTTTATAATAATGAACAGATTCGCAAAATGCCTTTAATACTTTAGTTGGCTTAGCATTGTTATATAAAAAGCAGTGCAAATGAATTTTAATACCCCGATTGCTTAAAGCCTCAAGCTTATGAAACAAATCAAATACACCGCCATAATTAACGGGGTAGGGCAATGTAAAGCAAACTATATGAAGATGTTTTTCCAAAATGCTAATAATTTAGGTTCTTCTGTCAACCAATTTAATTCTTCTCTTGCCTTTATGCAGTTGGTTTGTAATGTATTATAGAGTTCATCATTTGTTAACAGTTCATTCAAAGCATTGGCAATTGTATTAATTGAACTGTCAGTAATAAGATAAGCAATATTAAATGCTTCGTTTATTTTTTTATACTGAGGAAAGTTTACACACACTTGTGGCTTAGCCGCTATTATATAATCAAAAAACCTATTTGCTAACGATTGATATTGATTTAGCCCTGTTGCTTCAAATAATGTTAAACCAATAGTAGCTTTTGCAGTAATATTTACTAAGTCATCAGGTGTAACCCAACCTTTCAATTCAATTTTATCTTCAACATTACAGGTTTTAATTAATTGTTTTGTTTGGTCGAAAAAATTACCTTCGCCGCAAATAATCAATTTAGCTTCAACAAACTGCATGGCAGGAATAAGTGTTTCAAAACACCTGCCTTCATTTACAGCACCTTGATATAATATAATTTTCTCTCTTTTATTATTTGAAGTTAGTTTACAGGGTAGCGGAAGGTTTCTGACTATCGCATAATTTACTTTGTATTGCTGCTGTAAATAATTTTTTATAAAATCATTTACAGTATAGCCATTTTTAAATTTAGGTATTGAGAATTTTGCAATCCCGCTCCAGATGCTGTGTATGAATGGTCTTGTTATAATTTCTTTTTGTTCTGTAAAGAGTTCATGTGCATCATAAACTCTTTTTTTGTTTTTTAAAGAAGATGCAAATAAAACGGGCAAAATAGTATCAAGGTCAATAGCACAGAAACAATCGGCTTTTATTTGTAGTAGTGCAAAAAATAACTTCAGATTATATTCAGCATAAAACAAAATGCCTTTTTGAAAAATGCAGCCTAATCTTTTTTGATTGAATGAATTTTCAGAAATAGTTTTTGAATCTGTTTTTTTTCGCCCAATGAGTAGCACTTCATAACCTGCTGCAGCTAACGAATTACAAATTCTGTGCATTCGCCGGTCATAAGTTAAATCGTTAGTAACGGTAAAAACAATGCTTTTCAAGTATTTAATTGCTTTAAGCAAATATATCGGCATAAAATTCTTCATGGCATTTTCCTAAAAATTCAGAGAAAACTCCTAATTTCGCCGCCACAATTAAAGAAGACAAAATATTTAGACGCTCTTAAAAAGAAACTGAGATGCCAATTACAAAAGAAAAAAAAGCAACAATTTTTGCTGAATTTGGTGGTAAAGCTGCCAATACCGGTTCTATTGAAGGACAAATAGCTTTGCTTACAGAACGCATTGCACACATTAGCGGCCATTTACAACAAAACAAAAAAGATTTTTCAACTCACCGCGGTTTAATGCAATTAGTGGGTCAGCGTAAACGCTTATTAAACTATCTGCAAAAAACTAATCTTAGCGGCTACCGTGCTTTAATTGAAAAATTAGGGCTAAGAAAATAAAATCGCCATCCGCCATTGGCGGAGTTACAGGTATTTTGTTTTCGGTTGATAAATTTCAACTTATACATTATTCCCAACTTCTCCGCAGATGTTGGGAATGTTTTATTTATGCCCGTTCATGTAAGGCATGTCAAATGCCATTTTAATTAACCTTCAAAATCTATTTGAACCAATGTTATCACAACCAATACAATCAACTTTTCAGTTGCCTGATGGCACTGAAGTAGTTATAGAAACAGGAAAACTTGCCCGTCAGGCTGATGGTGCAGTAACTGTAAGACAAGGCAATTGCGTATTATTAGCTACTGTTGTTGCCAATAAAGAACCTAAAGACGGACAATCATTTTTTCCGCTCACGGTAGATTATCAGGAGAAATTTGCATCAGCAGGTCGTATTCCCGGCTCTTTCTTTAAAAGGGAAGGAAGATTAAGCGATTACGAAGTTTTAATCAGTCGTTTAATAGACCGTGCTTTACGCCCCTTATTTCCTGAAGACTATTTATGCGATGTTCAGGTGTTAGTTACCTTAATTTCTTCTGATAAAGAAGTAATGCCTGATGCTTTGGCATGTTTGGCAGCATCTGCTGCCTTAGCAGTGTCTGATGTTCCTGTTAAAGAAATTATTTCAGAAGTACGTGTTGCAAGAATTGACGGCAACTTTGTTGTAAATCCTTCCCGTACTCAGTTGGCTACAGCTGATATGGATTTTATTATAGGAGCTACCGAAAAAAACCTGATGATGGTGGAAGGTGAAAGCCAGGAATGCAGTGAAGAAGACTTAGTGCAGGCTTTACAGATTGCTCATGATGCTATTCGGGTTCAAATTAAAGCACAGCAAGAGTTGAGAGATAAAAAAGGTATCACTTCTAAAAGAGACTATAAAAAACCTGAGCAGAATGAAGAGTTGAAAAAGAAAGTTGAGGAGTTCTGCACAGATAAAATGTATCAGATTTCAAAAAGTGCGAGCAGTAAAGAGCAGCGTGGAGAAGCTTTTGGTATTTTGAAAGATGAATTGGTAGCAAGCTTAGGTGAAGCAGTGGAAGACAAAACCAAATCGCTTGCAAAAAAATACTTCGATGATTTGCAATGGGAAGTGGTTCGTAATATGATTTTGGATGATCGTACCAGATTAGATGGAAGACAATTAGATCAGGTTCGCCCTTTGGCAATGGAAACCGATATTCTTCCGACACCGCATGGTTCAGCTTTATTTACAAGAGGTGAAACTCAATCACTTACAACTGTTACCTTAGGCACCCCTTTAGATGAGTTATTAATTGAAAGTGCCGCAGCTTCAGATTACAGCAAATTTATTCTTCATTATAATTTCCCTCCTTTCTCTACTGGTGAAGTTAAACCGATGAGAGGCCCGGGTAGAAGAGAAGTGGGGCATGGTAATTTAGCAATGCGTTCTTTAAAGCAAATGTTACCGGGTAATGATTATGCTTACACTGTACGTGTGGTGAGTGATATTTTAGAATCAAACGGTTCTTCTTCAATGGCTACTGTTTGTGCAGGTTCATTAGCGTTAATGGATGCCGGTGTTCCTGTTCCTAAACATGTTAGTGGTGTAGCTATGGGTTTAATTACCCGTTCTTCAGACAATAAATACGCAATCTTAACCGATATTTTAGGTGATGAAGATCATTTAGGTGATATGGACTTTAAAGTTACCGGTACGAAAGATGGTATTTGCGGTGTGCAGATGGATATTAAAATAGACGGCTTAAGCATGGAAGTAATGCGTGAAGCATTAGAACAGGCAAGAAAAGGTCGTTTACATATTTTAAATGCAATGTACGAATGTATTGCTGCTGCAAGACCTGAAGTGAAACCGCATACACCGAGAATGGAGAAATTGATTATTGATAAAGAATTCATCGGTGCAGTAATCGGGCCACAAGGAAAAGTAATTCAGGAAATTCAAAGAGAAACAGGAACAACTATTAATATTGAAGAGGTTGGTAATTATGGCGAAGTGAGCATTTTCTCTCCTGCAAAAGAAGGTTTGGATAAAGCTGTTGCCTGGGTTAAAGGAATTGTTGCAGTTCCTGAAGTAGGAGCTGTTTATGAAGCAACAGTAAGAGGAATTAAAGAATTCGGGGCTTTTGTTGAGTTCCTGCCTAAAAAAGAAGGTTTATTGCATATAAGCGAAATAAGCTGGAAACGTTTAGAAACTATGGATGGTATATTTAAAGAAGGAGATAAGGTAAAAGTGAAACTGATTGGATTAGACCCAAGAACAGGCAAATTCAAATTAAGCCGTAAAGCTTTAATGCCAAGACCTGAAAACAATAAACCTCCTCAGCAGCAAAGTGAGGAGCCTAAACAGGAAAATAATAACTAATAGCTAAACCCCCGAAATACAATCGGGGGTTTAATTTTATGGTATGAATTATATAGAAATAACTATTCCCGTTAGTGATGTCTCCATTCAGGAAATGTTAATCGCTGAATTGGAAAATATTGATTTTGAGTCTTTTGAACAAGATGATGAAAATTTAAAAGGATTTATACGAGAAGCTCTTTTTGAGGAAGCTAAATTAAAATTAATTTTAAATAAATTAAGCCTAACTTATTCAAAATCAATTGTAGAGAATAAAAATTGGAACGAATTGTGGGAATCTAATTTTCAACCAGTAATCGTAAATGAGTTTGTTGGCATCAGGGCATCTTTCCATCAACCTATAAGTTTTGTTGAGCACGAAATTCTCATAACACCCAAAATGAGTTTCGGAACAGGGCATCATGCTACAACTTATATGATGATTGAGTTAATGAAAGGCGTTGATTTTCAGGAAAAATCGGTAGCTGACTTTGGAACAGGAACGGGTGTGTTGGCAATTCTGGCTTCTAAATTAGGAGCATTGTCAATTTGGGCCACAGACAATGATGATTGGTGTATTGAAAATGCCACTGAAAATTCAACTAATAATAATTGTAAAAATATTGACATTCAGAAAGTTGAGAGTTTTGAATCCAATAAAAGTTTTGATATTATTCTGGCGAATATTAATAAAAATATCATTCTTGGAAATTTCAATTATTTAGTCAGCAGCTTATTAAATAACGGTCTTTTACTTCTAAGTGGATTATTAAAAGAAGATGAAACCGATATTCTTGCTGAAGCCGAACAACATAATTTACGGCATGTGCAAACCGAAGAAAAAAATGGCTGGGTAGCTATGAAATTTTCAAAAAAATAATCTGAAATAGGCTATTAAGAAATTGTAAATTTTAGGCTGAAACCTTATCTTTGTTTTGCACCCAATTTCAATTACCTCCAATGGAAGAAGTAATTTTAATAATACTTGCCTATTGTATTGGTTCAATTCCTACATCTGTTTGGGTAAGTAAATATTTTTTTGATATTGATATTCGCGATTACGGCAGTGGTAATGCCGGTGCTACGAATACTTACAGAGTTCTTGGAAGTAAATGGGGAACTTTTGTAATGGTAGTAGATATGCTTAAAGGTGTTATTGCTACTTCTCTTTATATCTTTATAGAACATTATGCTTATAACGAATTACATCGCACCAATTTTATGATTGCGTTAGGTTTGGCTTCGGTTTTAGGGCATATTTTCCCGCTTTGGGCAAACTTTAAGGGGGGTAAGGGTGTAGCCACTTTATTCGGAATGGCTTTGGCAATGCAACCAATAGTGGCAGTAACTTGTGTAGGCGTTTTTCTGTTGGTTTTGTATTTAACTCGCTTCGTTTCTTTAAGTTCTATTTTGGCAGGTGTAGCATTTATGGTACTTATTCTGTTCATTTTCAATGAAAAAGAAACTTTATACAGAATATTTGCTGTAATTGTTGCTTTATTAATTGTTTTTACGCATCAAAAAAATATAGGCAGAATTCTTCGCGGAACAGAAAGTAAAGTGCCTATTCTAAAATACAGAGACAGAAGAAGGCAACGCAGAAGGCAACTATAATTTAATATTTGTATTCATTTTCTCCATTTTTATAATTAATAATTAATTTATGCGGACAAAACCGGTAATTGCGGCTTTTATTGTATTACTTGTTAGTTGTACTACTAATAAAATAACAGGCAGAAAGCAACTTACCTTAGTACCGGAAAGTGAAATGCAATCATTAGCACTTACCCAGTATAAAAGTTTTTTAGATGCAAATAAAGTTGTGCCCGTTAATAACGTTAATTCAGAAATGGTTAAACGTGTTGGTAACAGAATAGCCAAAGCTATTCAGCAATATTATGCATCTCAAAATATTGCCAACAATTTAAAAGATTATCAATGGGAGTTTAATTTGGTTGAAAATAATGATATAAATGCATGGTGTATGCCTGGCGGAAAGGTTGTTGTGTATACCGGATTATTAAAAGTAACACAAAATGAAACTGCTTTGGCAATTGTGTTAGGGCATGAAATTACACATGCTGTTGCAGGGCATGGAGCAGAAAGAATGAGCAGGCAAATGGCTGCTCAGGGAATACAAATTGCTGGAAATGTAGCATTTAGTAATAACCCTGAAACTGTAAACATTTTTAATCAGGTTTATCCTATCGGTTCACAAACGGTAGGAATATTACCCAATTCAAGAACACAGGAATATGAAGCTGATAAGTTTGGATTAATATTCGCTGCAATGGCAGGCTATAACCCTCAGGAGGCCATTCCTTTTTGGCAGCGGATGGCAGCTCTGTCAGCAAGCAGTCAGAGACCGCCGGAATTCCTGAGTGACCATCCAACGGACGAAAACCGCATAAAAAAGCTGCAGGAATTAATGCCGAATGCTATTAATTACTATAATAATAGCAATTCTCACTAAAATAATTGCAAATACCTTGCAGATTCGGTTACATTACGTTAACTTTGCAAACTCATTTACGTCAACTAAATTTCTTTTAAGGCATGTCTAATTTGAGTTTGTTGGAGAAATTAAATTTACAAGACGAGAAAAACCTTTTAATACAAGGTCTTCCTTCTTCAATTGAAAAACAGTTTGCAAAACTTTCTTACGCAAAAAATGTTACCCCTTTATTAAAAACCAGAAAGGTTGATTTTGCTTTGGTGTTTGCGGTAAGCCAAAATCAATTGGTTAATGTTATGAAAGAGGTATTACCTGCTTTGCACGACAGAAGTAAATTATGGGTAGCTTACCCTAAAGAAACCAGCAAAATAGTTAGTGATTTAAGCCGCGATTGCAGCTGGGAAGTTTTAACCGAAAAATACTATGAGGGTACAGATTTGGTAGCTTTAGACCATGTTTGGAGTGCTATGCGTTTTCAAAAAAACGCTGTAGAAGCCACTGCAACCCCTTTAAAAAAAGTAAATAACAAGAGTGAAGATAATTTTGAAAAAAGTTTAGTAACCACTGTTGTTGACGAAGAAGTTTTAATAAAACATGTTAAAGTAACTTCAAGAAGAAAAAAGTCAGTAGAATAACTACTGACTTTTTTTTGCCTTATTCTTTATTTTACCTGCAATTACAAAAGCATTTGAATTAATAAATGCTAAGTAATTTGTTAAATCAGCAATCAATACAATATTTTGTCTGAAATTTAATGGTTGAATATTTATTCAATGAGATTTTTTGAGTTGAATAAGTATATATTTCGGATGTCAATGATTGCTTACAAACCATAGTGCTGTCTTAAGCCATGAGATTCATTATCAATAACAAATTATTTTTATTTCTCTGCTTTAACTGTTTTTTTATATCTGTAAAAGCACAGACTCTAAACTGGCGGTATGATAAAACTTACCACATTAGGAGGCCTCAAGATTATTTTAAAATGACTCCTATGAAAGGCTCTATTCTATTAAAAAATCATGATTCAATATCCGGATTTATAAAAATAAACTATGAACTTAGCTATAAGTACATTTTATTAATGCCCTTTTATAAATACTCTGAACGGGATATTGTTTTTGTAAATAAAGATAGTATTCAAGAAATTGTAGTTCATAGTTTAATTGATTCAGCAAAACTAATTCATTATAAAAGTCTATATTATGGTCATCCTTGGTTAGTACTAAAAGAAAAAGATAGTATTGGTATTTACGAAGGTTTTTTCTACGGTGGAAGAGGTGAATATTCAAAAGTTATTTTGTATAACTCAAAAACCCAAAGAAAAAGCACAATTAATAATGATAAAAAAACTTTTGGTAGCCTTAATCCTAGAAAATATTTTCTCAGGTTTATTAATCATAGGTATAATCAGCACTTTGATAAAAATAGTTTTAAAAATGAAGAAGCAATGATGGATTATATAATTAGTAAGGAAATAATTTCAAAATAACTTTATCAAATGCAATTAAGGATTTGAATATTTCTTTTTTAGTTTTCTTCCTGAGAAATTTCATGCAACATATTTAATTTGCAAAACCATATAGTAGTCCATAGCTATAATTATTTCCTTTTCCCCCATCCCCACTTCAGAAAGTCAGGAAAGGCTTTTGCCCAAGTAGACACATCATGTTTACCTTTCTCTAACTCAATGTATTGAATATGATTACCGGTATAACCTTTGGCTTTTAATTCAACAATTAAATCTAACGCATCGTCAATACTGTCAATTACACCATTTTTATTTCTATCGGCAGTTTCATCTAAAGTACCGCATTCAATAAAAAATTGTAACCATGGGTAAAAGGTACCGTTACGTATTTGCAGGTGCATTAATCTGTCTGTTTCATCATCATAATTATCCTCATAACTTTTTCTTCTCCACCACAGGCTGCCACTGAAAATGCCTGCTTTGGTAAATTCGCTGGCATGGTTCCAAACTATATCCAATGCACTCAATCCGCCTAAAGAAAAACCTGCAAATGCTTTTTCTTTAAAAGAAGGGGCATGGTATTTTTTTCTGATGAATGGCATTAATTCGTCAAAAATAAATTTGGTGTATAAACCTGCTTTATCGCCCCTGCCTTTATAATCTGCACTGTAAGCGGTGCCGTATTCTCTTTTTCGTTCAGCACCGCAATGAATACCTATACAAAATAGTGGTTCAATTTCATTACGGCTAATTAAAGCGTTTAATATTTCATCAAAGGGCATTTTAGGTAAATCCTGACCATCATTAATTAATAATAAGCTTATTTGTTCAGGTTGATGAAGATTCTCAGGAATATAAGCATCAATAGTAACTTCCCTTTCCAGGTATTGAGATGCGATAATACTTTGCTCAATAGTTATAAAACCTTTTACACTTTCTTTTGTTTCAGCCATAACTTCAAAATAAAAGAAATAAAGCTAAACAAGCTTTATTGTTTTTTAATAGTATGTTTATAAGAAATAAATTGGTTAAAACTTTTTTTAGAAAGAATTGTACTAAATTAGAAAAATCAAAACACACACAAATTATTTAAACTTACCTGCTATGAAGAAAATAGGCATACTGCACGGAAAGGAAAGGAGTTTTCCTGAAGCATTTGTAGAAAGAGTAAATAGTAAAAATATTGAAGGCATTATTGCTGAACCTGTAAAAATTGACAAGGTAATGCAAGGAGAAGCGAGTGATTATGCAGTGATTATTGATAGAATAAGTCAGGATGTTCCTTTTTACAGAGCGTATTTAAAAAATGCGGCTTTATGTGGTACCGCTGTAATTAATAATCCTTTCTGGTGGAGTGCCGATGAAAAGTTTTTTAATAATTGTTTGGCAACTAAAATTGATGTGCCCGTTCCTAAAACAGTTATTCTACCCTCGCATGATTTGCCTGACGATACCTCAGAAGGTTCTTTTGCCAACCTTGCTTATCCGTTAGATTGGGATGGCATTTTTAAATATGTTGGCTTTCCTGCATACATGAAACCTTTTGCAGGCGGTGGTTGGAAGAATGTATATAAATTAGAAAGTATGGATGATTTTTTTGAGAAGCATAAAGAAACAGGCCAGTTAGTTATGCTATTGCAGGAAGAAATTGTGTTTGAAGAATATTACCGTTGTTATTGCATTGGCGGAAAATATGTTCGTATTATGCCTTATGAGCCTCGCAATCCGCATCATTTACGTTATGTAGCAGGGTTTACCCCAACCAAAGAAAGATTACAACAGATGGAAGAAATTGTGTTACGCATTAATCAATATTTGGGATATGATTTTAATACAGTTGAATTAGCTCTACGCGATGGAGTACCTTATGCCATTGATTTCTGTAACCCCGCACCGGATGCAGATATTAAAAGTGTTGGTGAAGAAAACTTTGCATGGGTAGTAGAAACAGCAGCCAATTTTGCTATTGAAAAAGCATTAGAACATGATGCAAAAAAAGACAATTTAACCTGGGGTGAATACATTAAAAAAAGCAGCGGAAAGAAGAAATTATATTAATCCTAAATCCCTAAAAAGGGTTTTGGTAATTGAATTTCATATAACATATTTTCTAAACATAAAATCTCCCCTTCAGGGGTTAGGGGCTTATGATAAATTTTAACCACTTTACAATCGGCGTTGAAGAAGAGTACATGGTGTTAGACCCAACTACCCGTGAACTGAAAAGTCATGAACAAAAAATAGTTGTAGAAGGGCAAAAGATTTTGGGTGATAAAGTAAAGGCTGAAATGCATCAGGCTGTGGTTGAAGTAGGAACAGATATTTGTAAAGATGTTGATGAAGCTTTTAAAGATGTAGCAAGCCTTCGTGGTAATATTGCACAGGTGGCAGGCGATTTAGGTTTATGGGTTGGTGCCAGCGGAACACATCCCTTCAGCCATTGGGATAATCAATTAATTACAGACCATGTTCGCTATCATCAAATAGTAAACGAACTGCAGGAAGCGGCAAGGAGTAATTTAATTTTTGGGTTACATGTACACGTAGGTATGGAAGACCGCAAAATGGCTATTCATATTGCCAATAGTGCGAGATATTTTCTTCCGCATGTTTATGCTTTAAGCACCAATTCCCCTTTTTGGGAAGGAAGGTCAACCGGCTATAAATCTTTCAGAACAAAAGTGTTCGATAAATTTCCACGTACCGGTATTCCTGATTTTTTTGAAAGCATAGAAGCTTATGAGAACTATGTAAACCTGCTTATCAAAACAAACTGTATTGATAATGCCAAGAAAATCTGGTGGGATTTACGTGTTCATCCTTTCTTCAATACTGTAGAATTCCGTATTTGTGACGTGCCGATGAAAATTCAGGAAACCGTTGCTATTGCTGCATTATTTCAGGCCATATGTGCCAAGTTATACAAGCTTCGCAGCAAGAATATGAATTTCATTATGTATCAACGTGCTTTACTTAACGAGAATAAATGGAGAGCCAGTCGCTATGGTATCGACGGTAGCTTGATTGATTTTGGTAAAGAAACAGAAGTATCTGCCAAACAATTAATTAATGAACTTTTAGAATTTGTAGATGATGTTGTTGATGAATTAGGCAGCCGTCATGCGATAGATTATGTAAAAAATATTTTGGAAAACGGAACCGGTGCAGATAAACAGTTGAGGGCTTATGAAGAAAAAAAGAGCTTGATTGATGTGGTAGACTTGATCCATCATGAATTTTTGCAACTCTAAACTTCCCGAAAATTCTTAAAACTTCCTGAAAGTTAGCTGCCTTGCCAATGTTGGGAAGGCTTTTTTGTATTTTTAATTGTTAAAAGCATCACTTTTTAAACAACAGGCATCTTTCAATTACAAACCGTAAACCTGCTATAGTTTTGACAGAACAAGAACTAATAAAAGGTTGTATAAAGCAAAACCCTCTTTGCCAGCGTATGTTGTTTGACCAATATGCGGGCAAATTTATGACCGTATGCCTACGCTACGCCAATGATGCGATGGAAGCTGAAGATATGTTGCAGGATGGATTTGTTCGCATTTTCAATAACATTCATCAGTTTAAATTTGAAGGTTCATTCGAAGGTTGGATGCGACGTATAGTTGTAAATGTTTGCTTAAAACAACTGCAAAAGAAAAAATTATATTTCAGCGAAATAAAAGAATACAGCGGCCCTGCATTGGAAGCAAGTGCATATACAAGTTTAGGTGAAGAAGATTTAATGAAACTGATAAGTAATTTGCCCGATGGATACCGCATTGTATTTAACATGAATGTAATTGAAGGATACAGCCATGAAGAAATTGCTAACATGTTAAGCATTCAACCCAGTACCAGCAGAAGCCAGTTAGTGAAAGCAAGAAAAATGCTGCAACAGCAAATTGTGGAACTTCAAAAAATTGCAGTGTAATGAGTGAACATTTACTTGATAATATTTTTAACGACAAATTATTAAAGCACACATCGCCTGTGCCTGATGGTTTGTTTGATAAAATTATTACCGAAGTAAATTTAGACAATGCAGTAAAAAATAAACTCACCAATCATAGCTCTGTTGTTTCTCCTGCCTTATTTGATAAGGTCACAGATAATTTAACAGTTGATAGTTTTATTAAACATCGCTTAGAAAATTATGCATCTGCAGTGCCCGCAGGTTTGTTTGATAAAATTACCAACGAGAGAACTGTTGATGCTCATGTAAAAGAACAATTAGAAAACTATGAATCTCCTGTAAGCGAAGAAGTGTGGGAAAAAATTGAAGAGGATGAAGACAGAAAAAGGCGAATTGTTTGGTGGTTATTTAATGAAAGATTTAGATGGGTTGCTGCTGCTTGTTTGCTTGCTTTATTTGCAGGTGCAGTGTATGTTTCAATAAATAAGAATAATAAAATTGATGCAGGTGTAGAAGAGGCAAGTAAATCATTTAATAAGCAACCAAAGCAAAACTCTTCAAACAATAATTCTTCCGGTAATTCATCAGCTACTGATAAAAATTCTCCTCAGAATAATAATGATATAACTATCAACCGGAATCAATCAACTGATAATAACAGTGATAACAACAATCAACTTCAATCACCACAAAACAATCAAGTCATAGCTCCTTCAGTTGATAGTCGTTCAACATCTTCAATAAATAAAAACTTTGCTTTCAACTTAAAGGGAAGCAGTAAAACAAACTCAAAAAATTACGGCAATATTTCTAATAATTCTTTTACAACGATTGGTGCAAACAATACATCAGATAATAAAAATGAATCTGTAAATAAATCCGATTTATTAAACAATACTGCTACTGATAATAATGATGAACTGAACAAGAAAAGAATTTTGCCAAACGACTTATTGAAGTTGGAAAATTTGCAATCACTATATGCAATTCGCAGTTTAATGAATAATAAATCAGCCGGTGTAAATATTATCGGTTGCCCTAATGGTTCTTATGCTGATTGGTTTATAGAAGTTTACGGTTCTGCCGACTATACAATGAAGTCTGTTCTTTCTTATGGTTTAAGTTCCACTTACCTTCAGAAAAAAGATAGCAGTGAAAAAATGTTGATGGGTTATACTGCGGGTTTAAGAATAACCAAAAGAATTAATGACAGGCTTTTATTAAAAGCAGGTTTGCAGTATTCTCAAATTAATGAGCGGTTTGCTTTAAGAACAGAAAACGAACGCAAAACAACAACAGTTATTGTAAGCAGAACAATTACTCGTCCGCAAGGCGATACAACAATCAGCGATACAACTTCTGTAACAGAAATCGGTTATCGCATTCAAAAAAATATTAATCATTACAGAAGAATAGAATTGCCGTTAAGTGTTGGTTATGAGTTTGGAAGAGATGGAGATAAGTGGAGAGTAGGATTGAATGGCGGAGCTATTGTAAATCTTTCATCCTGGTATGAAGGGCAAACAATTGATACATCAAATAACGTTATTTCAATAAGTAATAAAGATGCAGGCGTTTACAAAAAAGCAGCCGGCATTAGTTTATTAGCAAGTGCAAGTATTACAAGAAAAATTAATGATAATCTTGATGTGTTTGCTGAACCTTATTTGAGGTATGATTTATCAGGCATATCAAGCTCAGTTGGATATACGCAAAAGTTTAATACTGTAGGTATTTCATTTGGTGCAAGAATTAAATTAAATAATCGCAGGCAACGATAATTTATAAGAGCATATCTAAGTGATAGAATGAAAAAAGCAATTACTATATTAACTCTGATTATTGCAATTGCTTCCTGTAAAAAAGAAGTGAGTGATGAGTTTCATGCTTATACGGGTCAGCAATTAAATGATACAGTATGGGTAACAACCGGAGCTTATTCTGCAATATGTGATACAATTAGTAACACATTAAATACCATCCCTTTTTATGTTGATTCTTTTTCCTGTTCATCCGGTACTGTAATGAAGCTGAAAGGTAATGGTGATGTTGTTGTAAGTATTCCGCCAATATGCGGTGCAACAGGTTTAGGAAACCCAAGCTCAGTAAAAATTGCAGTTGGTGTGTTAAGTAAGAAAGGAGATTTTATAAGAGCGTTATCTCACACTAAAAATATTGATAAGCCTTTAGAAGCATCATGCTGTTTTTATGTAAAGTTGATGAATACTTATGGTCAGGAAATATTCATGCCACAAGGGGTTAATTATTCTATTGCATGGACTGATGCCGCAGCTACCAATAAGATGAGTTTTTACGAAGGAATTGGTGTGAGGAATAATGATACATTAATTAATTGGTTGCCAAGTATTAACGGAAGAATCAATCAAACTTTTCAGGCAGGAAGTTCAACTTCAGTTAAAGGATATGAGATTTCAAGTAATGTAACAAGATGGATTGGCGGATTAAGATATATTGATACAACAGCAGGCACATCTTCTGTCAATATTTCTTTTTCGGCGTTAAATTTTACAAATAAAAACACCATTGCATATACTGTTTTAAAAGATACCAAAACAGTTATAAGAATGACAGCTGATAATGTGAACAAAATATTTTATTGCAATAAAGTTCCTAAAGGTGCCAACGCAACCATAGTAACAATTTCGTTGATTGATAATCAATTTTATTTAGGTATTAAAGAAGTAACAACAGGTTCTGTTAATTACTTTAAAATTACTCCGGATAAAAAAACATTGAATGATATTCAAAGTTATTTAGATAACCTTTGAGAAACCATTTATTATGTGTTTAACAGGATAGAAGAACAATAATTTTATTGTTCTTCTTTTTTATAATTAAATAGGGTAGCAGTAAAAATGGCTCTTTCTCTCTTCTTGAAAATAACATCCCAATTGCCTTTGTAGCGTAGTATTCTCGGTACAATTAAATCGCCAACTCTTTGCATTTCAACCTCCATGCTTACATCAAAATCATAAACACCGGCTTTATAGCTTAATGAGTAATTCCTGTATAAAACTTCCATTGTTTGCATATCAAACTTTGTAATCATTGCGTCAACAATTACATCATCTTTTTTACTGTTGCTTAAGTCTTCTTTTGGGGTAATAGAAAATACATAGCAAAGTATTCCGTTGTATTCTTCAATATCTAAACGATAGTCATAAACTTTCTTCGCATGTTCATCATACAAATCTAATTTATCTCCAATAAAAGGAATACCGGGAATTTTTTTTCCGGGGTTGAAGAATAACATTTTCAACTGTTCTTTATGTTTACTAATACCGCCTGTGTTATTAGTTGAAATGCTTTTTCCTTTTACAATATTTGTTTCACCGCAAACAGATTCTTTTGTGAAAAATAAAGCAGCATACAGTTCTGCAGTCAGGTAATTATAGTTATGCTTGCTGTCGTAAAAATCTCCTGTTGTTTTTTCTTCCAGCACCTGCATTGTTCTGCAATTATTTTTTCTCTGTTGTTCTGTTTTGCTGAATAAAGAAGCCTTTATGCTTCCATCTTTATTCAACATTTTTATATCGTTATATGAAGTGTAATTTAAAATACGAAGGTTGCGGAAAGCTTTGTAAAAGCTGCTGTCTTCTTTGATTTGCTGTAATACTTTTTTATAATCGAAATTATTTTTTACTAACAATGTAGGTAAGGTTAGTTTGGTATTACCCTCATTAATAACAGTATCTTTTTTTTTATCGTATGAAGAAGTTACCTGTGAAAAAAGAATGACAGGTAATAAAAAAAGAAAAACTGAAATAATGAGTTGTCTTATCATTTAGGGAAAGACATTTTATAATCAACCTTTGTTTTACCTTTTGAAATGTCTGACAATTTTCCTTGCAGCATTTTCTTTTTTAGAGGCTTTAAATAATCAATAAATAATTTTCCTTCAATATGGTCATACTCATGTTGAATAATTCTTCCTGTAATGCCGTTAAAAGTTTCTTTATGTTGAACAAAGTTTTCGTCTAAATATTCAACAGTTACATTTTGCGGGCGAAAAACATCTTCTCTTATTTTCGGAATACTTAAACATCCTTCATTATAGGGCCATTCTTCACCATTTAATTCAACTATTTGCGGATTAATAAATATTTTTTTGGTACCCGGCTCATCAGCATATTTCCCTTTGTCTTCCTCTTCAATATTTTCAAAAATCTGAGCACTGTCAATAATAAATAAGCGTATACTTTTATTTACCTGCGGTGCTGCCAAACCTACGCCATTACTGGAATACATCGTTTCCCACATATTATCAATAATTTCTTTCAGGTTGGGATAATCAGCGGTAATATCTTTTGCCTTCTTTCTTAAAATTTCTGTTCCGTAAGCTACAATCGGGTAAATCATTTATTGTTCATTAAACTGCAAATGTAATTGTTGAAAATTAAAAGAAGTGTAAACAATCATCAGCGGTTTTGCAAATACTCCTGCAACATAATGGTAGCAGCAATTTGATCAACATTGCCTTTTTGTTGCCTTTGCTTTTTCTTCATGCCCATTTCAACCATTGCCCTGCTTGCCATTTTAGAGGTATAGCGTTCATCAATTTTTTTTATAGGAATAGAAGGAAAATTTTTCTGCAATTGTTTAATAGCTTGTTCAACTAAAGTAGTTGCATGTGTTGGCGTATCATCTAAATTTAATGGTTCACCGATTAAAATCAATTCAACTTCTTCAGATGAAAAATATTTTTTTAAGAAATTAATTAACTCCTTTGTTTCAACAGTTATCAATGCAGTGGCAATAATCTGCAAAGGATCTGTAACAGCTAAGCCAGTTCTTTTTCCGCCAAAATCTATACAAAGTATTCTGCTCATAGTCGATAGTCGAAAGTCCACTGTAATTAATAGCCATTTTCTATGGACTATTGTCTGTGGTCTATGGTCATTTTAAAAATAAATCAGCAATAACCAACACTGCAAATACAACGCTGGCAATACCATTGGCTGTCATAAATGCAATATTCACTTTACTTAAGTCATCGGGTTTAACAATAGAATGTTGGTATAATAGCATTCCGATAAACACAACAATCCCCACCCAATACAACCAATGAAAACTTCCGTAGTAGCCTGCATAAACAACACAGGCTGCACTTAAAACATGCAATAGCTCTGAAACCCTTAAAGCTTTTGCTTTTCCCAATGCTGCGGGAATAGAATGCAACTTGTTTTCTTTATCAAATGCTTCATCCTGTAACGCATAAATAATATCAAAACCGCTTACCCAAAAAATAACAGCGAATGAAAATAATAATGGTAATACATCAAACTTGCCGGTAACTGCTAAATAAGCACCGATGGGAGCCAATGATAAACCAACACCCAACACCAAATGGCATAAAGCTGTAAAGCGTTTGGTATAACTATAAAATAAAATGACAAATAAGGCTACAGGCGATAAATAAAAACAAATACTGTTAATACAATAAGATGACAGAATGAAGATGACAGATGACAGTATTACAAAACGTAAAGCACTGTTAGCTGATATAATACCTTTAGGAATTTCTCTGATAGCCGTCCTCGGATTCTTAGCATCAAAGCTTCTGTCTAAATATCTGTTGAAAGCCATTGCTGCACTGCGTGCTGAAACCATGCAGATGAGAACGAGAATGAATTTTAATATAGGCATCCAAAATAAGAAATTTGTAACATCATAATCCCAGCCAATAGTCTTGTTAAGATTCCATTGACCTTTTCCCCAATAAGGAAATCGCATTCCCAAACAAAACCCAATTAATGCAAAAGGCATGGCAAAAATGGTATGAGAGAATTTTACTAAACTTAAATAATTTTTTACGGTACTCATGTTTAATACTTAATGTCTAATACTTGCAAAGTGCTTTAAGCATTAAGCTTTTAGCCTTCAGCATTTAATAATCTTGCTTCAAATAATTTCCATAATACAATACCCGCAGCCACAGAAATGTTTAACGAATGTTTCATTCCTTCCTGAGGTATTTCTATACAACCATCACATATAGCAATTACTTCACTATCTACACCTTCTACTTCATTCCCGAAAACAACAGCCAATGGCTGATAATTGTTGGCAGTAAATTTTTCTAACGAAATACTATTATCTGTTTGTTCAACTGCAAATAAACTGTATCCTTTTTGTTTTAATGCTATAACAGCATCTTTCGTGGTATCAAAATAAAACCAGTCAACTGTTTCTGTTGCTCCTAATGCAGTTTTATTAATATCTCTGTGCGGAGGTTGGGGTGTAAAGCCACATAGACAAATAGCTTCAATTAAAAAGGCATCACTTGTTCTGAATACACTGCCCACATTATGCATACTGCGAATATTATCTAACACCACCACAACGGGTGTTTTAGCAGCCTCTTTAAATTCATCTACCGATTTACGACCTAATTCATCCATGCTCAGTTTTCGCATGTTGCAAAGGTAGATGGCTGTTGAGCTTATTCAAAAATCATTTAACCGATTTTATTTGTTCTCCCTTATTCTTTTTTTATCTTTCAACACATACAAAACCAAAACACAATGAGAAAATTTATTTTGAGTTCAGTAATTGCTATTCCTTTTTTATTGCAGGCACAAACTGAAAAAGTGGATGTTGCCATGATGCAGAAAATTAAAGAGGAAGGTATGAACCATTCTAAAGTAATGGACATTGCCTATCACTTAACAGATGGCAGCGGTAACAGGCTTACCAACTCTTCCGGTTTTTTTCGTGCAGCGAATTATGCTAAAGAAACTTTAGCCGGTTGGGGATTGAAAAATGCAGCTATTGATCCTTGGGGTGAATTTGGTAAAGGTTGGGATTTAGAAAAAAGTTATCTGGCCATTATAGCCCCTTATTATAAACCATTAACTGCTTACCCTAAAGCATGGTGTGCCGGAACAAACGGAATGAAGACCGCAGAAGTATTGGTAATTACGGTAAAAGATTCAACTGAATTAGAAAAATATAAAGGTAAACTGAAAGGTAAAATTTTAATTATGGATGCACCGGTTGCATACAAATTAAGTTTTAAAGCAGATGCTTCAAGATATACGGATGCTGAATTAGATACTATGGAAATGACAAAGCCGGGCGGAGGCCGTGGCGGATTTCAACCACCAAATCCGAACGATACTGCTGCTGTGAGAAGATTCAGAGAGACTCAACAACGCCGTGGTGGCGGCTTTGGCGGTACTCAGCGTACATTGGCTATCTTAAAAGAAATGGCAGTAAAAGAAGGTGCTGTTGCTATTTTAAGTGTAGGAGCAAAAAATCATGATGGAACTTTGTTTACACAAGGTGGCGGTGGTTATAAAGGAACAGACCCTGAAAATTTCTTAGACATAATGTTGGGTATTGAAGATTATAACAGTATTCTACGTTTAGCTAAAGCTGGAACACCTGTTAAATTTGATGTTGATGTGAAGACAAAATTTCTAACTAAAGATTTGCAAGGGTATAATGTTATTGCAGAAATTCCGGGTACAGACCCATTGTTAAAAGATGAAGTGGTGATGATTGGCGGACACTTAGATAGCTGGCATACAGGTACCGGAGCAACAGATAATGCAGCAGGTTGCAGTGTTATGATGGAAGCTCTGAGGGTATTAAAAACATTAGGCATTCAGCCGAGAAGAACTATACGAATCGGTTTGTGGAGTGGTGAAGAAGAAGGTTTATTAGGCTCCCGAGGCTATGTTAAAAAAACATTTGGTTATGCTGATACCAGCGAAGCAAGCGGTTATAAATTGTTACCTGCTCACGAAAAATTTTCTTCTTATTTTAATATAGATAACGGTACGGGAAAAATTCGCGGTATTTATTTACAGGGCAATGAAGCCTGCAGAGATATTTTTAAACAATGGTTTGCACCTTTAAAAGATATAACCAATGGTGCAGTAACTATCAGTAATACGGGTGGTACAGACCATCAATCGTTTGACGGTATTGGCTTACCGGGTTTTCAGTTTATTCAGGATGAAATGGAATATAACAACAGAACACACCATAGTAATATGGATGTGTACGACCATTTAAGTGAAGATGATTTAAAACAGATTGCTACTATTGTTGCTGCATTTGTATATGATGCTGCACAACGTGATGCTAAATTGCCAAGAAAAACTATAACTAAACCCGTGCAAGGTTTGAGAGGCGGCTTTTAAGTAATTATATTATTCTATTAAAATTCCTGATTTAAGACCTATGAGGTTTCAAAAACCTTATAGGTCTTTTTAATGGCTTTTAACCTGAAAGATGCCCATTGCATTACAGTACAAGAGTGCGACGTAAGGAACGATGCTATGAAAAACATAAGTTGGTAACATAGTAAAAATTAAAAGCTGCTTTCAGACAAATCAATTCCATTAAATAAATAATAACCCAACCACTATATTTGTTGTTATGGCAAAAGCAGGTTCCGCTTCTCCTATGATGCAGCAGCATAAGGCTATTAAACAAAAATATCCTGATGCTATTTTATTATTCAGGGTAGGAGATTTTTATGAAACCTTTGGAGAAGATGCCATTAAAGCTTCAGCCATTTTAGGCATAACTCTTACCAAAAGAAACAGCGGAGATGCAGCAAGCATGGAACTTGCCGGTTTTCCACATCATGCGTTAGATACTTATTTGCATAAATTGGTAAAGGCAGGTCACAGAGTTGCTATTTGCGATCAATTAGAAAACCCCAAAGAAGCGAAAGGTGTAGTAAAACGTGGCGTTACGGAATTGGTTACGCCTGGTGTTGCTACCAACGATAAGTTATTAGAACATAACAGCAATAATTTTTTAGCAGCCGTTCATTTTACGGATACAACTTTCGGTATAGCATTTTTAGACATCAGTACCGGCGAATTTTTTGTTGCTGAAGGCAATGCAGAATACATTGATAAATTATTACAAAGTTTAAAACCTGCTGAAGTTATTTTTCAGCGAAGCCATCAAAAACAATTCAAAGAATTATTCGGAACAAAATTTTATACCTACACGTTAGATAGTTGGTTGTTTGAAGAAGCGTTTGCAACAGAAAGTTTGCTTAAACATTTTCAAACACATTCACTCAAAGGTTTTGGTATTGAAGCTATGCATGTGGCTATTGTGGCAGCCGGTGCAGTGTTGTATTATCTTAAAGAAACAGAGCATCCTAACCTGCAACATATTGCCACCATTCAAAGAATTGAAAAAGATGATTTTTTATGGATGGATAGATTTACCATCAGGAATCTGGAATTAGGAATCGGTAGTTACAGTGAAGGAAAAACTTTGTTAAGTGTATTGGATAATACTATTTCACCTATGGGGGCAAGACTGTTGAAACGCTGGACAGTATTGCCTTTGAAAGATATTATTAAAATTAATGAACGCTTAGATGCAGTAGAGTTTTTAATTAAAGAAACAGATACAAGGCATTCAATAAACAATGCCATTAAACAGTGTGGAGATATTGAAAGGTTGGTAAGTAAAATACCAATGAAAAAAATTAATCCACGTGAAGTAATGCAGTTGGCAAAAGGCTTACAGCAGGTTGCTGTAATTAAAAATATTTGTGCAACTGTTGCTAATACTTATTTAAGAAGGTTAAGTGATGGATTAAATAATTGCAGTTTTATTCTTGATAAAATTCTGAATGAAATTATTGAAACACCACCTGTTGCTGCTAATAAAGGTAATTTTATTAAGCAAGGTGTTAACCAAGAGTTAGATAAATTAAGAAATATAGCAAGTGGCGGTAAAGAATATTTAATTAATATTCAGCAAAGAGAAAGTGAAGCAACAGGTATTCCTTCGTTGAAGATAAGTTTTAATAATGTGTTCGGTTATTATTTAGAAGTAACCAATGTGCATAAAAGTAAAGTACCTGCTGAATGGATACGCAAGCAAACATTGGCTAATGCTGAAAGATATATTACTCCTGAGTTAAAAGAATACGAAGAAAAAATTACAGGTTCAGAAGAAAAAATTTTAGCGATTGAATTGGAAATGTATAATAATCTCCTGATTGCTTTACAGGATTATATCGCTGCATTACAAGCCAATGGAAGTATCATCGCAGTCTTAGATTGCCTGTGCTGCTTTGCAGAAAACGCTTTGCGTTTTAATTATAAAAAACCTGAATTACATAATGGTTTGCAGTTAGAATTGAAAGAAAGTCGCCACCCTGTTATAGAAAGAAACTTACCTGTCGGAGAAACATATATTGCCAATGATATTGTGTTGAATGAAGAACAACAGATTATTATTCTAACCGGTCCCAATATGAGTGGTAAGAGTGCCATATTGCGACAAACAGCATTAATAACTTTAATGGCACATATGGGAAGCTTTGTTCCGTCTGCATTTGCGAAGATTCCTTTAACAGATAAAATTTTTACAAGGGTAGGAGCCAGCGACAATTTAAGTGGCGGTGAAAGTACCTTTATGGTGGAGATGAATGAAACGGCTTCTATCATCAATAATATTTCTGAGAGAAGTTTGATATTATTAGATGAAATCGGTAGAGGTACTTCCACCTATGATGGTATTTCTATTGCATGGAGTATTGTAGAATATTTGCATGCATCTTCACATAAACCCAAAACATTATTTGCAACGCATTATCATGAATTGAATGAGTTGGAAGAACAATTGCCCGGTGTAAAAAATTACCATGTAACAAATAAAGAGGTAGGTAATAAGATAATTTTCTTACGAAAGTTAGCACGTGGCGGAAGTACGCACAGCTTTGGTATTCATGTAGCAAAAATGGCGGGAATGCCTCCTGCTTTAATTGAAAGGGCTAATGAAATATTAAAGTTATTGGAAGATGACAGAAAAGAGATGACAGATGATAGAAAAAAATCAACTGTAAAAAATCTGTCATCTGTCATCGGTAGCCAGTCATCTAAAATACAATTGTCTATTTTTGATGCTCATTCTCAAACATTTGATGATATACGAAAACTATTAACTGAAATAGATATCAACAGATTAACACCTGTAGAGGCTTTGATGAAGCTGAATGAAATAAAGGGGATGCTGAAATAGCTTGTAATTAGATTAACTACCAAACAGATTATCTATTTCTGTTGAGATATTTAATTTATAAGGTTTACCTTCTTTTTCTAAATCCTTGTTTAAAGCTTCACATAAAATATGTAATTCTGCTTTTGCGGTTTGTAAAGTCATATTAATTTGCTTACGACTTTGATATTCATTGTTATGTAATTGCTTAGAATAAGCTTCATATTCGTCCCAAAATTCAATTTTGATAACAGAGGAAATTATGTTTAATAAGCTTGAAATAAAAAATAGCTCAGCATGACCAGTTGGGATATTCCAATTATAAATAGAATTGTCAGAAAAAACTGATAGATAGCTATTTTTTTGTATTCTCTTATTATGTGCCGCAATGTTTCGAGCTTTTTCAATATCCCTCCATAAACTTACTTTCGTCATCAATGGTTTTAGAATTTGCTTTAGTTTTAAAACTCTTTTCTTGTATTTGATTTCTGTTCTGACCCCGAAATAATCATTGTATTCATCTTGAAATGATTTAATATCAATAATATCTGAGAAATACAAAGCTTTCCAAATTCCTAAAATCATATCTTTTTCATCTTCTGTATTTGCATTATTAAGGTCTTTTGTGAGACCCTTAATAACCTTACTCCTTCTTAACATATCACTTGTAATGCTGTTAAGTATGAAAATGCTTCCTCCTATATCACTCATATTCAATGTTATTTTTTCATTGCTTCAATCAATTGCACTGCTTCCACCGCTTCTTTTACATCATGCACTCTTAAAATAGTTGCTCCGTTTAATAAAGCAATCGTATTTAAAACAGTTGTACCATTTAATGCTTCATCGGCTGTTATGCCTAATGTTTTATAAATCGTACTTTTTCTTGAAAGCCCTGCCAGTATTGGCTTACCGAGCATTTTAAAAACATTTAATTCTTTCAGCAGTTGGAAATTATGTGCAATGGTTTTACCAAAGCCAAAGCCAACATCAATTATTACATCAAGTATGCCTGCTGTTTTACAGGCTGCTGTTCGTTCAATAAAAAAATCTAATACTTCTTTCGTTACATTTTTATACACGGGATTCACCTGCATATCAGTTTGTTTACCTTTCATATGCATACAGATGTAAGGCACTTTTAATGTTGCAACAGTGTTAAGCATTTTTTCGTCATGCAAACCGCCACTCACATCGTTCACGATACATGCCCCTGCATTCACTGCTGCTTTGGCAACACTACTGTAATACGTGTCTATTGAAATAAATGTCTCAGGAAATGTTTTGTGTATGGCTTCAATAATAGGCAATACTCTTTGCAATTCTTCTTCGGCACTAATCTGTTTACTTCCCGGTCTGGTGCTTTGCCCGCCTATATCTAATATTCCTGCACCTTCTTTCAGCATTTTTGCTGCTTCCTGCAATGCCTTGTCTGTATTGGTTTTTCTGCTGCTGGCATAAAAAGAATCGGGTGTGGTATTAATTATGCCCATTACAAGGGGGTGGTCAATTATTAACAATCTGCCAGTACAGTTAAGGGTGAACATGGTTTTATTTTATATTGCAACAGCATCAAAGATAAGTGGCATTAACTTGTTAAATTATTGACCGAAAGTTGAAGTGCCTGCCTGCCCGTAGGCAGGTGCGATGCAACGATGCTAAATTGTCCTAAGGACTCCTTTGGAGAAATACTAAAAGCTGAGTACATAAAATGAATAAAACTGATGTTCAATACGACGAAGCCGTTAAACAGTGTATTGATATTTTTTTGAAGAAGACAAAAGATTACGGTACATCGTGGAGAGTACTGCGAACAATAAGTGTTGTTGACCAGATTTTTATTAAAGCCTTACGCATAAGAACAATACAGGATAAGCAGGTGCAAAGGGTAGGAGATGATATTAAAAGTGAGTTTATAGGTATCGTGAATTACGGTGTGATTGGTTTAATTCAATTACAAATAAATAATCCGCAGGTAGAAGATTTATCTGTTGAAACTGCAACGGAATTATATAATAAACAGGTTGCTTTTGCAAAAGCAACAATGTTGGATAAGAACCATGATTATGGCGAAGCATGGAGAGAAATGAGCCAGGAAAGTTTTGCTGATTTAATTTTAGTAAAGTTGTTGCGTATAAAACAAATATTGGCGAATGATGGTAAAACATTAATCAGCGAAGGTATTGATGCAAATTATGTTGATATTATTAACTACGCTGTATTTGCTTTGATATTGATTGCCGAGAAAGAATGAAACTTACGCTATGAAAGTATTGATTAACATCATAAGGATTATAGTTGGAATTCTCTTCATATTCTCTGGCTTGGTAAAAGCCAACGACCCTATGGGTTTGGCTTATAAAATGGAAGAGTTTTTTGAAGCATGGCATTTTCCTTTAATGCCATATTATGTTTCAATTGTGTTATCATTCGGGATGAATGTATTGGAAATTACCGCAGGCATTGCGTTATTAATAGGCTGGCAGTTAAAATTTACTACCAGATTTTTATTGGCATTAATAGTCTTCTTCACCTTTCTTACCAGTTATGTTTTGTTTAGCGGAAAGATTACCAATTGCGGTTGCTTTGGAGATTGTATTCCGTTAACACCTATACAAACTTTTGTAAAAGACATTGCTTTATTGGTAATGATTGTTTTATTGACATGGAAGCATAGTATTATGAAACCATTGACGGGAAAAGGTTTCGGCTTAATAAGTGTAGCGGCAACAGTATTGCTTTCTTTCTTTTTGCAGTGGTATGTTTTCCGGCACTTACCTTTAGTTGATTGCTTGCCTTACAAAAAAGGCAACAGTATTCTGGAACAAATGAAAGTACCTGCAGGTGCTGTTTCGGATAGTTTTGAAATTGTATATCAATACAAAAAAAATAATCAGTTAGTTGAATTTGATGCCAATCATTTTCCAAATGATTTTGACAGCACTTATGAATATGTAAACCGTACAACCAAGCTGATAAGAAAAGGAAATGCAACACCGAAAATTGTTGATTTTACTTTAAAAACATTGAGTAATACAGATACAACAACAGCCTTATTTGCACAAACACAACCTTATATTTTATTGTTTGCTAAAGAATTACCGAAGGATAAAAATGTATTCAGCAATACAATTTTTGACACAATTAAAGCAAAACAGATTCCTTTATTTATTGTAACAGCAGATAATGATGCAGATAAACTATTCAGCAATTCGTTTACTGTTTTAAAGTGTGATGTTACTGTAATAAAAACCGCCGCCAGGGTGAATCCTACTTATCTGTTTATGAAAGGAGATAAGATTATTGATAAGATTAGTTATGTTGATGAAGATAAAATCCTTCAACTTTTATCAACTACAAACTTTAAACCTTAAACATTAAACATTTTTCTTGTTCAAAAGCATCACCAAAAAAATAATATACGGGCTGTTAGTATTAGCAGGTGTAGTATTATTGGTGTTCTTTCTGTTTCAGGGTTTTGGAGACCCCGCTCGTTTAGTGTTAGGACAATCAGGTGATGCGAAAACAATGCAGAATATCCGCAAAGAATTAGCATTAGACCAACCTAAATGGAAACAGTTTATAAACTATCTGAACGATGTTAGTCCAGTTGCTATTCATTCGACAGAAGAAATAAAAAATAAACAACTCAAAGGTTTTTTTATTGGAGGTGAAAATAAATTAGCATTTAAAATTCCTTACTTACGTCGTTCTTATCAAACCAAAAAAAATGTAGGTGAAGTATTGTTGGATGCTTTACCAAATACCATTGTGTTAGCATTGGCTGCCATGTTGTTTGCTACAGTTATCGGTATTTTATTAGGCGTATTGGCAGCAGTAAAACAAAATACATGGATGGATACTTCTGCTGTATTTACAAGTATATTAGGCATTTCAGCCCCTTCATTTTTTATGGGAATTATTCTGGCTTACTTGTTTGGATTTGTATTGAGCAATTACACAGGCTTACAAATGACCGGCAGTTTATATGATATTGATTCCATCAACGGTAAAGCCTTGCAATTAAAAAACCTGATATTGCCTGCATTAACATTAGGCATCAGGCCATTAGCTATTATAACACAATTAACCCGCAGTGCCATGTTAGATGTGTTAAGTATGGATTATATAAGAACAGCCTATGCAAAAGGATTAAGTAAAATACAGGTTGTATTTAAACATGCTTTGCGAAATGCTTTAAACCCGGTAATAACAGCTATTACAGGTTGGTTTGCAGAATTGTTAGCAGGAGCTTTTTTTGTAGAATATATTTTCGGTTGGAACGGCATTGGAAAAATTACTGTTGATGCTTTAGAGAAATTAGACTTTCCGGTGGTGATGGGAAGTGTTTTAATAACAGCCACTTTCTTTATCCTGGTGAATATTGCAGCCGATGTTTTGTATGGTGTTGTAGACCCGAGAGTGAAGATGGGTTAAGTGTTTAATGTCTGATTCATTTATAATTTAATATTTAATCCGAAATGAATTTATTACCATTTAGAAGGTATCAATTTAGTTCAAAGCTTTCAAGCATTAATTTACTTGAGAAGTTAGATAGTAATATTGAGTTGTATCAAGGTTTACGTTTTGATAATTATAACTTTTCTACTAAATTATTCGTTGGAAAGCTAAGAGACAATTCTTTTAAAATTAGGCCAATTTTAAGAGGAAGAAATTCATTTATTCCGATTATTCAAGGCAAACTAATTAATAGGCAATCAACAACAAGTATTATCTTAAAAATGAGGATTAATTATTTTGTATCAGCTTTTTTTATATGGATTTCTATAACATTAATATTTTTTGAAAGTCACAAAAATCTTAGTAATATTTTATTTGCTATTTTCATTTATATTATAGTAATTTATCTTTTTAACATAGAATGTAATAAAGCAATCAAATCTCTGCAAAATATTTTTGAAATTTATCCTGAATATTAAACACTATAAATAGTCATTTCCTCACTTATCGCTCACTTCAACAATTAAAAATTTTAAGTAATTGGTATTTTCCATTCCCCAGATAATCGGATGGTCGCTGGCTTGTGCATTAAACACTACCTGTTTAATTTTTTTTCTGGCATCTTTGGCAGCCAATTCAATGGTATGTAAAAACATATCAGGTTGAACTAAATTGGTGCAACTGCTGGTAACTAAAAACCCTCCGTTTTTAATTAACTGCATGCCACGCAAATTAATTTCTTTATAACCTGTTATGGCTTTCTGAATACTTTCTCTGCTCTTGGTAAATGCAGGCGGGTCAAGCATTACCACATCATATTGTCTTCCTTCTTTACCCCATTTTTTCAAAACATCAAAAGCATTTACAGCTTCAAAGTGTACAATTTTTTCCAAACCGTTTAGTGCTGCATTTTTATTGGCTTGAGCCACTGCATTTTCGCTGATATCTAAACCCAACACAGATTTGGCTCCGTAATAAGCTGCATGAATTTCAAATGTTCCTGTGTACGTAAAAGCACCCAATACATCAGCATCTTTTACAATATGTTGTATGGCTCTGCGGTTATCCTGCTGGTCTAAAAAGTAACCTGTTTTTTGCCCGTTTTCTATATCAACATTAAAACGCAAACCATTTTCATTAATAACAATATTGGTATCGAACGAGGCTGATAAAAATCCTTTCTGCTGTTGCAATCCTTCCAATTCTCTTACAGGTACATCATTGCGTTCATAGATACCTTTAGGGCTGAATATCTGCTGTAAAGCCTTTACAATAGCGGGTTTCCAAACATCCATTCCGTATGCCAATGTTTGAATAACAAAGTAATCATTAAACTTATCAATAATTAAAGCAGGCATTTCATCGGCTTCGCCAAAAATTAAACGGCAGTTTTCTGTATAACCAATTTTCTTTCGGTAGTCCCATGCTTTGGCAATTCTGTTATAAAAAAATTGCTCATTAATGTCTTCTTTCTTACGGGTAAGTAATCTTGCAATAATCTGCGATTGGGGATTTATATAACCTCTTCCGCAAAATCTCCCGTCATTATAAAAAATATCAGCAATATCTCCGGGATAGGCATCACCTTCTATTTTTTCTACTTCATTTTTAAAAACCCAGGGGTGACCGTTAAAAATTCTGTTGGCAATTTTTCTTTTTAAATGCACTTTAATCATAACGGGCAAAGATGCGGAAGAATTAATAATGAACAATGAATATAGAGAATGAGAAGGTTGAAACCGTACACCGTATATCATAAATCGTACATTGTTCTCTCTGCCATTTTTTCCCTTTTCTTTGCGTGGCAAAAAAATTGAGCAACTATAGCAACTATTAAAATGATTATGGAAGAAAAAGAATTGCAGCAAAACGAGACAGATACAATGATTAATGCTGACGAAAATGCAGCAGGGACTACACATTTGAATGAACCTGTGGCAGAAGAAAATGAACTTGAAAAACTACAGGCAGCATTACAGGAACAAAAGGATAAATATTTACGCTTAGCAGCAGAGTTTGATAATTTTAAAAGAAGAACCGCTAAAGAACGTTTGGAATTAATACAAACTGCCGGTAAAGATGTAGTGGTTTCTTTATTAGATGTGTTGGATGATGTAGATAGAGCTGAAAAACAATTAAACAGTACCGCTGATATAGCTGTACAGAAAGAAGGTATTCAGTTGGTGTTTAATAAAATCCGTTCTTCTATGCAAAGCAAAGGTGTAAAAGCTATGGAAAGTATTAACGCAGATTTTGATGTTGAAAAACATGAAGCCATTACTGAAATACCTGCACCAACCGAAGAATTAAAAGGTAAAGTGTTAGATGAAGTACAAAAAGGCTATTATTTAAACGATAAGTTAATTCGTTTTGCTAAAGTAGTGGTGGGAAAATAAAAACAATTCGTCAATTAGTTAATTTGAAAATTTGCCAATGCCTTTTATTGCCGAATTATCGAATTACCGAATTATCAAATTATGAGCAAAAGAGATTATTACGAAATATTAGGCGTTAGTAAATCTGCATCGGCTGATGAGATTAAGAAAGCATACCGTAAAGTAGCTATGCAATATCACCCCGACCGTAACCCCGGTGATAAAGCAGCAGAAGAAAAATTTAAAGAAGCTGCAGAAGCTTATGAAGTATTAAGTGATGCTGATAAAAAAGCTAAGTATGATAGGTTCGGTCATCAGGCATTTGCTCCCGGAACGGGCGGTGGTGGCGGCTTTCATGCAACCAATATGGAAGATATCTTCAGCAATTTCGGAGATATTTTCGGAGATGATATGTTCGGTAGTTTCTTTGGCGGTGGCAGAAGAAGCAGCGGTGGCGGTGGAAGAGCCAGAGGCCAGCGTGGTAGTAATCTTCGTATCAAACTAAAATTGAATTATGAAGAAATCGCCAAGGGTGTAACTAAAAGCGTAAAAGTTAAAAAGCAAATTCTTTGTAATACCTGTGGCGGTAGCGGTGCAAAAGATAAAGGCAGCGTACAAACCTGTAATACCTGCGGCGGCAGCGGACAGGTTAGAAAAGTGCAAAGCACTTTCTTAGGTCAGATGCAAACCGTAACAACCTGTCCCACCTGTAATGGAGAAGGTACTACTGTTACTGCAAAATGTACTTCCTGCAAAGGTGAAGGAAGAGTATTTGGTGAAGAAACGATTTCAATTGATATACCTGCGGGTGTGCAGGAAGGCATGCAGTTAAGCATGAGCGGAAAGGGCAATGCAGGTGAAAGAGGTGGCATGCCCGGAGATTTGATTATTCAGATTGAAGAAGAAAAACATGCAGAATTGCATCGTGATGGTTTGAATGTGGCTTTCGATTTACACATTAGCTTTGCTGATGCAGTATTCGGCACCAATGCAGAAGTACCAACCATTGATGGAAGGGCAAAAATTAAAATACCTGCGGGTACACAAAGCGGTAAAATTTTCAGATTGAAAGGAAAAGGCTTTCCTGAAGTACAGGGTTATAACCGTGGCGACCAATTAATTCATGTAAATGTATGGACGCCGCAACAGGTAAGTTCTGACGAAAAAGATATGCTGGAAAAATTAGCCAACAGTCCCAACTTTAAACCGCAACCCGATAAAAACAATAAAAGCTTTTTTGATAAAGTGAAGGAAGTGTTTAATTAGAGATTAATTTTTATCATTAAGTAATAATAAAAAATCTGCTAATTTTTCTACTTCTTCATTAGAAAAAAGAGGCTTAAAATATTTTATATAATTAGTAAGCTCATTTAAGGTCAAAGTTTTTACATATTGAAATTCTTCTTTAGGTTTTATGTTGGTTAAGACAATTAAGTTTCTTAATGGGATTTTTCTATCTCCCCAATGATGTCTTTTTAGATTTAATGGATATTTTTCTATCTCTTCATTTATGATTTTAAAAAGAGCAAAATTTGCTCTTTTAATTTGTTGAACAGGTGAACGGAGATTGAGATTATTTAATGATTCTTCACTCCAGTTTTTTGTTTCTATAAGAAAAATACCTGCAGTACTTATAAGAATATGGTCTATTTGAATTGATTTAATATAATCATTTTCATTACGATTATAAATAGGAGTAGGGAAAAAAAGATTAAAGTCATTTATCAAAAAATACTCATCTGACAATTGCTTTAATTCTTTTACAACTTTCTGTTCTCCAAATGCTCCATAAATAGAAGTATTTATTTCGTCAATCAAAGTTTTTTTTCTTTCTAATTCTTTTAAAGGAGTTAAGCAAATTTCATTTACTGCATCTTTAAAATGAAAAGTAATATAATTATACCGATTGATTTTCTCTAAATACTTTTGGGTTAGCTCTTGAATTGAATATGTAACATTGGAATCGAATTCGAGTTCCTTTAGTTTAATTTTCTTTTTTAAAGACAATTCTTTCAAATAATAAATAAATTTTCGAATAAAACTCCTTGATGTGGAAAGATTAAGATTGATTAATTCTTGCTTTAACTGATTAATCTCCTTTTGTTCTTTGTCCTCAAGAATTTTTCTTTCGTTTTTAATATTAGTTTCTAATTGAAGAATTTCTAAGCTAAGAATGTCTTTCTCTTGTTCTATTAACTGTTCATGATTTGAAATGATTTGTTTTTGATAGTTATAATAATTTTTTTGAAAGGTGATTATTTCACTCAAAGAATTAAATTCATTAATACCATGCTTATATAAATGAGATTTTATTGTAGTGAGAGAACCAATAGAGTTATATACTTTACACATTTCTCTAAGTCAATACTATTAGCGAATATTTGTAAAATAAAATTACGGGAAGTAGTAGTTTGTTTAACCTTTCTTTCTTCTATTATTATAAATCATATTCGCTTTTTGAACAAGCGATATGAATTCCGTTTGTAAGCGGTCTGTAATATCAACATTTTGCTGAGCAATTTTTATAACATCTTCAAAGTTGTATGTTTTTGCAAACTTCGATTGTTTTAATAACTCACCGAACATAACAACGGCATTGGCAAAGCGTATATAATTACCTTCTGCATCGTCAGGTAATTCATTATAAAGTGCATCCCATTTCTGGTTGGTTAAAAAATTAGCTTTACGGGGTTTGTATTGTAAATTCAATCTGGCTAAGGGTTGTATGGTATCACTTTCTTTTTTGGTAAGTTCAATTTCAAACATGGCCATTAAGCTATGGCCGCTGCCCACTTCGCCACCTTCTAATTCGCTGGTACTATCGTTTACTGCTTCTTTCTTATTATCAAAACCAATTAAGCGGTATTGCTTTACTACAGATGGATTGAATGTTACATTCAGATATGCATCGTTGGCAACAGCAAAAACAGTTTTGGTAAACTCTGTAACCAGTACTTTTTCAGCTTCTTTAATATCATCTAAATAAGCGAAGTTGCCATTGCCTTTTTTAGCCAATGCTTCTAACTTACTATCTTTATAATTGCCCATACCAACACCCAAACAGGTTAAGTAAATATTGCTCTGCCGTTGAAAAGCAACTAAGTCTTCCAAATCTTTTTCACTTGTTTGGCCTACATTAAAATCGCCGTCTGTTGCTAAAATTATTCTGTTGTTACCATTTTGAATAAAAGCCTGTTTGGCTATATCATAAGCAGTTCTTATGGCGTTTTCTCCGGGTGTATCACCATCAGCATATAAAGAGTCTATTACATCTTTTATCTTGGCTTTATTATCGCCGGTGGTTGGTGTTAATGCCACATGTACACGGCCGCCGTAAGTAACAATACTTATTTTATCAACAGGTCTTACATTCTGCACCAATAAATTAAATGCTGCCTGTAATAGCGGTAAGCGGTTGGGCTTATCCATTGAGCCGGACACATCAATTAAAAAAACAAGATTAGAAGGTGGTACACTGTCTAAATTAATTTTAGGTGCCGTGATATTTATATAAAATAATTTATTATTGTTATTCCACGGGCAATTACCAATTGTTGTAGTACAATGAAATTTATTATCGTCTTTGTATGGCTTGGAAGGATGCAGGTTAAAGTAATTAAGCATTTCTTCAATTCTTACTGCATCGGTTGGTACTTTTAACCGGTTATTTATAAATCTGCGGATGTTAGCATAAGAAGCACGGTCAACATTTAATGAGAAGCCCGTTTCAGGGTAAGTAACTGCATTAATAAATTTATTTTCAATCAAACTGCTGTAGCTTTCGCCCATGGCCTCAAACATAGAAGTATTTTCTGCTGCCAAGTTTTTGGTTAATGAAGCCAATTTATTTTTCATTTTATTGGCTGTAGCAGCTAACATTTTTAATACTAATGTTTGGTACAAACGGGTATCAAGCCTTTTATTGAAAACTTCATAACCATCATAATAAATGGTAACAGAATCAAACGGAGTGGGAGAAGGCAGGCCGAACATACCGTTCATGCCTGAGTAAAAAACATACGTGCCTTTAGAAGCTAAATAAATTTTGGCACCTTCTAAGGGTCTTCCTTTTTCATCTTTCACTTCGCCACGCAAATAATACTGGCTATGTGCAGTTGAGAAAGAAACAAGTATTAATATAAGGGGCAAGCAACTTTTCACTTGCAAGGGTTTCATTTTCCGGCGTACAGCATTGTGTTGGCGGTACTGCAAAGTTATTGGTGCAGTTGGTAGATTTCTTTAATATTTCTGCCAAAGCCATCATAATCTAAACCATAGCCTAACACAAATTTGTTGGGTATTGAAAAACAGCAATAATCAATAGGGAAATGGTATTCGGTAGCATCGGGCTTATGCAGCAATACTGCTACTTTCAAAGTTTCCGGTTGTTGATTATGCAGTTGAGGTAAAAACTCATGCAGGGTTTTACCTGTATCAATAATATCTTCTAACACTATTACATGCCTTCCTGTTAAATTAGCATCTAAGCCGATTGAAGTAACTATATGGCCTGTAGATTGAGTGCCTTTGTAAGAGGCTAATTTTATAAAACAGATTTCGGCATTAATGGTAAGTTCTTTAAAAAGGTCTGATGCAAACATAAAAGAACCATTCAGAATAGCCACAAACATCGGGTTTTTGCCTTCGTAATCTTTATTTAAAGTGGCAGCTAATTCTTTTATTTTATTTGAAATAGTTGCTTCTGAAATAAAAGGCACAAATGTTTTATCTAATACTTGAATGGATTGCATAGTGCTGCATTATTTAGGTGCGTTGGCTAATGTTATTTTAGGGGTTGCAGGGGCAACACTCCTCAAATATATTTTTTCTCCTGCAATAGGCTGCATATTTTTTTGCAGATTATTGTACTGTAAAACACTTTCTAACTGTACACCTTCTTTCTGGCAAATATCATGCAGTGATTCATTAGCTGCCACTATATGAAAATCTGTTGCACCCTTCTTCATTTTCTTTTCTAAAAAAATTAAATTATCATTTTCTAAAACAGATGTTTCAGGCATTTCATTGAAGGATAATAGTTTGCTTAAATCTAAATCGTACTGGTTGGCAATAAGCAATAACGATGTACCTGCTTTTGCATATACAACTTTAGTATGATTGATGGTGAATACACCATCAGGATAAGTTTCGATTGCTGTATGATTATTATGAGATGTTCCAGTTAATATAATCGTATCTTCTTTTTGTGCATCATTGCTAACTGTTGCCGGCAAAGCATTTGATTGATTGCTTACTGCAACATTGTTATCGCTGTTTTTCTGTTGTAATGCAATTAAAGTGTATTGATTAAGATTATAATCGCTGATTACTTTAAGTAACTTTTCAGGATAATCTCTTTCAGTTGCATAACCTGCTTTTTTTAAACCGAAACACCAGCCTTCAACATCTGTTGGCGATAATGTAAATAAGGAAGTATAATAAGGTCTGTTCTTTAAAAAATCCGAATGGTCTTTAAAAGAAGCAGCAGCATCAGGATATACCCTGAAACATTCATGCTTCACATCATCATCGTGATATACTTTTTCACCCGTCCATTCTGTTTTACATTTTATACCAAAATGGTTATTGCTTTTCTTACACAAATCGCTTTCACCAAATTTAGATTCCAATATGCCCTGAGCCAATGTTATAGCAGCAGGAACGCCGGTTCTCTGCATTTCTGCAATGGCAATATCTTTATAAGCAGTAATGTATGCGTAGCCTTTTTCTTTTTGGGCTATGGCAGTTAAAGTAACAAAGCAAGCAATTATTAAAAGTGTTTTCTTCATTTTTATTTTTTCTTTTTAATCAACAAAAGGCCATCTCTCGCAGTTAATAAAACCTGTTCTGTTCTTGAATCTTCTTTTACGTGGTTATTGAATTCAACAATGGCTTTGGCATTTTTATTTTTAATGGGTTCTTCAAAAACCTGTCCGTGAAACAAAACATTATCAGCTATAATAATCCCTCTTTCACTTAGCCTTGGTAATACCATTTCATAATAATCAATATAGCCTGTTTTATCTGCATCTATAAAAACCAAGTCCCACTTATAATTCAATACAGGTATAATTTCCAATGCATTTCCGGTGTGCAAATGTAACTTTTGACGATGAGGCGAAAAGCTAAAATTTTTCTGAGCCGTTTGTGCATCTTCTTCTCTTAATTCTATCGTGTGCAATTCTCCGTCGTTTGTAAGCCCTTCTGCTAAACACAATGCACTGTAGCCGGTAAATGTTCCTATTTCTAAAACGTATTTTGGTTGAAGTATAGTGCTTAAGAAGGTTAAAATTTTTCCCTGCACGGGGCTGCTGAGCATATGTGCATGAGGATGAGCTGCTAAAGTGTGTTGCTGAATTTGCTGTAATAATTCGTTATCGGCTGAAGTTATGTTTGCTGCATAGTCTTCAACCAAGGCATTAATTAATTCCATGCTGCAAAGCTATGCCTTTGCTTTTGGTTTTGAAATGAAAAGCAAACCGATAAAAGTTAATAAGCCATTGATGATTAACAGTTCAATACCAATCTGGTAACCGTTAAACCATGTTTTGGCATTAATACTTAGTATGTAAGAAAGTACAGGAGCAACAATACTTATCAGCGTTATAATTATTGAATTCGGTAATTGCCTTTTAGTAAAAATACCAAATGCAAACAAGCCTAACAGCGGGCCGTATGTATAACCGGCAAGGTCTAATATTTTATCAATAATGCTGTTATCATTCAATTTATAAAACACCATAATGCAGATAAGAAAAATAATTGCAAAGGTTAAATGCACAGTAAGCCTAGTTCTTTTCTTTTTCTTTTCATCCCAATCTGTTCTTTCTCTTAGGCCTAAAATGTCTATGCAGAAAGAAGAAGTTAATGCAGTTAATGCACCATCTGCACTCGGGAATAAAGCAGAAATTAAAGCAATAATGAAAATAATACCGATACCTGTAGGTAAATAATTTAATGCAACAGAAGGGAACATTTTGTCGCCGATAATATTTATGCCGTTGCTTACTAATTCATGTTTATTAGTAATAGCATTTAAGGAATATGATGCACCATTATTGGTAACAAATAAATACAATAAACCGCCTAACAATAAAAACAAAAACAATACAGCAAATAATACAATAGCTAAAGTGATTACATTTTTCTGCGAATCGCCCAGGCGTTTAACACTAATGTTTTTCTGCATCATTTCCTGGTCAAGCCCCGTCATAGCAATGGTTATAAAAGCTCCGCCGATAATTTGTTTTAAAAAGAAACCTTTACTGTTTACATCGGTATTAAAAATATTTAAGTAACCTACTTCTCTCATTTTGCTTAATGCTTCGCCTGTACCAAGATGTAAGTGATTGAGAATGTAAACAACGCAAACAACCAATCCCAATATCATTAAAGATGTTTGTAAGGTATCCGTATACACAATGGTTTTAACACCCCCTTCAAAAGTGTACAGTAATATCATTAATAAAATAACAGCAGCAGTTACCACAAACGGAACACCCATTTTATCTAAAATAAAAAACTGTAATACGTTAATCACTAAGTATAATCTGGCTGTTGCACCCACCACACGGCTGATGATAAAAAACAAAGCTCCTGTTTTATAAGCAACTACTCCAAAACGTTGCTGTAAATAATGGTAAATAGAAGTTAGGTTAAGCTTGTAATACAATGGCAGCAATACAAAAGCAATAGTGGTATAACCAATTAAATAACCAATAGCAACCTGTAAATAAGCAAAGCCTTTAAAACTATTGCCTGCAAAATCTCCCACACCTCCCGGTACACTTACAAAGGTTACACCGCTTAATGATGTGCCAATCATACCGAAGGCAACCAACATCCAGTTACTGTTTTTATTACCTATAAAAAAAGAATCGTTATTGGCATTTTTACCGGTGTACCATGCAACAGCTAACAGTATTAAAAAGTAAGCAATTACAAAACTGAAAAGAAGTAGTGGACTCATCTAACAAAAATAAGCGGGTTAATACATAAAACTATATCTGCTTTTTGCTATCCCTTTGTTAAGGGACAGGCTGTGAACAGGTACATCGTTAATTTCACACAAAATTTATTTACTTCAATCAATGAAAGCAAAGCGTTTAATAATAAGCTTAAGTATAGCACTTGCAGTGTTTTCATTGCCATTGAATGCTCAGAATTTTTCTATTGGTATACAGGGAAATGTGAACGAATATTCGGGAGATTTAAATCCTAATCAATTCAATTTCTATCAATTTTTATTTCCGCAGGCAGGCGGCGGAATTTTTTTTCAAGAACGTTTAAGCCCATCATTTAATTTGCTGCAATCATTCAGTTATGATAGAGTAAGGTATCAATTGAAAGATTATTCCAGAGGCTTTGATGCAGATATTTATAACCTAAGCCTTCAATTGAAATATAAATTCAACAATAATTACATTTTAAGAGAACAATCTTTTTTTCAACCTTATTTAATTGCAGGAGCAGGTGCTTCTTTTATTGATTCACATCCTTTTACGGGTAATCCCGGTGTTATTGCCAATCCATCTTATTTAACTGCATGGAGGCCTCACCTGCAAGGTGGTATTGGTATTAACTTCAAAATAAATAATACTATCAGCATACAACTATCCAATATTTTAAACATGCCTTTAGATGATAGTTGGGATGGATTGGTTGCCGGTAATAACTACGATATTTATTTACAACATAGTGCAGCATTGGTTCTTACTTTTAAGAAAGCCAATAAAATTGATAGTGATCACGATGGTGTTTATGATAACAGGGATGAATGCCCTAACACACCGATAGGAACTAAGGTTGACAGACATGGTTGCCCCGAAGCTGAAAAAGATAGTGATGGTGATGGTGTTTTTGACAGCAGGGATAAATGCCCTAATACAGGCAGGGGTATTAAAGTAGATTATTTTGGATGCCCTGTAACAGTAACACAACCTGTTGCCACAACGGTTACAACAACGTATACAACTCCACAAGTACAGCAACCTCAAACACAGGCTCAGCCGCAAACACAGCCAATAATAGTACAACAACAGCAGCCAGTAATTATTGATACAGATGGTGATGGTTTACCGGATCAGGATGATAAATGCCCGACGGTGCCTGGTCCGGTAAGTAATTACGGTTGCCCTGAAATAAAAGAGGAAGTAAAAAGAAGAATGGATTATGCAATGCATAATATCAACTTTGAAACGAACAGTGCAGTTATACTTAAAACATCTTATCCGGTATTAGATGATGTGGTTGTTTTATTAAATCAATTTGCTGAATACGATTTAAGAATAAGCGGACATACAGATAGCCGTGGCGATGATAGTTATAACAATCGTTTATCAAGAAGCAGGGCAGAAGTTGTAAGAAAATATTTTATTGAAAAAGGCATCAATGCTTCCCGAATAAAAACAGGTGCATACGGAAAACACAAACCTGTTTCATCTAATGAAACTTCTATCGGCAGAGCAGAAAACAGAAGGGCTGAGTTGGAGTTGATATTGAAGTAGATTGTATATAATGTCATTTCGAATGTTTCTGCATGAGAAATCTAATCCTGCAATTTTCAGGAGATTCCTCGTTGGGCGAGAACCCAATCTCGGAATGACGATTTTCATCTTCATTGAATGGTGATAATTTCCTTACAACAACTTAACAACTCTCTTTTAATTTGCTTGAAAATTAACTGCTATGTTTTCAAGCGTTACTGTTTTTTGCGGAAGTAAATCGGGCACTAATCCTTTATTTATACAACAGGCAATTGACTTGGGGGGCTTGCTGGCAAAGCATTCCATAACATTAGTATATGGTGGCGGTAAAGTCGGCATGATGGGTGCAGTAGCCGATGCTTGTATGGAAAATGGTGGTAATGTAATTGGAATAATACCCGAAGTGTTGGTAGAGTGGGAGCAGCAACACAAAGGCATAACTGAATTAAAAGTTGTTGAAGATATGCATGTAAGAAAAAAGCTATTGTATGAATTGGGAGAAGCTGCTATCATATTGCCGGGTGGGAACGGCACATTAGATGAATTGTTTGAAATGATAACATGGAATACTTTAAAAATTCATGAGAAGAAAATTTTTATACTCAATACAGATGGCTATTACAATAATTTATTAGCACATTTAGATACCATGAAAGCCAATGGTTTTTTATATGAAGACTGGCGGGAAAGAATAACAGTAATTAATGAACCGAAAGAAATATTTAAGTGATTAATAAAATATTACAGTTTTAGGATTTTTCAGTACATCCTTCTCTACTTCTTTTAGTTTCATATGTACTTCGATATTCTTTAGATACAGTTTTTCATCGTGTGAATGCTTTTGAATATCAAGCTCAACTTCCAATAACATTGCTCTTAATTTTTTTGCTTGATACCATTTTATTCCCTCGCTAACTGCTTCTTTCTCGTCTTTTACTAATTGCACTTTCAATCCTTCAATTTTTTTACTCCAATTAAATGAAAGTTCAAATGGAAAATATAATAGCCCTATTACTAAATTTTGTAAGGACTTGTCATCAATATAAATAAAGAAATTTTTGGTTACAATTAAATTATTGTTCAACTCCTCTTCATACTGTTCCACAATTTTTTTAAGGTCTTCGTTTGATAAATGAAATTGATTTAGTGTTTCAAATATTATTTCATGAATCTTTTTTTCTTGATCCCAATTTAAATCGCCATACTCTATTAAGAGACGAACTATTTCTCTTTCTTGAAAGTTAGAATCTAATAAAACATTAATTGAGGTTTCAAAAATATTTTCATTCTTTGTATTCAGGGAATCTTTGAAAAACTCTGACTCATTAACCTTCGGGAGCTTATTCTCTTTAATAATTCTATCTTTAATATGATAGTTAATTAAGTTTGTTAAATCAACTTCAGCGATATTCAAAATCTCAGCACATCTTTTAGTATACTCTCTTCTTTTTATTAAATCTTTTGGTTCAGATATTTTACTTAATGTAGCAGCAATAGCATTAGCAACTTCACTTTTCTTGTTGATATCACCGCCGGCATCTTTCATCATTATTTCCAATTGAAATATGATGAAGTCTTTTTTATTGGCAGCAATAAATTCGTTGAAAGCAGTTGTGCCAACTTTATTTACATAACTATCAGGGTCTTCATTATCAGGAATCAATACCAACTTCACATTCAGGCCTTCTTCAATAGCCATATCCAATCCACGCAAAGCAGCTTTAACACCGGCACTATCACCATCATAAATAATAGTAAGGTTATTAGTATATTTTTTTATAATACGAAGCTGCTCAGTTGTTAAACTTGTTCCGCCGCTGGCTACCACATTTTCAATACCAGCCTGATGTAAACTGATGACATCTGTATAACCTTCCACCAATAAACATTCATTGGCTTTATCAATAGCCATTCTCGCAAAATAGCTGCCGTACAATACTTTGCTCTTATTATACAATTCGTTTTCAGGGGTATTAATGTACTTGGGTGCTTTATCTGCCTTGCCGATAACTCTTGCACCAAAGCCAATTATTTTTCCTGAATTATTATGAATAGGGAAGATGATGCGGTTGCGGTAATTATCAACCAGCTCATTTTCATTACGTACAACAACCAAACCGGTTTTGGTAAGTAATTCTTTATTGAATTGGTTTTGTGCTAAGGCTTTGCTCAACTCATCTCTTGCAGATGGATTATAGCCTATTTGAAATTTATTAATGATATGCTCTCTGAAGCCTCGTTCTTTTAAATAACTCAAACCAACATGCTTACCTTCTTCTGAATTAAATAATTTGTCTTCAAAAAATTTCTGAGCAAAATTATTTATCACGTATAAACTCTCAGAAGTAAGTGCAGCTTGCTTTTGCTCGGGCGATACTTCTGTTTCTTCTATTTCAATTCCATACCTGTTTGCTAACCATTTTAATGCTTCAACATAACTCAATTTATCATGTTCCATTAAAAAAGTGATGGTGTTGCCACTTTTTCCGCAACCAAAACATTTATAAATTTCTTTAGCCGGAGAAACAGTAAATGAAGGTGTTTTTTCATTATGAAAAGGGCAGTTGCCCAAGTAATTGGCTCCGCGTTTTTTTAGTTTTACATATTCGCCGATAACATCAATAATGTCAATCCTGCTTTTAATTTGTTCTATGGTTTGCGGCGTAATCATGTATTGGTGCGAATATCGTATAAATTGAATAGCAATTTGTTGTTTTGAAATTCCCTTAATTTGCTATATTATTTAAACAGCTATGTTAAAAAAAGAAAGACAAGCATACATTATTCAGCAAATCAATATTCATAATAAAGTATTGTCGTCCGATTTATGCGAGCAACTTACTGTTTCTGAAGATACTGTAAGAAGAGATTTACAGGAATTGCATGAAGAAGGCATACTTACTAAAGTTCACGGCGGTGCATTATCAAAATCTTTTCATTTCACATTGCAGAAAAATACAATTTATCAGCAACCTGAAAAAAAGATAATTGCACAAAAAGCTGCTGAATTAATTCAGGATGGCATGTTTGTTTTGCTTTCAGGCGGAACAACTATTATAGAATTAATAAAAGCTTTACCTGATGATTTAGCTGCAACTTTTATTACGGTAAGTGTGCCTACTGCGTTGGAGTTATTAAATCATCCTAACAGCGAAGTAATATTTATAGGGAATAAACTTTCAAAAGCAGCACAAATTGCAGTAGGTGGGGAGGTAGTACAAAAACTAAATGAAATAAAAGCCGATTTATGCTTTTTGGGAACGAATAGTATTGATGTAGAAAAAGGTATTACCGACTTGGAATGGGATGTGATTGAAGTGAAAAGAGCTATGATGAAAGCTGCACAAAAAACAATATCTCTTGCTATTTCTGAAAAACTGAATACTGAACAACGTTTGCAGGTTTGTACTTTAAATCAGATTGATACTTTAATAACTGAATTAAGACCTGAAAATGAATTGCTTAAACCCTACTTAAAAGCAGGAATTACCGTTTTATAATAATGAGACATATAATTTTTAAAAAAGCTGCAAGAAAATGCAGCTTTTTTCTTTTAGAAATCGGCAAAAAAGTTTAAGTGAAAAACCTTTTTTTACTTTTTTCTTCGTAACTATGTCGTTCTGTTAAGCTTAAGTGAAAAATAATTAATGTTTTGCGGTTTTTTGCAAGTATTAATTTGAAAGTAGCTTAAAAGTTGAAACAGATTGATTTTTACCTTAACCAAAATACCAGTTATGAGAAAACTCTCCTCCATGATGATGGGGCTTTTGACAACATTGTTGCTTTGTTGTCTTTCAGTTCTTGCTCAGGCACAGACTGTATCGGGTACTGTTACAGACGAAAAAAAGACTCCTCTTGCCGATGCAACAATTAAAGTGATAGGAACCACAACTGTTGCGAAAACTAATGATGCAGGTAATTTTACCATTAAAGCTTCTCCCGGCCAAACATTACAAATTTCTGTTGTAGGTTATGAAACCAGAAAAGTTGTTGTTACTGGTCAAAAGCTGAATATAGCTTTATTGACACAGATAGCGGAATTAGAAGAAGTGGTTGTTGCAATGGATCAAAAAAGAAAACCGAGAGAGTTGGGATATTCTAATCAACAGGTATCGGGTAAAGAAATACAACAAACCCAAAGAGAAAATTTTGTTAATGGTTTGCAGGGAAGAGTTGCCGGTTTAACTATTACTCCAACAAATGGAGTGGCAGGAGCTTCTTCGCAAATTGTATTGCGAGGTTTCAATTCTTTATCATTAGGCAATCAACCGATTTTTGTGGTAGATGGTATTATATTAGATAATTCAACCATGGATGAAACCTCTAACGGAGGTTCTGCTTTAGGTTTGGCATCTGACCGCCCTAACAGGACTAATGATTATCAGAACAGAATTGCCGATATAAACCCTAATGATATTGAAAGTGTTACGGTATTAAAAGGTCCGGAAGCAACTGCTTTATACGGAAGTCAGGCCAGTTCAGGTGCCATTGTAATTACAACCAAGAAACCGAAATTAGCTAAAGGCCAAAAGCCGGCATTTGTTTATGATAACAGTTTCCGCTTTCAAAAAATTAATAAGTTACCTGCATTAAATAATGATTATGGTCCGGGAGCTAACGGTGTGTCATCTAATTCATTCAATTATTTCGGACCGGCCTGGCCGGCAGGAACCCAGTTTTATGATAATATGAAAAACTTCTTTAAAACTGGCTTTACACAAACTCATAATCTTTCAGCAGATTTTGGTGGTGCTAAAAGCAGTTATAGAGTATCAGGAACATATTTTAATCAGGATGGTATTATTCCAAGAAACACATTCCAAAGATTTTCTTTAAAAGTTACCAATTTTACTAAACTCAATAAATGGATAGATTTTACTCCGTCTATCTCATTTACAAACTCCATTAATGACAGACCGCTTAGAGGAGCCGGCGGATATTTCTTAACATTATTGAATTGGCCGAATAATAACGACATCAGAAATTATCTTGACTCTACCGGCCACAGAAAACAATTATATACTATAGGTACAAGCGGTGAAGGAGTGGATAATCCATTATTCAATGCTAATAAAAATCATAGTCAGGATATTACCAATCGTTGGGTGGCTAATTTCGGTATTAACATTAAACCTACCAGTTGGTTAACCATTGCAGGAAGATTTGGATATGATTTTTTCAAAACCTCAGGTTATATTTTCCAACATCCTGAATCTGCTGTGTTAACACCTTCAACAGGAGGTGCTTTGGATAACTATTGGGTTACCTATAAGGGGTATAACCATACTATAACAGCCACTGCGACGAAGAAAATTAATAATTTCTCTTTAAGAGCAATGGTTGGTACTATGTGGCAGGATTATCGTAGAGAAATGTTCGCTATTTATGGAACTAAATTCACAGATTCTTTATGGAACAGAACAGATAGTGGCTATACAACGGTAGCTAACAGATCAAGATTATTAAGAAACCAATTTGGTGATCCTAACTTAGCAATTATAAGACAACAAGCTTATTTTGCTGAGGCCTCCATCGGTTTCAAAAACTTTATTTTCTTTACTTATACACACAGGTTTGAATCTGCATCAGTATTTTCAGCAGATAACAGAAATTACAACTATCCTGCAGGAAGCTTAAGCATTATATTAACTGATATGTTCCCAAGCTTAAAAAGCAGCTTCTTAAATTATGCAAAATTGAGAACATCACTTGCAAGTACTGCAAGGCTTCCGGACCCATACCTAAATCAATCAGTATTTGTACAGAACTATGCCAGTGCCCCTCAACAGGCTTATTCTTATGGCTTCTATAATAACAATCCGAATCTGAGACCTGAAAAACAAAAGACTTATGAAATAGGAGCTGAATTGAAGTTGTGGAATAATAGAATTTCAATAGATGCAGCATATTATAATACATTGGCTTATGACCAGATTAGCGAAGGGTTCAGAGCCAGTTATGCAACGGGCTTTATATTAAATACTCAAAATGCTGCGACTACCAGAAACCAGGGTATTGAGTTAAGTTTAGATGTTGTTCCGGTAAGAAATAAGAATATGGACTGGACTGTAAGGTTCAACTTTAACCACATGTGGAGTTCAGTGCTTGCTTTACCTGATGCTATAGCTTATGAATATTATATAGCTGACACATGGTTATACGGTAATGCAAGAGGTGGTTTAATAAGAGGTGGCTCTACAGGTACTATTACAGGATATGGTTATGCAAGAAATACTCGCGGAGATATTTTAATTAATCCAACTACCGGTATACCCGTTATTGATGCAAACTTCTTAGTAAGAGGCGATAGAACGCCGGCGTTTACATTAGGTACTAACAATATTATCAGATATAAAAACTGGAACCTTAGCTTTTTATGGGATTTAAAAGTTGGCGGTGATATTTATAATGCAACTGAACAATACTTAACAAGTGTTGGTAAAAGTGCCAGAACAGGTAACAGATTGGTACCACGAGTTATAAAAGGTGTATTGAATGATGGGTTACAGAACTCTGCAAATCCTACAGTAAATACTATTTCAATTACTCCTTATTATGCTCAAACATATTATACTTCAATGCCTGAAGAAGAGTTTATACAAAAAAATGTAAACTGGCTAAGGTTAAGAGATGTTACATTAAATTATACACTTCCTCAAAAATCATTGAGAAATATTAAATCAATTAAATCATTGTCCTTATTTGTTACAGGTAGCGATTTAATCTTACTTACTAACTATTTGGGTGCAGATCCTGCAACTAATGGTAATACAGCTTTATCAAAGGGTATTGGTGGGTTTGGATTTGATTATGGCAATCTGCCAACACCAATAGGCGTAAACATTGGTTTGAGAGCTTCCTTTTAAAACAAATTAAAACTTTGAAAAAATGAAAAAATATTTTAATAAAATCACATTCTACATTTGCTCTGCATTATTTATAATGTTCAGCTCTTGCCAGAAAAAATTGGATGAAGCTTATGCTAATCCCAATGCATTGGTTGAAGAACCGGTAGAAACCATTTTACCAAGTTTAATCGGTAACTTTTTAGGAAGTGGTTCAGCAGCCGGCAGTAGTTACGGCTTAGGTGGAGATATGCTTTTAATTGGCAGGTACATTCAATTCTGGGGTACCTATTCAACTTCCTCATCACCTATTTCATTAACCTCAGCAAACCAATCAAACTATGATGCGATGGGTGGAACTGTAGGTACGAGTGATAACTTAGGTTCATTATGGGGTGCATTTTACTATGGTCAAGGTCAGAATTTGAATAAGGTTATTACATGGGCTTCAAGAGATGGTAAATGGGATTATGTTGGCGTAGCCCAAGCTATCAGAGCCTGGGGTTGGTTATCTCTTGGCAATGAATATGGAGATGCTATCGTAGTAAAAGAAGCATTCGATCAAAGTCGCCAGCAATTCGATTATGATCCGGAATCTCTTGCTTACGATTCATGCCGTGCAGCCTGCTTAAATGCATTAACCAATTTAAGCAGAACAGATGGAGCTGTTAGTCAGGCTAATCTGGCTGTCGGCGATCAATATTTTTATAATGGAGATGTAAATAAGTGGAAAAAATTTGTTTATGGAATTTTAGCAAGGTCTTATGCCTATTTAAGTAATAAAGCAGATTATAAACCGGATTCAGTTATTAAATATACCCAGTTAGCCATGACTGCAAATGCGGATAATGCTACCTGTAAATTCATGGCAAGTGGGGCACAGTCGGGTGCGTACAGTTATCTTGGTATATTCAGAGGCAATGTGGGTTCTATAAGACAAGGAGCCTACATAGCAAACTTATTGAACGGTGCAAACAGTACTTTCCCGACGAGTACTTTAGACCCGAGAGCTCCTTATTTATTGCAGCCAAATCCCAATGGCACTTATAAAGGAATTATTCCCTGGAATGGTGGTGCAGAAATTAGTGCTACAAATGATAAACCTAATAATTTTTGGGGTGGTATTTATTCAGTGACAACCAGCCCGGCAAACGAAAATAACTGCAGGTATTTATTCAGAAATGCAGCAGAATTCCCTATTATGACGGCATCAGAAATGCAATTTCTTTTAGCAGAAGCATATTTAAGAAAAGGTAATGCAGCTTCAGCATTAGGTGCATATAAAAATGCAATCAGCTTAAATTTTGATATGTTGATGAACTCATATTCAACCAATATTCCTTCTGCTAATTTGTTAACTACTGCTGCCAGAGATGCCTATTTAGCTAACACACAAATTGTACCTGCAAGCCCAAGCAGTTTAACACTGTCTATGATAATGTTGCAGAAGTATATTGCTCTTTATGGTTGGGGTATTCATGAAACATGGACCGATATGCGTAGATATCACTACACTGACATCGATCCTGCTACAAGTAAGCAAGTGTATGCTGATTTTACAATACCTCCCGGAGCCAGTTTATTTACAAATAACGGTGGTAAACCTGTTTATGTGGCTAGGCCAAGATATAATTCTGAGTTTCTATATAACATCCCATCTCTTAAATTGGTTGGTGTTTTAGATGGATCAGGAGCTCAGGTAGCCAATTATCATACAACAGAATGTTGGTTTTCAAAAAAATAATCAATTTAAAATTCACAATAATGAATACAACATATTTTAAAACTGTTTTTTGCTTACTGGCAGTTATTACTGTACTAGCTTGTAATAAAGACATTCAAAATAAAGCAGACTATAGTTTGTATCCCGGTACTGCTAATGCAGCTTATGTTAAAGTAGTAAGTGCTACTGTAGGTGCAACAAGAAACTATGTTTATAATTCAGCATTAACACCCTTAACAGGTGCAGCAATAGCTTTTGGAGGAACTGCTCCTTCTTCCAATTCATATTTTGTAGTTAATGCAGGTTCTAATGTAGTTTTTATTAAAGATACTTTACCTACAACTACACAAGCCCCTTTAATTGTTAGTGCTTCTTTCGATCCGGGATCTTATTACAGTATTTTTACTTATGATACTACTACTACAATAAAGTATGCTTTAGTGCAAGATGTAATGCCAGCGGTTGTTGATACAGCTGCCAGAGTTAGAATAGTAAACTTAGCAAGAGGTGCTACAAAAAATATTGATGTGTTTTCTAAAGTGATGAACACAACCATTTTCTCAAATGTATCTCCGGCAACTATCGGTACTTTTATTCCTTATACTTCAAAATTGAACGATACCTTATATGTAAGAGAAGCGGGAACAACAAATCTGTTATATCAGCTGAATGGGTTCTTACCCGATCAAAAGCGTTATTACAGTTTAGTTTTCAGAGGAAGACAAGATGTTTCAAGCGGAGCAATAGCAAGAACACTCAGCCCATTTACCAATTATTAAATTGTATTTTAGGTTAGCATTTTACAACACTGATAAAACAAAAAAGCCTCATTATTATGAGGCTTTTTTAGTTAACAAGCTTAAAACTATTTTTTCAATGCTGCAGCTGAAACAAGTTGTGCAGGATTTTTTAAAAACTGTTCTTTGCATTCTTTAGAGCAAAAACCAAACTTCTTTCCATTATAACTTACTGTATCGCCAATGCCTGCTGTTAAAGGCATTCCACAGGCCGGGTCCTTTGTATTATCAACAATGCGGATGTCTATTGATTGAGGCACATCACTTTGCATAGCAGCTGAATCTTTCTTTTCATGTTTAGGCTGTTCGTTATTATTACAGGCAACAGCTATGGTAGTAATACCAAAAATTATAAGGGCAATCTTTTTCATAAAGTAGTTTTTTTCAAAGATAGAATAACAATTGTTTTGAACTATGATTATGTGTTGAGGTAAAGTTAATGTTATGTAAATGCAATTATCTTCGCTTTAAATGACGAATAAGCTTAAGAAAATTGCCGTAATTGTTGCGGGTGGTTCAGGCTCAAGAATGGGTAGCGAATTACCTAAACAATTTTTATTGTTAAAAGGTAAACCGCTGTTGTGGCATAGTATTAAAGCTTTTACAGATGCTTATAACGATATCACAATTGTGTTGGTGTTACCCAAAGAACACCTTGAAAAAGGAGAGGACATCATTAAAGAATTTAATACGGATATAGTTGTCACTGAAGGAGGCAGTACCCGTTTTCATTCTGTACAAAATGGTTTGCAATATGTAGAGAAACAAAGTATTGTTTTTGTACATGATGCGGTGCGATGCTTATTGACTGCGGATTTAATTAAACGTTGTTATGAGCAAGCAGAGAAAAACGGTAATGCGGTACCCGCTGTAGCTGCAACCGATAGTATCAGAATTATTGTTAATGGAAAAAATAAAGTTGCAGATAGAAATAATGTAAGAATTATTCAAACACCGCAGGTATTCAAATCTTTCCCTTTATTGGCTGCATTTAAATTGCCCTACAATGAAAGCTTTACAGACGAAGCATCAGTAGTGGAAGCAGCCGGTAATGAAATTTTTTTAATTGAAGGTGAATACGATAACATAAAAATTACCCGACCTATCGATTTGATAATTGCTGAAAAAATTCTGGATGAAAGAAAGCTTACTAATGCTTAATTAATTTTAGCGGAAACGGTAAATTATTAAAATGCCAATGAAAATAAGGTTGATTTTGGGCTCCGAATTTTTCATAAAAATTTTTGATTCCTTCTATATTACTTCCTTCAAAATCAAATAACCTGTTTTGATGAGCTAATTCTTTAAACAGATTATCGTACAAAAAATAATTCGCATCTGTTTGTCTGCCTTGTGGCGAAGTATAATTAATAAGGTTATAGTATCGCTTATTGTCTTTTAAAAGCAGAGCAAGACTTAGTAATTCATTTTTATGATTAATTACTTTTCTAATCAGCACTTTATCTTGTTGCGATAAAGTGTTACATAAATTAAGTAAGTTGAAAAAGTCTTTATCGGTTACATGCGTTAAATTCTTTTCATTGTAAGATTGATATAAAGCTATGGCTTCTTCAATATTATTTGATGAAATATAGGCACAGCCTGCTTTTTCAGCTTTATGTAAACTGTAGTTAACAGAAGAATGGTAATTTTTTTTTATGCTTGTATAATCGGTATTTAAATCAATAATAAAATTATTCCTTCTTGTAACTCCCGTTTCAGTTTCAACAAAATCATTTTGGTAGTTGAAAAAAATATCTCCGTATTTAAAACATTGCTTTATGTGTTGAAGTATTAAATGCTGATTATCTGCTTTTCCAATCAGGCCTGATTGCTGAACAAACGGAGGAATATATAAATACCGTAAACCGAATTTTCTTTTTACAGGTAATGGCAATATTGCTTCATAATCATTAATAACAAGAGCTAAGCAGTTAGTGCATATCAAGTTTAAATAAGTGAACGAGGAGTATATTAAACCGTTATCATTTACAGCCACAATAGTATCCCACTTAGTACGATTTACTTTTTCAAGCGGAATTATTTGTGCTGAAAAGGGTTGCATATTATTTGCCTTTTCCGGTAAAAACTATGGCTATTGTTTGCAGTATTATTTTGCAATCTTTCAAAGCAGAATTGTTTTCTGCATATTGAATATCAAACTGCATTCTTTCTATCATTTGTTCAATAGTTGAAGCATAACCATAATTAACCATACCTGCAGAAGTTAAGCCCGGCTTCAATTTTAAAAGGTTGTTGTAATTAATTCCTTCAGCTTCAATTAAATTAATAAAGTATTTTCTTTCCGGTCTTGGCCCTACAAAATTCATGTTACCCTTAATAATATTCAACAGTTGTGGTAATTCATCAATCTTAAATTTCCGCATAAACTTACCCCAGACAGTAATTCTTAAATCATTTTTATCAGAAAGTAAAGGCCCGTTTTTTTCTGCATCAACATGCATGCTTCTGAACTTATAAATAGTAAAAGGCTTGCCTTGTAAACCTATCCTTTCCTGTTGGTAAATAATGCTTCCTTTAGAACTTAATTTAGTAATAATTGCTATAAGTATCAATAGCGGTAAAAGAATGATTACCAATACTAAGGCTAACAATAAATTGATAACTCTTTTAATAAAAAGTCTGCTTACAGATACATGCAATGGTTCCTCAGTCATTAGCAATTCCATTTCACTCAGCAATATTAGTCTTGTTAATTTTCGCAATAATTTGATGTGCCACCTGCATTGCCAATAAGCCATCAATTTCACTAACAACAGGTGTGGTGTTGTTATTAATAGCATCAACAAAGCTTTGTAATTCTAATTTTATGGCATTGGCTTGTGGTATTACGGGAGATGCTACTGCCAACGTTTTTTTACCAGTCGGTGTTTCTAAATCAAATTCAAAAACATTGGTATCGCTGTCTTCTTTCAGCTTAATAATTTCTGTTTTCTTTTCTAAAAAATCTAAACCTATATAAGCATCTTTCTGAAACAACCTTACTTTACGCATTTTCTTCATGCTTATTCTGCTGCTGGTAAGGTTAGCCACACAACCATTATTAAATTCAATTCTTACGTTGGCAATATCAGGTGTATCAGTCATTACGGCAACACCGCTTGCATAAATATGTTTTACATCACTCTTCACTAAGCTTAAAATAATATCAATATCATGAATCATTAAATCCAATATCACACTCACTTCTGTACCACGTGGATTAAACTGAGCCAACCTGTGCACCTCAATAAACATCGGGTTTAAAGGCATGCCTTTAATAGCTAAAAAAGCGGGATTAAACCTTTCAACATGACCAACCTGAAATTTTACATTCGCTTCTCTAACCATGTTTACCAATTGCTTGGCTTCATCAATGGTATGTGTTAGTGGCTTTTCTACAAATACATGTTTACCTTTACGAACAGCCTGCATACATATTTCAAAATGCTTATCCGTAGGTACAACCACATCAATAATATCGCAAGAGTCTATTAATTTTTCTTCATCCATAAAACGCTTCAAACCATAATCTGCACTAACCTGTTTGGCATTATCGTTATTCGGGTCAAAAAAACCAACCAGCTTTACCTCTTCAATTTCTTTCCAGTTATTCAAATGAAATTTCCCTAAATGTCCAACACCAAAAACACCAACTTTAAGCATAGTAAAAATTTAGCCTGTAAAGATAATTATTAGCAAAAGTGAATGTAAGCTAAAATTATATTGTGGATAGTTTTGTGTAACCGGCTTTTGTATTTTATAGTATCGCTTGTGTAGCCTGTACTGAGCGAAGTCGAAGTATCGCATCCCGAAGTTTCGGGATACGTTCTGTTCATTATGCAGCTATGCACTATAAGTAGTAATATACCTTACTAAACATCTTTTAGCAACAGGCAACAAAGTTTCTTCTATGGGAAAACTCATGTCTGTTTCTACGGCATATACAGCCGGGTTGGGCAATTCGGTTTTGTTTTTCAGCAAGGCAGCTTTTATGTTTTGATAAGTATTGGCATAACTGCGTTGCCAAACATCTATAAACTCTGTTTTAATACTTCTGTATTTGGCATCATGCTTTTCAAACATGCTTAAACGGTATTGATATACCCAGGTATTTTTTGTTTTGCCTTCGCATAAAAAGAAATAACCTTCATTATTTTCCAAAGGCATAATACCAACGGGTTCAATGGTTAATTTGTTTTCTACAAACTCATAAATCTCGCTGCCGCTGGTAATGGTTCTTTGCATGGTTGAAGCCGAGTAGTTAATAATATCTTCCAGTTCTGCCATTAAATCATCATCTTCAATCATGTTTTCGTACAATACCTGTAATTGCTGTAATTGAACACCCGTAAGCTTTTTAGGAAAATGCTCCTGCAAATATTTTTTATTTTCTCTGAAGGCAATGATATTGTTATAGTGAAAAATTACATCTGCTAATTGCGGATATAATTTGTTAGCGGTAAAGTACTTATTTACTTCCTGCAGGTAGGCGAGTAGGGTATATTTCTTTAATTCAAAATCTATATAACCATCTGCAAACCATGTTTGTGACAACGTTTTCATATAATGAATTTAGATGTTTCAATTTACTGAATAGATGGGTTGAAACAAACTATTGTTTATTCACATAATGTTAAAAATAGAAGCATGATAGAATGATTGTGAAAAAAATGCTACTTAGCGTAAGCCAATGTTGTGTGTGCTTCACCAATATTTTTTATAACAATATACTAATTGGAGATATTGTATTTTCAATGGTATCAATACGCAATGTCCCTTACAGGAGACATTGCTATGAAAGAAGTTAAAGTTTTGGTGGCGTGCATAGCAATGCCCCTTAGAGGAGACTTTGCTATGTAGGAAAATACTCTCTTAAAAAATGCTTACGGCGTTGGCTTGTGCGTTTTTTAAGAGAGTATTTTTTGTGTGTTGGTTTTCAATTTAGTATAAACTCATTTGTTGTTTAGGATACTTAATTGAATCGTCGTTGTCAGCAATTTTTTTGATAACTAAAAACTCAAGTGTCTTGATTAGTTGCTTTATCAATGGAATTATGTCCTTATAATCTTCGGAATTTGTAATTGTCAAATGATATTCACTTTCCTTGTTATGAACAATGCTACATCTCAAGCCATATACAAGTGCTGCCACCCTTTCAAAGTTAGATGTGTCAAAACCTTTGACAATACCTTTATCTCTCAAAAATGTCTTTGCATCATGTGTTGAAACAGGATCCAATTCTAATTTTATCGCTGCTCGATTTGCATTGAAAATTATTTGGAAGTTGTCAATAAAGGTTGACTTCTCTTTTCCCTTCATGGATTCTGCTGATATTGCAAATTCACGAACAAAAAACTTATTTGTTCCTACTCTTGTTGTGAGGTCAACCAAGTAAACTCTATAAACAAAATATTCAAGTATATGATAGAGTTTCAGGAATCTTGATAGAATATCTGGTGCTTGATTTAGTTCATTTAATACATCATAGATATCAAAAAATTGTTCATAGATTTTTGAACTATCCAATGAAAGTTTATTATTTAATTGAGGAGTTGAATAAATTATATCGATGGGTAGGTCAATTGATTTGGAGTTATTGAGAAAGCATAAATAAATATATGAGTAATGTCTGTCAGCACTAAACGGAGATAATTGCTTGTTAATTGTAAAACCTAAATTAAAATTATTGTTTCGGATGCAATCAAGAAAAAGAGTTATTCTCGGAGTGTCCGCATTTGAATAACAACGTTCCAAGAATTCTTGAATTTGCTTCCAAAGCATGGCGTAATGCGGCAATGATATATCTACAATACTTCCAGATTGTATCAACGATTTTGTTGAAAAATATCCAAAGTCATTGTCTGAGTATGCAAAGGCACGATTCTTTTTTTCAAGACTTGCAATTGAAAAATCGACTATTTCTATTGAACCTGTAACACTATAGGTTTCAGAAAGAAAATTGTCTTTGTTGCTGTTAATGATTGTATCCAAAGAATCAATTAGTTTAACGAAGTTGGGCGGTGGTGTTAAAGATTTTAATCGTGTCAATGCCGCTTTTAAATCCTCATCAATAATTACATTCTCTAAAACCGTTTCGTCACTAAATCCAAGATAGTCATTCAGTGAAACAATGAATTGAGATAACATTTCTTTTCCTGTCATGGCTATCTCTTTTCTTTTGATTCTTCAAAAATCACTTTCCATACGGGACTATTTCCCTGAATCAATTCGTAGGTATAGTTCATTATCACCTTGCGAATGAAATTTCCAATGTTTACTTGACGACTTGAAAGTGAATTGTATTCGGCAGTAAACTCTGAAAGGTCAAAACCCTTCTCCAATATTCTGTCACGAAGAGTTGTAAAACCTTTGTTAGCAAATTCAGAGAGTTCCTTCTTTGTCCAACTCTTTTCAATCTTAATATGCTTTCCGACTGCCGCAAAAACTCCACTAAGAGTTGTGTCTTTAACGAACCATTCTTTGCCTTTTTGCGAATCCTTTTCGCTTACTGCTAAATCAATATTATAGAGTTGGTCAATGTAAGTTTTGATAAAGTCAGAACTAAAAACAGCTTCATAAATGTCCGGTTCTGTATCAACTTCCGGCTCTAAACCAATTAAGTCATCTGTTGAAATTCTAAGTGGTTTCATTTCAATGAAGGACTGTAAGCCAACAATCACGGACGAAAACATAAATTCACCAACTTCACGATTACCCTTCTTTACATCACTCGCCGACTTCTCCTTTTCACGATGCAATTTGATTTGCTTTTGCTTACTAATTAACTCATCATAAAAATGTAGAAACAGGAGTTCATATTGATGTGTTTTTGAAACTGCTTTTTGACCTGCATTAAGCACAAGCATTTTTTCAATTACTTCCTTTTCTTGTAGCCCTGACCAAACGATAAAATAAATGTCAAACTTTGAAAAGGAATCTTTGATATTTTTTATTTCGTCCTTTTCAATTAAAGATCTTATTAAGGTTGTGGAAAGGACCCCTGATTCAAAAAACAAATCGTTTTCCTCTTTTAGTTTTTTTGCAAAATCTATAATGGCTTTATCCTTTTCACCATTATATGTTTCAGAGAGAATTTTATAAGCCCACAAACGAAAAGTTCTTTGAAGTCCGTCTAAAATCTCAACTTGCTCCATATCAATTTCCGTAATGCCAGCCGATTTGATTTTCATCACTGGTTGCTTGTAAGTCAGTGTTATCATTGGAATTGGGTCGCCTGACTTGATAGTTTGATATAAATAATCAAGGTATTGATTCTTTACTATTCTCCGCTGAATTGCAAAGTCATAAAAATTTGATTTTAAGCTATTCAAATAGGTAAGCAGATTTCCTCGACATAAATACCAAGTCCTATGCTCAATAGTTTTTGTATTTAATATTTCTAATTCCATTTTCATTTATGTTGTATCGTTAAAGATATAATTCTTCTTTGTCGGATTTGTAAAAACGTAGGCGAAAACACTCTTTCATTTTTTTCGGAGGTGGTTGTGTGTCGATAAAAAATAAAAGTTTGTTTTGTGCGATGACATAAAATTTTTGAGGGGGCTTTTTAATAAAATTATTTTCTGTGGTGGCTTCAATAGTGATGTCAGTTGTTGTCATTGGTGTCAAAAATGGTTGATGAAATGCTAGTCAGTTTAAAGTTAGCACTGTCGCCATAGCATTTCAGGCAACTTTTAAATATACGCAACTCTAATTATAAGTCATTTATTTTCAGCAACTATTTTTTAATAAAACTTGCGTTTTGTAGATATACGAAACGCAACAATTAAAAAAACGCAAGTGTAACAATTGGGAAAAGAGTGTCATCTTTCTGACTGGTTTTAAAAGCTTCCATACCCACTTCAACCACCTGCTAAAATGGCAATTTTCACCTATTGCTGCTTAGGGTACTTTATCGCTGCTTTATCGACGCTTTGTCGCTGCCGATGGCTCCGAAAAGCTCCCTACTTTTCTGTCAGTTTGGTGGCGGTTCAAAAGTAGCAACAATGAAAAAGCCACCCTTCCGGAGTGGCTTAAGCGAGTTTATATTTATCAAATATTAATCCACATATTGTTCCTGTACTACCAATTTCAATTCCCTGTTTACATTCCAATTCTCAAATTCTTTGGCTACTTCTGTTAAGAAACTGGCACCCACACTACCATCAATAATTCTATGGTCGTAACTTAATGATAAATACATCATGTGGCGTATACCGATAAAATCTCCCTTATCTGTTTCTACAACCACAGGGCGTTTCTTAATAGCACCAACAGCTAAAATAGCTACCTGCGGTTGGTTAATAATCGGCGTACCCATTAAACTACCGAATGAGCCTACATTGGTTAAGGTAAATGTTCCGCCTTGTGTATCATCGGGTTTTAATTTACCGTTACGTGCATTGGCTGCTAAAGCGTTTACAGATTTAGCTAAGTTTACCAAACCCATTTGTTCTGCATGTTTAATAACAGGTACAATCAGGTTATTATTCGGTAAAGCAGTTGCCATTCCGATATTAAAATAATTCTTTATAGCTATTTTATCACCTTCTACAGAACTGTTAATAATCGGGTAACGCTTCATAACTTTCACCAAACACTCAATAAACATAGGAGTGAAAGTTATTTTAGTACCGGTACGTTTTTCAAAATCTTCTTTCTTCTTTTCACGCCATACAACCATATTGGTTACATCTGCTTCGGCAAAACTGGTTACATGTGCACTGGTTTGCTTACTGTTAACCATGTGTTGTGCAATCAGTTTACGCATTCTGTCCATCTCAATTATTTCCACACTTGGTTTTGGTGCATCAATAATCGGCGGAGCAATGTAAACAGGCTCGGCAGCTTGTGGTTTTGCAACAGGTTCTGCAGGCGGTTGCGGAGCAATATAAACAGGTTGCGGTTGTGGAAACTCAACTTGTACAGGTGGCTGCTGCGGTTGCGTTATAACTGTTTGCTGAACAGGAGCATCAACAGGTTGAGGAGCAACATACACTTGTTGTGGTTGTGGTGTTGGCTCAACTATTTGCGGCTGACTTATTACAGTTTGTTGTTGTAAAACAGGCTCGGGTTGCGGTGCAACATAAGTCTGTTGCTCAATAACCGGTTGTTGAATAAAAGAAGGTGGTGGTGGCGGAGCAGGCTCTTCAACTTGTTCTGTATGTTTATATGTTTCAACAACAGGAGCGGGTTGAACAACAGGAGCAACATATTGTGTTGCCTGTGGTTGCGGTGCAGGTTGATAAAAAACAGGTTGTGGCTGTGGTGCAACAAATGCAGTAACCTTACCGGCTTTTTTATCTGCTATATATTGTAAAATATCTTTCTTAGAAACCCTTCCATCAGCACCTGTACCGGGTATTCTTTCCAACTCACTTAAACTTAAACCTTCACTGTTGGCTATGTTTAAAACCAAAGGTGAAAAGAATTTATTATTACCTGAAGCAGCAGGCTGCGGAACATAAGCAGGTTGCGGTGTAAAAGGAATATGTTCCTGTTCCTGCGGTGCAATAACCGGTTGCTGAGCAGGAGGTGGCGGCGGATTATAAACGGGCTGTTGTTGCGGTGCAGGAGTAAACGTAGCACTTACAGCTTCAATTTTTGCAATAACGGCACCAACTGGTACTACATCGTTTTCTTTAAAAAGAATTTCTGTAATAACACCGTTGGCAGTTGAAGGAACTTCGCTGTCAACCTTATCAGTGGCTATTTCTAAAACAGTTTCATCAAGCTTAACGGTATCGCCAACTTTTTTGTGCCAACGTAACACAGTGGCTTCCATTATGCTTTCGCCCATTTTAGGCATAACCAAATCAACTATTGCCATACTTAAGTGTCTAGTTTTAGGTAAATTTCCTTGCTAACTTTTTCCATTATTTGTTATTGTTTTGCACACAGTAAACAAGCGGGTTAAATTTCAAAAAATGAAGTAATCAGTATCTTCAAAACCTGCTCTGAATCAACGAGAAATTATTTAGCTGCGTAGCAAGCATCAACAAACAGTTATTCAAAAATAATTTTTAGATGTTGAAAGTTATTCAATGGTTATCCACAATTAATTGACGTAATAAATTTAATGCATTAACGGCAGTTAATTCAATATTCTTTTTTCTGTCAAACCTGAAATGAAACTTTCGTGTAACAATTTTCTTTTTATCTGCAACAGCTACCCAAACAGTGCCAACAGGTTTATCGGGTGTTTCGCCACCGGGCCCCATAATACCGCTTACAGCAACACCATAATCTGTTTTCATTAAACTGATAACATTCTGTACCATTGCTTTTACGGTTTCTTCACTAACTGCTCCGTATTTGGTAAGCGTTGCATTTGGTACATGTAAACTATCTTCTTTTACTTTATATGAATAGCTTATTACACTTCCTTCATAATAATCTGATGAGCCTGCAATAGTGGTTAACAAATGAGCAATATAACCACCTGTACAACTTTCAGCGGTAGCTACTGTTTTGTTTTTTTCTTTTAATAGTTTGCCCACCACAGCTTCCATTGGTAAATCTTCATCTATAACCATTGCATCTTTCACATAACTTTTTAAAGAAGTGAAAGATTGATTAATAGCTGATTGAATGGCTTCTTTATTATTTCCTATGGCTGTTAATCTTAATCTTACCATTCCGTAATTGGGCAAATAAGCCAACTTAATATTTGATGGTAAGTTTGCTTCAAAAGAAACTAATTTTTCTGCCAGAAAAGATTCACCAACACCTGCAGTTAACAATGTTCTGTGTTCAATAAAAGCGGTTTGAAATTTTTGGGTAATAATCTGCAAAACATGTTTTTGCATCAGCCATTTCATTTCATGCGGAACACCCGGCATTGAGAAAAATAATTTACCATCTTTTTCAAACAGCATTCCCGGTGCAGTACCTTTTTCATTTTTTAAAACAGTGCAAACATCGGGTACTTCGGCTTGTTTTTTATTTCTTTCCAATAAGGGCATCGGTCTTTTAAAAACGTGTTCAAATAAATAAGTAACATGCTGCAGTGTTGCTTCATCCATTACTAACTTTCCGCCGAAATACTTACACAGCAAGGGTTTGGTAATATCATCTGCTGTCGGGCCAAGTCCGCCTGTTATTAAAATAATATTCGAGTATTTGCTCTCTTCATCTAAAGCATTCCATATATCATCCCACACATCGCCAACTGCAATACGGCGTTTAACGGGTACCCCTATTTTATTTAATTCCTGTGCAATAAAAGCACTGTTGGTATCTATAACCTGACCGATTAATAATTCATCACCAATGGTAATAATAGATGCACTAACGGTATTACTGCTCATAATTAATATTGAAAACTTATCAGTTACTTTTATGCAAAATAACAGTGGTAGAATGAAAACATTTAAAGTTTTATTTTGTTTGCTAAGTGCTTCATTTGTTAAAGCACAAAATGTGCATGACAGATTAGAGGTTGCAATGAAAGCTTTTTTGAAAGATGAACAAATAAAACATGCTATTGCATCCTTATATGTTGTTAATACAAAAACAAACGAAGTTGTTTATGCATTGAATGAAGAAACAGGATTAGCTCCAGCCAGTTGCCAGAAAATTTTTACAAGTATTGCTGCTTTAGATTTATTAGGAAAAGATTATCGCTTTAAAACAGAGATAGCTTACGATGGAAAGATTATGAACGGCACATTAAACGGTAACCTTATTATAACCGGCTATGGCGACCCAACATTAGCAAGCTGGCGTTACGCAGAAACAAAAGATTCTGTTGTGTTGAATAAATGGATGAATGCCATAAAAAATGCAGGCATTAAAAAAATAAACGGTAATTGTTTTTTAGATAATACAAAGTTTGAATGGAACCCAATGCCGGGTGGATGGATTTGGGATGATATGGGTAATTATTACGGTGCAGGAACCTGGGCATTAAACTGGAATGAAAACCAATTTGATTTGGTAATGCAACCGGGCATGAATGAGGGCGATAGTGTTGAAATAATAAAAACAGAACCAGAACTGAGTAACTACACATTAAAAAATTTTATTAAAACAGGTAAGGCGGGCAGCGGCGATAATGCATCTGTTTATTCATCGCCTTATGCAACAACTGCATTTGCAGAAGGCACTATTCCTGCACAACAAAAGCCTTTTCGTATTTCAGGTTCAATACCTTTTCCATCGTTACAAATACAATCAATTTTAAACAAACAATTTCAACTGAATAATATCTCCATCAATCAAATTAAATTATCAGAAGCATATCAAAACAATAAAACTTCATTGCCAAAACCTTCAACCATCGTCTACACATATTATTCTCCTGTATTAGATAGTATTAATTATTATTTCTTAAAAAGAAGCGTAAACTTTTACGGAGAAACTTTTGTAAGAACTATTGCATTAGAGAAAACAGGCTTCGGGAATCTTGATTCGGGAATTAATGTCGTTAAAAAATATTGGCAGGAGAGAGGCATTGAAAAATCTGCATTACATATATTGGATGGAAGCGGATTATCTCCGCAGAACAGAGTAACCACGAATGCATTGGTTGCTGCTTTGCAATACGCTAAGCAACAAATATGGTTTACTTCTTTTTATAATGCTTTGCCTGAATACAACGGCATGAAGTTGAAGAGCGGAAGTGTAGGCGGAGCAAGAAGTTTTGCAGGCTATCATACAGCAAAAGATAAAACTGAATACACTGTTGCTGTAATTGTAAATAATTTCAACGGAAGTGCTGCAGAAACGGTTAAAAAGATTTTTAAAGTATTAGACGAATTAAAATAACTTAACAACTTAAAACCTAAATCATGTTACAACAAAACTTTCAAAACCATTCGCGTTACGTTCCTTTTTATCATTTTGTTACGCCGGCATTATTGTTGGCTGTAATAATCGGTTCAATAGTAAATGTAGTACACAGCAGTAAAGAAAATTTATATTCGGCTTCTTTATTAGTGGCACTATCAATTGTAGTTGCATTTGTTTGGGCATATAGCAGAATTTTTGCATTAAGAGCACAGGACAGAGCTATACGTGCTGAAGAAAACTTCAGACATTATATTATCACAGGAAAACCTTTACCAGCATCATTAAGAATGGGGCAGATTATTGCTTTGCGTTTTGCAAGCGATGATGAATTGGCTGCTTTAACAGCAAGAGCAGTGGCAGAACATTTAAGCAACAAACAAATTAAACAGGCTATTGTAAACTGGCGACCAGATTATAACAGGGCTTAGTTGAAGTAAGGTTGAATTTTATCTAATAATTCTTTAGGCATTGTTGCTTTTTCTTTTGTAACAGCATTTAAAAAGTATAAAACAACTTTGCCTATTGTTAACAGTTTGCCGCTTTCATTATAAACTTCATGATGAAACTCAACTCTATGGTCTGCAGGCAACTCTTTTAACTGCGTTTTCACAGTTAATAAATCATCGTAATGTGCAGGGCGTAAATATTTACAGTGCAATTCAATAATAGGCATTATAATACCTGATGCCTCCATGTCTTTATAAGTAAAACCCAAGCTGCGTATGCTTTCTGCTCTTGCCACTTCAAAATATTGAGCATAATTTCCGTGATACACCACATTCATTTGATCTGTTTCGGCATACCGAACCCTTACCTGTGTTGATGTTTCAAACATGTTATTCTATTTCTGTTGGTAAAGTTATATAGGCGTATTCTTTATCCACAAAAAATATGGAACAGCATTTGCTTATTAAGTGCTTGTTACCTTTAAAATGCTTTTTACTTTTCATTAAGAAGTTAAATACAATCTTTGTTTCCAATGCCCCATTTCTACTCTATGAAATACAGAGCACCGCTTATTTGTACTGTGGCAGGTTTGTTATTTATTATCAACAGCTTTGCACAGTCAACAAAAATTAATAACGACCCTGATGCAGTTTTTAAACAGGCGAAGGATTATTATCAGCAACAGTATTACAGTTTAGCCTATCCTTTGTTTAAGGATATTTATTATCATCCTGTAAATGGAAATTTTCCTGCAACAATTCAATCAGAGGCTAAGTATTATTACATTCTTTGCGGTTTGCAATTAGATGATAGTGCTGCTGCATCTTTAGCTGTTGATTATATTAATTTAGATAATAATATTCCAAGAATACAATTGTTAGGTTTCTATTTAGGTGAATATTATTTCCGAAAAAAAGATTTGCCCGATGCTTTAACTTACTATAACAAAAGCAGTATAGAAAATTTAAGCAACGATGAAGTTGCTGATTTGAAATTTCATAAAGGTTATATTCTTTTTACTATGCAGCAGTTTAATGAAGCGAAACCTTTATTAGATGCTGTAAGACAATTGAAGAATAATACAAATTATGTTGATGCCAACTACTACTATGGTTTTATCGTTTTTTATCAAAAAGATTATTCTGAGGCTCTCAAAGCCTTTACTGTAGCGGAAACCAGCCCCACATACAATAATATCGTTCCTTTTTATATTGCTGAGATTTATTACTTCACAGGCGATAAAGAAAAAGCACTTTCTTATGCTGAAAATAAAATAAAACAAGGCAATCAATATTATGATTTGCAGCTAAAACAGTTAGCAGGTCACTTATGGTTTGATAAGAAAGAATATGCCCATGCTCTTCCATACTTAAAAGAATATGTTGCTAAAACAGATAAAGTAAAACGTGAAGATTTATATGAACTGAGCTATTGTTATTATGCTGCAGGTAATTGGAAAGAAAGTATTGCAGGCTTTAAACAATTAGGCGGTAAAGAAGATTCCTTGGCCCAAAACAGTATGTATTTATTAGCGGATGCTTATTTAAAAACAGGGGATAAGCCGAGTGCCAGAAATGCTTTTTTATTCTGTGCTACTAATAACAGCAACGATACACAAAAAGAAGTTTCTTCTTTTAATTATGCCAAGTTGAGTTATGAATTGGGCTTTACAGATATTGCTTTAAAATCTTTACAAAACTTTATTTCAACTTATCCGAAATCAACTTATTTGTTAGAAGCAAAAGAATTAACTATAAGTGTTTTGGCCAACACCAGTAATTATAAAGATGCATTGAGTTTGTTTGAAAGTTTAGATGTGAAGACGGAGACTGCGAAGAAAATTTATCCTAAAATTCTTTATGGCAGAGCTGTTGAAATGATTAATGACCAGCAATTAGATAAAGCAGACGTATTGCTTACAAAGCTTATTTCAGTTCCGTTTAATGAAAAGCAAATTCAATTAGCTTATTTCTGGAAAGGGGAAATTGCTTATAGAAATAACAGGTTGGAAGATGCTGTAAATTATCTGGTAAATTATTTAAAAAGTCCGCAAACAAATGGTGAAGTAAATGCAGCTAATGCTAAGTATAATTTAGCTTATTGTTTATTAAAGAAAGAGCAATACATTAACTCACTTACTTATTTTCAACAGGTATCATCTTCTGTATCTACCGCTGCCACCGCATTAGAGCAGGATGCCTATGTACGTGCAGCTGATTGCTATTTCATGAATAAAAATTATAAGCAGGCATTAGTAATGTATGAAAATGTAATTGCATTAAACACAAAGGGCTCAGATTATGCATTGTTTCAGAAAGCAATTATTGCAGGTGCTTATAATAAGAGTAATGATAAAATAAACTTATTACAAAGCATGGTTAAGCAGTTTCCGAATTCCACTTTAGTTGCTGATGCAAATATGGAAATTGCCAATACTTATTTAGCAAATGAAAATTTTGACAATGCTATTCCACCATTACAACAAATATTGAATGATAAAGCGGCAACCGCCTTTTTTCCAAAAGCTTATTTAAAATTGGGTGTTGCCTATTTTAATTTAGATAAGAATGATGATGCTTTAAAAAACTTTACACAGTTAGTTGCCAAATATCCCAACTCAGGTGAAAGTGATGAAGCTATTGAATACATCAGAAACATTTTTATAGAGCAACAAAAACCCGGAGAGTTTATTGCTTTTATGAAACAAAACGGAAAGCCTGTTGCTTACAATGAGCAGGATTCACTTACCTACCGCTCTGCTATGCTGCGTTATGAAGCTAAAGATTATGCAGGGGCTCAAACAGGGTTTACTGAATATCTGAAATCTTTTGCCGATGGTAAGTATGCAATAGAAGCAAACTATTTTGTAGCCGAAATTTTTATCACTAAAAAAGATTTTAATGCTGCATTACCTTATTATAATGCGGTGGCAGCAAAAGCACCGAATAAATACGCAGAACGTAGTACGCTGCAAAGTGCAAGAATTTATTATTTCGATTTGAAGGATAATGGTAATGCTGCTAAATATTTTGCTCAATTAAAATCAATAGCAACACAGCAGGAAAATAAATTAGAAGCCATGCGTGGATTATTGCGTTGTCAATACAAATTACAGCAATGGAAAGATGCAATGGATAATGCACAGGATTTATTAAAAGAGAAAGCCATTGCAACAGATGATAAAATGATGGCGAATATGATATTGGGTAAAAGCTATCAGTTAGATAGTTTATCAGATAATGCTCTTCTTTCTTATAAGCAGGTAACTACTTTAGGCCAATCAGAATTCAGTGCAGAAGCTCAATATCATATTGCAGAAATATTATTTCAGCAAAACAAATTAGCCGATGCAGAGAAAGCAGGCTTTGAAACAATTAAGAAATATGGTTCTTATGATGTATGGGTAACGAAGAGTTATATTCTGTTAGGTGATATTTATTTTAAACAGAAAGATTTATTTAATGCAGAAGCTACTTATAAAAGCGTTGCTGAAAATGCAACGGATACAGCATTAAAGAAAGAGGCAACTGATAAGTTAGCCATTGTTATAGCAGAAAAAGCAAAAACAGAAAAAGTTGAACAACAATAAAGTATTTACAATGAAAATTGTACAAAAAATAATATGGGTGTTTTTTATCGCCTGCATCCCTATTGTAATGGTTGATGCACAACAATTAACTAAAAAGAAAAAAGCAGGCACTTCAAATACTAAGAAATTATCTTCCAAAAAGAAAAGTAAAAGAACTTCTTCAAGAAGAACTGTTGCTAATACCAGAAATGAACAAACGAATGCAGCAAACCCGATGGGTGCAACCATTCGGTTAGCGGAAAAACAAAATGAAGAACCGAAGGATACTTCAACACCAAGAGTGGTTACGGTTACTTCTGCATTTAAACCATCCTTAAAAAATGCTGCTAAAATAAATTTTACAGCAGCCACACCCGTTTTAGATTCATCTAAAATTGCTGTTACTTATAATATACCATCGCAGAATTTATTTTTCAGCTATCAGCCTGTGCCTATTAAAGCCATTGCTTATGAACCGGATAGTGCAACGGTTTGGGATAACGACCAATACATTAAAGTAGGTTATGGTAATTATGCTTCCCCGCATATAGAAGCAGCGGCAGCATTCGGTAATCCTAAAACAACAAGTGTAAATCTTCATGCTAAATACATAGCATCAAACGGTAATCTTCCTTTTCAGGATTATAATAAAGCTAACATAGAAGCAAATGCCAATTTTAATGTATCAGCAAGAAATGAAGTGATCGCTAAAGCATTTTATTATAACAGCAATCAATATAAATACGGCATAACAACAGGTAGTTTTACTAAAGATCAATTACAGCAACAGTTTAATACACTTGGTGCAAGTGTTGCCTTTCACAGTAAAGGAATGAATGAATACGGCATTACTTATCATCCTGAAATAAGTGCCTCCAACTTTACTGATAACAGAAATGCCAACGAATTCAGCTTATTAATTAAAGCACCCATCAATAAATCTTTTGGTAAACTATTTGCGTTTGACTTATCTGCAACGGCTGATCTTACAAAACTTAATCAACCGACCATTGCATTACCGTATACCAATGTAAACAATAACCTATTTTATTTAAACCCGACCTTTCAGTTTAAAACACCCAACTTTCAATTAAATGCAGGCATACAGCCAAGTTGGGATAACAGCTCGTTCTCTTTATTACCGAATTTTACAGCAGCAATAAAGGTGAATGAAGAAAAAACGTTGATTGCTGAAATCGGCTGGATTGGTTCATTTAATAAAAATACTTATCGTTCTTTAAGTGAATACAATCCATTTATTGCTCAGCCCGGTAATTTGTTCAATACTAAAATAACTGAACAATATATTGGCTTGAAAGGTAGTGCAGGCAGCCATTTTACCTACAATGCAAAATTCAGTTTATTAAAAGTGAATAATCTTGCTTTATTGGCAAACGATACAACCACCAATAACACACAAACATTTATTACATTATTTGAGCCTGAATTAAAAGGCATTAAACTGCATGGAGAAATCGGTTATACCTGGCAGGAAAAATTCTTTGCAACAGCTTCTTTAAATTATATTAATTATACACAACAACAGCAATACAATAAAGCCTGGGGCATTCTTCCTTTAGAAGTCAACGGCACCTTGCGTTATAAAATAACTAAGGATTTTGCTGTGAAAGGAGACCTATTTTTCTGGAATGGCTCTTATTACAGAAACCCCAAAACATTGGCATCCGACAAGCTTTCTGCTGCTATTGATTTCAACGCAGGGGCAGAATATACCATTGCCAAAAGATTGAATTTATGGCTGCAGATGAACAATGTTTTCAATAATAAATACCAACGCTGGAACCAATACGAAGTTTTAGGCTTTAACTTTTTAGCAGGAGTTGTATATTCGTTTCGTTAATTTGCTATAAAGCCCCATGTACGATATTTTCTATAAATATTTACTTCTTAACCATAAGGCATCAGTGCCGGGTGTTGGTAGTTTTGTGATTGAAGATATTCCTGCAAAAATGGATTATGTTACACAAACCATTACTGCACCAAAACAGGAATTTAGGTTTGAAAATCAATCAACTGCTAACGCTGATAAAACTTTCTTTTTCTACTTATCTAAAGAATTAAAAGTTAATGAGGTTGAGGCAATCAATAAGTTCAATGAGTTTGCTCAAACAGTAAAAGAAGGGGCTTTAAATGGCGGGGCAATATTGCCTGGGTTAGGAACCTTAAAGCGGTCTTACGATGAAGCAATTTATTTTGTTCCTGAATATAATTACAGTAAACAACCCTTGCTTAACAACATACATTTACAACATTCGGTTGTTGCAGAAGCCAATCTGGTTGATTTATATGACCCGGGAGACAGCAGAATTTTAAAACAGGAAGGTGCACCCGAAGAAGAAAAAATTACTACCAGAGAAAAGGAAGATTACTGGTGGGTTTATGCGATAGTGCTGGCAATATTGGGTTTAGGTGCGTTATTATATTATTACATTTAATTTTAATGTGTAATCAACTTCAAATTATTTACCAGGTGTCGTTGCGTCGCACACTTGTACGTTCATAACGCTATTCAACTTGTTTACAATGTCGCTAATTAATTATACTAACTGTCCTTCCTGTCAATCCTCCAATATCAGCAAAGTCTTACGGGCAAAAGATTATACGGTAAGCAATCAAATATTTGAAATATGGCATTGTAATAATTGTACTTTACGCTTCACGCAAAATATTCCTGATACAGTTAATATTGGTTCATATTATCAATCAACTGCTTATGTTTCACATTCAGATACACAGGAAGGTTTAATAAACAAGTTATATCATCTTATTCGTAACAGAACGCTGCAAACAAAAAAGCAATTAATTATTGCAGAAAGCGGTTTGCAAAAGGGAGCTTTGTTAGATGTAGGTGCAGGTACCGGTGCTTTTTCAAATACCATGCAACAAGCAGGCTGGGCTGTTACCGGCCTTGAGCCTGATGATACAGCAAGAAAAGTAGCAGCAGATAAATATCAATTGCAATTACAATCCCCTGAAAACTTATTCAAACAAAACAATAAAAGCTTTGATGTAATAACCATGTGGCATGTATTAGAACATGTACACGATTTGCATCAATACATTGAAACCTTTTACAAAATATTACAACCAAACGGAATCCTTGTTATTGCGGTACCCAACTATACAAGTTATGATGCTGAACTGTATCATCAATATTGGGCTGCTTATGATGTACCAAGACATTTATATCATTTCTCACCCAAAAGTATCGAGTTATTAATGGCTGCAAAAGGCCTTACAGTAAATGCTTTCAAGCCAATGTGGTTCGATAGTTTTTATGTAAGTATGCTGAGTGAGCAATATAAAAACGGTAAAGGAAATTTACTGAAAGCAGTATGGAATGGTTTTATCTCGAATCTAAAAACAATTGGTAATAGTAAGAATTGCAGTTCTGTTATTTACGTAATAAAGAAGCAAGCTTAATTCAATTTTACTTCAAACATTTTCGGCCAGTTCTTTCCTGTTAAGTAAAAAATATTTTTTGTGCTGTCGTAAGCAATGCCGTTTAATACATCTCTTTTAGTAGTCTCGGCAGGTGTAGCATATCTTTCCAAAACACCGGTAAAATCAAGTAACCCAACAACTTTACCTGTATTGGCATCAATCTTTACAATCTTATCAAAATCCTGTGTCCATGTGTTGGCATAAATAAAACCTTTAACGTATTCCAGCTCATTTATAAAAACTTCTCCATTGCTTGTCGGCACACCCGCAACAGGAACTGTTTTAGTTACTGCAAATGTTTCGGGGTTGCGATAAAAAAGAATATTGCTGCCACTATCCATAATAATTTCTTTGCCGTTATTTGTCATTCCCCAACCTTGCCCTTCATAAGTAAAGGTATTTAACAGCTTAAATGTTTTAGCATCATAAACAAAACACTTATTCTCTTTATAAGTAAGCTGATAAATCTTTCCATTCAAAATAGTTAAACCTTCGCCAAAGTATTCTTTTGTTAAATCTTTTCTTTGAACAGCGTTACCCGTTTTTATATCAACTTTTGCTAAAAAACTTTTTCCGTATTCTCCTGTGCTTTCATACAAAAAACCATTTTGTAATTCTAAACCTTCAGTAAAAGCATTGGTGCTATGCGGATAAACATTAGTAATGGTATAAGCAATAGCAGGAATAGAAGGCGTTTCTGTTATAGTTTCTTGCTGTTGATTACCGCCGCAGGCAGCTAAAGCAACAACAAAAATCAAAGGCAATATTTTCTTCATAAAATTGTTTGTTACAAATTACACATTAAATCTAAAGTGCATTACATCGCCATCTTTCACTACATATTCCTTTCCTTCAATTCTTAAACGGCCGTTATCTCTCGCAGCAGCTTCACTGCCATACTTTATATAGTCTTCATAAGAAATAACTTCTGCTTTAATAAAACCTTTTTCAAAGTCTGTATGAATTACACCTGCAGCCTGCGGAGCTTTCCAACCATGGTGAATAGTCCATGCTCTAACTTCCTGCACACCGGCAGTAAAATAAGTTTCTAACTGCAATAATTTGTACGTGCTTTTAATCATTCTGTTCAAAGCAGGTTGCGTCATTTTATATTCTTCCATAAACATCTGCTTATCATCTGCATTTTCTAACTCCGCAATCTGTGCTTCAATATTGTTACACATTACAATTACTTCAGCACCTTCATCTTTTATACCGGCAATTAATGCATCAGAATATTTATTGCCTGTATGCATGCTTGCTTCATCAACATTGGCAACATACAAAACAGATTTATCGGTTAATAAAAACAAATCAGCAATGGCTGTTTTTTCTTCCTTACTTAAATCAAGACTTCTTATGTTTTTACCTGCTTCTAAATGAGCCATGCAACGTTTTAAAATCTCTGATTCAACTTTTGCTTTCGGGTCTGTCTTAGCCATTTTTTCTGCACGCAGCAATTTCTTTTCAACACTTTCCAAATCTTTCAACTGCAATTCTGTATCAATAATGTCTTTATCACCTAAAGGATTAATCGCTCCTTCATCACGCAATACATTTTCATCTTCAAAACAACGTATTACATGAATAATAGCATCCACCTCACGAATATTTCCTAAAAATTTATTACCCAAACCTTCGCCTTTACTGGCACCTTTTACCAAACCTGCTATATCAACAATTTCCAATTGTGTAGGTACAATTCTATCAGGCTTCACTAATTCAGCCAACTTATTCAAACGTTCATCAGGCACATCTACCAAACCAGTATTCGGTTCAATGGTACAGAATCTATAATTACTTGCCTGTGCTTTGGCACTGTTACTTACAGCATTAAATAAAGTTGATTTACCAACATTGGGCAACCCTACAATTCCGGCTTTTAAACTCATAGTATGTTTTAATTTTATCGTGTACTTAACAGCATTACTTTATTAAGCTGCTGTTATCTGCCTGTCGGTAAGCAGGCACCGCATCCGAAATTTCGGGATACGTTCTGTTCTTTATTAAGCTTTTTTACGGCTGCAAAAGTAAGGTTTGAGTGTAAAAAGGATTTGCTTATTTTCAACCCTTATTCAGTTGTTCAAAAATCAATCAATAAAAACTCATGGCTTTAAGCAGAATCTGGAGTGCTTTTATACTAATTGCTATTGTTGTTGCTACTGCTAAAATGCTTTTTTTTAATAGTGGTAAAGAAGTGTACAGCCATATGGTTGTCGGCAAACAAGGGGATACTGCTTATACAAAAACAATTGACAGTACCTCATTATCAACAACTATTCTTGCAAAAATTGCTCAACAAAAAGAATATAAAAGCGGCGATACTGTTTATACTAAAACCACACAAGGTAAATACGTCAGTTACTTTTCACAATCAGCTGATGGTGTTATTGCAACCTGTAAAAGCTCTGTTGAAATCTGTTTGGGTCTTATCGGCATCATGGCTTTGTTTATGGGTTTTATGAGCATTGCAGAAAGGGCAGGAGGTATTAGATTTTTATCAAGAATAGTTGGGCCTTTCTTTTCAAAACTATTTCCTGAAATTCCTAAAGGTCATCCTGCCATGGGGCATATGATTATGAATTTCTCTGCCAATTTGTTAAACCTTGATAATGCTGCCACACCTTTCGGTATAAAAGCGATGGAAAGTATGCAGGAACTCAATCCCGATAAAACCAAAGCATCTAATGCACAGATCATGTTTCTCTGTTTGCATGCTTCAGGGTTAACCTTGGTGCCTGTTACTGTTATCGCAGCAAGGGCATCAGTAAAAGCAGCAAGCCCTACTGATATTTTTATTCCCTGTATGATAGCAACGTTTGCAGCAACAATTGCTGCATTATTTATTGTTTCGTTCAGACAAAAAATAAAAATTTTTCAACCCGTTGTGTTGGCATGGATTGGCGGAGCGAGTGCATTAATTGCTTTATTGGTTGTGTACTTGCATTCATTATCGCCCGATGCCATGAAAACCTTTTCCGGCTTATTAAGCAATGGTTTAATTCTCTGGATTTTTGCTGCTATTGTTATTGGGGGTGCTCTGTATAAAAAGATTGACATATTTGATGCGTTTGTTGATGGAGCTAAAGGTGGCTTTGAAACAAGTATTAAAATTATTCCTTATGTAGTGGGAATATTGGTTGCGATAAGTTTATTAAGAACCAGCGGCAGTTTTGAAGTATTACTTTCCGGTATGAGAAGTTTGTTTGGCTTTTTAGGTTTTGATACCAGATTTGTTGACGGCTTGCCTACAGCCTTAATGAAACCGTTAAGCGGCAGCGGTGCAAGAGGAATGATGTTTGATACAATGAAAGCTTATGGCCCCGATTCTTTTGCAGGAAAATTATGCTGCATATTACAAGGTTCATCAGATACCACTTTTTATGTGGTGGCTGTTTACTTTGGTGCTGTTGGTATTAAAAACACTCGTTATTCAATAGGTACCATGTTATTAGCAGATTTGGTTGGCATAATAACTTCTGTTTTGTTGTGTTATTTATTTTTTGGTAATGCAGTTTAAGAGGCGTTGTCATTTCGAAGGTTCCTGCCTGAGAAATCTAATCTATAATAAAAGATTTCTCGTTGGGCATGAACCCAATCTCGAAATGACGATTGATAAATATTTAATATAAATACTGCTTTAACATTTCTACCCCTTCACCTGCACTTGCTTCAATGGCAATAATATCATGAATATTAGTTGATGGAATTTTTTTATCGATAATGAATTTCTGTGCATAAGACGGAGCATAGTTAATTAAACCTGCAGCAGGATATACTTGTAATGATGTGCCTATCACTACAAAAATATCGGCAGTCATTACAACACTTGCAGCTTTTTCAATCATGGGTACTGGTTCTTCAAACCAAACAATATGCGGTCTTAACTGAATGCCGTTTTCGTCAACGTCTCCAACATTAATATCATCTCTTATCTCATAAATAATTTTATCGCTCAATACATTTCGCATTTGAAAAATCTGTCCGTGTAAATGAATAATGTTACTGCTTCCCGCACGTTCATGTAAATCGTCAATATTTTGTGTGATGATAGTTACATCAAAATCTTTTTCCAATTCTGCTATACCAATATGTGCTTTATTAGGATTGGCTTTAGCAACATCTTTTCTACGCATGTTATAAAAGTCAAGAACCAACTGCGGATTAGCTGCAAACCCACTTGGTGTAGCTACTTCATACACATTATAGCCTTCCCATAAACCGTCACTGTCACGAAAAGTTTTTAAACCGCTTTCTGCACTGATGCCTGCACCGGATAATACTACGACATGTTTTTTGGAGTGATTGTTCTCCTTCTTTTCCATGGAATAAAAATACCAAAAGAATTATTTCATAAGCAAGCGAATCGTTAGCGTATTATGCTATAGTCTTTTTAAAATAAACATTGTACTATCCTTACTTAAAATTGAAAAAGAGGAGTCTGTGAATGATTTAATTTGATAAGGCTTATATAATGAATCTGCTTTAACGTATAAAGCGTTTTCTTTTACATAATACTTTTTAATGGATGTATCATTACTGTCAAAATCATTGAAACTGCTGTCTTTATTGAATTGTACAGTCATACTATCCTTCTTAAATAGTGTATAACTAAAGAAGCTTAAACTTGTGTCTTTTCCGGTGGGATAAACAGAATCCACTTTCCATTTACCAATAATTGTTGGTTGTTGCGGATTGTTTGATTGAAACCATTTATATGAAATAAAAACGATAAGGGCTGTTGCAACTAAAAGTGCAACGGTTGTTTGCTTTTTCATTTTGCAGCATTTTTTAATTGTTTAAAAATGTGCAGGCCTGCAAAGTATTAAATACTTCAAACCAAGAAAAAGTAACCTTTTATAAATGTTAAAATAAATTATGCATTAATGAGTGATGGCTGAATAATATGTTCAGCAAATCTTTCCATTTCTTCTAATTGAGGAGAGCATTGCAATAAAAAGAAATCAACACCAACTTTTTCAAATGCTTCAATAGTGTCTTGCACTTGTGCAGGTGTTCCTGTTAAACCTGTTCTTAATCCGCGGTTTGAAACAGAATAATCTTCCAGAGAAACTCTTTGCTCCAACTGTGTTCCTGAAAGCCATTGCTGGTAATTGTTGTAGCCGGCAGAGCCTGCCTGTACGTTGGTAATTCTTTCTAATTCTTTTTTTACTTCGTTTTCTGAATCGCGGATAATGGTATATGCAGCAACACCAAATTTCATAGGCGGTAAATTTTTCCTTTCTCTTCTTTCACGAAGATCATTGATTCTTTTACCGATTGTTTCAGGATTATCGCCATGCATCACATAACCATCGCAGGTAGTGGCAATTAATTCTTTTGCTGCTTCTGATTCTCCGCCTGCATATAATAACGGTCTGGGTTGCGAAACAGGTTTGGGTTGTAATACATTATCTTTTACCTGATAATATTTTCCATGAAAAGAATAATGATCTTGTTGCCATATGTTATTTAAAATAGTTAACCACTCCGCAGTTCTTGCATACCTGTCATCATGCTGTTCAAAATGAACACCGTATTTTTCTGCTTCATCTTTCCACCAACTCGATACAACATTTAAAGAAATTCTGCCATTGCTGATATGGTCTATATTGGCTGCCTGTTTAGCTAATAAAGCAGGATTGTGAAAAGTTGGGCGAACAGCAACCATTAACTCGATAGAATGGGTTACGGCTGCTAATGCTGCTGCTGTACTCCAGGCATCTAAAGAGGGGGCGTGTACACCTTTAATATCGTTTAAATTCAGTTCTGCAATTAAAGAAACTGCATACCCTAATTCTTCACTTCTTACGGCCAATCTTTTTATATAATTCCAGTCGGTACTCATTTGTTCGTCCTCTACATTACGAAGCCAACCACCGAATACCGGCAACCAATATCCAAATTTCATATAATCATATTTTAAAAACTATGTGGTATGCTCACAGCCTCCTTTTTAGAGGCATATACTTTTTGTTCTAAAAAATCAACTAATTTTTCATGAGGATTAAAGCCAATTACATTTACGGCATCGGCAACAAAGTTGGAAAGTGCATTAATGTCGTAGTATAAGATTTTACCGTCTCTGTCGTCAATAATATATTCAATACCACCAACGTCAATACCTGTTTTGGCTACTATTAATTCAACTGCATCAATAACGTGTTGCGGTGGCGTATAAGCTTCTACTTTTAAACCGTTTTTAGGTGCATCTATGGCACAGGCATTTCTTACTAATTCTTTGCCATTGGTTGTCTGGCATATATCAGCAGGGCAAAGGTTAAAACTTTCTCCTGTGGTATGCACTTTTATGGCATACAAGAATTTACCACCTAAGGTTTCCACTCTGGTAATATATCCACCTCTGGCAGGAATATATTCCTGCAATAAGGCAGTTTTATCAATACCAAATTCAATGTTGCCATTATTAATATCTTCCTGCAAAGATTCAATAGAATTATATTTAGTAATACCTGCTCCGCTACCGCCGATATTGGCTTTCAGCACGATGGGAAAGCGTAAGTCTTTAGCTGCATCTATTAATTGCGAAGTATGATTTACCACACGGGCTGCCGGATAAGGCAAACCCAGAGATTGCAGTAAAACTAATTGTAAAGCCTTAGATGTTTCGTAGGTAAAGGCTTTATAACCATTGATAGTAATAAGGCCGGAAAGCTCGATATGTTTTAATAAGTTCAGCGTATAAAATATGCCTTGCTCATTATTTCTTAAATATGCCGAAGGACTCATTCTGTTGAAGAAAAGAGCATATTTTCTAACAGTATCTTCTATCGCAAAATAATGCTGTGCAGGATTAATTCTTTCGTATGCAATTCCTCTTTTTTCTAATGCTGCAAACAATGGTTTAAACCAATCGGGATGTTCGTGATAAATAGCAAATGGAAGCATAAAATTTATTTTCTACAAAAGTGATAGATTAATGAATTAGCTGATTTTCGAAATACGAATAAAATGATGACTAATATTTCCCATTAAGGTATGGCGATATTGGTTGTTTCAATATCCCAATGAGCAATCAATAATTCAAAACGGTGTTGTTCATCTTTCACCAGTTTATCTAAGTTGGGATATAGTTCTTTTTTGTAGGGTACTGTTAAGTTTTCATCAAAAGCCAATGCTGCATTCTTAAACACAATGGTTACTCTAAAATCCCATCTGGTGTCTTCACCACTGTGTAATTTAGGTTTGGAAGGGGTAACGCTGATGATATCTCCTTTCTCTATAGCTTTCTTTAACAATGGATAATGGTTTATTGACCATAAATGAATAAACTCATCTGCATAGCCCCATTTTACTTTGTAATAATTTTCTACAGTAAAATATTCATTTGTTTTTTGTGCATTGCTATAAATTACTAAAACAAGAAAAGCAATAATGAATGTGATTTTTTTCATATTATTTTATCTAATGGTGACCGAAATTTTTTTCTCCTGCCGTTATTGCAACCGGCAAAATATTTTGCTTAGGTGGTAACGGGCAAGTTGCATAAGGCGTAAAAGCACAGGGAGGATTATAAGCTTTATTAAAATCTATTACAGTATTACCGTTTGCATCAGGCATGGCAGCATAAACAAATCTGCCGGCAGGGTAAGTTTCTTTACCGCTTGTTGCATCGCCGAAAACAATAAACAACTGACCTTCTTCTTCCAATGCATCTAATGAATACGCTTTGTTATTTAGTGTAAAGATTAATTTGCCGGGAGAATTTTGAGCATTGGTTTGCCCGATGATATTAGTAATAAAGATGGAAGATTTATTAGTTGAAGGCTTTTGTAAATATGCTTTTACTTTAAAACTACTGTCAACAGTAAAACGGTCTATGCCTTTGAAATCCTTTACCAGCGGGCTGTTCAGGTCTCTTAATCGAATGCCGATTTTATCATCACGTTTAATAACGGTCCATTTTAAAGTTCCGTAAGTGCAAACAATCGGTTTGGTTGAATCTGCACTGAACACAATCACATCATTCTTAACAACACCATTCACAGCAATTTTTGTATCGTTATTTGTATGCAGTATTACGGTAGTTCCTTTTAATTCAAACCAACCTGCGTTTTCTGTAATACTATTGGGCGGGAATTTTATCTGAACATTACTGCCTGAACCGAAACTGTTTTTACCCTGTTGCAACCAATGTAATCCCACAAGGTTTAACCAACCGTTTTCTTTCTTTAAATTTTCAATGCGTTTGTTATGCCAGTTATCTATTTCCTGTTGATATAATGCAGCATTTTGTGCGTTTGCTTTAATTGCAATAAATAATACTGCAACTATAAGAATTCTTTTCAGCATTAGTGTGTTTTAATGCTGCAAATATAGTCTACTTGAATGATAGGGTAATAAAGTAGTTATAATTTTGTTTCTGAAAGCTCCGCAATAATATCCCATTCTTCAGGTTTTACTGTTTGAACGGACAATCTTCCTAATCTTACCAAATCCATTTGCTGTAAGCGTTTATCAGTTTTTATTGTTGCTAAACCAACGGGCTTGTTTAATTTTTTATAAGGTTTTAAATCAACTACCACCCATGCATCTTCTTCTGTTGTTGGGTCTTGATAAGCCTCTTTAACAACTTTTGCAACGCCAACAATTTCTAAGCCTTCATTGCTATGGTACCATAAAACCAAATCACCTTTTTTCATAGCTTTTAAATTATTGCGTGCAGCATAATTGCGAACACCATCCCAAAAAGTCTGGCCATCTTTTTCAAACTGTTCCCAACTGTATTTAAATGGCTCTGATTTTACTAACCAATAATTCATAGCAATATGTTGAATGTTATATTTTAATTCAGATAAACTTTTTATTACTTAATAAGCTCTTTATAGCGTTGTTTCCAAAAATTAACATAATCAAAGTAACCGATTTTTTCATCATACTCCTTATCTGTATCAATAGGTTTTTTAAGAGGGATATCTTTTGAAGATATTATTGAGTCTTTCTCAAACATCAAATGATGGTCATAATACTTTCGTTCAACAAGTTCGCTTAAAACTAGTTTTGTTATAAGATTACCATCTTCAGTTGAGCAATTATACAATTCCAAGTCATATAAATTTTTTTTAACTGTTCCGTTAAATGTATAAAGTGTTGAATGAATACTCCCACATCTTCCTTTTCCTTCAAAAAAATCACAAAATATTTTCTTTGAAGTATCTATGAGAACCCAGTTTGAGTTTATGTAATCGTCGGAGTCAATATGCCAACTCGAATTGCTTGGATATGTATGTGTTTGGGGATTATAAAAATAAACAATCTGATCCCATTTCAAATCTTGTGTAATATCAATATAGCCATCACCATTAACGTCTCTTGAATGATGAAAATCATAAACATGATTCATAGTACCAAGAGCAAGACCTGTATAAATCCATTTGCCGTAAACTCTTTTTTCAAGATAAACCAACTTATCTAATTTAGGAATAGTGTCCCCATAAGGGTTGATGAATCTAAATTGATTCCCATCCACAGTAAATGTATCAATATATGCTGAGTCGAACCGACCCATCGTTGAATCCCAATAAGGAATATTAATATAATTGAATGTATCAACTTTATTAACTAAAGAATTATTAGTGTCAGAGCCTAATTTGCTTATGTCTAAAATGGTTGTATCAATATCTGCTTTCTTTAGTATAGTATTTGGTGAATTGATGTTATTACAAGAGGTAACAGTTATTGCACTTAAAAAAATGAAAATTATTTCTTTCATTACACAAACTTACTTTATTGATATTTGATAAGTTTTACCAGCCACTCGCCAATACATCTGCTAAATGCATCACTTGCATATTCTTTCCATGATTTTTTATACAGCCATCTATATGCATCAAACAACTCATATCGGTACTTATTAAATAATCAGCACCCGTTGCATCTGCATTGGTAATTTTCTGTTCGCCCATGGCAATGCTTATCGGCTCAAACTTTACAGCGAAAGTACCACCGAAACCGCAACAGGTTTCGTTATCATTCATTTCAATTAATTCTAACCCTTTTACTTTACTTAACAAACGTCGTGGCTCCTCTTTCAATTTACATTCACGTAAAGCAGCACAACTATCATGATAGGTTGCTTTACCATTCAATGTTGCACCAACATCATCAATATTCATTACTTTGGTTACAAACTCGCTCAACTCAAATGTTCTTTCACCTAAACTTTTAACATCATTGTGTACAGATGAATTATCAAATAAAGTAGGGTAGTAGTTGCGTACAAAGCCTACACAGCTTGCACTTGGTGCTACTACATATTCTGCATCAGTAAAATCTTTTAAAAATTTTGTACAAACATCTTTGGCTTCTCCCCAAAAGCCTGCATTAAAAGCAGGTTGACCGCAACAGGTTTGGTTGGCATTATAATCAACATGGCAACCTACTTTTTCCAATACTTTAACCATATTAAATGCAACAGTTGGATACAACTGATCAACAAAACAGGGAATGAAAATCTGTACGTTCATATATGCCTCCCTCAATCCCTCCAAAGGAGGGAAATAAATTATTTTTTTGAAATAAATTTTTTATTCAGTGCTATCATTTTCAAAGCGGTAACCGCTGCTTCTTCGCCCTTATGGCCATGTTTACCGCCAATTCTTTCTATTGCCTGTGCTTCTGTATTTACAGTTAATACACCAAAAATAACAGGAACATCTAAAGCTAAGTTTAATTCTGTTACACCATTGGTAATGCTTTGACAAACATAATCGAAGTGTGGCGTATCACCTTTAATTACAGTGCCTAAAACTATATAGGCGTCGGGCATGGTATTGCTGTGTGTATAATGTTGCTTAACTGCAAACGGAATTTCAACGGCACCCGGAACGGTAAAGGTTTGGTGTTTAATATTATTTGCTTTGAACACTTTTTTGCAGCCCGCTTCTAACTTATTTACAATAGCTGCATTCCATTCTGTTTTAATAATAATTACAAAGGCATCCTTCAAATTCGGGATGCCTTTGTATAATGAGATATTTCCCTGAGTAGCCATTAGTTTATACTGAAATCGTTTTTTTCAATGTTTAATTGATAAATGTATTTATCACTTCTGCCGTTATCTGCTTTAGGAAATTTTTCTTTAATAGTTTTATACAATTCTAAAGCCTGTTGTGTTTTACCGATTACTTTACTTAATGATGCTGCACGAAATAAATATTCAGCAGAAGCAAATTCATCTTCTGTAAAATTATTTCCTGCTTTTTTATAGTATTCAATAGCGTCATCGTTTTTCTTTAACTCACTATAAGCATCTGCCAATGCACCATAAGCAGAAGATTGTATTTGTTTTGCAGAAGTTGAAAAATCTTTTAACTGATCAACCGCTTTTTGAAATTCTCCTGTTTTTAAATAGCTAACACCTGCATAAAACTTAGAAAGATTAGCAGATTTGGTACCGCTATAATTTTTTTGAATGTATAAAAAACCTTTGGCAATACCATCGCCATTTAAAGCAAGATTAAAAGAATCTTTTCTGAAGTATTCTTCTGCTTTAAACATTGCTTCCTGAGCTTTTTCTTCTTTAGGGGCAAGAATAAATTTTTGATAGCCAAACCAACCACCAACAACAACTACAATAACAGTTACAACTGTCAGAATTGTTTTTTGATTTTTCTGCCAAATGCTTTGAGCCTGTAACAACGCATCTTTCTCAACCACATTTATATCTTGTTTATGTTCACTCATTTTTTAGGATTGTTTTATTTTTATTAATCAACGTCAAATTCAAAATTATCACCTACATATACATCTTTCAATACTTCATCATCAGCAGGCCAAGGGCTTTCTTCTGCAAATTTTACACTCTCTTCAACTACAGTATTTATTCTTGCATCAATAGCATCTAATTCCGCCTGTGTAGCAAATTTATTTTCAAGAATGGTATGTGTTACTTTACCAAGCGGGTCTTGCTGTTTGTATTCATCAACCTCTTCTTTGGTACGATATTTTTGAGGGTCGCTGATAGAATGCCCTTTGTAGCGATAAGTTTTCATTTCCAATAAAGTTGGTCCGCCGCCTTCTCTTGCACGTTTTACAGCACGGGCAACAGCTTCATGCACAGCCTCGGCAGTCATGCCATCAACTTTATCTGCCGGCATTTCATAAGCATCAGCTAATTTGTAAATATCCTGCACATTTGAGGTACGCTCAACAGAAGTACCCATTGCATAGTTATTGTTTTCGCAGATGTAGATTACTGGCAACTTCCACAACATAGCCAGGTTAAAGCTTTCATGTAAAATACCCTGCCTTGCAGCACCATCTCCAAAAAAACATAATACTACATTACCGGTATTTTTATACTGTTCAGCAAAAGCCAAACCGGTACCTGTACCAATTTGAGCACCCACAATGCCATGCCCTCCAAAGAAATGATTCTTTACATCAAAGAAGTGCATACTGCCTCCTTTGCCTTTGGCACAACCTGTTGCTTTACCATACAATTCTGCCATACAGGAATTGGGAGTGGTTCCTTTTGCCAATGCCAAGCCATGATCTCTATAAGCTGTGATGAAGGGGTCTTCATGTTGTGTAGCAGTCATACAACCCGCAGCAATAGCTTCCTGACCAACATAAGCGTGGAAGAAACCGCGGATTTTACCTGCCATTTTATACATTTCTTCAGCCTTTAATTCAAACTGGCGAATGAGTTGCATTAACTCATACCAATACATGTATGTTTCTTTAGAAAATTTAGTAGGCACTTGCTAAAATTTTGAGGGGCAAATATAGTGGAAAGTAGAAAACGGTAAGTAGAAAATGGAAAATAGCAAAAGGGTGGTGGAAAATTAAAAATTAAAAGAAGTGGGGAATAAAATGTATGAAACTAACATTCGCTTTTCATGGCATCGTTCCTTGTCCAAAGGACTCCTTCGGAGCGTCACACCTGCCTACCGGCGGGCAGGCACTTGTACTTTTGTTTTTTATGGCAGCAATTAGTTTGCAATCTTCTTCCCCGCCAGAAAAACCAGATAAGCAAAAGGAAATGCAGCCAGCACATCAATACTATAATGAACATGCTGTATTAAAACCATTACAGCCACTGCAATTGAAGCAATAAGAGCCAATATTTTTTCAGATTGTTTTTGCAGGCATAAGCTCATTAAAAAAAGTGTAGCAGTATGCCCAGAGTAAAATAAATCTTTGCTTATAAACTTGCCTCCGTAAAAAATATTTGTCAACGGGTCAATTAACGGAATTAAGCCCTGTGGTGGGTTTAAAGGCACCAAGCTGATTGTAATAATTCGTAAAATGCTTAATAAAGTATAGCACCATAAAAACAGTAAAAGCAGTTGGGGGTTAGTAATGCATCTGAAAATAGTTAATGCAGTTATTAACCAAATAGGTATAAAAACAAAAAGTGATAAATCCTGAGGCTTCATTTTTTTAAGTAACCAATCGTTTAATATAATGCCTTCTCTATTTTCAATATGTTGAAAGAATAACGGATATAATGAAAGAATACCAATTAAAACAGCAAAGCCTGCCAATAACTTGATATTGAATTGTTTTTGTTGCCAGGCTTCTTTCCAAAGTGTTGAGGTTGATTGCTTCATTTAGCTACAATGATAAGATTTCACAGCAAAATCAACATAACAGAAATTGTTACAAATATTTTTTCTGCATTATCTGTGTTTTCAGCGAGAAAAAATTAATAATGCCATCTTACAAAAGCCTCCATTGCTGCATATTTTGTTAAACCAAGATTGGCATACAAGTTAGCGGTATTGGCATTTCTGTCTTCTGCACGCTGCCAGAATTCTCTGTTATCGGTTCCCTGAAAAGGAACCATATCTTTTTGTGATTGATGTATAAAAATGCCGAAACGTTTTTTCATTACCTGGTCGGGGCTCATTGGTATTGCCATTTCAATATCAGCAATATCCCATTCCTGCCAGGCACCTTTGTATAACCATACCCAGCAATCATTCACCCATTTTTCTCCATTGGCTTTTAAGCGTTTCATACTTTCAAAAATAACATCCAGACAAACTTTATGTGTGCCATGCGGGTCTGCCAAATCTCCTGCACAATAAATCTGTTGCGGTTGTACTTTGTTTAAAAATTCCATTGTTATCCGAATATCTTCTTCGCCCATTGGCTTTTTCTGAATAGCCCCTGTTTCATAAAAAGGAAGGTTTAGAAAATGAGCGTTTTCATCTTTCAAACCAACATAACGACAAGTTGCTTTGGCTTCGCATCTTCTTATCAAACCCTTGATAGCTCTTATTTCCGCCGTATCAACATCATTTAATTTTTTGGTTGAAAGGAAGTTTCTTGCTTCAGTCAAAATGCTTTCGCTTTTTTGATTATCAATACCAAACATATCTTCAAAACCTACCGCAAAATCTAAAAAACGGGTAACAAATTCATCGGTAACAGCTATGTTGCCGCTTGTTTGATAAGCCACATGAACATCATGTCCCTGGTCGTGTAAACGCATGAAAGTTCCACCCATGCTGATAATATCATCATCAGGGTGCGGCGAAAAAATGACACATTTTTTTGGGTGCGGTGTGCTTCTTTCAGGATGGTTGGGAATAACTGCATTCGGCTTACCACCTGGCCAACCGGTTATACTATCGCGAAGCATATAATAAACCTGTAAGTTTATTTCATAAGCTTCTCCTTTTTCAACCAATAAATCTCCCAAACCGTTTTCGTTATAATCCAAGGTTGTTAAACTTAATACCGGCTTATTCGTTTTTAAAGCCATATGTGTTACGGCACGTTTAATGGTTTTGGCATCCCATTCTACTTCGCCGGTTAACCACGGAGATTTTATTCTTGTTAACTCTGTGACAGCATTTTTATCAACTATAAAAGTGCAATCATTATGCTGTTGTAATATGCTTGCAGGTATTTGTTCTGTTACAAAACCTTCCACACTTTTTGCAATAATGGGGGCTTTCATTCCCCAAGCCATTAATACAATTCTTTTGGCTTTTAAAATGGTGCTGATGCCCATTGTTATGGCCATTCGAGGCACTTGAGAAATGTTTTGAAACTCAAATGAATTGGCAATTCTTGTACTGTTTTCTAAACTTACCAATCTTGTTTTTGAATAAATACTGCTGCCCGGTTCGTTAAAACCAATATGCCCGTTATTACCAATACCAAGTACCTGTAAATCAATGCCACCAACGGCTTCAATCATTTGTTCATATTTCTGGCAATACTTTTTTATTTCTTCTTTCGGCCACTGACCGTTGGGAATATGAATGTTTGATGGTTCAATATCTACATGGTTAAATAAATGCCTGTGCATAAAACTCCAGTAACTCTGCAAGGCTTCTTTTTGTAAAGGATAATATTCATCTAAATTGAAAGTGATAACATTTTTAAAGCTTAAACCTTCTTCTTTATGCATTCTTACCAATTCTGCATATAAAGTAATAGGAGTGGAGCCTGTAGCCAAACCTAATACACAATCCTGCCCCTTCTGTTGCTTTTCTTTAATGAGTGAAGCAATTTCTTTTGCTGCATAAACGGAACCTTCTCTGGGTGTATCAAAAATTTTAACGGGAATTTTTTCAAAGCTGTCTGAGAGGTCAACCGATAATTTAGATAATGCCATATTGCTGTTTTTTGCAGTACGAAGATAAATTATTGCAGGAATTTGCAGGTTATTTTTGAATGAACGCTATTTCTTTCCAAAATAATTAATGTTCCAAAGTTTGTAACGCTGCATTTGAGCTTCCATTCTTCTTTTAAAATCAGCTTCATTTTTTTTGTCAACAGGTGTCCATAAAACTTCGCTTAAAGCACTGATTCTTGGAAAAATCATGTATTCTAATTTTGAAGTATTGCCAATATATTCCGTCCAAACATTGCCCTGAGCACCCAACACATATTTTTTATTTTCTTCTGATAATTCTTTTGGAACAGGGTCATAGCTGTACACTTTTTCTAAACTGGTGAAACCGCCAATGGTTACACTATCTTCTTTTTGTGTTTGTGCATGATCGAAATAACACCAACCGCCGGGCGTCATTATCACTGTATGTTTTTGCTGTGCAGCATCAATACCGCCTTTTTCTCCACGCCAGCTCATAACAGTTGCATTAGGTGCAAGGCCGCCTTCTAAAATTTCATCCCAACCGATAATCTGTCTTCCTTTCGTATTCAAATATTTTTCTATTCGTTGAATGAAATAACTCTGCAACTCATGCTCATCTTTTAAACCTTTTTCTTTAATTAATTGCTGACAAAATGCTGAACGTTTCCAACTTTCTTTGGGGCATTCATCACCCCCAATATGAATGTACTTAGATGGAAACAATTGCATTACTTCATTTAATACGTCCTGCAAAAAATTAAAAGTGTACTCTGTTGGTGCATACACATCTTCAAATACGCCCCATGTTTGTTGTATTTTTTTACCTGTACTATCGCCGCTCCATGCACATTTGGCGGGATGTTTGGTAGCTTCATCGGGAAAGCAACTTAATTGCGGATAGGCAGCAATAGCTGCTGAAGAATGCCCCGGCATTTCAATTTCAGGAACAACAGTTATAAATCTTTCGGTAGCATATTTTACAACCTCTTTTATTTGCTCTTGTGTGTAATAGCCGCCATAATAAATGCCATCGTTTCCTGTTCCCGGATAACGACCGATAATAGTTCCGTTTCTGAAACCACCCACTGTTGTTAGTTTAGGATATTTTTTAATTTCTATTCTCCAACCCTGATCATCTGTTAAATGCCAATGAAACGTATTCATTTTATGGAGAGCAATAAAATCAATGTATTTTTTTATGTAATCAACAGAAAAGAAGTGACGGCTAACATCCAAATGCATTCCTCTGTAAGCAAAGCGGGGAGCATCTTCTATGAAAATACAGGTTATTGGCAATTTGGAATTAGCAGTTACGGGAAGTAGCTGCAACAATGATTGCATACCATAAAAAGTAGCAGCATTAGAATTGCCTTGAATTTTTATTGATAATGAGTTAATGTTTAGTGTATAAGCTTCTTCATTATCGGGTTTGCGAATAAAAACAGGTGTTGTAAAACTGATGAAATTGTTTGTTGCTTTTACTGCAGTTTTTAACTTAAAACCATAAAATTTTTGTAGGTAATCATTCAGAAAGTTTATTGAGTTTTGTTCACTTTTATTTGCTACTATAACAGTAGAAGCAGATAATACAAATTCTCCCTTAATGGGAAAAGATGCTGTGGTCGGTTGCGGAATAATATTAATTTCCTGAGCATTACTATACATAACAACTAAGAGGCAAATAATAAAAGCAATCTTTTTTTTCATAAGTGTGTTGGTTAAAGAACTAAAGTAAGCATAAAAAAGAAAGGCCGCTTATAATAAAGCAACCTTTCTGCCCTTCATCACCATTAAAACTATCTTACATCTTTAGGGCAACTAACCCTGCTTCTGTTGAACGTGTAACTTATGCCTACTGATAAAGAATAATAAGCATCTTTATTTTTTGGATTGGCTGCGTAACTAAAGCCATCTATATAATCACTAAAAGTTATTCTATACAATGCTTCTCCAAAAATTGAGAAATTATTTCCGAGAGCATATTTAATACCTGCACCAATTGGTAGTACAACAATTGGTTTATTCATAGAATGTACTGTATCATATCCTAATGCAGTTAAAACTGCGGGGTTTTGATCAACATAAGCGGTAGTCATATTATGCCAGTTTCTGCTTCCATCTAAAAATGCAATGCCGGCACCAGCCATGGCATAAATCTGAAACTTACTATTTATCATATCTTCATTTTTTCGAAATGGATTCCAAATTAATAAACCTGAAACTTCTGTTAATGAAGTGCTGAAACTGAAATTACGTTGCTGCCTCCATGAGGGTGTATTGTAGTCTCCTTCATTGGCACTCATTTTACCCGAAGCAATATTTACACGAACAGCCAATGTAGGGCTGATTGATCTGCTTCCGTAAATAGTAATATTCGGTTGCAATACTTTATAAGAACCCAAGTAAGATGGAGTTAAATCTCCCTGATAAATAAAAGTACCTGCTGCAATACCAACTTCATACGTTGGCTTAAATGTTTCCTGCGAAAAAGCTGTTGTTATTGTAATGAATAAACACGCTGCAAAAGCAACTGACCTTTTAATATACATCATAACCTTTAGTTTTAATTGGTGATTAAAGGGATTAGGTAGAATTGTTGCTTATACTGTATGGTTATGATTTGCAGAAAGAAGCCAATAAGCAGGCCAATGTGTATTAAAGAAATGTTAGAATGCTGTATTGCAGATGAAATAAAAGAATGTACCGATTAATTAAGTATGATGAAAAAATGCATCATATCAAGCTATTAATAAAGCCTGTATAAGATATAGTAAATAATAATCAGAACGGAAGGTTAATACCTAACTGAATGGCGTAGTTTCTTACTTCAACACCATTGCTTCTGGTTTCTATCCATTTAAAATCTTTCATCCAGCCGCTGCCGTATTGCCTTGCAGGGTCTTTAACTTTATAAGCAGCGTCTATACGTATTAAAAAATAATTGAAATCGAGCCGAAGACCTGTTCCGATACCCAAGGCAATATCTTTTTCTAATCTACTGATATCTATGTTTCCATTTGGGTTAGCTGCATTAGGTTTTAAAGACCATATATTACCTGCATCTGCAAATAATGCACTGGATATCTTAAATGAAGAAGTATTGAAAAGAGGGAAACGATATTCAATATTCATTTCTATTGCAAGGTCTCCAAAGCGGTCTGTATATTGAGATTTACTTGTATCACTTAAAATAGAAGAGCCCAAACCCAATTGCCTTAAACCCCATGCCCGCATACTGTTTGGCCCACCTAAATAATATTCTTTAAATACGGGAACTGATTGGCCTTTTTGCGGAAAAACTGCACCTGTAAAAGCTCTGGCTGCCAATGAAGATTTTTTATATCTATGTTGATATTTTAATTCTCCTTCTACTTTGTTGTAAATAAATAACCTATCAGTAGCTTTTGTTAATGCCGAAACAAGCAAACCGGATTCTTCAAAACCCAACCGTGCAAAAATGCTGTTGAGTTTACTTTGATTGGTAAATGTTATTTGCCCATTAAAATTTCCTATCACCAAGCCATCTCTGAAAGAATTTTTTAAGAAGGGATTTTTATCAATTAAACTATCAAAACCTCTTAATGTATCAACACCATATAATTCAACATTTAACGGTTTAAAACTAAAACCCCATTTGCCGCTTTTAGAAGTGGCTTCATAACCAAAACCAAAAGTTGCAGAGCGAAGCCTGTAAATATCTCTTCGGTCTGTATAAGCAGCACCGGCAGATAAAACAGTTCTCTTATTATCTAATTTTGATAGTTTCCTGTTAAACAAAGGAGGCATAATTAATCGCGGAAAAGCATAGTTCTGTAATAAACTTGCCTGTAAAGTTTGTAATACATCTGAGTTTACATTGTTGGCACCTCCTATATTTAACTCAGTTCCCAAACGCAGGCTGGTAGCAGATTGTATGGCTTGCTTCCAAACGTTTTTATTTCTGTAAGTAAAGTTTAAAGCTAACCCTAAAGTATTGCCCGAAGTAATGTCTCCGGTATTACGGCTCCCTTCCAGATTGGTTTCAAAACTTTGTTTAAGAGCCGGTACTAAAAACACATGAATGTTTAAAGAGTCTTTACCAACTTCTTTTATGCGGGCATCAACCTGTTGCCATGCACCGATACGGCTAAGGTTATTAATAGATTTATAAAATAAGGTTTCCTGATATAAACTGTCTTTTCTTAAAAAAGCATTATCCCTCATGGGTCTTAACCTGAACTTGCCGATACTGTCTCTTATGATTAAATCTTTTGAATTACCTCTGTTGATTCTTTCCTTCAAATTATTATGACTAATTAAGCTATCAGGAATATCATAAGGCTTTGTTTCGGGGTAGAAATATGTTTTGTTAATGTAGTATTTTGATATTTTACTTGAATCAAAGAAAGGCTTTTGCTTAAACAACACTTTCCATCGCGGGTTTTCTTTTCTGTCAACAGCCGCTTCGTTTATTAACATTGTTTGTTCAGCTAAATTAAAAGTAAGCTTTAGTAATGCCTTGTTTATAGTATCAACTTCAGCAATAAAATCTTCTCTTGTCAATTTATAATAACCACTGTCTCTGTAAACAGATGATAACCTGTCTAATTCATTACTTATTGCCTGTTTAGAATAATTGCCCTCTTTTTTAAAATCACTTTTATCGGCAGAAGACACAGCTAATCGCTGAATATTGCTATCTAACATAACATAGCCAACAGTATCAATAATTACATTCTTTCCGGCGTTAACATTAATAGTAATTGATGTGCGGATTTGTTGCGGGGTGATTTTTTTAATAAAACGTGGCCAAAACTTTCGCAATGAAAGAACATTTCTTGTTTTTGTCTTTATAGTGTCAAGCTTCACATTATAGGACGGAAACGTTGCATAATAATAACCTAAGGAATTCAGGTAGGCATTCATAAACTTTTCTGTACGAAAAATATTTACAGAGTCAAAAACCGGGGGGTTATTTAATACCTGCCTGAAAACCGGGATATTTACTTTTATTTCATTTACATAACGGGCATTTAAGCTGTCATCAAAGTAACCTTGTAAACTTGTTTCAATTTTCTTTTTATCATCTTTTGAAAAAGAGCCCTGAACGTTGACTTCATTCTTAAAAACAAATGGTTTATTTACAGGATAGTTTTTTATAATTGTACCACAGGCACAAAATGTTAAGAGAAATAGTAGTGAATAAATTTTTTTAAAGGGCTGAATAAAACGCATATACAATGTTAAGCAGGAACGAGGTCAAATATATTCAATCTTTATGCCACAAAAAGCAAAGAAAAGAAACCGGTTTATTTATTGCTGAAGGACCTAAGCTGGCAGAAGAAATTTCAGCCAGTAAATATATTATTGAAAAAATTTATGCCTTACCTGAATGGATTAATAAAAATAATACAGTAAATGCTGTTGCAATAAATGAAAAAGAGTTAAGCCAGATTAGCCAGCTACAAACGCCTAATGAAGTTGTATTAATTGTAAAGCAAGCTGAACAAACAGTTGAGCCGGTTTTAAAAAATAAATGCACCGTTGTTTTAGATGATATTCAAGACCCGGGCAATTTCGGAACAATTATAAGATTGTGCGATTGGTTTGGTGTAGAACAAATTATTTGCAGCAATAATACTGTTGAATTGTATAACCCGAAAGTTATTCAAAGCACAATGGGTTCTTTTACAAGAGTGAAGATTTGGTATAAAAACTTAGTTGAATTTTTAAAGGAAAATAAAACAATACCTGTTTTTGGTGCAGTTTTAAACGGAAAGAGTTTGTATGAACAATCCAAACTTAAAGAAGCATTATTATTAATCGGCAATGAAGGAAAAGGAATTAATGATGAGTTGCTTCCCTTCATACAAGAAAAAATTACCATACCTAAAAAAGGCGGAGCAGAATCATTAAATGCAGCAGTAGCAACGGGCATTTTACTTTCTCATCTTACCTGAATTGAATGGCTTTAACAGGCTTAATGGTGGTTACTAATAATGCAGGCAGTATTAATGATAGTACACAAATAACAACAGTTGCCGAAACAATTAAACCAACCTGCCACCAGATTATCTGTACCGGTGCCACAGCAATATAATAGTTGGCTTCATCTAAAGTTATAAAGCTTGTGTCCTGTTGTAAAATGCAAATGCCTAAACCAATAAAAGTGCCGATGGCAGTGCCTTTTAAAGCAATAAAACCTGAATAATAAAGAAACAATTGTTGCAGTGAATTATCCGTCATACCAACAGATTTTAAAACACCAATCATTCTGGTTCTTTCTAAAACTAAAATTAACAAACAGGTAATTAAATTAATAACAGCAACAATACCCATAACAATAAAAATAATCGTTCTGTTATTATCTAAAATTCCCAGCCAATCAAAAATATTAGGATACACTTCTCTTATACTCTTACTTCCCCAAACAGTTGGTAATGCTTCATTTAATTGCCTGCTTACAATAGTATCTTCTCCATTATTATGCTGTTTCAACGTTATTTCATAACCACCAATTTCATTGGGTTGCAGATTGCCCACCCTTTGTAACAATTTTAAATCTGTTATAGCAAACAATTTATCGTACTCTTCAATACCTGTTTTATAAATACCTGCAATCAATACTTTTCTGTAAGTGCTTTGGTTATTGGGCGAAATAAAAAACAATGTAGCAGTATCGTTTAGTTTTAAATTCAACTCATTAGCAATGGCTTGCGATAAAATTATTTCCTTACTGTAGCTGCTATCTGTAAAATGAAGCCATCTTCCTGCAACTATAAATTTTTTAATGGCAATGCTATCATAAGTAGTATCAATACCTTTCAATAAAACGCCTTCAATTTGCTGTTCTTTTTTTATTACCGCACTCTTGGTAGCAAATGGTTGAATATGTGCAACAGAAGTATTGCTTTTAATAATATTCTCAACCGTATCACTTCTTTCAATTACTGCTTCTTCTGCAATTAAAGCTTTATCTAATGCCAGATGCTGCACACGAATATTACCCCAGAAATTAAAAACTTTTTCAGATACTGCTTTTTGAAAACCATTTACAAAACAAATAGTAACAATCATTGCCGCCACACTAATGGCAGTGGCTGCAACTGATAAACGAATAATAAATCTTGAAAAAGTTTTCTGTTTATTAAACGCAATTCTGTTTGCTATGTACCAGGTTGTATTCAAGTAAAGTAGTTACGCCAAAACTAAATGTATGTGTTGAATGTGGCAAAAGCATTTGCAGTATGATTATGATTTTTTTAGTTATTGAATGAACCACAGAGTAAAGAGAGGGTTTGCACAGAGGTTAAAAAGTACACTCTGTTTTCTCTGTGCTTAACTCCGTAAACGCTGTGGTTAAAATAGCATGTAATTTTTAGTGTTATTAATTTATGCTATAACTAAGTTTTGTATGTTTATAGTATGACGCTGAATAAAAGAATAAAACTTTTCTGTTTTTTATTATTGTTCATGCATGTAAGCTATGCACAGCAAAATGCAGATGCAGTATACGCTCCGAACATTAAAACAGTTAAACTGTTTCAACAAAATAATCAGGAAAGCTTACCTGTTTTACAATTAAATTCTGAAGATATCATAGAATTACATTTTGATGATGTAGATGGTTATGCCAAGAATTATTATTACAGTTTTGTTTTGTGTAATGCAGATTGGCAGCCTGCAGATGTTAGCCCGTTTGATTATATAAAAGGCTATCAAACACAAAGAATAACACAATACAGAAACGCTTCTATTGCTCAAACAAAATACGTACACTATCAGGCTCAATTGCCCGAAAAGACTTGTGTTCCCGCTAAAAGCGGTAATTATTTACTGAAAGTTTTTTTGAATGGAGATATCAATCAGTTGGCTTTTACCAAACGTTTTTATGTAGTTGAAAATAAAGCGGTGGTGGCTGCTGCCATTGCTCAAACTTTTGATTCGGAAAAATATGCAACACATCAAAAACTAAAACTGAAAATTGTTTTGCCCGACAGAGAAGTGTTTAATGTGCAGCAGCAAATGAAATTATTGGTTACGCAAAATAACAGAAAAGACAATGCTTATATAAATGTGCAGCCCACATTTATACGAGGTAATGTGTTGGAATATGATAGTGAGAACGATTTAATTTTTGCCGGCGGCAATGAATACCGATGGGCAGATTTAAGAAGCTTTCGTTTTCAGAGCGAACGGATAGATAAAATTATTCAACCCAATGAAGTGTTTTTAAAACCGGATATCAACCGCTTACAGCAGCGTTATTTATACATGAAAGATTTAAACGGTTATCATGATATCAGTACAACAGAAAATATAAACCAATGGTGGCAAACAGAATATGGTAAAGTGCATTTTACCTATGTACCACCTAACAACAGGGCTTATGCCGATAAAGATGTGTATTTGTTAGGCGAATTAACGGGCAATGAAATTAACGAAGCAAGCAAAATGGAGTACAATGCCGATAAAGGTGTGTATGAAAAAGAGTTGTATTTAAAGCAGGGCTATTACAGTTATACTTATGTTACCAAAGGCTTTGATAAAACTGCTAAAGCAGAAGCCACATTAACCGATGGCAATTATTGGGAAACAGAAAATGATTATCAGATTTTTGTTTACTTCCGTTCATTAAATGCAAGACATGATGAACTGATTGCGTTAACTGTTTTTAATTCGAGGACGGGGAGGTTGTAGGCTAAGATTTTTAACAGATAGAGAGCCGAAATCAAAATACTTTCATTAATCGACTTACGCAGCTTCTTATATTAATTTTCAAGGGCTTTATATAGCATTTGTATTTATCAAATGTCTAGCATGAAACTGCTGTCGATTTGAAAAAGTTAAAGTGAAAGTAATAAAAAAGGCATATTAGAATTAAGTCAAGCTGAATCATAGCCGATAGCAGTATGCTGATGATTATTACCATGTTTAGTAGTGGAGCAAAGAATCTAATGTTTTAGGCATGGGCTTTTCAGTTATACAAATGTGTTATTAGCCCAAGTAAAGAACTCTGTCAAACTGAAGACGTGAATCTTCTTGTCTTTGTTTTGTGTAGTTGTATATTTTTTGTTTTTAACAGCATCCCTTAACCACTTTATTGAACCAAGTTTCCAACCTGCACCGTCAATTAATATTATGATCGTTTTTTCAGGCATTGCTTCAATACTATTAAGATATAAGTAAGGAAGTTTTTCGTCAACAGAACCTGCAACTTGTTGCCATTTACATTCAATACGAATATGTAGTTTATATTTATCTGAAAGTAAGAGAAATTCAGTATTGCCTTTGTGTTCGTAAATAGTAGTGAAAGGAACATTTTCAAGAAGCAATTCTTTGCTATATTTATTTGGGTCTTTTTCCCAAACCCTATAGTTTACTATCTGAAACCCTTTGCCTGTTAATACAGTTTTAACTGCTACTTCAAGCTGGTTGCCTGTAATATTTCCTTTTGTTCCTTTTTGCATAATTTAATTGGATAGTTGATAACAACAATTTCATTGATGCATCCTCTTTTTGATGCATCAGAGTTTATCATTCTTTTTGCAGGTACTCTAATTAGATTGAAATCTTTATAAAGATTATCAAAGTAATTGTCTGATGGGTCATAATTTTTTGGGTCAGAATTACTAAGCATAACAAATTCACCTTTTGAGTGAATGTGTGAAAATAATAAACTTAAATCAGTTTGTTCTTTATCAGCAAAGTCGTGCTTGCTGTATGCAGTGAAGTTTGCTGTTTTGCTTATTGGTCTATAGGGGGGATCAAAATAAACAAATGCATTGCTTTTAAGATCTCTTTTTACTTGTTTAAAATCGGCTTTTTTAATTGTTGCTAACTCTAAAATTTTAGAAACACATAATAAATTATGTTCATCACAAATGTTAGGATTTTCATAGACACCTACAGGAGTATTAAATCCTCCTTTTGAATTAACACGATAAAGTCCATTAAAGCAAGTGCGATTTAGAAAAATTAATTGGGCTGCCCTTGCTATCCATTGTTCTGAATACTTTTCGTAATCGGTATTAAATCGTTGCAGATTATAGTTAGTCCTCTGTTCGTAAAAATATTCATCTCTTTGTTTTTTGTCAAGGCGATTATATATTCTTTGGTAACGATACAAAAAGTCAATAAGTTTAGATACATCTTTTTGAATCACTTTATAAGTAAGTATCAACTCTTCGTTAATGTCATATAAGAAAGCATTCTCAATTTCATAATTCTGTGCTATGTCAAAGAATACAGCACCACTACCCAAAAAAGGTTCGTAATAATTTTTAATTTTTTTGTCAATAAGTTTTTGTGGGTATAATTCTTTGAATTTTGTCAAAAGTTGTCCTTTGCCGCCTGCCCATTTGAGAAACGGTTTGGCTTTTAAATTATAAGGTTGGAATAGGTCTTCAGCAACACTTAAAACTTCTTCTTCTTTTTCTACAAGTTTTTTAGGCATGCTTCAAAAATAAGTCACTTTAGAGATTATTTATAAGATGCTACTACTCCGTCATAATAGCCTTGGGCATAAGCAGCATGTGGACTTTTGTGTCTTACAGTACCAGCTTGACTTTCGGGCAATTCGTCTAAGTCAAGTATTAAATTTTCTTGTCTTTGCGAACCAGCCTGATAGCCTGCTTCATATGCAGAACCTGCACATCTATGCCTGCCTGCACCCCCTTGGTCGTCAGGTAGAAAATTAAACTTTTGTTTATACCTATTATTGTCATCGCAAATAAAATCATTCATGGTGAAATTATTTCGTTTTGATTAATAAAAAACTGTCGGTGGCAGAGTTACCTACGATTCATAAAAATACGCAACTTAATTTTATAAGTTGTTTATTTTTGTATTCATTTTCTTAATAAAATTTTTATTAGTGTCTCATAATAATTCGTGGGGACATGAATTACAGCAATAAATAGCCTTGCATAATGTCCTCACGAAGCATATATATCAAAACACCAACCACTTCCATTGCAAACAAACTTTCGATAATTATTACGGTAACCCTTTTGTACCATCCTGCCTTATTTTAAATAGTCAAATTATTCGCTGAACTAAAGGAATTTTACGAATCAGCCCAACAAGCAAGTAAGAAAATACAATACTTAAAATGCAGGCGATAATATATTTGATAATCGGGTTAAGTGTTAAAAATTCCAGCATAATTGTAACACCAACTACAACTGCAGAATGAAAAATATAAACGCCGTATCTATTTTCTCTCATGAGTGATAATATAAAGTTTTTGAAGTTGATTTTTTTCTTAAAGAGATAGAGAAAAAAACCGGAGAAACCAATGCACACAAAGATTTGGGCAAATGAAAGAGAAACAGATTCCCAACTAAATTCTTTAAATCTATGAATTTGAGTTGGCTGCTTTATAAGAAAATAAATAATCAGGCAAAAATAGGTAGCTGAAATAAGTGAGATGGGAAACCATATTATTGCCACTTTTCTTGAAAGCTCATCAAGCCAATGTTTTCTGTAAACTAATATTCCTATCGCATACATGAATATGTAAGGAGTGATATTGGAAAAATCTATGCCGATAAAATTTTGCCCAAGTGGGAAAAATTGTCGTACTAAAATTGTAAGACCACTGCACAAAACAATAACAGTGAATATATTGAAATGCGTGGGGATGTTATCTGATAAACATTTTGAAATAGAAAAATTAGGTTTTATAAATTTCCAGTAGCAGATATATACTAACTCAAAAATTATCAACACCAGAATAAACCACACATGAGAAGTAAAGGGTTTACTGTTTTGTTGTAATACATAACTAAGCCATGACAATTGAGTTGTTCTATTATGTATTGCAACATAATATAAAATACTCGGGGCAAGAATAATCATTACAAATAACAACGGTATCATCAGTCGAATTAATCTTGCTTTTAAAAATTTGGGTACTCCTTTTTTCTCCAATGAAGGGATTGTTAAGAAAGCAGAGATAAAAAAGAAAAGGCTCATTGAAAATGATGCTTCGAGTCCGGTTAAGGCGGAAAGTGAAATTTGAATTGTGCCGGTTAGTTTTTCAGGTGTAACATAGCTCCAACCACCCATTGTGCCATAACCAATACTAACGTGATGGAGGATTACCAAAACAGATAAAAATATCATAAGATTATCTAAATAATAAAGTCGCTTCATTTGCTACATTTAATACGGTATCATAAATAATTCTCTTGATAGGGGATTGGTATGCTTGCCACACAACTCATAAATATACACAGCTTTATTGGTAAGTTGTTTAATCGAAGCAACCATCAAAACACCATCCACTTCCATTGCAAACAACCTTGCGATAATGCCAAAGCAGGTGTTGGAAATTTAAAAGCATTCAACACAAAAAAAGTTCCTTTTAAAAACTTACTGTGCGTTTTTATTTTAGTAAAGTCTATATCAGGAGCTATATAAAATTGGCGGTAACGGGGTATATCGCTTCTGTTAAAAATAATATTGCCGTAATCATCCCGCACTAAATTACTGCTGCCCGCAAACATGCCACCGGCACCATAACCTAAAGCAACATTAAACCAGGCAGGTAATTTAGTTTGCTTAAAAAATGATTTAACATTAATACTTAACCAATAGGTTTGAGCATTATAATCTTTTAGTGTTCTGGTAAAAAAATTTCTTCTGAAAATACTGTCAGCTCTGTTGTTTAAACCATAAACACTGTAATCGTTTATGTGAGAAGAAAATTTCATTTGAATGCGTTGCTCCTTCCATTTTAATTGCTGAAAAAGATACAGGCTGCTGCCCGTTATATTGGCTACATAATCTCCCCAGCTAAAACCCCATTCTTTTGAAAAGCCATCTAATACTTCAATAATACTCATGTATGCTACACCGCTTACAGCACCTAACCAATAACTTTTTTTATTAGTATAACCAGCCCATTTAAAACTTTCGCCAGTTAACCGGCTGATGTTATAAGCACTCCAAACATGCCCGGCTTTATCCATTTGCAGCCATTCATCATTATCATTAAAAAAATGAAAAGGGGAAGAGCGGTAATCTTTATACCAAATATTATACAAGGCAGCCATAGTGCCTGTTGTAACTGCTGCATTCGTTACTCCTAAAATAATTACTCTTTGTTTGTTTGGCTTAGCATATGAACTATCCTGTGCAAAATTTTTCTGCATTAACAAAAAGCATATTGCAGTTAATAAAATTTTCATTTTGTTAACCTATTAATCAGTTTACCCAAGCCAATAAACATTACCGAAATCAATAGAAACAATAAGGTAACAAAGCCTGCATTTACTAATGTTTTAGCAACACCTAATTTATCCATGTCAATAAACGGATAAGGATAAAACCCTGAAAAATTTCCACGTATTAAAATATAAATAACATAAATAAGCGGGTATAATAACCATGCAAAAGCATCTTTCCACTTCAAGAAGTTTTTCTTTGTAAATGCTAACCAATAAACAAAAAATAAAGCCGGAATAATTAAATGCAATAATTCATCAACCAATCTTAATAAACCTTCGGGTTTCCACAAGCCTCGCAAAACAGTATTGTATATTATTTCTACAATAACAATATAAACAGTAACAGCAGTCGTATTTTTTTGTTGTGAAAAAAATAAACCTGTTTTACTTAATGGCTTTAATAAAAGAACGCTGCAATAAATAGCAATCATTAAATTGGTAAGAATAGTAAAGTAGCTGAAAAAGCGAATCAGCGTTTCTGTTAAAGGTTGTAACCTGTTGCTGATTGTAAAGTAGAACTGTGTTGATACAGCAAACCATTCAAGCAGTGCAACTATTAATAAAAATGGTTTGTTTAAACGCTGCATAAAACTTTATTTCTATCAAATATAAATTTCTAATGCCTATATAACTTAACTATTAAAATTTGGTTATTTGCTTTTGCTGCAACTATTTTGCATAACAAAACAATAACATGGCAACTTTTGAACCTCCTATACATTGGAATGATTATGAAGATATAGCATTGAAGCTGTATGAAAAGTTTGGCGATGAGTTTACCGAATCAAAAATTTACCGTGTACGTTTTACAGATTTATTAGAATGGGTTTTGCAATTACCCGGCTTTGTTGGTACACGCGAACAAAGCAATGAAGGTCATTTAGAAATGATACAAAGCAGTTGGGTTTATGAATGGAGAGACAATCGGAAATAATCCATTGCATCACTTTATATTTTTTGTTTGAAACTAACAGCAGCCTTTTTAAAAATTATCCGCTGGCCTAACCTTGTTTTTATAGCATTAACACAGGTTATGTTTTTCTATTGTATTGCAGTCCCCGCTTTACATGCTGCGGGTTTAAAACCGATATTATCAAACGGCATGCTGGCACTGCTTACTTTCAGCAGTTTATTAGGAGCTGCAGGCGGTAATATTATTAATGATTATTTCGACTTGAATATTGATAAAATAAATAAGCCTGAAAAAGTAATTGTAGAAAAATACATCAGCAGAAGATGGATTATTTTCTGGCATTTATTACTAAGTGTTGCAAGCATAATTATTGGTATTTATATTTCATACAAAACCAGAATTTTGTGGATTGCTTTTGCCAACCTTAGTTGTGTTGTTTTATTGTTTTTGTATTCAGTAAGTTTAAAGAAAAAGTTTTTAGTTGGTAATATTTTGGTTTCTGCATTATCGGCATGGCTTATTATGGTAGTAAGCTTAATTGAGTTCAGCGTATTTATACATGTTTCTTCAACAGATTTTTTTGCTTTAAGAAAAATTATGCGGTTGGGTATTTTATATACCTGTTTTGCTTTTGTAATTTCTTTGGTAAGAGAAGTGGTAAAAGACATGGAAGATATGGAAGGGGACAGGAGATACGGCTGTACAACCATGCCGATAGTTTGGGGCGTTAATGCTGCTAAAGTTTTTGTAGCTGTTTGGTTAATTGTATTAATTGCTGCATTGGTTATACTGCAATTATATGCTGTTACCTTCGGTTGGTGGATTAGTATTTTTTATTCTGTTATTCTTATTATTGCCCCCTTGGTATATATTTTCAGGCAATTGTTTGCAGCATACTCACCCCAACAGTTTCACTCATTAAGCAGCGTTATTAAATTGGTTATGTTTACAGGAATTGTAAGTATGTTATTCTTCTATTTTTAAATTTATTTCAGTTGAAAAAAATAATACTGGCTTCACAATCTCCCCGTAGAAAACAATTATTAGAATGGGCTGAAATTGATTTTGAAGTGATGGTAAGCGAAGCTGATGAAAGCTTTTCTGCTGATTTAGCTATTGAAGAAGTTCCTGTTTTTATTGCAAGGCAAAAAGCATTGGCTATAAAAAATAAATTAGCACATAACAATCAAACTATTGTTGCAGCAGATACAGTTGTTGTTTTAAATAATACAATTATAGGTAAGCCGAATAGTAAAGAAGAAGCTATTACCATTTTATCATCTCTTTCAGGAAACACACATACAGTTATAACAGGTGTTGTAATATTGCATGAAGAGAAAGAAATTGCCTTTGCAGATACAACAGCAGTTGAATTTTATACATTAACACAAGAGCAGATTGAATTTTATGTAGAAAAGTACAAACCCTACGATAAAGCCGGTGCTTATGCTATACAGGAATGGATTGGTGTTGTGGGTATAAAGCAAATTAAAGGCGATTTTTATAATGTAATGGGCTTGCCCGTAAGTAAAGTAGTACAAACACTACATAGTTTATAGAGATTTATCTATAAAATTTGTAGGTTTTAATATTTGTTGTTGTTCTTATCAATTTTATTTTCTTATTTTCACTTGTCGCTTATAATACTACCTCCTTCATAAACTACTTTTATGACGGAAAAATTACTACAATTCATCTGGCAGTTTCAGTACTTTAATAAGAGTGATTTGTTTACTGAAAACGGTGAAACTTTACAAATCATCTATCAAGGTCAGCTTAATCATAATCAAGGTCCCGATTTTTTGCAGGCAAAGGTTATAGTGAATGATATTGTATTGGCAGGAAATATAGAGCTGCACTGCTTGTCATCTGATTGGTATAAACACAATCACAATCTCGATTCTAATTATAACAATATTATTCTGCATGTTGTTTGGCAAAACGATAAAGCCATACCTCATGTTCCAACCCTTTGCTTGCAGGAACGTGTTGCTAAAGTTTTATTGAAACGATATGAAGAATTAATGAACTCGCAAGCTGCTATTCCATGCAATAATTTATTAATTGTATTGAATGAATTTGAATGGATAAAATGGAAAGAAAGATTAGCAATTGAAAGAATGGAGGTAAAAGCTAAAAAAGTTTTGTCGTTGTTTGAAGAAAGCAACCACCATTGGGAAGAAGTTTTCTGGTGGATGCTTGCTTATAATTTCGGATTGAAAGTAAATGCAGAAATATTTATGCAAATGGCAAAATATATTTCTGTAAATGTGCTGGCAAAACATAAACAACAGATTAACCAGTTAGAAGCTATTTTATTGGGAACAGTTAATTTATTGAATGAAGATTTTGAAGAAGTATATCCAATAATGCTGAAAAAAGAATATCAGTTTTTACAAAAGAAATACCAACTGCAATCAACAGTGCAAACACCTTATTTTTTAAGAATGAGGCCGGCTAATTTTCCAACTATACGTTTAGCTCAATTAGCAAAGTTTATTCAGCAGTCAACACATTTGTTTTCAGTAGTAAAAGAAACTGATAGTTTAAAAGAAATAAAAACACTATTAACTGTTGAGGCTAATGATTACTGGCTTTATCATTATGTGTTTGATAAACCAACAGCTTTAAGGCAAAAGCAATTGGGAAGTGAAATGATTGATAATATTATCATTAATACTTTTATTCCTATTTTATTTGCTTATGGCTTGTACACTAAAGATGAGAAGTATAAACAAAAAGCATTACAATGGTTAATGCAGTTATCACCGGAACATAATACCATTACTGCTGCATTCGAAAATCAAAAAATTGAAAATCAATCAGCATTAGATTCTCAGGCACTCATCCATTTAAAAAATAATTATTGCAATAAAAAACTTTGTTTGCAATGTGCTGTTGGCAATAAACTGATGAAACAGTTTTAATATCTCAACCAAACCGCAGTCAAGGCTTAGAGCCGTTGACAGGGTAACAAACCCCGACGACGGTTTTAACCTCGTCGGCGGTTGTAATAATTTATTTTATGGCGTAGTTAAACCAATCATATTTCCTTCATTGTCTTTAAACCAGGCAAATTGTTTTCCGTTGGGTAGCGGTAGTGGGCCAATAATTTTTTTACCGCCCGCTGCTTCTATTTTAGTAAGCGTAGTTTTAATATCCGCTACCTGAATATAAAAAGTAACATAGTTATTCGGCTCATGCCCCAAGGCAACAATATGCCCCTGAATACCTTCAGTTGAATTGGTGTTTAAGTTGGATGAAAGCGTTGCAGGGGTTGGGCTCCAGCCAAATGTTTCTGTATAAAATTTAGTAGTGGCAGCTAAATCTTTACAACCCACTTCAAAATGAACAACAGGATTTTTTGAAGTATCAGGTTTAAGATTGAATGCGGAGCATATGGCAACTAAGCATACTGCAAAGAGATTTTTTATCGGCATGATGAAGGTTTTTTAGAAAGATAATTGTTTTTTATGAGTAACCGTTGCAAAGGCTTAGAGCCGTTGACAGGGTTGCAAACCCCGACGACGGCTTCTATCTCGTCGGCGGTTATGTGTTGCTGAAAATAAAAAATCCCGCAACACCTGCGGGAGCGTAATAAGTTTTTATGTTATTGTGAACTGCCATTACCTACCAACTTAATGTTTGTCCATCTCTAAAAAATTCACCGCTTGGTCCATCGTCCGGAATTGTTATTGCCCAAATAATACTTTTTGCTCCTTCACTTACCGGTCTTGCTCCATAATTTTCCGTACCCGGATAGGTTGCGGTGAAACCGGGGTCAACCGAATTTATTTTGATTTTGCTTCCTTTCAATTGTGTAGCCACTTTTACTGTCAACCCATTTAAAGCAAGTTTTGTAATTCCATAAACAGGTACTTTACTGAAATGATGTGCAAGCCCGAATACCGGGTCACCAAACGAACCTGCACCGCTTGAAACATTTACAATTCTCGGGCTGTCACTTTTTTCAAGTAAGTGGTGAAATGCTTTAATCATTCTCCATGCACCTAAAAGATTGGTATCAAAAGCGTCTTTTACAAATTGCAAATCGGTTGAAAGCGGTTCTCCGCCTTGGTCAAAAAATGCTCCTGCATTATTTACAAGCACATCTAATTTGCCAAATTCATTTTCAACTTCTTTCGCCAAATTGTTTACTGAATGGTCGTTTGTAACGTCCAATTGTTTTGCCATTACTTTAAGTTGTTCGGCAAGATTTGAAACTTTATCAAAGTCTCTTGCAGTAATGATGACTTTAAAGCCAAGTTCTTTGAGTTGTCTGGCTGTTTCATAGCCAAGTCCCATTTCCCGGCTTACTCCTGTAATGATTGCTATTTTGTTCATTTTTTATTTTGTTATTTTTTACTTTTCGATTGATGTATAACAAAGTTATTGATGAACGCAATGTCCTCTGCGAGAGACATTGCTGGGAAGGAAGGCAGTTATGTGCTGTTTGCAGTGTCCTCTGCGAGAGATATTGTTGGAAGGAATAGTAAACACTTTAATATTACCTGCCGATGTTGTGTCTTTCGACCAACAACGATTTTACTTTATTTGAATGCCGTTGGTGAAGAACACCAACAGCGGCGGAAAGTTATTGTTTTCCAACCTTGGTTTTTGGAATCTGCTGTTGGCGGTAGTTTTGTCGTTCCTTCTTGTATTCTTTCCGTTGTTTCTCGGTCAGAATTCTAATTGTAACACTTGGCCCGCCATTGTAATAGCTTTCAAATGGTATTTCCTTTGAAAACTCCTTCCAAAATGTTTGTGCATTTGTAAGATTCAAGACACTATCGACAAAAGTTTGTACTAGAATAGCCTCTTTCAAAGAGTCCTGTGCCTTTGGTGTCCAATAGCTCTTAAATGAATAGCTGTCTTTCTTAGAATGCTCAATAATGTATGTATTACCGTCAACACCTTTTTGCCATCCTTTGATTGAATCATCAGTGGGTAAAAACAAAATATCATTTGATATCAAAAGCTCTCTCAGCATCAGCAAAGAATCTCCGCTTATCTGTTTTGTCTTTATGAATGTTCGATTTGTTGGTTCTTCATTATATGGGGGGTATTCATCTGTCCAAGTAGTAAGCATACTTTTAAATTCACCATCTTTTTCTTGCCAAAGGTCTATAGCTTGTTTGTTTGTCCAGATGCGGAAATATTCAGTCTTTGTAGAAGTATCTAAAAGAGGTAGTTTAAGTTTTTGAGCAATTGTTGTTTGATATTTAAACCAGAAAGTGCTATCTCCATCTGCTTTAAGTACATTATAAAAAATTTTCCCCTGTCCGAATGAGGTAAAACAAATCAATAAAGTCGTTATCGTTTGTAGGGTCTTCATAAAATTACAGCCAATTTATAAATATACACTATATTGCTTATGGGTTGTTTATTTCAGTAAAACTTACTTTTTTAAATATACAAAACTCAACAATTGAAAAACAAGAATTTCTTTACTCAATCAAAACAAAAAATCCCGCAACACCTGCGGGATTTTTTTATTTCTTTTTAGCTGCTTGCTTCGCAGCTTTTGTTTTCTTTTCAAAGGCAGTTGGAACCTGCTCTGTAATCATTCTCTTTACTTCATCAATGCTTACTGTTGCTAATTCTTCGGCTGTATATTTAGTGCCGTCAGCTTTCTTGGTTAGTTTCAGCATTAGTTTACCGAAACGTATAAACGGCCCCCATCTTCCATTTTCAATAGCAATTTTTTCAGCAGGCCATTGTTGTATAAATCGGTTAGCTTCTTTATCAACCTTCGCTTCAATTAATTCTTTAATATCATTATTGCTTAAGTTATCAAAATTATAACGCCTCGGTACATTAATAAACAAATCATTCCACTTAATAAAAGGCCCGAAACGCCCTTTGCCTTTTGTTACTGGCTTACCTTCATATTCAGCAACGGGAGCATCGGCTTTTTCTTTTTCATTAATCAATGCAATAGCTCTGTCTAATTCCATTTCATACAAATCTTCACCGCGGGGAATGGAGATAAACTGCTCGCCTAATTTTATGTACGGCCCGAATCTTCCCACATTTACACTTAACTCTAAACCTTCATATTCACCAATAACTCTGGGTAACTTAAATAAATCCATTGCCTCTTCAAACGTAATGGTTTCAATACTTTGCGTTGGTTTCAATTTTGCAAAGCGAGGTTTTTCTTCATCATTGGCATCACCAATTTGTACCATCGGCCCATATCTTCCCATTCGTGCAACCACTTTCTTGCCTGTTGCTTCATCAATGCCTAATTCACGTTCACCTTTGGCACGTTCAGCATTTTCTAAAGTATGTTCAATATTGGTATGAAAAGGATTGTAGAACTCGCCAATCATATTCGTCCACTGCATTTTACCATCAGCAATTTCATCAAACTCCTGTTCAATATATGCAGTAAAACTGTAATCCATTACCTTATCAAAATGTTGTTTCAGAAAATCTGTAACAACATTGCCTAAATCGGTAGGGAATAATTTTCCTTTCTCTGCACCCGTATTTTCCTGAATAATCTGTTTAGTAATATTTTGTGCTGAAGTGAGTTTTAAAATATTTACATCCCGCTTAATACCTTCTTTGTCACGCTTCTCTACATAATTTCTTTTAATAATGGTTGAAATAGTAGGAGCGTAAGTAGAAGGGCGACCGATACCTAAATCTTCTAACTTCTTAACCAATGATGCTTCGGTATAACGCGGTGCCGGTCTGCTGAATTTTTCTGTTGCAGTTAATTCTTTAAAATCTAAGGTTTGATTAACAGTTAACGGTGGCAACATGCCTTCAGTATCTTCTTCGTCTTCATCATCTTTACCTTCAAAATACACTTTTAAAAAGCCATCAAACTTTAATACCTCACCGGTTGCAGTTAATTCTTCTTTATTGGTACTGATATTAATTTTGGCAATTGTTTTTTCAAATTCAGCATCACTCATCTGGCTGGCAATGGTTCTACGCCAGATTAATTCATATAATTTTTTAGTATCAATATCATCAACTGTTCTGTTGCTCATGTAAGTTGGGCGAATAGCTTCGTGAGCTTCCTGAGCACTCTCATTTTTATTTTTATATTTTCTGTATTGAAAATATTTTTCACCATAGCTATTGGTTACCTGATCCTGTATATCTCTTCTGGCTAAGTCACTCAGGTTAACACTATCAGTACGCATGTAAGTAATGTAACCGCTTTCGTATAATTTCTGAGCCAGTAACATAGTTTTACTTACACCGTAACCTAATTTTCTGGAGGCTTCCTGCTGCAAGGTAGATGTGGTAAAAGGCGGTGCCGGTGTGCGTTTGGCAGGTTTTACCTGAATATCTTTAACTGTATAAACAGCATTTTTACAACTCTCTAAAAAAGCCTGTGCCTGCGGAAGTGTTGCTAATTTTTCAGGGCCTTCTGCTTTAAAGTTTACCTCTTTATTATTAATGTCTTTCGCAGTAAAAACAGCTTCAATTTTATAAGTGCTTTCGGCAATAAACTGATTGATTTCTCTTTCTCTTTCTACAATTAATCTTACCGCTACACTCTGTACACGGCCTGCACTTAAGCCACGCTGCATGCCTATTTTCCGCCATAATACCGGGCTTAACTCAAAACCTACAATTCTGTCTAACACACGTCTTGCCTGTTGAGCGTTCACTAAGTTCATATCAATATTCCTCGGAGTTTCAACAGCCCTTTTAATAGCAGGTGCAGTAATTTCATGAAACACGATACGTTTGGTTGTGCGGGGGTCTAAACCCAATACTTCAGCCAAATGCCAGCTGATGCTTTCTCCTTCACGGTCCTCATCCGATGCTAACCAGACTTCTTTTCCTTTAGCAGCTTTTCTTAAATCGCTCACCACTTTTGCTTTATCTGCGGGAACAATATAACGCGGTTGAAATTTGTTGGATATATCAATACCCATTTCATCTTTTTCCAAATCGCGTATATGCCCAAAAGAGCTTTTCACTTCAAAATCTTTACCTAAGATTTTTTCAATGGTTTTCGCTTTTGCCGGAGACTCAACAATCAATAAATTCTTTGCCATATACTTACCTGCTTTTCGATTTTCGACCTTCAATTTTCGTATTTCCTTCGATGCAATATTAGAAGAAACATTTAAACAGAAAAAAATCTTAACTAATTTTCAAAAAAGGTAACAATGCTTTTAGCGACGCTGTTGTCTCTGTAAATTTTATTATGGCCTAATCCTTTACTTATGCTGAAATGCAGGTGGGGTAAGTGTTTGGCGATAGCCGGCTGTACATCCTTTATAGGGCAAATAATATCATCTTCATCGTGCAGCCAAAAAATTTCGGCTTTAATATTTTCAACTGCCCTTGTAACAGAAAAATAAGAAATGGGTTTGTTGGCAAATTTTTCAATGTATGCAAGCAAGTCGTTTGTCATTGCTGCACCCAATTGCAAAAAGTCAATAAAGTTTTCAGTAGCTGTTTTTGTTTCAGTAGCCGGTGCAATTAAAACTATCTTGTTTAATGTTTGTAATTCTTCAGCGGCAACAGAGGCAGCCAATCCCCCGACTGAATGAGCCATGATGCCGTAAAAGCTGCCATACTTTTCATTAATGGCTAATAGTGTTTGTTTGTAGAGCAGTACATTTAAAAATTTACCATCACTAATACCATGACCCGGAGCATCAAAAGCCAATACTTCAAAACCGCTTTGCTGTAACAACAAAACATATTTTTCAAACTTATAGCTGCAACTGTCAAACCCATGCACTATTAAAATTTTTTTGCCGGTTGAGTTTGAAGGTTTCCAATTCCAGCCTCTTACAGTTAATCCGTTTACAACAACACTCACTTTTTCAGCCTTATGAAATGCAGGCGGAGCTTTGCGTTTAGGTTTACCGCTGTAAGGCGTGCAGAATAATTCAAATACTTTCTCCACTGCTTTTTCTTTGCTTACCAACGCATAGGCTTTAAACTTAGTTTTGTAAAAGCCAACAGCAATTTTTTGCTTAAATTTTAACTTCATCATTAAATCAAAGATATGTTGCTAAGTTTTATCGGTTCAGGTAATGTGGCTACTGTGTTAGCTAAACGATTTTATAAAAATGGATTTACCATTCATGAAGTGTACAGCAGAACGGAAGCCAATGCTGTTGAGTTATGCAATTTAGTAAATGCTAAACCGATAAATAATATTGAGCAACTATCAAAAAATGCAGACGTATATATTATATGTGTAAGCGATAAAGCATTAGTTGAAATATCACCGCATATAAACTTTAATAACAAATTGATTATACATACAGCAGGCTCTGTAAGTATAGATGTTTTGAAGACGAGCAATGAATATGGTGTTTTATATCCTGTACAGAGTTTAAGAAAAGTAATGAGCGATGAAACACCCATTCCTTTTTTAATTGATGGTAATAATGAAACAACCATTCAAAAGATTGAAGCATTGGCTTTAGCTATCAGCAATAAAACAGCAAGAGGTAATGATGAAGCAAGAGTGAAACTGCATGTTGCCTGTGTATTTGCCTGCAACTTTACCAACTTTATGTATTTGCAAAGTGCCAACTTTTGTAAAGCAGAGCATTTAGATTTCAGTTTAATACAAAGCTTAATTGAAGAAACTGCCAACAGATTGCAGCATTATCATCCATCAGAAGTATTTACAGGTCCTGCAGTAAGAGGAGATATGGCAACCGTTAATAAGCATTTGTCATTGTTGGAAAAATATCCATCTCAACATGAGTTGTATAAAATGATAAGTGAGAATATCATAAAGTTGAAAGCAGCAAGTGGAAAGTAGGAATTGGAAAATGGGAATTAGGAATTGGGTGGAAACTTTAAACCTTAAACTTTTGAACCTTTAAACTTTTTTAAAACAAGAAATCCCGCAGGGCAAACCGTGCAGGATTTATTTATGAGCAAGCAACCGAAATAAACTAATTTAACTAACGTTCGTTTGCAAACGTTTGCACAAACCTAAAGGAATTTTTTAAAACACCAACTCTTTTTCTACTAAATATTTCATTCAATAAATCTTAGTGTTATAGTTTGAATTGAAATATTTTTGCCGCCGAACAAAAAATATTATGTACAACATCAACGTTAAATTTGAACAGAAGGGAAAAGAGCCGGTAACTTTAACTGATATAAAGCCTGGAGATAGTCTTTTAGAAATATTATTAGATAACGGTATTGAGCTGCATCATAACTGCGGTGCTGTATGTGCCTGCAGTACCTGCCATTTATATGTTGAACAGGGAATGGATTACTTAGAAGAATTGAGTGACAGAGAAGAAGATTTTATTGACAGAGCCATCAGTCCGAGAATAAATTCACGATTAGGTTGCCAATGTGTGTTGCAGGAGGGAAGCGGTGAAATTTCGGTAACACTGCCTGACCAAACACAGTTTTTGGGAGAATAGTTTTTGTGAGAAGTGAATCGTGAGGCATGAATTTAAACTATGAATATTTCACTACTCACGTTTCTCCATTCACGTTAAAAATATCCAATCATCAAACTTTTAAAACAAACCACATGAATGCTACAGCCTTAGAAAATGTAAACACATGGCTTAACGGCAATTACGATGCTGCCACAAAAGATGCTATTGAGAAACTGCAAAAAGAAAACCCTGCAGAATTAGAAGATAGTTTTTACCGCAACCTTGAATTCGGTACAGGTGGTTTGCGTGGCATTATGGGTGTTGGTACCAACCGTATGAATAAATATACAGTGGGTATGGCAACACAAGGTTTTGCTAATTATTTAAAGAAAAGTTTTGATGGTGAAATAAAAGTAGCTATCGGTCATGATAGCAGAAATAACAGCAGATTTTTTGCTGAAACAACTGCCAATGTTTTTGCTGCCAATGACATTAAAGTGTATTTGTTTGAAGCATTAAGACCAACGCCTGAATTAAGTTTTGCTATAAGAACATTGGGTTGTAAAGGTGGTGTTGTTTGTACTGCATCTCATAATCCTAAAGAATACAATGGTTATAAAGCTTATTGGGATGATGGTGCACAGTTAGTTCCGCCGCACGATAAAAATGTAATTAAAGAGGTTGAAGCTATATCAAGTGTTGATGATGTGAAATGGACAGGTGGCGAAGCCAACATTACTATTATGGGTAAAGAAATGGATGAACAATACATTGAAATGGTGAAGAGTTTGAGTGTTTACCCGGAAGTAATTGCCAAGCAACATGATTTAAAAATTGTTTATACACCAATACATGGTACGGGTATCACCTTAGTGCCGAAAGTATTGCAGGCATTCGGTTTTACCAATGTGCATGTAGTTGAAGAACAGGCAACACCCGATGGAAATTTTCCTACAGTGGCTTATCCGAATCCGGAAGAAAAAGAAACCATGAGCATTGGCTTAAAGAAAGCTCAGGAATTGGAGGCTGATATTTTATTAGGAACAGACCCTGATGCAGACAGAGTAGGGGTGGGTGTAAAAAATCATAAAGGTGAATGGGTTTTAATGAACGGAAACCAAACAGCGGTATTGGCTTTTGCCTACATGATTGAAGCAAGAAAAAAGAAAGGTATTGCCAAGCCGAACGATATGGTTATTTCAACAATCGTTACTACTGAAATGATTAATGAAGTTGCCAAAGAAAATGATGTTAATTGTTATAATGTATTAACAGGCTTTAAATGGATTGCTTCTTTAATTGCTGAAAAAGAAAATGAAGAAAATTATATAGTTGGCGGTGAAGAAAGTTTTGGTTTAATGATTGGTGATAAAGTACGTGATAAAGATGCAGTAAGTGCAGTTGCCTTATTATGCGAAATGGCTGCTTATGAAAAAGCAAATGGCAGTTCTTTATTTGATAAGTTGATTGAAATGTATGTGCAGTATGGTTTTTATTACGAAGAATTAATAAGCATTACCAAGAAAGGAATGAACGGACAGAAAGAAATTGCCGATATGATGGAAGGCTTCAGAAAAACACCACCAGCAACCATTAACGGTAGCAAGGTAGTTGAAATATTAGATTATGAAAAGCAGGTTGGGAAAGACTTTGAAAGCGGTGATAGCTGGACAATCGATTTACCGAAAAGCAATGTATTGCAATTTGTAACAGAAGATGGCAGCAAAATTTCTGCACGCCCAAGTGGTACAGAGCCAAAGATTAAATTCTATTTCAGCGTAAAAACAAAATTAAAAAATAAAGAAGAGTTTGATACTCAATTTGCAGAACTGCAAGGAAAGATAAAAGGTATTGTTAGTGATATGCAGTTGAAATAATCCTGTAATTATTTTTATTTATAAAAAACGGTTTGCAAATATGCAAGCCGTTTTTTGTAATACTCTATTGACTACTATCTACTTTTAAAAAGATGAAAGTTGTAGGCTACTTTTAAGCCTAAAGAACTTATTGTGAAATATTTACCTGCAATATCTGTTTCATACTTCAAACCAAAGTCAAAACTATTGCCTCTTTGTCCAACTTCAAGGCTGTATCCGGCTTCAAATGCAAGTGCAATTCCTTCTTTAGAACTTGGTAAATTATCACCGTATGTTTTTGTTGATTCTGTAAAAACTTTACACCAACCGATTTGCGGTTCTACATAAAAGCCTGTTTTTGTTTCACTGAAAACATATTTATATCCTGCTTTAATAGAAACATAACCAATCTCAATAGTATCAGAAACCAATTGTTTCTTTAGCGGAAATATAGAAAAGTCAACAATTTCTAGTTTGATACTTTTATTTTCGGAATTACCGATAGGTATAGTAAGCCCCACAAAACCTCCATAACCTAAATTAACTTTATCAGCATTTTTTCCAAACATTTTCGTAACAGCCAATTGTGCATTGGTGTATGCTGAAATCACTAAAAAGAAGGAAACAAATAGTATCGCTTTTTTCATTAATAAGATTATGATTTATGAGTATGATTGCTTGATATGATTAATTATCCCCGTTGTTGAAAAACCTTCTATAATCGGATTAATAACAACCCTGCCGCCATTAGCTATCACCTCTTTAGAGCCAACAATCTGTTCAACTGTATAATCACCGCCTTTAACCAATACATCGGGTAATAGGGTTGATATAACATTTAGCGGCGTATCTTCATCAAACAACACAACGGCATCAACCATTATTAGGCTTGCTATTAATAAACTGCGGCTGTGTTCATTATTAATCGGTCTTTCTTCACCTTTTAATCTTTTTACACTGCTGTCTGTATTTAATGCCACAATTAAATAATCAGCTTCTTTAGCTGCCTGCGATAAAGAAAAAATATGCCCTTCATGTAAAATATCAAAACAACCGTTGGTAAAGGCAACTGTTTTGCCAATAGTTTTCCATGCAATGACTACATGTTTTAATTCTGTTAAAGAATAAATTTTTTTATTAATGGCTTGTACTTGTTTCATTGGTAATCTTTTTTTCTTTATTAAGTATTGGCAATAGTATTAAACAGGTAAAGCCAACAATGGTAACAATGGCAAATTGTGCAAACCATTGCAAGGTTCCGTTTGCATAACCTAATGTAAATGGAATATCGCTTTTTTCTAAAACTTTTGCCATAAAATAAGCATAGGCACCAATACCACCCGGAGTTACTATCATACCGATACTTGCAAATGCCAAAGCAGTTACAGCATCCTTCAAACCCAAGCCTGCTGTACCTTGTGTGGCATATAAGCCAACCCATGTTCCGCCGATATATAAAGCCCAGATACTTGCCGAGTAAAAAATAAACAATCCTTTTTGTTGCACATTTTTAATACTGCTTAATCCTTCCCAAATACCTCTCAGAATTTTTTTAACAGCAATAACAATTTTTAAATGGGCAAACTGTTTAAACCAAATTTTTAATGCAACGACAATTACGGCAACAACAACAATTGCTATAATTATTTTGTAGGTTGAAAAGTTGCCTGTTTTTGTTTTAAATAATTCTGTTATTACTTCTCTTGCATATTCGCCAACAATATCATATTGCAATACAAATGAAATAATGAAAACTGTTGCGAGAGAAATAACATCAAAAGCTCTTTCTGCAACAATAGTCCCTACTAATTTTTCTGCGGGCACTTTTTCATAACGGGCAAGAATTGTACATTTTAAAACTTCACCCAGCCTTGGTATGGCAAGGTTTGCCAGATAGCCAATCATTACTGCAAAAAAAGTATTCCTGCCTGTTGGATTATAACCCATTGGCTGCATTAAAATTTTCCAACGTAATGCTCTTAAAATATGACTTGCAGTAAGAATTAAAAACACAGGAGCAATCAACCAAAACCTTGCATTGGTAAGGGCATGTATAAATTCATCCCACTTAGCATCCGGTATTTGATGTAAACTCCACCATACCAAAAAAACTCCTAATCCAAGGAAGAAAATATATTTTATGGCAGCTGATAATGTTTTTTTCATGCTTAAATAAGGTAACGCAATTTACAGTACAAAACTTGTAATTATAAAAGCATACAATGTTTCATTAAAAAACAATATTGTCAATTAATCTTACTCCTTCAATAAAAGCTGCAATTAATACAACTGTTTTTGTAGAAGGGTGATAATTTTTTAGTTCACTTAAATCTTCGGCATTGCAAATGCTTATATAATCAATCTTCTCAAAACCTGTATTGATAAGATTTTCTTTTGCCTGTTCTGTTAATTGTTGAAGAGAAGTATTGTTGATATTGTTTTTTATGAATTGAAGCGATTGAAAAATGGCAGTTGCTTTATACTTTGCTTCATTACTCAGCCTTATATTTCTGCTGCTCATGGCCAGGCCGGACTGCTCACGCTGTGTTGCTGAAAGAATGAGTTGCGTTGTTGTATTATCAATAAGCTGTAATAATTTTTTTACAACCATACATTGTTGATAATCTTTTTGACCCATGAATATTTGATGGGGTTGAACAATTTCAAGCAGTTTTTCGACCACTTGGCAAACGCCCTGAAAATGATTGGGTCTGAATTTTCCTTCTAAAATATTTTCCAGTTCACCCAATGCATACACTTTTTTTAAAGCTAAACCATGCGGATATATTTCATCAACACTGGGTAAAAATAATATATCGCATCCTGCAGTTTCTAATTGATAAATATCTTCTTCAATAGTTACAGGGTACTTCTCAAAGTCTTTACTGTCATTGAATTGTGTAGGATTTACAAAAATGCTGCAAACTGTAATATCAGCTTCCAGCTTACTTTTTTCAATCAAAGAAATATGGCCGTTGTGTAAAGCTCCCATTGTTGGAACAAAGCCGATTGTAAAGCTTTTTTCATTCTTTAATTGTGCTATTTTCCGGCTTAGGTCGTTAGTTTTTTTATATAAAATCATCTCTAAATTTCAGTTGGGGTTTGAGTTTGAATTGATTTTCGGCTTAATTTATTTACCTTCGCAACTCTTTTGTCGTAAAAAACCCGGCTATAACTGATGTCAAAGAAAAGAATTTTATTCATTGCCACCGAAATGTCGCCCTACCTGGAATTAACCGAGTTTGCCGAAATGGTAAACAAGTTGGCAATAAAAAGTAACGATAGTGGTTTAGAAGTTCGTTGCATAATGCCTCGTTTTGGAGTTATTAATGAACGCCGCCACAGATTGCATGAAGTAGTAAGATTAAGTGGTATTAATGTTTCCGTTGATAATGACGATTATCCTTTACAGATTAAAGTAGCTTCATTGCCCAATGCAAGGTTGCAGGTTTATTTTTTAGAGAATGAAGACTTCTTTAAAAGGAAATTTATTTTTCATGATGAAGATGAAAAGTGGTTTGATGATAACGGACTACGTTCTATTTTCTTTGCTAAAGGAGCTTTGGAAACAGTAAAGAAATTCGGTTGGGCCCCCGATATCATTCATTGCAGTGGGTGGATGAGCGGACTGATTCCATGTTACATTAAAACTGCTTATAAACGTGAGCCTGTTTTTGGTAACAGCAAAGTAATTTTTACAATTGGTGAAAACACTTTTAAAGAAAAACTGGGAGCAGACTTTTTGAAAAGGGCAGTTATTAATGCCAATGTTACTTCTAAAGATTTAGAAGTGTTTAAAGATGTTAATAACACTGCTATGTTTAAAGGTGGTGCTACGTATGCAGATGCTATTACTTTTGGTGCTGAAAAACCAGACAAGAAATTAGTTGAAGAGTTTAGCAAAGTACGCGGTAAGAAAGTGTTACCGTTCAGTGGATGGGATACAGACCTGAGCGAATACATAGAGTTATACAACAGTATTTCTAAATAAATTCACAACCCTACTAATTCAGTAGGGTTGTTTGTTTTTTATAAGCAATGAACTGTTATATTTGCTGCCATTAAATTCAAATTAAATTAATCATGCCTTATTTATTTACTTCTGAAAGTGTTTCTGAAGGTCATCCCGATAAAGTTGCGGACCAGATTTCAGATGCGTTAATTGATAACTTTTTAGCATTCGACCCACAATCAAAAGTGGCTTGCGAAACTTTAGTAACAACAGGTCAGGTAGTGCTTGCAGGTGAAGTGAAATCAAAAGCTTATTTAGATGTTCAGGAAATTGCCCGCGGTGTAATTCGTAAAATAGGTTACACTAAGAGTGAATATATGTTTGAAGCAAACAGTTGCGGTATTTTATCTGCTATCCACGAACAATCAGCTGATATTAACCAAGGTGTTGACAGAAAGAAAAAAGAAGAACAAGGTGCGGGTGACCAAGGTATGATGTTCGGTTACGCGACCAATGAAACAGATGATTACATGCCCTTGGCTTTAGATTTAGCTCATAAAATTTTAATTGAGTTAGCAGCATTAAGAAGAGAAAATAAACAAATAAAATATTTGCGTCCCGATGCAAAATCTCAGGTAACATTAGAGTATGATGATAACAATGTGCCTGTAAGAATTGATGCCATTGTTGTATCAACTCAACATGACGATTTTGATACAGAAGAAAAAATGTTGGCTAAAATTAAAAAAGATATTGTTGACATTTTAATTCCGAGAGTAAAAGCCAAGTATAAAAAATATGCGAAGCTTTTCAATAACAATATTAAATACCATATTAACCCAACAGGTAAGTTTGTAATCGGCGGCCCGCATGGCGATACAGGTTTAACAGGAAGAAAAATTATTGTTGATACTTATGGTGGTAAGGGTGCTCATGGTGGTGGTGCTTTTAGTGGTAAAGACCCAAGTAAAGTAGATAGAAGTGCTGCTTATGCAACCCGCCATATTGCTAAAAACTTAGTGGCAGCAGGTGTTGCAAGCGAAGTATTGGTACAGGTTTCTTATGCTATCGGTGTTGCTCAACCAACTTCTATCAATGTAAATACATTCGGTACAGCAAAAGTTAATTTAACTGATGGTGAAATAGGAAAGATTGTAGAAAGTGTGTTTGATATGCGTCCATACTTTATTGAGCAACGTTTGAAATTACGTACACCGATATACAGCGAAACTGCTGCGTATGGACATATGGGAAGAAAGAATGAAGTAGTTGAAAAAACATTTAAATCTCCTGATGGTAAAGTGAAGAAAGTAAAAGTTGAATTATTTACCTGGGAAAAATTAGATTATGTAGCGAAAGTGAAAAAAGCTTTCGGTATAAAATAAACGGTTGATGTTTTTATTTAAAGCCTCCAAATTTGGAGGCTTTTTCATTGAAATGATAATGTTGAAGTGTGCGACGCAACAGTTGAAGCCATGAAATGCACAAGTTGATAACAAAAGCTTTTAACTTATATTGCATATTCCCAAACAAACACACCATGAAGCAATTAACTGCATTATTGGGCATAATAATTTTTATTTATGCATGCTCCCCGAAACCTTATGCTGAAACCAATAAATCTTATAAACAACAGGCAAAAGCATTTGCTAAAGAATTATTGTTAAGGCCAACTACAGATACAACAGACTCTATAAAACAACCCGCTTATTTTGTTGGTACAACCAATTTTAACTTGCGTAAACCGAGTTATGTAATTATACATCACACGGCACAAAACAGTTGCGAGCAAACATTGAAAACCTTTACCACGGTAGCTTCTAAGGTTAGTGCTCATTATGTTATTTGTAAAGACGGAACCATACATCATATGCTGAATGATTATATGCGGGCATGGCATGCAGGTGTAAGCCGTTGGGGCAATCAGTTAGATGTTAACTCGGCATCAATTGGTATTGAATTAGATAATAATGGCTTTGAACCTTTTGACAGTTTGCAGATAAACAGTTTGATTAGTTTATTGGGAAGATTGAAAAAAGATTACGGCATACCAACAGCTAACTTTATCGGTCATGGTGATATTGCACCAACCAGAAAGAATGACCCTAACTGGCGTTTTCCCTGGAAAACTTTGGCAGACAAGGGTTTTGGCTTATGGTATGATGATGTAAGAGATACAGTACCTGCTAACTTTAATACAGTAATTGCGTTAAGAATTATTGGTTATGATGTAAAAGATACTACCGCTGCCATTCGTGGATTTAAACGCCATTTTATGCAAGACAGTACTAAGTATTTGAATGATGCTGATAAGAATGTATTGAATAATCTGTACAGGAAGTATTTATGATGAGTAGCGATACGAACGCTGAAGTGTGCGACGCAACCAAAGCTTAATGTTTATTCTGCAGCTAAGCACAAAAAAATAATACTTCATTATTGTTAACTAACGGTTGTTAGCTTATTTTCGCTCACAAATTTTTATTATGCATTTGCAGTTTAGCGAAGAACAATTAGCAGTAAAACAGGCAGCCAAAGATTTTGCTGTGAATGAATGTTTGCCCGGCGTTATTGAAAGAGATGAACATCAGAAATTTCCTAAAGAACAAGCGGAAAAATTAGCTGATTTGGGTTTTATGGGTATGATGGTTAAACCTGAATATGGTGGTGCCGGTTTAGATACCATAAGCTATGTATTGGCGATGGAAGAAATAAGTAAAATTGATGCCAGTACCAGTGTTTGTATGAGTGTAAACAATAGTTTGGTTTGTTATGGTTTGCAGGAATTCGGGACAGAGGAACAAAAACAAAAATATCTTACGCCGATTGCACAAGGCAAAAAAGATGGTGAATTATATCTCGGAGCTTTTTTATTAAGCGAACCTGAAGCAGGCAGCGATGCAACAAGTCAAAGAACAACAGCAGAAGATAAAGGTGATTATTATTTACTGAACGGAACAAAGAACTGGATTACCAATGGTTCCAGTGCATCCGTTTATTTGGTAATGGCTCAAACAGATGCCAGTAAAGGCCCGAAAGGCATTAATACTTTAATTGTTGAAAAACATTGGCCCGGTGTAACTGTTGCAGCCAAAGAAAATAAACTCGGTATTCGTGGTAGTGATACGCATACTATAATGTTTACTGATGTTAAAGTACCGAAAGAAAATAGGGTGGGTGCAGATGGCTTTGGTTTTACTTTTGCTATGAAAACATTGGCCGGAGGCCGCATTGGTATTGCATCTCAGGCATTAGGTATTGCAAGCGGTGCGTATGAATTGGCATTAAAGTATTCAAAAGAAAGAAAAGCATTCGGTAAAGAAATTGCACAACATCAAGCCATACAATTTAAGTTGGCAGACATGGCTACACGTATTGAAGCTGCCAGATTACTATGCTTAAAAGCTGCATGGGAAAAAGATAACGGATTGAATTACGATTTATCATCATCTATGGCTAAAGTGTTTGCAAGTGAAACAGCGATGTGGGTTACTGTTGAGGCTGTGCAGATACATGGTGGCTATGGTTTCGTAAAAGAATACCATGTAGAACGATTAATGCGTGATGCCAAAATTACACAGATTTATGAAGGTACGAGTGAGGTACAGCGTATTGTTATCAGCAGAAATATTTTGAAATAAAGTTTAATCAGGAAGGGCAATGTGCAGGTGATTAATGTCATCTGCACATTTTATTTTTGCAGTATGTCAGTTAATGTAGAAGCATATCAATCAATCATAAAAGAATTAAAGCAAACAAATACAATACTTGTAGCTGTTAGTAAAACAAAACCTGTTGCAGATATACAGGCTTTATACAATTCAGGACAAAGAGATTTTGGCGAAAATTATGTGCAGGAATTGGTAGAAAAAGAAGCTCAATTACCAAAAGACATTCGCTGGCATTTTATCGGTCATCTGCAAAGTAATAAAGTAAAATATATTGCATCTTTTGTTCATTTAATTCATGGTGTTGACAGTATTAGTTTATTAAAAGAGATTAATAAACAGGCAGTAAAAAATAACAGAATAATTAATTGTTTGCTGCAGGTGCATATTGCAGAAGAGGAGACAAAATTTGGTTTTGGATTACACGAATTAGAAAACCAATTACACGAATTAGATGGATTGAAAAACGTAAATGTCTGTGGTTTAATGGGCATGGCAAGCTTTAGTGATGATACAAACAAAGTAAGAGGTGAGTTTAAGAAATTAAAATCAATGTTTAGCAAATTAGAAATACGAAATACGAAATTAGAAATTCTTTCTATGGGTATGAGTGGCGATTACATAATAGCTGTTGAAGAAGGAAGCAATATGGTTAGGATAGGAAGTTTATTGTTTGGAGCGAGGGAATATAACAAATGAAAAAAGCACAACATTGCTGTTATGCTCTTCAATTTTTTATTGAGTTATTTAAAACAACCCGAACAACATTCCATCTACTTTATTAATAATGTCTCCCAAGTGCTCTTCGTTTTCGCCGAATTTATTTTTGTCGCAATCAATAATTAACAACGGGCCTTCTTTATAACTGTCAATCCACTTATTATAATATTCATTCAACTTCTTTAAATAATCCAAACGGATATTTTCTTCATATTCCCTTCCACGTTTTTGAATTTGTGCTACCAATGTTGGTACAGAAGCCTTCAGATAAATCAACAAATCCGGTGGTTGCACCATTGTTTTTAATGTTTGAAAAAAGCTGTAATAGTTTTCAAAATCGCGTTTACCCATTAAGCCCATGTCGTGCAGGTTAGGAGCAAAAATGTTGGCATCTTCATAAATAGTTCTGTCCTGTATAATGGTTTCAGTACCTCTTTGAATATCGAGTAACTGATTTAACCGGCTGTTTAAAAAATATATCTGTAAGTTGAAACTCCAGCGTGGCATATCCTCGTAAAAGTCCATCAGATAAGGGTTATGGTCAACATCTTCAAACTGCGGAATCCACTTATAATGCTTTGCCAGCATTTCTGTTAATGTGGTTTTACCGGCACCTATATTGCCCGCTACTGCTACATGTTTTGGTTTCTTTGGTTTAGCCATTGCTGAGTTATATACAGTTTTATGAAGTAGATTTAAGAAAGAACGTGAATGTAATATTTATCGTTTAACCAATCAATAAGTTTAGTTGATATTTTTCTGCACACAACAATCAGCCCAAAACAGCTTTTCTAACCAACTGGATAGTTTCATTGGCACTGGCTCTTGCTTTGTCTGCACCTTGTTTAATTATTTTCGCAAGTAATGCTTCATCGTTTTGAAGGTCGGCAGCTTTTTCTCTTATCGGTTTTATAAAAGCAATCATATCTTCAGCCAATTGCTTTTTCATATCACCGTATCTTATAACAATATTTCCTGTTGAGCTATTATTAAAATCGTCTTCAAATTTTTGAACAACATCTGCGGTACTTACTAATTTCATTAAAGTAAAAAGGTTCTCAATATAATCCGGCTTAACAGCATTAGTTTCAGCAGGACCGCCGTCTGTTTTGGCTTTCATTATTTTTTTTCTGATGGTATCATCATCATCAGCCAAATACAAGGTAGCCAATTGATTTTCACTTTTGCTCATTTTTCCATTACCATCTAATCCTAAAATCTTAATCAATTCTCCGCCATAATTAAAAGCATAAGGTTCGGGAAAAACATTGCCATAGCGATAATTAAAACGCTGAACGAAATTTCTCGCCATTTCTAAATGTTGCTCCTGATCTTTACCTACAGGCACTTTCACAGCACGATGAATTAAAATATCGGATGCCATTAAAACAGGATACGTTAATAAACCTGCATTAACATTTTCAGGATGAGAGCGAACCTTTTCTTTAAAGGAAGCAGTTTTTTCCAATTCACCTTTATATGCCAACATGTTTATGTACAAATACAACTCTGCAATTTCGGGTACATCGCTTTGTACATATAAAGCAACACTTTCAGGGTCTAAACCACAGGCAATATTTTCTGCTACTACTCTGTTTACAGCCTGCTTTAATGCTGTTGTATCGGGGTGTGTAGTAAGTGAATGCCAGTTAGCAACAAAGAAGTAGCAATTATATTCATGCTGCATACGAACATAGTTTCGCATAGCACCAAAATAGTTTCCCAAATGCAAAAATCCCGTAGGTCTTATACCGCTTAAAACAACTTCTTTAGCCATGCGGCGAAGATAGGGGAAAGGATAGTGAATAGACAGGTGGAAAACAGAAAATGGGGAATTGAAAATTGAATAATCAAGATTGTAAATCATACATCAAAAAATCATACATCATACATCTACATTTGTAATTCATAATTCATCATTCATTACTCATCATTCTAACATATTAGCTTCTCCCATTGAATACTTAAAAGGCGTTGGACCCTTGCGGGGAGATTTATTAAAAAAAGAACTCGGCATTTTTACGTTTAATGATTTACTGAATCATTTCCCTAACAGGCATGTAGATAAAACCAAAATTTCATTTATCAGTGAAATCAATCAGCAAACAGATTACATACAGGTTGCAGGCAAATTAGCAAGTATAGAATTAGTTGGGGAGAAACGCGGAAAACGCTTGATAGCTTATGTTCAGGATAAAACGGGTGTATTGGAATTAGTTTGGTTTCAGGGAATTAATTGGGTAAAAAAATCTTTGGTTGAAGGAACAACTTATCTGCTGTTTGGTAAAACAAGTTTCTTTAATGGAAAACCACAAATGGTGCATCCGGAAATAGAAGTTTTTACCAACGAAAAAAGTGAAGGCAAAGCATTTTTAGAACCGGTTTATCCATCAACAGAAAAACTAAAAGCCAAAGGTTTGGGTGGCAGACAGATAGCCAAACTTACTTATGCTTTATTAACACAATTGCAGGCAAAAGATATTGAAGAAAATTTGCCGGATGATATTATACATCATTTACAATTAATGCCTCGATATGCTGCGTTTAAAGCTGTACATTTTCCTTCAAACAATAATGAAAATGATGCAGCCATTAAACGTTTAAAATTTGAAGAATTATTTATTGCACAGGTAAGGTTAAACTTGGTAAGATTACAACGCCATGCAACCAGCAGAGGTGTTGTGTTTGAAAAAGTGGGTAACTATTTCAATACATTTTATAACCATCATTTACCTTTTCAATTAACCAATGCCCAGAAAAGGGTATTGAAAGAAATAAGAACAGATACTGCCAAGGGGCATCAAATGAACCGTTTATTGCAAGGTGATGTTGGCAGCGGCAAAACCATTGTGGCTTTATTATGCATGTTATTGGCTGCGGATAATAATTACCAAAGTTGTTTAATGGCACCTACTGAAATATTGGCTCAGCAACACTTTCAGAGCCTGAGCAGTTTGGTAAAGGGAATGGATATTGAAATAAGGTTATTAACAGGCAGTACCAAAACAAAAGAACGCAAAGAAATTTTGCAAGGTTTATTGGATGATACCATTCACTTTGTGGTGGGAACACATGCCATAATTGAAGAAGTGGTGCAGTTTAAAAATTTAGGATTGGTAATAGTTGATGAACAACACCGTTTCGGAGTAGCCCAACGTGCTGCTTTATGGAAGAAAGCTGCTGTTCCGCCACATGTATTGGTTATGACGGCAACACCCATTCCACGCACCTTAGCAATGACTGCTTACGGAGATTTAGATTACAGCGTAATGGATGAATTACCACCGGGGCGGCAACCTATTACCACTGTTCACCGTTACGAAACACAGCGTTATAAAGTAATGGAGTTTATTAAAGCTGAAATTGCCAAAGGCAGGCAGGCTTATATTATTTATCCGTTAATTGAAGAAAGCGAAAAGTTGAGTTATGAAGATTTAATGCAGGGTTATGAGCAGGTTAAAAGCTATTTTCCCGAACCCCAATATTTAATAAGTATGGTGCATGGAAAAATGCCTGCAGAACAGAAAGAAACCAATATGCAACGTTTTGTAAAAGGCGAAACAAACATTATGGTTAGTACAACTGTTATAGAAGTAGGAGTGAATGTGCCTAATGCAAGTGTAATGGTTATTGAAAGTGCTGAAAAGTTTGGTTTATCTCAATTGCATCAATTACGTGGAAGGGTGGGAAGGGGAAGCGAAAAAAGTTTTTGCATCCTCTTAACAGGCAGTAAAGTAAGCGTTGATGCGAAAGAACGTATCTCTGTAATGTGTGCTACCAACGATGGTTTTAAAATAGCTGAAAAAGATTTGGAATTACGAGGACCGGGAGATATTGAAGGTACCAGACAAAGCGGTGCATTGAACTTTAAGCTGGCAAGCATCGTAAATGATAAACAATTACTCGAGTTAGCAAAATATGAAGCTGAAAAACTGTTGAATGAAGATATAGATTTGAGTATGGCAAAAAATTTGCAATTAAAAATCTTCTTACAACAACAAAAAGGAAAAACTAATTGGAGTAAAATATCCTGATGCGAAACTGATAGTGTAAGAATTATCGTAATTTTTATTGTTGAATATTACCCCTTAATGAAAGGAATTAATTTTTTAGTAAGATTATTGTTTTGCCTGCTGCCAATGCCATTATTTGCTCAGTCGTATATAGAATTTGTAGAAAACAAAGGACAGTGGGATAAAAATATTTCTTTTAAAGGTGAAATGACAAATGGTGCTTTTGCTTTAAAGCCCGATGGTGGTTACAGAATGCTTTTGTACGATGCTAATTCAACAGCATTCATTTCATCTCATTCAACAAAATTTCTTTCTTCAGAACAGCAAACTAATCTTTCTAAAACCAATGATAACAGCACTATTAAAGGTCATGTATATGAAGTGAAATTGTTAAATGCCAATCCCAACCCAACAACTGTTGCAGAAAAAGCTTTAAAAACATATAACAACTATTTTATTGGTGATGATAAAAGCAAGTGGGCGAGTAATTGTAAAATTTATCAGGCAATAACATACAAAAATGTTTATCCAAATATTGATGTTCGTTATTATACAAGTAATGGTTCTTTAAAGTATGATTTTATTGTTAATCCCGGAGGTAATGCCAATAATATTGCTTTGTATTTTGACGGTGCAGACGATATTAAGGTTAATAAGGGTGTTCTTTCCATTAAAACAAGTGTTGATGAGGTAAAAGAGATGGCACCTATTTCTTATTTATCAAACAATAAGGGCAGACAGGAAGCTAATTGCGAATTTGATGTAAGAGGAAATATTGTTCGTTTTAAATTCAAAACACAACCTGATAAAAATGCTGTTTTAGTAATAGACCCACAGTTAGTTTTTTCAACTTTCAGTGGAAGTAAATCAGATAATTGGGGTTATACTGCCACTTATGATAATGCCGGAAATTTTTATTTAGGCGGAATAGTCTTTGGCAGAGGTTTTCCCGTTAGTAATGGTGCATTTCAAACATCATTCAAAGGCGGTTCAGGTACATACAATGCAGACATGGCCATCATAAAGTTAGACCCGAGCGGTGCTAACAGAATTTATGCAACTTATATTGGAGGTGCGGGCGGAGGAGACCAACCTCAAAGCCTTGTTGTGGATGGGGCAGGTAATTTGGTTATTGCCGGTAGAAGTCAATCTTCTGATTATCCGAGAACACAAAATGTATTTGGTTCAACCGGTGGTTGGAATATTGTTGTTACTAAATTAAACAGCACCGGAACAGCATTGGTTGGTTCTGTAATTATAGGTGGCTCTGCAGATGATGGTGTAAATATTCAGGATAAAGAATCTTCTACAAGCGGTTCTGCTTCTATAGCAACAAGAAGATATTATGGCGATGATGGAAGAAGTGAAGTTATTGTTGATGGAAATAATAATGTTTATGTTGCTTCCTGTACACAATCAATTGATTTTCCTGTTACCGCTAATGCATTTCAAAAAACAAATGGTGGAGCTGCTTCTTCTAACATAAGAAAACAGGATGGTGTTTTTATTAAACTGAATGCAGACTTATCAAGTCTCTTGGCTTGTTCTTATTTAGGAGGCAGTGATGATGATGCTGCCTTTGTGCTTTCAATAAATCCATTAACAAATAATGTATATGTTGCCGGAGGTACTGCCAGCACGGATTTTCCTGGGAATAAAGGTTCAAGTTTATTTCAAACCAATCAAGGTGGTGTTGATGGTTTTGTAAGCATCATAAGTAACGATGGCTCTCAATTAATTCAAACAGGCTATTTCGGAACATCGGGTATAGATTTAATTTACGGCATTCAGTTCGATAAATTCAATTACCCCTACATCATGGGTACAACAACAAGCTCATCATGGCCTGTTGTAAATTCACCTTTCAGTCAAAGCGGCGGAAAACAATTTATAGCTAAACTGCAACAGGATTTATCTGCATGGGTTTATTCAACGGTATTCGGAACATCAGGTAGCAATCAGCCGAATATTTCACCTACGGCTTTCTTAATTGACAGATGTGAGCAGGCTTATGTTTCAGGTTGGGGCGGTTTAGGCAATACAGGTCAGCGTTATGATGCAGGAGATACAAGAGGTTTAACAATAACAAGTGATGCTATTCAAAAAACAACTGATGGAAGTGATTTTTATTTTTTTGTATTAGCTAAAAATGCTCAATCGCAACTGTACGGAAGTTTCTTCGGGCAGAATGGGGGTGCTTATCCCGACCATGTTGATGGTGGCACCAGCAGGTTTGATAAAAACGGAATTATTTATCAGGCAATATGTGCCAATTGTAATGGGGAAGCTGTTTTTCCTACAACACCCGGCGTATGGTCGCCTAATAATCAGGCATTAGGTACAGGTGGTGGTGGTTGCAATATGGCAGCTATAAAAATTGCATTTAATCTTGCGGGTTTAGAGTCTGCCATTAAATCTAAAATTGAAGGTTCAACAAGAGATACATCAGGTTGTTTGCCATTAACTGTAGATTTTATTGATTCTATTGCACAGGGTAAATCTTATATCTGGAATTATAATGACGGAACTAAAGCAGATACCACAACAGCATCAAAAGTTACCCATGTGTTTAATGTATTGGGTACATACAAAGTTGCTCTTACTTCAATAGATTCTAACAGTTGTAATATCCGTGATACTTCTTATGTAAAAATCAGAATAGGAAGCGATTCAGTTCATCTTGTTTTAAACCAGCAAAAAGTGCCGCCATGTACTTCTTTAACTTATCAGTTTACCAATAATTCATTTTTAGTAAATTCATTAAAGCAGTTTAAAGACTCAAGTTTTGTTGTTGATTTTGGCGATGGTTCCCCAAAAAAATACTTATTAAAAAATGAATCAGTTTTCAATCATGCATTCCCCTCACAGGGAACATATATGGTACAACTGTTTTTGCTCGATACTAACTTTTGCAACTTCTCAGATTACTTAATGGATACATTACGAATAGCAGCCAATGTAAAAGCAAGTTTTACAACACCAGCAAAAGGGTGTTTACCTTATACCGCTAATTTTACTAATACATCAAGTGGGGGTATATCATTTACATGGGATTTTGGTGATGGCTCCTCATCAACACAATCAAGTCCATCACATTTATATAACGCAACAGGAACTTATATTGTAAGATTAGTTGCCAATGATTCAACAACCTGTAACAAAACAGATACAACAACATTTACCATAACCGTTTCTGGTAAGCCTACGGCAAGTTTTAGTGTAAGTCCGCAACCACCGTTAGTAAACACAGCAATAGATTTTACCAATAACTCAACCGGAGGTATTAAGTACGACTTTTCATTTGGTGATGGCAATACACTTACAACAACATCAACGTTAACACCTGTAAGCCATTTTTATGAAGCAACAGCAACTTATAAAGCTTGCTTGGTTGTTACTAATAGTGCAGGTTGTACAGATACTTTATGTCAATTGGTTTCTGCATTAGTTAATCCTTTATTTGATGTACCGAACGCTTTCTCTCCGAATGGTGATGGAGTGAATGATAAAATTTATGTACGAGGTTATGGTATTGCCAAAATGGATTGGAAAATTTATAACCGTTGGGGCGAATTGGTTTTTACAAGCGGTTCTAAATATAGCGGATGGGATGGAAAATATAAAGGCATTGTGCAGGCACAGGATGTTTACCATTATACATTGGAATTAGAAATGACAGATGGAACAAAATATACCCGCAGAGGTGATATAACTTTATTACGCTGATGAAAGGATTTGTAAAACATATTATTATTTTATTTTCTGTATTTATTTGTTTGAATGCAAGTGCTCAGGATTTGCATTTCTCTCAATACTTTAATGCACCATTATTGGTAAACCCTGCCAACACAGGCTTTATGCCCGATTATGATTACAGAGTAGGTGGTAATTATCGCAATCAATGGGCTAATGTTGGTAATGCTTATAAAACAATGAGTTTTTGGGCGGATGGACAATTATTTAATAACAGATTTGATAATGGTTGGGTAGGAATTGGCGGAGTATTATTAAAAGATGAAGCCGGTGGCGGAACATTAACTGCCAACAGGGCTTTTGTTTCAGCAGCATATCATCAGGTAATAAATGATAATGGATTATTAAGTATTGGTGCGGGTTTCGGGTTGATTAATAAAAGAATAGATGTATCTAAACTTACTTTTGACGGACAATGGAACGGAAAATTCTTTGATATAACGGTACCGAATAACGAACCGTTTAACTACACTTCAGTTTATTATACTGATTTACAGATCGGGTTGAATTATGCTGCATTCATTTCAGATAACTTATACATTAATGCAGGTGCTGCTGCTTATCATTTAAACAGGCCCTCTGAAAGTTTTTTTGCAGCTTCTGTTGCCAAAGCAATTGTTGAACCGAGATTGAATTTCTTTTTAAATGCTCAGATTAAATTGGGTAATCTGTGGATTGTAAATCCCAATATTTATGTAAGCTCAATGAGTACATCTCTTGAAACAGTTTTAGGTTTTAATGCTAACAGAAATTTAAGCGGAGACGGCAACAGCCAACTGATATTGGGTTTATACTATCGTAATAAAGATGCTGTTATTCCTGTTATAGGCTATCAATTGAGTGATTATAAAATTACTTTCAATTATGATGCAACAATATCTTCTTTAGGAACTTATAATGCTACACAAGGAGCTTATGAAGTTTCGTTAATTAAAAGCGGTGTTTGGGGTGGAGGAGATAAATCAATCAAATGCCCGAGAATGGTAAGGTTTTAAATAAAAACTCCCGCTGGATTTATTAGCAGGAGTTTATCTTAATAATCAGAATCAGTATTTTTTATTTCGCATTCTTTACATACTTATTCAACCATTCATTTTGTTCCCATAACATATGTAATAAGTTTTCTTTACCTCTGTAGCTATGTGCTTCATAAGGTAAGTAAACAAAACGAACAGTGCCGCCATTGCCTTTTATAGCTGCAAATAATCTTTCACTGTTTATAGGAAAGGTACCTGTGTTATCATCCATTTCACCATGTATTAAAAGAATGGGTGTTTTTATTTTATCGGCATAACTGAACGGACTCATTTCATAATACAATTGCGGAGCCTGCCAGTAAGTTCTGTCTTCATTCTGAAAACCAAACGGAGTAAGGGTTCTGTTGTAGGCACCGCTTCTGGCAATACCTGCTTTAAATAAATTAGTATGGGCTAATAAATTAGCAGTCATAAATGCACCATAACTATGCCCGCCAACAGCTACACGATTCTTATCACCCACACCCATTTCACTTAATTTATTAATAGCTGCTTCTGCATTTAATTGTAATTGATGTACAAAATCATCATTCGGTTTTTTATCTGCACTGGTAGCAACAATCGGCATCTCTGCATTATCCAATACTGCATAACCTTGTGTTACATAAAATATCGGTGAAGCCCAACTGATAGTTGTAAAACGATATTGTGAACCTCTTATCTGGGCTGCATCGGCTGCACTGTTAAACTCTCTCGGATAAGCCCAGATTAACAATGGCAAAGGGCCGTCTTTATCTTTATTATATCCTTTCGGCAAATACAAATCGCCAGTTAAATCAACACCATCAGCACGTTTGTAAAAAACTTTTTGTTTGCTTACACCTTCTAATGCCGGATAAGGATTGGTAAAATTCGTAATAGGTCTGTCTGCAATCTTCAACATTAAATCAGCCAGATAATAATTCGGCACTTCTGTCTGCGATTCTTTTCTAACCAATAAAGAAAGCTTGGTTGGATTTAATACATCAACCACAGATTCATATTTGCCTTCGGCACAACGCCAGATAATTTCATTTTGCTTGGTTGCTAAATCAAACTTTGCCAAGAAAGGCATATCACCTTTCGGAGAGGAGCCTACAGTATTGTTCATTAATAATTTATTATCAATAACTGCAATTACATCTCTTCCGAATTTATTTTTTGTTGTAACAGGAACACCGGGATTGTTATAAGCATCATTAGCACTTCTTTCATATAACAACTCTAATGTATTGGTTGAAGTATTGTATCTGCTTACTCTGTTTAATTGTTTGGTTCTTGATATTTCTCTTACCAAAGCAATACTGGCATCGCCCCATTGTGTGCCTTGATAACGCATTACAGTTTTAAATAATTCTTTTGGCTCGCCTGTAAACGGAGATGATAAAGCATATACAGCATCATGATGAGGAACTTGTTTTTTAATCAAACCGCTATCTAATGGCATTGCCCATGTAATAGTTGCAGGCTCATCATCACGCCAATCGAATGCTCGGGCAACATTTTGTGTATTATCATAACCACTGGGTCTTCCTTCAGCAGAAGGCAATTCAGCTAATACTTTTACAACCTTTCCTGTTAAGTCTGTAATAGCTACAGTTGATGCAAACTCATTGGCGGTAACTAAATAAGAATATGGTTTACGAAGGGTTCTCGTTAACAAATATTTTTTATCGGGAGATAATTGAAAAGAAAGCAAAACGTTTGTTGCTCCTATCTTAGTTTCAACTCCGTTTTTATTTTGAATTAGTTGACTGGTTGCTAAAAACTCAAACGCAGCTTCATCATAAGGAGATTTTATTAAATCCTGATATGTAGCTGCAGGTGCTACTTTACCTAAACTTTGTTGAATAGTAGGCCCTTTAGGTGTAATCGGTTTTTTAGGAAAAACTTTACCGAAATTACTTGCTGCTTTATATAAAATAGTATTATCATCTAACCACACATAAGGTGTGTTCAACACATTGTTTACGGCTTCTTTATTCCACTTGGTAACTTTTTGTGTAGCAATATCCACAACGTATAAATCAACCCTGTTGCCTGTTGTGTTGGTAAAAGCAAACTTTGTTTCAGATGGGTTCCAGCTTAAATGCTGAGCTAATAAATTGGCAGGTAAACCAATTAATTTAAATTCTTTTCCACTCTTAATATTCTTTAAATAAAAATTATTGATGTATGCATTTCTACTTGTTGAAAAATTATTCGGATTTAAACGAAGCCCGGCTGTTTTAATTTCAGGTTGCCCTAATTCTTCAACTGTAGGGTAAGAATTTCTTTCACTTAAAATCATCCATTCTGCTTTACTGTCAACACTTACGCCGGGTGTAGGTTTGGCTAATAATAAATCAGCAATTTCTTTTGGCGGCGTTTGATAGCCAACTGCATCCTGAGCTTTTGTAAATGCCGTTGTAAACAGCAGTACAATAGCTAAAAGTTGTTTTACTTTTCTCATAGTGTGTGTTTTATTTCTTTTGGTAAATGCGTACATAGTCAATTAACATTTGTTGCGGAAATATACTGTCATCAATTCCTTTTTGTCCGCCCCAATCTCCGCCAACAGCAATGTTTAACAATAAATGAAAAGGCTCATCAAAAGGCCAATACTCTTTTCCTTTATGTTCATTAATAAATGAAAAATATTTCTTGTTATCAACTGAAATGCAGATGCTGTCTGCATTCCATTCCATTGAATAAATATGAAATACAGTAGTACAATCATCAACTTTTGTGATGGCTGTTTTTTGTGTGCCGATAACGTGGTAGTATTTTTTACAATGAATAGATGCATGAATATTTCCTTCATCATAACCAACATGCTCCATAATATCAATCTCACCATCATCAGGCCATTTCAATGGTGAGCGGGAATTCAACATCCATATCGCAGGCCATGTTCCTAAACCTTTTGGCAGTTTTGCTTTCACTTCAATTTTTCCATATAACCAATCAAATTTTCCTTTTGTTGTTAAACGGGCAGAAGTATAATCCAAGTTATTATATTTTTCTTTTATGGCTTCAATAACTAAGTTGCCTTTTTCAACTCTTGCATTTTTTAATGTACGATTGGTATAAAACTCTTTTTCATGGTTACCCCACCCATTTCCACCAACATCATAGCCCCATTTAGTTGAATCGGGTAACCCTTTATAATTAAATTCATCGCTCCAAACCAATTTCCATTGTTGGGCTTTTAAAAAAGAAGTTGAAAGTGTAAAGGCAAGTAATAAAATGTATCGCATAGGGTTGAAAATTAAGCAATCTGCTGAAAGCATTTAATTCTTTTTAAAAAATTTTGCTCATAAACATCGCAGCCTTTACTTTTGCGGCATGATAACAATAGTTCATACACATCATCATTACTTACTCATCGGGTAAGCTATTGGTGTTTTGTATGTGCTTAAACATAACAATGGGCTTACTCAAAAAAGAGTGAGCCTTTTTTATTTGTTAACAGGCAGTAGCAAAATGTTATTTAATAACGTCGCATCCCGAAATTTCGGGATACTGCATAACATAAAGCAACAATAAGAAATATGAGCAACCAATTAAACGCCCCGTTAGGGGTTGGGGAAAAACTAAAACTCGCTATTCAAAAAAGCGGAAGATTGTCAGAAGACTCCATCAAATTGTTAAAAGACTGCGGTATAGATTTACGCAATGTAAAAGACCGTTTAAAAACCGAAGCAGATAACTTTCCTTTAGAAATTTTCTTTTTAAGAGATGATGATATTCCGCAATATGTAGAAGATGCAGTTGCAGATATTGGTTTTGTTGGCGAAAATGTATTGTATGAAAAAAATAAAAAAGCAGAAGTTGTAGAGCAATTAGGTTTTGGTAAATGCAGGTTAAGTATCGGTGTTAAAAGAAGCGATGATTATACCGATGCATCATTCTTAAACGGGAAAAAAATTGCTACTTCTTACCCGGTTTTATTGCAGAAATTTTTGAATGAAAATAATGTTACTGCAGAAATTCATGAAATAAGTGGCAGCGTAGAAATAGCACCGGGTATAGGTTTGGCAGATGCTGTGTGCGATTTGGTTAGCAGCGGTTCAACCTTGTTTATGAATGGTTTAAAAGAAACAGAAACCATTTTACAATCTCAGGCGGTTTTAATTGAGAATAAAAATTTAAGTGAAGCAAAACAGCAACTGCTTAATAAATTATTATTCCGAATTCAATCAGTAAAAAAAGCAAAGAAGAATAAATATGTTTTGCTGAATGCACCTAATGACAGATTAGAGCAAATTATTTCATTATTACCCGGTATGAAAAGCCCCACTGTACTGCCTTTGGCAACAGAAGGATGGAGCAGTGTGCACAGCGTAATCAGCGAAAGTGATTTCTGGGATATCATTGAACAATTAAAAGCAAACGGTGCACAAGGCATTTTGGTTGTACCGATTGAAAAAATGATTCTGTAAAATGAATTACGCTGATTTAAATGAATAAATAGAATAACAATAGCAAATACAATTTGTGTAATTCGATAAAATTTGTGTAATAAAAATAGTAAGGTGAACATGAAAACCTATTTTTTTCCTGATAGAAAAGATTGGAAGGCTTTATTACAACGACCAACATTTGATGCATCATCACTTATACAAAAAGTACAAACTGTTTTAGCAGATGTAAAGCAAAACGGAGATGCTGCTGTAAAAAAATATACGCAGGATTTTGATGGTGTTAATATTAATGCATTAGAGGTATCTGAACAGGAAATTAATGAAGCTGCAACATTATTAAGTAATGAATTAAAGCAAGCTATTCAAACTGCTGCCGTTAATATTAAATTGTTTCACAGCAAACAAATTGCAACTCCCGAAACTATTGAAACCATGCCCGGCATTCAATGCTGGCGTAAAAGTATTGGTATAGAAAAAGTAGGTATTTATATTCCGGGTGGTTCTGCTCCTTTATTTTCAACAGTTTTAATGCTGGGTATTCCTGCAGGTATTGCAGGTTGTAAAGAAATTATTTTATGCTCTCCTCCCAACAAAGAAGGTAAACTGCATCCCGCTATTATTTATGCAGCACAATTAGTTGGTATTACTAAATTATATAAAGTTGGCGGTGTGCAAGCCATTGCAGCTTTGGCTTATGGCACTGAAACAATTCCGCAGGTGTATAAAATTTTTGGTCCCGGTAATCAATATGTTACTTGTGCAAAAACTTTAATACAACAGGAAGGTATTGCTATTGATATGCCTGCCGGCCCCAGTGAAGTTTGTGTTATGGCTGACGAAAGTTGTAATGCTGCTTTTGTTGCAGCAGATTTACTAAGTCAGGCTGAACATGGTGCAGACAGTCAGGTTTTGTTAGTTGCATTTTCTGAAGAAATGGTAAATAAAGTTAATGATGAAATTGAAAAACAACTCAAAGAATTATCACGAAAAGAAATTGCAGTAAAAGCGTTAGCAAACAGTAAAGCAATTATTGTAAACAACATAGAGGAAGCTATTGATTTAGTGAATGAATATGCTGCCGAGCATTTAATTATTTCCTGTAATAATGCAGAAACCGTTGCCGAAAAAATTATCAATGCAGGCTCTGTATTTATTGGTAATTATTCACCTGAAAGTGTAGGCGATTATGCCAGCGGAACCAATCACACCTTACCAACCAATGGATTTGCAAAAGCTTATAGTGGTGTTAGTGTTGATAGTTTTGTAAAGAAGATAACTTACCAAAAGTTGACACAGCAAGGCTTACAGCATATTGCACAGACAGTTGAAGTAATGGCAGCAGCAGAAGGATTGGATGCACATCAAAAGGCGGTGAGAGTGAGAAGTGAAAAATGAAAAGTGAAAAATCGAAAATAGAAAGCACATACGAAATTGAATAAAGCTTTGTGTACTCTGTGAATTACTCGGTATACTTTGTGGCTAAATAAAATATCATGTTCAACATTAATAATCTTCTTAGAGAAAATATCAAAACATTAAAGCCCTATTCATCAGCACGGGATGAATTTAAAGGTGAAGCATCAGTGTATTTAGATGCTAACGAAAACAGTTTGGGTTCGCCGTTAACCAAATGGTATAACCGTTATCCCGATCCGTTACAATGGAAAGTAAAAGAAGCTTTAGCTGCTATCAAAAAAGTAGAACCCACCAATATTTTTTTAGGTAACGGAAGCGATGAATGTATTGATGTGTTATTCCGTTCTTTCTGTGAGCCGAAAAAGGATAATGTTATTATTTGCCCGCCTACTTACGGCATGTATGAAGTAAGTGCCAACATTAATGATGTTATTATAAAGAAAGCTCCGTTAACAGAAGACTTTCAATTAGATTTAATTCATTTGGAAAATCTTGTTGATGCAAATACTAAAATTATTTGGATATGTTCGCCCAATAATCCGACAGGTAATTCCATTAACCGAACAGATATTGAAGCATTGCTGAATAATTTCAACGGATTGGTTGTAATTGATGAAGCATATATCAACTTTGCCAAACAAAAATCTTTTGTACAGGAATTAAATGAATATCCCAACCTGGTGATATTGCAAACATTAAGTAAAGCCTGGGGTTTGGCTGCTTTACGTTTGGGAATGGCTTTCGCTTCCAAAGAAATTATTGAAGTGCTAAACAAAGTAAAACCGCCATATAACATTAATCAGGCAACACAGGATTTGGTTTTAAAAGCTCTAGAAGAAGTAGGGCAGGTAAATGATATGATTAAAGAACTGGTTGATATGCGTAATGCCTTAACCGATGTTATATTGCAGATACCGATTGTTGAAAAAGTATATCCCTCAGACGCTAATTTTATACTCGTAAAAATAAAAGAGGCCAGAAAAGTGTATGAGTTCTTATTAACAAGGGGAATTGTGGTACGTGACAGAAGTAATGTAAAATTGTGCGAAGATTGTTTAAGAATTACTGTGGGTACAGAAAAAGAAAATACTTTATTGGTTGATGCTTTGGCAAGCTATATTCAGTAAACAAATTAACAAATAACTTGTTACTCCATTTTAAAAATAAACCACTAATATGAAATACTTAATTACAGGGTTACTGTTATTGAGCTCCTATCAATTGTTTGCAGGAGAAACACATCCTTCCAGAAACAAAAAAAATAACGACAATGCCGGCTTAACATTACCTGCTGGTTTTACCGCAACCGTTGTAGCAGAAGGGTACGGTTCAGTAAGGCATATCACATTAACAAAAACAGGAGGCTTGTATGCTAAGCTGGGTAAGCTTTACAAAGGAAAAGGCATTTTGTATTTTAAGCAAAGTGCAGATGGTAAACTTGAATTGGTAAGTTCTTTCGGCAAATATATAGGTACTGGTATTGCCATTAAAAACGGTTATTTATATGCTTCATCTAACACAGAAGTTTTCAGATATAAATTGAATGATAAAGAAGAAGTAATAGATACTGCTAATCCGGAAAAAATTATTACCGGTTTGTTAGACAGACATGAGCATGAAACCAAATCCATTGCTTTAGATAATAATAACAATATTTATGTAAACATTGGTGCTTACTCTAATGCTTGTCAGGTAGAAGATAGAAAAAAAGGTTCGCCATCAATGAAGCCATGTCCTATTTTAGATTCTGCCGGTGGCATTTGGATGTTTAAAGCAGATCAATTAAATCAAACATATAAAGATGGTATTCGCTATGCAACAGGTTTACGCAATGTTGTTGGTTTAGATTGGAATACAGCTACTAATTCTTTGTTTGTAATGCAACATGGTCGTGATCAATTGCACGATTTATTTCCTGAAATGTACGATACCAAACAAAGTGCAGAATTGCCTAGTGAGTGCATGTATGAAATTAAAAAAGGCGATAATGCAGGTTGGCCATACATTTATTACGATCATTTGGTAAATAAAAAAATTATTGCACCGGAATATGGTGGTGATGGTAAAAAAAGTACAGATGAATATCTTACACCTGCCGTTGCTTTTCCCGGCCACTTAGCACCTAATGGTTTGCAATTCTATTCAGCAAAACAATTTCCTGATAAATATAAAAATGGTGCCTTCATTGCGTTTCATGGCAGTTGGAACCGTGCACCAGAACCGCAGGAAGGTTATTATGTAGCCTTTGTTCCGTTTAAAAACGGCAAGCCTAATGGTAAGTGGGAAGTGTTTGCCAATGGTTTTGCAGGTGCTACCATTTCACCAAGAGGTGCAGAGCATCGTCCATGTGGTTTAGCACAAGGCCCTGATGGCTCATTATATGTAAGCGATGACAGCAAAGGAACTATTTATAAAATTTCATACAATAAATAAAACTGTGTACCAAGCAACAGAACAAGTATTCAGCTCCTGTTGCCTGCCTGTCCGGTAGGCAGGCGTCGCACACTTTTACGTTCAGTAATTCTATTCATCAATGAAAAAAATAAGCTATATCAGTTTTTTTACTGCAACAAGTATTTACCTGTTTGCACAAACCAATACTTTGCAAGACTCAATAAAACGTGGTAAAGTAGTGTACAATAAAGTATGTTTAAGCTGCCATATGGCCGATGGTAGTGGCGTTCCTAAAATGAATCCCCCATTAACAGTCGCGGAATACATGAACGATAAAAAGAAAATGATAAGTATTGTACTAAAAGGCATGAACGATAGAATACCTATTGATGATGAATATTACAGCAACGCAATGGCACCGCATGCAGATTTAAGCAATCAGCAAATTGCTGATGTATTAACGTATGTACGAAATAGTTTTGGCAATAAAGCAGGTGCAGTAAGTGTTGCAGAAGTAGCGGCGGTAAGAACGCCGGCAAAGCCTGCAGCAAAATCTGTAAGCAATAATACCATTAATAAAAAACAATAGCAGTGTCGCTTTATTTCCGGCTACAAACTCCTGATTTCTTAAAATGAAACATATTTTATTTATAGACCGAGACGGCACTTTAATAAAAGAAAAGCCACCCACATATCAAATAGATAGCTTTGAGAAATTAGAGTTTTATCCATTCATGTTTCAATATATGGTACGTATTGCCAAAGAATTGGACTATGAATTGGTAATGGTTACAAATCAGGATGGTTTGGGTACTGCATCATTCCCTGAAGAAACTTTCTGGCCGGTACAAAACTTTATTATGCAGAGTTTAGCAAGCGAAGGCATTCATTTCTCAAACGTACTTATTGATAAAAGTTTTCCTGAAGAAAACCTGCCTACACGTAAACCCGGTATCGGCATGTTAACTGAGTATCTGAACAATGATCAATATGATATAAAAAACTCATTTGTTATTGGTGATAGAATTACTGATGTACAATTAGCCAAGAATTTAGGTTGCAAGGCCATCTGGTTAAAAGAAGATGAAAACTTAGGCGGTGCAGAAGTAAAAGATTCAATAAATGAATTAAATGAAACGGTAGCCTTAACTACTTTAAGTTGGGAAGAGATTTATACTTTCTTAAAATTAAGCTTACGAAAAGTTACACATGAACGTAACACTAATGAAACTAAAATAAAAGTTGAACTGAATGTAGATGGAAGCGGTAAAGCTGATATTCATACAGGTTTAGGTTTCTTCAATCATATGCTGGAACAAATTGCCCGTCATGGTAAAATGGATATAACTATTGAAACCCAAGGTGATTTACATATTGACGAACACCATACTATAGAAGATACCGGCATTGCTTTAGGTGAAGCCTTTGCAAAAGCATTAGCTGATAAAAGAGGAATGGAACGTTATGGTTTTGCCTTACCGATGGATGAAGCAGAAGCCAAAGTATTAATTGATTTCGGCGGAAGAAACTGGTTGGTTTGGAATGCTGAATTTAAACGTGAAAAAGTAGGAGATATGCCTACTGAAATGTTTTTCCACTTTTTTAAATCTTTCAGTGATGCTGCCAAATGCAATCTGAATATTGAATGTAAAGGAGATAATGAACATCATAAAATTGAAGCTATTTTTAAAGCTTTTGCGAAAGCAATAAAAATGGCGGTTAAACGAGACCCGTTGAATAACTATTTACCAAGTACGAAAGGAGTGTTGTAATGATACTAGAATATTATTGTAACGACGGGTCAATAATTTCAGAAGACGCCTACGCTTGGCGTTATCTAAGCTTAGAATTTACTATTGATTTTTTAGAAAGCAATTCAATACACTTTTCACGACTTGATTTATTTGAGGATAAGTTCGAAGGATTACCATTATCGATAAAATCATATTTTCTAACTGCACAAAGAATAAAGTTAGATCAAAGTGAAGAAGCATTCAATGATTTTAAAAAAGATTTTGATAAACTTAAAAATAAGTTGAAAGAGGAAGTCGATAAATGGCAAAAAGTTGCATATTCATCATGTTGGTATTTAACAGAAAATAAGAAACACTATGAATCTTTAGCAATGTGGAGATGGAAACAAAGCTTTAATAGTTTTGTGATTAAGTTGAAATTGAAAGATTTATTAGAATTATTAAAAGAGACATTAATTACTTATCAAAGCGACGCTTTAATCCAAGCATTTTATGGAAAGGTTGCTTACTTGAGTTTACATCAGCATGATGATTTATTAGATAAGGGAGAAAAAGTTTTTCCTCAATTTATTAAACAGAATGTTTATAGTTATGAAAATGAGTTAAGATTAATATTATTGGGAAATGAAAAGTGTTTTGATATTGAATTCTTTAGAATTAAACTTAAACAATCAATTTTGAATAAAATTGAGATTATTGCACACCCAAACATTACTAAGGTTGATTATAAAAAAGCAATAAAAAAATTTCTTTCACTAGGAGTGAGCGAGTTTCAAATTAAGGTTTCTGAAAATATTCCTAAAGAAGCTTTTAATATGCATTTATAATTTTTTTGGTCATTTCAAAAACTCGCCACTATATTTGCTCAGCAATGAAAAAAACATCAATCAATATTTGGTGGTGGCATGCAAACCTCAGTCGGGGATTGTAATGGCATTGCCAGTATGATTAAGCTATATTAAAGCCCCGACAGTATTGTTGGGGTTTTTTGTTTGCTGTCTGAACCTGGATTTTTTTGATTGAATGGATAAGAATGATGAATCATACAAATCATTAAAATCTAATTAATCATGGTTCAGACAAAGTTGAATAAAGAACAGAACGTACAAGTGAGTGACACAACAAAAGCTTAATAGCAGCAATATAGTTGATAACCAAAAATAAATTCGCGTAATCAGCAATAATTCGTGTAATGAAAAAAATAAGTATAGAAACTAAAACAAAAAAAATGCTGGCAGATGTGTTTACGCCTGTTGGTATTTACCTGCGTTTGAGAGACCGTTTCAGAGATACGATTTTATTAGAAAGTACCGATAATCACGCAGCAGAAAACAGTTACAGTTTTATTTGCATTAATGCCATTGCCGGTATTGAAATTACCAATACAAAAAGCATTGAATTTAAACTGCCGAATGAAAAACCAGAAAAGGTAGACATTAAGAATGTAAACGAAGTACCGCAGTTATTGTGGGACTTTATGAACAGATTTGAAATCGTAAAACCTGCAGAACCCAGTAAGGAAGCGGCTTTTGCACAAGGCTTATACGGTTATGCAACCTATGATGCTGTTCAGTTTTTTGATACTGTAAAGCTGAAAGATTTTAAAGCCCCTCTTTCGGAGGAGTTGGGGGAGGCCGCTATTCCCTTAATGCGTTATCGTTTGTATCAATATGTTATTGCCATCAATCATTTTAAAGATGAATTGTTTTTATGCGAGAACGTTATTAATGGGTTGCCAAGTGAAGTACAGATGGTAGAAAGTTTAATTAAAAGTAAAGATGTGCCTGCTTTTCCTTTCGCTATAAAAGGAAGTGAAACAAGCAACATGAGTGATGATGATTATATGGAAATAGTGAAGAAGGGTATACAAAGTTGTTATAGAGGAGATGTGTTTCAGATTGTTCTTAGTCGTAGATTTCAGCAAAGTTTTACCGGCGATGAATTTAATGTGTACAGAGCATTGAGAAGCATTAACCCTTCACCTTATTTATTCTTCTTCGATTATGGCGATTATAAATTAATGGGCTCCTCACCGGAAAGTCAGTTGATTATTAAAAACGGTAAAGCAGTAGTTCATCCTATTGCCGGAACCTATAAAAGAACTGGTGATGATGAAATTGATGAAAGAGAAACCAAACGTTTATTAGAAGATGCAAAAGAAAATGCAGAGCATGTAATGTTGGTTGATTTAGCAAGAAACGATTTAAGCAGAGTATGTGATGATGTAAAAGTGAATTATTATAAACAGGTGCATTATTACAGTCATGTTATTCATTTGGTGAGTGAAGTAATTGCAAAAGTCAGAGTAAACAGCAACCCATTTTTATTAGTGGCAAAAACCTTTCCTGCAGGCACTTTGAGCGGAGCTCCGAAATTTAAAGCCATGCAGTTGATTGATGAATTGGAGCCTACACAACGCAGTTATTATGGCGGTGCATTGGGCTTTATGGGTTTTGACGGCACTTGTAATCACGCCATTATGATAAGAACTTTTTTAAGTAAGCACAATACATTGTTTTATCAGGCAGGTGCAGGTGTGGTTGCAGCAAGTAAGCCTGAAAGTGAATTACAGGAAGTGAATAATAAACTCGGTGCGTTGAAGAAAGCAATCAATTTGGCTGTAGCCCTCTGAATCTCCCTGAAGGGAGACTTTATAAAGGCTTAAGTATTATTAATTAATAAAATAAAAATCCCCCTTTAGGGGTTAGGGGCTTATGAAAATCTTGGTTTTTGATAATTACGATTCGTTCACATACAACTTAGTTCATCTTGTTGAAAAGATAACACATGAAAAAGTGGATGTGTTTCGTAACGATGAAATTGCATTGGAAGCTGTTAAGCAATACGATAAAATTATTTTATCTCCCGGTCCCGGTATTCCCGGTGAAGCAGGTTTGTTGTTACCATTGATAAAAGAATATGCTTCCGCTAAATCTATACTGGGTGTGTGTTTGGGGCATCAGGCTATTGGCGAAGCTTTCGGTGGAACATTAACAAATCTCTCAACAGTGTATCATGGGGTAGCAACGCCGATAAAAGTGAAAAGTGAAAACTCAAAACCCAAAAGTTTTTTGTTTGATGAATTACCTGAAAATTTTGAAGTAGGTCGTTACCATAGCTGGGTAGTTGATAAAACTAATTTTCCTGCAGAATTGGAAATAACAGCAGAAGATGATAACGGTTTTATCATGGCATTGCAACATACAACCTATGATGTACAGGGGGTGCAGTTTCACCCTGAAAGTGTATTAACACCAAGCGGTGAAGCGATTATGAGAAACTGGTTAAAGCAATAAACCACAGAGAACACCGAGTATTGCACAGAGTACACAAAGAAAACTCTGCTTTCTCTGTGAAAGACTCTGTTAACTCTGTGGTAAAATAAAAGCTAAATAGCAAATAGAAAGTATCCCGAAGTTTCGGGATGTGACGCAACAGGTGACGCTATGAAATACGGAAGTTGATAACAAAATATTTATAACAAAATAGAATAATTCCTTTAGGGGTTGGGGCTTATGAAAAAGATATTACAATATTTATTCGAACACAAAACATTAAGCAAGCAACAGGCTTATGAAACTTTATTAAATATAAGCAAAGGCTTGTACAATGAACATGAGATTACTTCTTTTGTTACTGTGTTCTTAATGCGAACCATTACCATTGAAGAATTGCAGGGTTTTAGAGATGCACTATTAGAGTTATGTGTAAAAGCTGATTTAGGTAATTATAAAACAATGGATATTGTTGGTACCGGTGGCGATGGAAAAGACACTTTCAATATTTCAACATTAAGTTGTTTTATTGTGGCTGGTGCGGGACAAAAAGTTGCCAAGCATGGCAACTACGGAGCATCAAGTGTAAGTGGTGCAAGTAATGTAATGGAGCAATTAGGTTATCAGTTTAAAAATGATGCAACACAATTAAAAAATGAAATTGAAGAAGCCAATATCTGTTTCTTGCATGCACCACTGTTTCATCCGGCATTAAAAACTGTAGGGCCTATAAGAAAAAATTTAGGCGTAAGAACTTTTTTTAATATGTTAGGTCCGATGGTTAATCCGGCTTCTCCTGCATATCAATTGGTTGGTGTATATAATTTAGAAATGGCAAGAATTTATAATTATCTATTGCAGCAAACCAATCGTTCATTTACTATCATTCATTCATTAGACGGTTACGATGAGATTTCATTAACCAACGATACCAAAGTAATTACGAATGAAGGAGAACAAATAAAAACACCTGAACAATTGGGTAAAAGAATGGTAGCCGCAACAGATATTCATGGAGGGAACACTGTTGAAGAAGCTGCAAAAATTTTTAAATCTATCATTGAAGGCAAAGGAACCTGGGCACAAAATGCTGTTGTTTTAGCTAATGCTGCAATGGCATTGAATTGTACAGGCTCTTATAAAAATTATGATGAGGCTTATCATGCAGCAGTAGAAAGTTTAGAAAGCGGTAAGGCTTATCAATCATTACAAAAATTAATCGCATTGCAATAATGAATATTTTAGATACCATAGTAGCTAAAAAGAAAATTGAAGTTGCAGAACGCAAGCAACAGATTGCTGTTAAAGAATTAGAGCAAACTAAATTTTTTGCTGCTGAAACTTTATCGTTAAAACAATTTTTGTCAGATACGAACAGAACAGGCATTATTGCTGAATACAAACGTAAATCTCCCAGCAAAGGCATTATTAATAATCATTCAACGGTTGAAGAAGTTACTGTGGCTTATGCAGCAGCTGCCTCTGGTATTTCAGTATTAACGGATGAAGATTTCTTTGGTGGAAACCTGAACGATTTAGTAGCGGCAACCATTAATAAAGTGCCTTTATTGCGTAAAGATTTTATGATTGATGAATATCAAATCATTGAAGCAAAAGCTTATGGGGCATCAGTTATTCTGTTAATCGCTGCTTGTCTTTCACCTAAACAAGTAAAAGAGTTGGCAACTGTTGCCAAAAACCTTGGCTTAGAAGTGTTATTAGAAATTCATAATGAAGAAGAGTTACAACATATTTGCGATGAGGTTGATTTGGTTGGCGTAAATAACAGAAACCTGAAAACTTTTGAGGTTGATATTAATACTTCATTGCAGTTAATTCATAGTATACCTGCCGATAAATTAGCCATTGCAGAAAGTGGTATTAGTAATACTGATACAATAGTAACTTTACAGCAAGCGGGTTTTAAAGGATTCCTAATTGGTGAAAACTTTATGAAAGAACAAAACCCTGCGATTGCATTTGCCGGTTTCGTTAAAGAACTAAAACAAAAATTGGCATGAGAACCAAAGTTTGTGGTATGACGGATATCGAACAAGTGCAACAACTAAATGATATTGGTGTTGAGTTTTGCGGATTTATTTTCTATCCCAAAAGTCCGCGTTATGTATTCAGACACATGCCTGCATCAAGCATAAAAAAGGTAAGAGGTAAAATAAATAAGGTTGGTGTATTTGTAAATGAGCATGAAGAAGAGATCTTAAAAACGGTGGATGATTGCGGTTTGTATTTAGTGCAATTACATGGAGATGAAACGCCCAAACAATGCGAAAAAATATCAGATTATATAACCACTATTAAAGCTTTTCGGTTAAGTGAAGGCGACAATATAATGTGGAAGATTAAAGATTATATTGATGTAGTTGATATGTTTTTGTTTGATACAGAAGGAGCAGGCTATGGAGGAACAGGGAAGAAATTTAATTGGGATGTTTTGAAAGGGTTAAATATCGGTAAGCCCTTTTTTTTAAGCGGAGGCATTCAACCTTCAGATGTAGAACAATTGCAGGCTTTTTCGAAAGATATTGTTGCAAAAGACCTGTTTTCGGTAGATATTAACAGCAAGTTTGAAATTTCTCCCGGCATAAAAGATATTAATTCGGTCGAAAAATTCGTTAATAATGTTAAGAACATATAAAATGAAGCTATTTCTCTTATCAGGTATGGTTTTATTAACTGTTGCTGCTGTTGCACAACAGGCTAATGACACTACGCCTATAAGTAAAGAAAAGACTGAGTTTTATAAAAATTACGGCGAATATTTAATTAAAAGTAAAAGCAATAAACCTGCTGCATCAGTGGATAGTTCAATATATCTTCATCAAAAAAAACAGCAAGTTAAACCTGTTGTTAAAGCTGAACTACCCGCAACAGAAATAAAAGGTGCCATTGTAAGCGGAAAGAAAAAATCATTTGAAATTGCTCCGGGTAAACCGCAGGAAATTGAAAAGAAAGTAATTCCTCAACAGATTGAACCAATAAAACCTGCAACTGATAGTGTACGCACCAATCAGCCAACCAATACTACACCTAAGCAGGTAAAATTTATTTTTGATAGTACCAAGAGTGTAGTTGCTAAAACAACGGTTGATAGTTCAGTTTATCTTCCTAAAACCAAAGCTGTTGTAAAGCCAACAATAAAAACAGACTTACCCGGTGAAGAAATAACCGGCATTATAAAAGCTTCAAAAAACAAATCAACAGAAATATTACCCGGCAAATCGCAACCGCAGGAAAAGAAATTTGAAGAGCCCCCCAAACCGGTACAGGTAAATATTTCAAAGCAGGAAAATGCACTACCTAAACAGGTAAAATTTATTTTCGATAGTACTAAGAGTGCAGTCGCCAAAACAACGGTTGACAGTTCAGTTTATCTTCCTAAAACCAAAACTGTTGCAAAGCCAATAGTAAAAACAGACTTACCCGCTGAAGAAATAACCGGCACAATAAAAGCTTCAAAAAAGAAATCAACAGAAATATTACCCGGCAAATCGCAACCGCAGGAAAAGAAATTTGAAGAAGCCCCCAAACCGGTACAGGTAAGTATTTCAAAGCGGGAAGATGCACCACCTAAGCAGGTGAAATTTATTTTCGATTCAACTAAAACGGCGACTGCTAAAACAACTATCGACAGTTCGGTTTATCTTCCTAAAGTAAAACAAAAAGCACCGCCTCTTGTAAAAGCCAATGTACCTGCACAGCAAATAACGGGTATATTAACACCAACAAAAAAGAAAGCCTTTGAAGTTGCTCCGGGCATTACAGCAATAGCAGAACCCACACAGGCAATTCAATCAACTGTTTCAAATATTCCCTTTAAAAAATTTGAGTTTAAAGAAAAACCCGCTGCCAATAACCCAGGTGTTTTTGTTGATACCACAAAAATTAAAACAGGAACCGAGGTTGAAACGGTTAGTACAGATTTATTATCCAAACAGATAAAAGGCACCTTATTACCTGATAAAAAAAACAATCTCATTATTCCTTCAAAACCTGAAGAAAAAAATATAGAGCCCATTACAAAAAAAGAAAATAAAACTTCAACTGTTGTTGCTAATACCTCCGCTTATGATTTTGAAAGAACAACAGTTCCTATCAGGCCAACAACGGTAGATTTAAAACAATACAGCGGCAGCAATTATTTAAATATGTATTCATTGCCGCCTGTAGAAGAAAAGAATACATCGGTACAAACGATGAATGATGCTTCAACTTATGTTGATCCTTACGCAAAATATACTGTTCCTAATGCTAAAGCCAATTATAAATCGCAGTATTTGACACAGGGTGCAATCTTACCAAAAACAGTAGTGGAGCCACTTTCACCGGATTCTATCTATAAAAAATTTGTTGAAGACAGCATCAGGCAATCATACATTTACGATTCTATTAAACGTGCAAATGAACAACAGCAGGCATTGCAGAATGTAAGTCAAAATAATCAATCTCAACAAAGCAACGCTACTAACTATTATCAATCGTACAATAGTTCTTATCAGAATACAGGCTATCATTTTTATTTAACATCAACAGGGCATTATAGTGTAAGCTTTTCGAACAATAGTTTCTATTTAAATGTTGATGAAAGAGGAACTGTAAAAGATTACGGATTGATAAATAACGGCAGAATATTTAAAGGATTACCTGACGGGAAAAATATGCAGGTAATGGGTTTAAATGTAACTTATAATAAAACAAGCCTTGTCAATATTGCCGGGGTTGAAGTAAGTTATGCTTTTGATGGCAGAATAAATAAAATAGGCAACACCTATATTACCTACAATTATGAAGGTGTAATGGAAAAAGTAGGCGATGTGAATATTCAATACAACAGCAATTTTACTGTATATCGTTTCGGACCATTTGGTATTGCATACGATATAAACGGGAAAGTGATTGGTGTTGATGAAAACAGAGGATTAATAATTTTAAGTAGATAATTTTTAATTGAACGATACGAGAATAGATTAAACAAGTGAACAATGATTAATGTGATGACGCCTAACAATAAAGGCACTTACAAACAACCGAACATCTTTGGTTATTATGGAAATTTCGGCGGAGCTTATATTCCTGAAATGCTGCACAGAAATGTTGAAGAACTGCAAAAAAATTACATCAACATTATGTATGAAGCAGGCTTTCAGCAGGCGTTTCAGCAGTTGTTAAAAGATTATGTAGGCAGACCAACGCCCTTGTATTTTGCAGAAAGATTAAGCAAACTGCACAATACCAATATCTATCTTAAAAGAGAAGATTTATGCCATACCGGTGCTCATAAAATCAACAATACAATCGGTCAGATTTTATTGGCAGAACGGTTAGGTAAAAAAAGAATTATTGCAGAAACAGGAGCCGGCCAGCATGGTGTAGCAACAGCAACAGTTTGTGCATTGAAAGGAGTGGAGTGCATTGTGTATATGGGTGAAAAAGACATTGAAAGGCAGGCACCCAATGTTGCCAGAATGAGAATGTTAGGTGCTAAAGTAATTCCTGCCAAAAGCGGAAGTAAAACTTTAAAAGATGCTACCAACGAAGCCATAAGAGATTGGATTAATAATCCCAACGATACACATTATATCATCGGTAGTGTGGTGGGCCCGCACCCTTATCCAGATATGGTTGCACGTTTTCAAAGTGTTATCAGCCAGGAAATTCGTAAACAATTAAATGCAATAACAGATAAAGAATTGCCAACACATGTGGTTGCTTGTGTGGGCGGCGGCAGCAATGCAGCAGGAGCATTCTATCATTTTTTAGATGAATTATCTGTACAGTTAATAGCTGTTGAAGCAGGCGGTCATGGTGTTAATAGCGGTTTCAGTGCTGCTACAACGCAACTTGGTAAACCCGGTGTATTGCACGGTAGCAAAAGTATTGTGATGCAGACTGATGATGGACAGGTTGTAGAGCCACACAGCATTTCAGCGGGATTGGATTATCCGGGTATCGGCCCTTTGCATGCCCATTTATTCGATAGCGGCAGAGGTAAGTTTTTAAGTGCAACAGATAAAGAAGCATTAGACGCAGCTTTTCAATTGGCACAGTTAGAAGGTATCATTCCTGCATTGGAAACTGCACATGCATTCGCAGCTCTGCATCAACTCAAGTTTAAAACAAACGATGTAGTAGTATTATGTTTAAGTGGCAGAGGTGATAAAGACATGGCAACTTATATGAAGGAGATAGATAACAGAAGCCTGCCTGCCGGACAGGTAGGTTAACTTTATGTACTTAGCTTTTGTATTTCATACCATCGCCCCTTGCGTCGCACACTTGTACTTTTATAACTTTTATCAACAAATAAGAAATATAATAATCCATACTCAATAAGCAACTTTTTTTGCAGATTGATTATTGTTTATTGAAAATTGAATATTTTAAATGAGTAGGTTACAACAAATATTTCAGCAAAAAAGTAATCGTGTACTTAATGTGTATTGCACGGCAGGTTATCCGGCTTTAGACAGCACCTTAACCATTATGAATGCATTGGCAAAAAACGGTGCAGATATTATTGAATTGGGTATGCCCTATAGCGACCCTTTAGCAGATGGTGAAACAATACAACTCAGCAGTGGTAAGGCTTTAAGCAATGGTATGACTATTAAAACTTTATTTGAACAACTAAAAGGTTTTCGTCAAAGTCCTTCCTTCGGAGGGGTTGGGGAGGCCGCAGTTGTTTTAATGGGTTATATGAATCCTGTTTTACAATATGGCTTTGAAAAATTCTGTGCAGATGCAGCCGCTGTTGGTATTGATGGTTTAATACTTCCTGATTTACCGGAGTACGAATTTGAAACCGAGTACGGAGCCATTATAAAAAAATATGGATTAGATTTTATCTTTTTGGTTACCCCCGAAACTTCAGCACAAAGAGTCAGCAAATTAGATGCTTTAAGCTCTGGTTTTTTGTATGCAGTAAGTTCATCTGCCACAACAGGAAAAGATAAAGACTTTAATGCTGTTGAAACTTATTTACAAAGATTGCAATCTTACCATTTAAAAAATCCGGTATTGGTGGGTTTTGGTATAAAAGATAAAGCAACTTTTAATGCTGCCTGTAAACATGCCAATGGTGCTATTATAGGAACAGCCTATATCAAAGCATTAGAAGGGACGGTTAATATAGAAGAAACAACTAAAAATTTTTTGCAGGGCATTTTATCCTGATAATCAATTAATCTTATCAATCGTGGTTCTCACAATTATAAAATACAATGCCGGCAATATTCAAAGTGTGCTTTACGCTTTAGAAAGAATAGGTGTTGAAGCCATTGTAACAGACGATGTGCAGCAAATTCAATCGGCAGATAAAGTAATATTTCCCGGTGTAGGCGAAGCAAGCACAGCCATGAATTATTTAAAAGAAAGAGGATTGGATGTTGTAATTAAAAATCTCACACAGCCTGTATTGGGCATCTGTTTGGGTATGCAGTTACTATGCAAACATTCAGAAGAAAACGATACCGAGTGTTTGGGAATATTTGAAGCAAATGTGAAACGTTTTGCATTGGATAACCAAAACCTTAAAATTCCTCAAATCGGTTGGAATAAAGTTCAGGATATAACTCAGCCATTGTTTTCAGGCTTTAATTATGAACCCTATTGTTATTTTGTTCATTCTTATTATGCCGAATTATGCGAAGAGACAGCAGCAACAACATTCTATGGGGTTAAGTTTAGTTCTGCTTTACATAAAAATAATTTTTACGGTGTACAATTTCACCCTGAAAAAAGTGCTGATGCCGGAGAAAGAATTTTAAAGAACTTTATTGCCCTAAATCCCTAAAGGGACTTATAAAACCTCCCTATGAAAGAAAGTATGTTTTATAATGCTAACCCATTAATTTTTAAGAAAGCTGAAGAGTTAAGAAATAATCCTACACAAGCAGAAGATTTATTGTGGAATTATTTAAGACAAAATGAGCTGGGAATAAAATTTAGAAGGCAGCATCCGGCATCAATTTATGTATTAGACTTTTATGCTCATTCAATTAAATTAGCAATTGAAATTGATGGAAATATTCATCAAAATGAGAAAGTAAAACAGAATGATATTGAAAGGCAAAAACATTTAGAAAGTTTAGGTATTAACTTTATTCGTTTTACGAATCAGCAAGTTTTGTTCGAGCCGGAAAGAGTAATAAATTTCATCCAACAAAAAATAATAGTTTCAAAAAATAATATTGTGCAAATAACAAACTCCCCTTCAGGGGCTGGGGGCTTTATCATTCCCGCAATAGACATAATAGAAGGTAAATGTGTTCGGCTTACTGAAGGAGATTATGCTCAAAAGAAAATTTATAATGAACATCCTTTAGAAGTTGCTAAACAATTTGAAGATGCAGGCTTGCAACGATTACATTTAGTTGATTTGGACGGAGCTAAAGCAGGTAAAGTAACCAATTGGAAAGTATTAGAAACCATTGCAGCCAAAACAAAACTGATTATAGATTTTGGCGGTGGTATTAAAACTGATAAGGATGTTACCATTGTTTTTGAAAGCGGTGCAGCATTGGCAACTGTTGGTAGTATGGCTGTTAAAAAAGAAACAGAATTTGTAAAATGGTTAGTACAGTTTGGTGCAGATAAATTTTTATTAGGGGCAGATGTTAAGAATGAAAAAATTGCTGTCGGTGGTTGGTTAGAAACAACAGATATATGGGTTTATGATTTTATTCAAAACTATAGGGGTAAAGGTGTTCAGCAGCTATTTTGTACAGATGTAAGCAAAGACGGAAAATTAGAAGGTCCGTCAATTGACCTTTATAAAAACATCATTCAACAATTTCCTGAATTATATTTTATTGCCAGCGGCGGCGTAAGTTCTATACAGGATTTAGAAGCATTAAAAACAATCGGATGTAAAGCAGCCATTGTAGGTAAAGCAATTTATGAAGGAAGAATTGAGTTGAATGAATTAAGTAAGTTGAATAATTAATTAAGTTTTATGTTGACTAAACGCATCATACCCTGTTTAGATATTAAAGACGGCAGAACCGTTAAGGGAACCAATTTTGTAAATCTTCGCGATGCCGGCGACCCTGTTGAGTTAGGTGCCATGTATGCCAAACAAGGTGCAGATGAATTGGTGTTTTTAGATATTACTGCAACTGTTGAAAAACGAAAAACATTGAGTGAACTGGTTAATAAAATTGCTCATAACATTAATATTCCGTTTACTGTTGGCGGAGGCATCAGCAGTGTGGAAGATGTAAGTGTGTTATTGCAAAATGGGGCAGATAAAATTTCCGTGAACACATCTGCTTTTAAAAATCCGCAGTTAGTGAATGATTTAGCGAAAGAATTCGGTAGTCAGTGTGTGGTATTAGCCATTGATACAAAAAAAGAAGAAGACGGTGAATGGTATGTGTACCTGAATGGCGGCAGAACAAAGACTGAAATAAAATGCTTTGGTTGGGCAAAGCAAGCAGTCGATTTAGGTGCAGGCGAAATATTATTAACCAGTATGAATAATGATGGAACCAAACAGGGTTTTGCATTAGATATAACTAAGCAATTGGCTGAAAACCTTGCTGTACCTGTTATTGCAAGCGGCGGCGGCGGAACCATGCAGCATTTTGTAGATGTGTTTCAACAAGCAAATGCAGATGCAGCTTTGGCAGCAAGCATTTTTCATTTTAAAGAAATAGCTATTCCTGATTTGAAGCAATATTTGAAAGAACAACATATAGCAATGAGAATGTAGTTTAACCACAAAGTAATCTAAGTGCTGCACAAAGAACATAAATAAAACTCCGTGAACTTTGTGTAACCCTTTGTGACCTCCGTGGTAAAAATTAAAATTTAAAAACTATGTGGTTAATATTTATTTTGGCAATTGTTGTATTGTATTTATTTTTTTCTTTAAATAAGAGTAATAAAAACAGAAGAAGTAATAACAGAGCGAGGTATAGAGATAAACAAGAAGAACTATTGCAAATACTGCGGGAAAAGAATAACAAAGAACTGAAAGATGAAGTTGAAAAAGGAAGCTAAAAAACTCATGTATATTCATCTGTAAAGCTAATCACATGTTTAAAGTTATCAGCTTAACCACAAAGTACACGGAGTGCTGCACAAAGAACACAAAGAAAACGCTGTGACCTCTGTGTAAACCTTTGTGACCTCTGTGGTTAATTAAAAGATGAATAAAGAACGGAACGCACAAGAGTGCGACGCAACAGAAGCTTAATTAATAATCCTAAGTTTGTAACCCAAATAATTCTTGTAATTCGATAAAATTCGCGGTATAAAAAATGAAAGTTGATTTTAAAAAATATAGTGATGGTTTAGTGCCTGCTATTGTGCAGGACTTTACTACCAATAAAGTTTTGATGTTAGGCTTTATGAATGAAGCGGCTTTGCATACAACTGAACAAACCGGTAAGGTTACTTTTTACAGCAGAAGTAAAAACCGTTTGTGGACGAAAGGTGAGGAGAGCGGTAACTTTTTACTATTAAAAACCATAGCGGTTGATTGCGATAATGATACCTTATTAATTAAGGCAAATCCGGTTGGTCCCGTTTGCCATACAGGTGCCGATACCTGCTGGAGTGAGAAAAACCACAACGATAATTTTTTAATGTATTTAGAAGATATTATCAACTTACGCAAACAAGCATCGCCTGATGAAAGTTATGTTGCCAAACTACTTTCAAAAGGCATTAATAAAGTGGCCCAGAAAGTGGGTGAAGAAGCTGTTGAATTGGTAATTGAAGCCAAAGACAATAATGAAGATTTATTTTTAAATGAAGCTGCCGATTTATTGTTTCACTATTTGGTTTTACTTAACGCTAAAGGCTATAAATTGCAAAACGTAACAAACATTTTACAACAACGTCACTCTAAATAAAAAGATAACACGAATTAAAATAAAATATCATTCGTGTAATTGAACGTGTAATAAAATAATAAAGTATGAAGAAGATATTATTTGCTCTGTTGTTCCCAACTATTGCTTTTGCTCAAAACAGTTATACTGTTTCCGGAAATATAAAAGGCCTGAAAGACAGTACACTCGTTTTTATAAACAGAGGTATTGATGGTAAAACCATTGCACAAACTTATGCCCGCAAAGGAAATTTTACATTAACAGGTAAATTAGATGGAGCTGATTTTTATCAGTTAGGCTTTATCGGTTATAAAGAAACTGTTGAGTTATTCATGCACAATGAAAACATAACCATCAGCGGAGAATCTTTCAACATTAAAAAAGCAACAGCAACAGGCTCTTTATTAAACAATGAATACAATGCTTACTTAACGCAGTTTAATCCGTTAAAAGATAAATTACAAAACACCGCTACTAAAATAAACAATGCCAAGAATCCTTCTGTACAAAGAGATTCACTGATAAGAGTTTTTGAAGCCACCAGGAATAAAGTATTAGAGCAGGTTCAATTAACGGTAAAACAAAAGCCTGCATCCCCTGTTAGTGCGTTTGTATTATTTGCTGTTAACCCGTTATTCGGCAGTGCTGATGAATTAGAAGCAAGGTTTAAAATGCTTACTCCTGCTGCACAACAAAGCACTTACGGAAAATTAATTGCACAAACATTGGCAGATGCACGTATTGGTGCAGTTGGTACTAATGCAATAGACTTTGTACAACAGGATACTGCCAACAAAGCTGTACGGTTATCATCTTTCAAAGGCAAATATGTGTTGGTAGATTTTTGGGCAAGCTGGTGCGGACCATGCAGAAAGGAAAACCCGAATGTGGTAAATGTGTACAACACTTATAAAGATAAAAATTTTACCATCTTAGGTGTATCGCTTGATCAGGATAAGGCAAGTTGGTTAAAAGCCATTAACGATGATAAACTGACATGGACACATGTAAGCGATTTAAAATACTGGCAAAACGAAGTAGCACAGTTATATCATATTGAAAGCATACCGCAGAACATGCTCATTAGCCCCGATGGAAAAATTATTGCCAGAAATTTACGCGGCGAAGAATTAGAACAGAAATTGAAAGAGTTGATAAAGTAAATTGTTTGTGAACTGAGCTTTTGAATATTAATTAAACTTCTGTTGCGTCGCACACTTGTACTGAAGAATCTTTTTGAGCAATATATTTATTTACCGTTGTTGTGTCTTTCGACCAACAACGTTCTTGACTTAAATTAAACGATGTTGGTGAAGAACACCAACATCTTTGAAAAACATTTTATTCCTCTGTATCTCTGTGCCTCTGTGGTTTAACTATTTCAATCCACTCAACACTTGCTCATCAAACCCAACAGCCACAATAATTTTGTTATCAGTTATAACAGGGCGTTTAATAATGCTGTTATGTTCCAACATAATTTTAATGGCTGCTGCTGCATTGGTTATTTGGGCTTGCGTAGCTGTATCTAAAGTTTTCCAGGTAGTGCTCCGTTTATTAAATAATAGTGTCCAGTCTTTTTGTTGGCACCAATCTTCCAATATTGTTTTGCTGATACCTTCTGTTTTATAATTATGAAATTGGTAAGCCATTTTATTTTTATCTAACCATTGTAAAGTTTTGGCAGTTACATCGCAATTGGGAATACCGTAAACGGTGAGCATAAATTTCTTTTCGGCAAAAATAAACATTCAACTTCTTTACAAGTCTATGCGTCAACATTAATGCGTTATTTTGCAGGATTAGTATGAGAAGATTAGCAGCAACCATTTTTTTAATAATACCTCTATTTGTATTTTGTCAATCAACATCGGTTAAAAGCACAGGTACTGTTGCCGGTAATGTGTTAGATGATAAAGGAAAACCCGTTGGCGATGCAACTGTTATACTGCTTCAAAAAAACAGCGATTCAGCTTTAAAATTCACCAGAATAACTAATAACCTCGGTGCATTCGATTTTAATAAATTGCCTTACGGTTATTATAAGCTAACTGTTAGGGCCATCAATTTTGCAGAATATAGTATAGACAGTATTTACTTACGCGAAGAAAAAAATGATTTTGTATTAGGTGATATCAGCTTGAAAAACTCGGCTAATAATTTAAATGAAGTAGTTGTTTATTCAGAGAAACCTTTAATTGAAAATAAAGATGATAAGATTGTTTATAATGTTGGCGAAAGCCCTTTAGCCAATGGTGCCAGCACTTTTGAGATGATGAAGAACATGCCGTTAATTACAATAGACCCCGATGGCAGTATTAAATTAGCTGGTAAAGAACCTTTGATCTTAATGGATGAAAAACCTACCAATGTAAGCGGACAGAACCTGCAGGATTTATTGGAAAGTCTTCCTGCTAATGTGGTTGAAAAGGTTGAGATAATGCAGAATCCTCCGCCTGAATATGCCACCTACTCAGGAGGTGTTATAAATATTGTAACCAAAAAAGGAAGGATTGGTACCTATAAAAAAATTACAGCAACAGCCGGTACAAGGGGAGAGGCAGGCTTAAGCGGAAGTTATAGTTATCGCAATGCAAAGCTGAATATAAATGGTTATGCAGGTTATAATGTTGCAAAGTATATCGGCAACTCTTATTCACGCAGACAGAATTTTTATCACGATACGATTCATCATATCGATTCAACCAATTATTTCTATACAGATGCAACTTCACAAAGTATCAACCACAGGCCCGGAGGAAGAGTGCAGGCAGATTATGAGTTTAATAAACGCAATAATATAAGTTTGGTTTATCAGAATTATTACAACTTTTTTTCGAATAGTGGTAATGTACTCTATCAAAATTTAGATAGTAATAAAAAAACTTATAAGGCAAGTACAAGACAAAATGCCAATGATGGAGATGGTTATAGTCATGGTTTCTCCGGCTCTTATTTATGGAAAGGAATAAAACCTGTTGAGCGTTTGCAGGTTACAGCAAGTTATAATATTGGTAAGAATGATAACCTGAGAGATTTTTATCAGCAATATTTATTGGCAGATTTTCTTCCTTCGGGTATTGATTCAACGCAAAATCAATACACAGATAATTATTCTCATTCCTTATATGCAAGAGCAGATTACAATAAGCATTTGAATGATACTGCCAGCATCATATTTACAGGTGGCACAACTATTTCAGCCAATAGTTATCACAACGTTTTAAATACTTCTTACTTAAGAAAAAGTGATTCAACTTTTATTATTAATAACCTGTTGAGTAATGATTTCTTATTTCGTCAAACCATCTTTACAGTACGTGGTGGATTAATCTGGATATTGCCGAAAGATATAAGATTAATCGGTAATGTACAAGCCGAATACACACATACTTCTTTTCAATTCATAAAAGGTAATGCTAACAATGTAAGCAATGGCTACTGGCGTTTATTACCAAGCTTTACACTAAGAAAACAGTTTAACAAACAACTTAGCAGTACCTTGGTTTTCAGAGAATCTATACGAAGACCCGGTATTGTAGAACTCAACCCCAGTATAGATTACAGCGACCCGTATAATGTTCGTTTCGGTAACCCTTATATCGCTCCTGCATTAACCGATAATTATGATGGCAGTTTTTCTTACAATGAAAATAAATTCAACTTGGGTGTATCTGTTGGTTATGGAAAAATAAAAGAAGTATTCAGTTCTATTCGTACTTTAATTGATAGCGGTAAAACGCAAACTACCTATCAGAATATTTCAGACCAGGAAGAATATCATGCCAATACCTGGATGGGAGTAGCGGTAAGTAAAAAAATTCGTATCAACCTTAGTGGCGGAATGAATTATAACAGCTATAGCGATAAAGTAAAACAACTGTACAGATACATTGATGGCGGTACTTACTACACGGCAGTTAACTGCACATACTCACCCGATAATGTAACTGTTATAGAAGCCAATAACCGTTACAGCAGTTTCGCTAATCCACAAGGGAGAACAAGAAGCAATGTAAATATCACATTAAGTGCACAGCGAAAATTCTTTAAAAAGCAATTGATTGTAGGCATTACAGCTATTGACCCGTTTGGTTTATTAAAATACACAGGTTATACTACTGCACCCAACTTTATTATTGAAAGCTACAGCAGTACCAATACACAAAATTTCAGGTTAACTATAAGTTATCAGGTAAGCAAAACAAAACTCAAAAGCAATTTGAGTGATAAACAAAAGCAACAATCGTTGAATAATGTAAAGAAGGCTTAGTTAGCAGGCAAAAGTATTTCATGGCATCGCCTGTTGTGTCACTCACTTGTACGTTCGGTTATTTATGCATCTTTTTTTACAGCAGAAATTCTGCTGATGTATTTACCAATCATATCAAACTCAATATTCACAATACTTCCGGCTTCAACAGTTTTAATATTCGTATGTTCAAATGTGTAAGGAATAATCGCAACTGTAAAATTGTTATCAGTAACATTAAAGCAAGTGAGGCTTGTTCCGTTTACGGTTACAGAACCTTTTTCAATAATTAAGTGAGCAAATTTTTTATCAAACTCAAAAACAAATTCCCAACTGCCGGCTAAAGTTTTTTTATCAATACAGGTTGCGGTTGCATCAACATGTCCCTGCACAATATGGCCATCAAGTCTACCATTCATCAACATACATCTTTCCAGATTAACCAAATCATTTTCCTGCCAACTGCCTAAGTTGGTTTTGTTTAAAGTTTCTTCAATAGCTGTAACACAATACAAACCATTTTCAATTTTTTCTACTGTTAGGCAAACACCGTTATGGGCAAGGCTTTGGTCAACCTTTAATTCATTGGTAATATCAGATGCAATCCAGAAGGTTTTATTAGTGCCGATGGTTATTACTTTCTTTACGGTTCCTAACGTTTCAATAATGCCTGTAAACATGCCTGCAATTTAGTTTAAAATCAACAGGGTTTAATTTGATATTTGGAAATTTCACGCATGCTATTATCTTTGCAGCCATTTATTCATCAAAGGAGGTATAATTATTATGCTAATCATCGATTCAAAAGATTGCGAAAACATTGACAAGGCTTTAAAGAAGTACAAAAAAAAGTTTGAAAAAAGCAAAGTGTTGTTACAGTTAAGAGAGCGTCAAACTTTCACCAAACCAAGTGTTGTACGTCGTGGTCAGGTTTTAAAAGCAATTTACAAGCAACAATTGGCAAGTGGAAAAATTGAAGGATAGTTAATAATTATTCCCAATTAATATTTTAAGTAGTCCTGGTAGTAACTTGTGGCTACTTTTTTATGGATATATTTCAAACATACCCTCAATTACAGGTTTTCTTAAACTACCTGAAGTTTGAAAAAAAATATTCAAAACACACATTAATATCTTACCAAACAGATTTAGAACAATTTTTTGCGTATCTCATCAGTCAATATGATGCACCTGCTGTACAAACAATAAAACCTGCATTAATAAGAAGCTGGCTGGGAGAGTTGAAAGAAGATGAATTGGTTGCTAAATCTATCAGGCGAAAAATATCAGCTTTAAGATCTTTCTTTAAATATCAATTGAAAACAGGAGCTGTTGTTCAAACACCAATGACAACAATAGTTTCACCTAAATTAAATAAACGCTTACCATCTTTTGTTGAAGAAACACAGATGAAAGATTTATTGGCCAGGGAAAATTTTACTGACGATTGGAATGGCAAAACAGAAAAATTAATACTGCAACTTTTTTACGCAACAGGTATGCGTTTAAGTGAGTTAATTAATCTGAAAGAAAATCAAATAGATAAATCTAACCTGCATATAAAAGTTACCGGTAAGGGGAATAAAGAAAGAATTATTCCGGTAGCAAAAGAATTAATTGATTTATTAGAGCAACATGTAGCAGAAAAGCGGAAAAACATAACCATAGATGTGCCCAATGTTTTTGTAACAATATCAGGAAAACTGCTAAACCCCCGAAAAGTTTACTCGTTTATAAATCATAGGTTGAAGCATGTAACAGTAGCCAAAAAAAGCCCCCATGTGCTTCGTCACACATTTGCCACACATTTAATGAATAACGGTGCAGACCTTAATGCTGTTAAAGAATTATTGGGCCACAGCAGTTTAGCTGCGACGCAGGTGTACACACATAATTCAATTGAAAAGCTGAAAGAAGTATTTAAAAAAGCACACCCGAAAGCGTAAATAATTTTAAGTAAAAAATGTAGTTTTTTATTCTTTTTTCAGAACAAATGCTTTAAATTTATAAACCGATTAATTGTTGGAAATTATACCAAAAGCTCTTTTACATATTTCTATTTTTTCACTTTTAAAACGTGAGTTGTATGAACCTAAACATTCAGTGCGTACATTTTGACGCAGACCTTAAATTGATTGACTATGTGCAAAGAAAATTAGAGAAACTGAATACCTTTCACGACCGGATTGTAAAGGTTGATGTATTTCTGAAATTAGATAATGTAGTGCATACCATTAAGGATAAGGTTGCTGAAATTAAAGTACACATTCCACGGCATGAGTTTTTTGTGAAAGCATCCTCTAAATCCTTTGAAGAATCTTTTGACAATGCTTTTGAATCTGTTGTTACTCAAATAAAACGTAAAAAAGAAAAGTTAGCTGCCTGAAAAACATTAAGTCTTGCCAAAAAAGCGAGACTTTTTTATTTTATTTCAAAAAATCTTTTCTTCTGAAAGCCTTGCCGTTACAGCGTTTTAGCATACTAATTAACATTGTTGAAAAACAACTTAAATTTTTCTTTTGAAGAATTTTGTTGGAAACAGTTTTCCATTACCTTTGCCATCCCAAAAAAAAAGGTTCTTTACATAAGATAATAAGCCGAGATAGCTCAGCTGGTAGAGCAGCTGATTTGTAATCAGCAGGTCGTGGGTTCGATTCCCTTTCTCGGCTCTTTTCATTTTTGGTTTGGGTAGTTGGCCGAGTGGTTAAAGGCGACAGACTGTAAATCTGTTCTCTTACGAGTACGGAGGTTCGAATCCTTCACTGCCCACGTTCTTTGATGAGTTTTAAGCGGAAGTAGCTCATTTGGTAGAGCGATAGCCTTCCAAGCTATAGGTGGCGAGTTCGAGCCTCGTCTTCCGCTCATAAGTTTGGAGTTGATAGGTTTTAATATGTAAGTTTTTTATAAACTGAATATAAAGCCTGAAACAGGAAACTCGAAACTGAGTTTTGCCGTTGTGGCTCAGTGGTAGAGCACTTCCTTGGTAAGGAAGAGGTCGAGGGTTCAATTCCCTCCAACGGCTCAAATGTTCTTTGTTGAGTTTTACTTAGAACGTTGAAGTGTGCGACGCAACAGTAGCTTAATTGTCCGAAGGACTTCTTTGGAGAAATACTGCAGCTTAGTACAAAAATTTAAAACTATGGTCTATGGACAATGTTCTATGGACATAATTATAACACACACAATTTAAAAACTAGTAAAGATGTCTAAAGAGACCTTTAAGAGGGAGAAACCTCACGTAAACGTTGGTACCATTGGCCACGTTGACCATGGTAAAACAACATTAACTGCAGCTATAACCGACATTTTATCAAAAAAAGGTTTAGCTACAGCAAAAAAGTATGATGAAATTGATGGTGCTCCTGAAGAAAAAGAGCGTGGTATTACCATCAACACTGCTCACGTAGAATACCAAACAGCAAACCGTCACTATGCTCACGTTGACTGTCCGGGTCACGCTGACTATGTAAAAAACATGATTACAGGTGCTGCTCAAATGGACGGTGCTATTTTAGTAGTTGCTGCTACAGATGGCCCTATGCCACAAACTAAAGAGCACATCCTTCTTGCCCGTCAGGTAGGTGTACCTCGTATTGTTGTTTTCATGAACAAAGTTGACTTGGTTGAAGACCCTGAGTTATTGGAATTAGTTGAAATGGAAATTCGTGAGTTATTAAGTTCTTACGGTTTTGATGGTGACAACACACCAATTATTCAAGGCTCTGCTTCATTGGCATTAGCCGGTGATGCAAAATGGGTAGCTAAAGTTGAAGAATTAATGGATGCTGTTGATACATATATTCCATTGCCTCCACGTCCGGTAGATCAACCGTTCTTGATGAGCGTTGAAGACGTATTCTCAATCACTGGTCGTGGTACTGTTGCTACAGGTCGTATTGAAAGAGGTCGTATTAAAGTGGGTGAAGCCATTGAAATTGTAGGTTTAATGGAAGCTCCTTTAAGTTCAACTGTAACTGGTGTTGAAATGTTTAAAAAACTATTAGACCAAGGTGAAGCCGGTGATAATGCAGGTTTATTATTACGTGGTATTGAAAAATCTCAAATTCGCCGCGGTATGGTATTATGTGCTCCAAAATCAATTACTCCGCATACAGATTTCAAAGGTGAAGTTTATGTGTTGAGTAAAGAAGAAGGTGGTCGTCATACTCCATTCTTTAATAAATATCGCCCTCAATTCTATTTCCGTACTACAGACGTAACTGGTGAAGTAGAATTACCTGCAGGAACAGAAATGGTAATGCCTGGTGATAACATTAACTTGACTGTTAAATTGATTCAACCGATTGCGATGGAGAAAGGTTTAAAATTCGCTATTCGTGAAGGTGGTAGAACAGTAGGTGCCGGTCAGGTTACAGAAATTTTAAAATAAGCCGAAGGCTTTTCCGCAAACAAAAGAGTAATTGCTTATGTTTGCTTTATAAACTAAAAGCTGTTCCGGTTAAACGGAATAGCTTTTAGCTTTCTACGGGCATGGTGCAACGGTAGCATACGGGTCTCCAAAACCTTTGATCTGGGTTCGAATCCTAGTGCCCGTGCGAAGAAATTTAAACTGTAAATTTCAAATTGAGAATTGATGAACAAAATTTCAACTTACTTTAAAGAGAGCTACCATGAGTTGGTAGAAAAAGTATCTTGGCCTACATGGATGCAGTTACAGCAAAGCACTGTTATTGTTTTAGTAGCTACTCTTATTATTACAGCGATGGTTTGGTTAATGGATTTTGGAAGTAACCAGATTTTAAAATTGATTTATTCATTATTTAAGTAGTCAACATGAATATTGCCCCTGAAGTTGTAGATGCTGTAAATGCTGCTCCTCAACCCGAAACGAAATGGTATGTATTGCGTGTGGTTAGCGGAAAAGAAAGAAGTGTAAAAGAATATTTAGATAAAGACATTGCACGTAGCGGTTGGGTTAATATAATTAAGCAGGTTTTTTTACCAATGGAAAAAGTGTACAAGGTACAGAACGGTAAAAAAGTAATGCGTGAAAAAAACTATTTTCCGGGTTATGTAATGTTGGAGGTGGCTGATGGAAAACTAACTGATGATATTATTCAGCATATCAGTAATATTAGTAATATCATGCACTTCTTAACTGATGGTAAAGGTTCAAAAGGAAATATTATTTCATTGCGTAAAAGTGAAGTAAATAAAATGCTTGGTAAAGTTGATGAAATGAATGACCAGGGCATTACCATGAATGAGCCATTTATTGTTGGTGAAACCATTAAAATTATTGAAGGACCATTTAATGACTTTAACGGTGTTATTGAAGAAGTGAATGATGAGAAAAAGAAATTGAAAGTTACTGTAAGAATATTCGGCCGTTCAACACCTGTAGAATTAAATTATATGCAGGTTGAAAAATTAAGCTAATAAATTTTATTATAAAAACTAATAAGAAAGCCACGCTCAAACGTGGCTTTTCTGTTTTATTCACTATTCGTTTATGCTTCCTGTTGCACAGGATTAACGATTTCTTTATGGCTGTGCAAAGACCTGTAAGCCAATACGGTACTTATTAAAGTTAATAAAGCAGCTAAAAACATAGAAGCACCTGGTAAATACAAAGGAGCATTTTTTGCTGTGAAATAAGAGAAAACATTTGTCATTAATAAAGGTCCTACCAAGGTACTTGCACTCATCAAACCTGTTAATGCTCCTTGCAATTCTCCCTGTTCATTTTTAGGAACATTGTTTGAAATTATTCCCTGTAAAGCAGGCATTGTTATTCCTCCAAAACAATACACCAACGTAAATGCAAACATCATCCAGCTTTGTGTTGCCAAACCGAATAAAATAAAACCGGTTGAGTATAATGCCAATCCTACATACACACTTTTTTCCTGCCCTAATTTGGGAATAATGATTCTTATTAAACCACCTTGTACTAAGGCAACACAAACACCAACAACTGTTAGTGATATTCCGATCATCTTTTCATCCCAATGAAATTTTTCAATACCATAATAACTCCATGAGGATTGAACAGCATGTGATGCAATGTATAATAATGTAATGGATGCAATTAAACCATAAATAACGGGATGTTTCTTAAACATTAATAAAGAACCAACCGGATTAGCTTTCTTCCAACTGAATGCTCTCCTGTTTTCTTTAGGTAAAGATTCAGGTAAAACAATTAGACCATACAACCAGTTTACACCAGCCAGTATAGCAGCAGCAAAAAAAGGAATGCGGATGCCCCATTTGCCTAAAAAGCCACCTACCGCAGGACCAATAATAAAGCCAATACCAAAAGCAACACCAACCATTCCAAAGTTTTGAGCTTTCTTTTCAGGAGTGCTGACGTCTGCTATATAAGCTGAGGCAGTTGTAAAACTTGCTCCGGTAATACCTGCTATTAACCTTCCTGCAAACAACCAATAAATTGATGGAGCAAACCCTGTTAAAGTATAATCAATTGCAAAACCGGCTAATGAAAATAATAATACTGGTCTTCTTCCATATTTATCACTAAGGTTTCCAATAACAGGAGCAAAAAAAAATTGCATTACTGCATAAGCAAATAATAAAACACCACCATAGCGTGATGCTTCGCTGATGTCGCAATGTTTTAGTTGCATTATTAATTTTGGAACAACCGGAATAATAATACCAAACCCTGTAATATCAATTAATAAGGTGATGAATATAAAGCCAAGTGCAGCTTGTTTTTTATCTTTTGCCATAAAATGCGTTGTACTGCAAAATAGAAATAATGCTGAAGAAACAAACTTATTTTTTAATTAAGAAAAATTAAGGAAGAATATAGGATTAGTTAGAAATCAAATACAGCTTGTGTTTTAGGGTTATCTAATTTGTAACTTTTTTCTACACCGTTTTCTTTTACATGAAAAATATTCATCTGCTGTGCTTGCCATTCGTATAACAAATTGCAATTCACATCTAACTTTTTAAACGATGGGATGTTAATAACTTCAAAATAACACCAACTGCTTTCTGATTGAATTTCATAACCGATATAATTTAACTGGATAGCTTTGCCATCAATTTTAAATTGCATTTTATTATGAATATATTCAGCAATCAGTTTATCGTTTTTGGCTTTATCGGTTGCCTTGGTTAAATCTACTGAAGTATGCGTTTGATTTTTTAATACAGTTTCTAAATCATCTGTAAAAATGCGTACACTAATTTCTAAAGATTTTTCTTTAGCGTTGTGGTTAACATCAATCACAGAAACAAAAAAAGGATGGATAATTGAAATGAAAGACGTAATTAAATATTGCAATAGCATATTCATTCAACACATTTTTTTGATGATTACAAATGTCATTATTAATTTCCTATTTTTAGCAGCATGGACAGCATTAGTATATATTTTCAAATAGGTTTTAAACATATTGCCAATTGGGGTGCATTAGATCATATTCTTTTTATGATTGCATTAAGCTTACGCTATCAATTTGCTGATTGGAAAAAATTATTGGTACTGATAACAGCTTTTACAATAGGGCATACTGTTACGTTGGCTTTGGTTGTTTTTAATGTGTTGCACGTTTCAAAAAGCTGGGTTGAGTTTTTAATTCCGGTAACTATTATTATTACCGCCTTTAGTAATTTGTTTGTAAAAAAATTTTCGTTCAATGCTAAATTCCCTGCCATTTATTTTTTTGCTTTATTCTTCGGATTAGTGCATGGGCTTGGTTTCAGCAACGATTTAAAAAGCTTAATTGGTAACGGAAGTGGTGTGGTTGTACAGTTGCTGGCTGCTAATTTTGGCATTGAAGCGGCACAAATTTGTTTTGTTTTTGCCATACTTGTTATCGGCCTTATTTGCTTGAATATTATAAAGATTAATAGAAGAGAGTACATTTTATTCATTAGTGGTGCTATATTTGGCTTAGCACTGGAAATGGCATTAACAAGATTGCCTTTTAATTTCATACATCAACATTCGTGATAAACAAAAACTACACAATGAGAAAGCTATTAACTTTTGTTTTGTTGATTGCTGCTTTTAATGCACAATCGCAAAACATTCAAAACAATCCCGGAAGTAATCACGGCAACAAGTTTGAGCAATTGGGTACCATTCTTCCAACGCCCAACGAATACAGAACTGCAAGTGGTGCACCGGGCCCAAAGTATTGGCAGCAACGTTGCGATTACAACATTAAAGCCACTTTAGATGAAAAAAATTTAAAGTTAACAGGTAGTGAAACGCTTACCTATTACAACAATTCTCCTGATGTATTAACTTATTTATGGTTGCAGTTAGATGAGAATGAACATAACACTTTAAAAAATTCGGGTTATCAAAATTCTGCTCAGTTAGGAAGGCAAATGAGTGTGCAGCAATTAGAAGCAATGGCTAATGCAAAAGTTGATAACGGATACGGTGATAATATTACTAAAATAACAGATGCAACAGGTAAAGCTTTACAATACACCGTTAATAAAACCATGATGCGTGTTGAATTGCCTGCACCTTTAAAACCGGGCATGCAATTTATTTTTAATATTGACTGGAACTATAAAATAAGCGACAGGCTTGTTATGGGCGGTCGTGGTGGCTATGAATATTTTCCTGAAGATGGTAATTATTTGTTTACTATGACGCAATGGTATCCACGCCTTTGTGTGTACAGCGATTTTCAGGGCTGGCAAAACCATCAATTTACAGGAACCGGTGAGTTTGCTCTGACTTTCGGGAATTTTAAAGTACAAATGACAGTTCCTGCAGACCATGTTGTTATGGCAACAGGAGAGTGCCAGAATTATGCACAGGTTTTAACACCTGCACAACAGCAACGTTGGGCAACTGCTAAAACTGCTAAAGAGCCTGTGGAGATTGTTACATTGGAAGAAGCTAAAAAGCGTGAAGTTGAAAAAAGCACTGCAACAAAAACATGGGTGTTTGCTGCAAGTAATGTGCGTGATTTTGCATGGGGCAGTTCCCGTAAATTTATCTGGGATGCCATGCCAACTTATGTAGAAGGAAAAAAAATAATGTGTATGAGTGCTTACGGTAAAGAAGCTTATGGCTTGTATCGTAAGTTCTCAACCAAAGTTGTTGCACATACTGTTCGTTCTTATTCTAAATTTTCTATTCCTTATCCATATCCTGTTGCTCAAAGTATTGAAGCAAGCAATGGTATGGAGTACCCGATGATTTGTTTTAATTACGGCAGAACTGAGAAAGACGGCACTTACAGTGAAAGCGTTAAGAATGGAATGTTAGGTGTTATTATTCACGAAGTGGGGCATAACTTCTTCCCGATGATTGTAAACAGCGATGAAAGACAATGGACCTGGATGGATGAAGGTTTAAACACTTTTGTTGAATATTTAACGGAAGAATTATATGATAATAAATTCCCTACCCGTCGCGGACCAGCTTGGACTATTGCTGATTATATGAAGTTGCCAAAAGATCAATTAGAACCCATAATGACTAATAGTGAAAACATTATTCAGTTTGGGCCAAATGCATATTCAAAACCGGCAACAGGATTAAATATTCTTCGTGAAACAATTATCGGTCGCGATTTATTTGATTATTCATTTAAAGAATATGCCCGTCGTTGGGCATTCAAACATCCAACACCCGCAGATTTATTCAGAACAATGGAAGATGCAAGTGGCGAAGATTTAGATTGGTTTTGGCGTGGATGGTTCTACAGTACAGATGCCTGTGATATTGCCATTGATTCTGTAAAGCATGTGGTTGTTAATACTGATAATACTCCAATGGCCGGTGCAAACGGAGCAGGAAGACCGCCTGTTACCAGAAGCCTTGATAAACCTATTGTTCCTGCTTTTGATGATATCTCAAAAATCAGAAACAGAGAAGATAAAAAGATAACTTTCTTAACAGATGCCGATACCACATTAAGAGATTTTTATTGGAAGTATGACAGAGGTATTATTGCTTATGATTCAACAGTAAAAACTACAATACCTTCAATGGCTTTCGGCGAGCCTGCCGGTGAAGATGATAAAACAAAATATGCCAATACACATTTGTATGAAATCTCTTTCAGCAATAAAGGCGGTTTAGTAATGCCTATAATTGTTCGTTTTAATTTTGAAGACGGAACTTATCAGGATGAAAGAATACCGGCTCAAATCTGGCGTAAAAATGAAAATAAAGTGGTGAAAGTTTTTATGACACAAAAGAAAGCTACAAGTATTAAGTTAGATCCGATGCGTGAAACAGCCGATATTGATGAAACCAATAACAGTTGGCCAAAAGTTGATGAACCAACTAAATTTCAATTGTTTAAAGCAGGAACAACAAACAGAAGAAACCCTGCAACAGGTGCAAACCCAATGCAAAAATTAAGTGGTAAATAATAAACATATCAATTAAATAAAAAGGCTCACAATTGTGAGCCTTTTTATTTAACGGGTTAGCATCCTTCCAACTTCCTTAACGAAAAAATTTATAATGCTAATTGATTTTCCAACATCATCTTTCTTAAATTAATTAATGCATAACGCATTCTTCCCAAAGCTGTATTAATACTGGTATTGGTAGCTTCTGCAATTTCTTTAAAACTCATATCAGCAAAATGTCTTAATACAATTACTTCTCTTTGTTCTTCAGGCAACAGTTCAATCATTTTATGAATTTTACTGTTGGTTTGTCCCTTCGTTATAAAACTATCAGCACTATCAGAAGCATTTGTAAATGCTTCAAATATTTCATCTTTTTCAGTAGTAATAACTTTAGTGCGTTTTATTTTTCTGAAATAGTCAACACATAAATTATGAGCAATCCTTAATGCCCATTGTATAAACTTACCTTCTTCGTTATAACGATTGCTACGCAGAAAATCAATCATTTTAATAAAAGCATCCTGAAATAAATCTTCAGCAAGATGTTTATCTTTTACCAAAAAGAAGATAGACGAAAAAATCTTGTCTTTATAACGGTTAATTAAAATTTCAAGTGCCAATTGATTGCCACTTTGAAATGCACGGATTAAGTCCGTATCCAACGCTTGGTTTAGCGGATTCATAGCAGTAACGGTTTTTTAAAACTTTGTTTAAAAAAGGATAGGATAGTTGGATACTTTTTTGAAATCGAAATTTTATTAGTTTATTTCAATTCCGATGTTAAAATAGTAACAATTTTTTTCCTGTAAGATTTTATTGCTCTTTGTGAATAATTAAAATTGAGAAGTTCTGTTATTCACATTTTTATCTCAACATTCAGCCAAATATTCTGTTTATTTGTTTAGATATGGCAAGCAAAGAAACAGTAGTTACAAGAAAAAAAAATATTTCGAAGCATACGGATGAACCTATGGTAAATTCTTCTGATATTTTTATTCATGGAGCAAGAACACATAATTTAAAAAATGTAACTGTAAGTTTTCCTAGAAATAAATTTATTGTTGTTACAGGTGTTAGCGGTAGTGGAAAATCTTCCTTAACAATTGATACTCTATTTGCAGAAGGGCAACGCCGTTATGCAGAAAGCCTGAGTGCTTATGCAAGACAGTTTATGGCAAGAATGGTAAAGCCTGATGTTGATTATATAAAAGGTCTATGTCCCGCTATTGCCATTGAACAAAAAGTTATAACGCGTACACCGAGAAGCACAGTGGGTAGCATGACAGAGATTTATGATTACCTGCGTTTATTATTTGCAAGAGCAGGTAAAACCATTTCACCTGTAAGCGGAAGAGAAGTTAAGAAAGATGATGTTGCTGATGTATTGAATGCTATTAAAGCGTTGCAGAAAAATTTGAAAGTTTTCATAGTAGTAAAATTTAAGCAACATGCTAAAAGAGATACCAATGAAGAACTGAATATATTAATGCAGAAAGGTTTTAGCAGAATGTATTTGATAGAAGATAGAAAAGAGAAGGCAGGAGATATGAAAAGAATTGAAGAATTGCTCGAATTAAATACAACAGCATTAAACTCATTATTGCTGTCTTCTAATTCCTACATCCTTATAGATAGAATTATTACCAAAACATTTGACGAAGATGATTTGCATAGATTAAGCGATTCAATAGGCACTGCCTTTTATGAAGGTGAAGGAGAAATGTATATTGATGTTGAAGGGAAAGGCTTGCTGCATTTCAGTAATAAATTTGAATTAGATGGCATTCAGTTTGAAGAGCCTGTTCCCAATTTATTTTCATTCAATAATCCTTTCGGTGCCTGTCCGACTTGCGAAGGTTTCAGTCAGGTATTAGGTATTGATGAAGACTTAGTTATTCCCGATAAAAGATTAAGTGTTTATGATGGAGCGATTGCTCCATGGAAAGGAGAGAAGTTGGTTTGGTGGAAAGAACAGTTTATAAAAAACGCAAAAGGGTTTCCTGTTCATAAAGCTATTGTTGATTTAACTAAAGAACAATACAATCAATTATGGAAAGGTGTTGGCAACGCTTATGGTATTGATGATTTCTTTAAAGAGGTTGAATCTAATTTATATAAAGTTCAGTACCGTGTTTTGTTAAGTCGTTACAGAGGAAGAACAACCTGCCCCGTTTGCCAAGGTTATCGTTTACGCAAAGAAGCATTATATGTAAAAGTTGCGGGAAAACATATCGGCGAGCTTTGCGAGATACAAACCAAAGATTTAAAACAATGGTTTAATGAGTTGCAGTTAAGTGAACATGATACCCAAGTTGCCAAAAGAATTTTAATTGAAATACATCAACGTTTACAAACTTTAATTGATGTTGGTTTAGGTTATCTTACTTTAAATCGGTTGGCCAATTCTTTAAGCGGCGGAGAAAGTCAACGCATACAACTTACACGCAGCTTGGGTTCTAACCTTACTAATTCTTTATACATTTTAGATGAACCTTCCATCGGGCTTCATTCGAGAGATACAGAAAAACTAATATCTGTTTTAAAAAACCTGCGTGATTTAGGAAATACAGTAGTAGTTGTTGAACATGATGAAATGATGATGCGGGAAGCAGACCATATTATTGACATGGGCCCATTGGCTTCTCATTTAGGTGGTGAAGTAATTGCAGAAGGTAACTATGATGAAATTATTACCAACAAAAAAAGTTTAACAGGAAAATATTTAAGTGGTGAATTGAAAATTGAAGCTCCTAAACAAATCCGTAAATGGAAAACGAGTATTAAAGTTGAAGGTGCAAAGCAGAACAATTTAAAAAATATAACCGTTGAGTTTCCTTTGAATGTTCTATGTGTTGTCAGCGGTGTTAGCGGTAGTGGTAAAACAACTTTAGTAAAGCAGATTTTATATCCCGCTTTACAGAAAATAAAAGGAGAGTTTGCAGATAAAGTAGGTCTTCATAAAGCTATAACAGGTGATATTGATTTCATTTCTCAAATTGAATTGGTAGATCAAAACCCGATCGGCAAATCTTCAAGAAGTAATCCTATCACTTATATAAAAGCTTATGATGAAATAAGGGATTTATACGCTAAACAACCGCTTTCAAAAATCAGAGGCTTTCAGCCAAAACATTTTTCTTTTAATGTTGATGGGGGAAGATGCGATGCTTGTAAAGGGGAAGGCGAACAAATTGTTGAAATGCAATTTTTGGCAGACGTGCATTTAACCTGTGAAGTTTGTGGCGGAAAGAGATTTAAAGAAGAAGTATTGGAAGTACAATACAAAAACAAAAGCATTTATGATGTATTGGAAATGAGTGTTGATGAAGCCATTGAATTTTTTAAAGATGAAAAAAACCTGGTAAAAGCGATTCAGCCTTTGCAGGATGTTGGTTTGGGATATGTAAAATTGGGTCAGTCATCAGATACACTTTCGGGCGGGGAAGCCCAGCGTGTTAAGCTGGCGAGTTTTCTGGGTAAGGGTAAAGGGCATGGCCAAATACTTTTCATTTTTGATGAGCCAACAACAGGTCTTCATTTTCACGATATAAAAAAACTGTTGGCTTCTTTTAATGCTTTAATTGAACAAGGGCATTCAATAATTATTATTGAACACAATACAGATGTTATTAAAAGTGCCGATTGGGTAATTGACTTGGGAGTTGAAGCAGGCGATGCCGGAGGAAATTTAGTATTTGCAGGAGTGCCCTCAAACCTTAAAAAAGTAAAGGAAAGCTATACGGCAAAATTCCTGTAATGCTTATTGGCAAAGCGTTTCAGTAGTTATTCCCCTTAAACTAATATTTTTTCCACAAAATTTTCATATTTCAACTGCATTCTAATATCTTTGCAGCCCGAAAAAAAATATGCCTAAACAACAACTGATTAAACAGGACGGAGTTATTCTTGAAGCATTAAGCAATGCTATGTTCAGGGTGAAGCTGGAAAACGGGCATGAAATATTGGCAACAATATCAGGTAAAATGAGAATGAATTACATAAGAATTTTACCGGGAGATAAAGTAGGAGTGGAGATGAGTCCATACGATTTAACAAGAGGAAGAATCAATTTCAGATATAAATAAGATACAATGAAAGTTAGAGCATCTATCAAAAAACGCAGTGCAGACTGTAAAATTGTTAAACGTGGCGGAAAGCTTTACGTTATTAACAAAAAGAATCCTCGTTTTAAACAACGTCAGGGTTAATAATATTTAGAAATTAAAATTAGAAATACATAACTATGGCTCGTATTGCCGGTATAGACTTACCAAAAAACAAAAGAGGAGAAATTGGCCTTACTTATATCTATGGAATTGGCCGTTCTACTGCTCAACGCATTTTAACTGAAGCTGGTATTGACTTTGATAAAAAGGTTAGCCAGTGGAATGATGATGAGCAAACTGCAATCCGTAATATCATTAACGCTGAAATTAAAGTGGAAGGTGCGTTACGCAGCGAAACTCAAATGAACATTAAGCGTTTATTAGATATTGCTTGCTACCGTGGATTACGCCACAGAAAAGGTTTACCTGTTCGTGGTCAGCGTACCAAAACCAACAGCCGTACCAGAAAGGGTAAACGTAAAACTGTTGCCGGTAAAAAGAAAGCACCTAAAAAATAATATTGATAGATTTCAAAATTCGAATTTCGAAATTCGAATTTTGTTTTTTATAAAACTGCCGGATAATCGGGCTTTAAGAGCCTGAAAGGAGGCAGTAAATTTTAGAAGATTACCTCAAAAAAATTAAAATGGCAAAACCAGTAAAAGCACAAAACAGTGCAAAAGCAGCTGCTAAGAAACGCATCGTAAAAGTTGATGCAGCTGGCGACGTACACATTAATGCAACCTTCAACAATTTAATTGTTGCATTTACTAACAAACAAGGTCAGGTTATTTCCTGGTCTTCTGCAGGTAAAATGGGTTTTCGTGGTTCTAAAAAGAACACCCCTTATGCAGCTCAAATGGCAGCAGCAGATGCAGCTAAAGTTGCACAGGAAGCAGGGTTAAAAAGAGTAGATGTTTATGTAAAAGGACCGGGTGCAGGTAGAGAAGGTGCTATCCGTTCAATTGCACAAAACGGTATTGAAGTTACTTCTATTAAAGATATTACTCCTTTGCCTCATAACGGATGTCGCCCGCCTAAAGCAAGAAGAGTATAAATTTATATACGATTTTATATACGATTTGAGATTTGTTTTATCAAAAACCGTATATCGTAGTTCTTAAATCTTACATGGTAAGGTTTTCATTTACAAAAGGTTGCTCAATTAATTTTTTACGATTTTTCACCGATTGACGCAACGAATGCTAAAAAAATCGAAATGAAAAAAAACTATGGCACGTTACACAGGTCCTAAGACCAAAATTTCCCGCAAGTTCGGTGAGCCTATTTTAGGCAATGGCAAATGGTTGGATAAAAACAGCAATCCTCCCGGCCAACATGGTGCAGCTAAAAAGCGTAAAACTTTGGGTGAATACGCTTTGCAGTTGAAAGAAAAACAAAAAGCAAAATACACTTACGGTGTATTAGAACGCCAGTTCCGCAAAACATTTGAAGAAGCCGGACGTATGAAAGGTGTTACCGGTGAAAACTTAATTAAATTATTAGAAGCCCGCTTAGATAACACAGTTTATCGTTTAGGTTTGGTAGCAAGCCGCCCTGAAGCCCGCCAATTAGTTAGCCACAAACATATTACTGTTAATGGTGAAGTAGTAAACGTACCCTCTTTTCAATTAAAAGCAGGCGATATTATCGGTTATGCTCCTAAAAGTGTAAACAGTACTTCTGTTTTAAGTAAAGTACGTGGAAAGAATCCTAAATTTTCCTGGATTGACTGGAATGAAAACGAGAAAAAAGGAACTTTCATTACTTACCCTGAAAGAGAGAGCGTTCCTGAAAATATCAAGGAACAATTGATTGTAGAGTTGTACTCTAAATAATAATTGCTGCATATAGTGCAGAAAGTACAAGTGTGCGACGCAACAGTTGATGCCAAAAGCACAACAGCCGGTAACAAAAATTTTAAAAACAAAATACGGAACATACAATGGCAATTTTAAACTTTCAGAAACCAGATAAAATCGTTTTACAAAAAGCTACAGATTTTGAAGGTCAGTTTGAATTCCGCCCGTTAGAGCCGGGTTATGGTTTAACAATAGGTAATGCATTACGCAGGGTTTTATTAAGCAGCCTTGAGGGTTATGCTATTACAGGTATTAAAATTGATGGCGTAGACCATGAATTTGCAACCATTAAAGGCATTACAGAAGACGTTACAGAAATTATCTTAAACTTAAAACAAGTACGTTTTAAGAAAAATGTAGAACATGATGTAACGAATGAAAAAATTTCATTATCTATTAAAGGTCGCAATGAATTTACTGCGGGTATGATTGGCACTGCCTCTCAAAACTTTGAAGTAATGAACAGTGATTTAGTTATCTGTACAATGGACAGCTCTGCTAAATTAGATATTGAATTAACTATTGCTAAAGGACGTGGTTACGTTCCTGCAGAAGATAACAAATTAAAGGAAGCACCATTCGGTTATATTTCAATTGATTCTATTCACACGCCGATTAAGAATGTGAAATATTCAATTGAAAACTATCGTGTAGAACAAAGAACAGACTTTGAAAAATTGATTTTAGATGTTGCTACAGATGGTACTATTCACCCTGAAGATGCAGTTAAACAAGCTTCCCGTATATTGATTCAACACTTGATGATTATTACTGACGAGAACATTACTTTCGATAATAAGGAAGAAAAGAAAGATGATGTTGTTGATGAACAAGTGCTTCAATTACGTAAAGTATTGAAAACGCCTTTAGAAGATTTAGATCTTTCTGTACGTGCATTCAACTGCTTGAAAGCTGCCAAGATTAACAGCTTGAGTGAATTGGTTCAATACGAACAGGAAGATTTGATGAAGTTCAGAAACTTCGGTCAGAAATCTTTAAGTGAAATTGAACAGGTATTGCACGAAAGAGGTTTGAGCTTTGGAATGGATTTGCAAAAATTAGGTTTAGACAATTTAGATAATTAGTTAACAGGTTTAAGGTTTAAGGTTTAAGGTTGCAAAACTTTTAAACTTTAAACCTTACACTATTTATAACAGCTTATAATTCCTGACACGGTATAAGCTTAAAACAAACAGTCATGCGTCACGGAGATAAAATCAACAATCTTGGCCGTAAAAAGGCACACAGAGAAGCCTTATTAAGCAACTTAGCTTCTCAATTAATTACTCACAAACGTATTGTAACTACTTTGGCAAAAGCTAAGGCATTACGTACTTATGTTGAACCTTTATTAACTAAAACTAAAAAGGGAGAAAGCAAAGAACAAATAAGCCATCAACACAGAATGGTATTTGCTCATTTGCAAAACAAAGCTGCTGTAAAAGAATTATTTACAGTAGTAGCTCCTAAAATTGCAAGCCGCCCCGGTGGTTATACAAGAATTATTAAGTTAGGTATTCGCCCGGGTGATAATGGCGAAAAAGCAATGATTGAATTGGTAGATTTCAATGAAATCTATGGTAAAAGCGTTGCTAAAGCTGCTGAACCGGCTAAGAAAACACGCCGTGCCGGTGGCCGTAAAAAAGCTACAGAAGCTGCTGCACCTGTAGTAGAGGAAGCTACAGTGGTTGAAGAAACACCTGCAACAGAAGAAAAATCAGCAGAATAATTTTTATAATGTTGAAAAGTTTATCAATAAAAGGCAGGGTTTAATAACCTTGCCTTTTTTATTTTGCAACCGAAATAAAAAAGTTTTAATTCAATGCCCAATACAACTAAACAAGCCATTTTATTATTAGCAGACGGACATGTTTTTTACGGACAATCATTTGGTAAAACAGGAACAACTTCCGGTGAAATATGTTTTAATACGGGAATGACGGGTTATCAGGAAGTTTTTACGGACCCGAGTTACACAGGTCAGGTAATTATTATGAATAACGTACACATTGGTAATTATGGTGTAAAAGAAACTGATGTAGAAAGTGAATCAGTAAAAATTAAAGGGTTAATAGGAAGAAACTTAGAAGAACAATTCAGTCGTATTCAAGCTAAAGGTTCTTTGAATGAGTATTTAATTGCCAATAATATTATAGCTATTGAAGGTGTTGATACAAGAACATTGGTTGCTCATGTGCGTACACAAGGTGCCATGAATTGTATAATATCAACAGAAATAACAGATATTGAAGAATTGAAGAAAGAGTTGGCTAAATGCCCGAATATGGATGGTTTGGAACTATCAAGCACTATAAGCACAGAAAAAGAGTATGAATTAGGCGATAGCAATGCTGCATTAAAAGTGGCTGTATTAGATTTTGGCGTAAAGAAAAATATTCTGAATTGTTTGGTTGAACGTGGTGTGCATGTTAAAGTGTATCCTGCTAAAACACCTTTAAGCAAGTTGAAAGAATTTAATCCTAATGGATATTTTATTTCAAATGGCCCCGGAGACCCTGCTGCCATGCCTTATGCAGTAGCAACTATTAAAGATATTCTGAAAGAAGAAAAGCCTTTATTCGGTATTTGTTTAGGCCATCAGTTATTGGCATTGGCAAACGGTATTTCCACTTTTAAAATGCACCACGGACACAGAGGTTTAAACCACCCTGTAAAAAATATTATTACAGGCAGGTGTGAAATCACAACGCAAAATCATGGTTTTGGTGTAGACCCTGAGTCAATTAAACAAAGTGCAGATGTTGAAATAACACATGTTAATTTGAATGATGAAAGTATTGAAGGTATCCGGTTAAAAAATAAACCGGCCTTTAGTGTACAATATCATCCGGAAGCTACACCGGGCCCGCACGACAGCCGTTATTTATTTGATGATTTTGTGGGAATGATGAGTAAGAATTAATTAATCAATCAATCCAATCAATTAATATCGCAAAGCATTTGAACAATCAAATGCTTTTTTGTTTATTAGTTATAAACCAATTGTTCAAAATTCAATTATAAAATCTCTGCTCGCAGAAAACGCTAAATACACAAAAACTTTCTGCGATTTCGGAATGTTCTGTGAGAAATAAATTTAAACTTAATGCTGAGTGATTACTTATCAAAAAAAATAAGGTAATTCGTGTTATGAAGATAGCCATCATTAATGGGCCTAACCTTAATCTGTTAGGCAAAAGAGAAACAGATATTTACGGTAATCAATCTTTTGAAACTTATATCGAAACATTACAACAAATGTTTCCTGAAGTATCATTCACTTACTATCAATCAAATATAGAAGGTGAGTTGGTAAATGAGTTGCAACGGGTAGGCTATGAGTTTGATGGCATTGTAATCAACCCTGCTGCATACACACATACTTCTGTTGCTATTGGTGATGCTATTGCTGCTATTAAAACACCTGTTATAGAAGTGCATATTTCTAACGTTCATGCAAGAGAAGATTTTAGGAAATTATCTCATGTTTCAGGAAAGAGTGTAGGCAGTATTTTCGGTTTAGGATTGAAAGGATATGAAATGGCTGTGAGATGGTTGGTTGATAGTAAAAAACACTAATTATAGCGAATTACACTAATCAACTTCAATTGAAATTCGTGTAATTGAAAAAGTTCGTGTAATGAAAGAAAACTACTCAAAGAAACTACTCTACTTAATTTTTTTTACTGCTTTATTCAAAATAATTATTGCTGCATTTGTTGAGTTAGGCAATGATGAAGTGTATTATTACACTTATGCGATAAGACCAGATTGGAGTTATTTTGATCATCCGCCGATGGTTGGTTTATTAATCCGCTTAACAACATTAAATCTGCATTGGGTTAGTGATGTAGGCATGCGATTAGGTGCTATTATAGGTTGTGCTGTTTCATCTTATTTTATATTTCTTACAGGAAAGCGATTGCACAATGAAAAAGCAGGTTGGTATGCTACCTTGCTTTATAACTGCTCTGTTTATACAGGTATTATTGCAGGAATGTTTATTTTACCTGATAGCCCCCAAATGCCTTTCTGGACTGCTTCTCTGTATTTGATAAGTTGTATTTTGTTTGATGCTAAAAATAATGAACGTCATTTCGACGATAGGAGAAATCTCTTTATTAAAGATGAGATTTCTCAGGCAGGAACCTTCGAAACGACGAATAAGAAAATATTGTTTTTATTACTCGGCTTAACCATTGGCTTGGCTACTTTAAGTAAAGTACATGCATTGTTTTTATGGGTTGGCTTTGGCTTATTCATTTTACTTAAACAACGAAAAATATTTACCCATCCTTTTTTATACTTAGGCGGATTAATAACTATTATTTGTTTATTTCCTATTGTTTATTGGAACATTCAAAACAAATTCATTACTTATACTTTTCATTCAGAAAGAGTAACACATCACACTATACAGTTCGATGCATTTATTCAGGAGATAATAGGAGAGTTGTTATATCAAAATCCTGTTGTGTATGTGTTGTTAATCATTAGTATTATCTTTTGTATTAAACACAAAGAAAAGTTTTCATTTAATAAAACATTATGGCTGCTTTGCATGAGCGTACCCATGTTATTAGTGTTTTGGGGTGTATCATTATTCAATCCCACCTTGCCACACTGGAGTGGCCCTGCATTTATTCCCTTAATGTTATTAACCGGAATTTATCTGAGTGAAAAATCAAATCGTATTATTCCAACAGCAATAAAATTTGCAGGCGGATTAATTATAGTTGTATTAATTGCAGGGGCAGTATTGGCTAATCTTGCTCCTTTTAATTTAGGTAGTAAAGACAAAGAAAATTACGGAGAGTATTGCCCTACGTTAGATATAAGCGGTTGGAAAGATTTTGGTAAACAATATGCAGCTTTGGTTGAGGAAGATTTACACGCAGGCTTAATGCGAGGCAGAACACCTATTGTAGTAGCAAAATGGTTTCCCGCTGCACATATTGAAATGTATGTAGCCAAACAATCGCACCAACAGGTAATCGGTTTGGGTAAGTTAGAAGACTTACATGAGTTTGCATGGTTGAATAAAGAAAGAAAAGCCTTACAACAAGGTGATGATGCTTATTGTATTGTACCGAGTAATCTGCCTTTTAATGTTAAAGAAATGTATGGTAACTTATTTACATCTGTTCAGGAGCCTGTTGTAATTAATCAAATGCGTGGAGGCAAAGCAGTAAGGTATTTTTATGTGTACCGGTTGAAAGGTTTTAAAGGAAATTTGCCGTTTATAAATTAGTAATGCTCAGTTTAAGTTTTCTTAGTCACAATTTTTACATTTACGTTTCACCAACAAATAGCAACTATGACAACGAAAGAAATTGCAGAAAAATTTTACGAGTATATGCAGGTAGGGGCATTCGATAAAATTTATACTGAATTATGCAGCCAGGATTTTTCAAGTGAAGAAGCACCGGGCTCTGATTGGCCCAAAGCCGTTGGAATGGAACAGATACATGAGAAAGGAAAGAAATGGAATGAAACTATTGAAGCAATGCATGGCGGTACCTGCGAAAAACCTGTTGTGGCAGGTAATTATTTTACCTGTTATATGACGATGGATTTTACACCCAAAGGCGGCGAAAGAACAAATATGGAAGAGATTGGTTTTTATACTGTGAAAGATGGTAAAATTATTTCTGAACAATTCTTCTATTAAATAAAACATTGAGAGATTGGGTTTATACCCAACATTCAATCTATACACTTAAAACCCTTATTCAGCTTATGTTGTGTAGGGGTTTATTTTATTTGGTAATACTATAAACCGATAATGCTGTTTCTTCTCTTTTAATAGAATATGCATATTGTAAACCCAACTTGTTCAGTAATTTTTGTGAATTGATATTATGCGGCAGCGTAGTAGCTAATACAATTTTATGTTGCGGTAATGTTAGTACAAAATCTAAAATTGTTTTGGCAGCTTCATAAGCATAACCTTGGTTTTCATAATCCGGCAGTAACGCAAAGCCAATATCATAATATGGTAAATAATTTCTGAGCATAAATGATACAATGCCGATAGCAGTATCAGTATGTTTTAATTTAATTACCCAGTAAAACAGATTGGCAGTATTATTCAATTTATTAATGTATGCAACAGCATCTTCATCGGTATTAATATTTCTGTTGCCTATAAATGCTAACCAACCTTTTGTATTAACTATCTCTTTTATAAATGAATAATCATTACTCGTAATTAAGCTTAATGAAAGTCTTTGGGTAAAGAATTGAACAGGAAGCATACGCTAAAAGTAAAACTTGACGGTATTAAAAGCAATAAACTGAAATGATGTTTGTATTACTTTCTGATATTATTTAGAGTTGTAAAAATTATAGTTATTTCGAGGTTCCTGCCGAGAAATCTGTTTCATTTATCATTATAAGATTTCTCGTTGGGCGATCCCGAAATTTCGGGACAATCTCAAAATGACGTTTGCATGATAATTACTTTCTCAAAATCTTTTCCATGGCTTTACCTTTTGCTAATTCATCAATAAGCTTATCCAAATAGCGTATTTGTTGCATCAGTTTATCTTCTATGTCTTCAACACGGTAACCGCAAATAACACCGGTAATTTTTGATACATTCGGATTGATTTGCGGAGCATTAGCAAAAAAAGTTTCAAAGTCTGTTTTATTGACTAATAGCTTTTGCAAAGCTTGATTGCTATAGCCAGTTAACCAACAAATAATTTCATCTACTTCCTCTTTTGTTCTCCCTTTCTTTTCTGCTTTAGCAATATAATGCGGGTACACACTTGCCACAGCTGTTTTGAATATTCTTTGATTATTATTGTTATTCATTTGATTGACTTTAGTTTTGGCTGCAATCTTCGCCGATGTTGTGTGTTTTCACCAACATCGAACTCATTATTTCCATCTTTCTAAGAAATCCCATTTGATTTTGTTGTCACTATATAATGAAGCTGATGAATAATGATATTCTTCAGGCATTAAACATAAACCTGCTTTTACAGGATTGTTGTGCAAATAATTTAGTTTTTGCAATAGCACATCATTGCTGTGTATTTCAATGCTTAATGAATTTCTTTCCCAAATTTGGTACTTTCTATCTTTTGCATTCACAAAAAATTGTTGCAACAATTCAGGATTATTATTTCTTAAATCTTTAATCATCATTTGAGCGGTGTATTTCATAAATGAATGTTGAATAACAACGGGATTAAAATCATTCATTACTCTCCATATAATATGGATATGGTTGCTCATTATTACAAAGCCATAAACACTTACTTTGTTTTCTTTAACTAAAAATGCTAAACTATTTGTAAAAATATCCTTGAATTTGTTTTCTGCTAATAGATGCTTCCATTCTGAAATTGTTGCTGTAAAAAATACTGGATAATGTACAGGAAAATTCATTAACCGAATATACTAAATTGTATTGGCGAATTTATTAAACGATGTTGGTGAAGAACACGCAACATCGGCAGAGAGCGAAGCGAAGATTATTGCGATGATGAATATGTAAAATTTTATTCGCCGTTGTTGTGTCTTTCGACCAACAACGTTTTATGGCGTTAAATGCTGTTGGTGAAGAACACCAACATCGGCGTAGAACACACAACATCGGCGGAGATTGAAACGAAGCTTGTTACGATGATGCATATGCAAATATTATTCGCCGTTGTTGTGTCTTTCGACCAACAATGTTTTATTGTGTTAAACGATGTTGGTGAAGAACACCAATATCGGCGGAGAAAGCAGGATAATGTATTGGATAATTCATTAATTGAATATACTAAACGATGTTGGTGAAAAACACGCAACATCGGCGGAGATTGAAGCGAAGATTGTTACGATGATGCATATGTAAATATTATTCGCCGTTGTTGTGTCTTTCGACCAACAACGTTTTATTATGTTAAACGATGTTGGTGAAGAACACCAACATCGGCGGAGGGGAATGGAATAGCAACATCGGTGGAGTGAGGAAGCCTATTCTTTTTAAAAGCTTAATTCTCTGTATTCTCTTTTGTATTCAGATTTAACTTTATTAAAATAGCGATAAATTATTGTACTGCAAATATTACTAGTCCGCAGTATCTCCATTTTAGTTTGTAATTTCCATTTTGATAAATAAATATCGGTGCTAATTTTTTTCCAACCTATTTTTCGTGACGTTAATATTTCATTTAGATGGTCTATTGTACAACTATCGCAAGAAAAGTCAATTCTTTGAAAATCGCAATACCCGTCAGTTAAATTGAATGTGAGGCTAATTACAATAATTTCCTTTCCATTTATTTTGAGAATCAAGGTATCACCATTTTTTGATTCTGATAATTTATAGTTGTTCTCAATATTCTGTCTCAAATTTCCTTTTTGCTGAAATGATTTTAAAACTTCCTTTTCAGTATGATTCTTAATTAAAGGAGTGAGTTGTCCGACTGCGTTCACGGAAAATGCAAAGAAAAGTAGCGTAATAATTAGTGACTTAACAGTATATGTCATAGCTCAATTTGTTAGAGAGTTTCTGTTTGCCTTGCTGTCAAAATTCGGCGTACTTGGGAAATGAGTTTGCCACTGAAACCATAGAAATTGCTTACAAACAATTGATTGTAGTAAATTAATAATGTGGCTCGTGGGACACGAACTAAGGTGGGAACAATATCAAATTGATTATTCATAAGGTCTAGTGTTAATTCTTAAAACAGAATGGAATGCTTTGTGGATGTAGATTTTAATGTCTCCTAAAAAGTCGGATTTATTACAGGGGGAAAGTTCATTATAATAATATTCAACTGGCGTTGTTGGTTTTCTTTTAACCCCAATAATACCAATTCTGTAGAGGATTTCTAGTATCTCACTCAAAAAGACTCTAAAGTTTAGATTATCACTTTTAGCAGTTTTCCATTTTTGACATGAATCATATAAGTCGCCTTTAAAATAATTTATAAAATCTATTTCAACTAGTAACTCCGCGAAACCGTCTTCTTTAATATTTCTTAAGTTGAAACCATCATACATATTATGAAAAAAAGACGTGATCTTGGTAATTTCCCCATAATTCTCACTCCACTCATCTTCAATAGCATTTAATCTTTCTATTGAGTATTTGATTTCAGCTTGTTTCACTAGGTTTAGTTGTATTAAACTCTTTTCGATAGTCATATCAAAAATTCTATTAAAGAATGAAATAATATCTCGTGGTCTTAAAAAAGTACGTTCAACTATATAACTAAAAATGAAATTTTCTGATGGTTTCTTATCAAATATTTTGTCCAGTTTAAGTTCTTTATTTGTAGAGTTTTGGATACGTAAGTCAATCATCATTCGAAGTTCTTTTTCCTTCCAATTTAAATCTAAGAATAATGGTGAAAACTTTTCTCTTTGACCCCCTCTGTGAGATGTACCGCTAAAGACTTTCATTTGTAAGTTTTCCCTTAAAGAAATTATAATTTTTACACCCTTAAATTTAGTTTGAAATTCTTTAATTACTTCAATCATCGACGCAATAAGATCATAAACAACTTGCCGAGATACCCATTCTTTATCTAGGTCATCAATAACAATATAAAATTTTCGTTGTATGCCATTAAATATATGTTCGCTAAGTAAATCAAGTAAAGTAGTTAGGTCATTGGCTTGTAACTGACTTATAATAGTTTCAGCTTTTGTTTTAACGTCAAAAATCGTCTTTTCTGAAGTAGAACTACTTATTTCACCTCCAATTTTTACAGCTTTAAATTCAATACCAAGTTCATTTGCAATTTTTGTTTCCAAGTCTGATTCTATTGATTTTATTCTATATTCTGTTTTTAACCAAAATTCGTCAGACCAAGTTCTGGCATAGTCAATTGCTCTCTTCTTCGCTTCATCACTTTTACTCCCAGTAGTTACAGACTCCCATAACCTCTGGAAAAACCCTGTTTTTTTTGTTTCACTTTCAGTAATAAAAAGCTTTATTATTTCAACTATAAATACATGCTTCCATAGAAGTTTATAAAAGAAATTGAGATTTACATTTTCAGAACGCAAATAATTTAGTATTGTAGAGTTAGAAAGGAATGTTAGAGACATTCTATCAGGGTCAATAGTCTTGACATAAGGTTCTATTTCGATTATTTTTTTTTATTAAGGCTGATTTACCTGTACCTGTTCTACCTATTATTATACATTTTGGGTTTGTAACGTTTATTAGGGCATCAAGAGAGCCGTTATCAACAAATACAGATGATAATTGATGGTCAGTTTCTGCATCTGGAGCTCCTATATTAACTTCTTTTTTTAACTTGTGAATTTGTTTTTTCTCCTGTTGGTTAGTTAGAGGTACCTGTTTGTTTTTTTTAAATTTATTTTTTTTAGTCATAAATGTGATAGTAAATGATAAATATACTTTAAAGAACTGTCAACATAATGTTGTGCTAATATAAAAATCATATTTTATAGATAAATGTTTCAGCAACAAAAAACCGCAATGCTAAAGGCATTGCGGTTTCCATATAAATAGTATGTAATAATTATCCTGCTACCAATTCATGCAACAAGCTGCTGTCTTTCGTTTCTAAAACAGAATGCCCCATTAAAAATTCATCTACTTTTCTGGCACATTCTCTTCCTTCACTTATAGCCCAAACAACCAAGCTTTGTCCTCTACGCATATCACCGGCAGTAAATACTTTCGGTATGCTTGTCTGGTATGCTTTTTCAGTGGCTTTTACATTACCGCGTTCATCTAATTCAACACCTAATTCATTCAATAAACCAACATGTTGTGGGTGTACAAAACCCATTGCCAATAAAGCTAACTCACAAGGTATTTCTCTTTCACTGCCTGCTACTTCCACAAAGTTGGCGGGGCGGCCATCTACTATTTTCCATTCTAAGTTTACAATCTTCAGGGCTTTTAAATTGCCGTTATCATCACCCACAAATGCTTTGGTGGCAACAGCCCATTCACGCTCACAACCTTCTTCATGAGAAGTAGTTGTTTTTAAAATCATCGGGTAAGTAGGCCAAGGCATCAACGATGTACGGCTTTCAGCAGGTTTAGGCATTAACTCAAACTGTGTTACGGTTGCAGCACCGTGCCTGTTGCTCGTTCCCACACAATCACTTCCTGTATCACCACCACCAATTACCACTACATTTTTACCGGTAGCTTTTACTTCATGGTCTAAAATATTGCTTTCAATATTGGCATATAATAAACCGTCTTTTCCGGCCACCCGTTTATTGTTTTGCTTTAAAAATTCCATCGCAAAATAAACACCTTTCAATTCTCTGCCCGGTATGTTTAAATTACGCGGTGCAGTAGAACCGCCTGCCAATACAATAGCATTGTATTCACGCAGTAAATCGTTAATACTAATGTTAACGCCAACATTGGCATGATACCTGAACGTAACACCTTCTTCTTCCATTACAGCAATACGCCTGTCTATTATCTTTTTTTCTAATTTAAAATCAGGAATACCATAACGCAATAAACCACCTGCAGCATCATCTCTTTCAAATACGGTAACCAAATGGCCTGCATAGTTTAACTGTGCAGCAGCAGCTAAACCACTGGGTCCGCTACCGATAACAGCAACCTTTTTTCCGGTGCGTACATTGGGTTTGCGGGCTTTTACAAAGCCTTTATCAAAAGCTATTTCAATAATATGTTTTTCAATTTCTTCAATAGCAACAGGCGGTTGATTAATGCCTAACACACAGGCACTCTCGCAAGGTGCGGGACAAATTCTTCCTGTAAACTCAGGAAAGTTATTGGTTGAGGTAAGAATGCTGTAAGCTTCTTCCCAATTCTTATCATACACTGCATCGTTAAACTCAGGTATTACATTACCCAACGGGCAGCCGCTATGGCAAAACGGAACACCGCAGTTCATACAACGTGCAGCCTGTTCATTTAATTTGCTTTCAGAGAAACGTTCAACAAATTCATTGTAGTGTTGTAACCGTTCTGCCACCTTTTTTTTGGCAGGAGACTCTCTTGTAAATTCTAAAAATCCGGTTGGTTTGCCCATAATATAATTAAGAATTAATAATTAATAATGAAGAATGATTTGCTTTTAATTTTTCACTTTTGACTTTTCATTCTTGCTTTGCAATACTTTTTTATAATCTTTCGGGAATACTTTAATAAAATTCTTCAATTGATTATCGAAGTCTTCCAGAATAAATTTAGCAACAGTGCTTCCTGTGTTTTGATAATGCTTTTCAATCATGCTTCTTAATTCTTCTGCACTTTCATTATCATCAATGGCATCAAGATCAATCATTTCAGGGTTGCATTTTTCTTTCAGCTTTTCATTTACATCATACACATAAGCAATACCGCCACTCATACCTGCTGCAAAGTTTCTTCCTGTGCCACCCAAAATAACAACTCTGCCACCTGTCATGTATTCGCACCCATGGTCTCCAACGCCTTCTACCACTGCGTTTGCACCACTATTACGTACGGCAAAACGTTCACCTGCTTTACCTCTAATAAATGCTTCACCGCTGGTGGCACCATAGAATGCTACGTTACCGATGATGCTGTTTTTTTCAGGAACAAAGCTTGCTTCTTTAGCAGGATATACAATTAACCTTGCACCGCTTAAGCCTTTACCAAAGTAATCATTGGCATCGCCTTCTAATTCTAATGTAATGCCTTTGTTATTGAAGGCACCAAAGCTTTGTCCTGCAGTGCCTTTGAATTTAAAGTGAATGGTATCATCAGGTAAACCTGCACTTCTGTATATTTTGGTTAACTCATTTGATAAGATAGTACCAACTGTTCTGTCAGTATTTTTAATGGGGAATGAAGCCGTTACTTTTTCGCCTTTTTCCAAAGCAGGTTTTGCAGCTTTTAATAATTGCCAATCTAATACATCTGCCAATCCGTGGTCTTGAGCTTCGTTGTTGTATAAGCCAACATATTCTTCTGCAGGCTCTTTGTACAAGATAGGAGATAAGTCTAATTTGGAATATTTCCAATGTGTAACGTTTTCTCTTCTTTCCAAACAATCCACCTGGCCAATCATTTCATTAACTGTTTTAAAGCCCAGCTCAGCCATTATTTCTCTTAATTCCTGCACCATGAATTTGAAGAAGTTCACTACATGGTCTGCATCGCCGGTAAATCTTTTTCTTAATTCAGGATCTTGTGTTGCCACACCCACAGGGCAGGTATTCAAATGACATTTACGCATCATAATGCAACCTTCTACCACCAATGCTGCTGTTGCCACACCCCATTCTTCTGCACCTAATAAAGCAGCAATGGCAATATCTCTACCTGTTTTCATTTGTCCATCTGCCTGCACCACCACACGGCTTCTTAATTTATTTTTTACCAATGTTTGATGAGCCTCTGCCAAACCTAATTCCCATGGTAAACCCGTATGCTTTATAGATGAAATAGGAGAGGCACCTGTTCCACCATCATGCCCTGCAATCAATACTACATCTGCTTTTGCTTTGGTTACACCTGCCGCAATGGTACCCACACCTGCTTTAGAAACTAACTTCACATTAATGCGTGCATTGCGGTTGGCATTTTTTAAATCGAAGATTAATTGAGCCAAATCTTCAATAGAATAAATATCGTGATGCGGTGGCGGAGAAATTAAACCAACACCCGGTGTTGAGTGACGAACTTTTCCTATCCATTCATCTACTTTATGTCCCGGTAATTGCCCGCCTTCACCCGGCTTAGCACCTTGTGCCATTTTTATCTGTAATTCATCTGCTTCAGTTAAGTATAAACTGGTTACACCAAAACGGGCAGAAGCAACCTGTTTAATAGCACTACGCATGCTATCGCCGTTGGCTAATCTTTCATAACGCATTTCATCTTCACCACCCTCACCTGTATTACTTTTTCCGCCCAAACGGTTCATGGCAATAGCTAAAGTACTATGGGCTTCATGTGATATAGAACCGAAGCTCATTGCACCAGTGGCAAATCTTCTATATATGTTTTCTGCGGGTTCAACTTCATCAATCGTAATTGAAGGTCTGTTGCGTTTAAATTGAAATAAGCTTCTTAATGTGCAGGCTTTTTCACTTTGTTCGTTTACAACTTTTGAATATTTTTTGAATGTGTTGTAATCATTCATCTTGGTGGCATATTGCAACAAGTGAATAGTGGTTGGATTGAATAAATGAAACTCACCTTTGCGTTTCCATTGATAAACGCCGCCTACCATTAATCTTTCAACAGGTACTTCTGTTTTACTGAATGCAAACTGATGTTTGGCTAAAGCTTCTCTCGCAATTTCATCTAAGCCCATTCCTTCAATACGTGAGGTTGCTCCCGTGAAATACTTATCTACCACAGTTTTGTTCAAACCTACAATTTCGAAAATCTGTGCACCTTGATATGATTGTAAAGTAGAGATGCCCATTTTAGAGAATACTTTCAACAAGCCTTCACATACTGCTTTTATATAATTTTTCTTTAAATAATCAGCTTCCAAGTCTGTTTGTAATTTGCCTGTTAATTTTAAGTCTCTGATAGTTGATAATGCTAAATATGGATTGATGGCAGTTGCACCAAAACCGATTAAACAGGCAAAATGATGTACTTCCCAAACATCACCAGCTTCAACAATAATACCTACCTGGCCACGATAACCTTTCCTTATTAAATGATGATGTACAGCAGCACAGGCTAATAAAGAAGGGATAGGAGCATGGTCGCTGTCAATAGCTCTGTCTGTTAATATCAATACTTCAAAACCATCTTCTACCGCATCAACTGCATAACGGCAAAGTCTGTCCAAACCCTTTTGCATCGAACCCGCATTACCATCTGCACGGAAATACATTTGTAATGTTTTCGCCTGAAAGATGCCTGTATCAATACTTCTTATTTTTTCTAATTCATGATTGTTGAGTATCGGATGTTTTAAAGCTACATTATGACAATCTAACGGGTCTTCCATTAAAAGGTTTCCCGTACCGCCTGCAAAAGTTGCCAGACTCATTACCAATCTTTCTCTTATCGGGTCAATGGGCGGATTGGTTACCTGTGCAAATAATTGTTTGAAGTAAGCAGATAAATGTTGCGGTTGTTCACTCAATACAGCCAATGGCGTATCAGTACCCATACTGCCGATGGGTTCTTTACCATCTAAAGCCATCGGGGCAATAATGGTTTCTAAATCTTCTGTTGAATAACCAAAGGCTTTTTGATATTTGAATACCTGATCATGTTCTAAATGTGTAAACATTACTCTTGGCTCAGGCAATTCTTCTAAACGGATTTTATATTTATTCAACCACTCACCATAAGGTTTTTGTGAGCAGATGTTTTGTTTCAGTTCTTCATCGCTGATGATTCTTCCCTGTTCCATATCCACCACAAACATTTTACCCGGCTGTAATCTTCCTTTTTCAATTACTAAAGATTGGTCAACAGGTAAGGCACCTGTTTCACTTGCCATAATTACTCTGTCATCTTTTGTAACACAATAACGGGAAGGACGAAGGCCGTTTCTGTCTAATGTTGCACCGATAATTTTTCCATCTGTAAATGAAATAGAAGCGGGGCCATCCCAAGGCTCCATGAATGCTGCATGAAATTCATAAAATGCTTTTTTAACAGGTTCCATTGCTTCGTTGCCATCCCATGCTTCGGGTATCAACATCATCATTACATGCGGTAAGCTTCTTCCGCAAAGTGTAAGCAATTCAATCATATTATCTAAACAGGCACTATCACTTTGCCCTTCAAAAATGATGGGCAATAACATATCCATTTCTTCTTTGGTGAAGTATGGGGAAGTGAAACCTTTCTCACTTGTTTTTAACCAGTTTAAGTTGCCTTGTAAAGTATTTATTTCACCATTATGTGCAATGTAGCGGAATGGTTGTGCTAATTTCCATGAAGGGAAGGTGTTGGTTGCAAAACGGGAATGCACTAAACCGAATGCACTAACCAATCTTTTATTTTGTAAATCAGGAAAATAATGCCGAACCTGAAGAGAAGTTAACTGCCCTTTATACACAACTGTTTTATAAGATAGTGATGCAACATAAAAACCTATATTATCTTTTTTTACTGTGTTGTTGATGGTGTGGCTTGCATAGTTGCGAAGTACAAATAACTTTCTTTCGAGAGCTTCTGCATTGTTGATATGATCGGGGCAGGCAATGAATACCTGTTCCATTTCAGGCTCTACACTTAATGCTGTTGGGCCAATATCAAAAGGGTTTACAGGCACTTTACGGTATGCGAGAATTTCAAGACCTAACTTTTCAGCAGCACGGTTAAAAATATCTCTGCACTCTTCTTTCAAACGAATGTCTTTAGGAAAGAATAAAACACCCACACCATACTTACCAAATGCAGGAAGATGTACGCCTAACTTCACACATTCATCAAAGAAAAATTCATGCGGTGTTTGAATCATAATACCTGCACCATCGCCGGTATTATTTTCACAACCACATGCACCTCGGTGCTCCATGTTTTCTAACACGGTTAATGCATCGGAAATGTTTTGATGAGATTTGTTGCCTTTAATGTTGGCAACAAAACCAATACCGCATGCATCATGCTCAAAGGCGGGATTGTATAAACCTGTTGTACTTGCCATAGTATGGAGTATAAAAAAATTTAAAAAACTTTTCAGTTTTAGGCAAGCGTTGCTAAAATACAATTTGTTTTCAGTTGCCTGCTTAATAACTGCTTTAATATTCTATTTTATCAGTAGGGTATTCAAATTAAATACCCGAACAGTGTATCATCTTTATTAATCTCAGAAAAATCAATGCCTTTGCTTTTCATTCTTTCAATTAAATGCACGTAATCATCTTTCTTTTGCAACTCAATGCCAACCAATGCAGGTCCTGCTTCTTTGTTTGTTTTCTGCATGTATTCAAAACGGGTAATATCATCATTCGGCCCTAATACATCATTTAAAAACTCTCTTAATGCACCCGGGCGTTGCACAAAACGAACCAGGAAATAATGTTTTAATCCTTCGTATTGTAAACTGCGTTCTTTTATTTCAGGCATACGGTCAATATCGTTGTTGCTGCCGCTAACAATGCATACAACTGTTTTGCCTTTAATATCTTCTGCATAATCATCTAATGCAGCAATGCTTAATGCTCCTGCGGGTTCTACTACAATTGCATTTTCATTATATAGTTTTAAAATGGTAGTGCATACTTTTCCTTCGGGTACTAAATGCACTTCCTGCAATACATCTTTACAGATAGAAAAAGTTATATCGCCTATTCTTTTTACCGCAGCCCCATCAACAAACCTGTCAATTTTTTCTAATGTAACAGGGTAACCGGCTTTGAAAGATGCATACATAGCAGGAGCACCTTCCGGTTCTAAACCAATAATTTTTGTTTGGGGTGAAAAGGTTTTAAAATAATTACCAACACCCGAAGCTAAACCACCTCCACCAACGGGAATAAATAAATAATCAATAGCCCCCTCTGACTCACCCGAAAGGGGAGAAAAAAAATCTTCTAAAATTTCAACGCCCACAGTACCCTGCCCTTCAATGATTCTGCAATCATCAAAGGGAGGAATGAAAATCATATTGTTTTCTTCTGTGAATTTTTTAGCAGCTATGGCACAATCATCAAACGTATCGCCAATCAGTTTTACTTCAACATTTGCTTCACCAAACATTTTTGTTTGATTGATTTTTTGTTTAGGTGTAACACTTGGCATAAACACAACACCTTTTACATTTAGTTGCTTACAGCTGTATGCAAAGCCTTGTGCATGATTACCCGCACTGGCACAAACCACACCACGTTGCAGTTGCTCTGCAGATAAACTGCTCATCATGTTATAAGCACCACGCAACTTATAAGAACGTACCACCTGTAAATCTTCACGTTTTAAGTAAATCTTGCAATTGTATTTTTTACTTAAATGAAGATTTAACTGCAAGGGTGTACGCAATGCAACGTTTTGTATCCGCTGTTTTGCAGTATTGAAGTCTAACTGATATATTGCCGTAGCACTTTGCATTTTATAAAATCTTATTTATATTTACTAAAACATCTTGTTATGGACAATCAAATACTTTATACATACTTAATGTCACTTCACGGTTTTCTTATACTTCGGTACGTTATTAAAGCTGTATTTGGTAACGTTCATAATTACAGTTTTGAAAAACTATTAATGGTTGCCTTTATACCTGTATTCGGTTATTTAATTGCTATGAAAAAACCTTTGGAGGTTTCTTAGCTGATAACCATTATACTTTTTGATTTTCAGGTCTTAAACTTCTTACTGTTTTACCTGCCTGCCACATTTCGCTTTCGCGTAATTCTTTTAATTCTGCATCTAATTTTTCACGATAATCAACTTGTGAATTTGAATCGATAGAACGTTGAGATTCTTTGCCTGCAGCAACACTTTCATATAATTCTTTAAATACAGGTGCAGTTGCATCACGGAATTTCTTCCACCAATCCAATGCACCACGTTGTGCAGTTGTAGAACAGTTGGCATACATCCAATCCATACCGTTTTCTGCAACCAATGGCATTAATGATTGTGTTAACTCTTCCACTGTTTCATTGAAGGCTTCAGAAGGGGTGTGACCTGCATCACGCAATACCTGGTATTGTGCAGCAAAGATTCCCTGAATAGCACCCATTAATGTACCACGCTCACCTGTTAAATCGCTGTATACTTCTTTCTTGAAATTCGTTTCAAATAAATAGCCGCTACCAACTGCAATACCTAATGCAATTACTCTTTCCTGTGCTTTGCCTGTTGCATCCTGATAAATTGCATAAGAACTGTTTAAACCTCTGCCTTGTAAAAACATTCTTCTTAAAGATGTACCACTACCTTTTGGTGCCACTAAGAATACATCAACATCTGCAGGAGGAATAATGCCTGTTTGCTCATTAAATGTTATACCGAAGCCATGAGAAAAATATAATGCCTTACCCGGTGTTAAATGTTTTTGAACTGTGGGCCATAAAGCAATTTGTGCAGCATCACTTAATAAATAACAAATAATAGTACCGCGTTGTAATGCTTCTTCAATTTCAAATAAAGTTTCGCCGGGTACAAAACCATCTGCAATGGCTTTATCCCATGTTTTAGAATTTTTACGTTGACCAACAATTACATTAATACCGTTATCACGTTGGTTAAGAGCTTGTCCGGGGCCTTGTACACCATAACCTATTACAGCCACTGTTTCATTCTTTAATACTTCCTGAGCTTTTGCCAAAGGAAACTCTTCACGGGTTACAACGTTTTCTTCAACGCCACCGAAATTTAATTTTGCCATTTTGTTAGTTTTTTCCCCCATCCCCTGAAGGGGGGTTATGGAATGTTTGATTTGTTTTTATGTTAATAGCTCCCCTTTAGGGGTTGGGGGCTACATTGTAAACACTTCTTCCTGTTTATCTAAATATTCATTCTCTACTAAAGCGTCAGCAGTTTGTTTTTCATATTCAATTAATTTTTCATGAAAACCTTTACTGCTTTTAATGATGGCTATTCTTGCACTGCGAACAAATTCAATTAAACCGTAAGGCTCTAATGCTTTAATTAATCTTTCTATTTCTTCGCTGTGGCCGGTTGTTTCAAAAACGATGTAATCTTTTCTTATAGCAATAGCCCTTGCACCATATTCATGCAATAACCTTTCTACTTTTACTTTAGCTGCAATAACATCAGTAGGTACTTTAAACAGGCCCATTTCCTGCCAAACAATTTCATCGTTGGTGTTATAATAGGCTTTTAAAACTTCTACCTGTTTTTCAATTTGTCTGCATAGCTTTTTAACCACGTCTTCTGTTTCAATAACAACAATGGTAAAACGATGCACATTTTCACTTTCTGTTGGTGAAGTGTTTAAGCTTTCGATATTTATTTTTCTTCTCGAAAAAATAATAGCTATACGATTTACCAAACCAACCTGGTTTTCTGTATAAACTGTTATGGTATATTCTTGTTTCATTTGTTTTTTAGTTTTAACCGCCGTCAGCATTTGCAACGGCTGACGGGGTAATTAAATTTCTTCTTTACTCAACACAATTTCTGCAACACCTCTTCCCTGCGGAACCATTGGAAATACATTGTTTTCTTTACCTACCATTACTTCCAATAAATAACTGCCATTGTGTTGCAACATGGTTTGCAAAGCATTTTTTAAATCTGCTCTTTTATTAATGCTGTTACCTGCTATGCCATAACCTTTAGCTACCTGCACAAAATTTGGCGATGTGATATTTACGAATGAGTATCTTTTTTCGTGGAAGAGTTGTTGCCATTGGCGAACCATTCCCAAAAACTCATTGTTTAATATTAAAATTTTTACATCTACGTTGAATTGCATGATCGTGCCCAATTCCTGAATTGTCATTTGTACTCCGCCATCACCAATTACAGCAATTACAGTACGTTGCGGGTCGCCATATTTTGCACCGATGGCTGCGGGCAATGCAAAGCCCATTGTTCCCAAACCACCACTGGTAATATTACTTTTTGAATGGTTCATTTTAGCATAACGACAGGCTACCATTTGATGCTGACCAACGTCTGTAACTATAATGGCATCTCCATTCGTTAATTCGTTAATGGTGTTGATTACTTCACCCATTGTCATAACATCACTTGACGGGTTCAATTCATGTTGAATAACAATATCCATTTCTTTTTGTGAATATGCTTTGAATTTGTTCAACCATTCAGTATGTTGTTTTTCTTCAATTAACTGTGTTAACAGCGGTAAGGTTTCTTTACAATCTCCCCAAACAGGAACAGTTGTTTTTACATTCTTATCAATTTCAGCAGGGTCTATATCTAAATGAATAATCTGAGCTTGTTTGGCATATTTATCTAAACGGCCTGTAACACGGTCATCGAAACGCATACCCACTGCAATTAATGCATCGCATTCGTTGGTTAATACATTCGGGCCATAATTACCATGCATACCTAACATGCCAACACCTAAAGGATGATCTGTTGGTATGGCACTCATGCCCATGATAGTCCATGCAGCAGGTAAACCTCCTTTCTCAATAAATCTTTTAAATTCTTTCTCTGCTTTACCGAGAATAACACCCTGCCCAAAAATTACAAATGGCTTTTTAGCATTATTGATTATTGCAGCAGCCTGTTCAATATACTCTTTGCGAACAATTGGTTTTGGGCGATAGCTTCTGATATGATTGCATTTGATATAACCGCTGTAATCGAACTTTTGTAATTGGGCGTTTTTTGTAATATCAATTAAAACAGGGCCCGGTCTTCCCGTACCTGCAATATGAAATGCTTTAGCCAATACATGCGGAATTTCATTAGCATCTGTTACCTGATAATTCCATTTAGTTACAGGAGTTGTTATATTAATCACATCTGTTTCCTGAAAAGCATCAGTACCTAATAAATGTGCAAATACCTGACCTGTTATACAAACAAGAGGGGTGGAATCAATCATGGCATCAGCTAAACCTGTAACTAAATTAGTTGCACCGGGACCACTTGTTGCAAACACTACACCCACTTTACCGGATGTACGTGCAAAGCCTTGTGCAGCATGAATAGCACCTTGTTCATGGCGGACTAATATGTGTTCTAATTTATCGTTATAATCATACAATGCATCGTAAATGGGCATAATAGCACCACCGGGATAACCGAAAATGGTTTGTACATTTTCAGCAATCAATGCTTCTAATACAGCAACAGAACCGGAAATGTTTTCAGTTCTTTTAGTTGCCGTTTTTTCTTCTACTAATTCTTCTACTTGCATCTCTTAATATTTTGAATGTTGTATTTTAAATATTGAACGTATTTATTGTACTTGCTAATTTTCATCAGTTACACAACCTTCACTCGCATCTTTTACCAATTTTGCATACTTATATAATACGCCACTTTTTACTTTTAAATCAGGTTGTTTCCAATTGGCTTTACGTTGTGCAATTATTTCATCAGGTACTTTTAAAGTAATGGTATTATTGGTTGCATCTAATTCAATGATATCATCGTCTTCAACCAATGCTATTGTTCCACCATCAAATGCTTCGGGAGTAATATGCCCTACTACAAAACCATGTGAACCACCACTGAATCTGCCATCAGTAATTAAGGCAACATCTTTACCTAAACCTGCACCTGTAATAGCACTTGTCGGCTTTAGCATTTCAGGCATACCCGGTGCACCTTTAGGGCCTTCATATCTTATCACAACAACATCACCTTTTTTAACTCTGCCATTGGCAATACCCGCCACCAAATCTTTCTCGCCATCAAATACTCTGGCGGGTCCTTCAAAACGTTCACCTTCCTTGCCCGATATTTTTGCAACACTTCCTTTCTCAGCAAGGTTGCCATATAATATTTGTAAATGACCTGTTGCTTTTAAAGGCTGCTCTAAAGGATAAATTACTTTTTGTGTTTCAAAATTGATAGGTTCAACACTTGATAAATTTTCTGCAACTGTTTTTCCTGTTACAGTTAAACAATTACCATGCAATAAACCTTTGTTTAATAAATATTTCATTACTGCGGGAACACCGCCATGCTGAGGTAAATCCTGCCATAAAAATTTGCCACTCGGCTTAAAGTCAGACAGCACAGGGGTTTTATCACTGATGCGTTGAAAGTCACTTAAGCTAACATCAACACCTACACTTTTAGCCATTGCAATTAAATGTAATACAGCGTTAGTGCTTCCACCCAAAATCATAATTAAAACAATCGCATTTTCAAATGCTTGTTTGGTCATTATGTCTCGTGGCTTAATATCTTTTTCCAATAAAACTTTAATAGCTTTTCCGGCATCTAAACATTCATTTCTTTTTTCTTCACTAACGGCTGGGCTTGATGAGGAATAAGGCAAACTCATACCCATGGCTTCAATAGCAGCAGCCATAGTGTTAGCTGTGTACATACCGCCGCAAGCACCGGCACCGGGACAACTATGCTTAATCACTTCTTTAAAATCTTCAGGTGTAATAGTGCCTGCTAATTTTTTACCCAAAGCCTCAAATGATGAAATAATATTGAGTTCTTCTCCTTTATAATGACCAGGAGCAATGGTGCCACCATATACCATAATTGAAGGACGATTTAAACGACCCATTGCCATAATTGCACCGGGCATATTTTTATCGCAACCGGGCAAGGCAATTAAGCCATCGTAATAAAAACCACCGCATACACTTTCAATACTATCTGCAATTAAATCCCGGCTTACCAAGCTGTAACGCATACCATCAGTACCGTTGCTTATACCGTCACTGATGCCGATGGTATTAAAAATCAATCCTACCAAATCATTTTCCCAAACACCTTGCTTTACAATTTTTGCTAAATCGTTTAAATGCATATTACAGGTGTTACCATCGTAACCCATGCTTGCAATACCAACCTGTGCTTTCTTTAAATCATCTTCCGTTAAACCAATGCCATACAACATAGCTTGTGCAGCCGGTTGTGTTTCATCCTGCGTTAAGGTTTTACTGTACTTGTTAAGTTCTGCCATTTTATTTTTTTGTACTTAGCTTTTGTAATACTATTAAGCTTTTGTTGCGTCGCACACTTCAACTCTTTGTTCCATATTGAACAGAACGTACAAGAGTGCGACGCAACGAATGTTTCATTCATGTTCTAAAGTTGGGTTCATAACAAATAAAAAACCCGCCTTTTTGGAGGCGGGTTTCATGTTATAACAAATTAACTTTTTACATGATACTTACACCTCCGTGCAGTGCAGGAATAATAATGACAATCACAATAATTATTGCGATGTTGTTGATGATTGCCTTATTAAACTTGTTTACTAACATTAGAAGTGTTGTGTAAACAAATGTAGCACTACGTGTTTAAACTGCAAAGAACTTTCTTAAGGCTTAACGCTTAATGCTTAAAGCTGAAGGCACTAAGCTTTTTGCGTTAGGCTTTCAGTTTATATTATAGTTGATTTTCTCAACTGAATATTTTCCTGATTTACATCACCTGTTATTTTACCCAACACAAAATCTGTTATTAACTCACCAATGGTTGATGTGAAATAGAAATTAATCGGGTCTATATCTTTAGTTACAAATTTGTTTTGCAATGTCCAGTTGCAGGCAGCTTTAACCAGCTTAGCTTCTTCATTCATTCCTAAATATTCTAACATTAATGCTGCTGATAAAATGGAGCCTAAAGGATTGGCAATATCTTTTCCTGCTGCCTGCGGATAAGAACCATGAATAGGCTCGAACAATGTGGTACAAACACCAACAGATGCAGAAGGTAATAAACCCAACGAACCGCTTAATACACTTGCTTCATCGCTGATGATGTCTCCAAACATGTTCTCAGTAAGGATTACATCGAATTGCTGCGGATTGATAATGATTTGCATAGCTGCATTATCAACAAACATGTAATCAACTTTTACATCAGGGTATTGCAGTGCAATTTCCTGTACTACTTTTCTCCATAAACGGGATGTTTCTAATACATTGGCTTTATCTACCAATGTTAGTTTTTGCCTGCGTTCAGGTTTGCTTGCAAAATGAAAAGCTAAATGTGCAATGCGTTCTATTTCTTCTTTGGTATAAGTGCATTCATCTAAAGCTTTTGTTTTATCATCATTCAACTCTTTTTTGCCGAAATAAATACCGCCTGTTAATTCACGAAAGATGATAAAGTCAACATTCTCTAATTGTTTTGCTTTTAAAGGGGATAAATGTTCTAAAGCGGGATAAGTATTAATAGGTCTTAAGTTACCGTATAGTTGTAATGACTTTCTTAGTTTTAATAAACCTTGTTCGGGGCGAACTTTAGCAGTTGGATCATTATCATATTTAGGATGACCGATTGCACCAAATAAAATAGCATCGCTGTTTAAGCAAACTTCAATGGTTTCATCGGGTAGGGGATTACCTGTTTCATCAATAGCACAAGCACCCATTAAACAATAAGTATAATTAAACTCATGATTAAACCTTTCTGCAACAGCATTCAATACACGAATAGATTGTGCTGTTACTTCAGGGCCGATACCATCTCCATTAATTACTGCAATATTTTTTTTCATATAGTTATGCTGCTTTTATTTCTTCTTTTTTATAAATGTTTTGTAAGCCGTTAGTCAATTCAAACACGTTCGTAATTGATGATGGCACTTCATCAGCATAATGGCTTACATATATTAAAGTGGTGTTTGTTTGAGAACAGATAGCATCAACCAATTGAATAACCTGTTGTGTATGCTGTTCATCTAAATGCTGGCAAGGCTCATCTAAAACAAGCAATGGCGGACTCTTTACAAAAGCTCTTGCAAGCAATGCCAATCGTTGTTCTCCGGTGGAAACAGCAGACAGGCTTAGGTAACGAATTGGAGAAAACCCAAAGAATGCTATCCACTGCTCTAATATTTGTTTCTGCTCTTTATTAAGGCTTTGGTATAAACCCATGGTATCAAAGAAACCCGATGCAACAGTTTGTTCTATTGTAATTGCTTTATCAAAATATTTATGCAGTTCGGGAGAAACATAACCTACTTTTCTTTTTACATCCCAAATGCTTTCGCCGCTGCCCCGTTTTTTATCAAACAAATAGATTTCATTGGAATAAGCCTGAGGATTATCGCCTGTAATTAAACTTAGTAAGGTTGATTTACCTGCACCATTATGACCTTTCAGTAGCCAACGTTCACCTTGTTTTATTTGCCAATTTATATTTTCAAGAATTGTTTTGTTGCCATATTTTACAGCAACATTCTTCATGCTAATGATCGCCTGAAACGATTGCTGTTGCTGCTTTGCAGGAATTTCTCCTGTATTAAAAGCAATATTTTTTGTAGTATGGTTTTTAAAATTTTCTTTTTGTGAGAATTGAATTAATTCCCCTTTATTCAGCTCTGCAATATGTGTAATGAAAGAAGGAATATTGTTTTCATCTGTTATTAAAATAATGGTTGTTCCTTCTTTTGCTAAATCATTTAATAGTAATTCTAATTTTTTTCTGCTGTTACTATCTAACCCCGTAAAAGCTTTATCAAGAATTAAAATTTGTGGTTCTTGTAATAAAGCTTTTACGAGTTGTAATTTTTTTTGTTCTCCGTTGGATAGTTGGATTAACGGGGCATTAATACGATGTAGTAGATTGAATTGCTCTAATAAATTATTTACCTGCAATTCATTAGCCTGTATTTTTTCTAATTCATCTTTTACAGTTAATGCATCTTCTGCATCGCAACTATTAAAACGTTGCTGATAATAAAAATCTGAAACGTTAGATAAGTTTTTATAAGTCTCTGTGTATTCAACAAACACTACTTTGGCTTGCATGTTATTCTGATAATTAATCTGCACATTTCCTTTAGAGAATAATTGCCCTGCTATTGCTTTAGCCAAAACAGTTTTACCACTGCCGCTTTCACCAACAATTTCCAAATGTTCATTTGACTGAAGCATAAATGAAATATTGTTCAATACATTTTTTGCGTATTGAGTAACACAAACATTTTGTAATATGATGGTGGGTGTTTGCATTATGCTGTTGCTTTTTCGAAAGCTTCTATTTTATCTTTTATGTTTAATAAATAATCAATATCATCATAGCCGTTTAATAAACAAGTCTTTTTATACTTGTTTATTTCAAAGCCTTCCTGTTCGCCTGTTGCCAATATTTTGATGTATTGTGCTTCTAAGTTTATTTCTATTTCAGCGTTGGTATCTTCTTTAATAGCTTTGAAAATTTTTTGTAGAAATTCATCGCTTATCTGAACCGGTAATAGAAAATTATTTAAAGCATTGTTCTTAAAAATGTCTGCGAAGAAGCTGCTTACCACTGCATCAAAACCATAATCTTTTATAGCCCATGCAGCATGTTCGCGAGAAGAGCCACAACCGAAATTTTTACCGGCAACTAAAATTTTACCTGAATAAATTTTATTGTTTAATGCAAAATCTTTTACAGGTTTATTTTCATCGTCATTTTCAAAACGCCAATCACGAAATAAGTTTTTACCAAAGCCATCTCTTGTAGTTGCTTTTAAAAAACGTGCAGGAATAATCTGATCTGTATCAATATTCTCCAGTTCAATAGGCACGGCAGCAGATTGAATTACCTTTCTTTCACTTTGAAATTTTGCAGTAGTTAAACTTTTTTTCTTTTCGTCTTCTGCGTTAATGATAACACTCATTGTAAATTATTTTGAATGTTGAATTTTATATGCCGAATGAAGAACAGAACGTATAAGAGTGCGACGCAACGATGTTGAATAGTTGCATTGCAGTTGGGTTCATAATTTCTTCATTGTTCATTATTAATTTTTAATTCTTAATTCTTAATTAAGATATTCTCTAACATCTCCAACTTCTCCTGTAATAGCTGCAACTGCTGCTGTTAAAGGGCTTGCAAGGAATGTGCGTGCATTAGGACCTTGTCTTCCTTCAAAATTTCTGTTACTTGTGCTAATGCAATATTTACCTGCCGGAATTTTATCTTCATTCATTCCCAAACAGGCACTGCAACCGGGTTGACGTAACATAAAACCAGCATCTGCCAATACTTTATCAATACCTTCTTTTTGTGCCTGAGCTTCTACCTGTTTGCTGCCCGGTACAATCCATACTTCAACGCCATCTGCTTTCTTTTTTCCTTTTACAAAATCTGCCACCATTCTTAAATCTTCTATGCGACTGTTGGTGCAACTACCTATAAAAACATAATCTACTTTTTTGCCCTTCATTAAACTACCGGCTTCTAAGCCCATGTATTGTAAACTCTTTTCGTAGTAAGGTTTTTCTTTTGCATCAACTTCATTCAATGCAGGAATATTTTTAGTAACACCAATGCCCATACCCGGATTGGTTCCGTAAGTAATCATCGGTTCAATGTCTTTTGCATTGATATGAATTTCTTTATCAAAAACCGCATCAGCATCTGTAAATAGTGTTTTCCATTCAGCTAATTTTTTATTCCACTCTTCACCTTTAGGGGCAAATTGTCTTCCGTTTACATAGTTGAATGTTGTTTCATCAGGTGCAATCAATCCGCAACGTGCACCCATTTCAATGCTCATATTGCAAATAGTCATTCTTGCTTCCATACTTAATGAACGAATGGCACTGCCTGCAAACTCAACCGCGTAGCCTGTTGCACCGCTTGCAGATATTAATGAAATGATATAAAGAATAATATCTTTTGAAACAACCCCTTTGTTTAATTCACCTTCTACATTTATACGCATCAGTTTTGGTTTGCTTTGCAATAAACATTGTGTTGCCAAAACCATTTCAACTTCGCTGGTGCCGATACCGAATGCAATGGAACCGAATGCACCATGTGTAGAAGTGTGGCTATCGCCGCAAACCATTGTCATACCCGGTTGTGTTACACCCAATTCAGGACCGATAACATGTACGATACCCTGATAAGGATGACCTAAACCATACAACTCAATGCCATGCTCTGCACAGTTTTTTATTAATGCTTCAACCTGTAAACGCGATAGCTCTTCTTTAATAGGAAGGTGTTGATTTAAGGTTGGTACATTATGATCTGCAGTTGCAACAACCTGCTTTGGACGAAACACTTTAATACCTCTCTTATTCAAACCTGTAAAGGCTTGCGGAGAAGTTACTTCATGAATAAAATGTGTATCAATATATAAAACTGAAGGACCATCTTCAATTTTTTGAACAATGTGTTTTTCCCAGATTTTATCGAATAAGGTAAGTCCGCTTTTATTTTGTACACTCATGATTTCTTTAATTTTCAATAGACAATAATCAATATTCAATGTTCAGTTTTGTTTATTGATTATTGAACATTGATTGTTGAGCATTTATACAGTTACTGCTTCAAATTGTTGTGCCATTACATGCAAGTCTTCATCCATTACTTCTTTCTTTTCATCAGCTACCTGTAAAAACTTTTCATACAAAGCATCAACAGCATTTCTGTTAAATTCATAACCTAAATTTTTCAAACGAAATGCTAAGGCACTTCTTCCGCTGCGAGCAGTCAACACAATTTTACTGGTATCTGCACCCACCTCAACAGGGTCAATAATTTCATAAGTAATAGCACTCTTTAAAAATCCATCCTGATGAATACCTGAAGAATGCGAGAAAGCATTGGCACCTACAATTGCTTTATTGGGCTGCACAGGCATACGCATTGTATCGCTTACTAAACGGCTCATCGGGTTTAGTTGCTTTGTGTTTACATTGGTATAAAACCCTAAATCTTTATGTTGCTGTAAAACCATTACTACTTCTTCCAATGAAGTATTACCTGCTCTTTCACCCAAACCGTTAATAGTACATTCAATTTGTCTGGCACCTGCAATAACACCTGCAATAGAGTTGGCAGTTGCCAATCCTAAATCGTTATGGCAATGGCAGGAAAGTTTTGCTTTATCAACATTGGGAACGTTATTAATTAAGTAAGCAATCTTTTCTCCGTATTGGTGCGGTAAACAATAGCCTGTTGTATCGGGAATATTAACTACTGTAGCACCGGCATCAATAACCGCTTCAACAACTCTTGCTAAATAATCGTTATCTGTTCTGCCTGCATCTTCAGCATAAAACTCCACATCATCAACAAAATTCCTTGCCCATTTTACGCATTGAACAGCACGTTGTAAAATATCTTCTCTGTTAGAATTGAATTTGCCTTTTATATGGATGTCTGAAGTACCGATACCGGTATGAATACGTGGGCGTGTTGCATACTTCAAAGCTTCGGCAGCAGTTTCAATATCTTTCTGAACTGCACGACTTAAACCGCAAACACTGGCATTCTTAATTATTTTAGAAATTTCGTTTACGCTTTCAAAATCTCCCGGAGAGGAAATAGGAAAACCTGCTTCAATAATATCAACGCCTAAGGCTTCTAATTGCAAAGCCAGTTCAATCTTTTCTTTAGTGTTTAATTTACAACCGGGAACTTGTTCCCCGTCTCTCAGTGTGGTATCAAAGATGTCAACTTTATTGTTGGCCATAGCAAAAAATTGATCTGATAAATAGTTAGATAATTACTTTTGAAGTCAATGCTTTTTTAAACAAAACACAACAAAGCAGACGAATTTACTTTTTGATGCCTTGCTTTTTTCATCAAAAAAAGGTTTGCTTTACGCTGTATAATGAGTATTGAAATATGTAAAACTCTTTGTGAGTAAGGGTTTTGCAATAAACAAATTACGATGCCTAACCGCAGTACAGATATACTTTTTCAGTTAATAAAATCGCTTGATAAGGGTGAAAAACGCAATTTTAAATTGTATGTAAAGCCACATTCGGGTAATGAAGATTTAAAAATTGTGCAGCTGTTTGATGCTTTAGATAAAATGGATGAGTATGATGAAGCATTGTTATTGAAAAAGAATAAAAGCATTTTAAAGCAGCAGCTTTCTAATATGAAAGCTTATTTGTACAAACAAATTTTATCGAGTCTGCGTTTGGTGGAAGATAAAAATAATGTAGATATTCAATTGCATGAACAATTAGACTTTGTAAGAATTCTATACAATAAAGGCTTGTATTTACAAAGTTTAAAAGTGTTGGATAAGTTGAAAGAAACGGCTAAGAACCATCAGCAAATAACGTATCAGTTACAGGCTGTAATTTTTGAAAAGAAGATTGAAGCCATGCATATAACACGCAGCATGGAAAACAGAGCGGAAGAATTAAGTAAAGAATCTGATTTGATTAACGGGCAATTGTCTCTTATTTCAAAACTATCAAACCTTGCCTTGCAATTGTATGGTTGGTACATAAAACACGGCCATGCAAGAGACAGTAAAGATGAGCATGCTATTAAAATATTCTTCGATACCAACCTGCCTGTTTATAACTTAAATGAATTAAGCTTTTATGAGAAGTTGTATCTGTATCAATCTTATTGCTGGTACGGATTTATAAGGCAGGATTTATTAATGTATTATCGTTATACCCAAAAATGGGTTGATTTATTTGAAGAATTGCCTTTAATGAAAGCTGTTGAGGCTGTTCAATACATACGTGGCTTGCATAATTTAATAAGTGCACATTTCAATTTGAATAATTATGAAAAATTCAACGAGGCATTAAAAGTGTTTGAAGATTTTGCAGAATCTTTTAACGGTAAAATGAACACGAATGCCCATATTCAAACGTTTGTATATCTGCATATTGCCAAGATTAATAAGCATTTTTTAGAAGGTACTTTCAGTGAGGGCTTGAAGCTTGTTGCATACATAGAAGAAAAATTAAAAGAATATAAACTTCATTTAGACAGGCATAGGGTATTGGTTTTCTATTATAAAATTGCCTGTCTCTATTTTGGCAGTGGTGATAACGAAAAGTCAATTGATTATCTGAATAAGATAATTAACTGGAAAGTTGATTTAAGAACAGATTTACAATGTTATGCAAGATTGCTGCATTTAATTGCACATTACGAGTTAGGTAACTATCAGTTATTAGAATATTTAATAAAGTCTGTTTATCGCTTTATGGCTAAAATGAATAATTTAAGTACTGCAGAAGAAGCAGTATTTAAATTCATCAGAAAATCATTTTCATTGTCGCCCAATAAATTAATTCCAGCATTTAAAACGTTGAAGGAAAAATTAGAAGCCTTAGAAGGTAATCCTTTAGAAGGCCGTTCTTTTATGTACTTAGATATTATTGCATGGCTGCAAAGTAAAATTGATAAAGTACCTGTTCAGGAAGTAAGAAGAAGACGTTTTGAAGAGGGTAGAAGAAGATAGTTAACTAATTACGGATAATATACCAAGCAGGTATTATGTTTTTGCATTAATTTTTATAGTATGAGTCGTTTGAAAGTTGCTTTTAAAATAACTGCTGAGTTACAAATGAAGTAAAAGCAAGAAAGGAAGCAGAAGCTTCCTTTCTTAACCTTCCTCCTTATCGGAGATTATATTAAACAAGTTCTTTTTCTTTCAAACCTTCAGGACTTGAAACCAATAAAGTTCCCTGTATGTATTTTTCATTATGTTGAGAAGAATCCAAACCTTCTTCTTCTTCTTCCTTACTTACTCTTACAGGTACAATAATGTTAATTAATTTGAATATCAAGAATGAAACCGTAAAGCTGTAAACAACTACAATAAGCATTGCTTTAAATTGAGTAAAGAAAAACGATGCATTACCATAAGCTAAACCGTTATTGCCGGCAGCGTTAATTGCTTTTGTTGCAAAAACGCCTGTTAACAGCATACCTACCATTCCGCCGATTCCATGACAAGGAAACACATCTAATGTATCATCAAGGCTTGTTTTTGATTTAATCTGAACAGCTATATTAGAAATTACAGAAGCTAATACACCTATAAAAATGCTTTGTGGTACTGCTACAAAACCTGCCCCCGGCGTAATGGCTACTAAACCAACAACTGCACCAACGCAGAAGCCGATTACAGAAGGTTTTTTACCTCTTAAAACATCAAAAAACATCCAGGATAAACCGGCAGCGGCGGCTGCAGTATTGGTAGTTGAAAACGCTGATACTGCTAATGAATTAGAAGCTAAAGCGGAACCTGCATTAAAACCAAACCATCCAAACCATAATAAGCCTGTACCGATTAAAATATATGGAATGTTTGAAGGAACATGTTCAGTACCATGAGCTTTTCTCGGTTTTAAAACTAATGCTCCTGCTAAGGCTGCACAGCCTGCTGAAATATGTACTACTGTTCCGCCTGCAAAATCTAAAGCTCCCATTTTGGCGAGAAAACCATCAGGATGCCAGCTCCAGTGTGCTAAAGGTGCATAAATTAACAAACTGAATAAAACTGTAAACAACACATAAGCCGTAAATCTTATACGTTCAGCAATTGCTCCCACTACTAAGCCGGGAGTAATAATAGCAAACATTAGCTGGAACACAGAAAATAACGATTTCGGAATTGTTCCGGCTGCCACCCAGGGAGCACCGGTTGTTACTCCTTTGTACATAAAGTGAGTAAATGGATTGCCTATTACACCTTTTACTGATTCTCCAAAACAAAGGCTATAGCCTACAATAATCCATAAAACGCCAACAACACCGGCTGCTACAACACTTTTCATCATAGTTGATAAAATGTTTTTTCTGTGTACCATACCGCCATAAAAAAAGGCAAGTCCCGGTGTCATCAAAAAAACTAAAGCTGTTGCAACCAAAATCCAGGCAATATCTGCCGTATTGTATTTGGTTTCATCAAAAGTTGGTAAAGCTGTCGGCACAAAAAGTGCTGCTATGGCAACAATTGCCAGAATTAGAAAAGGGGAAATGTTTTTTAACGTGGTTGTACTCATGAATTTGCTTTTTCAGATTAAAAAATCTCAGATGTGTTTAGCTGGTACAAATAAATGTAAAAAAATTATAGAAATCTAAAAATAAAACACATTTAATTTTTAATAAAGTATTGTATTAAGTAAAAAATGGAAGCTTAGTTTTTGTCTTTAATAAATTAGAAAAGCATGAACCGGTATACTTTAACTTATCGACTTTATAGCAATTTGAAAATCAAATTTTTATTGTTTTGTGAATCGGATGAGTTGAAATTTTTTGAGAAGTTTTATTCCAATTTTCCATTTTTCCATTTCAATCACTACCCTTACCTTTGCCGCCTTAACAATTTTGGAGTATTGTATCCCATTTATTTTACTGTTTAGGTTAGACTGCTGCTTGTCTTGATTTAGTTATCAAGAACGTACAAGTGTTTAACAATCTTCTGCCCTTAAGAAGGTTCAATGCAATGGAAGCTTAAAAAGTATTAAAAGAGAACATCTTCAAAATATAAAATTTCACTTTTAAGCTATGGCAATTAAAAGAGATTACAACAAAACAAAATCTACGTTTTCTCAAATCACAATCAGCCTTGCTTCTCCTGATTCTATTTTAGAGAGAAGTTTCGGCGAGGTTCTAAAGCCTGAAACCATTAACTACCGTACTTACAAACCTGAAAGGGATGGTTTGTTTTGCGAAAGAATTTTTGGACCTGTAAAAGATTATGAATGTGCTTGCGGTAAATACAAACGTATCCGTTACAAAGGCATTGTGTGCGACCGTTGCGGTGTGGAAGTAACTGAAAAGAAAGTACGCCGTGAAAGAATGGGACACATTAAATTAGTTGTACCTGTTGTTCACATTTGGTATTTTAAAAGTTTGCCTAACAAAATCGGTTATCTGTTGGGTGTTAGCTCTAAAAAATTAGAAAGTATTGTTTACTACGAGCGTTATGTGGTAATACAAGGTGGTGTAAAAGAAAGTTTAAGTGCAGGAGATTTATTAACTGAAGAAGAGTACTTAGATATTTTAGATAATTTACCGAAAGATAATCAATTCCTTCCGGATGAAGACCCGCAAAAATTTGTGGCTAAAATGGGAGCCGAAGCCATCCAGGCTTTATTGGAAAGATTGGATTTGGATGAATTGAGTTACCAATTACGTAATGCTGCTGCAACAGAAACTTCACAACAACGTAAGGCTGACGCTTTAAAACGTTTAAGTGTTGTTGAAGCTTTCCGCGATTCTTCAAACAGAATTTCTAACCGTCCTGAATGGATGGTTATGCAATATATACCCGTTATTCCACCTGAATTAAGACCATTGGTTCCTTTGGATGGCGGACGTTTCGCTTCATCTGATTTGAACGATTTATATCGTCGTGTAATTATTCGTAACAATCGTTTAAAAAGATTATTGGAGATTAAAGCCCCAGAAGTAATCTTACGTAACGAAAAACGTATGTTGCAGGAGGCTATCGATTCATTATTCGATAACTCCCGTAAATCAAACGCTGTTAAAGCTGAAGGCGGACGTGCATTAAAATCGCTTTCAGATGTATTAAAAGGTAAACAAGGTCGTTTCCGTCAGAATTTATTGGGTAAACGTGTTGACTACTCAGGTCGTTCTGTAATCGTAGTAGGACCGGAATTGAAAATGCATGAGTGCGGTTTACCAAAAGATATGGCTGCTGAATTATTCAAGCCGTTTATCATTCGTAAATTAATTGAAAGAGGCATTGTAAAAACTGTTAAGAGTGCCAAGAAATTGGTTGACAGAAAAGAAAATGTAATCTGGGATATTCTTGAAAATATATTGAAAGGTCATCCTGTAATGTTAAACCGTGCCCCGACATTGCACCGTTTATCTATTCAGGCATTCCAACCAAGATTGGTGGAAGGTAAAGCCATTCAATTACACCCATTGGTTACTTCTGCGTTCAACGCCGATTTCGATGGTGATCAGATGGCGGTTCACGTTCCGTTAAGCAGTGCTGCTATTTTAGAAGCACAATTATTAATGTTGTCTTCTCACAACATTCTAAACCCTCAAAACGGTACGCCGATTACACTTCCTTCACAAGACATGGTGTTGGGATTGTATTACATTACCAAAGGCAAAAAATCAACTGAAACTGAAAAGGTAAAAGGAGAAGGCAAAATATTCTACAGCCTTGAAGAAGTAATTATTGCTTACAACGAGGGCGTTGTTGATTTACATGCAGCTATTAAGGTGAAAACCAATGTTCGCGTAAACGGAGAATTAGTTAAGAAATTAATTGATACAACTGTTGGGCGTGTATTATTTAACCAACATGTGCCTGCTGAAGTGGGTTATATTAATGCTTTATTAACCAAGAAAAGTTTAAGAGAAATTATTGGTGATATTATTAAAATTACCAATGTTCCTAAAACTGCTAAGTTCTTAGATGATATTAAGCAATTAGGTTTCCGTATGGCTTTCCGTGGTGGGTTGAGTTTTAGTGTGAATGATTTAATTGTTCCTGAAGTAAGAAACGAGATGTTGGAAAATGCAAAGAATGAGGTTGAAGAAGTTTGGGAAAGCTATAATATGGGATTAATTACCAATAATGAGCGTTATAATCAGGTAATTGATATTTGGGGTAAAGTGGATATGAGAATTACAGAAACACTTATCCGTGAAATGGCAACAGATAAACAAGGCTTTAACTCTGTTTATATGATGCTTGATTCCGGGGCCCGTGGTTCTAAAACACAGGTTAAACAGTTAGTGGGTATCAGAGGATTGATGGCTAAACCAAGAAAAAGCGGTAGTTCAGGAAGTGAGGTTATTGAAAACCCGATTCTATCAAACTTTAAAGGTGGTTTGAACGTATTGGATTACTTTATCTCTACGCATGGTGCACGTAAAGGTTTGGCAGATACAGCCTTGAAAACAGCTGATGCCGGTTACTTGACCCGTCGTTTGGTTGACGTAGCCCAAGACGTTGTAATTTCTGAAGAAGATTGCGGTACACTTCGCGGTATTGCTACAGGTGCATTAAAAGATAATGAAGATATTATTGAACCGTTAAGCGATAGAATTGAAGGCAGAACAACTATTCATGATGTAATTCATCCTGTAACTGATAAATTAATTGTTAAAGCAGGTGAAGAAATTACATCTGATATTGCTAAAGAAATTGAGGAGAGCGGTATCGAAAGTGTCGAAATCCGTTCGGTATTAACCTGCGAGGCTAAACGTGGCGTTTGTGTAAAATGTTATGGTAAAAACTTAGCTACAGGATATATTACTCAAAAAGGAGATGCTGTTGGTATCATTGCTGCACAATCAATCGGTGAGCCCGGTACACAATTAACCTTGCGTACTTTCCACGTGGGTGGTGTTGCCGGTAGTGCAAATATTGAAAACGGCTTAGCGGCAAAATTTGATGGTACTATTCAGTTTGACGGTTTACGTTCTGTTGCTGCTGTAAATAACGAAGGCGAGAAAACACAAATTGTAATCGGTCGTACAGGTGAAGTGAGAATTATGGATGTGAAAAACGATCGTTTATTAATTACTAATAACGTTCCTTATGGTTCTACTTTATTGGTAAAAGATGGTCAGCAGGTTAAAAAGGGAGATATGATTTGTACCTGGGATCCATTCAATAACGTAATTGTAGCAGAGCAAAACGGTACTATTAAATTTGAGAGTGTAATTGAAGGTATTACTTACCGCGATGAAGCTGATGATCAAACAGGTCACCGTGAAAAAGTAGTTATTGAAACAAAAGATAAAACAAAAATACCAACGGTTATTGTTGAAGGTAAAGACTTGAAACAGTACAACTTACCGGTAGGTTCTCACATTTCAGTTGAAGAAGGTGATGAAGTTAAAGCCGGTCAGGTGTTGGTGAAAATTCCACGTATTTTAGGTAAGGCAAGAGATATTACGGGAGGTCTTCCTCGTGTAACTGAGTTGTTTGAAGCACGTAACCCTGCAAACCCTGCTATTGTATGTGAAATTGATGGTGTGGTTAGCTTTGGTAATGTAAAACGCGGTAACCGTGAAATTGCAGTTGAAAGTAAGGATGGCATGGTGAAGAAATACTTGGTTCCATTATCCCGCCAGATTCTTGTACAGGATGGAGACTTTGTAAAAGCAGGTGCTCCGTTATCTGATGGTCAAATTGCTCCTTACGATATTTTAAACATCAAAGGGCCATTTGCAGTACAGGAATATGTGGTTAATGAAATTCAGGAAGTATATCGCTTACAAGGTGTGAAAATCAACGATAAACATATTGAAGTAATTGTTCGTCAAATGATGAAAAAAGTGGAAATTGTTGATGCAGGAGATACTAAATTCTTAGAAGAAGATTTGGAAGATAGATTTGATTTTATTGAAGAGAATGACAGAATCTTTGATAAGAAAGTAGTTACTGATGCAGGCGAAAGCAGCAGAATGAGAGCCGGACAGATTGTAACACTTCGTGAATTAAGAGAAGAGAATTCAATTTTACGTCGTTCAGATAAAAAATTAGTTGAAGTACGTGATGCAAAACCTGCCACAGCTACTCCGGTGTTATTAGGTATTACCAAAGCATCTTTGGGTGTACAAAGCTGGATTAGTGCTGCATCGTTCCAGGAAACAACTAAGGTATTAAGTACAGCAGCTATTAATGGTAAATTAGATAACATGCTTGGATTGAAAGAGAATGTTATTACCGGCCACTTAATTCCTGCTGGTACAGGACAACGTGATTTTGAAAACATGATTGTAGGAAGCAAAGAAGAATATGAAGTGCTTTCTGCAACACGTGAAGCAATGAGTTTTGATGATGATGAATAATTGCTTCATTAATTGTTGAACGATTGGGTTATTTATCAATATAAGCAGGAGGTTGAAATATACTTCCTGCTTTTTTTTAAGATGCCCGAAGAATTGAACGTACAAGTGTGCGACGCAACAAAAGAAGCTATGAAAAACATATGCCGGTATCATTATTCTTAACACTTCTATTTTATATTGCAGTTTTACTTTTGATAATTAAATAACGTTGAATGAAAAATTTTACACTGGGTTTAAATATTGTTTTGCTTGCTGCCGTTGCCGTTTTATTTTATTTACATTTTTCTTCTAAAAAGCCTGTTGCAACTGCAACTCAAGGTGCTGTAAATTCAACTAACAGCGGAGGCTTTAAAGTAGCTTATTTTGAAATGGATACTTTGCAAAATCAATTTGAATACTATAAAGAAGTAAGAAGTTCTTTATTAGCAAAAGACCAAAGTATGGCAAGAGAGTTATCTATTGCTGAAAATGAGTTCGCTAAAAAATATCAGGATTTTCAAAGAACAGGGGCAAGCCTTTCTCAGGCAGATTTAGCTAAAAAACAACAGGAGTTGGTTGATATGGATAAGAGTTTGAAAGCTAAAAAACAATCGATGGAGCAGGAAATGGCAGACGAAACAACACATAAGCTTCAGGATATAAAAAAGAAGATTGAAGATTATTTGAAAAATTATAATAAAGACAAAGGCTTCGCCTATATTTTGTCAAGCTCTGCAGATTTGTTTTATTATAAAGATTCTGTTTACAATGTAACGGCTGACTTAATTAAGGGGCTTAATACATTGTATCCTAAGAAAAAATAATTAGTGAACTTATTTCCATTATCTTACAATCCTGCTGAATTCAGCAGGATTTTTTATTGCATAATTTTTAACCAAAACTATTATGGCTGAAACCAATGCTTCATCTTTTAAACCTACTTTAAGCCTTACAGATGCAACCATGATTGTTGCAGGCAGTATGATTGGCTCAGGAATTTTTATTGTAAGTGCAGATATTACCAGAAACGTTGGTAGTGCGGGTTGGTTAATTGCAGTGTGGTTAATTACAGGGTTTATGACATTGACTGCTGCATTAAGTTATGGAGAGCTGAGTGCAATGTTTCCCAAAGCGGGAGGCCAGTATGTATATTTAAAAGAAGCATATAATCCCTTAGTCGGTTTTTTATATGGATGGAGTTTTTTTGCAGTCATTCAAACAGGTACTATCGCTGCTGTTGGTGTTGCCTTTTCAAAGTTTCTGGCTTATCTGGTTCCTGAATTAGGGAACAATTATTTATTACATGATTTTGTTTTCTTGAAGATTTATTCAGGTCAAATTGTTGCCATAGTCATTATTGTTTTACTTACATACATCAACTCAAGAGGAGTTAAGGAAGGAAAATTTATTCAAACATTATTTACTTCTGCCAAATTATTGGCATTACTGGGTTTAATTGTTTTTGGATTTGTTTTAGTGAAGCAGAGTTATTGGGTTGAAAACTGGAAAACAGGCTTTACTGCCATGCAGGATTTCGGACAAAAAGATGCTAATGGTGCCTTACAACCAACTTTATGGAAGGGTATTGCAGGCAGTGCTTTATTAGGTGCTATTGCTGCGAGCATGGTCGGTTCAATTTTTAGCAGTGATGCATGGAACAATGTAACTTTTATTGCCGGTGAAATGAAAAACCCTAAACGCAATATCGGGTTGAGTTTGTTTTTAGGAACATTGATAGTTACCGTTATTTATGTTTCAGCCAATTTAATGTACCTGAATGTTTTACCACTAAATGAAATTGCATTTGCAAAAGACGATAGAGTAGCAGTTGTTGCTGCCAACCAAATATTTCCTTCGTTTGGTACAACGCTGATAGCAGTATTAATAATGGTTTCAACGTTTGGTTGTAACAATGGATTGATACTGGCAGGAGCAAGAGTTTATTACACCATGTCGAAAGACGGCTTATTTTTTAAACAGGCAGGAACTTTAAATAAAAATGGCGTACCACAATGGGCGTTGTGGGCTCAATGTGTTGTTGCAGCTATTTTATGTTTAAGCGGTAAGTATGGTGATTTATTGGATATGATTTCTTTTGTCGTGGTAATATTTTATGTATTAACTATTATCGGCATATTTATTCTCCGTAAAAAAATGCCTGATGCAGAAAGACCTTATAAAGCATTTGGTTATCCTGTGTTACCCGCTCTGTATGTAACAATGGGCTTAAGCTTTTGTGCTTTGTTGGTTGCTTATAAACCTCAATACACTTGGCCCGGTTTAATCATTGTTTTAATTGGTATTCCATTGTATTTTGCAGCCCGAAGAAAAGAAGCATAATATGAATTTTAAAGCGTTGTTTGAGCAATTTAAGAACATCAAAGTTGTTGTTTTAGGTGATGTTATGCTTGATACATATTTATGGGGTCATGTTGAAAGAATTTCTCCTGAAGCTCCTGTGCCTGTTGTTAGTTTAGATAAGAAAGAATACAGAATAGGCGGTGCCGGAAATGTAGCATTAAATCTTGTTGCCTTAGGTGCTGATACTTCAATTATTTCCGTTATCGGTAATGATGAAGATGGCAAACAATTGACTTCTATGTTTGAAAAAGATAATGTTCAAACAGCATTATTATTAACTTCTTCTGAAAGAATCACTACAAACAAAACACGTATCATCAGTCGTAATCAGCAAATGATGCGTTTAGACGCAGAAATAACAAAAGACATTTCTGCAAAAGACGAACAAAGTTTAATTGAAAAAATAGAAACGCTTTTCAAAACAAACAAACCCGATGTCTTAATTTTTGAAGATTATAATAAAGGTGTGTTGACCGATAAAATTATCTCTTCAGTTATAGCATTGTGCAAACAATATGATGTTTTAACAACGGTTGACCCGAAAAAGAAAAACTTCTTTGCATTTAAAGGCGTTGATATTTTTAAACCCAATTTAAAAGAAGTAAAAGCAGGTTTGAATGTTTTATTAGAAGAAGTGAGCAAAGAAAATCTGCAACAAATACATACAGGCTTAAAAGAAAAATTACAACATGAAATTTCTTTAATTACGCTTTCAGAGTATGGTATGTTTTATCAATCTTCATTAGCCAATAAAATTATTCCGACACATGTAAGAAACATTGCAGATGTAAGCGGTGCAGGGGATACAGTTATTGCTGTTGCTTCTCTGGTATATGCAGCAACCAAACAAATTGAATTAGCAGCAGAAATAGCCAATATTGCCGGCGGATTAGTTTGTGAAGAAGTTGGTACCGCCGCAATAAACAGCGAAAAATTATTGGCAGAATGTGAATTATTGTTAAGCTAAATCTTTCGCATTTCTTTATCATTTTCTCGCATAGTTTCGTTTAAAATTTAGATACCCATGAAAATAATTTTTAGTGCAATATTGTTATTAGGCGTATTTCAATTGAATGCTCAAAGCCTGAAAAATGTTTTTTCAAGAACAATTTCAAAATCTAATGATAACACAACAGCAGCTTCATTAAACGGAGATGAAATTGGTAATGCGTTGAAAGAAGCTTTACAAAAAGGTGTTGAACGTGGTACTGCACAATTGTCTGCAACAGATGGATTTTTTAAAAACGCAGCAGTAAAAATTTTATTACCACCCGAAGCCCAGAAAGCAGGAGATAAATTACGTGCATTAGGTTTTGATAAACAGGTTGATGATGCTGTTTTAAGTATGAACCGTGCTGCTGAAGATGCAGCTAAAACTGCTGCTCCTATTTTTATCAGTGTCATTAAACAAATGAGTATAACAGATGCAGCCGGGTTATTAAAAGGCGGCGATAGTGCAGCTACCAAATACTTGCGTGAAAAAACTACAGTACAATTAACGAATGCTTTCAGGCCTGTTATTGAACAATCAATGGCAAAGACAGATGCCACAAAATACTGGAATACATTAACGACTACTTACAATAAAGTTCCTTTTGTAAAAAAGATAAATACTGATTTAGCAGCTTATGTTACAGAAAAAGCGTTGAGTGGTATTTTTTATCAATTGGCTTTGGAAGAGCAACAAATTCGTACAAACCCTGTTGCCCGCACAACTGATTTATTAAAGAAAGTTTTTGGTGGCAATTGATATAGTGCTGATTAAGAGAACCAACTTTCATTATTATCTAATCTGGTTAAAAAATCAGTGAATGAATCACCAATTGTAAGATGATATTGCTTATCTAAATCAATGAGTGGAGAGAGAATAATTCTATTAACTTTTAGATTATAAAATTCTATAGCAATAAATTCACTACTTGCATTATCACCAATACCCAATGTCATTGGTAGCTTATTAATTATGCCGTAACTATTATTTCTTTCCAGTATTTCATCACAGCCCCACAGGTTAACAAATTCAAGCCCTATTGAACCAAAAAAGCCATCAAAATTTTCAAGATAAAATTTGTAATCCTCGGGAAGTGAAACTAAAATTTGATTTTCGATTTCTTCTAATGTTGTTTTAGCCACATTAATACGTTGAGAAAAATTATACTTTGTCAAAATATTTTTGAGTTGCATTATTTAGATACTAAATTTTTTTGATTAGTAAGTTAATAATATTCTTCAGTACAAGTGTGCGACGCAACAAAAGCTTAATTAATAACTGAAAAGCTGACTACCCAAAATCAATTCACTTGTTTAATGGTATTACCTACTTTTTTAATGAAGTAGAGTTTATTGTTTTCGTAATAATCTATAGTGTTCTTACTGTTTTTATTGGGCAGTATATTGAATTCGTTGAATAGTTTGAATTTCTTTTCTGATAAATGATTCATCATTAATCCGCTGCCGTATAGTATGTACAAATGGGTAAAATAATATACAGATTCGTAACCTTTCAGCATCATATCAGTTGCATGCTGGTTAAATGCTGCTTTGTATTTTAACGATATAGAATTGTATAACGAAAATGTTTTAGGATAATAAAATGGCGTGGAATAAACAGTTTCAACAGTAGCATCTTCAGGTATTCTTAAAACATCCCAGGTGGGTGTGCCTATAATGGTTGAGTTATAAGTTTTTAAGTTGTTTATAGCTTTAATTAATCTTAGTCCGAATGCTTCATCTATGGTGCCGCAAATAATGGTGTTATGTTTGGTACTGTCTAAATAATCTGCAATCTGTTTTACAGAAAAACTATCTGTAAGCTCAATGCTTTTTATTTTTAAAGGAACGGCGGGTGTAGTTCTGGCCATATCTGCAAATACGCTCTGCATAAGGTTTTCAACAGCTCCTTTGCGGTTAAAATAAACTATGTTGCCGGTTGCATAGTTGCGTTGAACATACTTATACAACTCCTTACAATGCGTACGCAAAGTTGAATTAAGGAGAATAAAATAAGGATTATCGGAAACGCCACCATCATTAGGATAAGTAGCAGATATGAGCGGAATTTTGTAGATAGCGGCATAGTCAGTTAAAGTTTTAAGTTCACTTCGATTAGTGAAGGAAGCAATAATTAAACCAACGTTTTTCATCTCATCCTTTAACAAGATGCTGCTTAAATTTTCTTTGCTGCTTTTAGTATCGTAAATATTTATTTCGAAAGAATAGCCTTCTGCTTTTAATGAATCAACCGCCATTGTTACACCATTATAAAACTCCAAACCGGGTAACATATTCTTAGGTAAATTATTATTGCCTAACTTATAATTGTTACCATCAAAAGCACTGTCAATATATAAGGGAGCAAAGACGGCTATTTTATTAATTATTGTTTGAGCTTTAACATGGAACGATAAAAGTGAAAGGAGCAAAACAATAACCAATATGGAAGTAAATCGTTGCATGAAATATAAAGCTACATTTTATGACACTAATTAAATCGAATTACACGAATTATATTTAAGGAAGTAATTCGTGCATTTGTGGCAAAGCCTTATTCCCACTCAATTGTAGCAGGGGGTTTACTGCTAATATCATATACCACACGGTTTATTCCTCTTACATTATTAATAATTTCATTAGAAACATGGGCTAAAAATTCATAAGGTAAATGAGCCCAATCTGCTGTCATACCATCAACACTTGTTACGGCACGTAGAGCAACTGTAAATTCATAAGTTCTTTCATCGCCCATAACGCCAACACTTTTTACAGGCAATAAAATGGTACCTGCCTGCCAAACTTTTTCATACAAGTTAAATTGCTTTAATGCATTGGTGTAAATAGCATCTGCATTTTGAAGCAGGGTAACTTTTTCTTCTGTAATATCTCCTAAAATCCGTATGGCTAATCCCGGACCGGGAAACGGATGACGGAATAATAATTCATGTGGAATGCCTAATTCTAAACCTACTTTTCTTACCTCATCTTTAAATAAAAAACGTAAAGGCTCAATCAGTTCCAATTTCATAGTATCAGGCAAGCCACCAACATTGTGATGCGATTTAATGGTTTGTGAAGGACCATGTACACTAACACTTTCAATAACATCAGGATAAATAGTTCCTTGCCCCAATATTTCAATGCCTTCTAATTGGTGCGATTCTTCATCAAATATTTCAATGAATGTTTTCCCGATAATCTTTCTTTTTTCTTCAGGGTCTGTTTTGCCTGCTAACTTGCTATAGAAAACCTGTTTGGCATCAACGCCTTTAACATTCAGGTCTAATACTTTATAAGTTTCTAAGACCTGTTCAAATTCATGCTTACGCAAAACGCCGTTATCTACAAAAATGCCAAATAAATTCTTACCGATAGCTTTACTGATAAGTGTTGCAGCAACGGTACTATCAACGCCACCGCTTAAAGCCATAATCACTTTCTTATTACCAATGGTTTGTTTTAATGCTTCAACTGTTTCATAAACAAAATTGGCAGGCGTCCAGTTTTGTTGGCAACCGCAAACGTTTATCAAGAAATTTTTTATAATATGTTTTCCTTCTGTTGAATGATATACTTCTGCATGAAACTGAATGCCGTAAAGAGGAAAATCTGACTTCCCGTCTTGCCGACTTCCCGACTGCTTCTTAAACGCTGCCACCGGAATACTTTCTGTAACAGCCAATAATTCAAAGCCTTCGGGCAATTCAGTTATAGAATCGCTGTGGCTCATCCAAACCTGAGAACCATCACTTACGCCATCAAATAAAATATCATTTTGTTTAATAGCTAATTTGGCTCTTCCGTACTCACGTTTATTGCTTTTATCAACCCTTCCGCCAAAAACTTTGGCTGTTAATTGTGCACCGTAGCAAACTCCTAAAACGGGCACTTCCTTAATCATTGCTGCAATATCAACTACCGGAGCTTTTTCTTCATTTACACTAAAAGGAGAACCACTGAGAATAATTCCTTTTATGGAGTTATCAATTTCAAATTTCTTATGATAAGGAATGATTTCACAGTAAACATTGGCTTCTCTTACAGCACGGGCAATTAATTGAGTGTATTGGCTTCCGAAATCAAGAATCAAAATTTTTTCAGTCATGCAGCAAAAATAAGTTTTAGTAAGCGTAGTTATTTTTTATTGAACAAGCTGTGGAAACTTTGGGCATCGCCTGTTGCGTCGCACACTTGTACTGTTTGTTCTTTATGCAACTTATTCAACCAATCAAACCGCCGTCAGAGTTGAGAACTGCTTACGGGGTTGAGATACCCCGCCGTCAAAGTATACAACTGTTGACGAGGTTAGCAAACCCCGACGACGGTTAAAAACCTCGTCGGCGGTTATATTATAAACCCAATAAAAACTTTATGGTATCTACACCATCGGCATAATCTGTTAATGCTGGCTCTTGTGCTTTACCGAATGGAATAAAGTCTTTTCCAACAATACATTGTATATCGTTATTAGCAAAAAGCTGTTCAATCAATACTTCTTTATTATCATAATATTCATAATGCAAATGGCTGATAGCAGAAAATATAGAAGCATTTTCAGAAATAACAATAGAACCATTGTTCATGTATTGCTTGTTATTCATAATTAATAAAGCCAATTGATAATCAAAGTTGTGCTTGTATTTATGAAACTCAATTAAATGATCATAAGTTTTTAAAGCATCTAACAGCTTCATAAAATCGTACTGCCGTGGTACATACAACTTAGTTACATTTCTGCAACCCAAACCAAAATACAATTGAATATCTGTTGCTAAATTTTGTAATGCTTCTTTTGTTTCATTTCCTTCTAAAACTGCTACAGAGGTGCGGTTGCGACGAATAATATGCGGATACTTTGCAAAATAATATTCAAAATACCTGCTGCTGTTATTGCTTCCCGTAGCAATATATGCATCGCAGTTTTTTAGTGTTGCAGCAAATTGAACAAGTTCTTTAACCTCATCATTCCATTCAATCAATTTATTAACAATAACTTTTAATAAAACTTCATCCTGAGAAGATAACTTGATTAATAATTGATGCCCCGTAATAAAGCCACATAAAAAATCGTGAAAGCCAACCAATGGAATATTTCCCGCCATTACAATACCAATAGTTGCAGGGCTTGTGTTTTCTTCTGGAATGTTATAAGAAGCAGCCCATTGGTTTAATTTATTTCCGTCTAAAAAATTATCGGCTATTTGTTTTATTGCTGTTTCTAAAAATTCAGGAATAAACCACGGATTCATTAAAGTTGCCTGTTGTTTAGCTTCTTTCCATTGTTCATTATTTTCATCTTCAATAAAAGTTTTCAACTTTATTAATAAATCAGTTCTTTGCTGCAAATTCATGTTTTATATTGCTTTTAAATTTACTTTTGATTATTAATTAAAAACCAAAATTAAACGTATGGCTATAAAAATTACTGACGAATGTATTAATTGCGGTGCATGCGAACCCGAATGTCCTAATAATGCTATTTATGAAGGTGGTGTTGAATGGGCTATTGCCGATGGAACTACTGTTAAAGGAATTGTTACTTTAATGGATGGAAGCAGCATTGATGCCGACCAACGTAATGCTCCACTTGCTACAGATACATACTATATTGTTCCAAATAAATGTACTGAATGTCAAGGTTTTCATGAAGAGCCACAATGTGCTTCTGTTTGCCCGGTAGATTGCTGTGTACCCGATGAAATGTATGTAGAAACTGTAGAAGGTTTATTGGAAAAGAAAGCAAAGTTGCATATTTAATGTGCTAAACTTTAATTCATAAAACGCTTGCACATACCAAACAAGTTTTGTAGGTTTATATTTTAATAATTGTTGCCCTACAAGACAACATCAGTAACGGCGGGTGATATTTCCCGTCAATTTGAGGTGAAGGAAAAACTTTCTTCACCTTTTTTATTAACTATGATTTCCGATTCATTTCTTTCAAATAAAATAAATCATAAATCTTCCGTCAAACATCTTAAATCGTGTATCATAATTATATTTGGCGAGTATTAATTTTATTTCAATGAAGAAAAAGATTGCTTTAGTTACAGGAGGTTACAGCGGCGAAGCAGAAATTAGTTATAAGAGTGCTGTTACAGTTGGTAATAATGTTGACAGAGAAAAATTTGATGTTTATAAAATTGATATTAACCCGAACGGTTGGTGGTACGAAAATGAAGCAGGAGAGAAGTCTGCTGTAAATCGGGAAGATTTTACTATTACTATAAATGGTAGTAAAATAAAATTTGATGCCATATTACTTTGCATTCATGGTACGCCTGGAGAAGACGGCAAATTGCAAGGCTATTTTGATATGTTGGGTTTGCCTTACACAAGTTGCGATGCAGCAACATCTGCTCTTACATTTAATAAAAGATATACTGTTGCAGTAGCTGCTTTTGGTGGCATTAATGTAGCTAAAAGCATGCATTTGTTTAAGCATACACCTGTTACACCCCAAGCAATTCTGCAACAACTACAATTGCCTGTTTTTGTTAAACCCAATAACGGCGGCAGCAGCATTGGTATGAGTAAAGTGAATGAAGCAACCGAGCTGAAGGCTGCATTAGATAAGGCTTTTAAAGAAGATAATCAGGTATTGGTAGAAGAGTTTATTAAAGGCAGAGAATTTACCATTGGCGTTTTTAAAAATAAAGGAGCCATCACTGTATTGCCCATTACCGAAATAAAAACACATAAAGAATTTTTTGATTTTGAAGCAAAGTATCAGGGTAAAAGTGAAGAAGTAACACCTGCACAAATAGCAGATGAAATGTTGCAGCAATTAGAAGCAGCTGCCAAAAGCGTATACGAAGTATTAAACTGCAGAGGTATTGTAAGAATAGATTTTATTTACAGCGAAAAACACAACGCACCTTTTATGCTGGAAGTAAACACAGTACCGGGGCAAAGTGCAGCAAGTGTAGTACCGCAACAGGTGGTTGCTAAGGGTTGGACTTTGAAAGATTTTTATACAGCCGTGATAGAAGAGTGTTTGTAGCATAGTGAACAGAACGTACAAGTGTGCAACGCAACGAAAGTTCAATAGTTGCTTTACAGCTTGTAACAACAAGTAACTTGTATCTTGAAACCAGAAACTTTTAATTAGTGTTTAAATTTATAACATCAAAACCATTATGGGTTAATATATTGGCAGGAATAGTAATTGCTATTTTATTAATCTTAATCTTTTTTGGCTTATTAAGCTCTATAACCGGGCATGGTAAGTATCAGAAAGTACCTTCTGTTTTAGCACAGAATATTGATGCAGCAAAGCTTACATTAATGAATGCAGGTTTTACTGTTGAAGTTACAGATTCTGTTTATGATATGTCGGTAGGAGCATTATCAGTAGTACGCCAATCTCCCGAAGCAGATGCATTGGTTAAAGCCGGAAGAAAAATTTTCTTAACTATCAATCGTGCAGTACCGCCACAGGTTGAAATGCCCAACCTTGTGGGCTTCTCTTACAGAAGTGCAGAAATGTATTTAGTGACTTTAGGTTTAAAAGTCGGCGATACTTCTTATCGTCCTGATATTGCCCGTAATGCCGTGTTAGAGCAATTATATAACAATCAACCGATAAAAGCCGGAGCCAAACTGCCATTGGGAAGTACCATCAGTTTTGTATTAGGAAGCGGAGAGGGTAGTGGCGAATTATTAGTGCCGGATTTGGTTGGTTTAACTTACGAGCAGGCAAAAGGCCAATTGCAAACATTAAACATAAATATCGGTTCAGTTGTTTTAGTGAATGGTGTAACAGATAGTGCCAATGCATTTATAGTAAAACAAAACCCGCCGGTTTACATTGAAACAGAAAACAATACCAAAACTTTAAATAAAATAAAACCCGGGCAATTAATTGATTTGTATCTAAGCACTGTTGCACCTGTAAAAGATACCTTAACACATTAAAAGACTACTTATGAAATGAGCATAAACAAAATCTATTTATAGAAAATATTTATGCGAATTCCATGTGACCATTAAAAAAGCAATAAATAGAACTACATGAAAACAATAACAGCCGAAGAAGTAAAAGCAAGATTAGATGCAGGTGAAAAATTAAATTTATTAGATGTTCGCGAACCTGATGAGAACGCAGAGTTCAATATTGGCGGTACTTTGCTGCCATTAGGCAATATTCGGGTAATGCAGATTGATGAAATAGAAGATTTGCGTAATGAAGAAGTAATTATTTATTGCCGTAGTGGTAACCGCAGCGGACAGGCCTGCATGATTTTAGAGCAATTGGGTTTTAGTAATGTAGCTAATTTAACAGGCGGTATGCTATACTGGCAAGATAAAATTGCGAAGTAGTTGTATGTACTAAACTTTAGAATAATAATTAAACTTTTGTGTAGCCTGTACTGAGCGAAGTCGAAGTATCGCACACTTGCCTGCCTGCCGGTAGGCGGGTACGTTCAAATCATTATTCGACAAAATAATAAAGCCTGAAAGTAATCTTTCAGGCTTTTATAATTTCTGTCTAAACCTTCTTAATCATCTCCTCATCAACCATTCTTTCAAATCTTCAAACTTTGGTTGCATGGTAATACTCTTCTTTTCTAAATTAAATAAATATTGCACACTCTCAGGTATTGCAATTTTTTGATGGATAACTTCTTCTACAGTTTCAGGAAATTTGACAGGGTGTGCTGTTTCTAAAATAAAACCTGATGCCGATGTTGGTCGCTGACCAACATCATTCTTTAAATAATCTTCTAACGCTTTATAAGCAACTGCTCCATGCGGGTCTAAAATATATTGATAATTTTTATAAACTGTTTCAATGGTTGTTTTAGTAGTTGCATCATCAATACTAACACTGCTTAATTTATTTTTCAATGCATTGAATTGATTATTAAACAACTGCATAATACGGATAAAGTTGCTCGGATTGCCAACATCCATAGCGTTGGAAATAGTTGCTACTGCAGGTTTTGGAGTGTATTGCTCTGTCTGTAAATAATTCGGTACAACATCATTGGCATTGCAGGCAGCAATAAAATGTTTAACAGGTAACCCTGAAATATGTGCTACTATTCCCGCACAAATATTACCGAAGTTGCCGCTTGGTACGCAAATAATCGGGGCTTCATTTTGTTGCCATTGCTGATAGGCAAAGAAATAATACAACTGTTGCGGTAACCATCGGGCAACATTAATAGAATTGGCGGATGTTAATGATAATTTGTTATTCAAATCAGTATCTGCAAAAGCTTGTTTCACCATTGCCTGGCAATCATCAAATGTTCCGTTTACTTCTAATGCAGTAATGTTTTTGCCTAATGTTGTTAGCTGCAATTCCTGAACAGGACTAACTTTTTTTGATGGATATAAGATAACCACATTCACACCTTCTACACCTAAAAAACCATTGGCAACAGCACCGCCTGTATCGCCGCTTGTGGCAACTAAAACAGTAACTTCTTTTTTATTATTTCTGTTGAAGTAACCCAAGCAACGGCTCATAAATCTTGCACCAACATCTTTAAAAGCCAATGTAGGCCCATGAAATAATTCTAATGAAGCAATGTTTTCAGTAATACGTACTAAAGGAAACTTGAAGTTGATGGTTTCAGTAACTATGCGTTGTAATTCATTCTTATCAATATTTTCACCAACATAGGGCTGCATTATAGTAAAACCGATTGCTTCTTTTGAATAAGTTTTAATGTTCTCAATAAAGCCTTTTGGTAATGTTGGAATGTATTCAGGAAAGTATAAACCTTTATCAGGAGCCTGACCTTTAACAGCAGCCTCAGCAAAATTAACTTTTGGTGATTGATGATTGAGACTATAATAAAGCATTGAATAATTAAGAATTAATAATTAAAAATTGCATTTTCACTTTCGATGATTACTTCTCACTATTTACAACTTTACAACCTTCCTGATTAATAGTAGTTACATGCGTTTGAAAATCTACACCAATTTTATTGTACACCTCTTTCATTACATTTTCTACAATACTTGCTGTAGCTGCATTTCGACTTAACATGAAAATTGATGGGCCACTACCACTAATACCACCACCTAATGCACCTGCTTCTTTACATTTTGTTTTTACTTCATCAAAACCGGGAATTAAAATACTTCTTACCGGTTCTATAATTACATCTTCTAAACTTCTGCCTATTAAGTCATAATCATGATGAATAAAACCTGCAACCAGGCCTGCAATATTCCCCCATTGTTTTATGGCATCTTTTAATAATACGTTCTGTTTAAGAATTTGCCTCGCATCAGCAGTTCTTACTTCAATCTGCGGATGAACAACTGTAACATGTAATTCAGGAGCATTAACTTTAATAATATCTATTGGATGAATAGAACGAATTAATGTAACACCACCATAAATAGCAGGAGCAATATTATCGGCATGTTTAACACCACTTGCCACTTTTTCGCCGTTCATAGCAAAGCGAACTAAATCTTGTTTAGTAAATCTTTTATTTAATAATTCATTAGCTGCAAACACAGCACCGGCGGCACTTGCAGCACTGCTGCCGATACCACTGCCGGGCTTAATATGCTTTTTGCTGATAAGTGTAAAGCCTTTTATTTCAGGGGTTTCTCCTAATAATGCTAATAAGGCAGCACCGCAAACATTATCTTCTGCTTTGGTTGGTAAATTAAAATCATCCTCATTAATAATTTCAACACCCACTTTATTGCTGATACTTAATGTTAATTCATCGTTAGGATTATTTATGGCAAAACCTAATACATCAAAACCGCAAACAACATTTGCAACTGTAGCAGGGCTCATAATAGTTACAGCCCCCTCTAACTCCCCCATAAGGGGAGAAACAGAAGCATCATAATATTTTTTTAATAGCATCATAATTTAGTAAGACGTTTTAAAGTCCTCCTTTGGAGGATTTAGGAGGCTACAACTCTCATAATATCTGCAAATACACCGCTTGCGGTAACATCGGCACCTGCACCTGCTCCTTTAACTACTAAAGGTTGTTCAGGATAACGGGTGGTATAAAACAATACAATATTATCCTTTCCGTATAAATGATAAAAATCTGATTGTGCAGGAATGTGTTGCAAACCAACAACAGCTTTACCGTTCTCAAAACTTGCCACAAATTTTAATTTACAATTTTTAGCTGCTGCTTCATCATATAATTTTTTAAAATGAGCTTCGTGTTTTGCCATGCTTTTATAAAAATCATCAACACTTCCATCAAAACACTCAGCGGGTAAGAAGCCATTGTTAGCAATGTTTTCCATTTCAATTTTTTCTCCTGCTTCTCTTGCTAAAATCATAATCTTACGCATCACATCAGTTCCGCCTAAATCTAAACGCGGGTCAGGTTCTGTATAGCCTTCATCCTGTGCCTGCTTAACCACTTCTGCAAACAATTTTGTTCCATCGTAATTATTAAAAACAAAGTTTAATGTACCGGAAAGTACAGCTTGTATTTTATTTACTTTGTCTCCGCTCTTTACTAAATCGTTTAATGTACCGATAACAGGCAAACCTGCACCTACATTGGTTTCGAATAAGAAACGTGCATCGTATTCTTTTGATAAACTTTTTAATTGTTTGTAATTATTGTAGGCACTTGAAGCAGCTATTTTATTACAGGCAACAACTGAAACACTCTTTGCCAGTAGTTGATTATAAACACCTGCTACCTCTGCATTGGCAGTAACATCAACCAATACACTATTACGTAAATTTTTATTAATGATAGTTTCAACAAAAGAAGAAAGTTGCATTACATCTCCATCTTGTAAAAATTCTTTCCATTTGTTTAAATCAATATCATTGCCGTTATCAACAAACAACATTTTTTTACTGTTAGCAATACCTGTAACACGAACCTGTAAGTTTAAATGATGCAATAGATAAGATTGTTGTTGATTGATTTGGTCTATCAGTTTGCTACCCACATTTCCGGCACCAACAATAAATAAGTTTAATTGTTTATATGCAGATTCGAAGAATGCTTCATGCAAAACATTCACTGCTTTCTTAACATCGGCATTGGCAATAACGGCAGAAATGTTCCTTTCAGAAGAACCTTGTGCAATGGCACGAATATTAATACCGTTTCTTCCTAATGCAGCAAACATACGCCCTGCAATACCTTGATGGCTTTTCATTTTATCACCAACCAAAGCAATAATGCTTAAATCTGTTTCAACTTTTAATGGTTCTAATAAACCTGTCTTCAACTCATAATCAAATGCATTATCTGTTGCCTGCTTTGCTTTTTCATAATCATTTACATTTACTGCAACACAAATAGAATGTTCACTGCTGCTTTGTGTAATTAAAATAACATTCACTTTTTCATTGGCTAATGCTTCAAACAAACGTTTGCTAAAGCCCGGAATACCAACCATTCCGCTTCCTTCTAAACTTAGTAAAGCAACTTGATTGATGCTTGATATGCCGGTAACAACATCATTATCGTGTTGCACATTTTGTTCTATTAACGTTCCGTATTCAGTTGGTGCAAAAGTGTTTTTAATCCATATCGGAATGTTCTTTTGCATAGCAGGTTGAATGGTAGGAGGGTAAATAACTTTAGCCCCGAAATGCGAAAGCTCCATCGCTTCCTGATAAGAAATATTTTTTATGGTTTTTGCATTGCTTACCCAGCGTGGGTCTGCTGTCATCATACCGGTAACATCTGTCCATATTTCTAAATCATTTGCATTAACGGCGTTGGCAAAAATGGCTGCAGTATAATCACTACCACCTCTTCCTAAAGTTGTTGTTTGATTATCTGGATTGCTTGCAATAAAGCCCGGAGCAAGGAATATGTTTTGAGATGATGCTTTAATCTTTTCTTCAATTAAATAATTCGTTTTAACAAAGTCAACTGCAGCAGCACCAAAACTGTTATTGGTTTTGATGAGTAGTCGGCTGTCTAACCATTCATTGCTTATGTTTTGAGATTGCAGGAAGTTGGAGATAATTAATGATGAAAGTAATTCGCCAAAACTTACAATTTTATCTTGTGTGCGTTTTGATAATTCATTCAAACGAAATACACCTTCACATATATCTTCCAATTCATTAAACTGTTGTTTTACTTTACTTAAACAACTGCTTTGTGCAGTAATGGGTAGCAAAGTTTTTACGGTTTCAATATGCCTTTTTTCAATGCCTAATAAAATGTCTTTGTAACTTTCATTGCCATCTGCTGCTAAAGAACCTGCTTGTAATAATTGGTCTGTAACACCGCCTAATGCAGAAACAATAACAACTATTTTTTTGTAAGAAGTATTTTGTAAAATAGAGGCAACTTTTTGTATGTTTTCGGCATTAGCTACAGAAGAGCCACCGAACTTTAAAACTTTCATGCTAAATTAATAATTGAGAAAATGGTTGATAATGATTTCATTCCCTTTTCAGGATTGGGGCTTAAATACCCGATTGGATGATATGATGATTATTTACCCTTTACAGGGTAATTGTAATAGTAATTGTTGTAGCTGTTGCAGCTACAGAGAAGAAGTTTGTTATAATTGTTTGCTTTTTCATTACTATGCTGCTAAGGTAGGGTATTGATTTGTAATGAAACGAATAAAATTATTTATTTTTCCATCCGCTAACTGTTGCCTGCCTCTTTATTCATTTTCAAAACAATAATGAAATGCCTGCTACGCCTGCATTACAGACGTTTAAAAACTTAATTGGAATTAAATTTCAACTGTATAACAGTTTGTTTACTTCTTTGCCTTTTCATAGAATAGAAAAAACAGGCATATTAGTTTCAATGCTTTTATTGAATTGTGAAGAAGGATATAAGAAGAAAAAAAGCCCTTCGGAAATTATTGATGAATTCTTTGTTCAGCAAACCAACTTAAAAACAGAACAGGAAAAGATTGATATGCTTTTTCGTTTTGTTCAATATATAGAAAGACAAGTTGTTTTATTTGATGCATTAGAAGATGCTGCTTTTAAAGAAGTAAATGATATGGGTGGAACAGGAACCTTAAAGCATTTAGCTTTAGAAGTAGGGCAAAAACATACAGAAGAAAAACTTATTCAAAACCTTAATGATTTTTCAATTCAATTAGTATTAACTGCACATCCTACACAATTTTATCGCGGTGCTGTATTAGGTATTATTCACGATTTATCGAGTGCCATTAATGGTAATAATGAAAATGAAATTTATACTTACCTGCAACAGTTAGGCAGAACGCCATTCTTTCAACATGAAAAGCCAACTCCATTTGATGAAGCAGTAAGTTTAGTTTGGTATTTAGAAAATATTTTTTATAAAGCAGCAGGTAAAATCAATTCATTTATTAAAACATCTTTTCCTGATGCACCCAATGGTAAACCTATTATTAAAATGGGTTTCTGGCCCGGTGGTGATAGAGATGGGAACCCATTTGTGAATGCATTAACTACTTTACAGGTGGCCAAAGCATTAAACAGAAGCATTGTTAAATGTTATTATAAAGATGTAAGAAACTTAAAACGAAGATTAACTTTTAAAGGAGTTGATGTTGCAATAGCTACTTTAGAAAAGCAATTACACAGCAATCTTTATGATGCAGATGCAAGAATGCTTTCAGTTGCCGATATTATTAAAACACTTACTAATATCAGGCATCAGTTGGTATATGAGCACAGTAGTTTATTTGTTTCATTAGTTGAAGATTTAATTAATAAAATTGAACTATTCGGTTTGCATTTTGCAACATTAGATATCAGGCAGGATAGTGGTGTACATACAAAACTGATTGAAACGATTGTATCTAAAACCAATTTGCTTCCAAAGAATTATACTCAATTATCTACGCCGGAAAAAGTAAAGGCACTTATTTCAGTGAATGAAAAAATAGATTTGTCTGTAATTACAGACCCTATACAAAAGGATGTAATTGAATCAATACAGTCTATCAAAGAAATTCATCAGTTAAGCGGCGAAGCTGGTTGTAATCGTTATATTATAAGTCACAATGAATCTGCATTAAATGTTATTGAAGTATTCGGATTGTTTTTATTAAGTGGATGGGAGAAAGAAGAAATTAATGTTGATATCGTTCCGCTTTTTGAAATGATTGAAGACTTGCAGAATGCAGAAGCTGTAATGAAAGAATTGTATGAAAATAAAGTTTACAGCGAGCATTTAAAACGTCGTGGTAACAAGCAAACCATCATGTTGGGTTTTTCAGACGGAACAAAAGATGGCGGCTATTTAATGGCAAACTGGAGTATATTTAAAGCCAAACAAGCTTTAACAGCCATATCAAAGCAATATGAAATAGACGTTGTGTTTTTTGATGGTAGAGGCGGCCCACCTGCAAGAGGTGGTGGTAAAACACATCAGTTTTATGCATCCATGGGTAACGATATTTCCAGAAAAGAAATACAATTAACAATACAAGGGCAAACAGTCAGCTCAAATTTCGGAACGGTAGATTCAGCTCAATTTAATATTGAACAATTATTAAATGCAGGCTTAGGTAATAATACTTTAAAAGAAGAAAGTAAGCCTACTTTAAAAAATGAGGAAGAAGAGTTGCTGCAATTACTTTCAGAAATAAGTTATCACGCTTATAAATCATTAAAAGAGCATCCGTATTTTCTGGAATATTTAATTCATGCAAGTCCCTTGAGGTTTTATGCGGAAACAAATATCGGAAGCAGACCTACTAAACGTGGAAGCGGCAAAAAGCTTGAATTAACAGATTTACGTGCCATTCCTTTTGTTGGTGCATGGAGCCAGTTAAAGCAAAATGTTACCGGTTATTATGGTGTTGGTACTGCTTTGCGTGAGTTAGAAAAACAAGGTAAGTTTGCTCAATTACAAAGCCTTTATAAAAATTCATTGTTCTTTAAAACAATGATTGATAATTGTGAAATGGCTATGCAAAAATGCTTTTTCCCTGCTACAGCATTTTTAGGTGAACACAAAATTTATGGCGAAGTATGGCATCGCCTTTTTTCTGAATATGAACTCACAAAGCTTTATCTGCAAAGGCTTACAGGAAGTACTGAGTTAATGAAAGATTACCCTGTTGAGCATCTGTCTATTCAAATGAGAGAGAGAATTGTACTACCATTGGTTACTATTCAACAGTATGCATTAACGCAAATTCGTAAAGCAGAAGAGAAGGTTTTTCAATCTCCTCAACAAAATTCTTACGAAAAATTAATAATGCGTTGTTCTTTCGGAATTATTAATGCGGGAAGAAATTCGGCTTAATTGTCTGTAAATCAATCTTATTGCAGCTTGTACATTTTTACTCAAACAAATTAAAAATAAAGAAATGTATTTTTTATTTTGATTTACGCTTTCATTTTTACTATTTTGCACAAGTTAACTAAATATATTTATTTTGTTAATGTTTTTCTCTGAAAACGATTCTTGTCATTAGAAGAACTTCTTAATCGGCCAAAACAAACCCTTATCACTTATTAGTCAACTGGTCATTGATTAATTACCGTGATATATCATTAAACCAAAAAACAAAATGGCAAATGCTTAAGAGAAAACTCAATGTAACCATCGCCTTAACATTATTAGGCGTAGTAGGTGCAAACGCACAAGATTCAACAAAAAAGTCAACAACCACTTTCACATTTTCTGCTGATGCGTATTACAGATACGATTTTGCAGATGCAAAAAATGGTGACTTAAACAACAAAACAAGTTTCACTAATTCAAAAAATTCTTTCGAATTGGGTATGGCGTCAATTAAGGTTGATCACACCATTGGTAAAGTTGAAGCAACCTTAGATTTAGGCTATGGCAGAAGAGCAGCAGAATTTTCTTATAATGACGGCGGCTCCCTGGCTGTGGTAAAACAGGCTTATTTATCTTATGCACCAAGCAGTGCTCTTAAATTTACGATTGGTAAATGGGCTACACATGTTGGCTGGGAATTGGTTGATGCGTATGCCAATAGAAACTACAGTATGAGTTATGGTTTTTCTTACGGACCATTTTTTCATACAGGTTTAAAAGCAGACATCTCCTTAGGAGGTAAATCTGCTTTAATGGTAGGTGTTGCTAACCCTACAGATAATTCAACAACAACTTCATCAGGTAAGTTTTTTATTGCACAATTCAGTACTGCAACTAAAAACGATAAGGTTAAGATTTATATAAACTATCAGGGCGGTACTAATAACACAGCACCGTTAGCCGCTGATCAATGTAGCTTAAGCCAATTTGATGCAGTAATTAATGCTACTTTAAGCAGCAAGTTTTCTGTTGTTTATGATGGAACTATTCAAACCCGTAAATCAAAAGCAGCAGGTGCAAAATCTAATAGCTGGACAAGTAATGCTTTGTATTTGAATTATGACCCAACAAGTGTTTTTGGATTAACATTAAGAGGAGAATTAATGAGTGATACAAAAGCTGTTGCAGGTTTAGGTACTGAAGTATTTGTTCCCACATTATCTGCCAACTTTAAAATTGATAACCTGACAATCATTCCGGAGTTGAGACTTGATAATGCAAAAGATAAAGTGTTCTTTAAAAGTGACGGAACAGCTACTAAAAGTGCAGCAAGTTTTGTTTTAGCAGCTACTTATAAATTTTAACTAATAAAATTATATAACCAACCAGCAAGTATAAATACGATTTTATTGTAAACAATTAAACCAACCTCCTTATGTTTTCAGCAACCTTAAATTCATTTCGTAAACTTGATCGGAACAGGCATATTGCTGTAACTGCAATACCGCTCACAAGTAAAGAAAAATGGCAATTGGGCCTGCAATTTTTCCTTGGAAAAATTGTAGGAATGCTAATCCTGTTGGGAATTATTTATTTTTTACCCGGGATGATTGCAACAAAGGCAAATGCACAAACTGCACCTGTAACGCATGACACTTTACTGATTAGTACAGCCAATACAATCTGGACACTGGTTGCAGCTTTTTTGGTATTTGGAATGCAAGCAGGTTTTGTAATGTTAGAAGCAGGTTTTGCACGCCAGCGTGAAACAGTAAATGTTTTAATGGAGTGTATTTTTGATACCTGCCTCTGCGGATTATTATTCTGGGCTGTGGGCTATGCTTTTATGTTTGGAGAAGGCAATGCTTTTATTGGAACACACGGTTTCTTTTTAGTGGGCGACCCCAATCCTCAGGCAACTGCCGATGCTATTAAGGCGGGTTCTCCATTAGCTGCCGGCACTTATTTAACAACAGGTATTCCTGTAATTGCACATTGGATTTTTCAATATGCATTTGCTGATACTTGCTCAACAATTGTTTCCGGTGCTATGATTGGCCGTACAAGCTTCAGAGGCGATATTTTATATTCTATAGGAATTACCGGATTTATATATCCTATCATCGGACATTGGGCCTGGGGCCCGGGTGGATTTCTTGCAGTTTATGGCTTTTGGGATTTTGCAGGTTCAACGGTAGTGCATACAATTGGCGGTATTGCTTCATTAGCAGGTGCTTTAGTATTAGGGCCACGTTTGGGCAGAATATTTAAACGAGATGGAGGTGGGCCAATGTCTCCTCATAACTTAACACTCGGTGCAGTAGGTACATTTATTCTTTGGTTCGGATGGTATGGTTTTAATCCGGGAAGTACATTATCTGCTGTTGATATGCAAGGTATAGGTAGAGTTGCTACTAACACAACTTTGGCTGCATGTTCAGGCGGGTTAATAGCTATGTATTTTGCATTGTGGTTTGGTGAAACTAAAGGAAAGTTTGATTTAGGATTTACCTGTAACGGTGTGTTAGGAGGATTGGTAGCTATTACATGCCCTTGTTATTGGGTTGACCCTTTAGGAGCAGTAATATTAGGCGGTATTGCAGGTTTAGTAGTTTATTTAGGAACACTTTTGTTGGAATTTTTAAGAATTGATGACCCGATTGGTGCAGTACCAGTACATGGATTTGCAGGTATTTGGGGAACAATTTCTTTGGGATTATTTGCATCAGGTAAATTTGGTGTTACCGGGCCAACAGGTGCCGATAATTCTGCCCCGTTAAAAGGCTTATTCTATCATGGCGGCACTGATTTGCTTACAAAACAAGTTGTTGGTAACCTTACAATATCTGTGGCAACATTTGTAGTTGCTTTTGTATTAATGTGGGTTATTAAGTTGCTTCCTTACCCTTGGAAATTAAGAGTTGAAAAAGATATCGAAGAGGGTGGATTAGATTTATTGGAGCATGGAAGTTTGGCATACCCTATGCAATAACTCTACGTAATTTGTTAATGAAATGTTAAAGTAAATAATTTTGAACTATTTTTTTAATTCAAAAAAAATTATTGGTTGCTTTTGTAACTGAACATTTTCTATACAGAATTTAAAATTTTTGATATCAACTTCCCAAAAAGGGACAGATAGTTAAACTATCTGTCCCTTTTTTATATTAACCAAGCTTCCAGGAGTTTAAATATAATATTTTGTTATTTGTGTCCTCTTCGAGTTTGTTAAAAGCTTGATTATCAATTTATGCTTAAAAAATTATTTGCTTTGTCTATCAAATTAATTCAAACAATAAAATAAATAAAATGAGCACTTTACAAGTAATAGCAGGTTTTTTAGTTTTAGTAGCGTTTATTATCGCTCCTGCCTTCAAAATGAATAAAAAAGCAAACTAAAATAGTATGCTTTCCAATAAAAAAGCCTTCCGTTAAGAAGGCTTTTTTATTTTATTAATAGCTCCAATTTATCCATCCGATTTTTTCCAATGCTTTATATAAACCCCCGATTTGTACACCATGCTGCATGCTGTTTGAAGAAAGTAGCTTTTGTATTGCAAGCTTATCAAAAAGTTCAACTTCTACTTCTTCAAACTCATCAAACTGTTGTTGTTTTGTCTTAACAGCATTGGTAACTAAGTAGAAATATGCGGTTGTGTTTTGTAAAGCAGGGTTGGGAGCAACAGTTAATATTAATTCAATATTATTTGAGCTATATCCTGTTTCTTCCTGCATTTCCCGCAGAGCAGCCTGCATAGGGTCTTCACCTTTTTCTATTAGTCCGCCGGGCAATTCGTATGTTATTTTATTAACAGGATAGCGGTATTGCTTTATTAATACAAGTTTTTCATCTGCTGTTATAATAATACAATTAACCCAATCGGGTACTTCAACTGTAAAATAAGAATCGAATACCCTGCCATCAGGCAATTCGCAGGTATCAACTTTTGTTTTAAACCAGCTTTGTTGAAATACGATTTTTGATGATAATTGCTTCCAGCGGTAATCTGCATCCATAAAACTACTTTACAATAATTCTTCCTAATTTCTGTAATGCAAAGAAGATAGTAGATAGTTGCATTGACTGAATAAACTCCTGCCTTTGTACCATATTAACAAACTCGTCTAACTCAACTAACAAAACTTCTACATCTTCATCTATATCTAAGGGTTGATCAGGATAGAAAACACCACCCGTTGCCAGAAACATATGCATAACATTTGTATTAGTGGTGGGATTAGGCGAAATTTTGCCCAAGTATTCAATACTGTCAAAACTGTAACCGGTTTCTTCCAACAATTCTCTTGCAATAGCATCATGTAATGTGGCATCCGTTTTATCTACACAACCGCCAGGAAGTTCTGTTGCCACAACGTTTAAACCATGCCTGTAAATTCTCTCAAGAATTACTTTACCATCCTTTGTAATAGCTACAGCTGTGGCATAATCGGGAAAGCCATATACATAAAATGGCTCAATAATGCTGCCATCAGGTCTTACACAAACATCGGCTCTAACATCAACCCATTTATCTTTTAACAGTTGCTTAGACTCTTTTATCGTCCATCTTAATTCTTTAGCCATTACCAGTTATTCCTTTCTCTTAATGAAACAATGTGTGCAGTATGATGCTTGCTATGCCATGCATACATTCCTAACAGAAACCATAAACTCATTTGCCTGCCATGTTCGGGGTGAACAACATTTCTTTTATAATCTTCTTCAGTTAAATCTTTTATAGTTGCATACCATCGTTGGTGTAATGCATGCAATAATGTTATGGAAATATTTATGGGCACCAAATCATTATCAGGCAAAGCTGCCCATTTCTTTTCTTCATAAGGTTTTATAGTTGGGTTATCTTCTGTTAAACCTAACTTGAAGCGGATATATGCATTCATGTGGCTATCTGCAACATGATGTACTAATTGCTTCACCGTCCATCCTCCATCTCTGTATGGAGTGTTTAATTGATGTTCATCTAAATTCTGAACTGCATACTCAATTGCCTGTGGTAATAATTTTATATCTAATAACCATTTATCTCTTTGCTCTTCGGAGTAGGGTTGAGGTTCATATTTGCCGATGGGGTAACGTGCGTCCATGTAATTTGTAATTAGGAATTAGTAATAAGAATTGTTATATTTCTTCTCTGATTGATTTGCCTGTTAATTGAATAAACACATCTTCCAGATTGGCTTTCTTAACTTCTTTCGGTCTTTCAAAACCTGATGCAACTAAATCATCAATTAATTTATCCGGACTGGCAATTGCAATAATTTTTCCGCTATCAATTATCGCAACTCTATCGCATAATACTTCTGCTTCATCCATATAGTGCGTAGTAAGAATAACTGTTGTTCCTTCATTACGAATATCTTTAATCAATTCCCATAAATTTCTTCTTGCCTGAGGATCTAAACCTGTTGTAGGTTCATCCAAAAAAATAATTTTAGGTTTATTGATTAACGTTGTTGCAATAGAGAAGCGTTGTTTTTGCCCGCCACTTAATTCTTTAAATTTTGCTTTTGCTTTATCTCTCAGATTTACTTTATCAAGCAATTCGGCAGCATTAACTGATTGGTTATACAGCCCGGCGAATAAATTAATCAATTCAATTAAAGTTAAGCCCGGATAAAAGCCGCTTGTTTGTAACTGAACACCGATTACTTTTTTTATGTTATTAGGGTTGGTATCTAAATTAAAACCATCAACAATTACTTCACCGCTTGTTTTGGTCCTCAGTGTTTCAATAATTTCTAAAGTGGTTGATTTACCTGCACCATTCGGCCCTAATAAACCAAAAATTTCACCCTGTATTACTTCAAATGAAATGCCTTTTACTGCTTCAAATGTTCCGTATTGTTTCTTTAAATCTTTTACTGATATGATAGCGTTACTCATAACTAAAAATTTATTACCAAACCTGCCTGTTTATTACCAATGCCAATACCTACCTGGGTTTTAGCATATCTGTCATTAAATAAATTAACTGCCTTAGCTAAGTTAACCTGCCCTTTTAATATTAAATAACCGCCGGTTATAGTACAAGCTAAACCACTACCTGCAGTTATCCACCCAGCAGTTTTATCGCTGCCGTTGGTTGCCATAATAATTCCTGCAGTAGTTGCTAATGTACCTAAAGTAGTAAAAATATTACCCCACACTTTATTACTTTGATGCTTTTCGTATAAAGCAATTAGGTCTTTGTCTAAAGTCTTATAGAACAGGTATTTAAATTCCTGACTGCCACGATACAAAGTATCATGATAATAAATTGAATTAGGTTTTTGTGTAGGCACGAAAACCATTTGCTTTGGCTCAAGCCTTAATTGTGCTTTTACGCTAAAGCTTATACAGCCAAGAATAATTATCAGTATTAAATGCTTCATATTATGCTTCTTTCAAATAGCTTTCTAATTCATTCATCATATCAGTACTTCCTATAAACAGAGGAGAACGTTGATGCAATTCAGTTGGTACAATATCTAAAATTCTTTGTTTACCATCTGTTGCTTTGCCACCTGCCACTTCAACAATAAATGCGAAAGGATTGCATTCATACAACAATCTTAGTTTACCCTTCGGTTTACCTGTAGTACCGGGATACATAAAAATGCCACCCTTTAATAAATTTCTGTGTACATCTGCCACCATACTGCCTATATAACGTTGTGTATAAGGGCCACCATTGGTTTTATCTTTCTTTTGGCACACATTAATGTATTGCTGAACACTTTTTTCATATTGAAAAAAGTTACCATGATTAACAGAATAAATTCTTCCTGATGGCGGACATTTAATATCAGGATGACTTAAACTGAATTCACCAATGCCCTGGTCTAATGTAAAACCATTAACCCCTCTTTTAGTTGCATATACCAACATGGTTGATGAACCGTAAACAATATAACCGGCAGCTACCTGCCTGTTACCTGCCTGTAAAAAATCGGCAGCAGTACAAGGTGTGCCTACTTTACTGATACGGCGATAAACACCGAATATGGTACCTATAGAAATATTTACATCAATATTGCCGCTGCCATCCAACGGGTCGAATAACACAACATATTTACTGTTGTTACTAACTTCATCATCAAAAACTACAACCTCATCTAATTCTTCACTGCCAATACCTGCACAACTAATACCATGTTGTAATACACCCATAAACTGATTATTGGCATAAATGTCAAGCTTTTTTACATCTTCTCCCTGTACATTTATTGTGCCTGCATCGCCTAAAATATCAACCAATCCTGCTTTGTTTACTTCAACATTTACACGTTTGGCAGCCAAACCGATATCGCGTAATAAACTACTTAATTCACCTGTTGCAGAAGGAAATGCACGTAATTGCTGCAACGTAAATTCATCTAACGTTAAAATCTTTCTATTCACTATCATAAGCAGAAATAAATCGTTTGCTGTAAAGATAAGCGGGTAAAATAAATAAGAATTGTTTTTGTTACCGGCTTCTGTTTACCGTAGCATCGTCCCTGTAGCCTGTACTGAGCGAAGCCGAAGTATCGCACCTTCCTACCGGCAGGCAGGCACTTGTACGTTTTATTATCGCTCAACTTTTCATTACCACAAATACATCCCTACATTAAGGGATTTCGTAATTTAATTATGGCAACCACTTTTACAGCATAAATAAACAGCTCAATTCATGAAACTTTTTTCAACCTTAAAACAAACTTTAGTTATAGGTATTACTGCATCTGCATTATTAAGCTTTACAGTTATTCGTCCGCAACATACTATGTTCGGTAAAGATTTTAATGCTGCTAAAGATTATACCTGTTGTAAAAACGGACAGTTATATGTGCATCATTTTTATGAACAAAAAATATTCTGGATTTCAACTGATGCAGGTTATGTAGAAGAATCTGTTGGTGCTGTAGATGCAGAGGGTTGCAACATTGAATGTGAGCAATAACTTCACAGTTTAAACTTTTACGAAATGTCCAAAATGAAAATCCTTACGATTGCAGTTTGTGCCTTTTTCGTATTGTATGCATTAAGTTTTCTTACAGGGTTATCCGGCAAAAACTATTTGCCCAATAATGATTTTTCCTGCTGCAAGAACAAAAAATTAGTGCTGAAAAAATTTTATGTAAACAGATTCTTTGGTATTAAAGTAGGAACAGGTTATACAACTGATACTTTAAAAACTGCATCTGCAGAAGAATGCAATATTGTTTGTGAAGAGTAGTAAGCCATTATTTGTTTAATACAGCTTTTATTCTTTTTATTTCTTCCCCATCAGTTAATTCCATTTTTGTTAATGCCGATGAATGAAATTCTTTAGCCTTCGCATGTACTTTCAACTCCTGAATATTACTGCTTCTAACTCCGCCACCGGCAACGATAATGATTCTTTTTTTTGCAAGCTTTACTAAGTTTCCTATACAGGCTTTGCCTTCTATGGCTGTTGCTGCCTGCCCACTGCTTAAAATTCTTTTACAGCCACAATCAATAATTTCTTCTAAGGCATTTTCTGCATGGGGTGTTCTGTCAAATGCTCTGTGAAAAGTAACTTCCATGGGGCTTGCCAATGTCACTAATTGCCTGGTTCTATCAACATCTACTGTATTATCTTTTTTTAATAAGCCTAAAACAACACCTTCAAAACCTAATTGCTTTGCCAGTTGAATATCATGTTTCATAATTTCAAACTCAGCAGCACTGTAAATAAAATTTCCGCTTCTGGGTCTTATAATCGGGAATACTGGGATAGTAATTTTTTGTTTAATTGTTTTCATTAAACCATACGATGGTGTAATACCAGCACTTTCATAATGCATACAAAGCTCAAGCCTGTCTGCACCTGCTTTGGCAGCTATTTCAGCAGAGCGGTAATTAAATACGGCAATTTCTAAAAGCATCAAATTAAGAATTTACTGTCTAATAATTTATTGTAATCATCAGCGTAACAAACAGAATAATTGAAACCTTTCTGCAATGCATAAGCACCCACTTCGCCTTTTTTATTCAATGCAATAAAACAAACCTGTATCTGTTTGCATTTCTCAATGCCTTTTGCTTTAATAATTCTTTCAACCGTTTTTTTACAAGCATCTTCAGGGTGTAAACCTTGCCTCATTAACTCAACAACAGTATGAGAGCCTGCAATACGAATAACATCTTCACCTTGCCCTGTTGCAACCGCAGCACCTACTTCATTATCAACAAATAAACCGGCACCAATAATGGGGCTGTCGCCAACTCTTCCACGCATTTTAAAACCTGCACCGCTTGTTGTACAACTGCCACTTAAATTGCCTTTTACATCTAATGCAATCATACCAATGGTGTCATGATTCCATTCACCGTTTTCTAATTGTGCAGGAGCAAAAGGGCCATGACCACCTTCTGTTCTTTCAATATTTATAACAGGTTTATATTCATTTTTTTTCAACCAGTTCTCATAAGATTTTTTTGCATCATCGCTTAACTTTTGTTCTTCTAATGTAAAGCCTTCGGCAACCGCAAACTGTTGTGCACCGCTGCCTACCAGCATAACATGCGGTGTTTTTTCCATTACTTTTCTGGCAACGGATATAGGATGTTTAATACGTTCTAAAAAAGCTACACTGCCGCAGTTAAAATTTTCATCCATTATACTTGCATCTAATGTTACAAAGCCATCTCTGTCGGGGTTGGCACCTAAACCTACACAACAGTTTTGAGAACTTTCAGTAACCATTACTCCCTGTTCAACGGCATCCAATGCTCTGCCGTTATTCTTTAAAACATTCCATGCTGCTTTATTGGCTGCAATACCTGCATCCCATGTAGCAACTACTATGGGCTTTCTTATTTCAGTAAATGATAAATTATTTTTTTTGATAGATAAACCTGCTACACTTAATGAACTGAGTTGTAAGAATTTTCTTCGTTGCATGTGTTGATGTATTTGTAAACATTAATACTCCAGTCATTTCGAGATTGGGTTCTCGCCCAACGAGAAATCTCAGTAAAGTTTAAAATGAGACTTCTCGGCATGAACCTCGAAATGACGTTACGCTTTCATAACTAATTAAAAGTAGGAATAAACTTTAATGTATTTTGCTTTTATGAATGAACAATTATTCAGAAAGATTTGTGTTGCATATGGCTGGAGTGAACATGCTTTATATGAACCCTTGGGCAGTGGCTTAATTAACGGCACATGGAAAGTTATTACTGAAAAGAACGTGTATGTTTTGCAAGCCGTCAACAATCAAATTTTTAAAGAACCGAAGTTGATTGATGAAAACATAAAAGCTGTTACAAAGTTTATTTCAACTAATCATGCTGATTACCTTTTCCCTGCATTAATACAAACCACAACAGGAAAGACTTTGATTGAGTCAGCAGGAGTGTGGCTAAGGGCCTTTGCCTTTATAGATGGAACAAAAACTTTTACAACCGTTAATACCAAACAACAAGCTTTTGAAGCTGCTTATCAATTCGGAAAATTTACTGCTTTATTGCATGATTTTAATACAGCCGAATTGCATATTGTATTGCCTGATTTTCATAACCTCTCTTTGCGTTATCATCAATTTAAAGAAGCATTACAACACGGTAACAGTAAAAGAATAAACGAAGCCAAAGAAGCCATTGCTTTTCTACAATCACAACAATATATTGTTGAAAAATGGACTGAATTCATCAATAATAAAGAAGCTAAACTGAGAGTAACGCATCACGATACAAAAATTTCTAATGTATTATTTGATGAAGCAAATAAAGGTGTTTGTATAATTGATTTAGATACAATTATGCCGGGTTATTTTATTAGTGATGTGGGAGATATGTTGCGGACTTATGTTTGTCCTGTCAGCGAAGAAGTAACTGATTTTGATAAAATAATCATCCGTAAAGATTTTGTACAAGCTATACAGGATGGCTATTTCAGTACAATGAAAAATGAATTATCTTCTTTTGAACAAGACTATTTTTATTTTGCATGTGCATTCATGATTTATATGCAGGCATTGCGTTTCTTAACCGATTATTTAAATAATGATGTGTATTACGGCTGTAAATATGAATTGCATAATTATAATAGAGCATTGAATCAAATAAGGTTGTTGGAAAACTTTCAATCGGTTGTATCTTTGATTTAATTAAATATGTATTATGGCAACAGTTACACTAAAAATTAATGAGAAAACCAATTATGGAAAGGCTCTTATGAAGTTAATTAAAATTGGTATTAATGAAAAAAAAGGAGTGGAGATAATAGAAGCAAAAAGCCCTTATAATCCTGAGTTTGTAAAAATGGTTAAAACAGCAGCAGCCAATAAAAAACGCTATCTTTTAAAAAATGTAGATGAACTATGGAAAAGTTTATAGTTTATTTAACCCCGCAGGCGTTAGAAGATATTCAAAAACATAAAAAATTTGGCAATAAAACTGTTGAGATTAAAATAAAGAAAATCTTACAAGAATTAAAAGAGCATCCATACACAGGAACCGGCCAACCAGAACAATTAAAATATGATTTGAAAGGTTATTGGTCCCGAAGAATCAATCAAAAGCACAGACTAATTTATTCAGTAAATGATAGCACAGTTATAGTTGAGGTTATCTCTGCAATGGGGCATTATAACGATAAATAAAAATATTACCTGATTACATTAAGCTTTACCTGAATGCTCCAAACCATATTGTATTGCTTCTTCCAATACAGCAAGATTTATGTCTTTTAATGTTCTAAATCTTATACAATAACCTGTAACTTTTGCTTTGCCTATTTTCTCTGCATAATTTTCGGGTAAATAAGTTTTATCTTTTAAACCCATTATATACACCGAAATGCCCGTAGCATTTGTACTGATGCCTATTTGAAAAAATTCTTTTGTTCTGCCATCTGCGTATTGTATGGTAAATAATCCATAACCGATTGTCGGGTTAGCAACTAACTTACCTTTATCATCAATGCCGCTATCAAACCAAACTTTAGCTTTTGGTGATAGTTTCAACACTAATTGCTGTAAAGCTTTTACTTCCTCCTGCTTCGCTTCGGGTTGCGTGGCTAAATGGTTTTTTATTTGTTGTTGAATGGTCATTTGAAATTTATACAGGTAATATTAATCTAAATTATTGTATTGATTAGTAGAATGATAATATTAATTCTGTTAGCTAAGTACAACAAAAAGCCGGGAAAGATTCTTGCCCGGCAATTATTCAGTTTACTCTCGTCTATTTTATAAAGAAGCAAAAAGGCTAATGTTGAGTGTAATATAATTGCATTGTTTAATTTTTTTGAAATGCAAAACTGGTGAGCTGCAGGTTTAAAAGTGTTGTTCTAAGTCAACGTTTTGGATTATCAGGATAGTTTATACGATTTTTTTATGAATGCAAATACTCTTTCATTCAGTTCTTCTAATTTGGCAACACGAATATGGTTTTCGAATTTGCTGTTCCAAAGTATGCTTTTGATAATTGGAAAATTGGTGTGTTCCTTTTCACTGTAAAATTTTAAATCTAACTGCGTTTTCATAGGTTTTACTATTAAAAAAGTTTTGTTATGTACAAACACAATACAGTTTTTAGTAGCACTTACGGTTACATTTTCCCAATCAATTATTTCAGATAATAATTTATCGAAAACAAACTCCAACTCTTCATCTTTACCTTTAAAAAGGTCGCCGATATTCACTTTAGCACAATAGTGCCATTGGTTAGGGTTTCGTAGCTCCCTTTCACATTTCGGGCAAATATTCATTATTCGGTTTTGGTTGCTTCTACTATCCACATCAAAGCATAAGCTGTGGTAAAATATGGTTTTGAACTTTTTACTTGTAAACCTGCTTTGGCAAAAGCTTTGGCATATTCTGTAGTTGGAATGTAGTCGCCGATTAAAACAGTGCCGTTGGGTTTTAACACCCTTGCTATTTCATAACAGGCTTTTTCCCGGTCTGCTTTGGGTTCAATATTATGTATACAGAGTAATGAGAGTATTACATCGAACGAGTTATCTGCAAATGATAAGCTTCTCGCATCTTCATTCCTAACTTCAATTCTATCTTTTACGCCCTCCTTTTCTGCGTTGGCTAAAGTTCTGGATATTGAATTGTCTGACAGGTCTTTGCTGCTCCAGATGTCTATACCTATCGATTTTCCCGTTGTTAAATATTTCGCAGCACCATTCATTAAAAGCCCTTGCCCTGTTCCAATATCAAGCACATTTTCATTGCCTGTCCATTTAATTTTTGAAAGCATTAAATCCCTTGTTCGATATTTTCCTTTCAACCCGTAAGCTAACATGGCAATGCCGAGAATAAAGAAAATACTGCCAATAAATACTATTAAATAACTGATTACATGCAGGATTATACTTGTAGAAAACCGGGGAATTATAAGTCCTGCTATAACCGTTAACCCTCCAATAACAATCAGGTTACGCATTATGCCCGGTGCATCAAAACCATAGTTTATGTTGCTCATGTTATCATTTAGATTTTATTCTGCTTAATGTAGAAGGTGTTATACCCAAATACGATGCAGCCATTTTATTAGAAACCCTCAACAAAAAGTCGGGTTGATAGTTCATTACCCACTGTACTTTTTCCAAACAGAATAATAATGGCTCGTGGGGATACGAGCCAAAGCATAGAATTCACTATTTTATTTTTGTATTCTTCGCCAACAAGTTAATTAGTTGAGTGGTTGATTAAGAAAACGAACATTGGTGCAGATTACATCGTTAGCCTGCTAATATCTATTTTAAAATGGTCTTTTAGTAGTTTAGGTAAAGAGCAGCATTCGATATCAATCTCCTTACAATTTTCAGGGATTTTTTTGAAAATTTTATTGTCGTTTGCTGTTTTGGTTTCTTCAGTTACAACAATTGGGCTATTATCTTTTATGGATAAAGAGTATAAGAGTAAATTTGCATCAGGAGTTGTCAAATACCTAGTCTTTTCTTGTTCAAATTCAACTTCAGTGATACCCTTTAAGCGAACAATATCTTTGTTGCAAAACTGATTTTCTAGTAAATTGAAAAACTTTTTATTTGGAATTAAGCTACTAGTATTGATATGTTTTTTCTTGTCATTAATGAACTCAAGTTCTTTTAGAATAATACCTTGTGAAATGAACTTTGATTCTTCATAAACTTTATTAAGATAATTATTTCACCCTTTTCAAACTTTGTTTGAAATAACTTCTTAAATGTTCCGCTTTTGTCAAAAGGCAAGTAATATCTTACAAATGCCAATAATGACGATGTGTCTATGATTGCATTCATGTAAGATACTTTCCTATTTTTTCGGGTTTAACATTTAACTTCCTACAAAAGTCTGCTTCATTGATAAGATTGTTATATAATGCACTTTGAAGTGTCTTTAAATACAATGGTGAAATAATAGGTTTGGGAGCAGATGCCTGTGGGGTTCTACCTTCATCAATTGCTTTTTGTCTTTCACGTTCAAGCCTCTCCTTTTCACGTTCTTCCCAATCTTTTATACTTGTAAGTATTTCGTCTGTAACTTGTTTATAGTTAACCGGAGAAATTTTATTACTTAACAATAGGCGAGTATAAAGTGAAATTGTACTCAGATGGGTATGTTTTGAAACTTCGTTGATTGAATCATGATGATAATCATTATCACTATTTGCTGTGTCTAATTTTTCTATTACTTTAGAATATTGCTCAGCTAAAAAAAAGTAAGCAAAATCGTTGCACCATCTTTCAATTTTATTGAGTTTATCATACTCAATATTAATTTCACTTATATTATCATCAATTTCCTCTTCGTTTAGTAGATAGTGTCCAAGTTCATGAGCAAGGGTAAATATTTCTCTTGAAAAAGATTTTTGATTCCTCTTCAAAACAATAACATTAGGAGTTAGATAAAATCCGTTTATGTTAGCTTTCTCTTTCTTATTATGTGTTTCAATAAACTCGAAAACAAGAATGTTATTTTCAGCAAATTTTGAAATGAAATTTTTCAAAAACTCCTTCTTGTCAGAAGTAAATTCAGGGTAAAGTGTTTTTCGTATTTCAGTTGCAACAGTTTCAGGATTGTCAGTTATTTTAAATACAGGTATATTTCTTTTTATTTTGAAATCTGACAGCTTTGCTAAAGTAGAAAAAGAAATTTTTTCTTCCTCGAATTTTGTTACAATTTGTTTAGCACCGAGATTAAGTTTTGCATTAAAATTATCCTTCCTAAAAAAAATACTCTCTTCTCTTGATTGTGTTGGTTCTTTTGGATCAATATAAAAGGACAAACCTTTATGGAAGACTGAATCGATTTTTTTTAGAATACTAAGTTTTATTTCTTCATTAAAAATGTCGGTTTCGACTAAAGGGTTTTTTCGCTTAACGTTGAGTCTTTTTAATAACTCTCCCTTTGTCACTCCATAAAGTGTCAAAAGATGATTTAATCGGTTGATATTTAATGTTACTATACTCAATTTAATGAAGATAAGATGGCGAAGGTAACTAAACTATTATTTTTCGCTTTTACTGCTATCTTTCCTTTCAACTCTGCTAATACTCCTCCTGCCCCACACAAAAAATCGGTTTCCTGTTTTTCCATTGCCCCTTAGTAAAATCGGGTATGGTTTGTAAGCTGCCGCCTTCGGCAATAGATTTTTCACTTAAGGGTGTTATGGCATACCAGGTTGCCAAATCATATACATCTAACGGAAACGGAGCTTTGCGTTTAATACATTCAATAAAAGCATTGTCAACAAACCAATCCATACCGCCATGCCCTGCACCTTCTGCCTGTTGCTCATATTTTTTCCATAAAGGGTGGTCGTGTTCTTTCATGTATTTCTCGGTATTCTCCCAGGTATGCGGTTTGCTTTTGTCTTCAAAATAAATCATACCTGCATTAAATTCTCCTGCATGGGTATCCTGCCAAATGCCGTTGGTTCCCTGCACTCTGAAACCTAAGTTATAGGGGCGGGGAGAAGAAGTATCGTGTGTTAATACAATGGTTTCGCCATTGGCTGTTTGTATTTGTGTGGTAACAATATCGCCCAATTTAAATTGCACTTTGGCATTGGGGTGGTTGGCACCGCCTTTGGGGTGATTAACAATATAACGATGCAAACCTCTGCTTTTGGTAGCGATAGAAGACAGCTTGGTTAAACGGTTACCACGGTTAATATCAATCATGGTGGCAACAGGTCCCAAACCGTGTGTAGGGTAGAGTTCTCCGTTTCTGTCAACCGAATGTTGTGTTCTCCATTTGGCTTCGCTGTAACCTTTCGCACCAAACTCAACACCGCTGTTATAAGGGGTAATGCCATCATTAAATTTTACACCACGCAAATCATGTTCATAGCCGCCCTGTAAATGCAGCAGTTCGCCAAACATACCTTTTCTAACCATATTCAACACTGCCATTACATCTCTGCGGTAGCAAACATTTTCAAGCATCATTACAGGAATTTTTGTTTGCTCACTTTTATTCACCACATCCCAGCAATCCTGTAAATGAATGGCACCACATACTTCCACACCGGGAATTTTTCCTGCACTCATCGCATCAATGGCTTGGGGTATATGCCATTCCCAGGGCGTTGCAATAATTACGGCATCAATATCATTTCTGGCTAATAAGTTTTTATAATCGTGATTGCCGTTGGTAAATTCAACTGCTTTGTTTTTACCTGCTTTGGCGATGATGTTTTGTGCGGTTGCCATCATGGTTTTATCAGGGTCTGCCATGGCAATAATTGTTACATCTTCACGTGCAGCCATCAGGCGTACATGTTCTTGTCCGCGTAAGCCAACGCCAATCATGCCTACCCGTACTTTATCGGTTGATGGAGCAGCCAATGCCTGTATTTTTTCTATGGGAAGGCTGAGTGAAAGTGTTACCAAGCTTGTATTGCGAATAAATGTTCTGCGGTTTTGGTTGAATGACATAAGACAATTTTTTGGAATGAATGTAAGCAGTATTGTTTGAATTGTTATCGATACTCGAAACAGGCTTGATGGATATGGTTTTATTTTTGTGCCGTTAACTGCCGTCAAGGTTTAAAACCGTTGACGGGGAACATCGCACCCCGCCGATAGTTATTAACTTCGGCGGCGGTTATATCATTTATTTTAATAACATTCAATGAAAATAATCATTATCGGTGGCGGCTTTGCGGGATTAAAACTAGCAAGAAGTTTAAACAATAAGCAAGGTATAGATGTGTTGTTGTTAGATAAGCATAATTACCATCAGTTTCAGCCTTTATTTTATCAGGTGGCAACTGCCAGTTTAGAAGCCAGTAATATTTCCTTCCCTTTACGCAAAGTTTTTCAGCGAAGTAAGAATATCAGGTTTCGTTTGGCAGAAGTAAAAGAAGTGGTAGCTGCTGCTAATAAAATTATAACCGATATTGGTGAGTTTAGTTATGATTATTTAGTAATTGCTACCGGTGCAGGTACTAATTTTTTCGGTAGTGAACAATTGCAGCAGGCATGCTACCCTATGAAAAGCACCCAGGAAGCATTGCAGTTAAGAAACCATTTATTAAAAAATTTTGAAAATGCTTTATTGCAAACTGATGCTTTGTTGAGGCAGCAGTTTTTAAACATTGTTGTGGTAGGTGGCGGGCCAACAGGTGTGGAAGTGAGCGGTGCATTGGCTGAAATGCGGAATCATGTATTACCGAAAGATTATCCTGAACTTGATTTCAGCTTAATGAATATTTATCTGATAGAAGGCTCTCCCCGAACGTTAGCAGCTATGAGTGAGGCAAGCAGCCATCAATCAAAACACTATTTAGAAAAGCTGGGCGTAAAAGTTACATTAGATGTTCATGTAACCAGTTATGATGGTAAGCAGGTTGTATTAAGCAATGGTAATGAAATAAAAGCCAGAACAGTTATATGGGCTGCAGGTATAAAAGGTAATGTACCTGAGGGTATTGATAAAAGCCTTATTGTTCGCGGTAACAGAATTAAAGTAAACAGGTATAATGTTGTTGAAGGAACAGATAATATTTATGCATTGGGCGATGTAAGTTATATGGAAACACCTTTATACCCCAATGGTCATCCACAGGTGGCAAATGTGGCTATCAATCAGGCTAAAAATCTGGGAATTAATTTGCTGTTAATACAACAAGGTCATCAACAACTAAAAGAGTTTGAATACAAGGATAAAGGCAGTATGGCAACAGTGGGAAAGAACCTTGCAGTGGTTGATATACCGAAACCTAAATTTCATTTCGGTGGATTATTTGCATGGGTAGTTTGGATGAGCATACATTTGTTTTTATTAGTGGGCGTTAAGAACAGATTGCAGGTTTTTATTAACTGGATTTTTAAATATTTTACAAAAGACACTAATTTGAGATTGATAATTACTTCAGTAAATAAAAAAGAAAGTATTGTACCAATTGCTAAATAATTTCTCGCTGAATACACGGAAATCGCAGAGGAATCTTTTCTGCACTCAACGTTTTCTGCGAGCAATAATTTTTAAGAAAATGCTCATATAACCCTTTAAAATAAACTTATGCCATCATTCGATATTGCCAGTAAAGTTGATTTACAAACATTAGACAATGCCATTAATACTGTAAAGAAAGAAATTCAAAACCGTTTTGATTTTCGGGATTCTCCTGTGTCTATTGAACTGAATAAAAAAGAATATACCGTGCAGGTAGAAGTTGAAAGTGATATGAAAATGAAACAGGTGATAGATGTTATCATCAGCCGCAGTATAAAACAGGGTATTGATGGTAATGCTTTTGATTTTAGTAAAGATGCTTACCCCAGCGGTAAAGTGGTTAAAAAAGAAATTCCTGTTCGTAATGGTTTAAAGCAGGACGATGCCAAGAAAATTGTAAAAGCTATTAAAGACAGTGGTTTAAAAGTGCAGCCTGCTATTATGGATAATATCATTCGCGTTACTGCCAAAAAAATAGATGATTTGCAGGAAGTTATCAGCCTTTGCAGAAACAGCAACTTTGGTATACCGCTGCAATATGAGAATATGAAGTCGTAGGAAGAAAATTTAAAAATTATAAATCCGAAACCGGAATAAAACCGGAAACCTGCAACTTGTAACCAGTAAATCCCTTATCTTCGCAGCCCATTATTAAAAAATTGTACGGCAAAATCCGTGCAGCCTTAAAAATAAAAAGAATGAAACAAGGTATCCATCCTCAGAATTACAGACTCGTTGTTTTTAAAGATATGAGCAACGGCGACAGTTTTTTAAGTAAATCTACTGCCAACACAAAAGAAACAATTGTTTGGGAAGACGGTAAAGAGTATCCGGTGATTAAACTGGAGATTTCAAACACATCTCACCCTTTTTACACAGGTAAAAATATGTTGGTAGATACGGCAGGCCGTATTGATAAGTTTAAAAAACGCTACGAAAAAAAGAAATAAATTTTCAACAGCTATAAACTCAATGCCCAATCGGAATTTTCGGTTGGGTATTTTGTTTTACGGCTATCGCTTAAGCATTTTATCTTTCAAAATAAATTTTAAAACACTATCATGAAGATTTTGACTGATAGTAAGTTTTGATTTGTTAATAGTAATTTGATTTCCCTCAATATTCTTTATTTTCTGAATGTTTATTATTGTTGACTTATGAATTTTTAAAAACATTGTTTTGGGTAATTGTTCTTCAAGGTTCTTCATTGTTAGGTAAACAATCATTTTTTCATTTTCAGTGTATAAGGTTACATAATTCAACATGGCTTCTGCATAAAGCAATTCATCGTATTTAACTTTTTCAATTCTGCCATTGCATTTCACAAAAAAGAAATCTGACTGCTCTGAACCTGAAGTTTCATTATTTCTCAATTCATAATAATCTTTAGCTTTTAAACATGCTTTTAAGAATCGTTCATAAGAAAATGGTTTAACCAAATAGTCTGAAACATTCAATTCAAAACTTTCAACTGCATACTCAGTATAAGCAGTTGTTAAAATGCAGAGAGGTAATTGAGAAGATGTTTTTAAAAATTCCAAACCTGTCATTTTAGGCATGTTAATATCAAGAAATATTAAGTGAATGTTCAATTCATTTAAAAGTGGTAACGCTTGTAAGGGGTTTTCAGCACTGCCCATTAAGTTAAGAAAAGAAGTATCAGTAATAAACTCCTGCAGTAATTTTCTTGCAATAGGTTCATCATCTATTATAAGGCAATTCAATTTCAATTTACTTTTAGTTTTAGTGTTACCCTATATGTGTTTCCGTTATCCTCTATATCTAAAAAATGGTTATCAGGATACAATAAAGATAATCGCCTTTTAATATTAGTTATACCGATACCCTTATATTCAAAACCGGCTTCTGTCTGTATTTCCTTACTGTTTACACAATTGAAATGAAGAAAATTATCCTGTAAACTAAAAGCGATATCAATAAAATTCCTCTCATCAGTATTACTGCTTACATATTTAAATGCATTTTCAATAAAAGAAATAAAAAGTAATGGATGGATAGTGAAATGCTTTACAGTTGTGTCAATATGCAGGTTTACTTCAAGGGTTTCGCTTTTTCTTGCTTTTTGTAATGCTACATAATTTGTTATATAGCTCATTTCTTTTTCAATACTTACTTTTTCATTACTGCAATCATATAATTGATAACGAAGCATATCAGAAAAAGTAAGCAACATGTTTCTGGCAAGATTATTCTGTTTGTCTATACTTCCATAAATCAGGTTAAGAGAATTAAATAAAAAATGAGGATTTAATTGAGCATTTAAAAAATCGAGTTCTGCTCTTTCTTTTTCTTTTTGCATGAGCTCAAATTTCTCCTGCATGCGAAGTCGGTCGAACATTAATTTGCAGGAAACTATAAGTATTGACCAGATAAAAATATTAATGATAGAGTTTGAGAATAATTCGCTAAAGCCGGGTTGTATTTGGTAGGGAAGAAAATAATGTTTGTTTAAATACGATGCCAGCGGAACTCTTAATAATGCTGTGACAACTATTCCGGAGATAAACAATGTTATTGCCTGAACATATTTTTTATTATTAAAAAATTGAGGAATGGTATAAAGAACAGTAACATAATAATTAGCTGAAACAAAAATTAAATAACAAAATTCTATTGTAGCAGTTTTGGTTACTGCAAATGTTCTTCTCTGAAAAACCATTACCCAAAAAGAGTATAAGAGCAGCCATGAAAAAACTTTAAGAATTATTTTCTTTCTTTTTAAAAAACGATTCATAAGAAAATGAAGTTACTATGCCCTTAATTTCTTTTTTAAGCTTTTACATGAACTATTAAAAAAACTTGATTAGCAGATTTCTTTCGTTAATCAAGAAATACCAATAGGTAATGTAAAATGTTTGCCTGTGGTATTATTCACTTATTCTTTTGTGTTTTATTAAAACATTAAAAATTATAAAATGAAAAGAACAATTCAATGGTTTTGCAATCCTCCTGTTACCAATCAATCCAGCATTTTAATTCTTAGGCTAATGGCAGGTGGGGTATTTTTTTGGGAAGGAATATTGAAATTTGTTTATATAAACCAAGGGTTGGGGAGGTTTACTAAACTTGGTTTTCCTATGCCGGAATTAACAGCAAATTTTGTTGCAACTACTGAAATTATCGGCGGTTTATTTTTGCTGTTTGGGTTATTTACCAGAATTACTGCATTCTACTTTATTGTAGAAATGATAATTGCCATTCTTTCCACAAAAATTTCTCTTTATTTAGGCAACAGCCCGCTGCCATTGCCTCCTGCACCTCCTAAAATTGGCATTTGGGCTGTATTACATGAAATTCGTTCAGATTATGCTCAATCATTAACCTGCTTATTTCTTTTAATTGAAGGTGCAGGTAAAAAGTCTCTTGATGCATTATTGCAAAAACAGAAATAATATGTTTGTTACTTTATTGAAATTTCAGTTTGATAAAAACTGAAATTTTTGTTTTGTTAAGTTTGTAAATAAATAGCAACAAATGAAATTAGATATATTGGCTTTTGGTGTTCATCCGGATGATATTGAATTAGGTTGTGCAGGAACAATTATAGCAGCCATAGCGGAAGGAAAAAAGGTTGGCATTATAGATTTAACACAAGGTGAATTAGGAACAAGAGGCACTATTGAAACACGCAAAAAAGAAGCAACAGATGCTGCTGAAGTAATGGGTGTTTTAGTGCGTGAAAATTTAGCAATGACTGATGGTTTTTTTCAAAATGATGAAGCCCATCAGCGAAAAGTAATTCAGGCAATAAGAAAATACCAGCCCGAAATAGTTTTATGCAATGCTCCTGAAGACCGCCACCCCGATCATGGAAGAAGTGCTAAGTTGGTAAGTGATGCTGCTTTTCTTTCGGGGTTACGAAAAATAGAAACAGTTGATGATAATGGCAACCAGCAACAGAAGTGGAGACCTAATTATGTTTTTCATTATATACAGGATAGGTTTATTCAACCCTCATTTGTTATAGATATTTCAAAGTACATACATAAGAAAATTGAAGCTGTGCTTTGTTATACAACCCAATTTAATACACCTCTTGATAATGAACCGCAAACCTATATTTCCTCTCCGCAATTTTTAGAGTCTGTAAAAGCAAGGGCATTAATGTTGGGTAAAAGAATTGGTGTTGAATATGCAGAAGGATTTATCTCAGAAAAAGTGCTGGGAATAAAGTCTTTCGATTCAATTATACAAAACGAAACATAAGTTATCCTGTTATTGTTAATGTATTGCCCGAAATGGTTATATTGTATTGCTTTAATGCAGTTGTAGCGGGCCCATTTATTACATTGCCTGTATTAGAAAAACGACTTCCATGATTTGGGCATAAAAAATTTCCGGCACTGGTATCATAATTAATAGATGTACCTTGATGCGTACATGCAACCTGCACAGCAGTAAATGATGATACGCTGTTACCTGTTGCCAATCTAACCACAATAACGCCGCTGTTTACAACTGAAGAACCAACAGAAGTCAAATTGTTTGTCAAATCAATCATAAAGTTTACACCACTTGTACCGCCGGGGACGGTGCTTGGGTTAGTGCTTCCGCCACTATCTCCCTTGCTACAGGATTGAAATATGCAGGCTGCACATGCTGCCACAATGGGTGAACTTAGATTACCTAAGAATTTTCGTCTGTCCATATTTTATGTTTTTGTTTATTTATAATAGTAGAGTATTGGGAATAAAAATGATTAATACTTATTGAAAAACTGCTTTAATTATACATATTGAATGTAATTAGAAAAATTTAAAGGTTCGAAGTATTCATTTTATTATTAAATACGAAAACTGCTTTTATCAGGTTGCTTTAAGAGGCAATATTTTAAAAACTAAATACTATCTCATTGAAATTATTTAAAACTATTTAAACCCTAATAAACTTAAATTTTTGCTTAAAGTATTTGTAAAGAATTGGTGTTAAAAAATTCGGGAGGATTTACCTCGGCAAAAGTAATTGGATAAAGTCTTTCGATTCAATTATACAAAATTAAACATAATAAAAATAAATAACTTTTTTACAAAAGTTATTTATTGCGATATTGGATTTAAAACAGGGATATGGTTATTGTATTTTTAAATTAGAACTGTTATGTTACAGAATATTGTAATAAAATAATGACAATCAAGAGAATGATTTTATGAAGCAGTTTTATTTAGTAAGCTCATTATTATATACGAAAATTGAACGTAGATGGTTGCCCATAATTAAAAATCTGCAACAATCGAATTAAAGAAACTGCCTCAAATTTTGGTAACAGGATATTGGACTGAACGGGGTTTGGATGTTTAACAAATTAGTCACAGGGTTAGTGCAGAAGCAGTTTCTTATTAAAATTAAAAATTGCCATTTAATAATGTGTACTATATACATTAAGTCTTTGTTATTAATTTGTTTAAAAAAGAGCTGTCTGGAAAGGCAGCTCTTACACAAATCCAACACAAACGCACTACGATTGAGGGTTATTACTTTTTATTGAATGTAAAACGTCCGTTTAGTTGTACGCCCAATGATGATAATTTTACTGAACCTTGACCGATGCCTGTTAAAGGAATTTTATAATAGGGCTCAATTCCTATATGTAATTGTTTACTAATTTGTTTTTCAAAACCTACCGAGAGGTTTAACATAGAAAACAGATTGGCATTTTGATTACTTATTGACCAGGGATGATAATATGTTTGCCCTGAGGTAGGATAATATGCTTCGGAATTATAATCTTCGGTCTTCATTATTACAGAAGAAACACCGGCAGCGACGTACCAATTTGTTTTTGGCTTAATGCTGAAATTATATCTGGTTGTAACAGGAATATCAAATACATAACAATCAGCGTCAATACCAACAATATAATTGTAATAAGCAGGTGGTGTTGTTTTACTAAAATCGTAATCAGTTCTTTGAGCAGTATAAATTTTTCTGGCAGCATAAAAACCTGTACCTATAATCCATCTTTTGTTAAGCTGATAGTTGATACCAACACCGTAAGCAAAAGTGGCTTTTTCAAATTCACTTAATCTTATAAAACTGCCATCTAATGCCATAGAAGCACTTACTGACCATTTACTTAAGGCTTTATTTTTTTCTTTTGTTTTTGTTGATGAAATTGAAGTTGTTGTTTGTGCTATATCATTCTTCTTTACAGTAGTTATTGCAGTTTCAACTGTATCTTTTATCTGTGCTGCATCAATTGTTTTAATATTTGATGATTGAGTTTTCTTAGTATCAGTTACTGCAACAGAATTGGTATTTACTGTAAAAGAATTATCAGTTATTGGTTGTTGTTTATTTTTTATATCAACTGCATTATCATTGTTAGGCTGAACAGCATTTTGTTTCTGTTTTTTAAGAACACTTAATTTATTATTTGTAATGATATTAGTATTTGAACCGATAATAGGTGCAACTGTATTATTATCTTTATCAGTTATGGTTTTGTTAGTTATCTGTTGAGTTGAATTATCTTGAATAGAGGCTGTACTGTTACTGCCTGATTTTTCTTTAATTATATTTTGTTTATCCTCAGGGCTAGCTATTACAGATTGATTGCCGTTATTACTATGCTCCTTTTGTTGCTGAGCAACAGCAATACCTTCTGTAATTGTATCTGATTTATTGTTCAGTAAGTAATATCCAATACTGCTAACGATAGCAAGAGGCAATAACCACCATAAAATGGCAAAGCGGCGTTTCTTTTTACCAAACTCTTTATCAAGCATGGTATTCATTTTTTCCCATGCTGCTTCATTAAAAGCCGGATTATTGGCTTCGGAAGCATTCCTTAATAAATGGTCAATATGTTCAAAATTCTCACTCATAGGCTATACTGCTAAGCTGTTTCTTTTTTCTAACATTTTTTGTAGGTTCATGCGGGCCTTGGCAAGGTTTGATTTTGATGTTCCGTTCGAAATACCTAATTGTCCGGCAATTTCATCATGGCTTAGTCCATCTATTACATATAAATTAAAAACGGTTCTGTAAGCAGGAGATAACTGTTGTACTAACTCCAGAATCTCATCGTAAGACAGTTTATCTACAGAAGTTTCACCTTTATAAGCAACATTACTGGCAGCATCTTCATGTCCGGCAATCTGCAATTGATTCTTATTGTATTTACGATAATAATCAATAGCTGTATTGATCATAATCCGCTTCATCCAACCTTTTAATGATATTTCTTCGTTTTCAAACACTGGTTTAAAATTGTAGAGTTCTTTAAACACTTTCAGGAAACCATCATTTACCATTTCAACAGCATCATCCTGGCTATTGGTATATCGCATACAAATGGCGGCGGCAAAACTATAATAACGGGTATAAAAAGCTTTCTGGCTTTGTCTGTTCAGGCTTATACAGCCCCTGATAATGATATGTAATTCCTCATTAATCAAATGCGGAGGGCAGAATTGTAATAATCTATTCGTTCAACACCTATTATTGGTTGCCTAACGCATAAATTATTTTACACTTGCCTGTTTAGCAACAATAAAAGTTATTAAATCGTTCAGTTGAATGCCTGCTCTTTGGCAGGCATCATTAATGTCATCTCTTGAAACATTGGCTGCGAATGATTTTTCTTTTAATCTTTTGTTTACCCCTTTTACATCCATGCCATCATATCCTCCTGGCCTCATTAATGAATAAGCATGAATTAAACCGGATAACTCATCGAAAGCATACAACATTTTATCCATTTCGGTTTCGGGTTCTACACCAAAATGTGTGTGACCATGACTTGCAATGGCTCTGATGATTTCAGGGTCAATATTGCTGGTTTCTAATTCTTCAATTATTTTTTTGCAATGCTGCTCGGGCCATTGGTCCCAATCTGCATCGTGCAGTAAACCTGCCATTTCCCATTTCCATTGTGTGGCTTCATCGGCGTTTAATTTTTCGGCAGCCCAGCATTTCATTAAATGGGCTACCTGCTTCATGTGTAATTGAAGCTTAGGATTTAAAACCCAACTATTAAATAATTCAAACGCTTGCTCTTTACTTAAAACATTGCCTGCATTGGCAGGATTACCGAAATGGGTTCTTCCTAAGTGTAACGACATATTGATTGTTTATTTGCTGAATAGAATTACAGAACGTACAAGTGTGCGACGCAACGGCAGCTTAATAGTAGCAATCAGTTGGGTACAAAACTTTATCTTGCACACCTCAAATATAATACATGAAATATTTGCCATTAAACGCCAACATTTTTATTAATAACCGTAAGCGTTTTATAAAAGCCATGCAGCCCAACAGCATAGCCATTTTTACCAGTAACGATGAATGGCCGATGAACGGTGATGCCTTGCATAAGTTTAAACAAAACAGCGATTTGTTTTGGTTGAGTGGCATTGAACAGGAAGACAGTATGGTGATTTTATTTCCTGATAACCCGGATAAAAAATTTCGCGAAGTATTGGTATTGGTAAGGCCTAATGAATTGAAAGAAAAATGGGATGGGAAAAGATTGAGAGCTGATGAAGCAAAAGCTATCAGTGGTTTTGAAACCGTTATCTGGTTAGATAGTGTAGATGCTTTGTTACAAACATGGATTCATTTAGCTGATAATATTTATTTAGATACCAATGAGAACGACAGAAAGGCAAGTGCCGTAAGAAGCAGAGATTACCGGTTTGTGGATGAAATGAAAAGCCGTTACCCGCTGCACAATTATTTGCGTGCAGCCAAGTTGATGAAAGAGCTAAGGGCTATTAAAACCAAAGAAGAAATTGAAGTGGTACAGCAGGCTATTGATATTACAGAAGTTGCTTTCAGAAGATTATTGCAGTTTATAAAACCGGGTGTAACGGAATATGAAATTGAAGCTGAAATTTATCATAGTTTTTTAAGTCAACGTGCTACAGGCCCGGCATATGGAAGTATTATTGCAAGCGGTGATAATGCAAGAACATTACATTATGTGAGTAACAATGGTGTTTGTAATGATGGTGAATTAATATTAATGGATTTTGGTGCTGAGTATGGAAACTATTGTGCTGATTTAACCAGAACAGTGCCTGTAAACGGTAAGTTTACCAAAAGGCAAAAAGAAGTATATAATGCCTGTTTGCATTTACATAATTATGCGAAGGGTTTATTAAAACCGGGAATAACCATAGTTGATTATACAGATAAAGTAGGAGAGGAAGCCACCAAGCAATTTATAAAAATTGGTTTGTTAAATAAGAGTGATGTTAAGAATGAAGATGCTGAAAACAGAGCGTACAGAAAGTATTTGTATCATGGTATATCGCATCATTTAGGCATTGATGTGCATGATTTGGGAACCAGAACCGCACCCTTGCAGGCAGGTATGCTGTTAACCGTTGAGCCGGGCATTTATATTGAAGAAGAAAAGATGGGTGTAAGAATTGAAAACAATATTTGGATAACTAAAAGCGGTAATATTGATTTGTTTAAAAATATTCCGATAACAGTTGAAGATATTGAACAATTGATGAGGAAATGATGACACTGATTCAATCGAATTATGCGAATTAAAAAAGTAATTAGTGTAATTCGAAATCATATTCGTGTAATAAAAAAATTAATGAAACAGATTCCCAACATATTTACCCTGCTTAATTTATTTTTCGGTTGTTTGGCAATTGTTGTTATTCTTCAAACAGGACTAACAATTAATAATGATGCAAATGGAGAACAGATTGTTGAAATACCGCAAAAGATTTATTGGGCGAGTATTTTTATTGCTATTGCAGCAGTAATAGATTTCTTAGATGGTTTTGTAGCAAGGCTGTTAAAAGCTTCATCAGATATGGGTAAGCAATTAGATAGCCTGGCAGATGTGGTGAGTTTTGGAGTTGCTCCCGGAATGATTGCTTATGAATTTTTACGTGTTGCTTATGCACAGCAAACTAACGGCTTAGAAATTAATCAATTGTTATTAATGCCGGCATTTCTTCTTCCATGTGCGGGTGCATACAGGTTAGCAAGGTTTAATATTGATACAACACAATCAACAGGGTTTAAAGGCGTACCGATACCTGCTGCCGGTTTATTGATTGCCTCCTTCCCGTTAATGTATTGGTTTACAGATAAAGCCTGGTTGATAGTTTTATTAAGAAACAAATGGCTTTGGTATGCAGTTATTTTAAGTATCAGTTATTTAATGGTCTCCACTTTGCCAATGCTGGCTTTAAAGTTTAAAGAAGTAACTATAAAGAAATTAATGCCTTTTATAATTGTAGTGGTTGTTTCATCAATCAGTGTATTTGTTTTACAGTGGGTGGCAGTGCCGATAGGTTTTGTAACTTATGTAATTGTTTCATTGGTCTTCAATAAAAAATCAGTTACCTCAAATCAGAAATTATAAATTATGATATACAATATTCAGATTAAAGTAATGCCTTTAAAAGATTTATTAGATCCGCAAGGAAAAGCAGTATTAAGCGGATTAAATAATTTAGGAATTAAAGTTGAAGATGTACGTGTTGGCAAGCATATTACTTTACAGATTGATGCGGCCTCTGAAGCAGATGCAAAAGCCATTGCAGAAGAAGCAGCCAAAAAATTATTAGCCAATCCTGTAATGGAATTTTTTGAAATTGAAGCCCTTAATCCCTAAAGGGAAATTATAAGCAATTGAATAAGCAACTAAGTAACTTATCTAATGAGTTTAATTCCCCCTTTAGGGGGCAAGGGGGCATGCTCTACCTCGTTCCCACACCTATCGGTAATTTAAAAGACATTACACTGCGTGCAATAGAAATATTGCAGCGTGTAGATGTTATTTTGTGTGAGGATACCAGAACATCATCTAAGCTGTTGCAGCATTATCAGATTCAAAAACCTTTATCACCTTACCATCAGCATAACGAACATAAAATTGTTGAGCATTTAGCACAGCAAATGCAGGCAGGTAAAAGCTTTGCTTTAATTACCGATGCAGGAACACCGGGCATCAGCGATCCTGCTTTTCTGTTAGTGCGGGAATGTATTAAACAAAATATTAAAGTAGAATGTTTACCCGGTGCAACGGCTTTTGTTCCTGCATTAGTTAACAGCGGGTTACCATCAAACAGTTTTGTTTTTGAAGGTTTTCTTCCTCTAAAAAAAGGCAGACAAACAAAACTGAAACAATTAGCAACCGAAGAAAGAACTTTCATTTTATACGAAAGCCCGATGCGTTTAGTAAAAACCTTAGAAGAGTTAATTACTTACCTGGGAGAGGAAAGGCAATGCTGCGTTACAAGAGAGCTTACTAAAATGTTTGAAGAAAATAAACGTGGCTCATTAAAAGAAGTTGCTGAATACTTTAAAGCAAAACAGGTAAAAGGCGAAATTGTAATTGTTGTGCAGGGCAAAGATTAGTTTCATTTGATTACTTCTTACAGAAACATGATTTTAATCATGTCATTCACTTTGATTTATCAGGTTTAATGCTTTAATAACTAAGCACATTTGTTGTTAAATAGCTAATGTATGTGTTCGCATTCTTCTTCAGCTAAAAAAGTAATTGAAAAATTAGCAGAAAAGTTATATCCCTTTATTGAAGCTGAGTTTGATGAAGTTTTACAATTTCATCAAAGAGAGCCACTTCCTGATGCTTTAATAAAGAATTTTCACACCCTCACTTTTGAATTCGATTTATTAAAAAACACAGAACTGCTATTTGTATTTCCTGTGGTGCAGGAAGTGTTTAATACCAAGCATTATCCTCATTTTAAACCTTGTGGTAATCTTTCAGCATTACAGCAATTCGTTCATAAAAAAGAAGCTTTGATAAAAGAACTTGTAACAGCTATTCATGCAGAAGCATTAAGGCTTAGAAAATCACCTATACATTCCGTTATCTACACATTTGAGTATTTGTTTTTTGAAGAAAAAGAAAAGTGGCACAAAATGGTAGTTGAATGGAATAAAGGCTGCACCTGTTTTGCCAAAGCCAATGCTGAACAAAACTTAGAAATGCAACATGAGTTCACTCACTAAAAATAATATCGCTCAACAGCATTGTTACCATTGCGGTGATGAATGTAATAATACCCGTATTGCAGTGGATAACCATTATTTCTGTTGCGAAGGTTGTAAAATGGTGTATGGTATTTTAAACAAAACAGGCTTATGTAATTATTACAAGCTGAATAATAACCCGGGGAATACACAAAAAGTACAGATACGTAAAGACAAATTTTCTTTTTTAGATGATGAAACAATTGTTACCAAACTCATCAGTTTTACAGATGGCAAGCAAACCAATTGCATGTTATACCTGCCTCAAATGCATTGCAGCAGTTGCCTTTGGTTATTAGAAAATATACACAGCATTAACAGCGGTATCATTTCATGCAGAGTGAATTTTCAAAATAAAGAAGCGTTTATAAATTTCGATAACAGCAAAACTGATTTCAGAGCAGTTGTTGAAACATTTACTTCAATCGGTTATGAACCGCATCTCAGTTTACATAATCTTGATAATAATGCTGCGAATAAACAAGACAAAAAAAGTTTATACAAATTAGGTATTGCAGGTTTCTGTTTCGCCAATATAATGATGATGAGCCTGCCTGAATATTTCTCTTTAAGCAGCGGCACAACAGCATTAACTTTCAGGTATATAACATTGTTATTATCATTGCCTGTTATATTTTATTGTGCAACAGATTTTTTTACCATTGCATGGCAAGGTTTACAAAAAGGTTATTTGAATATTGACGCACCAATTGCATTGGCTATAGCTATTACTTTCAGCAGAAGTCTGTACGAAATTTTTTATTCAGGTGGCAATGGATATTTCGATAGCATGAGTGGTATTGTTTTCTTAATGCTGTTAGGCAGAATGGTACAGCAGAGAACCTATCGTTCAATTTCATTCGATAGAGATTTTACTTCTTTCTTTCCTGTTGCAGTTAATGTAAAACGCAATGATGTATTTATTCCTGTTCCAATCAGTGAAATAAAAAAAGATGATACTATTCAGGTGTATGATAATGAAATTATTCCTGCCGATGCTATTCTCTCAAAAGGTAAAGCTGCTATTGATTACAGCTTTGTAACAGGAGAAAGCTTACCTGTTCAAAAAGAAATCGGAGAAATTGTTTATGCCGGTGGAAAGCAGTTGGGAGATAAGATAGAGTTGTTGGTTATTAAAGATGTTGCCCAAAGTTATTTAACCGGCTTATGGAATAAAGATGTTTTCAAGAACAAGAAAACACATCATCCTTACATTGATATTATCAGCAAATATTTTACCCTCGCATTATTTGTACTCTGCTTTAGTGCCGCAGCTTATTGGTTTAGAAAAGGTGAATATAAATTAATGTGGAACACTATAACTACAGTACTGATTGTAGCCTGCCCATGTGCTTTATTGTTGGCTTCAACTTTTACCAATGGTAATGCAGTTAGAATTCTTACCGGGAATAAATTCTATATCCGCCACCCGGATGTTATTGAAGACTTAGCAGCTATTAATCATATTGTATTCGATAAAACAGGGACACTCACTCAAAATAAGAAAGTAAATATTGAGTGGAATGGCAGAACATTAAACGATGAAGAAATATTTGAAGTAGCTTCTTTACTTTCTCAATCCAATCATCCTTTAAGTAAAGTAGTGTTTAATTACTTGAATGTACAAACTATTGATGAAGTACATAATTATAAAAACCATGTGGGGCTTGGTATTGAAGGTTGGGTAAATGAAAAGCATATAATGTTAGGCTCTGCAGATTTTGTTAAGGTAATAGATGGCTTTAATAAAAACACATCTAAACTGTTTGTGAAAATAGATAATGAAGTAGTGGGTGTATTTGAAATTGTTAATGCTTACAGAATGGGTTTAAGCAATGTTTTGTATAACCTGAAAAGAAGATTTGCAATATCCGTTATAAGTGGCGATAATGATTCTGAAAAACAAAAACTTTTGCATTTAGTAGGTTTTAATAATAAAGTAATGTTTAATATGAAGCCCGATGAAAAACTTGCTTACATTAAACAATTACAAAGCAAAAACAATTACAATGTTTTAATGATTGGTGATGGTTTGAATGATGCAGGAGCATTAAAACAAAGTAATGTTGGTATTGCGGTTACAGAAAACAATAACAATTTTACACCGGCTTCAGATGCTATTTTAGATGCAAGCGTTTTTGCCAAACTTCCGGATTTTTTATCCTTTGCAAAATCCACCAAACTGATTGTGTACAGCAGCTTCATACTGTCAATTCTGTATAATCTTATCGGTTTGTTTTTTGCCTTACAGGGTACATTGTCTCCTGTAGTGGCTGCTATTTTAATGCCCTTAAGTTCTATAAGTATTATTTTATTGACTTACGGAATGAGCAGTATCATAGCAAAAAAATACAAACTGTAATTCTGGTGATAAAACCCTGTTTTAAGCGTTGATAAAACCGACAGTTTCTACTGTTGGTTTTTTATTTTATGATTATTATCATACTGCTTCTTGATTGTGGCTATGTTTATTATGAGGTAGCTATACCAGTTTTGTATCTGAATTAAATGAACAATTTAATCTGTTACCTAATCCAATATCCCCTACAGTTAACAATGCCCGACTGATTACGAGTTGGGCTTTTTATTTTTTATATGATTAGTATCATGTTTAGTAATGATGAACAACATTAAATGCTGAAAGCAACTTTTTCATTTTTGTACAGCAAATTAAACATGGAAGTTTTTATCATCATAGCATTAATAAGCCTTTGTATTGCAGGTGGTTTTCTGGCTGCTTTTTTATGGAGTGTAAAAGACGGTCAGTATGATGATTCTTATTCCCCTCCAAATCGTATTCTTTTCGACAATAACCAACCTTCTTCTGAAACTAATCAATCATCAATATAATATGCAATTACAAAAATTCAGTTACGACAATAAAATACCCAAAATGTTTGCCATTGCTACACTCTTGTGGGGTGCGGTAGGCATGTTAGTAGGTGTTCTTATTGCATTTCAATTAGCATTTCCTGTATTAAACCTTGGTTATTCATTTACCACATTCGGCAGGCTAAGACCATTGCATACCAATGCAGTAATTTTTGCATTTGTAGGAAACGGCATTTTTACTGCTGTGTATTATGCTTTGCCACGTTTACTTAAAACAAGTATGTGGAGTAACGTGCTTAGTAAAATTCATTTCTGGGGCTGGCAATTAATTATTGTATCTGCTGCTGTAACCTTAGTAAGTGGTTTTACAACAGGTAAAGAGTATGCAGAATTAGAATGGCCTATTGATATTGCTATTACATTGGTTTGGGTTGTGTTTGGTATTAATATGTTCGGAACAATCTTAACCAGAAGAGAACGGCATTTATATGTTGCCATCTGGTTTTTTATAGCATCTTGGGTTACAGTAGCCATGTTGCATATCGTTAACTCTTTTGAAATTCCGGTAAGTTTCATGAAAAGTTATTCATGGTATGCTGGTGTACAAGATGCATTGGTACAGTGGTGGTACGGGCATAATGCTGTTGCTTTTTTTCTTACAACACCTTATTTAGGTTTAATGTATTACTTCCTGCCAAAAGCTGCTGAACGTCCCATTTATTCTTATCGTTTAAGTATTGTTCATTTCTGGAGTTTAATATTTCTGTATATCTGGGCAGGCCCGCACCACTTACTTTATACTGCATTGCCTGATTGGGCACAATCACTCGGAACTGCCTTTTCTGTTATGTTGATATTACCAAGCTGGGGTGGTATGATTAACGGTTTATTTACTTTAAGAGGGGCTTGGGATAAAGTAAGAGAAAATCCTGTACTGAAATTCTTTGTTGTTGCTGTTACCTGTTATGGTATGGCAACTTTTGAAGGCCCTATGCTTTCGCTGAAAAATGTAAATGCTATTTCTCATTATAGTGATTGGACAATTGCACACGTTCATGTTGGAGCATTGGGCTGGAATGGTTTTATGACTTTCGGAATGATGTATTGGTTAATCCCGAAATTATTTAATACTCAATTATATTCTAAAAAATTAGCATCTGTTCATTTCTGGATTGGAACATTAGGTATTATCTTATACGCTATACCTATGTATTGGGCTGCTTTCAGAAGTTATTTTATGATGAAAGCGTTTACACCATCAGGTCAGTTGCAATATCAGTTTATAGATATCGTTCAAACAGTTGTTCCTTTCTATGTATTAAGAGCTATTGGCGGAACTATTTATTTATGTGGTGTTTTTGTTATGGTATATAACTTAATTAAAACAGCCAAACAGGGAAGTTTTGTAGCAAGCGAAGCAGCAGAAGCACCGGCATTAGAAAAAAAATACAAATCTCCTGCAGGTTCTTTCTGGCATGCAGTTATTGAAAGAAAGCCAATCATGTTGCTTACACTAAGTTTAATTGTTGTAGGTATCGGAGGATTGGTTGAGTTAATTCCAACATTCCTGATAAAATCAAACGTACCAACCATTGCAAGTGTTAAACCTTACACTCCGCTTGAGTTACAGGGAAGAGATATCTATATCCGCGAAGGTTGTTATAACTGTCATTCGCAAATGATTCGTCCTTTCCGTTATGAAGTGGCACGTTACGGTGAGTATTCAAAAGCAGGCGAATTTGTTTACGACCATCCTTTCCAATGGGGAAGTAAAAGAACAGGGCCTGACTTAGCAAGAGAAGGTGGAAAGAATACAGATAGCTGGCACTTCAATCACATGTTAGAGCCAACATCAATGTCGCCGGGTTCTATCATGCCACGTTATCCCTGGTTATTTGATAATACAATTGAAATAAGCACCACCAATTCAAAGATTCATGCAATGCGAAAGCTGGGCGTACCTTATGCAGAAGGTTATGAAAGCAAAGCTAACAACGACTTACAACAACAAGCTAATGCCATTGCTGCTAACCTTAAGAAAGATAAAATTGAAGTAGACAGTAAAAAAGAAATCATTGCATTGATTGCTTATTTACAAAGACTTGGTAAAGACATTAAAACTGTTGACTCAACAAAAACTGTAACAGCAAATAATTAAACTATGAAATTTTCACACTATTTAGAAAAAATAACAGGCGTAAGTATTTACCCTTTGATTTCATTACTGCTTTTCGTAGCCTTTTTTGTAGCAGTTACCATAATTGTTTTTAAAACAAGTAAAGAAACCATTTCAAAAATGGAGTCTCTTCCTTTAGATAATAATTAATATTCTGATATGAAAACTATAAAAAAACTTTCTGCCACTTTAGTTTTATTAATGCTATCAATATTTGCCTTTGCAGAAGAAACAACAAAAGCCACCAATAAAGATTTTGTATTAGATGTTGACACCATGCTGGTAGTATGCATCGGTATTTTAGCAGTAGTAATTATTTCATTGGCTAATACTGTAACGTTTACAATGAAGTATTACAAGAAAAATTTCTTAAAGCCCAACTCTTCTTCTGATATAACAAAGGCTTTAATGTTTATAGCTTTTATGCTTGTAAGTACTGCTACTATGGCACAAACGCCCGATTTAGTTACTAATAAAGTGGAAGTTGTACCAGAGCATACTTCCGGTTTAAGAATGCTTTTATATATAACAATTGTAATTGAGCTGGCAGTTATTTTCTTTTTAAACTGGATGATAAGATTTTTTATGATGCCGGAAGTAGATGCAGATACTGCTGTTGAAATAAAACCAATCATTAACATCAATTACAAAAAAATATGGGATAAACTTAACCAGTTTAAACCTATTGAAGAAGAAGCAAGTATTGATACAGGGCATAGTTATGATGGCATACATGAATTAAACAATGTAACACCACCTTGGTTTAAAGTTGCCTTCATTCTCTCCATAATCTTTGCAGCAACTTATCTGTATCGTTATCATGTTGCATATGCTGCTCCTTTGCCTGCACAGGAATATGCCATTGAAATGGAACAGGCCGCCAAAGAGCATGATGCTTATATTAAAACACAAAAGAATTTAGTTGATGAAAATAATGTTGTAATGCTTGGTGCAGATGGTATTGCTGCCGGTAAAGAAATGTTTCAAACTACGTGCTTTGCCTGCCATGGTAAAGCAGGGCAGGGTGGTGTTGGCCCGAATTTAACTGATGATTATTGGTTGCATGGTGGTGGAATTAAAGATGTTTTTAAAAGTATTAAATACGGATGGAAAGACAAAGGCATGCAAAGCTGGGAAAGCACTTTTTCTCCTTTACAAATTCAGCAGTTAGCAAGCTATGTTAAATCACTGCATGGTACTAAACCTGCCGGTAGTAAAGAGCCACAGGGAGAAATTTATGTTGAAACAAAAGATTCAACTATTGCTAAAAAAGATTCTGCAATAACTAATACAGCAACTGTTAAGAAAACAGATAGCACAAAAACAAAATAATTATGGTTGGTGAAAGTGAACAGGAAGTTGTTGTAACATTCAGGGACAGAGCTGCTTCTGTAGCTAAGAATGGCTTAAGAAGATGGATTTATGCTGCTAAACCTAAAGGGAAATTCTATCAATATCGTTCAGCTTTATCCTTTTTTTATTTGTTAGTGTTCTTTGCACTGCCATTGATTCAATTAAATGGCATGCCTTTTTTTATGTTGAATTTTCCTGAAGGAAAGTTTATTGTTTTCGGTAATATTTTCTGGCCTCAGGACTTTTTCATATTCGCAGTGGCAATGATAACATTCATCATTTTCATTGCTTTATTTACTGTTATTTATGGAAGGCTATTTTGCGGATGGGTTTGCCCGCAAACTGTTTTTATGGAAATGGTTTTCAGAAAAATTGAATGGTGGATTGAAGGCAGCCCTAATCAACAAAAGAAAAATAATAATGGCGAATTAACGGCTGGTCAGGCTATTAAAAAAACAATAAAGCATATTGCTTTTTTGATTTTATCTTTTCTAATTGCTAATACATTTTTAGCCTACATCATCAGTTTCGATTCATTAATAAAAATTATTAAAGAGCCGGTTGAAGAACACACTATTTTATTAACTGGTTTAGTTTTCTTCACTTTATTATTTTATGCTGTTTATGCTTTTGTAAGAGATATTGTATGCACCACAATTTGCCCTTACGGAAGGTTGCAGGGTGTGTTATTTGACAAAGACACCATGCAGATTGCTTATGATTATAACAGAGGCGAGCCGAGAGGCAAACTGAATAAACAAACAGAAAGAAAAATTGGTGATTGTATTGACTGTACTAAATGTGTACAGGTTTGCCCAACAGGAATTGATATAAGAAACGGTGTACAAATTGAATGTGTTGGTTGCACAGCATGTATTGATGCATGTAATGAAGTAATGAAGAGAATTCATCTGCCAACAGGTTTAATACGGTATGCATCTGAAAATGAAATTGCTCAAAAAAAGAAATTTCATTTCAATGGAAGAATGAAAGCTTACACGGCATTACTTACTGTGCTTACCATTGTTATGAGCATATTGGTTATAACACGTAAAAACGTTGATACACATATAACACGTGTTAAAGGGCAATTGTATCAGGAAGTGGGAAATGACAGTTTAAGTAATTTGTTTGATGCAAAAGTGTTGAACAAAACAAGGAATGAATTTAATGTCGAAATGAAATTAGAAGACCTGGCGGGTGAAGTAAAAATGGTTAACACGAAAGAAACCATGTTGAAGCAGGAATCCGTTAACGAGCTCACATTTTTTATCTGTATCAACAGGAAAGAAATACACAAACGTAGTACTGATATTAAAGTAGGTATTTATAAAAACGGAAAGAAGATTCAAACGGTTACAACTGTATTTCTCGGACCTTTTATATAACCCCGGCGGCGGCTGCAAGCCCCGCAGGCGGTTAGTAATATAAATATTAAAACCGCAGCAAGCGGTTGGTCGTATAAAATTTATTAAACCGCCGTCAAGGTGTAAAACCGTTGACGGGGTTATCAAACGCTAAAACAATTTTTATGAATTGGGGAAACAAAATTTTAATCGGTATTACTGTATTCGTAACAGGTATGTGCAGTATGGTATACGTTGCCATGAAGCAAACCAATGAAGTGGTTGATGAAAAATATTATGAAAGTGAATTGAAGTTTCAGGAAAAAATTGATGCTTCTAAAAACCTTGCCAATCTCTCAGAGAATTTAGTAATAACAAATAATAAAGAAGAATTGGTTATTCAATTTCCTAAAGAAGCTGTTAGTAACAATACAAAGGGTAAGATTGTTTTTTTAAATGCCCTGCAAAACAGTTATGATGTTTCAATTGCTGTGAATACTGTTAACGGTATTCAATCAATTAATAAAAATAAATTAGCTAAAGGCACTTACTTTCTTAAGATTGATTGGGTTAATAATGGTGTAGCATATTATCATCAGCAAAACATCAACATTCAATAATGTTTACAATAATATTGACAGGATTAGCCATTGGTTTTATCGGCAGTTTTCATTGCATTGGTATGTGCGGACCGATAGCCTTATCCTTACCTGTAAACACACAAAAAATTACCGATAAAATTGCAGCAGTTGCTTTGTATAATATTGGCAGAGCTGCTACATATGCATTGTTAGGAGCAATATTCGGTTTAATAGGGAATCAGTTTGTATTAATCGGTTATCAGCAACTGTTTTCAATAGGTTTAGGTGCAGTTATTTTATTAGTTGTATTGATGAAAAATGTTTTACATATTCAAAGCAGCATGCTTCAATTAATTCATTTAAAAGTGCAGAGCCAATTGGCATTTTATCTTGTAAAAACAAACCGCTCTTTTAATTTTTTTATAGTTGGGTTATTAAACGGTTTATTGCCATGTGGCTTGGTTTATCTGGCAATGGGTTCAGCGGCAGCTACAGGCTCTGTTACTTACGGAGCTTTATTAATGTTTGCTTTTGGATTAGGAACTTTTCCTTTTATGTTTTCCATAATGGTGTTAAGCCGAGCCATAAGTTTTAATGCGAGAAGAAAAGTAAAGAAAATAATGCCTGTGTTTATTGCCTTAACAGCCTGTCTGTTAATTCTCCGTGGAATGAATCTGGGAATTCCTTTTGTAAGCCCTTCATTTAATCAAAATGATAAAACAGCCATAATAAGCTGTCACTAAAATCATTAAACTAATTTCAGAAGCTAGCAAGTTTATTTTTTGACTATTGAGTTAACAGGAGTTTGCACAGCGATAAAGAAAGTTACTATTTTCTCTCTGTCTTACTTTTAAAATGCAGTGTTAAAATAACCTGCAATATTTTGCTTTATTATTAAAACAGCTTCTTAAATTGCCCAATTAATAACAAAGCGTAAAAGAGTGCGACGCAACCTGGCTTAATTAATTATCTACTGTTGGTAACAAAAAATAAAAACACATGAGAAAAATTTTTATTCTTTCACTGTCATCTGTCATCTTCTTTCTGTCATCTGCAACCGCTCAACCGGATCGTTGGCAGCAAAGAATTAAATACACTATTGATGTGAAGATGGATGTGGTAAACAATCAATTCAAGGGAACAGAGAAAATTGAATACATTAATAATTCTCCTGATACATTGCATAAAATTTTCATTCACCTGTATTGGAATGCATTTCAACCAAACAGTAGTATGGATGTTCGCAGCCGTGAATTAGGTAAAAATATTTTTACGAACAGAAGGGGAGAAGAAGTGCAGGATTGGGATGCACGTGTGAGAGACAGAATAAGTAAACTATCACCAACGGAAATCGGTTATGATAGTGTAATGGAAATTAAAGTGAATGGCCTTGCACAAAAAAAAGTGTATCATGAAACTATTTTGGAAGTGCAGTTAAGTAAAGGATTACTGCCAAAAAGTACTAACTCAATTGAGTTAAGTTTTAAAAGTCAGGTGCCAGTTCAAATTCGCAGAAGCGGAAGAGATAATGCAGAAGGTATTCGTTACAGTATGAGTCAATGGTATCCTAAAGTAGTGGAATATGATTATCAGGGCTGGAATGCAAACCCTTATATAGCAAGAGAATTTTACGGAGTTTGGGGAGATTATGATGTGAAGATTAATATTGATAAAAATTACATGGTTGCTGCAACAGGCATATTACAAAACCCTAACAGTATTGGTTTTGGTTATGAAACACCGGGAACTAAAGTGCCTGCCATTACTGCCTCTACAATTACATGGAATTTTAAAGGAGAAAATATTCACGACTTTGTCTGGATGGCAGATAACAATGTCAAACATATTTCAAAAAAAGTGGGTACTACAGTATTGCATTGTTTTTATAAAGCCGGAGATTTAAAAACTGACAGTGCATGGAACAATGTATTATGGGCTGCTGAAAAAGTATTGCCTTATATGGAAAGCAGATTTGGTAAATATCCTTATCCTCAATATTCCTTTATACAAGGCGGCGATGGCGGAATGGAATATGCCATGGCTACATTAATTAAGAATGCAAGCTTAGGTACTGTATTTCATGAGTGGATGCATAGCTGGTACCAACATATTATGGGAACAAATGAAAGTTTATTCCCCTGGATGGATGAAGGCTTTACAAGTTATGCTGAAAGTGAGGTGAGTGAATATTATAATGAAACATGGGCTCCAAAATCGCCTTATACAAGTGCTGCTGTAAAACAATTTCTTGCTAATCAGGTTGAAAAAGCTAAAACAAGTTTGCCATTAAAACAATCAGGTAATTATGCGGGTTATTTTGCTTTAGCCAAAAGCGGTGTGGAAGAACCTATGAGTACGCATAGCGACCATTACAATACCAATTTAGCTTATGGCAATGCTGCATACAGTAAAGGTGCTGTGTTTTTGGCACAGTTGGGTTATATCATCAGCGATAGTTTGAGAGATAAAACTTTGCATGAATATTATAACCAATGGAAATTCAAACATCCCAATGCAAATGATTTTGTTAGAGTGGCTGAAAAGGTTAGCGGGCTTGCATTACAATGGTATAAAGAGTATTGGGTTAACAGCACTAAAACAATTGATTATGCTGTTGGCGATATTAATATTATAGATAATAAAACTACCATTACACTAAAACGTATCGGTAAAATGCCAATGCCTGTTGATGTATTATTAACATTTAAAGATGGCAGTAAAGAATTACACAGCATTCCTCTAGAATTAATGTTTGGCAGCAAACCTGCAGAAGATAATACATTAAGAATTGTTGAACCTGAATGGCGTTGGGTAGTGCCTGAATACAGTTTTACCACTAGTAGAGATATTAAAGATTTAAAGAGTATTGAAATAGACCCTACACAACGTATGGCAGATGTAAACAGGAATAATAATAAGTTGGTAATACCTGATTGATAATGATAGATGGATAAGACTAATTTATCTCGAATAAAAGGGGCTGACAATTTAGTCAGCCCCTTTTATTATTAATCAGTTTCTAAGAATTTAATTGCAGCTTTTTTCGTGGAAGAGTAAGTAAAATATCTAACGCCTTCATCGCTTTCAAAAATTGGTAGCCAAATTACCAGACTGTTCTTATCATTCATTACTCTATTATAAAGTTGCTTGTCTGTAGCAATATCTTTAAACTCTTTCAATTCACTTTTATTAACAACTATATCATTTAAGAATGAATTGATTTTTAGTAAAGTAAAATTTTCAATCTTAGTTTTACTAACAGATTTCATATAGTTATCTAAAAACTTATCATAAATAGCTTGATTACCTTGTGGAATTGTATCGGGATAAAAAACGCCTCTTGAAAAAAATACTGTACTGAAAGTTTCATAGAAAACTGTACGATTCTCAAAAGTTTTGATTGTTATATGACTTTTAGATTTATAGATTAATCCGGTGTCAACTGTTAAAATAACTGTATCTTTTATAGATGGGTTGGAAAAAAATATTGTTTTAATCAGCTTAATTGGTTTAGAGAACTTAGCCAAGTTTAAATCATTCCTTATTTGGTCTGACGTTCTTGATTTTTGTCCAAAAGAAATGACACTAATAGTAAGAGCGATTAAAGTAGTGAAGATTTTTATCATGTATTAAAACTTATTCTTCCACATCATACTTTCAATCGGTCTGTTAGGTTGACCGCTGTATTTGGCATTCGCTTTTTGATTGTACTTCACTTCAATTTCACCATCAACAGGAAAATAAATCAGTTGACCAATCGGCATTCCCTTATAAATTTTCACCGGTTGTTTTACTGAAATTTCTAAAGTCCAGTTACCGCAAAAACCAACATCACCTTTACCTGCTGTTGCATGAATATCAATCCCCAAACGGCCTGTAGAAGATTTGCCTTCCAGAAAAGGAACATGGGCATGTGTTTCAGTATATTCTAGTGTTACACCCAAATAAAATATATGCGGATATAAAACAAAGCCTTCATCAGGTATTTCAAAGTACTCAATCGTGTTGTGTTTTTTGGCATCAATCATATGATCTTTATAAGTTGCCAAAGTGCCACCCAAATGCACATCGTAACTATTACTACCTAAACATTCACGGTTATAAGGTTCTAACTTAATAGTACCCTTTGCTATTTCTTCTAAAATTCGTTTATCAGATAAAATCATTTAATATACAATTTGAGAAGTACGATATACGATTTTTTGGTAACCGGCTTAAATATTTCATAGCATCGTTCCTTGCGTCGCACACTTGTACTTTCTGTTCATTTTCAGCAATACTTCGCAATATAAATCGTAAATCCTATATCGTACATCGTACATTCGCAAATGCCTTTGTTTTATCAACAAAATATTAACCCCTCAACAAAGCTCGCTGTTTGGCAAATAACTGAACCGGAAGATTTTTTTACACAAACCGTTTCATTACAAAGAATAATAACACATCCGCATAAAAGATTACAACATTTAGCAGGCAGGTACTTATTAAAATTTTTATTTCCTGATTTTCCTAATGAAGAAATTTTTATTGCCGATACCAAAAAACCATACCTGCCTTATGAGCAATATCATTTCTCCATTTCCCATTGTAGTAATTATGCAGCAGCTATTGTAAGCAAAAACCAAAGAGTAGGTGTTGATATTGAAATACCCAAAGAAAAAGTATTAAGGATAGCTCCAAAGTTTTTAAGTGCTGATGAATATGAAAAATTCAAAATCCGAAACTCGAAATTCGAAACTGCAACATTATTATGGTCTTGCAAAGAAGCTATGTTTAAATGGTGGGGTTGGGGAGAAGTTGATTTTAAAACAATGCTTCAATTAAATTTTTCAGCTTTAACCGATGCCGGAATAATTAACGCTTGCTTCGTGCATCCTAAAGTATATGCAACCATGCAATTGAATTATCAGCTATTCGAAAACCTTTGTCTGGCTTGGGTTTGTACTGATGTATAAATATTCGTCATTTCGAGATTGTCCCGAAACTTCGGGATTGCCCAACGAGAAATCTACTTAAATAATAATGAGATTTCTCGGTACGAACCTCGAAATGACAATAATAAAAGTCTAAAATATTAATTACTTATTCCAACACGATGTTTTACAAATTCATTATCATGTAATTCTTTCAGCATAAAAAAAGCTAAATCGCCTGCATTAATTTTATTATGATTCGGTTCGGGCAAAAAATCTTTATTCGTTACAAAATTTCCTGTTGCATCAGCATCAATAATATCAGGAGAACAAATGAACGTCCAGTTTAATGCAGAATGTCTTAAATAGTTATAAGCTTCTTCATGCTCTAAACCAACCGGTAAATATTCAGCAGGATAAGAGTGGCTATGCAATAATAAATTACCTGATTTATCTGCATTTAAAATGCCCATTCCGCCTAAGGCAATAATTCTGTGCACATTAGCTTTTTCCATCTGTGCAATTATGTTTTTAATACCAAGGCTGCGTGTTTTATCTTTTCCGTCAAAACTTCCGCCCAATAAAGATATTACAGCATCTGAGCCTTTAACAGCTTCATACACTTCATCTTTATCAAATACATAACCTTTAATGACAATAAGATGGGTGTTTTTATTAGCTTCATCTAAAAAGATTTCTACGTTTCGTCCAAATGCTTTTACAGTAAATTCTTTTGCTAAAGCTTGCTGCACAACATGTTTGCCAACCATTCCCGTAGCACCGAAAACAGTAATAATCATACAATAATTTTTTCTAAAGTTAAACTTAATTAGCAGAAAATGCTTCTTGTACTATATCGTCAATATTAATACCTGAATGGCTTTCATCATAAATACATTCACCATTCTTAATCAATAAAATTTGAGGAGATTCATGATAAACCTGAAAAGTTTCGGCAACAGCATTAGAAATGTTTCTGTTAGCAATTAAATCTAAGTAGTAGAAATCTATGCCGGCAGGTTTTTCAGTTCTTTCTAATCTGTTTAAAGCAACAGAACTTATACTGCAACAGGTACTGTGTTTAAAAATTACCTGCGGTTGTGCGAAAGATTGTTGCTTAATTTCCTGCAACTGTTCCATTTGTGTAAGCTTAATCCAATCCATTATAAAACAAAAAGAATTAAAGAGAATTATGGTCTGAAATAACGTGGGTTAGTAGTCGGGCAACCTTTTCCACGAGCGGGTGCACAAGATTGTAGTATTGCACATAACGCAAGAACAAAAACTAAAACAGCAATTATTTTTTTCATAGAAGTGAATTGTTTAATCAACGTATTTTGCGACCTCTTTTTACGAAGATAGGGGTTAGGTATTAAATGTTGCCCCAAAACAGTCTTAAAAATTCATGATTTAACATGAGAGTACATTTTATTTCTATAGGTGGAAGTGTAATGCACCAGTTAGCCATTGCATTGCACAAAAAAGGTTATCAGGTTACTGGGACTGACGATGAAATTTTTGAGCCTGCTAAAACTAATTTAGAAAAAGAAGGGTTACTGCCAGAAGCAATAGGTTGGCAACCTGAAATCATTACAAAAGATATTGATGCCATTATTTTAGGGATGCATGCTAAAGCGGATAATCCTGAATTAATAAAAGCAAAGGAATCAGGCCTGAAAATTTATTCCTTTCCTGAATATATTTATCAGGAGAGTTTAGATAAAATCCGTGTTGCTATTGGTGGCAGTCACGGTAAAACCACCACCACCAGTATGGTAATGCATGTGCTGAAGCAATGCCAAAAAAGCTTTGATTATTTAGTTGGTGCAAAGCTGGAAGGTTTTGAACAAAGTGTAAATATTACTGATGCACCTATTGTTGTTTGCGAAGCTGATGAATACCCTGCAAGTGTTATTGAACGCAAACCAAAGTTTCATTTTTTATTTCCGCATATTGCAGTAATTACAGGTATTGCATGGGATCATATTAATATCTTCCCCACATTCGAAAACTATAAAGAACAGTTTGTCATCTTCATTAATAAAATTGAAAAAGGCGGCATTTTAATTTATAATGAAAGTGATGCTGTATTGAAAGAAATGGTTGAGCAACATAAACGAAATGATATTCGTTATCAATCGTATGCTTTGCCTGTTCATAGTATTCATAACGGTAAAACAACCATTACCATTGAAGATGTAACAAAAGAAATAAAAGTATTCGGTAATCATAATTTGCTCAATTTAAATGCAGCTTATTTTGTTTGTAAAGAATTGGGCATTGCTGCCAATGATTTTGTAAATGCTATCAGCAATTTTACCGGTGCAGCCAAACGTTTAGAGTTATTAGCAAACAATGAAACTACCAATGTGTACAGAGATTTTGCACATGCACCAAGCAAAGTAATTGCTACCATTAATGCTGTTAAACAACAATACCCAGATAGTAAATTAATTGCCATTTTAGAACTGCATACATTCAGCAGTTTGAATGAAAATTTTATGACTGAATATAAAGGTGCAATGGATAAAGCTGATGTGGCTGTTGTGTTTTACAGCAAACATGCATTGGAATTAAAACGTATGCCTTTATTACCCAAAGAAAAAGTGATGGAAGGTTTTGCAAAAGAAGGCTTATTGGTAATGAATGATAAAGAAACATTGAACAATTTTTTACATGAACAGGATTATACAAATACTAACTTGTTATTAATGAGTAGCGGTAATTATGATGGTTTGGATATGATTGCTTTTGCAAAAGAAATAATCAATCAATAACCGAAATCGTTATCTTAGAAACTTAAATATTTAATTATGGCTATCTACCCACTCCCTGAATTCGGAAAACCGGTAAGGATATTAAACTATTATCCATATTTAATGGAATATACCAATAACATGCCTTTAGCATTGGCCCTGGATACAAGCCTTTTTAATAGGCAAATTTTTGGCTACCCTGTTATAGCTGCACCATTAGATTTAAATAATCATGATTTTTATTTCACTTTTGAAAGAGGATTTAGCGATGGTTTTTTCTTTATCAGGCATTATGGAACCGGATGTTATTTAGCATACGGAAATACTGGTGAGTATGATGAAACTTCTTTTATTGTTTGTGGACATGCAATTAACAATCAAACTTCTATTGACCATGACCGCTCTCCAGGAAACCCTCCCGGCGGAGCTAAAACAGGAGGAGCCTATAACTTTTATATTACAGATGGCGAATATGATATGATTGCTTACGATCTTGGAGGTAGTGATTATTATTACGATACCGACATAATTTACTTTTTAGAAGCAACTCCAACTATCGAAGATCAAGATCAGAAAGAAAGGAGTGGAGGAGATGCTTACAAATCAAATATCCATCAAGCTCCTTCGGGCTTACCTTATGTACCGGTGCAACTTTTTCCAAAATCTCAAGGCGGTACACCCAACCAACGCTGGACTTGGGAATATGTATAGAGGCAATTAACCCTCACATCTTACTTTAATAAAAAATGAGGCTGATATTTTTATGGAATCTCCCTAACTATTTTTACTATATTCTTTGCGGTGAAGAAAAGTTGAATAAAGAACAGAACGTACAAGTGAGTGACACAACGATGCTTAATCTGTGTTACTTTCGCCCACACATAAAATCCATTGAATGAATTTACAACTTACTAACCCGCTTGCATTTATTGATTTAGAAACAACAGGTATCAACATCAGCACAGACAGGATTGTAGAAATTGCTATTGTAAAAATTTTACCCGATGGAACTAAACAGGTAAAAAGAAAACTGATTAATCCGCAAATGCCCATTCCTAAGGCATCGAGTGATGTACATGGTATTACAGATGAAATGGTAAAAGATGCTCCGACCTTTAAACAAATTGCAAATGAAATAAAACAATTTTTACAACATTGTGATTTGGCCGGTTATAACAGCAACCGGTTTGATTTACCTATGTTAATTGAAGAATTCTTGCGTGCAGGTTTAGAGTTTAGTACAGATGGTATTAAAACTTTAGATGTGCAAAAGATATTTCATATGATGGAGCAGCGAACTTTAAGTGCTGCTTATAAATTTTATTGTGATAAACAGTTAGATGGTGCACATTCTGCAGAAGCAGATGCAACTGCCACCTGGGAAGTATTAGAGGCACAGGTGTTGCGTTATCCTCAAATAGGTAACAATGTTCAAAGTATTGTAAAGTTTACAGGAGAAGATGATATTGTAGATTTTGCAAGAAGGTTTGTAAGAGAGAATGGAGTTGAAGTATTTAATTTCGGTAAGCATAAAGGAAAGCCTGTAACACAGGTTTTAAAAGAAGAACCACAATATTATGATTGGATGATGAAGGGAGACTTTTCTATGAACACAAAACAAAAGCTCACAGAAATTCTTAACAGAACACTGTTAAAAAAAGGCTAATATGAATATTTTACCGAAAATAACATTGAAAAAAGTAAACATTGGTTTAAAGTTGTAACTTCATTATACCAACTACCCCCTATATTGGAAAAACTTGTAATTATACCAACCTACAATGAGAAGGATAATATAACTGCAATTGTGCAGGCTGTGTTTTCACTTCATCAAAATTATCATGTACTTATTATTGATGATAATTCTCCTGATGGTACCGCTGAAATTGTAAAAGAGTTAATGCCAAAATACCCTAATCAATTATATCTTGAAGAACGTAAAGGTAAGCAGGGCTTGGGTACTGCTTATATTCACGGGTTTAAATGGGCATTGGCAAACGGTTATGAATATGTGTTTGAAATGGATGCAGACTTTTCACATAATCCATTTGATTTAGAAAGATTATATACTGCCTGTAAAGACAGGTTGGGAGATATTGCAGTAGGTAGCCGTTATGTAAGTGGAGGTAAAACAGAAAACTGGCCAATTGATAGAAAATTATACTCCAGAGGAGGAGCTTTATATACTAAATTAATAACATGGATTCCTGTAAACGACCCCACTGCTGGTTTTGTTTGTTATACAAGAAGAGTTTTGGAAACAATCAATTTTGATGCTATCAATTTTGTGGGTTATGCTTTTCAGATAGAAATGAAATTTGCAGCATGGAAGCTTGGGTTTAAAATAGTAGAGATACCCATTACATTTATTGACAGAAAGATTGGTTACAGCAAAATGAGTAAGGGTATTTTAAAAGAAGGTGTTTTTGGTGTATTAAAAATTCAATGGCAAAGCATGTTTAAAAATTACCGCAAAAAAGTTGCTGCCAAAATTGTTACTCCGCTTTTTGCAAGTAAACAATAGAAGGTTTTTAAAAGTGTTTCTATTCTTCTTTTAATGGAATTTTCTATCGTTTAATCATATCTGCCCGTTTCTTTTAGCTTCATAGAATTTTGGGTTATTAGAGCAACTAATAAAACCCTAAGTGTTACCCATATCTTTAGAATTTCCTCAGAATTGAAGAGTAATTTTATATTTTTTAAAATCTCAGTTCAGGTAATATGAAAGGAAGTATAATTTGTTTTGCATTTTTATTGGTAGTTTTTACATCAAACAGTCAAACAAAAAATAATGACAAAAACGGTGGGCAAATTTTTGGAAAGATAATAGACTCAGTTAGTAATCGCCCCGTTGAATATGCAACAATCACTTTATACCGTTCCGGTAAAACTGCTCCACTAACAGGAACTACTTCTGATTCAACCGGTAATTTTATACTCAATAGAATTTCTTCCGGAAATTATGATATGCTCATCGCATTTGTTGGCTTCAAGAAAATAACGCTAAAAAATATTACGCTCTCTTCTAAGAATCAAATAGTTGATTTAAAACAGATTTTTGTTAAAAGAGAAATCAATAGTTTAGAAGCTGTTGTGGTAACTGCTACCGCTAAATTGATTGAAAACAAAATTGATAAAGTCGTTTTCAATGCAGAAAAAGATATCACATCACAAACAGGCGTGGCTACAGATATTCTTAAAAAAGTTCCGCAGGTTTCAGTTGATGTTGACGGAAATGTGGAATTGCAAGGGAATTCAAGTATTCTTTTCCTGATTAATGGTAAACCTTCAACAATTTTCGGAAGTAATATTACAGATGTTCTGCAGGCTATTCCTGCTAATCAAATAAAGAGTATTGAGGTAATTACCAATCCCGGTGCAAAATATGATGCACAGGGAACAGGAGGTATTATCAATATTATTTTAAAACATAATACAATACAGGGAACCAATGGTAATGTTTCTTTAACAGTTGGAACAATTGTACAAAACGGTTCTCTTAATATTAATGCAAGGAAAGGAAAATTTGGACTTAATGCTTTTGCAAATGGAAATGCAAGAATTGTAACCACCACGCCTTCAGCTTTTAGCCGTATTTCCACTGATTCCGTACACAATAAAGCTATTTTACAACAAGCAGGAAACAGTGATTTTACAAGGCATGGATTTCAAAGCGGTATTGGATTTGACTGGAGTATTGATGATAAGAACAGTATTTCAGGCTCAATGGGTTATCACAATTTCGGGAACAAGTTTAATGGTTTGAAAAATCAAACTGAGCAAATTCAAGATGCAACCGGAGCAATTATTTCAAAGACTAATTCAATAAATGATGCAGCCAATTCATTCAGCCAATACACAGTAGATCCAAGTATAAATTATAAGCATAATTTTAATAATAAAGAACAATCACTTGAAATTGCAGCTGACGGAAGTTTTGGAAATAATCAAACCATTGCCAGAAACGATCAATATTTACAACCAATAGATTCTTTAATCTATGGGACAAGAAATAATAACCCCGCAAAAGAAAATGAATATGAAGTAAAAACTGATTATACACAGCCATTAACAAAAAAAATAACTTTAGGCTTAGGGGGAAAATTTAGTGGATATGATATTTCCAGTACTCCCAATTCTTTGGTTTGGGATGCAAAAACAAAATCTTATTTATATAATGCAGCATTTTCTAATGATTTAGGTTATCATCAAAAAGTGTATGCCATTTATAGCGAACTGAATTTTCCTGTTGGAAAATTGTTTGAGGCAAGATTAGGCGGACGATATGAACGTACTCAGATAAATGCATTTTATGCAAATGCCAAACAAAACATACAAAATGGCTATAACACTTTAATCCCTTCTATTTTCCTTTTGAAAAAGATTGACGAAAAGCAAACTATCAAATTGAGTTTTACTATAAGAATCAACAGACCTGATTATTCAGATTTAAATCCCTATATAAATGCCAGTGACCCTAAGAATATTACTACCGGTAATCCTGTTTTAAAACCTGAAGTTTGGGATCGCTATGAAGCTTCCTATAACAACGATTTGGGCAAAATAGGTTCATTTATGGCAACGCTTTTTTACAGGCAAAGTAATGGCGATATTCAACCATTTATTGTTTATTATCCGTCTATTAAAGTTGGAGATTCAACGTATACTAATGTTGCTGTTACAACACGAAAAAATATCGGGATTGAAGAAAATATGGGTATCAATTTTTTCTTAGATCTGCATATAACTGAAAAGCTCAGTATCAGGTCTAATATTATTACATTCTACAGGCAAACTATCAATCAGGTAGATTCCGGATATAATTCAAACACTACCATCTACCGTTTTACTGCGAATGCCGCTTACAAATTTTCAGATAATCTATCGGCAGAATTTTTTGGAAACTATAACTCATCGCACCGCGAGGCACAAGGATTCTATCCATCTTTCACATCTTATAGTGTAGCCATTAGAAAACAGTTTTGGAATAAGAATGGTAGCATCGCATTAACTGCCAATAACTTTCTCGCCATATATGTAGATCAGCAAACAGATCTTTATGGGCCCGGATTTATAACGAATAGCATACGTAGTGTTCCATATCGTTCTATCGGAATAAATTTTACTTGGAAATTCGGAAAATTAGCTACAAAAAAAGAAAAGTCAGAAGAACATAATATAGACCTCAGTACACCGCAACAATAAACAACTATATCCGGTTATAAAACTGAAAAATCATTTTTAAGGTATACCAAAGCACGAGGATAACGACTTGCAGATTTGATAATAAAGTATTGGGAAATAATCTTAAATGAAAAGAGAATTAAAAAGAAACGAAACACCGTTTCGAGCCCTGAAATATAAAACCCACGCTTAAGCGTGGGTTTTATGACTTGAAAGTGGTGTGGGGCGGGATCGAACCGCCGACACAAGGATTTTCAGTCCTTTGCTCTACCGACTGAGCTACCGCACCATCAATAAAGGGCTGCAAATATAGGCTGCCACTTTTAATTTCAAAAAATTATTGCAAATACTTTATAAAAGAATTAAAACTCACAATTCTTCGGTGTTCTTGCAAAAGGAATTACATCTCTTATGTTTGTCATACCTGTTACAAATTGCACCATTCTTTCAAAGCCTAAACCAAAGCCTGCGTGGGGCACAGAGCCAAAGCGGCGGGTATCTAAATACCAACTCATTTCTTCAACAGGTATATGAAATTTATTCATTTTTTCAACCAATACATCATAGCGTTCTTCTCTTTGGCTGCCACCAACAATTTCGCCGATACCCGGTGCTAAAATATCCATAGCAGCAACGGTTTCTTTACCTGCTTCACAACCATCATTTAAACGCATATAAAATGCTTTAATAGCAGCAGGATAACCGGTTACAATAACCGGTTTTTTAAAATGTTTTTCTACCAAATAACGTTCATGTTCACTCTGCATATCAATTCCCCAACTAACATCGTACTTAAATTTTTTCTTTTTGTAGTGTGGAGAATCTAATAAAATCTGTATGGCTTCTGTATAAGTAATGCGTTCAAATTTATTATCAGTAACAAACTTTAATTTTTCAATCAAACCAAATTCCTGCCTTTCATTCTGAGGCTTTTGTTTTTCTTCTTCTGCAAGGCGGGCATCTAAAAATTCTAAATCTTCTTTATTATGCTTCATTGCATAACGAATTAAATATTGAATGAATTCTTCAGCAAGGTTCATATTGTCTTCAATATCGCAAAAAGCCATTTCAGGTTCAATCATCCAGAACTCTGCCAGGTGCCTTGTAGTGTTTGAATTTTCTGCTCTGAAGGTTGGTCCGAATGTGTAAATTTCACTGAAAGCCATAGCACCTAATTCTCCTTCTAATTGCCCGCTTACAGTTAAGTTGGTAGCTTTACCAAAAAAGTCTTCTGCAAAATCAATTGAGCCATCTTCCTTTTTAGGAGCGGAACCATCAACCGGCAGTGTAGTTACTTTAAACATTTCGCCTGCACCCTCAGCATCGCTTGCAGTAATGATTGGTGTGTGCAAATACACAAAACCTTTTTCATTAAAAAATTGATGAACTGCAAAAGCCAAAGCATGTCTTATACGAAAGACAGCACCGAATGTGTTTGTTCTGAAACGCATATGGGCTATTTCACGTAAAAATTCAAGGCTATGTTTTTTGGGTTGCAATGGATATTTTTCAGCATCACTATCACCTAAAATTTCAACTGTTACTGCTTTTAATTCTATGGTTTGCCCCTTACCTAAAGAAGCAACTATTTCACCGCTTACTTTCAAAGAAGCACCGGTTGTAATGCGTTTCAAGGTTTCATCGTTCAATAAACCTAATGCAACAACAACCTGTAAATTATTATTGGTACTGCCATCATTTATTGCTATAAACTGGTTGTTACGAAAAGTACGTACCCAACCCATAACTGTTACTTGCTCGCCAACATAATTGCCCTGCAATAATGTTTTAATTTTTGTTCTGTTGTTAAACATGATTTTGGAGTTTAAAGTTTGAGGGTTTAACAGTTTAAAGTTGATATACGCTAATCTTAAACAGTAAACTTTGAACCTTGAACGTTATAAAGGCTGCAAATATAAGCCTGAGAAACCTTCAGGAGAAAGAAGAATGCAAAGGATTTGATGATAAATGGATAAGGCGGGTACAGGAAATAATAATGTATTAGGGCTGAGTTTCAACGGCATTTTGATATGTTAATAATTTTTTGTTTCATTAATAAAAAACTACCTAACATTGCAAATGAAACGGGTTGATACAGTATAGTTTTATAACCCCGCTGCTTCATCAACTAAATCTTTCAGGTTATCACAACCGAAATAAGTTTCAAAAAATCAATTTCAATTTATTACCAACTACAAGAAATTTAATCAGCTTATCAAAAGCTTTTTTCCCCTCACTTAAACACACTTATGTACGACATTCTACAATTAAACGACATGCTGGTGCCTGAGTTGCTGGATATTGCCGAGCAACTGAATATTGCAGATGCTAAAAAACTAAACAAACAAGAGCTGGTGTATAAAATTTTAGATAGTCAGGCTGTACAATCGTCTGAAACTAAAGAGACTAAAAAAGTAAGAACCCGCAAACCTATTACTGTAAAAACTTCTACTTCAACAGGAACCGAAGAGGCAGAAGTTGTAACAGAAGCTCCTAAAAAAGAAAAAGCAAGGCCTAAAATAAAAAAAGCTAAAGTTGAAGAAGTTGAGCCTGTTGTTTCAAGCGATGAAGATGCAGGTATAGCAAGCCTTGCACAACAAATGTTACAGGCTACAGAAACAGTTAATGAGCCTGTTACAGAAGAAGCGGCATCTGTTGTTGAAGAGTCTTCATCTTCCAACAATCAATATCAAAGAAGCTTTAAAAAAGAGCCTGTTTTTAATATTGAATTTGATGGTATAATTAATGGTGAAGGTGTTTTGGAAATGATGCCTGATGGTTATGGTTTTTTACGTTCATCAGATTATAATTATTTATCATCTCCTGATGATGTGTATGTTTCTCCTTCTCAAATAAAGTTATTCGGTTTAAAAACCGGTGATACAGTTAATGGTTCAGTTCGCCCGCCGAAAGAAGGTGAAAAATATTTCGCTTTATTAAAAGTTGATAGCATTAACGGAAAGAAGCCTGAAGAAGTTAGAGACCGTGTACCTTTTGATTATTTAACGCCGTTATTCCCTTACGAAAAATTAAACCTCTTTACTACTCCCAGTAATTACAGTACACGTATAATGGACTTGTTTACGCCGATAGGTAAAGGCCAGCGTGGATTAATTGTTGCCCAACCAAAAGTGGGTAAAACAATGTTATTGAAGGAAGTTGCCAATGCTATTGCTGCTAACCACCCTGAATGTTATTTAATGGTGGTGTTGATTGATGAAAGACCGGAAGAGGTAACTGACATGGAACGCAGCGTTAAAGCAGAAGTATTGGCAAGTACATTTGATGAACCTGCAGAAAAGCATGTAAAGGTTAGCACCATTGCATTACAAAAAGCAAAACGTTTGGTTGAATGCGGACATGATGTAATTATTTTATTAGATAGTATTACCCGCTTGGCTCGTGCACACAATACAGTTGCACCAAGCAGTGGTAAAGTATTGAGTGGTGGTGTGGAAGCAAATGCTATGCAGAAACCTAAACAGTTTTTTGGTGCAGCACGTAAAATTGAACATGGCGGCAGCTTAACCATTTTAGCAACAGCCTTAATTGAAACAGGCAGTAAAATGGATGAAGTAATTTTTGAAGAATTTAAAGGAACAGGTAATATGGAATTACAGTTAGACAGAAGATTGGCTAACAAACGTATTTACCCTGCCATAGATTTAGTTTCCTCTTCAACGCGTAGAGATGATTTATTGTTAGATAAAGAAGTATTGCAACGTATGAATATTCTGCGTTTATACATCAACGATATGAATACCGAAGAAGCCATGAATGAATTGCTGAAACGTATGCGTGGCACTAAAGACAATGAAGAGTTCTTAGCGAGTATGAATAGGTAAAATAGAAATTAACAGAAGTTAAGATATCAACACCTCGCATTACGGGGTGTTTTTTATTATAGATACTATGGTATATTTATTTTAAATTTTTAAATTATAAGCATGACCAGAAACAAACAGCTAATTATTACTCTTGTTGCTGCAATCTGGACTTTGTTTTGGAGATATGTTTTCATTATAGGAATTAAAAACGAAAATGAATATAATAATCTGGCAGTATTATTAGAGGTTTTATTTGGATATTCACTTGCTGTTATAACTGGTATTATAGCACTTTGTAAAATTCCATATTCATTTGAGAAATATGAGTTAATGAGTATTTGTAACTTTTCAGGAACATTCAATATTTGTTTTGCCATTGCAAGCTTAATATTGATTTATCGCAACAATGGAAATAAATTTTCGATTGGAATGGGGTTCCTTATTATTCCGATAATTTTCGGGTTTATTATTCTGAAAAATATTTTTTTCAATCCAAAACATAATAAAAAAGCCCCACAGCTGTGAGGCTTTTTATTTTATCCCGGAATTCTTGAAATATATTTTTCCAATTCTTTAATCTGGTCAACAACCTGTTGTGTTTTAGGCTTGCATGCTTTTGCTTTTCTAAAGAAATCTTTTGCTGCCCTGAATTCTCTTTTATTCATAAAAATCTGGCACATACTTAAATAAGCAACTGCTTCGCTTTCTTTATCAGGAATGCCTGCACGTATGGCTGCACGTACATAGCCTTCTGCTTCTCTTAAATTTCCTTTCTGCATTGCCATCATTCCTAATTGTAATTTATTGGCTCCTTCTGCTTCAGGCATTGGTGCACCTAATGCACTGCTTTTTTTCAAATGTTTTTCAGCAGCATCAAAGTCCTGCTTCATCATGGCCATATTACCTTTAATAGTGTAATAAGTAGAACGAATCGGCTTGTATAAAAGATTAGGAAATTTAATAGTGTTCAAAATCTTTTCAACTTCTTCAACTCTTCCTGCTTCCATCGGCTCTTGTATTAACCGTAATGGACCGATAAAAAAGTTAGTGAATATGCCTATTGCACTTATAAAATACAATGGGAATGTTGGCCAGAAACCTGTGCCTGTTACATTCAACAAAATGCCAACAACCGCCAATGTTAGGCTTAAAACCAAACGATACTTAATAATAAAATTATAAAACTTCATTGCCTGTAATTATGGGCGGCAAAGATAATGGCAATGCTTAATTGCAGCATTTAAAATTTCGCATCGTTAATTTCTATCCAGTAACCATCGGGGTCTTGTAACCATATTTGATGAACGCCATCGGGGCGGGTGGTAACAGCATTTTTAGTTCCTGCCACATCTTCCCACCCAATGTTATTTTCTTTTAATTTTTGCATAAATGATTGAATAGAAGCAACACTAAAACAGGTGTGATTGTTTTTATAATAATCTTTCTTTACTGTTGCTCCTTCAATTAAATGTATAGCAACACCATTGCCTGTTGTAAGCCAGCAATGCTTGCCGTCATGAAATGGTTCTGTAATGGTATCTAAGCCTATAATGTTATGATAAAATTTTTTTGCTTCAGCTAATTTTACCACATAAAATGCAATATGATTGGCATTAACAACAGGTTTGTTTTGAGAAAATATAAAAGTGAAAGCAAAACAACAGATTACAGAAAAGAATAATTTTTTCATGGCGTAAATAATTTTTATGAAAATAAGCATTATGGAAGAATAGTAATGCTGCCGCTTATAGGTTGGCTGAAACTATTTTGTTTAATGATGTAGTAATATGTTCCGAATGGCAACAGATTTCCTTGGTATCTGCCATCCCAAGGTTTTGCATAACCGTTAGATTGAAAAACCATTTGCCCTGCTCTGTTAAATACCTGCACAACACATTGTGGGTTTCTTGCATGTAAATATTGAATCTGCCAGGTATCGTTAATACCATCGCCATTAGGAGAAAAGGCGTTGGGCGGAACAATGGTGGGTTCTTTTATAACAACGCTGATTGCTTTTACTGCTGTACAACCTAAGCTATCTGTAGCTTTTATGTAGTAAGTACCGGAAGAATCTAAACTTGCAGGGTTAGTTACAGGGTTGGTTAATGCTGCATTTTTCCAGAAGGAATAATTGATCCCGTTTAATTTACTAAAGGTTGAGTACACATCAACTGTTACAGGAAAAGTAACAGGAGATGGATTACTTACCGTAAGAGTTGGATTTGGATTAACTTTTACCGTAACGGGTAAAGTTGTTGAACAGCCCAGAGCTGTATTGGCCTTAATATAATAAGTGCCGCTTTGTACAATACTATCGGTATTGTTTAGCGGATTGGATGTTGCAGCATCAGTCCAGTAAGAATAGGTATAATTGCCTGCTATACCGGTTACGCTTTTGTTTATGTTAATACTTGCAAATCCGCAATCAGTAATTAAAGGTGTTACTGAAAAAACGGGCGGGTTATCAACCAAAGCAGTTAGAGGCAATGTGGTATAACAGCCATAATTATCCGTTGCTTTAATATAATAAGTGCCGCTTGACTGAATATTATTGGGGGATGGTAAACTGATTATAGCATCAATATCTTTCCAGTAAGAAATATTGTAGTTTCCGTTTACATTTACTACTGATGAACTTGTTAAATCAAGCACAGCCGGTTTACAAATAGCAACAGTACTATTATTGATAGCAGAAGCCAATTTAACATCAGGTGATGGATTAATAAAAACTGTAATAGGTTTTATGTCTGTACACCCCGCAGTATTCTGAGCTTTTATATAATAAGTTCCTGCAGAGGTAACGTTCTTAGGTGTACCCAAATAAATCAATCCATCCGGGTCTGTGTAATAATAAAAGTTTAAATTAGGCGTACTGCCTGCACTTACAATTGGTTTGGTAATATCAGCACCCAAATTAATACAACTGCTTACCGAATCTTTCAATATAAAATTAAAAGCATCAGGCGATTGTTGAATGGTTGTGTAAACGGTATCTAAACATCCGTAACCGGGATAAGGAGTTAATATCAAAGCAATTTTTGTACCTACAGGTGGAGGAGGAGATAGGGTTAATACGTTTGATGAACCTAATTGATTGCTGAATGAAGAATCGTACCAATCGTATTGTTTAAAACCAAAAGGTGAAGTAAGCGAAATTTTACTTTGACCATTGCAAAAAACATTACCGCTTATGGGAGATGTACAGTTTTCATTTACATCAACATATGCATAACCAAAGTGGCCACCTTTTGTACAATCATTGGTGGTAAACTCTAATCGTATGGTTTTTCCTGCATAGCCTATTAACTTAATAGTTACGGGCGACCATTCTTTATACAGAACAGTTTTATCAACATCAGATTGTTTAAAGCCGGGTAAATTACCATCAGCCACAAATGAAAAAGAGGGACAATCTATATATTGATTGGCGTTTACATCAAACACATAAGCCGTAAACCTTGGCTGTTCGTATGGATTATGATTCGGGTTTTGAAGCACCACTGCATAATTATAAATGATGCTGAAAATATTCTGCCCGGCCGGAATTGTAAACTCATAGCTTACTCTTTCTGCCTGTGCACCGGTGCTGCTGTTACCTAACTGAATAGAGTAATTACTTCCATTAGGGCAATTTACTGAAAAATGGCCAAAGGGGTCTTTAGCTTGCGGAAAAGTATTTTTAAGCATGGTATGTCTGCCGGGTACAGGGGCAGTTCCGCTTACACTTACAGTGCCTGTTCCGTCTACTTTACCTATACTGCAAATCCAATTTGTAAAGTCACCTTGTTCAAAGCCAATATTGGCAGGGCATTGTGCACTAACTTGTATGGAGGAAAATACTGTAACAATAACAAACCAGCGTTGATATAGAAGTATAGTTTTCAAGTTAAATATTCTCAGCTAAAAGATTGCAAACTACAGTAAATAGTTGCATCAAATGTTTTTGTTAGCATTGAAATTAATAAAAAACAAAAATGCAGCAATGAGATGTGAATACAAATCGGCAGAATAGTTATTTTCGCAACCTAAGGCCCTGTAGTTCAATGGATAGAATGAGGCATTCCTAACGCTTTGATACAGGTTCGATTCCTGTCGGGGCTACCAAGCAAGAATGAAGATCACTTTTTTGTAAGTGATTTTTTTTATTATCTGCTGTACTCTTGCATGTCTATAATTAAAGAGATTATACTATTAATTCGCTGAGTTCGAACTTGCTTATTTTCTTTATTTTATCTAATTCCTTAAGGATAGATAAAATACCGTAATCTTTGTTTATCATCATAGTCGCTTGAAAGCCATAACTGTAAAGGGTTTTGCAAAATATTTAATTCATTTTCAATCGCTTTGTCCAAGTTCAAACTTTCAAATCGACTTAAATCAATTTCTTTCTTAATTCCTTCAAACTCCTGTCTATATTTATTAGTATATTTTTCGTATAACTTTTTAGATAAATTTCCCTCAACATACCTTTCTTCTATCCCCTCCACTTTTCGGTTTAGTTGATTTAAATATTGATTTCGGTTTTTTAATACTTCGATTTGTTGTTATAGCTTTTTAAGCACCATTAGTGTTACTTATTCCTCAATCTCCCATGTTTCTTTCTTCAACTCGAATTTTTGTCTTCTTTCATTATCTGTTAATTATGGTATGAATTTAGCTCATAACCTAACATTATTCCGCTGTCTGATTTATCTTTATTCGAATATTAATTATCTACATAACCCTATAGATATTATCATCTACTGTGTTTATACAATATAGTAAAAGCAGTAAAGCGAGCGAGATAAAATGATAAAATGTGAAATTAATACTCATTTTAGTAACTATTAAATTGCAATAAATAAAACGAACTCAAATATAGGTATACTAATAATTCAGAAGGTGATTGCAATTTTAGCGATGAAAGAAACTAACAAATACAAGTATAAGCAACTGATAAATATAGGTTAAATGAAGTATACAAAAACACCCTAAAATAAAATTAATTAACAATAAAAAAGTTGTTTTATAAAATAATGTGTTCTATATTCAACTAAATATTTGAATAACTACACATACAGTACTTATCAGAATATTTCCCCTTTTTGTTATCCCTCAAACATCAGTGAAAAGCCTCTTGCAAGAGAGGAACAGGAATTATTTAAAAATACCTAAACAGAACTGCTTTGTTAAAAAGTCGGATAATAATAGTATTGCTGCTACTTGCTACCATAGCCCTGCAAGCCCAAATAGATAGCCAGTATAGTAAAGGCATCAATCTCCAGCAAAAACTTATTGGCAGTGTAAACAAACATTATGAAGCCCTAAGCAAAAGAATAGATAAACAGACAGGTAACTATCTAAAGAAATTAGAAAAGAAAGAAACCCGACTAAAAAAAGAATTAGCCAAAAAAGACAGCTTAAAAGCAGAGCAAACTTTCGGAAACGTAAAAGACAGATATGCCAAACTCCGGCAACAGCTACAAAACAAAGCAGGCAAACTGCAAGGATTAAACAGTTATATACCCGGCTTAGACAGTATCAATACAGCAAGTAAATACCTAAGCCAACTAAAGAATATTAATCCAACACAACTCACCCAATTAACAGCACTAAACCAAACAACCAACAATCTCCAGCAGCAATTACAATCAGCCACCAATATTCAGCAACTACTCAAAGACAGACAACAGCAATTAGAACAGGCACTCAACCAGTACGGCATCACCAGACAATTACAGTCCTTCAATAAACAAACCTACTACTATCAGCAGCAAATCACCGAATACAAAAACTTACTCCAAGATGATACCAAATTGGAGCAAAAAGCAATAGGCATCGTAAGAGAACTGCCAGCCTTCAAAGACTTCATGAGCAAAAACAGCCAGTTAGCACAATTATTCAGATTACCCGATAATTACAGCACACCACAGGCTTTAGCAGGATTACAAACCAGAGCCAGCATAGACCAACTCATCCAGCAAAGATTAGGAACAGGCTTAGGCACCAATGCAGCAGGAGGAAGTAATTATCTGCAGCAGCAAATACAACAGGCACAGGGCCAATTAAGCCAGTTAAAAGATAAACTCAATCAATTCACTAACTCCCCTTCAGGGGATGGGGGCATGCCCCAGGGCTTCAAACCCAATAGCCAGAAAACCAAAACCTTCCTGCAAAGAATAGAATACGGCATCAACATACAATCACAGAAGAACGGATTACTACCCAACACCAGTGATATAGCAGGAACGGTAGGCTACAAACTCAACGACAAAAGCATCATCGACATCGGAGCCAGCTACAAGTTAGGATGGGGTAACAGCATCAACAATATCAGGTTAAGTAATCAAGACATAGGCCTGAGAAGTTATATAGACATCAAACTCAAAGGCAGTATCTGGATAACAGGCGGTTATGAGCAAAACTATATGCAAGGCTTTGATAAAATACCGCAGTTAAACGATTACAGCAAATGGCAGCAGAGCGGACTGATCGGACTAACAAGAAGTACAGCATCGGCAAGAAGAAAGGTAACCTGCAACTCCTGTACGACCTGCTAAACAAACAACATATACCTACATCACAACCGATATTATTTAGAATAGGGTATACTTTTTAAGTGAAAAGTGAAAAAAAGACAAAACAAAAAAGTAAAACGAACACAAGCAGTCAATCAAAACAAAAACAATCAATAAATAAACCTTTAAATACACAATACATGAAGCACCTGACATTTTTTTTAGCCGCTATAACAATAAGTGTAACAGCAGCAAGATCTGAGACAACAAATCCAATAGAGAAAGCACTTGTATTTAGAAACTTCACCAGCTATATAAAGTATAAGGAGATAAGCAAACGAAAAGGTAAACAGGCTGCTGATAATTATTTAAAGAACTATACTGAGTATACAGATTATTTACCATTGAGTGGAGGGACACTTACCGGATTATTAACAGTAGGCAATAATGAGTTACACATGACTGCTGGTTATGCTATTGATTGGATTTATGGCTCTAATACATCATCAAGAACTTGGAGAATATTAAATGACCAAGCAGCTTATGGGGACTATGCTATTCAACAATCAACAACACAAACAGGTGGTTCGTTTCAAAATGCTCTATACTTTGATGCAAACAGAAATGCAACATTTTATAATATTGTACTTAGTTCAAGGTATGGTAATTCTGGAGCACCTTCGATTGCAGTCGGTGATTACGGTTATGGATTATATGCTTCTAATGGAAATTTACACTTATATGCACCGTCTACAGTTGTATTTGATGGAGCTATTACCGGAACGAGTGCAAGCTTTTCTAATGCACAAGGTGTTTTATCAGGAACAGCAAACTCTAACGGAACTGCTTTGTTAGGTACATACTTCAATAATGCTAACATCGCACAATTTGTAAATTATGCTCAAAGAAGCTCATCTTCTAATTACGGATTTTTACAAGATAACACAGGAGTAAATTATATAGGTGGAACTACTACATTTAATTCTAATGTCGGAATTGGCACTGCCAGCCCATACGCAACATTAGATTTAGGTTCAGCAGCCGGGTTTAAATTTTTTTATTATGGAAACGGTGGAAATACTGGATATATATCTGGTATTGGTTTAAATTTAAGTTCTGCAACAAACGTAATTAATAATGTTATAGGTGGTTCAAGTTCTGCAAATTCAGGAACTGCAACATGGGCTGTAACAAGAGGTAATGGAACCTATCCTTATTCAAGTTATACTGATTTATTTACCATAGATAGTAGAACAGGTAATGCTAATTTTACCGGGACTTTATCTGGTACAAGTGCAACATTTAGTTCTTCAGTAAGTTCTAATGCTTATAATACTTCAACAGGTTATACATCAATATTTCTTAATTCAACTACAGCAGATGTAACAGTAAATTACGCTTTGAATGTTGCTAATACATTATCAGCAAGGGGGGGGGCATTTACAGTAAATTCAGATGGTACAACAAGTTTTCAGTATAGTTCAAATATCCTTAATGGCTCAACTGTTTATTGGTATAATAGTAGTAACGGTGCTTCTGCTCAAACTTATTTTGATGGTGCAAACTGGACTATTAATAAACCAATTTCAGGTACAAATGCAAATTTTAATGGTACGGTAACAACCAAAAAAATAAAAGTCACCCAAACAGGTTGGCCAGATTATGTCTTCAAATCCAACTACAATCTCCGCACACTAACAGAAGTAGAGCAATACATCAAAACACACCAACACTTACCCGATGTACCCAGCGAAAAAGAAGTAAAAGTCCAAGGTATTGATATTGGCGAAACGCAGGCAATTTTATTAAGAAAGATAGAGGAGTTGACCTTATACATGATTGAAATGAAAAAAGAAAATGAAAATCAACAAAAGAGAAACAATGAACAACAAAAACAAATTCGCAAACAGCAAACTGAAATAGAAAAAATTAAAAAGCAAATACTTAAATCTTAACAGAATGAAAATAAAAGACAGTATTACCCTAAGTATAGTCTTGTGTTTTTGCTTACTAAAAGTAAAAGCTCAATCAGTAGCTACACAAACAGTTAGCACTTCATGGGGTTATTATATTAATACTAGTATTTCAGGATATGGCACCACTCAACTGCAGGTTACCATAGATGGACAGAACTCTATATGGAGTGGAACTTTTGTAATAAACGGTATTAATTCATGGACTCCAAACATTACATGGAATAATGTAAAGCTGATTAGTTATACCAGCTATAACACAAGTGTAGATGATGTGCAAGCTCAGATAATGTCAGCAACTCCCACAGATAATTATGGAGGTACAACTGTAGTGCTAAAACTAAGTATACCTACAACCGGTACAGCTACTGCAATTGTTACTGCTATAGGTGCAAATGCAGGTGGTATATCTTTATCCAGTTCAAGTTCCTCGCCCTATACTTACACAATGGCTTCCTCAGCAGGAACTTTTAATACTTGGACAGTAAATTCAAATATTGGTATAGGAACAATCAATCCTGATGAAAAGCTTTCAATAGCAGGTAATCTTCACCTAATGGGAGCAAGAGCAGAAATATATGGAGCAGATAGAAATCATATGATTGTTTTGAGAGGAAGACAGGATGGAACAGTTGGCAATGAAACAAGTTATTACCAATATGGTGACCATGTTTTTTACACAAATGGTCCGATAACTTCGCAAACTGAAAAAGTAAGAATCCAAGCAAATGGCAATGTAGGTATTGGAACTAACAGCCCAAACGCTCGTTTAGATATAAGCTCACCTTCAAATTCTTCTGGTCGAATAAGAGTATTTAATGCTATTAACCCATATAACAACACGATTCAGATTGACCAATTTGGAGCTACTCATTCAACCCGCCCTGCATGGAATATTATAGGAGTATCAAATGCTGAACAAGGATTAGCTTTCGTAACTGATAATCAATCTGCGATAGACGCTGGAACATCTACACAAGGCATTTTCATTAAAGCAGGAGGGAATGTTGGTATAGGTGTAACATCACCATCAGAAAAACTATCAGTAAACGGCACAATTCTCACTAAGAAAATAAAAGTCACACAAATAGGTTGGTCAGACTATGTTTTCAAACCCAACTACAATCTCCGCACACTTACCGAAGTAGAACAATACATTAAAACCCATCAACACTTACCCGATGTACCCAGCGAAAAAGAAGTAGAAGCAAATGGTATTGATGTTGTCGAAATGCAAGCAATCTTATTAAGAAAGATAGAGGAGTTGACCTTATACATGATTGAAATGAAAAAAGAAAACGACATGCTGAAAAAAAATAACACTATTAATAAAAAATAGTAAATAATATTTCGAAAAAATAATCTTAATGAGCAAGTTAAACAATAATTCAGATAGGACTAATTGGGGCGAAACCCCCATTGTAAAAATAAAAAATTGAATGCAATTTTATTATAACAATATTAATTTAATGAAATATCTGATATGCTTTTTAACTTACATTTTTTTACAAGAGCAATATGGATATTGTCAAGAGAGTAAGTTTTTTTTACAAAATCTTTCTGATTCATTAAATAACTCTCTAAAGCAGGTTGATATAGTAAAAAAAGCAGAAAAAGGGCTCTTGAAAACAGAAAGTATTTTTAAAAAAGAGTTTACTAATAGAAAAGATGATTTTAATAAATTTTACAATAATATCTTTTCTAATAAAAACACCTTATCAGCAAAAATCGGAAGCTCACAAATTGTCTATGCATCACCTTATAATTTTATACAAGATTCTGGTTTAAATCATTCTAAACAACTTCTTACCTCATTTGAAATAAAAATTGCAGGTAAAATTAATTTTCTTGGCATGCCATTCTCTTTTTCAGAGAGTAAGCCATTTTACAATGCATTTGAGTCAGGGGTAAATGATTTTTGGGCAATGAATCAAATGAAATTTGATCAAAATGCATATTTGGATAAAATTAAAGATGCGTTATCTGATAAAATAAATATCGAGTCTTTAAATGATATAACAAATAAAAAAATATTAGAAATTGAAAAAAAATTAGAAGCCAGGTTACAAAAAGAAATTAGTAGTATTAGTGAAGAATATTGCAATTCTAATAAAATAAAAATAGGACCTCTGGATAGTATTATTAAACTAAATCTTAATGATCAGAATTTTTTACGTAGAAAGTTATCTGAAGAACTAAAACTAGATAGGTACAATGATTCGACCCAATTTTTAGCTACTAAAATGTTAGGTCTAAAAGATTCTTTTAATCGTTCAGATGAATATTCGAATAGAGTAGAATTGTTTAATAAAATTTATGATAAAATTTTGGCTTATAAAGCTACTTATTCAAACTCACCGGTAATTAATGATTTGAAGAAGGACTTACAAATTAAATCCTACTCTATCAATGAAATATTAAATCAAAAAAACAAGCTTGTCAATTTGGCAACTGATAAACTTCACTTATCTTCTTTGCAGAAACTATTTTTAAGAGTGAATAAGTTAAATATTGGCTTTTCTGGGGTTGACCAAAAATCTTTATTGTCTTCGAGTCAATATTTAATGAATGGTGCAGGTTTAGATATTAGTAACAAATTGGGCGGTTTTGGTGTGTCGATTGGTTCATTAAATTTTTTGAATGACTGGATGCAAGCGGGTGGTTTAAATTCTATATTACCTAATAGTTCGAACATGGTAGCAGTGAAATATGTGTCGGAAAATAAGAGTTTAAGCTCTTCGGGTATGAGTTTTGGTGTAAACTATTTTACAGGGAATAATTCTACAGCTCATTTAGGTCAAACTTTTTTAAAGCATTCTGATATTATAATCAATCTAAACAAAGATTTTGATTTAGCTAAAGGGGGCAAACTGCATATTGAGCTAGCAAAATCTTCTGGGTCATTTAAAAATGAGGGTAACTTAAAAAGCCAGCCTAATTTAAATTCGCTCTTTGATTTCTCGAATTTTCTTAGCTCAGCATTAGCTTTTGATTATAAAGTTAATGTTACTGAAAAATTTCAGTTAGGGGTATATGCTAATACTTCTGGTATTGGATTCTCACGGCCTACAGATTTTTCTTCTCCCAAGGGACAGCATGCATTGGGTATTGCAACCTCAAATAAAATATTAAAAAACAAATTAACGGTTGCATATACCGGAGAGTTCAAAGACCAATTTTTTGATTTATCTAAAGAGCATGTACTTCAAACCTATAAAAATAAATTAAGGGTATCTTATAAACTTAACAAACAAGATAAAATTTCTATCAATTACAATCAATTTAATTATAAATATACTTACAATTCTCTCAGTTCATTTTCCGTAAATAAGTTACTACAGTTTGAGGGTACATATCGTACAACTTTTAAAAAAATAAAAATGTACAACACTTCAGTGATTGGATGGAATTATTTTAAGTCACCTCAGATTTTGCAGCAGGAAACTTTTTCAAATTCCCTTTTGATATCTCACAATACTTCTTTTTCTATTAAAACAAATGTTATTTCATTGGGTATTGTTAGGAATATTTCAACAACTAGTTCAAGTTTTTATTCTTCTTCTTTTTCATCTTATGATATTGGTTACAGTTACGTTCTTTTTAAAAATCAAATACAACTTAATTCAGGGGTTGGTTACTATTTATATGACGGCTTGAATAAACAAGTTGGGTTTAATCAACAAATTAATTTATTGGGTAATAAATACTTTAGTTTAAGTATGAATATGCTTTTAAGAATTAAAGTTCAGGAAATTGTTAATAATATACCAAATCAAACCTATTTCGGATCATCATTTAAATATAATTTTAAATGAAAAAATTATTGTTTACTATTTTAATTATTTGTTTTAGCAGAGCTTTTGGGCAAATGAATTTCATATTTACATCTTCAACTCTTACAAGAACAGTAGATGGTGTTTTGAATTTTCAAATCCAGAATCTTACTGGAAAAAATTTATTGGGTAATCTTATTATATCAGCTAAAAACAGTCAATCAAACCAGCCGTTATTCATAATTTATTCTCAAGAGGTCAAGGTTCCTAATGGCGTAAGTTCTTCGCTACAATATAATTTGTTATCTGCAAAAATATCTTTTAGTCAGAATCAAGAAGCAAAACTAATAAGTCAAACGAGAAAATTTCTTTCAGGAACATATACTATATGTTTTAAATTCATGCCTACAGATAAACTTCAGGATGAATATGAAAACTGCGTTGACATTGAAATAGCTCCTTTAACACCAGTTTCATTAATTAGCCCTGACGATATGGATACGATTTGCTCTAAAAGGCCTTATTTAAGTTGGCAACCACCTATGCCTTTAAGCCAGGCAGTAAAATATAAAATGTTTTTAACAGAAAAAAAAGATAATCAAACCATAGAGAGTTTATTCTTGAATGTTCCGATAATTAATATTGATGGTATAACTTCTTCCGGAGTTGTTTACCCTTCTTCTGCCCCTGATTTACAAGAAGGTAAAACTTATGTTTGGCAAGTAGTTGCCTATGAATCAAGCCAGGTTATTTCTCAATCCGAAATATGGACATTTACTGTACAATGTAAGGATAAAATAAACGATTTTAATGATAATTACAGGGAGTTGAAAACTATAATTAATGGTAATTTTTACCTCAGTACAGATATTTTAAAATTTGCTTTTGTAAATAATTATAACGTCAAAAAATTAGACTACTCCATTTTGGATATTCAAAATGACATGAAGCCAATCGAAAGGGTGCCTGAAGTGAAATTGATAAATGGGTATAATAAAATTAATATTAACCTAAATCAAATAGAGTTAACTGAAAATAAAGACTATTTAATAGTAGTTCGTCCTTTTAATCAAAATGAAATAAAAGTAAGATTTAGATATGTTAAATAAGTGGGTGTATTTTTTTGCTCTTATAGTTCTATTTTGTAGTTGTACAGATAAACGCAGAGAAGGTGATTTGCAAAAGCATCTTTGGAGTATAAAAAAAGTAGATGGAAAGAGTATTTATATTGATACGGTAGTATCTTCTAATTTTCTTAAAGGGGACAGTTTAAATAGCCAATTCAATTTTATTTGTTTTAAGATAGAATTTGAAGACTCCTTGATAAGTGATAAATCAAAACAACTGCAAAAAAATAAATACTACGAATATGATGCACAAAATAATCTAAAGCTTATTGTAAATAATAAGGATAGTCTTAGTGTAATATTCGCACAACCCTTGATTAAAACCAAAATAAATTATGAATCAATCTTTGTATTTAACAGGCCTCAAAAATTTGAAAGGTTAGAATTAAAGTATGATGATAAAGTTGAGATAATCAGTCGTAGTTATTTAGTAAAAATAAATTAATTAAAATGGTTAGCCCCAATAAGAAATTAATAGCCCTTTTTTTATTAATGATACAATCATTTAATATTTTTAACCCCGTTACTGTTTATGCTTTAACGTCAGGGCCTAGTCAACCCGAAATGCAAAAATTCCAACCTGCAGGAGTTAATGATATGGTTGACTTGTTCACCGGTGATTTTAAGAATAATATTCCATTGTTAGATGTAGGCGGTTATCCCTTAAATCTTACCTATCAATCAGGGTCAAATTTTGAGGAAGAAGCTGGATGGGTGGGTATTGGATGGTCTCTATCTCCCGGGGCTGTAAATAGAAATTTAAAAGGAATACCTGATGATTTTAACGGGGATAAAACGACCAAGATTTATGATAGAAAGGAATACAAAAAAGTTGGAGGTTCTTTAGTACTTAAATCAACTTTATTTGGTTGGGAATTAGGTCATGCTAGTTTAAAATTAAATGTCTATAAAGATAATCGATATGGTATCGGAGCTAGTGTTTCTGCAAGTGTTTCTGCAGCACTTTCACAATCAAACCAATCAAATTTAACAGCAGGTTTAAATTTAAATTCAGATGTTAGAGGTGGAGTTAGTTTAACACCATCACTTTCTTTAGATATTCCAAATGAAACAAGTGTAGATAGAAATAAAGGTTCTTTGTCTGGAAGTCTTATGATGAATACCAGACAAGGGCTAAAAGAATTATCTCTTTCAGCATCGTTTAATTGTATTAATAATGACAGTTATTTGCCATTAAATTTAGAATCTTCAACCTCATACGGGTTTAATCACACATATTATCCTTCGTCAGACCCTAATAAAAAAACATATGCGTATAATTTCAATTTTGATATTGGTCCTAAAGTTTGGCCGACTGTTCCCATTGGTTTGGGTGTTGAAGGCTATTGGGAATATGAAACAATTGATAATGCATCAAAAAACAGGCAATCCCCCTCATATGGATTTATTAATTATTTAAATGGTAAAGCTAATTCCGATGCACTAATTGATTTTAATAGGGAAAAGGATAATGTGTTTTTAATGAATACACCTGCATTAGCAACACCAGTGCTAACGCAAGATATTTTTACTGCCAGTTCACAATATGGTAGTTATCAATTTAAACCTACTTATGGAAGTGTATATGTAGGATATGATAGAGATAGTTATTCTAAAAATGATAATAAGTCTTTGGGTATAAGTGTAGGAGTTGCTGCAACAAGTACTCAATGGGGAGGTAGATATAATCAAACAGATGCGAACAGTTCTAACGGAGCTTGGAGGAAAAACAATCAATTTACTGATAACAAAGCAAATCTACTCTTTAACGATTACCCTTCGGAGAAATATTTTAGTGAGCCTGTCTACTTCAAAATGATTGGTGAAAAGGGGGTTACTGATTATGATTTTAATAATCAAATAGGAAATGAGCAAGTAAAAAAAATCGGTATAGCAAACGGTACTTTTTTAACAGGTACTTATGCTACAGAAAAACTATTACCTAATGATCCGAACACAGGCAAACCGATTAAAAGGCAAACTAGAGGAGATATTAGAAATACCAACTTTTCTTACTTGAATGCTTTGGATGCATCTGGGGTAGGTTTAGATAAGTTTATTAAAAATAAAGTGTTTGACACTAATACAAACGATTATACTATTGAAATTAATACTCCTCGACTTAGTTCGCAAAAAAAAGGGCATCATATTTCGGAGGTTACTGTTACAGACAATGAAGGCAAAAGACTTGTATATGGATTACCTGTTTATAACATTACTCAAGAAGAAGCAACTTTTTCTATAGCTACACCTAACAATATTCAGCTAGCAAGAAAAACTGGTATTGTAAATTATACTATTAATTCAGAACATAATTATACTCCAGATCTGAGTGGCGATAAAAATACAGCCTATCATAAATTTGGCAGAGACGAATTATATTCTAAAGAAATAACACCGCCTTATGCAACTTCTTTTCTAATAACTGGAATTTTATCACCGGATTATGTTGACCTTACAGATAATGGTATTACAGATGATGATTTAGGTACGGCTATTAAATTTTCTTATAAAAATATTACAACTTCTAAAACATATAAATGGCGTAGCCCTTATTTGTATGAACAGGCCAACTACAATGAAGGATATATCAGTGATAAAAAAGATGATAAAGCAAGTTATGTATATGGGGAAAAAGAAGTATGGTATCCAGCAGTAATTCAAAGCAAAACGCAAATAGCCATTTTTTACACAAGTAATAGGGAAGATGCTTTAGGTGTAATAGACAATCGCGGAGGACAAGACGCAAGTCTAAGGCTTCAAAAACTTGATAGTATCAGATTATTTTCAAAGGCTGACTATTATAAGAACGGAGCGAATAATGCAATACCAATTAAAGTTGTTCATTTTGAATATGATTATTCGACATATCCAAATCTCCCCAATAACTCAGGTGCCACAATTAGTGCGTATGGTATCTCAAATATTAATGTCAATAAGGGTAAATTAACGCTTAAGAAACTTTATTTCACTTTTGGTACAAATACAAGAGGTACAACAAACCCTTACAAATTCGAATATGATAATAGGTTGGTATCGTCGATACAAAATTCTCCGGCTAACAACCCCAGTACAGAAGAAAGTAATGATTATTATACAACAAGGCAAACTGACAGATGGGGTAACTATAAGCAAAGTTTTTACAATACGGGTTTTAGTAACACACAAGTTTTTAATAATTCAGAATTTCCTTATACTCTGCAGGAGAACCAAGGAACAGCTTTTAGTGAACGTGAGCTTAACAACATATTAGTATCTAAATGGCAACTAAATAAAATAACTACGCCTACGGGAAGTATAATAAATATTGAATATGAAAGTGATGACTATGCTTATGTGCAAAATAAAAGAGCTATGCAGATGTGTTTTGTTACGGGCATAGGTTCAAATAACAATAATGTTGGGCTCATTGATGCTACTGATTTAATTGTTCAACTACCCTTATCAGTAAGCTCAGATGACGAATTTAAAAGAAGATACTTAGAAGGAGTATCGAACATATTTTACAAATTCTATGCTGATGTTGATAATAAGGGCCATTATGAGTTTATAAATGGTTATGCCGAAATAGATGCAGTGAATTCCGGTTTAGTTTCAGGCAGTAATAATAGAGCTATTATTAAAGTGAAACCCATTAGCGGTAACAATCCAATTGCCTTACAAGGCTGGCAAATGTTAAAAGAAGGGTTACCTCAATATGCTTATGATAATTATGACAATACTGATGTTGGTAACGATGCTCAAGCTGCTATAGTATCTGTAATACAATCAATAGCAAATTTAAAAGAACTAGTTGAACCTTATACGAGTAGATCTCGCAGAAAGCAATTCTCTGATAAAGTACAATTAAACAAATGTTTGATTAGATTAAATAATCCGGATTACAAAAAAATGGGAGGTGGTAGCCGTGTTCATAAAATTACTATTTCGGATCAATGGCAGGCAACCGGAACAAATTTAGGAGTAAGTTTTAAAAATGGTGATTATGGCTTATTGTATGATTACACAACTACTGACAATAATATTCTTGATAATTCAGGTAACCCTATAAAAATTTCTTCCGGTGTTGCATCTTATGAACCACAAATTGGCAATGAAGAAAACCCTTTCCATCAGCCTGTTACTTATACAGAGAAAATAATGTGGGGTAATGATAAAAATCATATAATTGAGAAACCATATTGTGAAAGTTATTTTCCTTCACCACAGGTGGGATATACTAAAGTAACAGTCATTAATATAGGTGTAAATAATGCTCAGGAAACAGGCTTTGTAGAAAATGAGTTTTATTCAACAAAAGAATTTCCAATACTAGTCGATAATACAACAATTGAAACAAACTCTTATGATAACGATTTAATACTTCGATTATTTTCTTCCACTTCAATTCATAGAGTTGGGGCAACGCAAGGCTTTAAAGTGGAGCTTAATGATATGAATGGTAAGCAAAAGTCCGTTAAAACATTTGATAAAAATCATAATCTAATATCTTCAACTGAAAACTTTTATAGTCTAGTTGACGCAGATGCTGAATTAAAGCAACTTAATAATGAATTACCAGTTTTAAATAAAGACGGTTCAATTGAAAATAGGGTTATTGCTACTGATATGGAATTTGTTGTGGATTCCCGAGAAAACAGAAATGATCAGTTAGGCATATCTGTTGGAGGATATTTTGGTTTTTTTTGGATAAGTATATTTGGTTTGCCTATACCAATTCCTTATGGTGCAACAAGTAATGGACCGAGTTATAGTATTGATGTTTTTAATTCCATGAGTGCTGTAAAATTAATACACAAATATGGGGTTTTAAAGAAAGTAAAAACAATACAAAATGGCTCTTCAATAGAGGTGGAAAATTTATTATGGGATAAACAAACTGGAGAGGTACTATTAACTAAAACTCAAAACGAATTCGATAATTACACTTATTCTTTTCATTATCCAGCATACATGGTTACTAATTACGAAGGAATGGCAGCTGCTTTTCATAATATTGGAGCTTTGGTAGCAGATATTACAACCGATAATAACGGTATTATTACTTCAACAGGTTGGCAATCTTTGTTCCCGGGGGATGAATTGGCTAATTATTCTTATCCACAACAAAGAGCATGGGTAATAAAGTCATATGATGGAACATTAAGATTAATTGATAAAACGGGTGCTTTTGTTTCGAATGTTCAAGGTGTAGGTTCACTGTTTAAAATATTGAGATCAGGCAGAAGAAATATGTTATCTGCCAGTGCAGGTACAATTGTTACAATGGTTAACCCAATAGTTAATAATAACCATCTTGATTTTAGTGCTGATAAAAAAATTCTTGATGCTAAAGCAATCTTATATAATGAAAAATGGGGTATACCATCTTATTGCTTGGGTTATGATTATTATGAGTGTCAAATAGTGAACGGAGGTCAAAATTCAGGTGGTAGTGGTGGGGTCAACTATTTTGATATAAACGAATATTTTGCACACGGCCCTTCGATAGCTTTTAATAATCAATTTAACAAAGCCGACACAGCACCATTGCAAACTTTTAGCTCAATCAATAATCCTCCTACAATAAGTACTTGTACTTCTTACCCTGTAATTAATCCTTATATAAGAAATATTTTAGGTAATTGGAAACCTCAGGCGTCATATGTATATACAACTAATCGTACGCAGTTAAAAGGTATTTTATCTCAAAATGGAGGAACAGATATAATAAATTCAGGTTATTACACATCTTTTAACCCTTTTTGGACATTTACATCATCTGGCTTACGTACAGACAATAATTCTTATGATTTTACGCAAACTTTTCCAAGTAACGATAATAGATGGGTATGGAATTCACGTTCTGTTCACTTTGATCAAAATGGAAATGAGGTTGAAAGTGTTGATGCATTAAATAGATTTAGTAGTGCATTATATGGGTACAAACAAACTTTAAGTACTGCTGTAGCTGCAAATGCAAGAAGAAATGAAATAGCATTTGACGGATTTGAGGATTATAATTTTAATATGAGTGGCTCTACCTGCGAACTGCCAAGGCATATAAATTGGGATATTAATGCTAATCACCTAATTTCTAACGAAAAAGCACACTCTGGTAAGTATAGCCTTAAATTAATAAACAATAATGAGTTGGTCCTTTCTCGAAACTTTGGCAGTTCAAGTCCAGAGTCCCCATCTTTTTTAAACTATGGAACAACTGGTAAATATATACTAACATCAAACGAACAGATTAATGGCTTTGCTCCAATTCCAGGAAAAAAATATATCCTTAGTTTTTGGGTAAATGATGGACAATCTTCAAATAACAAAATTCAAAACCTTCAGTTGAAGATTAATAATAATGATTTATCAATACAAAATACAATCGTCAAAGTAGTTGAAGGCTGGAAAAAAATTGATGTTGAATTTACTGCACAAAATATCAATCCGTCTGTAACTATAAGTTTAAAACCTACTGGGGGCAATATTTATATTGATGATATTAGAATATATCCAAAAGATGGTCAAATGAAATCATTTGTATATAATGACCAAAATCTGAGGTTAGTTTCTCAACTAGATGAAAACAATTTTGCTACTTTCTACGAATATGATGAAGAAGGAACACCAATAAGGGTGAAGAAAGAAACAGAAAGAGGTATTATGACAATAAAGGAAAGTAGAAAATATTTTAAACAATAAGAGACCTAAATAAATAGCATGAAATCTAAGAAAATTATTCTTATTACTTCTATAGCAGCCTGCTTATTTAGTGTAATGGCATATGCTATAATTAATAGTAATAAAAGTAAAGTCAAAAAAACAGAAAAACCTTATTATAAAGAACTGGATTTTCAAAAAGAATATGCGGCTGTTTTCCAACAACTATTAAGCTCAAAGGAGCAAAAGCTTCAAGCTAAAATTAATTTATATGAGTCTAAAAATACAGAACACCCCAAAGAAGTTGCTGACTTATTAATTATCCGGAATGAAAAAAAATTCTATGGGCAAATCAGCCATCAAGTTATTATCTCTAATGGTAAAATAATTGTTTTAATTGATACACTAACAAAGTTATTAGTAGTTGAAAAATATAATAATCAAAATGAAAAATTAATTAATAGCACAATTAAGTTATTGCCTGAAGTTAGAAATGCAGAAACTGATACAACCGCAGATTTAGGAATTAAAGGGAAAGCTTGGGAGACCGGCTCATTTAATATGATGACTATCAATAATGAATTAAAGCCGGAAATTAAATCATTTGAACTGAAGTATAATAAGCAATATCACTCAATCATTTCCATTACAACTGAATGGTGGAAGAATAACGATTTAAATAATCACAATAATATGAATAGTGATTATTGGATTACTAAAACAAATTTTATTCCTTTTGATAAAGCAGATATTGATTTTGATAAAGAGATTGAAAAAATTTTAAAAATAAAAGGGAAGAATAATATAGAGCTGTCTCAGGCATTTGCTCAATATAAGTTGCATAATTTGTTAAAGGGCTAAAACAAAAAATATGGTTAGTAAGAAAACAATCTTCAATTTGATTGTACTGCTTTCAGTCCAATTACTCTTTGCATTTAAATTAAGTGCAGCTACGGAGTCTTATGTGCAGTTTTTAAGCGGTAAAATTAAGAAAGGGGATAGCTCTATTGTTACCGATGATAAATTTCGTAGCTTATCGATTGATGATTGGAATAAGATTCGAAATACCAATACCGAAAATATTATAACTTTTGAATTAAGACAAGACACAAGTTTCTATTATCAAAATAAGTCTTTTTCATGTACTATTAATTTCTCAATATTTTATTACACTTCAAGAGACCAAGAAAAACCACAGGAAATTAAAAATATAAGTCTAACAATTAATTATGATACTGCTGTTGGGAAACCTTTAAAACTTACAGATTTATACAAGTTTAAAAATGCGTATAAAGTTATTGTTGTTGTAAACTCTATTAACTCAAAAGAATGGGGAGACAAGCTACCTGCCATTTTCAGGCTTAAAAATCAAATTCTTATTGAAAGGTCATACCCAATGGATGCGAACATTTCTTATAATAAGCTCCCCGATAATGAGTACGAAAGTGTTTTTACAGGAGTACATGGGCCTTCAACATCAAACGATGTTATGTTCAGAAATTATAAGTCTATGATTTATAACTATGGGATTACTTCAATAAACGGTCAGGTAGTAATAGCTTGGAGTGGCAGTAGTCCAAAATTTGATCTTGAATGGACGTTTATTGATAAGTTAAGTTATGAGGGAATGTATATTGATGCAAATACTATTGGATCTTTAACCTGGAATGATTTAGAGAAATGGATGACAAATAATAGTAGTAGAGTTACCGTTAGCAACACAACTTTTACTTTAAATGCTATCTATCCCGCAGGATATATTTTAGTTAGAATACGTTCTGTGGATGACGGAGTAATACCAAGAAATGAATCACCTTGGCAATATAATATAGGCAATCAAATTAACTGTCTACCTATATCCGGTCATGAACAGTATCTTAACTGGCAATACAATGCATCGTTTGCGGAAGAAAGTAAAATGAAAGAAGTAATTTCTTATTTCGATGCTTCTCTTCGAAGTAGGCAAATGGTTACACTTTCTAATACCACCCAAAATGCCATTATTGCAGAAACTATTTATGATAAAATGGGAAGAGCAGCAGCCAATATTTTGCCCGCTCCCACCAATGATAACACACTGCACTATTTTAAATTGTATAATCAAAATTTAAACGGAGTAGAGTATAGTTATGATGACTTAAATACAACCGTATGTAATACTTCATCGCCTACGCTTTTGAGCAATTCAACCGGTGCATCAAAATATTATTCTTCTAATAGCGGTTTTATTAATACTATAAATGGCAATTTTATTCCAAATGCTAATGGGCTTCCATTAGCTGTAACTCAGTATACACCGGATAATACCGGCAGAATTAAAAAACAAGGCGGAGTTGGGCAAAATTTTCAAATTGGTTCAACTAAAGAAACTTCTTATTTCTATGGCAAGCCTTTACAAACAGAGTTGGATAGATTATTTGGTGTTGAGGTAGGTAATGCTTCACACTATTCGAAAAATATGGTGATAGACCCAAATGGACAAGTAAGTGTTAGTTATATTGATGCTAATGGAAAAACCATCGCAACTGCATTAGCAGGAAACCCACCCCAAAATCTAAATAGCTTAAGTTCTTCTTCGGGTGCAGTAGCATCAACCAGTATTAATCAGGAGTTGATTAAGTCTTCCGATTTTCAAAAAAACTCTTTGGCACTTACACTTTCTTCTACAGCTACTTTCTTGGCCACTTCTTCCGGTAATTATACGGTGCATTATAGTATAGATCCTTCATCATTGGTTACATCCAATAACGGAGTAACATTTTGTAATACTTGTTATTATGATATTGAAATTAAGGTTCAGGATGCATGTACAACTTATGCACAACAAACTTCTCAGGCTTTTTCTATAAGTCCGGGTTCATGCACTACCAATGCTGTTACTGGAAATGTACTTTTTAATTTAACAAACCCCGGTGAATATTACATTACTTATTTATTAAAGCTTAGCAAACAAAATATTGCAGCACAGGAAGATTATTATATTACACATAATCCTGCAATAAGAACATTTAGTTCATTTATAAATGATGAATTAAACAACCTCAATTTAGCAGGTTGTTACTCAGAGTGTTCAACCTGTAAAGAGAAATTGGGCTCTGAACAGGATTTCACCAAATCTGTAAATGATCTTATTGATAAACTGAATACAGAAAGTTTTAATAATCAAATCAATAAGAATGACGCTGCTGTTACGGGTTGGATACACAACAAATATGTTGAATTATATAACAATTGTGCTACCATTTCGGCTACTTGTACTCCAAAATTATCTGCATGCGATTCAAAACTTCAACAACTTAAAGCAGATGTAATTCCAGGTGGACAGTACGCGTTATATACTTATACAGAAACTTTAGATGCCAACGGAGTAGACTATATAAGAACATATACTTATACTGAAAGAAACATCAATGTTTTAAGATTTTATAATGACCCCAATTTTACCGATATAACTTATACGGACGAAAATGGTAATATAATTCATATTAAAGATTTATTAGAATCTGACTTTATTGCACAATATATTTTACACCCGGAATGGGCAGATTATTTTGTTTTAAAACATGTAGAGTATTGCAGTTATCAATGGTGTACAGCACATTCTGAAGTTTATAATTTTCAACAAACAGTTGAACAAAGTGTATCCAATTATCAGGATGCTGTTAGTAAAAACTTTTTTGATGATACACACTCAACTATTTATAAACTACTTTCTGCTGATCCTTTCTTTGCAACGGGAGGCCTGGGTGCAAACTATTACTCTGCTATGCAAAGTGATTTGCAAAACTGTTCTTCTGTTTCCGGTATTGCATTAAGAGACCCTTCAACTGGAAATGCATTAAGTTCTAAAAATATTGTAGACTTTATTGATTGGACGTTGTACTGTATGCCATCAGATGCATCGGCAACTGCAGGCGACTTTGCTAATTCATGGACAAATTGCAGTATAAGTACTAATTGCCGATCATTAAGCCAGGAGTGGGAGCTATATCGTAACTACTATTTTCAATTAAGAGGAAAATATATTGCTATTGTAAAAGCACAAACTAACCCTGATTGTGTTAATTGCTTTATTGGCAATGATGCTTTTTCTAAAGATTCTTCTTCTACTGTTACAATTGCTAATTGTATTTCTGCTAATGCTGGTAGTGGAAATACTAGTGGTAATGCTTGTCCATTGTATAGTGATTTTCATGTAGAACGAGTTGTTGTAAATTTCTACGATAACGTATATGGAACTTATGAGGAATATTATGACGAAGAACAGGTTTATATTGTTTATAATAATGGGCCTGTTACTAGCAATGTAGTGCTACCTATAATCCAAGAACACTGGGATTATTATTATGGCCAATATTATGGTTATGGTAGCGGTTACTATTATAACTCAACAACTACAGCTCAAATTAATGCTGGGCAAGACCGTGTTTATATAGGCAACAATGTCACTCAATGGCATCTTTCTTATGGTTATTATGAAGGAAATAGCTACAGTGATACACGAACTCTAAATAATACTTCAATTATTTGCCCCAATGGTTATCTACCTGCACCCCCTTCTACCTCATGTAAAAACAATGCCTTAGCACCTTATTATACAAATAAGATTAGAGTTTTTAATGAATATAGTAATGTGCAAACGGCAATGAATTGTATGGTTAATAATTTGCCCGGTAATAATAGCACTACTACAGCTGCACAATTGCAAGCATATAAAGACAAGGAAGCAGCCAATGTTGATGCTTTAAAAATTGCCTGGACAAATACGTTACGAGGTGTTGTTGAAACAGAAAATCAGGCAGATATAGATAATGGCCAAACTCCAAGATTTGCTGCATTGGTTGATGTACCACAAACCGTTTATAATACAGTAAAACAAGTGTATGAGCAGGTAAATGTTGCTTGCCCAACCATTCAGAATATAGTTGATAATCTTGCAGTAGTTGCAAAATATAATATTACTAATGCTACCAGCATTGATAATATAAGAGCCACAAGTACATTACCTATAAATGTTTATGCAACTAACCCTAATAATACCGCTTTAAGTTTTAATTCATTTGCAGATGTTTTTAATACGTTTGTTCCATCTTACAGAGCTTTAGGTTTTAATGAAAATCTTATAGAAACACCATACCCGTATACTGATAATTCAGGTAACTATAAGCAAATACTGCCTATCAAATCTGGAGCAAATGTTTCTAAACTTAATGGTACAAATATTTGTTCAAACATAAGTGCTTTACAAAACAGGTATAATGCATCCGGCTCATCAAAAACATTTTATAATTACCTGAAAGATGAGTTGGGAGACGATTTTGTTTTAACCGAATCACAATTCAACAACCTGCTTAATAAATGCAGCAATAGTTGCGGATTATTAGATGAGCCTTTAAACTTACCTGCTGCTTTTTTAGTATCAGCTTCTACTGCATCCGCCTGGATAAATTGTAGTGATGTTAACAATGCAAAAGCCGGTTTTGATAATACGTATGCAGGCTTAGTAAGCAGTTTAAGTACTTACCCTTATTGCACGCAATTATACAGAACAACATTAACCAATTATTTAAATCATTATTTCGGGTTTGCAGTTTCTTATGCAGATTATTTTCCAAACGCCCCTTATAATAGCTGTCCTGTTAATGGAGTAGTATATAATAAAGCTGTTACACCGGTAATTAAAGAAGACTATTTTGCCTGTGCAAGAGCTACGCTTTCTACAGCATTTATGAATGCAGGGCTTTCTTATGAAAAATATATCTTGGAGGAAAGACAAAAATTCAGCAATGCTTATATTTCAAAATGCCTAAATGCTTCTGCTTCTGCTAATTTAGAAGGCACAGTGTATGAGTATCATTACACATTATATTATTATGATCAGGCCGGTAATCTGGTAAAAACAATTCCTCCTGAAGGCGTACAATTATTAACTGCTGATCAACTGCAAAAAGTAGCTGATTTCAGAAAAGCCCAATCAGGCGATTGTACAGGAGCAACAAGTGGTGCATCAGAAAATAAGACAGATGTATTTACTGCTTTAAGCAATAATCTACAGAGTCAGGCAGGCAAAGGCTTTGAAATGTGGTTGTACAATACCAACGGGCTAACATCACAAAAGGTAAGGTTTATAACAACGGATAATAAATACTTTATTCAGGCTGCTATTACCGATTATAAGTTATGGCTTGAATTATATACCATGACTCCCGATGGTAATGGTAGCATAGAATTAAACTTATCAGGTCATGCATATGCAGATATTGCAGCCAGTAAACCCTTGCAGAACTGGGTACACCTTTTCATTAATGCCAACACATATTTAAACAGCGATAATAATGACCTGACTTTATATATTGATGGTAAAAAATTAACAACAGTTACCACTGGAACGCCGCCATATCCATTCGATTGGGAAATAACAGCTGGCAACAATGCCGGTTCATTATTATTACCTGCTGAAGATATTGCAACACTTAAGCACCTCAGATTATACAACAGACAAGCTACAGATGCAGAAGTATATGCCAACTATTTAAACAGTTGCCTTAACCCGGTAGGCAATTTAGCCAATAGCGGACCACTTACCGTTTGGGGAAGATTCAATAAACCTACTGCCGGTTCTGCAACAACTATTGCCGCTAACAGCCAAGATGAATTTGTTGACCGGTTTATAGTTCCTGATCATACTTTACCTACATGGTATGCTTATAACAGCTTAAACCAGGTAGTAGAACAAAATACACCCGATGCAGGTAAATCTCAATTCTGGTATGATAAATTAGGCAGACTGGCTATTTCTCAAAATGCAGAACAAAATACTGCAAGCCGTTCAGATAATACAATCAACCCATCAAACAGGTACAGCTATACCAGGTATGATGCATTCGGAAGAATTATTGAAGTAGGTGAAAAATTAGGCGTTACTATAAATCCGTCTGAAACAGATACGCGTTCAGATAGCTGGTTAACAAGTTGGTTAGCATCCGGCAGTAATCGTCAGGTTACGGTTACAGCATATGATGAGCAACCATCCTGGGTGCCTTCAACTATACAAGGTCAACAATTAAACCTGCAAAAAAGAGTAGTGGCTACTGCACTTTTAAGCAGCGGCAGTAATCCTGCACAAAACAGGCTCTCAGCTTCCTATTATACTTATGATATTGCAGGAAATGTAAATAAACTATGGCAGGAAAATACTGCCTTAGCAACCGCAGAACAGCAATATGTAACCGGAAGTAACGGCTTAAAAGAAATAAAATACGAGTATGATTTAATCAGCGGTAAAGTAAACAAGGTATTGTATCAGGATGGAAGGTGGGATCAATTCTATTATAGTTATCAATATGATGCAGATAACCGCGTTACAGATGTTTACAGCAGCCGTGTAAATTATGACAAACACGAAAATACGAACTGGCATTTAGATGCACATTATACTTATTACCCGCATGGGCCATTAGCCAGAACAGAATTAGGGAATCAATTTACCGGTAAAGTGCAAGGCTTAGACTATGCCTATACTTTGCAAGGCTGGCTAAAAGGAATGAATGGTCAGTTCTTAGATGCTTCAAAAGATATGGCGGGCGATGGTTATGCCAACAGCCCTTTCAATACCATAGCAAGAGATGCGGTGGCTTATACGCTGCAATACTACAACGGAGATTATACCCCTATTGGTGCTAATAACAGTAGTATACCGCAATCTTTCGCAAAGCAATACAGTGCTCCGGCAATAACAGAATCAGGTACTGATTTATTTAACGGCAATATAAGCGGCAGTACCTATGCTATTCAAAATATAGAAAACAATGCAAGTGCAGGTTATACTTACCGGTACGACCAATTAAACCGTTTAGTAGCCATGAACCGCCACGCTGCTTTAGATAATAATACCAATGCATGGGGTAATGGCTCAATAATTCAGAACTATAAAGAACAAATAAGTTACGATGCTAATGGTAATATAAAAACCTATTTGCGTAATAATGGCAGCGGCAGTGCTATGGATAACCTTACCTATGGTTATACGGTTGATAATAACGGGAGATTGGTAAATAATAAGTTACGCCATGTAAAAGATGCTGTTGGTGCAACAACCGGTTTAGGAGATATTGGCAACCAGAATGATGATAATTACCAATACGATAATATAGGTAACCTTATTAAAGACAATGCAGAAGGCATAAGTAACATTAACTGGACGGTTTACGGCAAAATTGCCGACATAACCAAAAGCAGTACAGCCATTAGTTATGTGTACGATGCAGGCGGCAATCGCATACAAAAAACAGTAAACAACGGTAGTAACAATACCAGTACTTATTATGTACGCGATGCACAGGGCAATACCTTAGCTGTTTACGAAAATAATAACAGCAGTTTTAATTGGAAAGAACAAACTTTGTATGGCAGCAGCAGGTTAGGTATGCTTACACCTAATGTAAGTATTACAACAGCATTAGGCAGTGCAGATTACAATGGCACAAACGACCAAACCGAAAATGCAGGCAACAGAATCTTTGAAATAACCAACCATTTAGGCAATGTACTGGCAACCATAACCGATAAAAAAATTGCCCATAGCAGCAATGGTACTACTATTGACTACTATACAGCCGATTTAGTTACGGCACAGGATTACTATCCTTTCGGGATGAC
>SAIW01000008.1 GCA_004028795.1 Chitinophagaceae bacterium
ATGTGGGCGTGAATTTTTTTACTTCATTCTGCCAGTTGAACATTAACGTGGTAGGGCAAACAACCAATGCTTTTAATTGCTTGTTTTCTTCTTTTAAATGATTTAAAAAAGCCAATGCCTGCACGGTTTTACCTAAACCCATATCATCTGCTAAAATGCCACCCCACTGCACTTCACGTAAATAATTCAACCATTGAAAACCGCTTTCCTGATAAGGACGAAGTATTGGTTGTAAATGTTGCGGTAACTCAACTTTTTTAATTCCTTCAAAACCTTTTAAGCGTTCATATTTTTCTTCCAGCTTAATAAATAATTCTTCTTCATCGCGTTGATTATACAAATCTTCAATAACACTAAACTGAAATTTACTCAGCTTCATGTTATTGGCTTTTCCTTCACCAACTTTAAACAATAAAGAATATTTGCGTATCCACTCTTCAGGTAAAATTCCTAATGTGCCATCCTGCAATTGAACAAACTGTTGCTTATTGGCCAATGCTTTTTTAACATCGGCAATGGTTACTTTCTGCTCACCGAATTGTATTTCAATTTTTGCATCGAACCAATCTGTATGTGAGCTGATGAATATTTTGGTTGATGGTTTTGCTGTATTGAAACGGAAATTTTTTAATGCATCATAACCATACACATTCACATTCATATCTTTCACAGCATCTACAAATAAAAAGAACCAATTGTTCCTTAAAACATCTGCTCCTTTCAATGCTAAAGTATCACTATCAACCGGGCGAATAAAACTTGAGTGCAGGTTTTCAATCTTTTTAACCAACTCTTTTTCCGCGTCAATATTTCTTTGAATAACCAATAATTTATCAGCTAACGGAACAATTATTTTTTCTTTATCAGCAAGCTTTACATCATAACCTTTATAATTAAAAACAGGTTGAAAAATTAAATACTCGCCTTTCTCTCTTAACAACACTTTCATTTCAGGCACTATATCTTTTACTTCTTCTTTTCTGAGGTTACCAAAGTTTACATTGTATTCTTTGGTTAACGGAAGAATAAAATCATGCAGCCTGTTTGTCCATTCCTCTGCGGCAACTTCTTTTTTACCGGTTGGTAAAAACTGTTCAATTAAAAAAATATCTTCAGTTCTGTCCCATGTATAAAACCTGTTACCATGTTGAAATAATAACGGACTTGCACATTCGTTATCAGCAATATTGAATGTATTAAACGATGCCTTTACCTTACATTCAATCTCATACTTAGCATTAGCATAATTAACGTAAAACTCAGGCACAGCAGGCTCTGCAATAAATTCAGCTTTTTGTAAGTTAGCAGTTGTAAAAGATTTTTTATCCGGCAGATAAAATGCAAAATTGCTTTCACTTAATTCTGCTAATATTTTTTTTATTTTGGGGTGAAGGTATTCGTTAATCAGCTTTCTGGTTTCTTCAGGTAGCTCATCATCATGCTGTTGAATAATGTTTTCCCAAAAACCACTGAACGGAGAATTACGGTTTAAATACTTTGTTATTTCATTAGGCAATAATTTTCTTAATTGCTGCAATAAAATTTTATCGTCTTCACTGTATGGTTCTGTATTAATGAATTTATTCAGGTCTAATTTTTCAACCTTACCGATATATTTCTCAAAAGCATCATTGGCTTCTCCCTGCACTGATTCAAATTGTATATAAGGATATTGATTATTATTGGTGAGAATAACAATGCCTAACTTTAATAATGATTTTTTAGGAACTTCAATTACTGTTTCTGTTGGTTGAAGCTCAGCAGCAGCAACGGTTTCAGCCATTACCGGTTTCAGCCTCAACTCATTAGAAGTAGTTGAGGCTACTACTCTTTTTATAGAGTTATCTAACACTCGTAAGAAGGGTCTTCCATCCTGATAAGTAAATTCAAACTTGCCTGTTAAATCATCATTCAAACTATAACCATACATGGCTAAAAGTTTGTTTTTAACTGCATCCCAATTGCGTATGCTGTCAAAATAATTGGGCCCGTAACTGTTTAACAGTTGTAAGAAAACAATAATCTTTTGTACACAGAGCGGATGTTCAGTTTCAGTTTCATCATCACAACTCGTATCAAAATTTCTTTCTTCATTTTTACTGATGATAACTTTCCAAACCTTTCCTTTATAATCAACTTCTGCAAGTACGCGTTCATCTTTCGCTTCAATAATATTGGCTTTGTTACTGCGTAAATATTCTTCTGCTTCATTAAATGCTTCTGTTGAAGAAAGCAAACGCAACATCTTCAACTCTAACAATTTCATTTTTACAACCGTATGCTTTTGGTTGTAAGCCATATCTTTTTCGCCCAATAAATTTCTATCTAGCATTTCCTGTAACTGAAACATGGCAGCAGCTTTATGTCTGCATATTTCGCTAAGGTTGTAGGGGCAAGTGCAACGAAGAGAAATTTTCTTCTCGTCTTTAAAATTGGTAATATAAACTTTATAGTAAGTTGAGTAACTATCATCTTTCACACGAAACACAATACTTCCCATTAAAACATCATGCTCAATCAACTCTACATTGCCTGTTACATGAATTTTTTTGCCACGCCTTATTACTTCTTCAACGCCGTTATTGTAAACGTATTTAATTAAATATGGTAATGCCAAACGATTAAAAATTTACGGTTGCTTATTGCGAAAAGTGCAATTTGCAAAAGTAAAGGAATGATAATGAGAATAGAAAATGTTTTGAAGGTTTCTGAATGAAATGTTTGTTAATAAAAATAGCTAAACCCGAATTGAAAGCGATTTTTTGGATTAACGGAATTGCGGATAGTTTTTATTATCATATAATCCATTTAATAACATAAATCATGGTTTTCAGATAACCAATGCACCTTCTTTATAAATCGGTAAAACATTGGCAACATCTTTAGTAACACAGTATTCCAAATCTTTTTCTAAACCATATTGTGCCAACCTGTGCCAATGTGTTGTTTTACGGATAAATGAATACATATCGTTTTTATGAGCGGCGTACATTTCCGCTGCCATTAAAGAGCTATCGCAATGAATAGTAAAATGTTCTTTTACTGTTTCAACAACTGCACCTGCAAATAAAGTGTCTTCAATATTTACCCTGTCTTTCCAGGCAGAGCATCCTAAAAAAACATTTTTTTGTTGCTGCATTAAATAATTACAAACAGCAGATAAATTAGGAAAGGAACCTGTAATAACGGTACTTGCTCCGTTGTTCAAAGCCATGTGCAACAGTTTTGTTCCGTTGGTTGTAGTGAGTACTAATGTTTTTCCTTCAATAAAATTTCTGGGATATTCTGCGGGAGAATTGCCATGTTGTAAACCTTCAATTACTTTACCATCACGCTCTCCGGCTGTAATGCTATTGGGTGTTGCTTTACCGATGGCTATACATTTATCAACTGCATCAACAGGTATAATTTTATCGGTACCATTGTATAAAGCCGTTGCTATGGTTGATGTTGCACGAAACACATCTATTACCACAACAATACTGTTGGTTACATCATAAATATCTAATAAACGTGGTGAAACAATGGTGTATAAAAAAGGTTTACCTGCCATGCGGCGAAGATAAGTGTGTTAACTTTTTTTGCGATACTCAATCTTTACTTTAGTAACACCGGCTGCAACCAAATCAATTTGTTGTGCAGCAGCTTTGCTTAAATCAATTATTCTTCCGCTAACGAAAGGGCCTCTATCATTTATTCGTACCGTTACAGATTTATTATTGGATAAGTTGGTTACTTTAACTATGGTACCGAATGGTAATTTTTTATGAGCAGCCGTTAATTTATTTTGATGAAAAGTTTCGCCACTGGCTGTTTTGCCTCCATCAAATTTATCGCCGTAATAAGATGCATAACCTGTTTCGGTAATCAATTTACCTTCGCCTGAAACATTTGATGGTACTGATTTATGATGACAGGAAGCAAGCACTAAAGAAAAAATTATTATTGCTAATACAATCTTTTTCATGTGTTCAAAACTAAAACTGCTTTACTATGAATATTGAAAAGATTATACACACTACTTAATTCCCTCAGCAATACGTTTAATAACCTCATTTCTTTTTTGCAATAAATTCTTCATATAGTTGGTAAGAAATAAAGTGTTGAATATTTTACCAAATAAGCCAAAAGGGCTTTCGAAGTAAAACTCGTCTTTCATTTCTGTAATATTCGCTTCAATCGATTTAAAATGATGATTATGCTTCATCAGTTTAAAATCTCCTTTAACCATTTCATCTTTAAAAAATGTATAAGGAATCAATGAAGTAATTTTTACTGTCATTATTCTTACAGCAAATAAATGTTTTGCTTTCCATGTAACAATTTCTCCTTCATTAATTAACCCTGACGTTACACCAGCGATTGCTTTTTCAGAAGTATGCTGCATAGATGTTTGATGTAAATCAATATCTCTGCTTAAATTAAAAACTACATCAATAGGTGCATTAATAATAGTAGTTAAATGAATAACAGGCATAGCTGAAATGCTTACACAAAAGGTATTTTAGCCACTTTTGCTTTTACAAGTGTGTTGCGTATATCAATAAAAATTTCAGAATCAATAGCTGCATTTTCAACAGTAACATAACCCATACCAATGGCTTTATTTAATGATGGGGCTTGCGTTCCGCTGGTTACTTTACCAATGGTATTTCCGGCAGCATCTTTAATTATATAATCATGGCGGGGAATACCACGTTCAATCATTTCAAAACCAACCAATTTTCTTTTAACACCATCTGCTTTTACTTTTTCAATAATTGCTTTGGCTGTAAACTCTTTAGAAAATTTTGTAATCCATCCCAACCCTGCTTCTAAAGGGTTGGTAGTATCATCAATATCATTTCCGTATAAGCAATAACCCATTTCCAAACGCAAAGTATCTCTTGCAGCTAAGCCAATAGGTTTAATACCAAGCTGTGCAATTGCATCCCAAATTTTATCAGCATTACCATTTGCATCCTCAAAATAAATTTCAACACCACCTGCACCGGTATAACCTGTTGCACTAATTAAAACATTATCAACTTCTGCAAATTTCCCTTTCACAAAAGTGTAATACTTCAGGTTCATAATATCCATCTCAGTTAATGGCTGTAGCAGTTTAGTAGCATTAGGGCCCTGAATTGCCAGCAAACAGGTTTTATCACTCACATTATGCATCTCAACATTATTGGTATTGAATTGCGTAATCCAATTCCAGTCTTTTTCAATATTGCTGGCATTAACTACCAACATGTACACTTTATTTTCTTCAATGCAATACACCAATAAATCATCAACAATACCACCTTCATTATTCGGCAAACAACTGTATTGAGCTTTACCATTGCTAAGTTTAGAAGCATCGTTACTGGTAACACACTGTATTAAATCCAATGCATGCTCACCTTTTAAAATAAATTCACCCATATGGCTTACATCAAACACACCTGCATTGTTTCTTACAGTGCTGTGTTCATCGTTAATACCTGTATAACTTATAGGCATATTGTATCCTGCAAAGGGAGCCATTTTAGCACCTAAGGCAATGTGTTTTTGTGTAAACGGAGTATTCTTCATATGTTTTTTTGTACTGGGCTGTTGACTAAAAATTAAGCTGCTGTTGTCCAAAGGACTCCTTTGGAGCGTCGCATCCTGAAACTTCGGGGTACGTTCTTATCGCAACTCCACAAAAATAAGCGATACAGGTTCTATAAAATGAAAAAAGCATTCAACATGTTTATTGAATGCTTTTAAAAATAAAACTACTATATATTAATGTAAGCTTACTACTCTGGTTATTTTCCAATCACTGTTTACTTTATGCCAGATAATAATAAACTTAGTACCTTCTTTCGGTTGGCTTGATTCAGGCTCCTGATTATTATGAAATTGATGTAAGCCTATTTCAACAGCACCATAATTATTTATCGGATAAACTTCAATACTGCCTTTGATTAGCGTACGTGTTACTTTACCGCAGATATTTTTTCTGGTTCCTTCCAAAATATCTTTCTTGGAAGTTGACAAACCGCCTTTATCATGATAAAACTCTATACTGTCTGCATAAATAGCGGTTTGCTTATCTATATCGCAGGTATTGTATGCAGTAAAAAAAATGCTGTCCATCTTTACAATTTCTTTATACAATTCTTTTTCTGCTGTTAATGTTTTCTGCTGTGCAATTGCTGATGCAGTAAAGAACAAAAATGCAGTTAGCAGATAAACTATTTTCATAAATATTATTAATGTGTACAGTTGCAGGCAACTAATTTTTGAACAGCTTCTTTTAATAAAGCTTTACCGGTATTATCAAATTCATGCTCGTCTCCATCTTCATAAAACCGGTAAATAATATCACAGTTTTTAGTTGATTTTACAATCAGTTCATTATCATCTTTTTTATACTTCAAGTTTAGCCTTCCATAATTTGAAACACTTTCTATGCTTGTTTGACTTTCATTAAAAATAATGTTGCCTGAATAGTTTAAAGACAAGTAGGTATTATTATCATTAATTACAACTCTATGTGTTCTGTGATGATGACAGGATGCTACTGAAAGCACCATGATTATTACAACAACAAGCTTGATGATTTTTTTCATGATTGAAATTTTTAAAAGGGAGTACCTTCTATTGAGAACAACAAAAGGTACTTAATTCCCAACTTCAACTATTTATAGAAACCTTGCCATTAACAGGCTTTGCATTCCGAACGAAAAGTCCATATTAGCCTTTTTTACGGTGAGCATAGCTGTTTGTTTAGGTTCTGCTTTTTTAGGTTTCTCAGGTTGATAACGATATTTATTACTGTCTGCTTTTTCCTGTTGATTTAATTGCTTATCAATTTCATTCAACTCTTTCAACTTTTGTTCTCTTTGTTTTTTAATTTCTTCTTTAGATTTTTTGAAGTTTTCTATTGCATCATTCTGTTCATCATCAGTACTCTTGTTTTCGTTTTCTTCTACTTTATCTGTACGTTTTATTTTTCCATCTGCATTCATTACATACCAAACATCATGGCTCCAGTTTCTTATAACGCCTTCTTCATTTTCCCAGTTCCACCAATTCCATTCGTTTCTGCCAAAGCTTACATATACGTGGTCATCCCATCCTAAATTATGATTCAGCTTAATCTTTTTTCCAACAGGAACATATACCGTAACTATAATGTGTTGATTATGAAATTTATCTCTTCTGTTTAAGGCAATACCTTTACCAAGGTTTAAAACGCTATCGGTTTGTGTAATACTAAACTCAATTTTTGATGCATTGTCATTAGCAACAGTTCTGTTTCTGCCGCTTGCTAATTTTACCACCTGTACAGAAAAGCTGTCACTTTTTGATTTTGCAATCTGCACTTTTACATTTCTTACATAAGCAGTGTCTTCGTCTAAAGAAATGAACGGTTGTAAACGATACCAGTCTTCATCTTCATACTTATCAATATTCATTTTTACTTCTAACTGATTAATGTTTGACTTTGGAAGACTTATATTTTCTTCAACCGGATTGTTATGATAACGAAATTCTTTACTTAATGAAGCCATTAAGAATATTACACAAAACCAACCAATCGTCCACAAACCACCAAAGGCAATTCTTACAGCACTACTGTTTCCTTTTTTACCGGTAAGTCTTCTAATAATCCATGTTACAATACCAATTACCGGTACCCAAACAAACAATACCAATGTTCCCCATGCTAAAATGGTTTGCCATCCATCGCTTATTACAAAGCTCCACGCAGGTATTAATCCTGTTATTACCACACCAACTGCAAACAATGCACAAACAATTGCAAACAAGATGCTGCCTAAAATAAAGTATGCAAATATTTTAAAAATTACTACTATAATATCACCTAAACCACGGCTGTGTTTGCGGGCTACTGTTGTAGCTTCTGCTGAAAACTGTTTGCTCTTTTCAGTAGCTTCTGCACTGAATTGTTTTGCTTTTTGAGAGAATTCTGCCCCAACTTCTTCACCCCATTTTTTTGCTCTGGTACCAAAGCCTTCCAAATCGCTCTGAATAGTATTTTTAATTGAGTTCAAATCTACTTTCTCTCCTTTCATTTCTAATTTTTCCGCTGCTGTTTTTGCTTCGGGCAGCAGTAACCATAAAATGATATAAATAAATGCAGAGCCAGGACTGAATGATATTCTCATAAAATCAGGAAAATTCCATATATGAAACCTTCCGAAGTTGAATACAAACGAAAAGAAAGGAATTAGAAATATTATTCTGGGTAGCCAAACACTTACATGAAAGTATTGTGCTAAACCACTACATACGCCTGCAATAACTTTATCATCTGTATCTCTGTATAATCTTTTACGTTGAGAGCCTATTACTTTAGTTGCGGTGCTTGGTATAACCACCCAAAGTATTAAATACGGTAAAAAGAACGGTCCGAAAAATATTACTGCTAATATTCTTACAACTGTAGGGTCTATACCGAAATAATTGGCCAAACCACTGCATACACCGCCTAATACTTTGTTGTTTTCATCTCTGTATAAACGTCTGTTAGTTTCGGATGTATATGTTTGTTGAGATGTATTAGCATTTGCGTTAGTATATGTTTGCTTTTGCTCTCCGCCTAATTGAGATTTTACATTGGCTTCTTCTCCATCAAAATCTTCAGGGCGGCCAATACTTGCAATAATGGTATTAACATCATCATCTGTAATACAGGTTGATCCTTTTTTTAATGTTTCGCTAAACAATTCTGCAATACGCCCTTCAATATCATTAATAATTTCATCTCTGCCTTCTTCGTTTGCAAAAAAGTTTCTAAGGCTTTCAACATATTTTTTAAGTATGTCGTAGGCACTTTCTTCAATAGGTACCACCCTGCCCTGGAAATTTATATTAATAACTTTTTTCATAACATTGTGTTTATTCGGTTAAAGTTGGGTTGGGTTTTCAGAGGAGTTTGTGTTGTTGTCTTCTTGTGTAATGGCTTTTACTGCATCTGCCAGCTCGTTCCAGGTTCTTTCTAATTCATTATAAAACTCAAGACCTGTTTCTGTCATTACAAAATACTTGCGTGGTGGCCCGCTGTTACTTTCCACCCAACGGTAGGTTAACAATCCTGCATTTTTTAATCTGGTAAGCAAAGGGTATAAAGTACCTTCTAAAATATGCAGGTTGGCTTTTTTCATTTGCTCAACAATATCGCTGGGGTACACTTCCCCTTTTTTTATTACGCTCAAAATGCAAAATTCGAGTACCCCTTTTCGCATTTGGCTTTGTGTATTTTGAATATCCATAAGCTTACATTTTTTTGTTCAATTTGTACATTGACAACACAAAGATGTGATTTTATTTGGTACTATGCAACACATAGTACCAAGTTTATTTTAGTAATAGGCGGAATAAAATAGTTTAAGAGTGGCTGAAATTCAACACAGATAAGCATTTTAGCGAATTTAAGGTTTTGAGAATTATTTTTTAAATTTGGATAAATGGTAAAATAGCGGGATGAAAATGGGAGGTTTCAGCAAAAAATTCTTGCTTTTGGAGAGCATTTTATTACGGGTTTGCTGTAAGAATAATATTTTAAATGTTAGAAAATAAATGCTGAATAGTTAATAAAACGTACAAGTGTGCGACGCAACGAAAGCTGAAAAGTATTACTGCTGCCGGTTACCCATTTTTTATTGTTTTATTTTTTACTTAAAAAGGTTAACTTTAAAACGTCTGTAATTCAATTAACTAAAATCATGAGCTTATGAGAGGAGTTAACAGGGTTATGCTTATTGGCAATTTGGGTAAAGACCCGGATATACAATATTTAGAAGGCAATATTGCTGTTGCTAAGTTTCCGTTGGCAACTACCGAAACTTATAAAGACCGTAATGGCAAGTTAGTTTCTCAAACAGAATGGCATACATTGGTATTATGGCGTGGTTTAGCTGAATTGGCTCAGAAGTATTTGCATAAAGGCAGCTTGGTATATATTGAGGGTCGTTTACGTACGAGAAGTTGGGAAGATAAAGAAGGGAATAAAAAGTTTGCCACCGAAGTTGTTGGAGATAATTTAATTATGCTTGATAAACGTGGCGGTGAGCATGGCAATCATGATAACATAGAAGGTTTTACGGGAGATATTCCACCATTAAGCGATGGCGGAGAAAGCCTGCCCTTTTAATTTTCAATCAATACATTTGCATTAATCAGGATACGTCTTGCTATTGTTAACTAAATTTTTTCAGTTTGGATTATCACTCGGTTTTGTTAAACGCTTTTACAGCTTCTATAAACACACAAGGCACTTCTATATTGTTTGTGTTACTGCTTTGTTTGTTGTTTTTATCGTTCGTAGTAAGTGGTTCTGAGGTTGCATTTTTTTCGCTTACTTATAAAGACATTAATTTACTTAAAACCAAGCAGCAACATCCTTATAAAAGAATTCTGCATTTGCTGGAAGAGCCAAAAATTCTTTTAGGTTCTTTATTAATAGCTAATAGCTTTCTCAATATTGCTATCATTATTATATCTAATATTTTAATAGATAGCCTCTTCAACTTTACTGCAGGTTTTCAATGGGTTGAATTTGTAATAAAAGTAATTGCTGTAACTTCTTTATTAATATTATTTGCTGAAGTAATGCCCAAAATTCTGGCTACACAAAACAATATTCGCTTTGCAAAAGATATGGGCCCGCTTATTGAGTTTATACAATATCTGTTTCGCCGTATGAGTAAGTGGCTGGTAAAATACAGCGATGTTATTGAAAAGAAACTATCAAACCGTTCAAGTGCTGCTATTACCAACGAAGAATTGTATCACGCTATTGACATAGCAGATAACGGCTCTAACGAAAACGAAAAAAACATCTTAAAAGGCATTTTAACTTTTGGAGATATTACTGTAAAACAAGTAATGAAAACAAGGTTAGATGTGCATGGAATAGATTATAACTCAACATTTGATGAGGTTTTAACACAGGTTAGAGAATTACACTATAGCCGTATTCCGGTGTATAAAGAAGATTTAGATGAAATAGTAGGTTTATTGCATACTAAAGATTTAATTCCTTATTTAAATGAAACTGCATCTTTCGACTGGCATAAATTAATTCGTACTACTTATTTTGTTCATGAACAAAAAATGATTGAAGATTTGCTTCGCGAATTTCAAAGCAAAAGAATACATTTTGCTGTAGTTGTTGATGAGTTTGGCGGTACCAGCGGCATTATAACATTAGAAGATATTTTAGAAGAAGTTATCGGCGATATTAAAGATGAATTTGATGAAGAAGAATTAGGGTATAAAAAATTAGATGATTACAATTATGTATTTGAAGGCAGAACCATGATTAATGATGTTTGTAAAGTAATGGGACTGAACACGGACACTTTTGAAAATGTAAAAGGAGAAAGCGATTCTTTAGCAGGATTGGTTTTAGAAATTGCCGGAAAAATTCCGGAGTTGAATGAATTGGTTACTATAAAAGATTTCGATTTTATTGTTTTAGATGTTGAAAAAACCCGCATTAATAAAATTAAAGTAACTATTAAACCGCAAGTTGAAGAATGATAATGAAGAGAAGACAAAAGCCAGAAGTCAGAAATAAGGAGTTAGTAAATAAAAAACAGGTGTCGAATAATGCGGTTAAATTTCAATTCCAAATAAGCAAATCTATCTATTTTCTATCTTCTATCTTCTGTCTTCTGGCTTTTGTCTTCCTTTCATGCAACAGCCCTTTTACTGCAAAACCCAAAGGTTATTTTAATATAGCTTTTCCGCAAAAAAAATATCAGCTATTTAATAAAGAAGGCTATCCTTATACATTCGAGTATCCGGCGTATGCCAATGTGGTAAAAGATTCCAGCTTTTTCGGCGAAAGCCCCGAAAACCCATGGTGGGTTAATATAGACTTTCCACAGTTTAACGGCAGAATTTACATTAGCTATAATCTTATTGGTGGCAAAGCCACTTTTAAAGTAAAAAATACAGAAGGAAAATATGTAGATAGTTTAGCAGCAAACACTTTTGAACATTTATTAAACGGCTCGTATCAACTTACTTACAAACACAGCAGTAATGCCACTTCTATAGATGATAGTGTTTTTGCAACAGCTAATAACATTCATGGTGCAGCTTTTAAAATTGGCGGTAATGCAGCTACAGCCAATCAGTTTTTATTAACTGATTCTGTTAAACATTTTTTACGTGGTGCTTTATATTTTGATGCAGCACCCAACGAAGATTCATTAAAACCTGTTAATGATTTTTTGAAGGAAGACATGAAACATTTAATCAATACTTTTAAGTGGAAGAATTAAAAATTGCTAATAGCTTTACAGCATGATTTCTATAGACAATGCTTTAATAAGTACAGAAGTAATTGAAGAACAATTTGTTTGCGATTTAAACAAATGTAAAGGTGCCTGCTGCGAAGATGGAGATGCCGGTGCTCCGCTTTCAAATGAAGAGCTTGATTTTATTTTAAAATCTTATGAAGCTGCCAAAACTTATATGACAGAAGAAGGCATTAAAGAAACAGAAAGGCAAGGCAAATATGTTTACGATAAAGAATTCGGTTGGGTTACACCAACTGTTAACGGCGGTATTTGTGCATACGGTTTTAAAGATAAAAAGGGAACTATTCTCTGTGCTTTTGAGCAAGCTTATAATGAAGGAAAAATAAAATGGAAGAAACCCATAAGCTGCCATTTGTTTCCTATAAAAATTTCAAAAAGTAAGCAAACGAAAGATTTAGAATTTGTGAACTACGAGCCGAGAGAAGATTTGTGTAAAGCAGCATGCAGTCTTGGTAAAAAGTTAAAAGTACCGGCTTATGTTTTTTTAAAAGAAGCATTGATAAGAAAGTACGGAGAGGAATTTTATGAAACTTTAGATGCTACAGCAAAGCATTTTAAGAGTATGAAAAAATAGCTGAATTTGTTGTTGCAGTAAAAGTGTGTCCTTCGGCTACGCTCAGGATAAACTGCAATAAGTAATTCATTAATGTTCAAAACGCCAAGTACCTACAATACATTTTACATGAGTAACGCATCATCATTTATTGCAAAGAGTACCATTAAAGCTGCGGACTTAGACCATCGCAGAAAAATAAACTTTAACATTGGCAAATACAATGCTACCGTGCCTTTGGGCAAACAGCAGTTTAACAATGTTATGCTGGCAAGAGAACGTGCTAAGAATATAAAATGGCGTGCTATTGAAAACTTAGATAAAAATTTAGAACTGTTTGAAAAACAAATTACGGCTCGCGGTGCTAAAGTTATCTGGGCAGAAACAACCGAACAGGCTTTAGCAGAAATTGGTAAAATATGCGAAGCTAAAAACTGTAAAACGGTTGTAAAAAGTAAAAGTATGGTTACAGAAGAAATTCATTTAAACCATTACTTAGAAGAAAAAGGAATTGAAAGTATAGAAACAGATTTGGGCGAATACATACAGCAGTTAGATAATGAACCACCTTATCATATTGTTACGCCTGCTATGCATAAAAGTAAAGAAGATATTGCCCGTTTGTTTGCAGATAAATTAGGCGTTCCCGGTGGTTTATCTCCTGAAGAACTTACATTGGTTGCAAGAAAAAAATTACGCGAAAAATATGTACAGGCAGAAGTGGGAGTTACCGGTGCCAATTTTATTTTAGCAGATGTTGGCGGTATTGCTGTTACAGAAAATGAAGGCAATGCCAGATTAAGTTGTGCCTGGCCTAAAACACATATTGCTATTGTTGGTATAGAAAAAGTAATTCCATCAATTAATGATTTGGCTTTGTTCTGGCCTTTGCTGGCAACTTATGGAACAGGGCAACAGGTTACTTCTTACAACACAATTATATTAGGCCCTAAACAGGCAGGAGAAACAGATGGCCCCGAAGAAATGTATGTGATATTATTAGACAACGGAAGAACTAATTTATTAGCCAATCCTACTACACGAGAAGCATTGTATTGCATACGTTGCGGAGCTTGTTTAAATGCTTGCCCCGTTTATAAAAATATCGGCGGTCATAGCTACGAAACAACTTATAGTGGCCCGATTGGTAAAGTAATTACGCCTCATTTACGTGGTTTGAATGAATACAAACATTTAAGTTATGCATCATCGCTTTGCGGTAACTGTACAGAAGTTTGTCCTGTAAGAATTAATCTGCATGAATTATTATTAGAAAACAGGCACGAAGCCGTTGTTAAAGGTGATAGTACATTAGCCGAACGTTTGGCATGGAAAGTTTGGAAAACAGCAAGCCTTAACAGAAAGATGATGAACCTTGCTAATGGTAAAATGAAAAATTTTGTGGTAAATAACGTTTTTAAAGGATGGACAACACATAGGGCCAACTTAGATTTCAGCCAGAAAACATTTAATGAAATGTGGAAAGAGAGAAATAAAAATTAATAACTGTTGATTGATAATTTATTCAGCACATATTACCAATCGGCTTCAATACATTGTAGATACATTGTTTGAAGCCGATGTTATTTTAACTGATAATGTTAACGAATACAAAGCCTCATCATTATTCAAATTAAATTATTCATCAACAACAATTCATGATGATGAAGTATGGATTAAACCACACTCACTATTATTTCAAACAAAAATTGAAGTACAAACAATTGATTGTTTTGAATGGAACGGGTTAACTGCATTTTTTAAAACTGAAGGAACTATTGCTTTTGATGTGTTAGCAGCATCTTTTTATTTAATAAGCAGGTATGAAGAATATTTACCGCATGAAAAAGATGAACATGCGAGATATAGTCATACCAACAGTACTGCTTATAAAAATAATTTTCTGTATTTACCTTTAGTTGATTTATGGTTAAAGAAAATAAAAGAAGTAATTCGTTCACTTGCAATTCACAATTCACAATTTACGTTTATACCAACTTATGATATAGATATTGCTTATCAATACTTACATCATTCAGTTATAAAAAATGTTTTTATATTTTATAAAGAGCTGCTGAAAGGAAACTTTACTGCTGTTGTTGAGCAAGGCAATGTTTATAGCGGATGGAAGCAAGACCCGTTTGATACTTTTAATTGGTTAGATGCATTACATAAAAAACACAAACTACAGCCTGTTTACTTTTTGCTCACTTTATTAAGAAAAGGAAAATTCGATAGAAATGTTTTAGCAACTAAAAAAGCAATTAAAAACCTATATCAACGGTTAGCAGAGCAATATGTTACAGGCTTGCATCCATCTTATAAAAGTAGTGAAGATGTAAGCAATGAGTTATTACTGAAAGAAAGAAATACTTTATCAAATATTATCCAGCATCCAATTACTATTTCACGCAACCATTACTTACGGTTTATTGTACCGCAAACTTACAGAACATTGATACAGCAAGGGTTTACAGATGATTATTCAATGGCTTACGGAAGTATTAATGGCTTCAGAGCTTCAACAAGTAAAGCCTTTTACTGGTTTGATGTAGAAAAGAATGAATCCACTGAATTGTTAATTCACCCTTTCAGTTTTATGGAAGCCAATTCAATTTTCCATCAAAAAAATACGGTACAGCAAGCGTACGCAGAAATGATGCAACATTATGAGATAATACAATCTGTTAACGGCACATTTATCAGTTTATTCCATAATCATTTTTTAACTGAACAACCTGAATGGATTGAATGGAGGAAAATGTATGAGCAATTTTTAGCTGCCGTTTCCGTATAATTATGTAATGCAAATATTTAGCTGATTACTATACCAACTCTTTCTCAGCCAATTCAAAAATTTTCTGTTGCTTCCAGTTATACCAAGGGTGCGGTAATGTTTTTTTCATTACTGTATCAATACTACGCATGCCGAATAAATTCCATACACCATTCAGCTTACCACCTAAAGAGTTTTGCATAGCACGAAGACTCATGGCAAAGCCACTGTCTAAATATTCCATATGGTGCCAGTAACCGGCAGGCATGAATAAAGTATCGCCATGTTCTAAAATAAAATCATAACCCTCTGCATTTTTCAATGCAGGAAATTTTTCATAATCCACTTTACTTTTTTCAGCATCGTAATAATTACTGAAGTCAACTAAACTCAATACTTCAAAAGGCTTTCTGTATAGTTTATGTTGCTCTTTATACGGAAACAATAACACTCTTTTTCTGCCAACAAACTGTGTATGCAGAATATGGCTTACATCAATATCAAAATGCATATGGGTAATAGCACCTTGCCCGCCTGTAAACAACATAGGATAACGTTTTACAAAGCCGGTCATTAATTCATCAGGCCAGGTAAAATCATTAATCAGTTGCGGTGCATGATCAAAAATGTTGAATAAAAATATTCTCCATCCCGCAGGCCCTGCACTAATCATATCAATGTATTCACCAAAGGTTTTATAATCATCAGCCGTATTAATGGGCGTATAAGCATCGCTTTTTACATTATTGTATAAAGCCACTTTTTTATCGCCAACCAGTTCTTTAAAAAAAGACCAGTTCCATTTATTATAAGCAGGCCATTGTTTAGCCAAACCTTTTATAATAACAGGCGTGGAAGTATTGTAGTATTTATTTTTAAAATCGCTGCCATTAATATGTTCAACTACATCTACTGCCTTCAAATTCATAATAAGGAAAGTTTAGCTGCAAAAATAAGTTGATTGATTAAACGAAAAGTTATTTTGAAACAAGCATTGGTACTGCTATGATGCTTTCGTTGCGTCGCACACTTGTACGTTTATAACATTATGCAACAAATAAAACCATAACCCAGTCATACTTTGTTTCTTAGTGGTTTAAAACTTCACTTAATAAAATTGAATAACGAACAGAACGTATCCCGAAGTATCAGGATGCGACGCAAGGAACGATGCCATGAAAGCTAAAAGCCCGTTACCTAAACTCACTTCTTTCTTCCTGCAATTTCTTCAATGGCTTTTGCTAACTTTTCTACATCTTTTATTGAAGTGTACACATGCGGTGTTATCCGCACACAACTGATGTTTTCCCAAACAATACCAACGGTATGAATTTTATAATCATTCATTAAAGCAGCATCTAATTCTCCGGGCGTAATGCCATCAACACTTACACCGCAAATGGCACATGAATAAGCTGCTTTTAAAGAAGTATGCAATTTTACTTTAGGAATATTTTGTACCCGTTCTGCCCAATAATTTTTTAAATAACGGATGCGTTCTTCTTTACGTTTATTACCGATTGCATTTTGAAAATTAACTGCTTCGCCAATGGCCTGTTCAATTGCAAAGCTTCGTGTACCAAGGGTTTCAAACTTTCTTATATTGCTGCTTTGCGGTTCTCCGTTACACGTTAAAGGCCATATTTTTTCAATCTTATCTTTTTGAATCCATAGTAAACCGCTGCCGATTGGGGCACTTAAAAATTTGTGTAAGGATGTACCGAAATAATCGCAACCTAAATCAGGTATTTTAAAATCTAACAAACCAAAACTGTGTGCACCATCGCAAATAACTTCAATGTCGTGCTTATGTGCCATGTCTGCAATTTTTTTTACAGGCATAATTTGTCCCACCCAATTAATAACATGGGTAACATGAATAATTTTTGTTTTCGGCGTAATATTTTTTTCAAACGCTGCAACAATAGTGTCATCATCTTCAATAGGAAAATTAAAGTTGATTTGTTTGTATACAATTCCCTCTCTTGCTGCTCTTTGTTTATAAGCCTGAATGATATTGGGGTAATCCTGCTTAGTACCGATAACTTCATCGCCTGCTTTTAAATTCAAACCATAAATAACGGTATTCAATGCTTCGGTGGCATTTCTGTTGATGGCTATTTCTTCTGCATTGCATCCTGCTAAATCGGCTAATTTTTGTCGGAGTGGTTCTCGCCCCTGGTCTAAAATCCGCCACATATAATAAGATGGCCCTTCATTGCATAACTTATTATACCTGTCTAAAGCCTCCTGCACAACACGTGGAGCAGGACTTACACCGCCATTGTTTAAAATGATAATATTAGGATTAACTGTAAATGATTGTTGAATAGTACTCCAATAATCTTCATCACTTGCCAATGTTTCTGCAGATACATGTTGTTTGCTTTTGTTTGCTTTTTCAAAACTTTCTGCATGTAATTGATTGAATAAGCTGTTAGCTGAAAACGCACCTGCTAAAACACTAACTTGTTGTATAAACTTTCTTCTGTTTTGCATGATAAAAAGTTGAACAAGAAAGATAATCAATTTATCTGTTGAAGGGTTTTATCTTTGCAGAGAAAATTTTTTTGTGATGAAGCAGTTGTGTTATAAAGTATTCGCAGTTATTATTTTTTCATTATCCACTATTCATTCTTCATTTGCACAATGTTCTATTTGTACTAAAACTGCTGAGCAATTAGGTGAAGGCCCTGCACAGGGCTTAAACAGCGGTATACTTTATTTAATGGCTACACCTTTGGCAATCGGTGCCTTTATTGGTTACAAATGGTGGAAGAATGAAAAGCGGATTAACGGGTAGTTTTTCACCGCAGAGACACAGTGAATACTGAGTTTTCGCAGAGATTAAAATGTTTCAATAAATTGATAGAGGTTGAAATGCCCAATGGCTGCAATCTCTTTTTGCAATGTTGCTTTACTTACATCTTTCATTCTTCTTTGTTGAATTAAATGGAACGCTTTCTCGGTAAGTAAATAATTTTTTCTCTCGTTAGTGTTTGTTAATTGTTGATGCGTAATAATTTTTTCATACAACTCATTAATACCTTTCTTTTCATTGGCAATGGTTTTTACAATGGCAATTTCATGTTGTTTGGTATGAAAAGATGGAGCTAACATTTGTCGCAGATTTTTAATAAACAAATCAGCATCCGGCCTGTCTGCTTTGTTTACTACAAACACATCTGCAATTTCCATTAAGCCTGCTTTCATAGTTTGTATTTCATCGCCTGCTTCGGGTACAACCGTTACTATTGTTGTATCTGCAAGCCCTGCAATTTCAATTTCACTTTGCCCTACACCAACTGTTTCTATGATAATATGATGAAATGGTGCAGCTTTTAATACATCTGTTATTTCAATAATTTTTGGATGTAATCCACCCAAACTTCCTCTTGTTGCCAATGAACGGATGAATACATTCGGGTTGTTGTACCATTCATTCATTCTTATTCTGTCTCCTAATAATGCACCCAGATTAAAGGGAGATGATGGGTCAACACATAATACAGCAACAGTTTTATTTTGCTGAATAATTTCGCCAATTAATGCATCAACCAAAGTGCTCTTACCTGCACCCGGCGGACCTGTAATACCAATAATTTTTGTTGAAGAAGCAGGTAATATTTTTAATAATTCAGTATAGCCTTCAAATTCATTTTCAACCAGCGAAATAGCTCTGGCTAATGATTTAATATTGCTTTGCTGAATATCTTTTAATAACTGCTGCCACATAACGTACAAATGTTACAAAATAGATTTATTGCAGGAATTATTTTTTATCAGAACATGTTAATTAAGCAGTATTTCATTGAAATTCGTGCAATACAATGAAACTGATTTTTAAAAATTATTGCTGGACAGTTATTCTGCTACTGCTTGCTTTTTTTATAAGCAGAGCAGCGTTATCAGTTATTGCTGCAGCAATGATTTTATTGTTATTGAAGAGAAATTTTGATAAGCAAATTATTAAACAATTTTTTATTGCTTCTTTATTTATAGTCGCTCCTGTTGCTTTTTCAGGTTTATGGAGCAGTGATACCAATGAGTGGTGGCAATTGTTTATTAATAAATTATTGTTAATTACAATAGGCTCTGGTTTATTATCACTTCAACCTTCATTCAAACAAATAAAAATTATTATCTGGGCATTAACAGCTTTGGTTTTATTGGCAAGTGGTTGGAGTATTTGGCAATACATTGCTGATAAAGATGCGATTGAAAAGTCTTATTTAGTTGCTAAAGTAATGCCTGTTTGGTTGGATGATGACCACATACGGTTCAGTTGGTTGATTGTATTAACCATGCTATTAATGTGTTGGCAGTTGAATATTTCTCCAAAAAGTAAACGTCATTTCGAGATTGGGTTCCCGCCCAACGAGAAATCTGTTAAATATAATGATGAGATTTCTCAGGCAAGAACCTTCGAAATGACGGGAAAAATTATTGGTTATACAGCCGTTGCTTTATTATTTACTTTTTTACATTTTATGGCTGCAAGAACAGGCTTAATTTGTTTGTATGCTGCCATGTTAATAATGCTGTTTTATTTTTTAGTGAAACAGCAAACAAGAAAATATGCTGCTGCTTTTTTTGCTGTGATGATTGCCCTATCAGCAATTTGTTTTTATGCGTTACCAACTTTAAAAAACAGATTGCAATATGTTGTTTGGGATTTTAAACAATTCAGTAATAATAATTATTTACAAGGCTCTGCCGATGGCGGAAGATGGCTTTCGTTAAAGGCAGGTTATGATGTTGGTATGCTGAAACCCTTTACAGGCATTGGTTTTGGGGATATACGAAAGGAAGCAGTAAAGTGGTATGATGTACACTATCCGAAAACTTTACCTGATGAACGTTTTATTCCTCACAATGAATGGTTGGTTTATTTTGCCGGTAGTGGTTTGGTGGGAATGATTGCTTTTTCAATTGGTATTTGGTTATTGTACCACTATCTTTTTAAACAAAATATTTTTTCTTTTGTAACAGCAATTGTTCTTTTAATTCCATTAATAACTGATGATAGTTTAGAAGGGCAGTATGGCATAACCATTTTTTCTTTTGTAATTGCAATGGTTTATCACTTGAATAAAATTATGCATTCTTCTTTTGCTGCAACTTCATCAACTTAGCATACTTAGCCATTGTTTGATAGGCTACAGATGATGCGATGAAGAAGCCATCAACGCCATCTAAAAAACCTAATTTAAAAATATAGCCGTTAATAAAAGCAACTAATGGATTGGCGAATAATTTAATTAGTGAAGCCTTCTTTCCTTGTTGCAGCATAGCTTTAGCCTGAATAGAAGTAAACTTATTATTCTGAGTTATTACTTCTTCTAAAGAGTAATAACTGTAATGCAATAAATCTCCCTTTAAATGCTGAATACTACTTCCTGACTGCATTTCAAGCTTGTCATGTGGATTAACACCTCCCCATTTTCCTTTATGTTTATTAATTAACCGTATCTTTTTATCAGGGTACCATGTGCCGTGTTTAATCCACTTTCCACAAAAGTTTGTACAACGATTCATGCTGTAAGCATCGTATTGAAAACTATTTTGTTTTTGCTGAAGAATAGATTTTTTTAAATCATCACTTAATGCTTCATCTGCATCTAAACTTAAAATAAAATCATGTTTTGTTTGAGTAATGGCAAAGTTTTTTTGTTCTATATAACCCAAAAATTTTTGCTCAATAAACTGTACACCGAAGCTTTCACAAATTTGTTTAGTAGCATCTGTTGAAAGAGAATCTACCACTACAATTTCATCTGCCACAGCTTGTAAACTTTTCAAACAACGTGCAATGTTTTTTTCTTCGTTAAATGATATGATAACAGCAGAAAGCAAGGGCTTTATTTTATGAGTTTGTAGTTTTTATATTCACCAAATTTAAAACCTAATACATCTTCAATGGGTTGAATAAGTTTATCTTTTGTTTTCCAAACAGCTTTTGCAGGGTTATAAACATATTCCCAATCCTGTGCGTTAACCAAAGGTTGCATTAATGCGGGGTGAGAGCCTTTAAATTCAATAACTCTATCAACATTATCCCAATCATATTTTCTTTCATCTAACTCTTTGGCAACCTCAGCTTCAGACTTATAAAATGAACCCATTAATTCAGCTTTTTTTCTAAAGCTTGATGGTGGCCTTATGCCATTATAATGAAAAATGGGTGCATCAATTTTTTTTACAGTTAGTTTCTCTCCTGTATCAATTCCGTTATTATAACCTTCAATCGATTTGAATTTTCTGAAACCTTGCGAGTCTCTGTAAGATCTTACTCCCAAACCATTTCTGAATATTCTTACTTCATGTTTATGAATTCTTCTGGTGTTTCTTATATAATTATAGCCACCCCAGAAATGATAGTATGGTAAAATAAAACCCTCTACTTTTTTATTAGCATTTTCGGTTTTAATAGCATTCATAATTTTTGATGAATCATTTTCATGAATTACTTCATCTGCCTGAATATGAAAACACCAATCACCTGTTAAAGCATCTAAACCGATATTAGTTTGTTGAGCAAAAATTTTACCGCCTGTTTTCAAACTCATATCCCAAACAGTATCAATAATTTTTATTTTGGGTGAATGTAATTGTTCTATGGCTTCACGTGTACCATCATCAGAATTACCTACAACTATAATAAATTCATCGCAGGCAGGCAATACAGATTGAATGGATTCTAAAAAAGGAACACCATAATCAAAACCATTTCTTACAAATGAAAATCCGGATATTTTCATGCTGCGAAGATAACTTTGTTGCTTTCTGATTGTATTATTTTATTTTGTTTATCTATGACGAATTTTATTCCCGTTTTTCCGCTAAACTTAGTTGTATATCCCGGCGAAAGCCTTAACCTGCACATATTTGAGCCACGTTATAAACAATTGATTAATGAATGTTTTGTAGAAAAAAAGCTTTTCGGTATTCCTGTTGTTATAGAAAACAACTTAACTGATTTAGGCACTTTAATAGCGATAAAAGAAATTGTAAAAGTGTATGAAGATGGCAGAATGGATGTTAAAACAGAAGGCATTAAAATTTTTAAAGTGTTAGAAACCATTCAATCCATTCCAGATAAACTGTACGCAGGTGCTATTGTTAGCTATCCTGCAAATAATGCAGTAACCAATAAAAAATTAATGCCGAATGTTTTATCAAGCATCAGGCAATTTCATTCAATGCTTAATGTGCAGAAAGTTTTTAAAAAGGCTGATGACGAGCTGTTAAGTTATGATGTGGCACATCATGCAGGTTTAAACATTCAGGAAGAATATGAATTGTTGGGGTTGTTTAATGAAGAACAACGCTTAGAATATTTACGAAGACACTTGAAAAAAATTATTAATGTTGCAGGCAGCATAGAAAGCTTAAAACAAAGAATTCAATTAAACGGTCATTTTAAAGAGTTGAAAGGCTTTAACTTCGGCACCTGATAAAACCATACCTTATGCAAACCGCATTGTGTTTCGATTTTGGCAATACCCGTTTAAAGTGTGCAGTATTTCATGATAATGAATTGAAAGAAGCTATTGTTTTAAGCGATGATAATGTAACCACTATAGAAGATATTATTCATCAATACAAACCACAGAAAGCCATTCTTTCTTCTGTTATTAATCATAATCCGCAAATAGAAACAGTACTTCAAAAAACCACCGACTTTCATAAACTTAATGCCGACAGTAAAATTAATTTTACAACACCCGTTGGTAAACCTGAAACTATTGGTGCAGATAGATTAGCCATTTGTGCAGCAGCGGTAGATTTATTTCCCAATCAACATGTATTAGCCATTGCATTAGGTAGTTGCATAACCTATAATTATATAAGCAAGTTTCATCAGTTTCTTGGTGGCAGCATTTCTCCCGGTATGTACATGCGTTTCAAAGCCATGCACGAGCAAACAGCTTTATTGCCTTTGGTAAAACCAACTCATAATTTTCCATTGGTAGGTTACGATACAGCAACCAATTTGCAAAGCGGTGTTATTTTAGGAATGAGCAAAGAAATAGATGGTATTATAGAATTATATAATGAACAGTATAATGATTTACAGGTATTACTTACCGGCGGAGATATGGAATTTTTTACACCACATCTTCGCAATAAATTAATTGCAGATCCGTATTTGCTATACAAAGGTTTATTGGCACTAAGTAAAGTAAACTAATCTTGAGTTAAAAAGATAATGTACTAAGCTGTATTACTGCTATTAAGCATCGTTGTGTCACTCCTGCCTACCGGCAGGCAGGCACTTGTACGTTCGGTTCAATATTCAACATAAACTTTGCATTTTATTAAAGAGCTTTATAAGATATTTGTCATCACTTTATAAACTGTATTGAAAATATCTTCATTTAATATCAAACTCATTACATTACTGCTAATCATTTGTTTCGCAGCCTGCGAAAACAAACAAGGCGATATTGATTTTGCCAAAGCAGTAGATGCAAAAAAAATAGGTGTAGAAGAAGGCTATAAAATTGAAAACTATTTAAGTAATGCAGGAAAAATAAAAGCCAAATTAACTGCACCATATATGCAGCGTTATCAGTTCGATGTACCACGCGTTGTTTTCCCTAACACCTTGCATGTAGATTTTTTTGATAGTGCAGCACAGGTAGAAAGCCAGTTATTTGCAAAATATGGTCGTTATTTAGAAGGAGAGAATAAAGTGTTATTAAGAGATAGTGTTATTGCCTTTACTGTAAAAAAAGACACACTTTGGACAAACGAATTATACTGGGATCAAAACACAGGGAAATACTACACAGATAAATTAATAACCCTAAGCCAGCCCGGCCGCCAGAAAGTAACAGCTATTGGTTTTGAAAGCACACAGGATTTTAAAGACGTAAAAATGTTTAACGTAGGTAAAAAATTCACCGGAAAAGAAAGTGTAATTATTGTACCCGATAGCACATATTAATCGTTTGCTGATTTTATAGTTTCTCATCACAAAATTCCTTTCATTACTTTTGTCGCTAAAGCAGTAAGAAATTATGCAGCCTTCGGCAGAACAAATTGATAAAAACCGCTTGCCAAAACATATTGCCATTATAATGGATGGTAATGGCCGTTGGGCAGAAGAGCAAGGTCAGGAAAGATTATACGGCCACTTTCACGGTGTAGAAAGTGTACGCAATATTGTAGAAGGTTGTGCAGAATTAGGCGTTCAATACCTTACACTCTATGCTTTCAGCACAGAAAATTGGGATAGGCCCGAGCCCGAAGTAACCGGCTTAATGAGCTTATTGGTTGATACTATTCACAAAGAAGTTCCTACACTTAATAAAAATAATATCCGCCTGCATGTAATAGGCAACAGAACTATGCTTCCGCAAAATGTAGACAATGAATTGCAGGAAGCCCTGGAAATGACGGCTCAAAATACAGGGTTGAATTTAATAATGGCATTAAGCTACAGCAGCCGTTGGGAATTGGTAAATGCCGTAAAAAATATCGGCTTAGATGTTCAATCAGGAAAAATAAACCCTTCAGAAATTAATCAGGATACATTGCAGCAATACCTTGCTACCAGTGCTTTTCCCGATCCTGAATTAATGATAAGAACCAGCGGAGAATACAGAATTAGTAATTTCTTATTATATCAATTAGCTTACGCAGAGTTGTATTTTACCAATACACGCTGGCCTGAGTTTAGAAAAGTACATTTATATGAAGCCATCTTAGACTTTCAAAACAGGGAAAGAAGATTCGGAAAAACAGGCAAACAGGTAAAAACAAGCCCGCTTTAACCTTAAATTACCTGCAAACACAGAAATAATATGGCTGATTTAACAAACACTTTTAAATATTCCCTTTAATTTGCCCACCTTATAAATTTGACTATTTCCGGGCTTTAACCAAGCCCGATTTTAAATAAACAAACCGGATGCACCAAGTGTACAAAATTTTTACGCTGAGTTTCATTTTAACCTTAACTGCTTTTGTAAGCTATTCACAGGAAAAAACTGATACTACTATTACCTCTATTGATGCGGATTTGATTAATATTTTCAGTCAAAAAACGCCGAAAAAATATAAAATCAACTCGATTAAAATTACCGGCAATAAGTACTTTGATGAAAACCTTTTGCTTTCAATTGCAGGTATAAATACGGGAGATGAGGTTTCTATTCCGGGTACGGATGCGTTCAGCAAAAGCATCAGAAAGTTGATGAATCAAAACTATTTTAACGATGTAAAAATTTATTTCACAGGCTTAAACGGAAATAAATTAGATATTGAAATTGAAGTTACAGAAAGGCCAAGGCTTTCAGATTTTCGTTTCATAAATGCAAAAAAAGGAGAGGTTGATGATTTATCGGGCAAAACAGGTTTGGTAAAAGGCAGGGTTATTACAGAAAACATGAAACGCTCTGCTGTTGAAGCTATTAAAAAATATTACTTCGAGAAAGGGTTTCAAAATGTAAACGTAGTAATTGATGAGATTAAGAGTACTAATAATATAGGCAATAATTCTATCAGTTTAAACTTTATTGTAAGTAAGGGAACAAAAGTTCGCATAAGTGATATTCGTTTTGAAGGCAATACTGTTGAAACAAATACTTTAAAGAAACAATTAAAGAATACAAAAGAGCAATCCCGTTTAACATTATTTCCGGCACAGGATACCGGCGGAATCATAAAAGTAAAGCCTTATACTTTTATGGATTATATGGCTGATAAAGGTTATTTAACGCCAAGTAAAACAAGAAAATTATTAGATCCTTACGTTCGTTTTAAACTGTTTACTTCAGCTAAATTCAATCAGAAAAAATACGAAGAAGATAAAGAAAAATTAATTGAATATTATAACTCTATCGGTTATAGAGATGCCAATATTGTTAAAGATTTAGTGTATCCTAATTCGAAGAAAAATTTAAACATAGATATTAAATTAAAAGAAGGGCATAAATATTATTTCGGAAATATTACGTGGAGAGGTAACACCAAGTTCTCAGATTCTATCCTTACAGTAATTCTTGGTATTAAAAAAGGAGATACTTATAACCTTGAAACACTTAGTAAACGCTTAGGAAAAGGCTCTCCAGAAGGTGGCGATGTGGGTAGTTATTATATGGATGACGGATATTTATTCTTTAGAACAGACCCTGTAGAAACTGCTGTTTATAACGATACTATCGATTATGAAATACGTATTATAGAGGGCCCGCAGGCTACATGGAAAAACATTCGTATTACCGGAAATGAAAAAACGAAAGACTATGTAATTCGCCGCGAGTTAAGAACATTGCCGGGTGAAAAATTCAGCCGTCAGGATTTAATCCGTTCTCAACGCGAACTTTCTCAGTTAAACTTCTTTAATGCAGAAAAAATAAACCCAAATGTTGTTCCTAATCCTGATGACGGAACGGTGGATGTTACTTGGCAGGTTGAAGAAAAATCCAGCGACCAGTTAGAATTAAGTGCAGGTTGGGGAGGTTCTATCGGTTTAACAGGTACAGTGGGTATCAGTTTCAATAACTTCTCATTACGTAATTTATTCAGCCGCTCATCTTATCATCCTTTCCAGATTCCGATGGGTGATGGGCAGAAATTAAGTTTACGTGTACAAAGTAATGGTCGTGCATTCCGGTCATACAACTTCTCATTTACCGAACCATGGCTGGGCGGTAAAAAAAGGAATGCATTATCCGTATCAGTTTATGATACCAAGTTTGCCAATGCCTACGACCCCACAACAGGTACTTACACATCGGCAGCAGCTAATAAATCTTATTTAAAAACAACAGGTTTTTCTGTTGGTTTATCTAAGCAATTAAAATGGCCGGATGATTATTTCTCATTATCAACCTCATTAGGTTTTACCCAATATCACTTAGTAAATTATTACATCAGTCCCGTAACATTGCCTGGCTTTAATAATGGTTTCTCAAACAATTTTAATTTTAAGGTAGCGTTACAGCGTTCATCTGTTAACCAACCTTTATTCCCGAGCAGTGGTTCTAATTTCTTATTGAGTTTACAGTTAACTCCGCCTTACTCTTTAATTGATAAGAATTTTATTGAACAGAGCAACCCTTATAAATGGATTGAATACCACAAATGGCGTTTTAACGGTGAATGGTACATTCCTTTAAGCAAACCAAGAGGAGAAGACCATAACAAAATGTTTGTAATGAAGTTGGCTGCTAAATATGGCTTCTTGGGAAGATATAATCCAGGCTTGCAGATTTCTCCATTCGAGCGTTTTCAGGTAGGCGATGCAGGTTTAAGTAATCAATATGCATTAATCGGTTACGATATTATTGCACACAGAGGTTATCCTGTTTACAACTCATCTAATGTAAAAGTTAACCCCGATCAATCAGGAACTAACCAATACTTTACTATATTTAATAAATACACTTTAGAAGTTCGTTATCCGCTAAGTTTAAACCCAAGCAGTACCATTTATGCTCTTACTTTCTTTGAAGCAGCAAATGGCTGGTATAATATGAAAACCTATAACCCATTTGAGTTAAGACGTTCAGTTGGTATTGGTATGCGTTTCTATTTACCAATGTTCGGATTGTTAGGCTTTGATTATGGAATTGGTTTAGATAGATACACACAAGGTGGAAGCTTAAAAGATATGAGCAGGTTTACATTTATGTTAGGGTATGAGCCGGAATAATAATTCATTAAAATATGCTGTATGAAAAAGATTTTTTTTATAGCCTTCTGTTTCTTATTTGTTGCTTTTACTGCTAATGCACAACGCTATGCAGTAATAGATACTAAGTACATTTTAGACAAACTGCCTGAGTATAAAAATGCTGATAAGCAAATTCAGCAGATAAGCAGCCAATGGCAAAAAGAAATTGATGATAAGCAGGCTGAATTAGATAAAATGTACAAGAATTATGATGCAGAACAATTTATGCTTAGCGATGAATTAAAAAAGAAACGCGAAGCTGAATTGTTTAATAAAGAAAAAGAGGTTAGAGATTTACAGAAAAAGCGTTTCGGCTACGAAGGAGATTTATTTAAAGAAAGACAGAAATTAGTTAAACCTATACAGGATAAGGTTTACAACGCCATTCAAAAAATTGCTGTGGCAAAAGCATATGATTTTGTGCTGGATAAAAGTGAGGGAATTACCGTTATATTTGCCGACCCTAAATTAGATAAAAGTGATGATGTACTGAGAGAATTAGGCATCAAACTTTAAAACAAAAACTAAAAAACATATAAATAACAAAACAAAAAAGATGAAAAAAGTTGTATTAGCATTGGCAGTTTTAGCAAGCAGCTTTGTATTTACAAGTAGCTCCAATGCACAAGCAAAAATCGGCATGTTCGATCGTGAAGCTGTTTTAAGTTTGATGCCCGGTATTCAAAGAGTAGATTCTTTAATGCAAAAATTTGTAAAAGATTCTTTACAATCTGAATATGAAATTACTTACGCAGATTTTCAATATAAAGATAGCTTATTGAAAAACGATACAACTCCCCCTAAGTCTTTAAGCGGAGCTATTAAAAAAGTAAGAATTGATGAAGTAAATAAATTGAAGGCTAAATTGGTAGGTTGGCAACAATATCAACAACAGGAATATCAAAGAAAGCAAGGTGAATACTTGCAACCTTTCTTAGAAAAAATGTACGGTGCCATGCAGGAAGTAATTGCAGAGCAGAAATACACTCAGATATTTAAACCCGATGTGTTTGAATATTTTGAAATTGAAAAAGCAAATGAATTCAATTTAAGAGTGTTGGATAAAATGAAAATTCCTTTACCAAAAGAAATTGAAGACCAGATTAAAGCTTTAAAAGGTGGAATTAAACCTGCAAGCCCTGTTGGCGGTGGAGCTAAAACTCCGGTTAAAGCACCTGTAAAGAATTAATTAAATCATATTTTCATCACAAACCTTGAAGAAGATGCTTCAAGGTTTTTTTATTAATCTGTTACATATTTTATAATGAAAAAAATTTTAACCCTGTCGTTTTTTTTAACAATTGGTCTTCTTTTGGCAAACACTGTTAATGCACAGCAAGTAAAAATTGGTGTATTTGATGAACAACAAATTTTGCCTTTAATGCCGGGCATTCAAAAAGTTGATTCACTGATGAAAATTTTTGCTGCAGACTCAATCGGTGCAGAATATGATGTTTTATTGGCAGACTATAAACTAAAAGACAGTTTACTAAAAAAAGATACTGCTACGCCTAATAATTTAACGCCTGCTGTAAAACAAAGAAGAGTTGAAGATGTAAACAACTTAAAATCTAAGTTGATTAACTGGCAACAATACCAGAACGAAAAATATCAGGCAAAACAACGTGAATATTTAGCCCCTTATCTTTCAAAAATTTATGAGGCTTTACAAGTTGTAATTAATGAGCAGAAATATACCTACATCTTAAAACCTGATGCTATTTTCTGGGGCAATCAAACAGATGAGTTGGCGTTAAGAGTATTGGGTAAATTAAAAATTCCTTTACCAAAAGATTTGGAAGACAGAGTAAAGGCTTTAACAGCCCCGTCAACTGCTCCTAAAACACAACCAAAACCAGTTCCTAAAAATTAGTCGAAATGCATTTCGTCATTTCGAGGTTCGTGCTGAGAAATCTTTTTCGGTTTATTATAATGCGATTTCTCGTTGGGCAGGAACCAATCTCGAAATGACGTTTTGTTTAACATAAATAATTATAATTTTAAACCTCAGCAAATTTGCTGAGGTTTTTTTATGAATACAAATAAAGGTGCGATAGGTGTTTTTGATAGCGGTTACGGAGGCTTAACTGTTTTAAAAGAAATAGTGCATCAACTTCCTGAATATACCTACATGTATTTGGGCGATAATGCCCGCAGCCCTTACGGCACACGCAGCTTTGAAACAGTGTATCATTATACATTGCAATGCGTAAACTGGTTTTTTAATCAGGGTTGCCATTTAGTAATTCTTGCCTGCAACACTGCATCTGCAAAGGCTTTGCGAAATATTCAGCAGAAAGATTTGCCATTAATTGATGAAAGCAAGAGAGTGTTAGGTGTTATTCGCCCAACATCAGAAATTATTGGCAATTATTCTGAAACAAAACATATTGGTGTATTGGCAACTAACGGAACTGTTCAATCAGGTTCTTATGTAATTGAAATAGAAAAATTTTACCCTGAAGTAAAAGTGTTTCAGCAAGCCTGTCCTATGTGGGTGCCTTTAATTGAAAACAATGAACATAAAAATAAAGGAGCAGATTTTTTTGTGAAAGAATACACGAATGCTTTAATGAAGCAAAGCGAAATGATAGATACTGTATTATTAGCCTGTACGCATTACCCTTTATTATTAAAAAAAATAAAAGAATATTTACCTGCTGATACAAAAATTATAAGTCAGGGTGAAATTGTTGCTAGCAGTTTAGTTGATTATTTGCAACGCCACCCTGAAATAGCAGCAAAATGCCTGAAGGAAAATAAAGTTTCATTTTATACCACAGATTCCACAGAGGATTTTGATAAGCATGCTGCAATTTTTTACGGACAAACTGTACAATCTATGCATGTAGATTTATGAGTTGAATAATGAACAAAGCGTATAAGTGTGCGACGCAACGGATGTTTAAAGAATTACAAAAGCCGGGCTCCAAAAATCTTTCTCTTTATTTGCTGCATTTTTGTTATAAACCCTTACTTTTGCCGTCCTTTCACAAAATGGTGGCATGGTGGCCTCTGTTGAAGTTGAAACAATATTGTTGGAGTTAGTAAAATTTTTTAAACATGAAACGTACATTTCAACCGCATAAACGTCGTCGTAAAACTGTTCACGGTTTCCGTAAGCGTATGCAAACTGCCAACGGCCGTAAAGTATTAGCCAGCCGCAGAGCGAAAGGTCGTAAGAAACTAACTGTTTCGAGCGAGAAAGGATTAAAATAATCCATCATCACCTTTGGGTGTTAGTATATTTGAAGTTCCGCTTTTATTGGCGGAACTTTTTTAGTTTCATTCAGTAATGCCTGCATTATTTTCATACAACAAACGGGAAAAATTAAAAAGCCGTAAAATGCTTGAACAGGTATTTGCAGGTAAAAAATCGTTTTCTGTTTTTCCGCTTAAAGTTTTTTATTTTTTTCCTCAAGAAACAATCGACTTTCCTGTAAAAGCAGGTGTTGGTGCAAGTGGTAAAGTTTTTAAAAAGGCTGTAGACAGAAACCGTATTAAAAGATTACTAAGAGAAGCATACCGATTAAACAAAATGCCTTTACACGATTTTGTAAAAGAGCATAACACACAAGTGGCTTTTTTTATTTTATATGTCGGGAAGGAGTTGCCTCACACACACGAGTTACAAACAAAAATGCCTTTAGTGATTGATAAATTAGTGAATGCTTTGCATGAAAACATTGCTGCAAATATTTAGTTACCCTTTCATATTACTGATAAAATTTTATCAATATGTAATATCACCTGCATTGGGGCCTAAATGCAGATACATACCAACATGCTCTCAATATGCCGTAGAAGCTTTAAAAAAATATGGTTTGTTTAAAGGCGGTTGGTTGGCATTAAAAAGAATTGCAAGTTGCCATCCATGGGGCGGGCACGGTCATGACCCGGTACCGTAATTTTTGTGAGATTAATTATTTCCTGTTTTCTACTTTCCATTTTCGGTTCTTTTATCTTCGCTTTATGCAGTTTAAAGATGTAATTGGCTTAACTGAAACAAAGCAACAGTTGGTAGAAATGCTTCAACAAAACAGGCTTTCGCATGCTTTGTTGTTTTTAGGAAGTGAGGGAAGCGGTGCATTACCGTTAGCATTGGCATTTGCTCAATTAATAGTTAGTCAACCGCAAGCTGTACCTGTAGTAGAAGATTTATTTGGGGGAATGACTGCATTAGAGCCTGCACCCGCTTTTATCCGTCCCGATGAAATAGAGCAACAGCCTGCATTTCAAAGAGCTGAACAATTAATTCATCCTGACCTTCATTTTTCTTATCCTGTTATTCCAAAGAAAAGCGGCGATAAACCCACCAGTAAAGATTTTATTACTGAATGGAGAGAGTTTGTGAAAAATTATCCTTACGGTAACGTGTATGATTGGTTGCAAATGATTGGTGCTGAAAACAAACAAGGCAATATTACTGCTGAAGAATGCAACGATATTCTGCGTAAGCTTAGTTTAAAAAGTTTTGAAAGTGAATACAAAGTGCTGTTATTATGGATGCCCGAATATTTGGGTAAAGAAGGCAATAAACTATTAAAGCTGATTGAAGAGCCACCTGCCAATACCATTTTTATTTTAGTTGCCGAGAATGATGAACAGATTCTGCCAACTATTTTAAGCAGATGCCAATTAATAAAAATTCCCAAGCCTACAGCTAAAGAAATTGAACAGGCATTGCTAACAAGAGCTAATGCATCTGCAGAAGCAGCTACACAAATTGCAGGCATATGTGAAGGCAATTACAGAGAAGCTTTACAATTACTGCAACACGCAGAAGAAGACTGGCAAAGCCTTTTGCGTGAATGGTTGAATGCTATTATTAAAGGCGGGCCGATAGCACAGGTAAAATTTGCTGAAGAAATAAATAAGTTGGGAAGAGAAAAACAAAAACAATTCCTGCGATATTTTAATCACTTATTAGAACAAAGTATTCGCATAAGAATTTTAGGTGCAGATAATGTAATGCTGATTGATAAAGAAAAAGATTTTGCTCAGCGTTTAAATAAAATTGCCGGAGTTAGTCAGCAGGAAGCTATTATAGAACAATTAGATAAAGCAGCTTATTACATTGAAAGAAATGCCAACGGTAAAATTTTGTTTCAGGCATTAAGTATTAAACTATATCATATTATTCAAAATAAAGTAGTGGTTGAGGTGTAATTAAAAAAGGCTCAGCAATATGCTGAGCCTTTTTTAATTATCAATCTTTTTATTTATAAAGTCCGTTAAACAAAAACTTAAATGTGCCATAAGGTTGTGCCCTGAATGTTATTTCAGGTCCGAAGGCAAATAATTTTCCTTTACCTACAGTAGCTTCAAATGCAGCTACGCCGCCACTTAGGTAAGATTGCCCCCAGGCCCAACCGCTTCTTAAACTTTGGACATCTGCAAACCATGCAACAGGTTTTATATTGCCTTTAGCCTGTGCTTCGGGCAGAATATTAAATACAGGGCTTGCATCAAAATAAACGTCTGCTTTGGTGTTCATGCCATAAGCAGATTGTAATGTTGAATCAACACTTACCTTCAAAATACTTCCCGGTATGTAAAACTTTTCGCCGGGTAAAGTTTTCTCTTGCCCGTTTACCATTTCTGTTAATGCATTATGCACCGGTAATTTTAAATGATACGCTAAAGAAGTACTGCTGCCGATGGTTATAATATTGCCGCCTTCTTCTAAGAATTTCTTTAGTTGAGGTATAGATTTATCAACTGTAATTCTGCCCAATCTGTTTCTGTATTCAGCAGGAATAGAATCTGCTTTCGGCTCACCGAAACCACCAAAGCCTCTTCCTGTAGTTGTTATAGATGGTATGGCACCACCTACAAAAATAATAACATCATACTTCTGTTTTAAACTGCCCGTATCAATATCTTTTGCATAAATAATATCTGCAACAAAATGAAATTGCTCAAACAAATACCTTACCCAACCACTCGGCATAGAACCACCATAATTATCCCACAAAGCAATTTTCGCAGTTGAAATTTTTGTAATATTTAATGGCTTCTTTTCAAGTGTTACTGCTGTAACTCCGCTTTCATTAATTACTTTTTCAATGGTTGATTTTGTTTTAGCTGAAGATGGAATGTAAAAAGAACCTTTACTGAAATTAGTATACGTTGAATCATTGGTTCTGTACACCTCAACGCCTGCTTTCAATAAATCATTCACAGCTTTGAAAGAATTATTGGCAGAGGCATTTAATAAATAACCTGCAGTTTTACTTGCAACAACAATATTGCTTTTGATTGATTGTAATTCGCCGTAAGCAATCTTTTCAAAAGGTCCATCGAAAGCATTCAAAACCCTGTCAAACTCAACACCCATTTGATAAGCCAATGTCCAACCCGCTGCATCATAAGGTGCAATCGGCGGACCACCGGGATATTGAAAATCATTCGGATGGTCTTGCGGTTCAAACATGTCTAAAATATGCGGTCTGTATGCCTGATTGGTTTTTACAATATAAGAACCTGCGGGATATTGTTTTCCATTAACAGAAAAATCAGCAGTTGCTTTTTGTACCTGCATACCACTTGTAATCAATGTATTGATGAATCTTACTGCACTTCCAAAATCAGTTTGATTAGCAGGAATAATATAACCACGCGGGTCTCTGTTATTTGGATTTTTTAAAACGGAATCATATAATTTTAATGGAATAGTATTACCAGTTCTTCCGCCACCTGCAGTTTCTTCAGTTCTTGCACTGTCTGTTCTTCTGTTAGCCGGTACACTTGCTTGATATAATTTTGTTATTTCTGCCGAGCGTTTAGGTGATAATGTCCAGGTATCTTTTTCACCTCTTTGAATAGAATTTTTTCCCATTCGGTAACTGTTATACAATAGCTCATCTCTATGTCTTACTGCATACATTAATACTGCATAGTTTAATGAAACAGAATAATCAATTGATTGTCTGAAATGCCACTTCTGAGGTAATACAGGAAATGATGTGGCACTGCTTGGTATTAATCTATCAGGTACAACGGGCACATCCATTGGTGTTGGGCTACCGATGATTTCAGTTAATAAACCCACCATATTATGGAAGTAAGTAGAAGTTCTTAAACCACCGTTATACCATGTTGAATACACTGAACCCGCACGTTCTGTATAACCGGGTTTGCCTTCTGCATTTAAACGGTTTACCATTGCTGCACCAACTGCATCTAATTCTGTCATTACTAAAGGATCGAATGTATAATTGAAAGGGTCTCTGAAAGGTGGGCCTGCAACCACAGAACCCGGAGGGCCTGTTTGGTGATGGTTATACATTATTTGCGGCAACCATTCAACAAATAACTGCCTGCCCATGTTTTGCGATTCTTTCAAATTAAACATGTAAAAATCTCTGTTGTTATCATGCCCTGCATACTTCTCGTACAAACGTGGTAAGTATTGTGTTGTTCTTTTTTCTTTCACTTCTTCCCGCATATACCAATTGCTCACTAACTCCTGTCCATCAGGGTTTGCATGAGTTATTAATACAATAACATTATCTAAAATTTTCATTGTTTCAGCATCTGTTCTGCTTATTAATTGATAAGCAGTTTCAATTAATTGATGGGCACCAACTACTTCTGTTGCATGTAATCCGCCATCAATCCATACAACAGCTTTGCCTTCATTGGCTAATGCTTGTGCCTGTTCATCTGTCAAGCCTTCTGCATGAGATAATTGCTGTGAAATAGTTTTATAATGGTCTAACTTTTTTAAATTTTCAGGAGAAGAAATAATCAGTTGCCATTGTGTTCTGCCTTCTTCGGTTTTACCTATGTCAACCAATTTAACTCTTGGCGATGTAGCTAATTTTTTAAAGTAAGCTTCTGTTTGTGTGTAATTGGCCAACATATAATCATCGCCGATAGTAAAACCAAAATGCTCTTTGGGCGATGGAACTGTTTGTGCTGAAAGGTAAAATGAACTAAAAATTAATAGCAGTAGTGTAATGCTTTTTCTCATAGCGTTTAGTTTGTGCTTACAAGATATTATAATTTCTGTTTCAACAAATTTTGTTTGAAGGAAATCAAAAAAAGTTTTTTGGGTGGAAAACTCTTTATCGTAATATTGCAATATTAAATTCAATTAATGGGAGCTACTAAAACCGAACATTTTACTGATAAACAAAATACAATAGCAGCCATGGCAAAGGCTTTGGGGCATCCGGCAAGAGTTGCCATTGTTGAATATTTGATGAAAGTAAACGAATGTATTTGCGGAGATATTGTAAACGAATTACCATTAGCTCAGCCAACCGTTTCACAGCACTTAAAAGAATTAAAAAATGCAGGGCTGATAAAAGGAACGGTAGAAGGCAACAGTATTTGCTATTGCATTGATGAAAAAGCCATTGAAAAAATGCAGGTATACTTTGCCAACATTTCAGGAAAGCTTACTAAAATGAAAAACAAATGTTGTTAATCTAAAAACTATTTATGCCAAACGAAGCACAACTAAAAGAATTGGTAAAGCAGAAATACAGTGAAATTGCTTTGCAGGAGAAAGAAGTCAATCAATCATCTTGTTGCGGTGCAGGTGGCTGTTCAACAGAAGTGTACAATATAATGTCTGATGATTATACATCATTAGCAGGCTATAATGCAGATGCAGATTTAGGTTTGGGTTGCGGTTTACCAACACAGTTTGCAAGAATTAAGAAAGGTGATGTGGTTATTGATTTAGGAAGCGGAGCAGGGAACGACTGTTTTATTGCCAGAAATGAAACAGGCGAAGATGGCAGAGTAATAGGTATTGATTTTACACCTGCTATGATTGAAAAAGCAAAAGCCAATGCACAGAAATTAGGATATACCAATGTAGAATTCAGACAGGGTGATATTGAACATATGCCTGTTTCAGCGAATATGGCAGATGTTATTGTAAGTAATTGCGTATTGAATTTGGTACCCAATAAAGATGGTGTGTTTAAAGAAATTTACAGAGTTTTAAAACCGGGCGGCCATTTCAGTATTTCTGATGTTGTATTGGTAGGTAATTTACCCGAGGCTTTAAGAAAAGATGCAGAAATGTATGCCGGTTGTGTTGCAGGGGCCATTCAGAAAGATGTGTACATGGAACTGATTAAAGTAAACGGCTTTAGTAATATTACTATTCAGAAAGAAAAACCAATTGTTATTCCCGATGATATATTGAGTAATTACTTAAACGAAAACGAACTTAACAATTTTAAAAAAGGCCATACAGGCATTTTTAGTATTACAGTTTATGCAGAAAAATCAAAAACATGCTGTGGAACAGATTGTTGCAATTAAACCATTTATTAAAAAGTACCATAAGCCAATTGTTATAACAAGCTCTGTAATTGTATTACAACTTTTATTCGGGTTTGATGCCAAATTTTTTATTATCAATTTAATCTGGTTATTATTTTAAAATGAGTAAATCAAAAATTTTAGTGCTTTGCACAGGCAATAGTTGCCGCAGCCAAATGGCTCATGGTTATTTAGAATATTTTGCGAAAGATAAAGCTGAAATATATAGTGCCGGCGTAGAAACACATGGCGTAAACCCCAAAGCCATTGCCATAATGAAAGAAGATGGCATTGATATTTCACACCATACTTCTAATAATATGAATGAGTATAGAGATATTGATTTTGATTTTGTAATTACGGTTTGCGATAATGCCAAAGAGCGTTGCCCGTTCTTTCCTTCCTCAGCAAAGAAATTTCATTACAATTTTCCTGACCCGGCTAAAGCAATCGGTACAGAAGAAGAAATTCTGCAGCAATTCAGGGCAGTAAGAGAATTGATAAAAACCTACTGCCGAAACTTCGTTGCTGAAAACTTATAAGCCACTATCAGCAGTACAGCCATAAATCCTTATTTTTGACTTTTACGGAAATGATGATGTTAGCTGTGTATGAATGCATTGTGAAGTGTTATGAAAAAACTGGTAAAACTATTGGATTAATATATTCTGTATTGTTGAGTATAGCTAAGAACGCACAAGAGTGCGACGCAACAGGAGTTTAATAGTTATTCTGCAAGCTTGCTTCATTATTTTCTCAAACAAATTTTACTACTATTTAAATTAAGAATAGCATGGGCTGTGGCTCTTGTGGTACAAAACCGGGTGGCTGTAAAAGTAATGGCGGATGCAGTACAGGTGCTTGCAACAGATTAAATGTGCACGACTTGCTGATGAACTTGCCGTTTGCCGACCCTGAAAGTGATTGTAAGGTTATTGAAGTGAGTTTTAAGCAAGGTAGCCGAAAAGAATTTTACAGAAATACCACCTTACAATATTTTGAGAAAGGGGAGTATGTTACAGTAGAAGGTGTGAATGGTTTTGATGTAGGTGAAGTATGTGTAACTGGCGAATTGGTGCGTTTACAAATGAAGAAAAAAGGGGTTGACGAGTTTAACCCTGAAATGAAAAAAATTATACGCCGCAGTACAGACAGAGATATTGAAAGCTTTAAAATAAGCAAAGACCGTGAACCCGGCGTACAGGCAAGAAGCCGTGAACTGGCCATTCAACTAAATTTAAAAATGAAGTTGAGTGAAGTGGAAATTCAGGCAGATGGTAAAAAAGCAACTTTCTTTTATACAGCTGATGACCGTGTAGATTTCAGAGAATTGATTAAGCATTTTGCTGCCGAGTTTAAACTGAAAGTTGAAATGAAGCAGATTGGTATAAGGCAGGAAGCTGCTAAAGTGGGTGGCATTGGCAGTTGCGGAAGAGAATTGTGTTGTAGTACCTGGTTGAATGATTTTAAAAGTGTAAATACAACTGCTGCCCGTTATCAAAACCTTTCCATCAATCAAACAAAACTGAGCGGGCAATGCGGTAGATTGAAATGCTGTTTGAATTATGAATTAGATACTTATTTGGATGCGTTGCAGCATTTCCCTGATAATGCAGAAAATATTGAAACTGCTAAAGGCAGAGCGTTTTTAATTAAGAAAGATATTTTCAAGAATTTAATGTGGTATATGATGGAAGGCGGAAGCAAACATTATCCGCTAACCATTCAACGTGTAAAAGAAATTAAACGTTTAAATGCTCAGGGTGTAAGACCTGAAGATTTAGAAGCAGTTGAAGTAACCAGCAGTAAACCAAAAGAAGTAGAACCGCAATTTGTTGATGTGGTTGGTCAAATCAGTTTAAGAAGTTTAGAAAAGAATGATAGAAGAAGAAATCAGGATAACAGGGAAAGACAACAAGATTCAAGGAATCAGCCGCCTCAAAGAAATATCGATAATAGAAATCGTCCTCAGCAAGATAGAAACCAGCAACAGCAAAGGTTTCAACAGAAGCCAACGCAGAACCAACAAAGACCAACAATTAATAAGCCAACGCAAAAGCCGGATGATAATAAAAAATAATTGCATATCTTCAACGCAATAAATGAATTGTATGGGAATGATTTATGCAGATATTGAGTTGATTAATGTAATTGACCTTGAATTGGTTAAACGACATATAATTGGTGAAGATGAAGTGAAGCGTTTGCATGTAAATATACTTGCCGATAGTGGTGCTTATATGATGTGCATTAACGAAAATATACAAGCTGTTTTACAATTACCTTTTATAGAAAAACGCAAAGCTGTATTGGCAGATGGTTCTATTGCAGAATATGATACCGTTGGTCCGTTAATGATAAAGTTTAAGAACAGAACAGCTACTTGTAATGCTTATGTATTACAAGGTGACGCTGAGCCTTTATTAGGAGCTATACCTATGGAAGAAATGGATGTTTTATTACATCCTTTAAGGCAAGAGTTAATTGTAAACCCCGAGCATCCGGAACATGCCGTGCTGAAGTTGAAATAATAAAGAAGCCTCAAAATTTTGAGGCTTCTTTATTTGCAGTTAATTTATAACTTCTCCATTTCATCTTTTACAAACTCCATTAGTGTTTTAATATGATTGGGAGATAAATCAAACTTCAAGCCGGCTGCAGCGTATAATTCAGGTAATGTTTTCGTTCCGCCTAAACTTAATGCATTGATGTAATTAGTAATGGCAGCTTGTTTATCTTTTTTAAACTGCATCCATAAACCAATGGCTCCTAATTGTGCAATGCCGTACTCAATATAATAAAATGGCACTTCAAATAAATGTAATTGACGCTGCCAATTTATTTTTCTGAATTCATCTAATCCACTGAAGTCAATAGCGTTGGTTGAAAATTCATTTAAAATTTCCATCCATTTAGCTGTTCTTTCTTCAACTGTATGTGTAGGGTTTTCATATACCCAATGTTGAAATTTGTCAATCGTTGCAATCCACGGGAAAATAGTAATTACTCTTTCTAACTGATGTTCTTTGGCACGTTTTAATTCTGCTTCATTATCAAAAAAACTTTGCCAGTAATCCATGCTGAATAATTCCATCGTCATGCTTGCTACTTCTGCAATCTCCATCGGGTATTCTTTAAATGCACTCAACTCTAATGGGTGTGCCAAGAAAGAATGAATAGCATGGCCACCTTCATGAACCATAGTTGTAACATCATCCATTTGCCCTGCTGCATTCATAAAAATAAACGGGGCTCCGCTTTCCGCTAACGGACAATTATAGCCACCCGGAGCTTTGCCTTTTCTGCTTTCCAAATCAAAATGCTTTAACTCATCCATCTTTCTTAAACAGGCAGCAAAAAAAGGATTCAATTCATTAAAACATTTTTCAGATTTTTCTAATAAGTCTTTGCCGGTTGTAAAAGGTTTTAATGGTTCAATGGCTAACGGTTCGGCTTCCGTATCCCAGGGCTTTAAAGTATCTAAACCTAATTTTTCTTTTTTCTGTTGATAGATTTTTTCAACCAAAGGCAATACATGCAACTTAACTGCTTCATGAAAGTTGAAGCAATCTTCTTTGGTATAATCAAACCTGCCCATCTCAACAAACTTATAATCGCGATAATTAGTAAAACCTGCATTAACGGCAACCTGATGTCTTTTTTCAATCAGCTTGCTGTATAAATCGTGCATTGCATCTTTATCCTGTTGTCTTCTTGTTTGAATTTTATGATATACTTCTTCACGTAAACTTCTATCATGATTCTGTAAAAACTTGCTGGCCTGTTGTAAAGTATATTCCTGACCGTTTACTTCAACAGTCATTTTTCCTGCAATAACCCCGTACTGTTGCTGCATAACAGCAAGCTCTGCCTGTAAAGGAATATTGGCTTCGCGGAATAAATCAATACTCTTTTTTACAGAACGTAAATAAGTAAAAAATTTATCCTGCGGCAATTCTTTAGTGAAAGGTGAATTGATGAGTTTTTTATTCAACACATCAGCGTAAGGCTGCACTTTAGGTTGAATTTCCATCATAAAAAATGTGAAAGCTTCTTCTAAAGATTTATCTGTGGTATCGCAGGTCATTTTAATTTGTCGCCAACAGGCGTCTTCACTAACAACAGCTTCCAGTTCGCTCATATCTTTTAACCAAGCTTGTAAATCATCAACTGAGTTAATTGCTCTGTCAACCAAATTTTTAAAATAAGGTTCCAAAGCTTCCCATGTGGTTATTGTAAAATCTTGCGGTAAAAAATGACGGGGTAATTTTTGAATATCGGCACTCAACTGCATAATGAAATTTTTGAGTGGCGAAGATAACAGGAGTAAATTAAGTTCTTAGAAAAGCAATTAATTCTTCAATTATCTTTTTTACAAAATTATTATTGAGTGTAGCAGTTTTATTTATTATGATAGTTTCATTTGCTTCAAAAAGTCTATTACATCTTACCCAACTTTCAACAGGTAAATTACCTGCAATAAAATCGCTTTGATCAATTTTAAATGAATAAAGCTGCTCATAATTTTTTGATGTAATCATTGCCAATAAATAATCTTCATTATTTAAAGCCTTAATTACCAATGCAGGTCTTTTTTTAAAGTTCGATAAATCTGTATAAGGAAATGGAATAATTACAATATCTCCCGCTATAAATTTTCCCATGCTTTATCTTCTTCTTTATTTAACCATTCTTTTTCTAAAACTGATTGGGAGGTAACAAAAGAAAATGTTGACAAACTTTTTTCTTTTAACTGCTCTTGCAACCAAATGAACAATTGTTTTCTTTCTTCTAATGAAAGTGTACCAATTGCATTTTTCATTTCATTAATATTATGAATTGCAGTTTGCATAATGTTTATTCAAAATTAAAGTTAGCTAATTCCTTACAAATATTTTTCACAATTGCAGGGCCCTCATAAATAAAACCTGTCCAAACCTGTACTAAAGAAGCACCGGCATTGAGTTTTTCTTTGGCATCTACTCCCGTAAAAATACCGCCGCTGGCAATAATGGGAATATTGTTTTGTAATTGATGATGTAAGTATTCTAAAACGGCTGTACTCCGCTGCCGTACAGGCTTTCCACTCAAACCACCCATTCCTATTTTTTCAATCTTTTGGCTTTCCGCTTTCAGCATTGAGCGTTCTATCGTTGTATTCGTTGCCACTAATCCATCTAACTTAGTTTCATAAGCTAAGGCAACAATATCATCTAATTGTTCATTGGTTAAGTCTGGTGCAATTTTTAACAACAGCGGTTTGCGTTTGGTTGTAGCGTTATTAATATGCTGTAACTCTCCAATAATTTTTTGTAAAGCATCCTTTTCCTGTAAGGCACGTAAGCCTGGTGTATTGGGGCTGCTTACATTCACTACAAAATAATCAACTACATCAAACAACTCCTTAAAACAAATTACATAATCTTTCCATGCATCTTCGTTGGTAGTTATTTTGTTTTTACCAATGTTGCCACCAATAATGAATTTCGAATTTCGAATTTCAAATTTCGAATTTTGCCACTTTGCTAATCTTTCTTTCACAACGTCCACTCCATCATTATTAAAACCCATTCGGTTAATTAAGGCTTTGTCTTCAGGCAAACGAAATAATCTTGGTTTATCATTTCCTGCTTGCGGTTTAGGGGTAACGGTTCCTATTTCAACAAAACCAAAACCTAATGCTTCCAGTTCATTCAAATACAATGCATTTTTATCAAAACCGGCACCTAAACCAACAGGGTTTTTAAAATGCAAACCAAAAACCTCTTTTTCTAATGAAGGATGGTTGAATGTATAATTTGATTGAACGATTTTTTTAAGAAAGGGAACAGCACAGGCTTTCTGTAAACTGTTCATTGAGAAATGATGAGCTGCTTCGGGTTCCAGATTAAAAAGTAACTTACGTACAAGGGGGTAAATCATGCTGTAAAGATAGAGAACGTGAAAGGTGAATGGTGAAACGTGAAAAAGATGAAAATTAATTTTTGGCTTTTGACAATTGACTTTTCACTTAAAATAGTTGCATAAACAACTTTTTATTACATTTGATTTCTAAATACGTTTGTTATGCAGGAAGCATACATTGTTGCAGGTTACAGAACTGCGGTTGCTAAAAGTAAAAAAGGTGGTTTTCGTTTTTATCGCCCCGATGATTTGGCTGTTGAAGTCATAAAAAATTTAGCAGCTACTATTCCGCAATTAGATATTAAAAGAATTGATGATGTTATTGTGGGTAATGCTGTACCCGAAGCTGAGCAGGGTTTACAGTTCGGAAGAATTATTGCTGCCAAAGCATTGAGTATTGAAGTACCGGGAATAACCATTAACCGTTATTGTGCCAGTGGTTTGGAAAGTATTGCAATGGCTACTGCCAAAATAAGAACAGGTATGGCTGAATGTATTATTGCCGGCGGAACAGAAAGCATGAGCCTGGTACCTACAGCAGGTTGGAAAACCGTTCCCTCTTATGAAATAGCCAAAGACGAACCTGATTATTATTTAAGCATGGGTTTAACTGCAGAAGCTGTTGCAAAAGAGTTTAATGTTAACAGAGAAGATCAGGATGAGTTTGCTTATCACTCACACAGAAAAGCAGCGATTGCTATTAAAGAAGGCTATTTTAAAAGCGGTATTTTACCTATAACAGTTGAAGAAACTTATTTGAATGAAAAGGGTAAAAAAGCAACACGCAGTTATGTAGTAGATACAGATGAAGGTTTACGTGCAGATACTACTGTTGAGGGTTTGGCAAAACTAAAACCGGCATTTGCACAAGGTGGTTGTGTTACGGCTGGCAATAGCTCTCAAACAAGCGATGGTGCTGCATTTGTAATAGTAATGAGTGAAAGAATGGTGAATGAATTAGGGTTGAAACCTATTGGCAGATTGGTGAACTGTGCCAGTGCAGGTGTGCATCCACGCATTATGGGTATTGGCCCTGTTGCTGCGATACCAAAAGTGTTAAAGCAAGCCAATATGAGTTTAAATGATATTGATTTAATTGAATTGAATGAAGCATTTGCATCACAGTCATTAGCTGTTATTCGTGAATTGGGTTTGAATAATGATATTGTAAATATTAATGGCGGTGCTATTGCATTGGGCCATCCTTTAGGTTGTACAGGTGCTAAGTTGACTGTACAAATTTTAAATGATATGAAACGCCTGAATAAAAAATACGGAATGGTTACAGCCTGTGTTGGCGGCGGACAAGGTATTGCAGGAATTATTGAGAATTTGTAATTGATGATTATATCTTGTTGGTCAGCGACCAACAAAGACTTTAGGAGTTATTTTTTGTACTTTAAAATCCACTGCAAGCTATCAGGGAAAATAATTCGAAATTTTTCAAAGTCTTCAGGTGAAATTAAAAGTTCACTATTTTTTGTTTTAGGTGAAAATAAAACTGGGAAAGTTTTTCCTATAAATAAGTTTAGCTTTTTTACATTAGTTGAGGCATTGTCAGTATATTTTTTGCCTTTGTAAATGTATTGATATTCATATTGGGGAGAACTTCTGTAACCTGTACTAATACTAATAATTTCGCCAGTCAACAAAATGCCATTATTTTTTAAATCATTATCAAAATATTTTATGTTCCAGATAACTACACAAATGAATCCAATTAGAACAAAAAACCAAAAATATTTTTTTAGAATTTGCTTAGCCATTTTTATTTATTTTTAGAATAATGAAACATTTGGCGAAGTTCAATTTAAAATAATAAAGTACAAAAGATGAAGTTAAGTCGTCTTGCCATTGTTGGTCGCTGACTAACAACAATTAAATGTTCCTACTACTTTCAAAAGTACAAGTGTGCGACGCAACAGTTGATGCTATGAAAAACTAAAGTTGGTATCAAAAAAACTACTTATTCATTAATTAATCTGACTACAAATTAATCGTTACTTCATTTTCCCAATTGGCTTTAACAACTACTTTTTTAGGCACCTGCTGCACAATTTCGGGTTGGCGTTTTAATTTATAGCTGCCTGCATCCCAAATGCCATTGCCGTTAGTATCAAACAGAATACTTATTTCATAATCGCCCGGCTTTATGAGTTTTCTGTTAAACTCATTTCTTGTAAGCGGAACCGCTTCAATAATTTTATCCTGCTGCATAAACTGCAATACAGGCTTTTTGCTTATATCAATATTTACAAAACGCAAACGTAAAGAACCATAATCGGTTTCTTTTTTTGTAATGAATTTAAGCGTATCAGATTTTAATAAACCAACATTGTTGGTATCTGCCACTGCATCTTTCGGAATAATTACACGAAACTGTTTTTCTTCTTTCCAGTTATAACTGAAAGTAATTTTTGTTTTAGTTGAATCAACCGTAAAAACATAACCACTGATGGGTTTATAAAAAGTATCTGTTAATATAATTCTTGCACTGTCAATTTTTTTTAATTGCCTGTTGAACTCTAACTGAAAACTTTTAATTAAATCCTGCTGACCGTTATCTAACGAAGTTGTAAAACGCAATCTGTTATCGCCTGATTTATTATTTCTTGGCTGACCGATGTTTGATGAAGCAGAGCCTTGCTTTTCTTTTTTCTTCGCTTCCTGATAAGCATAAAAAGTTTCTGCCTTGGTTGAATCTGAAACTTCAACTGTATGATCTAAGAAGCCGAACATTTTTAAACTGTCATTATATTTTTTTTCATAACCGTTCTCAATAACAAAAGCATTAAATGTGCCTTTGGGTAAATGTTTAAAAACAAATCTTCCTTTATTATCAAGCCTTGCATAATAACGCGGATTGGTTTTAACAACAGCAGTATCATTTAAAATATTATACAGCGTTACAATTAAGGTGCTGTCTGTTTTTCCTGTTTCTGCTAATATTACTTTTCCGCTGAAACTATTGTTATCAATAGTATTACCGGTTGAAAAAACATAAGTAAAATTTTTGGCTACATTGCCTTCATTAACATCTTTAACAGCATTACCAAAGTTTAAAGAATAGGTAGTATTAGGCTCTAAAGAATCCCGCAGTTTAATTGTTACATTTTTTAATTTATAATCTACGATTGGAGATTGCTTGGGGTTAGGAGAAACAATTAATTGTTGTTGGGCATCTTTTACTTCAACGTACTCATTAAACGTTAATATAATTCTGTTGGTGTTTACATTGGTTGCAGAATCTTTTGGTAATGATGCTATTAAAACAGGCGGTATAGTATCTCTTGCACCACCACCCGGCGGAATAATATTAGCACAACCTGTATCGCAGATGGATATAATTGTAGCTAAGAGTAAAATGAATAGACTGTTTAGTAAAACTTTGCTCATTATATTAAAATGATTACAAACATACTTGTATTAATCTTTAGAACTTGTTAATCAAATTTCTTCTTCATTCAAATCATTTAACTCAACAGTTAATTGATTGTTCTTAACAAAATTGCACCAATGGCAATCTTCTTTACCGCAGCCGGTATAAAAATCTCTATCCTGAATTTTTTGCCAAACACTTGTTATTTGCTGCGTAACTGTTTCAATATCGGGTGGCGTAATAATTAGTTTCTCTTTTTTATAAGCTTTCTTTTTATCAGGTTCAATAAAATCAAATTCTGTACTGATAACTTTCCAATCTTTCTGTTCGTAATTATCAACTAATATTTTATAAAATACAGCCTGCCTCCAGTAATCGCCGCCATTGGGTTCTTTCTCATTCGGTGCTTTTAATTTGGCTAATGCTTTTTCAAAATCACCTGTTTTATAGTCAACCACATTTACTGCTTTGCCGTCAAACTCAAGCTTATCTAATTTGCCTTTTAGCGGAACACCTTTTACCACCACATTTTTTATGCTTCTTTCTATGGCAACAATTTTATTGAACGAGTTGATATGTGTATCGTAGTAATTGCTTAATACTTCTTCACCGTATTCTATTCTTCTTGCAAATTGTTCTTTGGTAAAATGTTCTCTGTTGCGTTGCATGTACCAATTAAAATCCTGAATGAATTGTTGTTGGGAAGGAAATTGATTGTCTGCATTTTTTTGCATTTTTTCAAATAAACATTGTAATGCATAATGCACGGCACTTCCAAAAACAGTAGCTTCATTTTTACCGGAAGGAACATGTATTAAATTCTGATAATAAAACTGTAACGGGCATTTTAAATAATTGTTGAGGGCTGTTACATTCATTGTAAACTTCTCTAATAACCTGCTTATTAAATCTTCTTCCGTTTTTTCAATTTCTGGATTGGTATTGTTATTTAAGATTAATAGTTGAAAATCTGTTAAGGCTTCAATATCAAAGAACACTTTTTCTGTTTTTAAATCCTGTTCCTGTATTAATTCTGCAATAAACATACTGGGCTCTAATTCCTTTCCATCGTCTTTAAACCTGCAGTATGATATTGCTAAATCTGTTTCTGCTCTTGTTATTGCTACATAAAAAAGCCTTCTTAATTCTTCTTCATCTTTTTGTTTTGGTTGAGAAACAAACATGGTATCAGGAAAGCTGTAACCGCCGCCCGGCTTACGTTTCTTCTCCCAATTATTACTATTACATCCGGCAAAAAATACATACTTAAACTCTAAACCTTTACTGCCATGAGCAGTTAATAAATTCACACCTTTATCGCTTCCGCTTATTTGAACAAAAGGTAATGCAATACCTTCTTTCTGCATTAGCTCAATGGTATTAACCAACGCTTGTAATTGCAATGATGGGTTACGCCTTGTTTCTTCTTTTACAAAATCAAACACGGCAGTTATAATTTGCAATTGATAATGTTTATCGCTGCTGTTAATAGTGTGCGTTAGTAAACCTGTGTTTTTTAAAATATGTTCTAATAATGTTTGAACAGTTACGTTGACTGCATCGGCAATTAATTGTTCTATAACAGCAGATGCTTTTTTTAGTTGTTCGTTGAAGGGTAAACTGAATAAATCTTTAGCAGGTGCATTGGCTTTATCGAACAATAATTTTCTGAGTGAAGTTTTGTTTTCACCAAATTGCCTTTCAGCAACTTCAACACTCAACTTTGCAATTTCTATTGGTGGAATATTGAACCAGTTGAAGTGTAATATTTCGAACAACATTTCATCACCGCCATACGGAATATCATGCTCTGCTGCTATATATTTAAAGAGCAGAATAATTTTCTGTGCTAAAGGAATATCAAAAATATTGATGCTTCTTTTACTGTAAACAGGAATATTTTTCAGTTTAAAAAATTGCGATAACTCTTCACCATATTTATTCTCTTTATAAATTATACCGATACTGCCTGCGGGAATGCCTTGCTGTATAAGCTTTTCAGCTTCTAATACAATGCCTGCCATTTCCTGCTTTTGTGTTTCATATTCTTTAATAACAGGATGCTTGCTGATGGAATTAATTTTTGTATTGGCAGCAACTAATTCTTTACTTAAGCCTTTAATTTTTTTAACTAAGCGTTCTTCGTTTTTATCTATAATAATTTTTGAAGCATTTAAAATGGGTTGTGTAGAACGATAGTTGTTGGTTAATACAACAGTTAATAAATCTTTGGCATAGCTTTCTGCAAAGAGCTCCATGTTTTCAATATTGGCACCCTGAAAGCGGTAAATACTCTGGTCATCATCACCTACCACAAACACATTCGGTTTATCCCAATAATTAATTAATAGCTCAACCAATTTGTTTTGTGTTCCACTGGTATCCTGATATTCATCCACCAAAATGTATAAATATTGTTCCTGATAGCGGCGTAATAAACCTGCTTGTCCGGCATGCTGGTTTTCATTTTCAGCAAATGCTTTCAACACCCAGATAATCATATCATCAAAATCATAACGGTTGTTTCTCCGCATCAATTGCTGAAATTTATCAAACTCGTTGACTGCTGCACGCAGTTTTTCCATCTTCTCTTTTTCTTCGGCAATCTTATCCGTTCTTACATCACCTTTCTTAAATTCTTTTACTGCACGTTTAGCAATGTATTCATCTCTGTTCGGCAAATCGTTAATGTATTCATCAATCTTCTGATTGATAAATTCCGGAGACCAACCTTCACGTTTCATGTTGCTGAACAATTGCTGAAGATTGTTTATTTCAAAATACACATCGCCTCTGTATCTTTTTAAAGGATGATTTTTAGGGAAGGCATCAATTAATTTTTTAAAGAGTTCCGTTCTTTCTAAATCACTAATCGGGTCAAGCGAAGTCTTTTCAAACAAACTCAAATTATCCTGAATAACATCATTACAAAAAGAATGAAATGTATGAATGTGTACTTTGTATGCATCGCTGCCGATAAAACTTAACAAACGTTTACGCATGGCAACAGTGCCGGCATCAGTATAAGTTAAGCATAAAATATTTTCAGGAAGTGTATCTGTATCTAACAAAATTTTTCCAATGCGTGCAGAAAGAATTTGCGTTTTGCCTGTACCTGGCCCTGCAATAACCATAACCGGTCCTTCAATGGTATCAACAGCTCTGCGTTGCTGCTCATTAAGATTATTATAAACAGCATTAAATTTTTCCCTGAAATCTTTTGGCATGTTTCAAAGATAGATTGTAAACCTTTTTAATGCACCATTGTTGTTATGGTATGAGTAAAGTGTATTCCATTAAAACTGTTCAGCAAATTCCTGCAGATATAGATGCAGTGTGGGAATTCTTCAGTAACCCTGCTAATTTAAAAGATATAACACCTTCATCGCTTGGGTTTAATATTATTTCCAAACATCATGGAACTGTAATGTACCCCGGACAGATTATTGAATATAAAGTATCTCCATTGTTGGGTATTCCTTTGTATTGGATGACGGAGATTACACATGTACAGCCAAAACAGTTTTTTGTTGATGAACAACGTTACGGCCCTTACAGTATGTGGCATCATCAACATCACTTTAAATTAATTGATGGTGGTGTGGAGATGACGGATATTGTACATTATAAAATTCCTTTTTGGATATTGGGAGATATTGCCAATACTTTATTTGTGAAGCAACAACTGCAACAGATTTTTGATTTTCGCTTTAAAGCCTGTGAAGCAAAATTTGGTCAATGGAAGTAAATGTCAATGCAAAATTGAGTTCTTGTTCAGCAAGTAATTTAATATTAACGAACTGAAAAGATTTCCCGGCACAGCTTGACCCGACTTAATTCGGGGAACCCTCGGAATGACGATTAATAAACTAAACTGTATTTAGCTGAAACCAGAATCGGCTACCTTCTTTCAGTTTACTTTCTGCACTTATTGTTCCACCCATGGCTTCTATAAATTCTTTTGAAATAGCCAAGCCTAAACCTGTACCTGTTTTTTCTGTGCCCGGTACTTTAAAAAATCTATCAAAAACTTTTGGTAAAAACTCTTCAGGAATGCCTTTGCCTGTATCTTTTACACTAAACTCAACCTTATTTTCTGTTTGCTGAATATTGATTTGTATGGTTGAATTTTCTGCTGAATATTTTATGGCATTGGTTAATAAATTAATCAATACCCAGGAAGTTTTTTCTTCATCTGCCTGAATGTTATCAGTAACATTTTGTGTGATGCTGAAGCTTATATTTTTTTCAGTAGCTGCTGTGGTAATGGCTTTCAAAGCTCTTTCTAAAATTAAAAACGGCTCAACAGATTGTAGGTGCAGGTGAATTTTTCCGCTTTCAACTTGTGTTAAATCTAATAGCTCACTTAATATTTTTAATAAACGTTGGTTATCTCCTCTTAAACTTTGTACCAATTCTTTTTGCTCTTTATTTAAAGTGCCTATACGTTCATCTTCTAATAATTTTAAACTGAAGTCTGATGATGCCAATGGTGTTTTTAATTCGTGCGAAACTGTTGCAATAAAATTTGTTTTAGCAACATCTAATTCTTTAAATGGTGTAATATTTTTTAATACGATAACAATTCCTGCAACGCCGTTGCTGTTGTTAATATCAACTGTTTCTTTAGAAAAAAACTGTTCCTTATTATCAACCACAATTTTAAAAGGTTGATTGCTTTCTTCTTTCAATAAGTAATTGAATAAATCGTTTTGTTTAGCAAATACTTCTTTGCTTCTGCCCACAATATCTCCTTCTTTTACATTTAATAATTGTAATGCCTGCTGGTTGGCAAATAAAATAATACCGTTATTATCAATTCCGATACTGGCATCTTTCAAAGCGTTAATAACTGTTTCGGCACGTTGTTTTTCGAATAAAATTTTTGCAAGGTTGCTGTGTTCATATTTATCTAATTCTTCGGCCATGTAGTTAAAAGCATTGGCCAAATCTGCAAATTCATCTTTTCTGTTTAAATGAATGCGTTGGCTGTAATTCTTTGCTGCTATGGCTTTTATACCATCAGTAAGTTTAGCAATGGGGTTTGCTATTATGCCGGGAAAATTAAAAATGAATGTAAAACCAACCAATGCACAAATGGTTATAAGTATGGTAATATAAAACTTGGCATCGTCTGTATTTTTTTCTGCATTTTCATTTTTATGAATAATAGCAGCCAGGTTAAGCTGCATTATTTTATTAATATAATACCTTATTTGTGTTTCGTATTGTGCCTTTGAGAGATAATAATAACTATGCAAATTTTGGGTAAGCGTATCTTCTCCTTTTTCTGTAATATTAGCTTCCTGCTTTTGCAGATTATCTTCAAAAATTTTCTTAGCTGCTATGCTGTCAGTATTCCATATATCTAAGGCATGCAGCATATTTTGGGTATAATCAATGCTTTCGTAATTATCTCTTAAAATATCATTCTGGTTGGCAATACTTTTATTAAAATAAATAAAACTAACGGCACCAACCAGCATAAGCAGTGTAAACAAAAATGCTGCACCCAATGCAATTTTCTGTTTTAGTTTTAATACCATCAGCTTAAAATAATTAAATCAATATCGTTTTGAGATAATGTTTTTAATAGTCTGTTAAAAACATTGGTTTGTAAAATTACCTGTAAAAGATTTAAGTGTGGCTTGCCTATGCAAACAGTAGTTATTTCTTTTTCAACGCAAAGCTGTATAATAGTTTCAGCAACATTATCATTTTTAATCTGTATTACTTCGCCTCCGCTTTCGGCTGCTGTTTTAAAGTTATTCAATAAATGTCTCTGTGCAGCTAAAGGTATATTGTCTACACTTTCTTTATTGGTTTGTACATATAGCACAAACCACTTACTGTTATAATAAGATGCTAACCTTGCTGTTTTACGAATAACACGTTGTGCTGTTTCATGATTGCTTGAAATACATGCTAAAAATTTTTCATGCCTTAAACTTTTATCTCTTACTACTTCATAATCTACTTTTCTTTCAACCTGCCCCGCTACTTCTTTTAATGCCAACTCTCGTAACTGAAGAATCTTTTCCGGTTTAAAGAAGTTTTGTAAAGCCTGTTCTACTTTATTCTTATCATAAATTTTTCCTTCCTTTAATCGTACAATTAATTCATCGGCTGTTAAATCAATATTCACCACTTCATCTGCAAGCTGCAACATTTTATCAGGCACTCTTTCTTTTACTTCAACACCGGTAATTTTTTTTACTTCTTCATTAATGCTTTCAATGTGTTGAATATTTACAGCAGTAATTACATCAATACCGGCATTAATAATATCTAACACATCCTGCCAACGTTTTTCATTTTTACTGCCAGGTATATTGGTGTGGGCTAATTCATCTATAATTACAACCTGCGGATTAAGCAGTAAAATACTTTGCACATCCAATTCATCCAATAGTTTGCCTTTGTAAAAAACCTGCCTACGGGGAAGTATATCTAATCCATCTAACAGGTCAACAGTTTCTTTTCTGTTATGTGTTTCTACATAACCTATCTTAATATTTATATGATTGCGTTGCAGGCTGTGTGCCTCCTGCAGCATACGATAAGTTTTACCTACACCGGCACTCATGCCGATATAAATTTTCAATTTACCTTTTGTTGCAGTGTTTATTGTCATCTTATTTTAAATTATCTAAAGCCATATTTAATTGCAATACATTAACCATTGCAATACCGTTAATAGATTGTTTTTTTTGTGTTTGAATTAATTCTTCAACTTTTTCTTTCTTAATATTTCTTGTTTTAGCAATTCGTTCAGTTTGTATTAATGCAGCCTGTAAAGAAATATCAGGGTCTAAGCCACTGCCGCTGGCAGTAACTAATTCAGATGGTATCTGTTCTTTTTTTACAGAAGGGTTATGCACTAAGAATGTATCAATTTTGTTTTGTACATCTTTTAAATAATCTGGGTTACTCGGACCTTTATTACTTCCGCCGCTGCCTGCTGCATTATAACCAACAGCAGATGGTCTGCCCCAGAAATAATTATCTTTTGTAAAGCTTTGCCCTTCTAATTTATAACCTACTGTTTTATTATTCAGCGTTACGGTTTCTCCTTCACCTTTTGCAGGTGCAAGTTTGGCAATAGCCAATATTAACAAGGGATACAGCCCCATAAATACTACTATACAAATAAGGGTTAAGCGTATAGCAGGAAAAATATGATGTTTCATTTTGAAAAAGTTTGGTGTTTGAAGTTTAAAGGTTTAATGTTCTTTAAAACCAAATGCTTACTAATAAATCAATTAATTTAATGCCGATAAAAGGAATGATAACGCCACCCAAACCATATATTAACAGGTTTCTCCTCAGCAACGAAGAAGCACCTATCGGCTTATAAGCAACCCCTCTTAAAGCCAGTGGAATTAATAGTGGAATGATGATGGCGTTAAATATTACTGCAGAAAGTATTGCACTTTCAGGACTATGCAATTTCATAATGTTCATACCTTGTAAGGCAGGTATAGATGCGATAAACAATGCAGGAACAATAGCAAAGTATTTAGCAACATCGTTGGCAATGCTGAAAGTGGTTAAAGTACCCCTTGTCATTAATAATTGTTTGCCTATCTCTACAATTTCAATCAGTTTAGTAGGGTCATTATCCAAATCAACCATGTTACCTGCTTCTTTAGCAGCCTGTGTTCCGCTGTTCATGGCAACTCCCACATCTGCCTGAGCCAATGCAGGTGCATCGTTGGTACCGTCTCCCATCATTGCTACTAACTTACCGCCCTGCTGTTCCTGTTTTATATAATTCATTTTATCCTCAGGTTTTGCTTCGGCAATAAAATCGTCCACACCTGCTTTGTTGGCAATGAATTTGGCTGTTAGAGGGTTATCACCTGTTACCATTACCGTCTTCACACCCATTTTTCTCAATCGTTCAAAACGCTCATGAATATTGGGTTTGATGATATCCTGCAATTCAATAACACCTAATACATAATCATTTTTGCTAACTACTAAAGGTGTACCACCGTTAGAGGAAATTATTTTTACACGTTCTGAAATTTCTTCGGGAAAAATATTGCCTGCTTTGACAATCATATTTTTAATAGCATCAAAAGCACCTTTACGAATTTTAGTTCCGTTAGACAAATCAATACCGCTGCTTCTTGTTTCTGCAGTAAATTCTATAAATGTTGCAGCCTCATCCCCCGCCCTCTCCGAAGGAAAGGGAGCTTTGAAACCTTGTTGCTCTGCAAGTTCTATAATAGATTTTCCTTCGGGTGTTTGGTCGGCTAATGATGCTAACACACAGGCTTGTACAAATTGCTTTTCATTAATACCATTGGCAGGCCAGAAGCTGGTGGCTTTTCTGTTGCCGATAGTAATTGTACCTGTTTTATCTAATAATAAAGTATCAATATCTCCTGCTGTTTCAACGGCCTTACCACTTTTGGTTATAACGTTGGCACGTAAGGCTCTATCCATTCCTGCAATACCAATAGCACTTAACAAACCACCGATGGTGGTAGGTATTAAACAAACAAATAATGAAATGAACGCTGCAATGGTAATGGGTGTGTTGGCATAATCGCCAAAAGGTTTTAATGTAACACAAACAATAATGAATACTAAAGTAAAGCCTGCTAATAAAATGGTTAATGCAATTTCGTTGGGTGTTTTTTGTCTGCTGGCACCTTCAACCAAAGCAATCATTTTGTCTAAAAAACTTTCGCCGGGTTCTGTTGTTACACGTACTCTTATTTTATCACTTAAAACTTTTGTACCGCCCGTAACTGAACTTTTATCGCCACCGGCTTCGCGAATAACGGGTGCAGATTCTCCTGTTATGGCAGATTCATCAATGGTGGCAAGACCTTCAATAATTTCTCCATCTATTGGAATAATATCGCCTGTTTCACAAATAAATATATCACCTTTTCTTAATAAGGATGATGGAACAATTTTAATTTCTTCTACAAAAATTTCGCCTACGATTAATTGTTTTGCAGGCGTTTCTTCTCTTGTTTTTCTTAATGAATCTGCCTGTGCTTTACCTCTTGCTTCTGCAATGGCTTCAGCAAAATTGGCAAATAATACAGTGATGAATAAAATAGCTGTTACGATGATGTTATATGCTAAACTACCCTGACTTTTTTCGCCTGTTGCAATCCATATACAAACTAATAGCATAATGGCAGTACCTATTTCTACGGTAAACATTACAGGATTGCGGAACATGATAGCAGGATTCAATTTTACGAAAGATTGAGCGAGTGCCTCTTTCATTAAACTGCTTTCGAATAATTTATTTGACTTTGACATAACCATTTTATTTTATGCCCCTATCCCCTAAAGGGGAATAAGATATTTTATGATAATTATTTTTAATGTTTTATAAGTCCCTTCAGAGATTTAGTGCTTCATTCCGAAAAACTCTGCAATAGGCCCTAACGATAATGCAGGGAAGAAACTTAATGCAGCAATAATGAATATTACTGCAAACACCATAATGCCGAATGTGCCTGTATCTGTTTTTAATGTACCTGCACTTTCAGGAACATATTTTTTCTTAGCAAGAATTCCTGCAATGGCAACAGGGCCAATAATGGGAAGAAATCTTGACAGCAACATCACTATTCCTCCACTGATATTCCAGAAAGGGGTATTACCACCTAACCCTGAAAACTCTGATCCATTATTAGCGGAAGCAGAAGTGTATTCGTACAACATTTCACTAAAACCATGATTGCCCGGATTGCTTAACCATGCAGCATAAGCAGTTGGATTATGAGCATAGATATAAGAAGCGATGGCTGTTCCTGTAAGAATTAAAAACGGATGCAGCAATGCAATAATGGCTGCTATTTTCATTTCTTTTGCTTCAATTTTCTTTCCTAAAAATTCCGGTGTTCTTCCTACCATTAACCCGCTGATGAATACTGCAATAATGATGAATATGTAAAAGTTTAAAAAGCCTACACCAACACCGCCGTAAAAAGAATTAATCATCATACCCAACATAGTAAACATGCCTGTAAGCGGAGTAAAGCTATCATGCATAGCATTTACAGAGCCATTAGAAGTACAGGTAGTTGTAATGCCCCAATATGCGGAAGCTGCACTGCCAAAGCGTACTTCTTTACCTTCCATACTGCCCAATGGTTGTACAATACCCATTTTAGTAATGGCTGTATTACCTTTCATTTCATAATAAACAGAAGGTAGTAATAACAGTAAAAAGCCAATGGTCATTACAGCAAAAACCATCCATGCCAAACGTTTTCTTTTTAAAATATATCCTAATGCAAAAACAAGTGCAATCGGAATTATTATAATGGCAATATTTTCTATGCTATTAGTGAAGTAATTAGGGTTTTCAAAAGGTTGTGCAGAATTGGCACCAAAAAAACCACCGCCATTGGTACCTAATTGTTTAATAGCAACCATAGCAGCAGCAGGCCCTCTGGAAACATTTACGGTATCGCCTTGTAAAGAAATAAACTGGTCTTTTCCTTTAAACGTCATCGGTGTTCCGTTAAACAATAATATAACTGCAATAACAATTGATATAGGCAATAAAACCCTTGTACAACTTTTAATAAAAAAGTTATAAAAGTTGCCTAATTCACTTGTTGTTTTTTCTTTCATGGCGGTAAACACTGTAGCACATATTGCCATACCGGTACCGGCACTTATAAATTGAAATAACATTAATACTAACTGACCTAAATAAGAAACACTACTTTCTCCACTATAGTGTTGCAGATTAGTGTTTGATATAAAACTGATGGAAGTATTAAAAGCAAGGTCTGCACTCATACCGGGGTTACCATCAGGGTTTAACGGTAACCAACCCATGTTCATTAAAACAAACATGCTTAGTAAAAACCAAATGAGATTAACGGTTAATAAAGCCACCAAGTGTTCTTTCCAGTTCATAGGTTGCAACGGGTTAATACCTGTTGCTTTAAAGAATAATTTATCTATCGGGTTAAAGATTTTATCTAACGGGGTTTTATCGCCACTGTAAATTTTGCCAATGTATTTTCCTAATGGAATGGCTAATGCAACACTGGCAACAAACATGATTATAACCCCTGTAATTTCTGAGTTCATTGTAAAGATTTTAGCGTTAAAATTTTTCAGGTTTTACCAGTACATAGCACAGGTAAATAAAAACGATGATTGCTGCGATGAATAAGTATAACATAATAATAGTTTTTACATTTTTTCAAACCACTTAATAAATTGAAAGAAGAGTACAAAGCCCACCAATACAGCAAGTATGAGTAATGCAGTTAACATGGTTTTATAATTGAATGATTAAATGATAAATAATGCCTGAACAAAAAATTGTACTTAACGCAATTACCAAAGCATAGTAAAGCGGATTTTTTGATGAGTTGTTTTTCATTACAGTTTATTTAATTATGGCTCTTGCCAATGCCATGCCCTGCATATTTAAAAATGCATAAAGCAATAAGATGCTTTGCAGTAAAGGGTTCTAGCGGGCATGATGATTTTTTACATATCGATACCAATAAAAAACCCTTTCATTATGAAAGGGTTTTACCAAAATGAATAGACCTTTTAAGAATGAACATACCGTAACGATACCTTTTCCAATGGTGCTACTACCATAGGAATTTTTTCTATTGTACAATCTGCTAAATCTAAGCCGAAAGCTTTCTTATCGCTCTGAGCCATTTTAGTTATACCGAAATAAGCATTCAATATAAAACCTTCACGGAATGAAAATTCGTTTTCAATGGATAAGAATTTTTCTATCAATACATAACGGATATCATTACTTACTTCATTAGGATGCAACATACTTTCTGCCACATCAACATTAACAGTAACCTGTTTATTGGCTGTTAATTCATTCAATATTTTTTTAAAGAATAAATTAATGCGTGGCTGTACTCTGAATCCTAATTTAAAATCTATACGTATAATTTTATCTTTCACAATTTCATCTACAGTATATTCCATCGTATATGGTTCATCGGTTCTGTCAATATGTATAAACCAATACACATCAGCTTTTTTAGGGCGTTTGGTAAGAATAGATTCCAGTATCCTTTTTTCAATACTTCTTTTATTATTTGCTTTGGTTAAAAACACCAAATGGGTTGCGTATTTAGGTTCGTACTCATTGGTGCTAAGCTTTTCAATTAACGGAATAAAAGGAATAAGACTCTGAAACTGTAAAAAACGATTGGTAATTTTTCTTGCCTTGTACCAGATAAACATGATGAATACCAAAGCAAATTCAAATACCAAGAACATCCACCTTTGTTTAATCTTGGCAACATTGGCAATAAAGAAAGATACTTCTACAGCCAGAAAAATAAACAGTACAATAAACACAATTGCAGATGCCCACTTTTTTACAAACTTCATATAATAAAACATTAAAGTGGTTGTCATAAGCATGGCAACTGTAATTGAAAAGCCATAAGCAGCTTCCATTTTAGCAGAATCTTTAAAGTATAACATCATACCTACACAACCTAACCAGAGTATCCAGTTAATGCTTGGAATATAAATTTGCCCTCTGATGTCTGTGGGATATTTAATGGTAATACGTGGCCAGAAGTTTAAGCTTACTGCTTCACTTATTAAAGTAAAAGAACCACTTATTAATGCCTGACTTGCAATAATGGTTGCTAATGTTGCTATGATGATGGATGGAATTAAAAACCATTCAGGAATAATTTCATAAAACGGATTTAAGTTATCTAATGTTTTTTTACCGCTATGTAATAACCAGGCAGCCTGCCCGAAGTAGTTAGCCAACAAAGCCACTTTTACAAACATCCAGCTTACCTGTATATTTTTTTTACCGCAATGCCCTAAATCAGAGTATAAAGCTTCAGCACCGGTGGTACATAAGAATACTGCACCTAACAACCAAAAGCCTTTGGGGTAATGACTTAATAAATCGTAAGCATAATAAGGATTAAATGCCTTTACAATAGCTGTATAATGTGTTATCTGAAGAATGCCTAAAACCATAATCATGGTAAACCATATAAACATTATGGGGCCGAATGAGCTACCCACTATTTTGGTACCGAATTGCTGAAAGAAAAATAATAATGATATGATGGCTATTACAATACCAATGGTTAATGCATTGCCCGGTACAATAATATTTTCCAGGCCTTTTACACCATTTAAGCCTTCAATAGCAGATGCTACTGATATTGGCGGTGTAATAATGCCATCGGCTAAAAGCGTTGCTGCACCAACAATTGCGGGGAAATAAAGCCAATGCCTGTAACGCCAAACCAAAGCATATAAAGAGAAGATGCCGCCTTCACCTTTATTATCTGCCTGCAGTGTAAGCAGAATGTATTTGAATGTTGTTTGCAGGGTGAGTGTCCAGAACACGCAGGAAATAGCACCGTACACTAATTGGTCTGTAATTTCTCTTTCACCAATGATGGATTTGAAAACATACAAAGGCGATGTACCAATATCGCCGAAAATGATACCGAGTGTTACCAGCAATCCTACGCCGGTAACTTTTTTCAGGTTGCTTTGCATAATATGTTGAGGTTGATTTAGCCATGATGAAATTTCATGGCAAATTTTAAATACACTAAATACAACAAAGAAGCAGCTGCTAACCAGCAAAAGATAATAAAGCTGATTTCTTTTTTTGTGAGGGGCTCTTTTTGCATTCAGTTTGGTTGCTTGCTTAAAAGCCTCAAGCAATATGCCACTGCACTACATAAAATCAAATGCCTTTATAACTCTTTGCCGGTAAGCATTTCAGCAGTTGAAAGTAAGACTTATTTATTACAATAATAAACAACCCTTCCATTTTGAAAGGGTGGTATACCGTTTTGAAAGGGTGCTAATTAATTTGATATTCTTCTATTTTTCTGTATAAAGTGGTTAAGCCTATACCCAATAACCGGGCTGTTTCTGTTTTATTGCCTTTGGTGTGCTGCAGTACTTTCTGAATATGTTGCTTTTCTATAGCTGCTAATAATAAGCTGTCTGTTGTGTTGTTGCCGGTATGTTGTAACTCGTAAGGCAAATGTTCTTTCAAAATTTCTTTACCATCGGTTAATATAGCAGCCCTTTCTATTACATTCTTCAGCTCGCGAATATTTCCTTTCCACTCGTGTTGTTGCAATGCCTGTAACGCATTGCTGCTGATGTGTAACAAAGCAGATTGATGTTTAGATGCATACATGGTTAAGAAATAATGAGCCAGTAAACCTATATCTTCTTTTCTTTCTTTTAAGGCAGGTAAATGAATGGTAAAGCCGTTTAAACGATAAAACAAATCTTCTCTGAAACGCCCCTTTGTAATTTCTTCAGTAAGTTTTCTGTTAGTAGCTGCAATAATGCGAATGTTTACTTTAGTTGTTTTTTCATCGCCTAATTTTATAAACTCACCATTCTCTAAAACCCTTAGCAGTTTTGCCTGCAAATCAATATTCATTTCGCCAATTTCATCTAAAAATAAAGTGCCGTTATTGGCTAATTCTATTAAGCCCTTTTTATCTTTTGCTGCACCGGTGTAAGCTCCGGCTTTATGACCAAACAATTCTCCTTCTAATAAATCTTTTGAAAAGGCACTGCAATTAATAGCAATAAAAGCCTGATTATTTTTTTTACTGTTGGCATGAATGGCATTGGCAAATACTTCTTTGCCCGTACCCGTTTCTCCAAGTAGCAATACATTAATATCGGTAGCTGCAATTTTTTGTGCTAACTGAATAGCGTTTTTAATTGATGATGATTGGCCGATGATATTATCAAAATGATATTTGCTTTTACTACCTATTGTAACAGCTTTTGCTTTAGCTGCTTTTACTTTTTCTGTTGCCTGATGTAAGAGCGGAATAATTTTATTATTATCATCTCCTTTGGTAATATAATCAAAAGCACCGTTTTTAATGGCTTGCACACCATCTGTAATATTGCCGTAAGCAGTTAATAAAATAAATTCTATCAGCTGAAACTGTTGCTTGGCTTGCTTTACAAAGTCAACCCCATTACCATCGGGTAATTTTACATCGCAAAGAACAACATCTATATTTTGTGATGTTAATTTTTTTAAACCTGCCTGTAATGATGCGGCTTCTATAACTGTAAAGTTTTCTAAAGCTATGATACGAGCCATAAGACTGCGTAACTTTTCTTCATCGTCAATTATGAGAATAGTGCTCAATGAGTGTGTTTTTTTATGCACAAAGCTATGCAGTAGAAGTGTGCGACGCAACAGTAGTTGAATAATGAACTAAAAGTTGGTATCCCCAAAAGAATTTAATTACTGAGCTTTGTTTTAAAACCACCTATTAGTAGTGCGTTGCATTGTACTGTAGTTGTTGGATGCAGTAGTATCTGCATTTTTTTCTGAAGTAATTTTTATCTTCTCTGGTAGCGATAAAATTAATTCTCCATCCTGGGTAATTTCCTGATCATAATCTGAACCCAAACCTAAATGTTTATGTTTAGCAGCAAATATTTTAAGTAAATCTTCAATACTTTGTTTTTTTAAATTTCCTTCAACTGTTGCGTTTTCTTCAACAATAAAATTATTGGCAAAAACATCTCCGCTTACAAGAGCACCATTCATAATACTTACTTTCCCTTTACTGAATATTTCACCTTCTACCTGTCCGAAAATCATTATTTCTGAGGCAAAAAAATAACCACTTACAACAGCTTTTTTGCCTATGATAAGTTTATCTGAAATATTTATTTTTCCATTGAAAAAACCATCTAACCTGCCTTTACATTCTCCGGTAATATCTCCGGTAACTTTCATGCCGGCGGGCAATAAAAAACTTTCTACTTCCGGCGTTTGTTTACCAAAATGCAGGTGCTTATAATGTTTTAAAAACTGAAATCTCTCTTTATTAAGCACTGAAGTAAGAAATTATAGTTGATGAATTGCCTAAATCTATTCCTACACAACCTCTTGAATGTGTAGATGAAAGTGAATAAGAATTGTATAAATAACCTATGCTTGCAACATTCTGCGAATCTATAACTGCTTCTACTTTCATAAAATCTTTAAACTCTTCATAAAACGCATCTCTTAAATCATCGTAATAAACACCTCCGCCAATTAAATAAATACATTCACATCTTTCAAAATCACGGTCTGTAATATGGTTTTTTATAGAAGGAGAAATTACCTGCCTGTAGTATTGGCCTAAAATATCTTTTCTTAACTCTCTTAATTCTATTTTTTTTCTGTTTGCAATCATTACACCTTTCATTAATGAGTCGTTAATCTGAAACTCATTTTTTAATTCTAAGTAGTGCAGCTTGTTTAATTCTCTTTGCAGATTATTTACAACATATCTTATACCATGCACACTAAAGCAGGTTCTTTGCACAAGTCCGTCTTCTGTAGCCATACCGCCTTCTGCTGTTCCGTAGCCTAAACTTATAACAATAAAATTTTTAGGCTGTTGGCTAGAGTACATTTTCTTAACACCAATTACACCGCCTACCAATTCAGGAATAATATCAAATTGACCTATTTCAAAATTTGAACGGCGGGAAGTACCGTTTAGTGTAAATGTTTCAGTATTGTATTCAACAGAAAAAAACTTCTTTTCTAAAAATTTAGATAAAGGCTGTTTATAAATATTAAAAGTAGAGAAAGGCAAACCCATTGTTAGTGTTAAGGGTTGCTCAACTTTATCCATTAAATTAAGCAGTGCTGCTTTAAACAATAACTCGTAGTCTCTTTCATCGGGAGATGAGTTGATGATACGTTGTGGATTAAGACCATCTTTCTTGGCTAATTCGCCAATTACATACCATAAATTATTGTTGCGAACTTTAATACCACTGATTAAATCGTTAGCTGTGTTTTCAGTATTACCATATGATGGTTCAAAAACACTTGGAAAACTTAGGGTTGATACTTTCATTGTTTGTTAGGAGTGAAGCTCAAAAGTATTTGCTTAGGCCTATGTGTCTGTAAACAAATTGCTACTAAATAATTACCTTATTGTAAATAAAAGGTTACCAAATTGTAAGTTGCATAGACTATAAGCTGTGCAAAATGAAAATTAGAATATTAGTCTAATAATTATTACTTCAACTCAACCCATTCGCTGATGTTGTTATTAACATCAATAGATGCAATAAAAATTTTATCTGTTGTTCCTGCTAAAGATTTGCTTTTATCAAACTCTCCATCCTTATTGGCTACGATAATTTTAGTGAGTGTTGCATACTCTAATTTAGCATCTACCTGTGCAGGTAAAACAAATACTGCAAAACCTTTAATTTTTTCTTTGCCTGTGTAAGTTATTTTATAGAGTTGGTCTTTTGTTTTTTGAATAACCGGTTTATTAGGGGCAATACTGTCAATCCAGGCCATTGGCGGAACAATAGCAGGTAATGCATAATAATTCAAACGTAAGCTATCATTCCATCCATTGGGGTTTAAATCAAAATTCTTACTGTTGAAATAAATACTGCCGTTAATGTTTGTACTGTTTCTTAAAAGCTTTAGCTGATTGGGTAATTCATTTGGTTTTTTCCAGGCTGCATTTCTATCGCTTGTTCCTAATGCCCGATAAATGCCATGCCCGATAAACATTTGCCTGCCATAAGTATGTTTATTCCACCAATCAATTAATACGGTATAATCGCAAAGCTTATGACCGATTTCCCAATATAATTGCGGTGCTGCATAATCAATCCAACCTTTTTTTAGCCACAATAAAATATCTGCATACAAATCATCATAATTGCTGATGCCTGCTTTGGTATCGCTGCCATCTTCGTCTTTGGTTTTATTACGCCAAACACCAAAAGGACTAACACCAAATTTTACGCGTGGATTCGTGCTTTTAATAGTTTCATTCAACATTCTGATGATACTGTCGCAATTACTTCTTCTCCAATCATCTTTACTCAAACCATTACCGTATTTAACATAAGCTTGACTATCGGGAAAGTCTGAACCTTTACTGTCTTTGTATGGATAAAAATAATCATCCATATGAATGCCGTCAACATCATAACGGCTAACAATATCTTTTACTACCCTTACAACAAACTGTCTTACTTCGGGCAAACCGGGATTAAAAATTTTCTGATTATTGTAAGTGAAAAACCATTCAGGATGAATTTTTGTAATATGAGATGGAGATACAGTTGACTTACCGATTTTGAAAACTGCTCTGTAAGGATTTAACCATGCATGAAATTCCATACCTCTTTTATGTGTTTCTTCAATCATAAACTGAAGCGGGTCATAATAAGGTGTTGGCGGTAAACCCTGCGTACCATTTAAATATTCACTCCACGGTTCGTATTGCGAAGGATAGAAAGCATCGGCGGTAGGGCGTATCTGAACAATTAAAGCATTCATACCGTTTTGCTGATGCATATCTGCCAAGTGAATAAACTCTGCTTTTTGCTCTTCAACACTTAACCCTTTTTTACTGGGCCAATCAATATTTTCAACAGTTGCCACCCATACTGCTCTGAACTCAAATTTGGGAGGTACTTGAGCGAAAGTGAATATTGAAATAATAAAAGTGAAAAGTATGAATGCGATTTTTTTCATCGGGTAAAGATACTTTTAAGCTATAGTGAAACGATTATTGTGGAAGAAATGAAAAAGCTTTATTGATAATTAACATTAATCTTCCCAAACACTTAAACCCTCGCTGCAATTGGAACAGATGTCAATATTTTTTCTGCTGGTCATTAATTCTTTTCTGAATTGTTTATAGTTATCGTTATTCCAGATTGCTTTAAAAGATTGTGTTTTCAAATTACCCAACCTGTGCATGGCATCTTTATCAAAACAGCAGGGAACAACTAAGCCATCCCAGGTAATAACATTGCCTTGCCACAACTTCCAGCAATGATTTTGTAAACCGCTTTTTGAAACAGTATTTCCGTTTTTATCTTTTTTGTAGCGACTGTATTTATTATTGATTGGAATAAGTTGATTGGGGTCGTTCTCAAAATCGTACACCTGTGCCGTTTTAAAACGCACCTGATCTACACCTATTTCTTTACCCAACTTTTTTATTTCTTCTATTTGATGTTCATTGGGTTTTACTACTAAAAACTGAAAGAATACAAACGGCGTTTTACTGTTGAGTGCTTTTTTCCATTTCACAATATTTTTCGCTCCTTCAATTACTTTATCCAATTTGCCACCAACACGATAAGATTGATATACATCCTGCGTTGTACCGTCAATAGAAATAATTAATCTGTCTAAACCGCTTTCAACAGTTGCTTTTGCTTTTTCATCAGTTAAGTAATGAGCATTGGTAGAAGTGGCTGTGTAAATACCTTTACTATGAGCATATTTAACCATTTCTAAAAAATGAGGGTTTAGAAACGGTTCTCCCTGAAAATAAAAAATTAAATACAACAACTCTTTATAAATATCATCAATGGTTTGTTTAAAGAAAGATTGTTCTAACATACCTGTTGGTCTTGTAAACTCTCTTAAACCACTCGGGCATTCAGGGCAACGAAGATTGCAGGAAGTTGTAGGCTCGAATGAAACAGAAACAGGGTAACCCCATTGAACAGGCTTTTTCAACAATTTACTTAATTGATAACTGCTCCAAACTTTAGCACCGTTCGATATTCTTCGTGCTGTAAGTTTAGAAAGAAAATTAATACTATCGTTTAAATTGAAATAAGCCATTAGTGTTGTAAAAATACAGCAGCAAATATTAATGCTTCAACAAGTTTCGTAAAGCGACAAAAGATTATGTATTTCTTTTCATTTCAATCTTCAAATTTGTATCAAACCTTTTATAATGCCTTCAAGAAAAAGACGAGGTTTATTGCTTTTATTTATTGTTGCATTCTTTTTACTGAATATAGCCGGAGGTTACTTTTTATATGAGTATTGGCAATTTAAAACAAAGAAAGCAAAGGCTGAAAAGGCATTATATAAAGCTTTCGGCGTAAATATTCCAACCAATTATCTAATATATGGTATAGATGTAAGCAATCATCAACAATATATTCATTGGCCTGCTGTTAAGCAAATGAGTATTCAAAATATAAAAATCGGGTTTGTATTTATTAAAGCAACAGAAGGGTTGAATGATGCGGATAAATCTTTTAAATATAATTGGAAGAGTGCTGTGGAGAATAATATTACCAAAGGAGCTTATCATTATTTTTTAGCAACTAAAAATGGTAAAGCACAGGCAGAAAATTTTATTAAGAATGTACAACTTAAAAAAGGAGATTTACCGCCTGTTGTTGATGTAGAAGATTTATACAGCCAACCTGTTGGATTAATGAAACAAAGATTGAAAGAATGTTTGCAAACCTTAGAGGCCTATTATAAAGTAAAACCTATAATTTATACGTATGCTAATTTTTATCAAACGAATTTGAGTAAAGAGTTTGATAATTATCCTTTATGGGTGGCAAATTACTTAGTAAAAGATAGGCCTGAAATTGCTGGTAATTGGCTGTTCTGGCAACATACAGATGCAGCTAACATTAACGGTATAATTACACCTGTAGATATGAATGTGTTTAATGGTGATACCGCAGCATTGAGGAATATATTGCTGAAATAATATTCCAGATTCGGGAAAATTTTTCCCAAAACTGTTTGTCATGCCAATGTCTATTAACATTTTCTTTTTAAACCGTTGTGATTTCTTTCAGTCTTTAATTATGAAATTTGCATTGTAATTGAAACGCGGGCAGCACAAAAAGTTCTTAAAGGCTCTGATAATTGTAAAAAGTAAGGAAGTTAAAAAGGCTAAGGATTTTTTAACAGAAAAAATGAAACTTTTGGCAAACAGTTTGCGTACATTTATTATAGAATTTTAAAATAGTCAATTTTCTCATAAGCAGTTAGTTTTGGTTAACGGCCTCTGTTTCTACAGAGGCTTTTTTATTTTAAACCTTTTTTACAAACTGCGGTTTTGTTTTAATAGTATCTCCGTCAATGTACCAAAGTTCTTCTTCATAATTATGAAAACGAAACCATAAATAAACAATAAGGCTTCCAACTGCATCTGCCAATGCATCTAAAACATCTCCTGTTCTGTATGGGATCAATAAATGCTGAATAATTTCTGTAGCAATAGCATAAACAAAGCAGGCCATCAGTATAATTGTTACCCACATATTTTTCATTTCTTCTTCATCTTTACGACGCGGATAAATAAAAAGAAAAGCAAGCAGTGCAAAGAAACCTGCATGAACAATTTTATCGCAGTAATATTTTTCAAACCAAGTTATTTCGGGTAATGCGTTGCCCGGTAAAAAAAATAGAATTAAGGTTATAATAAACCAGATTTGCCCTAAGCGTAGATCTTTTGCGAAAAACATAAGAGAGTTAATTGTTATACCAAATATAAGGGAGCTACAGTAATGCAGCTCCCTCCATCTGAAAAAACCCCGTTATTAATAGCTTTTTAGCTACAGCAGCATATACGGAATAACACAGGTATTGGATTTACCGGTTTATAAATAAAGTATACAAGGATTACAAATGCATTTGAATAGACATGCAGTTTAGACTTCAGAAGAAAAAATCAGCAGAAATAAAATAACTATCCAAGTTTTACAGCACCCAAAACAAACATCTGGTCGATGTGCGGAGAGGGGCTACCGCCTTCATTTTCAAGGGTTATAGCAAAAGCCTGAGCTTTGGGAATATTTTTTAAATGGCATAAACCATTGCAATCTGCAATTAAGCCTGCATCAACAGGTTTTCCATCAACCAACGCCCACAATTGGTATTGTTTACCGGCAGGTGCAGCAGATAATTTATTAGCTAAGAGATAAACGTCTTTTGTTTTACTATCCCAAAAAACAGTAGTATAGTTATTTTCTCTTCCTTTAACACCCGGCATTGCCACTTTAACTACAGAAGGGTCGCTCATTAACTGCATGCTATTATACAAATCAAGCATTTTAGCCTGTGTACCCTCAACCTTTGCATTTAAACTTATTTTCTCATTTAAAATGGCGAGATAATTATTATTGGCTTCGTTGAATTTGTTAAAATAGTAAACATTCAAACCTGCACTTATTACTAATAAAATAACCGAGGCAGCAACAGTATATTGTAACCAATTTCTTTTTGGGGTGAATGGAATAACAGTAGCCTGTTTTTCTTCTGTAAATTCATCTTTTAATGCAGCAAAAATATTTTCTTTTACAAAAGACGGAGGAGTAAGGGAATTATTAACAGAAGTCTTTTCTAAAGAATTTTCAAAAGCAGTAACAGCCTGCTGTATTTCAGGATATTGTTTGCAAAGTTGTTGCAACTCGGCAGCTTCCTGAATATTGGCTAAGCCCAATACGTAACTTTCAATTACGCCACTTTCTATGTATTCTTTTACATCCATTAACTTATAATTTGCCTCAATTGTATTAAGGCTGTTCTCATTCTTGTTTTTACTGTTCCTAAGGGTACATCAATCATTCTTGAAATTTCATCTTGTGTAAATCCCTGAAAATACGAGAGTTCAATCAACACTCTGTATTCTTCTTTTAACTGGTGTACAATTTTTCTTAAACCAATTTTATCTACAACTGTTTGTTCAACTCCTGCCGCTGAATAATCATTTTCTGTTAATTCTTTGTTCTGCCTGTTGTTATTAAAACTTTTACTTCTCAATGTATCTATAGATGCATTACGAGCTATATTCAACATCCATGTAAACAATTTCCCTTTGCTTTCATCATATGTTTCTATCTGTTTCCAGATTTTTATAAATACTTCCTGCAATACATCATTGGCCAGTTCATTATCGGCTACAACATTTACAATAACAGCATATAAAGCACCTGAATAATTATCATATAAATAACTATATGCATTTTGGCTTCTCTGCTTTAAGAGTTGCACCAATTCAGGCTCTGTATATTTTTTTACTACCTGCAAGTGGCTATTTTTTCAGACGTTTGGTTCATTTACGAAAAATTAAGGAGCATGGTTTTAAGCTACCAAAGCTTTATACGCAACTGCATCTAATAGGCTATCAACATCGGCAATATTGCTTACTTCAACTTTTACCATCCAGCCGTTTTCGTAAGGCTCATTATTTACTAATTCCGGTTGTTTTTCTAATAATGAATTTACTTCTAACACTTTTCCGGCAACAGGCATAAATAAATCGCTTACTGTTTTTACTGCTTCAACGGTACCGAATACTTCGGCTGCACCTACTTCTTCACCAACAGTATTAATATCAACGTATACAATATCGCCTAATTCATGCTGGGCAAAATCTGTAATACCAATGGTGGCAATATTGCCTTCTAATTTAATCCACTCATGGTCTTTAGTGTAGCGTAGGTCTTCTGGAAAATTCATGATAAAATATTTTATTTACAAATATTGAAAGAAAACTCAGTTAAGCAATTTTATTTTCATTCTTATGTCTTTTACAGGTCTGTCTGCTATAGCTGTTGGGGCAGTTGCAATTTTATCAATCACGTCCAAACCGCTTATCACTTCGCCAAACACCGTATAATTCTGGTCTAAAAAAGGAGTGCCGCCAATGCGTTCATAAATTTCTTTTTGTGCAGGGGAATATTTGAAAGAAGGATTATTCGGCTTAACACCCTGCGTATAAATTTGATTAAGTTGAGCCGTATCGTATTTTTTTCCTTCTACAATATAAAACTGGCAATTGCTGCTCGCTTTTTCGGGGTTGCCGTCTCTGGCAGCAGCCAATGCTCCTTTTTTATGAATGAAATTATTTCTGAATTCAGCGGGAATTCTTTCAACTCCCGGTGCAGAACCTGCACCAAGCATTGCAGTGCTATCGGCATATTTACTTACAGGGTCTCCACCCTGAATCATAAAATCTCTGATGATTCTATGAAACAATAAGCTATCGTAAAAGCCCTGTTTAACAAGTTTTATAAAATTATCTCTGTGCAGTGGTGTGCTGTTATACAATTTAGCAACCATTACACCATAATCTGTTGTTATTTCAACCAATGTTTCTTTTTGTTCAGAACCGGTTGGTTTAACTGCTGGTTTGGCGGTTGTAACAGGCTTCTTTACAGCCGTTGCCGGTTTTTTTACCTGAGCATTGCTTAATGATACAATGAATAAACTAAAGAAAACTAAAACTATTTTTTTCATCTTAAAATCAGTTGATTGAAGTTTAAAAACCTTGCTGCTCAAAGTAAAGCAGAATATGGTCTTTTAAAAAATTTTCCTGCTCGGTTAAATTCATAACAGGTAATTCTTTCACTTGTTTAAAATGTGGCCAGCCATCTGCATCATTTCCTTCTGATAAATAAAAACCGCCGGGCTGTAAAACAGTGCAAACAGCTACATGCATTAAATCCTGCTTTTGTTCTTTGCTTATTTTATCTGTTACAAAACCTGTTTCCTGCATGCCTATTAAAAACAAAACAGCTTCAACATCAGGCTTTTTGCCAAAACGCTCAACCAATTTTGCTTCTAAATTCCACCAACGTTGCTGTAAATCATCTGTTATAAACATGCTGCAAAAATATCATCACTTACCAAACAATCTCAATAAATAATCTTCCTTAAAATCTATATAAGTCGGGTTGCCTGTTGGTGTAATGTTCGGTGTTTGACAGTTAAATAAATCTGTTACCAATTGTTGCATTTCCTGCTGTGATAAAGACTGACCTTCTTTAATGGCCTGCTGCCTGCTCATACAACGAATTAGTTTTTCTCTTTTACTGAATTTTATATCGCTGCTGAAATGTTTAAACTGCTCTAATAATAACTCGAGAGCATGTTTTTCATTTCCCTGTAAAACATCTGCCGGTGTTCCTTGTATTACGAAAGTATTGCTGCCAAAGGGTTCTATATGATAGCCGATAAAATTCAAATCATTCAATAAATCATTCATTAATGCTGCATCTACCGGCGTTAATTCTACTGTTGCAGGAAATAAAGTTTTTTGTGTAGGCATTTGTTTGTTATGTGCTGCAGTAATATAACGTTCATACAAAATACGTTCATGTGCCAATTGCTGATGCACTAACTTAAAACCGTTATCAGTTGTTGCAATGATGTAAGTATTGTTGAGTTGGAAATAGGCAGAATACTGAACGCTAAAAGCTGAATGCTGTTCATTTTCATAATTTAATTGCGTTCCGCCTTCTGCATTTTGCATTTTGCTTTCTGCAAAAAAACTTTTCCAGTGCTTTAGTTCTCCACTATCATTTTGCTCAATAAAGTGTGCCTGATTTTTTTGCGTAAATGTTTTATACAAATTGGAAGAATTAGATACTGCTTCTTTTTTTTCTTCTGTAAAAGGTTTGCTTACCGCTTCTAAACTTTGAATATCCGCATTCAGGGTAAAATCTAAGCTTGGTGCAACGCTGAATTGTGCCAATGCATGTTTTACAGCAGCCTGTACAAATGCATAAATTATTTTTTCATCTTCAAACTTAATTTCCTGTTTGGTAGGGTGTACATTAATATCAACCTGGCTCGGGTCTATATCAATAAATAAAACATAGCTGGGAAAACTATCTTTTGCAATCATGTTTTCAAAAGCAGTATTTACAGCATGATTGAGGTAAGCACTTTTTATAAACCGATTGTTTACAAAGAAATACTGGTCGCCACGTGTTTTCTTAGCAGTTTCAGGTTTGCCGATAAAACCATGAATATTCATGTAATCTGTTTCTTCTTTTACATTAACCATTTTAGCATTGTAACTGCTACCCATTATCTGAATAATGCGTTGTTTTACGTTACCTGCTTCTAAATGAAAAACCTCCTGCCCATTACTTGTTAATGAAAAAAATATTTGCGGAAAAGCCATTGCCACACGAATAAACTCATCAATAATATGCCTCATTTCAGCAGCATTGCTTTTTAAAAAATTTCTTCTTGCAGGCACATTAAAAAACAAATTTTTCATGCTGATGCTGGTGCCTACAGCACATGCACAAACTTCCTGTTTTATAACATGGCTGTTTTCAATTTCAATAAAAGAACCTGTTTCATTTTCCGGTTTGCGGGTTTTTAATTCAACCTGTGCAACGGCGGCAATACTTGCCAATGCCTCACCGCGAAACCCCATTGTTTTTATGTGAAATAAATCGTCAATCTGTTTAATTTTACTGGTAGCATGCCTTTCAAAAGCCATACGGGCATCGGTTTCACTCATGCCTTTACCGTTATCAATAACCTGAATTAAACTTTTACCCGCATCTGCAATAATTAATTTTATTTCGGTTGCACCTGCATCAACTGCATTCTCCAATAACTCTTTTACTGCACTTGCAGGGCGTTGAATAACTTCACCTGCTGCTATCTGGTTTGCTATATTATCCGGTAATAATTGTATGATATCTGCCAAAAGAAATTCTTTAAAATTGAAGCTGTAAAAATAAGTGTTATAGCAACCCTAATAAACTACATTTCGTTTATTATTTAGTAATTTTAGTGTTGTAAGTTATTAATATGACAAAAGAAGAATTACAAGAAACTTATTCAAAACTTTCAACATCAGAATTAATGGAAATTGTTGACAGGAAATTCTCTTACACAGAAATTGCAGTAATTGTTGCAATGGAAGAGCTTTCAAAACGAAATGTGACAGAAACTGACATTCAAGCCTACAAAAAAGAAATTGTTGACAAAATTGGACAAGAAATAAAAAAGAATGTAGATGACGATTTAACATTATTTCAGAAAAATTTTTTCTTTTTCATTTTTATTCCAATAATAAATTTTGCATTAAAAAGAAACTTTGAGGACGACGGTTTTATTTTAAAGTTAAACCAAGCAAAATATTATTCACTTCTTGGTTTTATATTTCTTATTGTTTCGGCATTAATTAGTTTCGTATTTGACTTTAGCGACATAATAATATTTGCTTTTTGGATATTAAGTTTTTTGGTTGCATATACATTTGATGAATTCTTTAATCGACACAGACTGATTAAGAAATTGAAAAGACAATTTAGGATTGGTGATTCATCTAATGACTAAACAGCTTACAACGAAGCATTTGTGTCTTGTCGATGGATGAGTTAGCAAAACTCATCTCTTGTTCTTTCATCAACTTTTGTAACTCTATTTCAGTGATATATTTTCAAATTTCACCACAATGCAAATGCGGATACCTTGTATGAGAAACTTATTGATTTTATTATTAATTACAATGCTTGCTGCATGCAGCAAACAGGCTGATAATACGGCTGTTACAACTACAACTCCTCAATTTGTAACATATACCATTTTAAAAGGAAGGCAGTTTAGCGATTCAACCACAATTTCTGTTGTTAATACTACTGAAATGAAGTTTGTGGCTTTGTTTGATAGTTCTGCTGTTTATAAAACGATTGACCCGAATAATCAGGCTGATATCAATAAATTGTATGGATTTTCAGATAATAACAGCGATCATCACCAATTCAGTGCAAGATTTGGTTGGAATTGGTTAAATGATGGTTTGCATTTATGGGCTTACGATTATAATTATGGCAACCGGGATTATAAAGATTTAGGTTTGGTAAGCATAGGTAAAGAAATTAATTGCAGCATTAAGGTTACCACTAATCAATATATTTTCTCAGTAAACGGGAAAGAAACCATTATGGTTCGTTCAGCAGGAACAGCAGTTGGCAGTGGTTATAAATTGTTTCCGTATTTTGGCGGACAAGAATATGCTCCACATGATATTACGATTCAGATAAAAGAACTGTAGGAAGTCAATTATGGTTTCGCCGCAGGGCATTACACTTATCTTTGCTGCCAAGCAATGGAAAAGAATAATTTTATTGATTACATCAGAATTTTTTGCAGAAGCGGCCACGGTGGTGCTGGTGTGAGGCATTTCAGACAAGATAAATTAACATCAAAAGGAGGTCCTGACGGCGGTGACGGCGGCAGAGGCGGTCATATTATTTTAAGAGGCAATGCTCAGTTGTGGACTTTACTCCACCTCCGTTATTTTAAAAATGTATTGGCACAAAACGGTGAGCGTGGCATGAAGCAAAATAAAACCGGTAAAGACGGTGTAGATATTATTATTGAAGTGCCTTTGGGAACCATTGCCAAAGATGAAGAAACAGGCAAGGTAGAAGCAGAAATTTTAGAGAATGGTCAGGAAATTATCTGGATGAAAGGCGGCAGAGGCGGTTTAGGAAATCAACACTTTGCAACACCCACCAATCAGGTGCCCGACCATGCACAACCTGGCGAACCCGGTATTGAAGGCTGGAAACAATTAGAGCTGAAAGTATTGGCAGACGTGGGTTTGGTAGGTTTTCCCAATGCCGGAAAATCAACCTTATTAAGTGTTATAACCGCTGCAAAACCTAAAATTGCCAATTATGCTTTTACTACTTTAACTCCGCAATTGGGTATGGTTGAATATAGAGATGGTAAAAGTTTTTGTATTGCAGATTTACCCGGTATTATTGAAGGGGCTGCAGAAGGTAAAGGGCTGGGGCATAGATTTTTACGTCATATTGAAAGAAACAGTTGCTTATTATTTCTAATTCCTGCGGATAGCGAAAACCACAAAAAAGAATTTGAGGTTTTATTAAATGAATTGAAAGAATATAATGAAGAAATGTTGCAGAAAGATTTCATTATTGCGGTAAGTAAAAGCGATATGTTGGATGATGAATTGAAAAAAGAAATAAGCAAAGAACTGCCCCAGAATATTCCTCATTATTTTATTTCTTCCTTTACCAATAAAGGGTTAACAGAATTAAAGGATGCCCTTTGGAAAATACTCAATAAACCTGTAAATGATTGACAAACAAAGTGTTAACTAATTGTTACGGAAGCGTTTGCATAAAAAATAAGTTGCCGGTAGGGTTACTTTTTTTACCTTTACGGTATTAATAATTGAATTACCCGGGCAATTGGATTATCCAATAAACGTTTAAACACACTTTCACGATTAGCTGGCCCGATGAAAAAACCTTACTGACATTTTGCTCGCACATTTTGAATAAGCTCTTTTAAACTTAGCACTAAGGTGTAACTATATGGTTGCTTGTATATGAAAGATTAAAACACAATTATTAGACAATTAAAATTAGAAACGATGAAAAAGCAATCAGTAAACACTATCGCAAAACGATTATTCGCAGGAAGCCTTGCAGCAGCATTCTTCTTCCTTGCAACGCCATATACTTCAAATGCAACTGTTGGAGGCAAAATTCAGGTTACCAATGTTGCAGATAAAAACAACAATGGTGTTGTTGAGTATTTAGGAAACACAGAAGAGAATTTCTTCTTTCGTGTTAAACTTAACAACCCGAATGCGGAGTTTGTATCTATCTTGATTTTAGATGAATCAGGAGAAACTATCAGCCGTATTACCAGCAAAGACAAGCAGATTAACAAAGTTTTCCAATTGTCAAAAGAGTCTGGTTTAAGTAAATTAACTTTTATTGTTAAAGGTTCTCAGATTAACGTTGAACAAAGCTACAATGTTGACATTGTATCAAAAGTTATTCAGGACGTAGTTGTAAGCAAAAATTAATTTCAAAAAAACCTATTCTTCTTTAAAAAACTACCACTGTTGCTCTAAAGCGGCAGTGGCAGTTTTGTTTATTTGTGGGTGAAACTGCAAAAAGAGAACAGGGCCTAAAAGCCCTGTTTTTATTTACAGGATTAAATAAAAACTCCGATTGTTTTTTAACAACCGGAGTTTATTGAAATGAATTTTTTTATTATTAAGCTTCTGCCTTCATGCTTTTAGCAGCCTTAGTTCTTTCGTTTTCATCAAGAATGGTTTTACGCATTCTTATGTTTTTAGGCGTTACTTCAATACACTCATCCTGCTGAATATATTCCATACATTCTTCCAATGTCATTTGAATTTTAGGTGTAATACGAACACTGTCATCACTTCCGCTGGCACGGTGGTTAGTTAATTTTTTTGCTTCCACTGCATTTACATTCAAATCTCCGGGTTTAATATTTTCAGCAATAATTTGCCCGACATAAACTTCTTCTCCGGGTTCAATAAAAAAGCTACCTCTATCCTGTAGTTTATCAATTGAATAAGCAGTAGTTGTACCGGCAAATTTGTTTACCAAAACACCGTTATTTCTTCCAGGGATATTTCCTTTCCAAGGTTTGTATTCAGAAAAGCGATGAGCCATTACAGCTTCTCCTGCAGTATTGGTAAGCATTTGAGAACGAAGCCCTATCAAACCCCTTGAAGGAATATCAAACTCTAAATGCTGCATTTCCCCTTTGCTTTCCATTACTAACATTTCCCCTTTCTTTTGTGTAACAAGGTCAATTACTTTGCCACTAAACTCCTGCGGAACATCAACCACTAAATTTTCATAAGGCTCATGTTTTTTACCATCAATGTATTTAATTAAAACCTGTGGATTACCAACAGTTAATTCATAACCTTCTCTTCTCATTGTTTCAACCAAAACACCTAAATGCAAAATACCACGACCATAAACCAAAAAGCTATCAGCACTATCTGTATCTTCTACCCTTAGTGCTAAATTCTTTTCTGTTTCTTTCATTAATCTGTCACGCAAATGGCGGGATGTTACAAACTTTCCATCTTTACCAAAGAAAGGAGAGTTATTAATACTGAACATCATACTCATAGTAGGCTCATCAACACTAATAACAGGTAAAGCTTCAGGATTTTCGGCATCTGCAATAGTATCGCCAATTCCGAAATCTTCTAAACCAACAACGGCACAAAGGTCTCCGCTTAAAACTTCTGATACTTTGCGTTTACCCATTCCTTCAAACACATATAATTCTTTTACTTTACTTTTCTTAATGCTGCCATCGGCTTGTACTAAAGCAATGTTTTGATTTTCTTTTATTGAACCTCGCGTTACTTTACCAATTGCAATTCTTCCTAAGAAAGAAGAATAATCTAAAGAAGTGATTTGTAATTGAAGTGTACCTTCTGAAACTTTTGGCTCAGGTACATACTTAATAATACCATCCATTAACGGGGTAATATCTTCACATTGTTCGTTTTTAATGTTAAACCAACCGTTTTTACCACTGCCGTAAAATGTAGGAAAGTCAAGCTGCTCTTCAGTTGCATCTAAATTGAAGAACAATTCAAAAACTGCATCATGTACTTCATCAGGACGACAATTGGGTTTATCAACTTTATTAATAACCACAATCGGTTTAAGGTTTAATTGCAATGCTTTTTGCAACACAAAACGTGTTTGAGGCATTGGGCCTTCAAAAGCATCAACCAATAAAATAACACCATCGGCCATTTTTAAAACACGTTCCACTTCGCCACCAAAATCACTGTGGCCCGGTGTATCAATAACATTAATTTTTATACCGTTGTATGTTACTGCAGCATTTTTAGAAAAAATGGTAATGCCTCTTTCTTTTTCAAGGTCATTACTATCCATAATTAATTCGCCTGTTTGCTGATTTTCACGAAACACTTTGGTAGCATGTAAAATTCTGTCAACCAAAGTTGTTTTACCATGGTCTACGTGGGCGATAATTGCAATATTTCTTATTTCCATCAAAAATTTTTGAAGCCGCGAAAGTAAGCCAATTAAGGTTCTTAGCCAATTAAATAAAGTGATGGTTTTGTTATGAACTGTAGATATTTTAATTAGGCTTTAGTTGCGTCGCACACTTCAACGTTCTGTTTTATTCGCAACATTTTTACACACGCACATAAATTTTCTTTTTATCCATCCAGTAACCAAGGCTCCAACACAACAACATATAGCATACCGCATATAAAAACGAACCCAAATAGTTACCAACTAAACTGAACACATTTGTAAATAACCATCCGTGTAAACTTGTATTGCCAACTTTAATCATATCAAATACAGTTGCTAATAATTCTGACAATAAATAAATAACAAGAGGGTTTCTGCCCAGTACTTCAAAAAAATAATACTGCTTATTATTAAATTCAATCCAATAAATAACAGCTGCAAGAATTATACAGTCTAAACCAACTGTTAATGTAACAAACGAACTTGTCCATAATTTTTTATTTACAGGCAATACTAAATTCCAGAAATAACTGATAACTAATAATGCAAAACCAATCAACATTATTTTAGTTAACCCTTCATAAGTTTTTCCTTTTTGTTGAATGTAATTGCCGATAGCAAAGCCCGCAACAACATTGGCAATTGCCGGTAAAGTACTTAACCAACCTTCGGGGTCAAAAGCAATATGTTCGCCATGATACATGTGTTTATCGCCCATTAACCACAAGTCTAATTTTATTCCTGCATTGCCTGTTAAACCAAGTTCATTTCCGCTATCGCCAAATACCAATAATAAAACCCAGTAAGCAAGTAAAAATAAAATACTGATAATAATTGCCATCCTTTCTTTCAAAAAATAAATTAGTAACCCCGCAATTCCATAACATAAAGCAATACGTTGTAATACGCCCATGATGCGGGTTTCAGTAATTGGAAACGAAAATATTTTACCTGCATCATTCAACTTAAAAAAAGGAAACCAATACATTAGATAACCTAACAAAAAAATAATGAACGTTCTTTTCAATATTTTAAATACAACTTGCTGTTGCGATAGCGTATTCCATTTCTTCAATACAAAACTCATTGCATTGCCCACTGCAAATAAGAAAGATGGAAATACTAAATCTGTTGGTGTAAACCCATGCCATTTAGCATGTAATAACGGCGACCATGTTGTTTGATAATTGCCGGAAGTGTTTACAATTATCATAAAGCATACGGTTATTCCTCTAAAAATATCTAAAGCTGTAAATCGGTTGGTTTGGGGTAAGTTCATAAGCAAACATTCATTTCAACAAAATAATCATTTTTCAATTAGGTAATAATAGTTTATTTCTGCTAACTTTAAAACATTCTTTCTAACGATAAACCTTCTGTTATGCCTAAATCTTTTTCCCGTAGAGATATTTTAAAAACTATAGGTATTTCTGCAAGTGCCGCTTTATTACCATCATTCTCTTTTGCTGATGAAAACGGTAATGAAATTATTTTACCTGATAACAACAGGTTAAAACATTTAGATAAACCTTTAACTGCAATAACATTAGGGGCAGGCAACAGGGGTAATGTGTATGGAAATTATGCCTTGAAATTCCCCGATAAATTAGATATAGTTGGCGTAGCAGAACCGATTGCTATTAGAAATGAACGTTATGCAACTAAACATAAAATAGAAGATAAAAACAGATTTAAAACATGGGAAGATGTTTTTAAAGTACCCAAGTTTGCAGATGCCATAATTATTACTACGCCTGATAATTTACATTATGGCCCATGCATGGCTGCATTAAAAATGGGGTATCATATATTGTTAGAAAAACCCATATCTCCAAGCGAGCAGGAATGCAGAAACATTTTAAGTATGGCAAAGCAATCAGGTAAAGTTGTCGGGGTTTGCCATGTATTACGTTATGCACCTTATTTTATAAAACTAAAAGAATTAATGCATAACGGTGCTATTGGAGAAGTAGTAAGCATTCAACATATGGAGCCGATTATGAATGTACATATGAGTCATTCTTATGTTAGAGGTAATTGGCATAACAGTAAAGAAACAACACCTATTATTCTTGCTAAATCCTGCCACGATTTAGATATTTTAAGATGGATGGTTGAAAAAAAATGTGAACATATTCAGGCATTCGGAGATTTAAAATGGTTTAAACAAACTAACGCACCACAAGGCAGTACAGACAGGTGTACCAATGGTTGTGCTATCGAAGCAACCTGTCCATATTCTGCATTAAAAATTTATTATAGAAACAGAACCTGGTTGCATCATTTCGATTTGCCAGAGGATAAGGAAAAGCAAGGTGAGGCGATTATGAATTATTTAAAAAATACCAATTACGGAAAATGTGTTTACAGAATGGATAATGATCAGCCGGATCATTACGTTACCAATATTCAATTTGCAGATAGTGTTACTGCAAGTTTTAGCATGGAAGCATTTACACCTGTTGAAGGAAGAAGAACAAGAGTTATGGGGAGCATGGGGTATATTGAAGGAGATATGACTTCTTTCACTATGACAGATTTCAGAACAGGAAAAGCTGAAACATGGAAAGAAACAACAGATACGCATGGTGGAGGAGATTGGCATTTAGTAGAGAACTGGATTGAGGCAGTAAGCAAAAACGATGCATCGCTATTAACTTCAACAATAGATCAATCAATTGAAAGTCATATAATGGGTTTTATGGCAGAAAAAAGCAGGTTAGAAAATAAAGTACAACCTGTGATTGTATAAATTAGTTTTACTGTAACAATCTTTATTTACAATGCAAAAATTGCTGCTTTTAATAGTTATCATTATTTCACTTTCTTTCATTAATTTAAAAGAAGATAACACTTTTAAAATTACTATACCACCAGGTACTTCTCAAATAAAAGATAGTTTATACATGGATAATTATGAAGTAAGTAATATGGCTTGGAAGGAGTTTATTGCGTGGGTGCAGAAATACGATGAAGATACTTTGAAGTATAAAAAATTAGAAGCAGACACAACCGTTTGGTATTCTTTAAAGTACGATGCAGACAGATATATTAACGCATACTTTATCTCACCTTCTTTTTATAGTTATCCTATCGTTGGTATCAGTTACGAGCAGGCAAAAGAATTTTGTGAATGGAGGACAGAACGGGTAAATGAATTATTACAAAAAACACCAGGCTCAGCTTTTAAACGTGTTGAATACAGATTGCCAACCGAAGCTGAATGGGAATTGGCTGCAGCAGGAAAATTAGATACAGCAAAGTTTCCGTACGGCTATGAACATACTAAAGAACGTATTAAAGGAGGTGATACAGTAAGGATGTTTAATTGTGTTTATCTGGATTTTGATTCTTTGAGCGATAGGCAAAATATTGTAATGCCTGTAAATTCAGGAAGGCCTAATCAATATGGTATTTATAATATGATTGGTAATGTGGGAGAAATGGTTAGTGAGAAAGGGTTGGCTAAAGGCGGCTTTTACGATTTGCCATTAGAATTTTGTAAAATAAAAGAACAATCATCTTATAAATTTCCAAACAGGTACTTAGGCTTTAGGTGTGTTTGTTTAGTTGATAATTCATTTTCTGCCAAGCAGCAAAAAGATGCTTTTAAGAAAGAAAAGAAAGAAAAACATGAAAAGCCAGATGCTCCTGAAAATAAAGAGCAACCTAAAAAAGATAAAAAGAAAAAAGGCTCCGGTTTTGAACAGGAGCAATAATTAAAATTAATATGCGATTACTGAAAAAAATTCTTGCCGTTATATTAGTGCTTTGTATTATTTATATACTTGGCCCTAAACCGCAAACCCCTGTATATAAAACAGATTTACCTATCATTCCTGATGATACAACAGCACTAATAAAATATGTGGCTGCAAAAGAGGCATTGCATAAAATAAAACCTGATAATGAAGCAAGAATTGTTTGGGCAAACGATTCTGCAAAAAACCAAACAGAATATGCTATTGTTTACCTGCATGGATATTCTGCTTCGCAGGAAGAAGGTAATCCGGTTCACAGAAATATTGCTAAACAGTTTGGCTGTAACCTTTATCTGTCAAGGCTTTCACAACATGGTATAGATACAACAGATGCATTACAAAACCTAACAGCCGATAATTATTGGGAAAGTGCCAAAGAAGCTTATGCTATCGGCAAACAGTTAGGTAAAAAAGTTATTTTAATGGGTACATCAACAGGTTCAAGTTTAGCATTGCAGTTAGCAGCCACTTATCCTGATATTGCCGGTTTAATTTTGATGAGTCCTAATATAGAAATTAACGACCCCAATGCATGGATTTTAAATAATCATTGGGGCTTGCAGATTGCAAGATTGGTTGTCGGTTCAAAATACAGAGATATAACAGGCAGATCAGCTCAATACAATCAATACTGGAATACACATTACCGGTTAGAAAGTGCTGTTGCTTTAGAAGAGTTATTAGAAACTGCTATGACGAGAAACACTTTTAATAAAGTAACACAACCAACATTGGTATTATATTATTATAAAGATGAACAACATCAGGATAATGTAGTTCGTGTAAGTGCCATGAAAAAAATGTTTGCAGCATTAGCAACGCCATCAAATAATAAAAGAATGATTGCGGTGCCTGATGCCGGTAATCATGTTATAGGTTCACCTATTCAATCAAAAGACATTGAAACTCCGCAAAAAGAAACAGCTTTGTTTTTAAAGCAGGTAATGAAGTTGCAGCCTGTTCAATAATATCCTGAAAAATAAATTCCCTTACCTTCATTTTTCTAACGATTAATTATGCCAAAAAGTATAATAGCAGGTATTGGTATGTATGTTCCCGAAAACATTGTTACTAATAACGATTTATTGCAGTATATGGATACCAGTGATGAATGGATAAAGGAAAGAACAGGTATTAAAGAACGTCGCTATGCTCACAGAACAGAAGAAACTACAACAACAATGGCAATTGAAGCTTCAAAAATTGCCATTGAAAGAGCAGGTATAACAGCACAGGATATTGATTTTATTGTGTTTGCAACATTATCACCCGATTATTATTTTCCGGGTTGTGGTGTGTTATTACAACGTGCCATGCAAATGAAAGAAATAGGAGCATTAGATGTTCGTAATCAATGCAGCGGCTTTGTATATGCACTAAGTGTAGCCGATCAATTTATTAAAACAGGTATGTATAAAAACATATTGGTTGTGGGTGCAGAGAAACATTCATTCGGTTTAGATTTTAGTACAAGGGGCAGAAATGTGAGTGTTATTTTTGGTGATGGTGCAGGTGCAGTTTTATTGCAACCAACAGAAGATAATAACAGAGGAATACTAAGTACACATTTACACAGCGATGGTGAAAGTGCAGAAATATTAGCTATGTACAATCCCGGTACACATGCCAATTATTGGGGCACTAAAAATTATGCAAGCTTTAATGATGCACCGATTGCAGATATGTTTATGAGCCATGCAATGATTGATAATGCTCAGAATTTTCCGTTTATGGATGGACCCAGTGTATTTAAAAAAGCAGTTGTTAAATTTCCAGAAGTAATAATGGAGGCATTAGAAAAGAATGGTTATTTGCCTAAGGATATTCATATGCTAATTCCGCATCAGGCCAATTTGCGTATTGCACAATATGTACAACAGAGATTAGGCTTGAAAGATGAACAGGTGTATAATAATATTCAGCACTACGGAAACACAACAGCTGCAAGCGTTCCCATTGCATTATGCGAAGCATGGGAGCAAGGAAAAATTAAAGAAGGAAATTTAGTTTGCCTGGCAGCATTTGGTAGTGGTTTTACATGGGCAAGTGCATTATTGAAGTGGTAACCCCAACCCTAAAGGGAGTAGAAAAACAGAATTTAAAAATGGACATTATAAATAACACAAATTCCCCTTCAGGGGATAGGGGCAAAATAATTTACCTGATTAATCCTATTTCGGGTACATCAAAAAAAGATACAGTAAAAAAATTAATAGAAAGAGAATCTAAAGCTCAAGACATTGAATTTGAAATTTTACCAACTAATGCCAAAGGAAATTATGATGTATTAAAAGAGAAGATTGAAAAAGAAAATATTACGGATGTTGTTATGGTTGGTGGAGATGGCACTGTAAACCAGGTTACACAATCACTAAAAAATGTAAAAGTAAATTTCGGTATCATTCCCTTTGGAAGTGGCAACGGGCTTGCGTTTGCAGCAGGTATTCCAAAAAAACCGGAAGCAGCTTTAGCAGTTGTTTTTTCAGGAAAAGCCAAACCTGTTGATGCATTTTATATCAATAATCATTATTCCTGCATGTTAAGTGGCGTTGGGTTCGATGCACAGGTGGCACATAATTTTGCAGCGAAAGAAACAAGAGGTTTATTTACATACACACAACAAAGTCTTATTAATTTTTTTAAAGCACAGCCATATCAGTTTGAAATTTTATTAGATGGATTTTCTTTTTTTACAGATGCATTTGCTATAAGCATTGCCAACAGTAATCAATTCGGAAATAATGTAACCATTGCACCGCAGGCAAGTTTAAATGATGGATTGTTAGATATTGTAATTGTTCAAAAAATGAACAAAGCAAAATTGCCCTTTGCATTATTAAAACAGTTGCGTGGCAATAATAAATTGCAGCAATTGGTTGAAGATATTACGAATAAAAACATTATTTACTTTCAAACGTCTTCATTAACTATACGTAATTTAAAACTTGCTCCACTGCATATTGACGGCGAACCGAGAGAAACACATGATGAATTAAAAGTGGAAATAGTAAAAAGTTGTTTTCATTTATTACAGCCATAATAATTACCGTTATTTCAGTTTTTTGTACCAAGCTTTTGTATCACTATAACGCTTTTGTTGCGTCGCACTCTTGTGCATTATGTTCTTTATGCAGCAAATAAAACCACAACATTGTATTACTATATGCCTTTCTGGTTGAAAATTGCTTTTATAAAAAGATGAATAATGATAAGAACGCACAAGAGTGCGACGCAACAGTTGATGCCATGAAATACTTAAGCCGGTATCTTAATTTTTTATTTTTCTTTTGAAATCTTAATTAAACTATCAAACACATTTTGGTTCAGGGGATTATTTACTGCATGTTCTATACTTATTTTTTCTGCGGGTGTTAAATGAAAACTTAAGCCCGCATCTGCATCTTTAGGCAAGGGAATATATTGAAAGCATAAACGGTAGAAATTATTACCGTAACTGTTGGCAAAATAGCTTAATTGGTCGTGTTGATAATAATCCTGAAGTCTATACCAGTTGTTCTGTAATAAAAACATTGGCTTGGTAAAAGCACCAATAAAACTGTTGCTTTCGTACGGAGCATCCCAATCATTAATACTTCTGTCACGTAATTGTATTAAAACAATTTTGCTTGTATTCTTTTCAAACCAATCTTTAAAAACATTTAAAAAACGCAGTGTCGTTTCCATTCCGAAATTGTCACGTAAGCCTGCATCCATAACATCAATAATAGGTTGTGTTGGCAACCATACATTCGGTAAAGCATAAGGAAAAGTTGCATTCATTCTTAATGCCGATAGTAAACGCAAATTGCCTGCATCCTGCTTTTGAAAGAAAGAAACAAAATCAACAGCATCAGCATCAACAGGAGTAATGCGTGCAGAATCTAAGTGAGGCAACATTAAAAACCGTGCAGGGTTTGCACTGACAATCATTTTTCGCCCATCTCTGCTTATAACAGAATTAAAAAACATAAAAGGAATAGTCGCTTTTTGTTCATCAACAGCATAATCGTTAATGCTTTTGTTTAATAAGCCATGCGTGTTTTCGTTTAACTTTTCTTCAAAAGCAAAGCCCCTGTCTTTAGCATATTTATAACCATTGTAAGAAAATTTTTGTACAGGGCCCATGATATCTCTTGTTACAAATGAAGAGAATAAAGGGTTTAGTAAATCTGTTGAAATATCATTTACATATTGTTTACTGTAAAGGTTTATGTTTTTGTTTTTCAGCTTTTCATAATACAAGGCTCTGTAATAAGCAGCACCTAACATACCACCGGATGAACCATTAATGAACAATGTTTTTTTCATCAATTCACCATTCATTAAACTATCAATTCTTTGCAGGGCATTCATGGTAAAAGCTGCACTGCGTAAGCCTCCGCCGCTGGTATTAATAATGTATAAAACGGGTTTATCTTCTTTTTGTTTGGCTTTCCAGTTGTTTAAAATGGTAAGAAATTTTTCTTTATCTGCATCAACGTCTTTACTATTTGTTAGTTGCATAATAGACTCTCTTGTGTAAGTAGGTCTTTCATTTTTGTTTTGATAATTTAAACCGTATGCTTTATTGCGAGGGTCTATAATTTCTTTTTCATAACCATAGTTAATAAAAAAATATAACACAACAATTAACGGAATACTCCAGCTTCTGAATAATGCAGTTACAGCTCCACTTACACCAATCATTACAGAAAAGAAAATAGCAATGCTTGCAGCCGCAGGTAATTGAAACAATTTAGAGTCTGATGAATAACCTGCAACCAATAAAAAAATAAAAGCCAATAAAATAGCCAGCAATGCTGCTACATGGTGGCGGTTAAAAATGCTGTCTAAAAAATCTTCGCTGTAATGCCTAACATCTCTGGGTTTGCGTAAATGTAGCCTTGCACTTAAAAACCAATCAATATGCATTTCGCTTTTTTCTTTCGGTAATACTTTTTCAGTAACGGCTTTGTTATATTCAGAATTGGCAAAAACAATATTGTTGGATAGTGTGTAATAAATGGTTTTATCTGCACCAAAAAAATAAACAAAAGCAATTAATATAGCAATGAATAAGCCTGCTGCAAAACCTGCTGCACGCCAGGCCACCTGCGAAAACGAAAGTAATTCGCTGTAGTAAGAATAACTGAAACCTTTACAGGCATAAAAGAATAAAAATATAAGCGGAATTACAGCATTATTAATACAATACTTTAAAAAAGGCTGAGCGGTTGTAGCTAAAAACTTTATCTGTTTGGTGTGCAGAATAAATGTGGTAATATTCCAACTCATAATAAAAACACCAATGGCAATGCCTACAATTAATGTGCTGAAGAAATTTGTTTCATTAAAATATTCAGGAGCAAGAAATAAAGAATCTGCAGCATAAGTTTTCATAAAATGCCCGGCAATGGTAGAAAATAAAATATACCAAAACAGCAACAATACCTGATAACGCCTGAAGTGTAAAAGCGTTAATTGTACAGGTAATGAAAACCAAAATCCGGTTAAATATTTTTTCATGAAGCTGCAAAATCGTTAATTATTTTTATCTATATGCTGCGTAATATCATTCATCATATCAATCTGTATTTGTTGTATTTCAAGCATAGGTTTTGTTGGTTAAGAATTAAACTATCCTCTGAAAAATCAGGATGTTTTTTTTTAATTTCATTGGCAATACATTTTTGCAGGCATCTGCCTGAAACTCTTTCTGATGTAGGATATGATTTATTGAAAGCAGAACTTGTAAAAGTTATCACACATTAAATTTTTCAAAAGATACCAATAAAATTCTCTATTCAATAAGCTTGCAGAAAATAAATTAACAAATTAGTTTCTTGAACGGATTACATACACGTTTGCTACTAACGACAGCAATAATAACATGCCTGTAAGTTGATGCAATTGTGCCAGCCATTCAAATAAACCAAAGCTTCCAATCACAATTTTTGAACTGCTCAACAAAGAAAAAATACCCAATAAAACCTGCACAGCAACTAATAACAAGGGAATAGTTTTTAATGAATTGAATAAAGAAGATGTTGTAATTTTTTTTGCTTTAAGCCACCAGATAAAAATTACAACTGCTAAAACATAAGCCAATGAACGATGAATAAAATGAATGGTTAAGGGGTTAAAAAATAAGGCATCAACTAAACCGGAACTGTTAGTATTTGAAGGAAAAAAACTTCCGTTAATATCGGGCCATGTTGGTGCAATTTTCGCAGCTTTTAAACCCGCCATAAAAGCTCCGTAAAATAGTTGTACAGTTAGTAAAGCAATAACCGCAACAGTAAATTTTTTGAAAGAACTGTTTGTTACTCTTTGTTCATTTGGTACTACAATCATCAACCCGAAAACTAAAGCATAACATATTAAAACCATTGCGGCAACAAAATGTATAGCTAAGCGAATATGGTTTACATAAACATTCTCATCATTTAAACCGCTTTTTACCATTATCCAGCCAATGGCACCTTGTAAACCACCCATTACAAATAGAATGATAAGCGGTTTTATCATCCACTGTTGAAAATATTTTTTTATCAGAAAGTAAATGAAAGGAATTAAGAAAACCACACTTATTAATCTGGCCCATAAACGATGAAACCATTCCCAGAAAAAAATAAATTTAAAATCGCCCAAAGTAAAATGGCTGTTAATGTATTTGAATTGAGCAATTTTTTGATATTGCTCAAATGCCTGCTGCCATTCAGTTTTATTTAATGGTGGTAAAGCTCCCATAATTGGTTTCCATTCTGTAATTGATAACCCTGAGCCTGTTAATCTGGTAATACCTCCTAATAAAACCTGAATAATAAGCATAGCAACACCTATAAAAACCCAATTGGCAACTATACGGTTGGAGCGATTGTTATTCATATTGTAAAATGAAGCAAATGTATAACAACGCAAGAGTGTAAATGTTTTTTAAATTATTAATTGAATAGCTGAAATTGCATATTGATGCTGCAAAATTTTTATCAAACAGAACTAACAGAAGCCGGCTGCGATGAAGCCGGCAGAGGTTGTTATGCAGGTCCTGTATTTGCAGCGGCAGTTATCTTACCGAAAGATTTTTTTCATCCTTTATTAAACGACAGTAAGCAGGTAAAAGAAACGCACAGAAATGAATTACGGACTTTTATTGAAACCAATGCAGTAAGTTACTCCGTAGCCATGGTTGATAATAATGAAATTGATACCATTAATATTTTAAAAGCCTCTTTTAAAGCCATGCATCTGGCAATAAATGCTCTTACTGTTCAACCGGAATTATTACTGATTGATGGAAACAGATTCATTCCTTATAAAAAAATAAAACATTATTCTATTATTAAAGGCGATGGAAAATATGCAAGTATTGCAGCAGCAAGTATTCTGGCAAAAACTTACAGAGACGACTTTATGAAGCAATTGCATAAAGAGTTTCCTGAATACAACTGGCAAAAAAATAAAGGATACGGCACATTAGAACACAGAAATGCAATTGAAAAATTCGGTTTAAGTCCTTATCACCGAAAAAGTTTTAATATTATTCCGGCACAAATGGATTTGTTTTAAATAACCCTGTTAACGGTTTTAAACCTTAACGGCGGTTAAAAGAACGGTAGAAAATTTTTTTAACCTCATTCCAACCTTTTAGTAAAACCATACTCTTATCAACGGCAACTGACTTTTGGAAAAGGCAACAACCATAACAACGGCTTTAGTGTACAACGCCCGAAAAGGCAACACACAGGCATTTGCACAACTGTATAACCAGTACAGTAAGGCAATGTATAACATATGCGTTCGTATGGCAGGAAATATTACCGATGCTGAAGATTTGTTGCAGGAAAGTTTTATAACCGCTTTCAAAAACATTCATCAACTGAAAGATGATAATCTTTTTGGCGGTTGGTTAAAAACTATAGTAGTAAACAATTGTATAAAGCATTGTAAGAAAGTTTTTTATTGGGATGATTGGAGCGAAGAAAAAACGGAACACTTAACAGATGATGAAACAGAATGGTGGGCAAACGTAGAAATGAGCCATATAAACAGTGCCATTAAACAATTGCCCGATGGATGCCGGCAAATTTTTACACTGTATGCAGTTGAAAATTACAGCCACAGAGAAGTGGCAGATAATTTAGGCATAACAGAAAGTACCAGTAAAAGCCAGTATCACAGAGCCAAAAAACTGCTGAAAGAAAAACTAATAATTCAATTACAGCTAAATGGATAAGTTTAAACAACATCTTCAACAAAACAGAACAGAGCTTGACAGCAAAGAGCCTGCTGCTGATTTGTGGTTAAACATTCAGCAACAACTGCCTGCTAAAAAAATGGCTACAGTAATTACCATTTTTAAATGGGCGGCTGCAGCTTGTGTAGTTGTATTATGCGGTTTTGGCGTTTTATATTTGTTAAGCAATGGCAAACCTAAAAATGATGTTGCTGTAAAGCAAAATCAATCAATTACTCAGCCATCCGATGCACAAAAAGAAACTACTACGCAACAAGATAATGAGAATAATAACCCGCAACAATTAGCAGAAAATAATGCTTCAACAGATAATATTTCAACACAAAAAAACAATCGTCGTTCTACTGATAAACAACCTCAAACTCTAACTAATAATGAAACAGAAACCACTTTGCAGTCTTTAGAAAGCAGTTTTATAAACATTATTAATCTTCAAAAAGCAAAAATCAGTGCAACGCCTTTGTATACAGAAGGTCCGGGTTATTATAATGACTTTGTTGCCCGTTTTAAAGACATGGATAACGATGAGCAGATTGTAAAAAAAGCAATTGCCAAACAAGGTTTAACAGATAATTTATTAAGCAGGCTAATTAATATCTATCAGCAAAAACTCAATGTATTAAAAGCATTGCAAACTGAAATTAATAAAACCAATAGCCGTTACATGCAAAACCGTCAACCTTCAGACAGTACTAATCAAACAACATTTATTCACTTCAATAATATCTAAAACAATAAAACATGTATAGTAAATCTACCCTTGCAGCAGGCATTCTAAGCTTATGCATTTTTGCAGAAGCAACAGCACAAACAGCTGCCAAACCCGCAGCCCCCGCTTCTCCATCTGATACAACTGTAAAAGTTGTTACAGGCTATGCTTTGCGAAAGCCAATAAAAGTTAATACCAATGCTTTACATTCAATAAATGTAGCACCAAAAGTTGTTACAGGTTATGCTAAAGGAATGGGTAACGAAGTTTTTGTAGTAGGTGAGCCTGCCACTTTTAATGAAGCAGATACCAACCTTAACAAGAAAGAAATTTCTCAGGAAGTAACTGTAAGTAAAGGAGCAGATATTTTTATTGAAAACTCAAACCGTGCTGTTGAAATAAAAATATGGGATCAACCAAAAGTAAAAGTAGTAACTACTGTTTATTACGAGGGTGAAGGCGGTAAAATTTCTGATGAAGAATGGTTAGATAAATTAAATATTGCCATTAAATCTACAGCTAATACGGTTCGTGTAAAATCAGGCCCTGTAAGTGGCGGTGGCAGTTATACAATAAATAGCGGCAGTAATAATTTTTCAACTTATAGCTGGAGCAGTGGTGGTAGTGTTGCTATATTTAATGGTAAAGGGCAAAATATTGGCAATAGAACAGGTAAAAGAATCTTAACCATTTATGTACCCAAAGAAAACAAATTAGATGTTGAGAGTAAATATGCCGATGTTTCTGTTACAGGCTCAGTTGGTAAAGTAAATATTGATATTACTAACGGAAACCTTGAAATAGGGGATACAAAAAGTTTAGTGTTGCGTTCAAAATATGGTAATGTTAATGCCGGCAATATCGGCAGTGCAGAAGTAGAATTTATGAATGGAAGATTCAGTGCAAAAGATATTGACGATTTAGATATTGATACCAAATACTCAACTGTAGAAGCAGGCCTGGTAAAAAAAGCAAACATTCGCAGTGTAAATGATGAGTATGAAATTGAAGAAGCAGGTGTTTTGCAGGGAAGAAAAAACTACGGCAACCTACGCATTACTAAACTTACCGGCTCTATTGAATTAGACGGTACTAATGCGGATGTTAGACTACGTAAAATTGAACCATCTGTTTCTTTAATAAAATTTAATAACAAGTATGCAGATTTACGTATTCCTTTCACATCAATTAAAAACTTCAATTTAACATTCAACGGTTCTTACAGCAGCATTTATGGCAATTTTGATAAAAAGCCGATTACCAAAGAAAAAGAAGATGCTAAAAAAGAAAAAGATGAAGTGGGAGAAACTGTAAGAAAAGCATTGAAATCTGTTGGTTACGGAGATGATAATTTAGATACACATTTTACTGCAACAGGTGGAGATGGTAAAGGAACAAAAGTTGATATTAAATGCCAGAACTGTACGGTAGATTTTAAATAATTATTCATCCGTTCATGTAATTTTTATGCTTGTGTAACAATTGCAATTTATGTTCGTATAATAATTGCAAAAACACACGGAGACAAAGAAATAACCGTCAATTAAAAAATAAACAGCCGGTAGTTATTTTTCTCATGTTGCTTTATCGGCACGTACCCCGTTTATACGGGGTACTTGATTTTTATAGAATCAGCAGCATTCATTACATTCGTGTTATGAGCGAATTAATTAATTTACTCTGGATATTTGTTACACTGCTTTTTATAGGCTTTTTTTCAGGATATGAAATAGCTTTTATCAGTGCCAACAGATTAAGTATAGAGCTAAAGAAAAAGCAGGGCAGAAGCAGTGGTATTATTTTATCAGGCTTTTTAGAAAATAAAGCAACATTTATAGGTACCTGTTTAATAGGTGTAAATGTTTTTTTAGTTACCTATGGTTTATTGTTTGATGAATTTTTAGATTCTTTAGCGTGGACAAGATGGGGCGTAAAAAATGAGTACTTAAAGTTGATTATTGATACTGCTTTATCAGCCATAGTAGTTTTAGTTATCGGCGAGTTTATTCCCAAAGCATTATTCAGAGCCAAGAGCGATTTATTATTAACTTCTTTTTCTGCATTTGCCAATTTCTTTTATCAGATTTTTAAACCGATAGCAGGTTTTTTTGTAGGCATCGCACAATGGATTTTAAAATACATTTTCAACGTTCGTATTAAAAACAAAAAAGAAGCATTTACCAAAGTTGATTTAGAACATTTCTTTCAGCAAACAAAAGAACAGGAAGAAATTAATCCTGAATTAAACAAAGAATTATTTGAAAATGCTTTAAGCTTACCAACAGTAAAAATCAGGCAATTTTTAATTCCGAGAACTGAAGTAGAAGCTGTTGAAATAAATGATTCTATTGAAGATTTAAAAGCAAAATTTATTCAAACACAACTAAGTAAATTAGTTGTGTTTGATAACACCATTGATAATGTTGTAGGCTATATTCATCAATTAGACTTATTTAAAAATCCATCAAGCATAAAAGAAATATTGCTGGCCATACCAACAGTGCCCGAAAGTATGAGTGCTTCTGATTTGATTAATAAATTCACCAAAGAAAGAAAAAGCGTTGCATGGGTAGTTGATGAGTTTGGCGGCACTGCAGGAATTGTAACAATGGAAGATGTATTAGAAGAAATTTTTGGAGAAATAAAAGATGAATACGATACAGAAGAATTGGTAGATAAACAGATTGCAGAGAATGAATACATTTTCAGCGGAAGAGTTGAATTGGATTTACTGAACGAAAAATACGGCTTGGGTTTTCCTGAAAATGAATCTGAAACACTTAGCGGATACATTATTAACGGCCACGGCACCTTCCCTAAAACAAAGGAAAAAATTATTGTAGGCAACTATCAGTTCGATATTTTAAATGTTAGTGAAACAACAGTGAACTTAGTTAAATTGAAAAAATTAAAGTAACGTTCTTCAGGTTGTATTGCCGAAAAAACAGTGGCAATGATTCAGGAACAAATATTACTTCAAAACTTACTAAACAGCAAAGGGCTTATTCATCAATATGATAAGCTTAATACTATTTTTAACAGCGTAAGAGAAATTATTTTTACGGTTGATTTAGCAACAGGTTTTATAGAAGACATCAACGATTCTATTAATAAAATTGGCTATGATAAAGAAGATTGGGAAAAGAAAAATTTTAAAGACTGGCCTTTAGAAACTAAAAAAATATTTCTGCCCTTGGTAAGGCATGGCATTAAAAGCACTACAGAAGCCAGCAGTACAAAAGTTTTAATTCCGGTAAAAGGTACAGACAAAATTGTACCTTATGAATTTTCAACTGTGTTTTACAGTTTCGATGGAAAAGATTACCTGCTCTGCGTTTTACGCGATATTACCGAGAATGAAAAGCTATTGGCAGATTTAGAATTGGCATTACAGAAAGAAAGAGAGTTGAACGAACTGCGTTCAAGTTTTGTATCAATGGCATCGCATCAATTCCGTACACCATTAACTATTATTCAAAGCGGAATTGAAATAATGGATATGTATCTGGAAGACATGTCTGCTGAAATTCAGAAAAAGTTTAAAAAACAGTTTACCAGAATACAAGGCGAGCTGGAAAGATTACAAACATTAATGAATGATGTGTTGGTATTAGGAAGAGCAGATGTAAGTCGAACACCTTTTCACCTCAAAGAGGAAAATTTCATTTCATTTCTTGAACATATTATTCAAAAATATAACAACCGATACCCCGAAGAAAGAAGTGTATTATTAACTGTAAAAGGTAAAGCGGTACCATTTTCTTTTGATATAAAATTGTTAGACCATGCATTTGAAAACATATTAAGTAATGCTTACAAATATTCTACAGAAGGGCATATTGATATGTATGTAAATTTTGAGTATGATAAAGTAACGGTTGAGATTACAGACCATGGTATAGGTATACCCGAAACAGATTTGGTGCATTTATTTCAGCCGTTTTACAGGGCAGCTAATACCGATGAAATACAAGGTACCGGCTTAGGGCTTGCAATTGTAAAAGATTTTATAGACCTTCATAAAGGACAAATTTTTGTAATAAGTGAATTAGGTAAAGGCACTACTGTAACAATTTCTTTACCTTTAAAATCTAACTAATATTCCGTACCATGGAAAACAAAGCAAAAGTGCTGATTATTGAAGACGAACAATTCATCCGAGAAAACATGCAGGAACTACTCGAAGCCAAAGGCTATCAGGTAAGAACTGCCATTAACGGCAAACAAGGTGTTTTAGAAGCAGTAGATTTTCGGCCTTCATTAATTGTTTGCGATGTTATGATGCCAAAAATGGATGGCTTTAAAGTATTGGAACAAATTCGTAAAACATCTTCTATTCAAAATACCCCTTTCATTTTCTTAACTGCTAAGGTTGATAAATTAGATATAAGGCAGGGAATGGAATTAGGTGCAGATGATTATATAACCAAACCGTTTTCTACCAAAGAATTAATTGGTGCCATTGAATCCCGCTTAAAAAGACAGGATAAAATGAGTAACCAATACGCCAAAGTAAAACACGACTTAGAAACCTCTGCTTTTGCAACTTATTATTACGAGTTTAATACACCCTTACAGGCAATTATAAACGGAGCCAATTTATTATTAGGTGCCGGAAAATCTTTTAGTGAAAAGCAGGTACAGGATATGCATATTGCCATATTAAAATCTGCTCTGCGTTTAAACCATTCTTTATCTAACTTAATGTTGTTTGAAGAAATAAAAAGAGCAGAAGTACACCCTGAATTAAGCACTATGTTTTCTAACGGGCAAACAGGTGGCATGTGGTCGCAAAAAATTAAAAATGAACTACAAACCATTGCCAGAGAAATTTATAAAAGGGCAAACGATTTAGATATTCAGTTTAATGATGTTACAGATTTAGGTATCAACTTCGATTATTTATTAAGAATGTTGGTTGAAGTAACTAGCAATGCTTTTAAATTTTCTTCAGCAGGGCAAAAAGTAATTATCACAGGAAATAAAATTGATGATGATTATGTTTTTGCAATAACAGATAGTGGCAATGGTTTCATCATTAATTCAACAGAAGAAATACAACCTTTTAAGCAATTCGGTAAAAAACATTTTGAGCAGCAGGGGCTTGGTTTAGGTTTATACCTTGTAAAACAGTTGGTAGGTTTTAACAGAGGAGATTTTACAATTCAATCAAACATTAATGAAGGAACTAAGGTTACGGTTTCATTACCAATTTTAGAAGTGGCATAAAGCCGCTTCAACCATCGGTATATTTAATAACATTGTTAAACCTCAATTCACTACATTCGGCAAAATTTTAACTGATGAATGCTTTTGATGTTTCAAAACCTATTGCCATAGGTGCAGACCATGCCGGTTTTGAGTATAAGCAAGCCATTAAAACGTGGTTACAACAAAAAGGTTTTACCATAAAAGATTTCGGTACACATTCAACAACTTCTGTAGATTATCCAGACTTTGCACATCCTGTAGCTGCTTTTGTAGAAAGCGGTGAAGCCGCATTCGGAATTTTATTATGCGGCAGCGGAAACGGTGTTGCTATAACCGCTAATAAACATCAACATGTGCGTGCAGGATTATGTTGGGATAATGATGTGGCTAAATTGATACGCATGCATAACGATGCCAATATAATTTGTTTGCCGGCAAGGTTTATTGCTTTGACTTTGGCACAAGAATTAATTGAAACCTTTATGACTACTGCATTTGAAGGTGGAAGACATGCCAACAGAGTAAATAAAATCGCTTGTTAATATATCCATTCACCCCAATTTTTAACTACACATGAGAAAAATTCTATTAGCTATTTTACCTTTTGCAGCAACTGTTGCAATAGCACAAAAAGAAGAGCCGAATGTTAGGTTTGGCAATCTTATTACTGCACAGGCTTTAAAAGAAAAACTAACTGTAATTGCCAGTGCAGAAATGGAAGGAAGAGAAACTGCAACACCCGGCCAAAAGAAAGCTGCTGCTTATATTGAAGAGCAGTTTAAACGTATGGGTTTAAAACCCGGCAATGGCGATAGCTATCAGCAATACTATCCTGTTTACCAGGATGAGTTGGTTGGCAAAAGTTTATCTGTAAACGGAAAACAATTTGAGTGGGATAAAGACTTCAATTTATCATTAAGTACAATTTTATCCGGAAAATATAATTATAACAATACTGTTTTTGTTGGCTATGGTTTAGATGATGCTGCTAATAAAATGGCAGACTACGATGGTTTAGACGTTAAGGGAAAAATTGTAATTGCATTAGACGGTTTACCCGATGGTTATAAACCCACTACTCCTGCAATACAAGGTGGGCGTGGATTTGGAGGCCCTGGTTCTGTTAATGCAAAAGCTTTAACTGCACGTAGTAAAGGTGCTGCAGGTATTTTAGTAGTAACAAAAGATTTTCCTAAAGCAATGCCAACTGCTACAAAAGGTAATATGTATTTGCAAAAAAATACCAACCCAGCTTTTGTTTCAGGAACTATTTCAGAAGAAGTTGCATCTGCTTTATTGGGAAGAACATTTAAAATGTCTTCAGCTCAATTAAAAGAAACTAATAAAGGAAATTATATTGCTGAATTAAAAATTAATGCAGAAAAAAATACTGAAGAATTACAAAGCAGTAATGTATTAGGTGTGTTGGAAGGAACTGATAAAAAAGATGAATACGTTTTCTTAACAGGCCACTACGATCACTTAGGTAAAAGAGGTGATGTTATTTGGTACGGTGCAGATGATGACGGAAGCGGTACTACATCTGTATTACAAATGGCTGAAGCATTTACTGCGGCTGCCAAAAAAGGGCATAAGCCAAGAAGAACAATTGTGTTTATGACGGTTAGCGGAGAAGAAAAAGGTTTATGGGGTTCTCAATATTATTCTGAACATCCGATATTTCCTTTAGATAAAACTTCTGTTGATTTAAATACTGATATGGTAGGAAGAATTGATACAGAACGTAAAACAGCTGATACCAATAATTATGTATATGTTATCGGTCATGATAAATTAAGCAGCGACTTACCTGTAATTAATGAAGGTGTAAACAACAAATACACTAAGCTTACTTTAGATTATAAGTATGATGACCCTAAAGATGTAAACAGAATTTATTTCAGAAGCGACCATTACAATTTTGCCCGTAAAGGAGTACCTATTTTATTTTTCTATGACTGAATGTTATTGGCAGATTACCATAAGCCAACTGATACTGTTGAGAAAATAAATTTTGACTTGATGGAAAAAAGAGTGAAGATGATTTTCTACACAGCATGGGAAATGGTTAACAGAGATGCGATGTTAAAACGCGATACACCTTTAAATATGCCTGCTACAAGATAATTGTAATAGGATTATGCTGAAAATACAAACGCCCCGCAAAGCGGGGCGTTTGTATTTATTTTATGTTGATGACGAATATTTATTTACGCAATCTCCCAAACTTCTTTTCCGCGTAATAACTTATCTAAATCGCCTTTGCCTTTTGTTGATATAATTTCTTCAATCTGCATAGCCATTACGTCTTCATAACAGGCTCTTTCTGTTTGATAGAAAATACCGAATGGTCTCGGATAAAACTCTCCGCCTTTATTCGGGTCATCAAACATTCTTATCAGCATTTGTGCTTTAAAGAAATCTTTTTCATCATGTACCCATAAATCATCTGCACTAACACCGTTGCCTAATTCAACAACAACCGGTTTTAATCCGTCTAATTTAATACCCTTGTTTTTGTTAGCACCAAAAACCAATGGTTGACCTTGCTCTAAATATAAGCCTGTATCTTGTTTGGTTCCTTTCTCCGTAAAAATTTCAAAAGCACCATCATTAAATATGTTACAGTTTTGGTATATTTCTACAAAAGAGGCTCCTTTATGTTGCTGTGCCCTTATTAATACACTTTGTAAATGTTTAGGATCTCTATCCATACTCCGGGCAATAAATGTAGCATCAGCACCCATTGCCAATGCCAATGGATTGAAAGGATGATCGATACTTCCAAACGGAGTAGATTTGGTTATTTTATGTTCTTCTGATGTGGGTGAATACTGACCTTTTGTTAAACCATAAATCTGATTATTAAACACTAACAAATTCACATCAAAATTTCTGCGAAGCAAATGAATGGTATGGTTACCACCAATGCTCATGCTGTCGCCATCACCGCTAACAATCCAAACACTTAGTTCCGGCCTTGCTGCCTTTAAACCACTTGCAATAGCAGTTGCACGACCGTGAATGCTATGCATGCCATAGGTGTTCATATAATAAGGAAAACGCGATGAACATCCAATACCTGAAACAATAACTATATTTTCTTTAGGAATACCTAATGAGGGCATTACTTTTTGTACCTGTGCCAGAATAGAATAATCTCCACAACCCGGGCACCAACGAACTTCCTGGTCTGTCGCAAAATCTTTTGCTGTTAAAACGGGGGCAGCAACTGTTTGTGTACTCATAAATTATCTACTGTAGTTTAAAACATAAATGTAATTGAAAATAATATTCAACATTCAATAAAATATTTAACTGTTACTCAACTCCTCCCAGTATTCTGCTGCTCTTCTGGTATGTGGAATAACAATAGTACCCCCAACAATATTGGCTACTGCAAAAATTTCGTAAACCTCATCGGTTGTAACACCCAATTCATGCACTTTGCCTAAATGATATTTAATACAATCATCGCAACGCAAAACCATACTGGCAACCAATCCTAGCATTTCTTTGGTCTTCTTATCCAAAGCTCCATCTTCATAAGTATTCGTATCTAAATTCCATAAACGTTTCATCACCAAATTATTCTTGCTTAAAATAACTTCGTTCATTTTGGTGCGGTAATCATTAAACTCCTGTATTAACTGGCTCATAATTTTAATTTTAAAAGTGCTTCAAAAGTATAGTGTAATAAATTGAAAAATTCTGTGTATTAAGTATTTTCTGTAACATAGTTTTATTGAAAACGGTTGCGTATCGAAATAAGTAATACTTCTTTTCTTAATAATTCATTCAAAAGGTTATTGCTAACTTGCAACCTTCAAATAAAAAACATGAGCAGCAAATTTGATTTCGGAATGATTGGCTTGGGAGTTATGGGCCGTAACTTATTACTTAACATGGCAGACCATCAATTCTCTGTTATTGGTTTTGATAAAGATGAAAACAAAGCCGCTTCTTTAGAACAGGAATCTGGCAATAATCAAAATGTAAAAGGCGTAGTAACGTTAAATGAAATGGTGCAGCAATTAAAAACACCACGCAGAATAATGATGCTCGTTCCCGCCGGTAAGCCTGTTGATGATGTTATTGAAAGTTTATTGCCTTTAATTAATGAAGGCGATGTAATTATAGATGGCGGTAATTCTTTTTTTGAAGATACTTTACGCCGTATTAAATACTTAGAAGAAAAGAAAATTCATTTTGTTGGAATGGGTGTTAGCGGTGGTGAAAAAGGTGCAAGATTTGGCCCCAGCATAATGCCCGGTGGTGATGTTGAAGCCTGGAAACATTTACAACCCATTTTAGAAGCGGTATCTGCCAAAGTTAATAATGAGCCTTGCGTCGCTTACATGGGTAAAGGTGCAGCAGGGCATTTTGTAAAAATGGTACATAATGGAATTGAATACGCCATTATGCAATTAATAAGCGAAGTGTACGGTTTATTAAAAAACGGATTGCAATTAGCAAATGAAGAATTACATACCATTTTTAAAACATGGAATGAAGGTGAATTGCAAAGCTTTTTGATTGAGATAACTGCCGATATTTTTAAACAGAAAGATGATATTACAGGCAATGATTTGGTAGATATGATTTTAGATAAAGCAGGTTCAAAAGGTACCGGTAAATGGACTTCACAGGAAGCAATGAATTTAGGTATCAGCATACCAACCATTGACATTGCTGTGAGCTTAAGAAGTATTTCTGCTTATAAAGAAGAGCGTGTTGCTGCATCTGAATTATATGATGGTTCAACCACTAATATTACAACAGATAAACAAACATTTATCAATCAATGCGGTGATGCATTGTTCGTTGCAACATTGTTGTGTTACGCTCAGGGCTTATCAATGTTATACAAAGCATCTGAAGAATACAAAACAGAAATTCCCTTAAGCAATGTTGTAAAAATCTGGAGAGGTGGCTGCATTATCCGTTCAACATTATTAGAAAAATTCTACGAAGCATATCAAAGCAATAACAATTTACCTAACATTTTGTTAGATAAAAATATTGCTGCACTAATTCAATCTAAAGCAACCAGTTTACGAAAAGTAATTATTGCGGCAGTTGAAAATAATATTGCTGTTACAGGTATTATGAGCACATTAGGTTATTTAGATGCTTACTCAACAGCCAATATGCCAACCAATTTAATTCAGGCACAACGCGATTATTTTGGAGCACATACTTATCAACGCACAGACAAAGAAGGTTCGTTCCATACAAAATGGAATGACTAATTTTTTTAATAACTTATTTTATGGAAGTACAGAATAATATCACCCCAACCATAGTTTTTATTTTTGGCGGAAGCGGAGATTTAAACAACAGAAAACTAACACCTGCTCTTTACAATTTATTCATAGATAAATACTTGCCTGAGCAATTTGCTGTTGTTGGTTTAGGAAGAACAAAGTTTAGTGATGAAGAATTCAGAGAAAAACTACATGAAGGCATTAAGCAATTCAGCAGAAGGCAAGATGGCGGTAATGGAGAGTGGAAGCACTTCAGCGAGAAATTATTTTACATTTCAATGGATGGAGAAAATGCAGAGTCATATAAAAAATTAGCTGCATTTGTAGATGCTAAAAAAACCGAATGGAATACAAGGGTTAATGTGTTATTCTATTTAGCAGTTGCTCCGCAATTGGTACCTGGTATCGCAACTAACCTCGGCAAGCTTGATTTGTGCAGCAATTCAACTTATACAAGAATTGTTATTGAAAAGCCATTCGGCCACGATTTAAAAAGTGCACACGAATTAAATATGTTGCTGAAGAATACTTTTAAAGAAGAACAGATTTATCGTATAGACCATTACTTGGGCAAAGGCACAGTACAAAACATTTTAGCATTACGCTTTGCCAATGCTATGTTTGAACCGATTTGGAACAGAAACTATATAGACCATGTACAAATAACCAATGCCGAAACTGTTGGTGTTGAAGAACGTGGCGGTTATTACGAAAAAAGCGGAGCATTAAGAGATATGGTTCAAAATCACATATTGCAATTAATTTGTATGATTGCAATGGAAGCTCCGGTAAGTTTTGATGCCAATGAAATTCGTAATAAAAAAGTAGATGTATTAAATGCTATAAGAAAATATTCAAAAGAAGATGTTCATTCTCATGCAGTACGCGGGCAATATGCAGCAGGCTGGATGAAAGGAGAACAAACAAAAGCCTACAGAGAAGAAGACAATGTAAATCCTCAATCAAACATTGAAACATTTGCAGCAGTTAAGTTTTTTGTAGATAACTGGCGTTGGCAAGGTGTACCATTTTATGTAAGAACAGGAAAGCATTTGCACGATAAAACAACACATATTACTATTCAATTCAAATTAGCACCCGATTATGCATTTCCGCCGGAAGCATCAGAAACATGGAGGCATAACCGTTTAACCATAAGCATTCAGCCAGATATGGATATCCGTATCCGCTTTCAGGCAAAAAAACCCGGGCAAGGCATTTTCTTAAACCCGGTAAACATGGTGTTCAGTTATAAAGACGCATACGGCAACAGCCACGAACCCGAAGCGTATGAAACTTTATTGTTAGATGCCATGCAGGGTAATGCCACTTTGTTTATGAGAGATGACCAGGTAGAAGCTGCATGGAAAATTATTATGCCGATAATTGAAGCATGGGATGCAAGACCACCGGTTGATTTTCCTAATTATGCACCCGATAGCTGGGGCCCCGAAGATGCAGAAGCATTAATTGCAAGAGATGGTTTTAACTGGATTAATTTATAATGTATAAACAACCACCGTCAACGGTTACAAACCTTGACGGTGGTTGTATAAATTCTTTTTGTTATCAGCTTGGGAATATAATGTCATCGTATGTTGGCGTCGCATCCCGAAGTTTCGGGATACATGCTGTTTTTTATGCAACAAATAACAATAATATCATTTCTAAGATTCCTGCCTTAGAAATCTCATTAAAACTTTAACGCAGTAATTTAGTTTAATAAGCGGCTATCTTTTATATTTACAATGTTATAATTGAACTGATGAGGAAATTATTTTTAATAGCAACATTAATACTCACTTCTTTCATTTCAAAAGCACAGATGTACGATGCTTATGAGCATTCGGGTGAGTTTGGTTTAAGTATTGGTGCAGCACATTATTTCGGCGATTTAAATACAACGGCCGCTATAAACAGACCCAAACTTGCTGCAGGTGTTTTTTATAACAAACAGTTTAATAATTACATATCTCTTCGCATTAACGGTAATTATTGTATGTTAGGTTATTCTGATGCTTATAGTAAGAACCCGGTACAAAAATTACGCAACCTTAGTTTTAATACCAATGTTTGGGAAATAAGTGCCAGCGGCGTTTTTAATTTCTTCAGATTTATTCCCGGCTTTCCTGAATACAGCTTTACACCTTATGTAGGTTTAGGTATTGGTGCATTTACGTTCGATCCTTATGCCTACTTAAATGGCGAAAAGGTGTATTTAAGACCATTAGGAACAGAAGGGCAGGGAAGTTCCTTATATCCTAATTTAAAGCCTTACAGCAGTGTGGCGATGTGTATACCTTTAACTGTTGGCATCAAAAAGGCATTGAATGAACGCATGAATATTTTTGCTGAAGTGTCTTACAGATTTACCAGTACAGATTATTTAGATGATGTAAGCGGTTTGTATGCACCGGATGCATTTTCTCCCGTTGATGGAAACGGTAACCCTTCTACATGGTATTTATTACAGGATAGAAGTTATGAAACAACCAGCACGCCCATTGGTGTAAAAGGAAGACAGCGTGGCACCAGTTCGCAGAAAGACTCCTATGCAAGCTTTCAGGTAGGTATTTCTTTTAACTTGCAATCTTATCGTTGCCCTACACATTAGTTTATTTCTTCGGAAATATTCTTTGGAGTTCAAAAGTTAAACCAATAGAAGAATTCCATTCTCTTGATGCACCTATTTTTTCTTGATTTGAGCATGACGTAGTGCTTATATCTATTAGAATTCCGGGTAATTTTTTAAACCCAAATTGAAGGTTAAAGGTTGGTTCATAAAAACATAAAGTAGTATTCGAAATATTATCTAAATGCAAACTGCTTAATTCCGATGTAGAATAATTAGTTGTTGTATTCCCATAATTTAACCATGAAAATCGCCCCATAAACGATAATTTAAAATTGGGTGTTGTTATAAAATTAAAACCTCCCAGCCAAGAAATTTTCGATACATTATTATTAAAATACCTTTTGTAAGTAACTCCATTTTTTAAACCATAATCATCAATTGCAAACTTTCCAAAACCTAAAAGTAAAATTGTACTATAAGTAATTGTTTTCTTTTTATTTAGTGAAACATAATAACCACCTCCAAAATCAGTAATATGCCGTAAATAGTTTACAGTTGAAGTATCAAAAATATTATTTTCATTATTAAAACATTCTCTTTCACTTCGTTTATATAAATTGGCTTCAACAAAAAAATGATTACTTAAAGCATAAGCAGATTGAATATCTAATCCATTATTTAATTGATTGGAAGCATTTACTCCTGTATAGTTATCTCCGCCGGAATAATAAACAGTCACTTTACCATCTCCTTTTTTTTGGAAATAAGTAATGTTAGGTGGTGCAGGCGAATAGATATATCTCGGAGTGTTACATGAAATAAATGAGATTATTGTAATTAGCAGTAAGTTGGTTTTCATAAAACTTATGATTATTCTGAAAACAAATCTGTTGCATGAAAAGTGAATGTTTACAATTCTTTTGCATTTATTCATTCCACTCACCTGCTCCCTGTCTGATAACTTCATAAGGCTCATTGATACAATCAATCACAGTTGAGGGAACCATTCCTCCAATACCTCCATCAATAACAATATCAACGGTATTTTTAAAATTTTCATATATCAATTCCGGGTCTGTATATTCTTCAACCATTTCTCCGGGTAATGATGCTGATAAAAGCGGATGCTCTAATTCACTTACAATAGTTCTGGCAATATTATTATCAGGTATTCTTAAACCGATAGTATTTTTTTTACTCTGTAAAATTTTAGGTACTTCTTTACTTGCTGGGAGTATAAAAGTATAAGGACCGGGTAAATAATTTTTTAATAAACGATATAACGGCGTTGAAATACTTTTAGTGTAATTACTCAGATTACTTAAATCGTGACAAACAAAACTTAACTGTGCTTTTGCAGGCTCAATATTTTTTATACGTGCTATTTTTTCTATGGCTTTATGCTGAAATATATCGCAGCCCAAACCGTAAATGGTATCGGTTGGATAAATTATAATACCACCATCTAATAAACATTCAACAACTGTTTTTATGTGGCGTGCATTAGGATTATCCGGATGAATATGTAACAGCATAATGAAAGTTATGTATAATACTCAATGTAAAAAAGATGCTATACTAACCGAAAGTACAAGATTGTCCTTCGGCTACGCTCAGGATAAACTGCAACATTAGCTTAATTGGAATGATGCAACTTGTAACCAACAAAAAAGCCTTGCCAATAAATAGCAAAGCTTAATAAGTTATACTGCAATAATATTATGCTGTTTTTTTAGCTGCAGCTTTCTTTGTTGAGTGTGGTCTGCTTTTACCGAAAGAGCCTTTAAAACGCTTTCCTTTTGCAGTTTTTTTATCGCCTCTGCCCATTGTTTACTTTTTTAATTTAATAATTTAATGCGGCGAAAATAAAAAATCCTGCCATATAGCAGGATTTTAATTTTTTGCCAGGTACGAATTATAATTTGCTGCTTAACTCTTTACCTGCTTTAAAGCGGGCAACTTTTTTAGCTTTAATTTTAATGGTAGCACCTGTTTGAGGATTACGTCCTGTACGTGCAGCACGTTTAGAAACAGAAAAAGTACCAAAACCTACTAAAGTAACTTTACCGCCACCTTTTAAAGTTTTAGTAACAGCTTCTACAAAAGAATCTAAAGTTGCGTTAGCTTGTGTTTTAGTAATACCTGCATCATCGGCAAGTTTTGCAATCAATTCAGCTTTGTTCATAGATGTTTTTTTAATGAGTTATTTAACTTTAACAAATGTAGCGGCTTTTGATTTGCAGTAAAATTTATTTTCCTGAAATTTTAATTCACTGTATTTGCCAAAACCCTTATAGATAAAGGGTTTTAAAAGAATTTATTTTTTAAGTGAAAGATGATATTACAAGTAAAAATCGCTGAAACTCAATACTGCAAAGTATTTCAGAAGATTATATGCTGAAACCCTTTGCCTGTAAGGGTTTGAAAGAAATATAGGGAAGTTGAATTACTAACAAACAAAAGCTTTTAATCTATCCACATTCAATTCACAACCTGCATCAGCGAGCGAAAACCAACAATTTGATTGCCCCATTTATCTACTACTTCTTTTCTTAATGTAGCAGCATGATGCTCTATATAACGGTTGTACAATGCTTTACTTTCTGCAAAATATTGTACAGCATAAGTTACCCCTTCAGTTTCATCTGTTTCTAAAACACGTACAAACTGAAATTTTGAAAAACATTCGGTTGCCATTACATCGGGTATATGTTGTTGTTGCATCCATTCTACCCATTGATGATGAATGTTGTATTGAACCAATGTTGTTACGTTATAAATAAACATTTTACTAATCTTTTAATTCTACATAAATAGGGCAGTGGTCGCTGTGTTTTACATCAGGATAAATTCTTGCGTCCACTATTTTATTTTTTAAATTTTCTGTAACGCTTATATAATCTATTCTCCAGCCTTTATTTTGTAAGCGAACACTGGGGAAACGTTGGCTCCACCAACTATATGCACCTGTTGCTTCAGGATGCATATAGCGAAAAGTATCAACAAAACCACTGCTTAAAAATTTATCCATCCACGCTCTTTCTTCCGGTAAAAAGCCTGAAGAGTTTTTATTGCCTTTAGGGTCGTGAATATCTATTGCAGTGTGTGCAATATTATAATCGCCCGTAATAATTAATTGAGGCCTTGTTTTTTTAAGGGTGTTTATATAGTCTAAAAACTCATCTAACCATTGATATTTATATGTCTGTCTTTCATCTCCGCTGGTACCGCTGGGGAAGTAGGCATTAATTAAGGTACGCTTACCAAAGTCAAGCCTGATAACCCTTCCCTCAAAATCACTTTGTTCTATTTTATTGCCAAACTCAATATAATCGGGTTGTAGTTTAGTAAACACGGCAACACCGCTATAACCTTTTTTTTGTGCAGAAAACCAATAACTGTTATATCCTAAATCTTCTATTAGTTTATACTCAACATCATCTTTATTGGCTTTGGTTTCCTGTACACAAATTATATCGGCAGGATGCGTTTGCAACCAATCTATAAAACCTTTTTTCATGGCAGCACGAATGCCGTTGGTATTGTAGGAAATAATTTTCATGAGAAGCGTTTAAGTAGTTAAAGTTAGCTGATTGAAATGATACAGTACAAGTGTGCGACGCAACGGAAGTTGAATTATTTGTTACTGTTGATTACAAAATTTATTCTACTTTTTTACCTGTATGAATAGTAACACCTAAACTTAAAATCAATTGATAACTGCCGAACATTTGCCTCGCTGTACCCTGATAAATTCCTAAGCTACTATAGCTTGCAAAATCTAATTTATTGGCAAACTCCAAATAAACCGATTTAAGGAAAGTAGCTCTGATAGCGGCTTCTGTGCCAATATTCCAACCGCCTATTTGAAAATGAGGATCGTTCTTTAGATTAAAAAACATGTTTTCTACATGCGGAACTAAAGGCCCAATACCCGCTTTTACGAAACCATCTACTTTAAAATTTTTATTATTCGATTCATACATTTTATAACGCTTTACCAGATTGAATAATAAAAAATTGGCACCATTGTTTAAGTAATAAAAAAAGCCGTTGGCTTCGTTGAATGCAATAGTTGTATCAACTTGTTTATTGTTTAGTGTGCCAACTAAATGTGCATTTTGGTCTGAAATAATAAACTTAGTATGGTCGAAATTTATTTCAAAAAACAAATTCTTTTTTCTGTTAATTAAAAAACCTAAGCGGTAATTGTATTGTGGAATAGAAAGCGGAATGCTGAATATTCCTTGGTCCCAACCGATATGATCGTGTCCCGAAATATTTTTTAATTTATAATCGTTACCTAAAGATGGTTGCATTACCCTAACTGTACTATGTGTGTACCATTCTTTGTTATAACCCCATGAAAAATAAATTTCGCCTTTACGTTCTTTTTTCTTTTTTGTTTCCTGAGCTGTGGTAATGCCTGAAAGAGTTGTTATTAAAACTATCAGCACACATAATCTTTTCGTCATTTGCGGTAATAATTGTTTGCCGCAAAAGTATTAAGTTAAATGATTGCATGAAGTTGGAAAACAAATTGTTTATGCAGTACTTTGTTTTAATTATAAAACATGAGTAACATAGAAAAAGTTGTTCCATCAAAAGAGCATATTTATTTGGATGGGCCACGCCCCAGAATGTTTGAATTACGATTTGCTTTTAAAGTATTTACAGAATTTATAAAGGGATTTAGAAAACTGCATTTTGCCGGCCCTTGTATTACTGTATTCGGCAGTGCAAGGTTTGATGAAAACAATGAATATTATATTGCTACTAGAGAGTTTGGTAAACGCATAGCAGATATAGGTTTTACCACAATGAGCGGCGGTGGACCCGGCATAATGGAAGCTGCCAACAGAGGTGCATTTGAAAATGGTGGAAAAAGTGTTGGATGCAATATTAGATTACCGTTTGAACAAAAACCTAACCCTTATGTACATACCAGCATAACGTTTGAACATTTTTTTGTTCGTAAAACTATTATGATAAAATATTCTTATGCTTTTATAATTATGCCGGGTGGCTTCGGAACAATGGATGAATTTTTTGAAACGCTAACATTGGTGCAAACCAAAACCATTAAAAATTTTCCGGTGGTGTTGTTTGGAAAAGAATTTTATGCTGATTTGTGGCAAGGTATTCAGGCAATGAGTAAGGCAGGAACAATTTCACCTGAAGATTTAAAATTGGTTTTGTTTACAGATGATATTGATGAAGCTATTACACATATTCAGAAATATGTTGCCGATAATTACAGAATTCAGAAAAAGAGATGGTGGTGGTTTGAATAAAAAACTTAATACAGTAATAATTACCTGTTGCTTAAATTGCTGATACAATGAAGAAATTTACGATACCTAAACTGTTAAATAGAATTTTTAAAATTTCCGGCATTACAATCGGCAGTATTTTGTTATTGATGTTCTTATTGCCTGTTCTATTTCCTGACTTTGTTTCAAAAAAAATTAAATCTTGGGCAAATGATGCTATAACAACAGAATTGAATTTTTCTAAAGCAAGATTATCTTTCTTCAACCACTTTCCTTCATTAACATTAACCTTATACGATTGCAGTTTAAAAGGCTCCAAACCATTTGAGCGTGATACATTAATTAATGCTAAAGAAATTGCATTAGGTATTAATCTGGCGAGCATTTTCTCTTCTAAAATTACTATTGATGAAATTTATTTAACGCATAGTAATATTAATGTTCAGGTAAATGAAAGCGGTTTAGCAAATTATAATATTTATAAAGTTGATACAACAAAACCAAAGCAGGCAAGCGATACAGGCAGTGCTTCTTTAAAAATTGAACGTATACAAATTGAATACAGTAACCTTACTTATAACGATAAGTCAATCCCCATTTTAATTAATGCAAAAAACTTAAACTATTTAGGTAAGGGAGATTTAAGCAAAGCTATTTTCGATTTAGCATCTTCTATTAAAACAGATTCTTTCGACCTGGATTATGGAGGTAAACATTATATCGGTTCAAAAAAATTAAAAGCTAAACTCATAACTAAAATTAATACCCATTCATTAGCATTCATTTTTGAAAAGAATGATTTAGTGTTGAATAAACTACCGTTTAGTTTTAATGGAAAGTTTGAGTTTATGAAAGATGGTTATAATATGGATTTTAAACTCACTTCTATTGATGCTGATTTGTATGATGTGCTGAGTGCAGTACCACCTGAATACACGCCTTGGTTTACGAAAATGGATGCAAAAGGAAAAACAGAAATTAATGCATCCCTCGCCGGGCAGTATGTTGCTTCGCAGAATAAAATGCCTGATTTAAGTTTTGCAATGAATATTAATGATGGTTATTTAGATTACGAAAAAGCACCGGCATCAGTAAAAAATTTACTGTTTAAATTTTCTGCAAAGCTGCCTCAATTAAATACGGATAGTTTAAAAGTTGATATTGATACTTTGCATTTTACCCTTGATAAAAGTTATTTGAATGCAAACATGCACATAGTTGGCGTAAATCATGTTAACCTGAAAGCCTTTGCAGATGCTGACTTAGATGCAGAAAAATTATTTGATGCAACAGGCATTCAGGGATTAGATATAAAAGGAAATTATAAATGTAAACTTATAGCCAATGGAAATTATTACGCAAAAGTTGTACGAAGTGGAATAAGAAAAGTTGATACAGTTGTTGCAAGTATTCCTTCTTTCAAATTACAATCATCTTTCACTAACGGGTTTATTAAATATAAATCTGTAAATAAACCTATTGAGAATATCAGCTTTAACATAAATGCTTCATGTGCTGATAGCAATTATAACCATGCTGTTTTTTCCATTGAAAATATTAATGCAACAGCGGCAGGTAATTTTATTAAAGGCTTTATAAAAGCAGGCGGTAATGCAGATATACCAATAGATGCCAACATTCAATCAAACATTAATCTTACCAGTATTAAAGAGTTTTATCCATTAGATGGAATTACTTTAAAAGGTAAGCTGGTAGCCAACCTTATTGCCAAAGGCAATTATAATACCGCTAAAAAAATATTTCCTGTAACAACTGTTGATTTGAATTTGAAAGATGGCATTATTCAAACAAAATATTATCCTAATCCTATTGAGCAAATTAATATTGAAGCCAATATAATAAGTACACAAGGCTCATTAAAAGATTTACAGGTTATTGTAAAGCCCGTAAGCTTTCAGTTTGAAGGCCAACCCTTTTTGTTACAAGCCGATATTAAAAACTTTACCAATATTAATTATAACATAAAAAGTAACGGCACGGTAGATGTAGGTAAAATTTATAAAGTATTCTCTCAAAAAGGGATTGATGTTAAAGGACTGATTAAAGCAAATCTTTCTTTACAGGGAACACAAGCAGATGCTGTTGCTAAAAATTTTGAAAGATTGCACAACTCAGGAACATTAGAATTAAAAAACTTTGCAGTAACAACAGATTATTTTCCTAAACCGTTTTTAATTAACAACGGAACACTTCGTTTTGAGCAAGATAAAATCTGGTTGCAAAATGTAAATAGTAACTACGGTAATTCAGACTTAACGGTTAACGGCTATCTCAATAACACTATAAACTATGTAATGAAAGATAAAGAAACATTACATGGAGAAATTGTATTAGCTTCTAAAATAATTGACGTAAATGAGTTTATGGCTTTTGCAGCCGATACTTCTAAAGCAACAACAACTTCAACGGGTGTTATTATGGTACCAGGCAATTTATCTGTTACTATAAATGCTTCAGCCAATAAAATAAAGTATAATGATATTTTTTTAAACAACTTTAAAGGGCAATTAGTAATTGATACAGGCACTGTAAAATTAAATGAAACTGGTTTTGATGTTATTGGCACCAAAGCCAATATGAACGCAGTTTACAAAAGTGTTACGCCAACTAAAGCCCTGTTTGAGTATAACATTAAAGCCACAGATTTTGATATTCAACGTGCTTATAAAGAAATAAAAATCTTTCACGATATGGCAACTGCTGCTGCTTATTGCAAAGGCATTGTTTCTATAGATTATCATTTAAAAGGAAGATTGGGTGCAGATATGTTTCCTGTTTATCCTTCTTTGCAAGGCGGTGGAACCTTATCATTACAAAAAATAAAAGTAAAAGGCTTTAAACTTTTTTCAGCAGTAAGCAAAGCCACCAACAGAGATAGCCTTAACAACCCTGATTTATCTAAGGTTGATATTAAAACAACTATTGCTAATAATATTATTACTATTGAAAAAATAAAAATGCGTGTATTCGGCTTCAGACCTCGTTTTGAAGGGCAGGTAAGTTTTGATGGCAAGTTGAATTTAAAAGGAAGAATAGGCTTGCCACCCTTAGGCATTTTCGGTATTCCGTTTTCTGTTACAGGTACGCAAAGCAACCCTGTAGTAAAATTGAAACGTGGTGGAGATGGTAAGTTAGAAGAAACCTCAGATACAGAAGAGCAGTAAATTAGTTATGTAACAAGCTTTTGGTTTTTCATGGCATCGTTTCTTGCGTCGCACACTTGTACTGTACAACAATAAGCATCAAAATAAAATATTAATGCCCAGCAAAGCGGGGCATTAATATTTTAAAACTTTATTTCATCATTATGTTTATCAAAAAATTATATGCTGTTAATTGATAGTTGGTTTTCTTTCAATTTCATCGTGGCGAATATTATTTAGCTTCTTTTAAAGGAATGGTATAATTGCCTACTACAGGTATGCTAACATTATTTGTATTTTTAAAAGAGCATGAAAAATTTCCGGCTATAACATAAGTTACATAAGCTGCTGTTGAATCTTTTTTTGTAATACTTGTAATATTGTTTACAATATTAGTAGGTTCTAAAGCAGTATTATTGAATAAACTGGGAATACTGTTATCTACCAAACCAATTACCAAATCGCAATTACAGTTTACTGCTGAAAGTAATAAACCTCCATCGAAAATTTTATGTGCACCTGGTTTAGTTGAAACAAAATCTGCATTATTTGTATAGTGTTTGATGTAACAATCTAAATAATAGGCATCAACATTTATCTGACCGATATTAGTTACATTATAACTTTTAGTTGCTATGCAACCTTGTTGGTTAGCTAATACAAATGTTGATACTGAGCTTGTTGAATACTTTACATTCTGTATAAATGCATTTAAGTAGTATGGAGAGCTTACATTAGTATCGTTAGTTTTTCCACAACCTGCTAATACAATGTAAAATATTAAACCATATGCTAAATACTTTTTCATAATGTTTTATTATCTGTAAATAAATTAAAATACCTCTCCTAAATTTACGTAAAAACCACTGCTACCTTTTCCAATTCCATAATCTAAACAAAGATTTGCATTAGATTTTTTATTAAGCTTTATTCTTACACCTGCACCATAACCCGGTAAGAATGTATCGTATGGACGAGGGTTTCCTGAAAAATTTTCAACATTAAAAAATACTACTCCACCAATTAATCCATTACGGGTAATTCTATACCTGTATTCTGTTTCAAAATATTTCATTTGTCTTCCTCTAAACCTGCTCTGCACATAACCTCTTCCTGTATTATATTGGTCATCCCAACCTGTACTCGGCAACATTAAATAGTTAAGATCGCCGGCAAGTGTCAGCCAATTATAACTCCAAAAAGCCAATGTATTTTTAGAGTTTCTGGGGAAATTAATATACTTTCTAATATCAATTAATAAAGACGCCCACTCATCATCACTTCCTAATTCTTGTAAATTTTGTCTTAATACTACGTTTAAAAACACACCTTTTTCAGGATTTATTTGATTTGCTCTTGAGTCATATAATAATTTAAAAACAGGTCCGCTGGCGGTTGCAGTTGTTCCTATTTGTTTTTGTATAAATACGTTTACTAATCTTGTTTGCGGGTCAATTACTTTAATTTTCCAGAAATAATCATAGTAATATCCAACTCCTGCATAAAGATTCTTATAAAATCTTTTCAGAATTGTTTCGTGAAGTTTAATTTGATTGAAATCTATCGTATGGTCTTGATTAGGATCAGTTGTTCCCCCCAAACCAAAAATATCTGAAGGGTAAGAAATATACCTGTTATCTGAAATAATATTATATTTCTCACCTTTCGACCATATATCAGCATATAAAGGCAGTATTATTTGATTGTATTGAGAATAGGTTAAGCTGGTAGTAATTGTTGAAATTTTTGCGTCTTTTCCTTTATCATTATAGTAGCCAATGTTAGCACTAAGTAAACCTGCAAAACCGGTTTGTAAAGTATAACCTGCAGCGGGAAGAAAAGTTAAATAATAGCTTCTTTTCTTTAAAGAAGTAATGGTAGTATCGTTTTGTTTTAGTCGCTTTTTTTTACTCAATACATCATTTAAATCCTTGTCTTCTCTGTAGTTTATTGTTTTATTAATACTATCTGATTGATTAGTGTTTGTTTGTGTGAACGAGCATATGGAGAATAATAATAAAAGGGTTATTAAGTTTAATTTCTTAAGCAGCATGTGAACCGTTTAGTGCAAAATAACCCTTTATAGTAATTAAAGAGATTCGGATTATTTTTTAATCGTTTTTTAATTTTAGCTATTTTTTAAAATTTTATCTCATCATCATGTTCATTAAAGAAACGGTATTCTATTAATTGATAGTTATTGTTCTTTTCTAATGTCAACTTCACTTTGTATTTGCGTTTCCATTTTTTATAAATAGAACTGAAAATACCTTTCGTTAAATGAGAATATACAATCGGGTGAACCATCAACAATAAATTATTATGAGAATGTGTTGATAGATAATGCAAACGTTTTTCAATTTCATCTTCTAACAATAAAGTAGAACTTACTTTGCCTGTGCCACCACAACTTGGGCAAACTTCTGAAGTATTAATATTTACTTCAGGCCGCATACGTTGCCTTGTTATCTGCATCAACCCGAATTTAGAAATGGGCAACACAGCATGTTTAGCTCTGTCTGCATTCATAAATTCTTCCATCGCTTCCTGCAATTTCTTTTTGTTATCAGGAAGTTTCATATCAATAAAATCAATCACTATAATACCACCAATATCACGCAAACGTAATTGCCTTGCTATTTCTGCAGCAGCTTCTAAATTGGTTTGCAATGCATTCTCTTCCTGATTATTGCCAACACTTTTATAACCGCTGTTTACATCAATAACATGTAATGCCTCAGTATGTTCAATAATTAAATAAGCACCGCTTGGCAGGTTTACAGTTTTACCGAAAGAACTTTTTACCTGTTTGGTTATGCCGTAATGGTCAAAAACAGGAGAGCCATTGTTGTAATACGAAACAATATCTTCTTTATCGGGAGCAATGCGTTGCAAATAACTCTTGGTATCGTTATAAATATTTTTATCGTTAACAATAATGTTGTTAAAGTCTGCACTCAACAAATCACGGAGAATACTTGTTGTTTTATCCTGCTCACTTAAAATTTTAGCAGGGGCAACAGCGTCTTTTAAATTATGTTGAATGTTCTTCCAGGTAGCTTGCAGGTCTAATAAATCCTGATGTAATTCTGATGTACTCTTTCCTTCCGCAGCCGTACGTACAATTACGCCAAAGCCTTTCGGGCGAATAGCTTCCACTATTTTCTGCAATCTTTTTCTTTCATCAGAAGAATGAATTTTTTTAGATACGGCAACAATTTCGTTGAAAGGGGTAAGCACTACAAACCTTCCGGGTAAACTTAATTCGCAACTTAAACGAGGACCTTTTGCAGCAATAGGTTCTTTTAAAATCTGTACTAACACATTCGGTTTGCCGTTTAGTACTTCATTAATTTTTCCTGTTTTAACTATCTCAGGTTCAATTTCAAATTTGCCAAAGTCAAAAGCATCACCTTCTGTCATGGCAGTTTGTGTAAATTTTAAAATAGAACGTGCAAAAGGAGATAAATCTGTATAATGCAAAAAGGCATCTTTCTCAAAACCAACATCTACAAAAGCAGCATTTAAACCGGGAATCAGTTTTTTTACTTTTCCTAAATATAAATCGCCAACCGCAAAACTTGCGTCGGCTTTTTCATTGTGCAGCTCAACTAATTTTTTATCTTCCAGCAAAGCAATTTCAACACCGGAAGGGGCTGCATTTATTATTAATTCTTTGTTCACAAAATTTGCAACTTTAAAATACACAATCACACCCAACCAATAGCGGCGGGCTTTTCAATACACCTCAGAATATTTGCCGAAAGAAAGTTAAGAAAGGTAAAGTTGCAAGAATAGGATGGGCGGCAAACATTTTTAAGCGTTAATAAAGTTCCGTTAAAAGGAGTAACGGAACTTTATTATATTAATGTCACAGAACTATTTCTTTTTCTTATGACGGTTTTTTCTTAAACGTTTTTTGCGTTTGTGTGTAGCAATTTTATGACGTTTTCTTTTCTTACCACAAGGCATCTCTGTCTGATTTTAAATAGTTAAAAAATTATTTTAATTCGTTAATACGTTTGTCTATTTCTTTTATAATTTCAGCATTATCAATCAACTTCTTTGCTGCGTTATACCATTTTATTGCTTCAGTTTTGTTATTCATTAATTCATAACATTCGGCAGTATTCAACATAACATCTACATTTTTGGTATCAGTTTTTAAGATGGTTAAAAAATGTTCAACAGCTTTACCGTATTGACCGCTTTTTTTCCCCCCTAAACCCAAAATCAAATGAGCATATAAGTTGTTTGGATTTTTCTGAACAATTTCTCTGATAGGAGAAATACCCTGCATAGGGCTGTTAGAAATGTTGCCAAAAATATAACAGGCTCCTAAACTGATTTTTGCAGAATCGTTACCGGGGTTGATTTCTATTGCTTTATCTAAAAGAGCTTTTGCGTTGCTAGCCAACCAGTTTTGCATACCGGCATCGCCTACAACCAACAACCTGTCTACCATTTGTTGGGCGGCAAATGTGAGGGATTTTTCTGAATTTTCCAATTTAGCTGCTTCGGCAGTATAATAAATGTAGGGAATGAACATTCCGGCACTATCTCCCCAAAACCTTGCTAACTGATGATACACATGAATTTTATCTTCTTTTACATTGCCTCTGGTAACGGCATTTTCTAAGGCAGTAAGCCTGTCGTTCTGCTCAATTGTTATCTTCTTTTTCGCCGCAACTAAAATATCGCTGAATTGAACGCCTGTATTTTGGGCAGTAGACGATACTTCTTTTTTTGCAGCAACAGAAGGAACTGTTTTAGCAAAAAAGAAAAGAGAAATTACTAACAGAAAACCAATTACTGTAATAATGAATTGCTGTTTTTTCACTCAAAAAATTTCAGCAAAGTTATTCCTTAGGCTTTACAGTTTTTTTTATTTCATCAACAAATTCAGGAGAGGGTTTAAATGCAGGCACATAATGCTCAGGAATCTGTACGGCTGTATTGGTACGTATGTTACGCCCGATTTTGGCTGCTTTTTTCTTGTTAATAAAGCTGCCAAAGCCCCTGATGTAAATATTCTCTCCCTTAATCATATTCTCTTTAATTTCTGTAACAAGAGATTCAATGGTAACCAACACATCTATTTTAGGTATGCCGGTTTTGTCTGAGATAATGTTTACAAGGTCAATTTTTCGCATGGCAATTTGTTTATTGGATAGGTATGAAGGGTAAAGTTAAACAAAAAATAATGGTGCTATAATTTTTTCAGTGTTTGTTATTACTATGCATTTTTGTGTAAATGAAATCAGTTTTTACCAAACTTCTAATGCAATGGCATAAGCAGGATAATAAACGTACCATGCCATGGAAAGAAGAGAAAGACCCCTATAAGATTTGGTTGAGTGAAATTATACTGCAACAAACAAGAGTAGAGCAAGGGTGGGCTTATTACGAAAGGTTATTGCAAAATATCCTACTGTATTTGATTTGGCAAAAACAAAAGATGAAGAAGCTTTTAAACTGTGGGAAGGATTAGGTTATTATAACCGTTGTAAAAATTTATTGTTTACTGCAAGAAAAATTGTGCAGGATTATAAAGGAAAATTTCCTGAAGATTATGATACAATTGTTGCTTTGAAGGGAATTGGGCCTTACACCGCTGCTGCCATTGCATCTTTCGCATTTAACTTACCTTATGCAGTAATTGATGGTAATGTGTTCAGGGTATTATCAAGATTTTTTGGAATTGATACAGCCATTGATAGTAATAATGGTAAAAAAGAATTTACAGAGCTTGCCAATAAAGCTTTAGATAAGCAAAATGCCGGTTTATATAATCAGGCAATAATGGATTTTGGTGCAACTGTTTGTAAGCCGTTAAAGCCATTATGCAGCTATTGTGTTATGCGGCAAAACTGTATTGCTTTTAATAGCGGAAGAGTAAATGCCTTGCCTGTAAAAGAAAAAACTATTACAAAAAAACATAGGTGTTTTTATTATTTTTTGTTTGAGTGTAATGATGAAATATTAATTCATAAAAGAACAGCAAATGATATTTGGCAAAACCTTTATGAGTTTTATTTATTTGAAAGCAGCGAGCAACAGTTATGGAATAATGAAAGCATAGAGCAATGGCTGAAAGAGCAATTAAACATTAATAAAGCCTTGGTTGAACATATATCATCTGTTATAACGCAACAATTAACGCATCAACAGATAAAGGGGCAGATAATAAAAATTAAACTGAATAAAATTCCTGCTGTTTTACAGAAACATGAATGGATAAAAAAAACTAAGCTGAAAACTTTAGCCTTTCCCAAATTATTGAATGAATATTTTCAAGCTAATTCATTTCAACAAACTATATTTTAGCTTATCTTATTAAAACAAAATTTCCTTTTCTGAAAATGGTATTGCCTAAATAGTCAATTCCCTGGGCCATATAAACGTAAGCTCCGCTTGGTTGTTCTTTTCCATTAATGTTTCCATCCCAACCTTTGTCAGGTGTTGTAGTTGAGTAAATCATTTGCCCCCAGCGGTTATAGAGGTTAAAATAAGTCAATTGTTTTATGCCGATTAATATTGGCTTCAGTATATCATTTCTTCCATCACCATTTGGTGTAAACCCACTGGGCACTAATATGTCAGGGTTCATTTTAAAAACCTTCACCCATAAATAATCGCTATTACTGCAACCTTCTTTAGTAGTAGCAGTAACAATCAGTTTAACAGAATCAGGGTCAGCAGAACTGAATGTTGCAACAGGATTATAGATAAACGAATTATTAAAATAATTAAATGGCTGCCACGAGTAATTTAAAGTTGTATCGCCGGTTGCAGTTAATTGTAGTGGTTGATTGGCAACAACAGAAGTATCGTTACCTGCATTAATAGTAACAATAGGAATTACGGTAACTGTTACTGTATCACTAACAGATTTGGGGCAATAAGAAGTATCTTTTACAGTTAAAATATAATTGGTTGTTTTTGTTGGTCCCGCTGTTGGATGCAATGTATTAGTATTTATTAAAGTGCTTGTCGGACTCCATGAAAAACTTGTAGCAACAATGCTTGCATTTAATGTTGCTCTTGTACCAAAGCAAATACTGGTATCTGCACTAACAGTAGTTTGCGGATAAGGTGCAACATAAACAGTTACATGTGCACTGTCCTGACAATAACCCAGGTTTGCTTTTACATAATATGTTGTTGTAACGGGTGGAGAAGCCAATGGATTTTTTGTACTATAATTGTTTAATGAATTATTGTTCGGCACTTCTTTCCAAACATAACTTAATGCATAACTAACCGGATTTAATGTTATAGAATCTGTTTTACACATATTCGTATCGCTTAAAAACTTTACTGAAATAAATTGCAAAACATTCACTTTAATTTTTGCACTGTCAATACAGCCTTTATCACTAACGGTTACTGTATAAGTGGTGGTATCTTTCGGAAAAACAATCGGTATATTCGAGGTAGGGTTGATTATGTTATAGTTGGGCGTCCAAACAACAGTTCCGCTGGTTTGTGCAATTAACGGTAAACTATCAATACTGCATATTAATGTGTCTTTAAAAGGAAGTGTAATGGCAGGTTTATTATTAGCTGTAACAGTTACATTATAAGTGCCTGTACATCCTTTGGTACTGGTTATATTTAAAGAAGCGGTATACGTACCGGGATTTGAATATTGATAAGATGGATTTTGTAATGAAGAGGTATCTGTTGTTACACTTACATCACCAAAATTCCAAATCCAACTGCTGATGCTGCCGTATTTCACATAGCTATTATCTGTAAACTGAAAAGGAGATTGATAACAACTGCCTGATGCAACAAAGGATGGGGTAAAACCCGGATATACTTTTACGGTAGATGTTGCAGAGTCTTTACAACCACCGCTGTTAGCCACTGTTAACTTTAAAGTAAAGGTTCCTGTATCTGGATAAGCATAAGTGGGAGATGGATTGGTAGATGTTGTAACAGGTGTTGTGCCGAAATCCCATAAGTAAGATGTTATGCTTGATGCTGTAGATTCATTCTGAAAAGTAAAAGTATAATTGCCGCAATTAATGTACGATGTTTTTAATGATGCTGCCGATAATGAACAATTGGCAACAGTAATTTGTAACTCCTTTTTGGTTGAATTTATTTTAATACCATTTCTCCATTCTGTTACATACACTGCAATTACATACTCACCTGTGGTGGCAGATGCTTTGCCGGAAATTAAACCTGTTACAGGGTCTATGGTAGCATTCGTTCCAAAAGGGTTAGTACCATTGTAGCCGCTGCTGTAAGTTAAAGATGAATAAGGCGGTGCACTTAATGTTTGTGTACCGTTTATACCATCTCCCAAAGCATAAGATAAAGAATCGCCGTCTACATCAGTTGCTGCAAACTGATAAGTAAAAGACGAACTGTAACAAATAACAGCAGTATCCTTAAAAGCAAAAAAAGGGCTTGTGTTTTTATGATAATCTACGCTATTAATGGTGCCGGGAATGGTTGCAGTAAAGCTGATACCGGTGCTTGATGAGTTACTGATATTTATTATTCCTGAAACTCTGTTAGCATCGGATGCAGCAATAATATAACCATTGGTATTATCATCTAAAGTTACCGTTGTTGTATAAGTATAAATTAAATAACAGATGGTTGGATAAGGAGTACTTAAACAGGGGTCGAAAGTTCCTTTAGTTGCATTGCTTAACAAAGTGTAGCTGTTAGTAGTACCTGTAATTGTTTTTACTGCTGCGTATGTTACTGCATCGTAAATGCCAAGAGAGCTTGGCATTGGTCCGGTTTGGCTGCAATCTCTGAAAACGTAAACGGTTATTTTATAAACAGAAATATTGGCTGCAGCACCTGCACCCTGATATTCATATTGAATCCACCCACCCTTAATATGCCTTGCATAAATAAAATTTATACCAACAACAAAAAGTATCAGTAATAAAAATTGTTTCATCAGCAGGGTAAAGTGGTTTTATCAAAGATGATTGAAAAGGCAGTTTTGTTGTACAAAATATTTTTTCCTTCGGGGAATAGAATGAATGTGTCGGTTAATGTAAATCGTTAAAAGTCTTACCTATTGCACATTGTATATTACCGATTTTTAAATTCATCAACAATATATCAATGTAGCTTGCGGGTATTACAAATTATGCTTCTGTAAAAGGCTGTTTTTTTAAACGCTAAAACTAATTGGAATGAAAAAGATTTTATTGGCAACCTTGTTATTGGTCTCGGCAGGTTTTGCTTTCGGTCAGGCAAACGGAACATTAAAAGGAAAGTTAGTTGATACAACAAGTAAGCAATCTTTAAAAGATGCTTCTGTTGTAATATTAGACCCTAAAGATTCAACTTTAGAACAATACACTTTGGCAAAAGAAGACGGTAGTTTTGAATTACATGGTATTGTTTATAAAACTTATTTATTGCGTGTTTCATTTCAAGGTTATGCTCCTTATTTTAAAACAGTAAGTTTTTCAGCAGCAAACCCTAATATAGCTTTAGGTAATATATATATGAAAACACAGGCAGATGATTTGCCTACTGTTGTTGTAAAAGAAGCCCCTATTAGAATGAAGGGTGATACATTAGAATTTAATGCCAGCAGCTTTAAAACAAAACCCAACGCTGTAGCAGAAGATTTAATTAAGAAGTTACCGGGTATGGAGGTTGATAAAAACGGAACGGTAAAAGCACAAGGCGAAACCGTAAGCCGTGTATTAGTAAATGGTAAAAGATTCTTTGGAGATGATCCCCGCACCGCAACAAGAAATTTACCTCCTGATATGATTGATAAAATTCAGGTATTTGATGACCAGAGCGATCAATCTAAATTTACAGGTTTTGATGATGGTAACAGAGTAAAAACAATCAATATCACAACTAAAAAAGATAAAAGTAAAGGTTACTTCGGTAAAGCCGTTGTTGGTGCAGGCACAGCAGAAACTTATGATGGTAATGCAAACATTCACCGCTTTAACGGTAATCAGCAAATTTCAATTATCGGCGAAGGCAATAATGTAAACAAACAAAACTTCAACTCGCAAAATATCGGTGGTGGTCGTGGTAATTTTGGTGGCGGTGGTGGTGGCGGTTCAAATGCTTCAGGTATAACAACTACCTGGGCAGGTGGTTTAAACTATCGTGATACATGGGGTAAAAGAACAGAAGTAAGCGGCAGCTATTTTTACAATAATCAAAAAACCAATACTTCCAATACAAGCTTAACGCAAACATTTATACCAAACACAGATTCTTCAAACTTAACAAACAGCGGTTCATTTTCCTTGTCTGCTGTTAACAATCACAGGTTAAATTTTAATATAGAATCTAAGTTGGATAGTGCAGGTAATAACTCTTTAGTTTTTCGCCCTAACATTACTATTCAAAACAGCACGCCTAACGGCGGCTCTTCTACAAGTACTGTTAGTAATGGCTTTGGTGTTCCTATTTATACTTCAACAAGAAACAGTTCAAGTGTAAACAGTGGTTATAATATTAGTGGAGCTAATCTTCAATACAGATATAAGTTTCCAAAAAGGTACAGAACGCTTTCTTTTGATTTAAATTTTTCAAACAGTTTAAATCAAGGGGAAGGGCATAATTATTCTGTGAACACTTTTTATAAACCACTTTCAAAAATTGATACAATTAATCAATATTATAATGATACTTCACGTTCATACACTATCAGCCCTACGGTTTCTTACACAGAGCCTTTAGGTAAAAACCAGATTTTAGAATTACGTTATAATTTCTCTTATAATGAAAATAAATCTATAAACAATACTTACCGATACGATAATTCAGCAAAAGGTTATACAAAATTTGATAGCTTATACAGTAATTCATACAACTTTAACTCTACTACCAATAGTCTTACACTTAGCTATCGTTTACAGCAGCAGAAATACAATTTTAATGTTGGAACAGGTGTAAGATTTACTACTTATGAAAGTGATAATGTAACCAAAAATGTTACTGTTGCCAGAAACTATGTAAACTTTACACCCAATGCAAATTTTGTTTATAATTTTTCCCGTACAAAAGCATTAAGATTTTTCTATAACGGAAATACCGGCCAGCCAAGTGTTTCGCAGTTACAGCCAATAAAAACAACGAATGATTCTATAAATTTTCAAATTGGCAACCCCGATTTAAAACCTCAGTTTACACACTCTCTCAGAGCATTGTATAATTCATTCGACCCATTAACGCAAAGAGTAATTTTTGTAACTATTAATGCATCAATGATTTCAAATGACATTCAATCAAAAATAATTCAAAATAATAATGGTGGTAAAACAACAACGTATGTAAACCTGAACGGTACTTATAATTTGAGTGGTTATTTCAATTATGGTTTTCCTTTAAAAAGACCAAAATCGAATTTAAACTTCCAAACAAATATTAATTATGGTCAGGCACAAACATTAAATGCAATAACTGATGCATCCGGAGTTGTTTCTCCTTTCGTAAGCAACTACACACGTAATACATCTTTCGGAGAAACTATAAAGTGGACTACCAATTTGAAAGATAATTTTGATATGAATTTCAGCGGTAAGGTTAATTATACCATGAACCATAACGATGCTAACAAAACAAATGCAGATATTAACTCTTTCTCTTACGGGGTTTCTACAGATGCAACTTATTATACCAAAAGTGGTTGGATTGTAGCTTTTGATTTAGATTATACCTACTATAATAATGGTTCTGCAGCATATAATGCAAGCGTACCATTGCTTTCACCTTCTATTGCTAAACAATTCTTGAAAAATAAAGCCGGAGAATTCAGAATTACCTGCTTCGATTTATTAAATCAAAATCAAAGCGTTTCCCGCACTGTATCATCAAACTATGTAACAGATACACGTACTAATGTATTAACCCGTTATATAATGTTTACATTCACTTATAACCTTAGAAATTTTGCAGGCAAAGGGCAAAACCGTATGCCGGGTTTCTTTGGTGGAAGACCGGGAGAAGGCGGTGGAATGGGTGGCTTTGGAGGCGGTGGTTTTGGCGGTGGCGGAAGAAGAGGATAACAATTGTTCGTTGGTAGATTTGATATAAGAAAAGACCGTCTCATTTTGGGGCGGTTTTTGTTTTAAAACAGTTCACGAAAGTTTTACAAAAAAAATAGCCTCGTTATTGTAAACTGTTATAATTTTACGCCCTCAAAAAAAATATTCTGTTCACCTTTATTTGAACTGAAATTGAAAAGATATAACACCCATACAACATCTTATTTACATACTGCACGATTATGTGCTGCATGTACAGTGGGTAACAACTGTTTTTCTTTTTTATTGCGACGACCACGTATCTAATACGTATTACATGCCGATAATAGTGTCGTTATTATCAACCTTATAGGTTTATTCAACAACAGATTTTAAATTTTCAAAGTCGCAACAATAGTGTACAATCAACAACAAATTATTATTCGTGTAGCCGACCATATAGATACGCATTATGCCAAGCGTATTACAGATGAAATGGAAGCCAGTGCTAAAGCAAGAGGTACCGGTATTGCCAAACGCAGCCCCGAATACGTAGCCCAAAAAATGCTGGAAGGCAAAGCTGTTATTGCATTAACACATACGGGCGAGTGGGTTGGCTTTTGCTATATTGAAGAATGGAGCCATGGGAAATTTGTGGCCAACAGCGGTTTAATTGTAGCTCCGGAATTTAGAAAAAGTGGTGTAGCCAAACAGATTAAACAAAGAATTTTTAATTTATCGAGAGAGAAATATCCTGATGCAAAAATTTTCGGATTAACAACCGGCTTAGCTGTAATGAAAATAAACAGTGAGTTAGGTTACGAGCCGGTTACTTACAGCGAATTAACTGATGATGAAGATTTTTGGGCAGGTTGTAAAAGTTGCATTAATTATGATATTTTAATGAGTAAGGAAAGAAAGAACTGCATGTGTACTGCAATGTTATTCGACCCGAAAGATCATTATACGCCAAAAGAAACAAAAGAAGACTTCGAAAAAAAATCTAAGTTGTACGAAAGGTTGCTTCGTTTTAAACAATTATTTGGAAAAAATAAAAACGGCAACGGAAAGCTGAGTGCTTTGTTTTCAGTTTTCTTTCATTAATATCTCTTATTAAACAGCAAGCAATGAGCAAGAAAGTAGTATTAGGTTTCAGCGGTGGTTTAGATACCACTTTTTGTGTTAAACACTTTGAAGATAAAGGTTACGAAATACACAGCATAATTGTTAATACAGGCGGTTTTAGCGAAGATGAATTAAAGAAGATTGAAGCACATGCGTACAAATTGGGTGTTACAACACATACAACTGTAAATGCTGTAAAAGGCTATTACGACAGCATTATTAAATATTTGATTTTTGGAAATGTGTTAAAGAACAATACGTATCCTTTAAGCGTTAGTGCAGAAAGATTAAGCCAAGCACTGCATATTGCAGAACATGCCAAGAAATTAAATGCTGATGCAGTGGCTCATGGAAGTACGGGTGCAGGAAATGATCAGGTTCGTTTCGATATGATTTTCCATATTTTAATTCCGGGAATAGAAATCATTACGCCAATAAGAGATTTGAAATTAAGCAGAGAAGAAGAAATTACTTTCTTGAAAAGCAAAGGCGTTGATATGAATTTTGAGAAAGCTGTTTATTCAATCAATAAAGGTTTGTGGGGAACAAGTGTTGGTGGTAAAGAAACTTTAAACAGTAAAGGCTTATTGCCTGAAGAAGCATGGCCTACACAAGTAACAAAAACAGAAAGTGAAGAAGTAAAACTTTCTTTTGTAAAAGGTGAATTAAATGCGGTGAATGATAAAACTTTCAATCATCCTTCGGAAGCTATTCAATATTTACAAACATTGGCTGGTCCTTATGGAATTGGAAGAGATATTCATGTGGGTGATACTATCATCGGCATTAAAGGTCGTGTTGGTTTTGAAGCAGCGGCACCAATGGTTATTTTAAAAGCACATCATGCATTAGAAAAACATGTGTTAACCAAATGGCAGTTGCAATGGAAAGATACTTTGTCTCAATTCTATGGCAATTGGTTACATGAAGGACAAATTTTAGATCCTGTAATGAGAGATATTGAAGCCTATTTAACCAGCTCACAGCAACAGGTTACCGGCGATGCATTTGTGTTATTGAAACCATATCATTTTCAAATTATCGGTATAGAAAGCAAGCACGATTTAATGAGCAGCAAGTTTGGAAAATACGGTGAAATGAATACAGGCTTTAGCGGTGAAGATGTAAGAGGCTTCAGCAAAATTTTCGGCAATCAAACTGTTATTTATACGAAGGTGAAAGAAGCAGAAAGCTAAATGCAGAAAGCTTAGAGCTATTTTTTCATTGCGTTAAGCATTAAGCTTTTCGCTTTAAGCAAAATTAAAATGATAAAAGCAGGCATAGTTGGCGGTGCGGGTTATACAGGAGGAGAGTTGATTCGTTTATTAATCAATCATCCGGATGTTGAGCTTGTATTTGCCAACAGTTCAAGTAATGCAGGCAAGTTTTTACATGAGGTACATAAGGATTTATTGGGTGATACTGATTTAAAATTTTCAAGCGAATCGGTCTTGAATGAAGAAAATGTGGATGTTATTTTTTTATGTGCAGGACATGGAGAAGCCAAGAAATTTATAGAAGCTAATGAAATCCATTCTTCAATTAAATTAATTGACATTGGTAATGATTTCAGACTTTCAAAAGATACTGATATTAAAGGAAGACATTTTGTTTATGGATTGGTTGAATTAAACAAAACACACATTCAATCTGCACAGAACATAGCTAATCCCGGATGTTTTGCAACAGCCATTCAATTGGGCTTATTGCCTTTGGCAAAAGCAGGATTACTGAAAGATGTTTATACAACTGCTATTACAGGAAGCACAGGAGCCGGACAAAGCTTAAGTAGCACTTCTCATTTTAGCTGGAGAGCCAATAATGTTTCAGCATACAAAACTTTATCGCATCAGCATCTGGGAGAGATACATCAGTCACTAAATCAACTTCAAAATAGTTTTCCAGACTCCCCTTCAGGGGTTGGGGGCGTAAACTTCGTTCCATGGAGAGGAGATTTTACAAGAGGCATTTTTGCTTCGTCAATCACTGATACAGATTTATCGTTAGATGAACTAAAAGCATTGTATAAAAATTTTTATACTGATGCCGTATTCACTCATTACAGTGATACGACAATTGATTTAAAGCAAGTAGTTAACACCAATAAGTGTTTGATTAATATAGAAAAGCAAGGCAATAAAATGGTAGTGCATTCAGCAATAGATAATCTGCTGAAAGGTGCATCAGGACAGGCTTTACAAAATATGAATTTGATGTTTGGTTTAGATGAAACAATTGGACTAAAATTAAAAGCAAATTATTTTTAATACATGCTGAATGCAGAAAGCCTTCAGCCTTAAGCAACAATTATGAAACTCTTCGACGTTTATCCTTTAAACAACATCACCATTACAAAAGCTTTAGGTTCTTATGTGTGGGATGAAAACGGTGTACAGTATTTAGATATGTATGGAGGTCATGCAGTAATCAGTATTGGTCATACACATCCGCATTGGGTTAAACGAATTGAAGAGCAATTAGAAAAAATTGCTTTCTATTCTAACTCCGTGGTAATTCCTGTTCAGCAACAATTAGCAGAGAAGTTGGGTAAGTTAAGCGGTAAAGAAAATTATCAGTTATTCTTATGTAACAGCGGAGCAGAAGCCAATGAGAATGCATTGAAATTGGCTTCATTCCATACTAATAAAAAGAAAATTGTTGCTTTCAGTAAATCATTTCATGGAAGAACATCATTAGCTGTTGCAGCAACTGATAATAAAAATATTGTTGCTCCTGTTAATGAAACAAACAATATTATTTTTCTTCCGTTCAATGATGAGAAAGCCTTGTTGGATTGCTTTAATAAAAACGGAAATGAAATTGCTGCCGTAATTATTGAAGGTATTCAAGGTGTTGGCGGAATAAATATTGCATCAACTACTTTCCTGCAATTAATAAGAACTTTATGCGATGAATACAATGCTGTTTACATTGCGGATAGTGTACAATGTGGTTATGGCAGAAGCGGTAAATTCTTTTCGCATGATTATGCAGAAGTTAATGCCGACATATATACTATGGCAAAAGGTATGGGCAATGGGTTTCCTATCGGCGGTATTTTAATTGCTCCGCATATTCAACCTAAACATGGCATGTTGGGCACAACATTCGGCGGTAATCATTTAGCATGTGCAGCTGCATTAGCCGTTTTGGAAGTAATTGAAGAAGAGAATTTGATTGAAATGGCTAAGCAACGTGGTATGTATTTAATCAATAAATTAAAAAATTTTGATAGCATTAAAAATGTGCGTGGTAAAGGATTGATGATTGGCTTTGATGTGCCTGAAGAAATTAAAGATTTAAAGAAAAAATTGCTGAACGATTTTAATGTATTTACGGGAGAATCAAAGCCGAATGTTATTCGTTTATTACCATCATTAGCTGTTAGCAGAAAACAGGTTGATGAATTTTTAGAAGCATTAAACGAAGCTATTGTTGAATTGAAACCCCCAACCCCTAAAGGGGAGTTGGAGAAAATTGCTCAATAAAGAATGGAACGTACAAGTGAGTGACACAACAAATGTTCATAGAAGTACAAAGATTTTAACAACTTTTATAAAAATTAAAATTCCCCTTCAGGGGATAGGGGTATGAAACAATTTATTTCTGTAAACGATGTAACAAATATTAATGCACTAGTTGAAAAAGCGTTAATGTATAAAGCAAACCCTTTTGCAGATAAGCATTTGGGTGCCAACAAAAGAATTGGCTTATTATTTTTAAACCCCAGTTTGCGTACACGTTTAAGTACTCAGGTTGCTGCCGGTAATTTGGGTATGGAAGCCATTGTTTTTAATGTTGATAAAGAAGGTTGGGCTTTAGAGTTTGAAGAAGGTGCTATAATGAGTGGCACAACAGTTGAACACATAAAAGATGCTGCACCTATTCTGGGAAAATATTTTGATGTATTGGCAATAAGAACTTTTCCTTCACTGGCTAATAAAGAAGATGATTATAGTGAGTTATACATCAATCAATTTATTAAATATGCAGGTGTTCCGGTAGTAAGTTTGGAAAGTGCAACGTTACATCCGTTACAAAGTTTAACAGATGTTATAACGATACAGGAAAATTCGAAGTCACAAATTCGAAATTCGAAATTAAAAATTGTGTTAACCTGGGCACCACATGTAAAACCTTTGCCACAATGCGTTGCCAATAGTTTTGCTCAATGGATAAATGCATGGGGCGAAGCCGATTTTGTTATTGCACATCCGCAGGATTATGAACTAAGTGAAGCGTTTACAAAAGGAGCAATCATTATACATAACCAGGATGAAGCATTAAAAAACGCAGACTATGTGTATGTAAAAAACTGGAGTACGTTTAATGATTATGGTAAGATTTATGAAAATGACCCCAAGTGGATGCTAACTAATGAAAAATTACATATAACTAATAATGCTAAAGTAATGCATTGCTTACCGGTAAGAAGAAATGTAGAATTAAGCGATGAAATTTTAGATGGGCCGAATAGTTTGGTTACTCAACAGGCAGGCAACAGAGTATGGGCTGCACAGGCAGTTCTTTCTGAAATACTAAAGTCAAAATAAAATCTGTGTTATCCGTGCTATCTGTGAGAAGCCGGTAAAGTCTCACAGATAAAATAGATATCTCAGATAAAAATAGTAATGGAAAAATTGTATGTTATAAAGATTGGCGGAAATATTATTGATGATGAACAAAAACTATCATCATTCTTACAATCTTTTGCGTCTATTCAAGGCAAAAAAATTTTAATACATGGTGGCGGAAAATTAGCTACCAAATTAGCAGCCACATTAGGTGTAGAGCAGCAGATGGTTGAAGGCAGAAGAATTACAGATGCAGAAACATTGAAAATTGTAACAATGGTTTATGCCGGTTACATTAATAAAAATATTGTAGCACAATTGCAGGCAAACAATTGTAATGCTATCGGTTTATGCGGTGCAGATGGTAATGTTATTAAAGCACATAAACGTCCTTTAAAAAACGGGATTGATTATGGCTTTGTTGGCGATGTAGATGCGGTTAATACAACTGTTTTACAAAGCTTAATAGAACAAAATATTGCTGTTGTTGTAGCACCCATAACACACAATGCAAATGGGCAATTATTAAATACCAATGCAGATACCATTGCACAGGAAACAGCAAAAGCCTTGAGCAGTCTATATTGTGTTGAATTAATTTATTCGTTTGAAAAAAGCGGTGTATTAATGAACGCTGAAGATGACACCAGTGTTATCTCAAGCATTAATCCTGTTTCATACACACAACTGAGAGAAAAGAACATCATCTTTGCCGGAATGATTCCTAAGTTAGATAATGCCTTTGCTGCACTGCAGAGCGGCGTTAGCAAAGTAATCATCGGTAAGGCTGAAGAATTACATTCTCTAATCAACGGCTCAGCCGGTACAAGCATTGTTCATGAGTAACGCAGACGTACATAGTTTACATGCAGATGCAGTTTATCTTTTAAAAAAATTAATTGCTACTCCTTCGCTTTCAAAAGAGGAAGAAGAAACAGCAGAAATTATTCAGTTTTTTTTAGAATCTAAAGGTGTGGTTACACATCAATACTTAAACAATATCTGGGCTAAGAATAAGTATTATGATGAAAGCAAGCCAACTATTTTATTAAACTCTCATCACGATACGGTAAAGCCTAATAAAGCATATACATTAAACCCATTTGAACCGATTGAAAAAGACGGGAAGCTATATGGCTTAGGAAGTAATGATGCAGGCGGATGTTTGGTTTCATTGATTAATGTGTTTCTTCATTTCTATCATCAGCAGAATTTAAAATACAATTTCATTATTGCTGCAACAGCAGAAGAAGAAATCAGTGGAAAGAATGGTGTTGAAATTTTATTGCCACGCTTACCTAAAATTGATTTTGGTATTGTTGGAGAACCCACATTAATGAATATGGCTTTGGCTGAAAAAGGCTTGCTGGTATTGGATTGTACGGCACATGGTATTCCCGGTCACGCTGCAAGAGAAGAAGGTGAGAATGCTTTATACAAGGCAGTAAAAGATATTAATTGGTTTATGAATTACAGGTTTGATAAAGTGAGTGATTTATTAGGGCCGATGAAAATGAGTGTTACTGTTATTAATACTGAAAATAAACAGCATAATGTAGTACCATCACAATGCACTTTTGTAGTTGATGTAAGAGTGAATGAATTATACAGTTTTGAAGAAGTGTTAGACATCATCAAATCAAATGTAAGTTCTGATGTAATACCAAGAAGTTGCAGATTGCGTTCAACATCTATTGCTATTGAGCATCCGTTAATTCAAGCGGGTATTAAATTAGGAAGAAGCTATTACGGGTCACCAACAACAAGCGATAAAGCTTTAATGAATTTTCCTACGTTAAAAATGGGTCCGGGCGATAGTGCCAGAAGCCATACAGCAGATGAGTTTATTTATGTGGATGAGATAAGGGAAGGGATTGATTTGTATATTCAGTTATTGAAGGAATTGGTTTTATAATTCGTGTAATTTGAAAAATTTCGTGTTATGAAGTTGTGGCAAAAAGATAAAGCATCATTAAAAGAAGTAGAAAAATTTACTGTCGGTAAGGACAGAGAAATGGATTTATTGCTTGCCCCGTTTGATGTATTAGGTAATATGGCACATGCTGAAATGCTTGCTACTATTGGGCTATTGGCGAATAAAGAAAAAGATGCTTTATTAAATGAGTTAAAAAATATTTATGAGCAAATTCGAAATTCGAAATTCGAAATTCGAGACTCAATAGAAGATGTTCATTCACAAATAGAATTTTTATTAACTGAAAAATTAGGAGATACCGGAAAGAAAATTCACAGTGCCAGAAGCAGGAATGATCAGGTGTTAGTAGATATCAAATTGTTTTTAAGAAGTGAATTGGAAAAATTGGTAAACAATATTCAGCCTTTCTTTCAACTGCTTATTCAGCAAAGTGAAAAATACAAACAACATTTATTACCGGGTTATACGCATTTGCAATTAGCCATGCCATCATCGTTCGGTTTATGGTTTGGTGCTTATGCAGAAAGCTTGGTGGACGATGTAACTACTTTGCAGGCTGCATATAAAGTGGTGAATAAAAATCCTTTGGGCAGTGCTGCCGGTTATGGTTCTTCATTTCCCATCAATCGTACTTTAACAACAAAATTATTAGGCTTTGCAGATTTGAATTATAATGTAGTGTATGCTCAAATGGGCAGAGGTAAAGCGGAACGCATTACTGCACAGGCTTTGGCAAATGTGGCAGATACTTTGGCGAAGCTGAGTATGGACATGTGTTTATACCTTAATCAGAATTTTGATTTTGTTGCTTTTCCTGCAGAACTTACAACAGGCAGCAGCATTATGCCACACAAAAAAAACCCTGATGTTTTTGAATTAATAAGAAGCCATTGTAACAGGATAAAAGCATTGCCAAATGAAATAACAATGATGACTACGAACTTGCCAAGTGGTTATCACAGAGATTTGCAATTGCTGAAAGAACATTTATTTCCTGCTTTTGAAACATTGAATACTTGTATTGAAATGGCAACGTTAATGCTGAGTAATATTGCTGTGAAAGAAAACATTATGACAGATGAAAAATATAAATACGCTTTTAGTGTTGAAGAAGTAAACAAGTTGGTATTACAGGGAATGCCTTTCAGAGATGCGTATAAAAAAGTAGGCTTGGAAATTGAAGCAGGCAAGTTTGACTACTCCACACAAATTAATCATACTCACGAAGGAACAATCGGTAATTTATGTAATGATAAAATAGAAGCCATGATGCAGCAAAACCTTGCTGAGTTTGGGTTTGATGAAGTACATACCGCCATAGATAAATTACTTTCTTAAAATGTTGAATAGTGATAATAACGTACAAGTGTGCGACGCAACAACAGCTTAATAGCATTACAACAGCTTAGTACATAAAACTACGCAATTACTTTACTTCCGAAATATGGTTGCAATGCTTCAGGAATAGCAATGCCATTTTCTGTTTGATTGTTTTCTAACAAGGCTGCATAGATACGAGGCAATGCCAATGAACTTCCGTTTAATGTATGTACCAATTGTGTTTTGCCTTCTGCATTTTTATAACGTGCTTTTAAACGATTTGCCTGATAGCTTTCAAAATTGCTCACACTACTAACTTCTAACCATTTTTGTTGTGCTGCACTATACACTTCGAAGTCGTAAGTAAGAGCAGAGGTAAAACCCATATCACCGCCGCATAAACGTAAAATGCGGTAAGGCAATTGCAACTTGTTTAATAAGCCCTCAACATGAGCAACCATTTCATCTAAAGCAGTATAACTGTTTTCAGGTTGTGTTAGTTGAATGATTTCTACTTTCTCAAATTGATGCACTCTGTTTAATCCGCGAACATCTGCACCAAAACTGCCTGCCTCTCTTCTGAAACATGGAGAATAAGCAGTCATCTTTATCGGCAAATCATTTTCTTTTAAAATAACATCTCTGTACACATTGGTTACCGGTACTTCGGCAGTGGGTATCAAATAAAATTCATCTGCTGTTACATGATACATCTGGCCTTCTTTATCGGGTAATTGTCCGGTTGCAAAAGCACTGTCTTTATTAACCATAAAAGGCGGTAAATATTCTGTATAACCTGCTTCAGTATTATAGTCTAAAAAGAATTGAACCAATGCTCTTTGCAGTTTGGCACCTTTGCCTTTATATAAAGGAAACCCACGCCCTGTAAGCTTTGAGCCTATTTCAAAATCTACTAAGTTGTATTGTGTAATTAAATCCCAATGAGGTTTGGCGTTAACAGGTAAGTTTGGTTTAATGCCTCCTTTCTTAACAGTAATATTATCTTCAGCAGATTTACCATGAGGAACGATTTCTGCCGGAAGATTGGGTAGCAATACTAATTTATCCTGCAATTCAATTTCTATAAAAATAAGCTTACCATTTATCTCAGCTAAGTTCTCTTTTAAAGAAAAAACTTCTTGCTTTAATTGTTCTGCTTCTTCTTTTTTGCCTTGCTTCATTAAGTTACCTATTTCTTTTGAAGCAGCATTTATTTTTGATTGAATAGTATCAAAAGCTAATTGAATTTTTTTTCTTTCATCATCTAAAGCAATTACTTCATCAATTAAATTCAATTGAGCAAAATTTCTTATAGCTAATTTATCTTTTGCAGCCTGAGGATTATTTCTTAACACTTGCACCTGTAACATATACAATCAATTTTCGGCAAATATAGTTTGTAAAGCTTTGTTGTAATTGAATGGCAATTATGTTGTTTCGTTCCGGGATTTCCTTGCAGGAGCCTTCGAAATGACGGAAAATAAAAAAAGTCAACTACCTTTTGTGCAGTTGACTTTTTATTAATGAATTGAAATGAATTAAATACTCAAATTTTTCATATAAGCTGCGTTAGCTTCCGAACTTTTTAGTGGTGTTGTTCCTGCAAAAGCTTCTTGTTCTACAATAAAATACTTAACACCATTTGCTTTAGCAGTTTTGAGTATTTGAGGAAAGTTTATACTTCCTGTACCAACAACGCAAGAACCATCGCCCGCTTTTGCAGGCGGATTTTTTAAACGGTCTTTTACATGGCAACTTCTGAAACGGTTTTTATATTTCTTAAACCATTCTTCAGGGTTTTCTCCTGCAACAACAACCCAGTAAATATCCATTTCAAAATCTACTAACGATGCATCGGTATTATCAATCATTACTTTTTGCGGTAATTGACCATCAACCGGTTTAAAAGAATAATCGTGGTTATGATACGCAAAACGAATTCCGTTTTTCCTGCATATTTCCCCGCACTTGTTAAACTCTTCTGCAAACTTTTTAAACTCGTCAATATTTTTTTGCGGGCCTTTGTATGGGCATATTAAATAACTCATTCCAATAGCTGCTGCTTCTGCTGCTTTCCTTTCAAAGTCTTTGCTGATATCGCAATGGCTTGCAACAATCTTTGTTCCTATATCATCTAAATATTTTTTAAACTCGGTATTTTTCATTCCCCAAAAAATACCGTCTTTCCCTTCAAAACTTTCAATTTGTTTAAAACCAAAGCCTGCTAATTGTTTTAAAGTATCTTTTGCATTGGCAGCCATATCTTCTTTCACCGTCCATAACTGAATTCCGAATGCATCTAAATTTTTGTAAGAAAATTCATCATGTAATAATGATAATTTTTTTATGGGGGATGATAATGCTAAAGCAGAAAGACCGCTGAGTTTTATAAAGTTTCTTCTTGAGTTTTGCATAAGTAACAATTAAGAATGAATAATTAAAAATGGATAATTGTATAACAAACATTTTTCATTGTTCGTTATACATTATTCATTAGTTATGAAGTTGCCCAAACTTTATCACCTTTTTTATAAGGAATACAGGCTTCCCATTTACCGGGAACAGCCGTATAGCGAAGCGTTTGCGTAGCACCTGTTTTAGAGGTGAAGAAACCCAATAAGGTTAATTGCTTCATCATTGTAAAGTAATGATTGGGTGCAAACGTGAAAGTTTTATCATGCTCTTTATTGGCTTTAGCACGAAGGTCTTTTTCTTTTTCTCCTTTTTCTTTTTGAAATGCTTTTGCTTCCTTATCTAATGCAGTTAACAAAGTTTTTCTTTGCTCGGGTGTTGCTTTTATAAAGCCAACGTTGTGCATTTTTTTGCTTGCTTCATCTAATTGGGTAATACCTTCAACAAAAGCTTTTTGATCTGCTTCGGTATAACAATCTGTAACCATTACTTTCATAAACTTACCTATTTCTGCAGCTTTTGCACCCGGTGTAGAAGTAGCCGGAATAATGGTTTCGCCAACTTCATCTAAAAACAAAATATCATCATCGCTAAATAAAACGCCGGCAGGTTTATTGGTTTTGCAACCGGTTAATAATAATTCTCCACCAATCATTACACCACCTGTTGCCAGAGCTATCATTTTTAAGAGTTCTCTTCTTTCCATGATTCAATTAATTAAGAGTTATAAATTATTGAGTTATAAATGAGAGATAAAAAACTGTTTAATTCATCATTTATAATTTGTCATTCAAAATTTTTAAAGATTTCCTTTTTTTAATTCGCTTACGGCGTAATCCGCAGCACGGGCTGTAAATGCCATATAACTTAATGATGGATTTACGCAAGATGCACTTGTCATAAATGAACCATCAGTTACAAAAACATTCGGTGCATCCCAAACCTGATTCCATTTATTCAGTACAGATGTTTTGGCATCTTTACCCATACGGGCCGTACCCATTTCATGAATGCCTCTTCCCGGTGTGGCATCATTATTATAAGTGCCGATGTTTTTAACACCTGCAGCTTCTAACATTTCTGCAGCATCATTCATCATATCCTTACGCATTTTTAATTCATTCTCTTGTAATTCACAATCAATAGCTAATACATTTAAACCCCACTTATCTTTTTTGTTTTTATCGAGGGTTACTTTATTTTTTTCGTTCGGTAAAATTTCACCAAAGCCCATAATACCCATTGTCCAACCTCCGGGTTCACTCAATGCATCTTTTAATTCTGCACCAATACTTAATTCTGCAATTTCTCTTCCCCAACCTTGTCTACTGCCACTACCCTGATAGCCAAAGCCTCTTAAATAATCTCTTTTATCGCCGAATAAATTTCTGTAACGTGGAATGTAAATACCGTTAGGTCTTCGGCCATAATAATATTTATCTTCATAGCCTTCTACACTACCGCTGGCACCCACACCAAGGTGATGATCCATTAAGTTTTTACCTAATTGCCCGCTGCTACTGCCTAAACCATCAGGCCATATATCGGTAGCACTATTCATTAATATCCAGGCACTGTTTAAGGTTGATGCATTCAGAAAAACAATTTTACTGTTATACGTGTAAGTTTTATTGGTTTCTGCATCTAACACTTCAACACCCGTTGCTTTTTTCTTGTCTTTATCGTATAAAATTTTTGTAACAATGCTGAACGGCCTCAATGTTAAATTACCTGTTTTTTTTGCTGCAGGTAAAGTAGCAGATTGTGTGCTGAAATAGCCACCAAACGGGCAACCCAACCAGCATTTATTTCTAAACTGGCAATTGGTTCTGCCTTCATGCGGTACGGTGATATTGGCAGTACGCCCGATAATCATTGTTCTTTTATTATTGTAATGTTTTTTAATGCGTTCTGCAACATCTTTTTCAACACAGGTCATGTCCATTGCTGGCATAAACTCGCCATCGGGTAATTGCGGAAGATTTTCTTTGCTGCCACTAATGCCGGCAAATTTTTCGGCATACGCATACCACGGTGCAATGTCTGCATAACGTACAGGCCAATCAACAGCAATACCATCTTTTGCATTGGCTTCAAAATCTAAATCGCTCCAACGATAGCTTTGTCTGCCCCATAATAAAGAACGACCACCAACCTGATAACCTCTGAACCAATCAAAACGTTTGATTTCGGTGTAAGGGCAATCTTTATCGCTTGCCCAAAAATTTAAATTGGTTTCATTTAAAGGATAGTCTCTTTTCAATGCAGGATAATCATGAATCATCTGTTGTGTGCGGCCACCGCGATGAGGAAACTCCCATGGGTCTTTAGTAGCATTTACATAGTCTTTAATGTGCTCTACATCCCGACCACGCTCCAGCATTAAAACCTTTAAACCTTTTTCTGTAAGCTCTTTAGCAGCCCAACCGCCACTGATACCTGAACCGATGACAATTGCATCGTAAGTGTTTTCAGCCATAAATGTTATTGTTTGTCGTTAGAAATATTTTTAATTTTTAATGAGCCTGAAAATCTGCATGTTTTCTTACCAACTTTCTGACTTCTATTTCACACATCGCAAATGTTGATTGCTTCTTTTAACGAATCCAATTTATCAGGATAAGTTGGCATAAACTCTTGTGCTACGTAACCTTTATAACCTGTTTCTACAATTGCTTTCATAACAGCAGTGTAATTTAATTCCTGTGTGCTGTTTATTTCGTGCCTGCCGGGAACCCCGCCTGTATGATAATGTGCAATGTATTGATGATAAGTTTTGATATTTCTTATAATATCACCTTCCTGAATTTGCATATGATAAATATCGTACAGCAGCTTAAAGTTGTTTGAGTTAATGCGTTTACATAATTCAGCACCCCACTCAACGTGGTTACACATATAATCTTTATGGTCAATTTTACTATTCAGTAATTCCATAACCATCGTAACATTGTTTTTTTCTGCTACCGGCAAAATTTTTTCTAAAGCTTTCATGCAATTTTTCATTCCTGTTTCATCATCCATTCCCTGCCTTTGCCCTGTAAAACATATTAAATTTTTATAGCCTGAATTAGCCATTACAGGAATAACTTCTAAGTATTCCTTAATTAACTGCTCGTGATAAACAGGATTATTCAATCCTTTATTTAAATTATTATCTCCATTGGTATAACACATAGAAGCATAAATACCATGCTTTTGCATTGTTGGCCAATCAGAAGGTTTGGTAAGATCTATTGCACTAAAGCCAATTTCTTTAACCGCTTTACACAATTCATCTAAGGTTAAATAGTTGTATGTCCACCGCGAAACTGAATGATTGATATTCCCTTTCAAAACTTTTTCTTTTGTTAATGAGGATATTTTTTCTGAGAATGCAAAAGAGGATAAACCTGTCATTCCCACTGCACCAACAGCCATATTTTTAATAGCTTCTCTTCTTGATGACATGTGTAAGTTTTTTAAGCTGTTTTCTTTTTTGTTTTCATGTATACATTTAATCCCGCAAAAGCTACTGCAAGAACAATGGGTATAATAAGTGTAACATTAATAATAGCAGGTCCTGCTGCTGTTTTAGCAGCATTATAGGTACTAATCATAGCGGGGTCAGTTGCATTTGCATAATCTGCTAACGAAGCATTGGCAGGTAGTTTAGTTTGAATTAACCCATCATAATACTTACCCATAATCATCATGTATAACGAAACGGCAAACATCCCTGCACCGCCCATAAGATTGATACCAACAGCACCAGTATTGGGTAAATTTTCTGAAACAAAGCCCAACATAGTTGGCCAGAAATAACAAACGCCCATTCCGAAAATAATAGCACCAACAAATAACATATTGCCTGTTGAATGCCCTAATAAATATAAACCTGCTGCAGCCAATACTGCTGAAATTAATAATACACCCTGCGGTGAAAATTTATGTACAACAGGTTCTGCAAATGCACGCCCTAAAACCATGATGCCTGTTTCTATGGTTAAAAGAAGAATAGCATTATCACTTACATTTTTTAATAATACATCAATCCATTGCCCTGTAAATAATTCGGTAATAGCGGTACCGAACATACAGATAATCATAAAAAAGAAAAGCGGATTAATTAATGATTGATACATCTGCGATGTAGAAACACCACTTGCTACCCTTTCAGTTTCAGGAAATTCTAATTTAGAAAAAAGATAACCATAAATAAGTGCCGGTATAAGCATTACACCAACCTGTATTTGTGTATTTAATCCGATTTTATTAAAAAGAAAAACAATCAATGTACCTATTACAATACCACCTGGAAACCATAAATGAAAATGGTTAAGTTTAGTTGTTTTATTATCTGTATAAAGGCTTGTTACTAATGGGTTACAGGCTGCTTCAACAGTACCGTTGGCAATACCTATTAATAAAGTTGAAATGAATAAAGTCCAGTAACCGTTGGCAAAAACGGTTAATAGTATACCCGCTAAATGAAAAACAAAAGCCATTACCAATAATTTTTTCATGCCTATAATATCAACTACTATTCCGCCAATAATTACAGCTAATGGGAAGCCCCAGAAAGCAGTAGCAGCAATAGTTCCTAACTGAGAGGCATTTAAATGAAAATCTATACCCTGCTGATTTAATACCCCGGCTCTTATACCAAATGATAATGATGTAACTAATAATGCTAGACAACTTGCCACAAAAAGTTTATTGCGTTGAATGTTGGAGTTTGGCATTTCTCGTTAGTTTATTCTGGTAGAATTATAAATGTTGCTAAATGTAGATTTTTATTTTTATACGGTGAATGAAGGAAATGTTTTTTTTGTAAAAAATACTTACAACAGAAATAGCAAACGTTTGCAGAAAAATTTCATCTGCAGCTAACGATATAATTACGAATTTTAAAACTTAAATAATAACGATTGGTATGCAAAGAAGACTAAGAATGGGAATGATTGGGGGTGGCAGCGGTGCTTTTATAGGAGCCGTACATCGCATTGCAGCTTTAATGGATGGGCAAATTGAATTGGTATGCGGTGCATTTAGCAGCGATGCCGTAAAATCTAAACAAAGTGGCGAAGTGTTGTTTCTTTCTGAAGAAAGAGTATATGCTAATTATGAAGAAATGATTGCGAAAGAAAAAGCATTACCCAAAAATATAAGAATGGATTTTGTAAGCATTGTTACGCCTAACCATATACATTTTCATCCTGCAAAAATGGCTATGGAAAACGGGTTTGATGTGGTGTTAGATAAACCGATGACATTGAGTTTACAGGAAGCAAAAGATTTAAAAACTGTTGTTGAACAAACAGGCAGAACCTTTTGCTTAACGCATACCTACACCGGTTACCCGATGGTTAAAGAAGCTAAACAATTAATAGCTAACGGCACTTTGGGTAAAATAAGAAAAGTTTATGTTGAGTATCCGCAAGGTTGGTTAAGTACTTTTTTAGAAGGTAGTAACCAAAAACAGGCAGCCTGGCGTACAGACCCTAAACGTAGCGGTATAGCAGGTTGTATGGGAGATATAGGCACACATGCTTTTAATATGGCAGAATATGTAAGCGGATTACAGGTTACAGAAATTTGTGCAAACCTGAATACTTATGTTGAAGGCAGATTATTAGATGATGATGGTGATGTACTGCTGAAATTTAATAATGGAGCAAGCGGAATTTTATTTGCAACTCAAATTGCTGCAGGTGAAGAAAACAATATTAAAATCAGAGTTTACGGAGAAAAGGGAGGAATTGAATGGCAGCAGAGTGATAGCAATACCCTGCAATTAAAATGGTTAGATAAACCTAAAGAAATTTTACGTGCAGGAACAGGTTATGTATCAACTTACACTGCACATAACAGCAGAACACCTGCGGGGCATCCTGAAGGTTATTTAGAAGCTTTTGCTAATTTATACAGAAACTTTACATTAACTGTTCGTGCAAAAGCAAATGGTATTGTACCCGAAAAAGAATGGTTAGACTTTCCGGGGATTGAAGAGGGTGTAAGAGGAATGGCATTTATAGAGAATGTGGTGGCATCTGCTAAGTTGAATGAAAAATGGATGAAGTTTACAGTGTAATTTGCTCGCAGAGACGCTAAAGCACAAAGCAGATTTATGACAGAAAATGAGTTATCAAAAATTGTGTTAGATGTGGCATTCGATATGCATAAAACGCTTGGTCCCGGGTTATTTGAATCTGTTTACGAGTCTGTAATGGAATATGAATTAGTAAACACATTTAATTTATCAGTCAAAAAGCAAGTAGTCTTACCTGTTATATGGAAGGACAAAAAATTAGAATCAGGATTTAGAATTGATTTAATCGTAGAAAATAAATTAATAATTGAATTAAAGTCTGTAGAAAGCTTGGCAGATGTGCATTACAAACAGTTATTAACTTATTTAAAACTAACAAACATAAAGCTTGGGTTATTAATAAACTTTAATGAAGCCTTATTAAAGAATGGTATAAAACGTATAGTAAATAATCTTTAAATAATAAAACGTGGCGTCGTAGCGTCTTTGCGAGCAATATGACAACAATAAAAGGTCCCGCTATTTTTTTAGCACAGTTTATGGGAGATGCTGCTCCTTTTAATAAGTTGGAAACAATTTGTAAATGGGCGGCAGATTTAGGTTACAAAGGTATTCAGATTCCTACATGGGATAACCGTTGTATTGATTTACAAAAAGCGGCAGAAAGTAAAACATATGCAGATGAACTGAAAGGTTTGGTAAACAGTTATGGATTGGCAATAACAGAGTTATCAACGCATTTACAAGGGCAGTTGGTAGCTGTTAATCCTGCTTACGATACATTGTTCGATGGTTTTGCACCCGAAAATATTCGTGGTAATTATCAAGCAAGAACAGAGTGGGCTGTTAACCAATTAAAATATGCAGCCAAAGCATCGCAAAATTTAGGATTGAATGCCCACGCCACTTTCAGCGGAGCATTGTTATGGCATACAGTTTACCCCTGGCCACAACGCCCTGTCGGTTTGGTAGAAAAAGGTTTTACAGAATTAGCCAACAGGTGGTTGCCGATATTAAATGTGTTTGATGAATATGGTGTTGATGTTTGTTATGAAATTCATCCGGGAGAAGATTTGCACGATGGCATTAGTTATGAAATGTTTTTAGAAAAAGTAAACAATCATCAACGTGCCTGTTTGTTGTACGACCCGTCTCACTTTGTTTTGCAATGTTTAGATTATTTGCAATACATCGATTTTTATCATGAACGTATAAAAATGTTTCACGTAAAAGATGCGGAATTTAATGCCACAGGTAAGCAAGGCGTGTATGGTGGTTATCAAAGCTGGATTAACAGGGCAGGAAGGTTTCGTTCGTTGGGAGATGGTCAGGTAGATTTTAAAAGTATCTTCAGCAAATTAGCTCAATATAATTATAAAGGCTGGGCTGTATTGGAATGGGAATGTTGTATAAAAAACAGTGAAGACGGTGCAAGAGAAGGAGCAGCGTTCATTCAAAACCATATTATAAAAGTTACAGAAAAGGCTTTTGATGATTTTGCAGGAACGGGTGCCGATGAAAATTTTAATAAACAAGTTTTAGGATTGCAATAAATAATGTTCTTTTACTTAATAAACTATCAAAAACAAATGAAGAAAATTTTTATTTTGTTTGCTGCGGTTGCAATGTATGCTTGCGGCAGCAATTCAACAGAAACAAAAAAAGAAGAAGCTGCGAAACCTGTTGTGGCAGATAACTCAGCAAATCCTGATTACCAGAAAGGATTGGAATTAGTGGCAAAAAGCGATTGTTTAACCTGCCATAAAATTGATGAAAAAGTTACCGGTCCGTCATACAGAGATGTTGCCAATAAATATTCTGAAAAAGATATTCCTATGTTGGCATCAAAAATTATTAAAGGCGGAACAGGTGTTTGGGGAAATTTACTAATGACACCTCACCCTGCAGTTTCTCAGGCGGATGCAGAACAAATGGTTAAATACATTTTATTACTTAAAAAATAATCAGAATGAAAAAAATATTGCTTGCATGCAGCCTTATGCTTTTGGCTTTCAATTCCAATGCACAAAAAGGTTGGGTAAAATTATTTGATGGAAAAACAACAAAGGGTTGGCATAGTTACGGCAAGCCAAACACACCAACAGCCTGGAAAGTAGTTGATGGCTCTTTAACATTAGATGCAAGTGCAAAAGATGGAAGAGGAGATTTAGTTACGGATAATGATTTTGAAAATTTTGACTTGAAATTAGAATGGAAAATTTCTAAAGGAGGTAACAGCGGTATTTTGTTTTATGTAAATGAAGATACAGTTAAGTATAAATATACTTTTCACACAGGGCCTGAAATGCAGGTTTTGGATAATAACGGGCACCCCGATGGAAAAATTCATAAGCACCGTGCAGGAGATTTATACGATTTAATTGCCTGCAGTACAGAAACTGTAAAAGCAGTTGGTGAATGGAATCAGGTAGAAATTACAAGTAATAAAGGTGAATTGAAATTATATTTAAACGGAACAAACGTTGTTACTACAACCTTATGGAATGATAGCTGGAAACAATTAATTGCAGGAAGTAAGTTTAAGAATATGCCGGGCTTCGGAATATTTACCAAAGGAAAAATTGCTTTACAGGATCATGGCAATGAAGTGTGGTACAGAAATATTATGATAAAGAAGTTATAATTAGTTAATTGCTTTCATTCTTTAAAAACCTTACTCGTATTGCGTTTTCATCGGTGGCAGAAAGAGAAGTAGTTTGTTTTAATACTTTAATAAAGTGTTCCACTTCAGGTTTGTTGGCAGGGCAGCCTACGTTTATTCCTTCGGAGTCTACAAATTTTCCTTCTTGTCGCATTTGAGAATCGGCTAACAGTTCTCCGCTTTTATTCAATATAAACCATGCAGGTATTCCTTGTTTATCTGCATGGTATTTTTTTAAAATTACTTCGGCTCCGGCATTATTGAGTTTTTGTTTCTCTCCCGCTTCATAAACGGTAATATGCGTAATAATAAAATTCTTTTGAAAATAATTTTTGCAGGAAGCATCGTTCATGCTGCTATCCATTTTATGGCACCAGCCACACCATGAAGCATGAAAAATGATGAATGCTTTTTTATTTTGTTCACCGGCTTCTTTACAGGCATTATCAATAATACTTTGAGCAGTAGGTATGTTTGATTGTGCTGTTAATAGTAATGTTTGAGTGATGCAGCAAAACAGTATGACTATTTTTTTCATTATTAATAATTCCTTTTAAAATTAAATCAAAATAACTTAGCTGTATGTTTAATGACGAATATTTTATGAGGCATGCTTTGCGTGAAGCAGAAGAAGCTTATGAAAATGATGAAGTGCCGATAGGTGCTGTAGTAGTTATTAACAATAAAATAATAGCTAAAGGTCATAATCAGGTAGAGTTATTAAATGATGCTACCGCACATGCAGAAATGTTGGCGTTAACTGCTGCCTTTAATTCGTTAGGCACTAAATATTTACCTGAAGCAACATTGTATGTAACTGTTGAACCTTGTTTAATGTGTTGTGGTGCTTTATACTGGGGTAAAGTGGGGAGAATTGTTTACGGAACAAGTGATGAAAAAAACGGCTTCGGAAAATTTACAACTGTTAATCCTTTTCATCAAAAAGCAACAATAACTAAAGGAGTATTAGAAAATGAATGCTCGTTCCTTATAAAATCATTCTTCAAAAGCAAGAGATAAAAACCTGATATATTTTTTCGACATTAATAAATTTCAGTAATTCTTACATTTTGAAAACATCTTATATTTACCTTTACAAAAAATATTAATTATGGCATTTACATTACCGGTACTACCTTATGCATACGACGCGTTGGAGCCTTATATTGATGCAACAACTATGCAAATACATCATGGCAAACACCATCAGGCATACGTTGATAATTTAAACAAAGCTATTGCGGGCACAGCTAATGAAGGTAAGTCTTTAGAAGAATTGGTAAAAGCAGCAGGAAGCATTTCTCCCGCTGTTCGAAATAATGGCGGCGGCCATTGGAACCATACTTTCTTTTGGGAAAGTTTAACTAACAAAAAATTAGACAGACTTCCGGGTCATATTGCAGGTGGCATTAACTTAAACTTCGGTTCATTCGAAGCATTTAAAGAAAAATTTAATAATGCCGGAATGACAAGATTCGGAAGCGGTTGGGCTTGGTTAGTAGCAACAAGCGATGGTAAATTGGAAGTAACTTCTACACCAAACCAGGATAACCCTTTAATGGATGTTGCAGAATATAAAGGTACACCGTTATTAGGTGTTGATGTTTGGGAGCATGCTTATTATTTAAAATATCAAAACAAACGTGCAGATTATTTAGCTGCTTTCTGGAACGTTGTTGACTGGGAAAAAGTTGACCAACGTTATGCAGAAGCCAAATAAGCTTCAGTAAAAAGCAATACTTTTAAATCCTCTTTATAAAACAAAGAGGATTTTTTATTTAACTACACTTCAAAACCAAAGAAATGAAACTAACTACAGGCTGTTTATTAAGTGCAGCAATTATTTTATCAGCATGTTCATCTAACACAAAAAGAGTTACTGTTTTAGGAAAAGGAAAAATTGATATTGATGTGAATGCGAAAACAGTTACCGTAAAAGAAGGTGCAGGTACAGTGGAACAGACTGCCGATTTTAATTCAGGCAGCCCCGTAAGTTTGAAATTATCGGTTGATGGTAAAGAATCAACAATTGAAATTGCTGAAAACGGTTTGTATATTTTAAATGCCAAGAACGATACAATTGTTGGCAGTTATCAAAAATATGGTGAAGCAAAAACCAAGTTTGATACCATTAAGCAAGTCATGATTAAACATAGCATAGATTCATTAAACTTATTAATTCAAAATAAAAATGTAAGTGCTGCTAACCGCAATTATTATATAACACCTTTAAGTGCAGTTAAAATAACAGGAAATGTAGATGCAACAATAGTTTCGCCGTATCACAGAATGACAAGTATTGAGCAGGTTGGCGATAAAGCACCTGAAGTGTATCGTTTCTGGAGCGTAAAAGAAATAAGAGATGAAGTAATTCCTAAGCTTGCAAAAGATACTGTAGGAATTAAAAAATAATTTCATAGTACTAAACAAAAAAGGGATTGAATTATCAATCCCTTTTTTGTTGCTAAATTCAAAATACTATTTCAAGAATTTTAAAATCTCTTCACTGTCCGGTGTTACTTTACTTGGAAAATATGCCAATAATTTTCCGTTTTCGTCTAATAAAAATTTATTGAAGTTCCATGTTATAGTTGCATCTAAAACTCCATTTTCAGTTTTGGTACAAAGCCATTTGTAAATCGGATTTACGTTATCGCCTTTCACATCAATTTTTTCAGTTAAAGGAAAAGTTACACCGTAATTCTTTTTGCAAAATGTTACAATTTCTTCTGCAGTGCCGGGTTCTTGTCCGCCGAATTGATTACAAGGAAAACCAACAATAACCAATTTGTCTTTGTATTGCTCATACACTTTTTCCAAAGCTTCATATTGTGGTGTATAACCGCATTTAGAAGCAGTATTAACTACTAATATTTTTTTGCCTTTGTACTTAGAAAAATCTATCTCTTTTCCATCAATAGATTTTATTTTAAAGGAATGAATTGAATTGGTTGAAGGAAGTTTAAATGCGGTAATTACTGCTGCAATAGCTATTACTGCAATAAGCGTTAATACATATTTCATAGTTGTGTTTTTTATGCAAGTAACAAATTTTGTGTTGAATTGTTTAAAATTTTCGACGAATGTTAAATAGTATAAGCTACCGTGGCAATGCTGACTTTTACATTTTTGTTTTTAAGGATGGCATTGGCACATGCTTCTAACGTAGCACCTGTGGTTACTACATCGTCAACCAATAAAATATGGTTGCCTTGCATGCCTGTTAAATCTTTTATTGCAAAAACATTTTCCATATTCTGCCAGCGATGAATACGGTCTTGTTTAGTTTGTGTTTCTGTAAATAATACTCTTTCAACAGCATTATTTAAAACAGGAATTTGTAAAACCTCAGCCATACCATCACAAATAATTGCAGCCTGGTTATAACCTCTTTTACTTTCTTTTTTTGGATTGAGCGGAAGCGGAACCAATGCATCAATATTTTTAAACCTGTTAGATTGCTGCATTTGCAAGCCTGCTAGCTTTCCTAAAAAATAACCTACTTCTTTATTGCTTTTATATTTTAATTGAACAAGTAAATGTTGAAGCAAAGAATCTTTTGTAAAGTAAAAAGCACTTGCAGCAGATTCTATTTTGCATCGCCCGTAAAATATTTTTTCTACCGGATTACCGTGGGAAGAAAAATAATTGGTAACAGGTAATTCATGCAAACATTTTGCACAGAGTAAATCTTCATCATTCAATACATCTGTACCGCAACCTTCGCAATGATGCGGAAAAATTAAGTGTGTAAAATCTTTAATGTATGATTGCAATGTTGAAAGCATACTTGAAGATAAAAATTAATTTGAATTCTTAAAACAAATATTGATACACTTCATGCACCTGACTTAATGCAACCACTTCAATTTTTAATTTATTGGTATCAATTCCTTTTTTGTTATAGCGGGATACGATAATTTTTTCAAAGCCTAATTTCTCTGCTTCGGCAATACGTTGCTCAATTCTGTTTACAGCACGTATTTCACCATTCAATCCTACCTCTCCTGCAAAACAAATCTGTTGCGGCAATGGTATATCTTCATAGCTTGATAACAATGCACAGATAACCGCTAAATCTATGCTCGGGTCTTCAACCTTTATACCGCCTGCAATATTTACAAATACATCCTTCACTCCAAACTGAAAGCCACCACGTTTTTCCAATACTGCTAATAACAATTGTAACCTTCTTAAATCAAAACCACTAACAGTGCGTTGCGGTGTGCCGTATACACTTTGTGTTACCAAAGCTTGTACTTCAATTAATAAAGGCCGCATGCCTTCTAAAGTAGCAGCAATAGTACTTCCGCTTAATTGTTCTTCGCGTTGTGTAATTAAAATTTCACTGGGGTTAGTTACTGCTTTCATTCCGCCATTCGTCATTTCATAAATACCTAATTCTGCCGTACTGCCAAAACGGTTTTTGAGTGTTCTTAAAATTCTGTAAGCATAATGTCTGTCGCCTTCAAATTGTAAAACTGTATCAACCATATGTTCTAAAATTTTAGGGCCGGCAATAGTTCCGTCTTTTGTTATATGACCAATTAAAAAAACGGGTGTGTTGGTTTCTTTTGCAAAGCGTTGAAATTCGGCTGCACATTCTTTTATTTGAGAAACACTTCCTGCACTCGATTCTATAAAATTTGATTGCAGCGTTTGAATAGAATCTACAATAACAACCTGCGGTTTTAGTTTTTTTATTTCTTTAAAAACAGTTGCTGTTAATGTTTCGGTAAGTAAGTAAAAATTTTCATTTTGAATACCTAATCTATCGGCACGCATTTTTATTTGCTGTTCACTTTCTTCACCGCTTATGTATAAAACAGTTAACACATTTAATAATAAACCTGCCTGTAAAAACAATGTGCTTTTGCCAATGCCGGGCTCTCCGGCAATTAATACAATACTGCCTGCTACAATACCACCACCTAACACTCTGTTTAATTCAGCATCAGTTGTTACAATTCTTTTTTCTTCTATTGAAGTAACCTCATTTAATGAAATTGTTTTTGATGTTCTTTTATCATCAATAAAATTTTTCCATTCATTGTTGTTTTTATTTCCCTTATCAATTACTTCTTCTACAAATGTGTTCCAATGATTACAGCTTGGACATTTACCTAACCATTTTGCACTTTCATAACCGCAATTGCTGCAGAAAAAAGCAGTTTTAATTTTACTCATTTAATAAAGATAGAAGAAGAAAGAAAAGCAATGTATATAAATGCAAAAGGGCCAACTTTTATGTTGACCCCTTTACTTACTAACCCATTAAATTCCAACACTAAATTACAATTTTAGGGCAGACGGCAAAATATATTTTCTAAAAAACTGCCTTTTGTTAACCGGTTTAAGTAGCTGTTTGCCCCCTCAGAACTTGATTCAAAGATTAAATTGTTATTAAAATGCTAAGTTTTTGTTAATTGTGTTGCATCATTTTATATTTTGAACGGTCTTTAAAATAGACGAACGGTATTTTTTAACTTAAACAATGCAACATGAGAAAAAAACTATTAGTTTTTGGGGCCATGCTATTTTTTATTTTAAATAGCTATGCCCAGGTAACTGTAACAGGAAAGGTTACAGACGACAAAGGAGCCGGGGTAGCCGGAGCCACAGTTTTAGAAAAAGGTACCCGAAATGGTGTTAGTGCCGATTCGGAAGGAAAATTTACTTTGAAAGTAAAAAGTTCTAGTAGCAGATTAATTATTTCAGCATTAGGATTTGAAACAAAAGAAGCTGTAGTAGCAGGAGGTACAGTGTCAATAAGCCTTGCTACTGACACAAGATCATTAAGTGAAGTTATTGTTACGGGAACGGGTACTGCAACAAGTAGGAAGAAAATAGGTTTTGCCGTTGAATCTGTCAGGGGAGATAAATTAGCACAAACTCCCATAGCTTCTATTGACCAAGCTTTAGTTGGTAAAGTTGCAGGTGCACAAATTTCATCTGTTTCCGGTAACCCGGGCGATCAGGTAAACATTGTATTAAGAGGTATTAATACCGTTCAAGGTGGTACAAGACCAATGATTTTATTAGATGGTGTTGAAATTCCTTTTGCCAGTTTAAATTATCTCGATCTTACACAGGTTGAAAAAGTTGAGGTAGTACAAGGTGCTGCTTCTTCTGCTTTATATGGTGCCCAAGGTGCCAATGGTGTTATTCAAATTTTCAGCAAAAAAGGTTCTAAAGGCCCGGCGAGTATTAATGTATCATCCAGTTATGCTTACAGCAGTTATATTAACGCAGGCAATTTCGGTAAAGCCAGCTTGCATCCTTATTTAACAGATGCAAACGGTAATATTATTTCAGCTACAAACAGTGGTGGCTTTGCTGCAGGTCAGGCATTGTCAATAGATCCGGCCGTTGGAAATATCATGGGTTCCGGTTCTATTGCTTACAGATATGGTACTGATAATGGCGGTACCAGCCCCGGCCAAACAGCCAGTTATACCCGTTACGGTATTTTAGATCCAAGAAATAAGAATGACCAACCTTACAAAGGAAACTTACATTATTACGATCACTTTGCACAGGTATTTCAAAATGCACCGTCTTTTAACAATTCATTGAATATCAATGGCGGCGGTGAAAAATCAGACTATAATTTTTCTTTATCAAATAACAGAACATATTCTGCTCTATTAAAAGATAACGGTTATTTAGACAGAACAAATTTTGTTTCTAATTTAGGATTTGAAGTATTTAAAAACTTTACCATTCGCTCTATTACTAATGTGGTATACACCAATAACACTATGCACCCGCATATTGGTGCACCGGGTGGTCCGGGTTATGGATACGGTACGTCTAATGCAGATGTGGGCGGCGTTTACGGGTTCTTAAACACTTCTCCTTTCTTTAGTTTAACTGATACCATTGCTGGTGGTGTTTTGCCGGTGTATCAAAGAGCAAGTTTTTTAAGTGTAAACGCTTTCAATCCTTTTTATAGATTGGAATATTCAAGTGGAGATAGTAAGAGATACGATATTATTCAAAGCTTTGAAGCGAATTACAAAATCAATAAATATGTAACATTGAATGGTCGTTACGGTATTACTTATAAAAACGAAAACGATATCTGGACTTTCTATAACCAGTCTTTAAACGGTAACTCTAACTATTATGGAACCTGGACTTCTGAGTACAATGGTTCAGATAATACCGGTGAAATCAACAATTTCCAATACAATCAAACCAAACAAAATCTTTTTACAACTGCTAATATTAAATTAGATCTTGAAAAAGATTTTCATTTAAAATTACCTATTCAATCAAGCACATTGGTTGGTTACGATTACAGAAAAAATACTTATAAAGAATTAGATTTTGTAGGTCAATCGCTTCCACTAACCCCTCCTTTCAATTTTGCGAATACACAACAGCAATATTTTGCTAATGACTACCAAGAAACATTTGTTAGTTATGGTTACGTTGTGGATGAAAAATTAGATTATGGTAATTATGGTGGTGTTGTAGGAGGTTTCAGATCAGATTATACTTCTGCCGCCCATAAACTTGCTACCTTCCCGCATTTAAATGCATATTTGAACCTTACTGCGTTCAATTTCTGGGATCCGTTAAGCAAAGTATTGCCTAATTTTAAATTAAGAGCAGCTTACGGTCAAGCAGGTATCCAGCCGGCTCCTTATCAAAAACAAACAGTTATAAACAGTCAGCCAACTGGTAATCAGACAAGCTTCGCTAATCCGCTTGCTGTGAATGATCCTAATTTGGGGATAGAAATTTCTACAGAAACAGAGTATGGTACTGAATTAAGTATTAATCTATTTAAAGGTAATTGGTTTAAAAATATTAATGCTGCTTTTACTTATTGGATGAAGCATACTGATAATGCAATTTTTCCTCAGAATGTGCCCCCATCAACAGGTGCAACAAGTATTACTACCAATACCATTACCTTATCTTCTAAAGGATGGCAATTGGGATTAAATATCCCGGTTTATGCGAGTAAAAATCTTACTTGGGATTTAACAGCTAATTTTGGGCATCAAGCATCTACAATTGATTACATTGTTGGTGGTGATATTCCTCTTACGAGTGCTGCAGGTAGCTCAAGTTTAATTTTAAAAGGAAGTGCAAAAGTTGGTCAGGTATATGGTTATAAAGCTTTGACTTCTGTTAGTCAGTTGAGAGCTGATGGAAAAACTCCATTTATTCCAACCGCCAACCAAAGCGGCTATGAAATTGTTAACGGCAGGGTAGTAAATTCTACAACTAAAGCCATATTCTTCTCTGATGAAGCATCTTCATTTGGTGACCCAAATCCTACTTTAACTTCATCATTCATTAACAGTTTGACTTATAAAGGGTTTTTATCATTCGGTTTCCAATTCGATTGGATAAGTGGTTCTCATCTTTATAACCAAACAAACGAGTGGATGTATCGTGATGGTATTAGCAATGATTTCCAAAACCCTGTTACCATTGGTGGACAAACAGGTGCATGGACGGCTTACTATGCAAGTGCTTACTACGCATTGGGAAGCACTGCAAGAGGTGTTGGTAATAACGTTACTAAAGATTATTTCTGGAGTGATGCTTCTTTTGTTAGGCTGAGAAACATTTCTGTAGGTGTTGATTTTGCAAAATTTGCCAAACAAAAATGGTTGAAGAAATGCCAGTTGGTGCTTAGCGGAAGAAACTTGTTGACTTTCACAAATTATCATGGTGTTGATCCTGAAATCAGTTCCGGTGCTTCTAACTCTTCATATGATAGAGCTATAGACCATAGCACAATTCCTAATTTAAAAGCTTATCAAGCAACATTCAACTTTGGTTTCTAACTTCTAAATAATCTAATTATGAAAAATATAAATTTCAAATTTTTTAAAGAAAAAGTTGTGTCTAAGCTTTCTTACGCTGCCGTACTTACTTCTGTTTTAATAGTAAGTTCTTGTAAAAAGCAATTAGATCAGATAAACCCTAACAATCCTACCTTGGCGGGTAGTGTTGTAAACGAAACGGGGATTACACAATATGCTATGGGTACTGTATATTGGGATGGATTTAATTATGGTGACGGTTGGTTGGGTGATAGTTATTTTTCTCTTCCCTGGGGCTATCATGAATTAATGGGAGATGTTATTGGTGGCGGGCAGGGTTCTAACAACCAAACTACTACTATGGGTGTACCTGATAAATTTATAGCAGATCCTTTAAATCCGGGAAGTACAACTTTTACAAATCCTTCTCCACAAGTTGGTATCATCAGAAGCTTTAATACTACAGCTGCTACTGCTAATTCAAACAACGCGTTGTTTTATGAATGGCTGAATATGTATGCCTTAATCAACGGTTGTAATCAAGCTTTACAACAATTGCCTAATGTCAGCGGGTTAAGTACTGATAAGGCAAATACCATTAAAGCCTGGTGTTATTGGTGGAAAGGTTATGCCTATGCACAAATAGGAACACTTTATTATGCAGGTTTAATTGTAGATAACTATCCTTCTACAGTTAATACTTTTGTAAATCAAGCTACTGTTATAACAGAGTCTAACAAGCAATTAAATCTTGCATTAACAACGCTGAAAGCAATTTCAAATCAAACAGACTATGCAACTGTGGTTGCAGAATTAATACCTCAACAATGTCAGGTTGGTTTGGGTAAACCCCTAAGCAATGTACAATGGCAAAGAAGCATTAACACTATGTTGGCACGTAATATTTTATTAAACCATTTAGCTCCGTTTGTTAACGGTAATCCTGCAGCAACTATCAGTAAATCTACTATTACGCCGATGGCTGCTGCTGATTGGCAAAATGTGATTACGTTATGCAATGCCGGTATTCAAAAAGGTGATTATGTATTTACCGGAAGAACTTCGGCAAGTAACTCATTCTTTAGCAATGCAGGCGGTTCTGTAGCCGGTATTTGTGCACAAAGTAATCAAACTACAACTTATAAAGTAAGTGAACGCTTGGTACAAAATTTTAAATCAACTGATGCACGCTTAGCAAACTTCTCTACATCTAGCGGTACGTTTTATGGTGATGCCAATACCAATAGCACTCGTTGGAGTTTAGTAGATGGGGCTACAGCCGGTCTAACAGGCATTCCAATTTTAGGCTCCAGACAAGTAGGAAAATTGGAAATCTATATTGGACCTACATGGGAAGAAAACGCTTTAATGTTGGCAGAAGCAAACATACGTTCAGGAAATATTGCAGCAGGGTTACTGTTTGTTGATCAGGTAAGAACTGCTCAAGGTGCGGGTATTCCTGCAGTATCTGGGGTAGTTACAAGTTTGGCTGGTGCTTTAAACGAATTAACACAGGAACGTGGTGCTGCTTTGGCTTTCCGTGGTCTTTCTTTCTATGATGCAAGAAGATGGGGATGGACTTACCACACTTCGAATGGCGGTGGAAGATATGGTGCAACAATTATCTATAATAAAACAGTTTATACGAACGCAACTATAAATTATAACTTTATGGATTATTGGGATGTTCCTGCAGATGAAACTGTAAAAAACCCACCTGCTTCAGGCAGTGTGGCAGTACAAAATGCAAATTATTAGTATTAAAATCTTAATCTTTAAGAAAGGCTACTTAATCAAGTAGCCTTTCTTATTTTACTCTTTTTTCCTATCTAAAGTAAAACCAATAGTGGTGCCAACATCTAACTTACTGCGAACATGTATGGTTTGATGGTGAGCTTCAATAATATGCTTGCAAATAGCTAAGCCTAAGCCGGTTCCACCTACATTTCGACTTCTGCCACGATCAGTTCGGTAAAAACGCTCAAAAATTCTGGATAAATGCTCTTCCGCAATACCAATGCCGTCATCACTGATTTCAATCAAAACATGCTCGCCATCTGTCTGATAAATACTGGCAACAATGGAACCGCCGAATTTGCCATATTTAGTGGCGTTTACAATAAGGTTGTTTAAAACCTGTCTTATTTTTTCTTTATCTGCAAAAACGCTTATCGGCGGGGCTTCACAACCTTTTTTAATGGAACACTTAATTTCCTGCTTTGCTGTTTTTATGGAAAGTGTTTCAAAAACTTCGCGAATTAAATCCTGAATAATAAAGTTCTCTTTGTATAAGGGTTGCTCACCGCTTTCTAACTTAGAAATCTCATCTAAATCTTTCAAAAGATTTACCATTCTGTCAACATTGCGGGCAGAGTTTTCTAAAAACTTTTTACAGGTTTGCGGGTTTTCCATTGCACCATCTAACAATGTGTCTATATAACCTTGTATTGCGAAAATGGGTGTTTTAAATTCGTGAGCAAGATTTTGCAAAAACTCTTTTCTGTAAGCTTCGTTGTTTTTAAGAATTTCAATTTCTGCACTTCTTTGTTCAGCCCATTTTTCAACATCAGCTCTTACTTCATCAATTCCTTTTTGAGGCAAAATGTATTTGTAATATGTTTCTTCTCTTTTATTGGCCTTGGTTTGGTAAATGAATTTGTAAATGAGTTTAATTTTTCTGTAAATAAACCATTCTAACACAAACTGTATTAAAAAATAACTGCCTATAAAAATTACAATAAAGGTTATTGTAGCAAATAGAAACGAAGATTCAACTACATAAAAACCGGCTGCAATTGGTACTGAAAGAAAAAGTGCAGTAAGTAAAGAAAGTTGTTTGGGTGAAAGATTTTTAGTTTTAAACATTACTGCAATTTACATATTCCTGCAACTACAATTCAAACTTATAACCCACTCCTTTTACTGTTGTAATGCAATCTAAGCCAAGCTTCTGGCGTATTTTACGAATATGAACATCAATGGTTCTATCGCCAACAATTATATCTGTTCCCCAAACCTGAGATAAAATTTCATTTCTTAAAAAAACCCTTCCCGGTTTTGATGCAAGTAAGTATAGCAGTTCAAATTCTTTTTTAGCCAACACTACATCTTTATTATCAACAGTAACCATAAATCTTGCAGGATCTATGCCTATGTTACCAATACTTAAAGATTTTCCTTCTTCTTTATTAATTCTTCTGAATAAAGCGGTTACCCTGCTTATTAAAACTTTCGGGCTTATTGGTTTGCTTACATAATCGTCAGCACCTGTTTCTAAACCTTTTATCTGCGACATTTCATCGTTCAACGCAGTTAAAAAAATTATCAATGTATCCTGAAACAGTGTTTGAGAGCGTAAAACCTGGCAAACTTCTATGCCTGTTTTTTTCGGCATCATAATATCCAGAATAATTAAATCCGGGTTTAGTTGTTTGGCTCTTTCAATAGCCTCATTGCCGTCTTTGGCTGTATAAACATCATACCCTTCTCTGGTTAGGTTATATTCAATTATTTCAAGGATATCGGGTTCATCATCTGCAATTAAAATTCTCTTTGGCCTTGTTTGCATGGTAACAATATGTTTACACAAAATTAATAGCAGGCGGATAAAAGCAACTGTTGCATTATTATGTAATTGTTAAGTTGATAACAGTTTTTCATTGTTTATGGCAGTATTTTTGTTTTGAGATGATACGAATGAAGAAATTTTACCTATCGCTTTTATATTCAGTAATTGTACTTACAAGCCTTGCCCAGTCTGCATTTTCGCAGGATGATATTCCGCCGATGCGTAGATTACATCATGATAATATTGATAAAAGCCAATTGCAGTTAATTAAGGTTTATGGCGGCGATGGCAAAGTTTTTTTAGCAACTAACGACGAAGGCTTAAATCTTCAACTCACACAAAACATTATTTCTAAGGTTGATAAACTGCAACAACAGGTAGAAAAAGACAGCAGTTTTACTGAAAACGATAAATACATATGGCTTCGCAGCATTAATGATATGCTTACAGATTTTACCAACGCCTGTAAGTATAAAGTAGTAAAAGGTATTATGGTGGTTGATTACATTAATGCCTATAAACAAGCCATGCAACTGCAAATAAAAAATTTGCCTGTAACAAGTGTTGTACAGCAAAACGAATTGGAAATAGGAAATATATTGTTGCAGAATTTTGTGTTTCAGCAAAATGCAGGAGTAAAAGATTGTAAGAATATCTTGGTTTATAAAAGATGCCAACGTAACCCTGATAAAATTTTTACTATTTTAAATGAACATCCTGACGTTCCCTTTGCAGATAGTTTATTAAATGTTGAGGCGTTTAAAGACCCTGAACGTTTTTATAATTATGCAGCAGTGAATAACCCCTTAGGTAATAAAATTCGAACTGTAAAACTTCCTTTGGTAAAAACAATTTCGCAATTGGCAACTATTCCTTCAGGCCGTTTTTATTTTCCTTTTTTAGATGAGTTATACCACAATCAAATAAGCATAGACTCTATTACCAATGCAATGGCTGATGATGAGCATTATTATAAACTGCTTGTTGCAACACAAATAAAATATGCAGCAAGAGCTAAACGTGCAGATACGCCAATGGTAATGAAAGTATTAACAGAGAAATTAAAAACTAAGGGCATTGAAACTTATGTGAATGAAATAAATGCGTTGCATGATGAAAAGAGTGATATTGTAAGATTTAAAAAGATTGAAAGCCTTACTCCCGCTGAATTGTATTATTTGTGTGTTTTAGGGGAAGAAGAAATTTATACCAGTAGTTATTTAGGTGTTTATAAAAGAATTTTTGAACGAATGAAACCTGCCAGAGCAGACAGTTTATTAAATGCTGTAGCGTTTGATTATTATAAAAAGTTCATTCGTATGGCTGCTGCTTATAATACATTAGATGATTTTTTTAAACGAATGGATAAACCTGTTGCTGAAAAACTGATGCAGAGTTTTGTTGACGGTTTAGAAAAAACTTCAACCTTAGAAGATGCAGTTGATGTAGCGGATTCCTATGCAAGTATAAGCGACAGTACCATTAAAAAAATTATGGTTAAAAGAATTAATTATAATCTACAGCAAAACACAACTGCTAAAAATAAAAGAGGTATTATTATTTACAGTTTGCTGAATACTATTTTTAACAGTACAGATAACAGTTCAAGTGCGGAAGCATTGCAATTATTAACACCCATTACTTTAATGCCTTTAAAATTATTGATTGATACAACGCGTAAAAAAATTGATGTATTACAGTTCTTTTATGGAGATAAAGACGGAGCCAATGTCTTCAATGCTTTTATCAGTAATTTCTCCAACGGTAATTGGAAAAAAATTGATAAAAAAGAATGGATAGAAGTATCATCCATTAAAGGCACACCTATTACTATTTATGCCAATAAACCTTTAGATGAAAAACAGGATTTAGATACCAAAGCTCAGGAAGATTTGCAGGATTATTTAGACTCTTTAGATGTTCATCCCACAGTTGTAATACATCGTGGACATAGTTATTACGTAAAACAAACCATTCAACAATTACCATCTTCTGCAAAAGTTGTTTTATTGGGAAGTTGCGGGGGCTATCACAGTTTGAATGATGTATTGGCAACCTGTCCTGGTGCTCATATTATTGCATCCAAACAAGTTGGTACAGGTGCGGTAAATATTCGTTTAATTAATTCCATAACAGAAACATTAAGGCAGGGTAAAGACCTTAACTGGCCTGTATTGTGGAAGAATTTAGAAGCAGGTTTAAAAACAGATATGAAAGAAAAGTTCGACGATTATGTACCGCCTCATAAAAACTTAGGAGCTGTTTTTATTATTGCTTATAACAATGCTATGAGTAATAAATAACAGGTAGTGCATTACACATGCAATACCTGTTTTAAAAAGCAGCATTATTTTTCTTTAATTTCTTCAGTAAAATCCTCATCTTCTTCAATAAAAGTTTCACTATTTAGCTCCTCGTACCACTCTTCGTCTTCCTCCTCTTCTTCAAATAAATTTTGGTATATAACAACCTGCTCTTCCGTAAGTTCTTCTATTACTTCAAATACATCATTTGTTTTCTTTCTCCAGAAAGTAGATTCATAATCATCGTGATGTTCAATAAGAATACAGTTTTCAGTTTCCATTAAAGGCTGAATTAATACGATATCTTCACCTTCATTCTCAATTACTAAATAAAAGTGATTGATTTTTAAAGTTGCATAATTTGCCATAATAATTATTTTTATAAAGGTTATAAATCAGTTTAAGCTGGTTATTGTATAATTATTATGTTTATGTTACTAATTATTCTTTCACAAAAGGGTTAAACTTTTTTTCATGCCCTAAGGTTGTGCTTCTTCCGTGACCACTGTACACAACAGTTTCATCTGGTAAAATAAATAATTGCTCTTTTATGCTTTTCATTAATGTATTATAATCACCGAAAAGCAAATCCGTTCTTCCTACACTTTCGCGAAACAAAACATCGCCTCCGATTAAGAAATGTTGCCTGGCATTGTAAAAGCAAATACTTCCGGGGCTATGACCGGGTGCTAACAAAATTTTCAATTCATCTTCATCTAAAAAAATACTATTGCCTTCTTTTAAAAAATGTAATGGCCCTTTATAATTTGTAAATGGTAACCCCCATTTAATACCGCTTTCAGGGGCAACCGCTAACATTTTTTCTTCGTTTGGATGAATATGCAATTCCAATCCGAATTCTTTGTAAACCCAGTTATTACCAAACACATGATCTAAATGGCAATGCGTATTTAAAAGCATTACAGGGGTTAATTTTTTCTGAAGAATAAAATTTTTTAACTTTTCTTCTTCAGCAGTAAAATAACAACCGGGGTCTATAATAACAGCGTTTCCGTTTTCGTTGAAAAGCACATAAGTATTTTCCTGAACGGGACTAAAAACAAACGAGGCAACGTTAATCATAATGAATTCATCTTTTACAAAACTAATTACCTAATTTTAACAAGTATAGTAGGGATGGCATTTTAACTGAAAGTATCTTCACTTTTTATTGATTTTGTTCTCCCTTTTTTAAACAGCAAGGATATGCAAATGAAACGATTGATTTATAAAAGTTTTCTTCTGCTTGCTATGGTATTACCCTTTGCAGTGCAGGCACAGGTTAATACTGTTGAATACGGAAAGAACAGATTACAGTTTAAGAAGTTTAAATGGAAATTTTATCAATCTCCCAACTTTAATACATACACTTCTCAAAACGGAACAGAGCTGGGAAAATTTGCATCGCAGGTTGCAGAAGAAGAATTGCCGCAATTAGAAGCTTTCATTGAATATTCATTACAACGCAGAACAAACCTTGTTGTTTACAATAGTTATGATGAGTATAAACAAAGCAATATCGGTTTAGGAATAGATTGGCAAAATGCAGGTGGATTAACCAAATTAGTGAATAATAAATTGGTTGTTTATTTTGATGGAAACCATGCCAATCTTCGCCGCCAGATACGTGAAGGTATTGCAAGAGTATTGGTTGAAAATTTATTATTCGGAGATGATATTGGTGAAGTAGCCAGCAATGCAGCTTTATTAGATTTACCAAAATGGTTAACCGATGGTTATATTGAATATGCAGCAGAAGATTGGAGTACTGTAAAAGATGATGAATTAAAGAGTGCTATGTTAAGCGGAGATTACAGCACGTTTTATCAATTTGCATTTGCAAAACCAACATTGGCTGGCCATGCTTTCTGGCATTATATAGCAGAGAAATACAAGAAAGAAAATGTCACTTACTTCTTATACTTGGCCCGCATTTATAAAAACTTGAACAATGCTTCTTTAAAAATTACCAAGAAGAAATTTAAATTGGTATTACAGGAGTTTATGACTTATGAGCAGGATATTTATTATAAAGATATCCGCCAACGCCGCAATGCACCCAAAGGTGTTTTAAGTGTAAGTGAAGATGTGAGTAAGGCAGATTATTATCGCTTTCAGGCAAACCCCAATCCGAGAAATAATAACTATGCAGTTGTTGAATTTAAGAAAGGTGTTTACAGAGTTAAATACGTAGAAAATTTTTGGGATACAAAAGTATTATTGGATAAAGGAGTAAAAACTAACGAAGGAGATATCAATCCCAACTATCCCATTCTTGCATGGGATGTAAAAGGAACAAGATTATTGGTTATTTATTTTGAAGCAGGTAAAACCAAAATGTTTGTGTACGATGTTATTGCCAAATACAAACGCTTTAAGCAGGAAATAGATGGCTTTGAACAAATTTTAGATGCATCATTTATGTTAGATGCGAATACTTTGGTAATGAGTGCTGTAAAGAATGGTCACCCTGATATCTTTACTTATAAAATTGAAGAACAAAAAACTACACAATTAACCAATGATGTGTATGCAGATTTAAACCCCACATTTGTTTCATTCCCTAACAGAACGGGAATCATTTTTGCATCTAACCGTCCTACCCCTGATGCCGTTGGTACAGATACAACTTTACCAAGCAAAAACAGGTATAATATTTTTCTAATCGATTTATTAAACAACTCAAAAACAAAACAAATTACACAGCTTACCAATTTAAAATTCGGTAATGCATCTTATCCAATGCAATACAATACCAATCACTTCACTTATATATCAGATGAAAACGGTATTGGCAATCGTTGGGCAGGTTTTTTCTCAACACAAAGAACAGGCTTAGATACTTTGTATTATGTAGGGGAAGAATTGTTGCGTAATCCATCACCAAAAGAATTAGACTCAACTTTAACTGCATGGCGTAAACAAGAAGCAGATAGCATCAGTTATTTTCAGGTGTATAAAGATTCAACGTATACATTCCCTATTACAAACTATCAAAGCTCACTATTAGAATCAAGAATTGCAGGAAATAACGGTCAGGTAAGTGAAACAAGAAGAGAAGGCGATTATAAATATTTGTATAAGCTGAAGGTGAATGAAGAAGCGTTAACAAAGCGTAATGTAAATGCAAGGCCAACAGAATATATGAAGAAGTTAATAAGCGATAATAAAATTGCTGAAGGAAAAGCAACAGTTTACAAACCTTCAACACAGCCAAATACAACAGATACTACTTCTAATAAAAAACCTAAAAAAGTTTTTCAAACAGAGTTTGATAATGAAAAGCCTGATACAAGTTCAGCAACTGCTATAACAACAGTTACAAATAATCAGCCACTTAAGAAAACATGGTTACAAAATTCAAAACTGTTTAACTATCGTATGAAGTTTAGTGCCGATTATGTGTTGGCAGGTATAACAAATAATATTTTAGTAAACCGTTATCAGCCTTATGGTGGGGGAAATGGTCCTATTCAACTTGGTAATGGTAATGATTTCAACTTTACAACAAGATTTGGTGCATCAGACTTATTGGAAGATATAAAATTTATTGGGGGATATCGGTTAGGCGGAAACATAAAAGATAAAGATGTATTCTTTTCTGTAAAAAATTTCAGAAGAAGACTTGATTGGCAATTAACTTATTACCGAAGTAATGTTTCTAACTTTTATCCTGCAGGTGGTTATGATAATATGTTGTACACTAATCTCTATCAGGGAACAATATCGTATACTTTTGATGAAACAAGAAGAGTAAGTTTAACATTAGGTTATCGTGCAGATAGAGGTGTACTTAAATCTGTTGACCCTTCTTCTCTTATAACTCCTGATACATTAAATAAATATTTAGTTGGAAGAATAGAATACGTTTACGACAATACAGTGAACCCTACGCAAAATATTTGGAATGGTTTAAGATGGAAAGTGTATTTAGACTTTAACCGCCCAACAGGCCCAGGTAATAACAATACTTATAATTTAGGTTTCGATGCGAGAAACTATGTAAAAATTTACCGCAACTTTATTTGGGCAACAAGAGCTGCTGCGGATTTCAGTTGGGGTACACAAAAAATTATTTATTACTTAGGCGGTGTAGATGGTTGGATAGGCCCACGTTTCAACAGTATTAATACGCCTGCACAAGATCAAACCTATGCATTTCAATCATTAGCAATTAATATGCGGGGCTATCCGCAAAATGTAGCTAATGGCAATAACGCTTTTGTAATAAACAGTGAATTGCGTTTACCGGTGTTTACCACTTTATTAAACAAGCCGATTAATAATGCATTTATCAGAAACTTTCAATTGGTTCAATTTATAGATTTAGGTACTGCCTGGAATGGAAAGTACAACGGTATACAACGGCCGAGTGAGGTTTACACTAATGGTCCTGTGATAGTAAGAATAGATGCAGGTGGGTTAGGGCCTTTTGCGGGTGGTTATGGTTTTGGGGCACGCAGTACTTTGTTAGGCTATTTTATGAGAGCAGATTTAGCATGGCCGATGAAGGGAATATTCAGAGGGCAGCCACAATTCTATTTTGCTTTAGGATTTGATTTTTAAAACCCGGACAAAGGTTTAAAATCTTGTCGGTGATTTTAGTAATAATTCTACTTGCCTCGCTCATATAAGCGGGGCAATTGTTTTATGGTGAAGTAAATTATGCTTAACATACTTGCAAACAAAAAAGTGAAAGCCCATGCTTTAATAGATTGATGCGGATGAATTATTGTTCGGGCTGAAGCAAAAAATAAATCATCAGGGTTGGTAAGTATATCCCAACTGTTAAATCTTAAAAACCTTCCCAAATAAACACCATAACCGCAAAGTATTAAACTTACAATAACAGAAGCCTTTACCCAAAAAGGTTTTAAGTAGCTTGTTAAGAATTGCTCAACCTGTAATAAAGAAATAAAGCCCAGTAATAAACCATTCCAGGTTGCTATCATTACAATTAACAAATCATACCACATAGGTACCGGTGGTCTTTTCATGTAATGAAAAATATCTGTAACTATATATGGGGCGTTAGGTAAGAACAACAACCAGCAAACTATTAAAACAATTGCTTTAAAATTGAATGATAATTGTTTAGATAATCTTCTGCTGAATAAAAGCGGAACAATTGCTAAAAAAGTATTCCATGCGTAGAAAATATATGAGAGTTCATGAGTAATAATAATTCGTACGGTTAATAGTAACATGCTGAATGCAACAGAGAGTAACAGCATTTTTTCAAGAGAAGAAATTTTATTTTTCATTTGTTAAAAAAGTTTCGGTAAGAAAATAATGATGCCTATAATAGCACTTATTAAACAGGCAAATAATACAGCACCTGCTGCTATATCTTTTGTTTGTTTAATGAAAGGGTGAACTTCAGGATGTACCGCATCGCATAGTTTTTCAATGGCACTATTCAACATCTCTAAACCTATAACTAAAGCAATACATAGCAATATAACCATCCATTCACCCTTGTTAACCCCCAAACAAACACTTATTAAAACAGTAGTAATTGCAATAGCCATTTGAATCTTGGCATTTCTTTCTTTTTTAAAAAAGAATAGTATACCGTTTACTGCGTTAGCTACAGCTTTAAGAAGTGTTTGTTGTTGCATATCTAAAGTTTTATAAATTATCAGTTTGAAGTGATAGATGAGGTTGATACCAATTAATTTTTCTGCTTGCATACATTATTAATGCCAGTACAATAAATAGACCGATACTTCCTACCAAAAGAGCAGTATCTTCTAACCTTATCAATATAAAAATAAAGCTATATAAAATGCTTAAGACGGCAGCAAATACCAAAGCAGTTTTCCATTTTTTAAAATGACTGTTAGCATAAAATGTTATTAGAAGTATAGTAGCCAGAGAAGCTATTAAATATGCATAGTCAAATAATATAAATTCACTTACGGAAAGCAACAATGTATAGAACACAATTAATGCTATGCCAACTAACAAATATTGTACAGGATGAACGGGCTTATTTTGTATTAATTCAATAATAAAAAATAAGCCAAACGTTAAGCCAAGAAAAAGTAGAGCATATTTTACACACCTGTTTGTTTTAGCATATTGATCTGCAGGTTGCACCATAGTAACACCAAATGCATAACTTTCTTTTTTAATGTTGGCATCTGTAAGTATTGTTGAAAAAGGAAGATTAGCTTTATTAAAACTCCATTTGGCAGTAAACCCTTGTATAGATATGTCGTGTGTATCAGGCAATACATTACCATCAAAAGAAGGGTTTCGCCAGTTTGATTGTAAATTAAATGAACTCGTACCGCTCAATGGAACAAAGTGTAATTGCTCACTTCCTTTCAGTTTTAAGCTGAAATTATAAGCAATTGTTTTTTTAAAATCTTCTGTATTTAAAATTACAGGTGCAGATAAGCCAATACTATCAATTGAATTATTTGGTAATCCCGGAGAAAGTTCATAATCAGTTCCGTTAAAATTTATAACGAGTTTTTCCTCAATTCCTTTATAATCACTTAAACCAAAACAAATTTTAGCTTCTTTAAGATTTGTTGCCTGTAAATCTATTTCTTTAGGAATTTTTATATTAAAGTTACCTTGGCTTTTTAAATCGCTTTTATAGAGTAATACTTTATAAATAGATCTTGCTCTTGTTTCAGGAATAATTGAACCTGATACATTCATATTTTCAGGAAGAATGAATAAATGTTTTTGAATACTTGTCGGCTTATCATCCTTGCTTTTATCAGTAACATCATAAGCTAAGTATAAATAAGGACCAGTAATAGTTTGAGCCGAAGACCATTTGTTATTTACTTCTTCAACTACTTCTTTGTTTCGATTTTCTCTTTCCAGTACAAGGTTTGACACAAACATCATTGGAATAAGCATTCCCAGGATCAATCCCGCAGTAATGATGCCTTTAAAGAGTATTTTATTAGCATGAGAAGGTTCATTTGTTTGAACTCTGATTTCATTAGTTTCCATTTTAATTGTTTTTAGAGATGAATAACTATTTGTAAAAAAATTATTGAGTTTTTTTAGAGAAAGTAACATTGCCACGGTAAATGCACCTGATAATGGCAAACCGTAAAGCGTAGATGATTTGCCAAATTCATAAAACCAATGATTATCATTTTCAGTAACACTAAATAACCCTGCAATGCAACCATAAATAGAAGTAATGGTTTGACCAATTGTAAATAGTAGTCGTATTTTTTTTGACTTTGAATAGTTACTCTCTTCTAACTTATAAATGGCAATATGTAAAAAAAGCAGAGCAGGTAAACTTCCTACCGCAGCAAAAAGAAAAACTAAAATAAAAACCGTAAATACATTTGTATTGCTATCAAACAAGTAATAAAATGCAACACCAAGCCCTAAGCAAAGACTTGTAAGCATCCATAACCGTAGCGGTAAAAATGTTTTTTTATTTTCCATTTTAAAAGTACTTTGAAAATCAAAGTATAAATACAAAAAAAATTAACCTATATTTTTTATCATTTGTTCTAAAGCCTCCAAATGTTGTTTAAAGGCTTTTTCTCCTGCTTTGGTTGCAGCATATGTGGTATTGGTTTTACGCCCTATAAAACCCTTCTGTACTTTTACATAGCCACTTTCTTCCAAACCTTTAATATGGCTGGCTAAATTGCCATCTGTTATCTGCATCAGTTCTTTCAATTGATTAAAATTTACTTCCTCATTCACCATTAAAGCACTCATTATGCCTAAGCGAATTCGATTATCAAAAGTTTTATTTAAATTTTCTATCGGGTTCTTTGCTGCCACTTTGCTTAATTAAATTGTATAATCACTTACCACATTATTCACTCTTTCTTTCATATACCCACCACATATATGCCCCATATAAAATATGCAATACGCCAAAACCAATTGCCCAATAATACAAACCGTTACCTAAATGACCAAGATTGATAATACCAAGAATTATTTCGCAAATACCTAAATACCTAATCTCTTTTAAAGTGTATTTACCTGCATTTAATAAGGCTAATCCATAAAATATTAAACAACCGGGAGCAATAAAACCATAAATACCGTATTGCATTAAATACAACAAAAAAATACCGCCTGTTAATAATGGAATACAAACATTAATCGTAAGCCTTATTGCTGTTGTACCCCAAAGTGGTGTGTTTGTTTTTTTACTTCTTAAATAAGTAAACAGAAAAGATGATAATAAGGCTGCGGCAAAAGTTAATACTGCAATTTGCATTAACTCATAACCAATCATATCACGTATTAAAAACTTTCTTTCGTATAAAATAACATCGTGATTTCTAAGGTTTGTTGCATTTAAAATAAGTTGCTCAATAACATTGTGGGCAAAGTAAGCACCAATTAATGCACAGGTTCCGGCAGCAATACCGCTTAATCCGCTTAAGCTTATAAAACGGCTGCTCCGTTCCATCATTTGCTTAATGTCTTTAAGAGCAGAAAGTTGTTCGTTTGGAGTGTTCATAAAAGCACTTTGAAAAACAAAGTAAATACAAAATACAATATCATCCAAATATTTTTCGTCATTACCTATTTAACAACCTTGTTGAACTTTAAAACAGCAATGAGAGTTATTTTTGAATCATAATGAGCATGAACCGAAATCTGACAAACACCTTTTTTATTATACTCATTTCTTTTTTACCCTTAACTGCCTTAGCACAAACAAAGGTTTATAAAGGCATTATTCGTGATAAGCAAAGTGATGAGCCTATTCCTTTTGCAGCAGCATTATTAAAATATGCTCAGGAAGGTGCTTTAAGTGATAGCTCAGGAAAATTTACCATTATAAGTAATAAGGTTTATAGTAATGATACTTTAATTATAAGTAGTGTCGGTTACAAAGATGCCTTCGTACCTGTTTCATTTATAAAAGATAGCGGGGCTATTATAATTAAGTTAGAAGTTAAACCACCTGCATATGAAACTGTTGTAAAAGTAAAATACAACAGGGCACTTTGGTTTTGGAAAAAAATAATGCAGCATAAACCTAATAACGATAAAACCAAATGGGATAATTATGCTTATGAAATTTATAATAAATTAGAAGTTGATTTAGATAATGTAAACAAGAGTAAACTCTCTCAAAATAAATTATTAAAGCCATTAAACTTTGTGTTGGAGTTTGTTGATTCTACTTCTGAAGAAAAACCATTCTTGCCTGTTTATATAACAGAAACATTGAGTGATTATTTCTATCAAAAAAATCCGAGAAAAATTAAAGAAGTTATAAAAGCAACCAAAACAAACGGAATTGATAATGAAAGTGTAATTAAGAATTTAGGCGGCATGTATCAGAATGTTAATGTGTACGATAATTTCATTCCTGTTTTTAATAAACAATTCATCAGCCCCTTTAACAGCAACGGAGATAACTATTACAACTTCAAATTATTAGATACACAATATCTCAGCAAAAAAAGATTAGTCCACTTTCGCTTTACGCCGAAACATAAAGGGGGTGATGTATTTGAAGGAGATTGCTGGGTACATGATACAACTTTCGCTATTCAGAAAATTACTCTTCGTCCAGCCGAAGATGCTAATATCAATTTCATAGGAGGCTTATCGTTAATTCAGGAATTCAGATTAGTTAACGATACCACATGGTTTTTATACAAGGATAAATTTGTTGCCAACATAACACCATTAGGCGGAGAAAAAATTGCACTGAAAGGAAGAAAAACAACAACCTATAAAAATGTTGTTTTAAATGCAGATACAACGGTAAATGTATTGGCTAAAAACCGTTTGCAGGAGCAAGTTGATTTATTACCCAACACAGACAACAAACCGGATTCTTTCTGGCAAAAAAGCAGGCATGAAGAACTGAATAAAAACGAACAAACAGTTTATAGAGTATTAGACACATTAGAAAAAAACCCAACCTTTATTTACTATCGCAATCTTACCAACTTTATTACAACAGGCACAAAAGATATTGGTAACATTCGCATTGGCCCCTGGTATTATTGGTACACAGGCAATAATTGGGAAGGTACCCGTTTGCGTTTTGATGTTGCTACCAACTATGGTTTTAATAAGCATTTATATTTACATGGCTATGCAGCTTACGGCTTTAAAGATGCAACATGGAAAGGTTTTGCAGAAGCCAAGTATTTATTTAAACACGACCCCTGGACTTACCTTAAAATAAGCTACAGAAACGATTTGGATAACGGACAGGTTTATTACGATCAATTAAGTACAGATAATATTTTTGCTTATTTATTCCGCCGCCCCAATATTCCATTTAAATTTCAAAGAGCAGAAGAAAAGAAAATAGAATATTATCAGGAAACTACATCAGGCTTTCATTTCGGCATTGGTGCCAATAGCAGACAATTTGAACCGTTAGAAAACCTTCCAGATAAATCTTATTTCACCACAACAACGGGTAATCCTTTAAACAGTTTTGAAACTTTTGTTCGTTTACGCTTTGCTTATTTAGAAAGAAATATAGAAGATAATTTTTTACGTGTAAGTCTGGGAAGTGATTATCCTATTGTTGATGTTAAATACACACATGCATTTCCGAATGTTTTAAAAAGCAGTTACACTTACGATAAGTTAGATTTCAGTATAAGCGATTATTTAAAAATTGCCCCTTACGGCAAACTCTATCTTAATTTATTTGCAGGAAAAATATATGGCACCGTTCCTTATCCTTTCTTAGACATTCAGCCCGGTAATGAAATGTATTACTACAATTCTTATGCATTTAACCTTATGAAACGTTTTGAGTTCATTACAGATGAATTTGCAGGTTTTAATATAGAACACAATATCGGTAATGGTTTGTTTAAGTTTATACCCTTAACACGCAAGTGGAAGTTTCGCCAGTTTTGGGAAGCAAAAGGTGTTGTCGGCAATCTGTCTCATGCCAATGCACAACTCAATTTTGTCGGCAATTATCCCTTCCAGTCACTCGATGGAAAAATGTATATGGAACTAGGAACAGGTGTAGATAATATTTTCAAATTATTCAGAATAGATTTTGTTTGGCGTGTTGCACCTACAACACCAACCAAACAACCGGTAAATAAATTCGGCGTATTCGGCAGTTTCAGGCTTACATTTTAATTGTTGTTACCGGCTGTAGTATTTCAATTAAGCATCCGTTGCGTCGCACACTTATACGCCTTGTTCTCCATGCAACTTTTATAAGCTTTAATGTCTTGCCCTCACAACATTTTATTCTGCGTTATAAGCATTTCTGCGAGCGTATTTTACCGCAAAGCCGCAGAGAACGCGAAGCTTGGCTAAGAATCAAATATTATATTATTACGCTAAGGCTTTAATGTCGTGTCCTCACGACATTTTTATTCTGCGTTATCAGCGTTTTCTGCGAGAGCATTTAATATGTGTATAATTTATCAACTTTAAAACCTTCAACTAATATTTGCCGATACTCAATAATACCAAGGTGCATGCTTCTAAAGGCTCAATACCATTGGCCTTGGCAATATTTTCCAATTCTTCATTTTCAGCACCCGGGTTAAAAATTAGTCGCTTCGGTTTTAATGAAAGAATATAATCGTAATACTGCTTTTGGTTATCAGCATTCAGGTAAAGCGTTACTGTGTCAATATCACTTAAAGGTTCTTTTTCAGTAATTATCGGGGTATCATCAATATGGCCTTCTTTCCTGCCCATTGCAATAACAGGATGATTAAATCTTTTCAGTTTCTCAACTGCCAGATAACTATATCTCGCTCGGTTTTCAGATGCTCCTAAAACCAATGTTTTCTTTCCCATAAAATGCCTTTTAAAATTTCTCAGTAAAACTCTTTAATTTTTTTTCAAATTAATGTACAAAGTAAAATTTAATGTATAACTTAACCATCTCAAACTAATTACACCTACTCAATAAAAAGTTATGGCAAAAGCAAAAAAAAAATCAGCAAAAGCTGCACCGAAAAAAGCGGTAAAGAAAACTGTGAAAAAGGCTGCCAAAAAAACAGCCCCTAAAAAAGTTGCTAAAAAAGTAGCTCCTAAAAAAGCAAAGAAAGCAGCTCCAAAAAAGGTGGCTAAAAAAGCAGTAAAAAAATCAACTCCCAAAAAAGCTGCTAAGAAAGCAGTAACTAAAAAAATTGTAAAAAAAGCTGCTAAGAAAGTTGTAGTAAAAACACCCAAAAAAGCTGTAAAGAAAACTGTAAAAAAGGTAATAACTAAAAAAGTTGCTGCTAAAAAAACAGCTAAACCGATAGCAAAACCTGTAGAAGTACAACCGGCAATTTTAGTAGAAGAAGTAATAGTAATTACAGAACCTGTATTGGTTGAAGTACCAACAGAATTACCCGAAACTCCTGCTGCTGCTGAATAAGATAAATTAGATTTATTTAAAAGCCCGTTATATACATAAATATAACGGGCTTTTATTTTGCTATATTTTCATACTCCTTTACAAAAAATTGAATACCAATTAAAGAAAATGAGAATGTAAGAATAGTTTAAATTATTCTTTGAATGCTAAATCATTATGTATTTAAAAGGGTAAACAAATTAACTTTATAAATGTTTGTTAAGTGAAACTGTAGACTAAACTATAACCCTTCCTTTATGCCCTTTCTAAAAAATCCATCGTCCGGTACTTTGCCCTATTTTAAAACTAAAGGAACTGTCGTAGCCATTTTTATATCCATAACTATAACCCTGATATTTTTTTATGCTCTTACACTCAGCAGTTTTAATAAAATTATTGATTCAAATAGCAGGCAGAATAATGAATATTTAGTGCAAACAAAAATTAATTATGTAAACAGGTTACTGACAGAGACGGGACTTATTGAAAATGGTTTTTATACAGTTGCTGCAAAAAAGCATTTAGCAAATTACCCCCTTTGCAGAGATTCTTCTTTGATGCTACTAAAACAATTAGATACTTTAACTGAAAATAATAAGAATATTCATGAACAGATTTTAGCAATTACAGACTATGCAAAAAAAAGAATTGCTATAATTAATGCACAATATAATTTGGTTTTGCAAAATAAAGAAAAGCCTGCTTTTGAAATTAAAAAACAAGGCTTTAGCGATGAATATAGAATACTTATTGCAAAAATTATCAATAATATCCAGAACTATTTCACACAATCTCATATAGTTGACAATAACTTAGAAGTAAAAGAGGTAAAGACAACAAAGAATTTTTTATTATTCCTTATAATACTTGCACTTGTAATAATTACCTTCTTTCTCTTTAAGTTATATATACAAACAGGGCTTAATAGTTTGCTTGCAGATAAAAATAGTTTTTTGGCTAATGTTGTAAACAGTACAGATGAAGCAGTGTTAATGTCTAATATTAACAGAGAAGTTATTTACTGGAATGCAGCAGCAGAAAAGCTTTTTAAAAGAAATAAAGCAGATGTAATAGGGATTAAGTTTGAAGAAGCTATTGGCTCGTTAAAAACAGAAGAAGAAGTAAATGATCTATGCAACAAGGTGTTTGAGCAAGGAACTTTCAAATCTTATAGCACGGTAAAGCTTGGCGATGATGGTGTAAAGGAAATATATCTTTCATTAAATTTAGTAAAGAATGAAGATGGCAAAAAAGTTGGTTTTTCAGCAACTATTATGGATTATGCTCTACTTAAAAATAATTTTCAACTTAAGAACCAATTGGAAATTCTTTCTGAAAACTCATATAACCCTATTATAGTTACTGATATAAATTTTAAGGTTACCAATTGGAATAATGCTGCTGTAAAAGCATATGGTTTTAATAAAGAAGAGGTAATTAATCAACCTATTGAAAAGTTTATACGCTCAGAAACTTATAACAAAATAAGATTTGATATAAGAAAGGAATTAATAGTAAATAAAAGCTGGCAAGGTGAAATTGAGGTAATTGATGCTGATAATAATATTAGAAAAGACCTGCTCACTATAAATGCTATTAAAAATGAAAAGAATGAAGTAACAGGATATTTTGGTATTCATAAAAACATTACTGAGCAAGCTGTATTAAGAGAACAATTAAAACAACTTAACCAAACATTAGAAAAAAGAATTCAAACACAAACAAGTGCTATACTTAAGCAGAATGCAAAGCTGAATGCTATATACGCTTCGAGTCCTATTTATTTGATTGAGTTAAATAAAGAAGGGAAAATAATTTCTTTAAACAGAGTAAGAGATTCTAATCGACACCCCTCAGAGTTCATCAGTAAAGATATTAGTGAACTTATTCAATTAGAAACAGGGGAAGACATTGACAATATTTTATACGAAGTCTTTACTAATAAAATACAACGTGAGGCATCGGTATTTACAATCAATAGTAAAGAAATCAGATATTATAAGGGTTTTTATACCCCCGTTATTGATAAATATGAAGTTAATTCTGTTCTATTGGCTTTACTAGATGTTACAGATCTTAAAAAAGCCGAAAATACTCTAATAACTCAAAAGCAGTTTTATGAAACGATTCTGAATAATATTCCTTCAGATATTGCAGTTTTTGATAATGAACACCGTTATTTATTTGTAAACCCCAAAGGAATTAAAGATGAAGAAATAAGAAAATGGATTATTGGTAAAAGGGATGAAGATTATGTAAAACTCAGAAACAAATCTGAAGACGTTATAAAAGACAGAAGAAGAGTATTTAACGAAACAATTAATACAAAAAAATTAGCTAGCTATGAAGAAGAAATAATTAAGCCTGATGGCAGTAAGGAATATATAATGCGATATATGCATCCTTATCTGAATGCAAATGGAGAAGTTGAATTAGTTATTGGATACGGTTTAAATATTTCAGAATTAAAACAGGAGAAGCAACAGGTAGCTTTATTAAATGCAACTATTGAAAATGCCAATGCTTATGTAGGTATTTGCGATTTAGAGGGTAATTATATTTATCTCAACCCCGCAATGAAAGCTGCTTTTGAAGTTGATGATAATGTTGATGTAAAAACGCTATCAGTTAAGCAATTTGGCTCCAATCAAAGTAAAAAAATAATTGCTAATAAAAATCAGGAGTTATTTACTAATAAAAAATGGAGTGGCGAGAATGTTTGGAAGTCCAATTCTGGCAAACTTTTAAATGTGTATCAGGTTGCAACGATACTTGCGATTGATGGAATTGATAAATATGTTGCCGTAACTGCTATTGACATTACCCACTTAAAAAATCAGCTTGACGAAACATTAAGGCTTACAGAAATCATTAATCGTTCTCAGGCATTCTTTGCCATGTCAGATTTACAGGGAAATATTCTTTTCTTAAATAATGCTGCCAAGAAAATTCTGGAGTTGCCTTTAAATAATGCACCGATTGATAATATCAATTTTGAAGCATTTAGAACAGATGAGGGGAAGGCGATTATAGAAGTTGCCAGAAAATCTGTTATCGAAAAAGGAGAATGGGCGGGTGAAAATTATTACAAAACTCCATCAGGCAAAGAGATACCTGTTTTGCAAACTATGATTATGCATACAGATAGCTTAGGGAATAAATACATTTCAATAACAGCAGTAGATTTAACTGAAAAGAAAAAAACTGAGAATGAGTTATTAAAAACCAACGCAGAATTATTAGAACTTTATAACAGACTACAAAGTATAAGAGAAGATGAACGAAGCGAGATTGCTAAAGAAGTACATGATGAATTGGGGCAGTATTTAACCATGCTTAAAATTGATTCTTTATGGTTGTTAGAACACTTAAATACAGTTGATAAGTTGTTTGAACAACGATTAAAAAATCTTGCCGCAAATACGCAATATACCATCGATACCAGCCGAAAATTAATGAACACATTAAACCCGGGTATGTTACAGGACATGGGTTTAACGGCTACAATGCAATGGCATGCCAGAACATTTATTAATTCAACAAGCATACCTGTTTTATTAGATATTATTCCTGCGGAAATAAACTTTAATCCTAAAATAAATCTTTGTTTATATCGCATTTTTCAGGAAAGCTTAACCAATGTGCTGCGTTATGCTAATGCGAGTAAAGTAAATGCAGTATTAATATATTACCCCGATATAAAAGAAGTAACCTTAGAAATTAATGATAATGGTGTAGGCTTCGATACCTCAAAAATAAATTCATTGCACAGCCATGGTATCAATGGAATGAAAGAAAGAGTTGCGGCTTTGAAAGGTATTTTTAAAATTACTTCTGTCCCCGAAAAAGGTACATCGGTTTTTGTAAAAATTAATAATGCAGATAGCTATCAATTGTAAATAATAATCAATTCAATTTGTACATTTAGCCAACTTAATTAACTGTTATGAAAAGTTGGCTTTTTTTATTACTACTATGCTCAGGCATTGCTGTATCTGCACAAAACACTTCAAAAATTGCAGACAAAACAAAAAACTTTAAAAAGTACGAAGGCTATTTTACTTTCTGGTGGGATGCAACCAATGGTAAAATATGGTTGCAGGCAGATAAGTTAGATAAAGAATTTTTATACGTTAATTCCTTGCCGGCAGGTCTGGGCTCTAATGATATCGGGTTAGACCGTGGACAGATAGGCAATACACGCATTGTTTACTTTAATAAAGTGGGAAAGAAGTTATTATTGGTTCAACCCAATTATGCATACAGAGCAACAAGTAATGATTTGAATGAACAGAAAGCAGTGAAAGAATCTTTCGCTCAATCAATTATTGCAAGCTTTGTTATTGATGAAGATGAAGGAGATAAAGTATTGGTTGATGCTACTAATTTCTTTTTAAGAGATGCTCATGGTGTAGCAGATAAAATAAGAAGTATGCGTCAGGGTAATTATGTTTTTAATGAACAACGCAGTGCTATCTATCTTCCCAACACAAAAAATTTTCCTTTAAACAGTGAGTTTGAAGCTACCATAACATTTACCGGCGGAAGCGATGCAGGCCGCTATGTTACAACTGTAACACCCAGTGCAGAAGCCATTACGGTAAGAATGCACCATTCATTTGTACAATTGCCCGATAATAATTATAAACCCCGCAGATACGATGTACGCAGCGGGTACTTTGGTATTTCTTATTATGATTACAGTTCTCCTTTTACTGAACAGATTCAGCAAATGTTTATTGCCAGACATCGTTTAGAAAAGAAAAATCCTAATGATGCAGTAAGTGAGCCTGTTAAACCCATTATTTATTATTTAGATAACGGAACACCTGAACCTATACGTTCTGCATTATTAGATGGTGCCAGATGGTGGAATCAGGCATTTACAGCAGCAGGTTATAAAGATGCTTTTATTGTAAAAGTATTACCCGATGATGCAGACCCGATGGACATACGGTATAACATGATTAACTGGGTACATCGCTCCACAAGAGGATGGAGTTATGGTGCAAGTATTACAGACCCCAGAACCGGAGAAATTATTAAAGGTCAGGTTACATTAGGTTCATTAAGAGTAAGGCAGGATTATTTAATCTTCACAGGATTATTGTCTCCGTTTGAAACAGGCAAACCTGTTCCTGAAACCATGAAACAGGCTGCCATACAGCGTTTAAGGCAATTAGCTGCACATGAAGTTGGCCATACTTTGGGCTTGCAGCATAATTATGCATCCAGCTTTAATAACAGAGCTTCTGTAATGGACTATCCTCACCCGAATGTATTTGTAAACGCAAAAGGCGAGATAGATTTCTCTCAGGTTTATACGAATGAAATAGGAGAGTGGGATAAACGTGCCATTATGTATGGCTACTCAGACTTCTCAACTGCAGGCGATGAAAACATATTATTAAATAAATTATTAGAAGAAAATTCTAAAAACGGATTATTATTTATTGCAGACTTAGATGCCCGTGCAGCTAATGGTTTGCACCCTTATGCTCATTTGTGGGATAACGGTAAAGATGCCAGCGATGAACTGAAAAGTGTATTGGCTGTACGTGAAAAAGCATTGCAACATTTTTCAGAAAATAATGTTACAACCAATACACCATTAACCAAATTAGAAGATGCATTGGTGCCGGTTTATAACTATCATCGTTACCAATTAGAAGCTGTTTGTAAATTAATCGGCGGAATGAATTACAGCTATGCAGTGAGGGGAGATATTAATCAGGTTAAGCCTACTATACTCTCCAAAGCCATTCAGGATAAGGCTTTGCAGGCAGCATTAAATTGTTTAAGTGCAGATGTTTTAACACTGCCTGATAGAATTGTACAGTTAATTCCGCCACGCCCGCCTTTGTATTATAATGTGGGTGAGTTGTTTCAAAAAAGAACAGGTTTAAACTTTGATGCATTGGCTGCCGCAGAAGCATTAACAGATTATGAACTGGAATTTTTATTTAATGCTGAAAGAGCTAACAGGTTGGTGCAGTTTAAAGCAACAGCCAATACCTTAGGTTGGGATGATGTGGTTGATGCCATAATTAATAAAACATGGAAAGCAACTTTACAAACCGGTTTAAAGAAAGAAGTACAACTGCAAACACAGCAAATGGTACTAAGCTGGTTATTAAGTTTAAGCATGAATGATAATGCCAACTATGCTGTAAAATCAATTTGTTTTGAAAGGTTGCAAACTTTAAAAAAATATTGTGCAGAACAAATGAAAATAAATCCTTCTTTAAAAGCACATTACAGTTATGCCATAGAAAGAATTGATAAGCCGAAGGATATTACAGTACCTCAACACAAAGACATTGCCCCCGGTGCACCTATCGGTTGTGAATGGGATGCGTTTTAGTATGATGCCTGTTTAATTGAAAATATGCAGTACAAGAGTGCGATACTTCGACTTCGCTCAGTACAGGCTACACAATTGTTGCAATGAAATGCTAAAGCTTGTACAATAACACTTTTACAACACAACCCCTTACACAAGGGGTTTTTGTTTAAGTATTATTTAATGAAGTTTGTGCGGAATTGCTACAAGAGCTGCACATCTAAAATTCTATTTTTGTATTTAACACTATAATTCGGATTATCCTTTAGAAAAACAGCAGTATGTGTAAACCCTTAAAAAAAATCAGCTTAACAGCTTTATACAGCTATATTATTGGCATAATCTGTTGTTTTATTTCAGCCTGCACTAAAGGAGATTTTGATTTTAATAAATTAGCTGCCAACCAATGGGATGCTGAGTTTGCTGTTCCCTTAGTAAATTCAACTGTTGGTTTAAAAGATATTAACCTGCCAGCCAATTGTTATTTACAGGTTGAAGCAGACAACTCTCAAAGCATTGTTTATACAGGAAATTTAATTTCAGTTAAAGCAAGTGATTTTATAACGCAGTTAAATTCAATTCCGGTAAATACTTCCTATAGTTTAAGTGCAACAGATATATTAGCTTTTAATTTAGCTCCTGTTGGTGCTACTTATACTAATTCTTCCTCTCAGGTAATTGATTTATCTGCACAAACAACTAACGGTGCTGCTATGGATTTGGATTCTACCGTTTTAAAAAGCGGAGAATTAAAATTACAGATACAAAACACCTTTAGCCATAATGCTGTTGTTACTATTTCAATTCCTGCAATTAAAAAAGCAGGAGTTGGTTTTACAAATACAATGGCATTACATGCAAATACAACTATACCCTTAAGTATAGATTTAACAAATGCAAGAGTTGACTTAACTAAAAATGGTACTACTCAAAATAAAATTGAAATATTTTATACCACTACTATTACTAAAGCTAATAATAACTCTTCGGGAAGTATTACTTATTCAGGCAGCGTAAATAACGCTGCATTTAAAATCTTATATGGCGATGTACATAGGCAAACATTGTTAAATAAAGGCTTAGACAGTATTGACGTACCGGTTTTTAAAGATATTAAATCTACAGGAGGCATTGTGTTGAATAATGCAAGTATTAAATTAAATTTTACTAATTCATTCGGTATTCCTTTTGCCTTAAGCTTTACTTCCATAAAAGGGTATAACCCGCAGATAGGTAATTTTTATTTGAATACAGCGGGTATTAATCCTTCCAACTTTATTGTTAATTATGCATTGCAGGGGCAAACTGCTATTACATCATTAACACTAAATCAAACCAATCCTGCAGCATCGGGAAGTTACTTAAGCTTAAGTGGCTTCTTAAGCAATACGCCTTATAATATTGCTCCGAAAGCTAATACGCAAACCAATCCTTCAACAGTAAGCTTACCATCATATAAAAATTTTATTGCCGATACCAGCAGTACAGGAATATCAAGCATCATCACTATTCCGTTAGATGGAAAAATAAAGGGCTTTAATCTTAAAGATACTTTCGATTTTAGTTTTGGTTCAGTTGATAATATTGAATCGTTTACATTAAGAACATTAATTAATAATGGGTTTCCTGTTAGCCTTGCCAGCAAATTAATTTTTACAGATGCTGCTTACAATGTTATCTACACTTTAGATGGAGCTACCAACCCCGTTATTAATAGCGGTACTGTAGATGCAGCAACCGGAAAAGTTATTGCTAAAACTGCCACCACTTCTGAATTTATTATCGGCGGTTCTGTTGTTCCCAACTTAAATAAAGTAAAAAAAATTATTATGCAAATGACGGTTGCAAGTGTTGCTAACGGGCAACAGAATGTAAAAGTTTTTGCCGGCGATGAAATGAATGTGATAATGGGTATACGTGCTAAACCTAAATTATAATTATTACAAGTGAAGCTGCTGTTTCAATATATTATCTTCTCAATTGCAATGCTGTTAAGCTTTTCGGCTGATAGTCAGGAGAGCTTGACATTGTATAATATGAATACTATTCCGCAATCAATGCAAGAAAACCCGGGCACTATGCCTTTGTTTAAAGGGCATTTAAGTTTGCCTGTACTTTCTTCCAATTATTTCAGTTTTAGTAACTCAGGTTTTGCCTATGCAGACTTAGTTAAAAAAAGAGCAGATGATTCTTTAGTATTTACGGTAGATAATATGTTGAGTAAACTTTCTGCTTCCAACTACTTCAATGTATCTGTAAGAACAGATATTTTATCATTCGGATTCAGAAGCAGAAAAAATTATTTCTCTTTTAGCATTATCGGTAAGAATGATAACTACATCAATTATCCAAAAGATTTCATGACCTTATTGTTGAAGGGCAACGCAGCTTTTATAGGTTCTACTGCAAACTTTAATGTAATGCATGAATCAACCGCATATATTGAATATGCTTTGGGTTTTGTGCATCAAACAAATAATGCAAGATTAAGTTATGGCGGTAAGGTGAAATTCCTTTCAGGCATAGCCAATATGCAAACCAACAGAGCAGAATTTTCTTTGTTTACAGATGATAAAACTTATGCTATTAATGCTACCTCAAATATTAGTATTAATGCAGCATCTTTAGATACTGGCGATATATCGAAAATATTTAAACCTGAACAAAATCTTCTGGGAAGCAATCAGGGCTTGGGTTTTGATGTTGGCTTCAAGTACAGGGTAACTAAAAGATTAAGTGTATCTGCAAGTGCATTAGATATAGCAAGCACTATTCAATGGAATGAAAGAGTGGTGAATTATAATACAAAGCCGGGCGGTAATACTTTTAATTTTAATGGCTTTGATATTAAAACCATTTTCAACAATAACGGCTCATTGCAAAAATCAATTGACAGTTTATCTGACAGTGCACACCATTTACTTGACTTAATAAAAACACGTAAAGCTTATACAACTGCTATTCCTGTAAAATTATATGGAAGTATTGTGTATCAACTTACCAGAAACATAAATGCGGGCGTTGTAGTTTATGCCAAACAAACAGAGCGTGATTGGCAAATGAGTACTGCATTTTCAGTTAATACAAGGCTTGGTAAAACAGTAAGTACATCTTTAAGTTATAGTTTTAATAGTTACTCAACCAATAATGTAGGAGTAGGTATTGCATTAAACCCCGGTAAATTACAGTTGTATGCAGTAAGTGATAATATACTGCCTTTATTTGATGCTACACATGCTAAAAACAGTAATATAAGGTTTGGTATGAATTTTACCTTCGGAAGAATACGTAACCCTTCTTTGATTGCAGGCAGCAATGAAAAAGAAGCTTTCCTCGATAGATTTAATGATATACAAAGCCGTAAGTATAAACTATACAGAGCTAAGGAAAGGAAAAGAAGACAAGCTGAGAAAGATTAAATGTCATTTCGAAGGTTCCCCGAAAAAGTCGGGGCAAGCTGTGCCGAGAAATCTCGGAATGACGTGAATATTATTTACCCTTCAATAGCCTTATTTAAAAACTGAACAAAAGACTGCATTGTTTCAAATATGGTTACCGCTTTTTTAATGAAGCCTTTGTCTGTTAAATCTTTATCATCAATTTTTACTGAAACAACAAAACTCTTAAGCTTTAAATATTCAATAGCCGGATTGTTTTCATCATAATCTTTAGGCGGACGTGATAATGTATACTCTTTGCTTTTATCTAAGTCTGTAAAAATTGTTTTGAATTTCTTGTTGTTAATAATGCTTTTAAAATCTGAAAAATTATAATCAATTTCCTGTCTCACTTTTTTTAATTCAGGTGGCATGGGCATCCATAAACCGCCGCCAATAAAGCATTGCCCCGGTTCTAAATGAAAATAATAACCGGCACTCATTTCTTTCTTTCCACCTTTATTAATGAAGGTACCCATATTGGTTTTATAGGGAGATTTGTCTTTGCTGAAACGTACATCTCTGTTTATTCTGAATACGCATTGCTTTGCATCAAGCCCTGTAAGTGTAGCATCTTTCTTTTGTAATTGATTGATGATAATTGTAACAAAGTCTAAGAAATCTGCTTTTGCTGCTTCATAAACTTTACGATTTTTTTCAAACCATTCTTTGTTATTATTTTTCTTTAAATCTTGTAAAAATTTAATTGTTGTTGGTTGAAACATAGTTATATTTTTTGAGTAATGAACAGAACGTACAAGAGTGCGACGCAACGAAAGCTTAATAGTAGTAATATGCTTAGTATATGAAATTAACGCTCTATTAAATTAGTTGTTGCCATTATATCTTTCAATGCATCAAATAAAGTATCTAAATCTTTTTGAGTGTTAAATGCCTGAATAGAATAACGGAGAAAAACATTAGCGTCATGCCTCATTACCGGTATTTCAATTTTATATTTATCGTATAACAGAACTTTTAATTTTTCAGGTTCTTTTGTTTTAATGCCTGCACTGTATAACTGCACTAAAAAATCATTATTGAAATTACAAAGAGGTTCTGCATTTAATATGTTACATAATGTTGGGGCGTTTTGTAAAACCAATGTTCTGCATGCTGCTGAAATAGTTTCCCAGTTATGTTGTTGCATAAATTCAATAGCTGTAGGGATAGTTAGAAACGCTGAAAAGTCTCTCGTACCCTGCGTTTGATGCCAATCTAAAAATTGAGAATGAGATGGAAATGCAGCTTTATAACCCCAGCTAACAATTAACGGATGAAACAAATCTTGTAATTCTTTTTTTACATAAAGGAATGAACTTCCTTTAGCAGTCATCATCCATTTATGGCAGGCACCTGTATAAATATCTGCCTGTAATGTTTGCAGGTTTACGGGTATTTGGCCCGGAGCATGTGCACCATCAACAAAAGTTAGTAAACCATGTTCTTTTGCTTTGGCACAAATTTCTTCAACCGGTAAACGCAAGCCTGTGGTACTGGTAATATGGCTTATAAAAACCATTTTTGTTTTTGGTGTTAAGCCTTTAAAAAACTGCTCAACAAACTCTTCTTTGGTAGTGAGCGGAAAATGAATAGGTTGACGAACATATTTTGCTCCTGCTTTTTCACAATAATAATTCCATGTTTTATCGCAGGCACCATATTCCAGATCTGTAGTAAGTATTTCATCTCCTTGCTTTAAGTCAAAACTCTTGGCAATAATGTTCACAGCATATGATGGATTGGTTACATACACTACATCATCTGCACTGCAATTAAAATAAGCAGCCAATGCTTCTCTGGATTGTTTTAAATATTGTAAACCCTTTACGGTTATGAATTGTACAGGGTCTTGCTCTAATTCCAACTGCAATTGCTGATATTTTTCAAAAACCGGTTTTACAGCAGCACCAAATGAACCGAAGTTGAGAAAAGTAATGTCAGGGTTTAATAAAAAGTAAGATGATAAGTTGTTATTCATTAAGTAAATTTTTTGTTACAAACAATAGTAATACTATTAAGCTTCTGTTGCGTCGCACACTTTTACTGCAACAATACTATTCAACCAATTTTAAAAATTCATCTTCACTGATAATTTTAATGGTATTAATTTTTTTAGCTTTTTCTAATTTACTTCCTGCATCTTCACCCACTACCAAATAGTTTAATTTAGCACTCACACCACTTACAATTATACCACCATGCTGCTCTGCTAAAGCCTCAGCATCACTGCGTTTCAGCTTGTTTAAAGTTCCTGTAAATAAAAATGTTTGTCCCGATAAACCACCGCTTACAACAGTTGCTTTCTTTTCATTTTTCAATTGAAGGCCCAATGTTTCCAACTGTTTCAGCATTTCAATATTTTGCTCATTACTAAAAAAATGATGAATACTTTTAGCCACTTTAACACCAATATCTTCTAATTGTTGCAATTCTTCTTCAGTTTTATTTTTAAAGTCTAATAAATGCTCCACGCTATTAGCTAATGTTTTGGCAGTTGTTTCGCCAACAAAGCGAATACCTAAACCATAAATTAATCTGTTCAATGGTTGTTGTTTACTTGCTTCAATGGCTGCTTTTAAATTGTCAATAGATTTTTTTCCGAAGCCTTCCATTTTTCCGAATTCATCAAAATTCAATTGATAAATTCCGGGAATATCTTTTAATAATTTCAACTCATAAAACTTGCGGACATTGGCTTCACCAAAGCTTTTAATATCCATGGCATCTTTGCTCACAAAATGAATTATTTTTTCAACTACCTGAGCTTCGCATTCAATATTAATGCAACGCCACACAGCCTCGCCTTCTTCTTTAAATAATTCACTTTTACAAACAGGGCATTCTTTTGGGAAAATAATTTCCTGTTCATCGCCCTTTCTTAATTCTGCTAACGATTTTACAATCTGCGGAATAACATCACCTGCACGTTCAATTAAAACGATATCACCAATTTTTAAATCTTTCTCTTTAATGTATTCTTCATTATGAATGGAAATGCTTGATACCGTTACACCACCTATTGCAACAGGCTGCAACTTAGCAACGGGTGTAACTGCCCCTGTTCTGCCAACCTGATATTCTACATGTAATAATTTAGTGGTGGCTTGCCTTGCTTTAAACTTAAATGCAATAGCCCAACGGGGATGGTGAGATGTCATTCCTAACGTATCCTGCAATTCAATGCTGTTTACTTTAACTACCATGCCATCAATTTCATATGGCAGGTTATCACGTTTTTGTTCAAACTCTAATACATAATCAATAACAGCATCAATACCTTTAACTACTTTTTTTTCTTTTTCAGGCGAACGGAAACCGCATTCCCACAAGAGTTTTAACTGATTGGAATGGGTAGTGAGTAGAGATTGCTGCGTGTCATTCACTTTTAACGATTCACGATTCACGATATAACTGATGTGATACAGGAATGCATCTAAATTTCTTCTTGCAACTTCTTTCGGGTCTTTAATGCGTAAACTTCCGGCGGCGGTATTACGTGGGTTGGCAACAGTTGGTAAGCCTTGTTCTTCTAACCATGCATTGTATTTATCAAAATTCTGTTTGGTTAAAATTACTTCACCACGAATTTCAATCTGTTCAATACCATACTTACTGAATGGAGCCGATAAAGGAATAGAACGGATTTGTTTGGTATTGGTTGTTATATCATCTCCAGCAACACCATCACCTCTGGTTGTACCGCGAACAAGCATATCATTTTCATAAATTAAACTAATACTTGCACCATCAAATTTAGGTTCAACACAATATTCTATAATAGCTAATCCACTTGCTTCTCTTGCCTTTCTGTCAAAATCTTTCAAATCATCAGCGTTGTAGCTGTTATCTAAACTCAGCATTGGTACTAAATGTTGAACAGTTGCAAAACCCTCATTCAGGCTGCTTCCTACGCGTTGTGTTGGAGAATCTTTAGTAATTAATTCAGGATGATTTTTTTCAACTTTCTCTAATAGTTTATACAATGCATCATATTCATTATCGCTTATTAATGCATTATTCAAAACATAATACCTGTATTCATTAAAACGTAAAACGGCTTTTAGTTGCTGAATGTTTTCTGTAGCTTTAGTTTCAGCATCAGTTGATGTTAATACTTTCAACCAATACAAAGTTTCTTCTGCTAAAATGTTGTTCTGCTCCATAAGCTTTATTCAAATAATAAATGTAGCTGTAAAATAACTTGCAATTATGCAGTATGTAAAAAGTACACGTAAAATAATTTTTTTACCTTTCCAAACTTAAAGTACCATCATGAAGATTGAACCCGGTGTAATCAGTAATTTAAGAAAAGATAGCGGAGAATTAATTACCAATGTTGAAAAGTTAGTTGCTGCTTACCCGCGTGTTCCTATTACTGTTGACTGTGTAATTTTCGGGTTTGATGAAAATGAATTAAAAGTGCTTTTGATAAGAAGTGATATTGCCATGTATAAAGGCATGTGGAGTTTGCTGGGAGATTTTGCTATTGATAATGATGAAGATTTAGATGAAGCCGCTTACCGCATTTTAAAAGAAAGAACTGGAATGAATGATGTGTACCTTGAACAGGTAAAAACATTCGGAAAACCAAGCAGGCACCCCGGCGGTCGTGTTTTAACTGTGGCTTATTGCTCTTTGTTAAATATTCAACACCATGAGTTAAAAATTCATGCACATGAACTGCATTGGCACAATGTTTCTTCTTTAAAAGAAATGGCATTTGACCATAAAGAAATTTTAGATGTTTGTTATAAATGGTTACAGAAGAGAATTCAGGAACATCCGTTAGGGTTTAATTTATTGCCCGATAAATTTTCACTGCGTGAGTTACAGAATTTATATGAAGCTATTTTGGGAGTAAGTTTAGACAGAAGGAACTTTCGTAAAAAATTTGCTTCAATGGATTTGCTGATTGATACCGGTGAAATGGAATTAGATGTACCACACCGCCCAGGTAAACTGTACAAATTTAATTTTGAGAAGTACGAGAAAAACAAACGTAAATGGATTGGTATTGATTTTTAATAGTTGCTACTTATAATAATAACAACAACGGCAGCCTTTCGGCTGCCGCTTTTTGCTTTCTCGAGAAAGCAAAACCCCCATCAGTGAAAAATATAGTAACAGGTTTTTCTTTGTTTTTAAAGAAACGGCGATTAGAAAACCGCCGTTTACACTTATATTTTTTACCCCCAAAACGCTGAGCATTAACACCGAGAAACAAATTGCTTAGCGATTGTAAAAGTATATGGCTGTAGTATGCCATACAATGGGAAAAACCCCGTGAACGGCTGGGATTTTTCCCGCCAAAGGGCATAAAAAAGCCCCGTATAAAACGAGGCATTATAAAATTTTAGTAAGACTGATTTTTTACCAACCTAAAATCCATGCAAAAATTAAGGGGGCCACAATTGTTGCATCACTTTCTACAATAAACTTTGGTGTATGAATGTCTAATTTACCCCATGTAATTTTTTCGTTGGGTACTGCACCGCTGTAAGAACCATAAGAAGTAGTACTGTCGCTTATTTGGCAGAAATAACTCCAGAAAGGTACATCATGCCATTCTAAATCCTGATACATCATCGGTACCACACAAATGGGAAAATCTCCTGCAATACCACCGCCAATCTGAAAGAAACCAACACCTTTACCACTGCTGTTGGCTCTGTACCACTCCGTTAAAAATACCATGTATTCAATACCACTTTTAACAGTGCTTGCTTTCAATTCTCCTTTAATAACGTATGAAGCAAAAATGTTTCCTGTGGTGCTGTCTTCCCAACCCGGTACAACAATCGGAATATTTTTTTCTGCCGCAGCTACAATCCAGCTGTCTTTTTTATCAATTTCATAATACTGTTCTAATTCTCCGCTTAAAACCGTTTTGTATAAAAATTCATGAGGAAAATATCTTTCACCTTTTTCTTCAGCTTCTTTCCATTGTTTAACCAAATGTTTTTGTAAACGGCGAAAAGCTTCTTCTTCAGGAATGCAGGTATCTGTAACACGGTTGTAATGGTTCTCTAATAAATCCCACTCATCCTGAGGTGTTAAATCTCTGTAATTAGGAACTCTTTTATAATGTGAATGAGCAACTAAGTTCATTACATCTTCTTCTAAGTTAGCACCTGTACAACTGATGATATCTACTTTACCCTGGCGAATCATTTCTGCAAAAGAAATTCCCAATTCTGCTGTGCTCATTGCACCGGCTAATGTTACCATCATTTTACCGCCTTCTGATAAATGTGTTTCATAACCTTTGGCTGCATCCATTAAAGCTGCTGCATTAAAATGGCGATAATGATGTTGTATGAAATTGGAAATAGGTCCTTTGTTCATTTTGAATTGTTTTATAGTGGCGGCAAAAGTAATTTTTTTAGTGAAACCGAATATTAAATGCTGAATAAAGTACAAAGCGTATCCCGAAAGGCTCGGGATGCGACGCAACTATGATGAGCAAAGTATTTCAGCTGATAACAACTTTTTCATCTTTTTGAATTTTATTGTTGTTTAATAAACTTATTTTGCAAAACCCCATGAGTAAAAAGGTTAGCATATTAATACCTGTAAATAACGAAGAAGGTAATATTACAACAATTGTAAATGCTTTACATGAGGTATTATCTTCTTTGCCTTATTTATATGAAGTGATTTTTGTTGATGATGGAAGTGAAGACAAAACACTTGCGGAAATAAAAGCAGTTGCTGCTGAAAATGCTCATGTGTTTTTTATTTCCTTCTCTAAAAATTTCGGTCATCAAAACGCCATAAAGGCTGGCTTTGATATGATTACCGGTGATTGTGTAATTAGTATGGATGGTGATATGCAACACCCGCCAAGCTTAATTCCTAAGCTATTGGAAAAATGGGAAGAAGGCTACGATATAGTTTATACCATTCGTAAAGATCATTTAGAAATGCCGATGTTGAAACGCCGTACTTCTGAAATGTTTTATAACGTAATGAACAGGTTGAGTGATATTGAATTAGAAAGCGGAACAGCAGATTTCAGATTGATGGATAAGAGTGCGATAAGCGTTGCAAAGAATTTTCAGGAAGATGATTTATTTTGGCGTGGTTTAATTAAGTGGATGGGCTTCTCACAAATCGGTATTGAATATGAACCTGCTGAAAGAACTAAAGGAAAAAGCAAGTACACGTTTAAAAAAATGGTTCAGTTTGCTTTAAGAGGTATAACTTCTTTCAGTGTAAAACCTTTGGGTATTGCAATTTATCTTGGCTTTTTATTTGCCATACTCTCTTTGTTATACGTTCCCTATGTTTTATACAGTATGTATTTTGGTCATACTATTTCCGGATGGGCATCGTTAATTGTTACTATTGTTTTCTTTGGTGGATTACAGTTAATGATTCTGGGAATTATAGGAATGTATTTAGGCAAACTGTTTATGCAGAGTAAACAAAGACCGCATTATATTGTAAAGGAAACTAATCTGAAATAAATAATGAATGATTTGCAGACAGAAAAACTGAGTTTTAAAAATTTCTTCTACAATAAAAATATTGCTATTGCATTGTGGTTTGGTTTTGCATTTATTGGGGTTGTACAAGAGCTTTGGCATCATTACCCGCCCAATAATTTTCTCATTTTTAAAGGTGTTTTTGAACATACTTTACATCAAACCAACTTATTTGACGAATACCCGAATGAGTACTTAGATGTAAACCATTACGGGCCAACCTTCAGTATTTTATTTGCACCTTTTGCTTTGTTAGGAAATTATGCCGGCTGTATTGTATGGGTACTGTTTAATGCGTTGATATTATTTGTTGCAATAAGACAATTACCTGTTCAACAAAAATTACAAAATGCTATTTTAATTTTTTGTGCACACGAATTAATGATTACTTCTGAATGGCAACAAAGTAATGCCCTGATTTGTGCCTGCTTAATACTCGGTTTTACTTTTATTAATAAAGGAAAAGAAGTGTGGGCTTTGTTATTTATAGCCTTGGCAACATTCATTAAACTGTATGGTATTGTAGGGTTAGCCTTTTTCTTCTTTAGTAATAATAAAATAAAATTTATTGTTTGGGGAATTGTATGGAGTGTTGTTTTGTTTGTATTACCCATGATTATTTCATCTCCTCATTTTGTAATTCAATCTTATGTTGATTGGTATGAGGAATTGGTTTTTAAAGCAGCTAAAAATGTAAGGTTAGATATTAATAATGATTATCAGGATATTTCTGTAATGGGTATGGTTCGCAGAATTTTTGGTATTGCCAATTTTAAAAATTATTTAATTACCGTTCCGGCTGTTATACTTTTTCTTACGCAATACATGCAATGGAAATTCTTTGTGGATGTGCGTTTCAGGCTGTATCTGCTTTGCCTTGTTTTAATTATGACAGTAATTTTTACAACCAGTGCAGAATCTCCAACATACATTATTGCATTTCCTGCTGTTTGTATCTGGTATGTTTTACAAGAGCATAAGAAATGGGTTAACTCAGTTTTCATTTTTGCTTTATTGCTAACCAGTTTTTCTTACTCAGATATTTTTACTCCGTATGTACGAGACCATATAATAAGGCCATACTCATTAAAAGCATTACCTTGTTTTGTGCTCTGGTTAATAATAATTATTCAAATGTGGAAGCAACAATTTTTATCAATTACTGAAACGAAGTTGAAATTCTCAACGGTAAAAGTATAATGGCAAAAGAGCGTTTTATATTATTGAGTTTTGATGTGGAAGAGTTTGATATGCCATTAGAGTACAATCACCACATAGATTTAGCCGAACAGTTGAAAGTAGGAGATGCCGGCATGCAAAAAATATTACCTGTAATCAATACCGGGAAAACACCTTGTACTTTGTTTACAACTGCTACTTATGCTATTCATTTCCCGGAACAGATAAAAGCTTTGGCAATTAATCATGAAATCGCATCGCATACTTATTATCATTCAGATTTTAGTAATGAACATTTGCTGCAATCTAAATTAAAGCTGGAAGAAATTTCCGGTAAACCTGTTACCGGTTTGCGTATGCCGAGAATGAGAAAAGTTGATATGAGTGAAGTAAAGAAAGCAGGCTATGAATATGATTCTTCCATAAACCCAACTTATTTACCCGGCAGGTATAATAATTTGCATTTGCCAAGAACCTTGTATAAAGAAGAAGGCATAGTAAGATTGCCTGCTTCTGTTAGTCCGCAACGCATTTCTTTATTTTGGCTATCATTCAAAAATTTTCCTTATGCCGTCTTTAAAATGTTAACTCAACAAACATTAAAGAAAGATGGTTACGTGTGTTTATATTTTCATCCGTGGGAGTTTACTGATATTGAGCAATATGGCTTACCTGCTTATACAAGAAAAGACTGCAAAGAAATTTTACTTAACAAACTCAACAGGTTAATTACTGATTTAAGTAAGGAAGGAGAATTTATAACAATCAATTCTTTTATAAAGCAAAAAGCCCCGCTTTAGGCGAGGCTTATTTACTAAACTCAACTGCAACTTTTATTTATGATAGGATATAGTTTATTTAGAACCTTTTTTAAATTCAGATACATCTCCTGTTTTAGTAATTTCTAACGGTAATTTTTCTGAACCTTTTTTAAGATTTACATAATAATTTGTTACACCATCTGCATTCGTTAACTCAATGCATTCTTCTAATGAATACGGAGGGAAAGGGTATTTAGTGGTAATTGTTTTTAAAGCTTTTTTTGGTAGTTTATCAAAAGCAATTGCTTTACTTGTTGCTATTAATTCTCCATCATTGTTATAAAAAGCTTCCATTTTTTCATTCTCTAAAATAAAAGATGCTTTCACAAAGTCTTTGTCAATTTTCCATGATACATTTTCTGCATCAGCAAAATCTGCTTTAAAACTGTTTAATACTCTGTAAGAAACTGTTTCTGTAGTTGTTTCTGTTGGTTTTGCAAAGGCACTGCCTGTAATTGCTACAGCTATAAAAGCTGCGATGATTAATTTTTTCATTTTGTTTGTTTTTTAAGTTTAAGAATATTATTGTTTGATTTTTTTGTTGTCATTTTTTGCATTGACAAGTCAAAAGTAGAATCACACATACGCTTGACGAAGTACATTGTGATTAGTTACAGCCATATTATTTGGTTTGTGATGAGCGGTGTTATTGCATTGGTTAATGAATGTTAATTTTCTTTTGAAACCTTTATCTGTTAAGGGTTTGGAAGAAATTCTTAACTATGTTTAAAATTGTGATGACATACTGTTAAGTTTTTTTAACAGGTATGAACGGTTGATGCGTAATAAATTTTTTTGTTGGTTTTCGAATAATATTTAGATATTTGTCTAAATATTTAAACAGAAACCGAGTGAATATTCTTTTTAAAGCTTTAAATGATGCTACACGAAGAGATATACTTGATTTATTGAAAAAACAGGATTTAACAGCGGGAGAAATTGCTGATGAATTCCATATTTCAAAACCAAGTATTTCTCATCATTTGGATTTATTAAAACAAGCAGGCTTAGTGGTAGCCGTAAAAAAAGGTCAATTTATTTTTTACTCTATTAATACAACAGTTACAGACGAAATTATTCAATGGTTAATGCAGCTTTCAAACAATAAAAAAAGAAATAAATGAAAAAGATATCAATAGTTGATTTGTTTTTGTTTGTATTGATAATATTACCCGCTGTTTATTTATCAATCATTTATAAAGACCTGCCATCAACTATTCCTACTCATTATGGATTAAATGGGCCTGATAAATTTGGCAATAAGTCTGAAAGCTGGACTACGGTTTTTATCATCACACCTATATCAGTATTCATATACTTCATTCTTAAAAATCTTTCTGCTATAGACCCTAAAAAGTATGCAGCAGTTTCCATTAAATTGGTAGATAAAATTCTGTTTATTGTTATTACTTTTTTCAGCTTATTGCAACTGATAATAATTAATGCATCGTTAGGTAATGATATTCTTATACAAAAAGGAATGCTGCCTTTACTAAGCCTGTTCTTTTGTTTATTAGGAAATGCCATGATTAACATAAAACCTAATTACTTTATTGGTATCAGAACACCATGGACATTGGAAAGCGAAGCCAACTGGAAAGCCACACATCGATTAGGCGGTAAACTTTGGTTTTGGGGAGGAATTGTTTTAACGCCGCTAACTTTTATTATACCCTTTAAAATAGCAGTGTTCATATTTCTGTTTATAATACTTGTTGTTACTATCATACCAATAATATTCTCATATCTATTTTTCAAAAAACAAACAAATAATGCAGACTAAACTTTTAAAATGGCTGTTACTAATAATGCCTTTTAGTGCAGCAGCACAGCAAACAATAAAACCACAAACGCCGCAACCGCCTTTTAATTATACTGTTGATAGTGTTGAGTATAATAATGCTGATAAATCTGTTCATTTAGCGGGTACATTAACTTATCCTAAAACAAAAGGGCCTTTTGCTGTTGCTGTGCTTATTACAGGTAGTGGTTTACAGGATAGAGACGAAACCATTATTAATCATAAACCATTTGCCGTAATAGCAGATTACTTAACCAACAACGGCATGGCTGTTTTACGGGTAGACGACAGAACTAAGGGTAAAAGCAAAGGCGATGTTGCGAATGCTACCAGCTTAGATTATTCGAATGATGTTTTAACAAGCATAAACTATTTACAAACCAGAAATGAAATTGATAAAAATAAAATAGGTGTTATAGGTCACAGCGAAGGTGGTTTTATTGCACCGATTGTTTTTACAAAGTATCCTAAACTGGCATTTATTATTTCTTTGGCAGGAACAGGTGTATCAGGTGCAGCAATTTTATTAAAGCAACAGACAGACCCCTTAAAAGGTAAAGTTTCTCAAACTGTGTTTGATGCTTACTTCAACTTAACCAAACAAACATTATATACTATACATGATTACGCTAACGAATCCGATTCATTAATTCTTGATAGAGTAAAAAAAATTTTCACAACATGGCAGTCAGCTTATGCTGATAGTATTTTACTTCCTTTAAACGCAAAAAATGTAAGTGCAGATATTTATGCCAATATGCAGGTTAAGAAAGAACTGATACCCTGGTTAAGATATTTTATTGCAACAGAACCTTCTGTTTTCTGGAGTAAAGTTACCTGCCCTGTTTTGGTTTTAAACGGAGAAAAAGATAAGCAGGTTTACCCTGAGGATAATGTGCCTGCTATTCAAAAAGCATTGCAGGCAGCACATAATAAAAATGTAACAGTTAAAATATTACCGGGATTAAATCATTTATTTCAACATTGTACCGAATGTTCTGTTTCTGTTGCAGAGTATGCAAAAATTGATGAAACCTTTTCATCGGAAGTGTTGGCAATAATGAATAGCTGGCTTCATTCAAACATTATGAAATAAGCTCTCACATGAATTATCTGGCACATGCTTACCTTTCTTTTAATAATGAGCAGATATTATTAGGAAATATGTGCAGCGATTTTATTAAAGGGAAGAAAAAATTTGATTATGCTATCGACATTCAGAAAGGAATTGCATTGCATAGAGCAATAGATACTTTTACCGATGCTCATGCTACAACAGCGGAAGCAAAGCAATTTTTTAAACCTGCTGTTGGTTTATATGCAGGTGCATTTGTAGATGTTGTATACGATCATTTTCTGGCAATTGATACCAAAGAGTTTTATGATAGTGTTGCTTTAGAAAAATTTTCTCTTTACACCTACACTATTTTGCAACAACATATTGAAGTGCTCCCCTTAAAATTTCAAAACCTGTTTCCTTACATGCAAAAACAAAACTGGTTATACAACTATCAGTTTACATGGGGAATTGAAAGAAGCTTTGAAGGTTTGGTAAGAAGGGCAAAGTATTTATCTTCCTGGCACGAAGCTTTTGAGGCTTTCAATAAACATTATAAAAGCTTACATACTTGCTATAATATTTTCTTTCCCGAAGTTAAAAACTTTGCTGCCCGTCAATTAGAACAGTTGGTAAACAATTAGCACTTTATATTTGTTTTTCAATCTAAATAACAAGTCATGAAAAAAACGCTTTTACTTATTGCATTTGTATGTATTGTACTGGGTGTTAATGCCCAGCAAAAGCCAACGGATTTAGATAAAAGTCCTATGGACATGAGCTATTGGCCTGCCAATTACCCTATTTTAAAACTGAATGGTAAGGTTAAAGATGCACCAACTGCCAGAATTATTTACAGTCGCCAGCAAAAAAACAACCGTACCATTTTTGATGGTATTGTAAAGTATAATGAAATGTGGCGTTTAGGTGCTAATGAAGCAACAGAAATTGAATTTTTCAAGAATGTAAAAATTGGCAACAAGGCTATTGAGAAAGGCAGATATACATTGTATTGCCTGCCCGCAGCAGATAAATGGACGATAGTAGTAAGCAACGATAATTACAGTTGGGGTAATTATTCTTATGATATTAAAAAAGATGTTACCCGTGCTGATGCTAAAGTTGAAAAGAACCCTGATGTAGTTGAAAACTTCACTATTTATTTTGAAGAAACTAAAACAGGTGCTAATCTTATCATGCTTTGGGATGATGTGAAAGCCACATTACCAATTAGTTTGGCAGCCACACCTGCAAAATAATTTGTATAAATTTTGTAAAGCCAGCCCCGCATTAAGCGGGGTTTTTATTTTAAACTAACAGAAACAAAGAAACATTTGCTGCTAACGTTTGTTAGTGTATTTTTGAATTATGGGAAGAATTAAAACTAACGATACAACCAGCCGTCGTGAAGTTATTATAGAAAAAGCCGCCGCACTTTTTAAAGAAAAAGGATTTAAAGCCACCAGCATGAGGGAATTGGCAGATATAGTGGGTGTTGAAGCTGCCAGCTTATACAACCATATTAAAAGTAAAAATGAATTGCTGAACATTATTTGCTTTGATGTTGCCAACCGCTACATGCAGATGATAAGTGATATAGAAGCTGAGAAAATTTCTTCTTTAGAAAAAATTGAAAAATTGTTACGCTTTCATATAACGGGAATGGTTAAGCATTTTGATGAAGTATATGTGAGCGATAGAGAATGGAAACATTTAGAAGAACCATATCTGGCCAATCTTCAAACACAACGCAGAACATACCGCAGGCGTATTGCAGCCATTATTGAGGATGGCATTAAGAAAAAAGAAATTAAAAAAATTGATGCCCCTACTGCTGTTTTAATTATGCTTCATGCTGTTAGCGGTATAGAAAGCTGGCATAGAAGCAAAGAAAAAATTAACGGCAAAGAATTAGAAGAAAATATGGTAAGTATTTTAGTAAGTGGATTGAGAAAATAACTATTTGTTCATGTCTTTGCATTTTGAAAAATTGCTTGTTAAAGAAGTAAGAAATGAAACCGCTGATTGTGTTTCTGTTGCTTTTGATATTCCGGCTCATTTAAAAGAAAAGTTCAGTTATACGCAGGGCCAGAATATTACTGTAAAAACTTTTATTAATAATGAAGAAGTAAGACGCTCTTATTCTTTATGCTCTTCCCCTTTAGAAAATGATTTCAGAATTGCCATAAAAAAAGTTGATAACGGTATTTTTTCAACTTTTGCCAATACACAATTAAAAGCAGGAGATGTTCTGGAAGTAATGCCTGCTGCGGGAAAATTCTTCACTCAATTACAGCCAGACAATAAAAAAAATTATGTTGCTTTTGCAGCAGGAAGCGGTATTACGCCTATTCTTTCCATTATAAAAACAACCTTACAAACAGAGCCTGCAAGCAGTTTTACTTTAGTGTATGGTAATAAAAATGTGGCTTCCGTAATTTTCAAAGAAGCAATAGAAGCATTGAAAAATAAATACATTAACCGCTTTCAGGTTGTGTATATTTTAAGTAAAGAAAGAACAGACAGTGAACTGAATTTCGGAAGAATTGATACACCTAAATGCGAAATATTGTTTGATAAAATTATTTCAGTAAATGCTGATGAGTTTTTTATTTGCGGTCCGCAGGAAATGATTTTTTCAATCAAAGATTTTTTGGAGACTAAAGGTGTTGATAAAAAGAAAATTCATTTCGAGTTATTTAATACTGTTAACACCAATGCTTCTGCTTTAATAAAACAAGCTATTGTTACTGACAATGCTGCAAGCTGTAATGTAACTATTAAAGTAGATGGAAGAAGTTTTGATTTTGATTTGCCTTTTAATACCAATACTATTTTAGATGCAGCTTTGCAACAAGGTGCAGACTTACCTTATGCCTGTAAAGGCGGTATGTGTTGTACCTGTAAAGCTAAACTGGTAGAAGGCAATGTGAGTATGGATGTAAATTATGGTTTAGAAGAAGACGAAGTAAAGCAAGGCTTTATCCTTACCTGTCAATCTCATCCCACTACAAATAAAGTTGTTGTTGATTACGATATTAAATAATTACTTGAATAAATACGGCTGAATAATTCTTTGCCAGATGGCATAGCCTTTTTCATTCATGTGTAAGTTATCTGAAATAAATAATTCCTGTTTTATTGTTCCGTCTGCATTCAGCATATCATTAAATACATTTATAAACTTTGCGTGTTTTTGAGTAGCAATAAAGCTTTTCAATAGCATATTGGCTTGTTCAACAACCGGTCTGAATTTAATTCTTACAGGGCTTGGTTTGATTGAAACATAATCAATTTCAATTTTTTTATACTTATTTCTTATCAGTTTGTATAATGTTTGAAAGCGTTGTAAAACCATTGCTGCCGTTACAGTATCAGAAGCCGCAATATCATTTTCACCACAATAAATAATAATCTGTTTGGGTTTATAAGGATAAACAACATCGCCCACATATCTTATCACATCAACTAATGTAGAACCGCCAAAAGCCCTGTTTAAAATTTTATAATCAGGAAAATCCTGTTGCACTGTTTTCCATTTGGTAAAAGAGGAACTGCCGATAAATAAAATCTGATGTTTAGCGGGAAACTGAATACTGTCCTGCTTTTTAAATGCAGCAATATCTGCTGCAAACGGAGCATTTGTTTGAGATTGAAGGCTGCCGGCGGCAACTAACAAAGTAATTATTAAAGCAACAAGCTGTTTCACTTATAAAAATTTCTGAAAAGTAAAACTATTTAATGCTAACAATTGTTAGCTTTTATAGTAAAAAAGTTATTTTTACCCCGCAAATTTTAAAAAATGGAAGTGCAGGATTTTGTTCAAAAGAACTCCTTGGGAGAAAAATTGTTTCAGCAGAAAATTGATACTGAAACTAAAATAGAACCGAAAGATTGGATGCCCGATGCATACAGAAAAACGAATATTCGTCAAATAAGTCAACACGCTCACAGCGAAGTAGTTGGCATGTTACCTGAAGGTAATTGGATAACAAGAGCACCATCATTAAAACGTAAAGCTATTTTATTGGCAAAGGTTCAGGATGAAGCCGGGCATGGCTTATATCTGTACAGTGCTGCAGAAACATTAGGCATCAGCAGAGATGAAATGATTGAACAACTGTTAACAGGCAAAGCTAAATATTCTTCTATCTTCAATTACCCAACATTAACATGGGCCGATATGGGTGCTATCGGTTGGTTGGTTGATGGTGCTGCTATATTAAATCAGGTAATGTTATGCAGAACAAGCTACGGGCCTTATGCACGTGCAATGGTGCGTATTTGCAAGGAAGAAAGTTTTCATCAACGTCAGGGTTTTGAAATATTATTAGTGTTAAGCAAAGGAACACCTGAACAAAAAGCAATGTGCCAGGATGCCATCAATCGTTGGTGGTGGCCGAGTTTAATGATGTTTGGCCCGAGAGATAGTGAAAGTACGAACAGCGATCAAAGCATGCAATGGAAAATAAAACGTAAAACAAATGATGAGCTTCGCCAGCAATTTGTAGATATGTGTGTTGAACAGGTAAAAGTATTAGGAATGACATTGCCCGATAAAGATTTGCAATGGAATGAACAAAGAGGTCATTATGATTTTGGTGAAATAAACTGGAATGAATTCCGGAATGTGGTTAAAGGCAATGGCCCTTGCAATAAACAACGTTTAAACGCCAGAAAAAAAGCACATGAAGATGGAGCATGGGTTAGAGCTGCGGCAATGGCACATGCAAAAAAGAAAGCTGAAAACGTAAAGCAAAATGCTGCATAGTTTTTTTGAACTAAACTTTGGTACTACTATTAAGCAGTTCTTGCGTCGCACACTTCAACGTTCAAGTCAATATTCAACAAACAAAAATGAAAACATACATTAATAAATTTTTTTATGGCGACTATGGAGAAATTGAAACAGGAGTTTCATCAACTTCAACAGAATCATCCTGGCCTTTATGGGAAATTTTTATAAGAAGCAAACAAGGCTTAGATCATAAACATGTTGGCAGCCTACATGCAGCCGATGCACAAATGGCCATTGAAAATGCCAGAGATGTTTATACCAGAAGAATGGAAGGCGTAAGCATTTGGGTAGTTGAAAGTAAATACATCACAGCATCAAACCCTGATGAAGCAGGAGAATTATATGAGCCGGCAAAAGATAAAATTTATCGTCATCCAACCTTTTACAATTTACCTGATGAAGTAGGGCATATGTAAAAAGTAATTGGTAATTTGGAATTAGTAAAATGCCTTCACATGAATTATAAGGGTTATAAAGAACTTGAATCTTACATTAAAGCGAGAGAATTAAGAATGCAAATATCCAGTTTGGTTTTAAGTTTTCCAACCCATGAAAAATTTCAACTTGTCAGCCAAATTATTCGGTCATCAAGAGCAATTACTGCTAATATAGCTGAAGGCTATGGCAGGTATACTTATAGAGACACAAGAAACTTTTTTATTATTTCAAGAGGTTCTGTTACAGAAACAATGGAACATCTTCAAACAGCGTTTGATGAAAAATATATTACTGAAGAAATATTAAAAGCCCATGAAGAAAAATGTGAGTTAATCTTCAAATTGATTAATGGTTACATTGCTTATTTAGACAAATCAAAAAATACCTCTTCAAATAAAAACAATGAAGCAAAGCCCTAATTCCCAATGCCTAATTCCTTATATACTTTTCCTTGCAGATAGTACACTCATTCTTTCTCATCGTAACAGTGAATGGTGCGGGCATGGGCCAATATTAGAACAGGATATTGCACTCACTAATATAGCGTTAGACCTATTAGGGCAATCGAGAAATTTTTATCAATATGCTGCTGAATTAATTAATGAACAGCAAAACTTACAAGATGTAAAAGTCCCTCCTTCGGAGGGATTTAGGGAGGCTTCAGAAGATAGTTTAGCTTATTTAAGAAATGAAAGAGATTTTAAAAATCTGTTATTGGTTGAATTGCCTAACGGAGATTGGGGACAAACCATTTTAAAGCAGTTTTATTTTTCTACTTATCAATTGTATTTGTTTCAGCAATTACAAAATCATAGCAATCAACAATTGGCGGCAATTGCAGCTAAAGCCATTAAAGAAGTAATGTATCATATTCGCTGGAGCAGTGAATGGGTAATACGTTTGGGAGATGGAACTGAAGAAAGTAATGAACGTATGACGAATGCTGTTGAAGCATTAAAAGACTATACAAACGAAATGTTTATAGCTGCAGATTATGAAGTTGAAATGGCTATTGATTTAAAGCTGATTCAGCAACAATGGACTGAAAAAGTAAAAACTGTTTTTGAAGAAGCAACATTATCATTACCAGAAAAAGTATTCAATCAAACCGGTGGTAAAAGAGGTATACACACAGAACACTTAGGCTATATTTTAGCTGAAATGCAGCATTTACAGAGAGCCTATCCTAATGCAGAATGGTAACAGTAAAAAGGTTCTATTAGTAATTATATTTTTCTTCTGTTGTGGCTTTCATTCCAAAAGGAATGGTTTGACCTGCAACTTCAGTATTACCCTTCATATCCATAGTAGTTGTTCTTTTTACAACAAAAAATGTTTTGGTATTCACAGTTGCTGTACCATTAATAGGGCCATTCATCTTCATCACTACACTCATTCCATTGGTTTGCGTAGTAGTACTCATATTCATTGAACCCGTAAAAGCTAAATTTACTAAGCCGTTATCAATAGACGTTACTGTATAGTTATAGACTGCTTTAATAGTGCTATCTGTACCGTAAGATATTTTCCAGGCTGAATTTAAAGCAAGCTTTTCCGGAAGCATCAATAAAAACGAAAGTGGCTGTCCTACTGCCATTCCTGCAACCAGGTTACTATTCATTAAAGCTTTAGTTTGCTCATCTAATTGCATGTCTGTTATCAAAGAATTTTTATCAGTTAGTACAGTAATTATTTTGTTTAAACTACTTGCCAATTGTTTGGATTTTTCATCATCGGGGTTGTCTGTGTCTAAATCAATTTCTTGTCCCATTACAGATGTATGCATCTTCATTTTAGTTTGCTTCATTTCAATTTTAACTCCATCCTCTTTTAGTTCAGCAATACTTAGTTCGCCTGTTGTATTCATACTCATTTTTTGTTCCATTTCCTGCCCCATGACCTCCATCTTCATATTCATAGTATTGTTTTGTAACTGAACAATTTTCTGTCCTTTGGTTAATGATTTTATTCCCTGAGCCAATAACGCATTACTCAAAATAAATGCTGCTGAAAGCAAAACAATTCTAAGCTTCATATAAGTTTATTTATAACAATATTAGCAATTATTTTCAAGTAACATAGTAAGCTTGTGTATTTTTTAGTTGAGTGTGCTATCTTTATTAAGTTATAGGCTATATGAGTGAGATAAATAAAATCCGTTCAATTCTTTCAAAGGTTACAGACCCCGAAGTTCCTGTACTTACCATTGCAGATTTAGGAATTATAAGAGATGTAATTGTAAATGACGAAAAAATTGAAGTTATTATTACGCCAACATATTCCGGTTGCCCTGCAATGGATATGATAAGTATCAATATAAAATTGGCATTAGCAGAGCATGGATACAAAAACGTTACAGTAAAAAATATTTTATCACCTGCATGGACTACTGATTGGATGAGTGAAGAAGGCAAACAAAAACTAAAAGCTTACGGTATTGCTCCTCCTAATACTAAGCAAGCTGTTTGCACACCGGATTCTTTTCAGGAAGAAGAAACTGTGCAATGCCCTCAATGCAGTTCATTCAATACTCAGTTAGTTTCAAGATTCGGAAGTACGGCTTGTAAAGCATTGTATCAATGTAACGATTGTAAAGAACCATTCGATTATTTTAAATGCCATTAATTATGTCATCAATTTTATTCGAGATAAAAAATGCAGTAGCTGTTATAACATTAAACAGGCCTGATAAATTAAACTCATTTAACAGAGAAATGGCTTTGCTGTTACAGCAACAATTAGATGAAGCAGCTAATAACAAAGCAGTAAGATGTATTTATATAACCGGTGCTGGTAAAGGCTTTTGTGCCGGACAGGATTTAGCAGAAGTGGTTGACCCCAACGGCCCCGGCATGAATAAAATTTTGAGTGAACATTATAACCCGATTATTAATAGAATAAGAAATATTGCTAAGCCGATTGTTTGTGCAGTTAATGGCGTTGCTGCGGGTGCCGGTGCTAATTTGGCTTTAGCCTGCGATATTGTAGTTGCACATGAAAATGCCTCTTTTATTCAGGCGTTTAGTAAAATTGGTTTAATACCTGATAGTGGCGGAACATTTATATTACCAAGATTAATAGGTTTTCAAAAAGCAAGTGCATTAATGGTGTTGGGCGATAAAATTACTGCAACAGAAGCTTTGCAATGGGGTATGTTGTATAAAGTTTTTAATGAAGAAAATTTTATAACTGAAAGTTGGAAGATTGCTACAACATTGGCTGATATGCCAACCAAAGCATTGGCATATATAAAACATGCATTGAATTGTTCAGTGAAAAATAGTATGGAAGAGCAACTATTGTTGGAAGATGAATATCAACAAAAAGCTGCTGCTACCAAAGATTTTAAAGAAGGGGTTGCTGCTTTTTTAGAAAAGCGTTTGCCGAATTTTATTGGTGAATAGAATTGTTGCCGTAAAAGTGTGCGACGCAACAACAGCTTAATAGTATTACAAAAGCTAAGTACAAAAAAATTATTATGGATACAGCAAATGAGCTTGCCAAACAGGTTGTTGAGCAAATGATGAGGGATGATAAATTTTCTCAATGGCTGGGCATTACTGTTATTGAAATAAAAGAAGGGTACAGTAAAATTTCAATGATTGTAAGAGATGAAATGATGAATGGGCTTGGTATTGTTCATGGCGGTATTGCATTTAGTTTAGCAGACAGTGCTTTTGCTTTTGCATGTAATAACAGAAATGTGTTAAGTGTAGCATTAGATACAAGCATCAACTTTACAAAGCCTGTTAGCATTGGCGATACACTAATTGCAGAAGCCAAAGAAATGCATAATGGAAGAAGTACAGGTTTGTATCATATAACTGTAACCAATCAACATAATAATATAGTTGCGTTGTTTAAAGGAACATGTTTTCGTACAAATAAGACGGTAATGAGTAAATAGAGTTTATAGGGTATCTAAAGTAAATAGTGAATTATGAATAGTAATTTTGGTTTTGAGGAATTAGAGGTGTGGAAGAAATCAAGAATTTTTAAGAATGAAATTAGATTACTTACAAAATATTTTCCTCCTGAGGAGAAATTTAAACTTATAGACCAGATTATAAGAAGTTCTCGTTCAATAAATTCACTGATAGCAGAAGGTCATGGCAGATTTTCGTATCCAGACCAAATTCATTTTTGTATTCAGGCAAGAGGGTCGTTAGCAGAAACTATTAATCATTTAATTGATGCTTTTGATGAAGCATATATTACAAATGAGCAATTAGAAACTTTCAAAACTTCAGGAAAAGAAATAGAAAGGTTGCTTAATGGTTATTTAAGTTATTTACGTAAAAAGAGAGATGAAGAAAAATCTTAACATACTTTATACTACTTAATATACTTTATATACTTCATAATGATTTACTCCTTCAACAATTACACCCCAATTATACATGAGTCATCTTTTATTCATCCACAAGCAACTGTTACAGGCAATGTAATAATTGGTAAAGATGTGTATGTTGGTCCGGGTGCAGCCGTTAGAGGAGATTGGGGTAAAATAATTATTGGAGATGGCTGCAATGTGCAGGAGAACTGCACTATACATATGTTTCCGGGTGTTACGGTTATATTGAAAGAAGGTGCACATATCGGTCATGGTGCTGTTATTCATGGAGCAACAATTGGTAGGAATTGTTTGGTGGGCATGAATGCAGTAATAATGGATAATGTTGTGTTGGAAGAAGAATGTATTGTTGGTGCCTTGAGTTTTATTAAAGCAGATGAACGCTTTGAAAAGCGAAGTTTAATTGTTGGTAATCCCGCAAAACGGATTAAAGAAGTAAGCGATGAAATGATAGCATGGAAAACAGAGGGAACCAAATTATATCAGCAATTGCCAAGGCATTTATTTGATACATTAAAAGTAGTTGAACCGTTAAGAAATGTTCCGGAAAATTATGAAGAGCAGGTTAGTAATTATAGAACATGGAATGAAAGTAAATAGTTGAGAAAATTGTTGCAGTATCCCGAAACTTCGGGATGCGACGCAAATGAAGCTTAATGTTTATTCAATTGCTCAGTTTGAAATTCAACTCATCTTTTTAAAAGGCTTTGTCATCAGCATTCCGAAATTTTCATCTTGTTCATTGGGATAATATCGGTCTAAACCATACTTTATTTTGTCTGCATCCAATTGCATAAAAGTACCAAATAATCTATCCCAAACAGCCAATACTGCACCGTAGTTACTATCGGTATAAGGTTGCTGCCAATGATGATGTACTTTATGCATATTGGGCGAAACGAAAATGTAGCTTAATATATTGTCAATTGATTTTGATAAGCTGATGTTGGCATGTTCAAATGCAGTAAATAAAACCAATATGGTTTGAAAAATCATTACGGCATACATGGGTGAACCGGAAATAAAAATGCCTGCAAAAAAGAATACACCACGTAATACACTTTCTACAGGGTGATGCCTTAAGCCTGTTGTAACATCAACATTATTATCTGCATGATGTACTACATGAAACCGCCACAAAAATTTTATTTTATGTTCTGTTATATGTACCAACCATCCGCCAAAAAAATCTAATACTAAAAATGAAATAATGATGGTTGCAATAACATTTGCATTTAACCAATACACTAAACCGAATTGCAATGCTTTACACCAATCGCTTATTTTAATAATGATAATTGCTAAGAAGGTATGGATGATTAAATGAATAACTGTAAAGCCAAAATTTACCGTTGCATGTTTTAGTTTATTCTTTTTATAATTAGGTTGAATTAAAGGAATAGAACCCTCCAGAATCCAGAAAAATAAAAGACCGCCAACTAAAAATGTCAAACGTTGAGCAGGATGATGATCGAGTGTTTGAAAGTATTGAATGATATTTTGAAACATGGCAAGGGATTATTGTAAAGGTTAGTTTATATCAACAGGAATATCTTCTATTTCTTTAAACTCATAACCGCAATTGAAACAATGATAAGCCTGATCTACACTTAAAGTATAATTTGCAAATGAAAATGATAATATAGCAGCCAGCCAATTTTTAGGTTTACTAACAGTTATATATTCAACATTATTCGATTGGCACTTAGGGCACTTCGCATTTTTTCTTCTTTCATCTTCAAATTGAATGACAAGTTTTTGAGCAATTTCGAGCTTTTCACTATTAACACATAATTTAATTCCACCAATTGCATTTGATAATAACGGGTCAATAGTTACGGTGTATTCATCTTTCAAATAACATTCAATATCATAATCTTCTAATTTACCCATCCAGATGTGGGCGATTATGTAAGAGTCGAAAGATTTTACAGGTAGAAATTCCATTTTCTAAAAATAAAAAATCCTTTCACAAAAAGCAAAAGGATTTCTTTTATAGGAAACGGTTAATAAGCTTAGTTATTCAGCATTAAAGGCATTACCAACATTAACAGTTCTTCATTTTCTGCCTGCTCAGTCGGTTTAATAATACCTGCTTTTGTTGGTGTAGATAATTCAACTTTAATTTCAGTTGTATCAGCAGCATTCAACATTTCAATTAAAAACTTAGCATTAAATGCAATCTGCATATCGCTGCCATCATATTGGCAACTCATGCGTTCATTTCCTTCAAAACTAAAATCAACATCCTGTGCAGCCATTTGTAATTCGCTACCTGTAATGCTTAAAGCTACCTGGTTGGTACTTTTATTACTGAACACGCTTACACGGCGTAAAGCATTTTGAAAATCATTTTTATTTACAACTAATTTGTATGGATTATCGGAAGGAATAACCACTTTATAATCAGGGAAACGTGCATCAATCAATCTGCAAATCATTTGCACATCTCCATGACTAACAAATAAATGATTACTGTTATAACTGATGCTTAATTCATCATCATTATCAGGCAATGCATTCTTTAATAAATTCAAAGGTTTTTTAGGAACAATGAACGAATCTGCTTTGGCAGCTTTGGCATCTGTTCTTTTATAACGCACCAAACGGTGTGCATCTGTTGCTACAAACTGAACGCCATCTTTACTTAATTCAAAAAATACACCTGTCATTGCCGGGCGAAGGTCATCGTTACTTACGGCAAATAATGCTTTGTTAATGGCTGTAACCAATGCACTGCTTGTCATGGTAAAAGAAGTAGCATCATCGCTTGCAGGCTCTTTCGGAAAATTATCAGGGTTTTCGCCCATTACTTTGTACTTACCGTTATCGCTGGTAATTTCAACAGCAAAACTTTTATCAATATTAAAAGTCAAAGGTTGGTCTGCAATGTTTTTCAAAGAGTCTAATAAAATTTTTGCAGGAATACAAACCTTACCGCTTGCTTTACTTTCGATATCCATTTGTACACGCATTACAGTTTCTAAATCCGTAGCGGTAACACTTAATTTTTTATCACTTATTTCAAACAAAAAATCTTCTAAAATAGGCAGTACAGTGTTGGCATTAATAACACCGCTTATTTGTTGCAGGTGTTTTAATAAAGAAGAAGACGATACTATAAACTTCATAACCAATTATGTTTTTTAATGGCTTTTACCGCAATAAACGGTACGGGCAAACCTAATCTAAAATTTGAATATTCCACACATAATTTACCAATGTTTATAACAGGTGTGCAACGTAAAAGGCATATTACCAGCCATTCAGTTTTCGCCGTTCACCTTTCACGTACTTTTATACTCATGTTCAAGCAGAAATTAACGCCCGAACAGGCATTGCAAAAAGCCAGGCATTACTGTGCCTATCAGGAAAGAAGCCATTTTGAGGTGAAGGAAAAATTATATGGCTTTGGTTTATATAAAACTGAGGTAGAACAGTTATTGAGCAATTTAATTGAAGAAGATTATTTGAATGAGGAACGATTTGCCAAACAATTTGCCGGTGGCAGATTCCGATTAAAACATTGGGGAAGAGTTAAAATTGAATATGAACTGAAACAAAAAAAAGTAAGTGTCTATAATATTAAAAAAGCAATAAAGGAAATTGAAGAAGATGAATACCTTGCTGTGCTGAAAAGCCTTGCAGAAAAAAAATGGAACAGTTTAAAAGCAGAGCAATATTTAAACAGAATAGCTAAAACAACCCATTATTTATTGCAAAAAGGTTTTGAACAAGGATTAATAAGTAATGCTATAAAAGAACTGCGAAATAAATAACTCCGTAAATAGTTATAATAGATTTACGGTGGTTATGTGTAAAGAATAATAATATGCTGAATGAAATTTCTTGTTGCCATATCATTTTGTTTTTTATCTATCTGTTCTTTTTCACAAAACAATGCTGCTGTTACAATTCAGTCAGATAACGATGCTTATTTATTAAACGGTCAAGACAGATACTATACCAACGGGCTTTTCTTTACTTACAGCAATACAATAAATCATAACAATAAAACTTATGAGCAGTACTTTACATTGGCTCAGAAAATTTATACTCCTTTATTTTTAGACCTAACTACTACGCAACTAATGGACAGGCCTTTTTGCGGATATTTATTTGCAGAATACGGCCAAAATTTTTTCATAAAGAACAATAGTATTAAATGGAATATTTCTTTAGGTACTATCGGTAATGCATCTTTCGGAAAAGATTTCCAGGAATCATTACATAAAGCTGTTGGCTTATATGAAGTAAGTGGTTGGGAATATCAGCTGAAACAAAATATTTGTATAAATGCCGGTATAACTTATATGCCGGTATTGTTTAACACAAAAGATAATTTTTCAATTAAAGCATTACCATTACTCACGGTTAATGTTGGCAATGTTTATACCAATGCTCAGGCAGGTATTTTATTGGCAACAGGTTTTATGAACACTATTGATAAAAGCTCTTTAATAAGTAATACAGCAACAGATAAAACCGAATGCTATTTGTACTTTCAGCCACAAATTACAGCACAGGCTTATAATGCAACCGTACAAGGCAGTTTATCTGCCAATAACAAAAACGGTTTTACTACGCAAGCTTCAACTTTTATGTGGGAGGGAATATTTGGCTTTGCAATAGCTGCAAAACGAGTTCTTTTAAAACTTGAACTACATAATGTTTCAAGAGAATGTACCACACAGTTTCTTACTGATCAATATGTAAGTATTCAATTTACTTACCGATTGAAATAATGATTGATTATTTTTATTGCATAATCAATTTTAATGTCAACACTTACTTTTTCATTAATACAAACCAATCTTTTTTGGGAAAACAAGCAAGCCAATCTGCAAATGCTGGAAGAAAAAATTAATGCTATAAAAGAAAAAACAGAAGTAGTTGTATTGCCTGAAATGTTCAGTACCGGCTTTAGTATGCAGCCTGAAAAGTTTGCAGAAACAATGGACGGAGATACTATTAACTGGATGAAGAAAGTTGCTGCCAATAAAAAAGTTATTGTTACAGGAAGTTTAATAATAAAAGAAAACGATGCTTTTTATAATCGTTTAATCTGGATGTTACCAAATGGGCAATACGGTTATTACAACAAACGGCATTGCTTTGCTTATGCAGAAGAAGACAAACACTATACGCCGGGTAATAAAAGATTAATTGCTCAGGTTAAAGGCTGGAAAATAAACCTGCAGATTTGTTATGATTTACGCTTTCCTGTTTGGGCAAGGCAACAAAAAGCCGATGCTGATAATGAGGCCGAGTATGATGTTTTACTATATGTTGCCAACTGGCCCGAAAGAAGAAACACTGCATGGAAAACATTGCTTACTGCAAGGGCTATAGAAAACCAATGTTATGTTATCGGGGTAAACAGGGTAGGTAATGATGGTAATAATATTTACCACAGCGGAGATAGTATGGTAATAAATCCTTTAGGTGAAGTGATGTACAGTAAAGCACATGAAGAAGATATTTTTACCATAATATTAAACAGAGAGGATTTACTAAATATCAGAAGTAAATTTCCTTTTTTGAATGATGCAGATAATTTTAAAATTGTATAAATAGCATGAATGAAGAACAAAACATAGATGATAGTTCACAGATGGCAGATGACAGTGGAGAACAGCCCACAGTCAATAGTCCGCTGCCCATAGAACAACAACCTGAAACCTTAAACTTGAAACCAGCAACTTCAATTATGGAAGTACATCATCACCCACACGTAGAAAAAAAATCTTTCAAAGAATATTTATTAGAAGGTCTCATGATTTTTATAGCTGTAACTATGGGTTTTATTGCAGAAAATATTCGTGAACACATCACCGATAATACAAAAGAAAAAGAATACATCGTTTCAATGTTAAAAGAATTAAAATCTGATTCTATTCAGTTAGCTGAAGTTTTTAAGGATACAATAAGAATAGAAAAATTAGATTCGCTTTCAACATTTCTGCTTAGTAAAGATGAATCGCAACAAACTATTAAAAATGTGTATCGTTTAAGTTCATTTGCTGTTTCTTTCAATGCTATTACGTTTAACCGAAATACGTTAACACAACTGAAAAGTGCCGGTAATATGCGATTGATAAGAAAACAAAATGTGGTAGATAGTTTAAATAAATTAGATAATCTAATTACAGAATTGAATACACAATTAGCGGATTATTTAAAATATCTATCTGAAAATGTACGAGAAAGGTATTCAGTTTTAGATTTTTCTCTCTTTGTAAAAGATGGCAGACGATTTAAGAGTGATGAAGTTTTAAATAGTGCTACAGTATTCACTTATTTAACCAATGATAAAAAGAAAGTAATTGAGTTTGGTGGCCATATTCTTAGTCAACGAGGTGCATTAGCAGTTTATTTCAGAATGCTTAAACAATATTCAACATACTCAAACGCTTTAATTATTTTTTTACAAAAAGAATATCATTTACAACATGAATAAAAAATCAATCACCATCATCATTCGTTTATTAATATATGTTGCCATTGGTTTTGGTGTTGCCTTCTTTTGGCATAAAATGAAAAGTAATTAAACTGCTGATACTTTACCCGACAACCTCTTTAAGAGCTGTCGTTGGTTTACATAATTTATACATCAGTACATTTTTCAAATTTGCACATTCACATTTTCTATCTATCTTACCCATCCTTCAAAAAACAAAATAACATGAGAAAATTTTTGCTGTTGCCGGTATTGCTTATAAGCATAAGCTGTACTTTATCGGCACAAACAAAACCCATTGCTTTTAAAGGGGCAACCATTTATCCCGTTACGGGCAAACCCATTACCAACGGCACTTTAATTGTACAAGACGGAAAAATTGTAGCGGTTGGAGATGCTTCATTAAACATACCTTCAGATGCTGTTGTGCAAGATGCTAAAGGCAAAGTAATTATGCCCGGCATTGTTGATACACATTCTCATTTAGGAGGCCCTGAAGGTGGCGATAATTCTTCTGCATTAAATCCTGATACAAGAGCATTCGATGCTATCAATCCCACCAGCGATGGTTTTAAAAAAGCATTGGCAGGCGGTTTAACTACTTTAAACATTATGCCCGGCAGTGGCCATTTAATGAGCGGACAAACCGTGTATGTTAAAATGCGTGAAGCACAAGTAATGGAAGACTTAATTATAGTAAATGAAAAAGGTGTTTTTGGTGGAATGAAAATGGCTAATGGTACTAACCCCATGCGTGGTACAACAGGCTTTCCGGGAACAAGAGCAAAGAGTGCTGCAATGGATAGAGATTTATTTGTAAAAGCACAGGAGTATAAAAAGAAAATTGAAAAGGCAGGCAAAGATTCATCCAAATTGCCTGAAAGAGATTTGCGTTTAGAACCGTTGGTTGAAGTGTTGCAGGGCAAACGAGTGGTACATTTTCATACACATAAAGAAAATGATATTTTAACTGCTATTCGGTTAAGTCAGGAGTTTGGTTTCAGAGTAGTATTGCATCATGTAAGTGAAGGATGGAAAGTGTACGAACAAATTGCAAAAGCCAATGTGCCTTGTTCAATTATTGTAATAGAATCTCCTGGTGGCAAATTAGAAGCAATGGATTATTCATCTACTAACGGTGCTGCTTTATCAAATGCAGGTGTGTTAACAGGTTTTCATACAGATGATGGCGTTACAGATTCCCGCTTATTAATCCGTGGTGCTGCATTAAGTGTTAAGGCTGGCATGAGTAAAGAAAAAGCATTAGAAGCATTAACTATTAATGGTGCAAAAATGTTGGATTTATCTTCCCGTATCGGTTCTTTAGAAAAAGGGAAAGACGCAGATTTTATTATTCTTTCAGGCGATCCTTTCAGTGTATATACCAAAGTTGAACAAACCTGGGTAGAAGGGAAAAAACGATACGATATTAAAAACCCTGAAGACAAAGCATTCTTAGTAGGAGGCTTTAAAGTGTATTCAACTGATAGAGAAGAATATCATAATCACGATGATGAAATAGGTAATCAATAATCTAGCATTCACAAAAATTAATTCATGAAACAGATACATAAAATTATAAGTTGTTTGTTATGTGCCTTGCCTTGTATGGCATTGGCTCAAACAGCCATTAAAGCAGATATCATTTATACTGTAAGCGGCAGCCCTATTAAAAACGGAGTAGTATTAGTTAAAGATGGAAAGATTGAAAATGTTGGTACTGCCAAAGAAATTTCAATCCCCAAAAATTACAAAATTGTTGAAGCCAAAGTAGTAACACCCGGCTTGGTTGATGCAAGAAGCTGCGTGGGTTTATCGGGTGCATTAAATATTCCGACAGATCAGGATCAATTAGAAAAATCATCTCCCATACAACCTGAGTTAAGAGCATTAGATGCTTATAACCCCGATGAGAAATTAGTAAAGTATGTAAGAGATTATGGTGTTACAACCATGCATACAGGTCATGGTATTGGTGCATTAGTGAGCGGGCAAACCATGATTGTAAAAACTAAACCCGGTAAGATAGACGAGGTAACATTGGTACCTGTGGAAATGCTGGCAATGACTATCGGCACAACGGTTCAAAGCAATTTTACAAGCCCCGGTACCAAAGCAAAACAAATTGCTATGATAAGAACGGAGTTGGTAAAAACGCAGGGCTATATGCAAAAGCAAAACGATAAAGACACTTCCAAGCATCCTGCAATAGATTTAAAATATGAAGCATTAAGTAAGTTATTAAAAGGTGAAGTAAAGGCATTGATAACGGTAAATACAACCAATGATATAATGAATGCCCTTCGGTTGGCAAAAGAATTTAATTTTAAATTAGTTATTGACGGTGCAGCAGAAGCATACAGATTAATTGATGAAATAAAAGCGGCTAAAGCAGAAGTTATTTTGCATGCAACACTGGCACGTAACGGCGGTGATATGGTAAACATGACAAGAGAAAGTGCAGGCATACTTACGGCTGCCGGCATTCCTGTTAGTATAGAAACAGGCTTTGAAGGATATGTTCCTAAAACACATGTATTATTGTATGAAGCAGCATTGGCTGTAACTTATGGAATGCCTTATGAAGAAGGATTAAAAGCTGTTACTTTAAACCCTGCTAAATTATTAGGCATAGATAAAAGAGTAGGCAGTATTGAAAAAGGAAAAGATGCGGACTTAGTTTTATATGATGGAGACCCTTACGAATACCTGACCAATATTTGTAAAGTAATGATTGATGGTATTTGGGTAACAGAGAATTGTAAGTAACTATACAGGTTATAATTCTATTACCGCCGATAATGCTGTAACGCTATCGGCGGTTTTTAAATAAACACATATGAGAAAATTCTGGCTACTGTTTTTATTGCCCTTGCAAATTTTTGCACAAAATAATTTATCTGCAACCATACAGGCATTTGCTAAAACATCGGCGGTAAGTGGCAGAGAGGATGAAGCTGCAGCATTTGTTTTGCAATTGTTTAAGCAAGGCATTTGCAAAAAAGATAAATTAGGAAATATCATTATTCAAATAGGCTCCGGTTCACCAAAAAAATTATTAACCACAGCTTTAGATGAACCGGGTTATGTAATAAGTCAAATTCAAGAGGATGGGTATTTAAGAATTGCACCGGTTGGCTATGGTTTTAATGGCACTTTAGCTCATCAGTTTATAGAAGGGAATGAAATAAGTATTAATACCGATAAAGGAAAACAGTTTGGTATTTGTGCAGTGCCATCTCAACATTATGACAGAGGAGGAAGATTAATATCTGAAAGAAGTAAGACTCCGTTTCAATGGCAGGAAGCTTTTATAGATGTGGGAGCTGCATCATCAAAAGATATAACTGCAAAAGGCATTCAATTATTAGACCCTTTAACATTAAATAAAAAGCCTGTTGTTTATGCAAACAATTATATAGCTGCACCGTCTATTGCATCAAAAGCAGCAGTAATAGCCTTGGCTACTGTTGCTAAAACATTAATGAATGAAAAAGCAGAAGGTACAATTGTTATAGCTTTTACAACGTTAGAATTATTAAATGGTAAAGGCATTGAAGCAATAGCACACGAATATGGGCCATTTGATGAAGTATATCAATTTAATAGATTTTTGAAAGATGAGGCATTGACTGAAATGAATATTTTGGTTGATAAACATATTCCTTCCATTACTATTCAACAAAAAGTAAGTAAGCCTTTAATGGCTTTGCAATACAGCTCTACAGGGCAACCCGAATGGAATAATGCAAAACTGTATGCATTGGGTTTATCAGCAGATTATCATTACACACCGGTTGAAACAATTAATACAAAACAAGCTGAATTATTAATACAGGCCTGGCTACAGGCTGTACAGCAAAAACAATGGAATATTTCTTACATCAATACACCGCAAATAAAAAATGCAGAAAGTAGTTTTAAAACTTTTAATAAAGAAGCGAATCTTTTATCATCACTCATTGCTGAATATGGCGTTAACCCTCAGGAAAAAAAGGTAAGAGATTGTATAATTAGTCAGTTACCTGCATGGGCAAAATATAATATTGATGAGAAAGGAAATCTTTCATGCACTTTCGGAAACGGTAAAGAACATATTGTGTTTGTAGCTCACATGGATGAAGTTGGATATGTAGTAGATAGTATCAGAGAGAATGGTATTTTAGTAATGAAAGATAAAGGCGGGTCATTTAACTGGGTTTGGGAAGCTCATCCTGCTGTTATACATACCAACAATGAAAATATTAATGCTGTTTTTGAGCCGAGAACAGATTATCAGATAGCTACTAAAAGATTTAATAATGGTATTGCTTTAACTGTTAATGCAGGATATCACTCTAAGCAGGAAGCAACTGTAGCAGGCATTACAGAAGGTATTACCACTGTAACGATGCTTAAAAAAATGATTCGTTTATCAGAAGATAAAGCGGCTGCAAGAAGTTTTGATGATAGAGTTGGTTGTGCTGCTTTAATAATGGCATTACAGAATATTAATCCTAATCAATTACCTTTTAAAGTAACATTTATATGGTCGGTTGGTGAAGAAATAGGATTAGTAGGTTCAACATTTGCTGCTAAAAATTATAAAGATGCAGCTATTGCTTACCCGATTGATACGTATGTTTCATCAGATGCACCAACAGAATCTAAACAGTTTGGTTATTGCCCTTTAGGTAATGGTGCCGTAATAAGAGTTTTAGAAAGCATCAACTTCATTAATAAAAGTAGCTTAACTTATTTACAAAATTTAGCTAAGAAAAATAATATCAAAACACAGTATGGAATGACGATTGGCGGAACAGACGGTCAGGGATTTTTGAGTTATGGAATTCCTTCCGTACCGTTATCCTGGCCTGGAAGATATTCTCATTCTCCGGTTGAAATAATGGACTTTCATGATATACATAGCCTGATACAATTAATTCAAGCCATTATGAAGGATAATCAAAAAAAGTATAATTAATAATTATTTATGAAATTACTGTTATTAGCAGCTTTATTGCCATTACAATTATTGGCACAGTTTAATAAACAAGAAGTGCAACGTTATGAGCAACAGGCAAAACAGGTAACTATTATAAGAGATAATTGGGGTATACCGCATATTTACGGCAAAACAGATGCAGACGCGGTTTTCGGGTTATTGTATGCACAGTGTGAAGACGATTTTAAAAGAGTGGAAATGAATTACATTGAAAAGCTGGGAAGATTGGCTGAAGTAAACGGTGAAAAAGATTTGTATAATGATTTGTTGGTAAGGCTGATTATTGATAGTACCGATGCTATTAAAGATTATAATGAAGCACCGCAATGGTTAAAAAAATTATGTAATGCTTTTGCAGACGGCATTAATTATTATTTATACAAACATCCCCAAACAAAGCCGTTGTTGTTACAACACTTTCAACCCTGGTATCCTTTATTATGGACAGACGGAAGTATCGGTGCCATAAGCACAGCAGGGTTAACAGAAAGAGATTTGAAGAATTTATATGGAAGTGATGTAACTATTATATCGTCATTGCGAGGTACGAAGCAATCTAATGTAAAAGAATCGTCATTTCGAGATTGGGTTCCTACCCAACGAGAAATCTCTTTTAATAAAAGTGAGTTTTCTCGGCAAGAACCTCGCGATAATAAATTAATAAACGAAGACGAAAAACTTACCGGCTCCAATGGTTTTGCATTTGCTCCATCCATTACAGAAAACCATAATGCCATATTGTATATCAATCCGCATGTAACATTTTATTTCCGCCCCGAAGTACATGTGGTAAGTGAAGAAGGTTTGAATGCATATGGTGCAGTAACATGGGGGCAGTTCTTTGTGTATCAGGGTTTCAATGAACATTGCGGTTGGATGCATACATCAAGTCAGGTTGATGTTTCAGATGCCTACATTGAAAAAATTTCCAAACAAAATAATCTGTACCTATATGAGTATGAGCATGTACAAAAGCCTGTAACAGTAAAAAATATATCACTTTCATTCAAACAAAACAATGCTCTTCAAACAAAAAATATTAAAGCATTATATACACATCATGGTCCGGTAATGGCTTATAAAAACAATCAATGGTTAAGCGTAAAATCTTATAATCGCTCTGTAATAAGTTTAAAACAAAGCTGGTTACGAACAAAAGCCAATTCATTTGAAGCGTTTAAAAAAGTATTGGATATGAAGGCAAACACTTCTAATAATACCGTATATGCAGATGCTGAAGGAAATATTGCTTACTGGCATGGTAACTATGTTCCTGTAAGAAATAAAAATTATGATTGGAGTAAACCGGTTGACGGAGCAACTGCTGCAACTGAATGGCAAGGCTTACATAGTGTTGATGATATTGTTCATGTAATTAATCCGATAAACGGATGGTTGCAAAATTGTAACTCAACACCATTTACTGTGGCAGGAGATCAAAGTCCGAAAAGAGAAAATTTTCCCAGATATATGGCACCAGATGGAGAAAATTTCAGAGGTATCAATGCCGTAAAAGTGTTATCGAAAGAAAAAAATTATACAATAGACAAAGTAATCAGTGCAGGATATAACACCAATCTATCTTTTTTTGAAATAACTGTTCCCGCTTTAATAAAAGCATATAACACAACAACTGTTGATAGTTTCAAAACCTTATTAAAAGAACCAATAGAAATAATGCAGGCTTGGGATTATCACTCAGGTGTAAACTCGGTTGCCACTACGCTCGGCGTTTTTTGGGGAACACAATTGTTATATACCATTAATCAATTAAATAGTAAAGAGTTTGTTGATTTTGATGAATTTGATGATCAGGTTACCAAAACAAAAAAATTCATAGCAAATCAGGCTAATGCAGTAGCTATACTAAATATGTTTGTTTCGGCCATTCACAACCTGAACCAACGGTACGGAACATGGAAAACATCATGGGGCAATATTAACCGATTTCAAAGAATCAATAATGAAATTGAGGGTAAGTTTGATGATAATAAGGAAAGTATTCCGGTTGGGTTTACATCATCTGCTTGGGGGCAGTTATGTTCTTATACCAGCAAACAGTATGCAAATACAAAAAAGCTATACGGCGTTAATGGAAACAGTTTTATTTGTGCAGTTGAATTTGGTAAGAAGATAAAAGCAAAATCATTATTAGCAGGTGGAGAGAGCGGAGATATCAATTCCAAACATTTCAAAGATCAGGCAGTAATGTATAGCAAAGGAATTTTTAAAGAGGTGTTGTTTTATAAAGAAGATGTACTGAATCATATCGAAAAAAAATATCATCCCGGGGAATAGTATAACGTCATTGCGAGATTGGGTTCCTGCCCAACGTGGCAATCTCTATTTTAGGATGAGATTTCTCGGCATGAACCTCGAAATGACATGATAATCATTTTAAAATAAAATTTACCTATGCCAAAAGAAACGTTCAAATACACTAATGGAGAAATTACAGTTATATGGAAGCCCCATGTTTGTATACACAGCAAAAAATGCTGGACTAATTTAAGAGCAGTATTCGATCCGTTTGTAAAGCCTTGGATTAATATGCAGGGTGCCACAACAGAACAAATTATTACACAGGTAAATCAATGCCCGAGCGGGGCGTTGAGTATAGAAAATAATCAAGAACATTCTTAATAACAAACAAGTATGCAAAAAAAACACATTGTTTTCCCTTTCTTGTTTTCTGCAATGATAGTTCATGCACAACAAGTGCTTACTGTAAAAGATTATCAGCAGGCAGAAAGCATGTTAACAGCTAATACTGATAAATTAATAGACCGCACTGTTTCGGCAATGAACTGGCTGGAAGGAGATAAATTAACGTATAAAGCATTAACTCCTGATGGTGCAGAATTCTATTTGGTAGATGCTGCCAAAGGCACACGCAGCCTGGCTTTCGATCATGTTAAGCTTGCTGCAGCGTTATCAAAAGAAACAGGTAAAAATTATACTGCTACCACTTTGCCTTTCCAAGCTTTTTCTTTTAGCGATGATATGAAAACCATTCGTTTTCGCACAGGCGGTGTTACTTATGCAGCAGATTTACAAACATATTCCATAACAAAAGATGCAGGCACAAATACCGGTGATGGCGGCGGTGGATTTAGTGGAAGAAGAAGAGGCGGCGGAAGCAGTGTACTTTCTCCCGACGGCAGTAAAGCAGCTTTTATTAAAGATTATAATTTGTGGGTAAAAGATGTAAAGAGCGGAACGGAAACACAATTAACTACAGATGGCATTAAAGATTTTGGTTATGCAACAGATAATGCCGGATGGAGCCATAGTGATGGTGCAGTTTTGAGATGGAGCACTGATTCAAAAAAAATTGCAACGTTTCAGCAAGACCAACGCAATGTAGGCGAAATGTATTTGGTATCAACCAATGTTGGTCATCCTAAATTAAGTTCATGGAAATACCCGTTGCCGGGAGATAAAGAAATTGCCATGATACATCGAGTGATAATTGATGTAGAGCAAAAAAAAATAATACGTTTAAATATACAACCGGATGTGCATCGTGCTTCTTTGAGCGATGATATTTCAAGCAGCGGCACTTTTGATGATAACGATTGGAGTGAAGACGGTACACAGTTGGCTTTTCTTTCCACTTCAAGAGATCATAAAAATGAAAAATTCAGAATTGCCAATGCTTTAACAGGCGAAGTAAGAGATGTATTTGAAGAAACAGTTGCCACACAATTTGAAAGCGGTCAGGGAAGAATTAACTGGCGTTACTTAGCAAAAACCAATGAAATTATCTGGTATTCTGAAAGAGATAACTGGGGGCATTTGTATTTATATGATGCTGCAACCGGCAAAGTAAAAAATCAAATCACCAAAGGCAATTTTGTGGTAACACAATTGTTGAAAGTTGATGAAAAAAACAGAGTATTATATTTTTATGCCAATGGCTTACAGGCTGAAAACCCTTACTACACTCAATTGTACAGCATAGGCTTTGACGGAAAGAACATGAAACTATTAACGCCGGGAGATGGTATTCACACTATTCAATTCTCTCCTTCAGGTAATTTTATTGTTGATACATGGAGTAAACCTGACGTTCCGCAAACGGTGGCTATTCGTAATTTACAAGGTAAGTTAATAGTTGAATTAGAGAAGAGAGACATTAGCCGTTTAAAAGCTACCGGCTGGAAACCGCCATCACCTTTCACAGTAAAAGCACATGATGGCTCAACAGATATTTACGGCATGTTATTTTTGCCAAGCAACTTCAACCCCAATAAAAAATATCCGATTATTGATTATATCTATCCCGGTCCGCAGGGCGGAAGCATTAGTGGTGGGTGGGCTTTCGGAGCTGCTGTAAGAGACAATCAGGCATTGGCTGAATTAGGTTTTATTGTAATGGAATTAGAAGGAACAGGTAACCCGCTTCGTTCAAAAAGTTATCACGATATGTATTTTCCTAATATGAGTGAAAATACTTTGCCGGATCAGGTTTCAGCCATTCGTCAATTAGCACAACGCTTTACTTATATCGATACGAATAAAGTAGGTATTTGGGGACATTCAGGTGGCGGTTTTGCAACTGCCTGTGCTATGTTCAGATACCCTGATTTCTTTAAAGTAGGTATTTCAGAATCTGGTAATCATGATAACAGAAATTATGAAGATGATTGGGGTGAAAGATATATTGGCTTATTAACCAAAGATGCCAACGGGAAGGATAATTACGAAGCACAGGCCAATCAGGTATATGCAGGAAACTTAAAAGGTAAATTAATGTTGGCTCATGGTATGATGGATGATAATGTTCCGCCATATAATACTTTATTAGTTGTTGAAGCATTGGAGAAAGCCAATAAAGATTATGACCTGATAATCTTTCCTAACAGTACACATGGTTATGGAGCTTACAGCAATTATATGATGCGTAGAAGATGGGATTATTTTGTAAAGAATTTGTTGGGAGCAGAGCCACCTAAAGAATATAAAATAACACCATCAACAGACCCGCGAAACGGAGTAATGATGGGATTCGGACAGTAGCATGTAACATATTCCGTCATTTCGAGGTTCGTGCCGAGAAATCTTTTTAATAAATTAAACTGAGATTTCTCGTTGGGCAATCCCGATACTTCGGGACAATCTCGAAATGACATAAAGAAAGAGTCACGTTGCAATTGCAACGTGACTCTTTCTATTTATTGACTAAAATTTTACAACATTTTTTTCAATGCATCAACCAATTCTGTTTTGGTAATAGGTACACCCATTATTTTATTGTAGGCTTTGGCATCAACCATATACACATCACGTAAAATTTTCACTAACTGTCCGTTATTAATTTCAGGAACAACAACAGTGTCAAAATTTTTAATAATATCTCCTAAATTTTTAGGGAATGGCCTTACATAACGTAAATGAGCATGGCTAATACTATGGCCTTCTGCCTGCAATTCCATACAGGCACTTTTAATAGAACCATATGTACTTCCCCAACCGATAACCAATACTTTTCCTTTTTCAGGGCCGCTATCTAATTTTTGATCGGGAATATAATTCGCAATTTTATCAACCTTTTCTTGTCTGATGTTTACCATTAACTGGTGGTTCTCCGGCTCATAGTTTACATTACCGGTAATGTTTTGTTTTTCCAAGCCACCGATTCTGTGTTCTAAGCCCGGAGTGCCTGGAACAGCCCAGGGTCTTGCTAATTTTTCATCTCTTAAATAAGGAAGAAACTTTTCTTCACCATCACCTAATTCGGTTTTGAACTTTACTTCAATTTTAGGTAAGTCGGCAGACTTAGGAAAAGCCCATGGTTCTGCACCATTGGCAATATATCCATCACTTAATAAAATAATCGGCGTCATATGTTGCACAGCAATTCTTACTGCTTCGTAAGCAACTTCAAAACAATCGCTTGGTGTTGATGAAGCAATAATCGGCATCGGGCATTCACCGTTTCTGCCATAATATGCCTGCATTAAATCGCTCTGTTCTGTTTTGGTTGGTAAACCTGTACTTGGCCCGCCACGTTGAATATTAATAATAACCAGAGGAATTTCTAGCATGACAGCCAAACCCATTGCCTCAGCTTTTAAAGCCATGCCGGGACCGCTGGTAGTAGTTACTCCTAATGTTCCACCGTAACTGGCACCAATTGCTGAAGTAATAGCTGCAATTTCATCTTCTGCCTGAAAAGTTTTAATACCAAAAGATTTGTACTTACTTAACTCATGCAAAATATCTGATGCAGGGGTAATAGGATAACTCCCTAAAAACATCGGCAACCCGCTTTTTTCAGAAGCTGCTATTAAACCGTAAGACAATGCCTGATTACCCATGATACTTCTGTAAGTACCCTTAGGTAATTTAGCTTTTTCAACTTTATATCGGGTAGTAAAAGTTTCTGTTGTATCTCCGTAATTATAACCTGCCTGTAATACTTTAATATTGCTTTGAAGAATAACTTCTTTCTTACCGAATTTTTCTTTTAAGAAATCTATAGTTGTGTCAAGTGTTCTGTTATACATCCAGTAAATAAAGCCCAATACAAACATGTTTTTTGCACGGTCTCTTTCTTTCACCCCTAATTCAGTAAAATCTTTTAAGGCTTCACGGGTAAGTTTGGTAACATCAATTTTAATTACTTCATAACCTTCCAGACTACCGTCTTCTAAAGGGTTTACACCTTCAGCATAATTGGCAAGGCGAAGATTTTTGGCATCAAAACCATCAATGTTAGCAATAATTTTTCCGCCAAATTTTAGTGCTTTTAAATTTACTTTTAATGCAGCAGCATTCATAGCTACCAGTACATCACAAATATCTCCCGGCGTAAAAACTCTGTCGCTTGAGAACCTGAGTTGAAAGCCGCTTACACCCGGAAGCGTTCCTATCGGGGCACGGATTTCAGCAGGAAAATCAGGAAAAGTGGCAAGGTCAATTCCTAATAAAGCAGTGTTGTTGGTAAACTGTTGACCGGTAAGCTGCATACCGTCTCCGCTATCGCCTGCAAATTTTATTACTACGTCTTGTAAAACCTGTTCTTTAGCAATCATTATAAAAAATTGAATTTTGCTAAGATAAGGATATGCAGTTTATTGAAGAATGATATTTATAGAATATAAACAAACATTTTACGCAATCGTTAATGTAATTAAGCTACTGTTTTTTAACAGAACAAAAATGAACAGAAGATGCTTAAGCTGCATTAACTTGCATATCCCGAAAATTTTATTCTGCAATACACATGATAAACCTTTACGCCGTAAAGTTTGCCTTTTTCAGTCTTATGCTTACAGCATGCAATCAACAAAGCCATGTAAACAATTCTGAAGATACAGCAACAGCCAAAGCAGTTAAACCCAATTTACCCGATACTGTTTTAAAGTTTAAACATAAACCACCTGTTTACGACAGTACCAAAAAATATGTGTATTTAACTTTTGATGATGGCCCGCAAAACGGCACCACCACTGTATTTGATATATGCAGAAAAGAAGGCGTAAAAGCCACTTTTTTTATGGTGGGTTTACATACCGATAGATTCCCCAATGGCCATGCTTTGGTTAGTGAAATAAAAAACAGCTACCCTCAGTTTTTATTAGCTAATCACAGCTTTACCCACGCAAACGGGAAGTACCATTTTTTTTATCAGCATCCGCAAATGGCATTTGAAGATTTTATGCAGGCACAGCAAACACTCTCTGTTCCCTATAAAATAATTCGTTTGCCCGGCAACAGTGCATGGGTAGAAAAAGGTGATGTTAAAGCAAGTAATTTAGTAAGACCTGTTTGTGAATTATTAGATAGTGCCGGTTATAACGTAATAGGTTGGGATGTGGAATGGAGCTTTAACCATAAAACTGCTTACCCGGTACAAAAACCTGAAAAAATGATTGCATTGGTTGATAGTGCTTTTGCAAAAGAGCATACACGAACCAAAAATCATCTGGTTATTTTATCGCACGACAGAATGTTTCGTTTACCGCAGTATGCTGATGAACTTACTGCTTTTATTGCTTTATTAAGGCAACGGGGTTATGTTTTTGAAACGGTTGATAATTATCCAAACTTAAAACCGCTTTAATTTTAACTTGATACAAAATAATTTCTCAATATTTTTACAACTGTAAAATTTATAACTATGGCTTTATTTCAATCAGGAAATCCTACCTTATCAGAAAAGTTTTTCAATACTGCTGCAACACGCAATGCAGAATTACAAGGTGTAATGAGTGTAAGAGGTGCTATTAATAAGTTTGGGTTTTTAATGTTAATGGTAATCGGCGGTGCAGCTTACACATGGCATTTATTTGAAACAGGTAATCCATCATTAATGTACACATTATTATTAGTTGGTGTTTTCGGCGGATTAATCTGTGCATTAGTAATATCCTTCAAACCCAATTGGGCAGCCTATTTGGCACCGGCATATGGTATATTAGAAGGCTTTGCTTTGGGTGCATTATCTGTTGTTATTAATGAAACTGTGGGTAAAAAATATCCGGGTATTGTAATGCAGGCTGTGGGTTTAACATTTGGTGTTGCTATTGCAATGTTTGTACTCTATAATTTCAGAATAATAAAAGCAACAGAAAAATTTAAAAGTGTAATTTTTGCTGCAACGCTTGGTATTGCTGTGTTTTACGGAATTACTATGTTGTTAAGATTATTTGGTGTGCAATTAGAATTTATGAGTATAACAAACGGCGGTATATTAGGAATTGGTATAAGTCTATTTGTTGTTGCCATTGCTGCGTTGAATTTAATTTTAGATTTTGATATGATTGAAAAAGGAGCAGAAATGGGAGCACCTAAATATATGGAATGGTACGGTGCATTCGGCTTGCTGGTAACCATTGTTTGGTTATATATTGAAATTTTAAAATTGTTAAGCCGTTTTGCTAACAGCAGAAATTAATCTTCACGATAAATTTATTAAACCGTCATTCATTCATTGTTTGGCGGTTTTTTATTTTCTGTAAAAGCTGAATAAAGAATAAGAATTATCTTGTACCGTTAAGCAAAATTCAATCATGCGATTTCAACAACATCGTTCTAATTTATCTGATAAGGAGCTGATTAATATGTATAAATACCTTCTGCTGCCCCGCATGATTGAAGAAAAAATGTTACTCTTATTAAGGCAGGGAAGAATCAGTAAATGGTTTAGCGGTATCGGTCAGGAAGCTATTGCAGTAGGCTCTACGCTTGCCTTACAGCCCGATGAATGGATTATGCCTTTACACCGCAATTTGGGTGTTTTTACTTCCCGCAATATGCCGTTGAGTAAATTGTTTATGCAATGGCAGGGTAATAAAGAAGGGTATAGTAAAGGGCGTGAAAGAAGTTTTCATTTTGGCAGCAAAGAACATTTTATCTGTGGAATGATTTCACATCTCGGTCCGCAAATGGCAGTAGCTGATGGTGTTGCCTTAGCATATAAACTAAAAAGTGAGCACAAAGTTTCTCTTGCCTATACAGGCGATGGCGGCACCAGTGAAGGTGATTTTCATGAAGCATTAAATGTAGCAGCTGTGTGGGATTTACCCGTAATCTTTATCATTGAAAACAATGGCTATGGCTTATCAACTCCGGTTAATGAACAATACCGTTGTGAAAATTTAATTGATAAAGCCAAAGGCTACGGCATGGAAGGTGTGCAGATAGATGGCAATAATATTTTATGTGTGTATGATACCATAAAAGGTGTGAGAGAATACTGCATCAACAATCAAAAGCCATATTTAATTGAATGCAAAACATTCAGAATGCGTGGTCATGAAGAAGCCAGCGGAACCAAATATGTACCTAAAGAACTGTTTGAAGAATGGCAACAAAAAGACCCTATTAAAAATTATGAAGATTGGTTGTTGAATGAAAATGTTTTATCTGCTGACGATGTTGAAACAATCCGAAATGAATTTAAGCAATACATAGAAGCTGAATTATTAAACGCCAATCAAACAAAAAAAATTGAAGTTGATATTGATGAAGAGTTGAATGATGTTTATTATACCAAGATGACAGATGACAGAGAACGGATAACAGTAAATACAAATAATCTGTCATCTGTCATCTCAACACAGTCATCTCAACTCCGTTTCATCGATGCTATTAAACAGGCTTTGTATCAATCATTACAAAAGCATAATGATTTAATTATTATGGGGCAGGATATCGCAGAGTATGGCGGTGCTTTTAAAATAACAGAAGGCTTTGTAAATGAATTCGGTAAACATAGAATACGCAATACACCGCTTTGTGAAAGTGCCATTATAGGTGCTGCATTGGGCTTGAGTTTGGAAGGATTTAAAAGCATTGTTGAAATGCAGTTTGCAGATTTTGTAAGTGTAGGTTTTAATCAAATAGTAAATAATCTGGCAAAAATTCATTACAGGTGGGGAGCCAACGCCAATGTGGTTATCCGTATGCCAACCGGTGCAGGTGTTGGTGCCGGACCTTTTCACAGCCAAACCAATGAAGCATGGTTTATGCATGTGCCGGGTTTAAAAATCGTATATCCATCCACACCCGAAGATGCCAAAGGATTATTAATTGCTGCCATTAATGATGGCAATCCTGTATTATATTTTGAACATAAATTATTGTACAGAAGTATCAGTGGTTTAGTACCGGATGCGTATTATGAGATTGAAATCGGTAAAGCAAAAACTGTAAATGAAGGAGATGATATAACCATTATTACCTACGGAGCTGCTGTGCATTGGGCATTAGAATATGCTGCACAACATGAATTAAGTATTGAAATATTGGATTTAAGAACACTGCTTCCGTTAGATTATAACGCTATTAAAAATGCAGTTGCTAAAACAGGTAAAGTGTTGATTTTGCATGAAGATACTTTAACACTGGGCATTGGTGCAGAAATAAGTGCATGGATTAATGAGCATTGCTTTGAAATGTTGGATGCACCTGTATTGCGTTGTGCAAGTTTAGATACACCCATACCTTTTAATACAGAGTTAGAGCAACATTTTCTGGCAAAAGCAAGATTGCACGATTGTGTTGAAAAATTGATTGGTTATTGATGAAGAGAATGATAATTACTTCACTGATTTACTTTCATTTAAAACATAAATAATTTGTTCATAAAGTTGAGGTATTTTATTCTTCAAAACATCCCAAACAATTGAGTAATTAACACCAATATAATCATGAATTAAACGGTCTCTCATCCCTGCCATACTTTTCCATTCAACAGAACTCCATTTAACTTTAAAATCAGCCGGAATTTTCTTTGTTGCTTCACCAATTATTTCTAAACTTCTTACCACAGCCCTTTTTAAAGTTTCATCATCAAGAAAATTATCTTTTGTAAGCTTATTACTTATAGAAAGTAAATACAAACATTCATCTGCAATATGGTTTAAAAATTCAATTGGCTCTTTAAACATAAATTACGTTGTTTAAAATCTTAGGGCCAATATGTTTACTCAATCCGTTTTTAGTAACAATTTCAATTTTTTCATCTTTGAATAAATTCTCAAAAATGTCATAAACAGCCATATAATTATCAAAATTTTCTCTTTCAGGTTCAAAATCTATAAGTAAATCTATATCACTTTTATCTGTTTGTTTATCAAATACGTATGAACCAAAAAGTCCGATATCCGATACTCCTAACTTTAAAAGTTCTTCTTTATGTTTTTTAAGTAACGATAAAATATTTTCCTTTGTTATCATCAAATTAAATTTAGGTAAATTTAAATCATTAAACTGATTAAGCAGTAAAGATGAAGAAATGTATTTGTGTAATAGTTGCAAAAGCAACCTTATATTTTAATTTTTATTGTATCATTGCATTTTCAAACCCTAATGATTGTTTGCTAATTGTTTAATTTTAAAAGCAAACATTATGGCAAAAGCCGCAACAACAACTGTAAAAAAAACTAAAGCCCCAACAACATCAAAAGAGGCTAAAACAACTGTAAAAAAAGTAACAGCAACTACAGTACCAGAAAAAAAAGTGAAAGCAACAGTTGCAGCTAAAACAACACTTACTCCCGCAGAAAAAATAAGAGCAGCCATCTTCGGTGCCTTTGAAACTTTCCAAAAATTGAATGAACCTGCATACGAAGAAATTCAATCTAAACTCGGGTTTGTTATAGGTAGCTATGATTATGATAAAAACCCGGTAGGCTTATATGAATTTGGTGAAATAGCTCTTCCTATCCTTAAAAAAATAAAAGAAGAAAACGCAAAAAAAGTTACACAAAAAGTAATTACAGATTTAGAGAAAGCATTAAAAGCATAAAAAATTTCATACACATTATTTTTTAATGTAGCATTGATTTATGAAATTTTTGCTTACCGTTTTAAGTGTGTTTGCTATTATAATTTTTGCACCTGCTCAAACACTGCAAAAGGCGGCTGAGAATGCTTTTGTTGTTACACGAATGGTTGATAAAATTCATGTAGAACCAAAGCCGATTGACAAACAATTTGCTGCAGGCTTATTTAAAACAGTTATTAATGGTTTGGATGAAAGTAAAATTTATTTTACTCAGCAGGATATTAATCAACTGAAAAAATGGGAAGCTCAATTAGATGTGCAGGTGCTTAAAATGCAAACAGGCTTTCTCTCAGATTTATTAAACGTTTATACTGCAAGAATTAAACAGGCAGATACAATGGTTGATAATATCTGCAGCAAACCTTTTCAATTTAATACCAATGAAAAATATGCCATTGCAGACGACACCACTTTTGCTGCAGACGATAAAGCAAAGCGGGATAAACTCTATAAAAAAATTAAACTCGAAATTTTAGATGAATTAGTGGAGTACGATTCTCTCGAACTTTTCTCTCCTAAGTATGCAAAAAAATTAGATAGTATTGAAGCTGCTGCAAGAAAGAAAATAAAATCAATTTTAAAGAGAGATATTACTAAGCAGCAAAATTATCCAGGTGGTTTAATTGCTTATATAGGCAATGAATATTGCAATGCAGTAGCTACTTATTTCGATCCGCATACAGAATTTTTTTCTCCCGTTGCTAAAGAAAGATTAGAAACCGAATTAGGTGAAAAGCCCATGCAGTTTGGGTTTAGCTTGAATAACGATGAAGTAGGCACTTCTATTAGCAGGCTATTGCCGGGTAGCCCTGCCTATAAAAGCGGCCAGTTAAATAAAGGTGATAAAATTGAAGCATTGCAGTGGGAAGGGAAAGAAGTAATTAATGTAAGTGATGCATCATCTAACGAAATTTCATCCATTCTTTCAGCAGGTATCAATGAAAAATTAACCATTACGGTTAAAAAAGCTGATGGTAGTGTAAGGCAGGTAACCTTACAAAAAGAAAAAGCTGTTGATGATGATGACGATAAAGTAAAAAGTTTTATCCTGAAAGGTGATAAAACAATTGGGTTTATCTCTTTCCCTGCTTTTTATACCGATTGGGAAGATAAACGCAATAATGCCAATGGCTGTGCCAATGATATTGCAAAAGAAATTTTAAAGCTTAAGAAAGAAGGTATACAAGGGTTGATTATCGATTTGCGTTTTAATGGCGGAGGCTCTGTGCAGGAAGCAATTGACCTTTCAGGATTATTTATAGATGCAGGCCCTGTGGGACAGATAAAAACCAAAGAAGAAAAGGTAATTACTTTAAAAGATGTAAACAGAGGTACTGTTTTTGACGGACCATTACTGTTAATGGTAAATACTTATAGTGCATCTGCATCTGAAATGGTTGCAGGCACTTTACAGGATTATAACAGGGCAGTTATTCTCGGTACACCTACCTACGGTAAAGCAACAGCACAGCAGGTTTTTGCATTAGATACTACTATTAATATTGAAGATAATAATGAGCAGGTAAAGGCAGACAATTACATAAAAATTACTGATAGTAAACTCTTCCGCATTAATGGTACAACGGCACAGGAAATTGGTGTAATACCCGATATTGATGTATCTCCATTCTTTGCAAAGCCAACCGAAAGAGAAGCCAATGAGGCTAATGTTATTCATAGTTCTGTAATAGCAGCTAATAAATATTATAAGCCCTATGCCCCCTTGCCTTTACAGGAATTAAAAACTTATTTTAAAGCATATACTGATACTGCACAGTTTTTTGTGAATGGAAAGAAAGCGGTTATGCAATATGAAAATGAAAAGTTGCAACCTTTTGTTACACTTAACCTGAAAGAAGCTTTTAACAATTATCAGCGAGAGCAGAAAAAAGATAGCCTCACCTATAAACTTCATAATAGTTCATTTTCTATAAACAATACCGTTTATGAAATGCAGAAAATGAAAGCTGATGAGGTTTTGGCAGAAAACAATGCCATTTGGAAGAAATTATTATCTGCTGATGCATTTATAGATTTAAGCTATCGCATTGTAGAGAAAATGATAAAATAATAAGTAAAATTATTTCCATTTAAAGCCTTCATTTTTATATTTACAAAAACCTTAATTATGAAACTAACTGTACGCTGCATAGTAGTTATTCTTCTTTTCATATCATCTTACCAAATTTCATTTGCACAAACTGAAAGCCCGGTTGCGTATATGAATGCAATAAGTAATGCACAGTTAGATATGAATCAGCGTTATATGGCTTATGTAAGTGCAGCAGCACATGGAAGGCGTGCAAGAAAGGTAGAAAAGATGCGTCAGCAAACTTTAGAAAGTATTAATAATGCCCGTTATAAAACAATAGAATTGCCTATTTATAAAGGCGATAACAGTTTACGCCAAAGCAGTATAGACTATATTAAACTTTGCTATAATGTGTTTAATGATGATTATGCACGAATAGTTAATATGGAAGAAATAGCAGAGCAATCAGTTGACCAGATGCAGGCTTATTTATTATTGCAGGAAAAAACAAGCGAAAAATTAAAACAAGCTTCTGATAAAATGAATGAAGCCGAAAAAGCTTTTGCTGCAAAAAATAATATTACCCTCACCGAAGAAAAATCAGAGTTAGGCGATAAAATGGAAATTGCTGGTAAACTAACCAAATACAACAATCATGTGTACATCGTTTTCTTTAAATGTAATTGGGAAGATGGTGAGATAACAAAGGCATTAAATAACAAAAAAGTAAACGATGCTGAGCAGGCAAGAGTAGCATTATTAAATTATGTAAACGAAGGCTTGCAGGCTTTGCAGGCAGATAGTTTACGTGCTTTTATGGGCGATGCTTCTTTGGCTAATGCCTGCAGACAGGTATTGAATTTTTATAAAAAAATGGCTGAAACAGATTTGCCCAAGCAGATTGACTTTTATTTGAAACAGGAAAACTTCAATAAGATTAAAAGGGCAATGGATGCTAAACCAAATAAAACGCAGCAGGATATTGATGAGTACAATAAGGCTGTGAAAGAAATGAATGCCGGTGTTAATAGTTTTAATCAGGCGGTACAGAATATTAATACACAGCGTAGCACCATTTTAAATAATTGGGATGCTGCAGAGAAAGCTTTTAACGATACACATATGCCTTATTATAAACGATAGGCTTAGTAATCAATCTCTAACTTTAGTTTATCTTTTAATTCACGTAACAAAGGATATTGTTCTGCAATGCGTTCAAAGCGTTGTTTGCTGTTAAGCATTACCTGTTGCGGTGCAATAACTGCTTCACCTTCTTCAACCACAACAGAAAAATTAATAGCACGGTTATTAAATGTTTGCTGAATATGTTCAGCTAAATTCATCTTTTCCTGCTCAATAAATTTTTGTTGTGTAATAGCATTAACAACAATGGTAAATTTTAATTCATCCAGAATATTAATGCGTGCAATTTTAAAAGTACTTACTGTACCGGGTTTACCACCTGCTTTTTCAAGCTTGGTAATATATTCATTCCAGCATTGCATCAGTTTTTCTTCTGTTAAAACCTCTGCATCTTTTACTTCCACAACAGAATAGTTATTGCCGGCTTTTTCGCGAAGAATGTCTAATAAGCTTTTTTTGCTACCATTGTTTGTTGCAGGTTGCAGGTTGCTTATTACAGGTTTTGTTGGAGTGATATCGTTGATTTGTTCAACATCTGCTTTATCAACTTTCGTTTGAAGATTGATGATTGCAGATTGATGTTCGCTAAATTCTGTCTTCTGTCTTCTGTCTTCTGTCTTCTTCTCTTCAATCAACAATTTCGCTGCTGCCGGTTGTTTAACCTGAAAAGATGGTATAGGCTTGAATTTTATTGCAGCAGGGCCATCAAGTCGTTTTTTTTTAACTACACTTCCTTCGTTTAAGGATAAGTCGATAGCCTGTTGTAAGAAGTTAAGTTTTATTAAGGTTAACTCAACATGCAATCTTTTATTACGTGCCATTTTGAAATTAATCTCTGCTTCATTCAAAATGTTTAAGGCAGTTATAATGTATGATGAATTGGTAGCTTTAGCAACACTTGCAAATTTTTCATGCATACCTTCTGCTACATCTAATAAACTGATGGCTTTGGCATCTTTACTTACCAATATATTTCTTAAAAATTCAGCAAAGCCATTCAATACCAAATCGCCTTCAAAACCCTTTCTGTTTATTTCATCATACAACAACATAGCACCCGCTAAGTCTTGCTGTTGTAAGTGATCAAGTAATTGGAAATAATAATCTTCATCTAAAATATTCAGATGCTCTAACGTATTTCTGTAGGTTACTTCACCATTACTAAAGCTTACAATCTTATCTAAAATACTTAAGGCATCTCTCATGCAACCTTCACTCTTTTGAGCAATAACGTGTAATGATTGTTTATCAGCTTTTATGGCTTCCTTATCAACTATTTCCTGTAAATGCTCAACGGTATCGTTGGTTGTTATTCTTTTGAAATCGAAGATTTGACAACGCGATAAAATGGTTGGAAGTATTTTGTGTTTTTCTGTGGTTGCTAAAATAAAAATGGCATAAGAAGGTGGCTCTTCCAATGTTTTTAAAAAGGCATTGAAGGCACTTGCACTTAACATATGAACCTCATCTACAATATACACTTTGTATTTACCTGCCTGCGGTGCAAAGCGAACCTGTTCAACCAAACTTCTTATATCATCAACACTGTTATTGCTTGCAGCATCTAATTCGTGAAAATTTAAAGAAGCACCATCATTAAAACTTTTACAACTCTGGCAAGTATTGCAGGCTTCACCATCGGGTTGTAAATTTTCGCAGTTAATTGTTTTGGCTAAAATTCTGGCACAGGTTGTTTTACCTACACCACGGGGCCCGCAAAACAAAAAAGCATGAGCCAATTGATTATGCTGAATGGCATTCTTTAAAGTGGTAGTAATATGGCTTTGGCCAACAACCGTATTAAAATTCTGAGGCCTGTACTTACGTGCCGAAACAATAAACTTCTCCATACAGGTTGCAATATAGTAAATGCTTTTTCAGCGGCTTAATTAAGCAGGTGTTAGTTTTTCACAACGCTGAAATTAACCGCCGTTAAAGATTGTAGTCGTTATTAGAGACTGCAATGATTCGAAGATGGTTCTTAACCTCTGCGAGAGTTATCAATTTCACAAATGGAATTACCCTGATTAAACTATTCTTTCCGCAAACTATCTATCAAAAAACTGCCGTTCATGAAACTACAAAGAATGCTCATTTGCTTTTCAGCAGGCACTGGCTTATTGATGCTCTCTGCTTTTGTGCAGTTGAATAATGATAACAATATCAATAGGGAAAAATACGCTCTTCATTTTCCATATAAAAAAATGGGTTTGAGCGATAAGCAGGCAGCAGCACATATTTTAAGTCGCTTCACTTTTGGTGCAAAGCCTAATGAAGTTGATGCAGTAAGTAATATGGGTATTGAAAAATGGTTTCAGCAGCAGTTAGATGGTAAGTTAAATGATGATGAAGTTAACCAACGACTTTCTAGCGGATATGATGCCTTGAATTTAAGTAATGAAAAAATTATTGCTACTTATCCGAGACAAGCCGAAATAATAAGAATAGCTGTTAAAGAAGGTTTGATAAATAAAGATTCTGTAAATACAGTAACCAATAAACCGGAATACAAAGCTCAGGTAAAAGCTTTGATGGATAAATACGGTTATAAACCACCGCAGGAATTGATTCGCCAACTAATCAATCAGAAAATTATAAGAGCGGCTTACAGCAATAATCAACTAAATGAAGTATTAACAGATTTCTGGTTTAATCACTTCAATGTTTCACTCACAAAAAATCAATGCGAACCTTTTGTTCTTACTTACGAAAGAGATGCTATACGCCCCAATGTGTTAGGCAATTTTGAAAAAATATTGGAAGCAACTGCTAAGCACCCGGCTATGTTAGAGTATTTAGATAATGCTACCAGTGTAAGTATGGATAATGATTTGGTAAGAAAGCAACGCAACAGCATAGCAGGCCAACGTGCAGAACAAAGGATGGAAGCAATGATGAACGACCCGAATGCCAATCCCATTCAGAAACAAATTTTAGCAGGCAGAAAACAGCAGGGGTTGAATGAAAATTATGCCCGTGAAATTATGGAGCTGCATACATTGGGTGTTGATGGCGGTTATACGCAGAAAGATGTTACAGAAGTGGCAAGAGCTTTAACAGGATGGACTTTAAACCCTGATTTAACTTTTGCCAAACAAATTGCACAAACCCTGATGAGTTTTACAACATGGGATAAAATGGCACAGCAAGGCTTTGTAAAAGAAGGTGATTTCTTTTTTGCAGCTAATAAACATGACCAGAGTGAAAAAATAATTTTAGGAAAAAAATTTTCTGCAGGCGGTGGTTATAATGAAGGTATGGAAGTAATAAAAATGTTAGCAATGCATCCTTCAACTGCAAAATTTATTTGTAAAAAGTTAGCGGTACGTTTTGTTAGCGATAACCCTTCCAATGAATTAATTGATAATCTTTCTAAAGTATATCTGCAAAATAAAGGCAATATAAAAGTAGTACTTATTGCTATGGTAAATAGCAATGAATTCTGGAGTAAAGATGCATTAAGAGAAAAAGTAAAATCACCTTTTGAATTGGCTATCAGTTCTGTTCGTGCTACTAATGCCGATGTGCAACAACCTGCTCAGCTATTTAACTGGTGCGTTAAAATGGGACAGAAGTTTTATTATTATCAAGCCCCTACAGGCTTTCCGGATAAAGCCTCTTATTGGATTAATACCGGGGCATTATTAAACAGAATGAATTTCGGGTTAGCATTTGCAACAGAAAAAATTCCGGGTATTAAAATAAATCTTGCAGCATTAAATGATAATCATGAGCCTGAAAGTACAGATGCGGCTTTGGTAACCTATAGTAAAATTTTATTACCTGAAAGAAATCAGGAAGAAAATATTAAAAGGCTTACACCTTTAATTAAAGATGATAATGTAAGTAAAAGAATAAACGATGCAGCTAATGCCAATGCTGTAAAAGATGAAACAGTAAGTAGTGATGACGAGATGATGACCCGCAAAGAACAACGCCAAAGTGAAACAGCAGCATTAAATAAAAAGAATGCTAAGCCGATAGCAACAGCTTATACGCAAGGCAATAACAGCACGGTATCGCAGGTGGCAGGAATTATTATCGGTTCGCCGGAATTTCAAAGAAAGTAAAGCCTCCCCAAACCCCTCCAAAAGAGGGGCTATAAGACAATGGAAGCAATTGTATAAACTACTAAATATTTTATATGAAAAATAATTTTCAAAATAATGAACCCCCCTTTCGGGGGGTGGGGGGGCTTAATAGAAGAGCTTTTATGCGTAATGGTGCCATGGCATTGTTTGCAGCAGGTTTTGGTGGTGTACCCAACTTTGTAGCTCGTGCAGCAGGGTATAAAAAAATAATTGCTCCGTATAAAAAAAATAAAACATTGGTTTGCATATTTCAACGCGGAGCCATGGATGGATTGATGGCAGTTAGTCCGTATGCAGATCCTAATTTAAAAACGCTTCGTCCAACTTTATACATGAGCCCTTCTGCCAACGAAGGCAAGCTGTTTGATTTAGATGGAAGGTTTGGTTTGCATCCTGCATTAGCAGCCTTTGAACCTTTGTATAGGGAAGGAAGATTAGGTATTGTACATGGTGTGGGCAGCCCTAACAACACCCGCAGCCATTTTGATGCACAGGATTATATGGAAGCGGGAACACCTTTTAATAAAGGCACTGCAAGTGGTTGGTTAAACAGAGCTGTTGGTTTATTGGGGCATGAGGGAACACCTTTCAGAGCGGTAAGTTTAACCAGTGCATTGCCAAGAAGTTTTTATGGCGATAATGAAGCATTGGCAATAAGCAATCTGCAGGACTTTGCTATACAGATGCGTGGAAACCCAATGGCAGCCAACATTGCAAGTAAATCATTTGAACAGTTATATGATGATACTTCCTCTCAACTGTTAAATAAAACAGGTAAAGAAAGTTTTGATGCCATGAAAATGTTGAGTGCTAATAACATCAAGAATTACCAGCCTGCCAATGGTGCTGTTTATCCAAGTTCGCCTTTAGGCAATTCACTAAAACAAATTGCTACTTTAGTTAAAATGGATATTGGTTTAGAAGTAGCTTTTGCTGAAGCAGGTGGTTGGGATACGCATTTTAACCAAGGTACAGCCAATGGTACTTTAGCAAGAAACTTAAAAGATTTTAGTGATAGCATTGCTGCATTCTGGAAAGATATGGATAGCTATCAGGATGATGTTACTGTTATGACGATGACTGAATTCGGAAGAACAGCACATCAAAACGGAACAGGTGGTACAGACCATGGACGTGCAAGCTGTTTGTTTGTTTTAGGTAATGATGTTGCAGGTGGTAAAGTATATAACAATATTAAAAGCTTAGCTGTCGAAGATTTAGAAGACAGAAGAGATTTGCCTGTAACAACAGATTTCAGAAGTGTGTTCAGTGCGGTAGCAGATAAACATCTGAATCTGAAAGATGATAAAAAATTATTTCCTGAATGGGATGGTAATAAAATTAATTTGATGAAAGCGTAAACAATAGCGTAAAAAATTTTAAAACTTATAAGGGAGTATCGTTTTATTCTTTTTCTAAATGGTATTCTTTTTCCAAAAAATTAATTAATGTATTAGAGTACTTAGAATAAACTTTCAGCATATAAAAATAATTCTCTAATACACTTGACTGAAAAGCAACATTAGCTCCAAACTTTATGATTTTCTCCTTGTCGTTAGTCAGATATTTTAATGCCGGATTATTATACACTTCACTAGATTTAATCCATTGTTTATTTTTTATGTAATACGATATATTGAATATTGAAAATTCTTCTTTGGTATTTTCCAACGATAGTTTACCAACTACATCAAGCTGCCCATCACATTTAGTTATGATATTGTCTAATTTATTTAAACTATCCACCACATTTAATCTCTGAATTAAACGCATATTACCACCTTTTTTTAGTTGGGTTAAAACATTACGGTTAAATATCATAGGTGTATAGCTTTCTATATAATTACCCAAATAATATGTTTTTTGAATTGCTTCTCGCGAAGCATCTCCGCTAAGAAAATACAAAGCAAGCGAATCTAGTTTCTGAACACGTATAGAGTCTTTAAAAACTTTTGCGAGTTGAACAGAGTCTGCTCTCAATTCCTTTAACATAGAAGCAATGTATTCTTTTTCTCTTTTTGTATCTGAAATATGCTCTCTAATTTGTTCAGCAAAAAAGCCCATTGTTACTGCAATAAAAATCATTAAACCTTCTAACAAATATTCTTTGAAAGATTTTTTTTCTACATGCGGGTGATGATGTACTTCCATGGTTTCGGTTGCTGGTTTCAGGTTTAAGGTTTCAGGTTGTTCCTCTGTGCTTTGGTTCGTATCGACACGAGCCATGACTTCTTTATCTTTTGTGGACGATTGAACATTGACTGTGGACTGTTCTCCACTGTCATCAGTCATCTTTAAACTGTCATCTATATTTTGTTCTTCATTCATAATTCAATTTATTATTTATACTCCATCTCCGGATGTCTTTCAAACGGGTTTTTGCTTTCATCGAATATATAACGATAAGTTATCATTCTTCTACTTTGTTCTGCACCAAGGCTTTTATAAATATTAATCATCTTCGGGTTCCAATCTCCTGCCCAACCCATTTCATAATTATCATACCAGCCTTTGCCTTGTAATAAGAGCCCGCATTCATAAATCATAAAGCTATCAATTCCTAATGCCTGATACTTTGGTACTACGCCAAATGCAAGCCCGGTAAGCCTTTTGCACTGCCCTGTTTTTTTCATCCATAATAAATGCAGCTTTTGTAATAAGCCAAACTTTCCGTTAAAATGTTTGAAATATTGGTTTACATCGGGAATATTAATAAACATAGCAATGGGTTCTTCTTTGTAATAGGCAAACCATATAACACGTTCATCCATTACAGGTTTCATGGTCTTAAATAACTTTACAACCTGCTCTTTGGTTATTTCTTTGTTCTCGCCATGTTGTGCCCATGCTGCATTATAAACGGTGGCAAAATCCTGAGCATGTTTTTCTAAATCTTTCAGCTGAATATGTTTGGCTTCATAACCGGGCTTTGCTTTAAACTTAGCATGCCTTTCAGGAAAGCGGGCAGGTAAAGGTGCATCCACTTTCATGGCATAGAAATATTGATTGTAATAGTTTTTAAAGCCATAACCATCAAACAGTTTTTCGTAATAAGAAGGGTTAAAACTCATGCCATATACAGGTTCCTCATCAAAGCCTTCCACTAGTAAACCCCAGTTTTTATCGCGGTCACCAAAATTTATAGGGCCATCCATTGCTTCCATTCCTTTGCTTTGCAACCAGTTTTTTGCAGTATCAAATAGTAAGTCAGCTGCTGTTTGGCTATCAATACAATCAAAATAACCGATACCGCCTGTTGCAAATTCAGTTCCCTTATTAACGTACTTGCTATTGGTAAAAGCAGCAATTCTGCCAATCAGTTTTCCGTCATCATTTTTTAATATCCATCTTATCGCTTCACCGTATTTAAAATTTTTATTTTTTGTTGCATCAAAAACAGCATTCACTTCATTATCTAATTGTCTTATGTATTTAGGATTATGCTTATTCATTAAAGCATTTATTGCTAAAAAATCTTTGGCAGTAGCAGCGTTGTTAACTTCAATTATCTTCATAACAACGAATGTAATAATTGTAAACAGAATTTTTAAAACAACAATAGCTTTTACATTACATTCGCCGCAATACAGCTATGGAAACAATTGTACAAGGCATTGCCATTTTGTTTGAAAGTTGGAAAAAGGAAAAACCAACACGAATTGAAAAATTACCTCAAAGCGGCAGCGACAGAATATACTTTCGTATTTATTTTAATGAAGCAACTTTTATTGCCACTTACGGTTTGAATATTAAGGAGAATAATACCTTTATCAATTTCAGTAATCATTTTAAATCAAAAGCATTACCTGTTCCGCAAATTTTTTGTGTGAATGATGAACAAACGATTTATATACAGGAAGATTTAGGAACGGAAAGCCTGTTGAATAAATTAGAAACATTCGGTCATAAAGAATATGCTTACAGTCTTTTTCAGAAAAGCCTTACAGCCCTTGCCCGCATTCAGATTGAAGGAGATAAAGGTTTGAATTATAATTGGTGTTTAACAGCCAAAGAATTTGGCAAGCAAGCCATATTGAGCGATTTATTGTACTTCAAGTATTACTTCTTAGATACGTTGCAGTTGCCTTATGATAAGCAACAAATGTTGGACGATTTTGAAGCTTTAAGTACCTACTTAACTTTTACTGAGCATAAATATTTTATGTTCAGAGATTTTCAAAGCAGGAATATTATTATCAAAAACGATGAATGTTTTTTTATAGATTATCAGGGTGGAATGAAAGGTGCTTTGCAATATGATGTTGCCAGTTTGTTGTGGCAGGCAAGAGCAGAATTAAGTGAAGAATGGAAAGATAATTTGCTGGCATATTATATTGATGAAGTAAGCAAATTGTTGCATAAGCCGGTTGACAGAATAACATTCATCAGTCAGTATAACGGTTATGTATTAATAAGATTATTGCAGGTGTTGGGTGCTTATGGTTTCAGAGGTTTATTTGAAAGAAAAGCCCAGTTTTTATCAAGCATTCCATTGGCATTGCGTAACCTGCAATTCTTTATGGAGAATAAACGTATAGGTATTGCTACACCTGAGTTTGACAGAATGCTGAAATTGATGGTAAGTAAAGAAATTGTTGAAAGATTTACATCAACACAGGCAAATGAGCAAACACCTTTGGTAATAACAGTTAACAGTTTCAGTTATAAAAAAGGTATTCCGAAAGATAGCTCAGATAATGGTGGCGGTTTTGTTTTTGATATGCGTGGCATATTAAACCCCGGAAGATTTGATGAGTATAAAAAGCTTAGCGGGAAAGATAAACCTGTGCAGGATTTTTTAGAACAACGTACAAAAATGAATGCATTTTTAAACAGTGTTTGGGATTTAATAGATATTACTGTAGAAGATTATTTGCAAAGAGATTTCAGTAGTCTGCAAATAAATTTCGGTTGCACCGGTGGTCAACACAGAAGTGTATATGCAGCCGAACAAACAGCCAGACATTTAAGGAATAAGTATAAAGTGAAAGTAATTTTAACGCATACCAATCAGGAAAATTGGGTGAAATAAATTCATGAGCATGAAGGCAATGATTTTTGCAGCAGGGCTGGGCACAAGGCTGAAACCTTTTACAGATAAGCATCCCAAAGCCTTAGCTGTAGTAAATAACAAAACTTTATTGCAAAGAAATATTGAATACCTGCAACAATTCGGAATTAAAGAGGTAATTGTAAATGTGCATCATTTTGCAGAACAGATTATTCATACTATTGAAGAAAATAAAGGTTGGGGAAGTAATATTTCAATAAGCGATGAAACTGATGAAGTATTGGAAACAGGTGGCGGTTTACAAAAAGCAGCATGGTATTTTGAAGGTGAAAATGATTTTGTAGTAATGAATGCCGACATACTAACGGATATGCATTTAGATGAAATGATACGACAACATCAGCATAATAAATGTTTAGCAACAATAGCAGTAAGTAATAGAACTTCATCACGCTATTTTTTGTTTAATGCCAACAATGAATTATGTGGATGGGAGAATGTAAAAACCAATGAGCAGAAAATTGTTCGTGCAACTGAAACGTTTACTCCTAAAGCATTTAGCGGTATACATGTAATTAATGCGTCTATATTTCAACTGATACAGCAACAGGGAAAATTCTCAATGGTTGATGTGTATTTAAGTGTAGCTTCAACACATAGTATATTTTCATACAACCATTCAGGCAGTAAACTTATTGATGTAGGTAAGCCTGAAAATATTGTAAAAGCAGCAACCCTATTTGTTTAGCCTGCTATACTCTTACATAAATTTTCTTCTTATCCATTACATATACAATGCTCCAGTAAAATGCAATCATAACAAGAGCATATACCAAAGAACCAACGCGTAAATCGGAAGAAACATTTTTACATATATGCTCATAAAACCAGCCGAACGGAGAAGTATATGCAGGTGAGCCATCATGCTCTAAGCCATTATTTATTCTTATTAATCCTAACAATCTTGGCAAAAAACCGCTCAGTACAAATATGAATAAAGGGTTCTTGCCGAATACATCAAAAAATCGGCTCCACCAACCTTTACGTTCTTTAAACTCAATTAAGTAAATAAAAATACCTAAAACGGCTGTGGCAAGCCCGCTTGTGTACAATACATAACTGCTCGTCCATATTTTTTTATTAATAGGAAAAACCATATCCCAACAATAACCTGCTGTCATTAAAACGGCTGCTGCCACAAAAAGATTACTCAGCATTTCATAAGTTTTGCCTTTTTGCTGTACATACGAACCAACAAAATAACCGAATACAACCTGTACGATAGCTGCAATAGTGCTGGCTAAACCTTCAGGATCAAAGGCAACACCTTCACCATGATATACATGAGCTTCGCCAAAAAGTTTACTATCAACCTGTGTTCCGAAATAACCCTGTAAACTATATGGGTCTGCTGAATTGCCAAGCAGCCAGGTAATTAACCAGTAACCCAATAGTAAAATACAACTCATTAAATAAGCACCTTTTTGCTTTAAGTAATAAACTATTAATGATGCAAAAAAGTAACACAAAGCAATTCTCTGCAATACACCCATTACCCTTATACCTGTAACTGAGCCATCTTTTTTAAACCATGTCCACCCTTTAAATACCAGATTACCGGCAACATCATATCTTACAAAAGGACTCCAGTTTAAAAATAAACCGATCAATACAATAAGAACAGTTCTTTTAATTACTTTTTTAAGAAAGAAAGCATCCCCTTCTTTTTCAAATTTCGGCATTACAAAACTCATAGCATTACCAACGGCAAATAAAAAGAAGGGGAATACTAAATCTGTTGGAGTACAACCATGCCATGCAGCATGCTCTAAAGGAGTAAAAATATGTTCCCACGAGCCGGGATTATTTACTAAAATCATTAAGGCAACGGTAGCCCCTCTGAATACATCTAATGAATAGTAACGATTATTCATTTTGGTAAATGTTTTCGGAAAGATAATCAATGAATAATGATGATGAAAATTTAAAACTGCCAAACAGTTAAAACAATAAAAGCCCTTATATTTGTTTCGGTCAAGTAACAAAGTTTTTGCTGGAAAATGTGGCTGATAGACGTTATGAAAATAATTACGCCCTGTTTTAATAATATCCAATAAGGCATATCGCACTAATATGTGATGATGCCTTATTTTCTTATAGGCTGTACTCAACCTGTGATTGAGCTGGCGAAGCTTTAAATTTTACACAATGAAAATATTTTTCCAAACAATTTTACTGGCTGTAATCCTTGTTTCTTGCAGTACACAGCGAAGAATCGATCACAACTTTACTTACTTTCAAAAGGGGCTTGACAGTATCGGGCAGTTAGCTTTAAAAGAACCGGTTATAAAACCTAACGATTTGGTTTCTATTCAGGTTTTCAGTAATTCATTAGACCAAACTCAGGCAAATATTTATAATACTGCCAACGGTATTCAGGCAAATAATGCCAATTCTGCTCAAACAGGTGCAACAGTTGGTTTTTTAGTAGATGAAGAAGGCAATATTGCTTACCCTACATTTGGTAAACTGCATATTGCTGGTTTTACCTTAAAGCAGTTAAATGATACATTAAGAAATCTTCTATCAGATTATGTAAAGGAGCCCTCTTTAAATGTTCGTTTTTTAAATTATAAAATCAATGTTCTGGGGGAGGTGAGAAGTCCGGGTAGCAAATCATTTCTTAATCAAAGGGTTACCATATTAGACGCATTAAGTGTTTCCGGAGATTTGAGTGATCAGGGAAGAAGAGATAATATCTTGGTAATGCGGGAAGAAAACGGCACTATTAAAACCTATCAGGTTGATTTACGGAAAGCTGATTTTTTTACTTCACCAGCCTATCAACTTCAGCAGAATGATATAGTCTATGTAAGCCCGAATGAAGTAAAACTCAAATCAGTTAAAAGAAATCCGAATATTGACAGAGATTTGCAATTAACATTGGGTTTTCTCTCCTTATTCAGCGTTTTCTTAACATTATACAATGCGTTTAAATGATAACAGAAAATAACAACCCTTACACCAATTACAATAATTTTAATAATCAGAATGCCGGTTATCAATACCAGCATACCGGGTTTATTGGTGCACCGCAGCAGGAAAAAACTACCAAGTTTTCTATAAGGGAGTTGTTATTTAAATATCTGGCTTACCTGCCCTTATTTTTATTATCTATTGCTGTATTTACTGGGGGCGGCTATTTATACATACGTTATACGGTACCTAAATACAAGGCTGTTGCAAATATGTATATCAGAACAGGTGACGATGTAGTAACGAATAATTCGGGTGTAAACAATTCAGGTAATAACGATTTTATATCTTCTGCATTATTCGGGGGTAAAAAAGTAAACATTGATAATGAAATAGAAAAAATAAAGTCGAAAGATTTTATTAAAAATGTAGTTATTAAACATGGCTTTAATATCAACTATTACAATGAGGGGAAAATAAAAAGGAGCGATATTTACAATACTGCTCCTTTTCAATTAATAGTATTAAATGCAACAGATTCAACTTCGAGTTTTGCCTTTTATGTTAAAACCGTTACTCCTCAGACAGCCGTTATTTACTCATCTCAAAAAAACCCTTCTGCAGAGGCTTTAAATTATAAATGGGGCGATACCATATTTTATAAAAACAATAGAATTGTATTAGAACCCAAGCAAAATAATAGGACCGTTGGTTTGGCAGATGACCCCTATTTTGCACAATACAATACACCATTAGCTGAGGCTAACGATATTAAGGGTAGATTAACAGTGAGCCCTTATACCGGTAAAACAACCATTCTGCAATTCTCTTTGATTTGTGAAAATCCAAATGAGGGAGCAGATATAGTAAATGCATTGATTGAAGATTATGCTCAGAAAAATATAGATGATAAAAATATAGCTGCTCAAAAAACAATCAATTTCATTAACGACAGAGTTGAGTTTGTATCCAAAGAGTTTAACAATATTCTGGATGAAGATTTAGATTATAAAAAGCAGCAAAATATTTTTGATATCAGTAAAGAATCGGGCTTCTATCTCGAAAATACTTTTGCTAATGAAAAGCAGATACAGGAAATTGATCGTAATTTAATGACACTTTACCTTATTGAAAATTACGTATCCAATAGCCATAATAAAGATAGTTTGGTACCTACTGCATTAGGTATTACAGATGTAACACTTCTTTCATTGGTTAGCAAGTACAATCAGGTGCAATTAGAAAAGGCTCCGTTAACTAAAGAAGTGGTGCCGAAAAATAATCTACAATTGCGTAGCTTGGACGTACAGTTGACAGATATTCGCAAAAGTATCCTTGAGAGTATTAAAAATATACGAGCCGCTGTACAAACACAGAAAAACAATCTCTTAGGTAAAAACAGGGAATTCAGAAATTATTTGGCAGTTATACCGGAAAAACAAAGAAAAATTAATGATTATACTCGTCAGGAAAATATTAAGAATCTCTTGTTGCAATTTTTAATGCAGAAAAGAGAAGAAACCGCAGTTGCTTCTTCTTCTACAGTTTCAGATTATCAGGCATTAGACAAAGCAGAAATAAACCTTAAACCTTTTGAACCTAATGTTGGAAGTATTAAAATGTTTTCTGTTGTCTTAGGCTTTTTATTACCGATTTTTATAGTTTATATATTAGATTTATTTAACGATAAATTGGTTGTACGAGAAGATATCACTCGCAAAACAACTATTCCGATTGTCGGCGAAATAAGCCATATAGACCGAAGTATGAATACCATTGTGGTGGGCCAGTCCAGAAATATGATTGCCGAACAATTCAGAATTCTGCGTACCAATATGCAGTTTCTTTTAAAAGGGAATACTGATAAAACGAAAATTTTTCTGGTTACTTCTTCCATCAGTGGAGAGGGTAAATCTTTCATCAGTATCAACCTTGCTTGTATATTATCGCTGTCCGGCAAAAAAGTAGCATTATTAGAATTTGATTTAAGAAAAATGCGTAGTGTAATTTACAATGGTGAAAGACAGAATAATAAAGGCATAACCAACTATCTCATCGGTCAAACCAACGATATTGATGAAATGATATCTACCGTAGATAAATTTCCGGAATTACATATTTACCGTTCAGGCCCCATACCACCCAACCCTGCAGAGTTGGTTATGCATGAAAGAGTAAAGCAATTATTAGAAATATTAAAAGAAAAATATGATTATATTATAATAGATTCTGCACCAGTAGGTTTAGTGAGCGATTCTTTTGCTTTAACCAATTACTGCCATGTTACCCTTTATGTGTTGCGTCAACGTTATACCTTTAAAAAGCAAATTGAATTTGCAGATGATTTGCATACGCAGGGTAAGTTAGCTAACACAGCTATAGTGGTAAATGATGTAATTCTGGGCGGGAAGTATGGTTATTACGGTTATGGTTACGGTTATGGTTACGGTTATATTTACCGTTATGGCTTTGGGTATAAATATGGTTATGGTTATGGTAACTATGCTGGCAAATATTTTAAGAAAGGAGCGGAAGGGTATTTTGATTTGCCAAAAAAGAAATAAAAACTTTAAAATGGAATTAGATCTTAATCACAAATCAATTTTAATAACAGGAGGAACAGGTTCTTTTGGAAAGGAATTTGTAAAGTACCTGCTGAAAACTTGGCCAGATGTCAAAAGGCTGGTTATATTCTCAAGAGATGAGCAGAAACAATTTGAAATGGCTCATGAGTACCCTATTTCTAAATTCCCTATGATTAGGTTTTTTATAGGTGATGTTAGGGATTTTGAGCGTTTAAAAACAGCCTTGAAAGATATTGATATAATAGTACATGCTGCAGCCATGAAACATGTGCCGATAGCAGAGTACAATCCTATGGAATGCATCAAGACAAACATTATTGGTGCTGAAAATATAATTAGAGCTAGCCTCGAATCAAATGTTGAAAACGTTGTGGCTTTATCTACAGATAAAGCTGCTGCTCCTATTAATTTGTATGGTGCTACAAAACTTGCATCTGATAAACTTTTTATAGCTGCAAATAATATAAAAGGTAACAGAAATATTAAGTTCTCGGTAGTGCGATATGGCAATGTAATGGGGTCAAATGGTTCTGTTATACCCTTTTTCTTAAAGCAACGGGATGGAAATTTTTTGCCAATAACAGACCCTAATATGACAAGATTTAACATCTCTCTAATTGAAGGTGTTGAAATGGTTTTATATGCTTTAGCAACTGCATGGGGTGGTGAGTTGTTCGTTCCTAAGATACCTTCTTATAAAATCATGGATTTAGCTAATGCAATAGCACCAAGTATTGAGCATAGAATTGTGGGAATTAGACCGGGTGAGAAAATTCATGAAGAGATGATTACAATTTCAGACTCTTTCTCAACTTATGATTTAGGTAAATATTATGCAATCTTACCTCAAAGACCTATATGGGATTTAGATGAGTTTATTAAATATTTCAACGCTAAAAAAGTGCAAGAAGGCTTTAGCTACAATTCGGGAACTAATTCACAATGGTTATCAATAAATGATATACAGTATTTGATACAAAAACATCTAGATCCTAATTTCAAAGCTAAATAGTATGAAAGCTATACCTTATGGAAGGCAGTGTATTTCACAAGAAGATATAGAGTCTGTTATAGCGGTTTTAAAATCGGAATATTTAACCCAAGGTCCAGTTATTAAAGAATTTGAAGATGATTTTGCCAGATATGTAGGAGCTAAACATGCTGTAGCAGTTTCAAATGGTACAGCAGCTTTACACCTGTCAGCTTTGGCTCTTAATGTTAATAATGCTTCTAATGTAATTACCACTCCAATAACTTTTGCAGCCAGTGCTAATTGTATTAAGTATTGCGGGGGAAATGTCTATTTTGTTGATATTGACCCAGAAACTTGGGTAATGGATATTGATAAGTTAGAAAAATTAATTCTATCAAAACCACCTAACTTCTTTTCAGGAGTTATTCCCGTTGACTTTGCTGGCTATGCTGTAAATACGGAAAAAATTAAGCAATTGGCAGAAAAGCATAATATGTGGATTATTGAAGATGCTTGTCATGCACCCGGAGCTTACTTTTTAAATGCAAATAATGAAAAAGTATTTTGTGGTAGTGGTAAATACTCAGACCTTACAATTTTTTCTTTTCATCCTGTTAAACATATTACATCAGGAGAAGGTGGTATGATAACAACTAATAATGATGATTTATATAAAAAATTAATTCTGTTAAGAAGTCATGGAATAACTAAACAAAGTAAAGATTTGTATGAAAATCATGGGGGATGGTATTATGAAATGCAGACTTTAGGGTTTAATTATAGATTGACTGATTTACAAGCTGCTTTGGGAAAATCTCAACTTAAAAGAGCAGATGATGGCTTGCAAAGAAGAAGAGAAATTGCTGCTAAGTACCATCATGCATTTAAGAATAATTCAAAAATAATTAAGCAATCGGTTCTTGAAGATGGTCATGCATTTCATCTATATGTAATACAGGTAGTAGAAAGAAAAAATCTTTTCGATTTTTTGAGAACAAAAGCTATTTATTGTCAAATTCACTATATACCTGTGCATCTACAGCCCTATTATAAATTGATGGGGTATAAAAAGAATGACTTCCCTATAGCTGAAGCGTATTATGAAACATGTATCAGTTTACCAATGTTTCCTACTTTAACATCCGATGAACAAGCATTAGTAATTCAATTAATTACAGAGTATATAAATGGTAGCTAAAGTTTATTCTCTTGAGGATAAGTTTAAACTCTCTTTGATAAATGTTGATATAGACGAAAGCAATATTTTACCAAATCAATTTATTGCTAGAACACTGTATTCTACTATCTCTCCTGGTACAGAACTTGCAGCTTATATTGGTTCTCCTCCCTTAAGACCTATGAAAATTTACCCTAGGTTATTAGGTTACTGTAATTTAGCAGAGGTTATAGTTACAGGTTCAAAAGTTAAAAACTTGAAAACAGGAGATAAGGTGATAACTTTTCAATCACATCGTTCTCATTTTATTACTGAAGAGAATACAATTGTTGTAAAACTGAAAGATGATGCTCAGTTGGAGTTTGCATCAGCCACATATTTATATCATTTGCCATTTCATGCATTATTGAGGTCTGGTTTTTTTCCGAGTATGAATGTTGGAATAGTAGGGTTAGGTATGTTAGGTCTTGCTGCTGTTAATCTTACAAATACACTGGCGGGTAAAGCTTATGCTTTTTCTGATAGGGGTGAAGCATTAGAGAAAGCAAAAGATTTGGGTGCACAAGCAGCAATACCCAAAACCGATAATGTTGTTAAAGTTATTGATGAAGATACTGAAGGAACAGGATTAGACATAATTATTCTAACATCAAACGCCTGGAAAGATTGGGAGTTTGCCCTAAAAATTGTAAGATTTAGTGGTACAATTTGTTTGATAGGTTTTCCCGGCAGAGAAGAAGGCAACCCTGATTTTAATCCTCTTCATTCACAATACATTTATGATAAGCAATTAAAAATTATTAGTGCAGGTATTGGCAATGAATCTATTACTAAAGCTCACGAGGACAGGTTTAATATTCAAAGAAATTGCAGATTTTTATTAGACTTAATTCAAAGCAGCAAATTACATCCTAATAAGTTGATTAATGATACCAGAAGCTATTTGGAATTAGAAAAAGCATATCAACAATTAAATAAAAGAGAATTGAGTTATACAAGCACTTTAATATGGACTTGATAGTATGAAAGTATTACTAATTGGTTGTGGTAGAATGGGGTCTAATACATCGGAAAGTTTGAAGTTGCAACTTCCTTTAGGTTGGTTACCATTAGATCATCTTTCAGCTATTCAATCCGAAAATGAATTTGAATTAATAGGGATTTGTGATTCTAATATTGAAATGCTCAGTACAATAGCAAATAGATTTAATATAAAAATCCTTTATACATCATATAAGGATGCTATTAAAGAAACGAAGCCTGATATTATTTCAATAGCAACTAGAACACCTGGAAGAAATGAAATAATTAATTATGCAATAGCCAATGGAGTAAAGGGAATTCATACGGAAAAGCCTATTTGTAATAGTATTTTGCAAACTAAAGCTATTATCGAATTTGCAAAAGAAAAAGCGGTAAAATTATCGTATGGTACTTATAGAAGATACCATTTTTTATATAAGCAAATTAAAGAATTAATATCAAACGGTGAAATTGGAAAAGTAATAGAAATTCAGGTTCATCATGGAAAATCAAGCACACTTTGGTCTCAACCGCATGCTGCCGATTTAATTGTTTTTTTTGCAAATACTGTTGAAATAGAATACATACAGGGAAGTTGTGAAGATTCTAAACAATGTATTAATAATGTTTTAGATGGAGATCCAATAATAAACTTTGGGTTCATAAAGTTTAAAAATGGCATCAATGGCTTAATAACATCATCTGACGGTTATGATACAATTATTTCCGGAGAATCAGGGAAAATTATCATAAGGGCAGATGGTTCTGAAGCTTTTTTATATAAAAAAACTCCTGATTCTTATCTTATGAAAATAAATAAAGTTTTTTCCGGTAAGGAAGAAGCTTTAAGCGGGACTCAGCAAGCATTTAAGGAATTGATTTTAGATATTAAAGGCCTTAATAATAATAATATTAACCTTAATGAAATATTTGCTTCTCAACAAATTCTATTTGGATTAGTGCAATCACACTTGAGTGAAGGTAAAAAAGTATTCGTATCAGAGATTAAGCCTGATTTATTTATAACAGGTAGAACAGGATTAAATTTTGCTTAGGTTTAGAATGCAGAATTATTCTAATATGAATTTAACTCGTAAAAAAATTTATTTCAGGGCAGATGGTAATTCGAAAATAGGACTAGGCCATATTTATAGAGTTTATTCTTTAATTCAGATTCTCAATTATTATTTTAATTGCATATTCATTACCAAGTATAATGAAAAGTCTTTGCTTGATAAATTTAGCCAAATCGCATCTATTGAGATTATCTCAGCGTTTTCATCTGTTAACGAAGAAATAGACTATATAAACAGTTTAGTACAAAAGGATGAGATTCTAGTAATTGATGGGTATGATTTCAATTTAGAGTATCAAAAAAAAGTAAAAATAAATGATAATAAACTTATTTGTATTGAAGATGAGCTAAGAACTGATACAATGGCTGATATAATTATTAACTATAGTTATAATAAGCAATTTGAATCAGAGTCGAAAGATAAACCGAAATATTTACTGGGGTTTAAATATGTGATTTTAAGGCAAGCTTTTTATGAGTTACCTTATTCCCGTTTGTTAGCTTCAAAGTTAGATACAGTTTTTCTTTGTTTGGGTGGTGGTGATAGTAATAATTTAACATTCAGAACTTTGAAAATTCTGTTTGCTACTGAAACATTTAAAAAAATTATTATCGTTACAGGTAGTGCCTTCCCCTACACTAATGAAATTGAAAATTTAGTACAATCTACAAATTCTTGTTGCTTAGAGCATTATAATAATATTGAAACAGAACAATTAATAAACCTATTGAAATTGTCTGATTTAGCAATTGTACCATCGAGTACCATAGCTCTTGAGGCATGTTGCACATTAACTCCTATAATAACCGGTATGACGGCCGATAATCAGAAAAATATTCATGAGGAATTATTAAAAAAAAAATGTGTAATTAGTATTAATAACTTTTATGATGTTGATCAAGTAAAAATGAATAGAGCTTTAGAAAAAATTTCAGATTATGCAGTAAGACAAGCGATGGTGGAAAATCAACGTTTATGTTTTGATGGTTTTGCTTCTGAAAGAATACTTAACGAGTTTTTATTAATTAGTTAGCATGCTTCAATTCGTCTTTGCCGATAAGAAACATATTGATTTGTATTATAATTGGGCTAATGATCAGGCTGTTAGATTAAATTCTTACAATAGTCAACCGATAGACTATGAAGCTCATTGTAGTTGGTTCTTGAACAAGCTGATTGATAAAAATAATTTCTTTTATTTATTTCAAAATGAATACAAAGAATTTGTAGGGCAGGTTAGAATTGAAATGAATAAACCTGAGAAAGGTAATGCACTGATAGGTTTGTCTATTGATGTAAATTTCAGAGGACAAGGTTTAGCCAATCAAATTATCAAACTGGCATCAGAAGATTTTCTACAAAAATTCCCACACTATATAATAATAGCTTATGTATTAGAAGGTAATATTTCTAGCTTTAAAGCTTTCATTAAAGCAGGCTTTAGTAAAATTGATAATATAAATATTCAAGGCAAAGCAAGTTATGTTCTAAATAAAAGTATATGATAGGTGAAATTCAAATCGGAAACAAAAAAATCGGATATTCAAATAAGCCATTTATTATCGCAGAAATGAGTGGCAATCACAATCAAAGTCTTGAAAGAGCTCTTGCAATTGTAGATGCTGCAGCTGACTGTGGTGTAGATGCCATAAAGTTACAGACTTATACACCCGATACTATAACAATTAAAGGTGCATATCAAATTGATGATAATCAATCACTTTGGAATGGCAGAGAATTGTATGATTTATACTCAGAAGCATATACTCCATGGGAGTGGCATAAAGAAATATTTGATTATGCCCAAAAAAGGGGGTTAATAGCTTTTAGCTCTCCCTTTGATATTACAGCAGTAGACTTTTTAGAATCTTTAAATGTTCCTGCTTATAAGATTGCTTCTTTTGAAAATACAGATTGGACACTATTAAAAAAAGTAGCTGCAACAAAAAAGCCGATTATTATGTCTACAGGAGCTTCATCTCTGAATGATATTACTGAATCTGTTCAACTACTTAAAAGTTTAGGAGTAAAAGATTTAGTTTTATTAAAATGTACCAGTACCTATCCGGCATCACCATTAAATACCAACTTAAATACAATACCACATTTAGAAAAATTATTTAATTGTTGGGTTGGTTTGTCAGATCATACAATGGGCATTGGTGCTGCGGTAGCTTCAATAGCACTCGGTGCTAAAGTTGTTGAGAAGCATTTTACAATTAGCCGAGCAGATGGTGGTGTTGATTCTACTTTTTCTTTAGAGCCACAAGAGTTAAAACTGCTTGTCGAAGAGTCTGAAAAAGCATTTCAGGCGTTGGGTCATATTAGTTATGATATTCTGGATTCAGAAAAAAAGAATTTGCTCTTTAAAAGATCTTTATACACAGTAGCTGATATAAAAGCAGGTGAGAAATTTACAGAGGAAAACTTTTCATCAAAAAGACCAGGTTTAGGGTTGCATACAAAATTTTATGATCAGGTAATACATAAAACATGTAAAGAAGATTTAAAGAAAGGAACACCTATTAAATGGGAGCATTTTGAGTAGTATACCAGATAAAGTTTTAGCAATAATTCCTGCGAGGGGTGGAAGCAAGCGAATACCGCAAAAAAATATAAAATCTTTTTTAGGAAAACCAATAATTGCATATTCAATTCAAACAGCTTTTGGGTCAGGGATATTTAATAACGTTATGGTATCTACAGATAGTGCAGAGATTGAAGCTGTTGCTGTACAGTATGGTGCAGATGTTCCATTTAGAAGAACACAAAAAAGTTCTGATGATTTTGCAACAACGGCAGAAGTATTACTTGAGGTTCTTGCCAATTACAGAGAAAAGGGAGAATGGTTTGAATATGTTTGTTGTATATATCCTACTGCTCCGTTTATAAGCATGAATGAATTATCTGATGCTTATAAAATTCTGAGAAATTCAGATTTTGATTCGGTAATTCCCGTAGTAAAATTCAGTTATCCTATTTGGCGATCTTTAAAGTTAAATGAAAACAGCAATTTGTTAAAACCTGTTTGGCCGGAATTCATGAATACCAGATCGCAAGATTTACCCAATGCATATCATGACTGCGGGCAATTTTATTTCTTCAAAACTCAACCCTTTTTAGAATCACATCTCTTATTCACTCAAAATACTTATGGGTTAGAGAAGTCAGAATTAGCAGTTCAGGATATTGATGTAGAAGCAGATTGGAAAATTGCAGAAATGAAATACAAAAGCTTATTTGATGATAGGGATTATTAATTATGGAATGGGTAACCTGGCCTCAGTACAAAATGCCCTTAATTATATAGGAGTAAAAGCTGTTATAGTTTCTGAGCCTCATGAGATGGATAATGTAAAAAAAATAATTTTGCCTGGAGTTGGTGCTTTCGGAACAGCGATAGATAATTTAAAAAAGATTGGTTTTTATAACAAAATCAGGGAAGATGTATTGGTAAAGAATAAACCAATAATAGGAATATGTTTGGGAATGCAGCTATTACTTAACAGCAGTACCGAATATGGTTTCTATGAAGGTCTTCATTTAATAGAGGGAACTGTTGACGGATTTACAACGCAAAATATCAACCATCTTCCAATACCTCATGTTGGTTGGAATACTGTAAAGCCACCTGAAAATTCAATTTTGTTTAAAGGAATTACAGAGCTATCCGCTTATTATTTTGTTCATAGCTTTTATTGTAAAATCCATAATCTAGAAGCTAAGGTAGGAGTAACTGATTATGGTATAGACTTTCATAGCACAGTAGAATATAATAATATTTTTGGATGTCAATTTCATCCTGAGAAAAGTCAATCAGACGGATTACAAATCCTTAAAAATTTTAGTGATTTATAATATGCTAAAAAAACGTTTGATACCTGTTCTTTATATTAAGAATGGGTTGATTGTTAGAAGTGAGGGGTTTAATTATCATCAAAACATTGGTAATATAGTTAATGAAGCCAAAAGATATAATGAATGGAATGTTGATGAATTAGTTTATATAGATATCAGCATAGAAAAAAAATACGACCTTAGAAGAGATGATCATAAGATTAAATCATATTCTACAATTGGAGAAATCATAACCAAAATAGCTGAAGTGTGCTTTATGCCACTAACATTTGGAGGAGGAATAAGAATTCTTTCAGATGTTGATGAGAGAATAAAAAACGGTGCCGATAAAGTAACCATAAATACAGCAGCTTTTCAGAATCAATCCCTGATCACTGATATCTCAAAAAAATACGGAGCACAGTGTGTTGTTGTTTCTATAGACTATAGAATGATAGATAATAAGCCGATTGTATTTATTAACAACGGTACAGAAAATACACAAATGAAGGTTAATGATTGGGTTAAGATTTGTGAAGATTTAGGTGCAGGAGAAATCTTTTTAAACTCAATAGATAGAGATGGGAAGGGAAAAGGCTTTGATATTGAAACTATTAAAAATTGTTGTGAAAATACAAGGTTGCCTGTAATTGCTTGTGGTGGTGCCGGTAGTGATTACGATTTTTTGGAGTTAGCAGAAGAAACTAAAGCCTCTGCTTTTGCTGCCGGTAATATCTTCCATTTCACAGAATTAAGCTATAGCCGAATTAAAAAATTACTAAAAAAAAACTTAATAGATGTCAGATAAAAAGAGTAAACCGGAAATGCGTTATTGTGCTAGATGCGTTTATCCTGCAAGTTCTGCAGCACCATTGGTTTTTGATGAAAGTGGTATTTGTTCAGGTTGTAAAACTGCTGGTCAAAAGGCAGAAATTGATTGGCAAAGAAGAAAGAAGCTTTTTGAAAGATTAATTGATGAATATAAATCTAAAGACGGTTCAAATTACGATTGTATAATACCTGTAAGCGGAGGAAAAGATAGTTATTGGCAAATACATATAATTAAATCTTATGGTTTAAAGCCTTTACTGGTTACTTATCATGGTAATAATTATACAGATACAGGCATGAAAAACTTACTCAATATGAGAGAGGTTTTTAATGTCGATCATATATTCTTTACACCGAGTATTCGTGTTTTAAAGTCAATGAACAGACTTGGTCAGTTAATAATGGGCGATATGAATTGGCATGCACATGCCGGAATTTTTACCTACCCTATTAAAGTAGCTGTTCAACAAAATATTCCATTAATGATTTGGGGAGAACATGGTTTTATGGATCTTGGGGGAATGCATTCTTATAATGATTTGGTAGAATTTACTTACAGATATAGACATGAGCACTGTTTAAGAGGATATGAGTGGTATGATTTTATTGAAGCAGCATCAAAATTTGGTGAGCATTTGCAAAAACAAGATTTACTCCCATGGATATATCCATCAGATGATGAGATTGAGAGAGTAGGGGTACGAGGTGTTTATATATCAAATTTTTTTGAATGGGATGCAAATGAACATGGTCCATTAATGGTAGAAAAATATGGCTTTAAAGAAGCTGAAGAACCTTTTGAGAGAACCTATCGAAAAATGTCTAATCTTGATGATATGCATGAAAACGGTATTCATGATTATATGAAATTCGTAAAATTTGGTTACGGGAGGGCCACAGACCATGTGTGTAAAGACATTAGATCCGGCTTAATGACAAGGGAGCAAGGCATTGAAATCGTAAAAAAAATGGATCATATAAAATCAAAAGATTTATATAGATGGCTTAGCTATGTAGGTTGGAGTGAAGAAAAATTTGATGCAATTGCAGATACTTATAGAGATCCTCGGGTTTGGTGGATAGACAATGGAGAATGGTGGAAAAATAACATAAATGGAGAACCATCCTCTTATGGTAAAGTTCACTTGGATAAAGAAGATTGGAATAAATTTTTTGTTCTATAACAATATTTATACGTGAAGATTGCAATAAAAATATTCAGGCTTTTCAAAGGGAAAGAAAGGTTAAAGTTAGTAGGGTTATTAATTATGTTATTTTCAAGTGGCATTTTTGAAGCGTTAAGTATTGGGCTTATTTTCCCTTTTATTGCAATCGCAACTAATAAAAATATATTTAATGAATTTATTCAAACTCATCCACTTATAAATAAAGCTTTAGTTTTTCTGCACATTCATAATAATGAAGTCTTATTTTTTGGAATGACTTTAATTTTCATTTTCTGTTTAAAGCTTGTAACCATTATTATAATTACTAAAAAGCAGTATCAAATTATTTATGAAAACCAAATTAATGTAGCTTCTTGGTTATTAGAACATTATTTAAGACAACCATATGCCTTTTTTATAAAGAATAATTCTGCACATTTAATCAGAAACTTAACCGTTGATACCTCTCAAGTAGCAAACGGTGTTTTAATCGGAGTCCTAACATTTTTTTCTGAATGCTTTATGCTGCTTGGTCTTTTTTTAATTCTTTTATGGATAAACCCAATGGTTGTAATATTAACTGTTTCAACAGTTTCAATCGTTCTATCTATAATTTTTTCATTTACTAAAAGAAAACTTTTACAAAAAGGAGAGCAAAACAGAGATTTAATTGCAGAAATGTACAAAGCTATTAATCATGCTTTTGGAAGTATAAAAGATATTAAAATTCAAAATACGGAATCTTTTTTTATAAGGCAATATAAAAATCCAGGAAATGACTATGCATCTTTTTCTAGTAGTATTCAAACAATAATGCAAATTCCAAGGCTATTTATTGAATTGTTTTTGATAGCAGGAATCGTAATAGCGGTAATTATCCTTACAGCAGGAAGTAACGGTTTTGCTACATCATCATTACCAAACATAGCATTGTTTGGAACAGTAGCTGTTAGAATGATGCCTTCCTTAAATAGAATTATGTCTAGCCTTAGTGGTATTAAGCAAAATCAGGCAGCTCTTGAAAACCTGGTTAATGAAATTACTGCACATGAAAGAGATAACTTAATTAATAGTAAGTACATAGTTGAAAAATTTACTGATAAGCTACAACTTAAAAATATTTGTTTTTCTTATTCTGATAATAACGATAACTATCTTTTGAAAGATTTTAGCCTTACAATTTCAAAAGGAGATTGTATTGGTATTGTAGGGGAGAGTGGCTCAGGAAAAACAACCCTTGTAGAAATTTTATTAGGATTACATAAAACAAGTAATGGTGAATATTATATTGACAATACTTTAATACAACCAAATATCAGCTACAATAAGCTCTTCGGATATGTTCCGCAAAATATTTTTTTGGTAGATGATTCATTAAATACAAACATTATTTTAGGAAGGGAAGAAAAACCTGAAGATACTAGCAGACTCTTACAAAATGCGATTAAACAATCAGAACTTGAAGAGCTGATAAATTCTATGTCTGACAGTAGAAAGGAAAGAGTTGGTGAAAGGGGGGTAATGTTATCAGGGGGGCAAAGGCAAAGAATTGGCATTGCCAGAGCTTTATTTAATAATCCGGACATCTTAGTTTTTGATGAAGCAACTGCCTCTTTGGATATAGAAACAGAAAGCAAAATCATAGAGTCTATCTCAAAACTAAAGGGTCAGAAAACAATAATAATGGTTGCACATAGACTTCAATCTTTACGATTCTGCAATCGTATAATTGCACTTAATAAAGGGAAAATAACCTTTGATGGTAACTTCGAAGATTATATGAATAATATAACTGACAAATGATTTCACTTGAACGAATTCTTTTTGAATTAAAACTGATTTATAAAAAAATACGCGTAAGAAAAAAATATCCAAATGTTATCAATACTATAATTGATAAGCGTGTAAGCTTGTCCACATCAGCTGTAATCAATGGCTCAATACTAACAGGAAATGTAAAAATTGGTGAGAATGTTTTGTTTAATTCAGTTAATATAGTTGGAAATGTTAGTATAGGAGATTATTCAGCAATAGAAGGACCAACTAATATTTTAGGCTCATTTGAAAAAATTGAAATAGGTAAATTTTGCTCAATAGGATGGGGTTGTAACATTATAAATCACAATCACAAATTTAAAAGGCCTAGCTCTCACTATTTTTCTTCACATGTTTTAGGAGGGAAAATTCAAGATGATATTGAAATAAAAGGGCCTATCACAATTGGAAATGACGTATGGATTGGTGCCAATGTTTCAATCTTACCGGGCATTCAAATTGGTGATGGAGTTATTATTGGTGCAGGGTCTATTGTAACAAAAAATATCCCTGCATATGCTATCGTTTCAGGAAACCCTGCCGAAATAGTTAAATACAGATTTTCTGATAATGAGATTGAGCAATTGATTAATGCAAAATGGTGGGATTGGCCGTTAGAGAAAATAAAAAGAAATAAAGAGTTCTTCTTGAATAATTATTCCATTACCAATTTAAAAAATATTTCAGAATAGCAGGCTATGAATGTATTACTATTGGCTTTTGAAAGCGAGGGTGTACCTATTGGGCAGCTAGCTAAAATGTTTAAATCTAACAATCATTCCGTTAAAATATTAAATGTAGATCATTATAATATAAAATATACTAAAGGATTTTTATTTGATTATTATAAAAATGAATGTTCAATTCCGCAACAAGATATCTACACCCTGAGAAGTATTCATGAGGAAATAAATACTTATAATGAGGATTCTACTGAATTAATTGTTGATTTTAGTTTTTTGAAAAAATTTGAAGAAGATAACCTTCCTGAAGGTCAAACTTTAAATAAAATATTTTCAACCGATACACTGTTTTATAGAGTATTTCATCATCGGGATTATTATTACATTCCCGAAAACAAAATCATTTTCTACAAATTAGCTGAAACCATCGCAAAATTTGCACTTAGTTTTTTTGATAATTTTAAACCTGATTTAATTTTTACGATACAGAATCAGTATTCCCTGAAATATTTATTTTACTCAATTGCTCAAAAACGCAGAATTAATTTTCAAACACTATATGCCAGCAGGCTAAGCACAAAATGGATATTTACAGATAACTTTCATGTAGGAACAAGCCCAACAGTAATTAAAAATATTGAGAGCAGAATTATAAATAATGCAAGTGTAAATCTTGCAGTAAATTTCTTTATTGAGTTTAAAAAATCAAAAGAAGCTTCTTATCAATCTCATGCTACTGTAATAAAGTATTTTAATAACCAGTATCAATTAAAAAACAGATTAAGATCTTCCTTCAACTCAATAAAATTATACACTAAAAATTTAATTAAAGGAAGTGTTACAAAATACAGGGTTTGGTATAAGAAAGATTATTTTGAGCCTAATTTTTTCTCTTTGACAAGATTAGAAATGAAAGGTATTTACCGGATGTTGCAATATAGAAATAACAAAAGCCTTAATAATTCGCAATTGCCTGATTGTCCTTATGTTTATTTCAGTTTACATTTAATACCCGAAAGTAGCACTTCTACAATGGCTAATACTTTGAATGAATTAGAATGTATTTATCAACTCTCCAAAGTATTACCGGTTAACTGGAAAATTGTTGTAAAACTAAACCCACTTATGTTAACAGGAGTTGATACACACCCAACAGATTATTATAAAACTATTAACAGAATTCCTTCTGTTTATTTTATAGAACCTACATTCTCAAGTTTAAAAATAATTCAACAGTCTGAAGCTGTTGCCACTCTTTCCGGCACTTCCTTATTAGAAGCAGTAATATATGACAAGCCTGCTTTTTGTTGGGGAAAGCCAGAGTTTAATATTATTGATGGTATTTATCTGTTTAACGAAGAAAATTTTTGGGAAAATTTTTTTAAGCCTGTTGATAAAACGAGGCTAAATCATTATGTACAATATTGCTTGGAAGAAGGAATTGATTTTGATTTTGATAAACTAATTTCTGTTATTGATATTGTTAATGAAGAATTCTATAAAAATACTATCGAAAAAATTTACTCTGTATTAACAAAATAATATACTAGACCTTTTAAAAACTATTACTATTATCATTTGTAATATCAACAACTTAAATTTTCTTTGCATATATAAGCTGAAAGGATAGCAAATAAGCTCAAGTGCTTATTTAAAAGATAGTTCAAAAACCTTAATTCATAGTAGTGATAACAAAATAAGTAAAGATATCGGTGATAAATATTTTTATATTAATGATACTCAATAACTATATGCTTAATAAAATTACTATTGAATGATGGCATTAATTGAATCTCAAGTTCATATGTGTGAGTACAACTACAATATTTATATTTCTTTGCATAGAAAACTATCAAGAGAAATTTAAAATTCAAAGGACTTAATTATTAAGATGATGTTTTGCTAGGTGTCGATATATTATCTATTCTCAAAGAAATTATAATTGGTAAAAAGTCCATATTGCAGCAGGGGTAGTTATTATAAAAATAAGCCCTACTAAAAATTATTGTTGCAGATAACCCACAGAGAATAATTAAAGAAATTCAATATTGAGCGTCGTTATTATTCCCGTATCCGTAATTATTCCAACAGCGAACAGGGCAGCCGTATTGGCAGCAACATTGGCAAGCATTGCCAACCAAAACCTGTTACCGCAAGAAATAATTATTGTAGATGCTTCTGTAAGTAATGATACTGCTAATATTTGTAAAACATCCACAGTATTAAACATTAAATATGTAATCGCTACGCAAAAAGGAGCAGCGGTGCAGCGGAATCAAGGTATCGATGAGGCAACAACAGACTATATTTTTTTTATGGATGATGATATTGATTTGGCACCCGGTTGCATAGAAAAAATATGGCAATGCGTGCAGTCTGATGCTACTGTTGGTGCAGTGAATGCTATGATTACCAATCAGAAATATCATACACCGGGTACTGTTACAAAATGGATGTACCGGTTAATGCATGGAAAAAAATTAAATACCTATGCCGGTAAATGTATCGGCCCTGCATGGAATCTGTTGCCACAGGATGATGATAGTTTACCGGAATACCAGGCTATGGAATGGTTAAATACCACCTGCACCTTATACCGTAAACAGGCTTTACCGCAACCTGCATTCAGCAGCCATTTTACAGGTTATTCTTTAATGGAAGATGTAACATTATCTTTAATTGTTGGCAGGCAATGGAAATTGTACAATGCCCGCACTGCCAGCATATTTCATAATAGTCAGCCGGGTGAGCATAAAAATAATATTGTACAAACAGCCTGTATGCAATTAGTAAACAGGTATTATGTTATGACAGCAGTAATGCATAAAAAAAAAATTATTGATCACGTTAAGTTATTTCTTTTTGAATTATTCAATGTAATCACTTCATTAGCTAACAATAAAGGTAGAAAAGAATTTGTAGCTGCTGTTTGGGGAAGGTGTAAAGCAGTAGTAGTAATTGCATCAAAAAAACATTCATGAAACTGTATTCTATAGAACCGTTTTTTTACCGTGTCCCCCGTGGCTTTGCAAGCAGAATAAGGATATTCTTTTTTAAGTTATTCGGAATGCGGTTGGGCAAACGCAACCGTTTTGAAGAAGGTAGGGTGAGGCGTTGCCGCAACATACAGATAGGTAACTGGAATGCTTTTACCGCAGGGTATTTTATTTGGCCTGTTGATAATAACGGGGCAGATATAAGAATTACAATAGGCAATAATAATTATTTTAATAAAAACCTGATGATTGATGCCTGTAACAGTATCAGTATAGGCGACTTTAATATGTTCGGGCCTGATGTGTACATAACCGATTCTAATCACAGTTTTGGTAAAAATATTTCACCCTCTGAACACCCAATGATAAAAGGGAAAGTATCAATCGGCAATCACTGCTGGATAGGAGCCAAAGCAGTAATACTAAAAGATGTTGAATTGGGAGATTACTGTGTAGTAGCTGCCGGAGCTGTTGTTACCAAAAGTTTTCCTTCCGGTAGCCTTGTAGCAGGTGTTCCTGCCAAACTAATAAAAAGTATATGAATCTGGATGTACAAAAAATAAAAAACGGATTGGTTTCTATTGTAATTGTAACTCGAAACAGAAAAGCATTATTGCAACAGTGTTTAGCAAGTTGTTTATCGCAAACATATAAAGAACTTGAAGTAATTGTAATTGATAATGCAAGTACCGATGATACTGTAGAAATGATGCAGCAAAAGTTTCCTCAGGTAAAACGCATAAGCATGCATACCAACCTCGGTTTTTTTCCTGTATTAAATATTGCCATTGCCAACTCTTTTGGTGAATATATAATGACAGTTGATGACGATGCTTATTTTACAACTGAAAATGATATTGAGGCATTAGTAAATTGCTTTAAGCAAGATGCAGCATTAGGAGCTGCAACCTGTAATTTAATTGGTCCTAAAGAAACACCTATTACAAAAGGAGACCGTTATATAAGAGTTTTTACAACCGGATTTACTATGGTGTCCCGAAAAGTTTTTAGTGAATGGGTTGGATTTTATCCCGACGTTTTTTTCAGAAGTGCAGGAGAAACCTATGTGTGTAGCCGATTATGGGATATGGGAAAAACTGTTAAAAGATTTCAGAATATTGTCATGTATCATGAGTTAGCATTACAGGGTCGAAGTGATAGGGATTGGAAATTTTACGGCTTACGTAGCCAATTATTATGTGTTATAATGAGAGAACCTGGTTTATACTTACTGCCTTCTCTTTTTTCTAAATTATTTAAAAGCTTTTTTCAGTTTATAAAGTGGAAACATACCACTACCTGGTTTAGAGTGTTTTTTAGTTTTATCGGTAATTTAAGAACAGCAGTAAAACTGAGAAGGCCTGTTTCTGTAAAAACATGGAAAAAATTTAAACAATTAGATAGGCAATACATAACTGATTTGCAACAGATAAATTAGTCTTAAGCATGTGCGGAATTATTGGTTGGATTGGGGGTAATACAGAATACACTAACAATAAATCGCTTTTTATTAAGGCCTTAGATGGTTTAAGTAAAAGAGGCCCAGATAATCAATCATATTGCTGTGAGAAAAATTGGATATTAGGACACGCAAGATTATCCATTATTGATTTAAGCAGCTTTTCCAATCAACCTTTTACAGATGGCAATGGAAATTTCTTAGTTTTTAATGGAGAGATTTACAATTTTCAACAATTAAAAAAAGAGCTTGAACAGCAGGGAATTTTTTTTGAGACTAATGGAGATACAGAAGTGTTGCTAAAAGGATTGATAACAGAAGGTGTAAATTTTATAAAAAAGTTGAAGGGCATGTTTGCATTTGCATGGTTAAATACTGCCACTAAGAAAATAATATTGTGTAAAGACAGGGTTGGTGTAAAGCCACTCTGTTATACAGTTCAAAATAAACAACTATTATTTGCTTCGGATGTATTTGCCATAGAAACGCTTTTGCAAAATAAACTGACTATCAGTGATGAGTCAACTGCATTATTTATGATGCTTGGGTATGTACCCTCACCGCATACTATTTACAAAGAAGTAAAAAAAATTAAGCCGGCTTCTTATAAAGAATTTCTTGTAAATGATGCATACGAAATAATAGACGAAAAAGAAATAAACTATTGGGATGTTGCTTCAATAACTGCAAAATCTTCAACAAAAAAAATAACTTTTGAAGAAGCATATGAAACATATAAAAGTTTAATAAAAGATTCTGTTTCTTTCAGGTTGGTTAGCGATGTAGAAGTGGGTAGTTTGCTTTCAGGAGGTATCGACTCCTCATTGGTAACTATGCAGGCAGCTACATTAACTGAAAATAAAATTCGTTGTTTTACTCAAGGATTTACAGATGAAAGATATGATGAATCTCCTTACGCCCGGGAAATTGCTGAAAACCTGGGTTTGCAATGGCATAACGAATATCAAAATGAAGAGTCTGTTTTAGATATTTGGAACAGTTATTATAATATTTATGATGAACCGTTTGCAGATTCTTCAGCTTTGCCTATGGCAGCTCTTTCTCAATCAATAAGAAAATTTTTTAAAGTAGCACTTTGCGGAGATGGCGGCGATGAAGTAAATGCCGGTTATCCATGGCATTGGGCAATGTATAAAATGGACTCTTTTCCCTTCTCAACACCCCATTTTATAACTAAGCTTATAGATAAATCAAACATATCATTTGGGTTAAAATATAAATTTAGAGCACTTTCCTGTAAAAACCGGTTAGATAAATGGATATTCTTAAAAACCGGGTTATTACAACCCGAGTTTGCTAACCTGCCTTTAGGAAATATAAATGGATATGAATTACTGAAAGCCTATTTTGAAACATATAATAAGCAACTAAACAGTTCTGAAAATACTTTAGATTGGTCCATGAAAATGGATATACTTACTTATTTACCTGATGATTTACAGTTTAAGGCAGATAGAGCAAGTATGTATTGCGGTCTCGAATTGAGAGAGCCATTATTAGATCATACACTACTGGAATTTTCTTTAGCAATACCTATTGAGTTAAGGGTTGATATACAAAAACACCTATCTAAAATAATGGCACGTAAGTTACTTGCTGAAAATATGAATCCTCAACTCTTTACAAGGCCAAAGCAAGGGTTTTCGCCCCCATTAGATAAATGGCTTCAAAAAGAGCTTTTATCTGATAAACAGGAGGTAATTACTGCGTTTGAGAATAACAGTTTGCAAGGCCTTAGTAAACCAAATAATTATAAAGATTGGAATAATTATACAACAAGTATTCATGATGGATATAACCAATACTTATGGAGAATGATTTGTTGGAGCAACTGGGTTAAAAAAAACAATTAATGAAAATACTTATAACAGGATCGTCAGGTTTTATCGGGTATCATTTATGTAATTATCTATTAAGCAATACTGACTGTGAAGTAATCGGTATTGATAATATGAATAGTTATTACGATGTGGAACTAAAAAAAGTAAGACTTGATTTATTACAAAAACAATATCATCAATACTTTTTTTACCATGAAGATATTTGTGATTTCACTAAAGTTGAAAAAATAATATCTACCCATCAACCTGAAATAATAATACATTTAGCAGCTCAGGCAGGTGTAAGATATAGTATTTCTCATCCTCAGGAATACATTACAAGTAATCTTAATGGTTTTTTTAATGTAATGGAATGTGCCCGTAAATACAATGTGAAACATTTTTTATTTGCAAGTAGTTCCAGTGTTTATGGCAATAGTAAGGCTTATCCTTATCAGGAAATGCAACAGGCAGATGAGCCTGTCTCTTTGTATGCTGCAACCAAAAAGTCTAATGAATTGATGGCTCATGCCTATCATAAAATTCATGGTATGAATATCATCGGGTTGCGATTTTTTACTGTTTACGGGCCTTTTGGAAGACCTGATATGGCTTATTTTTCCTTTGCAAAAAAAATCTTAGATAATCAACCGATTAAAGTTTTTAATAACGGTAATTTAAAGAGAGACTTTACTTATATTGATGATGTGGTTATTGCTATTCATAAAATTATCTATAAAATAAATACTCCTGATTTCCTGCATGAATATCAGATTTATAATATCGGGAACTCAAAACCCGTAACAATAGGGCAATTTATTGCAGCTTTAGAAAATGCATTACAAGTTAAAGCTGCTATTGAATATTTACCCATGCAACAAGGTGATGTGGAAATTACTTATGCAGATAACAAAAAACTATTTGATTTAATAGCGTTTAACCCCGCAACATCAATTGAAGAAGGTTTAATAAAATTTTGCGATTGGCTTGTTAAGCACCCACATTTCTACTAAAACTTCTAAAACCCATTTTATGAGCCTGAAACAAAAAGTAAAAACTTTTTTTAATGCCCGAATAGTTAAAAGTACTGTTATGACAGGCGTATCAAAAGGCATGAAATTAAACTATGATATTAATAACAGATTTCAGCATTTATTAGGGTTCTATGAACGGGAAATTTATAAATATCTGCAAAAAGGTTTTTATAAAGCGGAAACACTTATAGATGTAGGAGCTAATGATGGCTACTATGTATTGGCTATGCTAAAAACCGGTAAAAGCGTAATTGCATGCGAGCCGGGTAACGCTAACGAAGAGCTAATAAAAAATGCAGCGTTAAATGGATTTGAATTGAATAAACAGTACACTTTGGTAAAGCAATTAATCGGGAATGGAGCTACCGAAGAATGGATTTCAATTAATAAGCTGCTTAAAGACAAAGACAAACCTGTATTTATATTGGTAGATATTGATGGTGCAGAATTTGACCTTTTACAATCTTGCGGCGATGATTTAGATTATAAAAATATTATCTGGTTATTTGAAACACATTCCACCGACCTTGAGAAGCAATGTATGAACTTTTTACGAGAAAAAGGATATACTATAACCCTGATAAAAAATGCATGGTGGAGAAGTGTAATTAAGGAAAGCAGACCCCTGCCTCATAATAGATGGTTTTATGCAGAGTATAGTAATGCCTAAAGTTTTAGTAGCACATCCGGGAACACAATATTCTCATCAATTGGTAAAACAATTATACCGGCTTAATTTATTGTATTGCTTTCATACAGGAATTGCCATTGCAGACAAAAGCTTTTTTTATCAATGTCTTTTGCTTTTCCCCAAAAAAGTAAAAAGAAAAATAAGTAATAGAATTATAGAAGGCGTTCCTGCAAAGTTTATTAAGAACTATTGGCTGATGGAATTGAAGGCTTTATATAAATTAAGTAAGGGCAGCAATGAAGAACAGGTATTAGCAGAGCGTAACAGCAACTTTCAACAAGCTATCAGCGATAATGATATTATGTATTGTGATGTAGTTATTGGTTTTGATACATCAAGTAAAGAGTTAATAAGCAGGTGTAAAAAATACAATAAGCAGTTTATATTAGATGTTAGCATTGCACATTCCGGTTATAAAGACAAAGTATACAATGCTATTCTTAAGCAATACCCGCATTGGGCTTTCGCATTAAACATAAAGCCCGATTGGCAGATAAAAGATGAAGATGAAGAAATCAATAAAGCAGATAAAGTAGTGGTGGCAAGCAGTTTCACTAAAAGCACTTTAGTATGGGCAGGGCATGATGTATCAAAAATTATTATTAATCCCTATGGTGTAAGCAGTACTGAATTCAAGCCCATTGAAAGTAAAGCAATTGATAAATTGAAGTTTGTTTTTGTGGGGTTGGTAGATGCACGAAAAGGCATTCCTTTATTGTTAAAAGTATGGAAACAATTAACTGTAAGTAATGCCGAATTATATTTGATAGGACCCATTTCAAAGGAAACAATAGCTATTAGTCAAAAAGAAGTACCTAATGTATATATTAAAGGAAAGATACCTTTTAGTGAACTTAAAAAAACTTTAAACGAATATGATGTAATGGTTTTTCCAAGTTTTTTTGAAGGCTTCGGGTTGGTTATTCTGGAAGCAATGGCAGCAGGATTGCCTGTAATTACTACTGATGCTACAGCAGGACCTGATATCATTGATAATACGGAAGGTTGGGTAATTGAATCAGGCAATGAAAAGCAACTATCCGATGCCATTAAATTTTGTTGTGAAAATCCTGATATTGTTAAAGAAAAGTCACAAACTTCCAGGAATAAAGCATTACAATTCACTTGGGACGCTTACGGGGAAAGATGGAAAAATATTATCAACAATCAGCTATAAATAGAAAATATGTATAAACAACAGTATGCATTTCTATATCGCCGACCAAGAATCCTGAATATACTTCATCAATTTGGTTTGGCATCGCCGCATTCACAAATGACACCTGAAGAGCAATACTGTCTTGGTAAATATGCAAGTGGTAGGAAAAATGCTTTAGAAGTTGGCACTTATATGGGTATTTCAGCAGGAATTATTGCTACTAAACTTGATAAAAACGGTAAGTTAATATGTGTAGATCCATTTGAGAAAAAAAATGGCAAACTCAATCCGGGTTATTTGATGGCACAAAGAGTATTAAAGAGAAAAGGTGTATTAAGCAAAACAACTTTTTTATTAGGCTATAGTACGGATGCTGCTATCAAAATGCAAATACCTAAACAATTAGATTTTATATACATTGATGGAGACCATTCTTATGAAGGTTTACAAAATGATTGGGATATTGTATTAAACACATCTGTTCCCGGTACTATTATTTGTCTGCATGACACAACCATACCGGATCCTGAACCATACCGTGTTTTTGGCTCTACCCATTTTTTTAATGACCATATCAGTAAGGATGACAGGTTTGAATTATTGGAAACCTGTTATAGTATGAATGTTTTAAAAAGATTAGTTTAATTATGAATGAACAGCAAAAAGAAGCCTTATACAATTCCTGGCATGAAAGCTTGGGTAATCAGCAACAGCAGTTTGAAACGCTTACACATCCCTGGTATCAAACCGTAATGCAACTACTGCCCGATTTAAACGGGAAAAAAGTGTTGGAAATTGGTTGTGGCAGAGGTGATTTTTCTATCTGGTTAGCAAAAAAATATCCTGAAGCTCATATTACCGGAACTGATTTTTCACCTGCAGCTATCAAGATTGCAGGTGAAAAAATAAATTATCAATTACCCAATCTTAGTTTCAAAGTAGAGAATGCAGAGCAATTATCGTTTACAAATGAGAGCTTTGACTTTATTATTTCCTGCGAAACAATGGAGCATGTTTTTCATCCGCAATTAATGGCCAACGAAATGTACAGGGTACTTAAAAAAGAGGGAAACTTTATACTTACTACTGAAAACTATTTTAACGGTTATATATTATTGTGGCTCAAAACATGGATTACGGGAAAACCCTTTAATTCGGGTAGCGGCATACAACCACATGAAAATTTTTTCACCTTCATCGGCGTAAAAAAATTCTTTAGAAATGCGGGGTTTACATTATCAAAAACTTACAGCAATCACTTTCAGTTTTTGTTGTTGCCCGGTATCAGCCCCGATAAATTATGCGTTACTGATTTTAAAACTAAGTTCTGGCAGCAATTATATAAACCATTTGGCAGGCATTATACCTATTGCGGAGTAAAGCATTAATATGAAGAAAACGATTATTGTTGTTTGCGGTGCAGGAATGGTTTCTGGTAAAGAAAAGATTATGTTGTTGATAATGCGTGGGCTCAAAGAAAATGGATATAATATTTTTTGTATTACTTCTTTTTGGTGCCATTCTGACTTTGAAATATTACTTAATAAATATCAAATAAGCTTTGTTAAATTAAGATTAGGTTTTATTTCTAAAACATTTGATGCAGCTGCCATTAGAATGACCTTACATCAATTAATACATTTTCCGCTGTTATTAGTAAGGTTTAGAAAAGTAACGATAACCCAAAAGCCTTTTGCTATCATTCATTCTAACTTTCATCATTTGTTTTTGTTATACCCCGCTTTATCAAAAAAATACAGGAATATCTATCATAGTCACGAGTCTATCAGTAACAGTAACTTTTACAAAAAATTATTTCACCTGTTTAATAATAAGATAGATTGGTTTGTAAGCGTTTCACATTATGTAACCAATAAAATGAAATTATTAGGTTTGCCTGAAGAAAAGTTGATAACCATACAAAATGGTATTTATGAACCTTCGGCACAAACTAACCAAGGTAATCAAACTGTAAAACAAAACAGTAATACGTTTAATATCGGTATTATCGGCCAGATAACAGATTGGAAAGGGCATGAAGATTTGATAAAAGCGTTGGCATTATTAAATAGTGATATCAGAAAAAAAATAAAGCTCTATATTTTTGGTAAAGGTATTGAGTCTTTTATACAATCACTTAAATCTTTAATAACACAATTGCGATTAGAAGATATTATTATCTGGAAGGGTTATATAAAAAACAGAGATGAAATATACAGCATCTTAAATTTAGTATGCATTCCCAGCAGGTCTGAAGAACCCTTTGCTACCAGTGCATTAGAACCGGGAATTTATAGCATACCCGTTATTGTAACTGATAGAGGAGGATTACCTGAAATTGTAGAAGATGGTATAAACGGTTGGGTGGTACCGATGCAAAGCCCGGAGATTGTAGCAGCAAAAATAGAATGGATGCTTGAACACCCCACTGAATGTATCAACATGGGCAAAGAACATCATAAAAAACTGGTTAACCTTTTTACATACCGGCGTTTTGTTAACGATTGGATTCATTTGATCAGTAAAACACAAAACAATTAACAGCTTACTTATTAATAAAAGAAAAGCAGCATCTGCCATACCAGAAGCAGGGTATATTATTGTTTCAGTATACTGCTTTTATGTATTGCTTGCACAACCTGAAAATTTTTTAATCACCTTACCCGTAGCAGCCTATCCTTTATTGGCCTACCGATGGTTTTGGGTAAAGGGCGAGCCCAGTGTATTGTTTTGGGGGAATATGTTTCAGTGGTTGTCTATTTCAGCCCAGTTAATTTACAGTAATTTTCTGGGAATTACTTTGGCAGAAAGAGTAAGAGAGTCTTCATTTCCGGGGCAATTTATGCTGGAGGCAAACTTTCTTTCAGTTACAGGGTTATATGTATTTTCTTATGTTTTATATCATAGCACAAAAAAAATACATCCATTTTCTACAGAAGCAATTCAAAAACAATATTCTGTAAAAAAAGTATTCTGGTTGTATATACTTGTTAATATTATCGTTACGGGCCTATCAGGTATTATATGGGCATTTCCGGGCATTGTACAATATGCATATTTCTTCTTTTTTATTAAATGGGGGTTTTTTGTAGTTACTTTTTATACTGTTTTCAAGTCTAATAGTAAATCTTACAAATTATTTTTTCTGATAGCAGTAGGTATTGAATTTGTTTTAGGGTTAGGTTCTTTTTTTGCCAGTTCTTTTGCCTTGGTAATTGTATATGCTTTAATAGGGGTGGCCTGTTTACAGCCTCGTTTTAATACTACTGCTATCATCAGTATCGTTATAGTTTCGTTAGGTTTAGGTTATATAGCCGTTGTGTGGACAGTCATAAAAGGGGATTATAGAGCATTCATCAGTAAAGGTGAGGCTGTGCAAGAAGTATTAACGGACAGACGTAGCTCAACAGGTAAGTTATTTGAATTGGTTAGAGATGTAAATAAAGATGCTTTTAAAACAGGTATAGATAAATTAGTTGACAGAACCGGCTATGTGCAGTATATGGCGGCTGTATTGCAGTATGTTCCTGAAGTGAAGCCCCATCAGGATGGAAAAATTTATTTAGAAGCCGTCAAACATTATTTAAAACCAAGGTTTCTATTCCCTGATAAAAAAGCATTGGATGACAGTAAGCATACGAATGAATTTACAGGGTTAGACGTAAGCGGTAAAGAAGATGCTACTTCAATAGGTATCGGTTATATGAGTGATGCCTATATTGATTTAAGTTATTATATGTTCTTCATTATTGCAGCATTAGGTTATCTGTGCGGGAAAAGTTATGTTTACCTATATAATAGGTCCGGAAACATCTTTTGGGCATGGGTATTTACTGTACCTTATTTTTCTTTACTAAGGGGGATATATGAAACAGATACCAATAAAGTAATCGGCTGGTTTTTAATTTATTTTCTGGTAATGCTTATTGTGCAGAAAAGGTTGATTCTTTTAATTAATAAATGGATAGTGATTTAGCAAATGGAGTTATTGGTTATTAATTCGCACCCAATACAATACTTCGCTCCTTTATACAGGCAAATTACAGCTGATAGTAATATTCAATTAAATGTGCTGTATTGCTCAGATACAGGTATTGAAGCACAAATGGATAAAGGCTTTGGTGTAAAACTGGCTTGGGATATTCCGTTATTGCAGGGCTATCCATATCATTTTCTGAAAAACTATTCAGGAAAGCCTTCGGTAAACAGTTTCTGGGGTTTAATAAATCCCGGAATTATCCGATTTCTTTTTACCAATCAAAAAAAATATATATGGGTTCACGGCTGGAACAGTTTTACCAACGTATTGGTTATTATAGTCGGGAGGTTATGTGGCCATAAAATTTGTTTGCGGGCAGAAACGCCATGGAATCAGGAATTATTAAAACCTTCAAAACTTACAGCTCTTAAGCAGTTTTATTTAAAATTGCTTTTTTTAAATGTGCATTATTTCTTTTATATCGGTAGCCAGAATAAATTGTTTTATCAGCAGTTGCATATCGCAGAAAAAAAAATGGTTTTTGTTCCATATAGTGTAGATAATGCATTCTTCACCAATGCCGGCTTAAATAGTAACAAACAAAAATTATCAGAGCATTTTGTATGGTATAATGGCAGAAAAGTAATTCTTTATTCAGGTAAATACATAGCCAAGAAAAATCCGCTCGATTTAATTGAAGCTTTTGCTTTATTAAAAAGAAATAATTGTGTTTTAGTGATGGTAGGAGAAGGGGAACTAAGAGAGCAAATGCAAAAAAAAATAGAAGATTATGGTATGGCAGGCAATATAATATTAACAGGGTTTATCAATCAATCTCAAATACCGCTTTATTATGCTGCTGCCGATGTTTTTGTAATGTGTTCGGGATTAGGAGAAACATGGGGTTTATCTGTTAATGAGGCAATGAATTTCGGTACACCTGTAGTTGTGTCGAATGTTTGCGGATGCGGTTTTGATCTGGTTAAAAGCAATGAAAACGGTTTTGTTTTTGAGGAAGGAAATATTGAAGATTTGGCAACCTGTATTTCAAAATGTTTATCATTTAATGATGAAAAAAGAAAATCAGTGGCTAAGTTAAATAAAAGCATTTTAAAAAAATATTCATACGAAACAATTATTCATTCACTTGAAAATTGTTTGAATTAGGAAGACAGTTTATGTGCAGAATAGCAGGTATTATATTAGACAGGCCAACAGATAATACAGCATTGGTAACAGCAATGGCTAACGTAATGGCACATGGGGGACCAGATGATGATGGTATTTATGTTCATGAGGCTGAAGGAATTGCCTTAGCACACAGAAGATTGGCATTAATTGATTTATCTCCGTCGGGTCATCAACCCATGCAAAGCAAAAGCGGAAAGACTATTATAGTTTTTAACGGAGAAATCTATAATTATCAGGAAATAAAAAAGCAACTTCTACAAAAAGGATATGCTTTTACTTCCACTTCAGATACTGAAGTTGTTTTAGCTGCTTATGAAGAATGGGGTACTGCAAGCTTTACAATGTTCAACGGCATGTTTGCAATGGCCTTGTATAATGTTGAAGAAAGAAAACTGGTATTAGTTAGAGACTATGCCGGTATTAAACCGCTTTATTATCACAAAATTGCTAACGAAATTTATTTTGCATCTGAAGTAAAAGCCTTTAAGCAAATTCATCGCGGCTGGAATGAAAACCCTTTATGGAAACAATTGTTTCTCATCTATGGTTTTATCCCTGAACCCTATACCACTTTAGAGAATGTTTATGCATTGCCTAAAGGGCATTATGCTGAAATTGATGTAGCTAATAATCAGTTTTCTCTACAGGCATTCTATAAACCATCTTTTAATTATACCATTCACAATGAAGAAGAAGCTGTTGGCTTATTAAAAGAAAAATTATCAGCAGCCGTAAAACGGCATCTGATTTCCGATGCACCCATCGGTTTGTTTTTAAGCGGTGGTATAGACTCAAGTTTGTTAACATTATTAGCCCAGCCTTTTGTTGAGCAAAACCTGCATACACTTTCTGTTGTATTTGAAGATGAAAAATTTTCAGAAAAAAAATACCAGGATTTAATTATCAATAAAACAGGAGCCAATCACAAAAGTTTTTTAGTTACTGAAAGAGATTTTTTTGAAAGCTTGCCCGATATTTTAGCTGCAATGGATCAACCGAGTAACGATGGTATTAATTCTTACTTCATCAGCAAATATGCGAAAGCATACGGATTAAAAGCGGTATTAAGTGGCTTAGGAGCAGATGAATTATTTGGTGGATATCCTTCTTTTAACAGAGAGCAATTAATTACTAAGGCAAGAATACTTCCTGAAAGCATTTTACATTTTGCAGGTAACGCTTTACCGGGACAGTATAAAAAATTAGCATTTTTATCACTGCAAAATACTCTGCAGGGTAATTATTTATTTAACAGAGGTTTCTTTACTCCGAAACAGGCGGCAGCATTATTAGATTGCTCTGAAGAAGAAATTATTCAGCATATTAATGCATTGAATAGTTTAGTAACAGATGCATCTTGTGACTTATCATACGGAGAGCAGACAAGTTTTGCAGAATTTAATATTTATATGCAAAATCAATTGCTGAGAGATACTGATTATATGAGTATGTGGCACAGTATTGAAGTAAGGGTACCTTTTTTAGATAAAGAAATAATACAGTTAGCACATGTCATACATCCTTCCATTAGGTTTAAGAAAAATGAAGGAAAACATTTGCTGATAAAGGCTTTTAAGGATATACTACCTGAAGAAATCTGGAACAGAAAAAAACAAGGCTTTGTGTTTCCGTTTGAAAAATGGATGTGTAAAGTAAACTTAGATGATACTTCTGCTCCTGTTATAAGAATGCAGCAACAATTACAACAAGGAAAAATTCATTGGAGTAAATACTGGTGTTTTTTATTAGCTAAGCATTTTTAATGGGCTTATACAAAAGAGAAATTGAATTAAGGGCAAAGGGGTTTGATGCATTAAAAATATTTTTATTGGAATCATGGGTTAGTTGTTGTAACCTGCTCCTTACAATCATTTCAAAATTTTTATTTAAGAAACTATCGGCAGATGTTCAGTCAAGTAAACATGTTTTAGTATTCAGAACAGGCTCAATAGGTGATAGTGTTTGTGCCTTACCGGCCATTGCAGCAATTAATAAATATTTTAAAGATGCTTCTATAACTATTTTAACAAACGGATCTTTAACCAACCAACTATCGTTGACCGCTTTATTACAAAAAAAATATTTTCATCATGCAATCGATTATTCTTCTTTAAACACAAAGCAATTATTGTATTTACTGAAAGAAAAAAAGTTTGACATTGTGATACAGTTGCCTCAACAGCATGCATCGATTTTCAAACAAATAAGAGATATGTTTTTCTTTAAACTGGCAGGAGTTAAGTATGGTTTCGGCTGGAAGAAAACAAGTACGTTGCTATTTAAAAAAGTACAGGAGCAATATATAGTCCAGTCAAACGAAGCCGAAACTTTGTTAGGCATATTAAAAGAAAATGGCATTGCATATTCCGGTGAAATTCGGTTCCCTTTGGCAATTGAGGAAAATGATGAGGTGTTAGTTTTAAAGTTATTGGCTGAATCAGGCATTAGTATAAATGATCAAAAATTAGCAGCCATTGTAATTGGTGCTAAAAGAGTTCAAAACAGATGGCCGCTGAATTATTTTAAAGAGGTTGTTCAGTTTTTAGTTAATAGCTCATTTAAAGTAATATTAATAGGGGGAAAAGATGATTATAGCAATGCCCAAACATTAACAGGTAATAATGTATTTAATTTTTGCGGCAAGCTATCAACCTTGCAAAGTGCTGCGATATTAGCAGTTTGCAATTTTTGTATAAGCAATGACACAGGCCCTATGCATTTAGCTTATGCGGTAGATACACCTGTATTATCAATATTCAGCAGCAGAGATTTTCCGGGTCGTTGGTTTCCACCGGCAAATAAGGTAAACAAAGTATTCAGAAGCAACAATATCAGTTGCAGCCTTTGTTTATCTGAAAACTGTACCGACAATATTTGTATGAAAGCTATTTAGCCGGCTACAGTAATTAATTGGTTATCTGAAAACTGGATTAATTATAATTGATGAAAAAATCTGTATTAATCTGTTATCAATATTTTTATCCCGGTTATAAAGCGGGAGGGCCTGTTCAATCATTAATGAATATGATTGAAGCTTTAGGCAACGAATATTCATTTTCTGTTTTTACTTCAGTTTTCGACTTAAACGAGAAACATCCATATAAAAATATTACAACGGACGAATGGAATGACATAAGTATAAACGGAGTAAGTATAAAAGTGTGGTATGCATCTTTAAAGGTTAAGTCTTCTGTTTTTATACAAATTGTAAAAGGAGTAAACCCGCAATATATTTTTATAAACGGTATGTATGGCTCCGACTTTTTCTTAACCCCTTTGCTAAACATGAAAAAGTTAAAGGCAATGGGTACTCAATTAATTATCAGTCCAAGAGGAATGTTGCAGCAAGGTGCATTAGCGGTAAAACCGTTTAAGAAAAAACTTTATTATGCTTTTTTGAAAAGTTTGTCTCTTTCAAACACTGTAAAGTGGCATGCTACTAATGAAGAAGAGAGTAATGATATAAAGAAAATGTTTGGACAAAACTCAAAGGTTAGTATTGCTGCGAATATTCCTAAAAAACCCGCGAATATTTTTTTAGAACATGTTAAAATAAAAAATAAACTGTCTTTGGCTTACTTGTCAATCATCACACCCAAAAAAAACTTACTGTTATTATTACAGATTTTAAGAAAATGTCCCCATAATATTGCTTTAGATATTTACGGACCAATTAAAGAAAATGATTACTGGCTGCTTTGTGAAAAAGAAATAAAATTAATGCCGGCTAATACTTCTGTAGTATATAAAGGAGATGTTTTACCTCACAATGTTCAGGCTACATTTGCAAAGTATGATACTTCTGTTTTACTTACACAAGGTGAAAATTTCGGACATGCATTATTTGAAAGCTTGAGTATAGGCAGGCCTGTGATAACAAGCAATTTTACTAATTGGAATAAATTAAATCAGGCATCTGCAGGATGGAATGTAGATATAACAGATACTTCCTCTATTATAAACCTATTGGTATCTTTGGTTGATAAAGATGCAGACGAGTGGCAGCAGTTTACCAACGGAGCATTTAATTATGCAACTCAATATTTCAATCAACAGAATTTTCAACAACAATATCAACAACTATTTTCATAAACTATACTAAATGTTTGTATTAGGAATTAATGCTTATCACGCAGATTCATCTGCTGCGATTTTTAAAGACGGTGTAATGATTGCAGCTACCGAAGAAGAACGCTTCAGAAGAGTGAAACATTGGGCCGGCTTTCCTTCAATAGCTGTTGATTTTTGTTTAAAAGAAGCAGGTATTACTTTGCAGGAAGTAGATTATGTTGCTATAGGTAGAGATGTAAATGCTAAAAAGTGGAAGAAGCTAGCATTTGTTGCAAAGCATCCTTTCAGTTCTTTTCATTTTGTAAAAAACAGGTTTTTTAATCAAAAAAAGGTAGCAAGTATAGAAGAAGAGTTAAATGTTTTGTCAGGTATAAACACTGCTATTTTAAAACCCAAAATTCATAATATAGAACATCACAGAAGCCACATGGCCTCTGCATTTTATGCTTCTCCTTATGAAGAAGCTGCTATTTTAAGTATTGATGGGTCAGGCGATTTTTCAACTACTATGATTGGTATAGGAAGAGGGAATAAGATAGAAGTGTTAGATTCTGTTGATTTTCCGCATTCACTCGGCATATTCTATACAGCCTTTACACAACTTTTGGGTTTTCCGCATTACGGAGATGAATATAAAATAATGGGCTTAGCTCCATATGGTAAACCATTATATGTTGATAGATTAAAAAAAATTATTAAGCTTACAGGTAATGGTTTATTTCAATTAAACCTTTCTTATTTCCGCTCACCATCAAAAGGGTTTGTTGGTTATGGTGAAAATAATTTACCGGTTATCCCTTCTTTATTCGGTAGTAAAATGATTGCTGAGTTTGGAGCAGCCAGAACTAAAGAAGAAGAATTAACCCAATATCATAAAGATTTGGCAGCATCAGTACAAAGAGTTACAGAAGAAACTATTTTTTATATGCTAAATGCATTGCAAAAAAGAACAGGATTAACAAAAGTATGTATTGCAGGAGGCGTTGCTCAGAACAGTGTTGCAAATGGTAAGATAACGCGTAACACAAGTTTTAAAGAAGTGTATATACCATCTGCCGGGCACGATGCCGGTATTAGTATGGGTAGTGCTTTGTATGTGTATCATCAGGTATTCAATAAAGCGAGAACAAAACCTGTTTACAGTGCATATACCGGGGCAAGATTTTCAAATGAAACAATAGAGCAATTGCTTATGGAAAAAAATATTCAGTACAAAAAACTGAATGATGATTTGTTGTTTGATTATGTGGCCGACAGACTGATAAATGCAGGTGTTGTTGGTTGGTTTAACGGAAGAGCAGAGTTTGGCCCCAGAGCATTAGGTGCAAGAAGTATTTTAGCTGACCCGAGAAGAACAGATGCTAAAGATTTGTTGAATACGAAAATTAAACGCAGAGAAAGTTTCAGGCCATTTGCTCCAAGTATTTTAAAAGAATATGTTGATGAATATTTTGAAGTGAATGATGTAGTGCCTTTTATGGAAAAAGTATTTCCTGTAAAAAAAGAAAAGCATGCAATTATTCCTGCCGTTACTCATGCAGACGGAACAGGCAGATTACAAACGGTTGATAAAGAAGTTTCACCAAGGTATTATCAATTGATAGCAACTTTCGGCAGAAAATCGGGAGTTCCTATTTTGTTAAATACCTCATTCAATGAGAATGAACCCATCGTTAATTCACCCGAAGAGGCATTGAATTGTTTTTTAAGAACCAATATGGATATGTTGGTTATGGAGAATATTATTGTTGAAAGATAATGAAGGTTTCTATTATTACTGCTACTTATAACAGTGCTGCAACAGTAGCTTATACGCTGCGGTCTGTTCAGCAGCAAACTTATCCTGCTATTGAGCATATAATTATTGATGGTAATTCATTTGATGAAACAATGAACATTGTTCATTCATTCCATCATATTCAAAAAATAATTACTGAAAAAGATAAAGGCATTTACGATGCCATGAATAAAGGTATTGCAATAGCAGATGGGGAAATTATCGGTATTTTAAATTCAGATGATTTTTATCCTGATAAACAGGTTGTACAAAAAGTTGTGAAGACTTTTGAACAAAATAATTGCGATGCTGTGTATGGAGATTTATTATACGTGGATGAAAATGACATTAATAAAATAAAAAGACGTTGGGTTTCAGGAACTCACACCAAGCACTCTTTTTTATACGGCTGGATGCCTCCTCATCCAACTTTTTTTATTCGAAAAAAATGTTACGAACAATTCGGTTGTTTCAATCTTAACCTTGGTAGTGCAGCTGATTACGAATTAATGTTACGGATGATTTTTAAAAATGGAATAAAGACGACCTATATTGCGGAAACATTGGTACACATGCGTTCCGGCGGGGTGAGTAATAAAAACATTCAAAACAGATTAGCGGCTAATAAGAATGATAGGCTCGCCTGGAAAGTAAATAACATAAAGCCATTTTGGTTTACCTTATTTTTGAAGCCGTTCAGAAAACTAAATCAGTTTATACAAAAATGAAAGTAGCATTGCTAACAGGTATAACCGGTCAGGATGGGGCCTATCTGGCAGAGTTTCTTTTAAAGAAAGGATATAGAATACATGGTATCAAAAGAAGAACTTCTTTGTTTAATACACAACGTATTGATCATTTTTATGAAGACCCGCATGTACCTGATGCACATATGACTTTACATTTTGGTGATTTAACAGACAGTACCAACTTAATAAGAATTATACAGGAAGTACAGCCTGATGAAATTTATAATCTGGCAGCCATGAGCCATGTGCATGTAAGCTTTGAAACACCTGAGTACACTGCCAATGCAGACGGAATCGGTACATTAAGAATATTAGAAGCAGTAAGGTTGTTAGGGTTAACAAAAAAGACCAAAATATATCAGGCATCCACCAGTGAATTATATGGATTAGTGCAGGCAGTACCGCAAAGTGAAACCACACCTTTTTATCCGCGAAGCCCTTATGCCGTTGCAAAACTCTATGCATATTGGATAACAGTCAATTATCGCGAAGCATATGATATGTTTGCCTGTAATGGGATTTTATTCAATCATGAATCACCTAACAGGGGAGAGACATTTGTAACTAGAAAAATAACCAGAGCAGTAGCCAAGATTGCTTTAGGCATGCAAAAGACATTATTCTTGGGGAACTTAGACTCACAAAGAGATTGGGGCCATGCAAAAGATTATATAGAAGGCATGTGGTTGATATTACAGCAGGAAAAACCGGAAGATTTTGTTTTGGCAACCGGAATTACCACCCGAATAAGAGATTTTGTAAAAATGGCATTTGGGGAAGTTGGTATTGAGATAGATTTCAGAGGAAAGGACGAACAGGAAGAAGGTTATGTAGTGAAATGCAGCAAAGAAAAATATCAGATAGCAGAAGGCACAGTAGTAGTAAAAGTAGATGAGAGATATTACAGACCAACAGAAGTAGACTTACTAATAGGCGATGCTACTAAAGCTAAAGAAAAATTAGGCTGGCAGCCCAAATACAGCTTACAGGAAATGGTAACAGAAATGGTAGCTGCAGATATTGAATTATTCAGAAAAGAGAAATGGTTAAAAGAAAACGGCTTTAAAATCAATAACGAATTTGAATAATGGAAAAAGATTCCAAAATATATATTGCCGGTCATCGCGGAATGGTGGGTAGTTCATTGGTAAGACATTTAGAGGGTAAAGGTTACACCAATTTAATTTATAAAACATCTGCAGAATTAGATTTAAGAAATCAGCAGGCGGTTAATGATTTTTTTAGTAAAGAAAAGCCGGAATATGTTTTCTTAGCTGCTGCTAAAGTGGGTGGTATTGTTGCTAACAATACTTACAGAGCAGATTTTATTTATGAAAATCTGATGATTGAAAGTAATATTATTCATGCTGCTTATATCAATAAAGTTACTAAACTGTTATTCTTAGGTTCATCCTGCATATACCCTAAGTTGGCACCACAGCCATTGAAAGAAGAATATTTATTATCCGGTTATTTAGAAGAAACCAATCAGCCTTATGCGATAGCAAAAATTGCAGGTATAGAATTATGCGATGCTTACAGAGCTCAATATGGTTGTAATTTCATTTCTGCAATGCCTACTAATTTATATGGACCGAATGATAATTATGATTTAGAAAAAAGCCATGTATTACCTGCTCTTTTAAGAAAGTTCATTACAGCAAAAAAGAATAATCAGCCTACTGTAACTCTTTGGGGAAGCGGCTCTCCGAGAAGAGAGTTCTTACATACAGATGATTTGGCAGAAGCCTGTATTTTTTTAATGAATAATTATAACGAGAAAGGATTGGTGAATATTGGTTGGGGAGATGATGTAACTATTTTGGAATTAGCCCGATTGATTAAAAAAATAGCAGGCTATGAAGGTGAATTAATTTTTGATACAACTAAGCCTGATGGCACTCCACGCAAATTAATGGATGTAACCAAGTTAAATAACCTTGGATGGAAAGCTACTATTAGTCTAGAAGATGGAATTAAAAAAGTGTATGAAGCAATAAAAGATACTAATTGGAATTAGTTCGGGTAATTCGATAAAATTCGTGTTATAAAGATGAAAATATTAGTTACAGGTGGTGCAGGTTTTATAGGCTCTAATTTGGTTGAAGCTTTATTAAATGATAGTAGAGTTGAACTGGTAAGAGTTTTAGATAATCTTGCTACAGGTTCAAAAAATAATATTCAATCTTTCTTTTCAAATCCTCGATTTGAGTTTGTTGAAGGAGATATAAGGAATTATGAAACTTGTATAGAAGTCTGTAATGGAGTTGACTTAATTTCTCATCAGGCCGCGTTAGGTTCCGTGCCTCGTTCTATTAACGACCCGCTTACCACTAATGCAGTTAACATTACTGGTACCTTAAATGTTTTTACAGCAGCTAAAGAAGCTAAAATAAAGCGAGTGGTTTATGCTGCAAGTTCATCTACATATGGAGACCATCCCGGCCTCCCTAAAGTAGAAGATAAAATAGGTAATCCGTTATCGCCTTATGCAGTTACAAAATATGTGAATGAACTGTATGCCAAAGTGTATGCTAATACTTACGGGTTACAATTAATAGGGTTAAGATATTTTAATGTGTTCGGCCCTAAGCAAAGCCCTAACGGTCCTTATGCAGCCGTTATTCCATTATTTATTCAATCATTATTAAACAACGAAGCACCTTTTATTAATGGAGATGGAAGCCATAGTAGAGATTTTACCTTTGTAAGTAATGCAGTACAGGCAAACATGAAAGCTTTATTCACAGAAAACAAAGAAGCCATTAATCAGGTATATAATATTGCCTGCGGAGAACAAACAACTTTATTGCAATTATTTAATTATTTAAAAAATATTACTCAATCAAATAGTAATGTTGTTTTGCGGGAAGAAAGAAAAGGCGATGTTAAACACAGCTTAGCTGATATTTCTAAAGCAAAAGCATTGTTAAACTATCAGCCCGAAATAACCGTAGAGCAAGGCTTACAACAAACAGTTGATTGGTATAAAAATAATCTGAGTTAAACTTTATGATAAAACGAATTTTAATAACAGGCGGAGCAGGTTTTATAGGTTCGCATGTTGTTCGATTATTTGTTACAAAATATCCCGAATATCAAATCATCAATTTAGATGCTTTAACTTATGCGGGCAATCTGGAAAATCTAAAAGATGTAGAGAAGTTCAATAACTACTTTTTTGAAAGAGTAAATATTTTAGATGCAGACGCTATAGCAAATGTTTTTGATAAACATAGCATTACAGATGTTATCCATTTAGCTGCAGAAAGTCATGTAGACCGCTCTATTCTTTCTCCGCTTGATTTTGTATACACTAATATTATCGGAACTGTCAACTTATTAAATGTTGCTAAAACAAAATGGGCAAATAATTTAAGCAATCATACATTTTATCATGTCTCAACAGATGAGGTATATGGTGCATTAGGAGATACCGGCTTCTTTACTGAAACAACTTCTTATCAGCCTAATTCGCCTTACTCTGCAAGTAAGGCATCATCAGATCATTTTGTTAGAGCTTATGCAGAAACTTATCATCTGCAAACAAAAATTTCTAATTGCTCTAATAATTATGGCCCTAATCATTTCCCTGAAAAATTAATTCCACTCTTCATTAATAACATCATCGCCAAAAAACCTTTACCTGTTTATGGTGATGGAAAATATACAAGAGACTGGTTATTTGTAAAAGATCATTCTGTAGCTATAGATACTGTATTTCATAAAGGAGCTATCAATGAAACTTATAATATAGGAGGTTTTAATGAATGGAAAAATATTGATTTGGTAAAACTGCTTTGTAAATTAATGGATGAAAAATTAGGAAGGCAAACGGGGGAAAGCGAACAACTGATTACTTATGTGAAAGACAGACCCGGTCATGACAGAAGATATGCTATTGATGCAACAAAAATCAATACGGAATTAGGTTGGAAACCATCAGTAACTTTTGAAGAAGGTTTATCCTTAACCATTGATTGGTATTTGCAAAACACTGAATGGTTGCAGCATGTAACAAGCGGCTCTTATCAAAATTATTATAATGAAATGTACGCCAACAGATAAAGAATGAAAGTAGAAGAAACTAAATTAAAAGGCTGTTTTATTATACATGATACTGTATTTAAAGACGACAGAGGTTATTTCTTTGAAAGCTTTAACCAACAAAGGTTTGAAAGCTTAACAGGCACTAAAGTGAATTTTGTGCAAGACAATCAATCTAAATCTACCAAAGGCGTTTTACGTGGCTTGCATTTTCAATTAGGTGAATATGCACAAACAAAATTAGTAAGAGTGCTGAAAGGAAAAGTATTAGATGTTGCCGTTGATATAAGAATAGATTCTTCCACTTTTGGTGAATATGTTGCAACGGAATTAAGCGAAGATAATTTTACGCAATTCTTCATACCTCGTGGTTTTGCACATGGCTTTAAAGTCTTGAGCGATGAAGCAATCTTCTTTTACAAATGCGATAACTTTTATAATAAAGCATCAGAAGGAGGCATTATATATAACGATGCATCTATCAATATTAATTGGGGTACATCTGAAACAGAGAATATCCTTTCAGAAAAAGATAAATTGCTTCCAACTTTAAATGAAATTAGACATACCCTTCACTTTCAACTATAAAAAATGAAAGGAATTATTCTAGCAGGCGGTAGCGGTACACGTTTATATCCCATCACAAAAGGTATAAGCAAACAACTAATGCCTGTTTACGATAAACCGATGATTTATTACCCACTCTCATCTTTAATGTTAGCGGGCATCAACGAAATTTTAATTATAACAACACCTGAAGATTCAGAACAGTTTAAAAGATTATTGGGTGATGGCTCTGCTGTGGGTTGTAAATTTTCTTATGCTGTGCAAGCGGTACCCAATGGTTTGGCTCAGGCTTTTGTAATAGGCGAAGAATTTATTGGAAATGATAAAGCAGCATTGATTTTAGGTGATAATATTTTTTATGGAGCAGGTTTTGGCAAGCTGCTGCAATCTTTTAATAATATAGGAGGTGCAGCCATATTTGCTTATGAAGTAAACGATCCGGAAAGGTATGGCGTGGTTGAGTTTGATGAGCATTTTAAAGCTATTTCAATAGAAGAAAAGCCTCTTCAGCCAAAATCTAATTATGCAGTACCCGGTTTGTATTTCTATGATAACGATGTTGTAAAAATTGCGAAATCTATCAAGCCATCCCCAAGAGGTGAATATGAAATTACGGATGTAAACAGAGTGTATTTAGAAAACGGTAAATTAAAGGTTGGCGTTATGAACAGAGGAACAGCCTGGCTTGATACAGGAACATTTGATTCTTATAGTGATGCCTGCGAATTTGTACGGGTAATTGAAAAAAGGCAAAGCCAGAAAATAGGATGTATAGAAGAAGTAGCTTATAGAATGGGTTATATCAATAAAGAACAGTTGTTAAAACTGGCAGATGTATATCAGAAAAGCGGATATGGAGAATATTTACGGAGAATAAAATAACTTTAAGTAGCATTTAATTTAAAAGCAGCAACAATTTGTGGCTGCTTTTTGTTTAGTAAATATTGAATTTTTTGAACTTTTTCAGGTTACAATTGTTTTCAAATAGATAATGTGAATATGGAAGAATCCTTCTCAATCAAAGACCTTGAAAACCTAACCGGTATTAAAGCCCATACTATACGCATTTGGGAACAGCGTTATTCTTTCTTAAAACCCAACAGAACAGACACCAACATACGCCATTACAGTGCCGAAGAGCTAAAGGCCATTTTAAATATTGCACTGCTTAATAAAAACGGATTTAAGATTTCGCACATTGATAGAATGAGCGAAGATGAAATTAAAAACAAAATCCTTTCTCTTCAATCTCCCGAAGCTCAATTAGAACGTATTGTCAACAGTCTTATACAATCTATGGTTGATTTAGATGTACAATCTTTCGAAAAAAACATAGATGATTTCTTAAGCATCAATGGTGTGGAAAGTACTGTTATGAAAATAATCTTCCCTTTTTTAGAAAGGGTTGGTTTATTATGGCTAACCAATAATATTATTCCTGCACAAGAGCATATTGTTTCTAATATCATTCGCCAGAAATTAGTATTGGGTTTAGAAAAATTTAAACATCCGGTAACTCAAAAAAATACAGTCATTCTTTTTCTTCCTGAAAATGAATATCATGAATTAGGTTTATTGTTTGTTTACTATCTCTTTAAAAAACAGGGGCTGAATATTTTATATTTGGGAGCTAACGTACCTGTAAAAGATTTAATTTATGTGGTTGAAAAAGTAAAACCGCATTCTTTGTATACTCATTTAACTTCTGCATCAGGCGGGTTTAATTTAGAAAGGTTTATTCAGAATTTCAGCCAATTACTACCAAATCAGCAACTTGTTATTTCCGGGTTTTTATCTCAATCTTACAAAAAAGCGGCTCCTGCTAATATTAAATTCAAAACCTCTTTAGCCCAAGTTTTGGAATTTGCCCACCATTTTTAGTTTGTTTAACTTTAGATATTAATAAATTAAACAAAAAAATTTTGTCAGCAATCTATTTTGTTTAATTTTACGTATCTAAAAGTTAAACAAAATACTATGTCAACTTTTGAATTTAATGAATTGTTATTGAGCAATGCACAGCATTTAAAGCCTTTTGCACTATCACTTACAAGAGATAATGAAGAAGCAAAAGAGCTACTGCAGGAAACATTTTACAGGGCTTTGGCAAATAAGGACAAGTATAATAATGGAACCAATTTGAAAGCCTGGCTTTTTACTATTATGAGAAACATTTTTATTAACTCTTATAACAGTAAAGCAAGAAGAAACACTACACTTACAGACACTTCTTCAAGTATGCAGCTTGTAAATGCGGTAAGTACAGCTGTTGTTAACAATGCAGTCACTGATATTAATGTAAAAGAAATCAAAAAGGCTATTTACGCGTTACCCGAAATTTTTAAAAACCCTTTTGAGTTGTATTTCAACGGTTATCGCTATCATGAAATAGCAGATATATTAAAAGAACCTTTAGGTACCATTAAAAGCCGTATACACTTCGCCAGAAAAATTTTACAAAACCAAATTGAGCGTGCAGCCTAAAAAAGTAATTATAATAGGGGCAGGTTTTTCAGGTCTATCGACAGCTGCATTTATGGCTAAAGCAGGTTGGAAAGTTACCGTTATTGAAAAACATTCTACAGCCGGCGGAAGAGCAAGACAATTAATTGAAGATGGTTTTGTATTTGATATGGGTCCAAGCTGGTATTGGATGCCCGATGTTTTTGATAGATATTTTAATCAATTCGGGAAGAAGGTTAGCGATTATTATTCTTTGAAAAGATTAGACCCTTCTTACACAGTTTATTGGGAAGATGGTAAAACAGATATTCCGGCAGATTATAATGCATTGAAAAAACTATTCAATTCTATTGAAGAAGGTAGTGCAGAAAAATTAGATGCTTTTTTAAAGGAAGCTGCTTATAAATACGAAGTAGGAATAAGCAAATTAGTTTTTAAACCGGGCCAATCTATATCAGAGTTTTTAGATATTGATTTAGTTAAAGGTATATTTAAGTTAGATGTTTTTAATTCAGTAAAAAGCCATGTGGCTAAATACTTCAGTAATAAAAAATTACAACAGATACTTGAGTTTCCCGTTCTTTTTTTAGGGGCTTTGGCAGAAAAAATTCCTGCTTTATACAGCCTGATGAATTATGCAGATATAAAAGGCGGTACATGGTATCCGGAAGGTGGCATGTACAAAATTGTTGAGGCAATGTACAAACTGGCAACGGAATTAGGTGTTGAGTTTTATTTTAATGAAAGTTTAGAAGCCTTCAATTTATCAGCAAACAAAATTCAATCTGTTACAACCAACCGCGATGGAAATAAAAAAGTATATAAAGCTGATGTTGTAATAAGCGGAGCAGATTATCATCATACAGAAAACCTCTTACCCGTTCATTTTCAATCATACTCAAAAAAGTATTGGGATACCAGAACTATGGCTCCAAGCTGTTTATTGTATTATGTAGGGTTAAACAAAAAGCTTGAAAATATTCAACATCACTCTTTATTTTTTGATACTTCTTTCGAAGTTCATGGAAAAGAAATTTATGAAACCAAGCAATGGCCAGGTAACCCTTTATTCTATGTATGTACAGCTTCCGCTTCAGACAATACAATCGCACCGGAAGGTTATGAAAATTTATTTTTCTTAATTCCCGTAGCAACAGGTTTACAAAATGATACTGATGAATTGAGAGATAAATACTTTAAGCTGATTGTAGAAAGAATGGAAAAGCTTACGCAGCAAAGTATTCAGCCACATATTGTTTATAAAAAATCATTTGCAGTAAGCGATTTTATCAGTGAATACAACTCTTTTAAAGGCAATGCTTATGGCTTGGCAAATACTTTACTGCAAACAAGTATCTTAAAACCATCCTGTAAAAGTAAAAAGGTTGGTAATCTTTTTTATACCGGTCAGTTAACGGTTCCGGGCCCCGGAGTACCACCAAGCTTAATAAGCGGGGAAATAGTGGCAGCACAGGTGCAGAAAGATTTTGCGTGAAAAGTAGTTAAACAAAAACTATGATTGATTGTTTTATTAAATAATTTTATCAGTGTGACAAACATTAACCTTTTTAATAAACTAAGCGAAAACTGTAGTCGTAATACAACACTGTATTACAGTACAAGTTTTTTCTCTGCCATAAACCATCTGCACAAAGATTTAAGGCAGCCCGTTTATAATATTTATGGTTTTGTTCGTTTGGCAGATGAAATTGTAGATACCTTTCATGCTTTTGATAAAAAACAATTATTGCAAGAGTTTAAGCAAGATACTTTTACTGCTATTGAAAGAGGTATTAGTTTAAACCCGGTATTAAACAGTTTTCAGCAAACAGTAAATAAATATAATATTGAGCATGAATTGATAGTTGCTTTTTTTAATAGCATGGAAATGGATTTGCAGAAAATTGAATATTCAAAAGCACAGTATAACGAATATATTTATGGTAGTGCAGAAGTAGTGGGTTTAATGTGTTTGTATGTTTTTTGCGACGGAAACAAAGAAGCCTATAATAAATTAAAATCTGCTGCCAGAAGCTTAGGTGCTGCATTTCAAAAGATTAACTTTTTAAGAGATATTAAAGCAGATTATGAAGGGCTAAGCAGAATGTATTTCCCTGACTGCGATTTTAAAAACTTTTCCTGTGCTGATAAACTTGCAATAGAAAAAGATATTGAACAGGATTTTTCAGGTGCTTATTCAGGTATTATTCAACTGCCCGTAAAAGCAAGGTTCGGTGTATTTGTTGCTTATAAATATTATTACTCTTTATTTAAAAAGATAAAAAAACTACAACCTCAAAAAGTTTTGCATCAAAGAATCAGAATACCTGATTATGCAAAAACATTAATTCTTGCAAAGGCAGGGCTTCGCAATCAATTAAATATTTTTTAAGTTTATTATTTTTTAGCAAGCCTTTTTTATAATATTAGTTTGTTATTTTGAGCTAAAGATTATTACCGATGGAATATGTGGTTTTAGTAGATGAAAATGATAAGGCATTAGGAAGAATGGAAAAAATGGAAGCTCATGAAAAAGGCTTACTTCACAGGGCTTTCAGCGTTTTTATTTTTAATACAAAAGGGGAATTGTTATTACAGCAAAGGGCATTAAATAAGTATCACAGTGGTGGTTTATGGACAAATACCTGTTGCAGCCATCCACGCCCTGAAGAAGAAACAATAAATGCAGCAAGCAGAAGATTGTATGAAGAAATGGGGTTAAAAATACCGTTGATTAAAATATTCGATTTTGTTTACAAAGCATCTTTCAACAATGGGTTAACAGAATATGAATTTGACCATGTTTTCATTGGCTACTCAGATGAAAAACCTGATATCAATATTGCTGAAGTTGAAAATTACGCATACAGAAGTATAGATGCTATTGCCAAAATAATAGAATTAGTTCCGGAGTTTTATACAGAGTGGTTTTTAATAGCGTTTCCAAAAATTTATGATTGGTGGAAGCAACAAACATTCCCTAAAACAATATAGTGTTACCTAAAAAAGCTATTATTATCGGTTCCGGCGTTGCAGGCTTAGCATCTGCTATAAGGCTTGCTGTGCAAGATTTTGAGGTTATAGTATTTGAAAAGAACAATTACCCGGGAGGTAAATTGTCAGACTTTTATAAAGATGGTTTCCATTTTGATGCCGGCCCGAGTTTATTTGTGCAACCGCAAAACATAGAAGAATTATTTGCAATAGCAAATGAAAACATCGAAAACTATTTTTCTTACGAGCCTGTTCCCATTGCTTGTAAATATTTTTATGAAGATGGAACAATTATTAATGCTCCATCAAATACTAACCTGCTTGCAAAAGAATTACATGAACAATTAGGCGAAGATGAAAATGCAGTAAAAGCGTATTTGCAACAATCTTCAAACATTTATGAAAATATAGGAACTGTATTCTTAAACTTTTCTTTACACAAAACAGCTACTTTATTTCAATCAGCAATAATAAAAGCTATCAGGAAGAGTAAACTAAGGTATTTGTTTACCAGTATGAACAGTGAAAACAAACATTTCTTTAAGAATGAAAAAACTGTTCAATTGTTTAACAGATATGCAACCTACAATGGTAGCAATCCTTATAAGGCTCCGGCAATGCTTACACTTATTCCTGATTTGGAATTTAATAACGGAGTGTTTTATCCTAAAGGTGGTATGATTAGCATTACAAAAGCCTTATACCAATTAGCTTTAAAGAAAGGGGTACAATTTCATTTTAACGCATCGGTAAAAAAAATTATTGAAACAGATGGTATTGTAAAAGGGGTTGTGGTTAATGATAAAAACTACTTTGCAGATATAGTAGTAAGTAATGTTGATGCATATTTTACTTATAAAAATTTATTAGGTAAAACTGAAAGAGCTTTAAAAATTTTAAAACAGGAACGTAGCAGCAGTGCCGTTATTTTTTATTGGGGAATAAACAAAAACTTCGATGAGTTAGAGCTGCATAATATTTTCTTCAGTAAAAATTATAAAGCAGAGTTCGATAGTTTATTTACAACAAAAAAAGTTTATAACGACCCTACTGTTTATATAAACATAACATCTAAATTAGAACCATCACAACATGCACCTGGGCAAAAAGAAAACTGGTTTGTAATGGTAAATGCACCTGCTAACATCGGGCAAAACTGGGGTGAGTATAAAAATATTTACCGTAAAGCTATTATTGATAAGCTAAACAATATTTTGAAGATTGATGTTGAACCATTAATAATAACAGAAGAAATTTTAGACCCTGTAACTATTGAAAATAAAACTTCATCTTATACAGGTTCTTTATACGGCACATCTTCAAACTCAAGGTTAGCAGCCTTTTTAAGGCACCCCAACTTTTCAAAATCAATTAAAGGTTTATATTTTGTTGGTGGTAGTGTTCACCCGGGCGGCGGTATTCCCTTATGCTTACACAGTGCAAAAATTATGAGCCATCTGGTTGCCAAAGACTTTAAAACAAAGAAACATTTTGAAGCTCATCATTAAAAATAATATTGCCTTATTTATCGCCATTCTTTTTCATGTTTGCGGTGCAGCAGGTATTTTATTTTCTCCTTATAAACAATGGTTCATCAGCAATACAACAACCAATCTTATTATCATGTTTGTATTGTTATTAGTAACACAAAAGGTTAATCTGCATTTTATTCTCTTTACCATAATTGCTTTTGTTGTGGGAATGGTTACAGAAACTATTGGTGTTAAAACGGGTATCCTGTTCGGCAGTTACCATTACGGCAGTGTTATGGGTTATCAATTAAACGGAGTTCCTTTATTAATAGGAATTAACTGGGCAATAACTGTTTTTTGTTGTTGTACAATGATATATAAGGTTGAAAGTTTTTTAATGAAACGTCTGTCCGATGCTGCTAAGATTTCTACTGCTATAAGTACCCTTTCATTTATTATTGATGTTGGTTTACTGGCCACCTTATTCGATTATATTATAGAACCCGTTGCTGTTAAATTAGGTTATTGGCAGTGGCATTCAACTCACATCCCGCGTTTAAATTATGTTTGCTGGTTTATGATAAGTGCAGCTTTAGCATTGGTTTTCAGAAAATTAAAGTTTAATAAGCACAACCAATTTGCCATCCATTTGTTTATTATTCAATTACTTTTCTTCTTTGCATTAAGTATTTATTTGTAATGATTATTCTGTACATACTAATAACACTGTTAACCTTCTGTATTATGGAAGGTATTACATGGCTTACACATAAATATGTTATGCATGGGTTTCTTTGGTACCTGCATAAAGACCATCACCAACCACAGGGACATTTGCTTGAAAAAAACGATGCATTCTTTTTAATCTTCGCTATACCAAGTTGGTTATGTATTATGCTGGGTTTACAACATCAAAATTATTGGGCTGCTGCAATTGGCTTTGGCATTGCATTGTATGGGTTTGCTTATTTTTTAGTGCATGAAGTAATTATTCATCAACGTTTTAAATGGTTTACCAGAACTAATAACAAATACATAAGAGCCATACGTTGGGCACACAAAATGCATCATAAGCATTTAGATAAATATGAAGGTGAGAGTTTTGGTATGCTTATCGTAGCAAAAAAGTATTGGGATAAAATACGAAAAGACGATAGCATTAGAAATAATGGGTAGTCGACAGCAGTGCATGTATTAAACTTTTGTTGCAGTTTATCCTGAACTTAGTCAAAGGACATGCTTGTACGTTTATAACAGTATTCATCTTTTCATTTCCTTGTAAATTAATTTGACTTCTTCTTACGATTATATTATTTCAGGAGCAGGTTGTGCAGGTTTAAGCTTATTGTACAGAATGCTGCAGGAGCCTGTATTGCAGCATAAAAAGATTCTTGTAATAGACAATGCTCCCAAAACAAAAAACGACAGAACCTGGTGCTTTTGGGAAAAAGAGAATAGCATATTCCAAAGTATTATTCATCATCAATGGGATCAATTAAACTTCAGAAGCAATACTTATAATGCAGTATTGAATATTGAGCCTTACAACTATAAAATGTTGCAGGGCTTAGACTTTTATAATTATGTAATGCAGGCTGCACAAGCTTTTCCCAATGTTAAGTTTATTTATGAAACTGTTACAGAAATAAAGTCTCATCAAGCTAATGCAGTTGTAATTACTAATGCAAATGTTTATTCTGCACAATATGTTTTTAATTCAATCATATTCTCCAAACAAAAAATAACTAAAGGTTTATTACAGCATTTTAAAGGATGGTTAATTAAAACAGAAGAACCTGTATTTAATGCATCAGTCGCAACCTTTATGGATTTTACGGTTAGCCAACAACATGGAACAACATTTATGTATGTATTACCAACAGGTAATAATGTTGCCTTAGTTGAGTACACATTATTTACTGAGGAATTATTGAAGGAAGATGATTACAATAATGCGTTAAAAAATTACATTCATCAACAATTACAGATTACTCAATTTGAGTTATTGCATGAAGAATTTGGTGTTATTCCAATGACTGCACACTCATTTGTACGAACTGACGGGAATATTGTAAACATTGGCACTGCTGGCGGAGATACGAAAGGAAGCAGTGGCTATACTTTCCAATTTATACAAAAAAGAACAGCACAAATAGTTACATCAGTAGTTAAAAATCAACATCCGTTTAAGAAGGCTTCTTTTGTAAAAAGGAAGTTTAAATTGTATGACGATGTATTGCTTGATGTGTTGCAAAACAAAAAGATGAAAGGAGCTGAGTTGTTTACCTGCATCTTCCAAAAAAATAACCCTCAAACTGTTTTACAATTTTTAGATAATGAAACCGGGTTATTGCAGGATTTAAAAATTATGAGCAGTGTACCCATGAAAATATTTTTACCTGTTGCAATTAAAAAAATCTTTCAGGCAATCTTTAATAATTAATATCTACCACTTTTTTGTTTTGCAGTTGCTGCATCGGCTTTGGTATAATAGTTAATATTTCCGCTCTTAAAGTTTGAATAATTTTTGTTTTAATATGGTTACGATGTGTAACCAAACTTACCTCTCTTGCAGGTGTTGGCTTCTGCAATCGTTTAATTAATTTCATTTGTTGTTTTGTAAATTCCTGTATTGCCAGCTCCGGCAGAATGGTTATTCCATCGCTTTTATCAACCATTCTTTTTAATGTTTCAATGTTCCCTGTTTCGTATTTAAAATTAAAATCGTTGGTTTTTTTCAATTCGCATAAGTTCAATATTTGTGAGCGAAAGCAATGACCTTCTTCCAATAACCACAGCTCATTCGGGTTTATTTCTTTCGGTAAAATATATTGTTTGTTAAACAATGCGTTTTTAGCAGATACATACACAAACAGTTCTTCATAAAAAAGCACTTCTTCTTTTATTGAAGCATCATTTAATGGTGTTACAACAACACCGCAATCTAAACGGTTATGTTTTAATTCAGTAATTACATCTTCCGTTATGTATTCTTTAATAACAAGATTTAACTGCGGATATTTCCCCTTCATTATTTTATACAACTGAGGAATTAAATAAGGTGCTAATGTTGGAATAAAACCAATGCGTAATTCGCCGGAAAGTGTATGTTGCTGTTCGCTGATTAGCTGTTTAATAACTCCCGCTTCACTGAGAATTTTTCTTGCCTGAGCTATAATTTCAGTGCCTATTGCTGTTGGTATTACCGGTTGTTTTGTTCTGTCAAAAATCTTCACACCCAACTCTTCTTCTAATTTCTGAATCTGCATACTTAAAGTTGGTTGCGTAACAAAACAATTCTCAGCGGCGAATGCAAAATGCCTGTGGGTATCTAACGCAATAATGTATTCAAGTTGTATTAATGTCATAGACAGAAACTATATAATCATAAAAATAATCAATTTGAATTATCATTTGTAACCTTTTAGTTTTGGCTTTCTGTAAAATAATTTATCATTTTTAACCTATAACGATTATAACATGGAAAACAATGCTTTAAGTAAATGCCCTTTTCATAATGGTTCAATGCAACCAAGTACAGGGGGCGGTACAAGAAACCGTGACTGGTGGCCTAATCAATTAAAACTAAATGTGCTTCGCCAGCATTCTTCTTTATCAAACCCGATGGAGCCATCATTTAATTATGCAGAAGAGTTTAAAAAATTAGACTTAGCAGCAGTTAAGAAAGATATTTTTGAATTAATGACAACATCGCAGGATTGGTGGCCTGCAGATTATGGCCATTATGGTCCTTTCTTTATTCGTATGGCCTGGCATAGTGCCGGCACTTACCGCATTCACGATGGAAGAGGCGGTGCCGGTGCTGGTCAGCAACGTTTTGCTCCGTTAAACAGTTGGCCCGATAATACTAACCTTGATAAAGCCCGTTTATTATTATGGCCGGTTAAAAAGAAATATGGTAAAAAATTATCATGGGCAGATTTAATGATTCTTGCAGGCAATTGTGCATTAGAATCTATGGGCTTTAAAACTTTTGGTTTTGCAGGTGGTAGAGAAGATGTTTGGGAACCGCAGGAAGATGTTTATTGGGGTTCAGAAAAAGAATGGCTGGCATTAAGCAACAATCCGCATAGCCGTTATTCAGGTGAAAGAGATTTAGAAAAACCGCTGGCTGCTGTACAAATGGGTTTAATATATGTTAATCCTGAAGGGCCGGACGGAAACCCTGATCCATTAGCATCTGCAAAAGATATCCGCGAAACATTTGAACGTATGGCTATGAATGATGAAGAAACAGTAGCCTTGATTGCAGGTGGACATACCTTCGGTAAAACACATGGTGCAGCCGCTGCCACACATGTTGGTAAAGAACCTGAAGCTGCAAGTATTGAAGAGCAAAGTTTAGGTTGGAAAAATTCTTTTGGAAAAGGAAATGCAGAAGATACTATAACAAGTGGTTTAGAAGGTGCATGGACAAGTAAGCCTACACAATGGACTAATGAATACTTTGAAAATTTATTTAAGTATGAATGGGAATTAACTAAAAGCCCGGCCGGTGCCCATCAATGGAAGCCAAAAAATAATGCAGGAGAAGGTTTAATACCTGATGCTCATGACGCAAGCAAACGCCATGCACCGTTTATGCTTACAACAGACTTATCATTACGTTTCGATCCGGCATACGAAAAAATATCACGTCGTTTTTTAGAAAACCCTGATGCGTTTGCAGATGCGTTTGCAAGAGCCTGGTTTAAATTAACACATCGTGATATGGGGCCACGTTCCCGTTATTTAGGAAGTGAAGTGCCTGCTGAAGAATTAATCTGGCAAGATGTTGTTCCTGCAGTAAATCATCCTTTAATTGATGAAAATGATATTGCAACATTAAAAGCAAAAGTGCTTGCATCAGGTTTAACTATTGCAGCTTTGGTAAGTACAGCATGGGCTGCTGCATCAACATTCAGAGGTTCTGATAAACGTGGAGGAGCAAATGGTGCACGTATTCGTTTAACACCGCAGAAATATTGGGAAGTAAATAACCCAACTCAATTATCAAAAGTGTTGGACGTATTAGAAAATATTCAGAAAGAATTTAATACAGCTCACACCAACGGTAAAAAAGTTTCATTGGCAGATTTAATTGTTTTAGCAGGATGTGCTGCTGTTGAAGAAGCTGCAAAAAAAGCAGGTTATGCAGTTACTGTTCCTTTTATTGCAGGCAGAACAGATGCTTCACAAGAACAAACCGATGTGGAATCTTTTGCAGTATTAGAACCCATTGCTGATGGCTTTAGAAATTACTTTAATAAATACAAAGCAGCTTCTATGCCTGAAGAGTTATTGATTGATAAAGCACAACTCTTAACATTAACTGCACCGGAATTAACTGTGTTAGTTGGTGGCTTAAGAGTATTGAATGCAAATTATGATAATTCAAACACAGGCGTATTAACTGAAAATCCTGAAACATTAACCAACGATTTCTTTGTGAACTTATTAGACTTCGGCACAACCTGGAAAGCTACATCTCAATCTCAGCTTGCATTTGAAGGTACTGACCGTAAAACAGGAGAAGTAAAATGGACTGCTACCAGAGCAGATTTAATTTTCGGTTCTAACTCAGAGTTAAGAGCAATTGCAGAAGTATATGCCAGCGAAGATTCAAAAGAAAAATTTGTAAAAGACTTTGCAGCAGCCTGGAATAAGGTTATGAATTTAGACAGGTTTGATGTGGTAGCATAGTAAACTTATTCTGTTTTTAATTTTTAAAAAAGGTAGTTGTTTTAAATAACTACCTTTTTTATTGAAACACAGTTTATTAATTTTAAAAGAAAAATTGCTTATGAAAAAAATGATTCCTTGTTTTTTTCTTTCTTGTTGTATAATGAAAAGCTTTTCTCAATCAGTGCAAAAAAATGAAAATGATTACAGACCTTATATTCATTTTACACCAAAATCGGGTTGGATGAATGACCCTAACGGATTGGTTTTTTATAAAGGCAATTATCATTTATTTTTTCAGCATTATCCTTACGGAACGCAGTGGGGGCCTATGCATTGGGGTCATGCAATAAGTAATGACTTATTACATTGGAAAGAATTGCCTATCGCTTTATATCCTGATTCGCTTGGCTATATTTTTTCAGGAAGTGCAGTTTGTGATATTGCCAATACAAGCGAGTTGGGAACAAAAAATAATCCGCCTTTAATTGCAATTTTTACACAGCATAATGAAACTGAAAATAAAAAAGGCAGCATTACATTTCAAAATCAAAGTATAGCATTTAGTTTAGACGAAGGACAAACATGGCATAAATACAAAAAGAACCCTGTTATAAAAAACCCCGGTATTACTGATTTTAGAGACCCTAAAGTAATTTGGTATGAAAGCGAAAAAAAATGGATAATGGTTCTTGCAGTTAAAGATCATGTTAGTATTTATTCCTCTAAAAATTTATTGCAATGGCAATGGGAAAGCGATTTTGGTAAGAACGAAGGAAGCCATGCAGGTGTTTGGGAATGCCCTGACTTATTTACTTTAACACATAATGATAAAAAAGTATGGGTATTAACGGTTAGTATTAACCCGGGCGGGCCTAATAAAGGCTCTGCAACACAATATTTTGTTGGCTCTTTTAACGGTAAGTCATTTACAAGCAATCAACAAAAAACAAAATGGATTGATTATGGAAGGGATAATTATGCCGGCGTTACCTTTTCAGGAACGGGCGATAGAAAAATTTTTGTCGGGTGGATGAGTAATTGGGATTATGCAAATTTTGTTCCTACAAAAGAATGGAGAAGTGCTTTTACAATACCGAGAAACCTTTCACTTAAAAAAATTGCTAACGAATATTATCTTGCTTCTAACCCCATAGAAGAATTGGATAAGCTTATTATTAAAAAAGAATCAACAGCATTTACTTCAACAGCATACACACTTAACGCTGCAACAATATTAGATTTATACGTAAACAGTAAAAGCAATTTTACAATTCAATTAGAAAATGAACTGCATGAAAAAATTATTACAGGATTTACTTTTAAGCAAAATGAATTTTATGTTGATAGAACCAAAGCAGGTAACACTACATTTTCAGATAATTTCAGCAGTAAATCTGTAACTAAAAGAATTGCTGAGGATTCATTAATTCATTATAAACTGTTAATAGACAAAACATCTGTTGAAATATTTGCAGATGATGGCTTAAATACTATTACTGAAATATTTTTTCCGCATTTACCATTTACCAATTGTAAAGTTGAAGCAGATATGAAAGGCGAGATAACAATTAAAACTTTAAAGGCTTGCATGTATAATTAACTAAAAAGCAAAAGATGTTTTACGCATAAAACATCTTTTTTAATAATGGTAATAAAAAACTACTAAAAAAAACGGTGTTATTCGTGTATTGAAATAATAGGTATTGAAGCATCTGCAAGCAATTGTTTAGATTGGCTTTTGTGAAAAGCATTTTCAGGAAATGAGTGGTTTTTAGGTACTACAATTAATACAGCCAAGTTGTTTTCTTCAACAAAATCTTTTACAGCTTTATCAATATTGCTGTTTTTAGCAAAATGAAATTCAGGGTTTAAATCTGCAAAGGCAGATTGCAAAAAAGCAATCTCGTCAACTAAATTACCTGCATTATTTTCTTTTAAATTTTTTCTATCAACATGCAGAATATGTAATACTGCATTAAAGCCGGTTACCAATCTTTTAATTTCATCAACAGGTAAACTGTTTTCAACATTATCCATATCGCAAGCCAAACCTACTTTAAAAATATGTTTATACAAATAGCCCGGAGGAACAATTACAACAGGATATTTAATATGTTTTACTGCAGCTTTAGTAGCACTACCTAATAAAAATTTTTCTAAGCCATCTTTATTGCTGGCACCCATTATAACTGCATAAGGTTGTAAAGCATTGCAATAACTGTTAAGCTCATTAATAAAATCTCCTTCTTTTAAAGCTATATGTACATTAATTTTTTCATTTTTAGCCAATAGGTTTGTTTTCATTTTTTCTAATGCTTTCCATTTTACTTCCAACTCTCCCTTTATCATGTCAGGAGAAATAGCCATTTCTCCAAAGCTTACCGGAAAGTTATAAATATGAATAATGGAAATATCTGCTTTTAAAGCAGCAGCAAAATCAACTGCGTAGTTTAAAGTGTTGATTGAAGTAGATGAAAAGTCTACCGGAACAATAATTGTTTTCATGTTTAACAGAATTATAAAGTGAAAGTATGAACAGAAAAGAGTGATAGTTCTGACAGCCATTAACAGCTGCTATGATTATAATCAGGAGTTATTAAAAAATAATTAACTGATAAAAATCATACTTTATTCGCTTATACATCATGTACTTGCAGATAATATAAACAGAAGTTTGTGTTTACTATGAATATGCAATTACATATTGAAGCGGCAAGATTGGCTGAAGATGTTCAGAGAGAGTTCAATCTTGCATTCCCATATCTTAAACTTGAATTTTTTAATAAAGTAAATAATATTACTTCAACTAAAAACAAAAGGATAGGAGACTGGCAATTTGCACCTGCAGCGGGGATAGTAGCATTAAGTGATGAAACAAAAGTGATTGATTTATTAGATAACCTTAAAAAGGAATACAACCTTAATGCTCAGATATTAAGACGTTCAGGTAATTTATGGTTACAAACAACCATGACTGATAGCTGGAGCTTAAAGAAGCAAAATGATTATGGTAAAGAGTTATCAACTTTTCCCGGAATGATAGATTTTTAATAAAGAAGATTGTCTAATTTTTCAACATTACTTATTCTGATTTTTCCTTCTTTTATCTCTATCAGGTTGCTTGCCTTAAAATCACTTAAAGTCCTGATAAGCGATTCTGTTGCAGTACCAACATAATGTGCAATATCTTCTCTTGAAATTTCTATAGCCGGATTACTGTTTTGTACACTGTATTTTTTATGAATATCAACTAATGCTTTTGCCACCCTTTTGCGTAGAGAACTGTACGCAAGGTTTAACAGCCTTTCCTGTTTTTCTTTCATATTCTGGCTGATGATACGTATAAACCTGTTGGCTACATTAATATCGACATAAATCATTTGAAGAAAATCTTCTCTCGGTATTTGCAGTATTTCAGCATCTTCAAGTATTACTGCATTTTCATTGTAGTTATTATTTTCTATTAATGCTGAATAACCAATAAAATCTCCTGTACTTAAAATATCAGTTATATAATCTTTACCTTCTTCATGTGTTTTATAAACTTTTACTTTTCCTTTTACAATGTAGTAAAGGAATTTCGGGCGTTTACCTTCAGCATATAAATTATGTTTTTTGCTGTAAGATTCTATGCTATATTGTTCTGACAATTGAGCTATAAAACCGGCATTTTTTACATCTTTTAAAAATTCATTGATGCCTGTACTTGTCATTGTGTATTTCTTTTCAAGTACGGCAGCTTTTTTTAAACGTATTTCAATAGCGTTTAGCAGTTCAATATCTTCAAAAGGTTTGGTAATATAATCGTCTGCACCCATTTCCATTCCTTTTCTGAAATCTGCTCTTTCAATTTTTGCAGTAAGAAAAATAAAAGGAATATTGGCTGTGTCTTCATTTCTTTTCAGTAAGTGTAAAACGCCGTAACCATCTAACTCAGGCATCATAATATCGCAAACAATTAAATCTGGTTTTTCTTTAATGGCTAATTCAACACCTCTTTTCCCGTTTTCCGCAGCTAAGGTTTTATAACCGCCAAGGTCTAAAATCTCAACTGTGTTTTCTCTTATATCGTTACTGTCTTCAACTACTAAAATTGTTTTCATTCTAAATCAGATTTGTGGTATTGAAATAGTTACCGTTGTTCCTTTATTTAATTCACTATCTAATTCAACAGTTCCGCATAGCATATCGATATATCTTTTTACAATGTGTAAGCCAAGCCCCGTGCCTTGTATATTGAAAGCATTGGCGGCACGAAAGAAGCTTGAGAATAAATGTACCTGATCTTCTTTACCAATACCAATTCCTGCATCTTTTACAGCAATGCTGATATTATCGCTATTGGTTTTAGCTGTAATAGTTATAATACCATCTTCTTTTGAAAATTTAACTGCATTACTTAGTAAGTTGATAATTACATTGCGTAGCATTTTTTTGTCTGAGTTAATAACAGGATGACCGTTAAAGTTTATAATTACCTGTTGCTCTTTCTTTTGCAACCCTTTCATTTCTTCTACAATATCATAAATACATTCCTGCAAATTAAATTCCTGCTTATGTACTTCCACTTTTCCTTCATCTAATTTTCCAAGCGATAAAAAGTCTTCCAATATATCGTTCAGGTGTCTTACAGAGCCTTTTATTTTATCAATATGCCTGATTCTTTTTTCCTGGTCTTGCGTATCTGCATATTTTGATAATAAGGATGCTGAAGATAAAATAGTACTGAGCGGTGTTCTGAACTCATGTGAAGCCATTGATACAAAGCGACTTTTAATTTCATTTAATTGCTTTTCTTTATTTAAAGCATCGCTCAGTTCATCCTGCGATTGTTCTAATTTCTGCAAAGCTTCTTTTAAAATCATTGTTCGCTCTTCAACCTTAACTTCCAACTCTGTATTCAGCTTTCTTATTTCATTACTTATTTTTTCAAGTTGCATTTGCTGCAACTTCATATTATGTTCAATTTCCTTACGTTTGGTTATATCTACTATAAAGGCAATAACAAACAATTCTCCGTCTTTTCTGTAATGGCTTAAACTAACTTCAACGGGTAAATCAATACCATTTTTTCTTTTGCCATATAAATCTCTGTTTTGCCCCATTGACCTGTTAGCAGGATGATGGTAAAAACCCTCACGCAATTCTTTATGGTGATGTTTAAACTGATCAGGTATTAATACTTCAATCGGGTTACCGATAATTTCGCCTTTGTTGTAACCGAACATTCTTTCGGCAGCCGGATTTATAAGAATTATTTTTCCTGAAGTATCTGCCAATATAATGCCTTCTGTAGCATTTTCAAATAAAGAGGTAAGATGTTCAAAATGCATATTCAGCATTGGTTCAGATAGTTTTTCAACTTTCAAATATAAAAAGATATGAAGTGTTTTTTCAGATAAAACTGCATTATGCCAATAGTTGTTTTTCTATGGCTAATACTTTAGGAAATAAAATTTCATTTTCTAAGTAAATATGCTGCATTAAATCTTCATCAAGCTCCTTTAACTTATTAAGCATTACCTGATGGCTTATACAAGATTTATGCGGGGGCATATAATTATCTGTTAAAGCTCTTATTTTAAATATTGGCTTTACAATTAAATCATGCTCATGTTTCAGCATAAAGTCTACAGGCTTACGAAGTGTTTTAACTAATAATACTGCATAATTATCATTGCTTTCATGAGCATGCACTACCTGTTTTACGTAAGGAAATACAATATCTTCTTCGTGAGCTAAATGTGGTAATAATTCTTTTTTAAGTTTACTAAAAATGGTTTGTACTTCTTTGAAATAAGGATATTTGGTTTCATGCTCTTTAAGAAAATTGGCAAGCATGTTTTCAATGAATGGTAATATTTGCTTTAGATAATAATGATGAATATTGATAATATAAGCAGTTAAAAAATCTACATTCCATTCCTTAAAAGGAGTTATAGAGGGAAGCGTTACAGTTTTACAGGCATTTAATAACTCGGTTTTTAAAACTTCAAAATCAATGTCTTTCATTAAGCAAACAGTTTCTAATGGCCACTTGCTGCCACAGCAGTACGCTATATTATATTTTTTAAAAACGTCTGCAGTTCTGTAATTATGTGTAACAATCTCCTGTACAGAACTTGCAGGTGTAATTTCTATTGAAGCTAAAAACATACAGGGTTTTAAACGTTTACAAACAAATGTTCAAAACACCCATCATCTTAAACCTGACGAAAATCATACGAAAACCTGATGTTTATCATATAGTTGTTAGTAGATGAATTCAAAAAATCACAAAGCCCTTGTACTATTTCAATAATTAATGTTGATAAAGTACAGGGTTGTTAGGCGTATCAATAATATTACCAATTGTAGCTCCGGGGCACCAGGTATGCCAATCATTTACCTGATTATTATTTTCAGGCTTTTTTAGTATCATATTTTTATCCATGTATATAATGGTCATTACTTTACGTACTTCATTAGTTTGGTTAGCACCGGCACGATGAAATACCCAGCCAGAGTGAAAACTTACTTCACCCAAATCAAAAGGCTCTATTACATGCTTAAAATCTGTAATCCGCAACTTTTGCTGAATGAAGCTTTCACTTTCATCACTGATTTCTAAATCTCTCCCTTCAATAATCTGATGGCTGCCGGCACTAAATTCCAGCGGGCCAAGCTCTAAAGGCGTAGCTTGCAGAGGTATCCATGCCGTAATAGTTTTGTCTGTTTGTAAAGGCCAGTAATATTGGTCTGCATGCCAAGGCGTTATGCCACCACCGCCTTCTTTAAATAAAGCTTGATCGTGATAAATGCGAACGCCGTCTATTTGCATTAAATCCGATGCAATTTTTGCTAAACGTTTACTGAATACAAGTTCTTTAACCGATTCATTTTCTCTCCATAAATTAAATAACTGTAAAAATGCTTTTCCATAAGTATTTCTGTTTTCTAAAGCTGTTTTTACAGTATTCATTTTTGCTACCTGTTGCGTAATAGCTTCATCAAAAAAATCAATGATTGCTTTGTTAAATACTTGCTTTAGTTTAATGTATTTGTTCTGTTCATAAAACGCAATCTGCTCATCTGTTAATGTGTAAGGCTGCAATAATTGCTGTTGCAAACTGATTAATGGTTCCATAAACATTTTTTACAAAAGTATTTTAACCTTCAAAGCGAAATAATACTCAATAATCAAAAAGCAGCACTATATGGACAGTTTATTATTATTTTTCACTTTTATTGTATTAAAAAGTATTAGTTTAGAAGGCGATAGTTGTATAATGAGGCCTAAGTTTGAACAGTTAAACAGTAAAATTACTAACCAATCTTTCTTGTGCTATGAAGTAAAAGTAGCTGCATTTGAATTTTTATGGCACTACCATCCTGAATATGAACTTACTTATATTTTAGAAGGTAAAGGCAAAAGATTAGTAGGTGATAGTTATGAAAACTTTAAGGAAGGTGATTGGGTATTACTACCCCCAATGTTACCCCATACATGGGTAAGTGAGCATACTGCTACAATGCAAAGCAGAGCAATCGTAATACAATTTTCAAAACAATTTATAGAACACTTGTTTTATTTTAAGGAGTTAAAAGATATCGAAAAATTTTTTGAGAAAGCTGATAGCGGGCTGCAATTCTTACAAGGCACGGTACATGCCAGTGTGGTAGAACTATTACAAGCAATAAACCTTAATAATGGCTTACCATGCTTTACTTATCTGCTTCAGGTTCTAAAGTTTGCTTCAACAATACCTTGCCGAAATATTTCTTCAATACAATATAAACCTATTAAAGGAAAAGAAAGCCAGATACGCATTAATACAGTTTTTCAGTACGTACAGAATGAATTTAGAAATAATATATCAATAAGCAAAGCTGCTAAACAGATACATTTATCGCAAAGTGCATTTTGTAAATTTTTTAAACGTACAAGCGGAAAAACTTTTTCTGATTATGTAAATGATATTCGAATTGCACATGCTTGCTATTTACTTATTGAGACTGATAAGCCTATTAACTTAATTGCAGTTGAATCGGGCTTCGAATCGCTTACTTACTTTAACAGGGTATTCTTAAAAAAGAAAAAATTAAAGCCCCGTGAATACAGAAAAGTACTTTATAAAAAATAATCTGCTGTATTAAAGAATGCGACTTTTACATTAAACCATGCAGCACAGGATGGCTGTGCTTATTATGTTTTTAGTTTTAATGAACAAGTGTTAAAGCATATTAAAAGAAAACGAATTGCATAATATAAAAGCCATGAAAAAATTAAACCCGTTTATTCCGTTCATTATTCCCTTTTGTTTTTTATTTATTATAACTGCAAATACCAATGCCCAGCAGTTGAATATTAAGAATGATGTGTTTTGGAATACGAAGGACGGATTACCAATTTATAGTCAGGGCGGTGGCATATTCAAATTCAACGACCCGAAAACCAATGAAAAAAAATATTATTGGTATGGCGTACATTACAAAGAAGCAGAACTGTATCGCAACAATCCTTCTGTTACGCAGTCAAATGCCAGCTTTCAATCAGTTACCTGTTACAGTTCGGTTGATTTAGTTAACTGGACATTTGAAGGAGATGTTTTAACGAACGATGAATTAATGAAGTACGGCAACAAAACATGGGTTGGCAGATTAGGAGTTGCCTACATTAAACAAACAGGCAAGTATGCAATGTTTGTGCAACACGGCAATCAGGTATTGATAGCCGTTGCAGATGCTCCTACAGCAACATTTATATGGCATCAACAAATAAGTATGATGAATATGATAGGCACTTCAAACACAGGTGACCAAACTGTTTTTACAGATGAAGACAATGGTAAATCATACCTTATTTACTCTTATGGAACGAGGTAGAAATAAAATTTATGTTTCTGAAATCGGAGTGAAAGATGGCATGGTTAATTTATTAGATTGTACCGAAGTGTATAAAGGCGAAAGCAGAGAAGGTAATTGCATGTTTAAATACAAAGGCAAATATTATATGTGTGCATCAAACATATACGGATGGGATGCTTCTTACGCTTATTACTTAGTTGCAGATGATATACGCGGGCCTTATACACCAACCAATGATATGCAGATAATGAACGGCTGTACAGATGATTATGCCCATGTTACACAAACCGGTTTTTTCTTTAATATAAAAGGAAGTAAACAGGAAACCGTCGTGTATTGCGGAGACAGATGGGCCGACTTTGCAGGAAATGGCTTAGGCTATAATCAATGGTTGCCGCTTTCATTTGAAGGTGATAAACCTTATTTTAATTCATTAAGTTCATGGAATATAAATGCTGCAACAGGTGAATGGAGAACGGCTGCTGACAATAACTACGTAAAGAACGGAAGCTTTGAGGCAGACAGAAAAACTATCCCCACCAATTTTAAACCGGTACAGAAGGAACTATTAGGTTGGACAACCAAGATTATTGAAGGCAATGCAATTTCTTTAGATACACTTGCATCACCATTATTAAATCATAACAATAATGAGACCGACAGAAAGATGGTAATTGGCGAAAAAAGTTTATGCATTAATGATAAGGTAAACTTTAAACGAAAAGTATTTCAAACAATCACTTCTTCTCCTTTCGTTGAATTGAAAGATGGTAAATATAAATTAACGGCTAAAGTGAAGAACAATAAAGGCTTTAATAAATTAACATTGTATGCAGCAAGCAATGGTAAAATAGTAAGCAATACTATTGCAAACGAAAACACTGAATGGCAAACTATAACTATTAAAAATATAACTGTAAAGAATGGTAAAATAGAAATTGGTTTTTATGCCGAAGGCAACGCCAATGCTTTCTGTTATGTGGATGATGTTGTGTTGGTGAGAAAAAATTAAATGTTTGGTGGTCTCGTCAGGAATCGAACCTGAATCTGGAGCTTCGGAAACTCTCATACTATCCATTGTACTACGAGACCATTGCAGCAAAGATAATAGCTGCCTAATAAATTAAATGCGGCCTTGCTTCTGCCTGCCCGGCATGTGTTACAATAACATATTCCGGTTTAAATTCTTTTAAGTTGTTGGCTCCACCATAAGATAATGCAGAACGTACACCATCTAATAAACCTTCAACTACAAATTTTACTCCGCCCTTAAATGGTATTACAGTGCTTTCTCCTTCTACATTTCTTTGTTCTTGCCCATGTACAGTTTTGGTTTCTAAAGAGGCAGCACCTCTGTAACGTTTATACAAACCATTAGGTTTTTCAATAATTTGTCCGGGTGCTTCTTTAGTACCTGCAATTAAAGAACCCAACATTACACTGCTGGCACCCAATGCCAATGCTTTGGCAATATCACCACTTGTTCTTATGCCACCATCTGCCATAACAGGAATAGACGTAATGGCTAAAATATTTTCTAAACAGGTTACATTGGGTACACCAAAACCCGTTTTAACTCTTGTTGTACAAAGTGAGCCACCGCCAACACCCACACGCAAACCATCTGCACCCCAGGCCTCCAAATCTTTTGCTGCTGCGGCACTGGCAATATTGCCTGCAATAATATCAACGTGTGCAGGTAATGATTTTTTTAATTCTGCAATGGCATTTTTTACATTCTCGTGATGGCCATGTGCTACATCAATTAAAATAATATTGGCCCCTGCTTTTACCAATTCAGCAGCACGTTCTGCAAAGTCTCCGTTAGCACCCACTGCTGCCATAACAGGAATTGATTCATTATAATTATTTTTAAGTAATAAGGAAGCAACAGCTTGAGCAACAACAGCAACTTCATGCGATTGATGTTGCACACTCATAAATCTGTGAATGCAACCCACACCACCAATTTCGGCTAATGCTACTGCCATTTCACTTTCACAAACAGTATCCATACAGGAAGCGACTAACGGAATTTGTATGCTGTACCGTTTGGTAGCTTTAGTGGAGAGGTTTATATTTTTTCTTGAACTAACAGTTGAATAGGAAGGAACCAATTGAATGTCATCGTATGTTAGTGCTTGTTTACTCATTTGTTTATTTGTTGTTGAATTTACTTTTTGTTGTTCTTATTCTTTGCTGCCTAATGTTATGTAGTACAAGAGTGCGATACTTCGGCTTTGCTCAGTACAGGCTACAGGAACGATGCTATGAAATGATACAGTTGGTAACAAAATGTTTCTTCTTTTTTACTTTCCAAAAGCTGCCAGATTACTGCTGAAAATTTTAACGGCAATTGCTAATAAAATTACTCCGAAGAATTTTCTTACAGCCAATAAACCTGCTTTGCCTAATGCATTTTCTATCCATTGTAAAGATTTTAAAACTATGTAAATAACAATCAGGTTTATAAGTATACCGAGTAAAATATACACATCATCATAAACGGCTTTTAAACTCATTACGGTAGTTAATGTTCCGCTACCTGCAATTACAGGAAATGCAATGGGGACAACTGTTCCGGAAGGTGCATCTTTTTCGCTTTTAAAAATTTCATGGCCTAATACCATTTCTAAGCCTAATAAAAAAATTACAATAGACCCGCCTACTGCAAATGAATGAACTTCTAAACCAAGCACATGTAAAAAAGGTTTTCCGAAGTATAAAAACAATACCATTAATGCACCTGAAACTAAAGTGGCTTGTGTATTGCGAATGCCACCCATTTTAGTTTTTAATGAAATAAGTAAGGGAATAGAACCAACAATATCTATTACCGCAAACAACGTAAACGTAACTGTAAGCAGATAATTAAAATTAAAATCCATAAGCGTTGTTTAAAGATTAAAGATAATAACTCACCGAAAAGTAAACACAATAAGTTAGGAACATTTTATCTTGATATTTATTAGATAATCCAAAAGAAAAGAAATGAAAAAATTACTCCTGTTATTAGTTATTGCAGTAGCGGTGTTTATGCAGTTTTGCAGCTCTGCTAAAAAGGCACAAAGCAAAGCAGAACCTGCAAAGCCGGCTGCATTAACATATGAAGCCAATATAAAACCATTAATTGCAACAAAATGCTCGCCATGCCATATTCCGCCACAAGGCAGAAAAGAACCTTATGATAATTATGCGAACGTGAAAAAAGATATCGATGATATAGTAAGACGCATTTCATTAAACCCCGGCGAAAGAGGTTTTATGCCACAAAAAAATGCTAAGCTTTCAGATTCTGCTATCAATGTTTTTAAACAATGGAAAGCAGATGGTTTGTTAGAGAAATAATTTTATGTAACCCACTTTAGTTTATTAACTAAGCTGTTGTTGTCCAAAGGATTCCTTTGGAGCGTCGCACCTGTCTACCGGCATGCAGGCACTTGTACGTTCAAATCAAAATTCAACAAAAAAAATCCCCGACAATTTATCGGGGATTTTTTATCTTATTCTAATCTTACTTTCTTCTTCAGTATCTGGTATTGATACCGCAGCACATGTAAACAATCAATACATAAACAATCGGTGTACAAGTTTTCAATATACACTCTTTCTTCATAGCTTAATTGAATCTGACTGCATTGGCATTCTAATACATTGCCTACTTTACACTCAAAGTTATTATTGCATTTGGAGCATTGCTTTTTTTCGTGTTGAGGCATAAAGAAAGTTTAGAAGTTTAAAGTTTAATGCTTTACCAATTAACTGTTACACCTGCATTAAACATAAACGGAATGGAATTATATCCTCTTACATCAAAGAATTTTTTATTGGTTATATTCTGTGCATCAGCAAATACTTTAAAATGGTTATTGATGGTATAATCTGCATTAGCTCCCAAAATAAAATAATCACTTAACTGAACGTCTGCTGTTTTATAACCACCAACATCGTATCTGCTACTTACATATTTACTGCTTACAGAAACATACAATTGTTTAATCGGCTCAACAGATACAATAACATTTACCACATTTTTTGGCCTGCGTAATAAATAATTATAGGTAACAGTGTCTTTATTAGTGGCTCTGTTTTGTGTGGTTTCATCGGCAACTATTAAGGTATAATTAGCTGTAATGGTTAGCTTTTCGATTGGTTTGATAGTGCTTTCAAATTCAAGCCCATCAACAATTTGCTTTAAGTAGTTAAAATATAAACTTGGTTGTGGGTAATTAGCATATAAATAATCAATACCGTTTTTAGTATCTCTATGAAAATAAACACTTCTAAAACTTATTCTCTTTGAACTATAAGCTATGCCTGTTTCATAAGTTTTAGATTCTTCAGGTTTTAGATTGGGATTGCCGGGCCCATTAATACTTGTTGGAGTTACGCCTGCATATAATTGATAAAGGCTTGGTGCTTTAAAACCACTGGCAATACTTCCGAAAATTCTCCAATGCTCATTAATGTTATAAGCAGGATTAAAAGTATAAGTGTAATTGGTATTGTACTTGCTATGTGTGTTCAATCTTCCGCCAACCTCAAAATTGAATTTATTTCTTTTATCTGAAAAATGAAGCGAAGCATACATAGAAGTTTGACTCGCAGAAGTATCTTTAAAAGTGCTGCTGTATGGACCGAATGAACTAACAAGATTCAAATAACTATTAAATGAAGCATATCGGTAATCTGCACCGCTTAACAAATCGAAGCCACTACCTAAATTAACATGCGTATAGAGTTCTGCAAACTGACTGATAGCATTATAATCATTCAAAGAAAATAAAGCATTGCCTGCACTGTAATTATCATCATACACACGTTTTGATTTGGTGTATTGATAATTACCGGTAACAGTTACACCATTATTTTTAAAAGTAAAACCTGCACCGCTGTTGCTGCTTCTGTTATTAATAAAATAAAATGTTTTATCTATAAATGCACCTGCATCAACATCTGCTTTGTATTGACTGAACATGGTAAATGCTCTGAATGCTAATTTATCTGTTGCCTGATATTGCACAGCAGCATTAGCCATATTGCCATCATATTGGTCGTTATCAAAATTCTTTATACCCGTACTGTCGTATGCACTTGAAAAACCATTGGTTTTTAATTTTGAATAGCGGGCAGAGTATGTAAACTTATCAACCTTTCCATACAATTGAACACTTCCTCTGTAAGTATTTAAATTTCCCGCTGTTAATGTTGCTTTTCCTGCAAAAGCCTTGTTTACATTCGGTTTCACAGTAATAATATTAATAACACCTGCAATAGCATCACTTCCGTATAAGGTACTTTGTGCACCTTTACATATCTCTATTTTTTCTACATCGTTAATAGAAAATAAATTCATATCATAATCATTATTAATCTGCGATGGTTCATTAACAGGAATGCCATCAATCAATATCAATGTTCTTCCTGCATTGGCTCCACGCATAAAAATAGTTTGTACACTGCCTGCATTATTCAAAGCACCGTTAATAACAATACCTGCCTGCTCATTTAATAATTGGGCAACTGTTTTGCTTGGGCTGTGTTCAACCTGGTCTTTGGTAATTACAGTAATAACTTTTCCTGTTTGAGATTGCTTTTGTTCAATCTTGTTGGCTGTTACTACAACAGGGTCTAAAGATTTTCCACTCAATGTGTCTTTGGTTTGTGCAGCAGCAGTTAATGTTGCACCGGCAGCCACAATGGCTAATAATTTTCTGCTCATTCTTTTAAATTTTTTTGGTTAAAGAATGAACCTTCAGATAAATGAAAACTGTAGAAATGAGAAAACAACTTCTGCAGAAAGATGCTCTTTCATCTCCGGCCTTTCACCCGAAAGCTCGTTGATTAATATTGGTAATTGGCAGGTCTTCTGGCTTGCTGATCTGATGAATGCCTTCCCGCAAATAGAGCAGTGGCGTGGGTTTCATCAGTGTGAGTCGATAAAATAATTGCAAACAATATTCACTATTCACGTTTCTCGATTCACTTTTCAGCTTTACAGCTACGGGGATAGCTCACGATTTACACGTGATTCCCTTTTAATCCCGAAATTTCGGGAACCAAATCCGATGCAAAAATAACGGGCTGTTTCACGCACAGAAATTTTCTTTCCCACAGTTGTTCAACATTAATTATTTTTCACTCTCATTAAACACACTTATGCAAAGCAATCAAAAGCTCAACCTCTTTTCCTTTACAATGATTGTTGTTGGGCTGGTAATAGGAATGGGCATTTTCAGAACAGCAGCTACCAGTGCTAAAGATGCCATTGCACCTTCTGTTTATTTCAGTGCATGGATTATAGGTGGCATTGTTGCATTATGCGGTGCATTAACTTATGCTGAAATAGGCAGTCGCTACCCCGTAACAGGTGGTTATTATAAGGTGTTTGCCAAAGCCTATCACCCAAGCATAGCCTTTGCTATTAACTGTTTAATATTGGTAAGTAATGCTGCAAGCCTTAGTGGTGTTGCATTGGTGGGCAGTGGTTATGTATTAAAAATTATTCCCGGAGAATGGAATGATACACATAAAGCATTATTAAGTTGCGGTGCTATTGTTCTTTTTTATATCATTAATTTAATGGGATTAAAGATGAGTTCATTGGCACAAAACATTTTAATGATTATTAAAATCACTATGATTTTAGTGTTAATAGCTGCTCTGTTCTTTCCCGATAAATATGCACAGCATACAGTTGTACAAGCTGCTAATCAATCAATAAATACAATGGACTGGATTAAAAGTTTGGGCATCAGTTTAGTAGCTGTTTCGTTTACTTATGGCGGTTATCAGCAAACTATCAACTTTGGTAATGAAGTAAAAAATCCTTCAAAAACAATTCCCAGAGGAATATTTTTTGGTATAGCTATTATTATCGGTTTGTATTTGTTGGTTAACTTAAGCTATTACAATCTGGTTGGTTTCAATCAAATGAAAAATGAAAGAGAAATTGCTTATGTGGTTATTGATAAAATGTTCGGAAACACAGGTGCTACCATATTTTCAGCGTTTTTATTTTTAGGTGTATTGGCTTATGTAAATGGTTTATTAATGAGCAACCCAAGGGTAATGTTTGCTATGGGCGAAGATGGAAGTTTGCCTAAAATATTTTCCAATCAAAATAAAAAAACAGGTGTGCTAACACTTTCGTTAACAGTGTTTGCCATAGTTTGTATCATTATTTTATTCTTCTCTCAACAGTTTGAAAGAATATTAACCTTCTCAATTTTTCTGGATTGTTTTGGAATGATATTAAGCAGTGCCACTATATTCTGGTTCAGAAAAAAAACAAAGCATTTAGATAATACCGGTATTTATAAAGTGAAGCTGTTTCCTTTAGCACCGTTGGTATTTATTGCAGCTTATGTATTTGTAGGCATAAGTATTACTATGGATTATAAACAAAATAATTATGCAGCAGCCATTGGCATAGCTGTATTGGCTTTATTTATGATTATTTATTTTGTGTTGCACAGAAAAACCAAGCCCGATGCTGAATAAATTAAGAACGGTTATTTATCATGTTGATGATATCATCAAAGCTAAAGATTGGTATATACAACTAACAGGCATTCAACCATATTTTGATGAAATTTTTTATATTGGTTTTGATATTAATGGCTGTGAATTAGGTTTAGACCCGGATACAAATAATATTGAAAAAGGCAATCATCATGTAGCCTATTGGAGTGTTGATGATATTGCTGAAGCAGTTGCTAAAGCAGAAAGTATCGGAGCTGTAATCATTTCTCCTATTCAAAATGTTGGCGGAAATATAGAAGTGGCTATTGTTGCGGATCCGTTTGGAAATAATATCGGTTTAATTGCAGGAGCATAAATTACCATGCAACCGCAGATGTTTCCACTCATCTAAATTATTATGCGGTGCCCATCTTTCCATTATTTTTGTTGAGATATGAGAAAATTAATTACCATAATAAGTTGTATTGCCTGTTTGCAACTGGCAGCACAGGATACAACAGGCAAGTGGGATTTACGTAAATGTGTTGATTATGCCGTAAAAAATAATATATCTATTAAACAGGCCGATGTTCAGGCAAGAATTACCGCATTACAATTAAAGCAGAATAAATTATTTCAATATCCAACGGCTTCGGCTGCTACTTCAGGTAATTTACAATTTGGTCGTTCTATAGACCCAACCACTAATCAGTTTACTACAACAGAATTATTAAGTCAGAGTTATTCTCTACAAGGCGGTATGTTGCTATTTAACTGGGGTAGATTAAAAAACAGTATCGCTTCAGCTCTATTCAGTACACAGGCGGCTTTTGCAGATGTTGAAAAAACTGCCAATGATGTTTCATTAACAGTAGCTAACTATTATCTTAATGTTTTAGCTACTAAACAGCAAATTGAAATTGCAGTGGTACAAGTGCAACAAACAGCAGCACAATTAGAAGTTACTAAAAAGAAAGTAGAGGCAGGGGCTTTACCGGAATTAAATCAAGTACAGTTAGAAGCCCAATTAGCAACAGACAGCAGCAATTTAATTACTGCACAATCTAACTATGCATTAAGTGTGTTGAGTTTAAAAGGGGCATTAAGTTTAGATGCTTCAACCCCTTTTGAAGTAATAACACCATCGTTAGATAAAATACCATTAGAATCTTTATTAAACTTACAGCCGGATGCTGTATATCAATTAGCATTAACAACACAACCTTTGCAAAAAGGAGACAGCTTAAGAATAAAAGCAGCAGAAAAAAACGTTGCAGCTAATAAATCTGCTTTGTATCCTAGCCTTTCTGCTAATTATGCATTTGCAAGTGCATTTAATAATAAAGCATTAGAAGCAACCGGTTCCTCCCAGATATTATCTCCTATTGGTACTGTAAAAGTTAGTGGTACAGATTACAGTGTTTTTCCTTTAAACCCATTTACCATTTACAGTTATGGTAAAACAGGATATTTTAATCAATTGGGCAATAACTTCAGTCAAAGTGTTGGTTTAAGTTTATCTGTTCCTATTTTCAGTAACGGACAAAGAAGAATTACTTACGAACAGAGCAAATTAAGTTTGAAGAATTATCAGTTGCAAAGCCAGCAGGATAACCTTACATTGAAAAACAATATTTATACTTCCTATACCAATGTGGTTACTGCTTTGCAGAAGTATAATGCAAGTACCAGAGCTGTTGAAAGTGCACAGAAAGCATTTGACTTTGCAAGTAAAAGATATGAAGTTGGTTTGCTTAGCACCTACGATTTAATTGTAACACAAAACAATTTAACTACTGCTAAATTGCAACAATTGAATAATGAGTATGATTACGTGTTTAAGATGAAATTATTGGAGTTTTATAAAGGACAAGGAATTAAATTATAATTGCTGAATAAAGAACAGAACGTAAAAGAGTGCGACGCAACCTAAGCTGCACAAAGGTTTGCAGCTAAGTACAAAAAGAAATATATTGTTATGAATAAAACATTGCTTTGGATAATTATCGGGTTGGTGGTTTTAATAGGAGGATTAGTAGCATTAAAATCTGCCGGCGTTTTAGGTAAAGATGAAGGCACAAAAGTTATTACTGAAAAGGCTGCCAAACGTACGATTATTGAAACTGTAAATGCCAGCGGTAAAGTATATCCTGAAATTGAAGTAAAGGTTAGCCCTGATATTAGTGGAGAAATTACGCAGTTAAATGTTAATGAAGGCGACAGCGTTAAGAAAGGCCAGATACTGGCAAGAATTTATGCTGATATTTATCAAACACAAAAAGAGCAGGTGCAGGCAGGTGTGAGCCAGGCCGAAGCTCAGGTTTCTAATTCAGAAGCTTCATTAACAGGCTTAAAAGCGGTGTTAGATCAGGCACAGCTTACTTATAACAGACAGAAAAAATTGTTAGATAATAAAGTAATCAGTGCATCAGAATTTGAAACAGCACAACAGGCATTGTTAACAGCACAATCTAATTACAACGCAGCATTACAGGGTATTAAAGCAGGTAAGGCTAATATAAAAAATGCAGAGGCACAATTGGCCAAAGCAGATAAAGATTTATCAAGAACTGTTATTGTTGCACCGATGGATGGAGTAATAAGTTTATTAAGTGTAAAGAAAGGTGAACGTGTGGCGGGTAACAGTTTTAATGTTGGTACTGAAATGATGCGTATTGCAGATATGAACAGTATTGTTGTTCAGGTTGATGTTGGCGAGAATGATATTCCTAAAGTAAAAATTGGCGACACTGCTGTTGTAGAAATTGATGCATATAATAACAGAAAATTTAAAGGATTGGTATATAAAATTGCCAATCCGAGCTCAACAACAACTTCTGTAAGTACGAGTACAGATGTTACGAATTATACAGTACATATTCGTTTATTATTAGAAAGCTATAAAGATTTAATTGCACCGGGTAAACCATTTCCTTTCCGCCCTAAAATGAGTGCCAGTGCAGATATTCAAACAAGAACAGAAAAAGATGTATTAAGTGTTCCTTTAAATGCTGTAACAACAAGAGAGGCAAAAGCTAAAGACGGTAAAACAAACGGAACAGAAGAAGTTGTTTTTATATTGAATAAAACAGCAGGTACTATTAAGAAAGTTAAAGTATCAACGGCTATTCAGGATTTGAATTACATACAAATTAAAGAGGGGTTGAAAGATGGCGATGAAGTAATAACAGGCCCTTATGCAGCAGTAAGTAAAATTTTAAATGATGGTTCTAAGGTAACAGTAACCACAAAAGATAAAGTGTACGACGATAAGAACACATCTGATAAAAAACAATAATTTTAAAAGGGAAGTTAACAGCTTCCCTTTTTTATTCTGCTTATTGCAGCAATAGCTTTCGTATGTTTGTTTTTCACTAAAATTTTGCTATGCAGTTCGGTATTATAGGAAGCGGAAGTTGGGCAACGGCTTTAGCTAAAATTCTTACAGATAATGGTAATACTATTTATTGGTGGGTACGTAATGCAACTACTATAAAAACTATTCAGCAACGCAGGCATAACCCGCATTATTTACATGCTGCTTATTTTAATACTGCTCAATTACTGTTGGAAAATGATATAGCAAAAGTTGTTGCAGCATGCGATGTATTGGTTATTGCCGTGCCATCTGCTTATGCGGAAGATGCCTTCAATCAATTAGATAAAGATGCTTTGAAAGGAAAGAAAATAATGAGTGCTATTAAAGGTATTCTTCCTTCTAACAATCAATTATTAAATGATTATCTGAAAGATAAATTCAATGTTGCTATTGAAGATTATTTTACCATCTTGGGTCCTTGTCATGCAGAAGAAGTAGCATCAGAAAAACTTTCTTATTTAACTTTTTCAGGAGTTGATGAAGCAACAGCCAAGCAATTGGCAGGCTTCTTTAAAACAGAATATTTAAATACTATTACCAATCATGATGTTATTGGTGTGCAGTATGCTGCCATTTTAAAAAATATTTATGCGTTAGGAGCAGGTATAGCACACGGATTGGAATACGGTGATAATTTTTTAAGTGTTTACATTGCCAATACTGCAGATGAAATGGTTGTGTTTTTAAAACAATTGGTTTGGAATAATGAAACCGAGGAAGAACAACGCAGTATTAATTATGCAGCTTCAGTTTATTTGGGAGATTTATTGGTAACCTGCTATTCTTTATACAGCCGTAACAGAACTTTTGGCAATATGATTGGTAAAGGTTACAGTGTTAAAGCTGCACAGTTAGAATTAAATATGGTGGCAGAAGGTTATAATGCAAGTAAATGCATCTATAAAACCAATGAAACAGTAAAAGCTGCGATGCCTATTGCAACTACGATTTATGAAATTTTGTGGGAAAACTTATCTGCCGAAGAAGGCTTTAAAAAAATTGAAAGCCTGTTGTTTTAAGTTGTAACTTTATGTCATGCCAATTTCATTCACCATATTAAACCCCGTTTGTTTACTCCTTTTACTGGGTGTAATAATAGTGGTAAATATTTGCAGAAGATTATTTGGTAAGCAGCATTAATTCTACTCCAACTGAAACAAATCCGCAGCAATACCATCTGCCAAAAATTTGCCTTTATCAGTTAATACAATATTGTTTTCAGTCATTATCAAATCATTACTCAAGTACCATTTTTCTGCGGCTTGTATAATTTTCTTTTTCCATCTGTCATCTACCAGATGCCATCTTTTATCTTCAAAATCAATACCTTCTTTTGTTCGCAGAGCAATCATTATAAATTCATTTAATCGCTGGGTAGCCGTTAATATTTCTGCTTCAAACGGAATCATATTTTGCTCTAAGCTTTTCATGTACAAAGCATTATTGGCAATATTCCATTGGCGTTGTTTGCCATTATAAGAATGAGCCGAGGGGCCTAACCCCAAATACGGTTTGCCCTGCCAATAACTGCTGTTGTGTTTACTGCGATAACCCTGTTTGGCAAGATTAGAAATCTCATAATGCTCGTAATTATTTTCGGCAGCCCATTGTAAAAGCATTTCAAAATGTTCAGCCTGTTTATCTGCATTGGTGTTTTGTTTCTTTCCCTGTAAAATCATTTTATCTAATGCAGTTCCTTTTTCAACAGTTAAAGCATAACAGGAAATATGCGGAATATTTAATGCAGCAACAGTTTGTAAATTCAGCAACCATTGTTCATGGCTTAATAAGGGAGTACCATAAATTAAATCAACCGAAATATTATCAAAGTATTGCAAGGCTAATTTTAAATTACCTATTGCCTGTGCTGCATTGTGTGCCCTGTTCATCCAAACCAATTCTTCTTCATTAAAAGATTGTATGCCTATACTTAAACGGTTAATGCCACAGGATTTCCAACCTTGTAATTTTTCTTCATTAATATCATCAGGGTTGGCTTCTAAGGTTATTTCTGCAGTAGGGTTAATTGTATAATGCTTTCTTAATTCATACACTATACATTGTACATCATACACCGTACATAAACTTGGTGTTCCGCCGCCAAAGTAAATCGTATCAACGGTTTCGGTTAATTCATCTTTTCTTAAAAATGCTTCTTTGTTAATGGCCGCTAACATTTGCGGCACTGAATCTTGTACAGTAGAAAAATGAAAATTGCAATAGTGGCAGGCTTTTCTGCAAAAAGGAATATGTATGTAAATACCTGCCATGCTTTTAAGAGTATATAATCCCGTAAAGAATGGGATAGATTAATGATATTAACGTGTTGATTATCAATGTTAAATACGTTTTAATAGCTTCCTTAATCTTTTGTTTTTTATTCTATTTTATATTACTTTTGTTACTCGGGTGTTACTATTTAGGTTTAACGAGTAACAAAAGTAACAAATAAACAGTAATTAATAAGTCATGGTAACTATTAGATACAAAAAGCTAAGCACAGGCAAATTTAGTGCTTATTTGGATGTCTATTCCAATACCGGTGAGGGTAAAGGTAAACGCAATTACGAGTTTCTTAAGATTTATGTCGATAAAGACTATTCTGATGCAGCAAGCCGTATTAGCGAACCTGATAAAGAGAAACTGAAGATTATTAAAGCACTTCGTAATAAAAGAGAGGACGAACTGAATTTCTCGGAGCATGGCTATAAGCAACCTGCCAAGATCAATTATTATCTTCAGGACTATCTTGATCAATGCCTTGCAAAGAAATTTAATTATAAACTGGAATGCCTGATCATTCATCTTGGAAAGTATTGCCCCAAACGAAGCATATTATTCCAGGAAGTAGATGAAGAATTTTTAGATAAATTTCAGAGTTACCTGCTTAATCAGGTTAGCAGAAATACAACTAATGCCTACATGTCCGTATTCAGGCAGCATTTCAATAAACTGGTAATTAAAGGGATTATTCAAACTTCTCCTTTTGGTAGTTTTAAGATTATCGAGGAGGAAGACTCAGAGCGAACCACTCTCACTATTGAGGAAGTGAGAACCTTAGCTCATTACGTTCCCAAAAGAGGAAACAGCCAGATCAGGGAAGCTTTTATATTTTCTTGTTTTACTGGTTTGCGTTTTTCGGATATTAAGAAATTGCATTATGATGAAATTGTTAACGATCAGCTGATTTTTCGACCGGCAAAAACGATAAAGAAAATTGTTACTGTACCATTGGCCGATGAAGCAAAAATGATTATTGCAAAAGTGGTCAAGCATCCTACAAATAAGAAAGTGTTTTGGGATTTGCCAACGAGTCAGGTAGTGAATGTTTACTTAAAATTCTGGGCATTGGAAGCCGGTCTGAAAAAAAACCTCCATTTTCATGCTGCCCGGCACACTTTTGCGACCATTGGCCTGACTTTTGGAATCGATATATATACTATGAAAGAACTGCTGGGGCACAGTAAAATTGAAATGACCCAAATCTATGCCAAAATCGTTGACGAAAAGAAACGAAACGAAATGTTGAAATTTCCTAAACTTTGAATATGAAAAAGGTTTTTTTTGAAATCGGTTTAGTAATAGCGTTTACCCTGGTCTACCTTTTGGTTCCTGGAATACGCTTGCCGCTGATTATTACCTTTGGCGTGTTAGGCATTTGGCTATTGCCTGTCCAATTATTTTTATCGATAAGTTTTAAAAACTGGCAGGACGAACTAAGTGGCCGTTTTCATAATCTGCCGACACAGGAGCGTTTATTGCAGGTTAAGGGTACTTTTGAGGGTCTTGACCCGATAGAGGTTAACAAGCTTCGTTTGTTTTATATCAATGTAAGTATTTTTCACTACCTGCTGATGGTTTTCTATGGCCTGTCATTTTTGTTGATCGGCCTTTTGTTTTTGGGTTTCGGTGTCTATTCTAAAGGCACATATTTTGTTGCTATAAGTCTTTTGGGATTTATTATTACCTGTTTTATAGGCTACGTCTTGATTGGTCAGATTTTTCCTGCCGGAAACAAGAAAAATATCGATGCTGTTTTCTATCTGTTTTGGAGCAAGGACTGGCAAAAACAACTTTCTGCACTTGCTCAGATAGACAAGGAGGATTTTCAGTTATTGCGTAAACCGCAGTCATTCTATGATTTTTGGCGGCAAGGTAAAACAGTAGAAGAAAAAGAAATGGCATTTAAAAAATTAATAGAAGACCTAAACAGGCATAGTAAAAGCGGGCCACTTTTTAAATATAATGAGCAGGGAAAAATAGCGCTTACCGAAATTATACGTAATGGTGCGCCCGACAAAACGCTGGCAGGTTTCCTTAAATACTGCATTAAAGACCGGAAAATACTTTCGGAGGATATTTTGAAAAAAAGTCATAGGGGATTATTGCATTCCGTTTTTATGATCGGTCAAAACAAAGGACTTGTCGTATTAGAGAACGAAAGATTTAAAACCTTACCCGATGATTATGTCGAGGTATATAAATCAATCCTTAAAGAATAAACGTTTTGGATAGAACTCCATAATGTACCCAAGCATGACATAAAGTACGTTCGTACGATACCGCCCAATCGGTCGTATAGGTCTATTTTGTTCTATTTTTTTGCTTCCGTTAACCAAAACGGAGGTCGAATGAATATCAATGAAAACACCAGGGTAATAGATCTTAAAGTATCAGATCTGTTGACCATTTTAAAAGAATCCGCAACAGCTTTGCCCGCACCAATACTGGTGCCAAGCGACGAAGATGAAATAGGAGGCTATGAGGTAGCAGAGAAAACTACGGGTTACGCACGCCAAACCCTTTACCAGTTAAAATCCGCAGGAAAGATTCCCTGCATTGTCCTTCCTAACGGTGGTGTCAGGTTCTCTAAAAAGGAGATCGTTAGCTGGCTGATGTCCCATAAAAGGCTAACCGACAAAGACATAGCCGAGAAAGCAGAAAATTTTGTTTTTAAACGCCGTTTGCGCAGAAAATAAGGGGAAATATGGAACAGGAATATCCTTATCTCCGAATCGGCACGGCCTATTACAAGATCGTTCAAAAGCCCCTCGCTTCGGGTGACCGCATGACACTGCTCCTTCCCTGGTCGGTAGAGTGCATTAAGCAAGATCATGGCAAGAGCTATCTGTCCGGTATACCGAAATATGATGGCTTTTGCTTTGTACCGTCACACCTGCATTACAAGCGGTTTATCGGCAATTTTTATAATCGGTATCATCCATTTATACATGTTCCGAAGATTGGCCAGCCAGAACGGACGCTGGCCTACCTGGGCCATATTTTCGGCGACCAGCTCGAATACGGTTTGGATTATTTAAAAATTCTACTCGAAATACCGATGCAGATGTTGCCCATCCTTTGCCTGGTCAGCACCGAACGGAATACAGGCAAGACCACTTTTTTGAAAAGTTACAAAGATGTATTTCTGTTTTTAAACAACGACAAGGCCGGACAAACCGCCGCAGAAAAGTTGAGACAAGCAGATATCAACGGCATTGATGCCAGCGAGTTTTACAAAGGCTATAACGATGTGAACGATTACCTGAGCGCCCAAAGGAGGGGCGCTTTGCGAGCGGAGGCAAGGCGCGAAGCGCCTGAAGAAAAGGGGCTGGGGTTGGGACGGTAAACCAGTTTTTTTTCAACAGCAAATACTGCTTGCGGTATAGATGTATATCGGTATAAAGGGCGAACGGCGAATGGCCGTTTTTTATCCGCTTGTAAGGAGCAAGTTTGTGTTTTTGTTGCCACAAAAACATCCCGGATGCCTGTCGGCACCGGGCAAACTTGCCTTTTGCGCCCGATGGTTGCAAAAAGGAAAATGGAAGAAAGAGTAAGGAGTTAACCGATGGAAGCAACAGCAAAGACCACTAATAAACAACAGTTATCCCAATCAAAAAACAAAGGCGGTGCGCCGAAAAAAAGGGTTAAACGGGAGTTAATTATTCGCATTAGAATGACAGCGACCGAGCGCTTTTATATCGACAGTAAAGCCAAAACCGCAGGCATGCGTTCAAGCAGTTGGATAAGAGCAGCAGCCAAAAGTGCTAAGGTGGTTCCCCGCTTAACAGACGATGAGCGGCGCATCCTTTGGATGCTTGCCGAGCTTGCCAATAACCTGAATCAATTGACAAAGCTTGCGCACCAGGTAGGTTTATTGACGGTAGTTCGTAACTGCGATAAAATTTTGAAAGAGATAGATATTACTTTAAAACAGCTCAATAACAATGATAGGGAAAGTGATAACGGGTAGAAGCTTTGGCGGGTGCATCCGCTATGTGGTACAAAAAAATGATGCAGTGGTATTGGATGCAGCTGGCGTACGAATGCAACAGGTTAATCAAATCATCAACGATTTTAACCTGCAACGAAAATACAATCCCAACTTAGGAAAAGCAGTTGGACATATTGCTTTAAGCTGGAGCGTTAACGATGCCGCTAAGCTGAACGATGAGGTAATGGTGACATTGGCGAAAGAGTACCTGCAAAAAATGAAGATACAGGACACGCAGTACTTAATCGTAAAACACCAAGATAAAGATCATCCGCATATCCACATCGTTTACAACCGGGTAAGTAACAATGGTAAAACCATATCCGATAACTTTCAAAAACAGCGCAATGTACAGGTTGCTAAAGAATTGACTTTAAAGCATGGCCTTTACCTGTCATCGGGTAAAGAGCGCGTTAACCGCCAGCAGCTTAAAGGTGAGGATAAAATTAAATATGAATTATTCGATGCCATCAGGGCCGCCAGCAAAAAAGTAAAAAATATCAATGAGCTAAAGCAGGTATTAGCTAAACAGGGTATTGTTACCTATTTGAAATATAAGAGCGGCACCACTGAGGTACAGGGCATCAGTTTCAGTAAAGGCGAATATAGATTTAAAGGATCAGAGATAGACCGGAGTTTAAGTTATGCAAAGCTTAGCCAGGCAATAGAACAACAGCAGGCTAAACCGGAAAAGAGTTTGGCAGACCAGCTAAGAGAAGTAATGGAAAACGCAAAGCAGGAAAGAGAAAGCCAGGACAAGACCGAAAAAATAACTTATTTAAAGCCGGAGCCGGAAACCCATTACCTGAGGCAATCGCTATCAGCAGGAGCGGATTTATTAGGTGGCATGCTTGGCAATATAGCCGACGACGATGACAGCCCGGAAAGAAGACGGCGAAAGAAAAATGAACAACAGCAAAGTAAAGGAATATCAAGATGAAAGAAATAGATGAACTAAACCAAAGGATAAATGGAGTAGATGAACTTATTGACACCTTAGTCAAAACCAACACGGATATGGAAAGAAGACAAGTAAAACTCGAAGAGCATATAGAGAAAATTAAAGACCTTGTTCCTATAATTAAAGCAATGGAAAGTAAAACGAATTATCCTGAGGTTTATATACCTGACTACAGTGAAGAGTTCGGACAGATTTTTGCGGAAATTCAAAAAGCTTATGCCGAATCCGGCAAAGAAACGTCCACTGCATCCTTCCAAAAAGTTATAGATAAAATAGGCGCCTTAAATATAGATATAAGGGCATTAGCTAAACGTTACTTTGATCCAAAGACGAATTGGCTGCTTATCGTTTGCAGCATACTCATCCTACTGGTAGCCGTATTGACAGGTTCGACAATTGGCTTCGCATTCGAAGCATATGAACTTAAAATGAATAACAACGCTGAAAATATATCAGCTAGAGATACTGTTAACCGGTTCTCCCCAAATAAACCTTTTAAAAAACACAAATTGAAAGCTGGGAGAATAAAACAGTTTATGCACTATACAGACAAAACAGAATAAGTGAACCCTTTATTTGTAAGACAATGAACAAAACGTTAAATTTGAATAAGTTTGAGAAGAATAGCGAACTTAGCATTTTTATAAATGCTAAACATGAGCCAATTGGTGTGTTAATTCCATTGGAGCAATGGAAAAAGATAGCACCTACGGTAAACAAAAATTCTGAACTGCATCAACTAATGGATCAATTAACATTTAAACCGATTTTTGAACGTTCTTTAAAAGAGCAGAATAATTGGCTCGATCAGGAAATTGAACAGGTTGAAGCAGAACACCTGCAAAAAGGATTATATAATATTTATCAGGACGATATATATTGCAAAGACAAAGATGTCTTTATACATCAATATACTGACCACCGTGAACTTGTAAAAGTAAATGCGGATACGGGCCAAACCCAAACTATCAGGAGAAGTTTCTAATGAAGCAACCACAATTGTATGTTTTTGCCGGACCCAATGGTGCCGGTAAGAGCACGCTGTCGGCGAGTATGCTTTTGCCTGGTACACCCATATTTGACGGTGATAAGGAGTTTGCATTGTTAAAGAAAGAATTCCCGTCCACCGATAGTGGCAATCTCTACGAAGCCGTAAATGGGCATATATTTTCCGATTGGAAGAATAAAGCAAAGGAACAGTCGCTCGATTGTGCCTTTGAAACTAATTTCAGATCCTCAGAGGTGATGAACTCTGTAACTGAATTTAAAAAATCTGGTTATCAAGCTAGGCTCATCTTTTTCGGACTTGATAGCCTGGAGGCTTCTATCGAACGCGTAAAACTTCGGGTGGCGAATGGTGGTCATCAGGTTAGCCTGGATAATATCAAAGCTAATTATGAAATGGGATTGAAGAATTTGACTAAATACTATCAAGATTTCGACTCTGTTCACTTAGTGAAAAGCTTTGCATCAAATGAGTTAGATAGGAAGCTAACCTCCTATTTAACAATCGAGGATGGCCAAATTGAGGAGCGAGCAGAATTAATTCCTGATTGGGCGAATGATCTTGTAAAAACAGCTGAGTTAAATCAATATGCAAAAATCATGGACAAGCAGCAACCCGAACAGAATCAAGAAAATAAAAAAGATCAATCACGTGGAATTGGTCGGTAACCATTCCATTTCACCGCGCTCGGCAAAGTTACCGACCGGCGGATGAAATGTAAAGCATATATGTAAAAGCTTTGTTTAAAAACAAAACATTAAGCATATGCAAACACCACAGTTATTCATCGGCATAGACGTTCATAAAAAGAGCTGGTCAGTAAGTATCAGGACTGATCTATTCGAGCATAAAACGTTCAACATGCCATCAGAGCCTGATAAACTTATCAGCTATGTGAATCAGCATTTCAGAGATTACCCTGTTGAATGTTGTTACGAAGCATCCTGTTGCGGCTTTATTCCCTATCGACGATTGGCAGAGGCTGGATGGCAAGTCAAGGTTCTCAATCCATCTGATATACCGCAAAGTGCAAAGAATAAGGATCAAAAGAACGACAAGATGGATTGTCGAAACCTGGCTAAACAACTACAATCCGGTCATCTTACGGGAATACACGTACCCGATGAGCAAAGAGAACAGCTAAGAAGTTTATTCCGACAAAAAAATAACCTGACCAAGGTAATGCGGAAACTTAAAAGCCAGATCAAGGCGGAATTACTATACTACGGTATTAAATTCCCATCACATTTTGAAAATGCTAACTGGACCAAGGAAATGACCACATGGATACAGGATATTGAATGGAAATATGTTACAGGTCATTCCAGCTTACAAAGTAAGTTAAGACATTTGGCGTTTGTTCGTCAGGAATGGCTTGCTATAAACAAAGATTTGCGGCAGTACGTTACAGCTTGCTTCCACGATGACTATCAGTTACTAATGACCATTCCTGGTGTGGGGCCTGTAATCGCAATTGGTATATTATCAGAATTAGGGGATATTAGAAGGTTTCAAAAGTTCGATCAATTGTCAAGTTACGTAGGCCTGATCCCCAGCGTTTACAGTACAGGTGAAACCGTCCAGATTAGAGGGTTAACTTATCGTACTAAAAGTTTGGTGCGAAGTTATCTAATAGAAAGTGCATGGGTATCCGTTAGACGAGACCCTACTATGCAGGCATATTATAGAACACATACAGGAAAACAACCAAACAAGATAATTATCAAGGTGGCCCATAAACTTTTGCGTAGGATGTGGCATGTGATCAAAACCGGAGATGGTTATAAAACATGCCTTAACGATAGTAGTGCCGAGCCTGGTTAGTATGGCGGATACGTGTTAGGATATGGAAAACTCTCCGAGTTTACACACATACTAACACGACAAACAATAACAATAAAGGATTTTCCTCTTTGTTCTCAAAAGAAAAAGGTGACTGCAGCATATACCCGGCAGTGGTACAAAACAGGCTGTTGCACACCAAATATAAAGGTGACTGCAATGTGTAGCCTGCGGCTGTTATAGTCTGCAACGTCAAGTAGGCAGCACCTTTTATATAAACCCATAATGAATGCTGGCGGCTCTTTTTAGGATGATCGCAAATAGGAGGCTGAGAAACCGGGGATGATCTTAAATAAGGCAGTTATTAATGCCAGTGATTTTTATTGCCTTTACTGAAGGCTGGCAAAAGAAAAAAAGTATTTAATCATTAATAAAACAAAGAAAATAACCAATTTTACGTAAAAAGCTTTTCATAGGAGGCTATACAAGCGAAGCATTTTAATTTGTTTTTTAGCGGTGCTTCGGCCTTGACATTTCATCCACCTTGCGCTTTTGGTGCCTAAGCCTTGAAAATGGGATGGTGAATTCAACTACTAATTAAGTTAGAATTTTATCTGTAAAAGAAATGTCTTTAATAACAAGAACCTTATCATAAAGGAACATTTTTATGATAGTAAGGACAAGCAGGAAAGCCACCTTTAATCAATTTCTACACTAAACCCAGCCTCTCCGGCAGCATAAAATTCAATATTTCTCTTCTTGAAATGTTTAGCGTAGTTCTCATACCGTTGCTTCAGAAAAAAGTCTTTCGCATAGCCGTCGTGAACCGGAAGTATATGCTTTGGATGAATTTTGTCGCCAAATTCAGCAACTTTCAATTCGGTGGTAAAGGGTGCCATGATTGGAAGAATCAATAAATTTATTCCTTCATATGCATAAAGCTTTTGCTCAAACGAATCAACCGGATTCAATATTGTACCGTCAATAACGTAAGCTTGCATATCCGGCAAGGGGCTATCCAGTATAGGCTCGTGAGCAACATTCAAAACCTTCAAACTAAAAGGACCAATTGTCATTTCGCCTTCTTCGACAAGAATACTTTCCAAACCATTGGCAAAAAGTTCTTTCGAAACTTCTGCGTTAGTATAAATAGTAGCCTTGCTTAGTTCAATTATCTTTTTCAAATTCTCCATATCCAAATGGTCGGGATGATTGTGGGTGATAATCACCGATTGCACATCGTTAAACATTTCTGCTGTGACCAACCCTTCAGCAAAAGAAAACTTTCCAGGATCAAATAGAATTTTAAAGCCAGTTTTTTCAAATAAAAGACAAGAATGAATGTATTTTGTAATCTTCACTATCTTATTTTTTTAAGTACTTTTCTATTTCTTCTGTAGAGTTTCCTACTTTACTTATTGCGGACTTTAATTCATCGACTGAAATTTTAAAGTGTTTTGCCCAATACTCAAAATCATAAGCCTCACTCGATTCAAATTCCCTTTCGTCGCGCTCTTTAGCATTTATCGATTCATCCATGTTTTAATTATTTATCTACTCAATAACACTAAGCACAGGTTATGGTTTCATTACCTGAGATTATACTTGTTTAACGAGTTATCTAATAATTAGTAAAGCCTGCAATAGCTTAATTGTCATGACTTACCGCCCTATAAAGTAAATCGTTGCTAACTAATTAAACATTTTGTTGTTTATGAAACACTTATGTCAATTGAAGAAAACAAGCCAACCTCAAACCCCAGCGACCACCTAGCTAATGAAAGAACATTTTTAGCCTGGATCAGGACCAGTGTTGCCATAATGGGCTTTGGCTTTGTGGTGGTAAAATTTGCGCTTTTTATTAAACAGATCTCATTGGTCTTGAATACCAAACAAACCGTATTGCCCGGCAAAGGTTATTCTACACAAATAGGAATCTTGCTGGTTGGCATTGGTGCGTTTATGGCTTTGTATTCGTACCTGAGATATCGAGATACGGAAAAGCAACTCTTAAATAAGGTCTATAAGCCATCACAGCTTCCTTCACTTTTACTAACTCTAGCTATTGTGATAGTAGGTGCCTTATTAGTGATCTACCTGATACCGGGTCTATAATCAAAATTGTTTAATAACATTTAGTTATTGAACATCATTAATCATGATAAAAATACCCCTCATTCGGTAATTACTTTTGATGTATTAAATAACAACAAAATATTACAAAATGAAAAACTCAATAATCAAAACAGCACTTATCCTGATGGTATCAGGATTTACAATTAACGCTAATGCTGCAACGGGCGGTGTAAAAGCGCCAGAACAAGTTACGGCTGAATTTACAGCTAAATATCCCGGCGCAGTACTTAAGGATTGGAAAATGGACAAAGCCGGTTACAAGGCAGAATTTAAGCTTAACCACAAAAAACAAACTGCTGTTTACGCTGCAGACGGAACCTGGTTAAGGAGCTCGATAAAGCTGAGCCGGACCAAGGACATGCCGTTGGCAGTTAAAACTGCATTGAGGAACAGCAAATATGCTTCATTCTATGAAGATGAGATCAAGGAAGTCACCACCCAAAACGGAACGCTATATGTTTTAACCATTGACAATCATAGCGGAAGTACAATGGCTACAGAGGGTTACGGCAATTGGGAAGATTACCAGGTTACTTTTGACAGTAACGGTTTACTTACCAGCGTAAAAGAATTATAATAATCCTGGCTATAATTAAAGTAACATGCAACCCGAAGAAGAAAAAGAGCTGGTTAAAGCTATAGTAAAAGTATCGCGCTATGCGGTTTATATTGCGCTGCTTACTGTAGGATGTATGGCTATCATTATCATTTCCTTATTCAATAACGGATCAGGAACTACAGCAAACCCCAAGGCAAATGAGGGCGCAGCTACAACCAGTGTTACTGCTCCTTCATCTCCGCTTGCCGCTCCTGGAACTACGCCGAGAGCCATACCTGCAGATGCCTGGAAAGCGCCGGATGAAAGTACCATCCCGGCAGGAAAAGCAGGCGACATGATTCGTTATGGAAAAGAACTTTTAGTACATACATCTCAATATTTTGGCCCGCAGGGTTCGGTTGCACATATTACCAACGGCATGAACTGCCAGAATTGTCACCTTGCAGGCGGCACCAAATTGTTCGGAAACGATTATGCCGGTTTCATTGCCAGCTATCCGAAAATGAGCGGCCGAAGCGGAAAGGTAGAGCCAGCTTCAGAACGGATAGCGGAGTGTTTTGAACGCAGCCTGGCGGGTAACGTACCGGATACTTCAAAAAAAGAGATCCGATCTATACTGGCTTACATGAAATGGATCGGCAAGGATGTGAAAAAAGGCCAGAAACTGTTTGGAAACGCTACTGAAAAACTGGCTTTTATGGATAAGCCCGCTGATCCTGTTAAAGGTAAGGAAGTCTTCGTCATGAAATGCCAAAGCTGCCACGGTAATAACGGAGAAGGCCTGCTTGCACCGGATAAGAAATCATACACCAATCCGCCGCTTTGGGGTAAACATAGCTACAATGACGGTGCGGGGATGTACCGGTTAACCAATTTGGCCGGGTTTGTAAAAAACAACATGCCTTTTGGGGCCACTTATGAAAGCCCGCAGCTGACAGATGAAGAAGCCTGGAACGTAGCCGCCTTTGTCAACACCCAACCCCGTCCGCACAAAGACCAGCACAATGACTGGAAGGATTTGAAAAAGAAACCGATAGATTTTCCTTTTGGGCCGTATGCGGATGCCTTTAGCGAAAAACAGCACAAACTTGGCCCCTTTAAGCCAATCAAAGACGCACAAAAAGAATTAACCTTAAAAAAATCATAAACATAGAAACCATGAAAAAGTACACCTTAATTTTAGTAGCCTTCGCCTTTTTAGCTTTTCTAAAAACAGCAAGCGCCCAAACCGATCCGGCAGCTTTTACAGGAGCAACAGCAAAGTTGAAGCATTACGATGCGCTGTATATCCTGAATTCGAACGACGATAAAAAAATAAAGGGCACGCTGCGCAATATCGATAATGCGCTGGAAGATGTCCGCCTGAAAGGCAAATTGCATGTGGAGCTTATCGCTTTCGGCGATGGCGTTGCTGTTTATATGAAGAGCGGAGCATATGAGCAAACCTTAAAAGACCTGCAAGCCAAAGGTGTTGTTTTAGCGCAATGCAGCAATACGATCAAAGAACGAAAAATAGATAAAAACGACCTGTTCCCGTTTGTATCCTACGTACCGAGCGGTAATGGCGAGATTATCATCCGCCAATATGAAGGTTGGGCTGTCGTTCATCCATAACCTCCTTATCATTTCTAAAAATCATTTACAAACAATAAAGTCAAATGAAAAATTATAAAAATATATTGTTTAGCGTAGCAGTACTTATTGCCTGCAGCAGTCAGGTTAAAGCCCAGGATCACCGGTTTGATCCGCCCTGGAATACCCCGCCGGAAAGTAAGGTCATGTTTACCGTGCCTGGCGTAGATAATGTTCCCGACTTGTTTGGTGACATCAACGATCCCCAGTTAGTCGTGTTCTTTGCCGGTAACCAGTTTATGTGCCTGGATGATATGATGGCTGCATTTAAGAAGGCTTATCCGCAGTATCAGCGGGTATTTGCGGAAACGTTGCCTCCGGGCATTTTAGCCAAACAAATTATGGGTGGTTCGATCACCATCGGAAACCTGCGTATTACGCTTAAACCTGATGTATATACTGCAGGAAAAAACCGTACAGATCAAATGCCGGAATACTTCAGCAAAACCGAACCGTACGCCTATAACCGTTTGGCTATAATGGTACAGAAAGGCAATCCGAAAAATATTAAAGGATTAAAAGATTTAGGGCAGGCTGCGATCCGTGTTAGTATGCCGAACCCGGATTTTGAAGGGATAGGCAAACGTATCGAGCAGGCTTACGTACTTGCGGGTACAGAATCATTGCGTAAAACTATTATGGAAGATAAGGTAAAGGATAGTACCACTTACCTTACCCAGATCCACCACCGTCAATCACCGATGCGTATCATGTATGGTCAATCGGACGCTGCACCGGTATGGTATAGTGAGGCTTATTACCAGGTGATGATCAAACACCCGGTTGGCATGGTCGAGATTCCCGCTGATCAGAATATCAATGCAACTTATGTTGCAGGACAACTAAAAAATGCGCCGCATGCACAGGCAGCAAGGGATTTCATGGACTTTTTAGTTAGCCCCACAGCCAAAGCGATATACCGCAAATACGGATTTACAACGAAATAATAAACGACCATTAAAATTAAAAATATGTCATTGCATTTAGGAGATTTAGCTCCAAACTTTACCGCACAAACCACCATCGGGGAAATTGATTTTTACGAGTACCTGGGCGATAGCTGGGGCGTTTTATTTTCTCACCCTGCCGACTATACCCCCGTATGTACTACCGAATTAGGTAAGACTGCCCTATTAAAAGGCGAATTTGATAAACGTAATGTAAAAGCGCTTGCTTTAAGTATAGACCCGCTTGATAAGCATCTTGCCTGGATCAGCGATATTAACGAAACCCAAAATTGCAGCGTAGAATTTCCACTTATTGCAGACGAGGATCGAAAAGTATCGATGTTATATGATATGATCCATCCAAATGCATCGGCAACAGCCACCGTTCGTTCCTTATTTATCATCGGGCCTGATAAAAAAGTTAAACTGATGATCACTTATCCGGCATCAACGGGCCGCAACTTTAACGAAGTATTGAGGGTGATAGATTCGCTTCAGTTGACGGATGAATTCAGCGTGGCTACTCCCGCAAACTGGGAAGCAGGCGAGGATGTGATTATTGGCCTGGGTGTTAAGACGGAAGACATTGAATCAAAATTTCCGAAAGGGCATCGTATTATTAAACCTTACCTGCGTTATACGCCACAGCCTTCATCAACCACGAAGGCATGAAAAAGTATCTTTTAATAATATTTCTTATCGGGCTGATCAGCCGTGCTGCATTTGCTCAGACTGATACGCTTCATGTTTACGGCCCAGGTGGTCCGCTATCGGCGATGCAGGATTGCGCCAAAGCTTTTACCGCGAAAACAGGTATCCCTGTAAAGGTGATGGGCGGCCCCGAGCCTAAATGGCTGACCCAGGCTCAGCAAAATGCCGATGTGATCTATGGTGGTGCTGAATATATGCTTACCCAGTTTATTCAGGCCCATCCGGGGATGGTTGATGCCGTTACACGAGTTGAGTTGTATAAAAGAAGAGCGGCCATTTTGGTCAGGCCGGGGAACCCTAAACATATTGCAACGCTGAAGGACCTAACCAAACCGGGAATCCACGTCTTAGATGTGAATGGTGCGGGGCAGTTTGGATTATGGGAAGATATCGCGGGTAAAGAAAACCTGATCGGAGCGATACAAAATAATATTAGCAGCTCTTTTGCCAATACAGCGCTGGGCATCGAAGCCTGGAAAAAAGACAACCGTTATGATGCCTGGATTACCTATGCCTCCTGGCATCAAAACTTAAAAGAGATCACTCAGATAGTAGAATTACCAATTTCATTGCGTTTGTACCGGGGTACACCAGTTGCATTAGCCACCAATAGTAAGCATGGCACACAGGCTAAACAATTTGTTCAGTTCCTGCAAAGCCCGGCAGGTCATACGATATTTGAAAAATGGGGTTGGGAATAATCAGGCATAGGGGGCCTTTATTAAAGCACGCCTTAATTGCCGACTTTATCGCCATCTCGGTAAATACATTGTTGCTCCAACTTGCACCAATGATCCATATTAAGGCGGAAGGTGGCGGACTTTTAAAATTATTATTAAAATATGGCCGGCCAATAACCGGCCATATTGCTTTTTTATATACGTCATTATTTGGCGTAGTCTTTCATTACCTTACAGGACTTGTAATGGTTATAATTTATGTCTGCTGGTTTAGCCGGTTGTTAAAAATGTCTGGCTGGATTAAAGGCAGCCTCTTTTCTCTATTGCCATGGCTAATTAATGGAGTTATAGTGTTACCACTTTTAGGGTATGGTTTGCTTGGCAATTACAAACTCTCCTTAGCAGGGATGTGTTATTTCTTTACAGCGAATTGGTTATTCAGATTAGTACTTGGATGGCTATTTGCATATTTGAGTAAATCTGCGAACAAATAATTCATAACTTTACATTATCAACCATGTACAATGGTGATGAAAATAATGCGTTTTTATGATTGATCTTTGATTAACAAAATCAAACAGATCATGAAAACTTTACAAAACTTAACTCATCACCAATTTACAGAAAGAACAATCGCATTAGGCGATAAGGCAATTAATACAGGGGTGATTATAGCTGCCTTCGCCTTTTCAGTTTTACCTTTTATATTAATGATTGCCAGGTTATCTTAAAACGTTAATTCATCCAAATGTTAGACTTCCGATTGCAGGTATTTTATACGGTAGCCAAAAGGCTTAATTTCACTAAAGCCTCAACCGAGCTATATATTAGCCAGCCAGCGGTTACCAAACACATTAAAGAGTTAGAAGCTGAATATAAAGCAACCCTCTTTGAACGTAGCGGCAATAAAAAGATCATATTGACCCCGGCGGGTGATATGTTGCTTCAATATGCCGATAAGCTATTGGCTATTTATAAAGAATTAGAATTTGATATGAACTTACTGATAAAACAGCATTCGGGCGTGTTGCGGATTGGTGGCAGTAATACCGTTGCACAGTATGTGATACCACAGGTATTGGCACAGTTTCACAAAAAGTTTAGAGACACGCGCGTAAATCTGGTGACCGGTAATACAGAGCAAATAGAACAGGCTTTATTAAATAAAGAAATAGACCTGGGAGTGGTAGAAGGAATAAATCGTAATCCGCAGATAAAATACCAGGAATTTATTGCCGATGAACTGGTGCTGGTTTGCAGTGCAACTAATAATATCGTTAAAAAGGATATGATAAAGCCTGAGGAATTAAAAATGCTTCCTTTACTGTTACGCGAACCCGGCTCAGGGTCACTTGATGTCATTGCGCACGCGCTCAAGCCATTCGATATTAAATTATCTGACCTGCAAACAGAAATGCAGTTAGGCGGAACCGAGAGCATTAAATCATACCTGATGCATAGTAATTGTTTCGCCTTCCTTTCCGTTCAGTCTATACTAAATGAACTCAAGGCAAATACTTTGAAAATAGTAGACATTAAAGACTTTAATATAGAACGGCCTTTCTACTTTATTCAACCGCACGGGCAACCGTCTTCATTGGCGGAATTATTTATGCGTTTTGCGAAAACTTACAAGACACATTAAGTTTATAATGCTATTTGATTAATAACTAAGGGTTATTGTAAATAAACAATCGCGATAAAAATTGATAGTTTTTCTGATTGATATTTGTATCAACAAAAAGAAAAAACATCATGAAAACATTTCAATTAGTAGTCGACCCCAAAATCTTAATTACCGATAAATCTTGTCACTACAGTTACGCCCCGGTAAAAAAAGTTGAACATATTGCTTTGGAAGACAAAGCAATGATTGGGATCAAAACCAAAACAGGTTGGTTTGATAAAGATGCACCGCAAAACCTTTCTTATAAAGAAGCGGGTATAAGGGCAATAATCGTAGTATTTATGCTGGCACTATCCGCTATCGACTGGTATTTGCACACACATACCATGATCTTTATTGCTCTTTTGACCATGTATCTTGCAGTAAGCGCACTTACAATGACCTGCCAGGTGAAGGCTTTATTTACTAAGGATAAACAGAATGATAGCCAGGTATTGTAAATAAGCTTTCTTATACATAAAAGGATTTTTTTGAATAAAAAAACGCTTATAAAATGAAAAACATCGTTCAAATAATTTCGATCAAAGACATCACTCACAATGTAAAACGATTTAGAGTGACAAAGCCTGCTGGCTATCATTTTAATGCCGGGCAAGCTACCGAATTGTCCATTAATGCTTCTGGATGGAAAGATGAAAAACGCCCATTTACATTTACCAGCCTTAATAATGACAGTTTTCTTGAATTCACTATAAAAATTTATAATTATCGTCAGGGAGTAACTAACCATTTGGCTATGCTGCAAAAAGGCGACGAACTCCTTTTAAGAGACGTTTGGGGGGCTATTGAATATAAAGGGCCGGGATATTTTATTGCAGGTGGTGCAGGCATTACACCTATGCTGGCCATATTAAGACAATTACATCAATATGGTCAGCTGGAAGGAAATAAACTATTCTACTCAAATCAGACCGATCAGGATATCATTCTTCAGGACGAGCTGCAGGATATGCTTTGCCAGAATGTTATATTCACAACTACGCGTCAAAACGATGTCGCGCATGACCATCGCAGGATAGATGCGGCATTTTTGCAAGCCGAAGTTATAGATTTCAATAAACATTTCTATGTATGCGGCCCGGACCAAATGGTATCTGCTATCAATGAAGCTTTAAAACTGCAGGGGGTAACGCCGGATTATTTAGTTTTTGAACAGTAATCCCTTAGTTCCGCTATCTTTACTCTATGAAATTATTCGGAGCAATTTTAGAAGAAGAACTGCGAGCCAACAGCCAGCTGAAAACCTTGCCGGCTGAAACGGTGATGATGCAATCGAATAGTTACATCCGGTCTATCCCTGTGGTGCTTTCCGGGAGCATGCGTGTAATGCGCGAAGATGAAGATGGCCGCGAAATCTTGCTTTATTATATCAAACCCGGCGAAAGCTGTATCATGTCTTTTTTAGCCGGTATACATGAAGATACCAGCAAAGTCAAATTAGTGGTGGAAGAAGATTCGGAAGTGTTGATGCTCCCAATAGCCAAAGCCAGCGAATGGATCAAGATTTACCCGGAATGGGCTGACTTTATCTTTAAGCTTTATCATAAGCGTTTCGAGGAGTTGCTCGATGTGATCAATGCCGTAGCCTTTCAAAAATTAGACGACCGGATCGTTACCTTGCTGAAAAGAAAAGCAAGTGTTTACGGATCGAATGAGTTCAGCATTACCCATCAACAACTGGCCGAAGAATTAGGTACTACTCGCGAAGTGGTTTCCCGGCTGCTCAAACAAATGGAAAAACAGGAATTAATTATGCTCTCCAGAAATAAAATCACATTAAATATCCCTCTGTAACATAGGTCACCAATTCACAGTCTGCATCCTGGTACATTTGTTTCCTAATCAAAAACGAGTGGAAATAGCAGGATACGTAGCGGCAATATTAATAGGTCTGTCTTTAGGTTTGATCGGCGGTGGCGGTTCTATTCTTACTGTCCCCATTTTAGTTTATTTTTTCCTGATCGACCCTGTTATAGCGACAACCTATTCCCTGTTTGTCGTAGGGTTAACCAGTTCGGCAGGCGCGATAAGCCATTACCGAAAAGGTAATGTGAATTTTAAAATAGCTTTTGTATTTGGTATCCCATCATTAATAGCTGTATTCATCATGCGTAAATGGGTGATGCCTGCCATGCCGCATCATTTGCTAAATATGGGTTCGTTTGAATTGACCAAGCCGGTATTATTAATGCTTGTTTTCGCGGTGTTAATGCTGGCCGCTTCAATTTCTATGATCAGAAAGAAAAAAGAAATTTTAGTTTGCGACTCACGGTTGAGCTATACCAAATTGGTGATCCAAAGCATTATAGTTGGCATCATCACCGGTTTTGTAGGCGTGGGCGGTGGCTTTTTGATCATTCCCTCTTTGGTTTTGTTTGCCAGTCTGCCAATGAAAAAAGCAGTAGGCACATCCCTAATGGTCATGACCATCAGTTCATTGTTGGGTGTTTTGGGTGACGTAAGCCGGCATGCCCCTATTAACTATCAATTCTTATTACTGTTTTCGGCATTTGCCATAGCCGGAATTATAATAGGCAGCTATTTAACCAAATATATAAGCGATACTAAACTAAAGCCTGCTTTTGGATGGTTCGTGTTGTTAATGGGCATTTTTGTGTTAATCACTACTTTAATTAAATAATATGGAGCTAATTAAACAACCCTGGCCCTGGTATGTGGCTGCCCCCCTGATCGGGTTGATCGTACCGGCTTTACTACTCTTAGGTAATAAAACCTTTGGTATTTCAGGAACGCTTAGACAGGTCTGCGCTGCCTGCATCCCCGCCAATATTTCATTCTTTAAATATGACTGGAAAAAGGAGAGCTGGAATCTTTTCTTTGCAGTCGGGATTATTATAGGCGGTTTTATTGCAACCTACCTGCTTTCGAACTCCGGGCAGGTTAATATCAATCCACATACGACAGCGCTGCTGCAGCAGGAAGGTGTCAAGGATTTCAGTGGATTATTGCCGCAGGATATATTCAGCTTTAGCCAGCTATTCACCCTGCGTGGATTCATTTTTATTGTTGTGGGTGGGTTCCTCGTTGGTTTCGGAACCCGGTATGCTGGAGGCTGCACTTCAGGTCATGCCATCATGGGGATATCTTCTTTGCAATGGCCTTCTTTAGTTGCTACCTGTTGCTTCATGATCGGCGGCTTTGTGATGACCTGGTTTATTTTACCTTATTTATTACAGTTATGAAAAATATAAAGTTCTTAGTAGTGGGGATGCTGTTCGGTATTATCCTCGTCAAATCAGAAGTAATCTCCTGGTTCAGGATACAGGAAATGTTCCGCTTGCAGGCCTTTCATATGTATGGGATCATCGGCAGCGCCATAGTCGTAGGCATCATTTCAATTCAGCTCATCAAACGGTTTCAGTTAAAGACCATACACGGGGAGCAAATTGTTGTTCCTGACAAAATATTTCATTGGGGTAACGTTTATGGCGGCTTGATATTTGGTTTGGGCTGGGCAATTACGGGGGCTTGTCCGGGGCCGCTGTTTGCTGAGATCGGCAGCGGTTTTTGGGTAATCATTGTCACGCTGCTGAGCGCTATTGCCGGAACATGGACCTATGGTTTGTTAAGGGAGAAATTGCCTCATTAATAATTACAGATAATATGAAAATAGAACAATTTGAAGATAAAGGCTTATCGCATTATTCCTATGCTATTTTAAGTGAATGTGACCGGCAAATCGTTTTAATAGATCCTTCACGGGATGTAAGTCAATATTTAGCTTTTGCTGAAAATAATGGAGCGACGATCAACGGCATAATCGAAACGCATCCGCATGCCGATTTTGTAAGCGGGCATTTAGAATTGCATCAAACAACCGGCGCGACCATTTATTGTTCTGCATTAGTAGGCGCTGCTTATCCGCATCAAACTTTTGATAATGGAAATAGTATCAGTTTTGGCAAGATCACATTGAAAGCATTAAACACGCCCGGCCATTCTCCTGATAGTATCTCCATCGTATTAAGGCACGATGGTAAAGACAAAGCGGTATTTACAGGTGACACCTTATTCATCGGTGATTGCGGCATGCCAGACCTGCGTGAGAGTGCAGGTAACTTAACAGCTAAGCGGGAAGAATTAGCAGCCAAAATGTATCATTCACTCCGGGATAAGTTAATGGTGCTGGACAATGACGTAATTGTTTACCCGGCGCATGGGGCCGGAACACTTTGTGGCAAGGCTTTAAGTGAGGCCAATAGCAGCACCATTGGCGCTGAAAAACTGAGTAACTGGTCGTTACAAAGTATGACTGAATCGAAATTTATAACTACGCTTTTACAAGATCAGCCCTTTGTGCCAAAATATTTTCCGTTTGATGTGGAATTGAATAAGCAAGGTGCAGGTAACCTGGAGCAGGCAATTACAAATGTTCCGATTGGCCAGGCTGTTATACTAAACAGCAGTATTTATATCATTGACACACGGGCTGAAAAAGAATTTAAAAAAGGGCATCTTCCGGGATCAATCAACCTGCAAAATGGCGGCAAGTTTGAAACCTGGCTGGGCAGCATTATTGCACCAGAGGAAGCATTTTACCTCGTTGCAGAAAATGAGGAAATACTCGAAAACTTAATTTTGCGCTGCGCGAAGATCGGCTATGAGCATTTTATCGAGCGGGCATTTGTTTTTCAGGCAGGAACAGCAATAATGGATACTATTGATTTACTTAGGTTTTCAACGAATCAAACAGAATATACCATTGTTGACATCCGGAATAATGGAGAAGTAAAGGAACTCCCGGTATTTAAAAATGCCATCCATATACCGCTTCCCGAATTAAGGGAAAGAGTTTCGGAAATACCCTTTAATAAACCCATAATTGTACATTGCGCGGGTGGCTATCGCAGCGCGGCTGGCAGCAGTATCATTAACAATGCTTTTGGCGATAAAGCAAAAGTATATGACCTTGGTGAATCTATAAAAGCATTTTTATAAACATGAGTATATTATCCATTCGTAAAAAGCTGACCGTTGCAAATATGCTGAATGGAGTTTTCATTGTATTGGTACTCATCGTTTTTTTCAGCCCGTCTGCAAAGGCTTTACTAATTCGCGGTTTAATGCAGTTTGGTTTATTTCAACCCGATATATCGCAGCCGATAAAAATCACCGGTAATACCAGTTTGCCAAATATCACTTTTCAAAATACCAACGGGCAAATACTCAACCTAAGCGATCAAAAAGGCAAGGTCATATTGATGAATTTTTGGGCGACATGGTGCCCGCCATGTATAGCGGAAATGCCATCTATTAATGAACTCTATGAAAAGCTGAAGAAAAATAAAAATATTGTTTTTATCATGGTAGATGCAGATCATGACTTTAATAAATCAGTGCCATTTATGAATAAGCATCAATTCACCCTTCCCCTTTACGAGGCCAACAGCGAGATGCCCGAGAATCTTTTGGGAGGCTCTATTCCCACTACCGTAATCTTTGATAAAAATGGGCAGTTGGTATTTCGTCATGAAGGGGCTGGTGACTATAGCAGTGCTAAAGTTGCAGATTATTTATTAAACCTGGCACGTTAATCATGGAAAGAAAAGATCATTGGGAAAATGTTTATCAAACCAAACAACTTTCAGAAGTAAGCTGGTTTGAGCCAATACCTGAAACATCGCTTAATATTATAAAAGAATTTGGCTTGTCTACCGATGCCGCGATCATTGATATCGGTGGCGGTGACAGTTTATTAGCCGACCATTTATTAGCATTGGGCTATACCAATATTTCAGTGCTCGACATATCATCAGCAGCGATTGAAAGGGCAAAATTGCGTTTAGGGCCAAAAGCCATTTTAATTAAATGGATCATAAGCGATATGCTCTTATATAATGAACGGAAAAATTTGATGTCTGGCATGACCGGGCGGCTTTTCATTTCCTGACCGACCTGCAGGATCAGCAGCTATACTTACACACCGTAAACAAGAACTTAAAGGATGAAGGTTATTTAGTGCTTGGTACATTTTCCGTAAACGGCCCCGAAAAGTGCAGTAATTTGCCAGTACAGCAATATTCGGAACTTACACTTACCAGGCTTTTTAGCCGGTATTTCAAGAAGATAAATTGTTTCATTAAAGATCATACGACTCCATTTAAAACTTTACAGCAGTTTATCTTTTGTGTATTTCAAAAGAATCAATAACATTTTGTTATCGAGCATCCTATGTTATGATAAAAAAACAGGGGGAAATTGATTGATCTTTGGGTATCAAAACAAAGGATATGAATACCCAACAATCAACAATACCATCGACCGGCCTGATATTTAATATTGGCACCAATGCTCAAAAGATATTATTTTTTATATGTGTGATCTTTTGCCTTTCACCTTTTGCAAGCCCTGCAATAGCTTTATTAATAGGCATTGTTATCGCACAATTCACCGGTCATCCTTACTTGCACCTAAATCATAAAGCTACTAACCTGTTGCTTAAAATAGCAGTAGTAGGACTTGGATTTGGCATGAACGTACATAGCGCCATGCAAGCGGGTAAAGAAGGTATTTTATTTACTATTGCTTCCATAACCGGAACCCTTGTGTTTGGCTATTTCATGGGCAAATGGTTAACTATCGAAAAGAAAACCTCTTTTCTTATCTCAGCAGGCACGGCCATTTGTGGTGGAAGCGCTATTGCGGCTATTTCACCTGTGATCAAAGCGGAGGAAAAACAAATATCTGTCGCCTTAGGATGTGTATTTATTCTTAACTCTATAGCATTGGTGATATTTCCTATAATAGGACATCACTTTAATCTATCTCAAATTCAATTCGGCTTGTGGTGTGCTATCGCAATCCACGACACCAGTTCAGTAGTAGGTGCTGCAAGTAAGTATGGTGCTCATGCCTTAGAAGTGGCCACCACTGTTAAATTAGCCCGTGCCTTATGGATCATCCCGGTTGCTTTTATGTCAACCTTTATTTTTAAAAATAAATCAAAAAAGATCAGCATCCCCTATTTCATAGGCTTATTTATACTGGCTATGATAGCCAATACTTATATCCCAGCTACTAAAATTATCAGCCCCTACATGATCGCCATTGCTAAGGCCGGATTAACCCTTACGTTGTTTCTGATCGGTGCAGGCTTATCCAGGAAAGTGATCTTGTCAGTTGGTTTTAAACCTTTATTCCAGGGCGTTGTTCTTTGGATCATCATATCAGTTGCTGCTTTATATGCCGTAATGCATTTGGCTTAATCTAAATGCCTTTCTTAACCTTTGTAATTCTCTTGTCTCTTATCAAGGGAACGATAAGAAATACAAACAGCCAGATTAATCCAAATACTACACTTGAACTTAGAAAAATAATACTTATTTTCTGTTTAATCAGATATTCCGCAATCGTCTGAAATAATGAAAACTGGAAAACAAACTGAAGCACCTGTTTGGCTTTGTTAGCAGATATCGTCAGATTATAAAGCAATAACAAAGGTAAAAGTGCGAAGCTGGTCAACCGTCTGGATATTACAATAACCAGCCTATGTTTGGGTATATGCTGATATTTCATAAGCAAGCCGCAGATGAAAACAGTTAATATCATGACTGCAAATGATACCAGGAAATTTTTGCCGAGGAATTTTGGATATCCTTTGAATCCTTCAGTGTTTTCACTAATTTCAAGCAGATCTTTTTGCTTGATGTCTTGCTTCGCCCGCTCAAATGAAGTTTCAAAATCACTTCCTTCACCAAGATATAATTCTGTCAGGATTGCCAGGTGGTCGGCCATCTCTATGATTAATTTGTCTTCAATTACTCCAGAATGTTTCAAATAACCTATTATCTGGTCATACTCAAATTCCGTTAATTCTCGCTTCATGCGGTATTTACGTTAAAATCAATTACATCATTTAGCGATTTGATGAAAGATGCCAGTTCAGCGATCTTTTCGGTTGCTACGGCAGCGCCGCTTTTCGTCAGCCGGTAATATACCCTCGGCCTTTTGCCTACCATTACAGATTCTGTTTCCAAAACCCCAGTCGCTTCCAATTTGTGGAGAGACGAATACATCGCACCCTCACTGATCTGAATTTTATTAGCGGTAAGTTCTTTCACCGTTTGGGTGATCTCATACCCATACATCTTAACGTTTTCCGACAGTAGTTTCAAGATAATAATCTCAATTGTACCCTTTAGCAGCTCTTTAGAATACATACTTTTTTTTAGGCAAATATAGCCCTAAAATGATTACATACCCTTTATAGCAAGGTATATTTTGAAAAAGATTAAACCTTTAATTGAATATTGAGTTTAACACTTATATAAGATACGATGCATTGTATAAGGATGTATTTATTGATCAATTTTAAATATGAAAAAGCTAACTATACTGTGTGGGTTTATTTCAATTATGAATGTAGCATGTGCGCAGCAAATGCAAAAAACACCCAATAAGAGGGCTGAACATAGGACTCTTTTACTTCAAAAACAATTGTCGCTTAATAAAGAACAAGCCAGAAAAGTAAAAGTAATAATGTTGGAGCAAGCTGTTCGCATAGATAGCCTTAAAGCTAACAGGCAAGCAGAAAAGAGAAACCGGCGGCTAACAAAACGGCAAATTATTGCCCAGACTGACGGCAGGATGGAAAAAATACTCTCTGCTGATCAAGAAGCAACATACCTTAAATGGAAAGAATTAAAAAGGCAAAACACAGTAGAAATGGAAAACAGGCGGACTAACCACCGCTAGAAAATGAATTAATAACAACTAAATAATATCTATGAAAAAGAAAGCAATTGTTGGTGGTTTATTTGTTGCCATGCTGGCAGTGACCACTGTATCCAACGCACAGACCAGGACACCATTGATCAATCACCGGGAGAAAAACCAAAAAGCAAGGATTAATCAAGGTGTAAGAAGCGGTGCATTGACCCATCATGAGGCACATACGCTGAGAAATAATGAACGAAATATTAACGCAGAAAAAAGAATTGCAAGAGCAAACGGAAAAGTCGGCCCAAGGGAAAGGAGCATGATGCGCCATCAAGAAAGCCGGGATAGCCGAACAATTTACAATAAAAAACACAATGCAGCTGTCAATTAATTAATTGTTTAATCATACATCTATCAAAATGAAAATAATGAAATATCTGCTTTTACTCTTTGTAATCGCATTCAGCTTTAGTTCCTGTGTAGTCAGGCGTGGACCCGGATGGATTCCCGGTCACTATGATGTGGGTCCTTACGGTGGCAGGCATTGGGTTCCGGGTCATTATCGTTAATATATTTATTAAATCTCAATACATTTTTATGAAAAAAATAGCAAGTTTTCTAATATTGTTATCCGTCCTAACATTAGGCGGAAACAAAAGTTTTGGTCAAATCATCGTCAGAGTTCGTCCTGCAAGACCTGCCGTAGTTATTAATCGGCCGCCCGCGCCGTCGCCGCGCCACGTTTGGGTAGATGAAGACTGGCAGCTAAGTGGTGGCAGATATGTTTGGCATGGTGGTTATTGGACAGCGCCGCCTCGACCGGGGGCTTTCTATGTTAGAGGGCATTGGCGAAACACACGTCGCGGCTCAATTTGGGTTCCAGGTCACTGGAGATAAAAGAGAAGGCCGTCTCATAACTAGTTTATGAGACGGTTTTTGTTTAAAAAGCATTTAATAGCCCCACTAGGAACAAAGTTTGTAATGGTAGATTGTCGGGGGATTTTTCTATTTGAGCAGGATTTTAGCGAAAAAAGCGAAGTTTTGCTTACGCTTCCCATTTTCTGAGGTTATGTCCGATGGAAAGTAAGCCGATTTCGACTTCGGTTTTTGTTAATCCTTTGAGCAGGAACCTGCGGAAACCATGATTATGCTTGATTTGGGCGAATACGGGTTATACATAGGGCTACTTTATCATGATTTATGGTACATTATCTTACTGGTGATGTTACTTATTTGTTACTTTATGTTTTTAACTATTTGAAAATCAATGGTTAATTACATTCCTGCCATAGCTGTAAAAATAAAAGGAGTTTTTGTAACGGGCTTTATCATTTCATGTCATCGCCTGTTGTGTCACTCACTTGTACTTTCAGTTTTTATGGCAGCTAAATTTCAATAAAAATATTCCCAACTAAAAAAGCAATTCAACCAACATCTATTTTTGTTTACGCATGCAGTTGAAACGTTTTATATTTTTTGCTTTTTTTCAAATAATAGTATTGTCTTTATCGGCACAAACAGACAGTAATAACACGCCCGTAAAACAAACAGAGCCGGCAAATAACAAACCTGATTCAGTAATAAAAGTTATTGTGCAAAAAAGGGACAGCAGTAAAAAAAAGTTAGACAGCTTGCTTACCGCTGCAGTAGATTCAGTGGCAATTAATGATTCTTTAAAAGCCATTGCAATTGCAGATTCTCTACGTAAAGATTCTTTGCAAAAAGCAGCAGTAGCTAAACAAACCAAAATAGATACTTCAACTTATGCTTCTTTATTTACACATCCTTTCCTGCCTTTTGGCAAACCGCCAACCTATCAGATTTTACAGGCAAGACAACCTGAGCAACAGGATGAACTGTTTTATGTTTTAACAGGGGTGGTTCTTTTCATTGCTTTAATGAAAATTATTTCACCAAAATATTTCAATAATATTTTCAGCATTTTCTTTCAAACCTCATTCAGGCAAAAACATACCAGAGATCAATTAATGCAGTATAAAGTAGCTTCCCTCGGTATGAATATTTTCTTTTTTATGGTAGGTGGGTTGTATGCTGCTTTGCTGGCAAAAGAACTGCATTTAATAAGCATTAATTTCTGGTGGCTGTTGCTTTACTGCTTTATTTTATTGATAGTTATTTATGGCGTAAAATATTTATTCCTCATTTTCTCCGGCTGGATTTTTAATGTAAAAGAAGCAGCCGGCACTTATGCTTTTCTGGTTTTCTTAGTAAATAAAATTATTGGTATTGTATTACTGCCTGTGGTTTTGGTAATTGCTTTTTCAGCCAACGAGCCTTATATAAGAGTTATTATTACGGTTTCGTTAATAATTGTTGGTTTGCTATTGTTATACCGCTACATTGCCAGTGTTGGTACAATGCGTAAAGATTTGAAGGTGAATGCCATTCATTTTTTCCTTTACCTTTGCACTGTTGAAATAATGCCTTTGTTGTTGATTTATAAATTACTGTTCAATTACATAGGTGCTAATTAAAAGCTAACGAATTTATTTGCACAACAGCATGGTAAAAAAAGAGAGTAAGCAGCCCGGCACGCCCAAAACGGTGAAAAAGATTCTTATTTCTCAGCCTAAGCCTGAGAGTGAAAAATCTCCGTATTTCGATTTGCAACGCAAGTACAATCTTGAGTTGGTTTTTCTTCCCTTTATTAAATTAGAAGGCATCAGTGCAAAGGAATTTCGTAAGCAAAAAATTGATATTGCATCTTTTAGTGCAGTAATTTTTACAAGCCGAAATGCCATTGACCATTTCTTCAGAATGTGTGAGGAAATGAAGTTGGCTATTAATCAGGATACCAAATATTTCTGCATTACCGAAGCTGTAGCATTATATCTTCAAAAATTTATTTTATACAGAAAACGTAAAGTTTTTTATGGAGCTGATGGTTCTAACAAAAGCATGTTTGATGTAATTAATAAACATAAGGAGAACGAGAAATTCCTGTATGTATGCAGCGAAAATCAGCAGGATAATGAAATTGTAAATTGGTTAAAAAATAATAAATGCGAGTTTCAGTTGGCATTTATGTATCGCAGCATCAGCAACGATATAAAACCGGTAATGGAAAAGGATGAGTTTGACGTTATTTGCTTTTTTACCCCAAGTGGTGTAAAAAGTTTGTTTGATAACTATCCTAAATACAAACAGAACGGCACATTGTTAGGTGCTTTTGGTACAAATACAACAAAGGCAGCCGAAGAAGCAGGGTTGACTTTAAATATTAAAGCACCCGTACCACAAGCTCCCAGCATGGTTTCTGCATTAGATAAATTTTTAGCAGAAGCGAATAAAACAAAATAAATTTTATTGTCATTGCGAGATTGAGGTTCGTGCCTCAACGTGGCAATCTCAATTTCATAAAATATAAAACCCTTCCGCCGAGAAGGGTTTTATATTTAAAGTAACTTGCCGTTATGTACACCAATCATCTTATCAACGAAACAAGTCCTTACCTTCTGCAACATGCACATAACCCGGTAAATTGGTATCCCTGGTGCGATGAAGCACTGCAGAAAGCAAAAGCAGAGGATAAACCCATTTTGGTAAGCATCGGTTATGCAGCTTGCCATTGGTGCCATGTTATGGAAAGAGAAAGTTTTGAAGATGAAGCTACGGCAGCATTAATGAATGAGTTTTTCATTAACATAAAAATTGACAGAGAGGAACGCCCTGACCTCGACCACATTTATATGGATGCCGTACAAGCCATTAGCGGTAGCGGCGGCTGGCCTTTAAATGTTTTCTTAACACCCGATACAAAACCTTTTTATGGCGGCACTTACTTTCCGCCTGTTAATGCTTACAACCGAATTAGCTGGAAAGAATTGATTACTTCTATTCATCAATCATACAAAATAAAAAAACATGAAATAATTGCTCAGGCAGAAAACCTTACACAACATTTATTAAACGCTAATTTATTCGGAACAAATACAAATAATAATCAATCATTGCTTCACAAAGAAGACCTTGAAACTATTGCCGCCAATATTTTAAAACAGGCAGATATTACTTGGGGTGGCTTTGGCAGAGCACCAAAATTTCCGCAAACATTTTCCATTCAATACTTACTCAGACATTATTATTTTTTTAAAAATGAGAATGCTTTACAGCAGGCTTTACTAAGTCTGGATAAAATGATAATGGGTGGAATTTATGACCATATCGGCGGTGGTTTTGCCCGCTACAGTACCGATGCACATTGGTTTGCACCGCATTTTGAAAAAATGTTATACGATAATGCATTGTTGATTAATGTATTGAGCGAGGCATATCAAATAACTAAAAATGAAAACTATGCCGATACTATAAAGCAAACAATATCTTTTATTGAAAGAGAAATGCTGAGTAATGAAAATGGTTTTTACAGTGCCATTGATGCAGACAGTGAAGGTGTTGAAGGGAAATTTTACACCTGGACTAAAGACGAAATAGGCAATATTTTACAAGCAGATGCTGATTTATTTTGTGAATATTATCAGGTAACAGAAAATGGTAATTGGTCAGAAGGGGCTTCTTCAGAGAAGCATGCAAATATTTTGTGGGTAAAACAAAGTCTTCGGGATTTTGCAAATGAAAAAAATATTTCAGTTGAGAAATTAAAAACTCAATTGGAAAAAAATAAGAACCTTTTATTGGAATATAGAAACAAAAGGATAAGACCGCTAACAGACGATAAAATTTTATTAGGGTGGAATGCTTTACTATGTACCGCTTTATGCAAAGCTTATGCTGCCTTGGGTATTGAAAAATATAAAACATTGGCCATTACTAATATGCAGTTCTTAGAAGAAAAATTATGTGGTTCTGATAATATCTGGAAACATACTTATAAAAACAACTCAGCAAAAATTTCAGCTTTTTTAGATGATTATGCTTATTTGATTCAGGCTTATATAAACTTACAGGAAATTTCATCTGATAATGACTATTTATTAAAAGCACAAAAACTAACAGCATTCGTTTTAGAAAACTTTGCAGATGATGAAGGCCCGCTTTTCTTCTATACACCAAAAAATCAGCAAGATATTATTGTTAGAAAAAAAGAAGTGTATGACGGAGCAATACCAAGCGGTAATGCAGTTATGGCTTTAAATCTTCAATATTTGGCGGTAATTTTTAATAAAGAAGATTGGAAAGAAAAAGCTTTAACTATGTTGCTGCAACTCCAAAGCGGTGCTTTAAGGTACCCTACCTCTTTCGGGGTTTGGGCATCTTTATATCAAAACTTTGTAATGGGTTTAAATGAGATTGTTATTACAGGAAAAGATTTAGAAACCAATCTTTCCAGAGTTCTTCAACTCTATATTCCTAATAAAATTTTACAATCCTCACCCAAAAAATTAATCTATGAATTCCCGTTATTAGTCGATAGAGTTAATGAATTAAAAACCCAGTTTTTTTTGTGCGAAAACTACGCATGCAGTTTACCGCAGCAAAATTTTTCATCATTTTTACATTTATGTAACACCAAATCACTTATCTTAGCTTAAATAACATTGCCCGCCATTAAGAAAACTCTACAAGCAACGTATTTAAAATCAACAATATCGTATATTTTTTACCCTTTGTGATTTAATTGAGAAACAACTTTAAAATTGGCTTTTGTGCTGATTTAAACCCTATATTTGTCAACATTGTTAACTGAAAATATAATGAAGAACCTTTTTCATTTTGTTGTAGTAGCCGGTATGGCAATAACATTGCCTTCATGTTTCTTTAGTAAAAAGGGTAATAAAGGCGGAAAAGACCCTTTAGGTGATGGCCAATTGCATGGTGTAGCACCTACTAATAAAAAAAGTATGGGCAGACCACGTGGCATGGTTTACATACCACCCGGTACTTTTCATATGGGGCCAAGTGATGAAGACATCAATTACAACTACACTGCACGTAACAGACAGGTTTCTATCCCCGGTTTCTGGATGGATGCTACAGAAATTACCAATAATGATTATCGGCAATTTACCAATTGGGTAAGAGACTCTTTAGCTGCAAAAGAATTAGGGTTTTATAAATCTTCTGCGGGTGGTTCTAACGGAGACTCTGCTATTGCTATTGATTGGACGAAAGCAAGAACAATAAAATATGATGCTAGTAATTTAGAAAAGTTAGGAAATAAATTAATTCTTGCACCTGATAACAGATTAAATGGTAAAGCAGAAATTGATCCTGATAAATTAGTTTATCACGTCGAAGTTTTTAAATTAAGCGAAGCAGCTAAAAGAGAAAATGAGGGAGTTGCCCGTACAAAATTTATTGACAGATACAATCAAAAAATTTATCCTGATACATTGGTTTGGATGAGAGATTTCTCATATTCATACAATGAGCCGATGACCAAAAGATATTTCTCACATCCTTCATTTGGGAATTATCCTGTTGTAGGTATTAATTGGAAGCAGGCTGTTGCTTTCTGTCATTGGAGAACACATATTCAAAATTCTTTCTTAGAAAAAAACAAAATGGCTGTTGAGAGTGATTACCGCTTGCCCAGTGAAGCAGAATGGGAATATGCAGCCCGTGGCGGAAGAACAAACTCTATGTTTCCTTGGGGTAACTATTATGCAAGAAATAAGAAAGGTTGTTTGTTAGCCAACTTTAAACCTGGTCGTGGTAATTATGCTGAAGACGGAGGTTTTTATACTGTAAGAGCCGATGCTTACTGGCCAAACGATTATGGTTTATATAATATGAGCGGAAACGTAGCTGAATGGACAGGTTCTTATTTTAATGAAAGTGCTTATAACTTCATGAGTGATATGAGCCCTGATGTAAGATATGATGCCAAGCCCACAGATCCTCCGTTTATGAAACGTAAAGTAATTCGTGGCGGAAGCTGGAAGGATATCGGATATTTCCTTCAAACCAGCACACGTGCATTTGAATATCAGGATACAGCAAAATCATACATCGGTTTTCGTTGTGTAATTGATTTAGCCCCAAGAATGAAAAAATAATTTTCTTCAATTGATCACCATCTAATTTTTAAAAACTTAAAATTAAAACTTTATGGCTTCTGGTATTTCTCCTGCTACTAACAAACTTGTTAATGTAATTGTATGCGTTGGAGCATCAATAGTAATTGTTGGTGCATTATTTAAAATTCAACACTGGAAAGGTTCTGATGTTTTGTTGCCTATCGGTCTTTTAACTGAAGCCGGAATCTTCTTGGTATATGCATTACTACCACCACCGGATTCAGGACATGCTCCTGAGCCTGCAAAAGTTACCGGTCCAAAAGCCCCTGAAATTGATTGGGATACTTTTAAAGTAGACATATCAAAAATGAGTGGCAATTTCCAAAAACTGAGTGGTACTGTTAGTCAAATAACAGAATTGGGTGATGTTGTAAAATCAACCGGCGATTTTGGTGTTAAAGCAAAAGAAGCTGCCGGTGCTTTAGGAACGGTTGCCAATGCTGCCAATCAAACAACTGCCAATCTATCTACATTAAATGCTTCATCTGAAGGTGTAAAACAATTTCATTCTCAGATTCAGGTTATGACAAAAAACTTAGGTTCATTAAATACCATTTATGAATTGGAATTACAGGAAAGTAATAATCATTTAAAATCATTAAATCAATTCTATGGTAAGTTAGCTCAGGCTTCTGCTGCTATGAATGCAAGTGCAGATGATGCAATGAAAGCCAAAGAACAAATTGGTATTTTGGCAGCAAACCTTGGTAAGTTGAATCAGGTTTATGGCAACATGTTAAGTGCAATGCAGGGTAGATAATTGAAGATTTATTGTATTTGAAATGATTATTCCAACCAAAAACCTAAAATCTTTATAAACAAATGTCACTACCTAAAGAGCCGCGGCAGAAGATGATTAATATGATGTATTTAGTGCTTACAGCATTGTTAGCATTGAATGTATCCTCTCAAATATTAGAAGCATTTAAAACCGTAGATAATAGTTTAAATAATGCCACATCTATTATTGAAAAGAAAAATGTTGAACTATTTAAATCTTTCGAAGCAAAACTAAAAGACCCCGCAAATAAAGCTAAAGCCGAAGAGTGGTATCCTAAAGCTCAAAAAGCAAAACAACTTTCTGAAGATTTATTAGCATATATTGATGGACTGAAAACAGAACTTAAAAAACAGTCAGGTTTTAAACCTGAAACTGGTGAATACAATGAAAGTGATTTAGATGCTGCTACAAGAATGTTTGTTGAAGGTCCCGGAAAAGCGAAAGGAGAAGAATTGCATGAAAGGCTAAAAAAATTCAAAGAAGAGCTTTTAGCTATACATCCTGATATTAAAAAAGATTTAGAAAACACATTACCAATCAATACAGATCCAATTAAATCGAATGACAGCAAGATTGGTAGTGAGGAGTGGGCGTTTGGTTATTTTCATATGAGTCCTACTGTTGCTGCAATTACTTTGTTAAGTAAATTTCAAAACGACGTAAAAAATAGTGAGGCACAGGTTGTAGAATATTGCCATAAGGAAATCGGAGAAGTTGCTATTCAATTTGATACTTATCAGCCTTTAGTAGGTCAAAATGCAGAGTATTTATTGCCCGGTAGTGAATTAAGAATTACAGCAGGTGTAGGAGCTTATAGCTCAGCAGCACAACCATCTGTTACTGTAAACGGAGCTCCTGCAACCAAACAACCAGATGGAAGTTTAATGTGGAAAACAACAGTTAACAGTGAAGGACCTGGGCAAGCAAATGTGGTAGTTACTTACAAAAAGTTAGATGGTACGACAGAAAGCAAAACGGTTCCTGTTAAATATACAGTTGGTTCTCCCACAGGTGTTCATATCAGTGCCGAAAAACTAAATGTATTATATGTTGGTTTAGAAAACGAAATTTCCGTTTCAGGAGGTAGTAAGGGAGCAGAAGCTATCGATGCAAAAATCAGCAGTGGAAATTTAACAAAAAAAGGTGGAGGTGTTTATGTAGCAACATTCGATAATGTTGGCTCCGGTAAAGTAACAATAACCGCAACTGTTGATGGTAAAGCAACAAATAAAGATTTTAAAGTAAAATCAGTTCCTGAACCGGTTGGTAAAGTTGGTAATAGCAAGGGTGGGTTTATGCCTTTAAATGAGTTTAAAGCAACAGCAGGTGTGAGAGCAGATTTAGAAAACTTTGTTTTTGATGGAATTAAATATGATGTTTTAGGCTACACAGTAATTTGTGTAGGTAAAGCATTTGCGGAAAGACCCGGTGTTACAGAAGTTTCCGGTGCTGCGTTTGATGCTGCAACTTTAGCAAATATTCAAAAATTGACACCTAATTCTACAGTAATGATTGATAGGATAAAGGTGAGAGGTCCTGGGGGTACATTTACTATTCCGCCGATTTCATTCTTTTTGCGTTAATTTTAAAATGAGTTGTATATGATAAAGTATCAATTGAAAATGTGTCTTGCTGTGAGTAGTATTTTATTAGCTACAACTGTAATAGCACAGAAAAAGAAAACTACCACAAATAAAAAAACAACATCATCAAATCCTTATATAGATAATATACCTACAACAGATAAAAGTAGAAGTAGTAAAAGTGCCTCGGATGTTAATCCATATACATCTAATTCTACCGTATCTACAAAAAAGGACACAACAAAACCGAATGTTGGAAAAGAACTGCCTATGTGTCCTGTTGATACCAACGCTTTGAAGGCCACTTCTACTGAAGTTAAACGTTCATTGGTTAACGATGGAGCAGTAGAAATGCAATTGGTAAGAGATAAAAAACCAATGGCATATGATTATATTCGTGAAGACGATGCTTTTTTTAAAGAAAGATTGTGGCGTGAAATAGATACCAGAGAAAAACAAAATCAGGTTTTCCGCTATTCTGCTAATGAAGATAACGGCAATCAACTTTTTATTAGCATTTTATTAAATTCTATTAAGTCTGGTGATGTAAAAGCTTATGATGATGAAAGATTCACTACTGAATTGTCAAAAGATAAAGCACTTTCTATTTTGGGTGGTTCTGCCGATACAGTTATTCAAAGAGATATTGATGGAAACGCAATTTGCAGAAAGGCAACTTTTAAACAATTTGAATTAGATTCTATTATTAAATATCGTGTTAAGGAAGACGTGATTTTTGATAAAGAAGCTTCAAGACTTATTACAAGAATTATCGGAATTGCTCCAATGACTGTTTTGAGAAATTCATTAGGTGAAGCTACAGGAGACGCTTATCCTGCATTCTGGATTTATTATCCTGATGTGAGGGCTACATTAGCTAAATATCAGGTGTATAATCCAAAGAATATGGGTGCAAGAATGAGCTGGGAAGATTTATTTGAAAGTCACATGTTTTCAAGTTATATAGTGAAAACAACCCTTAACAATTATAGAGATCAAAAGTTGAAAGAATATATAAAAGATCCACTTTTTCAGTTGCTTGAGGGTGAAAAAATAAAAGAGAAAATCTTCAATTTTGAGCAGAATTTATGGCAATATTAAAGATACTTTCTTGCATAAAAACGCAGTAAATCAGGGGCTTATGTCCCTTTTTTATTTATAAAATAAAAAAATTAAAGATTTGTTGTTTTGTTTCAAACAATACGTTACTTTAGCATCGGTTTTTCATAGGATATTGGATTTTAAAAACGGGGCTGGATTTTTATCCTGGCCCTTTTTTGTTTTTTATACTTATACACATCTATCGATTGTCTAATTTTCTCATACATTTTACTTTTTCAATTTATCATTTACTTTTACCACTTCATTAAACAAACTTAATATGTCGTACAACTTATTAAAAGGTAAGAGAGGTATCATAACAGGAGCATTGGATGCAAATTCAATAGCGTGGAAAGTTGCAGAAAAGGCACATGAAGAAGGTGCAACTTTTGTATTAACCAATGCACCTATCGCTATGAGAATGGGAGAAATTAAGAAATTGGCTGAAGCTACTAATTCAGAAATTGTTCCGGCAGATGCAACAAATGTTGATGAGCTGACAACATTATTTACAAAATCTCAGGAAATATTAGGAGGCAAGATTGACTTTGTATTACACTCAATCGGAATGAGTGTAAACATCAGAAAACAAGTTCCTTATACAGAAAGTAATTATGATTATTTTATGAAAGGAATTGATGTTAGTGCTATGAGTTTTCATAAAATGTTGGCAGTAGCCAAAAAGTTAGATGCCATTAATGAATGGGGAAGTGTGGTAGCATTAACTTATATGGCAGCACAAAGAACTTTTCCTTTTTATACAGATATGGCCGATATTAAAGCAATGCTTGAATCAATTGCAAGAAGCTTTGGTTATCATTACGGTGTAGAAAAGAAAGTGAGAATTAATACAGTATCACAATCACCAACAAAAACAACTGCCGGTACAGGTATTAAAGGTTTTGGTGATTTTTATGATTATGCCAATGCTATTGCACCTTTAGGCAATGCAACTGCAGAAGATTGTGCCAACTATTGCATTACGCTTTTTTCTGATTTAACAAGAATGGTTACTATGCAGAATTTATTTCATGATGGTGGTTATTCTAATACAGGTGTAAGTAATGAAGTGATGCAGAAACTGGGAATCAGTTAAATTATAATAAGTAACGCCGATACATTGTATCGGCGTTTTTGTTTAAACTAAAAAATTATTAGATGAATACATTATTATTTCAACTTTCAACAGAAGCTATACAGTTAATAGGTTACGTAGGTAGCTTTTTAACTTCTGTTACATTTATTCCTCAGGTAATAAAATCCTGGAAATCTAAAAGTGTTGGAGATTTAAGTGTGGTAATGCTTTTAATTGTAATTACAAGTACCATTGTTTGGTTAATATATGGATTTGGTATTGCCAATGGCGGACCGGTAATTGTTGCCAATTTTATCGTATTGGCATTAAGCTTATTGCTGCTGTATTTTAAGTTTACTTTTAGAAAATAAAAGCTTTCTCTTTCTTATCTTGTACGCATTATAGTTGCTGTAATTGTTGCAGTACAAGTGTGTCCTTCGACTACGCTCTGGATAAACTGCAACAGCAGCTTCATAGTAATTCTATTGTTTGCTACATAAAAATAACTCTATGCCTTTAGCTAATATTGTTTGGGTTGACGATGAAATTGAAAGTCTGCAATCGCAAAAATTATTTTTAGAAAATAAAGGTTATACCATTAACACTTTTGCAAGCGGTTTTGATGCTATTGAGTTTGTAAAGGAAAATAGTGTTGATGTAGTTTTGTTAGATGAATCTATGCCGGGTATTACAGGCCTGCAAACGCTTTCTAAGATTAAAGAAATTAGTAATCATTTACCGGTAGTAATGATTACTAAAAATGAAACAGAAACTTTAATGGAAGAAGCTATCGGCAGCCAGATAACAGATTATTTATTGAAACCTGTTAACCCAAATCAGGTTTTATTATGCCTGAAAAAAATTATTGATAATAAAAGATTGGTTGCAGAAAAAACAACAACTGCTTATCAGCAACAATTCAGAGAATTGTTTATGGCATTGAATAATAATCCTGATTATAATGAGTGGATGGATATTTATAAGAAGTTGGTTTTTTGGGAATTAGAAATGGAGAAAAGCGATAGCCCTGAAATGCAGGAAATTCTTGCTCAACAAAAAGAAGAAGCTAATACAGAATTCTTTAAATACATATCAAAAAATTATGCTAAATGGGTGCAGCCAAAAAGTGTTGAAGCACCTGTTATGAGCCATAATCTTTTACAGTTTAAAGTATTGCCTCATGTTGAACCCAGTATTCCCGTGTTTTTTATTTTGATTGATAATCTTCGTTTCGACCAATGGAAAGCCATACAACCCATATTCGCAGAGAGTTTCAGAATATTAGAAGAAGAGACATTTTATTCTATTCTGCCAACTGCAACACAGTATTGCCGTAATGCTATATTCAGTGGGTTACTTCCTGTAGATATTGAAAAACAATTTCCCCAACAATGGAAAAATGATGAAGATGAAGGTGGCAAAAATTTATTCGAGGAAGAGTTTTTTAAAGCTCAACTAAAACGATTAAAGAAAGAGCATCTTAAAACGAGCTATACAAAAATTGTAAACCATAATGACGGGCAGCAACTCGTAAACAATATACATAATTTTTTAAGCAACGATTTGAATGTAATAGTGTACAACTTTGTTGATATGCTTAGTCATGCCCGCACAGAAATGGAAGTATTAAAAGAATTAGCAGGAGATGAGAAAAGCTACAGAAGCGTTACCCGCAGCTGGTTTGAGCATAGTCCGTTGCACATGGCATTAAAGAAAATTGCTGATAAAAAAATAAAAATAATTGTAGCCACAGACCATGGCAGTGTTCGTGTAAAAACACCCTATAAAGTTGTGGGAGATAAACAAACAACAACCAACCTTCGTTATAAACATGGAAGAAATTTAAACTATGAATCAAAAGAAGTGTTGGCATTTCGTAACCCGCACGATGCAGGTCTTCCTGTGCCGACAGTAAATTCATCTTTCATTTTTGCAAAAGAAGATGGCTTTTTGTGCTATCCCAATAATTATAATCATTATGTAAACTATTACAAGAACACATTTCAACATGGCGGTGTAAGTTTAGAAGAAATGATTGTACCTGTAATTAAAATGATTAGTAAATAATTTTAACTAAGCTATTGTACTACTATTGAACTTATGTTGTGTCACTCACTTGTACATTCTTATCATTATGCAGCATAGCAATTAAAGTATAACCTACGATACTTTTCCCGATTGTATAAACTGCTTTTTCTAAAACGGCAGTAATTCTTCTTCTTTGAAAATCATTTTTGCAAACGAAAAAATTAATGTTTATGAAAATGATACAAGTGAAAAGATTAACAACTTTATTAGTATTACTCCTTATTTCTTCTATAACAGCGTTTGCTGATAACGATGAGCTAACAAGTACAATATCAGGAAAAGTAATAACAGCAGATGGTAAACCAGCTGCAGATGTAACTGTTACAATTAAAGGAACCAATAAAGCTACATTAACAGATAGAGAAGGTAACTTCAGCTTTAAAAATATCACCAATGGGATGTATGTTATTGAAATTTCTTTTACAGGATATGAGACCATCTCACAAACAATAACAGTAAATAATAACAAGTCAAACTTTCTTTCTTTTCAATTAAAACTATCTGAGAAACAATTAGAAGAAGTAATTGTAAAAGCAACAGAAAGAAAATTTACAGCAGGCAGATTAAGCATTCCTGAAAAAGATATGCCTTTAACAATAGGTTCAGTAAGTAATAAAATTATAACAGACCAGCAAGCAATTCGTATTGGTGATATAGTTAAAAATGTTCCGGGCGTTTCTTTAACACAAACACGTTTCGGTGTAAACGAAACTTATGCTGCACGTGGCTACAGTATTGGTATTACAGGCGGTGCAGGTGGCGGTAGCATTTTTAAAAATGGCTTACCTGTAAACATTGCAGGCATTCCCGAAGCTGTTGGAATTGAATCAGTAGAAATTGTAAAGGGAAGTTCTGCTTTTTTATATGGTAGTTCATCAGGCGGTTTAATAATAAACATGGTTACAAAAAAACCTAAATACAATTTTGGTGGCGAAGTGTTAATGCATACAGGAAGCAATCAACAATACAAACCTGTTATTGATGTATATGGACCAATTAATAAAAATGTAGCCTACCGTTTTGTTGGCAGTTATGAAAATGATAATAGTTTTCGTGATGTTGTGAAAACAAAACGTGTTTATATTAATCCTTCAGTATTATATAAGTTCGGAAAGAATTCTTCTTTATTAATTCAGGGGGATTATTTAAATGCACAATTAACACCAGACCCCGGAGTTGGCTTATTAGATAGCGGCAGAGTGTTAACCAAAGCTATTCCCCGCTCAAGATTTCAGAATGTTGCATGGGCATACAATAATGTAATACAAAACTCTGCATCAGCAGAATTTAAACATACAATCAACGATAAGTTTTCATTTAATGTATTAGCTTCTTATCAAAATACAGATGTAGACTCTTATAGTACGGGAAACTTAAATACAGCAAGTACAACAGGTATTGTGGCAAGGCCGTTAGCAAGGGCACATAGTGTAGAAAAAGATTATGCAGTACAGGCAAATATTGATGGTAAATTTAATACAGGTAAAATAACGCATCATTTTTTGGCGGGTGCAGATTTTACAAATATTACTACTTATACAGATGCATTTACTATTCTTACTTCAACAGGTGCAACTCTAAAAATTTATGATACTATTAATTTACTCAATCCCAATCAATATGTTCAAAGAACAGATATTCCCAACGCAATAAAAGCAACAATAACAACAGCTCCGTCAAACAGAGCAGGCGTATATGTGCAGGATTTAGTTACGCTTACTAATCAATTCAAATTATTTGTAGGCTTACGATACACTTATCAGGCAACTGTTCAAACAACTATTGATAGTATGCCAACTTCAACTCGCCCTGCTGCAATAGTAAAAGGTACAACACCAACAACTACTTACAATGTTTTATCACCTAAAGCAGGCATTGTTTATCAACCATCACAAAACACATCTTTATTTGTAAGCTATGCCAACAACTTTACAACAAACAGCGGCACAGATGTATATGGAAATTTATTGCCTGCATCAATCATTAATCAATATGAAGCAGGAGTGAAGAATAGTTTTTTAAACGGAAGAATAAACACAACGGTTAGTATTTACAGAATACTCAACAGTAACCTGGCACAGCAGGCTCAATACAAAGCAGATGGAGTAACGCTTAATACCGATGCTACTGTAAAAACACTAAGCGGAGAAACCACCAGCGATGGTATTGAACTTGGCATCAATGCAATGCTCTCACAAAACTTATATTTCATAACAGGCTATAGTTATAACTTCATACGATACACGCATACTTCAGGAAGTAAAGGCTCCAATATTGAAGGTGAGCAATTAGTAAATGCTCCAAGCAATACAGCCAATGCGAGTATCTTTTATACCTTTTCATCAGGCAGTTTAAAAAATATTAAACTTGGTGCAACAGGTTTTTATACAGGTTCCCGCTTTGGAGGTTATAATAACACGGTTGGTCAAACTGTTTTAGGTAGCAGAATGGTAGCTTTATCAGGTTTCACAACGGTTGATTTATCTGCCGGCTATACTTATAAAAAATTTACATTACAATGCAAACTGTCAAATATTTTCAATGCATTAAATTATTTAGTGCATGATAACTACAGTATTTCGCCAATTGCACCACGACAGTTAATGACAACTTTGAGTTATAGATTTTAGTTTTTTGTTACAAGCTTAGGAATATCTATTACGCTGCTGTTGTCCAAAGGACTCCTTCGGAGCGTCGCACACTTGCCTGCCTGCCGTCAGGCAGGTACGTTCAAATCACTATTCAGCCAACTGCCTGAACCTGATAAGTTCGGGCAGTTTTGTGGATAAATCAAACCTTATAAAACTCCACCTCATCTTAATTTTGAATGGTTAATAATCTGTACGTGAAATAAGCCTTAGCAATAAACATAATTCAGGTTACATAGCGAATTCTATTGGTAAATAATTTATCTGCCAAAGGCAGAAGCACAAAAGTGAACATATGAAACCTACTCAAAACACATTAGATAAATTAGAAGATATTTTAGGAGAAAGTGGTTATGTAGTTCGTTATGAACGCGGCACTTTTCAAAGTGGTTGGTGCATTTTAGAAGCTAAAAAAATTGTTGTTTTAAATAAATTTTTAGATACTGAAGCCAGAATAAATACTTTACTTGAATTAATTCCGCAGCTTAATATTCAGTTTGACAAATTAACACATGAAAGCCAGAAACTGTACGAAAATGTGTTAGCCAATGCAGTGTTGGCATAAAGTTTCAACTAATTGGTTTGCATAATTTTTTAGCGTGTAGATTTGTTTGTGGCAACTCCATTAAACATTACTTTTCTTGGCACAGGTACAAGCAGCGGCGTACCAATGATTGGCTGCAATTGTGAAGTTTGTTCATCAACAGACGCAAAAGATAATAGGCTTCGCAGCAGTATTTTAATTCAATCTTCGCATACCACAGTTGTTATAGACACAACACCCGATTTTCGCTATCAAATGCTTCGTATTAATAATAAAAAATTAGATGCGGTTGTATTTACACATTCCCATAAAGACCATATTGCAGGTTTAGATGATATACGGGCATACAATTATTTTCAGCAAAAAGACATGGAAGTATATGCTAATACATTAACTGCAGAACATTTAAAAAGAGATTTTTATTATGCATTTGCTGAGCATAAATATCCCGGTGTGCCGAAAATAAATCTACATATAATTAATGATGAGCCATTTGTTATAAACGATATTCCATTTCAGCCAATAACTGTTTGGCATTTAAAAATGAAAGTATTTGGATATCGAATAGGAAATTTTACATATATTACAGACGCTAATAGAATAGATGAGGCAGAAAAAGAAAAAGTTAAGGGCTCTGAAATGCTGGTGTTAAATGCTTTGAGAAAAGAAAAGCATATTTCGCATTTTACATTAGATGAAGCAATAGCCCTGGCTGATGAATTACAGATACCAAATGTTTATTTAACACATATCAGCCATCAGTTAGGTAAACATAAAGAAGTAAATAAAGTACTGCCTTCAAATATTCAGTTAGCATACGACGGCTTAACAATAACTACATTGATATAATTTACCCCTCTTTGAATTATTAAACGAAGGGCTATGAAGAAAATTTTAAAAGACTATTTTACTTTCACTCGTAAAGAGAGAACAGCAGTTATTATTCTGGCAGTATTAATTGTTGTATTTATTGTATTACCCTACTTTATTCCTGTTAAAAAATATAAGCCTGTTATTAATGAAGCCTTGCAGCAACAGGTAGAACAAGTGGTTTTAAAAGATTCTTTCGTAAACCGAACAGCTGTTAACGAAGACGCAGGTAATGAAACAGCAGTTACAGAAAATGTTTCGTATGAATTATTTGAGTTTAACCCGAATACCATTGATGAAGCCGGCTGGAAGAAATTAGGCTTGCGTGATAAAACGATAAAAACAATTTTGAATTACAGAAGTAAAGGAGGAAAGTTTAAATCAGCTGAAGACATAAGAAAAATTTGGGGTTTGAAGAAAGAAGAAGCTGACAGAATTATTCCTTATGCAAGAGTTGAAAGTGTTCATTCAAATAATAATGCTGCTACAAAAGAAATTGCAACAAAGGCAAGTATAAAAATTGATGTGAATGCAGCCACACCGCAGGAATGGTTTACCATACCTAATATGGATAGAAGCCTTGCTTACAGAATTATAAAATACAAAGAAAAATTAGGTGGCTTTTTAAATGTTAGTCAGGTAAAAGAAACTTATGGCTTAACAGATTCTGTTTATAAAACAATTGAACCTTACTTAGTGCTTCAAACAACGGCGATTAAAAAGATAAACATTAATTCTGCTGATGATTATACCTTATCAATGCATCCTTATATTAACAGAGATGTAGCCAAAGCAATAACTATTTACAGAACACAGCACGGAGCTTATACCAAAGTAGAAGACATTAAAAAAATTGTGTTTATTAAAGAAGAACTCTATCAGAAAATTGCTCCTTATTTATCAGTTGAATAGTGATAAGAAAGTACCTGCCTGCCGGCAGGCAGGCAAGTGAATGATACCTCGACTTCGCTCAGTACAGGCTACACAAAAGCCTGATTTTATTCTGTAGTCTGTAACCCAAAATCTTATTTGGTAAAATAAAAATTCATCCTATTTTTGTGAAACTAACGCTTGTTAGTTTTCTTTCATGGTCCTTTAACGATTGCTGACTTTCAACCCTGCAAGTATTTTGCGGGGTTGTTACTTTAAAATTTTTGAACATGAATTTTGCATCAACGGAGTTAACCAAACAGGTGGCACAAACAGCTAAAGACTTTGCACAACAGCAAATTTTACCTTATGTAATGCAGTGGGATGAAAGCCAGGAATTTCCTGTACAGGCGTTTAAAAAAATGGGGGCCTTGGGCTTAATGGGTGTTTTAGTTCCTGAAGCTTATGGAGGTGCCGGCTTAGGCTATTTTGAGTATGTTGCAATTATTAAAGAAATTGCTAAAGTATGTGGCTCTGTGGGTTTAAGTTTAGCTGCACATAATTCACTTTGCACTAATCATATTTTAAGTTTTGGAAGTGAAGCACAAAAGAAAAAATACTTACCCCAATTAGCATCAGGCGAGTTTATAGGGGCATGGGGTTTAACAGAAGCCAATACCGGAAGCGATGCAGGTAATATGCAAACAACAGCTATACAGGATGGTAATAACTGGATTATTAACGGAACAAAATGCTGGATAACACATGGCAAAAGCGGGGATGTAGCTGTGGTTATTTGCAGAACAGGCGAACCCCGAACAAGTGGCAACAGCACTGCGTTTATTATTGAAAGAGGCATTAAAGGTTTTACTGCGGGAAAGAAAGAAAATAAATTAGGCATGCGTGCCAGCGAAACCGCTGAGATGATTTTTGATAATTGTGTGATAAGCGATGAACAGCGTTTGGGCGAGGTGGGAGATGGGTTTCGCCAATCTTTAAAAATATTAGATGGCGGCAGAATTTCAATTGCTGCATTAGCAGTTGGTATTGCACAGGGTGCTTATGAAGCTGCTTTAAAATATTCAAAAGAACGCCATCAGTTTGGTGAGCCTATTGCAAACTTTCAGGGAATAAGTTTTAAGCTGGCAGATATGGCAACAGAAATTGCAGCGGCAGATTTATTGTTGCAGCAAGCTTGCGATTTAAAAGAACGCCATGAAAAAGTTACCAAGCAAAGTGCTATGGCAAAGTATTATTGTAGTGAAGTGGCCGTAAAAGTTGCCAATGATGCTGTGCAGATTTTTGGGGGTTATGGTTATACTAAAGATTTTCCCGTAGAGAAATTTTACAGAGATGCCAAGCTTTGTACCATCGGCGAAGGCACAAGTGAAATTCAAAAAATAGTTATTGCAAGAGAAGTGTTGGGATAATTATATGAACCAAGCTTTAGAATAAATAGTAAGCTTTAGTTGCGTTGCATCCCGAAACTTCGGGATACGTTTTGTTCATTAAGCAACAAGCAAAAGATTGTTTAGCTAATATTTCCTATAGAATTAATTTCTAAAACCTCAGCTTCTTCTTTTATTTTTTTCTTCAATATGCTGATCTGATAAATGATTGCAAAAGCAATTATGTTCAGGTTAATTTGAAATCTTTCATCATTTGGGTTAAAAATCAAGTCTAATTTAGAAAAACCTGCATTTAAGATGAGAAGGAAATTGTTTAAATCAATACCAATTGTTAAATAAACCCCTGCTATATAAGAAAAAGAATACCCTGAAATTGCTAAACCAATTAATTGAAGTAATTGATTAGTGAGTGAAAGATTTAAACAGTGCGTATGGACTTTAATGCAGAGAATACCACAAACAATTGAATATGAAAATAGTAATGTTATAATGAAATAAATAACAACACTTGCAAATGTTATCTCCACTGAATTTTTATACATTATCCAAGATAAAATAATTAAACCTAATGCACCACCAATAATTTGATAGACACCAAGTTTAGTTAACCTTGACTGCGAACTTTTTGAAAGAAACTTTTCAGTGCTCATTTCAATCCTTTTGTTATAAAGAATATCTACCCCTGAAATAACTTATCAACCGCACCAGCCATCATTGGGAACTTATCTTTTACAAAATTAGCAACGGCTTCTAATGCTTTCTGTGCCTGCTCTTCGGTAATGTTTGCTTCTGCACACATTTTTTCAATTAGTTCGTTCATTGTAATTATTATTTATTATTTTCAAAGTATTGTTTAATTAATTCAGCCTTCGCATTGCCTGTTATTATTGCAATTTCTTCTTTTGTTTTTTCTTTAATATTTTTTACTGACTTAAATGTTTTCAATAATTGATTGGCTGTTTCTTTTCCAATGCCTTTAATATTCTCCAATTCATTTTTAAAGGTTCCATTAGAACGTTTATTTCTGTGAAAGGTAATACCAAAGCGATGTACTTCATCTCTTATTCTGCGTATTAATTTTAAACTGTTACTATCCCAGGGTAACTTGATTGATTGTTTATCGCCTGCAAAAAATATTTCTTCTTCATTCTTTGCTAAACCAACTAAAGTAAGTTGCCCTGTTAAGTCTAAATCTCTTATAGCTTCCAATGCAGCACCCAATTGGCCTTTACCGCCGTCAATAATTACCAACTGAGGAAAGGGTTGTTGTTCTTCTTTCAATCTTTTATATCTTCTGAAAACAACTTCTTTCATTGTAGCAAAATCATTAATGCCTTCAACAGTTTTTACATTAAAATGCCTGTAATCTTTTTTACTTGGTAATCCGTTTTTAAAACAAACCATTGCAGACACGGGAAAACTTCCCTGAAAGTTAGAGTTATCAAAGCACTCAATGTGTACCGGTAATTCGTTTAGTTGTAAATAATCTTTCAACTCATTTAAAACATTCTTCTTTTCTGCATCGGTTTTTTCTTCTAAATGCAGAATTTTTTTCTTTTTAATTTCTTCTTTAAAATAACTTACGTTTTTAATAGATAAGTCAAGCAACTTTTTCTTATCACCGCTTTTAGGAATTGTTATCACAACATCCTTTTCTGCATATTCAATTTCAAACGGAATAATGATTTCGTTAGCCAAACTATTGAATGTTTCTCTCAAATTACCGATTGCAAAACTTAAAACCTCTG
>SAIW01000009.1 GCA_004028795.1 Chitinophagaceae bacterium
CAGGTTGGGGGCCAACAAGGGTACAATTGAGTAAAGATGAAAAAGAATTATACGTAATTACCTGTAGAGGTTTAGGTGCAGGACCTAATGGCGGTGCAGGTTTTAAAGCACCGATACAAGGTACTTATATTGGCGACATACAGTTGGGCAGCTTTCAAAAAATAGCAAATCCAACGAATGAAGTATTGGCTAAATACACCGAACAGGTTTTACGCAACACTTTTGAAGCAACCACTATGGTAGATGATGGTACTAATCCTTTACCGTTATTGCCCGGTTCCAGCAAAAGCCCTATTAAATACATTGTTTATATTACCAAAGAAAACAGAACTTATGATGAAGTGTTTGGTCAGTTACCAAATGCTAATGGGGATAGTACCTTAGCCAAATTAGGCGTTAATTGTGAATATACTTTAGCAGATTCTGTAAGAACCAAATTCAAAAATTTACGGGTATCGCCCAATCATCATAAACTGGCGAAAACATTTTCTTTCAGTGATAATTTTTATTGTGATAGCGATGCCTCCATTCATGGTCACCATTGGATGATGGGAGTGGTACCAAACGAATGGGTGGAAGCTAATTCAGATGTAAGTAAAACCACAAAGCTTTTTTCAAATGCACCCGGCCGTCGTTTTCCCGGTTCTACCGGTAGTATGGACCCTGAAGATTATGCAGAAAAAGGTGGTCTTTGGGAGGCTTTAGAAAGAAAGCATATTAACTTCTACAATTTTGGCGAAGCCAACGAAACCGCTCATGTACGTGAAGCATGGATGGATACTGCAACAGGTGCAGCACATGGTGTTATGGTACCTATGCAGAAAGCATTGTTTACACGTACCAGCCATAACTATGCTGGTTTTAATACAAATATTCCTGACCAGTTTAGAATGAAACAATTTGAGGAAGAGTTTACCAAAAAATGGTTAACCGGTAAGCAACTAATGCCATCATTAATTACCATGCAAGTACCCAACGATCATGGTGCGGGTATAAGACCGCAAGATGGTTACCCTTATCGTTCATCGTTTATGGCAGATAACGATTTAGCAGTAGGCAGAATTTTACATTTCCTCTCACGTACCAAATACTGGAAGAATATGCTGGTAATTATTACTGAAGATGATCCGCAGGGTGGGGTAGACCATATAGATGCACACCGCAGTATTTTAATGATGGCTGGGCCTTATGTAAAGCGGGGATATGTAAGCCACACACATGCTAACTTTGGTTCTATACTTAAAACCATTTACAATATTTTGGGTGTACCTTATGTGAACCAATACGATGTAACAGCATCATTATTACAGGACTTTTTTACCAATAAGCCGGATTTTACACCTTATACATTAGAACAACACGACCCAAGAATTTTTGATGTGGATCAGGCTATGAAAAAATACCATCAGCCGATAGACTGGCGTAAAATAATGCAAGGGCCTGCAATGGATAAGGTGGACGATATTAAAAAAGAGTTCAACAAATAATTCTGTTGCAGAAACGATAAAATCTGTTTTCAGCAAATGAATTCCATCGTCCCGTTAATAATAGTTACAGCCGAATTACTGAAGCAAAAAAGGTCATTTCATTAAATGACCTTCTTTATTCTTGCTTATAGCCGTAATAGACATGTGTTCGACTGTTTTAATACTACACGTTAATAATTTCACGACTATTGTTTAATAACTATAAACCTGAAAGTTGAAAAGGGAATAATAGTTTCTTTCTTATTAAACAACTTGTATTTTTAAAAAGTAAAAAAATCATTCAAACTGCATACAATGAAATTGAAACACAATAAGCCTTATCAAAGAATCTCATGTTTCATATTATTTTCTTTGCTGATTAATTTTGCTAAAGCACAAAAAGTTGTTCCTTATCAGGATGATTATTATGTGATTCGAAATTTTAAGTTCTCAGATGGTTCAGTCTTAGACTCTCTGAAATTACACTATTATTATGTGGGTACACCGCATTTGAATAAAGACGGGAATATTGATAATGCTGTTTTAATTATGCATGGAACCGGTGGAAGCGGTGAGAGCTTATTAACAGAAAATTTTGCCGGATATTTATTTAAAGCAGGGCAACTATTAGATGCGAATAAATATTTCATCATTTTGCCTGATGCCATAGGGCATGGTAAATCCAGCAAACCAAGTGATGGCTTGCGGATGCGTTTTCCTGCTTACACATATGATGATATGGTAGATGCTGATTATTTGTTGTTAACCAAAAAACTGAATGTACAGCATGCAAGGCTAATTATGGGAACATCCATGGGAGCCATGCATACCTGGGTTTTCGGTTATCGCTACCCGGATTTTATGAATGCCTTAATGCCTTTGGCAAGTTTACCCGTTGAAATAGCCGGTAGAAACAGAATACTGCGTAAAATGATTATCGATGCTATAAAAGATGATCCTGCCTGGAACAATGGCAATTATGTTCAGCAGCCTGCATTAGGGTTAAAGCATGCATTAGATATTTTAATGATTATGTCCAGTGCACCATTGCAATGGCAGAAAGAAGCTCCAACAAAAAAATCTGCAGAAGACTATTTAAACAGGTACTTAACCAATGCGGTAAAAGGAAAAGATGCAAATGATATGATTTATCAATTTGATGCATCCCGTGAATACAACCCTGCACCCTATCTTTCAAAAATAAAAGCACCCTTGTTAGCAATCAATTCGGCTGATGACCAAATCAATCCACCCGAATTAAAAATATTAGATACGGCAATAGTAAAAGTGCAGCATGGTAAATATATTTTATTACCCATCACTTCAGAAACCCGGGGACATGGAACACATTCATTACCTAAAATATGGGGTAACTATTTAAAAGAGTTGTTGGAAGAAACGCAAAAGTAATTTGAATTAGTAATAACCTTATCTTAATTAATTTGATAAAGAAAATAAGCGAGTTTTAAACGCCTGAAATTAATAGTATATTTTCTTTAATTGCAGATGCTTCAAGCAAGGTTTTTAAAGGAAAATAGAAAAGGCCACTTTGAAAAAGTGACCTTAATTTTCGTTTGTAGACTGTCAGTTACAGTTATCTAATCAATATATTAAGGATTTTACCTCGTTTTAGTATTTAATTAAAACTTTGGAAAATTGGTTTTGATGGTTATATTTGATTTTATAATAATAATTCAATGATGTCTTTCTATTTAATTTCAATAATTTTATGGAATTTAGTTTTTATGCTATTATCTATAAATCAGGTGAAACTTCTTTACAAACATCTGAAAATTGATAAATCTTCAAAAAACAGTCTGATTTTACTTTCTATTGTTTGTCCTTTATGGGGTTTTTTGACATCTTATTTTCGATTAAAAAGATTTCAAAAAATTGTATAATTCATAATTATGAAACAGAGTATAAAACCTAATCTACTTTTTGTCGTCATTTATTTATTACCAATAATTGTATTACCATTCATTTAAATAATCTTATACCTTTTCCAAACACAAAGATTTCCGGTAGTAATGGAATGGTTTTGAATAAAGTTGAATTTGTTATTGCGATATTTCTTATTTCTTTGGTGGGATATTTAACTTCTGTTTTAGTATCAACAAAACTTACCTTTCTTACTTCATTATTCAATCCTGTCTTAGTTCGGGTGTTAGTTAATTGTCTTTTTACAGTATTAACAATAGTCTTACTTTTTCAAATACACATTGATGGGAGTAATATTTTGAAAATAGAACTATTAAAAACTTATCACAATCATTTAGCATAATAACATCAATCTGATTACTTTATAATCTTATTACTCTACTTGATTGTAATCATAATAACATGACTATTTAACACCTGAAATAAACTCTTTCGCTCCTCTAAGTATTTGCATGTCGGTGAATCTTGATAAAAATGAAAAAGAGGAAAATTCATTATACATGAAAATTCCTCTTTCGTAGCCGGTACGGGAATCGAACCCGTCTTTGCCCCGTGAAAGGGGGCTGTCCTAGCCGATAGACGAACCGGCCGTTTGTTTATCGGGCTGCAAAAATAGGGGGCTAATATCTTTCAGCCAAAATAATTATCAGCCTTTTTAAAAAGAAACACCTGCTGTACGAAACAACAGGTGTAAAACTAAAACTACCCTCAACCAAATTTAAAGCTTATAAAAACCGCGACTTAATGAGCCATATTTAGAACCTACTTTCAAAAAGTAAGCTCCGCCGGTTAAAAAGCTAACAGCTATTTCAATGGTATTGTTTCCTTGTGTCAGTGTTTTTTTCATACTCCATCTTTTAAAACCGTAAATATCCGTAATTCCCAATTCAACATCAGTATTATTGTTAGCACACCAAATTGTCAGCAGCATTCTGGTAGTTACAGGATTTGGGTTAATGCTGATAATTTTTATAGCGGCATTATTAACAGGTGTAGTTCCTGCAGCACTATCAACTAAAGTAAACTTTTCACAAAATTCACTCTTGCAACCTTTGGCAGAAACAGTATTTAAAAAAACTGTATAAACACAGTTAGTTGTATATTCCTTTGCAGGTGAAATTTCATTACCTGTTAAAGTAGTACTATCACCAAAACGCCAGAATCTTGATACAATACTATCTCCTGCTGCAACAATAGATTTACTGCTGTTGAATCTTAATTTTTTAGGGCCAAGTTTTTCGATTGAGAAATTAGCAGTACAAGTAACCGGAGGAGGTGGCGGAGGAATACTGTCAGTAATTTCAACAGAACTACAATAAGTATTGGTACATCCTGATTTTGATTGAATAGTTAAACAAACATTGTAATTACCTTTAGAAGCATATGTTTTAAGTGGAGATATTTCATTGCTGGTTAAAGTTGCACTATCACCAAAACGCCAGAACCTTGATACAATACTATCTCCTGAAGTAACAGATTTACTGCTGTTAAATCTTATTTGCTTAGAACTTATCTTTTCAAATGAAAACATTGCTGAACACTTGGCAGGCGGCGGAGGTGGTGAAGGAATACTGTCAGTAATTATAACAGAACTACAATAAGTATTAGTACATCCTGACTTTGATTGAATAGTTAAACAAACATTGTAATTACCTTTTGAAGCATATGTTTTAAGCGGAGATATTTCATTGCCTGATAAAGTTGTACTATCACCAAAACGCCAGAATCTTGATACAATACTATCTCCTGAAGTAACAGATTTACTGCTGTTAAATCTTATTTGTTTAGAACTTATTTTTTCAAATGAAAATATTGCTGAACACTTGGCAGGCGGCGGAGGTGTAACAACAGGAATACAAACAGTAAAATTACTTTCGGCAATTGTTGTAGTAAAATCAGGTGTGTTAATCAATTTACTGCCGTCGCAATTTTCAACAATAATCCTTAATTTTTTAATATCACCATTACAGGTAATGGTATCAATATAGCGTCCGGTACTATCTGTATATTTTATATGTGTTACCGAGCAGGTGGCTGCATTACCCACAGAATCTGTTGAAATTTTTACTGCCTTTTTAAAAATGCCCACACCGGCTGTGTTTTTCACAAAGCCTTTAATGATAACTGTATTGGCTAAAGATGCTATGCTGAGTAGAACAAAAAGAAAAAAAGTAAAAATTTTTCTCATGATGGCGGGTTTGAAATGGAAGATACAGGCTTTTAAAAAAATGTTGCTTCTTTCTAAAAAATCAGAATGCTGAAAATGAATAAAGAAATTTCAAACTGCTTCCCTACTTTTGCCGCCTTAAACAAAATTTATGGCAACAACATCAGACATTAGCCGTGGAATGATTTTAAAATTGGACGGAAGCCTTTATAGTGTGGTTGAATTTGGTGAAAACAAAACTGCCAGAGCCGCAGCTAAAGTTTGGGCTAAATTAAAAGGTGTAGATAATAACCGTACCATTGAAAAAACATGGAATAGTGGTGAAACCATTTTTCCTGTTAGAGTTGAAAAAAAAGCTTTTCAGTATTTATATAAAGATGATAGCGGTTATAATTTGATGAATAATGAAACATTTGAGCAAATTGCTTTGGGTGAACAAATGATTGATGCACCGCAATTTTTAAAAGATGGAAGCGAAGTATTTGTTTACATTAATACAGAAACAGAGCAGCCGATTGGTGCAGAACTTCCTGAGAAAATTATTGTAACTATTACTTATTGCGAACCGGGTGTTAAAGGCGATACTGCTACACGTGCTTTAAAAAATGCGACTATAGAAACAGGTGCAATTGTACAAGTTCCTTTGTTTGTAAATGAAGGCGAAACAATTCGCATTAATACTAAAACAGGCGAATACGTAGAAAGAGTGAAAGAATAATGCTGAATAAATAATATTATACCCTGCCAAAATGGTAGGGTATTCTTTTTTTAGTAAACCGTTACGCAGTAAGGGTATTAGTAAAAAAAAGATGCTCGGGACAAAGTCATGATTTTTAAAAATCCTTCAATTTTCAGGATATTTTGCCCGAAAAACTTGCAGAATCAACCTTTTTTCGCCTATTTTGCCTCACTTTTACAAAAAGTAACTTCTTTGATTTTTAAACAAATTGCCATCATTTAAAAAACGCATTATGGATTTAAAACAAATTCACGAGTTAATTAAGATTGTAAATAAAAGTAATATCGGAGAAATTAGTATTGAAGACAAAGATGGTAAAGTTACCATTAAACAAAAAGAAGCACCGGTAGTTACAGTTACGCAGCCGGTAGCAGCCCCTCAAGTATATAATGTAGCCCCTCAGGCTCCTGCTGCACCTGCACCGCAGGCAGCCCCTCAACAAACCGAAGCAGCTTCAGCACCAAAAGCAGATAATTTCATAACTATTAAAAGCCCGATGATTGGTACCTTTTACCGTAAATCATCTCCCGATAAACCATCATTTGTAGAAATAGGTACCGAAGTATCTCCGGGTAAAGTTGTTTGCATTATTGAAGCTATGAAGTTGTTCAATGAAATTGAAAGCGAGGTATCAGGAAAAGTAGTAAAAATTTTGGTTGAAGATGCAAGCCCGGTAGAATACGATCAACCTTTATTTTTGGTACAGCCTAATTAATTCGACAATTTGACAATTTTTATAATTAACCAATTATAGAGATATAATTGTCGAATTGCCATATTGTTTAATCGTCAAATTTTATTCAGTGTTTAAAAAAGTATTAATAGCTAATCGTGGCGAAATTGCCTTGCGTGTTATTCGCACATGCAGAGAAATGGGAATAAAAACAGTGGCAGTTTATTCTACTGCAGATAAAGATTCTTTACATGTTCGCTTTGCAGATGAAGCAGTTTGTATTGGCAAACCTGCCGGTGTAGATTCATATTTAAATATCCCGCATATTATGGCAGCAGCAGAAATTACCAATGCTGATGCTGTGCACCCTGGTTATGGTTTTTTGGCAGAAAATGCAAAGTTTTCTCAAATCTGTGCCGACCATGGTATTAAATTTATCGGCCCTACGCCTGATATGATTAATAATATGGGCGATAAGATTACTGCAAAAGAAACAATGATTAAAGCAGGGGTTCCGGTTGTACCAGGTAGCGGCGGTTTATTAGAAAGTTTAGAACAAGCAAAAGATTTGGCAAAAAATCATGTTGGTTATCCTGTAATATTAAAAGCAACTGCCGGTGGTGGTGGAAAGGGAATGAGAGTTGTTTGGGAAGAAAGCGAATTAGAAAGAGCCTACAATACAGCTAAAGCAGAAGCAGCTGCATCGTTTAAGAATGATGGTATTTATATGGAAAAATTTGTGGAAGAGCCACGTCATATAGAAATACAGGTTGCAGGTGATCAGTATGGTAATGTTTGCCATTTAAGTGAAAGAGATTGCTCTATCCAACGCCGTCACCAAAAATTGGTGGAAGAATCTCCCTCTCCGTTTATGACAGATGAGTTGCGTGAAAAAATGGGTGCGGCTGCCATTAAAGCTGCCAGTGCTATTAACTACGAAAGTGTTGGTACCATTGAGTTTCTGGTTGATAAGCATCGTAATTTTTACTTCATGGAAATGAATACCCGTATTCAGGTTGAACATTGTGTTACTGAAGAAGTAGTAAATTTTGATTTAATCAAAGAGCAGATAAAAATAGCATTGGGAGAAAAAATTTCAGGTAAGAATTATTTCCCTCAAATGCATGCTATTGAATGCCGTATTAATGCAGAAGATCCTTATAACGATTTTCGCCCTTCTCCCGGAAAAATTACCACCTTACATACGCCGGGTGGTCACGGTGTAAGGGTTGATAGCCATGTATATACCGGTTATGTAATTCCGCCTTATTATGATAGTATGATTGGTAAGTTAATTACTGTTGCCCAAACACGTGAAGAAGCAATTGATACGATGTACAGAGCATTAAGTGAATATGTGATTGAAGGTGTAAAAACAACTATTCCTTTTCATTTACAGTTAATGAAGAATGAAGATTTTAGAAGCGGAAACTTTACTACTAAGTTTTTAGAAACTTTTAAAATGCAGTAATTTCTGATTATTGAATAAATAAAAAACCCGAAACATTGTTTCGGGTTTTTTATTAAGGGGGCTTTGGGTAGTTTTATTTTTTATTGCCATTGCCTTGAGGACGTTGACCGCCACCAGGTCCACGCATTTGTAATGCCTCTGCTACTTTTTTAGCAGTTTCTTCAGGAATACCTGCTTTAACCAATCTTTTCAATCTTGCTTCACCCACAGCTTTCATCGCAGCCTGTCTTTCTTCCTGACTCATTTCCATGAAATTACCCATATTAGTAGGTCTTTCACTATAAATTGCAATAGCAGAATCTGTTTGTACTTGAGTTAAACCTAATGGTTTTAATCTTTCTTTCCACAGAGCAATTCTTTCTTCAGGAGACATTCTTTGTCCGCCACCCGGAGGTTGTGCATGTAGTGCAGTAAATGAGCAAGCTGTTGCTACTACTAATAATACAATTAACTTTTTCATACAAATTTTTTTAGTTTGAATTTGAAAGTAGTCTTTCTGAATAAGTTTATAAACCTTTTTCGGTGGATGCAGCATAAAATCGGCAGTAAATAAAAAGCCCTCTGCCATAGCAAAGGGCTTTAAAATTTAATAGAGCTCCTTAACGTAAAAACAACATTTCTCTGTATTTAGGTAAACTCCAATGGTCATCATCAATCAAAGCTTCTAACTTATCTACATGGTAGCGTAAGTCATCAAAGAAAGCTTCTTTAACCTGACTGCAATATGCAATGGCTTTAGTTCGTGTATTATCAATAGCGTTGGCAATTTTTCTTGCTTCAACCAAAGCATGAGATTTGGTATATACTTCCTGTAAATGCTCACTCACCTTAGTTAAAATTTCTAATTGGCTTGCGTATGCACTTGGTTTAAGCCCTGCAGCTTTTAAGCCATTTATATTCGCCAATAAATCATTTTGATATTTTACAGCAGAAGGTATAATATGATTCAAAGCCAGGTCACACATTATTCTTGCTTCAATCTGTACTTTTTTAATATATTTTTCTAATTCAATTTCGTGCCTTGCCTCTAATTCCGCATGATTGTAAACACCGTTGCTTTCAAATAATGCCTTAGCTTTTTTACTAACCATTGCATCTAAAGCTAAAGGTGTTGTTGGCACATTAGGTAAGCCTCTTTTTTCTGCTTCTTTATGCCAGCCTTCGCTATAGCCATCACCTTCAAATAAAATTTCTTTACTGTCAACAATATACTTTTGAATGGTTTGCATTATCGCAATTTCTTTCTTCTCACCCTTGGCAATTAATTTATCTACATCAGCTTTAAATGTTTTTAAAGTTTCAGCCATAATAACATTTAAAACAGTCATAGGGCTTGCACAGTTAGCAGAAGAACCAACAGCTCTGAATTCAAATTTATTTCCTGTGAATGCAAAAGGAGAAGTTCTGTTTCTGTCTGTATTATCTAATAATAATTCAGGGATAGAACGATGAATATCTAATTTTAAAATGGCTTCATCCTGCTCATCAAATTTGGCACTTACACGGCTTTCTACTTCTTCTAAAACATTAGATAAATACTGCCCTACAAATACAGAAATAATGGCCGGCGGAGCTTCGTTGGCACCTAAGCGATAATCGTTTCCTGCCGATGCAATGGATGCTCTTAATAAATCTGCATAATCATGAACAGCTTTAATGGTATTCACAAAAAATGTTAAGAACATCAAATTGGTTTTGGGTGTTTTACCCGGACTTAACAGGTTTACACCTGTATCTGTAGACATGCTCCAGTTATTATGTTTGCCATTACCATTAATGCCTGCAAAAGGTTTTTCATGAAGCAATACCCGAAGTTTATGGCGACGGGAAACTCTTTCCATAATATCCATTAGTAAAGAGTTGTGGTCAACGGCAACACTAACTTCTTCAAAGATGGGAGCCAACTCAAATTGAGAAGGTGCTACCTCATTATGACGGGTTTTAAGCGGAATGCCTAATTTATAACATTCTGTTTCTAAGTCTCTCATAAAAGCATACACTCGCTCAGGTATAGAGCCAAAGTAATGATCTTCTAATTGCTGGCCTTTTGCGGGAGATGCACCATAAACTGTTCTTCCTGCTAAAACCAAGTCTGGTCTTGCGTTTGCCAAGCCTTCATCAATAACAAAATATTCCTGTTCCCAACCTAAAGTAGCCGTAACTTTTGTTACATTTTTATCAAAGTAATTACATACATCTACCGCAGCTTTATTCAATGCTTCCAATGCTTTTAATAAAGGTGCTTTATAATCCAAACTTTCACCGGTATAAGAAACAAATATGGTAGGAATACATAATGTTTTTCCTTCACCTATTTCCATAATAAATATGGGTGAAGATGGGTCCCATGCTGTGTAACCTCTTGCTTCAAAAGTAGCACGTAAACCACCGCTCGGAAATGAAGAAGCATCAGGCTCTTGCTGAATTAATGCACCACCCTCAAACTCCTGAATGGCAGTGCCATCACTTTTAATGGTAAAAAAACTATCATGTTTTTCTGCCGTAGTGCCGGTTAACGGTTGAAACCAATGCGTAAAATGTGTTACGTTTTTTGATTCAGCCCATGCACGTATGCCATTGGCAATCTGGTTGGCAACTGTTCTGTCAATTTTTTTAGAACCTTTAATACTTGCCTGTAAACTTTTAAAAGCTTCATCACTTAAATATTCTCTGGCAGTATTTAGTGTAAAAACATTTTCGCTGAATATGGATGATATTTTAATGGAAGATGCATCAGCTACTTCTTTTCTGTTGCCTGCTATTTCTTTTATGGCTGTAAATCGGAGAGACATATAGAATTATTTTGTGTAAAGTAAAGAGAAAAATGCTTTTCAAAATAAATTATAAACAATAAAAAACCCCTCATTGATTGAGGGGTTGGTTGTATTTTCTCGGTTGCTTGCTCTTATGCTTGAACAGATTTAACTGTTTTAATAATACGTGCAGCTACTTTGTATGGGTCTGCAGCAGAATTAGGGCGACGGTCTTCTAAATAACCTTTCCAGCCTTTAGCAGGAACCATAACAGGAATACGGATAGAAGCACCTCTGTCAGATACTCCATAAGAGAAATCATGAATAGAAGCTGTTTCATGTTTACCTGTTAAACGTAAATGATTATCGGCACCATATACTTCAATATGTTCTTTAACAACAGGGCGGAAGGCTTCACAAACTTTATCAAAAATTTCTTTGCTTCCGGCATTTCTTAACAATGAGTTAGAGAAGTTAGCATGCATACCGCTACCATTCCAATCTAATGCACCCAATGGTTTACAATGCCAGTTTACTGCAACACCGTATTTTTCACCAATTCTTTCTAATAAATAACGGGCAACCCATATTTGATCTCCTGCTTCTTTGGCACCTTTAGCAAAAATCTGAAACTCCCACTGGCCGGCAGCCACTTCAGAGTTAATACCTTCTACATTTAAGCCTGCTTCAATAATAGCATCTAAATGTTCTTCAACTATTTCTCTGCCGAATGCATTGTTGGCACCTACTGAGCAATAATAAGGGCCTTGAGGGCCGGGGTAACCGCCTTCAGGGAAACCAAGTGGTTTGTTGGTTGCAGGATTCCATAAGAAATATTCCTGCTCAAAGCCAAACCAGAAATCATTATCATCATCTTCAATGGTAGCACGGCCGTTTGATGGATGTGGAGTGCCATCTGCACTTAACACTTCGGTCATTACTAAATAAGCATTTTTTCTTTGAGGATCTTTTACAAAGAAAACAGGCTTTAATAAACAGTCTGATGAACCGCCGGGTGCCTGTTCTGTAGACGAACCATCGAAAGACCACATGGGCAATGATGCTAATGTGCCATCAAATTCATCTGCTTTTACAATTTTGGTTTTGCTTCTAAGGCTTTGCGTTGGTTTGTAACCATCCAACCATATGTACTCTAATTTTACTAACGACATTTTGCTCAGGTTTATATTAAAAAATAAAAAATTAATGCTTTTTAAACCTTCTCAATTGTTTTTGCTTGGCGAATTTATGGTTTTTTCAAAAAAAACAAAGTTTTTGTCGAAAGGGTGAAATATTTAAATTATTTACCTTAATAAAATGTTGCAAATGAGTTGTTTGTTTTAATATTTTATTTTTTATAAAGTATTATTTGTAAGCAGGGGAAAATACGGTACTGAAAAGGGGTTTTTCCCGTTGCAGTTTGAAAATAATGCTGTTAAGTTTACGCATGAAAATAACTGCTATGCAACTGCACAGTAAAACTTCAAAAATGGGTTGGCAACAAGATTTATTATAAGAAACAGTTAGGGCGAAGCATGGGGAAAGAAAGGATATTTTACCATGCCCTACGATTATTTATTAGACGAGAATTTAAGTGATGATTTCCGGACGATAAAATTAGTAGAAGTATTGGTTTGAAGTATTTTGAAAATAAAATAAAAAAATAATAACAGATACTTGCAAATTTTAAGAATTATACATATTTTGTTATTAACCTTATATTGTACTGTAAAATACCCAATACCTGCTGAAAATTTAGTGCAGTAAGACTTCTGAGTTTTTAATTGTATAGCTTTTAAACGCCTGAAAAAGCGTAATGATAAACCTATGTATTTACCCAACCTCGGTAGCCGAAAAGAGGATTATAGAGTAGGCAAAAATGAAATAATATGAAAATATCCGCTTTAAATGAACAAGGCAAACCGGTTGACTGGTGGTTTATGTATAAAGTACCACAATTAAACGGTGGAGGTGTTGGAATAGATAACGCTACAGGTTATGAGTATATTTATTATGATTCTGAAATTGATAAAAGCACCGATATCAAGAAAAAAACACAACTAAAATCTCCCTTTGTAATAGATAAAGGAGAAGGTGCATTGAACTTAACATTAGATTCTGTATTTAAACAAGCAAAACCTGCTTCTAAAACTACAGGCTGGATACTCTACAATGATGAGATGCCTGCAAGCACCAAATTAAAAGACAATGCACACTTAGGGCACACTAAAGGAGTAATAGCTTTTGATACAAAAACCGAAACAGCTTACTGGTTACTACATTCCTGGCCAAAGTTTGCAGAACCAAATGCAGAACATGACCCTACACCAAAATATGGTCAAACTTATATGTGTATTTCTTTAGACATTGATACAGCAAGAAAGATTGCCAATCAAATGGTAAATCATCAAGAACCACAAGTTTATTTTCCCAATACTGCCGACTTAACAAAAGATGATGATTTGTTTAAACTAACTCAACCCATTGACTTTAATGCTACTGCCGATTCAGATGTTTTAGAATTAAGTACAATTGGAGGCATGCCTTTTAAAGTAATTGCAAAAAACCAACTATGGAACAAAGATTTCTGGAACGATTTAGTTGGCCCTACATTAAAAGATGATATGGATGTTGAAACATGGATTAGAGGCCCAATTGCACCGATAGCTGATAGCGATGGTATTCATAAAACATTCGATATAAAATACATTAATCTTGGCCCGCTGGGAACACATTGGGCATGGCCGGAAACGCATGACCATGCAAAATGGGGTATTACACTTAATAATCCCTGGGTATGTGTGGGAGATATTAATAGAATGATATCTCAACGTAAAAGAGGTGGATGCACCATAGCTTTTCAGAATAAAAACTTATGGCAAGGGCTATCTAAATCCGGTTTATTACTTGCCCCTCCGGGACATACCAGAACCCAAGCTCATCAAATAATAGCAAATACACATAACCATGAGGCAGAGGCACCTGTAAAAACTAAGGTAAAGAACTCTGTATCTAAAAAAACTATTGCAAAAAAAGCAGCAACTAAAACTGCTAAAAAATCAAGTAAATAATTCTTTAGGAATAAATAAGTAAAAATGTCGAATCATCATCAAAACAAAAGAAAATTTGGAACAAATAAAAACAATTCCAACAGAGGAAATTTTCCTATACCCAATCGTGCAGGTAACGATATAAATTACCATGTATTAAGATGCCGACCTGTTATTACCAAAAGCAGCCCGCAAAACCAACATGACCATTTACAGGTATTAGTAGAAATTGAATCCGGAACAAGATTCTGGATGACCATTAATTCAAGAAGTGGTAACCAAAGCGATAAAGTTTTATTTAATGTAAATACTAATTACGAAAATCCTATTGTACAAAAATTAGCAAGTGCTCAATTGCCCGATGGATTTACTGCTTTAGAAAAAAAGCCGGATGGATTAGCATTAGATTATCAGAAAATGAACTTAGTTGATATGAATAGCTTTCAATTGGTAACAGAAGGGGTAGATTCCGAAACCTCAGACATTGAACAAATGTTGACCACTGAAATCATTAATGCTTCAAGACACCCAGATGCTAAAATGTATGTGTTTGGCTCAATGTTTACAGACGGAGAAAGATTCAGTTCTTACCATTTAGCAACCGGCATTCATGATATTCACATGAACCAAGGCAGCCAACCTCCGCATACCCAGAGCAATGGAACTTATCAGGATGGGGCCTTATTCATTCATTACAGAGCCGAGAACATTTGGACTGCCATCTTTATGAAGTTTGAAAGCCAGAATAATAACACCGATGCAAACGGCAACTAATTGAAAAACCACTTAACCACACCCTTTTATTAATTGAAAAATATTAACCTCGGTAGCCGAAAAGAGGAACTAGAGTAGGCAAGAAAATTTATCAATATGAGAAAAAAGTTTTTAACACTAGGGATGATTGTAATTGCTGTATTCATTGCTGTTGCCTTTATTACGCAAGGGTGTTCATTAAACAAGGTTGAAGCAAGAATAAGCAATAAAGACGCAATACTGCCATCGGATATCATAGGAAATGCACAGCCAGTAGCCGATACATTTTCTTGGAAAACTTTTATCGCAATGAATTGGCCGGCCAATAATAATCAATGTGGCCCTGATACCACTAATGGAACTACTATTCTTACCGGAAAAGGCCCCGTGGTTTGGGAAACTTATCTTTCCAGCGATCAAGTTTTTGTTGCACCCCCTGCAAGCCCTGACAAGTGGCCATGTAATGCAGATAAAATCGGTACGTACTTTAGCCGCCTCCCTAAAGATATTCAGGAGCTTGCTAAAAAAACAGGTGTTTATCGCTTCATTCATAGCACTTCAAAATCTCCTACTAATCTAGATCAAGCATCAGGAGGGCCTTTGGTAGATCAGAACGGCCGTTTTGTGAGATATGAGGTTCGCATGAATCAAGATGAATATAATTATATTATAAAAGATACTTTATGGAATACACAAGGCCAAATAGCATTTACCAAAAGCGGGCAAACAATAGCTTTTCCGGCAGGGCAAACAGCCTATGGAGCTAATGGTGCTATGGAGTTTAAGGCTGCTTGGAAAGTGCTTGGGAAAAATGATGATTCTACTAAGTTCTATACTATCAGAGCTATTGTTTTTAATGACGACTCGTTGCAGGTAAGTCCCGGGCCAAATCCTGTAACACTCGGCCTTGTTGGATTACACATTGCACATAAAACAGCTAATCAAAAGAACTGGGTTTGGTCAACGTTTGAACAGGTAGATAATCTTACAAAATCATTTTATGATTCTTCTTGCAAAAATTGTCCGGTTAACCAGCCTTTAAAAGGAAAAAATTTTAAAGAACTGAATGCCGATGGCTCCCCAATTCATAAACCCACACAGGTAACACGGGTAAACCCCATAGAAAATTCGAACGACAGCTTAAACTTGTATTTTCAATCTCTTTTAAAAGGATCGGTTTGGGCAAACTATAAATTAGTAAGTACACAATGGCTATTATTTGCTGATATGACACCCAAATTTCTTGCGAATACTGTTCAAGAAACTTACCTGCAAGGTCCTCATCCTGCCTCCATTGGTTTTAAGTTCCCCGGCGGTGATGGTAGGCAATATTTTCAAGATACAGCTTATCACCCTTTTTCAAATGTTGTTAGTTCAAGTTGCATGGGATGTCATTATCAAGCAACACTTTCAAAATCAAATGCAAAATCCGACTTTAGTTTCCTTTTAGGTGATGCACATTAATTAAAAAGGGCCAAATAAAACGCAGGCAGGAAGAAGTATTGTTTTTCTTTATTATTCCCCCAACCTCCTTTGCTTTTTAATGAAAGTAAAGGAGGTTTTTTATAATCATAAGCCTATAAGGTTTTAAAAAACCTCATAGGCTTAATTATTTTGTTAATTACTTACACTTACTTTTATTTTTCTATACATAGCTATAGCACTGTACATTTATTATTATTTTACAGGTTTTAATTGCTTAACCAAATACCCATGAACCATTTGTATTTTGGCGACTGCTTAGATGTGTTGAAAGAACTGAAAACACAGTATCCGCAGCCTTTTATAGATTTAATTTATATAGACCCTCCGTTTAACAGCAAACGCAATTACAATGTATTGTTTGAAAGTATGGATATGAAAGATGCCAATGCACAAAAGCAGGCATTTGCCGATACATGGAGTAATTATAACTATGTAGATACGCTGAACGAAATTGCCGATATAGATAAAGAACTCTACACCATATTAAACACATTTCATAATTTAAAAAGCATTAGCGATAGTGCTGTTGCTTACCTAACCACCATGGCCATACGCATTTGGTACATGCATAAATTATTAAAAGATACAGGCAGTTTTTATTTGCATTGCGATAGCACCATGAGCCATTATTTGAAATTGATTTGTGATATGATTTTTGGAGAGAAGAATCATCAAAATGAAATTAGCTGGAAAAGAACTAGTGCACACAGCGATGCAAAAAAATATTCAAGAGTTACTGATAAAATTTTGTTTTACTCAAAGTCAAATAAATATACTTGGAACGAAATGAAAGTCGGTTATGATGAAAGCTATATTAAATCTCATTATAGACACAAAGATGAAAACGGAAGAATATTTAGAACTGACAATTTAACCGCAACAGGATTGTCTGGGGGAGGTTATCAATATGAATGGAATGGAGTCAGTAAAATTTGGAGATGCCCAATTGAGAAAATGCAACAACTTCATAATGAGAATAGAATTCATTATACAAAAAATAACACAGCAGAATTAAAAAGATTTCTTGACGAAATGGAAGGAACAATCATTACAGATAATTGGAATGATATTTCACCATTAAACTCTCAAGCTAAAGAACGCCTTGGTTACCCCACACAAAAACCTGAAGCCTTATTAGAACGCATTATAAAAGCCAGCAGTAACGAGGGAGATGTAGTGGCAGATTTCTTTTGCGGTTGTGGTACTACCATTGCGGCTGCACAAAAACTCAACCGTAAATGGTTGGGTGCAGATATTAGTCATTTGGCTATTCGTTTAATTAAAAAACGTTTGGTAGAAACTTATGGTAAGGGCATAGAGCATAATTTAAAATTACATGGTATGCCTAAAGATATTGCCAGTGCTAAAGAGTTGGCACAAAATGTAGAAGGTGGCAGAATTGGCTTTCAGGATTGGGCAATAGAAGTAATGTTGAACGGTGTGGTAAATGAAAAGAAAGTAGCAGATGGAGGTTACGATGGTTACTTAACTTTTAAAGGTGCAGATGGCACAAAACAATTTGCATTAATAGAAACAAAAAGCGGTAAGCTTACAGTAAAGAATATGAGAGAGTTTGCAAGAGTAATTGATAATGAAAAAGCAGCCGTAGGCATATTTGTTTGCTTTAAAGAAAATGTAACCAGTGAAATGATTAAAGAAGCCAAGAATGCTGGGCATATAAAAATTGCAGGTATTGAGTTTCCGCAGGATAAAATACAGATTATAACCGCAGAAGATTTGTTTGAAGGCAAGCAACCGCAACTACCCGGTGCTGCTGCTAATGATACGTTTAAAAAAGCTCAACGAAACGAAAGCAAAAGTGTAAGTAAAGGCTTGTTTGATTAGTGTTTAAAAACCACATAGGTTTAATCATTATTACTTCCATTCATCACTACTTCATACAAACATAACTTTCTGTTGTTTAGGTTATGCTTTTTAGTTGATAGCTTACACCTTCAACAAAATAACTTTTTATGACAACACATGAAATCGCCGAACAATTGGTTTCGCTTTGTCGCCAAGGTAAAATAGACGAAGCACAGGCTACCCTGTTTGCAGAAAATGTTGTAAGCATTGAAGCAGGTGAAGATATGGGACCCAAAGTGGTAGAAGGTTTAGAGGCTCTGCAACACAAGTCTAAACATTTTCAGGAAGGAGTAGAAGAATTTCACGGAGCAACTATTTCAGAGCCGGTAATAGGGGGCAATCATTTTGCCATCAGTTGGGCAATGGATGCTACTTTTAAAGGAAGAGGAAGAACGACGATTGAAGAAGTTTGTGTATATAAAGTAGCAGACGGGAAAATTATTTCTGAAGAATTTTTCTATTAAGCTTGCCTGAGTATTACTTAATTAACATTGCCACTGATACAATCAGTGGCAATGTTGTTTTATTGATGCAGACTTTATTGCTTTATGTAAAACTTAGTATACTCCATATAATACCGGATTATTTTCAGTACAAATTTTTGTTACAGCATAAGCCAACAACATATATTCAGGTACATTGTACACATAATTAATTAAGCCTGTCAGGTTCTGAAAATAGTGTTCGTTCTGCAATAAAATACAATTGCTTGGCTTGCTACTTTTAACCGTTTCCTATTTTTGCTGTTATCTTCAAACTAAAAATCAGTTACTGATATGCGTTTAACAAGTGATAACAGATTAAAAAAACTGATTGTTATTGGTGATAGGTTGTTGATTCAACCTTCACGCCCTAATGAAAAAACAACCAGCGGTTTGTATTTACCGCCGGGTGTGCAGGAAAAAGAAAAAGTACAACAGGGTTATGTAATTAAAACAGGTCCCGGTTATGCTATTCCTTTACCCGTAGAGGAAGAGCCTTGGAAAAATGATGAGGATAAAGTGAAGTATATTCCTTTACAGGCTAAAGAAGGAGACCTTGCTATTTTCCTGTTAAGCGGTGCTACAGAAGTAATGTATGAAGGTGATAAGTATTTTATTGTACCGCAAAGTGCCATTTTAATGCTGGAGAGGGAAGAAGATTTATAACTTGTTTTTTATAATGCATTGCGGATACTGTTCTTTTTCGCAATGCATTTTTATTAACGTTGCCCTGCAAAACTTCATCTTGCTACCTTGCCCTGCTTCCTTACTTTTGCGACGTTATGGAAATAACCGTTAAAACCGCCGAAGAACTTCGCCTTACTGCCGAAGAATTTGAACTCATCAAACAAAAATTAGGTCGCACTCCCAACTTTACAGAGCTATGCACCTTCAGTGCTATGTGGAGTGAACACTGCAGCTATAAAAACAGTATTAAATGGTTGAAAACATTGCCCCGCAGTGGTGGCAGAATGTTGGTAGCAGCCGGGGAAGAAAATGCAGGGTTAATGGATATGGGTAATGGTTGGGGGGTGGTATTTAAAATTGAAAGTCATAACCACCCCAGTGCTATCGAACCTTTTCAGGGTGCAGCAACGGGTGTGGGTGGTATTCAGAGAGATATTTTTACGATGGGTGCAAGACCTATCGCATCTTTAAACAGTCTTCGTTTCGGTAATTTAAAAGATAAAAAAACACAACGCTTATTAAGCGGTGTGGTGAAGGGTATCGGTCATTACGGCAATTGCTTTGGTGTGCCTACAGTTGGCGGTGAAGTTTATTTTGAAGATTGCTATCATACCAATCCGTTGGTTAATGCCATGAGTGTGGGCATTATGAAAGCAGATAAAATGATTAGTGCTACCGCTAAAGGAACTGGCAATCCTGTTATTTATGTGGGCAGTGCTACCGGAAAAGATGGAATTGGCGGGGCAAGTTTTGCATCAGCCAATATTACAGAAGAAAGTACAGAAGAATTGCCGGCAGTGCAGGTGGGCGACCCGTTTCAGGAGAAAAAATTATTGGAAGCCTGTTTAGAAGTTATTGAAACCGGTGCTGTAGTAGGTATGCAGGATATGGGTGCTGCGGGTATTATTTGTTCTACCGCAGAAATGAGTGCCAAAGGTGAAGTGGGCATGCGTATTGATTTAGATAAGGTTCCGATGCGACAAAAAAATATGAAAGCATGGGAATTATTATTGAGTGAGAGCCAGGAAAGAATGTTGATGGTGGTTGAAAAAGGAAGAGAGCAGGAAGTGATTGATGTATTTGAAAAATGGGATTTAAGTTGCAGCAATATCGGAGAAGTTACCGACGATGGTTTATTGAAATTTTATATGCATGGTGAATTGGAAGCAACCATACCTGCACATGAATTAGTGTTGGGTGGTGGTGCTCCGCAATACACAAGAGAGTATGCTGAACCATCTTATTTTAGTAAAATTGCTGAGTTTAAGCTATCTGATATTGAAGACATATCAGATGTAAAAGCTGTTGCAGAACAATTAATTCAAATTCCAAACATTGCCAGCAAACGTTGGGTTTATACCCAATATGATAGTATGGTGGGTGCTGCCAATGCAAGCACCAATGCACCAAGTGATGCTGCTATAGTATTGGCAAAAGGTACAGGTAAGGCTTTAGCAGTAACAACAGATTGTAACAGTAAATATGTTTTTGCCAATCCTTATGTAGGTGGAATGATTGCTGTAGCAGAAGCTGCGAGAAATATTGTTTGCAGTGGCGGCGAGCCTTTAGGTGTTACCAACTGTTTAAATTTCGGTAATCCTTATAACCCTGAAGTATACTATCAATTTGTAAAAGCAGTAACAGGAATGGGCGATGCCTGTAAAAAATTCAATACACCTGTAACTGGTGGTAATGTTAGTTTTTATAATCAAGGTCCAGAAGGTGCTGTATATCCTACACCAACAATCGGCATGGTGGGTGTGTTAGATAATTTTGAAAACAGGATGACACTCGATTATAAAGAAGAAGGCGATGTGATTGTGTTATTAGGAAAGCAACAAAACGATATTGCTTCAAGTGAATATTTACATAAGCTAAAAGGAATTGAATATTCTCCTGCTCCGCATTTTGATTTGGAAAAAGAGTTTCAATTACAACAGTTTGTTTCAACCATCATCAAAGAAAAATTAATCGCAAGTGCTCACGACATCAGTGAAGGTGGATTAGCAATTACATTGATTGAAAAAGGATTTAATAAGAATCTTGGTTTTGATATAAGTATTGATACAGCTGCTTTTCGTAAAGATGCATTCTGGTTTGGTGAGGCACAAAGCAGGGTAGTGGTTACTTGCTCAAAGCAACAGGCTGAAAGCTTAAAGCAAAAAGCTGAAAGCAGTAATATAGCATTTACAATATTAGGCACTGTTACTTCAGGTGGTATAAAAGTGAATGGAGAAAACTGGGGTGATATAAAAGATTGGAAAGAAAAATACGATACCGCCATTGAGCTAATTATTAATAAGCTCTAGATCTCTAAAGGGATTTATATAAAAAATTTTTATGAACGAAGCAATTCAAACAAGCAATAGATACTCCCCTTCAGGGGTTGGGGGCAAAATCATTCTTACCGGTGCTGCGGGTTTTATCGGCAGCTGTATGCTTCAGTTTTTAAATGATAATGGTTTTGAAAATATTATTATAGTTGATGATTTTGGTGTTGAAGAGAAAAGAAAAAATTGGGAAGGAAAAAAGTTTACAGATGTTATTGAAAGGCAAAGTTTATTCGAATGGTTAGCCAAAGAAAACCCATCTGTCAACTGCTTTATTCATATCGGTGCAAGAACAGATACTACTGAGTTTAATTATGCAGTACATGAAGCATTAAATGTTCAATATTCAAAAGATGCATGGCATTATTGTGTTGAAAATAATGTGCCTTTTATTTATGCATCATCGGCTGCAACCTATGGCGGAGGCGAGTTTGGTTATGATGATAATCACGAACTTCCTTTTAAACTGCATCCTTTAAATCCATACGGAATAAGTAAAAATGAATTTGATAAATGGGCTTTGCAACAAGAACAACATCCAACATATTGGACGGGGTTAAAGTTCTTTAATGTGTACGGCCCGAATGAATATCATAAAGCCAGAATGGCAAGTGTTATCTGGCATTCATTCAATCAAATAAAAAAAGATGGGGTAGTTAAACTGTTTAAGTCTCATCGTCCGGATTATAAAGACGGGCAACAGTTGAGAGATTTTGTGTATGTGAAAGATTTGATTGCTGTAATTTTTTGGATGTTTAATGAAATGGAAAACGGAAAATGGAAAATAGAAAATAACGGCTTGTATAATTTAGGAACGGGTACAGCCAGAAGTTTTGACGATTTAGTAAAATCAACTTTTGCAGGTTTAGATAAAGAACCCAATATTGTGTACATAGATATGCCCGAAGATATCAGAGATAAATATCAATACTTCACTGAAGCCACTATGAGTAAATTAAGAGCAGCGGGTTATACCAATCAATTTTATTCTTTAGAACAAGGTGTTGATGATTATGTAAGAAATTATTTAAATGTAGGGTTGAAAATTTATTAAATACATGGCTCACATTGTGAGCCTTTCTTTTTTACTTTGATTGATTAAATAGTCGAAATGAGCAAGCAAATAACAATAATCGGCGGTGGAAATTTAGGAACAGCTATCGCTGAAGGCCTTATCAGCAGCGGGTTTTCGCAACCTTCATCAATTACTATTACAAGAAGAAATACAAGTTTACTGCAAGGGTTTAGTGATAAAGGAGTAACTGTCACAAGTGATAATATTCAATCAATAACCAATGCTGAATATGTTATGCTGGCTGTGAAACCTTTTCAGTTAAAAGAAGTATTACAACAAATTCAACCTGCTTTAAAAACTAATCAGGTTATTATAAGTGTGGCAACGGGGATCTGGATAAAAGACATTGTAGAAATTGTTGGAAATCATTTCACAGTTTTTCGTGCAATGCCAAACACTGCTATTGCAATTGCAGAAAGTATGACATGTATCAGTCAGGAAAATGCAAGCAATGAACAAATCGGTTATGTAGGAAATTTATTCAATCAATTAGGTAAATCAGTTTTCATTGAAGAAAAATTAATGGATGCTGCAACAGTATTAGGTGCATGCGGTACTGCTTACGCTATGCGTTATATAAGAGCCAATATTCAGGGTGGAATTGAAATTGGTTTTAGTGCAGCAATTGCCAGTTTAATAGCTGCTCAAACAGTTAAAGGGGCGGCAGAACTATTGTTGCAAAAAAATACACACCCCGAACAGGAGATTGATAAAGTAACAACTCCAAAAGGTTGCACTATTGCAGGATTAAACGAAATGGAACATCAGGGCTTCAGTTCCTCTTTAATAAAAGGGGTTATAACCAGCTATAAAAAAATTGTGAATGATATGTAAAATCATTTCATCTTAATCCGGTTTTCTTTGAAAGCAATATTTTATCATTCAACTTTAAGTAATGAAAAAAATATTGCTTTTATTTTTATCACTTTCACTAGTAACAAACATCTTTTCTCAAAAAATAATAACAGATGTGAATGATTCTGTTTTTATTAATGCAGTGCTTGGTGAACATAATTTTTATCGTAAACAGGTTAAAGTGCCGCCATTACAATGGAGTGCTGCATTAGCCAAAGAGGCAGCGGCTTATGCAATAATTTTGGCCAAAACAAATTCATTTAAACATAGCAGTAACAGAGCTAATGTAGGAGAGAATTTATGGATGGGAACGAAGGATGCTTATTCACTGAAAGAAATGCTGAGTTCATGGACGGAAGAGCAACAGGATTTTATTTATGCACCCTTTCCTGATTGTTCAAAAAATGGAAATGTAGTTGGGCATTATACACAGGTAATCTGGAAGACCACAACTCATGTTGGTTGTGCTATTGTAACAAATGATACTAACGATTATTTAGTTTGCAGATACGCACCGGCAGGCAATTGGATAGGGCAGAAACCTTATTAGTTTTTCTTCAGCAAGAAATTACCGTAGCCAAAAGTTAGGCTACCCCAATAGCTTTGCCAGTCTGCTTTATTATCAATTGTATTTCTTTCCATATAAACAGTACTTATCATCCACATACCCGAACCTGCTTTGCTTATTTTAAATTTGAATTTTCCGTTGGCATCTGTAAAAACATTTATTTCATTAACAGCTTCATGTTGTTTACTGTTCCATACTTTCATTTGTTGATGGGCTAATGGCTTCCCTTTAAATAAAACAGTAAATTCTATTTTTTCAGGTATCTGTAAGTATGCATATGGATTTGTTGATGGAATAATATCTAATGGCAGTGCTGTAGGTTGGGTAATTTGATTAGTTGTTTTATTTATACCAACATTAAAAAGTGTTTTAACACTGCGTTGGTAATATTCAGTGCCTTTTTTATTTTCTTCGTCATGTTCTTTTCTATATGTAAGTGTATTCATTATGCCATCTTCTTTTAAATAAGCATTAAACTTATCTGCTTCCAATTCAATAAAAGAGTTGTTGCTGTTAAATATTACCATATGTGTACCTTCTTCTCTCAAAACTATTTTTATTGAATCTCCTTCATTACCGGATAATAAATTGCCGATACTGTTGGTTGAAGAAGGACTGTAATAAAGCAACTGATTAACTTTTGATTTATTGCCTTTCCAGTTATCGCCTAAAAAATGTTCACCAACTTTAAAATTAAGCGTAGCAGTATCATTAACCTGAAACCAGAATTTTTTAGGTGCCAACCAAAATTCATGGGCTGTAACAGAAACAATCAATATAAGAAGTACAGATAAGGATAATATCTTTTTCATAAAATAAAAATACCCAACAATTGATTTTGTTGGGTATGTATTTGTAACAAACTGTCAGCACTATTTTATTCTTTCTTTCAAAAACGCAATAGTTTTTGCATGTGAATCTTCTGTTGCTTCTTTATTATAAACAGGATTACTCGGGTTAGCAAAACCATGCCCTGCCTCATATTTATAAACGCTTATGTTTTTACCAGCTGCTTTCATATTTTGTTCAAAAGCATCTACAGCTTCTATTTTTATACCTTGGTCTTTGGTGCCGAAAAAGCCAATCACATCGCAGTTAATAGTTTTCAATTTTTCAGTATTTGTTTCCGGTCTGCCGTAATACATAACACATCCCGCAGCCTGTTTACCTGCTAAAATAGTTGCCTGCAAACTCCACCCACCGCCGAAGCACCAACCAACTGTATAAATTTTTGCATCAGTTCCGGCAAAGGCTAACCCCGCTTTTACTATTGCTTCCAATCTGTCTGCCTTTGCGTTACGCATATAAACCATGGCACTATCAGGAGTGGCAGCTACTTTACCATCATACATATCTAAAGCCAATACATTTACATCGCCTAATTCAGTAGAAAATTTATCAGCTTCATTTTTAATATTATCATTCAATCCCCACCATTCCTGAATTACAAATAACCATTTATTGGTTTTCTTTTTGGCTTTAATTAAATAGCCTTGTGCATTGCTGCCATCGGCTGCTTTAAACTGCACCATTGTACCTAAAGCATTTATAAAATTTATTTTTTTAGGATAAGGGTGCAATGCTGCAAAGCCGGGTTTAGCTGCATCTGCCTGAATTAAATCTCTTGTTTCTGCTGTGTAACAACTGATGTAACATTCGGGTGTTAGGGGTTGTGGTTCGGGTGTTTTAAAAGTGTAGCTTAACAGACCTGCCGTTATGAAAGCTGCGGCGGATAGTAAGAGAATTTTTTTCATTGCATTAGTATTTAGTTGTAAAAATTGTACACGGTAAATTAACACTTATACGTCGGGATTGTTTATTTAGTAGCCTTAATTTTTATGATTGCTTTTTTTGTTTTAGGTTTGTATGACCTCCAAGAGTTATCTCATCAATTTCATTTCTCTTTTTGGTCTTGCTTGTATGGTTTTGTTGCATAGCGATTAAAACGTACAAGAGTGCGACGCAACGAAAGCATAATAGTAGCACAAAAGCTTAGTACATTAATTATTTTATTAACGAACATAAAACTAAACCGTTTTTATGGCTAAATATATTTTTGTTACCGGTGGTGTAACAAGCAGTTTGGGTAAGGGAATTATTGCGGCAAGCCTTGCCAAACTCTTACAGGCAAGGGGTTTTAAAGTAACTATTCAAAAATTTGACCCGTACATTAATGTTGACCCTGGTACACTAAACCCTTACGAACATGGTGAGTGTTATGTAACAGAAGATGGTGCAGAAACTGATTTGGATTTGGGGCATTATGAAAGGTTTTTAAACACTTATACTTCTCAGGCAAATAATGTTACTACAGGAAGAATTTATCAAACAGTAATTAATAAAGAAAGAGCCGGTGAGTTTTTAGGAAAAACAGTGCAGGTTGTACCGCATATAACAGATGAAATAAAACGCAGAATGTTATTGTTGGGGAAAGACGGTAAGTTTGATATTGTAATTACTGAAATAGGTGGAACCGTTGGCGATATTGAAAGTCTTCCTTTTATTGAAGCAGTTCGTCAGATTCAATGGGAGTTGCCTGATGATGATGTGGTGGTGGTGCATCTCACCTTAATTCCTTACTTAAAAGCAGCTAAAGAATTAAAAACAAAACCAACACAACACAGTGTAAAAATGTTAAGTGAAACAGGCGTGCACCCTGATGTGATTGTGTGCAGAACAGAAGAACCGTTAAACAATGATATACGCAGAAAAATAGGTTTATTCTGTAATGTAAAACCCGATGCTGTTATTGAAGCAATGGATGCGAGCACTATTTATGAAGTGCCTTTATTAATGCTTCGTGAAAAATTAGATGTTATCTGTATGCGTAAGTTGGGTATCAGTGTTTATCCTGAACCCGATTTAGAAAAATGGAAGGGCTTTTTAGATAAATTGAAATATCCTAAAAGCAAGGTAACCATCGGCTTAATTGGTAAGTATATTGAATTGCAGGATGCTTATAAGTCTATTTTAGAAAGTTTTATTCATGCGGGTGCTATCAATGAAGCAAAAGTGCAGGTAGTAAATGTGCATAGCGAATTTATTACTGATGAAAATGTGGGAGAGAAGTTATCCGGCTTAGATGGATTATTAGTAGCACCGGGCTTTGGCCACAGAGGTACTGAAGGGAAAATTATTGCGGTACAATTTGCACGAGAACAAGGCTTACCTTTTTTTGGTATCTGTTTGGGTATGCAAATGGCTGTTATTGAATATGCAAGAAATGTATTAGGTATTAAAGATGCCCATTCAACTGAAATGGAGCCTGATACTGCAAACCCTGTAATTAATATGATGGAAGAGCAGAAGAAAATTAAAATGATGGGCGGAACCATGCGTTTGGGGGCTTATCCTTGCGACATTACTAAAGGCTCGCTGGCAGAAAAAATTTATGGTACTACACAAATTACAGAACGCCACCGCCACCGTTATGAATTTAATAATGATTATTTAGAACAGTTTGAAGCTAATGGTTTAAAAGCCAGCGGAGTGAATGTTGATACAGGTTTGGTGGAAATTGTAGAAATACCCACACATCCGTTTTTTATTGGTGTGCAATACCATCCTGAATTAAAAAGTACTGTGGAAAGACCGGCACCTTTATTTGTAAGTTTTATTGCGGCAGCAAAAAAGTATAATGAAACCAAGAGTAATTTAATAAGCTCTTTATTACAGAAAGAAACTGTATAATTTTTATCTTTTACCGAAGGGTTTTATAAGAATAAGCATCTAATATTTAAATGCTTAACTTATGAAACCCTTTTTTCTGCCCTTAATAACCCTTTGTTTTATTGCCTGCTCATGCAGTAAAGATTCTGGTACATCAAGTACAAACACTTATAGTAGTACTGATGGAACAACTACTAATAATTTTTCAAGGCTGTATGCCAAACTGTATAATGTTGTTTCAGTTGATTCAAGCGGTTCAACCAATATCATTATCAAAACAACCGATGTTCCTGATCATAAAAGCCCCTTCTTTGGTGTAGGTAATGCTAAGTACGAAGCGTATAATGGCGATAACCCAAGCTTTGATACGAAGATTAATTTAATGGGTACTATTTCAGACCCGACCTTATTATCGCAATCAGTTACGTTTACTATTCCACGTTATCCAACAGTTGCATCAACACATAGTTCTACAACAGGCGGTGCTATTGGTATTGGAAGAAACGGTGTTGTATTTTTCAATCAATATAACGGAACAGGTGCTGCATTAGATGACTTGGAAATTAATAATGCCGACCAATACTTGGGTCATCCAACGCCATCCGTTGCAGGTGCTCAATACCATTATCATTACGAACCTAAATGGCTGACTTCTAAATTCAGCAATACTGCTTTTATGGGCTTTTTATTAGATGGCTTTCCTGTTTATGGTCCGTATGAAAATGGCGTAAAAATTACTACTTCCATGCTGGATAGCTATAACGGTCATGTTAGTGCAACGGAAGATTATCCTAACGATAAAATTTATCATTATCATGTTATCTCAGCTTCATCAAGTGTTCCGTTTGTTTTAAAATTGGCAGCACCATACATTAATGGTGGTAAATATTACGGCACAAAAGGAACAGTAAATTAATTTTTAATCTTATTAAGATGAATAGAAAAATCATCATTGTTTTAACACTTAGCTGTTTACTTATTTCCTGTTTTAATAATACACCCCCAGATGTTTTAGTGATGAGTAATGATGCTACGTTGAAGAATGTAAACACTTACTGGATGTATAATGATAAAAAGTTTAACGGATATATTATTGAAAAAGATAAAGACAAAATTGTTTCTAAACTTCCTGTAATAAACGGTAAGGAAAACGGTATTGCATTGGGTTGGTATGCTTCAGGCAAAAAAAAGTTTCAACTGGTTTATACAGACGGCAACAGGCAAGGCTTACATATAGGTTGGTATGAAAATGATTCTGTATCATTTATTTATCATTTTAAAGACGATAAATTAGACGGAGAGCAAACTACTTATTACAATAATGGTCAGTTGTGGCAGCAATTACATTATGTAAATGGTTATGAAGAGGGCAAGCAGAAAGCCTGGAGTAAAGATGGAAGAGTAGTAAATAATTTTACGGTAAAAAACGGAAAACTATATGGCGTTATCGGAAGGTTTGATTGTATGCAGGTTGCCAATTAGCAAGTGGCTTACCGGCATTCTGTTATTCATTGCAGTTGCCTGTAAGCAAACAAAAAATAAAACCGTAAATGAAACACTTCCTTTTTATAATACTGCCGCTTTTGATGCAGAATGGATCGAGAAGAACGACAAAGCATACCATTATATTCACACCATAGATACTTTTTCTTTCCTCAATCAAAACAATACCCTTACACATAGTAAAGATTTAAAGGGTAAAATTTATACTGCTAATTTCTTTTTTACCACATGCTCTTCCATCTGCCCTAAAATGATGAATAATTTAAAAAAACTGCAACAGCAGGTATTACAGGATACAGCTATACAAATGGTTTCGTTTACAGTAATGCCTTGGGTAGATACAGTTAAAAGACTGAAATTATATGCTGATAATATGGGTATTCAAACCAATAAATGGCTGTTGCTTACAGGCAATCAAGGTAAAATTTATCAACTCGCAAGGCAATCTTTTTTTGCAGAAAAAACCTTAGGGCTACAGAAAGATACGTCTCAGTTTTTGCATACAGAATCTGTTTTGTTAATTGATAAGCATGCACGTATAAGAGGCATTTACAACTCCACTTCGTCAACAGATATTGAAAGAATTATGGACGATATAGCTGTTCTTAAAAAAGAAGAATAATGTATTGCAAGAAGTTTTATTTTCAATGCTCATTTTGAGAGAATAAAACTTTTTTATGCCTGTTGAAAATTTTGATGCTATTGTTATCGGTTCAGGAATAAGCGGTGGTTGGGCTGCCAAAGAACTTACTGAAAAAGGATTGAATGTTTTAATGTTGGAAAGAGGCAGAAATGTTGAGCATATAAAAGATTATATGAACGCAACAAAAGACCCCTGGGAACTGGAACATAGAGGACGAGGTACATTGCAGATGAAAGAAACGCATCCAATACTCAGCAGAGATTACCCCTTCAACGAAACCAATATTGATTTTTGGGTGAATGAAAAAGAAGCACCTTATACAGAAATAAAACCATACAATTGGTTCAGAGGTTATCAGATTGGCGGAAGATCATTAACATGGGGCAGACAAACCTATCGTTGGAGCGATGCAGATTTTGAAGCCAATGCTAAAGAAGGCATTGCTATAGATTGGCCTGTTCGTTATAAAGAAATAGAACCCTGGTACGGTTATGTAGAAAAATTTATTGGTGTTACAGGTTCAACAGAACATATACCGCATTTGCCGGATGGCTTTTTTCAACCGGCAATGGAGATGACCTGCGTTGAAAAAGAAATATCAAAAAAAATTCATTCGTTTTATCAGGGTAAAAGAAGAATGATTGTTGGCCGTTCAGCTAATCTTACACAACCTAAAGATAACAGGCAGCAATGCCAATACAGAAATAAATGTTGGCTGGGATGCCCTTTCGGTGCATACTTCAGCACACAATCCTCCACTTTACCTGCTGCATTAGCCACAAAAAAATTAACTGTAAAACCCAATGCTATTGTAACAAAAATTCTGTACGATAAAGATTTAAAAAAAGCAACTGGTGTAGAAGTGTTAGATGCTTTAACCAATAGAACATACGAGTATAAAGCAAAGATTATTTTCTTAAATGCATCAACATTAAACTCTGCATGGGTATTAATGAACTCAGCAACAGATATTTGGCCTGATGGTTTGGGAAGCAGCAGCGGTGAGTTGGGACATAATTTAATGGACCATCATTCAGGTGTGCATGCAAGTGGTACTATAGAAGGTTTTGAAGACAAGTATTATTACGGCAGAAGACCCAACGGTATTTATATTCCACGCTTCAGAAATATTAATGATGATAAAAGAAATTATTTGCGTGGCTTTGGCTATCAGGGAAGCAGCAGCAGAGAAGATTGGAGCCGTAACATTGCAGAAATGAGTGTAGGTGCAGCATTGAAAGAAATATTAAGTGAACCCGGGCAATGGAAAATGGGTTTGGCAGGCTATGGTGAAGTATTGCCTTATCATGAAAACAGAATTTCATTAGACAAAAACAGAAAAGATAAATGGGGCTTACCTGTTTTAGCAGTTGACTATGAATTGAAAGATAATGAAATGAAAATGCGTGATGATATGTTGAATGATGCCATTGAAATGCTGAGTAATGCAGGTGTAAAAAATATCAGCAGCTCTGCATTATTAAATGGCCAGCCACGTTCAACAAGTATCCATGAAATGGGTACTGCACGTATGGGAAGCAGTGCAAAAAATTCAGTAGTTAATAAACATAATCAGGTTTGGGATGCTTTGAATGTTTTTGTTACCGACGGTGCTTTTATGACGTCAGCATCATGCGTTAATCCTTCCCTTACTTATATGGCATTTACAGCCCGTGCAGCAGACTTTGCTGTAAGTGAATTAAAGAAAGGAAACCTTTAAAATAAATGCTGCTCTTTCGTTATTCAATTATCAATTTTTTATTATAAATTCAAAATATACACTGATGAAAAATAATACTATCGTCAACCGTCCTTTCGAAGGTTCTTGCCCGAGAAATCTTTTCATACAAAGCATTAGTATTCTCCAAAAAATGTTATTTGTTTTATTATTGTTTATAACAACTCAGTTACATGCTCAGGTAATTAAAAGTTCTTACTGGACAAAAGATGGCAAGGGTTTTTATTCTTTATCTAATAATGAAATTGTTTTAAATCAATTGCCTTCATTCGATAAAAAAACAATCGTTACAAAATCTCAACTAACACCATCGGGTAAAACTCCTTTAGCTGTTAAGAGTTTTGTGTTTGATGATGATGGTAAAAAAGTTTTAATATATACCAACAGTAAAAAAGTATGGCGTTATGAAACACGGGGAGATTATTGGCTATTAAATCTTGCTGATAACACTTTAAAACAACTCGGTAAAACTTTACCTGAATCATCTTTAATGTTTGCAAAACTTTCCCCTGATGGCAGTAAAGCAGCCTATGTTTCTAATCATAATATTTATGTTGAGGATATAGCAACCAATAAAATAACTCAATTAACAAAAGACGGAACTGATAGATTAATCAACGGCACATTCGATTGGGTATATGAAGAAGAGTTTGGTTGCAGAGATGGTTTTCGTTGGAGCCCTGATAGCAAAAGCATTGCCTACTGGCAGGTAGATGCAACTAAAATTAGAAACTATTATATGCTGAATACAACAGATTCCATTTACTCTCGTGTGGTTCCTGTTGAATACCCGAAAGTGGGCGAAAGCCCTTCTCCTGTTAAGATTGGCGTTGTGAACATTACAACTGCACAAACAAAATGGATAACCATTCCCGGCGATGCACAACAGCATTATATACCCAGAATGGAATGGGCGAATAACAGTACACAACTGATTCTTGAGCAGCTCAATCGTAAACAAAATGAAAGCAAAATTTATGTGGTGGATATTGCTGCCAACACCAACAAAGTCATTCATTCAGAAACTACAAAAGATTGGATTGAAGTAAAAAGTTATTGGAATCATGATGACCCAAGCGGTTGGGATTGGATTAATAATGGCAAAGAATTTTTATGGGTAAGTGAAAAAGATGGATGGAGAAAAATATATGCTATATCAAAAGATGGCAGCACTGAAAGAAAAATAATTAAAGGCAACCATGATATGATAAGTTTTGTTTCAGTTGATGAAACACATGGTTATGTTTATTATTATGCTTCGCCAGATAATGCTACGCAACAATATTTATACAGGGCTAAATTGGATGGAAGTACAGATGGGGAAAGAGTTACACCATTAAACCAAAACGGTATGAATGATTATAAAGTTTCTCCTACAGGCTTGTATGCATCGCATAATTTTTCTAATCATATAGTGCCGCAAACAAGAGAATGGATTGCATTACCAAGCCATGATGCTATTGATGGACATAAAGTGTACAATGCTTTGGAGAAAATGAAAGATGTAAAATCTAACATCGAGTTTTTTCAATTAACAACAGAAGATAATGTAACAATGGATGGCTGGATAATTAAGCCGGATAAGTTCGATTCAACTAAAAAATATCCTGTAGTATTTTATGTTTATACAGAACCCGCAGCACAAACTGTTGAAGATAGTTATGGTAGTCAAGGTAGTTTTTTATATCAAGGTGATATGGCTGCAGATGGCTACATACAAGTAAGTTTAGACGGAAGAGGAACACCCGCACCAAAAGGGGCAGCATGGCGTAAAGCTATTTACAAACAATTAGGCAGAATGAATGTGAGAGATCAGGCAATGGCTGCCAAACAAATTATTGCAAGGCCATATATTGATGCAAACCGTGTAGCAGTTTGGGGTTGGAGTGGTGGCGGTTCTACAACACTACATTTACTATTTCAATATCCTGATATTTATAAAACGGGTATTGCCATTGCACCGGTTGCAAACCAGTTATGTTATGATAATATTTATCAGGAAAGATACATGGGTTTGCCACAGGAAAATAAAGATGATTTTGTAAAAGGTTCGCCGGTTACGTATGCAAAAAATTTAAAAGGTAATTTATTGGTTGTTCATGGAACCGGTGATGATAATGTGCATTATCAAAATACAGAAATGCTGATTAATGAATTGGTGAAAAATAATAAACAATTTCAGTTAATGAGTTACCCCAACAGAACACACAGTATTAGTGAAGGAGCAGGCACTTTTCAACATTTGGCTACTTTGTATACTAATTATTTAAGAGCTAATTGTCCGCCGGGAGCGAAGTAATCGTTTAAGTAATATTTTCTTAACCGCTGTCAAGAAGTTGAGCCGTTAACTGGATTTGTTTAAACCCCGACGATGGTTATTAACCTCGTCGGCGGTTTTATCAATTAAGCAAACTTTACTTCTAAATTTTCTCTTTCCTTTTTTGTTGATAATGAATTTTCTAATTGCCCTTCAGCTAATTCATTTTCATATACCTGCTTTTGTAAAATCAGTTCATTGTTTTCATGTAACTGTATCTTTTCTTCGTAAGGAACTTTAGGTAAAAATGTTTTAGCTAATACCGGCATTAATTCAATCAATACTAAAATAAAAATGATTAAATAGTACCTGAACTGCAATGCAGTATTGGTTTTGATGAGATTGTTTAATGCTGCTATTCTTGTTAAGAAACCATTGTTTAATAAAACTTCAAACTGTTGCTGCTCTTTTTGAATATTGGTTTGAATAACAGCTAATGCACTATCTGCTGCATGAATTTGAGGTTGTAATTGTTGGCTTAAAATACCATACTCACTTTGTAAATGTTCATAGTTTTTTTGTTTGGCTTGGGCAATATCTTTTAGTCCTATTTTTTTACTGCCGCCAGTGCCATCTGTTTCTGCAATAAAATTATTTCTGGCAACAGCAACTTCTGCATACTTATCAATCAGTGTTTTTTCTAATGCTTGTTTTTGTTGTAATAACTGATTTTTCGTGGTGCTGTAAGTTGCTTCCTGTTGAGATAATTTATCTTTTTTTCTTTGTTCATTATCAATTGAAACCTGCACCCTCACTTCTTTATCAAATAAATATAATAAAGCAGGCTGTGCCATAAAGGTGCCGATACTTATAGCCAATATTATTCTGAAAATAAGCGGTAATACTTTTCTATTGTTAGTAGGAGAGATACTTTTAATCAAAGCTCTGTCAATAGTTAAAATAATAAAGCCCATAAACAATCCTAAAGCAATAGCTGCAATAAAAGATGATGTTACAGTGCTGAAGAAATAACTCCAAGCTAATGTTGCAAATAACCAGGTACTAAGTACACACATACCTATAACATTGTACTTGCTTCTGCCGGTTATGCTTTGTTCCAGTAGTTCTTTCTCTGCTGTAGCTAACCACCATAAAAACTGTTCCGTTTTGGTTGAAACATAACTTTCCCGTTTGATGCTTTGTTGCATACAATTAAACTTTTACAATTAAAAATTTTGTTGAAGCGGGAAAACTGTTGTAGTTGGGAATTGCTGTAAAGAAACAATAAAAGATTGAAATAAAGGTGTTAATATGCTGAATAGCGAACAGAACGTAGAAGTGAGTGACACAACGAAAGCTCAATCTGTGTTTCAGCAGTTGCCAATCAAAAATACGGGCTGTGTAAGCCTCAGTTCCCTACCTTTGCCGCTCTTTATTGCAAAAAATATGAACAGTAAGTTAGATAAGAATACGGTGGTTGGAATGATTTTATTAGCCGTTTTATTTTTCGTTTTTTTCTGGTATACGAGTAAGCAGAGTCAAGCTGCAATGGAAGTTCAAAAACATAAAGAAGATTCTATTGCCAAATTGAATGCTGCGAAAATTAAACCGACAGATATAGCTGCTGCGAGATTAGATTCTTTAAAAAGAGATTCCGCCAACAAATTATCTGCTGCGGGCAATTTAGGAGCCACTGCCGTTATTGGTACAGAAAAAACAGATACTGTTGAAACGGATATTTTGAAAATTTTATTTACTAATAAAGGCGGTAAAATAAAATCTGTTTGGTTAAAAAAATATCGTTCTTACGATAGCTCTTTAGTAAAGTTGGGTAATGAAAGTGATGTATTGAGTTATGCAATTAACACAAGCAATACAACTACAGCTAAAAGCGACGAATTATTTTTTGCTTTTAAAGGAGTTACCAAAAATGCTGACGGTAGCCAAACAGTTACTTATGATTTAAAAGATGCTGCAGGTGAAGGCATTGAACATGTGTACACCATTAAACCGGATAATTATTTAATTGATTGGACGGTGAACATGAACGGTGCTGATAAATTACTTTCTAATAACACATTGAATGTTCAGTATAAAGTAACACCGGTTCAACATGAAAAATCTGCTTCTTATGAAAAACAAATGAGTAATGTTGGTTTTAGTGAAGATGGTAAGTTTGATTATATATCATCTAAAAAAGAACACACATTCGAGAAACCAACACAATGGGTAGCGGCAGTTCAACAGTTTTTTAATGTGGCATTAGTAGCGAAAAATAATTTCAATTCAGGAAAAGTAGAGTGGGCAAGAAATACAGAAGATTCATCAAAAGAGTTAGGTGTTGTTGATGCAATATTGCATGCTACAATACCTGTACAAAAACAAACAAGTATTCCTTTTCAATTATACTTCGGCCCTAATGATTATCATATTCTGAAAAATACCGGTCTTAAAATGGATGGTATTGTAAACTTAGGAAGAGACATGTATTCATTCGTAAGACCAATTAACGAATACATTATTATGCCTGTGTTTACATTCTTTTCAAAGCTCGTAAGCAATTACGGCTGGGTAATTTTATTGTTAACGGTTTTTATTCGTTTAGTAACCTCACCATTAACTTATGGCAGTTATTTAAGCGGTGCTAAGATGAAAGTGTTGAAGCCTGAGTTAGATGAATTAAAAAAGAAATACGGCGATGACCAGCAAGGTTACGCAATGGCTCAAATGAAATTAACCAACGAAGCAGGAGCAAATCCTTTAAAAGGTTGTATTCCCGCATTGGTACAATTGCCCATATTCGTTGCATTGTATAATTTCTTTAATTCCAATATTGCAGTACGCGGTCAATCATTTTTATGGAGTCACGATTTATCTGTGTATGATAGTATTGCTCATTTACCATTTAATATTCCCGCTTTAGGCGATCATATCAGTTTATTTACGTTAACAGCAGTTGCAGGTCAGTTTTTAATTTCTATTTATAATTTATCATCAACACCAACACAGGATAACCCGGCAATGAAATACATGCCGTACATTTTTCCTTTTATGATGTTGTTTGTGTTTAACAGATTGCCATCGGCATTAACATGGTATTATACGGTAAGTAATATTCTTACTTTGTTAATTCAATTTGTAATGCAGAAATATTTTATAGATCATGAAAAAGTATTAGCTGCTATTCAGGAGAAAAGAAAAAATCCAAAAACCAAACAAAAAAGCAAGTTTCAGGAACGTTATGAGCAAATGGTAGAAAGCCAGAAAAAGCTGCAGGAAATGAAAAACAAAAATCAAAACAAAAAATAAATGAATCAAAAGCCCCGTAAATGCGGGGCTTTTTTATTAATGTTGTAACAAGCAGTTGTACTACTTTGGAACAATTGTTGCGTCGCATCCCAAAATTTCGGGATGCGTTCAAATCTCTATTCAGCAATAATGAAAACAGTTTTATTTGTTATTATAAGCTTTATAACTATTTCTGTAAAAGCACAGCAACGAACAGTTGCAGAATGTACTGTAACTTTTGAATTAAGTACCGACAGTACAAAAAATAAGCAGCTTTATAATGCATTAAAAAATACTACTAAAGTACTGTACATAAAAGGCAATCTATCAAGAACAGACTTAATTGCACGCAACTATTTACAAACGATATTTATTAATAAAGACACATCAGATATTGTTGTGCTGAGACATATCGGAGAAAATAAATTAATTACCAATCTTAGCAGAAAAAAATGGCTTGCTTTAAATAACCTATACGATAGTGTTGTGTTTACTCCATCAAACGAAACAAAAAAAATTACGGGCTACGATTGTAAAAAATTAACCTGCACTTTAAAAAATGGCGACAGTTATAGTTTATTCTATGCCACTGCTATAACACCTTCTATAAAAGATTATGAGTACTTGTTCAGAAAAGTTCCTGGTCTTGTTTTAGAGTATGAAATAAAACAGCCGAATGGAAATACAGTAAAATATACTGCCTCAAAAATTAATCTGAGCCCTGTACCATCATCAAAAATGGAAATACCCGCAATTGGCTACAGATTAGTAGAAGAATAAAAATAATGTAATACTTCAGAAAGAATTTATCTGTTATCCGGAGTTGGCGTTTTAAACTTAGGAACCTTTACTTTCAACTTGTAAGGCAATACATAGGTTGTATTCCCTTTATCATACTGTAATGCAGAGTTTAATTCAATGCCTGCAGTATTTGTTTTTTGATTTAATACTATAGAACCGCGATATTGTAAGGTAGCCCTTAAATGAGAAAGCGAGAAGGCTTTATTAGAATAGTTACCTAAATTTTTAAGAGAATATTTATTGTTCTTGGTATTCTCATCTGTAATTCCAGAAAATGAAAGTGATGCAAAAGCCACTTGTGCCACCATGATTAAAAGCATGGCTGCAGCAAATTTTTTAGTATAACTTTTACGTTTCATTAGCACAAAAATAGCAGAATACTTCAATAAATCTAAAATTTTTGTTAGAATTCAGGAGAATATCCTTTAAAAAAAGATAAAATAAGTTTGGAACAGAAGTTTTTTTCTATTACTTTAGGTAAACCGTATCCATTAAATGAGTAAAAATTCATACCGCGAAGACAGGGAATACCTGAAAGAATTGCTTCAACAGTACCAGAATCTCAAACAGGGTCGTAGCCACAGCTTTATTGAAGAAGATGCCTTTGAACGGATTATTGATTATTATGATGAAAAAGATGATTTAACTGAGGCATTAACTGCAGCAGAAACAGGCTTGGAATTATTTCCTTATTCATCTGCTTTAATGATTAGAAAAGCAGATATTTTATTAGCTACCAGAAAATACCAACAGGCATTGGAATTGTTAGATAATGCTGCATTGTACGATGCAACTGATATTGATTTGTACATTCTTAAAACAGATGCTTACCTGGCTTTAGATATGCAGGATAAAGCAGTAACGCTTTTAGAAGATGCCTTACAACTATTTAACGGTGAAGAGCGATTGGATTTATTATTTGAACTGGCAGATGTATATGATGATTACGAACAGTTTGAAAAAGTGTTTGATTGCCTGAAAATGATTTTAGAGGAAGACCCCAATAATGATGAAGCCCTCTATAAAATTTGTTTTTGGGCAGATTTTACCGGCAGATATGAAGAAAGTATAAAACTGCATCAAAAAATTATTGATGAATATCCTTACAATGAAATTGCCTGGTTTAATCTGGGTGCTGCTTTTCAGGGATTGAAGTTGTATGAAAAAGCTTTAGATGCGTATGAGTATGCCATTGTAATTGATGAAAAATTTGATTATGCTTACCGCAATATGGGCGATGCATACTTGCGTTTAAGAAAATATAAAGATGCTATTGAAGTATTAGAAAAAGTTATTGAATTATCCCGCCCTGAAGATGTTATTTACGAAGCTATCGGCCACTGCTATCACCGCATGAATAACTATGCACAGGCAAGATTTAATTATAAAAAGGCAGTGCATTTAAATCCTGATGAAAGCAAATTGCATTTTAAAATTGCCAACACTTATATGTTGGAGAAACAATGGAACAGTGCTGTAAAACATTTGGAAAATGCAATTCGTATTCACAGAAACGTACCTGAATATAATCTGGCTTTAGGTGAGTGTAAAATGCAATTGGGCGATACCAAAGAAGCCATAGTTTACTTTAGTAATGTGGTAAGAAATAAGCCACGCAATGCAGCAGGTTGGGAAGCTTTAATTCGTTGTCTAATCAGTGCTGCTTATTTTGATGAAGCTGTAACGCAATGTATGGCTGCCATAAAAGCTACAGATGGTAAAGCTATTTTTATATTTTATTACAGTGCTATTTTATTTGCAACAGGCAAAACAAAAGAAGCATTGCTGCAATTGGAAAACGCTATGACAAGCAATGCCAAACTGCTTAAGAAATTCGTTGCTTTAAATCCTTCTATTTTACAAAACAATCAGGTGGTTGATATTATTGCACGTTATAAGAAAGGAAAGAAATTATAATCTTATTTTAGTTTGATTATGATGCTATTTAATTGAATTTGATAACCGATGCCGAATTGCACTTCTTCTAAAGCACCATTTCTGTTTCCATTATCATCTGTTACAACTTGAGTAGTTATATAAGCACATTGTCTTCTTTTAAAATAATATTTAATATTTAGTCCAGTATCAAAACAACGCAAATCTGTATTCTGTATTTCTGATATAAAAGTTCCACCTGTAATTATATCGTTTAAGAAATAAGCATTAAAACGCAAACCGAACGACTTTTTTTGTGCAAAACCAAAACCAAACTTTGGCTCAAGTGCAAAATGGCTGCCTGATTTTCTGAATTCATAAGCAATTTGCAGTGTTATTATGTTTGTATTAATAAATTTCATTTCATTATTAATAGTATAATCAGATCTTTTTCTTCCGATGTATAATGCCAATAAATCATTTTGTAAGGCACTTGGGTCTGAATTGTAAGTGAAATTTTTAGGAAAATCACTTCTCCTTGAAACAGCATAGTTAACATTAAGTGACCAACGCTGAAGAGGTTGGTATTTAAAACCTAACCTAAAATATCCCAAGCCAAATCTTGATAAATTTTCTCTGTTGTCACTAATACCTGCGTTAATAAAAGCATAGGTATTAGGTTTCTTAAAGGTCTGAGATTTACTAGTAATAACAATTAAAATAGTGCATAAAAATGCCAATAAATTTTTCATAGTAGTAAAATAAAAATATTAACTACAATGATAACTACTCTTTCAATTAATATTGATAAAGTAATAATTTTAAACAAAGTAGTAGTTTAGAATAACTCTATAAATTACAATAAATTAAGCTCAATAAGGTGCAGAAAGTACAAGAGTGCGACGCAACAATTGTTGCTATGAAATACTGATGTTGGTAACACAGTTATTTTTTTAAAAAAATCTATTAGCATTTTATTAGCATTGGTTGATGTAACTCATAAACCTGTTAAGCGTTTTACCTTATTTTTGTCGCATTCATAAAACGCTCTTTAACCAATGAATTTTAATTTAACACAAATACCCCAACGCACTGCTAAACCCCGAACATCTGGCTTAACAATGGTTATGGATAAAGGGTTGAGTATTCAGGAAGTACATAATTTTTTAGACGTCAGCGGTCCTCATGTAGATATAGTAAAATTAGGTTTCGGAACTTCTTTTGTTACACCGAATTTGAGAGAGAAGATTGAAGTGTATCGTTCTTACGGTATGCCTATTTATTTTGGTGGTACTTTATTTGAAGCTTTTTTGGTGCGTAATCAATTTGATGATTATATAGCGGTTTGTAAAGATTACAGTATTGATTATATGGAAGTGAGTGATGGTTCTGTTACAATTCCTCATGCAGAAAAATGCGGATACATTGAAAAATTAACGCAACACGGAACTGTTTTAAGTGAAGTGGGTAGTAAAGATGCAGCACATATTATTCCACCTTACAAATGGATTGAATTAATGCGGGCTGAATTAGAAGCCGGCAGCAGCTATGTAATTGCTGAAGCACGTGAAGCAGGTAATGTAGGTATTTATCGTGGCAGCGGTGAAGTAAGAGAAGGATTGGTGCAGGAAATTTTAACACAAATACCTGAAGAAAAAATTATTTGGGAAGCACCGCAAAAAGCACAGCAATTATACTTTTTAGAATTAATTGGTTGCAATGTTAATTTGGGAAATATTGCACCATCTGAAGTAATTGCTATGGAAGCCATGCGTATTGGTTTACGTGGTGATACCTTTGAATTGTATCTTAATAAATAGAATAGAGAAGTTAGAAGATAGAATTTAAATATTCTGACTTCTGACTTCTGACTCCTGTTATGAAACTCTACGGCTTAATCGGTTATCCTTTGTCACACTCATTTTCAAAAAAATATTTTGATGAAAAGTTCGTGCATGAAAATATTACCGATGCGGTGTTTGAAAATTTTTCTATTGCCAATATTGATTTACTGAAAGCTATTTTATTAAGAGAAGAATTACAAGGCTTTGCTATAACCATTCCTTATAAAAAAGAAGTAATTGCTTTTTTGCATGAAAGCAATGATGTGGTACAACAAATTAATGCCTGTAATTGTGTTAAGATAACAGATGGAAAACTGCATGGCTACAATACTGATGTAATTGGATTTGAAAAATCTTTTGTTCAACAGCTACAACCACATCATAACAAAGCATTGATATTGGGAACAGGCGGTGCAGCAGCGGCAGTGGAATATGTTTTGCGAAAATTAAATATTGACTACACATTCGTTTCAAGAACAAAACAGAGTGATAAGCTTTCTTATGCTGAATTGAATGAAACAGTAATGCATGAATACCCAATTATCATCAATACATCTCCTTTAGGTACTTATCCGAATATTGATGAATGTCCTGATTTACCTTATGAGTTATTGACAGCAAAGCATTATTTATACGACTTAGTTTACAACCCGCACGAAACAAAATTTTTGCGTTTAGGTAAAGAAAAAAATTGTACCACTAAAAACGGATATGATATGTTAGTATTGCAGGCAGAAGAGAATTGGAAAATTTGGAATGAGGAATAATATAGACCTCATTCCAAACTATCACTTATTAATTTTTTGTATCTGTTTGACTACTGCAATAATTAATATTATTAGTGATACTAAAGCCACCAGCGAGTAAATCAACAAGCTATAATTAATTGCTTTAAGTTCCATGTCTAAAATGTTTTATAAAATTTTACCTTCCTGATTTTCTTACTGAAAATATAACTGCTTTTACAAGAAATAATTACTCTTTTTTGTATAAAAAATTAATACTACTTCCCATAGTAAAAGTAGCCGTCATAGAGAATGTACTTTCAGTCTGATTTTGATGAAAGCCATTGATACGGAATGAAGAATAAGAATTATCTTGATTTTGCACTCTAATTAAATATTCTCCTGAAGTAGCCGTCGTATCTATGCCTGTAAGTGTTGAAAAATCTTCTCCTTCTCCGGTAACTGTATCTGAAAAATAAATACGGTAAGAATCGTCTGGTTGAATACTGTTTGCCCCTTGGTCATAATACATTAATAAATTTCTTCCCGAAATTCGAAATTTTGATAAATTGTCATCATATAAAGCCCAATTTCCTTGCAAAGAATCTAAGAGAGAGACAGATAACTGGTTACAATTACTTAATCTTTTTGTAATAAAGTTTGCCAATGCAAATACTGCTATTACTAAAAGGATAGAAAATGATATTAGCTTTTTTATCATGATTTATTTAATTGCAAATTATGACCATTAAATAATACCACAATTTATACAACATATAAATAAAAATACAGGCACCCCCCTATTTTTCAAATGCTATTACCCTTATATTTTTACACCTGAAAAACCCCCGTCTTAAATTCTTCTATCACGGCATTATTGTTAGCTGCTTTAATACCTTCTGAAATAACTGTTCTGGTTTGTTGCGGATGAATAATATCATCCACCCATAACCTTGCAGCAGCATAATAAGGCGTGGTTTGTTTCTCGTAAGTTGATTTTATTTCGCTTAATAATTTATCCTGTTCTTCTTTACTTGTTTCTTTACCTGATAATTGAATTTGTAATAAAGTTTTAGCTGCCTGTTCACCACCCATTACAGCAATTTTTGCACTTGGCCATGCATAAATAAAACGCGGGTCATAGGCTTTGCCACACATAGCGTAATTACCTGCTCCGTAAGAGTTTCCTGTAATGATGGTTATTTTAGGTACAACTGAATTAGCAACTGCATTAACCAATTTAGCTCCATCTTTTATTATGCCGTTATGTTCACTTCTGCTGCCTACCATAAAACCTGTAACATCCTGCAAGAACACTAATGGTATTTTCTTTTGATTGCAGTTCATAATAAAACGGGCAGCTTTATCGGCACTGTCATTATAAATAACACCGCCCATTTGCATTTCGCCCTTTTTATTTTTTACAATTAACCGTTGATTGGCAACAATACCCACCGCCCAACCATCAATTCTTGCGTAACCGCAAACAATGGTTTTGCCATAATCTTTTTTAAATTCATCGAATGATGATGTTGTGTTATCAGTTTCATTCCTATCAACAATGCATTCAATTACATCAACCACATTGTAAGGTTTGGTATTATGCAAACCGATAATTGTATTAATTGCTGAAGCATTTTTTATGGGTGGCAAAGATGCTGTTCTGTTGAAGCCTGCATCAGGCTTAGCTCCCAGCTTGCTGATAATTTTTTTAATTTGTTCTAAACATTCCTGTTCAGTTTTAAATTTATAATCAGCAATGCCACTTATTTCGGTATGTGTGGCAGCACCGCCTAAAGTTTCATTATCAATATTTTCACCAATAGCAGCTTTAACCAAATAACTACCTGCTAAAAAAATAGAGCCGTTACCTTCTACCATTAATGTTTCATCGCTCATAATAGGTAAGTAAGCACCGCCTGCTACACAGGCACCCATTACTGCTGCAATTTGTGTTATGCCCATTGCACTCATTTTAGCATTGTTTCTGAATATTCTTCCGAAATGTTCTTTATCAGGGAAAATTTCATCCTGCATGGGTAAATAAACACCGGCACTATCAACCAAATAAATAATGGGTAAATTATTTTCAATAGCAATTTCCTGCATACGCAGGTTTTTCTTGCCTGTTATGGGAAACCAGGCACCTGCTTTTACCGTTTGATCGTTAGCAACAATTACGCATTGTTTACCACTAACATAACCAATACCGGCAACGGTTCCACCGGCAGGGCAACCGCCTTGGGCTTCATACATTTCATAGCCTGCAAAAGCACCTATTTCAATAAATGATGAATTTTTGTCAATTAAAAAATCAATCCTTTCTCTTGCGGTTAATTTGTTTCTTTCATGTTGTTTATCAATCGATTTTTTGCCGCCGCCTAATTTTATTTTCTCCAATTTTTGCTGTACTTCAGTCCACAAAACTTCCATCCAATCTTGTGATGTATGTATCTCAGTATTCATACGAACAGTTGTTAGTTTTGTAAAGATAAGTATCGTGAGTTGTCAGTCGTGAATCGTGAGTTATGTTTTATACTTTTTACATCTTCCATTAAATTAATCTACCCAAACAAAATCACTGGCTTTGGGAATTTTATTAAAACCTTCAGCAAAAAAATCAGGTGGAATCGCCAACTTTCTTTTCTGTGTATCAATCCATGCACCATCTATGGTAATAACGGCACATAAAATATTTCCATTCTTCCAAACTTCATGTTGCATCGTCCATCGGCTTCCATCTTTTTTACTTTTCATCAATTGCAAGTTCACAGTTATCTTATCTTCTAAATGAATTTCTTTTTTAAAAACACATTCCTCACGAAAGATAATCGGACCGATATGATGCTGCATCATTGCAACAGGTGTAATACCATGTTCATTTAAAAAACTGATTCTTACAAATGCACCCCAATCGTAATACACACTATGGCGTAAATGAAAATTGGGGTCTAAATCACTCCATCTTATTTCTACTTGTTTATTATACATTTCCATTGTAAAAAATTATTATTGCAATTTAACAAGCATTCTTATTGGTTATAAGAAGATATTTTGAATGATGATTGATTTTACAAATGATATTGAAAGTTGCCTGCAAACATTAAAGAGTGGTGGCATTATTTTATACCCTACAGATACTATTTGGGGTATCGGCTGCGATGCAACCAATGAAGCAGCAATAGAAAAAATCATTGCTTTAAAAAAGAGGCCTTCGGAAAAAAGCTTTGTTGTTTTAGTAGCAGATGAAAGAACAGTTTTGCAACATGCAACAAATATTGATTTAGCAGTATTTGATTTTCTTGAAACAACTGAAAAGCCTACTACTGTTATTTATGAAAATGCCATTGGCTTTGCCGATACTATTTTAGCAAGTGATGGTTCAGTTGCTATTCGTATTTGCAATGATGAATTTTGCAGGCATTTAATTAAGCGGTTTCAAAAGCCTCTTGTAAGTACCTCTGCTAATATCAGCGGAATGGCATATCCCGAAATTTTTAATGATATTGATGCGAATATTAAACAAGGTGTGGATTATATTGTACAATACAGACAGAATGAAACAAGGGCTGCACAAGCTTCTTCCATTATTAAGTGGGTAGATGGAAAGCCTGTTTTTATACGTTAATGTTAATAACCTTTACTAAAACCTGAACCGACTGTTGATAAGCCCTTACTTATTAAGGCGATGGTTAAATAATTTTTATCTGGCAACTTCTTTGTTACTTTTTTTAAACATTTATTGTAGTTTGTATTAAACAGAAATTATGGTAAAAGTTGTTTTAGAGGTCCCAACCGAAAAAATGAAAGCCTTTCTGCAGTTGATTATGAATCTTGGTTTAGATAAACATGCTATTGCATCTAAACAAAACGATGATAATCAATTAACTGTAAAAAAAAACTTTTTTAAAAGGCTTTCATCAAAGTTTCTGCTGTTCGATTGGGAATATTTTAATAATGAATTGGAGTTTGAATAATTACTGCACCGTGCCTGAGTATATTTGCAGCCGTGCAAAAAATATTGATTATTCAAACCGCATTTATTGGTGATGCTGTTCTTGCAACAGGATTATCGGAAAAATTGCATGCTTTCTTCCCCAATGCACAAATTGATTTTTTAGTTAGAAAAGGAAATGAATCTTTATTCAGCAACCATCCTTTTTTGCACAAAGTTTTAATATGGAATAAAAAGCAAAGCAAGTACAAGAATTTGCTTCAGCTACTTATACAAATCCGCAGTAATAAATACGACACCATTATTAATGTACAACGCTTTGCTGCAACCGGTTTTTTAACTGCATTTTCTAATGCCAAAGAAAAAATAGGGTTCAATAAAAATCCTTTCAGCTTTCTTTTCACAAAAAAAATAAAGCATATTGTAAGCAATGGTTCGCATGCTTTGCATGAAATTGAACGTAATCATCAACTCATTCAATCATTTACAGATGATAATGCAGCTAAACCAAAATTATATCCTTCACAAAATGATATTGATGCTGTCGCAGCTTATAAAAGTCAACCATACATCTGTATTGCACCTGCATCGGTTTGGTTTACAAAACAATTCCCTAAAGAAAGATGGGTTGAATTCATTAATCAGCTTCCGTCATCGCCAACCATTTATTTGTTAGGAGCACCGGGCGATAAAGATTTATGTGATGATATTCTTACTGCATCAAAAAATTCAAGCATTATTAATTTAAGCGGAAAGCTTAATTATTTACAATCTGCGGCTTTAATGAAAGATGCTGTTATGAATTATGTAAACGATTCTGCACCTATGCATTTTGCTTCTGCTGCTAATGCTAATGTTACTGCTGTTTATTGCTCAACTGTTCCAGCTTTTGGTTTTGGCCCGTTAAGTGATAATAGTTATGTTGTTGAAATAGCAGAAAAATTGGATTGCCGTCCTTGCGGGTTACATGGGTATAAAGCTTGTCCGTTAGGGCATTTTAATTGTGCTTTTCATATTAAAACCGATCAATTACTTGTTGTATTAAAGAGCTTGTAAGCTTTTTTCCACAATTAAATCTCCCTGAAATACCTATTAATTGTGAATTTTTGAAAAATTAATGTAAAGTTATCCACATTTCTTTTTAGGTTTGATGTCTTGAAAATTACTGCTATATATAACATTAAGGGTGGCGTTGGCAAAACTACAACAGCTGTAAACCTTGCTTGTTTATTGGCAAAAAGGAATTTAAGTGTATTGATTTGGGATTTAGACCCGCAGGGTGGTACCAGCTATTTTTTTAATAAGGCTAATAAAAACGATAACAACTTTCTAAAGCTATTCGGCGATTATATTACTGTTTATGATGTTATTGAGCCTGCAGATACTTACCATATTGATATTATAAGTAACGATTCAAAGTTCTCTGAACAATTTATTAATAATGCTTCTCATTTAACTCGGGTTAATTTTTTAAATAATGAGGCAATTAGTTACGTATTGAATAAAGTGAGGGATGATTATGATATTTGTATTATTGATTGTCCGCCGGGAAAATTTGCCATACACGATAATGTTTTTAATTGTGCAGATGCAGTTTTAGTGCCTAATATTCCCGCACCCTTATCTGTTTATTGCAGTGATGTTTTGAACAATACTTTTCAAAAATTTACAGCTACTAATGTGTTAAGTTTTTTTAATATGGTTCAGGCAAGAAAAAACCTGCATAAAATGTACCTGGCTGTTACTGTTACACCACATGCTAAACAATTAAACAGTTATATTCCTTTTTATACAGAAATAGAAACCATTACACATAATAAAGAATCTATTTTTCATAAACTTAAAAACTCAAAATCAATTGCTTTTTATGAAGATTTATGGGAAGAAGTTTGTGATAAAATGAACTGGATTGAATTTAAACAACACAAAGGCAGAGTATTGGAACTAAAACCATACACGTTTATACCTGAACCTGTATTAATGGAACAGGCTTTGTAATTTTCACTGCTATTATCATTTTAATATTTCGTTTTTCAGAAAGAAACAAGATTTCTTTATCAGGATATTTGTTGTAATCAATTCTCAAAAAAATTACACTTATGAAATACAATTTTTTAGGTAACACCGGTTTAAAAGTTTCTGAACTATGCTTAGGAACAATGACCTTCGGTGATAATGGTGCTGCTGCAGGCATGTGGGCAGCTATCGGGCAATTAGAACAAAATGCTGTTGATGAAATTATTAAAACATCTGTTGATGCCGGCATTAATTTTATTGATACAGCCAATGTTTATTCATTCGGTGCTTCAGAAACATTAACCGGAAAAGCTATACGTAACTTAGGTTTGAAAAGAGAAGATTTGGTTATTGCAACCAAAGTGAGAGGTAAAATGAGCGATAAGCCTAACGATATAGGTTTATCGCGTAAACATATTATTCAGCAATGCAATGAAAGCCTGCAACGTTTAAATATGGATTATATTGACCTCTATCAAATTCACGGCTTTGATGCTTTAACACCTTTTGAAGAAATTTTAGCAGCCTTAGATAATTTGGTACAAAGCGGTAAAGTAAGATATATCGGTTGCAGTAATCTGGCTGCATGGCAGTTGATGAAAGCATTAGGAATTGCTGCTATTAATCACTTATCAAAATTTGTTTCATTACAAGCTTATTATACAATTGCAGGTAGAGATTTAGAAAGAGAAATTATTCCTTTACTGTTAGATCAGAAAATCGGTTTAATGGTGTGGAGCCCTTTAGCAGGGGGGTTTTTAAGCGGTAAGTATGGAAGAAATATCAAACCGGAAGATTCAAGAAGAGTAAACTTTGATTTTCCTCCCATTAATAAAGAAAAAGCTTTTGACATTTTAGATGTAATGCACGAAATGGCAAAAGAAAAAAACATAAGTGTGGCACAGTTAGCATTGGCTTGGTTACTTCATAAACCTGCTGTTACCACAGTTATCATTGGTGCAAAAAAGCAGGAACAATTAAAAGATAATTTAGGTGCAACAGAAATTGTTTTATCGAAAGAAGAAATGGAGAAGTTAGATCACATTAGTAAACTAACACCTGAATATCCGGCCTGGATGATTGAAAGACAAGGTTTTGACAGAAAGTAATTGTACAACTGATTATTACTGATACGCAACCTTACATTTGCTGCATGCAGATTTCTCTTTCTGAAAAAGAAGAAAATATTTTTAAGATTATCGGCGAAGTAGCAGATGCATTACATGTTGAAGCTTACTTGGTTGGCGGTTTTGTGCGTGATAAAATTATTAATCGTTCAACCAAAGATGCTGATATTGTTTGCATGGGTGATGGTATTGCATTGGCTAATGCAGTTGCGGAAAGGTTTACTCCAAAACCTTATGTTGCTTTTTTTAAAAACTTTGGTACTGCACAAATAAAAATAAACTTTTCAAACAATTTTAGTGAAGCTCCTTCTCCCTTGGAGAAGGCGGGGGATGAGACTTTTGAAATTGAGTTTGTAGGTGCAAGAAAAGAAAGTTATAACAGAAACAGTCGCAAGCCTGTTGTAGAGCCCGGTACTTTAGAAGATGATCAAAACAGAAGAGATTTTACCATTAATGCTTTAGCAGTTGCATTAAATAAAAATACTTTCGGAAAACTGATTGACCCCTTTAACGGTTTGAAGGATATTGAACAGCAAATTATTCAAACACCCTTAGAGCCGGCACAAACTTTTAGCGATGACCCTTTAAGAATGATGCGAGCCATTCGTTTTGCAACACAATTATGCTTTACAATTACAGATAAAACTTTTAATGCCATTATTGAAAATGCAGAGCGTATAAAAATTGTTTCGCAGGAAAGAATAACTGATGAACTGAATAAAATAATGTTGGCACAAAAACCATCGGTTGGTTGGGATTTGTTAAGCAAAAGCGGTTTGCTGCAAATTATCTTTCCGCAAATGATGGCTTTACATGGTGCAGAATATGTAGACGGCAAAGGACATAAGGATAATTTTTATCATACATTGCAAGTATTAGATAACATTAGTATCAATACAGAAGACTTATGGTTGCGTTGGGCTGCTTTATTACACGATATAGGAAAGCCTGCCACTAAAAGGTTTGAAGAAGGACACGGCTTTACTTTTCACGGGCATGAAGTGGTTGGGGCAAGAATGGTTCCTAAAATATTTACTAAGCTGAAGCTGCCCTTGAATGAAAAAATGAAGTTTGTACAGAAGTTGGTGCTACTACATTTAAGACCAATAAGCTTAACAAAAGAAAATATTACAGACAGTGCCATACGCAGATTAATTTTTGATGCCGGTAAAGCTATTGATGCATTAATGCTATTATGCAAAGCAGATATAACAAGTAAAAATCAAACAAAAGTTAAACGTTATCTGCAGAATTTTGAATTGGTGCAGGAACGAATGAAAGAAGTAGAAGAAAAAGACCATATCCGTAACTGGCAGCCTCCTATAACAGGAGAATTAATTATGCAAACCTTTGGCTTAAACCCTGAAAAAAGAGTAGGTATAATTAAAGATGCAATACGAGAAGCCATATTAGATGGCATTGTTGCCAACGAATACAATGCTGCTTATAATTTTATGTTAGCAAAAGCAAAAGAACTGAACTTGCAGCCTGTTAAGCCCTAACCCTGAAGGGAAAAGAAAATGTAGTAAACTTGCAAGTATAATCGTACACCTAACATCGTAAATCGTACATAGAATGGCAATACTCAAATTCAGAATTTATTTAGAGGAAGATGAAGTAATTTATCGTGATGTGGTCATTAAGCATACACAAACATTTGCAGATTTGCATGCTGTTATTTTAAAGTCTTATGAGTTTGATAATAAGCATCAGGCAACATTTTACCGCAGTAACGATTTTTGGCAACGTGGCAGAGAAATAAGTTTGGCAGTGTACGATAAAAAATATGTTGCTCCTCCTTTGTTAATGGCTGAAACTACTATTGGCAGTGAGATTCGTGATACTAACCAAAAATTTATTTACGTGTACGACTTTGCTAAGAACTGGACTTTTTTAGTTGAATTGATTAATGTGAGCAAAGAAGAAAATGCAAAAATTACTTACCCTGCTGTTGCAAGAGTAGAAGGAATAGGCCCGCAACAATACGGCACTAAAAGCTTATTGGGGAACAAGTTTGCAGACATTGAAGAAAAATATGATTTGAAAGAAGCAGCTGAAGGTTTTGGCGAAGAAGGCGAGTCAAGTGGTGAAGCAGAAGAAAGCTTTGGCGAAGAAGGTGGTGGCGATGAAGACAATTTTTAATTATTAATCTTTAATTATTAATTTTTAATTTCTAATTTTTAATTCAAAATTAAATACAGTTGTAATTATTGTTGGCCCAACGGCAGTTGGTAAAACAGCTTTTGCTGTTAAGTTAGCTCAGTTATTAAATACAAAAATTATTTCGGCAGATTCCCGGCAGTGTTATAAAGAATTAAATATTGGTGTTGCCAAACCCAATAAAGATGAATTAAAAGCTGTACCTCATTATTTTATCAACTCACATTCTGTGTATGAAGAAGTTAATGCAGTTGTGTTTGAAAAATACGCATTAGAATGTGCTGAAGCAATTTTTCAGCAAAACAATATCGCTGTAATGGTTGGCGGTACAGGTTTATACATAAAAGCCTTTAGTGAAGGTATGGATGAAATGCCCGCCATTCCTGCATCTGTAAGAGATGCTATTATTCAGCAATACAATGAAAAAGGATTGAATTGGTTGCAGCGGGAAGTACAAACAAAAGACAATACTTTTTGGCAAACAGCAGAACAGCAAAATCCGCAACGCTTAATGCGTGCATTAGAAGTAGTTACTGCAACAGGAAAATCAATCACATCCTTCAAGCAAAATAAAAAAGTTGAACGTCCTTTTAAGATTGTCAAAATAGGTTTGGAATTACCAAGAGAGCAATTGCATCATAACATCAACAAACGTGTTGATAGTATGATGCAGCAAGGGCTATTAAAAGAAGTGGAAACATTAATTCCTTTACAACAATTAAATGCATTGCAAACTGTCGGCTATGCAGAGTTGTTTGATTATTTTAATCATAAATTAATTTTAGATAAGTCTGTTGAACAAATTAAGGTGAATACCCGCCATTACGCTAAACGCCAGATGACCTGGTTTAGAAAAGATACTGCTGTTGAATGGCATAATGCAGCAACAGTTGATGCTTCTGCAATTGCCACAAACCTTTCAAAATAATTTCATTTTATACAGTAGTAATTTTATTTATATTGCTGCAATATCAAATTAAATAACTCACATGAATAAATTTCTGAAACCCTCGTTGCCGTTGGCTTTGCTGTTTGGTGTAAGCAGCCTTTCTGCACAAACACCTAAAATTAAATTTGAGAAGTACACATTACCTAATGGTTTAAAAGTTATCCTTCATCAGGATAATTCTGCACCTGTTGTTGCGGTATCTGCATTGTATCATGTTGGCTCTAAAAATGAAGACACTGCTCATACAGGTTTTGCTCATTTTTTTGAACACTTAATGTTTGAAGGAAGTGATAATGTAAAACGTGGAGAATTTGATAAATACACTTCTAATGCTGGTGGCTATAACAATGCCAATACAACACAAGACCGCACTTACTATTTTGAATTATTGCCAAGCAATCAATTCAAATTAGGGTTATGGTTAGAAAGTGAAAGAATGCTGCATGCAAAAATTGAAGATGTTGGTGTGAACACCCAAAAAGAAGTAGTGAAAGAGGAGAGAAGACAGCGTTTGGATAACCAGCCCTACGGAACCATCATCAGTGAAATTTTTAAAAGGGCATTTACTGTTACGCCCTATCATTGGGATGTAATCGGCAGCATGCAACACTTAAGCAGTGCGAAGTTGAGCGACTTTACAGATTTTTATCATACGTTTTATGTGCCTAATAATTGTGTGTTAACTATTGCCGGAGATATTGATATTGCTGAAACAAAAAAACAAATTGAAGCATACTTTGCTTCTATTCCAACGGGTACTAAAACTATTCCGAGACCAACAGCTGTTGAACCGCCTTTAGGGCACGAGGTAAGAGATGTTATTGAAGATAATATTCAATTGCCGGCAGTTATTCAGGCTTACCGTGCACCCAAACAAGGTAGCGAAGAATATTATGCTTTTAATATTTTAAGCACCATTTTATCAGGTGGAAATTCTTCCCGCCTGAATAAAAAAATTGTTGATGAAAAACAATTAGCAATTCAATCAGGTGCTTTTAATTATGCCTTGGAAGATGCGGGTTTGTTTATTACTTACGGTATTGCCAATATGAATGTAAAACCGGAAATTTTAGAGTTGAATATTGATTCTGTTGTGAATGAAATAAAAACCAATTCGGTAAGTGAGAAAGAATTTCAAAAAGTTAAGAACCAAACAACAACAGCTTTTGTAACACGAAACTCAACAATGGAGGGTATTGCAGAAACCTTAGCTAATTACGAAGTTTACTTTGGCGATGCAGATTTAATTAATACAGAAATTAAAAAGTTTGATAAAGTAACCAGAGAAGATGTATTAAATGTGGCCAGGAAATATTTGAATAAAGATAACCGTGTGGTATTGTATTATGTACCAAAAGGAACTAAAAAGTAAATAGCGTTTATAAAGTATAAATTAAAAATCAGTGTAATTCGATATAATTCGTGTAATCAAAAAAATAATCATGAAAAAAATATTCCTCTATACATTATTCATAGTGCCTGTCGCTTTGTTTGCACAGGTTGACAGAACGAAAGCACCGAAACCGGGCCCTGCACCCGATATTAAAATTGGCAAGCCGGATACTTTCCGTTTAGCAAATGGGTTAAAAGTATTTGTTGTTCGAAATACCAAACTGCCAAGGGTTTCAGCTACTTTAACTATTGATAGAGAAGCTATTATTGAAGGAAATAAAGCAGGATTAACAGGAATGGCCGGGCAATTATTACGCAGAGGTACAACCAAAATGAAAAAAGCAGAATTAGATGAAGCTATAGATTTTTTAGGAGCCAATATTTCAACATCAGCAACAAGTGTCAGTGGTTCGTCGCTTACCAATAACTTCAGTAAAGTGGTTGCGTTAATGGCTGATATTGCTTTACGCCCTGCATTAGATAGTAACGAATTGGCAAAAATTCGCACACAAACTTTATCAGGCTTAGCACAGGCAAAAGATGATCCTAATACCATTGCAGAAAATGTATCTAATAAATTAATGTATGGCATCAATCACCCTTATGGCGAAATTGAAACAGAAGCTACAGTAAAAAATGTTACGGTTGCAGACATTAAAAAATATTTTACTACTTACTGGAAACCCAATATTGCCTATTTAATTTTTGTTGGAGATATTACTACTGAAGAAGCTAAAAAATTAGCAACAAATAATTTCGGTGCATGGCAAAAAGGTATTGTTTCAAAACCTGTTTATAAAACACCTGTTCAGCCTGCAAAAACATTTATTGCTTTAGTTGACAGACCTGCATCAGTGCAAAGCGTTATTAGTATAGTTGCTCCTATTCAGTTAAAGCCCGGTGCTCCTGATGAAATACCATCAAGAGTTACAGCGAATTTATTGGGTGGCGGATCTTCTGCACGTTTGTATAAAAGCCTGCGTGAAAAATACGGCTTTACCTATGGAGCTTATGCATCTATTTCCAGTGATAAATTAGTTGGCAACTTTACTGCTAATGCTGCTGTTAGAAATGAAAAAACAGATAGTGCTATCGGGCAATTCCTTTATGAATTCAAGCAGATAAGAGACGAAGTTGCAGCTAAAGATGAAGTTGAATTAATTAAAAATGAAGTAAACGGAAGCTTTGCAAGAAGCTTAGAAAACCCGGGCACCATTGCAAGTTTTGCATTAAATGTTGCCCGCTACAATTTGCCTTCAGATTACTATCAAAATTATTTGAAAAATTTAGCAACTGTTGATGCAGCTAAAGTAAAAGCAATAGCTGATAAATATATTCCCGCAAATAACCTTACCATAGTTATTGTTGGCAACGCAAAAGAAATTGCAAAAGGCTTAGGAAAGTATGGCGAGATAAAATATTATGATGTAGAAGGCAACCCTGTTAAAGCACCAACAGAAAAGAAAGTAGATGCTTCTGTAACTGCTGAAAGTATTATCAGCAAAGCCATTGCAGCGAGGGGTGGAGATAAATTGAAAGACATAAAAGATGTTGATATAACCGGTTCTTTAACCGTACAGGGAACAACCTTAGCGGTATCGCAGAAATATGTGTTGCCAAATAATTTTGTACAAACTGTAAGCCTGCAGGGCATGGTCTTTCAAAAGCAAATGGCTAAAGCCGGCGTATACAGTGCATCTCAACAAGGACAGGCTTTACCTGTTAGTGAAGATGATAAAGAAGAGTTAGACGAGGAAGCTGCTTTAATTGAAGAAGTTTATTACACAGCACATAATTATACTTTTACATTAAAGGGTATAGAAGCAGTTGATGGTAAAGATGCTTATGCTGTGGAGGTTAAATCTTCAAAAGGCAGAGCTATTACTAACTATTATGATGTTGCCACTGCATTAAAAGTAAAAACTGCTCAACAAAAAGAAATGCAGGGACAGAAATTTGTCATTCAAACTTCTTATCCTGAATATAAAACTTATAATAGTGTACAAATACCAACACAGATTGTATTAGATCAAGGCGGACAAAAATTTTCTATAACTATTACAGAAGTAAAAGTAAATCAAGGGTTAAAAGCTGATGATTGGAAGTAAAATGATAAAAATCATTTAAATAGAAAGATAAAGCCCTTCAAATCGAAGGGCTTTATCTTTTATAACTTAAATCCAAGCGTTACTGCAAACTGTTGCCTGTTGCCTGTTTGTGTAGCAAATGTGTTAGGTTTATCATTTAATCTGTAAGGAAAGTTTACATCGTTAATTATTGTGTAAGCATAAGTAACATCAATAAACATTCCGTGATTTCTGTAACCGATGCCTGTACTTGGTATTAATCTGTAAGCTTTTAAATAATCGTCTGCATAAGGGCTTCCGTAGTAAGCAATGCCTAAGCGAAACATCCAGGGGTCAAACTTTAATTCACCTCCCAGGCGAAAATTAAAATTGCTTTTTAAATAATTTTTTACTCCATCGTTAGCAGCAGTATAATAATTTTTCGCAATATCGTTTTGAGCATTTAAAGGTCTGAATCTTGCACCGCCGTAATTCACAAACTCAACATCGGCACTTATAAAGGCACGTTGTTTTTTAGTATTCATAATTTCTCTGAAAACATAGCTGGCACTGGCTATTAAACGTAACGGCGTTTGAATGGTATAACTTCTGGTACCCGGGTTACCACTGTTTAAATTATCACTACTTTCTTTTATAGTATGAGCATAGTTTTCTGTATTGGTTTCCATCCAGCTTCTTATTTCATCTTTAAAAGTGATGAGCTGCGGAGTATGAATAGCAAAACCTAAACGCCAGAATTCTTTCGGCTTATAAATAAAGCCGAGTTTAGCTCCTACACCAACACCGTTAGATTTATTTACTTCATGATATTTAAAATAAGCAAAATCGTTATTGGGATTATTGGTAGCATCTGTTTCACTGTAATAAAAATCCCGGCTGTAAGAAACTATAGGGACAGTGATGCTTCCACCAATATATAATCTGTCTTGCATATTCCTTGCGAAACCAATGGCAATTTCATGATAGCCCCCTTTGGTATCTTCATTATACACTTGATTAACGCCTGTTGAAATAGGTACCAAGCTTTGATAACCTGCAACACTTCCGCCAGGTCCTCTGATCGTATCAATTAAATAAGTTCTGAAAGCTAATGAAGAACCGAAAATATAGTTGCTTAATGCTGCGTTGGTATCTGCTCTGTCTCTAACCAACTCTTCTAAGTACTGTTCTGAAAATGAACTGAAATTATTAAAGCCTTTATATTGAATGTGGTTGTTATAGCTTGCCAATTGATTTACTGATAAAGCAAAGGCATCACTTTTCCAACCTTTAGGATTGTTATGATTTGTCCACCCTAAAATAATACCGCTGGCACCATATTGAAAAGCATTTTTTTTATCAGTGGTATCTGTGCCTCTGAAATTAAACGAGTTGTTATTAAAATTAAAACCGGGCGATAAAACCAATTCTTTTGTTTTGTACAAACCAATACCTGCCGGGTTTATATGGTTAGCAGTAATATCTCCGCCTAAAGAACCCATTACACCACCAACCGCCATATTTCTGGCGGTACCGTTTTGCGTAAACCATGCGGTTCTTAATGCATCATCAGGTGTTTGAGCTGATGCAGTAAATATTATTATGATAGAAAATAATAAGAGTAAATTTTTTTGCATACATAAAGATTTAGGATGAATGCAGGTGCAATCACTATTAAATTAATTTCAACAAATAAATTTTATTGCCTGGTAGCTCTTGGTGTACTGCTACTGCTTCCTGTACTTCCGTAACCACCGCTACTGCCACCCGCACTGCTGCTGGGTGCCGGTGTTGAAGAAGACGTATTAGTTGAAGGAGTGTATGTTCTTGCTGGCCTTTCCCAACTTGAATTGGAAGATGTGTTAGAACCATTGTTTGAAGATGAACTGAATACCTGTTTAACCAAAGAACCAAAACTACCTCCGTTATTATTGCTGTTGTTGTAACCCAATTTTGAATTATAGTAGTTTGAGTTATTATAGTTACTGTTTTTATAAGCTGTTAAATAACTGCCACTGTTATTGCCAACATTTGTTTTAGGATTTTTATAACCTATAACATAATTAACAGGACTTGGTCTGTAATAACCATACCAACCACCGCAATAAAAAATATTACCGTTGTAAAAATTATAAGTGTAACCGTAAGTGTACCTGTTCCATAAATCAAGACGGCTTGGGGCACAGGAACTAAAATCATAACGGCTATCGTACCAGTAAGCATAATCATCAATACTACCCCATACATTGTAGTTATGAACTTTCATTCTTAAATACCTGTCGTCGTTACTGCTAACATAGTTTTCGTAACGATCGTTTTGTTTATTTGTTTTTGCTGTTTCTTTTTCTTCAATGCCTGTGGCAGGTGAATAATAAACATCATCCGGTGTTTGAGTAGATTTATAAGCAGTAGAACAACTACTTAAAATAAGCACTGTAGAAATAATGGGTAAAATTTTGTGTTTCATGCCACAAGGTTTAAGAAGTTAATTAATGTGAAGTTACATACATTTGTCGCAATCGTTACTATACTTTTTTAATAGCAAAAATTTTACCGTAGTATGGGCGAACGCTTGTTAGTTTGTTAAATAAAAGTAAAAGTTTGCAAATTTGCTGCCAAAAGATAAGAACGTATAAGTGTGCGACGCAATAGAAGCCGATTTAAGTACCGGCGTTGATAACAAAAATATTTTTATAAAATGGGCAAAGAAATTACTTCTCGTTCTCAGGATTACTCTCAGTGGTACAATGATTTGATTTTGAAATCTCAATTGGCAGATTACAGTGCAGTTAGGGGTTGTATGGTTATTAAGCCTTACGGTTTTGCTTTATGGGAAAATATGCGTGATGTTTTAGACAGAATGTTTAAAGAAACCGGGCATGTTAATGCATACTTTCCTTTGTTTGTACCCAAAAGTTTGTTTGAAGCTGAAGAAAAAAATGCAGAAGGCTTTGCGAAAGAATGTGCTGTAGTTACGCATTACCGTTTAAAGACAGACCCCGATAAAAAAGGTAAATTAATTGTTGACCCTGAGGCTAAGCTGGAAGAAGAATTGGTGGTTCGCCCAACCAGTGAGGCTATTATCTGGAATACTTATAAAACTTGGATACAGTCTTACAGAGATTTGCCTTTGTTAATTAATCAATGGGCAAACGTAGTTCGCTGGGAAATGCGTACCCGTTTATTTTTACGTACCGCAGAGTTTTTATGGCAGGAAGGCCATACGGCACATGCTACCAAAGAAGAAGCAATTGAAGAAACAAAAAAGATGCTGGATGTATATGCAGACTTTGTAGAAAATTATATGGCGGTACCGGTTATAAAAGGAGTTAAAACACCGAATGAACGTTTTGCGGGTGCAGAAGATACCTATTGCATTGAAGCTTTAATGCAGGATGGTAAAGCATTGCAGGCAGGGACATCACATTTTTTAGGTCAGAATTTTGCAAAAGCTTTTGATGTTAAGTTTAGTGATAAAACCAATAAATTGGATTATGTGTGGGCAACAAGTTGGGGCGTAAGTACCAGATTAATTGGTGGTTTGGTAATGGCACACAGCGATGATGATGGATTGATATTGCCTCCGCGTATTGCCCCTTTGCAGGTGGTTATTGTGCCTATTTATAAAGGCGATGAGGAAAAGGGAATGATTAATAATAAAGTACATGAACTTTTAAAACAGTTTAAGGAATTAGGTATTCGCATAAAATATGATGATAATGATAATGCTAGACCGGGCTGGAAATTTGCTGAGTATGAAATGAAAGGTGTGCCTGTAAGAATTGCCATTGGTGCAAGAGACTTGGCTAATAATGTTGTTGAAGTTGCAAGAAGAGATACCAAACAAAAATCATCAGTAAATATTAATGGGTTAGCATTTTATATTAAAGAGTTGTTGGAAGAAATTCAACTGCATATGTTTAATACTGCAAAACAGTTTAGAGATGAACATATTACTAAAGTTGATAACTGGGATGAGTTTGTAAATGTATTAGATACCAAAGCCGGCTTTGTTGCTGCACATTGGGATGGTACTGCTGAAACAGAAGATAAGATTAAAGAATTAACCAAAGCAACCATACGTTGTATTCCTTTAAATAATGAAGAGAAGAGTGGCAGTTGTATTTTAACCGGAAAGCCAAGTAAAGAAAGAGTTTTGTTTGCAAGAGCTTATTAAAGTAATAAATGTAGCCTCGAAAAAAATCGGGGCTCTTCATTGCGTATAAGAAAGTAATGATTATTTTCAGGCATAAACTCTAAATATAAACTTATGGAACAAGAAAATGTTTTGGCTGACTTAACTGTAGATGCAGCAGCATCGGAAGAACTTAAGAGCTTTGCTAAATGGGCAAAATTTTTAAGTATTATAGGATTTATTTTATGTGGGCTATTTGTAATTGTGGGCATGTTTGCCGGAACAATTTTTTCAAGCATTGCCACAATAAACAGAAGTATGTATAGAGATGCATCGGTAACTTCCGGATTGGGATTTGTTATGACGTTTGTTTATATATGTATAGCTGTAGTTTATTTCTTTCCTACTTTATATTTATTTCAATCATCTGTTAAACTGAAAACTGCTCTTGAATCAGCCAGTCAGGAATTATTTGTTATGGGCTTGGCAAAACTTAAAGCATGTTTTAGGTTTTGGGGCATCATAACTATTATTATTTTAAGTATTTATGCCTTATTTTTTTTAATAGCTATTTTAACTTTTTCAAGATTATAATTTTATTTAGTAGTTAAATAATTGTAGTCTGAAACGATTGTATTAAGAAAATAATAAGGATCATCCCCTGCTTCTGCATTAATCACAGGCTGAATTTTAAAAGCTATATTCCAAAGATTTTCATAACGATTATTTTTTTCTGCAACTTTTAATGCGTTCTTTATTATGCTGATATCTCTATCACTTAATTTGATAGCGTTATCATATTTCACTTTATAGTTTTTGTCTTCTATTTCTATGAAAATAGTATCGGTAATTGCGGTTTTAGGCTTAAGCCTTATCACAACTGTATTAGCCAAAATATCGCCAATGCGTTGTTCTTTTTTTGAACTTACCATGTAAATAATACTAACAATATTGGCTATCAGAAAAACGCTTGAATAAACCCAGCCTAAGTAAATTCCGAAAAAAATGATGGTAATAAAACCTAAATCAATCAGCCTGAAAATCCATCTGTTTAAATATTGTATATAAGTTGGTTTATAACCTTCAAGACTTATTACTTTAATCTTTAAAATCTTTTTTCCCGGTGTTTGCCCATTCATCAATAATTCAAATAACAAAAAATAAAATAGTAACGGAAGAAAGATGCACAATCTGTAAATTAACTGTAAAGCTTCGTTATGAAAATTAGGGTTAAATAAATTTCCGACGGTATATAAAAATGCCAGCCTTATGGCAAAGTCTATTAACCAAGCCAACAGGCGTTTATCAACTCCCGCTAATTCAAAATTAATATCAACGTTAACAAACGTATTTACAGGTACTGTTGCCATGAAATGAAAATAATATTTTTTGTTGAGAGCAAATAAATAATATCTTGTATTTGTTTATGAGAGAAACGCTGTTTATTAAGAAAAATAAAGATAAGTGGGAAGCATTTGATGCTGAAAATTCAATTGACCCTGATGAATTAAGCTATAAGTACACGCAGGTACTTGATGATTTAGCTTATGCCAAAACTTTTTATCCAAAGTCTAAAACAGCCCAATACCTTAATGAAAGAGCAGTAAAATTTTATAACAATATTTATTCCCGCCGTAAAGAAAGAATATCGGCCCTCTTTAATTTTTTTAAAACAGATTTACCGATAGCTATTCGCCAAAACCATAAGCAGCTTTTGTACGCATTAATTTTTTTCATGCTTTTTGTTTTAATAGGAGTAGTAAGTGCTATATATGAAAGCGGTTTTTTAAAAGTAATAGTCGGGGATAGTTATATAGAGATGACTAAAGCCAACATCCAGAAAGGAGACCCTTTTGGGGTATATAAAGACGGAAATCATTTTGTAATGTTCCTACGGATATCATTGAACAATATTTTAATTACTATTCTGTTAGATTATGCTACCGGTGTTTTATTCGGTGTAGGTACATTGTATAGTTTAATGGTTAACGGCGTTATGCTTGGCTCTTTTCAATATTTCTTTTTTGAATATGGCTGGGGATGGCAATCTATTTTAGTAATCTGGATACATGGTACATTAGAAATATCTGCTATTGTAATTGCAGGCGGGGCGGGGCTTACGCTGGGTAATAGTATTTTATTTCCGGGTACTTTAAAGCGAATGCAATCGCTCCAGAAAGGTGCGGAGCGTTCTGCTAAAATTTTAGTAATGACGATTATTATGCTTTTAGTTGCAGCATGGTTAGAAAGCTATGTTACACACCTTTCAAGCAATTATTTTGATAAAGAAGCCAACCAGATAGAGCTTCCTGTTTGGGGTAGTGCGTTAATACTACTTGCTTCTTTAAGTTTTGTATTATGGTATTTTATTTTTTATCCTTTGGCTGTTGAACGTAAATTAAAAAAAGCAGCAGCATGAGTGTATTAAGAAACTGCATTATTTCTCTTGCTATTTTCTGTTGCACAAAAATCAATGCTCAGTCAACAGATACTTTATCTAATCATTATAGTGATGTTGATACATTAATTGAAGATTCTGTAGTTCCTTCTAAAGAGCAACATAAGTACAATGCAGATACTTCTTCAGAAAAAAAATATATACGTATGTATATAGATGAAGAGAAATTGGAAGCTTTAAAAAAGAAGAAAGATTTTCAATATCCTGATATAGAAAATGATAGCTCATACAATAGTGAAGAGTTATTTAAAAGGCCTGCCAAACAAAAAACAAGAACAATTCCTGCAATTGATGGCTCAGTATTGTTATGGATAGTTTTAGGTGTAGCTATTGTTATAATTGTTCTTCAGTTTTCAGGAATTAGTTTAAGGCAAATATTTTCTCCGGCATCTCTGAAACAAGCAGGTTTGAATGATGGATTAACTGAAAATATTCACGATATTTCTTTTGATGAAGCAATAAGCAAAGCCTTGGCTGATAAGCATTTTTCATTGGCAATACGATTAATGTATTTGCAAAATTTAAAAATATTAGCTGATACTAACAGAATAAAGTGGAACGAACATAAAACCAATTGGCAATATGTTAATGAGCTTGCGGGAACAACACTGCAAAACGGGTTAAGAAGAACTACATACATTTTTGAATATGTGCAGTACGGTAAGGTTATTATTGAAGAAACAAAATTCAATCAACTGCAAAATATTTTTAAGCAGTTTAAAGAATCTATAATTTGAGAACTATTAAAAACATACTAACTATTATTCTTATTCTTTGTTGTTGTGTTTGTAAAGCTACAGCAAGAAAATATCCTTTTAAGAAAACTGATAAAGGGCCTTTTGGTACTTATGTTTTGTACGATCAGTTGCCTGTTCTATTTCCTGATGCAACTGTAAAAACAAATTATTCAAGCCCTCAGAGTTTTATGAGTAAAACAATATACGGTACCAATGCCTATTTTGTAGTAGCTCTGTATGCAGGCTTTCCTGATAAAAGTTTAGATGCTTTAAAAGACTTTGTTGATAAAGGAAATGTACTTTTTATCAGTGCTTATTTTTTAGATGAAGAATTAGAGAAGTGGTTAGGTATAAAAATGAATTATAATTTTTCAAAAATTGACAGAAACGAAAGTATTGGTGTATGGAATACAGATTCTTTGCAGTATGATTATTTCAATATCGGTCATGGTGCAATCACTTTTTTAAGTTATGATTCTTTAAAGTCTGATTACAGTGTATCAGGAAGAAATGATAAAGGCCGTGTAACCTGTTTAACTATTAAAAGAGGTTCAGGTTTTGTTGTTATTCACTGTGAGCCTTATATGTTCAGTAATTATCACTTAATTAAAAAAGGAACTAAAGCATACTCAGAAATTCTTTTTTCATCATTACCGGGCCCAGTTTCTACTATTTATTGGGATGAATACACAAAGAGTTCAGGAGAAATGGGCGATGCAGAACCTTTACGTTTTATATTCACGCAACCTGCATTGCGTAACGCTTTTTTATGGGCAGTGGCAGGATTGTTATTAGTGGTTTTTCTTTCATTTAAAAGGAAACAAAAAGCTATTCCGCTCATTACACCCTTGGTAAATACTTCATTAGACATGGTTAGAACCATTAGCGACTTATACTTTTTCAGTAGAAAAAATGAAGTAATTGCAAAAAAGAAAATAGCACACTTTACAGAGTATTTAAAAAACAGATACAACATATTTACCGGTTTACCTGCTGATGATTACTGGAATGCAGTGCAATTAAGGAGCGGTATGAAAGAAGAAGATATAAAAACGCTGAGAAGAATGGTTGAGCTTTATAAAGGCGGTGAGTATACAGTTACTGATACAGAACTGATAACACTTAATCAGTTAATTGATAATTTTTATTCAACAATATAAACCTAATGTAATGGAAGAAAATTTCTTTGAACAACGAACCGATTTATCTCTCTTAAATAATAAGATTGAAGAGATTAAAAAAGAAATTGGAAAAATTATTGTTGGGCAACATGAAATGCTGGAACTCCTACTGGCAGGCATGTTAGCCGAAGGCCATATTCTTATTGAAGGTGTACCTGGTGTTGCAAAAACACTTACTGCTAAGTTGCTTGCAAAAACATTAGACGTACAGTTTAAACGCATACAATTTACACCTGATTTAATGCCCAGTGATGTAATAGGAACACCTGTATTCAACCCTAAGTTTGCACATTTCGAATTTAGAAATGGACCTATTTTCGGCAACATTATTTTGATTGATGAAATTAACAGAGCTCCTGCAAAAACTCAATCTTCTTTATTTGAAGTAATGGAAGAAAAACAGGTTACCAATGATGGAACAACTTATACAATGCCGCTTCCTTTTATGGTGGTAGCAACACAAAATCCCGTTGAACAGGAAGGCACTTATCGTTTGCCCGAAGCACAATTAGATAGATTTTTATTTAAGATAAACGTGCCCTATCCTTCATTAGATGAAGAAATAGTAATTCTTAAATCTATACAGGATTTGAAAGGAACATTGCCTGTAACACAATTAAATGTTGTATTAACTGCCGAAGAAATTAAACAGTTACAGCAAACAGTTAAGAATATGATTGCAGAAGAAAAAATTCTGCAATTCATTGCTAAAATTGTTCATGCTACAAGAAATAATCGGTCATTGTTTCTGGGTGCTTCACCGCGTTCCTCAATAGGAGTATTAACAGCTTCAAAAGCAATTGCAGCTATGCGAGGAAGAGATTTTGTAATTCCTGATGATGTTTTATATGTTGTAAAACCGGTGTTAAGACATCGTATAATTCTAACACCGGAAAAAGAAATGGAAGGCATAACAACAGATGATGTTATTAAGGAAATAACCACTTCAATAGAAATACCGCGATAACTTTTCTATGAAAAAACTAAAGGCTTTTTATTTGTCTTTATTTGTTACACAACGTTTTTATAAACTGTTGATAGCCGTTGTTATAGCATACATTCTTGTATTTTTCTTTACTATACTGAATTGGCCTGTTTTCATCTTCGCTTTATTGTTTGTTGCCGCAGCTTTGGTTGATTCGTTGTTATTATATTCAAGAAAAAAAGGAATAATTGTTCGGAGAGTAGTGCCTGAAAAATTCAGTAATGGAGATGAAAATACAATTAAGTTTTTAGTAAGCTCAAATTATTCCTTCACTGTAAGTATTCATTTAATCGATGAATTGCCTGTTCAATTTCAAAACAGAAATTTTAATTTAAAAGGAAAGCTTGCAGCAAATAGTAAAGAAGTGTTTATCTATCATTTAAAACCAAATGAAAGAGGCGAATATATTTTTGGTAACATCAATTGCTTTACGACAAGTTTTTTACAATTGGTTGAAAGAAGAGTTATTGAACCCGCAGAACACATGGTAGCTTGCTATCCTTCATTCCTGCAGATGAGAAGATATCAATTACTTGCAGCAACAAATAAGCTAAATGAAGCAGGTATTAAACAAATCCGTAGAAAGGGCCATAGTCTTGAATTTGAGCAGATTCGTGAATATGTGCAAGGCGATGATTACAGAACTATTAACTGGAAGGCATCATCAAGAAAGAATGATACTTTGATGGTAAATAGTTACACCGATGAAAAAAGTCAACAGGTTTATTGTATAATAAATGCAGGCAGGGTTATGAAAATGCCTTTTGAGGGAATGACATTATTAGATTATGCTATCAACTCAAGTTTAATATTAAGCAGTGTAGCATTAACCAAGCAAGATAAAGCCGGCTTAATTACCTATGGGGATAAATGGATTAATTTATTACCCGCAGAAAGAAGCCCGATGCAAATGAATAAAATTCTTTTTCAATTGTATAATCTAACAACACAGTTTAATGAAAGCGATATTGAAAAATTATACATTAATGTTAAAACAAGAATTAATCACAGAAGCCTTTTAATTTATTATACCAATTACGAAAGTATCAGCAGCATGGAAAGAGATTTACCTTTCCTTAAAATTTTAAATAAAAGCCACCTGCTGCTCTTAGTCTTCTTTGAAAATACAGAACTCAAGTCTTTATTAAATGCCCCTGCAACAACAGTCGAAAATGTTTATACTAAAACCATCGCAGAGAAATTTGTCTACGAAAAAAGATTAATGGTAAAAGAGTTAAACAGAAATGGTATTATGGCTGTATTAACTTCTCCCAAAAATCTAACAATCAATACGTTAAATAAGTATTTGGAAATTAAAGCAAAAGCTTTGATTTAATTTTTTGTACTTAGCTTTTGTACTGCTAATAAGCTTTCGTGTAGCTTGTACTGAGCGTAGTCGAAGTATCGCACACTTACCTGCCTGCCGGTAGGCAGGTACGTTCAGTTCATTATTCAACAAACAAAAAATTCAACACTTACATTTGCTTTTATGCAACCTGTTAATGAATTTGCTTCAGGAAAAGTTTTATTGATTAATAAACCACTTAATTGGACTTCCTTTGATGCTGTTAGAAAAATTCGCAACCTTATTAAAATACCTAAAGTTGGCCATGCAGGAACATTAGACCCGTTGGCTTCAGGCTTATTAATTATTTGCACAGGAAAGTTTACTAAAAAAATTAATGAGTATATGGGCATGGAAAAAGAATATACCGGTACCATTACTTTAGGAGCAACAACACCTTCCTTCGATTTAGAAACTGAACCTGAAAATTTTAAAGACATATCATTACTTACTGAAGAAAAATTACTTACTGCAACACATCAGTTTATCGGAAATATTTTGCAAATGCCTCCCCAATTTTCAGCTATAAAAAAAGATGGTAAAAGATTATATGAAAGTGCCAGGCAAGGTATTGAAGTGAAGGTAGAACCAAGACCTGTTACTATTTCCACCTTCGAGATAACAAAAATTGAAATGCCACTTGTTCATTTCAGAGTTGTTTGTTCAACGGGGACTTATATCAGAAGTTTAGCAAACGATTTTGGTGCAGCTTTAGGTGTTGGCGGTTACTTAAGTAGTTTATGCAGAACAAGAATAGGAGAGTTTGCTTTAGACAATGCAGTAACAATTGAAACTTTTGAAGAAAGTGTAAAGAATAGCAGAAATAGTCAGTGATTTTTTACAATAACTGAAGTTATAGCATCATTGCGAGGAACTAAGCGATCTTTAGATAAGCAGATTGCTTCAGGCAAGAATCTTCGCAATGACCTGAAAGCTAAGGCCCGCCTGTTCGTCCGTCTCTGATATTTATTTTCTTTTTATTGGCATTTTTCTTTTCAAAATCCATTACTTCTTTTGGCTTTACTTTTTTAGCGGATGGGTCTGTAGCAGAAGAATCTTTTACAACAGGTACAGTTGATATTTGCTTAACGGGAATATCGGGTTTTGGTGTGTACAAAGAATCGAACATATAAGTTTCTGTTCTTACTAAATTCATAGAACCTGCCTTGTAATATTTCCAAACACCGTTACGCATCGAGTAACCTTCTACCTTAATAATTTTTGTAATATTTTTATCAGGGTCATATAAATCAGGCATGTTAATCGTATCAAACTTTTTCTTAGGGTCCATTGCCAGCCAACGTTCTTCATGCTCTAAGGCATTCATGTAAAAGTATTGCTGCAAACCATCTTTAAAACCCCAGCGATAATTTTCAATGGCAATCAAATCTCCCATTAAATTAAACCTACGCCACTTGCCTTCGCGTTTATCATCTTTAAAAATGCCTTCTTCTTCATAGCCGGGTTCCCCACGAATTTCATCTATATGAATAATCCATTTACCTTGTCTATAATTGTTTTTGTCTTTACAATTTAAGGTATCGCCATTATCTGCAATGCGATAAGTTACACATTGAGCCTGTATATTGTAAGTAGTAAAAATCAATACTATAATGAAAATGCTACGCATAAATTTGTCAATAAAAATACAAACATTAAAACAGATTTACTTACACAAACCCCAAATGTTTTATTAAACTCTCAGGTAGTTTAGGCAATTTGCTTCTTTCAATTAAATAAGTTGAAAGAGCAGATAAATCTCTGTACACATAGTGTTTGCTTAATGCACCTTCTAAATAACCTGCACCGCTTGTATTGCCGGTACCAACACGCATACCAATCATTCTTCTAACCATAATTAAATGTTTGTGCCGCCAGTTACTTAGTAAATGGTCAATTTCAATTAATGCATCTACTATTTGATAAGATGTTTGAAACACAGGAAAATCCCTGTACAACATAATAAATAAAGCTGCTCTTAATGCTTTAGGCGAAAAATTACTTCTTAAATATTGCAATTGCTCTTCAGATAAATCATCCGGTTTTTGTTCGAACAAAACATAATCAAAGTCTATAATTTTTGTTGCTTCTCTTTCAGTTAAACCGTCTTGATAAATATTTCTGTACGTAAACCAGAAGGTATGTTCTGTAAAATGATTGGTTGAATGATTGCTCCAAAACTCAGCATCAAAAAAAGGCATACGCTCTAACCAGTTATTTATTAATTGCTGTAAATTTTTTGTTGATTCTGCTTCATTAATAGTATGATAGTCCGTTTGCGTAAACCCACCTTCATTGTTTTTTTTATAGTATGCTGATTGATGCCGTTGTTCTAATTGCAAGCCCAGCTTAGCTTCTATGAGCCTGAATTGTTTGCTTTGAAAACCCGAAGAAGGCGTTAATAAATTTCTGAAGGCTAAAAAATCAAGCGGTGTCATGGTATCTAAAACAGAAACCTGCTGATTGAGTAATTCTAAAATTTTAATAATGCGATGCAGCCTATGCCTTACCAGATTAATATCTTCTGAATTATCATTAATCTTTTCTTTACTGAAAACGTTGAGTACATAATCTAACTCAAACAGAATTTGTTTAAACCATAATTCATATGCCTGATGAATAATAATAAATAACATTTCATCGTGTGCAGGTTGGTTATTGTTTTGAAAACTTACAGGGTGCTGACTATCTAATATTTTATCTAAACCTAAATAGGTTCCATAGTACATAGGTTCTTGTGGCATAGCGTGTTTTTGTAATGCGAAAATAAGAGGTAGGAAATGGGAAATAAGAAATAGAAAGTAGAAAATGGGAAAATTCTTTATGATAATTTAATGCTGCGTAGCGAACAGAAAGTAAAAGTGTGCGACGCAACAAAAGCCTAATAAATAAGCGAACGCTAAGTACATAATTTGCTTTACTTATCTTGCAAGCCTTATGGCTAAGAAAAAGCAAAAAGAACAACCGATTATTTTGGTTACGAATGATGATAGTATTGCAGCACCCGGTATTAAAGCATTGGTTGATGCAGTAAAACATTTGGGTAGAGTAGTGGTGTTGGCACCTGATAAACCGCAAAGTGGAATGGGCCATGCTATAACAATCGGGCACCCTTTAAGATTAAATAAAGTGCCTTTTGATGGTGGCATTGAAGCATATAGTTGTAATGGTACTCCGGTTGATTGTGTGAAGCTGGCGGTTGATAAAGTGTTGCATCGCAAACCGGATATTTGTTTAAGCGGAGTGAATCATGGAGCCAATCATTCCATAAATGTTATTTACAGCGGAACGATGAGTGCAGCAATGGAAGCCTCAATAGAAAGCATACCCAGTGCAGGTTTCAGCTTATTAGATTATAGTATTGAGGCTGATTTTGAACCCGGTAAAAAATATATTGAGCAGATTGCAAAATATATGCTCAGCAAAAAAAAGCAGAAACATTTTTTACTGAACGTGAATATTCCTGCTGTTGATGCATCATTAATTAAAGGATTGAAAATATGCAGACAGGCTTATGCTAAATATGAAGAAGATTTTATTGAGCGTGCAGACCCTCACGGAAAAAAATACTTTTGGCTTACAGGTGAGTTTGTAAATTTTGATAAAGGAAAAGATACAGATGTTTGGGCCTTGAAGAATAATTATATAAGCGTTGTACCTGTTCAGTTTGATTTAACTGATTACAAATTGAAAACACAATTAGAAGAAAACTGGTAAATTTTTCTCGCAGATTACACAGATAACGCTGAATGAATAATATAAATTTCATTTCGAGGTTCGTGCCGAGAAATCTCATCAACAAGAATCTAAAGATTTCTTGTTGGGAAAGAACCCAAATTCGAAATGACAGTAACCTTTAACGAATAAGGTATGTTTAAAAAAGATGATATTAAAACAGGGTTGTTAATCGGGCTGTTAGCTCCGTTGGTTGGTATGTTCGGTTTTTATTTCTGGAAATTCAGAAGATTAACTATCGTAGAGTTTGTGCAATGGCTGGGCATAGAAAGGCATTTACTTACAGCAATGATTAGTTTTTCGCTGTTAGCAAATGCTATTGTTTTTACAGTATATGTAAACAGGCATATTGATAAAACTGCCAGAGGAATTTTTATTGTAACACTTATTTACGTTATTGCTGCGTTGATATTAAAGTGGGTGTATTAGATTTATTTTGTTATATCTGAAATGTTACTGGAACGATAAAAGCAAAAATTGCCGGATATCCATCAATTGTACCTGGAATCCATTTCGGACCACTTTTTATTAATCGCTCAGCTTCTTCTTTTGTACCAAAACCAGGATTATTCAGAGCTCGAACTCCACTAACCAAGCCATTAAAATCTACCGTAAGAACAATTTTAATTTGATATTTTCCCGATGGTGCTCCCATTTTAATAAGTACATTACGATTTAAATTTTTCTCAAGATATTTCAACCATGCTTGTTCTCCCCCGGGAAATGATGGTCGAACCTCTACTTCGTTGGATACCTTATTATCCCCAGAACCTGTTTGTTGCCAACCGGCACTGATTAGTGAATCTTGTTTACCTCTTTTTACAGCACTATTAAAATCTCTACTTAACTGTTCATTCTGTTGAGTTTTTTCAATTTCTAACTTTTTCTTTTGGATATCTGATTCTTGTTGTAGTTGTTCCTTTTCTGATTGCTGCTTTTTATCTTGAACTAATTTTCGCTTTTGTTGTTTTTGTTTCTCTAATTCTTGCAATTGGGCTTCTAACTTTTTCTTTCGTAAAGTAGCATCATCCAATTGTTTTCTTATTTCTATAACCTCTTTGGATTCGGTATGGTAATCAAAATCTTTAGTGGTTATTTCGATAACACCATTCCTGCCATCTGTCCCATATTTTTTTACAGCAGACTCATCTTTTAAAATATTTACAGATTGAATGTTTTTGGGATTAATAGAGCTATCGTTTTTACTATAACCTATTCCTATTTTTACACCATTTATAACAAATAAAACACTATCTAAGGATTTGTTTTTATTTACTTTCACTTTAAATGAAGAATCATATTTCGGTTGAATAAAACCATTATTGGTTGCAGTAACCTGAACAGTATTGATTGGTGCTTTGGGGGTTGTATCGGTTGTAGAATTGGGTTTCCTGTACCAAAACCCTATAACTAAGGAAGAGTCTTTTCTAAGTTTCTCCTTAAAATATTTATTAGTATATAAATCTACCTGAACAGAATATATCCTTCCCGCTTTTGCACCCCCATAAAGTTTGCTAGCATCATAATGATAGAAATCATTGGCTTGATATTTATTCAGTTCAGTATTATTTACATGTTTATCATCAATCCAAAGACCATAAAGATTAGGATTTTTCCATGAATTAATTTGAGTTTCAGAAGGTACCTCTTTCTGCATTGGTGGAATTTTATGCATCGTTACTTTTAATCTTAACCTTTGTTCTTCACTCATTTTTAAATAAGAAGGATATATTTTTTTCAGTATTTCTTCATCATTTTTTAAAACAGTAATTTCTTTTCCATTGTTAAGCTTTTTTTTCATTCTTAAATTATCTAATTTCCCAGTAAATACTTTTAGTTCTTCTGTTGAAAGGCTATCAGTAGAAACAGGGGCATCTTGCAAATAGATATTTTCAACTTTAACTTGCTCATTATTCATTAATTGTTGTTGTTCTCTTAGCTCCATATTTCTAAAAGAAAACAATAGTACTGTTACAAACAAAACAGGTAATGCAATTACTCGCCTGGCATAAGAAAACTTCGGGTTTTTGTTATTGGTTATCATGGCTAATCGTCTTTTTATAGGTGAAAAGAAAAAAGGATTGGTTAATGAAAATTTTTGTTCTGGAAATGTTGCTGCTAAAAGCATAGCAGCTAAAGCCGAAGCATCGCCGTTCTTAACTACTTTGTTATCGGCAATAAACTCATGTATCATATTCATTTCTCTTTTAGCTATCCAGAAAAATGGATTGCACCAACCAACTATTAATATTATTTGAATGAGTATTTTATCAAAGCTGTGTTTATGCTTAATATGAATTAATTCATGCTCCAGCATTTGTTTACCTGCTTCACTTTGAAGTGGAATGTCATTATTCCAGAAAATATATTTAAAGAAAGAAAAAGGTGTTCCTTTTGCATCAGTAAATACCAAGTAAATATTTTGCCAATACTTATAATTGTTATGTTTTAATAAGCGATAAATATTTACCAAAGCTTTTATTAAGCCAATCAGAATTACAGAGCATACAATTGAATAAGCTGCTATTATAGCAATGTTCCAATTAAATGCAGCAGCTTTTACTTTACTTTCTATAATAGTATTATTATCGGCAATTGCCTGAGCAAAATATATAATCATCGCTGCATCTTGCTTTAGCGGTAATAACTGAATTTTAAATAAAGGAACAAACCAAGGCAATACAAATAATGCTAACAAATAAAATCTGTTGTATTGATGAAACTTTTTGTTTCTTAGAAATAACCAGTAATACAACAGCATTACGCCACTGCTGATAATTACCTGTAATAGAAAGTATGCAAATGTTATCATTGCAGTTATTTTTTAGTTTTTAATTGTTGTAGCAGCAATTCAATATCTTTTACTTTCAGCTTCTTCTTATCAACCATAAAGCTTACTACATCTGCAAACGAGCCTTCGAAATAATTTTCTACCAGGTTGCTTATACTGCTTGCTGAATAGGCCTCTTTACTTATTAACGGATAATACTGATGTACCCTGCCATGTACTTCAATACCAATAAAACCTTTCTCAACTAAAATTTTTAAAATCGTAGCAACGGTATTGCTATGCGGTTTGGGTTCGGGCTGGTCTTCAACAATATCTTTTAAATAAGCCTTCTCTAATCTCCAGAGTGTTTGCATTAATTGCTCCTCTGCACGTGTAAGTTGTTTCATGACGGGTGGTTTAATAAAGTAAATGTATAAACTATTTTTTTAGTTGTAAAACTATTTTTTTAGTTTTTGTAAAATTTTTACAAAAAATGCTGAGAATTTAATTAACTGTATTTTGCAGAATAATTTAAATGGCCTGATGAAGTATTATATTATTTCGGGGGAAGCAAGCGGAGATTTACATGGCGGTAATTTAATTAAACAACTATTGCTGTTAGATGCTGAAGCAGATGTACGTTGCTGGGGTGGCGATTTAATGCAGGCTGCCGGAGCCAAATTAGTAAAGCATTACAAGGAATTGGCTTTTATGGGTTTTGCAGAAGTGGTTAAAAATTTACCAACCATCCTTAAAAATATCCAATTCTGTAAGCAGGATATTGAAACATTTAAACCTGATGTGTTAGTATTGACTGATTACCCTGGTTTTAATTTGCGTATTGCAGAATGGGCAAAGCAACAGGGCTATAAAGTAGTATATTATATTTCTCCTCAGGTTTGGGCGTGGAAGGAAAGCAGGGTAAAAAAAATGAAGCTGTGTATAGATAAAATGCTTTGCATTCTTCCTTTTGAAAAAGAATATTATCAAACAAAATGGAATTGGAATGTGGACTATGTAGGGCACCCGTTGGTAGAAGTAATTGAGGAGTATAAGAAAAAAGATGATAGAGTTAAGATGATAGATGACAGTAATAAAATTCACGACTCACGACTGACAGCTTACGAAAAAAAAATCATTGCTTTATTGCCAGGTAGTCGTAAACAGGAGATTGCTAAAAAGTTACCCATAATGTTAGAAGTTGCTGCATCCTTCCCCGATTATCAATTTGTTGTGGCACAAGCACCCGGACAGGATGATAGCTTTTACGAACCCTTTCTTCAGCCTTACAAAAATGTTTCTTCAGTAAAAAATGATACTTACCATTTATTAATGCAAAGCACTGCTGCATTGGTTACAAGCGGTACAGCAACTTTAGAAACTGCTTTATTTGCTGTGCCTGAGGTTGTTTGCTATAAAGGAAGCAATATCAGCTATCAGATTGCAAAACGATTAGTTAAGATAAAGTATATCTCTCTTGTTAATTTAATAATGGATAAGCAGGTTGTGAAAGAATTAATTCAAAATGAATTAACAGTTGCCAATGTTAAACATGAATTAAATGAATTGCTGAATATTCCTGCTAAACAAAAGCAATTGCAACAGGATTATGCCGACTTAAAAAATTTACTTTCCGCAGGCGGAAATGCTTCGGCAAAAGCTGCAGCAATTATTTATGATTTTGTTAGAAACTAAAGGCTTAATGTTTTCTTATCATTGGTAAAATAACCAATCTAACAAGCATCAGCAACAAGGCAATTAAAAACATAAACAGCGAAATTCTGTTCATGCCGTGCATATATTTCACCCATTTAGTATTGGGTTTATCAGGGTCTGGTTTTTTAATGAATAAGTATTCTGCAATCTGTCTCCAAAAGCCCATTGTGTAGTGTTTGTACAAAAATACATAAACCCGTCAACAGTTCTGAACTTTAGCAGCGGTTCTGTAGAATGATAGCTGCCATGAAAATATATTGTACAAGAGTGCGACGCCTGCCTACCGGACAGGCAGGCAAGGAACGATGCCGGTAGAGATGGCGTTGGTAACAAAAAGAATAAATGAAAGCTTCTGAAGAATAATTTTTTCTGTAAACTTTGCCGCTTTAAAAACAAACCTATATTTGCAATTAGTTGTTTATGCAACTATTTTAAAGATTGCTAAAATCATATCAAATGAAAATTTTAGTTTGTATCAGCAAAACACCGGACACCACTTCTAAAATTGCTTTTAAAGATGGTAATACCAAATTTGAAGAAGCAGGTGTACAATGGATTATCAATCCTTACGATGAATGGTATTCTTTAGTAAGAGCTATTGAATTAAAAGAAAAAGATGCTGCAACAGTTATTCATTTAATAACAGTTGGCGGTGCAGATTGCGACCCTGTAATTCGCAAAGCATTGGCATTAGGTGGTGATGAAGCCATACGTGTAAATGCTGATAGCAGCGATAGCTTTTATATTGCCTCTCAAATTGCAGCTATTGCGAAAGAGTACGACTTAGTTTTTACAGGAAAAGAAACGATTGATTATAACGGTTCATCTATCGGTGCAATAGTTGCTGAATTAATGGATGCTCCCTACATTTCCTTAGCAACCAAGTTTGAATTGAACGGAACAACAGCGGTAGTTAATCGTGAAATTGAAGGTGGTGAAGAAGTAAATGAAGTTGCATTGCCTGCTGTAGTCAGTTGCCAAAAAGGTGTGGCTGAACAACGCATTCCGAACATGCGTGGTATTATGGCTGCACGTACCAAGCCTTTAAAAGTGGTAGAACCTGTTACGGTTGAAACATTAACAAGCATTGTGAATTTTGAATTGCCACCGGCAAAAGCAGGTGTAAAATTAGTGCCGGCAGATAATGTAGCAGAGTTGGTACGTTTATTACATGAAGAAGCAAAAGCCATATAGTTGTTTGAAGGTTCTACGTATAAAAGTTTAACGTTGAACCTTTGAACTTTTAAACATTAAACTTATTCATTATGTCAGTTTTAATATTTATAGACCAATCAGAAGGTCAAATAAAAAAATCTTCCTTAGAAGCCATTACCTATGGTGCTGCTGTAGCTAAGCAATTAAACACAACCGCTGAAGGTATTGTTTTAGGAACAGTTGCAGATGATAATGTAGCAGCATTAGGAAAGTATGGTGTTCAAAAAATTCATCATATAACCAATGAAGTATTAAATCATGTTGATGCTCAGTTATATGCCAAGTTGATTGCAGATACAGCAACAGCAAACGGTGCGGGCGTTGTAATAATATCGCATAACCAAACAGGTAAAGCCATTGCAGGAAGAGTTTCAGCAAGATTGAAAGCCGGTTTGGTAGCAGGTGCTATTGCATTGCCCGATACCACTAATGGTTTTGTTGTAAAGAAATCTGTATTCAGCGGTAAGGCTTTTGCTAATGTAAATATTACTTCAGCAATTAAGATTATTTCATTAAACCCGAATAGTTTTCATGTAACACAAGCAGAAGGTACTGCTGAAGTAATTACTGTTACGGCAAGTATTGCAGAACCCAAAGTAAAAGTTACAGCAGTTAATAAAGTAAGCGGTGAAGTGCCTTTAACAGAAGCTGAAATAGTTGTTAGCGGCGGACGAGGCTTAAAAGGCCCTGAGCATTGGGGAATATTAGAAGACTTAGCTAAAACATTACATGCAGCAACAGCCTGCAGCAGACCGGTTGCAGATGCACATTGGAGACCGCATCATGAGCATGTTGGGCAAACAGGTGTACAAATTGCACCTAATTTATACATTGCCATTGGTATAAGCGGAGCAATACAACACTTGGCAGGCGTAAACAGAAGTAAAGTTATGGTGGTAATTAATAAAGACCCTGAAGCACCGTTCTTTAAAGCTGCAGATTACGGCATTGTAGGAGATGCATTTGAAGTAGTGCCGAAGTTGACGGAGGAAATTAAGAAGTTGAAATCAGCATAATTTTTTCTTTAATATTTTATCCCTTTCGTGAGAAAGGGATTTTTGTTTTCAGTGAAAGCAAACCTCTCATCATTTATAAAACACTTACCTTCAACTGCTATAATTGATAATTATATTCGGTATGACAGATATTCAATTTAAAGAAGCCATTGAAAAATCACCGACAGATAAATTCCGTTTTGCAGTTACAGATATTGACGGCATCTTAAGAGGAAAAATTATCAGCAAAACAAAACTGTTGAAAGCATTAGAACATAATATAGGTTTTTGTAATGTAATTTTTGGATGGGATTGTAATGATGTTTGTTATGATAATGGTTCTGTCAGCGGATGGCATACCGGCTACCCCGATGCTTTTGCTTCAATAGATATTAATACTTACAGAACTATTCCATGGAATGATAATATTCCTTTTGTATTAGGAGATTTCAGTGAAGATGAACAGGTAAAAAATGCATGTCCCCGAACTTTATTAAAGCAAATCATTAAGCAATCGGAAGCAATGGGCTTCACAGCCAAATTTGCTAAAGAGTTTGAATGGTTCAACTTTAATGAAACATCGGAAACATTGCATCAAAAGCAGTTTGCCAATCTTACTCCTTTATCAAGAGGTATGTTTGGCTATTCCATTTTAAGACCATCTGAACATCAGGAATTTTACAATCATTTGTTTAGTTGGTTGAAAGATTTTAATATTCCTTTAGAAGGCTTGCACACAGAAACAGGTGATGGTGTTTATGAAGCTGCAATAGAATATACAACTGCTTTAGAAGCAGCAGACAGAGCGGTTCTCTTTAAAACATCGGTAAAAGAAATTGCCTATAAACACAAATTGATAGCCACTTTTATGGCTAAATGGAATTTGAATTTACCCGGTTGCAGTGGGCATATTCATCAAAATCTTTTCGATAATAATAATCAAAATTTATTTTATGATGCTGCTGATGAAAATAAAATGAGTGTGCTAATGCAGCAATACATTGCAGGCCAACTATATTGTTTGCCATACATTATGCCTATGTATGCACCTACAACCAACAGTTATAAAAGATATGTGGAAGGTGCATGGTCTGCAACAACAGTTAGTTGGGGAATTGAAAACAGAACAACAGCATTACGTGTAATTAATAATGCTGCTGATTCGGTTAGATTAGAAACAAGAGTACCCGGTTCAGATGCCAATCCTTATTTATCAATTGCAGCATCTTTAGCATCAGGTTTATATGGTATTAAAAACAACTTATCATTAAAAGATTATCCCGCAGTGCAAGGCAGTGCTTACGATGATAAACATTTAAAAACATTACCCAAAACTTTAGCGGAAGCAACGGGTATGATGAAAGAATCAACCATTGCAAGAGAGCTGTTCGGAGAAGCTTTTGTTGATCATTTTATAAAAACAAGAGAATGGGAATGCAGACAAGTTGACGAAACAATTCCTAACGCTGAACTGAAAAGATATTTTGAAATTATTTAATTCGAATTAATGATAGCTTCATGAGTTTTATTGATTTTACCAATATTGTAAGGGAAGCCTGGCAGCATTATGATGATAGCCGAACCATTGCAAGCATTACAGATATTAGTGCGAAAGTTTCTACTAACTATGTTTATAAAATAACATTTACAGATAAAAAATTTATCGTTGCCAAACTTTCTTATTTCGGGAAGTATGAACACTTTATAGAAGACCATACCATCATCAATTCATTATCCAATAATCTTCCGCATCCTTACGAAAACTTTTTGTCACGCTCTTTAATGAAAGGTGATAAGTTGTTTGTGTATCGCTTTCAAAATCAGGTATTAGATGCATGGGTTGTTTTTTATCGCCCTATTCAGATAAAGAAAAAATTACCGAGAAGATTAAATGAAGAAGAAATAGAAAAGCTGGGCGAACAAATGGCATCTTTTCATAAAGCATGTGCCGAAATAAAAAACACTTTACCACCTTATTCTAAAACCTTAAAATTTGATATTGATTATTTGCTTCGCATTTTAGAAACAGATTACGGTAGGTATGAACACAGGCAACATGAAGACATTATTAAAAGTCAGTGTGCTTTATTTTTAGAAAACAGAGAAAAACTGAACGCAGCTAATTTCCCTAAAATACCAGTGTTTATCGATTGGAACATCGGCAATTTTTCTGTTACAAGTTCATTTAAATTATACTCCAGATGGGATTATGATTGGTTCAGAATGAGTACCAGAATAATGGATTTTTATTTTTTCAGCAGGGTGGTTTCTGATATTGGCGACAGAACAGTTTTCAGTTATTTGATTGACCCTTTAATGGAAGACAGATTTTTAATTTTCCTGAAAGCATATCATAAAGTCAATCCTTTAACTGTTCCTGAAATTCATTTTTTAAAAGAAGCTTACCGTTTTTTTATTTTGAATTATGTAATTAAAGATGGCAGGTATTTCTTTCACGAAATTTTTGCAACTAAACTACAGAAAGAAGCATACGATATTTATTTCCCATCTATTGAAAAAAAATTCAATGCCGATAAAATTATCAATGCACTTCAATTATAAAAATGAGCCATGCAAGCAACCGAATCCTTTCTTTCCATTGCACAACAATTTAAAGCTGTGTTTTTAGATTCTTACGGAGTTTTAAAAAATTATAAAGGCTTAATTGAAGGTGTGCAGGAAACAATTAATGAGCTGAGAAGCAGCAACATTACTATTCGTATTCTAACCAACGATGCATCCAGAAGTCAGGAACAACAGGCCGAAAGCTTCTACAGGCTTGGGTTGCATGGAATTGAAGTAGATGAAATTATTACATCGGGTATGATGGCAAAACAATTTTTACAACAAAAAATAACATCAGGAAAAATTGCTTACCTGGGTACAGAAAATTCAGCTCATTATATTTTACAATCAGGCTTAGAACATATTCCTGTAAATGATACTGACTTAAATAATTTAAAGGAAATTTCAGCATTTGTTTTTTTAGATGATGAAGGTTTTGATTGGAATACCGATATTAATAAAGCAGTGAATTTGCTGCGTCATAAAAACATCCCTGTTATTGTTGCCAATTCAGATAAATTTTACCCCGTTTCAAAAAATGATGTAGCTATCGCAACAGGTGGTATTGCCAAATTGCTCGAAAGCATGTTGCACAAAAAATTTATTCATTTCGGTAAGCCCGATTCTCAAATGTTTATGTACGCTTACGATGATTTGAATAAAAAAGGCTCTTTTCAAAAACATGAAATTTTAATGGTGGGCGATACGCTGGGAACAGATATTTTGGGTGGAAATAAATTTGGTGTTAAAACCGCTTTGGTACTTTCAGGAAATACGAGTGCAGAAGATGTACATGTAGAAATTAATGCCAGCGGTATTATTCCTGATTTTATCTGCAATTCTGTAGCATCCTGAAACAAAATTTCAGACAAATATTTTGTTTAATAATTTGGTTTATTTTCGTAGCAAGTATGAAGAAGATAGAACTGGAAATTGTAGCCCTTTCACACAGCATAACACAAACGCATTCTTACGCCGTAGTTTTAGGCGAAGTAAACGGTTTACGCCGTTTGCCGATTGTTATTGGTGGTTTTGAAGCTCAGGCAATTGCAGTTGCATTAGAAAGAATGCAGCCAAGCAGACCGCTTACACACGATTTGATGAAAAACTTCATGAACGCTTTTAATGTTGAGTTGCAGGAAATAATTATTAACGATTTGCAGGAAGGAATTTTCTATTCTAAGTTAGTTTGCTTTAATGAGCATGATACTGTTGAAATTGATAGCAGAACTAGCGACGCATTAGCATTGGCTGTACGCTTTGGGTGCCCTATTTATACATTCGAAAATATTTTAGAGAGTGCCGGTATTTTAATGGATGATAATGGCGGAACTAAAAAGAAAAAAGCAGAAGCAGTTGGTGTAACTAACGATATATCGGAAAATGAAGAATTGCATAAACTAAGTTTAGAGCAACTACAGAACTTATTGAATGAAGTGCTGGAAAATGAGGACTATATTAAAGCTATTGCCATTCGCGACGAAATGAATAAACGCAAATAAAATTGCTGATTGAAATGATTGTTGGTGATGTACAGTCATAAAATCTTAACCCGCACTATTTCTTAATTATAAAGCAATCATATAAATCTGTGATTAGTTTTCCCAATGCAAAAATTAATTTAGGTTTAAACATTATCCGCAAACGTGAAGATGGTTATCACGATTTAGAAACCTGTTTTTATCCCTTACAAATTAATGATGTTGTTGAAATTATTCAAGACGATAGACGACAGACGATAGACGATAGTAATGATAAGCTTGTCATTTTCACTTCAAGTGGATTAACAATTGATGGAGATGAGCAAAACAACCTTTGTATAAAAGCTTATCATTTGCTTAAAAAAGATTTTCCAGCATTGCCGGCAGTAAAAATGCACTTGCATAAAAATATCCCGATGGGTGCCGGCTTAGGTGGCGGAAGTGCAAACGGAGCTTATGTTTTAAAATTATTGAACGAAAAATTTAATCTGCAAATACCTGAACAGCAATTAATACAATATGCTTTGCAGTTAGGAAGTGATTGCCCTTTCTTCATTATTAATAAACCTTGCTTTGCAACCTCAAGAGGCGAGCAAATGGAAACAATTAATCTTAACTTATCGGGGTATAAATTTTTAATTGTTAACCCGCAAATACACGTTTCAACGGGTTGGGCTTTTAAACATATTCAACCTGCTGTTCCTTCAAAATCAATCAGGCAAATAATTACACAACCTTTCACAACCTGGAAAGATGAATTGATAAATGATTTTGAAGAAGCAGTTTTTAAACAACATCCATCTATTCATTCCATAAAAAAAGAATTGTATACAATAGGTGCAGTTTATGCAGCAATGAGTGGCAGCGGCAGTACAATATTTGGTATTTTTAAAAATGATACTGTTATTACTCATCCATTTCCTGCAAATTATTTAGTAAAAGAAATTGCAGCATAACTTTAAATAATGAAGCAAATAATAAAAGCAGTTCAGGTTGTTTATTGCGTTTATGCTTTGGTAATGTTTGCTTTTTTTATGTTGTTGGCATTGCCTGTAATTCTTATCTCATCTGCATTTGGTATTAAAGGTGGAAATTTTTTATACAATGTTTGTAAAGTTTGGGCAAGGCTTTGGTATATTTTTATTTTAGTGAGGCATAAAGAAATTTACGAATCACCACACGATAAAAAAAGGCAATTCATTTTTGTAGCGAATCATATTTCTTACATGGATATCCCGCAGATGGTTTTAGCAATCCATCAACCGTTCAGGGCATTAGGGAAATATGAAATGGTTAAAATACCAGTATTTGGTTGGATATACAGGGCAGCAGTTATTTTAGTTGATAGAAAAGATGCTGAAACAAGAGCCAGAAGTGTACGTGCATTAAAAGCCGCTATTGCAAGAGGTATTTCTATCTTTCTTTTCCCTGAAGGAACGTTTAATGAAACAGGTGATACGCTCAAATCCTTTTACGACGGTGCTTTCAGAGTTGCTATAGAAACACAAACGCCTATTAAACCCTTTATATTACCTGATACCATTAAAAGACTTCATTACAAAAGTATATTCAGTTTAACGCCCGGCATTTGCAGGATTATTTATCTGGAAGAAGTAAAAGTTGATGGTTTAACAATGAATGATTTGCCTGCTTTAAAACAAAAAGTATATGATATTATGGAAGCAGGCTTGAAAAGATATACAGCCTTATAATCCTTTAAGGAAAATAATCGGTTTTTTTGATACTGGCTTAGCAACTATTTTAGTTACTTATTCATGCAAGAAAAAAATGTAAATAGTTTATTCTTTACCACCTCTTCAGAGTCTGGTGACTTATTTGCAGAGGTTATTATTCCTTTGGCATTGCCGTTAACTTATACATGGTCTGTTCCCGCACATTTACAGCCATCAATAAAAATCGGGCAACGGGTAGAAGTACAACTGAGAAATAAAAAATATGCAGGTATTGTAAAAAAACTGCATACTGAAAAGCCTGCTTTGTTTGAACCGAAAGAGTTACTGAATGTGTTAGATGATGAGCCATTGGTGCATGAAAAACAATTACAGTTATGGAATTGGATGAGCGACTATTACATGTGCAGCGAAGGAGAAGTAATGCAGGCTGCTATTCCGGCAAATTTGAAATTATCGAGCGAAAGTATTTTAATATGGAATGAAGAAGCAGATTTTGATTTGAATGATGGGAGCTTATTCAGCGATGAAGAATATTTAGTAGCACAGGCTTTAGAAATAAAGAAAGAATTAAAGTTGAGTGAAGTACAGCAGATTTTGGATGTGAATCATGTATATCCTGTTATAAAAAAACTCATTGACAAAAAAGTTTGTTATGTATGGGAAGAATTGAAAGAAAAGTATAAAGAGAAAACAGAAACTTACATAATTCTTCACCCATCATACAACAACGAAGAAAAGCTTTCTGAGTTATTGAACAACTGGAACAGGGCACCCAAGCAAATGGAATTACTGTTGGCTTATCTGCACTTAATAAAAACAGAAGGAGAAGTAACACAAACATTATTACTAAAAAAATCTAATGCTTCTGTTGCTCAATTAAAAGGTTTGATTGATAAACAGATTTTAATTGCAGAAAAACGCTCTACTGACAGAATTAAATCTTTACCGAAGGATATAAAAATCAACTTTACTTTATCAGCTACACAACAAAATGCATTGGAGCAGATAGAAGTAGCATTCAATCAAAAAAATGTTTGTTTACTGCATGGTGTTACTGCGAGCGGTAAAACATTGCTGTATATCAAATTAATTGAAAGCTATGTACAGAAAGGGTTTCAGGTATTGTATATATTGCCTGAAATTGCATTGACTTCACAAATTATAAGAAGATTACAAAAACATTTCGGCGGTTATATTGCTATTTATCATTCTAAATTCAATGCGAATGAAAGAGTGGAAATATGGAATAAAGTAAAAAGCGGTGAAACTAAAATTGTGTTAGGTGCAAGAAGTGCTATGTTTCTTCCATTCAATAATTTAGGCTTAACGATTGTTGATGAAGAACATGATGCGAGCTATAAGCAACAAGACCCTGCACCACGTTATAACGCAAGAGATGCAGCCGTTTTTTATGCGTCATTGTTCAATGCAAAAGTATTGTTAGGTAGTGCAACACCTTCTGTTGAAACTTATTTCAATTGTACACAAAACAAGTATGCTTTAGTTGAATTGAATGAACGTTATGGTAATGTTGAATTACCCTCAATCGAGTTGGTAGATATTAAAAAGCTCATTGCACATCACAAAGAAAAAATTGCTCTAACGCCGCAACTCATTGAAGCGATTAGTCAGTCATTAAAAGATAAAAAGCAAATTATTTTATTTCAGAACAGACGTGGATATGCTCCATATATGCAGTGCCAAATCTGTGGCTGGATCCCGCAATGCCAGCATTGCGATGTTACGCTAACTTATCACAAAGCAAAAAATAAATTAACCTGTCATTATTGTGCAACAACTTATCCGGTTATCAATACCTGCGTGGCTTGCGGCAGCAGTAATTTTATTCAGAAAAACTTTGGTACAGAAAAATTGGAAGAATTAATTGCTGAACAATTTCCTGATGCAAGAGTAGCAAGAATGGATTATGATACAGTGAAAGGAAAAAATGAACATGATAATTTAATTAAACTGTTTGAACAACAACGTATAGATATTTTAGTGGGAACACAAATGGTAGTAAAAGGTTTAGATTTTGAACACGTAAATCTTGTTGGTATTATTGATGCAGATGGTATTTTAAACTTTGCAGACTTCAGGGTAAATGAAAGAGCTTATCAATTAATGGAACAGGTTAGCGGCCGTGCCGGAAGAAAAGATGGTAAAGGAAAAGTAATGGTGCAGGTAAGTAACCTGCAACATCCGGTTTTACATTTTGTGCAAACACACGATTATAAAAAATTATTCATGTATGAAACGGAAAGCAGAAAAGCTTATCAATATCCGCCTTATTACAGAATGATTGTGTTAACCTTTAAGCATAAAGAAAAGCATATTGCAGAAGAAGCAGCCAATATTATGTTGCAAGGCTTGAAACCCAATTACGGAGCCTATTTGAACGGACCTGCACAACCGATAGTTGATAGAATCCGCAATCAATATTTATGGGAATTAATGCTGAAGTTGCCGAAAGATGCTAACCTGATAAATCAATGTAAAAAAGAAATTCAACAACAATCGAATATTATTCACTCTAACAAAGTTTATAGTGGCGTTTCAATAATTCCTGATGTTGACCCGTTATAATTATTTATATGGTGAATGATAAATTAGTAATGCATGGAAATACAAAAAAACATATCGCTAAAACCGTACAACACTTTTAATATTGATGTCATTGCAAAACAGTTTGCATTATTTCAATCATTAAATGAATTAGAAGAACTGTTTTCTGATTCACGTTTCACGGTACATGATTCACAATTAATTCTCGGTGGTGGAAGTAATATTTTATTCACCAAAAACTTTGATGGCATTGTTTTAAAAAATGAATTGAAAGGAATTGAAGTTATTAAAGAAGATACAGAACATGTTTATGTAAAAGCAGCAGCAGGTGAGTTATGGCATCATTTGGTTTTGTATTGCATTGAACATAATTATGCCGGTATTGAAAACTTAAGTTTAATTCCCGGTTGTGTGGGTGCAGCACCTATTCAAAATATTGGTGCTTATGGTGTTGAGTTGAAAGATGTTTTTTATGAATTGGAAGCTTATCATTGGCAGGATAAAACTGTTCAAACTTTTAAGCTGAATGATTGTGCATTTGGTTACAGAGAAAGTATTTTTAAAAACAAATTCAAAAATCAGTTTATCATTCTGAATATTACACTCAAACTAAATAAACATCCAAAGTTTAATACACAATATGGGGCTATTGAAAAAGAGTTGGAAGCAATGAGCGTTAAAGAACTATCTATTAAAAATATTTCGCAGGCTGTTATTAATATCCGTTCCTCTAAATTACCTGACCCGAAACTTATTGGCAACGCAGGAAGCTTCTTTAAAAACCCGGTTGTATCAAAATTCAGAAAGCATACGATTTGGGAATATCATAAAGATTTGGTGAGCTATCCCGTTGATGCAATGAATTATAAATTAGCTGCAGCTTGGTTAATTGAAAAATGCGGATGGAAAGGGTACCGTAAGGGTGATGCAGGCTGTAACCCTTTGCAGCCTTTAGTTTTAGTAAATTACGGTAATGCATCAGGTGAAGAAATTTATGAATTAAGCGAGCAAATAATTCAATCTGTAAAAAAGGAATTTGGCGTTGTATTGGAAAGAGAGGTAAATATTATTTAATTAAAAAAGTAACACCATCAATTGCTAATTGTGTATTGGTAAAAACCTCTTTGGCTTCTTCTTCAAAAACTTCTAATTGCTCGTATTTACTACTAAAATGCCCTATCAGTAATTTGTGAATATTCGCTTTTTGTGCAATACTTGCAGCTTGTATGGTGGTTGAGTGAAATCTGTCTGCAGCTCTTTCTTCTAAATCTTTCAGATAAGTTGTTTCATGGTAAAGTAAAGAAACAGATGCTACTTTATCAATCAAGGTTTCATCATAAATGGTATCTGCACAAAATGCATAACTTCTTGCATGGCTGTTAGGAATAGTTACCCATTCATTTTTAATAATGCTTCCATCTTTTGTTTCATAATCATCACCGTTTTTTAAACGTTCGTAATAAGCAGATGGAATATCGAATTGCTTAATCTTTTCTTTATTAATTTTTCTGGGTTGTTTTCTTTCACGAATAATAAAACCCCAACATTCAATTCTATGCTGCGTTTTAAAACATTCTACAGCAAATTTTTTATTATCTATAATCAAGCCTTCTTGTTCTAATGCATGAAAATGAAGCGTAAATGGAAGCCTGGTATCAGCCACTGCAAACTGAAGATTTAAAATCTGTTCCAAAGCAGCCGGAGCATATAAATGCAAGTCGTTTTCTCTTCCCAATAAACCCATACTGGTAATTAAACCAACCAAACCAAAATAATGATCGCCGTGTAAATGTGAAATAAAAATATGGTTGATTTTGCTGCGGCGAATTTTGTATTTCGCCATTTGTATTTGTGTGCCTTCGCCGCAATCAATTAAAAACAATTGCTCATTTAAAGTAACTACCTGTGCAGTAGGAAACCTGCCATAGGCCGGCAGTGCAGAATTGTTTCCTAAAATAGTTACTGCAAACATTTATAGTTTATGTTTAAGTTTTCAAGAGGTTTAAAGTTATTTGCTCAAACAAAAATCATTACATCTTAAATCGCATATCGTAAATCGGTTTATTCTTTTTCAATAGCAAACTCAATATCATCACTATCTAATAATTCTCTTTCAATTTCTTCCATCTGCACAATATCCCATGCTTCACTTTCTGTTGGTGTCACGTTCAAAATGTCAAGCAGTTCCCATTGTTCTAAATTATCCTCTACCGCAGGCTTCAATTCACAAATAACAAAAGAAGCATTGGCATCGTAAAAAGCTTGCTGTGTTTGTGTTATAGCAATAGCGGCCTGCTCATCAATGCCTGTAACACTTTGTAAATTAAGAATTACATTTTTTACTGAAGTAGATAAAATATTGGTACATGCTGCAACCAAATCCGCAGCCATATTGTCATAAATATGCGTTACTTGTGGAGTTAAAGTCGTGAATTTTTCCTTGGTATCAATTTTGAATTCCATAGTATAGTTGTTCGTCACATCTGTGAATAAATGGCAAGTAAGTTTCATCAAAAATATTCGTTATCATTGTATAAATCCAAAAACAATATGGATAATAATTTTTCAGCTCAGGTAAAAGAAATCATTTCGTTTAGCAGAGAAGAAGCTTTGAGGTTGGGAAATGATTTTATTGGTACAGAACATTTACTCTTAGGACTTATCCGCGATGGAGAAAATTTAGCAATAAAAGTTTTAAAGCAGTTAAATGTTGATTTGTACGAATTAAGAAAAGAAATTGAATTGGCAGTTAAAGATAAAACAGGTAAAAATATTGCCAATATTAACAGCCTCCCCTTAACAAAGCAGGCAGAAAAAGTAATTCGAGTTACGGTTTTAGAAGCTAAATCTTTAAAAAGCCCGTTGGTTGAAACAGAGCATTTGTTACTAAGCATTTTAAAAAATAAAGAAAATATTGCTACACAAATTTTAAATCAGTTTGATGTGGATTATGATATTTTCAGAAACGAATTAGGAATGGTTAGTACAGGTAATACTTCCACACCAAAATCTGAATTTACTGAAAATGATGATGATGATTTTGATGATGAAAAACAACGTAGCGGATTTCAGCAATCAAAACCCGGTAGTGCTAAACAAGGCAGTGCAAAAAGTAAAACACCTGTTTTAGATAATTTCGGAAGAGATATTACTAAACTGGCAGAGTCAGGTTCTTTAGACCCGATTGTTGGAAGAGAAACAGAAATAGAAAGGGTTTCTCAAATTCTTTCCCGTCGTAAAAAGAACAACCCTATTTTAATTGGTGAGCCGGGTGTTGGTAAAACAGCCATTGTAGAAGGTTTGGCATTACGCATTGTTCAAAGAAAAGTATCGAGGGTTTTATTTGATAAACGTGTGATAAGCCTTGACCTTGCTGCATTGGTAGCGGGTACAAAATATCGCGGACAGTTTGAAGAAAGAATGAAAGCGATAATGAATGAGTTAGAAAAAAACCGCGATGTAATTCTTTTCATAGATGAAATACATACCATTGTTGGTGCAGGCGGTGCGAGTGGTAGTTTAGATGCTTCTAACATTTTTAAACCAGCATTGGCAAGAGGAGAGTTACAATGCATTGGTGCAAGTACACTAGATGAATATAGAATGTATATTGAAAAAGATGGTGCATTAGACCGTCGTTTTCAAAAAGTATTGGTAGAACCGCCAAGTGTAGATGAAACTATTCAGATTTTAACTAACATAAAGAGCAAGTACGAAGATTATCATAACGTTCAATATGATGTAGAAGCTATTGAGGCTTGTGTAAAGTTGAGTGATAGATATATGACCGACAGGTTATTGCCTGATAAAGCCATTGATGTGTTAGATGAGGTTGGTGCAAGAGTACATTTAAAAAATATCAATGTTCCAGAAGAAATAGTTGAGTTGGAAAAACAGATTGAAGAAATTAAAAATGAAAAAAATAAGGTTGTTAAAAGCCAGCGTTTTGAAGAAGCAGCAAGTTTACGTGATAAAGAAAAACGTTTAGGTGAAGAATTAGAGAAAGCTAAAAGTTTGTGGGAAGAAGAAAGCAAGCACAAACGCTACCCGATTACTGAAGAACATATTGCAGAAGTTATCAGTATGATGACAGGTATTCCTGTTAAACGCATGGTACAAGCTGAAACGGAGAAATTGCGTAAGATGAGCGATGACATGAGAGGAATGGTTATCGGTCAGGATGAAGCTATTGGTAAAGTGGTGAAAGCTATTCAACGTAACAGAGTTGGTTTGAAAGACCCGAAAAAACCAATTGGTACTTTTATCTTCTTAGGCCCTACAGGTGTTGGTAAAACTGAATTGGCCAGAAGCCTTGCCAGGTATATGTTTGACAGTGAAGATGCATTGATAAGAATTGACATGAGCGAATACATGGAGAAGTTTACCGTAAGCCGTTTAATAGGTGCTCCTCCGGGTTATGTGGGTTATGAAGAAGGTGGTCAGTTAACAGAACGTGTTCGCCGCAAGCCTTACAGTGTTATATTGTTAGATGAAATTGAAAAAGCTCATCCTGATATTTACAATATTTTATTACAAGTATTGGATGATGGTCAGTTAACTGATGGCTTAGGAAGAAAAGTAGATTTCAAGAATACTTTAATTATCATGACTTCCAACATCGGTGTTCGTCAACTGAAGGAGTTTGGTGATGGTGTTGGGTTTGCAACCGCAGCCCGCATGCAGAACCAGGAAGACAATAATAAAGCTGTAATTGAAAAAGCATTAAAGAAAACTTTCTCACCTGAATTCTTAAACAGAATTGACGATGTTGTAATCTTTAATTCTCTAACAAAAGAAAACATCTTCAGCATTATAGATATTTTAATGAAGAGTGTAATGAAGCGATTGAATAATCTCGGCTTTACCTTAGAAATTAAAGATGATGCAAAGGAATTTATTGCAGACAAAGGATATGATGTACAGTTTGGTGCAAGGCCTTTACACAGAGCCATTCAGAAATATTTAGAAGACCCGTTAGCGGAAGAAATCTTAAATATGAATGTTAAAAACGGAGATGTATTAATTGCATCTTTAGATAAAGAAAATAATAAAATTACATTCGAATTGAAGCATACTGAAACAGAGAGTAGTGCTAGCGTGTAATATATTTCAGTAATGATATTATCAAAGCTGTTACAATTTGTAACAGCTTTTTTATTGTTCAATACTTTAACTAACGAACATTAGTTAAATATTATTTTCAAAAAAATATTTGTCCGTTAAAGTTTAGGCTTTTACTTTTGATTCGTCATGAAACAAAATATCGCAAATACTTTCTTTTACTTTTTCTATTACTACTTTAATCAAAGTAGTCGGGTAGTATTTGTAAAAGCTTAACCAAATAAAAGAAAATCAAAATACAAATCCCGACTGAGAAGTCGGGATTTTTTTGTTTATGAAAACTAGAGTATCCATACAAGGTTATGAAGGCAGCTTTCACCAAATGGCTGCTAGGCAATATTTTGGTAACAACGTAGAAGTTATACCCTGTGCCACTTTCAGAGAAGTTGTAAAAATTGCTTCCAACAAAAAAGAAAGTAATGGCGGTGTAATGGCGATAGAAAATTCTATTGCCGGCAGCATTCTTCCCAATTATACTTTATTGCAAAAAGGAAGTTTAAAAATTGCAGGAGAAATTTATTTACCCATTAAGCAACATTTATTAGTAAACCCGGGAGTTCAATTGGCAGATATAAAAGAAGTACATTCTCACCCGATGGCTATACAACAATGCATGGATTATTTAGACAAATTCAACTGGAAGTTAGTTGATACAGAAGATACAGCTTTAAGTGCCAAACATATTCATCAACATAAAAGCAAACATATTGCAGGCATTGCAGGAAAATTAGCTGCTGAATTGTTCCATTTAGAAATTGCTGTGGCTAATATTCATACACAAAAAAGCAATTATACACGTTTTTTAATACTGCAACGAAAAGATGAAAACGTTGTTGATGAAACTTCCAATAAAGCATCCGTTAATTTTCAAACTAATCATACCAAAGGCAGTCTGGCAAAGGTTTTAGGAAGAATTGCAGAAGAAGGTATTAATTTAAGCAAACTGCAAAGTATGCCTATTGCCGGAACCAATTTTAAATATAGTTTTCATGCAGATCTTGAGTTTGATAATATTCAGCAATTCAATAAAGCCATTCATAAAATACAATCATTAACAGAAGCATTAACAGTGTTTGGCATTTATAAAAACGGAAATAAGTAGCCTCCCTAAATCCCTCCGAAGGAGGGACTAAAACATAAAAATTTTAAATGATGAATACTAATAAGCAATCTCAAAATATAGAATCACACCCCTCCCTTCGGGGTGTGGGGGGGGTGGCAAAAAGATTAGAAGGTATTGGCGAATATTATTTCTCTCAAAAACTAAGAGAGATCGATGAGTTAAATAAGCAGGGTAAGAATATTATCAATCTGGGTATCGGTAGCCCTGACTTACCACCGCATCCTGATGTTATAAAAGTTTTACAGGAAGAAAGTGCAAAGCCGAATGTACATGCTTATCAATCATATAAAGGCTCTCCTGTATTACGCAATGCCATCAAAGATTGGTATCAAAAATGGTACAATGTTGAATTGAATGCAGATACAGAAATATTGCCGTTGATTGGAAGTAAAGAAGGTATTATGCATATCTGTATGACTTATTTAAATGAAGGTGATGAAGTATTGGTGCCTAATCCCGGTTATCCAACATACAGAAGTGCTGTTAAGTTAGCAGGAGGCGTTTGTGTTGATTATCATTTGAATGAAGCAAATAATTATGAGCCGGATTTTGAAGCTTTAAGCAAAACAGATTTAAGTAAAGTGAAGTTGCTGTTTGTGAATTATCCGCAAATGCCAACAGGACAAAACGGAAATGATGCATTATTTACAAACATTGTAGCATTCGGAAAAAAGCATAATATTTTAATTGTTCATGATAACCCTTACAGTTTTATTTTAAATGATCATCCTAAAAGTTTATTAAGTGTGGAAGGTGCAAAAGATGTGGTATTAGAATTAAACTCATTAAGTAAATCATCTAATATGGCAGGATGGAGAGTAGGCATGTTATGCGGAGCGAAAGAAAGAATAGATGAAGTATTGAAGTTTAAAAGTAATATGGACAGTGGCATGTTTCTTCCCGTACAACTCGCTGCTGCAAAGGCTTTGAGCTTAGGTAAAGAATGGTATACCAGCGTAAATAAAGTATATAAGGAGAGAAGGTTAAAAGTTTTTGAATTGCTGGATTTATTACAATGTGCATACTCAAAAGAGCAAGTGGGCATGTTTGTATGGGCAAAGATTCCTTCAAACTATGCAAACGGATATGCATTAAGTGATGAGGTATTGTACAACTCAAATGTATTTATTACACCGGGAGGCATTTTCGGAACAGAAGGGGATAATTACATAAGAGTAAGTTTATGCGGAAGTATTGAACGTTTTGAAGAAGCGATTAAAAGAATTAAAGCCTCCCTAAATCCCTCCAAAGGAGGGACTTTTAAACCCTAATATTTTAATATGATGAATGATAATATACAGTCTCAAAATATTAGTTCTCAAATCCCCCCTTTGGGGGGTGGGGGGGCAGTTGCTATCGTAGGCGTAGGACTTATCGGCGGTTCATTTGCCCTGGCAATGAAAGATAAAAAGATTGCATCGCATATTATCGGCGTATGCAACAGAGAAAGTACCAAGCAAAAAGTATTAGAGTTAAAATTAGTTGATGAAGTATTGCCTTTGGAGGAAGCAGTAAAAAAAGCAGATTTAATTTACGTAGCTATACCGGTGGATAGTACTGTAACCGTTACACAACAGATTATGGATTTGGTAACAGATAAACAGATTGTTGTGGATGCAGGCTCTACAAAATTTGCTTTGTGTGAAGCGTTGGAAAATCATGGCAGCAGAAAAAGATTTGTAGCCACACATCCTATGTGGGGAACTGAATATAGCGGTCCGGAAGCTGCGGTGCATAATGCTTTCAGTGGAAGAGCCTGTGTTATTTGCGAAAAAGAAAAAAGCGATTCTGAAGCTGTTAAAACAGTTGAAGATATTTATACCACATTAGGAATGCATTTGGTGTATATGGATGCTAAAGCACATGATACACATGCAGCATATGTAAGTCATATTTCGCATATTACTTCTTTTGCATTAGCTAATACGGTGTTGGAAAAAGAAAAAGAAGAAGATGCCATTTTTGAATTGGCCGGTGGTGGTTTTGAAAGTACGGTACGTTTGGCAAAAAGTAACCCTGCTATGTGGGCACCGATTTTCATGCAAAACAGAGAAAATGTATTAGACGTTTTGAATGAACATATTTCTCAACTGAGAAAATTTAAAAGTGCATTGGAAAAAGAGAATATTGATTACTTAAATGAGTTGATGGAAAACGCGAATAAGATTAAACGAATAATAAAGTAGTCTGAACCATGATTTATTGGATTAAATGATTCATAATATGAAAACAAAAATTCTTTATTTATTTATTTTAATGCTAGCATGTGAGAGTGCATTTTCACAAAGTAAGGAGGTTGAGTATAATGCTTTCATAAAGAAGCCATATGAATTTGTCGTAAATAAAATAAGATTTCGTTTTAGAATAAAAGCAAAGGAAGATTACATATTAATACTTGAAAAATATACCAAGAAATGGGAAGTAATTTCAGACTCGATTGAATGTGAGAGTAGAATTATGTTCCGGGACATTAATAATGATGGGTATATAGATTTTGGTTCTTCTAATAATTGGGATGCTGACACGTGGCTATACAACCCTATCAAAAATGTTTATATACATAGTGGTTTTTTTCCTAAAAAGGAATTTGATGACGAAGTGGAGCACATGAAAATAATTAATGAAAAATCAAACGTTTACTATTATAAACAATATTATAAGAGAGGAGAAATATTTTCTGTCTTATTTCAAATTTCAGATTATAAAAAAATAAAACTAGGAGTTATTAGGAATGAAACACAATACTCTGAAGAAAATGGTAATTATATAACCAAAAAAATTGTAATCAGTAAGTCTACAAATGATAAGACCGAAAATGTAATTCAAGAAATAAAATGGGATGGTAATAAAGAATTCGATGATGCAACTTACTGGAAAAATAATTGGCAAAAATTTTTAAAACAGTAAAATCAACACAATCCATTAATCCAATAAATCATGGTTCAGAAAAGATGAATAACCAACAGAACGTACAAGTGTGCGACGCAACCGCAGCCAAATAGCAGTACAAAAGCCGGTTACCAAAACACTTAAAACAAATAAAATGCAGGCAGGGAGCGTATTTCAGTTACCTTTGCCGCAAATTTTAAAAATAGAATATGACATTTAGTGAGTTAGGCTTGGATGCGAATTTGATTAAAGCTACAGATGCATTGGGATTTGTGAACCCAACGCCAATTCAGGAACAGGCGATTCCTGTATTATTAAGCGGTACTAAAGATTTAATCGGGTTGGCTCAAACAGGCACAGGTAAAACGGCAGCATTCGGTTTGCCTTTATTGCAAGTAGTTGATGAGAAACAAAAATTTCCTCAGGCATTGGTAGTATGCCCTACACGCGAATTGTGTTTACAAATTGTAAGCGAAGTAGAGTTGTTTAAAAAGTTTATCCCGGGTATGCATGTGGTGGCTGTTTATGGCGGTGCATCAATCGGTATGCAAATTCGTGATTTAAAACGAGGCGTTCAGATTGTAGTAGCAACACCGGGAAGATTGATTGATTTAATTGAAAGAAAAGCCATTAATCTGGAACAGATAAAATATGTAGTGTTAGATGAAGCAGATGAAATGCTGAACATGGGCTTTCAGGAAGACATTGAATTTATTTTACAGAATACGCCTAAACGTGAAAGTACCTGGTTGTTCAGTGCTACCATGCCACCGGAAATAAAAAAAGTTAGCAAACGCTACATGAAAGAACCGGTTGAAGTTACGGTTGGTAAAGTAAATACGGCTAATAAAAACATTGACCATCAATATTATGTAACGCAGGCACAGCACAGGTATGAAGCATTAAAGCGTTTAATAGATTTTAACCCCGGTATTTATGGCATCATCTTTACCAGAACTAAAATGGATGCACAAAATATTGCTGAAAAATTAACACGGGATGGTTATGATATTGATGCATTGCATGGCGATTTAACACAGCAGCAACGCGATAAAGTAATGGGTGAATTTCGTGAAAAAACATTACAACTTTTAGTAGCTACTGATGTAGCTGCAAGAGGTATTGATGTAAAAGAAATTACACACGTCATTAATTTTGAATTACCCGATGATGTGGAAGTGTACACACATAGAAGCGGCAGAACAGGTCGTGCAGGCAGTACAGGAATTTGTATGAGTATTATTCATCCGAAAGAGATTTATAAAATCAGACAAATTGAAAAAATAGTACAGGTTCCTTTTCACAAATTAGAAATACCCAGCGGTAAAGATGTTTGCAGAAAACAGTTTTATGCTTTCATGGATAAATTATTACAGGCAGATATTTCTCATGGAGATTATCAAACCTACTTACCCATGTTGCAGGAAAAATTTGCCGATGTTACTAAAGAAGAAGTACTTACAAGGCTTGCTGCAATGGAGTTTGACAGATTTTTGAAATACTATGAAAATGCAGGCGACTTAAATGTAAGAGAACAAAAACGTGAAAGAAGTTTTGCAGGTGATGGAAGAGACCAGGGCAGAGGAAGAAGCAGAGATAACCAACCTGTAAGATACAGTGATGGCGATACGGTAAGATTGTTTGTAAACCTTGGTACGAAAGATGGTTTTTATAAAGCCAGTTTTTTACAGTTTATTTTAGATATGAGTGATTTAAGAAAAGAAGTGTTGGGAAGAATTGATATGAAAGAAATGAACAGTTGGATTGAAATAGATAAAAAAGCTGCCAAGCAAATGATCAATGCTATTGATGGTAAGAATTACAGAGGCAGAAGAATAAGGATGAATGATGCCAACAGCAGATAATCGGCCATCTGCTCAAGCATCGTATTATAAACCATTCGTGTAATGTTCTAGACCGCTCGAGTCGTCTTTACATGATAAAAACAACAAAAATGGAAGCAACAATTGCTGCAACCTCAATGAAAGAGGTAACTAACAATGCATGGAAAAAACGTCCTTTGATTATTTCAGGCCCATGCAGTGCCGAAACTGAAGAACAGGTTTTAGCCACCGCAACACAATTAGCCAAAACCGGTAAAGTTGATGTAATGCGTGCCGGTATCTGGAAGCCACGTACACGCCCCGGAAGTTTTGAAGGTATTGGTACCAAAGGCTTAGCGTGGTTACAGAAAGCAAGAGAAATTACCAAGATTCCATGGGCAGTTGAAGTAGCCACCGCAAAACAGGTTGAAGATGCTTTGCACTTTGACATTGATGTTTTATGGATTGGTGCAAGAACAACTGTAAACCCTTTCAGCGTACAGGAAGTAGCTGATGCATTAAAAGGTGTTGATGTGCCGGTTTTAATTAAAAATCCTATCAACCCGGATTTAGAATTATGGCAGGGTGCTGTTGAGCGTGTTGCCAAAGCAGGTATTAAAAACATCGGTTTAATACATAGAGGTTTTTCTTCATATGGCAATACAGAATACCGCAATGCACCTATGTGGCATTTGGCAATTGAAATGAAACGCCGTTTTCCTGATATGATGTTGATTAACGACCCATCACACATCTCAGGTAGGAGAGATATTTTATTAGATGTTGCTCAAAAAGCAATTGATTTGGATTATGATGGTTTAATTATTGAAAGCCATGTTGACCCTGACAATGCATGGAGTGATGCAAAGCAACAAATTACTCCCGCCCGTTTAGCTGAAATGTTAGATGCCATTCATTGGAGAAAAGAAGATGTTGATAACAAGGAATTGCATGATAACATGGAAAAACTGCGTCAGCAGATTAACCAGTTAGATGATGAGTTGATGCAGGTATTAAGTCAGCGTATGAAAGTGGCAGAAAAAATTGGTCAGTATAAAAAAGAAAACAACATCACCATTTTGCAAACCAATCGCTGGAATGCTATTTTAGAAAGAGCGTATGCAAAAGGAGAGAAGTTAGGTTTAAGCAAGGAGTTTGTTACCAAATACTTCGATGCGATACATATGGAAAGCATCAATCATCAGAACAAGATTATGAATTCATAAAGTCAATAGTCAACGGTCGATAGTCCACGGTCGTTGACTTTTTTCTATTGACTATGGACTATTGATTGTGGACAATGAATAAACAAACTTTCAAATTTTCTGCTGCTTCAACTGATATTTATTTTGCCAATGGCATTAGTCATTTAAAAGAAATAATTGATGTTAAACATGCTGTGTTTATTACAGATGAAAATGTTTTTAATGCTCATTCCAAAAAGTTCAAAAGCTATAAAACCATTGTAATACCATCCGGCGAAGCATATAAAAATCAGGAAACAGTAAATTCAATTATTCAACAACTCATTGCTTTCGAAGCTGACAGAAAAACGATTCTGGTTGGTGTTGGCGGTGGTGTGGTTACAGATATTACAGGTTTTGTTGCATCAATTTATATGCGTGGAATAAAATTCGGCTTTATTCCTACCACATTGCTTTCATTAGTAGATGCCAGCATTGGCGGTAAGAATGGAATTGATATCGGCGTTTATAAAAATATTGTTGGTGTAACTAAACAACCAACATTTATTCTGCACGATTTAATTTTCTTAAATACATTACCTGAAACTGAATGGCAGAATGGTTTTGCAGAGATTATAAAACATGCCTGTATTAAAGATGCAGCTATGTTTAAAGAATTACAAAGTCATTCATTAAAATATTACAGAAGCAAAAAGAAAGAAGCTTGTTTGTTAATTCAACGCAATGCGAAAATTAAATTAAAAGTTGTTCAACAAGATGAGTTTGAACAGGCAGACAGAAAGCTGTTAAACTTTGGTCATACACTTGGTCATGCTTTAGAAAATCAATACGAGTTATCGCATGGTCAGGCAATTTCTATCGGCATGGTTTACGCTTCAGCAATATCCAAACAATTACTCAACTTCAAACAAACAAATGCAGTTGTACAAGTGTTAGAGCAATATGGTTTGCCAACACAAATGCAATTTGATAAACAAAAAGTGTTTGCTGTTTTAAAGATGGATAAGAAGCGTGAAAGAACGGCAATGAATTATATTTTATTAGAAAGGATTGGCAAAGGAGTTATTAAACAAATTCCTGTAAGTGAGTTGGAACAAATTATTATTAACTTATAAATTTCCCTTCAGGGATTAGGGGCATGATAGTTACCATACATCCATCAACAGTAAAAGGAAATGTTACTGCACCTGCATCAAAGAGTTCAATGCAACGTGCCTGTGCAGCGGCTTTGGTAAGAAAAGGAGTATCTGTTATACATAATCCCGGCATCAGTAACGATGATAAGGCATCACTAAGTATTATTGAAAATTTAGGAGCAAGAGTTCTGGAGATAGAAGATAGAATAGAAATTGATAGCAGCAACTTTAATAACTCCCCTTTAGGGGCTGGGGGCATCAATTGCGGCGAAAGCGGTTTAAGCATCAGAATGTTTACACCCATTGTAGCATTAAGTAAAGAAGAAATTACTATTAACGGAACAGGAAGTTTAGTTACAAGACCTATGGATTTCTTTGACGAAATTTTCCCTCAATTAAATATTGAGATAAAATCTAATAAAGGGAAACTTCCATTAGTGGTAAAAGGTCCGTTGCAACCAAAGAATATTGAAATTGACGGAAGCTTAAGTTCTCAATTTTTAACTGGCTTGTTATTGGCTTATGCTGCAAGCAGTGCAAATAATGTTTCCATTAAAGTAAAGAATCTAAAAAGCAAACCTTATGTTGATTTGACTTTGAAAGTGATGAAAGATTTCGGTTTGAATGTTCCTGAAAATAATAATTATGAAACTTTTACTTTCAATAACATCATTGTCAATCGTCCATTGTCCATTGTCAATTATACTGTTGAAAGCGATTGGAGCGGTGGTGCATTTTTATTAGTAGCAGGAGCTATCGCAGGAAATATTGTTGTAAAAGGATTAGACATTCATTCAACACAAGCCGATAAAAAAATTATTGAAGCTTTAAGAGATTCAGGTACACAGTTATTAATCAACCAAAATGAGATTACTATCATTCCACCTTCAGTGGGTAAGGGGGGTGCCTTTGAATTTGATGCAACAGATTGCCCTGATTTATTTCCGCCATTAGTTGCTTTAGCTTCTTATTGTAAAGGTACTACAATTATTAGAGGTGTAAGCAGATTAGCACATAAAGAAAGTGATAGAGGAGTAACATTGCAACAGGAGTTTGCAAAATTCGGCGTTGAGATTTTATTGGAGGGAGATATCATGAAAGTGAATGGTGGCAATGGTTTAAAAGGAAATATTGTTCATTCGCGTCATGATCATCGCATTGCAATGGCTTGTGCAGTGGCGGCTTTAAAAGCAGAAGGTGTAACAACCATTGAAGAAGCCAATGCAGTTTCAAAATCGTATCCTAACTTTTACGAACACTTGCAACAAATAGGTGCTACTTTATCTTTACAACATCAATCAGTAATACATGAATAGTTTCGGAAAAATATTTCGTGTTGCCATTTTCGGAGAAAGCCACGGCGAAAGTGTAGGTATTGTTATTGATGGTTGCCCTGCTGGTTTATTAATTAATGAAAATGATTTATTGCCGGATTTAGAAAGAAGAAAAGGCGGCAAACAAAAAGGTACCACACCAAGGCAGGAAGCAGATTATCCTTTCTTCAAAAGCGGCATATTTAATGGAAAAACTACGGGTTTCCCCATCACTATTTTATTCGAAAACAATAATACACGTAGCGAAGATTATCAAAAACAAAGAAGTATACCAAGGCCGGGACATGCAGATTGGGTAGCTCATCAAAAATTCGGCGGCAATGAAGATTACAGAGGTGGCGGGCATTTCAGTGCAAGGCTTACAACTGCTTTAGTGGCTGCAGGAGCTATTGCAAAAAAATTATTGAACAATATTTCAATTACTGCGAATATAACAGAAGTTGGCGGTGAAACTGATATTGAAAAAGGCTTACAGAAAGCTATAGATGCCAAAGATTCTGTTGGCGGTATTATTGAATGTATAGTAACAAATATGCCCGTTGGTTTGGGCGAACCTTATTTTGATTCATTGGAATCTGTATTGGCTCAGATGATGTTCAGTATTCCTGCGGTTAAAGGAATTGAATTTGGTTCAGGCTTTAAAGCTGCCAAAATGTTTGGCAGCAAACATAATGATGCCATTGAAAATATGCAGGGTAAAACCGCCACCAACCATGCAGGTGGTATTGTTGGTGGTATTAGTAACGGCAATAATTTGGTTTTCAGAATTGCTATAAAACCAACCTCATCTACTCCAAAAGAACAAACCAGTTTAAATTGGGATACGGAGCAAATGGAAAATTTTTCTGTGAAAGGTCGTCATGATTTGTGTGTTGCATTACGGGCACCTGTTATTGTAGAAGCCGCTACTGCATTGGTTTTGGTAGATATGATGTTGCAACAGCAATTTATCGGTCGCATTATTAAATAGTTTTTTGGTAATCAGCAGTTGTACAAGTATTAAACTACTGTTGCGTCGCACCTGCCTACCGGCAGGCAGGCACTTGTACAGTAACAATACTATTCAGCAATTATTATGAGCAATATTATTTATCATGTAACTACAATAGCCGAATGGAATGAGGCTTTGAAAAATGGTTTTTATGAAGCTCCTTCATTACATTCAGAAGGGTTTATTCATTGCAGTAAAGCAGAGCAGGTTGAAGCTGTATTGGAAAGATATTTTAAAGACAAAAAAGATTTAGTTAAGTTGGTTATTGATACAACCAAATTGACTAATAAACTGCAATATGATTTCTCACCATCGGTTAATGAAGTATTTCCGCATGTGTACGGCGTAATTAATTTAGAAGCAGTAATTGAAAGTGTTGCAATTAATTGATGCCATTTTGCAGAACGTATAAGAGTGCGACGCAACGATGTTACATTGAAATACTAAAGCCAGGTACAAAAATTATAACTATAACTTTTTTAAATGCACAACTTTATTATAAACGCTTCTATACAAATTATTCCTGTTGTTTTAGATAAGCACCCTTATGAATGGGTTGATGAAGCTATTGCTATTATTCAACAATCCGGTATAAAATACGAAGTAGGGCCTTTTGCAACTGTTTTAGAGGGAAAGTATGATGAAGTAATGAAAGTTATAGGCGATGTGAATGAACACTTATATAGTAGAGGTTGTGCCGAATGGATTAGTAATCTGCAAATTCAAATTCGCAGCCAAGGAGATATTTCAGGAGATGAAAAAACGGAAAAGTTTAAATAGTTCTGTTTTGGCATAATAGTTGGCAAAGAGGGCAAAACCTATTCCCTTTGGAAAAAAATACCTATTTTTCGTACTCAGGCGGTTGTTATGCTTCAGTATCGCCTTTAAGTTATATGAAAAAGATTGCTTGCTTATTACTGCTTTTGTTCAGTTTGCAAAAAATATCTGCTCAAACAACTGATACTTCAGGCAAGGCCTCTGATTCGGTAATAATTGCATCAGACATTTCATTTAAGGGCCCACTTTATAAAACCGTTACAGGCATTGCCAGCTTTTACAGTAAGAATTTAGATGGTACACAAACAGCAACAGGGGAAATCTTTCGTAACAGTAAACTTACCGCTGCAAGTAATGAATTCAAGTTAAATACCTGGGTTAGGGTTACCAATTTAAAAAATGATAAAACAATTATTGTAAGAATAAACGATCGTATGCACCGCAGAATGCAGAAAAGGGGCAGGGTAATAGATTTAACAAGAACTGCAGCCTCTAAACTGGGATTTTTAAAGTACGGATTAACCAAGGTAAAGGTTGAGGAAGTCCCGAAAGGCACGTTAGAATAGAATTGTGCATTACTAAGACTTTATTATTTTCGTCAATTCAAATCCACCCACTATTTTTGTTTAACTAAAAAAACGCTTATGAGGAAAATTCTTCTGTCTTTTTGTATGCTGATGCTTGTTGCAATGAGTATTGGTCAAACTTCTAATTGGAAAAAAAGCCCATCGCTTGGACTTAACTTCTTTTTAAAAGATTTTACAACTCCAGATCTTATTGGCAGACAAGGTTTACCTATTGTTTTAAGAGATGGTACATGGAATAAACCTGTAAGTATGAGTCCGGGTGTTTCAATAACTTATTTAGAAGGGTTATCTGATTATGTTGACTTTGCCGCCAACTTACATGCTTCTTTTACCAACTATCAATATTTTAATGGAACAAAGCAAGGTCAGGATAAATTCTTGTTGGAATCAGATGCTAATGTTCGTTTAAAATTAGTTCCTGATAATTATTTTTTAGTTCCTTATTTTAGTGCTGGCTTAGGTGCCTCAATGTATGGTGGAACTTATTTTTCAGCTTATGCACCCGTAGGTGTTGGTTTACAGTTTAAATTGGGAGATGGTAATTTTATTGATTTAGGTTGGTCTTATCATTTAAGAATAACAGATTACTCAAACTACAATTTTCAATACTCTTTAGGTTTTGTTTCACCTTTAACAGAGAAAAAAGCACCTGTAGTTATTGCTCCTCCGCCACCACCACCGCCGCCTGCTAAACCTGAACCAAAAGATACTGATAAAGATGGTATTACTGATGATGTTGACAAATGTCCAACGGTTCCGGGCGTAGCTAAATACAATGGTTGTCCTGTACCGGATACTGATGGCGATGGTATTAATGATGAAAACGATAAATGCCCAACAGTTCCAGGTGTAGCTAAATACAATGGTTGTCCTATTCCTGATACCGACAAAGACGGTATTAATGATGAAGAAGATAAATGCCCTACAGTTCCCGGTGTAGCTCGTTATCAAGGTTGTCCGGTTCCTGATACAGATGGCGATGGAGTAAATGATGAAGAAGATAAATGCCCAACCGAAAAAGGAACTGTTGCTAACAACGGTTGCCCTGAAATGAAAGATTTTGGATTTGATTTCAAGAAAATTCAGTTTGCAAGCGGTACGGCTGTATTAACAAAAGCAGCTACTGCAGAATTAGATAAAGCAGCTACTATTTTAAATGAACACGCAAGTCTTAATGTGTTAATTGAAGGTTATACTGATAATACAGGAAAACCTGCAACTAATCAGACATTATCTCAAAAACGTGCAGATGCTGCTAAAGCTTACTTGGTTAAAAAAGGAGTAAATGCTGATAGATTAACTGCAACTGGTTATGGTGCAGAAAATCCTTTAGGAGATAACAAAACACCAAAAGGAAAAGCTGAAAACAGAAGAGTTGAATTTAAAGTGAAAAAATAATATTCACTTCTCTAAATAATAGAAAATCCCTGTAACATTAGTTACGGGGATTTTTATTTATCTGCATTTACTATCTCATCTTGAATTAATCCCGTTAGTTCTTTGTAAAATAAAAGCCATAAACATTATTATGGCTTTATTGCAAGACTAATATTTTATTAATTTATTTTCTATTCAGAAGTTGGATTGTATTGCTAATCTATAGCCGTATCAATTGTTGCAGTAGTAATTGGTTCTGTTTTGTGTTCTTCTTTTTTAAAGAATTTGTTTTGAAAAAGAAGTAATACAATAACACCCACAGAAATAGAAGCATCTGCTACATTAAAAACAGGAGCAAAAAAATCAAACTTATCCCCGCCTATAAATGGAAACCATTTGGGGTAATAAGAATCAATTATGGGGAAGTAAAGCATATCAACCACTTTACCATGTAAGAAAGTTGTATAACCTTTACCAAAAGGAACCATTTTAGCGACTGTTAAGTAATTGGTATGAAATACAGGATCGTAGCTGGTATCGAAAATTAAACCGTAAAACATGCTATCTAACAAATTACCTAAAGCACCTGCATAAATTAAAGACGCACAAATAATAAAACCTTTGTGATACTTCTTCTTAATAAAATCTTTCAGTAAAAAACTTCCCCAAATAACTGCAATTAATCTGAAGAGTGTTAATGCAATTTTTCCGAAGCCACCGCCAAACTTCCAGCCCCAGGCCATGCCTTCATTTTCAACAAAATGTAATTTGAACCAGTTGCCTAAAACTTTATGTTCTTCGCCTGCAAAATAGTTTAGCTTAATATAAAACTTAAGGCATTGGTCGGCAATAATAATAGCGGCTATTGTTAGAATTACAGTCCTTGCTTTCAAAATAAATTGTTTATGATGCGGGCAAAGATAGCAGAATTGCCATATTGGAAAAGGCAAAGAAAAGTGAAGAGTTTGCTGCTATGAAAAATGAACGTACAAGTGTGCGACGCAACAAGCGATGCCATAAAATACAAATGCTTGTAACAAAAACTAATACTCCATTTTTCTTAGTGTTGGTGCTTTAAACCAGGTAACCATTACAACTAATAAAGTCATACAACCGCCGAATATTACGGATGGTACATTGCCCAAAGCCTGGGCTGCGATACCGCTTTCGAACTGACCTAATTCGTTGCTTGAATTAATAAACATTGAGTTTACACTCAACACTCTGCCACGCATAGCATCGGGTGTTTTTAATTGCATAATAGTACCTCTTACAACAACGCTGATACCATCTAACATACCACTGATCATTAACACTGCAAATGATAACCAGAAGTTTCGCGATAATGCAAAAATGATAATGCAGGTACCAAAACCGGCTACTGCTAATAATAATTTTTTGCCTTGTTGTTTTTTTAGCGGGAAGAATGTTAAGAGGACAATGATGCAGATAGAGCCTACATCTGACGCTGCATTCAACCAACCGTATTTTATGGCACTCACATGTAAAATGAGTGTGGTAAATACCGGAATCATTGCTACGGCTCCGCCAAATAATACGGCAAATAAATCTAATGTAAGTGCACCAAAGATTTCTTTGGTTTTAAAAACAAAACGAATTCCTTCTACAACACTATCCCATGTTTTCTTTTCACCTCTTTCGTTTAATGCGGGTTTCTTTTTTAATCTTACTAAAAAGAAAAGTGCAACTATAATTAGTGATGATACGGTAATTAAAGTACCTGTAATATCAATATAAGCAATTAACAAACCACCCACTGCATGGCCTGAAACTGAAGCTGCAAGCCATGTTCCCTGATTCCAGGTGGTGGCGTTTTGTAAAACAGATTTAGGAACTATGTTGGCTAACATTACATTAAATGTTGGCCCCGTAAAAGCACGTATAATGCCTGTTAAAAAAACTGTACAATAAATACAAACGGCAATCCAATGGCTGTTTAAATGTGTTGATGTAACAGGTGTTGAAAGAAATAAAAAAATGAATGATGTTGTTAAGTATAAACATACACCTGTTAATAATAACTTTCTTTTTTCGCTGATATCAATAACGTGGCCTGCATACAAAGCAAAGCCGAATGCCGGTAAAAATTCTGATAAACCGATTATGCCGATTGCAATTGGGGTTGATGTTAAATGAAATATCCACCAGTTTAATAAAGTACTCATCATTCTTAAACCCATGATGAAACAAAACCTGCCCATTAAAAGATTACGAAATTCGGGAATAGCAATAGCTGCATAGGGATTGTTTTTCTGCTCAGCGTTGTTCATGCAGCAAATCTAACCAACAATTTTTATGGAAGTGTAAAGTAATGTTGACCATCTTCATAATCTTTATCCAATGCATCTAACACTACTTTAAAATGTTTTTCATTACCCAAAAAATCTGCATTGCCGGCATCAATAAAAATAGTTTTAATGTTATGCTGTTTTATATAACTGGTATAGGTTTGCTGCAAGTTGAATAAGTATTCATCAGGAATATTTTGCTCATAACTTCTGTTTCTTTTTCTAATGTTGGATTGCAGTTTATTAATAGGTGTGTGCAGATAAATTAAAATATCGGGAAATAACAGTTGCTGATTAATAATATCGAATAGTTTTTGAAATAACCTGAATTCTTCATCGGGCAAATTCACTTTTGCAAACAATAAACACTTCGTAAATAAGTAGTCTGAAATAGTAATGCTTTGAAATAAATCTTTAGTATGAATCATTTCTTTCAGCTGCTTATAACGCTCTGCCATAAAAAATAATTCAAGTGGAAAAGCGTATTGCTGTGGGTTTTCATAAAACTTAGGAAGAAAAGGATTATCTGTAAATTCTTCTAAAATAATACGTGCATTAAAATGCTTGGCAAGCAAATGTGTAAGTGTTGTTTTGCCTGCTCCTATATTTCCTTCAACAGTTATAAAATGGTGCTTCATTAATAAATTTCAGTGCAGCCAAAATTATAATGAGGCATTATGCAGAAGCAGAAATCTTTTGCACATCTAAACTATCTGTGCAATTCAACAAAAGCGTATGAATTGTTTTTTTTTTAACAGGATGAATTACATGAGCAGCTACTTCATTTAATGGGGCTAGTGCAAATCTTCTTTGTGGCAATGCAGGATGCGGCACTGTTAACAAATCTGAAGTAAGTACCAAATCATCAATTAATAAAATATCAATATCTATAATTCTCGGGCCTAATTTAATTGTTCTTAGTCTGCCCATTTTTTCTTCAATTAATAATAATTGGTGCATTAACTTCTCTGGCACTAAATCTGTTTGTAAAACCAAAACCTGATTTAAAAAATCGGGCTGTTCTGTTAAACCCCATGCTGCTGTTTTGTAAATAGATGATTGCTTAACAATGGTGCCGCATTCTTTATTAATAAAATCAATAGCAGTATGCAGGTTTTGTTGAATGTTGCCTAAGTTTCCACCGATTAATAAATATGCTGTTTGCATTATAGTTCTTTAAACAGTCTTGCATCAAAAATAAAGTCTTTAACTTCTTTAAGCTTTACCCTTTTGAAATTCGGATGCAGTGGGTTAATAACAATGTTATATTCTTCAGGAATTATGGCAGAAGGAATTTTCATTAATAAAGTTTCTTTATTTTTTAAAAATTCGGAGCCTATATATTTTGTATATGCTTCATCAGTCCACCAATTCTTTTTTAAGCCGGATGTATTTATTTCTACAATGTCTTTATCAGGCAATTCAATAATGGCAAAAACATTGTTTTTTATTTCATCATACGATGCACTGTGAATTAATAATTCTAACAAAGCCAAAGAAATAGTAAGGCTTGTATATAAAGCTGGAATGCCTTTGTGGTTCCATCTTCCGCCGTATAGTCTTGCTCCTTCTCCGCTTAAGTCGGCAATAAATTGTTTGGAAGAAAATCGGTATGCTATCATATGTACACGCCATATAAAATTCTGCCAATATCATCAATAAGCAATTGTATTCCCTGCATTGAATATAGAGATTCAAATGTTAGCATGGTACCTAAAACCTGTTTATCTCTTTTAAGCCATCTGTACAAAGCATCACCGTTTACAAAAGCCTGTAAGCCAATATTAATTAGCTGTTCAATGTGTAGTATTCTATCAACATAAATTCCTTCAAAAGCAGTATTATTTTTGGCATAACGTTGTAAAGTTCTTTCGGATAAATGCAGCATATCGGCCCACTCTTTTAAAGTAAAAGGAACTTTATCGGCAATTTTTTGAAAACGTTTATACGTAAACTCTGCTATCGCCGGTACTTTTACAAAGTTTACAGGTGCATACATGGCAACTGGTTCTTCAACTATTGCTGACTTTTTTTCTGTTTGATGATAAGTTTTGGGCTTGTTCATTTTTTTCATACCCGTCATTTGTCACCAAATTTATGTCATTTGTCTTTGGCTAAAAAATTTTTTTTCAATCAATAATCCGATAGTTTTGTTAGATAAGTAAATTGTTTATGAGCAATAGTTACAGCCAAATAAAGGCTATGCTTGCAATAACAAAAGCAAGTTTAAGGGCCACATTCAGAAGTCCGCAGGCAGTTTTCTTCAGTTTATTTTTCCCGATTGTATTAGTAGCCATTTTTGGTGCATTAGGTGGAAAAGGTGGGGCATCCGTTGATATTGCCTTTGCAAAAAATGCCGATACTGCCAACGCAGTTTATTTTACAATGAAAAACACCCCGGTATTTAATATTGTTAAGGGTGATGAAGCTACTATTACCGATAAACTTAAAAAAGGTAGAATTACTGCTGTTATTGATATTCAAAAAGCAAAAGATGATACCATAGCTCCTAAATATTATTTGCATGTAACAACCTCATCTGCAAGCCAAAAAGATTTTCCTTTATTGCAATCTGTTTTAAGCGATTTAAGTAACAAAATTGATGCAAGCATATTTAAAGACAAACCTTCTTTTATAAGCATTTCGCACGAAACTATTAAGGGCAGAGAATATAAAATGATTGATTTCTTTTTACCGGGTATGATTGGTTTTTCATTAATTGGTGCTGCGGTTTTTGGGGTAGCATTTTCATTTTATTCCTTAAGAGAAACATTGGTGCTAAAACGTATGTATTCATCACCAATCAGAAAGCAATACATTGTTTTAGGCGAAAGTTTGGCAAGGGTAATATTTCAATTAACGACGGTAGTGGTATTACTATTATTCGGAAAATATTTATATGGTTTTACGCTGGCTAATGGCTTCATCACTTTTATTGATTTATTAGTCATTTCTTTTTGTGCGTTAATCGTTTTTATGGGCTTTGGTTTTGTAATTAGCGGTGTTGCTAAAAACCAAAACGTAATACCGGTTTATGCCAACTTATTTATGTTTCCACAATATTTTTTATCGGGTACATTCTTCCCGAAAGGTGCATTGCCGGAGAGTTTACAGGCAATCATTAAATTTCTTCCCTTAACTGCTGTTAACGATGCAATGAGAAATATTTCTTTTGAAGGTGCAGGCATTATAAGTTGTTATAAAGAGTTAGGTATACTAACAGTTTGGGGCATTATTATTTATGCAGTAGCAGCTAAAACTTTTAAGTGGGAGCAATAATTTTTGTAACCAACTTTTGTATTTCATGGCATCGCCTGTTGTGTCACTCACTTGTACGTTCTGTTCTTTGTGCAACAAAAAATTAATATATGCGATTACTTAAACTGGGTTTAATAAGCATTGTAATTTTCTTTTTATTGCTAACTGCAATTGCAAGTCTATTTCCATCAGATATTATTGTATCAAGAGCTGTAAATATTACTGCCAATAAAAATGCTGTTGCTAACTATATCGCCAATTACAACCAATGGAATTTATGGATGGAAGGTGCTAAACAAAGCGAATTAAAAGTAGTAGCACAGGATAGTACCAAAGCTTTTTACGGAACAATTATTATACAACGGCTATCTGCTGCTAATAATATCTGGAAGCATGAATGGAAAGGTAAAAGCACCACACAGTATTCAACTATACAATTAATTGAAAAAGATAATATAACTATAGTACAGTGGCAGTTTGAGCAGCATGTAAAATGGTATTTCTGGCAAAAGTTCGGCAGTATGATGAACGATAAAATACTCGGCACCACAATGGAGCAAAGCTTAGATAATTTGAAGAAATTGGTAGAGAATAAACAATAATAAAATCGCCCCGCTTTGCGGGGCGATTTTTAATAGCCTTAACTAACTTTTTTTCTTAGCAGCCTCTTTGTTTTGTTTATAACGCATATCAGGTGTGCCATCTTTCTTAGTGGGTCCTGCAGGAGCATCTTTTTTAGCAGCATCTTTATTTTCCTTATATCTCATATCTGGTGTACCATCAGCTTTTGTTTTAGTTGCTGTTGGTGCCGGTTTAGCTTCTGGCTTTGCAGTAGTAGTTGGTTTAGCAGCAGGTGCAGGTTTTACAGCAGCTTTAGCATCTTTAGCTGCCGGAGCTTTTTTGTCATCTTTTTTTGCTTGGGCAAAACTAATAGTAGCTAAACAAGCAATAGCCACCAATGTGGTAAACAGTTTTTTCATATGTGGTTTAATTTTAGAAGATGAATATAGATATTGTTTGAAAGAATCAGTCAATTATTGTTTTAAAAAACTATTAAATACCTGCTGCCATACCTACAGAACGTACAAGTGAGTGACACAACAGGTGATACCATGAAAAACTGATGCCCGTAGCAAAAAATCCTTGCTGTATGTGTATTTCAGCTGAAAAACCCTACTTTTGCTGCCCCGTTTAAAAAACACGGGTTTTATTATGAATTTTATTGTTAAACAATTAAACGCAGAAGCTCAGGAGAGTGCAGCAGCAGAAACTGCTGAAGCACCTACTGCGACAACAAATGTACCTGTAGCAGAAGCTGTTGTTACAGCTCATGATGATTTTGACTGGAGCGTAGACAAACGTAATGTTAGCCACTACGGTGCAGAAGAAAAAGCTAAATACGATAAAGTGTATGACAACACTTTCGTAACAATTGAAGATGGTGAGTTAATGAAAGGTTCAATTGTGGGTTTAACTAAAACTGATGCTGTTATAAACATTGGTTTTAAAAGTGATGGTTTGATTTCTTTAAACGAATTCCGCGATACACCGGGCGTTAAAGTGGGTGATGAAGTGGAGGTAATGGTTGTTGAAAAAGAAGACCGTAACGGCAATTTAAACCTAAGCCGTAAAAGTGCCCGCATTTTCCGTGCTTGGGAAAGAATTATGGAAGTGCATAAAACAGGTGAAGTGGTTACAGGTTTGGTTACCAGCAAAACAAAAGGTGGCTTGATTGTAGATGTTTTCGGTATGGAAACTTTCTTACCGGGTTCTCAAATTGATGTTAAACCCGTTACAGATTACGACCAGTTTGTTGGTAAAACAATGGAGTTTAAAGTTGTTAAGATTAACGAAACAATTAAGAATGCTGTTGTATCTCACAAAGCATTAATTGAAAGCGATATTGAAGCACAACGTGCTGAAATAATGAGCAAATTAGAAAAAGGTCAGGTGTTAGAAGGTACTGTTAAGAACATTACAGACTTCGGTGCATTTATGGACCTTGGTGGCTTAGACGGCTTATTATACATTACAGATATTTCATGGGGCAGAATTTCTCACCCAAGCGAAGTATTGAAAATGGATCAGAAATTAAATGTGGTTGTATTAGACTTTGATGATGATAAAAAACGTATCAGCCTTGGTTTAAAACAATTAACACCGCATCCTTGGGAAGTATTACCTGAAGGTTTGGCTGAAGGTGCTATTGTAAAAGGTAAAGTGGTAAATATTGAAGATTACGGTGCATTCTTAGAAATTCAACCGGGTGTTGAAGGTTTGGTTCACGTAAGTGAAATTACCTGGGCAAATACACCAATCAACGCTAAAGAATTCTTTAAATTAGGAGATGAGTACGAAGCAAAAGTTGTTACATTAGATAAAGATGCCCGTAAAATGAGTTTGTCTATCAAACAAATGACTCAAGATCCTTGGAGCACTATTGAAACTCGTTTTGCAGAAGGCAGTAAGCACAAAGGCTTGGTTAAAAACATTACTCCTTACGGTGTGTTTGTTGAATTAGAACCGGGTATTGGCGGTATGATTCACATCAGCGATTTAAGCTGGTTAAAACGTTTAAATCACCCAAGCGATTACGTTAAAGTTGGCGAACATATTGACGTAATTATCTTAGGTATTGATAAAGAAAACCGCAAATTACAATTAGGCCACAAACAATTAGAAGAAGATCCTTGGACTGCTTTAGAAGATACTTTTGCAATCGGTTCTTTACATGAAGCAACTGTAACCAAGAAAGATGATAAAGGTGCTATTGTTCAATTACAATATGGTTTGGAAGGTTTTGTACCCGGTAAACATTTGTATAAAGAAGATGGTAAACAAGTACAGGTTGATGAAACTGCTCAATTTGTGGTTATTGAATTTGACAGAAACGAAAAAAGAATTGTGCTAAGCCACAGCCGTATTTGGGAACAGGCACAAGCAGAAGAAAAAGAAGCAGTGAAGAAAGAAGCTAAAGCTGAAGCTGAAAAAACTAAGAAAGCTGTAAAAGCTGTTCAGGCTAAGGTTGAAAAAGCAACTTTGGGCGACTTAGGTGCATTGGCTGATATTCGTGCCAAGTTAGAAGGTGGAGAAAATGCAGAAGAAGCTAAATAAGCTTTTCTCATAAAACTAAAAGTCCTCAATAGTAATGTTGAGGACTTTTTTGTTGTATAAACGGTTAACTATTTTGTACCAACAAATTTTATCTTCGTCAACCATCGTTTAAAAAATGAAAAGAAAAATTATCGCTTATTTAGTATTGGTTATTGTTTGTTTAAATACTTCGGCACAAAACCTTTCTTCATCAGAAATTTATTTACAACTTAAAAAAATAAAAAACACAGCAAGTGTTTTATACATAGCTGCTCACCCTGATGATGAGAATAATGGATTACTCCCTTATCTCGCCAAAGAAAAATTATATCGTACAGCTTATTTAAGCTTAACAAGAGGTGATGGCGGACAGAATTTAATTGGTAATGAACAAGGCATTGAGTTAGGAATGATAAGAACGCAGGAACTGTTGGCAGCAAGAAAAATTGATGGCTGCGAACAATACTTCAGCACTGCTTATGAATTTGGTTTTAGTAAAAATGCAAAAGAAGCATTGAGTATTTGGGATAAAGAAAAAGTATTGAGTGATGTTGTTTGGGTAATAAGAAAGTTTCAGCCGGATATTATTATTACACGTTTCCCCGGAGATGCTAGGGCAGGTCATGGTCATCATGCAGCTTCTTCCATCATTGCCAATGAAGCCTTTTATGCAGCAGCAGATTCAACAAAATTTCCCGAGCAATTCAGGTATGGTGTAAGACCATGGCAGGCGAAAAGAATTTTATGGAACAGTTTCAATTTTGATGGAAATAATACAACTAATAATAATCAAATAAAATTAGATGCAGGCGTTTACAATGCTCTATTGGGAGAGAGTTACGGCGAAATTGGCGGCGAAGCCAGAAGTATGCATAAAAGCCAGGGAGAAGGTAGACCGAGGAGAAAAGGAAGTATTATGGAATACTTTACATCAACCGGTGGTGATACTGCAAAAAATGATTTAATGGATGGAATAATTACTGATTGGAATAAAGACTCTAATGGTAAGGAGATTAATGAGGCTATCGATAAAATAATTGCAAACTATAATGTTGAACATCCTGAGAATTCAGTAAAGCCTTTGGTTGAGCTATACAAGAAAGTTCATCAATTATGGCCAACAAGAGCTACGTGGTTAAATAAGAAGTTAGACGAAATACAGGATTTGATAATTAATTGCAGCGGCTTATTTGCAGAAGCTACAACGCAAGATGAATTTGCATTAAAAGGAGATACAGTAAATGTTTCATGTTTTGTAAATAATAGAAACGCAAGTAATGTTACTTTCAAAGGCGTTTATATTCAAGGGCATACATTAGATACTACTAAAGCATTAGAAAAAAATGCAAATCAAACCTATAATTTAAAGGTTGAGATATTGCAGCCATTGGAAGAAACACAAACTCAACCTTATTGGTTACAATTACCACAAACGATTGGAAACTTTACAGTAGCAGAACAAAATTTAGTTGGCAGGGCTTGGAATGAAGCTTTACTTTCTGCAACATTTACTATTAGAGTTGAAGATGTTGACTTTTATGTTACTAAACCTGTTCAATATAAATATGTTGACCCTGTTAAAGGAGAAGTAACACAACCTTTTGTAATGATGCCACATGTTTCTATTTCAGTTTCTCCACACGTTACTTTATTGAATTTACTGCCGAAGAATAAAATAATCAATACAGATACATTCTTTATAAACTATCAATCCAACTTTTCGGGTAAAAATATACCTGTTAATTTATATGTTTTACAAGACACTATTAAAACTGTGTTTGAAAATAAGTTGATGGATTTTGAAAAGAATAAAAGTGATAGAATTGCAATTCCCGTAAAAAAATTTTACAATTCTTTAAAAGGAAATGCAATTGAAGTAGCTATGCGTTTTAAGGTTAATGGAAAAGATTATGTGTATAATCAATACTTCGCAACAATTCAATATAATCATATCCCTAACATTCATTACTTCTTTAAAGACAAAATAAAGTTTGTTAATGACGAAGTGAAAACAGTTGGTAAAAAAATTGGCTATATACAGGGCCCGGGTGACAGAGTGCCTGACGCAGTTAAACAAATGGGGTATGATTTAAAGTTTCTTAATGAGGGTGATATTAAAATTGAAGATTTAAAACAATTCGATGCTATTATTATTGGCATTAGAGCTTACAATATTTATGAATGGTTAACAGATAAAAATGATGTGTTGAATGAGTATGTTAATAATGGCGGCAACTTAATTGTTCAATATATTAAAAGCAATCAGGTTGGATTGAAGAAAATAAAAATAGGGCCATATCCTTTTACCATTAACACCGGTTCTCGTGTTACAGAAGAAGATGCCAAAGTAAACTTCTTATTACCTGAACATCCGGTATTAAATTATCCCAATAAAATAACATCAAAAGATTTTGAGAATTGGGTGCAGGAAAGAAGTACTTATCAGGCAGACCAGATAGATGCTCATTTTCAAATGCCTCTGGGAATGCACGATACAGGCGAAAAAGAAAGCAACGGTAGTTTATTAATTGCACCTTACGGCAAAGGAAATATTGCATATGTAAGTTTGGTTTTGTTCCGTCAATTGCCGGCCGGTGTACCCGGTTCATATAGATTATTAGCCAATTTAATTGCATTGCCAAAACATTAATTTTCATGCAGCAAAGAAGAACAATTACCGCAGTGATAGTTATCGTAATAGGATTAATTATAGGTTCATTCATCAAAAATGTAAAAACGGGGTTAATAATTGGTTTAGTATTGGGTTTATTAGCAAGTGGCTTACTAAAAAACAGGAATTAAAACCCCGACAGCGGTTGCAAACCCTGTTGGCGGTTGTTAAATATTTTTTATGTAGAAAAAGTTGCTGCTATAAAAAACTATCATACAAGAGTGCGACGCAAGAAACGATGCTATAAAAAATTGAAGTTGATAACATAAAAAGAAATGAAAGATAAAATACCCATATTTAAAACATGGAATGAATGGTATGTATTAGTTATTGCTTTACTGATAGTATTAATTATTTTCTTCATTTGGGTTACTAAATATTTTGCATGAGTAGCTTAGACTGGATAGTGCTAACTTTTACACTGGTAGCCATAATTGCTTATGGTTTATATAAAAGCCGTACCAGTAAAAATTTAGAAGGCTATTTTTTAAGTAACCGTACAATGCCCTGGTACATTGTGTTGTTGAGTATTATGGGTACACAGGCAAGTGCTATTACATTTTTATCAGCACCCGGTCAGGCTTTTACAGATGGTATGCGGTTTGTACAATATTATCTCGGATTGCCGATTGCCATGATTGTGGTATGCATCACATTTGTTCCTCTATTTAATAAATTAAAAATTTTTACTGCCTACGAATATTTAGAACAACGCTTTGATGTTAAAACAAGAACACTCACTTCCTTTTTATTTTTATTATCAAGAGGCCTCTCAACGGGTATCAGTATTTATGCTCCTTCCATTATTTTATCTTCTTTATTAGGCTGGGATATTTTCTGGACGAACATAGTAATGGGTGGTTTACTCATTATCTACACCGTTAGCGGTGGAGCCAAAGCTGTTGCGTATACGCAACAATTGCAATTGATAATCATTATCGGTGGAATGATTATAACCGGTTATATGATTGTACACTTATTGCCTGAGAACATTGGTTTTATTGATGCTTTGAAGATTAGCGGCAGAAGCGGGAAGATGAATGTGATAACAACAGGTATTACCAATAAGGGCTTTAACTGGAAAGACAGATACAATATTATAAGTGGTGTTATTGGTGGTTTCTTTTTAGCATTAAGTTATTTCGGCACAGACCAAAGTCAGGTGGGAAGATACTTAACGGCAAAGAATAACACTGAAAGTAAGTTAGGTTTATTAATGAATGGCATTGTAAAAGTGCCGATGCAGTTTTTAATTTTATTGTTAGGGGTTTTATTATTTACGTTTTATCAATTCAAACAACAGCCTGTTTTTTTTAATTCAGCAGTGCAACAAAAGATGTTGATTGGTGAAATGAAAGATAGTGCTGCAACCATAGAAAAGAATTTTTCTTTATTGAATGAACAGAAGCAAAATATTTTAGTACACTATAAAGAAGATACAGCCCTTGCTTTAAAAAAACTTTCTGTTGTTAACAAAGAATCAGATGCTTTACGAAATGATTATAAGAAGTTGGTAAAGAATTTAAAAGCGGGAGATGATAATGATACCAATTATATTTTCTTACGCTTTGTGGTTGATTATTTACCTAAAGGATTGGTTGGTTTATTAATAGCTATTATTTTTTTAGCAGCATGGGGCTCTATTGCTGCTGCATTGAACTCTTTGGCAAGCTGCACTATGATTGACTTTCACAAGAAGTTCAGGCATTTTCAGCATGATGATACCAATGAAATTTTATGCAAGAAAGACTACAGCATTTCAAAATATTACACATTAATCTGGGGTATTTTTTCTGTAATTGTAGCCGAATTTGCAACAGGAATGGGTAGTTTAATTGAAGCAGTAAATGTGTTAGGCTCTTTATTTTATGGTGTAATACTCGGTATTTTCTTGGTTGCTTTTTACTGTAAGAAAATTAAAAGCAACGCAGTATTTATTGCTGCCTTATTAACTGAAGCAATTGTTATTTTATTATTCTTCTTAGATAAGTATGAAATAATCGGACTTGGATTTTTATGGCTGAATGTAATAGGGGCATTGCTCGTACTGATATTTTCGTGGATATTAAAACTATTGAGTGTTGATTGATTGCTTTGCAGCTTTTTCTTTCAAATAAAAAGCAATGAATCCTAATGCAATAACAACCAATCCGCCCAACATCATTTTCCAACCTGTTGAAATAAAAATCAACAACCAGATTATTATTGCTGCAATAGCAGGTAAAGGATACAGTGGCATCTTCCAAACAAAAAAAGATTTACCTTTTCTTTTTACTAATAGCATTAGTCCGATCGCCTGTGCAATAAATTGAATTAAAATTCTCATAGCAAGTATTGCATCAATCACTTCTTTCAACTTAAACAATAAACTAAACACGAAAGCCACACTTCCCAAAAACAATAATGATACATAAGGAAATTTTTTTGTTGGATGCAGTTTGGCAAACACTTTAAAAAATGCACCATCGGCAGCCGCAGCATAAGGTACTCTGCTGTAACCTAATGTAGCACTGAATACTGATGCAAATGCTACCCACAAAATCAATACGGTTGCAGCTTTGGCAGCATTAGTACCTGCTATGGCTTGCACAAATTCACTCACCACAAATTTACTTTGCTGAATTTGATTGAATGACAACACACTTGCCACACTTATATTCATTAATAAATACAATACAGCAATACAACCAATAGAAATAAACATGCTGCGTGGAATATTTTTTTGCGGGTTTATGATTTCACCACCCAAATGGCAAACATTATAATAGCCTAAATAACTGTACACTGTTTTTACGCTTGCAAAACCTAATGCAGCAGCAAAAGCATAATTTAATTCTAAGCCATTATTAATATGTTGAATAGGCTGTGAAAAATTACCATGCATTATTCCGCCAATAATAATCCAACCCATTGTTACAATAACACCTATCCATAGCAACACACTTATTTTTCCGATGGCTTCTATTTTTCTATACAAAAGCAATACAATTAATATCACCACACAACCGCTTACTATTTTACTTTCAACATCAGTTAAAGGAAAAAGATATTTGGTGTATTGAGCAAAGCCGATAGCTGCACTTGCAATTACCAACGGAGCCTGAATCATGGTTTGCCAAACAAACAAAAAGCTGAAAAGCTTACCCCACTTGGGCCCGAAGCCTTCCTTCAAAAAATTATAACTACCGCCTGCTAAGGGAAAAGCTGTTCCTAATTGACTCCACACAGTTGCATCAATAAATGAAAGTAAGGCACCTGCAATCCATGCATATAAAAAATACGGCCCACCCATAGTTTCAGCCACTACACTCAACACTACAAAAGGTCCGATACCAACCATATCTATCATATTGATGGCAGTGGCTTGCAACAAGCTTATTTTTCTTTCTAATTTATTTTCACTCATTAAGTGTAAAATAAAACTTTTAGTAAAAGAAGCCCGAACTTTCAATATCGATTATAGTAATATTTTCTTTTTTGTTTGTCCAAAAAAGAAACAAAAAAAGATCCGGAAAAGATATTCGGCACGTTTTTCCGTTTACGCCTTGATTAAGCTTTTGAATTACTGAAATTTGAACAATAGAAGCACTGTTGTTCAATTCTCTTTGTACATCAGCTGATTATATAATAACGACAAAAAGTGATGAATATCTTTTTGTCTTGATTTTTTGCTCCACTTTTGCATCAAGGCAAAAGTGGAATAAATTTAAAAAAACAATTATGGCAGTACATTTTAAAACAGTTGATTGGGCAGTTAATACCAATATTTATGAAGTAAATATTCGTCAATATACAAAAGAGGGGACATTCAATGCTTTCCAGAAACACTTGCCCCGCTTAAAAGATATGGGTGTTGATATATTGTGGCTAATGCCTGTAACACCAATAAGTAAACAGGAACGCCAGGGTACTTTAGGAAGCTATTATGCCTGTAGTAGTTATGTAACAATTAACCCTGAGTATGGTGATTTGAATGATTTTAAACAGTTAGTTAATGAAGCTCATGCATTAGGATTTAAAATAATAATTGATTGGGTAGCCAACCATACCGGTTACGGTCATGAGTGGACAATTAATCACGCAGATTGGTATATGAAAGATGCAGCAGGGAATTTTACAGAAGAGAATGGATGGAAAGATGTGATTGATTTGAATTATGATGTAAAAGAAATGCGTTTAGCCATGGTACAAGCCATGCAATATTGGGTTACCGAATGTAATATAGACGGCTTTCGTTGCGATATGGCACATTTAGTGCCTTTAGATTTTTGGATGGAAGCAAGAACAGCCTGCGATAGTGTAAAACCATTGTTCTGGTTAGCCGAATGCGAAGAAGTAAAATATCATGATGCATTTGATGTTTCTTATGCCTGGTGGTGGATGCATACCACAGAGAAATTGGTTAAAGGAGAAGTTGGGTTGAATGAAATATACAATGTGTTACATGCTTATACTCAATATCCTGAAGGTGCTGCCAAGTTATTCTTTACTTCCAATCATGATGAAAACAGTTGGAACGGCACAGAATATGAAAAATACGGCAATCTTGCCAAAGCCTTTGCCGTATTCACTTTTACATTGAAAGCTGTGCCGCTAATTTACAGCGGACAGGAACTGCCAAATAATAAAAGATTAAAATTTTTTGATAAAGATGAAATTGATTGGAAGGAAAATGAAGCACCTGCTTTACATGAATTTTATAAAACATTAATTGCATTGCATAAATCAAAAGCAGTAGCTGAAGGTGAAGTCTTTAATTTACCTGCCGATAATAATTGTATGGCTTATTTAAGAAAGCAAAGTAATGATGTGGTATTGGTTATATTAAATCTTTCAACGCATGATAGAGTTAAAGTGCAAGTATCTCATGAATGGTTTGGCGGTAAGTTTAAAAATGTATTTTCCGGTTTATCATTTCAATTCAATAGTAAAGAAATATTTGAATTGCAGGCAGGGGAGTATTTGGTGTATGAGAAAGTTTAATTGTTATGAAATCAACTTTCTGTTCTTCCTTATTTTATAAAATGCTGGAATAACAATTAACAGAATAAATGCTGATATAAATGAGTTTCTCTGAAAACTATTCAATTTATAAAGACTTAATCGATATTCTAAGTCCCAAATAAAGAAATCCCATTCTGTTGGTCTATAATACTTTTCATGATTCGGACTCGTGCCAATATATCTAATTGTAGTATCTATTGATAATAAACTAATCGTATCATTTTTTGTTATAACTATTGGGTCATTTGGAAAAAAATAAAAGCAATTGTCAATAAAAGCATAACGTTTGTAAACATAGATTTGAGCCAAATTCAATACATAAACAAAATCACCATAGGTGTTTTCATCAAAGAATTCAACTTTTAAAACCGTAGATGTATCATTAGTTAGTTGAAGTCTTTTCATTTCATCATTAATGAATTTTCGTTTTAAGTCATTGTAATATCTGAAGTCGCTTTTGTTTATCGGAAACTGATTATCAAACTGTATTTGTTCAATCTTTTTTTTGCTTATTTCCTTATAAACAAATTCTCTATTAAACCGAAACGAACCTCCTTTCGATGGCTCATCAGATGGCAAATTAATTTTTAAGGCAGTGGGTTGATATTCATATTTTGGATGAAAGAAATACAATAATAATGGTAAGCAAACAAGGCTAATCACACCAGGTACATACAAAAGTCTTTTTCTCATAATATCGTGAGATTAAATTCTTTTCATTTTCCATAAACTCAAAACAAAAACGCCCGAAGCTCAAAGCATTCGGGCGTTCCAACCATCACACTAAACACAATATTTTATTCCTCTTCAATTTTTACAGGGTATCTGTAAGTCTCAGTATAGCCGGGATAAATTCCATCTAAATAAACTGTTCCTTTAATATTGGCTAAAGCTGCTTTTAAATCATCAACATTCTTAATAGTAGTTCCGTTAATTGCCGTAATAATAAATCCTTCCTGTATACGGCTTTGCTTTAAAGCACCTTCTTTTATTTTCTTAATTACCACACCACCGGCAATTTCATTAGCCTTGGCAGTTTTGCTGTCAACATTTTCAAAATCGGCACCCAATCTGTCTATTATGCTTAAATTCTTTACTATATCAGCATTGCCCGCTTTATTTTTTAATGTCAGGTTTACGGTGTTTTCTTTTCCATCACGGGTATAGGTAATGGTAATTTTATCACCGGGTTTATAACGTGATACCTGTTCAACCATTTCAGGACCTGTAGTTACCGCAACACCATTTACTTTGGTAATAAAATCCCCTTTTTTAATGCCGGCAATTTTGGCAGCACCACCTTCCGGTACATCTAATACATAAACACCATCGCCTTCTTTAACGCCTGCTTCTTTCTTTTGTTCATCAGACATTTCTGATGGTGCATAGCTGATACCAATGTAAGCTCTTTGAACAGTACCATATTTAATAATGTCTGCCACTGCTTTCTTTACAATATTTACAGGTATTGCATAAGATACACCGGCATAATAACCTGTGCCCGATGCAATAGCAGAGTTAATACCAATCAATTCACCGTTCGTATTAATTAAAGCACCGCCGCTGTTTCCTGGGTTTACCGCAGCATCTGTTTGAATGAAAGATTCAACTGCATTTTTTACTTCGCCATTACGGCTGTTAATACCAATGCTTCTTGATTTCGCACTAACAATACCTGCACTAACAGTAACGTCTAAATTCAAAGGATAGCCGATAGCCAATACCCATTGACCCAGTTTAGCATCATCGCTGTTACCATACACTAAATATGGAAAGTTATGGCCTTCAATTTTTACCACAGCTAAATCGCTGCTCGGGTCTGTGCCGATAACAGTGCCTTTGTAAGATTTTCTGTTAGGAAGTGTAATGTTTATTTCATCTGCACCCTCAATTACGTGGTTGTTGGTTACAATATACCCATCCTCACTAATTAATACACCACTACCGCTTGCACGCTGTTCAGGAATTACACGTTGCTGATTGCCGAATAAATCGCCAAACATATCATCACCAAAAAAATCTCCGAAAGGATTGCTGCGGCGGGGAAGATTATTACTTACCTGTTTAGCTTTTGTTCTTGTTTTAATATGCACTACTGCCGGGGTTGCAGCAGTTGCAGCTGCTGAAAAATCTACAGGGCCGGCTGCATTGTTATTACCAAAAAAACCTGCATAATTTACAGGTACTTTACCTGCCTCCTGAGTGCCTGCTCTTTGCGTTTGCACATATTTACCGTAACCCCAAACACTGCCAACAGCAGTGGCAACACTGATTCCGATAACGGTTAGGATATTTTTAAATGTCATACTAAAAATTTTTAAAAATGAATTTTCAAATTATATGCCTTTAAGATTGCAATTAAAGAAACCTGTTTAAAAGTCAGTTTACCAATAGGCATATTTAACAGATGTTTTACGAACTGCAAATCTTAAAGCTGTTAAAGTTACGGAAGATAATTAATGTTGTCAGCTAAAGAACTTCCATCAACTGACGTTGCGTCGCACTCTTATACGTTCTAATCGCTATGCAGCAATGAACATCCTGTTTTCAAGTTGCTGCTGTTCATTTCCACCAAGCACTTTTCCCCATTCAATTGTTAGCTTTTTAATTGCGTTAAGTTTATGCACATTACTTTATTAATTCGTAGGCTTATTTCACATTTGTTGTTGATTCTTTCATCAACTAAATTCATTACTATGAGGAAGATTTATTTGTTAAGTGCAGCAATTATGGGTTTATTAGTGGCATGTAATAATAAACCGTCAGATAAGGCAGTGGCAGATTCTGTAAAGCCGGCTGTAACCAAGCCAACACCTATGACGCCTATTAAATTTGACAGCTCTAAACGCTATATATTTTTAACTTGGGATGACTCTCCGCAGCCTCCGGGTACAACCAATTGCAGGTTGATATTTAAACACGAAGCTGTTAAAGCAACATTTTTTTCTGTAGGGTTTAACCAAGTGGGGCCTTTCAAGAAAAGATTAATTGATTCTATAAGAAATGATTACCCGCAATTTTTATTAGCCAATCATAGTTTTTCTCATGGCTTTAATGATAAATACGCAAAATTCTACTCAATGCCTGATAGTGCTTATGCAGATTTTATGAGGAATGAAAAAGAATTACAAATTCCTGTAAAAATTATTCGCCTTCCAGGTAATAACACATGGGCTTCTAACGGAAAAATTCATGGTCAAAAGGCTGAAAACCCTTTGGTGAAAAGATTGGATTCTACAGGTTATAAAATAGTTGGTTGGGATTTAGAATGGGGACAAAACGGTAAGAAAAAAGAGCCGAAAGAAAGTGTTGACCAATTAATCAAAATGTTGAATCAAAGATTTGATGATGGTATGACCAATGAACAAAATATGATTGTTATTTTATCTCATGACAGATTATTTGAAAAGAAACAATTTGTAGATTCTTTAGCAAAATTTATTCAGGTATTAAAACAAGATCCGCGTTATGTATTTGAAACGATAGACCATTATCCGGGTATTCAGAAATAATTAAAGACTATAAATAAAAAGCCTCGTATTTGCGAGGCTTTTTATTTATAAATCTTTCTTAGCCTGAAGCCTGTAGCAAAGCAGCCAGATTAATGCTGTAAAAATGGCCGTGTAAATTAATTGCGTAGGTATGGCATTTATTGCTGCGTTGTAAGCATCCTTCATGTCTTTACCAAAGCTGCCTGCAAATGCCGGAACCGGTACCAATTCATCGCTCATTTCAAAGGGAAGAAATTTATAAGCACCTGTTTTTACTTTCCACTTTAAATAAGAAACTAAAATGTTCTCAACTATTATACTGTAAAACAGAAATACACCTAATGCTATAAAAGCTTTTTTAATTAAGAAGCCTAATAAAAAAGCAATACTCAATTGAGCAAATGATTGTACGAAGAATAAAGCGATGTATTGTAATTGTTCTGCCCATCTTCCTAAATGCCCGTCATCAAAATAAATTCCTAAACTAAGGGCTACCAAAGCATAGATTATAGTTGTTACTAACGATACAATGATGATATCCATCATTTTGGCAGTAATAAATTGGTTTCTGCTCCAGCCATCTATTATGTTTTGTCTGTGTGTTTTGTAACTGTATTCGTTGCTGATAAGCATAATAACAAGAATAGAAGGAATGGAAATAAAAAAAGAAGAAAAGTATGCGGTGGTATGCCATGCCTCAGGAAATTCAAAAGGGTTGCCAAACAACATTTTCGCTATCTGAGCGAGAGCATCTTTTTTATTTTCAGTTCTTACCAATTGTCTATCGTAAATTATTCCGATAAATAAATTAATACCGGGATATGTTAATGCCACGATGCCAAACATCCACCAAAAGGCAGGGTAGCGTTTTATTTTAAGCCATTCTATTTTTATTAATTCAAGCATGTAATATTTTTTAAGGTTAGTTGTTATTGGTTAGTTCAAAAAACTTGGCTTCTAAACTTTTCTTTTTATAAGTAAGCAGATTAAGCGTTACACCATTATCAAAGCAGTACTTATTAATAGTATCTAATTCTGCTGTTCCCTGGGGATAGAATAATTGTACAGCATGTTGTTCTTCAACCAACTTAGTATAACCGCTTAAGTTGTTCAGCACATTTAGTAAAGCCTGTTTATCTGCTGCATTTAATTCAACAATATCTTCATGAGCAAATACTTCATTTACATTGCCATTAACCAATAAATTGCCTTTCTTTAATATGGCAACGTGGGTACAAACTTTTTCAACTTCGTCTAATAAATGGCTTGCCATAATAATGGTTTTGCCCTGTGCAGCCAACTTTTTAATTAATTCTCTAATCTCAGCAATACCAACAGGGTCTAAACCATTGGTGGGTTCATCAAGTACCAATACATCTGGGTTGCCAAGCAAAGCAGCAGCTATTGCTAATCTTTGTTTCATACCTAAACTGTATGTACTGAATTTGCTGTTTTTTCTGTGTGCAAGATTTACAATGTTTAATACCTCATGTATATCATCTTCATTTCCTCTTTTACTTATGGCTTGTGTAATTTTTAAATTATTTACAGCAGACAAATAATGATAGAAGTTGGGTGTTTCTAATAATGAACCTATTTTTCTTTTATAGTTATCAGGATTTGTTTCAAACCATGAAAAGCTGCCTGTATTGGCTTTAAGAATATCTAAGATAATTCCGAGTGTTGTTGTTTTACCGCTTCCGTTAGGGCCCAATATTCCATAAACGCATCCTTTCGGAACATTGAATGAAACATTGTCTAATGCTTTAACCTTGCCGTATTGTTTGCTAAGGTTTTTAATGGAAAGAATTTGCTGCATAAGCTAAGTTGGTTGTACAGCATTGAAGATAAGGGATATTGTTATAATATTTTATGCTTTGTGATGAGACAAACAGATTAGGATAAACAATAGGTTGAAAATGCCATTTTAAAAACTCGGGCAGGAAAATCTTTATATCAGTAACTAATTTTTTCTAATCCATTTTTTTATAACCTTAACAGGTTTACCGTTGCTTTTACTTACAGAAAAGGTTTGGTCGTAATCCCAAATCATAGTAGGTATGTCATTTTCTTTTAAAACTGTAGTAACTTCTTCAAGATAATTGTTGCGGTATTTTTGTTTAACTGAATTGATAACACCGGTTTCTGTACAAACAAGTGGCATATTGTTGTTATCGCACCATTTTTTTGTTTCGCTGATTTTTTCACGCAAATAAGTTATGGTTGCTTCGTGATAATATTTTTTATAATTTTCTTCAACTACTGTTCCTTTTGCTTTATCGGGCATGCCGGGCATTTTACGTGCATTGTAGGGGTAAGGAAGGTTGGTTATAAAAGCTTTATCTGCTTCCCAACTTGCACCCTGATGTGTAAAAATGAAAGGCTCGTAAAAATGGAAAGTGTATAAAATTTTATCGTCGGGTAAACGATAGAGTTCTTTCAACTCATCAATATTATTATAGTTGGTTCCGCCAACAATATAAATACGGTTGGCATCTTCATAGCGTATATATTGAACAATCTTTGTAGCTATATCTTTCCATTTATAAGGCTCAATGGTAGGTTCGTTATAAACTTCAAAAAACAATTTATCGTAACCTTGATTTCTGAATTGATTCTGTACCTGTTTCCAAATCCAGACTACTCTTTCAAACTCTGTGTAAGCATTGTCTGGATTGAGTTTTCCGTAATGATACGTAACAACAAGATTTAATTTAAGCTTTGAACAGTTTTTATAAATATCCTGAAGTTTTTGTAAAATTTCTTTTGTAAGGTTTGAAGATTGCGGTTGCATAAACATATCAAAAGCAACTGGTAATCTTACAGTTGAGTAGCCTGCTTGGGCAATTTTTTTTAGTTTATCATCAATGTTCTCTTGCAGTAATTGGTCGGCAGTAGACCATGTATGTTCAAACAATGAAATATTAATTCCGGCACCTAAACTTTTTCGTATGGCTTCAAAATTTTTTTCCTTATTAAGTTTTGCACTAAATGTGGATAGTGAAAACGTACAAACATAAGTTATTAAGACTGCTCGCTTTATTATTGTATTAATCATGTAATAGTTATTTTCACGTAATATTGAATTTAGCCGTACCCGTACCCAAATTATGTTAACTAACAACAAGTTTTCTTATGTAAATATAGATAAGGAAGCGTTTGCTACAGACCTAAATAAAAAAGGGTCTTATTACGCAAATGTTGTTATGTGGACTATTCTCTTTTCCCTACCTCTTTTTTGGCTATTAGATTATCTTTTTTTATCAAACGACTGGACTCAACTTTTTCTTATCCGCCTTATAGTAACCATTGTTACTTACGGCATTTTTATGTTTGGTATAAAAATCCGCTGGTCTTATATAAACACTACAACGGTTTTTATAAGCATTTATGCATTGACTTTTGCCTTTATTTGCGGAACTGTTCCTTTAGCCAGTATGATGGCATATTTTCTTTGGTTTTCGGTATTTATGCTGCTGGTTAATTTTACACTTTTCTGGCCTGTTATTTATCCGATACTACTTTGCCTGATTTGTGATATTATCATCATAGTTTTATTTGCAAATAAGGACAGAATTGATAAGTATCAGATTTTAGTAACTCACGGAGGAGCCATTTACTTTATCTTATCATCATTTTCCTGTTTGGTAGCTTATAACCGTTACATCGCTTTGAAAAGAGATATAGCAAGGAATATTTTAATTGATGAAGCCAATAATAAGTTGCTTGCTCAAAACGAAAAAATTAATGATCAGAAATATGTTATTGAAGATGTAAACAGAAAGCTTAATGTGCTTAACGATTACAGGCATAATACAATGAATATCTTACTGAATGACTTCAAAAATTTTACGGGTTCTATTTCAATGTCTTTAGGGCTTTTAGATAATAATGCAGATAATATTACTCAGGAACAAAGAGAAATATTAAACTACATTAAAATTGGTAATGATAAGTTGAAGTACATGTCTGAAAAACTGGCATTAAGTGCTGATAGGGAAGAAGCAAAAGTTGATTTTAATTATGAGCGTTTTGATATTGGCCCGGTTGTAGAAAAAGCAGTAGTAGATATTGCTGCAGATGCTGCACAAATGAAACAAATTGGTTTGCAACTGCATCTTGCACCAATGGCCATAATGGTTTATTTGGACAAGTTGTTTTTAAGTCAGGTTTTATTTAAATTGTTAACAAATGCTATTCGCCATGCAGAAAAAGGTTCTACTATAACAGTTCATACCAATATTGCTAACGATAAATGCATTATTGAAGTAATTAATTTTGGTAGACTGATAGGAAAGAGAAACATGGATGAGTTGTTTAATAAACTGCAGACAAACAGGTCTGTCAACAACGCAGTATCAGAAGAAGCAGACATGGGCTTTGCAGTAGCAAAAAAATTAACTGAAACAATGGGCGGTGTATTTACTTATAACAGCGATGAAAAAACAGGTAATTATTACCGCATAGAGTTTAATAGTACCCAATAAATTTCTAATTTATGAGAAGTAAAATTTTTATTGTAGCAGTATTCCTGCTGGGCATATTAGGCACAGCCAATGCTCAGAGTATAAGAACTTTTGAAGATATGGGTTATGATGATGCATCTATAACCGGTATTCAAGGCTCTTTAAGTTACTTCTTAAAAATTAAGCCTGATGATGATGTAAATAACAGTAAACTTGTTTTGCACATAAGAGCATCGCAGGTATTAAATCCGCGTAACTCTTTTTTAATTGTTTATTTAAAAGATGAGCAGGTTTGGACTCAATCTATTATTACTTCTGCTGTTGACACCATGTTTACTGTTACAGTTAATCTTAACAGAAGATTTTTACAACCTGATGCACGTTTTATTAAAATAAAGGTTGGTGCTAAGATGAGTGTAGGTGATGAATATTGTAAAGATGTTGATAACCCTGCATGTTGGATTGCTGTAAAAAACAGTTCTTATATCGCCGCTAACTATCAGGCCGGTTCAATGTATCAGCGTAGTTTAAAAGAATTGGTACAAGAATATAAGTCTGTATATACACCTGCTAATTCAGATTTAGATGATTTAACTGCAGGGGGTCTTATTTATACTTTATTAAAGCAAGGCGGTTTAAAGAAAGTATATGCCGGAACTTTTGCACAGCAGGATACTATTCCGGGTGGTATTGTTTGCGGGTTACCCGACAAATTACCTTACTCTGTTAAACAGGCATTACCTTCTTTAGGTCAGGGTCAAGGGCTTATTATTTTAGCTAAAGTAAATACAGGCAACGTTCAAAAATCAATATTAGTTGTTACAGGTGCAGATGCTTCGGGTTATAAAAAAGCAATCAATACATTGGCAAGTAATAAAAGATTAAGCAGTGCCTTTACAGATAAACTTTTATTGCAGGAAGCAGTACCCAGCAATGTTTCTGTTGATAACCCTTCTCCATTAATTATGACTTTAGATGATATTGGAGGAAACACTGCATTAATGGAAGGTATTGGAGCACTACAACAGAAATACACTTTTTCTTTAACTGAGTTTAATGCTATACCGAGTAAATTAAATTTTCATATTGAAAGCTATTTCTCTGTTTTAAAACCGGATGACAGAGGTTTTTTGAATATCTATTTAAATGAAAACTTAATCTTCAATGCTTCATTGACAGATAAGCCCAACTTTATTGATGATATCGATTTGAAACCTTATCTATTAAGCAAGTTCAATACTTTATTGGTTGAGTTCAGATTCCACCCCGGTTCAAATATTTGTAAAGATGGATTCAGTAATTTCTTTGCATTCATCAATACTAAAACATCAACCTTAACATTCTCGGGCGAAAGAGAAAATAAGTTTATAAGCTTCTTTAATTTCCCGGCTGAGTTTAGAAGAACGCCAACTAAAGTAGTAGTATCTCCTACTTTATATGGTGCAAATCTTGCTGCTTCTGTGGGTGAAATATTTTATCAATTAAATGCTCCTATTAAAACAGATTTTAATAAGTTAATTGTTCCGCAATTAGTGTCTTCAGAAAAAGCTAATATTGATGAGTTACGTGGGTTTAATCTGATTGCCTTATTGCAAAGAGGAGATAAGTTTATTTCAAATTTTGCACAGCTACCCATTAAATACGAAAAAGATTTTCAAATTTATAAAGACGCAAAAGGCTCACTTACTTATAGTTTGAACGATTTCTCAAACAGCGGTATGGCACAGATTTTTAAAGAGCGTGGCAGCACAATATTAGTAGTAACTGCTTTAGGCGATACTTTACAAAGTGATGCATTTGAAAGTGTAGTTAAAAACTTCAGTACGCAGCTAACAGAAATTGAAAGTAATGTTTGTTTTGCTAACAGCGGTGGCTTAAGTAACTACTTTTTTAAAGTACCTGAAGAGTCTAATTCTGTAATATATAAGGGAGAAAGAAATGTATGGCTCGACTTCTGGAATACTTATAAACTTATCATTTTAGGTGTACTGATTATATTGTTAATATTAGGTTTCTACTTTGTTCGTGGTAAGGTTAAGCAGTCTCAGGAAATTGTGTAGATATTTTAAAAATCATTTGTATACATGAGCCGTTGTGCGTTGCATCATATGGTTGCTGAAGGCTCTTTTAAACAAGAGCAGTTAGATGAAGTTTTAAAAATTTCTGAAACGTATAGTTATGCACCTATCAAAACGGCATTAATCTTTGGCTTTCTTGTTAGAAAAGATTATGTAGATTTTTTAAATAAGCATAGGTATGGTTTAATTGATGTTAGGAATGAAGAGATAGATGAAAATTACTTACATCAATGCGATATTCAACATCTTAATTCTTTTCTCTATTTACCGTTAAGAAAAGATATATCCGGAACTTTATTAGTTGCCGCCGCAGACCCTTATGATGAAAAGTTAGAAAAAAGCTTAGTAGTTCTTTTTAAAACCAATATAAAGTTGGTAGCAGCTGCCGATTTGGATATTACCTGGATGGCTCATAAAAACAGAGGAGAGTTTTTTGTAAAAGAAGCTGTATTCAGTTTAATGCGTAAAGACCCTGATAGCTCAGGCTTGGTAACATTTACAGACCCGCAATTAATTTTTATTTTCAGCTTCCTGGCAATTATTTTTACCTTATTAATTCTTTTCTTTATTCCGACGTTTATTACTATCAACTTACTCTCAAGCTTCTTCTTTTTGTTCGCCATTTCCTTTAAATTGTACTTAGCTCTTAAAGGCTCAATGAGTGAATTACATGAGGCAGTTACTAAAGATGATACACGAAGAATTGAGATATCAACATTACCTGTTTATACAATTTTACTTCCGGTTTATAAAGAAGATAAACTTATTAGAAAGTTGATATGGAACTTAAGAAGTCTTGATTATCCCAAAGAAAAATTAGACGTAAAATTATTAATAGAGGAAGATGATGATAAAACGCTGAATGCCGTACGTGTATTGGATTTCCCGGCAAACTTTGAAGTAATCGTGGTTCCTTTTCACATGCCTAAAACAAAACCTAAAGCATGTAATTACGGATTACACTTTTCACGTGGTGAATTACTAACTATTTATGATGCAGAAGATGTTCCGGATTCTGATCAATTGAAAAAAGTAGTGATGCTTTTCCGAAAACTACCTGAAGAGTTTGTAGTGGTACAAGGAGCATTGAATTACTTCAATAAAAATGAAAACTTTTTAACAAGAATGTTCACATTGGAATATTCTTATTGGTTTGATTATATGTTAACCGGATTGGAGACTTTAGATATTCCTATCCCGTTAGGTGGTACTTCTAACCACTTTAAATTAAATCGCTTAATAGAATTAGGAGCGTGGGATCCATTTAACGTAACAGAAGATGCGGACTTAGGTGTACGTGTATACGATAAAGGGTATAAAGTAGGCGTTGTAAACAGTACAACATTAGAAGAAGCCAATAACGAACCTTTTAACTGGATTAGACAAAGAAGCAGATGGATTAAAGGTTATATGCAAACCTATTTGGTGCATATGCGTAATCCTGCAAAGCTTGTACAGAAAGTAGGTTGGGGTGGTTTCTTTGGATTTAATTTCTTTATCGGTGGTACTTCATTTACATTTCTTTTATACCCGATATTATTGGTATTCTTTATAGTGTATGTAATTTTCAATTTTGCTTTTGTAAGAAAACTATTCCCCGATTGGGTATTATACATGTCTATCTTCAACTTTATTGCAGGTAATGTTTTAATGGTGTATGTAAACATGTTGGCTGTATTTAAAAGAAGATATTATGAATTAATTTTATTTTCTATTATGAACCCGGTTTACTGGATTATGCACTCAATTGCAGCTTATAAAGGGTTATGGCAATTGATTACTAAACCGTTTTATTGGGAAAAAACAAATCACGGGTTATCTAAAATGTCGTCTGCGGGTGCACAAGTTGCAGCATCTGAAACTGAACCTGCAGCAGCTTAAATATGGAATTTTTAAGAAGATACATATCAATATTTTTAGGGCTTTTCATGCTGATATATTTCATTGTATTAGCATGGCTGCTTCACCGTGCCGGATATGAAAATTCTGAAGCTTTATTCTATGCTGAAAAAGTAAAACTGCTTTTTGAGGCAGATGAAAATACGCTTTTAACAATAGGTACAACTTATCCAACAATTACTTTTCTTACAGCCGTAATATTTACACCTTTTGGTTATCCGTTTGCACCGGTATTGGCTTCAATTGTTTTTACAACCATATTGTTTTTTACTGTAATCAGCGATTTCTCAAAATCTGCATTGCCGAGAAGAGTATTTATTCCGATGATTTTTTTGCTTTTCGTTTTCCATCCCGGAATTTTATTTGCAGCAACATCTGGCAGAGGTGTTGCAGCTATTATGCTGTTCTTTTATTTAGTGTTCAGAAGTTTATTCAGGTACTATCAAACGCAAACAACGTTTTATCTATCAATGGCAAGTATTTATTTAACCTGCTTAGTGTTTTGCGATTATAATTTTATATGGCTCATTTTTGCTTTCTTCCCTTTTATATTTTTAGTATCATTAGATGGTTTAAAAATTAGCAGAGAGCAGCCACGCGTTATTCAATACTTTGAAACATTAAACAATCGTTCTCAAAGAAGAAAGCTGGTAAACAGAACAGTAGCATTGTATATAGTAATATTTCTTTTGCCTTTTTGTGCATTGTATTTATTCAGAACATTAAACTACTATCACGCAGGTTACGCTACTTATTTTCTTAACAGCCAATATGCTAACTGGCACGTTGTAGGTACAGAAACTATGGGTAGTTTAATAAACACAGGTTATATTGATAACATTGTTGTTGAACAATACCAATTGGTTTATCAGGCTTATGTTCTATTACTTACACCATTGCTTATTTTGGTTTTCTTTATGTTTAAAGGAACCACCTATGAACTTTTTACCTTATTAGCTCCTTTTATTTTAATGAGTGTTTTATTGTTAGATGTACAACGATATATAACCATTGAATACTACATTATTTTCTTAGCATTGGCATTAATAGGCATGTGTTTTTATGCAGGAAAAAAATACAAATCAAAAATTCAATACCCCATTATTATTGCTGTTACGCTATTAAACATTTTTACAGGTATTGTTTACTTTAAACATACAAAAGACAGAGAAGAGAACAGATTTTTTACGGCATTAAAGAGTGTAAAAAAATGGAAAGCTGAAAGAACTACCATGAAGACTATCAGCTTGCTGCATACATATCAGACTTAACAAGCGAAACACATAAAATTTTAATGGACGATGCTGCCGCTTTCAGAATAATGGCTCACCTGCGTTCATTAAAACCGGTAATTATGCCTGTTAACAATAGCTTTATTACCTATGTAGAAAATCCTACAGCCGGTGCAAGATATGTGTGTATTGCAAAAGATAATAATCTATTCAAATCTTTTACTGTATTGAATGAATACAATAGAAAGTTGATGGAAAGGCAATCGAGGATTCAAACAAGGTTAATGTTTGAAACCAATACTTGGGCTATTTACAGAATTATTCCGCAGTATTAATCATTCATTTTTTCTGCTTTAATCATCCTGTCTTTTCCCTGCAAGTCTTTTCTTAATAAACATTTGAAGGAATATTTTTCAAACAAATCAACTGTATCTTTTCCCAGAGCCTCATTAATTTCTACAAAAATCTTACCTTGTTTATGCAGTTTCGTTAAAGCAAATTCGACAATTTTTTCATAGAATATTAAAGGGTTACTATCCGCTACAAATAAAGCTAGATGTGGTTCGTAAGCTGTTACATTTTTTTCCATTGAGTGTATTTCTTTAGCTGCTATATAAGGAGGATTGCTTACTATAATATCTACCATAGGTAAATACTTCCATTCGCTTTCATCTAAAAAATTTATCTGCTTAAAATTTACTAAAGTATTATTAGCTAAAGCATTTCTCTCAGCAACAGCTAATGCTTCTTTACTTACATCAATTGCATAAGCATCACAAAAAGGAATTGAATTTTTTAAAGCAATGGGTATGCAACCACTTCCTGTACCAATGTCTATTATAGTGATGCTATTAACTCCATTTATTTTACAATCTTCAATAATCCATTCAACCAATTCTTCTGTTTCAGGTCTTGGTATTAATATGTTTTCATCAACATACAATTTCATTCCTGCAAACCAACATTCATTCAATATGTATTGTACAGGCTTATGATTTAATAAATCTGTTGTTATGTTTTGCAATGTTTCCTGCTGAACAGTAGTTAAAGTTGCTTGTTTATTTAGTAACCTGTCAATTTTGTTCAGCATAGTTATATGTTCAATAACCCAATCGGCAATAGTAGCAGCTTCATTCATTTCATAAATGTTGTGTAATTCACTTACTAATTGCTGATATGCTTTTTGAACTAACATGCTGCAATAATAATATTGTTCTGTTACTTTGTTTCATCATTATGCAAACTGCCGATTATTCACAACATATATTATTCATGCAAAGGTGTTTGCAATTGGCTGAATCGGGCAAAGGCTTTGTAGCCCCAAATCCAATGGTGGGTGCTGTTTTGGTTAATGAAGGAAGAATAATAGGTGAAGGCTATCATGCAAAATACGGCAGCCATCATGCAGAAGTAAATTGCATTAACAGTGTTGCTGATGCGGACAGACATTTAATAGAAAATTCCATTTTATACGTTTCTTTAGAACCATGTAATCATTTCGGTAAAACGCCGCCTTGTACCAATCTTATTCTTCAGCATAAAATAAAAAAAGTTGTAGTTGGTTGTAGTGATAGTTTTGAAAAAGTAAACGGAACAGGTATTGAAAAACTTAGAACTAACGGGGTTGATGTAACACTGAACGTTTTAGAGAATGAATGTTTAACTCTTAATAAGAGGTTCTTCATTTATCATAAAAAGAAAAGGCCATACATTATATTAAAGTGGGCTCAAACTGCCGATGGAAAAATTACTTCAAATAATAGTGACCGATTACTAATCAGTAATGAATTCACAAACAGGTTGGTGCATAAGTGGAGAAGTGAAGAACAGGCAATAATGGTTGGAACGAATACAGCCTTACAGGATAATCCTCAATTAAATAACAGAAGTTGGAATGGGGCTAATCCTGTAAGATTATTGATAGATAAGGGTTTGAGGCTTCCACCATATTTGCATTTATTCAATCAGCAGCAAAAAACCATAGTCTTTAATCAGGTAAAGCAAGAAGAAGAAAATAATCTTCTGTTACATAGGCTTAAAGATGTTTATGATTTGAATGAAGTTGTAAATGCTTGTTATGATTTGAGTATTCAAAGCATTATTGTTGAAGGTGGAACAAAGTTGTTGCAATCATTCATTAATCATAATTTATGGGATGAAGCCAGAGTTATTACGAATGAAACACTTTTTATAGGTGAAGGATTACCGGCTCCTTTATTAACCAACTTTCAATTAATAAATCAAGAGAAAATTTTTACAGATATCATTTCTTATTTTACCAAATAATAATGCAGGCACCCGAAACTTTTTTTTATCAAACCATAACTCAAATAGCAACTGCTGAGTTTAAAGACCGAGGTAGCAAATTCATCGCATATACTTTCCCTGTTAATAATAAAGAAAGTTTTAAAAAGCATTTAGAAGATTTGAAAAAAGAACATGCTAAAGCCGTTCATTTTTGTTTTGCTTACAGGTTAGGATTAGATGGTTATGACTTTCGTGTTAGTGATGATGGTGAACCGAGCGGTAGTGCAGGTAAACCGATTCTTAATCAGATAGATAGCAAGCAGTTAACCAATATTGCAGTTGTAGTGGTACGATATTTTGGCGGAACATTGTTAGGTGTACCCGGTTTAATTAATGCTTATAAAACCGCTACAGCATTGGCTTTACAGGTAGTACCGATTATTCAAAAGCCTGTTGAAGTTAATTATGAGCTACAGTTTGATTATACAATGATGAATGAAATAATGCAATTAGTAAAGCAATACAATTGCTCTGTTATAAAGCAGGAAATACAATTGTTTTGTTTAATGCACATAGGAATTTCTAAACAAAGAGAGGAAGCCTTTTTATACAAATTAAAAGAATTACACACTGTATCTGTAAGGAAAGTAAAATTATAATTTACCTGTTATTTTATAAGAAGCATAACCAACTAATTCTTTAATAAAACTTTCCCATAAAAAGAATATTCTTGCTTCGGGTATAAAAGCCATAATAGAGTTTCTTTCGTTATGAACAATATAATCGCAGGGATAGATAACAACGGGAACATTTGCTTTATCAAAACACTTTTTGGCTCTTGGCATATGTGTAGCCGAGGTTATTAAAACATAAGGTGGTTGCAAATGTGCTGTATCTAATAATTGTTTTGAAAACACAGCATTCTCATAAGTATTGCGGGATTTTCTTTCCATTAAAATTGCTGTATCAGGCACACCGGATTTTAATAACTCGTTTTTTATTCCCCAGGCTTCATCTTTTTTACTAAAAATCAATCCGCTTCCACCGGTAATTAATATTTTCTTTACAATACCTTGATGATACAATTCAACAGATTGAATAAATCTATCTCCGCTTGCTGTTATGTAAAAATTATTATGTTCATCGTAGCCACCCATTCCACTTAATAAAATAGCAGCACTATATTTTTGATTGGTTAAATCAACTTTTTTTGCTTGCCATGCATTAACCAATTTATTAAACAAAAAAGGGTTGGAAAAAATTATCAGGATTAATGCAATTGTAATTGTTAATCGCTTTCTTGTCTTGAGGTTTTTTGTAATCCAAATCCAGAATAATAAAATCACAACCCACCAAAATGGGTTTAGTAAAAACAATAAAACTTTTGATAGCACAAAAAACATGAATGAATTATTTAAAACGGTTACTTACAATTAACTCTTTGCTTCCTGCCTGATATATATAAAAACCTTCACCGCTTTTAACACCTAATTTCCCGGCAGTAACCATATTAACCAATAATGGACAAGGTGCATATTTTGTATTGCCAAAACCTTCATACAATACATTTAAAATACTTAAACAAACATCTAAACCTATAAAGTCTGCTAATTGCAAAGGCCCCATCGGATGGGCCATACCTAATTTCATAATGGTATCAATAGCTTCAACACCTGCAATGCCTTCATACAAACTATAAATAGCTTCATTAATCATGGGCATTAAAATCTTGTTGGCAATAAAACCTGGATAATCATTTACCACACAAGGCACTTTATTTAACTGTTTGCTCAATGAAACAATTGTTTCTGTAATCGTATTATCTGTTGCGTAGCCATTAATTATTTCAACCAATTTCATAACCGGTACAGGATTCATAAAGTGCATCCCAATTACCTTTTCAGGTCTTTTTGTAACAGAAGCAATTTTAGTTATTGAAATGGAAGAAGTATTACTTGCCAAAATTGTTTCGGGGTTAGCAACTTCATCTAACTGCTTAAAAATTTTCAATTTCAAATCAATATTTTCTGTTGCGGCTTCTACAATTAAATCTGCCTTAGATGCAGCATCGGCAATATCTGTATGCGTTGAAAGATTGTTTAATGATAGAACTTTTTGTTCTGCAGTAACTACATTTTTTTCAACCTGCCTGCTTAAATTTTTATCAATAGTAGCAACAGCTTTTTCTAGTTGAGCAGCATTAACATCAACCAATAAAACTTTAAAACCATGTTGAGCAAATACATGAGCAATACCATTACCCATTGTTCCTGCACCAATAACAGCAACCGTTTTAATCATAACTCAGGTGTTTAGAAAATCGAAAATAGCAAATTGGAAATTGAAAATATAGCAAGATGATTTAATAGCAATTACATCATGCAAATCATTTCATCCAATAAATCAAGGTTTAGATTATTTCTTGCTCTTAAAATCCCCTCTTTTCCAGGCTTTAATAAAATCTGCCCAGGCAAGCGGGTTAAGAATATTCATTGGGGGTAATTGCCCGCTATAGTAATACTTATTGGCTTGTTGGCGTAATTGAAAATTTACAGCCTCTCTGCCATCGGCAGGTAATGCGGCAATTAAGGCTCTGCGTTTTTGTTCGTCAATATTTTGTCGGGCTATTTCGTAAGAATCATCATCATATCGGTTGTTCACAAAATCTCTTTCAAACTGCTCTCTTGTTGGTCTTGGTTTTAAAATAGTAGCAGGCAGATAATTAGTATCGGCAACCAATAATTGAATTACGCTCATTTCATTCGTAGCCCAGTTCTTTGGTATTTCAACGGTTTTATCTTTAAAACCAACTGATGAAAAAGTAATTTTATCTCCCTTCACTACAACTATAGAAAAAACGCCATCGCCATTGGTTATAGTTCCTCTTCCTTTATCAACAACAATAATGCTTGCAGAAGGTATTCCTCTTAAACTGTCGGCTGTCATTACCACACCAAATAACTGTACAATAGAATCCTGCTTTACCGGTTGCTGTTGGGCTCTGCCGGTAGTTTGTGCAGCAAAGAAGAAAATCAGTAAAGAAAAGTATCGTAACAATATTTTCATCAGCTTCAAAAATAAATTATTATCATCAATATTCCCTCTCCTTTAGATAGGATTAGGGTGAGGCTTTCAACAAATTGGTTGCCTAAATCTTATCTCGTAAACAAAGTAAAGGAGCTGTTGGCTAAATTTGCAGCCTCATTTTTATTTTAACAAAAACTTACTTGATGACCGAAGCAGCTATTTTAAAAGCCCTGAGTAATGTACAGGAGCCGGACTTAGGTAAAGACCTGGTAACTCTAAACATGATAAAAGATGTAGTGATAGATGGAAATAATGTGTCTTTTACCATTGTACTTACCACCCCCGCTTGCCCTATGAAAGACATGATGCGTACAGCAAGTGAGAATGCTATTAAGCTTTTGGTAAATAAAGAAGCCAAAATAGATATTAAGTTTACGGCTAATACATCAACTAACAGAAAAGACGGACAACAAGTATTAAGTGGTGTAAAAAATGTTATTGCAGTTGTAAGCGGTAAAGGCGGTGTGGGAAAAAGTACGGTAGCAGCTAACCTTGCTTTAGCATTGGCAGAAGGCGGAGCCAGTGTGGGTTTAATGGATGCCGATATTTATGGGCCGAGTGTGCCTATTATGTTTGGCGTTCGCGGAGAAAGACCAATGATGAAAGAGCTTAACGGTAAAGGAGTAATTATACCTTTAGAAAAATACGGCATTAAACTAATGAGTATTGGTTTATTGGTTGATGAAAAAAATGCTATTGTTTGGCGTGGGCCAATGGTAAGCAGTGCGATAAGACAATTTGTTACAGAAGTAGATTGGGGTGCGTTAGATTACCTTATTATAGATATGCCACCGGGTACCGGCGATGTACATTTAACATTGGTGCAAACTGTTCCTGTTACAGGTGCCGTTATTGTTACAACACCTCAAAATGTTGCATTGGCAGATGCTAAAAAAGCAATAGCCATGTTTGGGCAGGCTCAGGTTAATGTACCTGTTATCGGTCTGGTAGAAAATATGGCATATTTCACGCCGGCAGAATTGCCCAACAATAAATATTACCTGTTTGGAAAAGAAGGCGGCAAAAAACTGGCAGAAGAATATGAATTGAATTTCTTAGGGCAAATTCCTTTGGTACAAACCATTCGTGAAGGTGGAGATGCAGGTGTGCCTGCAATGGTGGGAAATGATGAAATTTCTCAACAAGCCTTCAGAAGCTTTGCATCATTGGCAGTAAGGAATATTGCCATGAGAAATGCCAACATAACCAAAACAAAAATGTTGGAAGTAACTGTTTAGAAAAATACGAAGTATAAAATTCGAAATACAAAATGTGCTTCAAAAAACCTGCAACCGGTAACCAGAAACTTTGAACTTTTATGTACAATCTTCCTCATTTTAAAGCAGCAAAGCAAGAAGATGTGTTGGCTTTTATGAAAGCAAACCCTTTCGCGGTTATTTGCGGAGTTGATAAAAACAATCATCCAGTAGCAACACATGTTCCTGTTTTGATAGAAGAAAAAGAAGGGAAGATTTTTTTGTATGCACATATTATGCGTAAGCAGGAACATACTAATGCATTTGAAAATAACAGTAATGTATTAGCTATTTTTCAAGGCCCGCATACTTATATAAGTGCCAGTTGGTATGAAAATAAAAGGCAAGGCGGTTCATGGAATTATCAGGCAGTACATGCAAGCGGTACCATTCAATTTTTAGATGAAGAAGGTTTGTACAATTTATTAGTGAATTTAACCGACCATTTTGAGGGCAACCCGCATTCACCTTCGGCAGTAAAAAATTTAAGTACAGAATATATGAGCAGCAATATGAAAGCTATTATTGCTTTTAAAATTGAAGTAACCAATATTCAACACATATTTAAGCTAAGCCAGAACAGAGATGAAAAAAGCTTTGAAAATATTATTGAAAAATTAGAAAACGGCGATGCTGCTCAGCAATACATTGCAGAAGAGATGAAACATATCAAAAAAGATATTTTTTAATTACTTGAATTGGTAAAGCCATAAACCTGAAGCCATTATTACTTCAATTCCTGTCTTCACAAATTGAATAACCAACTTAACTAAAGTTCATTACATGCTCGGAATGATTATTGCATTATCATCTTTCCACACCTGTGTATAAACAATATTAGGTTTTGTGGGCTATTAAAAATTAAATTTGAATTGGAAGTTTAGTAAGCCAAATATCCCATTCAATCACTAAAAGATTTTGCAATTGACAGACACAATTATCAGCCTCGATTCAGTTAATCCAATTGAATTCTTCGGCGTAAACAACGGTAAACTTGATTTGCTTAAAAAGAAATTTCCTCTCTTAAAAATCTTATCTCGTGGCACTCAAATAAAAATAAGCGGTGCACCTGAACAGATTGAAACTGCCAAAGAAAAAATTGAACTCATTATTCAATATTTAGAACGTAATGGCAATTTGAGTGAGAATTATTTTGAACAGATTTTAGGAGGAGACGATGCAGCTACGGTTGACAATTTTGTTGAACGTAATCCTAATGATATTCTCGTATTTGGTCCCAACGGAAAAACAGTCAGAGCAAGAACAGCCAACCAGAAAAGAATGGTTACTGCAGCAGATAAAAATGATATTGTTTTTGCAATCGGCCCTGCTGGTACAGGTAAAACGTACACTGCTGTTGCATTAGCAGTTCGGGCATTAAAAAATAAAGTGGTAAAGAAAATTATTCTTACCCGCCCCGCCGTTGAAGCAGGAGAAAGCCTTGGCTTTTTACCCGGAGATTTAAAAGAAAAAATTGACCCGTATTTAAGACCATTATACGATGCCTTGGATGATATGATACCTGCTGATAAATTAGGTTATTATATGACCACACGTACCATAGAAATTGCACCATTGGCTTATATGCGTGGACGAACTTTGGACAATGCCTTTATTATTTTAGATGAAGCTCAAAACACTAATGACCTTCAACTGAAAATGTTTTTAACACGTATTGGTGCCAATGCGAAGGCCATTATTACAGGCGATCCTACACAAATAGACTTACCACGCAATCAACAAAGCGGTTTGTCTAAAGCTATTCGTATTCTTAAAAATATTGATGGTATTGCACATATTGAATTGAATGAAGAAGATGTGGTAAGACACAGATTGGTAAAAGCGATTATTAAGGCTTATGATAAAGAACATGAAGCAACAGAAGGTCAACAACAGCAATATCAATATCGCCGTTAACCAATCTGCAATCAATAAAATAAAGCGAATAATTTTTGTTATTAACTAAATGTTATTTTTGAACGAATATTATTCCCTAAACTACGATTTATGCAAAAGTTGATAACAGCTGTTTTTTTGTTAATGTGTTTAAATTGTTTATCACAAACAACACAAAAGCCAACTTATAGCGGTAAACCAGTATACAGTGGTGCTACACGTACTGCTAAAAAGCCCGGTTCAGCTTCATCAAGCAAAACACCTGCAACATACCCTGTTACTAATCCTGCATCAAAGAATATTGTGTATCAGTACATTGATACATTATATCCTGATAGTGAAAATCATTTCCCTTTAAAAGGTAATGCGGGTATCGGTACAAACGCACCGCAAAGTGCATTGGAAATTAAACGTAGTGCAGGTGATACCAGAAGAAAAAATTTTTTATTGCAATTAAGCAATGAATGGTCTCCCAACGGGCAGAACGAACCAAGCATCATGTTCTCAAACGGAGATAATTCTTCACCTGCCAATGTTAGCTACTGGACAGTAGGAGCAAGGGTTTCAGGCGATAAAACATTAAACACCCCGCAAACTTTTAAAATTTGTTTTAAAGCACCCGGCAGTGCTGTAGAACAGGAATATTTAAGTGTAAACTCTTATGAAGGAAGAGTAAAAATTGGTGATGTGAATGATTTGGTTGATGGCTATAAGTTATATGTTGAACAAGGTATTTTAACTGAGAAAGTAAAAGTGGCTGTAAAAAATTCAGATGAATGGTACGATAATGTTTTTAAACCGCATTATAAACTAACCCCGTTGAATGAGTTAGAGCAATACATAAAAACTCATAATCATTTACCTGATGTTCCTTCTGCAGACGAGGTTGTAAAAGATGGTATTGATTTAGGAAAGATGAATGCTTTGTTATTAAAGAAAATAGAAGAGAATACTTTATACATTATTGAATTAAGAAAAGATTTAGACGAAGCCAAAAAGCAAATTGAAGAATTGAAACAGAACAAAAAAGATAAAAAGAAAAAATAACGATAACCCCTCTTTCGGTTGCTTGTTTGATAAAAAGCCCTCACTGTTTAGTAAGGGCTTTGTTATTTTGCATAATCGATTCTAAAGTTTTCAATTGATTTAACAAATTCTCTTGTGATATAAGGTAATTGTTTAAAAAAGAATTCCTTGCATTGAGAGAATAATGTATCCAGTCTCCTTTTAAAAGTATCATTAATTTATCTGTTAAATCACCTTGTTGTTTAGGATTAAAAGCGTAACCATTTATGCCTTCAATTAAAATATCCTTAATACCTCCAACTTTATTTACTATTATTGGAGTTCCCGCTGCTAAAGCTTCAACATTAACAAGACCAAAAGCTTCTTCCTCGCTTGCACTGATGTGTGCAAAAGATTGATACATATAATTAAAAAGCTTGTTTTGAGAAATGGCTCCGGTAAGCACTACATTTTCCTTCAGCTTCTTTTCTACAATTAATTGCTCTAAATAATTTTTTTCAGGTCCATCACCTATAATAAAAAGTTTTATGTTAGGAATTTTGCTTACCAATAAAGGCATTTCATTAATTATGTTTTCCTGGCCTTTGGATTTATGCAAACGTGCAACAAATGATATAATTAATTCATTTCGCCTGTCATCTCCAAATTTTAAATCAATAAAAAAATCTTTTATCAAATACGGCATAACAGTAATCTTTTCTTGCGGTATTTGATAATTAGTTGTCAAATCTTTTTTGTTTTCAGCGGAGTTTGTAAGAATATGAGTAGTAAAATATTTTAATATTAATCTCTTTCTTATTAGTAATACCATAGATTTAAACCTATTGCCTTGATTGTCTATAGTCAATTGCTTAAACATAGTGTGCCAATAAACAAATACATCTTTAATAGCCAATAATTTGCTTACAACTGTAACAAGATTAGTGGCACCAAACTGAGTAATGCAACAATCTGGTTTAAATTGTTTGCATATTTTATAGAAATAGACAAAGTCTTTTATTTTAGTTGGTCTGTAACTTGGCCATGATAAAAAGATTTGATTTTCATCTAAAGGCTTAGGTAGTTTATGAGGTCTGTTTTTATCAGTTATGATAATTACTTTATTGCCGAGTTGGTGCAAGCAATTACCTAACTCAAAGAAATAATTCGAAATCGATTGTTCTATTGGGCTTGTAGTTATTACAAAAGTTTTCATGCAGTATTAATAATCTGCATTAAAATACATTAATAAGATAGAGTTCTTAATTTTTAATAATGCCCTAAGTAAAATTTAATTATTTGGTAAATAAAGCTTTTAATTCATTAGCATCATCTGGTTTTAATTTTCCTGCTAATATTAAACGCAATTGTCTTCTTCTTAATGCACCGTCATACATATCAACTTCTGCTTTGGTTTCAGGTATTAATGCCGGTACAGGTCTTGGCTTACGGTTAGGGTCTAATGCAACAAAAGTAAAGTAGGCTTCATTGCTTTCATATTTGTATTGATGCAGTGTATCTTCCCCCCAAACCAATAAATGTATTTCCATTGATGAGTTGAATGCCCTGGTAACTTTTGCTTCAATATGTACAATATTTCCCAACTTAATAGGATTCTTAAAACTAAGATTGTCTACACTTGCCGTCATACAAGGTGCATTACAATGTTTCATAGCAGCCATGCTTGCTGCAATATCCATCCAGTACATTAACCTTCCACCCATTAAATTGCCAAAACCATTGGTATCGTTGGGTAAAACCATTTCATTCATGCTGGTAAAACTATCAGCAGCTTTTCTTCCTTCCATTATCATAAATTTTATTAGTTATTCCGGCAAGCAGTTGCGAAGATAGTTAACTGAAAACTTTTTAAATTTTCTTTCCCACCCATTTGTTGCTTTTAATGTATAAATAAGAGGGGATAAACATGCAAATCCAATACAGCCATTCACTTCCCCAGCCATATAAAATGCTCATATTCTTCCACTCTAAAACAACGTATACATAAATGCTGTAAAAGAAAATGGCAAATAATTCAATTAATAAATTCATTTTGGTATTACCTGTACCGGTAACTGCATTTAACCAGATGGTACCGATAGACATAATAATCATTGCTATAGAAACTACCCTCAAAACAGGAATCGCTTCAATAATAAAACTCACATCCTGCCCGTAAACAGATAACACTGTTGCAGGAATAAGATTAATAACAATACCTACTGTAACGGAGAAAAATAATGATAACCTGATTATTTTACGAATAAGCTCCGTAACTCTTTCACTTAAACCTTGCCCGATAATATTACTAACCATTGTATTAGTAGTAGCTGCAAAAGCCCAGGTAAAACAACCGAAGAAGCCGAAGATATTTCTCATGGTATTAGATATAGCTAATGCTCTGCTGCCATGATGTTCTATAAGAATATAAAAGAACTCCCATGTAATAATGCTGATACCATATTGAGCAATTAATGGTGTTGATTGTACAAGAATTAATTTTAGCGATGCCTTATCTAACCTGAAATTATTAAACAGCATTAATTTTTTACCGATGCCTTTATAATGAATAACTAAAAAAATACTAAACAATCCACAGGCTTCTGCAATTACAGATGCATAGGCTGCACCTGTAAAACCCAATTCAGGCAAGCCTAATTTGCCATAGATAAAACTATAATCTAAAATAATATTTACAATAGCTTCTGTTGCAGTACCGATGATTAAATATTTTGATTGATTGGTACCAACCAACACTGCATTTCGCATTTGATACAAATACAAAAAAACTAAACCTAGTATGCGTACACGAAGAAAACTGATAGCCATTGTTACCGTTTCTTCATTGTGCAAAGAGAAACGTAAAATAAAAGGTGCAATAAACCAGGTAATTAAAATGCCTGCAATACTTAAAACAATGGCTATACGAACGCCTTGAGCAAATAAATTACCTATTGCATCAATCTTATTTTCTCCGGCTCTGCGTGCAATAAGAGATTGTAAACCATTGTTTAAACCATTGCCTATAACTGCAAAAATTAAATAGTATACGCCTGTTATACCTGCAACTGCCAAAGCTTTTTCGCTTAACCTGCCCAAAAAAATATTATTGGTAATAAAGTTTATTTGCGGTACCATAATGGCAAACGCAATAGGCATAGCAATTCTTAGAATCTGCTTATAATTAATACTAACTCTGAAGTCTGTTTCAACGGGCATCCGGCAAATCTAAGAAGTGAAAGTCACTTTGAGGTTCCCCGAATAAGTCGGGGCAGGCTGTGCTGAGAAATCTCACTATCATTTAATAAACAGATTTCTCATTGGGCAAGAACCCAATTTCGAAATGACGAGTATGTTTCTTAAATGATAAATAAAGAACAAAGCCTACAAGAGTGCGACGCAACAGGCGATACTATGAAATACAAAAGCTTGATTCATAAAAACTTTTATGCTTATTAGCTGTTTAGTGTTGTAGTTTTATAATTGCAAATACTATATTTGAAATATGGTGCAAAAGAGTATCAGCAGTTATTTAGATTTAGAATCACAATCGCCTTTTAACAGCGATGAATTAATTGTAAATATCGGTAACACGTATGTTGCAATGATTGTCAGACTTGCAGGCAGGCAGGATGCGAGTGCTTTTGAATTATTTGAATTTGATAAGGCAGGAGATAATTGGTATCAGATTTTTTATGCAGTAAGAACGCAATCAAAAATTTTAGACAGAAGTTATAACAACACAAAGGTTTTTTATAATATTCCTGAGAATGTTTTAGTACCTGCTGATAAATTTTCCGCTAATGCTGCAGAAAATTATTTAAGCATGGTACATGGTGATAATATTAATGAAGCTATTTTACACGATGTAGTTGATGCAACGCCTGCAATGGTTAATGTGTACAGAATTAAACGTGTATTGTTTGAAATGGTTCGTACCAATTTTATGATGGTTGAATCAAAACACTTATACTCTAAGATTTTAGAAAATACCATTGGTGGGTATAATTTTCAAACAGGTAATTTATTAAAAGTGCAGTTTTATAATAAATGCCTGTTATTGTTATTGCTTAAGAATGGTCAGTTGCAGTTAATTCAATCTTACCCTTGTGCATCGCAGGATGATATGCTGTATTATATTTTAAGTATTGTTCAGCAGTATGGAGTGCAGCCTGAAGAAATAAAAATTGAATTAAGCGGGCAATTAGATACCCGTACACAGTATTACGATTATTTGCGTAAAATGTTCAGTAATATTCATTTTGAAACAGTGGCTCCTGAAAAACTAATGAAAGAGTTGCAGGAAAATTACCCAGCTCATTATTTATCAACTTATTTCAATCTGGCATGAGAATAATTTCAGGCACTTTGGGTGGAAGAAGAATAAACCCGCCTGCAAATATGCCCCACACAAGACCTACAACAGATATTGCCAAAGAAGGTTTGTTTAATATTCTGCAGAACAGAATAAGTTTTGATGGCATTACTACTTTAGATTTATTTGGTGGAACAGGAAGTATAAGCTATGAATTAGCATCCCGCGGGGCAGCAGATTTAACTATTGTAGAGAAGGACAATGCGATGCATGCATTTATTAAAAAAAACATTGAGCTGTTGAAAATTGAAAATGCAAAAGTGTTAAAAATGGAAGTGTTTAATTTTTTGAATGGATGCAATCAACAGTATGATTTTATTTTTGCAGGTCCGCCTTATGCATTGGGAACCATTGACGAACTTCCCAAAATTATAGTTGAAAAAGAATTAATTGCACCAAATGGTTTTTTTGTACTGGAGCATACACCACGTAATAATTACGAGCAATTTAAAGGGTTTAGTTTTGTAAGAAATTACGGTAGTACTTTGTTTAGTTTTTTTGTTTCAGAAAATATGAAATAACAATGAACTTAAAACTGTTCATTATTCATTACTAATTATTAATTCATAATTATTTGAGCCCGATTTTCATTACAGGTATAGGAACAGGAATTGGTAAAACCATTATCAGTGCCATCGTTACAGAAGCATTGCAGGCAGATTACTGGAAGCCAATACAAGCAGGGTTTGATGATGGAACAGATGCATTAACTGTTAAGCATTTAATAAGCAACAAACAAACTAACATTCATTCTGAAGTCTATAAATTAAAAATGCCTGCATCGCCGCATATTGCAGCCAGAGAAGAAGGAATTGAAATTAATTTGAATGAAATTAAAACTGCCATTTCGAAATTCGAAACTCGAAATTCGAATGTAATAATTGAAGGTGCAGGTGGTTTATTAGTCCCTTTAAATGAAAAAGAATTTATTGCAGATTTAATTGTACAACTTAAAGCAAAAGTTATTTTAGTAAGCAGAAATTATCTGGGAAGTATTAATCATTCTTTGTTAACTGCCGAAATTTGCAAACAAAAAAATATTGATGTCTTGGGTTGGATTTTTAACGATCAGTATTTGCACTATGAAGATGAAATTGTTAGTTGGAGTGGGTTTCAAAAGATTGCCTCTGTTCCTTCAACAAAAGAAATAAACAAAGATTTTATTCTTGCACAGGCTGAAAAAATAAAACCATCTTTGCTAAAAGCACTCGCTTAAATGCTTAAAAAAGAACTCAGAAATATTTACAGAGCAAAAAGAAATGCTATTGATTCCAAAGAAAAATTGAAACTGGATGATTTAATGCTTTTGCAATTCCAGCAACTGAACTATGATGGTATTGAAACCTTACTTTCTTATTGGCCAATGCATAACACCAACGAGCCCAATACTTTTTTATTCAGCCGTTATCTGCATCATGTAATTTATAATTTACAAACAGCTTACCCTGTTACAGATTTTTCTGATTGTTCTATAAAAGCTTTGGTAATTAATGAAGACACTGTTTACACAACTAATCAATTCGGTTTAATGGAACCGAAAGATGGTGTTGAAATTAATGCTGAAGCAATTGATTTGATTTTTGTTCCCTTATTGTGTTTTGATGAAGCAGGTTATCGTGTTGGTTATGGTAAAGGTTTTTACGACAGGTTTTTGTCTCAATGTGGGCAACATGTTATTAAAATAGGTTTTTCTTACTTTGATGCAGTTGATAAAATTGATGATGCCAACCAATTTGATGTACCTTTAAATTATTGCATCACGCCGCAGAAGATTTATGAATTTTAATGCTTTCTTTTTAAAGTCGTTCAGAGTAGTATTATTGCCTTTCGCATTATTATATGGTTTAGTAATTATGTTGCGTAATTGGTTGTATGATAAAAAGTATTTACATAGTGCAGCCTTCAATTTTCCTTTAATATGTGTGGGCAATTTAGCAGTTGGCGGCACCGGTAAATCGCCAATGGTTGAGTATTTAATTGAGTTATTACAACCTCATTTTAAAATTGCCACTTTAAGCAGGGGTTATAAAAGAAAAACAAAAGGCTATGCTTTGGCTAAAGAAGGCACAACAGCTTTAGAAATAGGTGATGAGCCTATGCAGTTTCATTTAAAATTTCCCGATGTTCCTGTTGCTGTTGGCGAAGAAAGAATTATTGCTATTCCTTATTTAATTGAAGATTGTAAAGATTTACAGGCAATTATTTTAGATGATGCTTTTCAACATAGAAATGTAAAAGCAGGCTTTAATATTTTGTTGACTGAATACAGTAATTTATATACACAGGATTTCTTTTTACCAACAGGAGATTTAAGAGATGAATGGCGTTCTGCCAAACGGGCAAATATTATTGTGGTAACAAAATGCCCTGCAGATTTAACTGTTGATAAGAAGAAAAAAATTATACAAAATCTTCATGCAACTGTATCTCAAAAAATATTCTTTACAACCATTGAATACGGCTTGCCTTATCATATTACTTCCAATGAAAAAAGAAGTATAACACAAGATGATGAAATTTTGTTGGTATGTGGTATTGCAAACCCCAAACCTTTGAAAGAATACTTAGTAAAAAATGCTGATACTTATTATCAGAAAGATTATAACGACCATCATATTTTTACCATTGATGATTTAAAAGAAATTAAAGAACTTTTTAATGAAATTAATGCTGACCATAAATTCATTTTAACAACGGAAAAAGATGCAGTTCGGTTACACAAATTTGATAATGAGTTACATGATATTCCATTATATGTGCTGCCGGTAAAACATAAATTTTTATTTAATGAAGGAGAGTTATTTAATAATGAAGTGATTTCATTTATTAAAAACTTTTCTTTCAATCCAAACTAATGAGTAAACAAAAAAAGAAACATAGTACAACCAAGAATACGCATCCTAACAGAGAAACTACCGGTACAATGAAAGGCAGGCTGGAAGTAACCCGTAGCGGATTAGGTTTTGTTATTCCCGACAACGGAACGGGTGATTTATTAGTACGCCCGGGAGATTTTAACACAGCTCTGAATGGTGATACCGTTATCGCTAAAGTGGTTAAAGAAAGTTTTACCACCAAGAAAAAAGAAGGCAGAATTATTGAAGTGGTGCAACGCAGACAAACAGAATTTGTAGGGCATATTCAACTCTCTACCAACTTCGCTTTTTTTATTCCTGATTCAGATAAACCCATGCCCGATTTGTTTATTCCTTTAAACAAATTAAATGGAGCAAAGCATAAAGAAAAAGTATTAGCTAAGATGGTGCGTTGGGAGAAAGGAGATAAAAAACCGATTGGAGAAGTAATTAAAATAATGAAGGCAGAGGATGATAATGATGCTGCCATGAATGAAATATTGGTTGAGAGCGGTTTCCCCTTGATATTTGAAAAAGAAGTGTTGAAAGAAACGGCTGCTTTATCAGAAACATTAGATGCTGAAGAAATTAAACGCAGAAAAGATTTCAGAGAAGTATTAACTTTTACCATAGACCCCGTTGATGCCAAAGATTTTGATGATGCTATTTCATTCAAAAAAATAAAAAATGATTTGTATGAAATAGGCGTTCACATTGCCGATGTCAGTTATTATGTAAAACCAGAAACTGCTTTAGATGCAGAAGCCTATAAACGTGCAACGTCTGTTTATTTGCCTGATAGAGTTAACCCCATGTTGCCAGAAAAAATTTCTAATGAATTATGCTCATTAAGGCCACATGAAGACAAGTTTACTTTTTCCGCTGTTTTTCAAATGAATGGGAAAGGAGATGTGAAAGATTATTGGTTAGGAAGAACAGCTATTCATTCCAATCATCGCTATACTTATGAAGATGTGCAGGAAATAATTGAAAACAAAGAAGGTATTTATAAAGATGAAATTTTATTGTTGAATGATATTGCACAACGCTTACGCAAACAGCGTTTCAAAGAAGGAGCTATTAATTTTTCATCTCAGGAAGTAAGGTTTAAATTAGATAAAAGCGGTAAGCCCATTGGCATAGTTGTAAAAGAAAGTAAAGAAGCTCATCAATTAATTGAAGAGTTTATGTTGCTTGCCAACAGAATAGTTGCAGAGCATGTTTCTAAAATTGAAATTAATACTAAAGACATGCCTGCCAGCAAGGCAGGAATTCCATTTCCATACAGAATACACGACCAACCTAATGAAGAAAAACTGCAACCTTTTATAGCGTATGCAAAAAAATTCGGTTATCAGTTTGATATATCTTCTCCCGAAAAAATTGCACATAGTTTTAATGAAATGCTCAAAGCAGTGCATGGTAAACCTGAACAACACGTGTTAGAACAATTAGGTATAAGAACAATGGCCAAAGCTGCTTATACATCCAACAATATCGGTCACTATGGTTTGGGTTTTGAATTTTATTGCCACTTTACTTCGCCTATTCGCCGTTATCCTGATGTATTAGTACATCGTGTGTTAGACAGTGTGCTGAAAGGGAAACCGATGATTGATAAAAAAATGGAAGAACAATGTAAGCATTGCAGTGAAAGAGAACGTGCAGCAATGGAATGTGAACGTGCAGGCAATAAATACAAACAGGTTGAGTTTATGCAAAGCCATTTGGGTGAAGTGTTTGAAGCTGTTGTTAGCGGTGTGGCAAGCTTTGGCGTTTTTGCAGAAACTGTTGAACATAAATGCGAAGGCTTAATAAGCGTAGTTGGTTTGAGTGATTATGATGATTTTAGATTAGTTGAAAGTGATTATAATCTGGTTGGTAAAAGAAGCGGTAGAAAATTTAAAATGGGCGATAAAGTTTATGTAAAAGTGGTTGCAGCCAATTTAGATAAACGCCAATTAGATTATGAATGGGTATTAACTAAAGAGGATAATATTATTGAGAAGAAAGAGAAAAGAAAAAAGAAGTAATGTACTAATTCAATTTTAATGGGATTTGTAAATAATAATTTTTTGACAAACGAAGAGCTACATAGTATTAATAAAGTGGATGAACAAGAGTTAAAAAAACTTGCAACTTTTGGAGTTTTTGCTATTGATGATGATTGGAATAATTTTGTAATAAAAGCTAACAAAGAAGGGTTGCAGCTTTTTGCGACGGAACTTTGGAAAGCATCTCAAAAAATGAAAGAAAAAAATGATAGTGATTATGAAAGTAATATTATTATTCCCTTAGTTACTAATGCTGAATGGATTAATTCTAATAGCGATATAAAAATTTCAGTTGTAGAACAAATAAATAAAGTTGCAAAAGAGTCTAAACTGACTAATAAAAATGAAACTGTAAAGGAAAAGATTGTTAAGTATGGCTGTGTTACTATCCTGATTTTAATTTTAATAGCTATGTTTATAGGAATGTGGACTTTAGTTAAATGGATTTTTTGATTTGGGTTCATTCGTCATTATAAAAGCAATTTCACTTCAACTGTGTATTTTCAATTATAAAATTATAAGCTGCAAACGTTGCAGGTTTTTTATTTTATAGTTGTAAGTGCATTTACTATTTTTATAAAAAGCCATTATGAAAAAAATATCTTCTTTAGTTGTAGTAATTATTGCTTGCTTATCAGTAAAAGCACAAAAAATGAGTCCGGCAGATTCTGCTGCCAAAACAGAAGTTTATCAGCCTGTTCCTAAAATTGTAGTTGCAGGAACATCAACAATAACGCCACCCTCAGATGCTGTTTATTTATTTGATGGAAAGAATTTAGATGAATGGGTATCAACTAATCATCCTTCACAAAAAGCAAATTGGCCTGTAAGCAACGGCATATTTACGGTTGATAAAAAAGAAGGTAATATTCAAACAAAAAAATCTTTTACCAATTATCAATTACATTTAGAATACAGGATACCTACCAATATTACAGGCGAGGGACAGTTGAGAGGAAACAGTGGTTTGTTTCTTGCGTCAACCGGTGGCGGCGATGCAGGTTATGAATTACAGATATTAGATAATTATAATAATACTACTTATGTTAATGGCCAATGCGGAAGTATTTACAAGCAATTTATTCCTTTAGCAAATGCATGTAAGAAACCGGGTGAATGGCAAACCTATGATGTTGCGTGGACTGCCCCCACATTTAATGCAGACGGCACTTTAAAAACACCTGCAAAAGTTACTGTTTACCATAACGGCGTGTTGATTCAAAACAATGTTACCTTATTAGGTGAAACAAGATGGATTGGTACCCCTTTTTATAAAGCACATGGGGCTTGCCCGATAAAATTACAGGCACATGGAGATAAAAGCGAGCCGATAAGCTTCAGAAATATATGGGTGAGAGAATTATAGTTATGCTCATTATTTCGAAGATTAAAGTCGAAATTTTTTTTCTTAAATAACGATTTGGTTCCTTCTGGGGTAATCCCGAATATTCTAACAATAGTTAAATAACGTTCTGTTAATGGATTCGTTTGTAATGCCATTAAACTTTCAGCATAAAATGTTATCCTATCAACATCTCTTAACATCTTATGCTCAAATAGTATGGCAGTACCTACCGCAACAGGAAGTATTAAAAAGTATAGGGGTAAATGGAATGCTGAACAGGCAAAGCATTTACTTAAAAGAACCATGTTTGGAGCAAAGAAAGAAGATATAACATTCTTTGCATCAAAATCTTTGCATAAAACAATAGAAGCATTAATTAATACAGAAGAAGCCACACCACTACCGCCGCTGAATGTTTATAATGATACTAATTATTCAGACCCTGAAATAGCTTTAGGGCAAACATGGATTACTGCCACTAAACAAACAGGAATGGAAATAGGCAGAAGAAAAAACTCTTACAAAAGTTGGTGGTTTAATTTAATGTTGAATCAAAACAGAACCATCAGAGAAAAAATGGTATTGTTCTGGCATAATCATTTTTCAACTGAAACCAATATTGTAGATAATGCCACATCAAGCTACAAGCACAACGTTTTATTAAGGCAATATGCATTGGGTAATTTTAAAGAGATGGTGAAAGCCATTACTTTCGACCCTTGTATGCTGCGTTATTTAAACGGCAATAACAATGTAAAAAAAGCCCCTGATGAAAATTACGGAAGAGAATTGCAGGAATTATTTACTGTTGGTAAAGGCCCGGGTTCTCATTATACAGAAGATGATGTTAAAGCAGCAGCAAGGGTATTAACGGGTTATAGAACAGATGCTAAATCATTACCTGATATTAAAGGAATATTTGACCCTTCCAGACATGATGAAACAGATAAAAAATTTTCATCATTTTACAATAATACCGTTATTAAAGGCAGAAGAGGAAAAGAAGGTGAGCAGGAGTTAGATGATTTGCTTAATATGATTTTTGCCAATGAAGAAGTATCCAGATTTATTTGCAGAAAATTATACCGCTATTTTGTTTATCATTTAATAGATGATAATGCAGAGAAAAATATTATTGAACCCTTAGCTAAAACTTTTCGTAAAAATAATTACGAAATAAAACCTGTGTTAATTCAGTTATTAAGCAGCAGGCATTTTTTTGATAAGAATAATAAAGGTTGCATTATAAAAAACCCTGTTGATTTTACTATTGGTTTATGCAGAGAGTTTAATGTGCAGTTTCCGAAAGATGATGAATATGTTGATCAGTATGCTTTCTTATTACAGTTGCAGCAACAGGCTGCACAAATGCAACAAAATTTAGGTGATCCGCCGAATGTGGCCGGCTGGCCTGCTTATTATCAGCAGCCGCAGTATGATAAAATATGGATTAGTTCAGATACCTTACCTAAGCGAAATATTTTTACCGACCGCATGGTAAATACCGGTTCTGCAAGAGGAACAAAAAAAGTTATTATTGATGTTGTGGCATTTGCACAAACATTAAACAATCCTTCAAACCCTGATGATTTAATTAATGAAAGTGTTGGTTTATTATACATGATGGAGTTACCCGATAAAGAAAAGCAATATATGAAGGAGGGTATTTTATTATCCGGCTTGCAGGGAATGATGAGTGACCATTACTGGACAGATGCATGGAATAAGCTGAGTACTAAACCTGACGATAATGCCAACAAAAAAGATGTAACAAATAAATTAAAAAAATTATATCAGTATCTGATGAATTTACCGCAGTATCAGTTGATGTAAATTAAACCCCGTCAGCGGTTATAAACCCTGATGGTGGTTATGATTGAATAAAGAACAAAACGTAGAAGTGCCTGCCTGCCGGTAGGCAGGTGCGACGCTCCGAAGGAGTCCTTTGGACAACATAAGCTGAATAAAGCGTTGTAGCCGGTAACAAAAAATTATTAAAATTATATTTCGTGAAGGCACGAAATATGGTAAACATAAATTAGTTAACGCTGTGTTTCGTACCCTCACGAAACATTCAAACACAGAACCATGAAAAGAAGGTCGTTTATAAAAAATACTTTAACAGGTGTGGTATTGCCAACTTTTTTAAACGGCATTTCTTTGAAAGCCCTGGCAGGTACACCTTTAATGAGTGCATTGAGTAATTACATGAATGATGACAGGGTGTTGGTATTAATTCAGTTAGCGGGTGGTAACGATGGATTGAATACGGTTATTCCCTTTGACCAATACAGCTTATACAATGCAGCAAGAAACAATATTGCTTTACCGGAAGATAAAGTTTTACGATTGAATGGTTTTAATGCAACTGCCTTGCACCCGGCATTGGCAGAAATGCAGCAATTGTTTAACAATGGTAAATTGGGTATTGTACAGGCGGTAAGTTATCCTAAACCTAACTTCTCACACTTTAGGGCAACAGATATCTGGATGACAGCAAGTGATAGTGATAAAGTTGTGAATACAGGTTGGGCAGGCAGATTTTTAAATCAACAATTTCCCAACTTTCCTAATAATTATCCGAATGCTCAAATGCCCGACCCGCTTGCCATACAGGTTGGTTCGGTGGTGTCTTCAACATTTCAGGGTCCTGCATTTACAATGGGTTTAGCAATAAGTAATCCATCCAATTTTTATAATTTAATTGAAGGAAAAGTAAATGTTGAAAGCAATACACGTTGGGGTGAACAATTAGATTATTTAGAAGAAATGAGTTTGAAAACAGACCAATATGCCGATGTAATTAAAAAAGCAGCATTGAAGATTACCAAACAAAGTGATAAATATCCGGCAGCAGGCAAAAACCCTTTGGCAGACCAATTAAAAATTGTTGCACGTTTAATTGCAGGTGGTTTAAAAACAAAAGTGTATATGGTTAATACCGGAAGTTTTGATACACATGCCAAGCAAACAGATGATGCAGATAAAACAATCGGAACACATGCTAATTTATTAAAACGTGTTAGTGAAGCAGTGAATGCTTTTATGGATGATATTAATTATTTACAGGTTGGCGATAGAGTAATGGGCATGACTTTCTCAGAATTCGGAAGAAGAATAAAAAGCAATGCCAGCGGTGGAACAGACCATGGTGCTGCTGCTCCTGTTTTTTATTTTGGTAATAAAGTTAAGAGTGCTGTTATAGGTAATAATCCAACTATTCCAACCAATGTTACGGTTAATGATAATGTGCCTATGCAGCATGATTTCCGTTCGTTGTATGCAAGCGTTTTACAAAACTGGTTTCATCTTCAACCTGCAGATGTGCAGCAGGTATTAAATGGAACTTACCCTGTGTTGGGGATGGTGTGATATTTCGTACTTAGCTGTATTACTACTATTAAGCTTTTTGTTGCGTTGCACACTTGTACGTTCTGTAGTTAATTCAATATTGTAAAAAGAATATCTATTTACTTAATGTCATAGTTGAACTCCTAACTTAGTTTCAAACTTTTCTTTTATAAAGAGATATTCTGTTTCACTTACTTTCTGTTTGATTAATTCCATTTCCTTTCTAACACTTTCAGCAATTCCATCTTTAAACTCTTGCATTTGAATATCCCAATTATCAATATTGGCTAAACTCCACCACATACCAATGGTATTTAATGGGTCATTAATATCAACTTTTTCATCCGTTATTGTACATCCTAAACTTCTTTCCCATTTATCAAAATAAGCATCTTGCTCTGCAAGAGTTGCTATTTTATCAACAAAAATTGTATTATCTAAATAAAATACAGTTTTAGTAGACGGCTTGCCTAATTCCAGTACATAACCTACGTCTATTCCTTTCATTAAAGAAACATCATATCTGCAACCTTCACAAACAAGCCTAAATCCTAAGTTTTCCAAACTCAATCTTATTTCATTAAGAGCACAATTTGGTATTTCATTAATAGCTGTAAAATGATAGTTCTGAAAATAGCAATCAAGTTGAGTTTTTGAACCCACGTCAATCACTTCAATTTTACAAGAAGAGAAATCATTCGACCCAATTAATCTTAGGTTATAAGTTTCTTTCTCCATAAAAAATAAATCAAGTTCGATGACCTACTGTTCTTAATTAACCTTTCTATTCTTTTACATCTTCAAATAGAACATGTTTAAACTTATTATACAAAAATGATGCGATTAAAAGAATAACACCCAATATAATTAATACAATAGTTTTTGAAATAGCTGAAAGGCTTGCCAAATCATAGAAAAACAGTTTAACTAAAGTTGCTGCTAATAATATTATTGCATTTATTCTTAAATGCTTCTGCCTTTTAAATATTCCAACTGAAATTAATGTTAAGGCATATAAACCCGCAATTATGCTAAGCCCTAATTTATATTGATTCTTATAACCATCTATATCCATCCAATGAATAAACTCATTGCAGATAATTGTAAGTAAAGTAATGTTGAAGAGTGAAGAAAATATTTTTGAAACATCTTTTGAATGAATAAAAATGTCTTTTCCTTTTTTTACATAAATAAGCAAACATGCTATAGCTGCAAAAACAAAATACCTAATTCCAAGCATCCATATAATATTACCTTCATGTTTTGATAAATAGTCTTGACGCAAATCTCCAATAACCCTTAATCCTTCAGTTAATGAATAAACTGTAACTAATAATGCACCTCCGATAAAAAGTCCCGAAGCAAGCTTGTTTTTAAAACGATGTACATTCAATATTAATCCGATTAGTACAAAAAGAGCACTGTATAAAATCAGGCTAATAGATTTGAAATTATCAGTCCGAATAAAATTATTATAATTTGCATGAAGGTCGTGCCACAACAGGCAAATTTCAAAATAAACGCCCAGGTATAATATTCCCAGAAAGATAAGAGGAGTAATAAGGCTAAAAAATTCTGAGATATAAGGCTTGGTTTCACTATTTCGATTACCTATTAAACTGATATAAGCCAGACATGAGCAGAAAAGAAGTGTAGAAAGGAAATTAAAATTTGCAAAAGCTCTGACGCTTTTTACAGAAAAGTTATTTATCCATACAAAACCATAATGCGTATTCCAATCTATAAAAAGACTGAAACATGCGAGAGCGATTAACAGGATACCTAAATTCAAATATAAACTTCTTTTGGCTTTAAAACCAATAAAGCAAAGAGCAGTTGCTTCAATAATCCACAATATTGTTATCCAGTTTTCTTTAAAAGTAACAGGTACAGCAATGGTAACAAATGCAATTCCCAAGCTTAAGAGAAATAGATAAACTGTATTGTCTGCCAGTTTCATTTTGAAAATGGAAAAACCGGCTGCTAAGTGAACCGCAGCATTAAAAAGCGTAAATACGGTAAGAGCAGTATTGGAGCTGTAGTGGTCTGTAAATAAAGAGAAAGAAACTGAAAAATATATAATCGAGTTCATCAATAGTGTTCCTATCTCTAAAAGATTATAAAGTTCTTTTTTGATGATTTTATATGCCAGAAATGTTATGTAAAATGTAATAAAGTGAATAGATAAAAAAATGATTTTTATAGTGAAATAGGTTTCTTGTGTATTAGAAAACAAACAAGTTATAAGATAAATAAGCCAGCTGGTGCAAAAAGCTACTCTGTAAACAAGCTTCCAGTCTTTTTGAAAAGCAAGTATCAGTATTCCTATATTAATAATAGCCATGTATGTAAACAGTATGGCTATTTTCCCGCTGCCATCACTTAATAAGAATGGAATTGCATAAGCCCCAACCTGCCCTAATAAAGCAATAATTTTTTGATTGTATTTAATGGCCATTACAACAGCAAATGCAGTTGTAATAAGCATAATACCAAATGCAACTTCTCTTGAAAATAGAGCATAAAAACTGAATGCAATAAATGAAATGAAGTATAAAATAGTAACACCTCCGCTTAATAATACTGCACTGAAATTTTCATACTTTGTTTTAAGTCTTAAAGCAACTACAATTAATCCCAAAGCCATTAGGTATCCTAAAATAATTCTAAGTGCAGGGCTTATTAAATCTTTATCTATAGCATACTTAGCACCAATAAAAACTCCAATTACAGTAACCAGAATTCCAATTTTACTAATTAAGTTGGTGCCAATAAAATCTTCTAATTGTTTTGAATTATTATTTACTTTTTTTGGTGATTGAATTGGTTTTTGTAGAGGCTGAAATTGTTGTACTTCATTAATCTTATCTAGTTGATTGGTTGAATCTGCTTTTACTAACTTTTCTGTAATGTCTGAGATTGAATCTTCAGATTTTAGTGCCTTATTTTTTAATAATTTTATTTCAGATTGAATTGCATAAAAATTATCTTCTAAAAGCCTTTGTTTTAATCTTAATGAATCAAGTTTCTTTTCTAATTCTATAATTTGTTGCGTTATATTATTCATTATAGTATTAATTAGGGTTGAGATAATTACTAAATATATTGCATAAATCCGTTATTGCCACAACTCCTCAAACACAATTCCATTCTCCTTCAACTCTTCTAATACAGGTTCGTAAATATTGGCAGTTGTAGGAATGTGCAACCCTGTCTCTTTAATTTTTCCTTCTAAAATTAATCTGGCAGCAATACCTAAAGGAAGCCCGACTGTTTTGGCCATTGCTGTATAAGCAGCATCTTCACCCATAACTTTTAATAAACTTTTGACTTTTGACTTTTGACCCTCGATTTCATACTCAATTTCATGCAGCATAACAATCATGTCTTTATCGTCTTTTGCTAAAGCTAATTTTGTTTCCATTATAAACTGTAATACATCAGCGGCACTGCAAAGCCCTTTATTAATCAGTGTTTCATCATCATCCATACCTAAAAAAAATAACTGCTTTACACTTAAGTTGGCACCATGCATATTAACAGCAATGGCTTCGGCAGCTTTTGTTTTGATGTCTTCCAGTTCAATTGTGTTTAGTTGTCCTTTTTCATCAACCATCATAAAACTTTCATCAGGTTCTTCACCATGTTCTACAGCCGCTTCTTCTGCTTCCATTAAGTGCATTAATTGCTCCATCATTTGTTTGGCTGCATCTAATTTTTGTGTAAGCATATTATTCAGCCAATCACTAAAACCATGCTTTTGAAAATGCTCTAAGAAGAATTGCTGAATACTCATGCCGTCTGTTTCATAAACTTTTTCTTCATTGGTTAATTTTAAATCAATCACATTTTTCCAGCCTGAACAAAAATCAGGGTGTCGTAAAGTGGTGCGTATAAAGTTGCTGCAGGTTTCTAAACCATATAAGGGAATATAGCTTAATGAATCTCTATTGGCATAGTAAGTATATGTTTCATTTTCATTAATACTTACCATATTCGTAGCATCAAACAATGCTTCATGCGGTATATTTTTTATTTCATTATTCTCTTTATAAACAGCTCCTGCTTTGCCTGCCAGCACTATGTTTCGGGCGTTCCAGCTTATTTTATAATGCCAGGGATTATCATCACTTTCAGGGGCAACCAAACCACCGCAATGCGATTTAAAAGAAGTAATTACGCCACCTTTTGCTTTAATAGCATCAATCATTTGCATGGCACTCATATGATCAATGCCCGGGTCTAATCCCATTTCACACAAAAACAATAAGCCCTTATTTTTTATTGCTTCTTCTAAATCTTTTAATCCTTCACTAACATAAGAGGCAGTTAATAAATTTTTATTAAAAGCAACACAATCAACAGCAACTAAATAATGCAGGTTAGCCGGCAGCATAGAAATAACTAAGGTTGATTGCTCAATCAATGCCTTTCTCTCATCAGCATTAGCAATGTCTAACTGAACAGCTTTGGTAAAACTATGATTACCAACTTTTTTTTCAGCTAAGTCCAAACTATTATCAGCAACCGTTAATTGCCAATTTTTTTCCTGAACTAAATTTTTAAGATAATCAATTAAAACTGTGGCAGATTTTCCTGCACCTATTAAAAGAATGTGTTGCATATATCAAATATACTGTAACATACAAAGAAGATAGGCATTAGGATATAGCAATAAGTTCAAAGAATTAAATCATCATTAACTACTTCAATCTGTAATAAAAAAAGAAAGCACCAAGTTAAGTGTTCTACAGGTTTCATTGCTTACGCCCGTATACTTACTAACCCGATGCTTCCTTTGAAGAGTCAACACCCTTGCGGGTTTTAACTCATCAATTTTTCCTGTAAGCTTTGCTTTTTGAAGGCTTTGCTTACAGCGGGAGTTTCATTCTTTTTATAGTTTGAAATGTATCCCGTGGGTAATTCTTGTTTTTGCAAACTTCTTTTACCCTTCTGAACTTCGTTGCTTTACAGCCCCGTTTTTTCAGCAGGCTTCGTGAATGTGTTACCATTCCTTATCCTGTTTTTTGAAGTGATTATCACCGTAAGGCTTCCTCACCTCCCGGCTTTCCACTTGCGTTTCTTCCGGTTTTGAAAGCTGCTGTATTTCTTTCGATTTACTTGCTGCTTTCATGATAAAGATTTCAGATTCCTTAGTTTCCGATTTCTTTATTCGGGTTTTCGTTTCTTTTCAGATTCTTTAACCCTTTTAAGTAAGCAGGTTTTCTTTTGCAAGCTTCCTTACTTCCTTTTTTGCTTGCTGCCTTTCGGCTTCAGCTCAATCTTTGATTTCCCTTCTTTCTTTTGCAAGACTTCCGTTAATCATTGATAAATCAAATATACTTTCACTAAACACCATTTTACAAATTTTTACAGCCTTTGTTATACAACAGTTTCGCATGTTAATCGCAGGCTAAAAACACAGTAAAAGCAAGGGTTCTGCACATTTTCATGTGCATAAGTGCAGTAATTTTATTATAAAATCTTCAATCGTTTTTATGGTATCACCTGTGCAGCCTGTACTGAGCGAAGTTGAAGTATCACTCTCCAAAGGAGTCCAATGGACACTTATACTTTCTGTTCTTTATGCATCATTTCTCATTCAATAACTAACTAACTTTACAACAACGATTTACCAATGCCATTCAAACGAAACTTTACATATTGGATTGATAAAAGAAAATGGAAATATGTTTTCTTATTATCCTCATTAGAATTGAGCATTTAAAAAATGTTAGTCGTGAATCATTAATAATTCAGCGGCTCCGGTTTTTAAATCGTATATCGTACATCATAAATCTACAATTGTATGCCTCATTATATATCAGTGGGTAGTATTCCCCATAAACGTCATACACAATTTCGTCAACCAAACGGACAATTATATTCCGAACAATTATTTTCAACAGAAGGGTTCAGTAACGATTATTCATTACTGTATCATATTCATCCGCCAACACAAATTATTCAAACAGATGAACCGATAAACGCTGCACCGCAAATAGCAGAAGAAAAAATGCTGCAACACCGAAGCTTTGAAGGCTTTCATATTCAACCGCAAAAAGATTATTTGCAAAGCCGTCAACATATTTTAGTGAATAACGATTGCCAGATTGCATTTGCAGCACCGCAACAAAGTATGCATAATTATTTTTATAAGAATGCAGATGCTGATGAACTAATTTTTATTCATGAAGGAACAGGAAAACTCTTAACGCAATACGGTGAACTTTCTTTCGCTTACGGTGATTATTTAATTATACCAAGAGGAACTATTTATCAGATTCAGTTTGATAATGATAATAACAGGTTGTTTATTGTTGAAAGTTTTTCGCCTTATCGTTATCCCAAAAAGTACACCAGTAAAAACGGTCAGCTATTAGAACATTCACCTTATTGCGAAAGAGATATCCGTATTCCTGAAAATCTGCAAACACTGGATATAAAAGGAGATTTTATTATTAAAACAAAAAAGAAAAATGTTTTATATAGCTTGCATTATGCTACGCATCCATTCGATGTAGTAGGGTGGGATGGATGCTGCTATCCCTTTGCTTTTAGTATTCATGATTTTGAACCTGTCACAGGCAGGGTACATCAGCCGCCGCCGGTGCATTTAACTTTCGAAGCCAACAATTTTGTGGTATGCAGTTTTGTGCCCAGATTATATGATTATCATCCGCAGGCAATACCCGCTCCATACAATCATTCTAACATTGACAGCGATGAATTATTGTATTATGTGGATGGAGATTTTATGAGCAGAAAAAATGTAACAAGAGGTATGCTAACACTGCATCCTGCAGGCATACCGCATGGCCCGCACCCTGGAGCAGTTGAAAAAAGTATCGGTGCTAAAGAAACAAAAGAATTAGCTGTAATGGTTGATACATTTCACCCGTTAATGTTAACCAAACAAGCATTGGAAATAGAAAACAAAGGTTATACAATGAGTTGGGCAGAGTAATATTTAGGAAACTTTAATTTTTTAACAATTGCTTTTTGGTTATAAAAAAAGAGGATTATAATTTCATATAACCTTACTGCATGATGATTCGTTTAACTAATTAAAAATCAGGCAATGAAAAAGTTTTTAGCAATTGCTGTGTTATCATCAGCGTTACTTATTTCTCTTAAAACACAGGCACAGGTTCGTATCGGTATCGGTTTAAATTTAGGTTATCCGCGTTACTATTATCCTTACGGAAGAATTATGGTAGCACCAAGAGTTATTGTTGCTGCCCCGCCTGTTGTAGTGGCACCTCAGCCACCGGTTGTTGTTGATAGCACTCAACAACAGGCTCCAGTTGTTGTGCAGACACCGGTTGCAGCACCCGTACAGGTAGTACCTCAGGTAATTGTGCAAGACCCTTATTACTACCCTTACTATGCACCCAATGTAATTTATGTAAGGCCTTCTTTTATTAGGTTCGGAAGAAATGGCCATTATCCTGGTTATGGAGGATATTACAGAAGAAGATAATTAATCGTGAAGCCTCGTTAAATACGAGGCTTTTCTATTATGTACTCAGCTGTTAGTTATTAATTCAACCTTAGTTGCGTCGCACACTTGTACGTTCTTATCGCTATGCAGCAATATCTATCAATACTATAAGCGTTACTTATACAAATTAAAATTTATAGCCGAAAGAAATACCAAAATAATAAGGAATAAAGAAGCCTCTTCCGAAAACGGGCGTCATGTTTACTCTGAAAGTATAACCACCGTTTTTTGGTTGCATTCTGTAACCTAATTGTAGATATCCAAATGCAGATGAACTTTTATTATTATTGAAAATAGTTTGAGAAGATGTCATGAATGTAGCACCACCACCCATTTCAAAATAATGTTTTTCATCTTTTCCAACAAGATAATTTAAACCTGCCGGAAAGAAGAAAACTGTTTGGTTGCCGGTGTTAAAACCGCTAAAACCAATTCTGCCACCTATTCCATCTTCTTTTGCAGTGAACCTGCTATCAAAATTAATACTTGCAAATCCAGGCCCGAATAACTCTGCATAAACAGATTTAGCAGCCGTTTGTGCTTTAAGCTTAACTGATGAAGTTGTTGTAAATAAAAGCAACAGGAAGCATAGTTTTTTAAAAGTCATGGCAGGGTTTTTAACAATAAGACGTATTACAGAAAATATTGCTGCAATATAATTGTTAAATGTTTTTAAAAGCATTACCCCGCCAAACCAACACTAACTTCCACATCGGGATTATTTAATAAATATTCAGCCATGTCTTCATTCATGCTAAAGCCTCTGTCGTTATTAAATAAACTCACCACTAAATTTTCAGTAGGTTCAACAATGTTAAAACGTAAGGAAGATTTACCCGGATTGCTTTTAATATTCTTATCAAAAAAAGTTACCATTTCCTCATTTACAGAAGCTACATGCATGCTTATCTCAATACTCCTGGTTAGTGTTTGTTTGGCTGTTTCTAATAAGTTGATAGAAGTAATTTTAAACTCATATTTATCAGGCTCACCTTCTTTTTTCCAACCTGTTTTAAAGAAACCTGTTATTAATAAATTCTTTCCTTTATCTAAGTAATTGGTAAACTTCATGTAATCATCACTCCATAAAGCCAGCTCTGTTTTGCCATTAAAATCTTCAATGGTTAAGATGCCGAAATTTCTTCCTGTTTTAGTTACCCGATGTTGTGCATCTATCACCAAACCCGCAATGCGTAAGGTTTTACTGAGATTTGCCTGAGCTAATGTGCTGCTTTCCTTAATTTCATTAAAATCATTCAGTGGAACAATGTTGTAATATTTCAACTCAAATTTAAAATGGTCTAACGGATGCCCGCTCATAAACATACCCGTTACTTCTTTTTCATATTCCAACTTTTCAGTTAATGTCCAGGGTTCTCTGTTAGGAATTTTAGGTACAGGAATTTCCATAGCATCCGATAAACTTCCGAACAAAGTATTACTGCTGCCGGCTACAGAATTTTTAGTTTGTGCATAACCGATAATTTTTTCCAACCCTGTTGTTTTATCTCCGTCAGGTATATGAAAATATTGAGCCCTGTGAAATTGTGTAAAACAATCGAAGGCACCGCTGTAAGCTAAACTTTCCATCGACTTTTTATTTACGCTACGCTGATTGATGCGTTTCGCAAAATCGAAAATATCTGTATAGATTCCGTTCTTCTTTCTTTCATCAATAATATTTTCAATAGCATTTTCGCCCACACCTTTTAAGCCACCCATGCCAAAACGAATTTCACCTTTTGTGTTGGGCGAAAAGCCTTTGATACTTTCATTAATATCCGGGCCTAACACTTTTATACCCATTCGTTTACACTCTTCCATGAAGAAAGTAATCTTGTCAATACTGCCTGCATGGTTTAATACGGCACTCATGTATTCACTGGGATAATGGGCTTTTAAATAAACTGTTTGATAAGCTACCAATGCATAGCAGGTGGAATGCGATTTATTAAAAGCATATTGTGCAAATGCTTCCCAGTCTGTCCACACTTTTTCTAATTTATCAGCAGGATGGCCTTTGGCAGTAGCCCCTTTAATGAATTTTTCTTTCATTTTATCCAACACTGCTTTTTGCTTTTTACCCATTGCTTTACGCAAAACATCAGCATCACCTTTGGTAAAGCCACCTAAACTTTGACTTAACAACATTACCTGTTCCTGATACACCGTAATACCATAAGTTTCTGCTAAGTATTCTTCCATTTCAGGAATATCATATACAATTTTTTCTCTGCCGTGTTTACGTGCAATAAAGTTGGGAATGTATGCAATCGGGCCCGGACGGTACAAGGCGTTCATGGCAATTAAATCTGCAAATTGGTCGGGCTTTAATTCACGCAAATATTTCTGCATGCCCACACTTTCAAACTGAAAGGTACCGTTGGTTTCACCACGTTGATATAATTGATAGGTTTTTTCATCATCCAAAGGAATATTATCCAAATCAATTTCAATATTGTGATTGTGTTTAATGAGTTCCAATGCTGTTTTAAGAATAGATAAGGTTTTCAATCCCAAAAAGTCCATCTTAATTACACCGGCTTCTTCTATGGTACTTCCTTCAATTTGTGTAACCCACAAATCAGAATCTTTGGCTGTTGCAACAGGAATTAATTCAGTTAAATCTTTTGGTGCAATGATAATACCTGCAGCATGAATACCTGTGTTGCGAACACTTCCTTCCAAACGTTCAGCTTCATGCAAAACTTTATAACGCAAATCATTTGCATTGCCGTTATAAATTTCACGTAAGCGTTTAGCGTTTTCAATATCTTCAGGCGTATAGCCTTTTTCTTCTAAACTTTTCTCGCCTTCTTTTGCTGTTAATGGTGCATGTAAAATTTTTTCTAATTCAGTACCAGGTTTATCACTTACCAATTTGGCTAAAGCATTGCTTTCAGGTAATGGTAAATCCATTACACGGGCAACATCTTTAATACTGCTTTTGGCAGCCATGGTACCGTAAGTAATAATTTGTGCAACCTGAGCCTTACCATATTTCTGCACTACATAATCAATTACTTTTTGTCTGCCTTCATCATCAAAATCCGTGTCAATATCGGGCATTGACTTTCTATCAGGATTTAAGAAACGCTCAAAAAGCAAATTATATTTAATCGGGTCGATATTCGTAATACCAATACAGTAAGCCACGACAGAGCCTGCAGCAGAGCCACGCCCCGGGCCAACAAATACACCCATATCTCTGCCTGCTTTAATAAAATCACTTACTATTAAAAAGTAACCTGCAAAGCCCATTGTTTTAATGGTGAATAATTCAAAGTCTATTCTTTCCTGTGTACTGCTTTCAATTTCGCCATAACGTTGTTTAGCACCTTTGTAAGTAATATGTTTCAGATATTCCCATTGGTTAAGGTTATCATCGGCATGAATTTTAAATGATTGCGGAATAGGGAATGCAGGCAATAAAATATCTTTCTTCAAATTCAATACTTCCACCTTATCTACAATGGCATTGGTGTTATCAATACTTTCAGGAATATCGATGAAGAGTTGTTTCATCTCTTCAGTTGTTTTAAAATAGAATTGGTCGTTAGGGAATTTGAAGCGTCCTTTTTTAGAAGTGGTTTCATCATTTGTAAAATCATCTAAACCCGGCGTAGCTTGCTTTTCACCTGTATTGATGCAGAGTAAAATATCATGGGCATTATAATCATCTTTATCTGTATAATGGCTATCATTACTTGCAATAACGGGAACGTTATGTTTCTTGGCAAACTTCAGCAACACTTCATTTACTTCAATCTGCTCTTTTAAATTATGGCGTTGAATTTCTACATAATAATCATCACCGAATAAATCTAACCACCACTTAAACTCTTTTTCAGCAGCTGCTTCATTTTCATGTAAAATGGTTTGCGGAACATAAGCACCCAAACAGCAGGTTGTTGCAATTAAGCCTTCATGGTATTTTTCAATCAACTCTTTATCAACTCTCGGATATTTACTGTACATGCCTTCAATAAAACCTAATGAAGTCAACTTAACTAAATTCTGATAACCAATTTTATTTTTTGCCAATAAAACCTGATGATAGCGATTATCTTTTTCACCTTTAGTAAAAACCTTTGCGTGTCTATCTTTCACCACATAAAACTCACAACCAACTATCGGTTTTATGGCGGGTTCCAGTATATCTTTTCCGTTAGCATCTGTTCCAACAACTTTTGTATTTTTCCAGGCCTGAGCCACAAATTCAAAAGCACCAAACATGTTGCCATGGTCGGTTATAGCCAATGCCGGCATATTATCCTTTGCTGCTTTTTTGTATAGACTATCTATAGAAGCAGCACCGTCTAATAACGAATATTGTGTATGAACGTGTAAGTGTGAAAATCGGCACATGAACAATTTCTGATTTTAATTTCTGATTTCTGATTTGCCAAATTCAAATATCGTTTTTGTGAAGCGTTTGTAAAACTTTCAATTATCCACAATAGAAATTCTTTTTAAGCGTTGTGAAGAAATTGTGCAGGTTTTCTGCTGAATGACATTACAGGCTTATTTTGCAGACTTCTATGAAATTATACTACTATACTTTTTCTATTCTGATATTGTTTGCTTTTGCAAGCTGTAAAACTACACATACAGCCGCCGGCAAAACAAAAACAACAGCTAAAACTCCCGTTAAAAAAGTAAATGGGAAGCCCAATTTTATTGATGGGATAGAAGTTACTCCTGGAACAATAGTTACATCCAAACACAATACCGGTAGTGCAAAAAATAAAGTTGAAGTAAGCAAAACGAACCCAGATGCAGAGGTTAAAAATTGGAATATTGAAAAGGCTAATTGGTTGCAGTTAAAATACGCAATAATGTTAGATGCAACTGTTGAACGATTAACCAATGTGGCTTTATTGCAAAAAATGGAAGAATGGTGGGGAACGAAATATTGTTTGGGTGGCAATACTAAAAACTGTATTGATTGCTCCGGTTTTACTGCTTTAATGATGCAGAGTGTGTATAATATTTCTTTACCCAGAACTGCACAGGAGCAATACGACCAAAGTGAAAGAATTGATAATGATGAATTGAAAGAAGGCGATTTGGTTTTTTTTGGAAGCAGCAGCAGGCGTATAACGCATGTAGGTATTTATGTAACCAACAATAAATTTTTTAATGCGTCAACAAGCAGTGGGGTTATTATTAATGATTTAAATGAACCTTACTGGAAACAAAGGTTTGTAGGTGGTGGGAGAGTAGTTAAATGATAGTCAGAAGAAGGGGGGCAAGAGTTAAAAGACAAAAGATAGATATTATATTTCGCTTCTTAATTTCCTACTTTCCATTTTCTATTTTCTACTTCCAAACCTCTTCTTCAAATTATCTAATAACTGTGCAGCATCGGGAGTAAGTTGTAAATAAAATGTACCCGCAATTATTAAGGCAGAGAATACAAATGATCTTGCAAAAATTCCCAACCAGCCGTTTACATTAGTCAACAAATAATAACTGCTATAGTATGCAGCCAATGCCAGCACTATGGCATATAAAGTTTTAACAGTAAAAGGCTGCATGTTAAATTCCCTTCTTAAAAATTCATATCGTACAAAATTGTAAAGCGTTACTGCAGTTAAATCGGCAAATGCGGAGCCGATAATACCATAATGTTTAATTAAATACCAGGTAAGCGGTAAACGAAAAGCCAACAGAAATAAACCACTTAAAAAATCGAAACGCCAGCGGGTTGAAGTATTGATTACAAAACTGTTTAAGCCAGTACCTGCATCAATAATTCTGGCAAGTGATAAAACCAACAATGTACTCATTCCGGCATCAAAATCTTTCTGTATGCTTACCAATTGCATACCCTGTTTTATGTTGAGCCAAAGATTACCGAATATGAATAAGGAAAGTATCAGCAGATTAATGCATGAACGTTGGTAGATACGAAATACTTCTGCCATATTTTTATCTTTCCATGCTCTTGATAAAACACCCGCTGCTACCGGTTGAATACTTCTTTGCGGCACCTGAATTAAGTTAGCCCCGTATTGTGCAAATGCAAAAACACCTACTGCTGTTAAACCATTGAAGCCTGCAATTACAATGCTGTCAATAGTTGCAGCTATTGACATAATTACCGTACCACTAAAAATAAGCGATTGCATGGCAAACATTTTCTTCTTAAACTTTTTAGTTACCCTGCTTACCGTAAAGCTTAGTGGTAATTTTTTAACCCATTTCAGGTAAATGAAAAGAAATACAAAAATGAAAAGGTATAAAAAAGCAAAGCCGTAAATAAATGTATTAAAGTTGATGAGTTTGAAATAGTATAACAGAATAAAAACGGTTGTAATAAGCCTTAATAAGGTTTCTTTTAAAAAATTAGAAATTACTGCTTCATTTACTGCCCAGCTAAAGCCTTCTAAAACAGAAAACAATAACATGCCCAATGCAAACGGAAAAACCCAGTAATAATAATCAACCAATAGTTTTGAGTTGGCAGAAAATTTTCTTGCAATTAATGGCTCAAAATAAATACCGCATACCAGCACAATAATAAAACCGATGAATGCAGTTACCATTGCCCAGGTAAGCAAATCAATTTTATGATGTTCCAGATTGTCTTTGTAATAAGGATAGAATTTATATACTACAGGTATTACACCTAAGCCTGCAAAAGCAAACATGTTTTGTGCAAGGTCAAAAAATACTTTAGTTAACCCGAATTGATCGGGCGTAAAACAACCTGTTCTTGAATAGAAATAAGTATTAACTGCTCCTATTAAAAAACCCAGATAAACCAAAACACTTGATATGATTGACTTCTTGCGTATGCTCATACAAAGCAATGTTACGGTTTAGCTTCTAATTGTTTGGTTTTAATGTAAAACATTCGCTCAATATTAGCTTTGGTAAACCATTGTAATTCCTCAGCGTTCAGTTGAATGGTTTGCCATTTTTCTGAAGGAATGATTTTTTTATGTGTTGAAGTAATAACAACCGGTAAATTAAATCCTTCCACACAACTACTGTATTTTATGGTAAGAGTTGATGCAATACTGTCTTTATAAAACTCCAATGTTGGTATTTGTACCGTTCTTAAATATTGGTCGAATATTTTGGAGAAATTATAACTTGATTCCTGATTGATATAAGCCTCTATTTCTTGCGTGGTAACGGTTTTATGATAAAAGGTTTTGTTTAAACCGATTAATATTTGCCTGAATTTTTCGTCGTTATCTATAGCATGGCGAATGCTGTGCAACATAGCACCGCTCTTTGGGTACATATCACCACTTCCTTCTTTATTTACACCATATGGGCCTATAATCGGAATATCATTTCTGATGCTTCTTCTGCTACCGACATTATAATCTGTACCGGCTTCTTTACCATAATAATATTCGGTGAACAATGTTTCGCTGTAGTTGGTAAAGCCTTCATGTACCCACATATCTGCCAAATCTTTACTGGTAATGCTGTTGGCAAACCATTCATGACCGCTTTCATGTACAATAATAAAATCCCATTTATTGCCCCAGCCAGTTCCGCTTAAATCTCTGCCCAGATAACCGTTTTGATATTTATTGCCATAAGCTACTGCACTCTGATGTTCCATACCTAAATGAGGTGCTTCTACCAACTTATAACCGTCTTCATAAAAAGGATAAGGGCCAAACCAATACTCAAATGCACGCAACATTAATTTGGCTTGTTTAAACTGTTCTTTGGCTTTTTCTACATTATAATCCAATACCCAATAGCTTAAATCTAATTTACCTTTTAAACCCATTAAAGTATCTGTAAAATTTACATACTTACCTATGTATGGAATGATATTATAATTGTTGATTGGATTTTTTACTTCCCATCTGTAAATACCCAAGGGCTGATGATTTATTGTATCTTCCTTTGTTGGTTTTTTTGAAACGTAATCGGCAGATGCAAATACAATATCATCCGGAAGTAAATAATCTTTAAGATGAGTTTGTTTTATTAATCTTCCATTACCAACAGCCATTAAACTATCAGGAACAATAATAGTTAATGATGCTCCATTATCTGGCTCATCACTTTGATGGTCTTTACAAGGATACCATGCACTGGCTCCTAAGCCTTGTACAGCAACACTTATCCATGGTCTGCCTTTGTCATCTTTTTTCCAAATCCAACCACCATCCCAAGGTGGGCGGATTGCTTCGCGGGGTTTACCGTGGTAGTAGATTGTTATTGAGTCTTTTGTTGCACCGGGGTTTTTAACTACATGATTTCCGGTCATATTAATTATAGCAACATTATCTGTTCTGGTAAAATTCAATTTGGAGGTAGTAGTTCCTTCAAGCCTCATTTTATTGTGTGAGCCAACAATCATAAAATCATCCGTAATAATGGAATCAATTATTAATGGTTGTTGCAAATCTATTTGCATGTGAACAGCATCTTTTCCAAGTATTATTTTAGCGGCCTTTATCTTATCTTTTTCTTTATTCTTGATATCAAAAACCATTTTTGAAGAATAAACAATTTTTACATTTCCTTCAATCTCTTTTGTTTCAAAGTTGGGTTTAACGGTTATATCGTATCTCAATACATCCCACCATGTTCTGTTTTCGTTGAGTGTACCGCGTAAAGTATCGGCGTGTGTAAATTGATTTTTATTTACACCTAATTGTGCAGTTGCTTTAATGCTGCATAGTATTACAGAAAGTAAAAGTGTGCGACGCAACAGAAGTATCATAGTAGTAATGTAGTTGGTTACAAAAGAATAAAATTTTCTTTACTGACTAAAAGTAAGATATTCGGCGAGATGAAAAAGAAAGTCAATGGTCAATGGTCTATAGTCCATGGTCTATGGACAATGGTCTGTGGACTATTGCTTTTTTACTCCTGTAACAACAAACAAAAAAACAAGCAACAGATTTTTTATTATAATGAAAGTACAGGGTTGGCTACACTTGACCCTGCATTTGCCAAGAACCAACAGGTCATGTGGACTGCACATCAATTGTATAACACATTGGTGGAAGTAGATACGAACCTGAATATTGTACCATCATTAGCGAAAAGTTGGGAGGTGAGTGCAGATAGATTGGTTTATACTTTTCATTTGCGTGATAGTATTTTTTTTCATGATGATGCTGTTTTTGAAAAAGGTAAAGGCAGAAAATTAATTGCTAACGATATTATTTTTTCTTTTAAAAGAATTATTGATAAACAAACAGCCAGCAGTGGGGCATGGATTTTTAATAATCGTGTTGATAGTGTGCAACCCTTTACAGCATTGAACGACAGCACTTTTCAATTAAAATTGATTCGTCCGTTTAATCCGATATTAGGTATTTTATCAATGCAGTATTGCAGCATTGTAGCACACGAAGCAGTTGAGCAATACGGGAAAGATTTCAGAAGGCACCCTTGCGGTACAGGCCCGTTTCAATTTGTTGCATGGGAAGAAGGACAAGCTTTAATTCTGCATAAAAACAATCATTATTGGGAGCATGATGAACAGGGAAAACAACTGCCTTATTTAGATGCAATAAAAGTTTCATTTTTTGATAATAAGGCAACAGAATTTTTACAGTTCAGGCAAGGTAAATTGAGTTTTATAAATGATATTGACGGTTCTTTTAAAGATGAAGTATTAACCAAAAAAGGAGAATTGCGGGATGCATGGAAAGATAAAATTGTGTTGAATAAACATGCTTATTTAAACATTGAATACTTGGGAATTTTAGTGGATGAACAGAATGAGTTGGTAAAAGAAAGCCCGTTACAATTGAAAGCTGTAAGGCAAGCCATTAACTATTGCATTAACCGGGAACAGTTAATGATGTATATGCGAAACAGTATAGGAACGCCTGCCAATGCGGGTTTTGTGCCGGGTGGCTTACCCAGCAGAAATGCAGCATTGGTTAAAGGATATGAATACAATCCGCAAAAGGCAAAGGCTTTATTAAAAAGTATTGATTATAAAAAACTCAACACACCTATAAAATTATTAACAATTGCAAACTATGCAGATATAGCCAGTTTTGTTGCGAAGCAATGTGAAGAAGTTGGCTTGAATGTGCAGGTTGAAGTAGTACAAAAAAGTTTGTTATTGGAACAAACAGCAAAATCGCAGGCATTATTCTTCAGAGGAAGCTGGATTGCAGATTACCCCGATGCAGAAAACTATATGAGCGTATTTTACAGTAAAAACCCGGCACCGCCGAATTATACACGTTATAAAAATCCTCAATTCGATTTGTTATATGAAAAAGCTTTGCAGGAAACAAACGATTCTGTTCGTTATACTTTATACAGGCAAATGGATCAACTAGTAATTAATGATGCACCTGTAGTACCTATTTTTTATGATGAAGCTATTCACTTTGTAAATAAAAATGTAATTGACTTAAAGCCGAATGGATTGAATTTATTGGAGTTGAGGCGAGTGAAAGTAAAATAGTTGTTAGCCTAAAAGTCCGCAAGTCTGTAAGCCGGAAAGAATAACTAAATCTTTCTATTAGCTTATTCGACTTTCGAACTAACAGACTTTCAAATCAATTAATGTTTCTTCAATTTATCCTTAAACACTTTTTCAAATTTCTCAACCTTAGGTCTTATTACAAAAGCACAATAACCTTGATCAGGATTATCATTGTAATAATTCTGATGATACAATTCCGCAGGATAAAAATTCTTAAAGGGCTCAATAGCGGTAACAATCGGTTTGCTCCATGCTCCGCTTTTATCTAATTCTGTTTTATAGTGTTCGGCTTTCTGTTTTTCTTCATCAGTTAAATAAAAAACTACGCTGCGGTATTGCGGGCCTTTATCTGCACCTTGTTGGTTAAGCGTTGTTGGGTCGTGTGTTTTCCAGAATACTTCCAGCAACTCATCGTAGGTAATTTTTTCAGGGTCATAAACAATTTTAGTAATCTCGGCATGTCCTGTTGCTTTATCGCAAACCTGCTCATAGCTTGGGTTTGCAACATGTCCGCCCCCATAACCACTTGTTACACTAATTACACCTTCTAATCTTTGAAAGAAAGCCTCAGTACACCAAAAGCACCCTTCACCAAAATAAGCCACTTTAGCATTGGCAGGTATTGTTGCCGTATTCATATTTTTTTCTTTTTGCTTGTTTTTATTTTGAGCACATGAAATTAATGTGCTTAATGCCAGTAGTAATGTGAATGATATTTTTTGCATGGAATTATAATTGTCAGTTTAAAAAACAATCTTTTTGTTAAATGGTTTGATGAGATATATACGAAGTTGATTACTCTTCCTTTCACTCAAAATTCAGCGTTCACTAATTTTTAACAAGGTAAGTTAAAATCATCTTTTAGCATGCGGGAAAGGTTTTGTGCAGCTTTCATTTCGTTTTCATCACATTAAATTAAACAAGCCTAAATTGTGTCTATCGGTAATTTTAGAATAGTCACCTAATCTTAATAAAAAAGTAATTTAGTAGTAAAATAGTAGAAAAATTTTGTAGTAATTTTACTACAAAAATTTATTATCTTTTGAAAAGCAAGGTGTTAATAGCCGATTCAATAGCCGATGAAATGACCGATAAATTTCATTCAAGCTAACCCTTAAGAAACTCATGCTTATTAAAACAGTAGTAAGAGCCGAAAACTATCTGGCTATTTTGTCTATTCTTTCATTCTCATTTCTTGCATTTTACTGGCACGACGGTATTCAGAATTTAACATACTGGCAAGATAAAACCGGTTTGGATTATGAGGTTTTAATGATAGTAGCTGGTGTTTTGGTTGTACTTTCTTTTATTATAAGCAAGCTCTTGCGAAAAAAAGGAACCATTCATCAAAACACATTATTCTTTTATTCATCAGTAATAACAATTACAACTATTAGCCTTATAGTAACCTGCTTTCAAACACCTTTTATTGCACCGCAATGGCAAACAAGCATTTTGCCACCGCCCAGCTATGATAACTGGAATGATCATATGATGCTCATGTCGGTATTATTTCTTGCATTGTTATTTTTTCATGCGGTATATGTTATTTACTCTTTTTTCAGGTTACTGTTAATACCATCTGTAAAAGGAATGATTTTTACTGAATCATAAACTTATTGCCAAATAAACCCTGCCATTACCTTTGCCATCATTTTTTATTGGTATGAGGTTATATCCCGAATCGGCTACAGTACAGTTAGAGTTTGATAAAATAAAGCAGTTACTTTCTGAACATGCAAAAACAAATTATGCAAAAGAAAAGGCTGCTGAACTGCGTTTGCATACACGTAAAGAGTTTATTGATGTTGATTTACAACAATCGTATGAGTATAAATTATTGTTGCTGCAATCACAATATTTTCCGCACGATTTTACAGGCAATGTTCTTCGCGAAATAAAATTGTTAAGCATTCCGGGTGCAACATTAACCGGCGAGGAAATACTATCGTTAAGAAAACTTACGGTCAACATAGAAAATATTTTCAGATGGTTTGATAATGAAAGAAGACTGGCTTACGGTGCATTGGAAAAAGTTATCAGTAATACTTACTACGAGAAAATAATTATTGAGTTGATTGATGATGTGTTAGATGAAACCGGAACAGTAAAAGATAATGCCAGTGAGGATTTGAGCAGAATAAGAATGAGTTTATACCGCAAGCGGAATGAACTGCGAAGAATGTTTGAGAAAGTAATTTCCAAATTAACCAAAGCAGGTTATACTGCAGATATAGATGAAAGTTTTAGTAATGGAAGAAGAGTTGTAGCAGTACAAGCTGAACATAAAAGACAGGTTAAAGGAATTTTACATGGTGAAAGTGACAGCAGAAGAACGGCTTTTATAGAACCCGAAGAAACCATTGGTTTAAACAATGAAGTTTTCTCTTTAGAGAATGAAGAAAGAAAAGAAGTTCAAAGAATTTTAAAACAACTAACTGCACAGTTAAGTGTGTATGCTTCTTTGATTAAGATTTATTTTAACATTATTGGGGAATACGATTTTATAAAAGCCAAAGCCAAACTGGCTGTTGAAATGAATGCAGAAAAACCTAATGTGGTTGATGCTGCAAAAGTTCAATTAATTAATGCCTATCATCCTTTATTGTTTTTGTATAATAAAAGCAGTAATAAGAAAACAATTCCGCTTAATATATTATTAGATGACAAAGCCAGAATATTAATCATCAGCGGGCCGAATGCGGGGGGTAAAACCGTTGCCATGAAAACCATCGGCTTAAATCAGTTAATGATGCAAAGCGGTTTATTAGTGCCTATGCACCCTGATTCGCAAATGGGTATTTTCAGGCAATTATTTATCCATATCGGCGATACACAAAGCATAGAGTTTGAGTTGAGTACTTACTCATCTCACTTAATGCATATGAAACATTTTATTGAAGTTGCCAATGGTAAAACTTTATTTTTTATTGATGAATTGGGAAGTGGCAGCGATCCCAATCTCGGTGGTGCATTTGCTGAAGTTATTTTAGAAGAGTTGAACAGAAAACATGCTATGGGTATTGTAACAACACATTACCTCAACTTAAAAGTAATGGCTAATCATACACCGGGAATTATTAACGGTGCAATGGGTTTTGATGAAAAGAATTTACAACCGATGTATCAGTTAATCGTAGGAAAGCCCGGCAGTTCCTACACTTTTTCCATTGCACAACGTATCGGCTTGCCACAACATTTAATTAACAGAGCAAGAAAATTAGTTGATGATGACCATTTTAAATTAGATAAGCTTTTAAATAATACCGAGCAAAATTTACAACAGTTAGATAAAGAGAAAAAAGATTTAACCAGGTTGCTGAAAGAAAATGAACGTTTGAAGAAAGAGATGGAGCTGGTATTAGATAAAGAAAAACATAAACAACAGGTTGAGTTACTGAAACAGCAAAACCGTATTTCTGAAGAACGTATTGCTTACCTGAAAGATATGGAACGTAAGCTGCGACAGATTGTGTTGGATTGGAAGAAAGCGGAAAATAAAAATGAAGTGGTTAAAAATCTGCATAACTTATTATTTAAAAAGAAAGAGCAGATTGTTATTAATAAATTAGCCAAGAAGGTTGATAATAAGTTTAAAGAAATTAATACTGATATTGCTGTTGGTGCTTTGGTTAAGTTAAAAAAGAATTATCAGGTAGGCGAGGTGAAAGAAATTCGCGGTAAACGAGCCATTGTACAAATTGGTGTATTGCCTATGAATGTTGATATAGCAGACTTAGTTGCTGTTGAAAAGATTGAAACGAAAACGGAATAAGTAATCGTCATTTCGAGGTTGGGTTCTTGCCCAACGAGAAATCTCGCTTAACTATAAGTAGAGATTTCTCGGCACGAACCTCGAAATGACGATTTGTTTTATTTCCTCAACGAAGCAATGTCAATTACAAACCTGTACTTCACATCACCTTTCAACATTCTTTCATAAGCTTCATTGATGTTTTGCATATCAATCAATTCAATATCGCTTACAATATTTTTTTCAGCACAGTAGTCCAGCATCTCCTGTGTTTCTTTCATACCGCCAATCATAGAACCAATGATACTTCTCCTGTTGGTAATCAAAGAAAACGGACTAACCTTTGGCTGTTCACTTGGTAAACCAACAACTAATAATTTTCCATCTAAGTCCAATAAATCTAAGTATTGTGTAAAATCATGTTTGGCAGAAATAGCATCTAAAATCACGTCAAAATAATTGGCATGTGCAGCCATTGCATCTTTATCAGTTGTTAATAAAAATTTAGTAGCACCCAAACGCTTTGCATCAACTTCTTTATTAGGCGATGTACTTAATACAGTCACTTCTGCACCAAATGATGCTGCAAATTTTACACCCATATGCCCTAAACCACCCAAACCAACAATACCTACTTTCATACCTGCTTTAACACCTGCATAAACTAAAGGAGAATAAGTGGTAATACCTGCACACAATAAAGGTGCAACAGCCTTTAAATCTAATGTCGGCGATACTTTCAGCACATACCTTTCATTCACTACAATATCAGTTGAATAACCTCCTTGTGTTAAAGTTTTACCATCTCTTTCATAACTGTTATAAGTTCCGGTCATTCCTTCCACACAATAGTTTTCCAAATCTTTTTGGCAATGTTTGCAGGTTCTGCAACTATCAACCAACACGCCCACACCGGCAATATCACCTGCTTTAAACTTAGTTACTTTACTGCCTACACTTACTACTTTACCCACAATTTCATGGCCCGGTACCATCGGGTACATAGAGCCACCCCATTCATCTCTTGCCTGGTGTAAATCACTGTGGCAAACACCACTGTATAAAATTTCAACATGCACATCATGCTCTCCAACATCTCTTCTTTCAAAATTATAAGGAGCTAAAGGTGTTGTTGCATTGAATGCTGCATAAGATTTGGTTGCTATCATAAATGTTTATTTTGTAACGGGTTGCAATACTACTATTAAACTTTGGTTGTCCAAAGGACTCCTTCGGAGCTTCACATTCCGAAACTTCGGGATACTTTTTGTTCGCTATTCAAAAATAAATTGCTGTTTATAATTCGTTAATCTGATGATGGTAAAAGTAACAAACGTTACAATGCAATTGTTCAAACTAAAGCAGTGTGTTTCAATTTTATAGAAACTGATTGCATTTTAGGTGGTCTTTTAGCAATGTAGCTTAACTTCTTATAACCAAAGACCCTACTCTCTAGAATATTTGGCAGTAAACAATCCTTTCGGCAAAAGCAGAACTCCGGAAGCATTGATGAAAAATACGGTTTAGATAATTTGCATAGTGTAGAAGCTGTAAAAAGATAATAACAAGAAAATAATTTGTAATCGGTTTCATTTTTTTATGAAAACATTTTATATTTATTCAGTAATTGCTTGCATGAATTTGCTGCTTTTCTCTTTATATAAACGATTAACCTAAAACTGTCATAATGAAAAATAGATTTTTATCTCTTATTGCAGCAATAATTCTTTGTACTGCAGGCTTTTCTCAAACTATTGCGGATGATTTTAAACCTTCAACGCTTAATCAACCCGGGCAGGAGTATCCTCAGGTAAACTCACAAGGCTATGTAAAATTCAAAATATTTGCTCCTAAGGCAGACAGCGTTAAAGTGACTTTAGGTTTAGGTGGAAGAGGTGGTACAAGGCTTACCAAAGGCACTGATGGTTTTTTTACAGGAGTAACTGAAGGGCCGATGGATGAAGGATTTCACTACTATCATTTAATTGTTGATGGTGGCGTATTTAATGATCCCGGAACATTGCATTTTTATGGTTCAACACGTTGGGAAAGCGGTATTGAAATACCTGCACACGATCAGGATTTTTATGCCTTGAAAAATGTACCTCATGGTAATGTTCAACAAATTTTATTTCCTTCACCAAGTACCAATACTTCCCGCAGAGCTTTTGTTTATACGCCACCGGGTTATGAAAAAGATAAATCAAAAAAATATCCTGTTTTATACCTGCAACATGGTTGGGGTGAAGATGAAACGGCCTGGAGCAATCAAGGTCATGCTAATCTTATAATGGATAATATGATTGCTGAAGGAAAAATTAAACCGTTTATTATTGTGATGACTTACGGAATGACGAATGATGTAAAATTCGGAGGAATGAGAAACTTTAAAATTGAACCTTTTCAAACAGTTCTGGTAGATGAGTTGATTCCTTATGTTGATGCTAACTTCCGAACAATAGCTAAGCAGTCACAAAGAGCAATGGCAGGTTTATCAATGGGTGGAATGGAAACACATACTATAACGCTTAATAAACCCGAAGTATTTGGCTACTATGCTCTTTTAAGCGGTGGTACTTATAATCCCACAGAAATTAAAGATAAATCTAATGTAAAACTTATCTTTCTTAGTTGCGGAAGTAAAGAAAGACCCGATGGTGTAAAGAATGCAGCAACAGCTTTAAAAGAAGCAGGGTTCAATGCGGTTTCTTTTGTATCTGAAAATACAGCTCATGAATTTTTAACTTGGCGTAGAAGTTTAAAAGAACTTGCTCCTCTTTTATTTACAAATTAATTTATTTTTAATAAACCGCAGTAAGTCAGTAAACAAATTATAATGAAATCAAGACTTGCCATATTAATTGTAATTTTTACAATTAAATCACTATCGGGGTTAGCACAATCGGTTGTAGAAGATTTCAAACCATCGTCAGTTACACAACCCGGTAAACAATACCCGCAAGTAAATTCTGAAGGTCGCGTAAGAGTAAGTATTGTGGCTCCTGCTGCACAAAAAGTACAATTAGATGTTTACATGAGTTTGCTTTGTTATTATTTAAGTAATAAATGTTTATGCTAATACGTAAGATGTTCAGTTTTTCATTAAAAATAATTAAGCATTTTGCTTTAAATACTTCAGCAGTATTCTGTTTTTGTATTTCAGTAAATGCACAGGAAAAAATAAATTTATTTCCTGTAAATGCCATTCCTAATTCCAAGTCAACCAATATTAAAGAAAGCTTCGGGCAGGGAATGTTTAGAAATACAACTGCCACGACACTTGAAGTTTATATTCCCGAAAAAGCTAACGGTACAGCAGTTATTATTTGTGCAGGTGGTGGTTATGCCGTTATTGTTTATAATGGTGAAGGAGTGAACACTGCAAAAGAATTAGCTAAGAAAGGTATTACAGCTTTTGTTTTAAAATACAGATTGCCGGACGATTCTGTGATGCTCGATAAAAGTATCGGGCCATTACAGGATGCACAAGAGGCAATTAAATATATACGTGAAAATGCGGTTAAGTGGAATATTGATACCAATAAAGTAGGCATCATGGGTTTTTCAGCAGGGGGGCATTTAGCATCAACAGTAGCAACACATTTTAATAAAAGTTTTATTGAGAATAATACTAATACAAATCTTAAACCCGATTTTCAAATATTGATTTATCCTGTTATATCCATGCAGGATAACCTTACACATAAAGATTCCAGAAAAAAATTATTAGGCAGTAATCCAACCAAAGAATCAATTGATTTTTTTTCAAGTGAATTACAGATTACTGATAACGCTCCGCCGGCTTACATAACACATGCAGCAGATGATGTAACTGTTGATGTAGATAACAGTATTCAATATTTTGAAGCATTAAGACATAAAAAAATTCCTGTAGAAATGCATATTTATCCTTCCGGCGGGCATGGCTTTATTTTCAGGCAGCAGGGTTGGATAGATCCTTTATTGTTATGGATGAAAAAGAACAAATGGCTTTAAACTAAAACATAAAGTAGTAAGTAAAATAAAAAGTACAAATAAGCAATTATGAGCATTGTTATTTCCCATCTTTCTAAAAAAAATACAGGTAAACTGTTTTTTTATGCTTTACTGTTTGTTTGCACTAACCATGTTTTTGCACAAAAAAATAAAGCAGCATTTTCATCAAATAATTACCCCAATATCTTTTTAAAAGCAGGGTATAAAAAGGCAGATATTGAGGCCAAAGTTGCTAAGGCTTATTACGATGTTTTTGAAGGGCCGAACAAAGTTTATTTTGAAGTGGGAGACAGCATGGCTTATGTATCAGATGTAAAAAATCATGATGCAAGAACTGAAGGTTTATCTTATGGAATGATGATAGCAGTTCAGTTGAATAAGAAAGATGTATTTGACAGAATATGGCGATGGAGTAAAAAATATCTGCAACATCAAAGTGGACCTCGAGAAGGATATTTTGCATGGAGTATTAACCCCGCCACTATGAAAAAAAATTCAGAAGGTTCTGCTTCTGACGGAGAATTGTATTATATAACAAGCTTATTGTTTGCATCTAATCGCTGGGGTAATAATACAGGTATTGATTATTATGCTGAAGCCAGAAGAATTTTAGATGCAATGTGGAAGAAAGATGGTACAGGCAACATCTTTAACCTGATAAATACTGAATACAAGCAAATAACATTTGTACCTGAAGGCGGAGGCTATAAATGGACTGACCCTTCTTATCACTTACCCGCATTTTATGAAGTTTGGTCATTATATGCGAAAGATGGTCATGAACAGTTTTATAAAGATTGTGCAGATACTTCAAGAGCATTTTTACATAGAGCATGCGATTCCGTAACAGGCTTAAATGCAGATTATACAGAGTTTAGCGGTAAAGCAAGAACATCAAGATTTGCACCGGCTGCATTTCGTTACGATTCATGGCGTGTACCCATGAATATTTCAATGGATTATTATTGGTTTGGAAAAGATAAAGCCTGGCAGGAAGATTATGCTAAAAGATTGCAGAACTTCTTTCGATTAAAAGGCATTCAAAGTTTTGATGATCAGTTTAATGTTGATGGTACAAAGCCTGAATATATTTTGCAGGCAGGTGGTTTCAAAAAACTCAGGCATTCAATCGGCCTGGTTGCAACTGTAGCTTCAACAGCATTAATTAATAATAATAAAAGCAGTTTAGATTTTGTGCATGAGTTATGGAATAATAAACTGCAACCCTATGAAGATGGTTATTTCGATCCTTATTATGATGGCTTATTATACTTATTCAGTTTAATGCATTTAAGCGGCAAGTATCAGATTATTAAACCTTCAACCAATTAAAATTTACAAATTCAGCTAAACAAATACGATTATGAAGCAAATGTTTTTATTAATAGCAGTAAGTACAGCATTATGTTTTAATACAACTGCACAAACTGCTGTAAAGCCTGCCGGCAGCGGGTTTGATACAGTTAGAACTAATATTCCTCATGGTAAAATTGATACACTTTCATATTACTCAAAAACAGTTGATACTGTTAGAAGAACATTGGTATATACACCACCGAATTTTTCCCCTAAAAAGAAATATCCTGTATTGTATTTATTACATGGTATTGGCGGAGATGAAAAAGAATGGTTAATCGGCGGAACACCGCAAATTATTTTAGATAATTTATATGCTGATGGAAAGATTGAAGATATGATTGTAGTGCTTCCTAACGGAAGAGCCATTAAAAATGATAGAGCTACAGGCAATATAATGGCACCCGACAAAGTACAAGGCTTTGCTAATTTTGAAAAAGATTTATTGAATGATTTAATTCCGTTTATAGAAAAGAAATTTCCAACTTATACAGATAGAGAACACAGAGCTATTGCAGGCTTATCAATGGGTGGCGGACAATCGCTGAACTTTGGCTTAGGCAACTTAGATAAGTTTGCATGGATTGGTGGTTTTTCTTCAGCACCCAACACTAAAACTCCGCAGGAATTGGTACCGGATGTTGAAACTGCCAAACAAAAAATTAAACTGCTTTACATTGCCTGCGGTGCCAGTGATGGTTTAGTTACGTACAGCAAAAGAACACACGACTTTCTTCAAAAAAATAATATTCCTCACATCTATTTTATAGAGCCTGGTGTACATGATTTTAAAGTTTGGAAAAACGGTTTATACATGTTCTCTCAATTAATTTTTAAACCTGTTTATCCTGAAACTTTTTCGCAATATCCTGTTGCAGGTCAACCCGCACCAAGTAATATCCGCAATGCAGCTTATCCTCAAATTACAGCAGATAAAAAAGTAATCTTCAATATTAAAGCTCCCGATGCTAAAAAAATACAGATAGATTTAGGAAAGAAGTATGATTTAGTAAAAGATGCGGATGGTATATGGAGTGTAACTACAGATTCAATAAGTGAAGGCTTTCATTATTATTCACTTTTAATTGATGGTGTTGCCGTTGCAGACCCTGCCAGCGAAAGCTTTTATGGTATGGGAAGAATGGCAAGCGGTATAGAAATACCTTTTAATGGCGGAGGATATTATGCATTAAGAAATGTACCTCATGGAGATATAAGAATAAAAAAATATTTTTCTTCTGTAACCAATTCATGGCGTCAGTTTTATTTATATACACCGCCGGGTTATGATGCCAACGTTAATGATAAATACCCTGTATTATACATTTTACATGGCGGAGGTGAAGATGAAAAAGGTTGGGCTACACAAGGCAAAACAGATTTGATTATTGATAATCTTATTGCCGATAAAAAAGCAAAGCCAATGTTAGTTGTAATGATGGATGGCAATTTCAGCAGCGGTGGTATCAGTGGCTTTGGTGAAGCTGCTTTAAAACTTTTTGAAAATGAATTAAAGAAAAGTTTAATTCCTTTTATAGAAAAAAACTACCGTGTTGCAACAGATGCCAACAGTAGAGCATTGGCAGGCTTATCGCTGGGTGGTTTGCAAACATTATATGCAGGAATAAGAAATACCGATATGTTCTCATACTTAGGTGTATTCAGTTCGGGTTGGTGGTCAAATCAACCCGCATTATCAAATCCGCAATACGAATACATGCAGGCAAATGCTTCAACAATTAATAATAATCTTAAAAGTTTTTTTATCTCTCAGGGAGGTAAAGAAGATATCGCTTATGCTAATTGTAAAATTATGTTAGCCAGGTTTGATGATATGAAAATTAAATATGCTTACAGTGAATATCCCGGTGGGCATACATGGCCTGTATGGAGAAATAACCTTTACAATTTTGCTCAGTTACTTTTTAAATAATTACCTGTTTTAATTAAATAACTCATGAAACTCGTTAAACTTACCACAACCTTATTCGTATTGTCAACCTTGACTGTTGTACAATTAAAAGCTCAAACAACACCATCTTTAACATTAGATTTCAGTAAACAAGGTGCATCAGTCAGTCCCATGCTTTATGGATTAATGACTGAAGAAATAAACCATTCTTACGATGGTGGTTTATATGCAGAACTTATTCGTAACAGAATATTTAAAGACAATAAAAACAATCCTGATGCATGGAGTTTGATAAGAACAGATTCTGCTTCTAAAGCATCTATAAAATTGATTGCTGCTAATCAGGATAATATTCCTTTCGATGAACGTCGTCATGCTATCAATGGTGCCTTAACAACCTGTTTAAGATTAACTGTTGAGAAAGCAGCAGGTAAAGTTGGTATAACTAACGAAGGTTATTGGGGTATTCCTGTAAAACCTTCAACAACTTATAATGCATCTTTTTATATAAAAGGTTCAGGCAGTGTGCAACCATTCCGCAGACCTAATCAACCTGCACCGGCAAATCCTGCTCCTGTAATTGAAGACAGTACCGCCGGCCCGATAACTGTAAGCATTGTAAGTAATGATGGTAAAACTGTTTATGCTTCCGGTACCATTAATTTAGCCAAAAGCAGTTTCTGGAAAAAATATGAATTAAAATTAACTACAGCAGCAGATATTAAACCAACTACTGATGCAAAGTTTGTAATAACAACCGACAGAGTAGGGCTTTATTACTTAAATCTCATTTCTTTATTTCCGCCAACATATAATAACAGACCGAACGGTAACAGACCTGATTTAATTAAAATGATGGCTGATATGAAGCCTAAGTTTTTACGCTTTCCGGGTGGCAATTTTTTAGAAGGGCCATTAATTAACGATGCTTTTCCTTGGAAGCAAACATTAGGCCCTATTGAAAACCGCCCCGGCCATAATGGTTCATGGGGTTATCGCCCAACAGATGGTATGGGTTTATTAGAGTTTTTATATTGGTGTGAAGAAGTAGGAGCAGAGCCTGTGCTGGCTGTATATGCAGGTTACTCTTTAAACGGAGACCATGTTGATGCAGGTACTCTGCTTAAACCTTATGTTGATGATGCATTAGATGAAATTGAATATGTAATTGGCGATGTAAATACATATTGGGGAGCCAAACGTGCAGCAGACGGTCACCCCAAACCATTTAAATTAACTTATGTTGAAATAGGAAACGAAGATTGGTTTGACAGAACTAACAGCTATGATGGAAGGTTTACACAATTCAGAGAAGCGATAGAAAAAAAATATCCGCAACTGCATTGTATATCCACTATTGCAGATGCTCAATATCCTAACTTAAAAGTTACTTCAGGTAAAAAGCCTGAAGTATTAGATGAACATTATTATCGCAATAGCTGGGAAATGTGGGAGAATGCTTCTCAATATGATAAGTACGATAGAAAAGGGCCTAAAATTTTTGTGGGTGAATGGGCAACTCGTGAAGGTGCACCAACTACCAATTTAAATGCTGCATTAGGAGATGCTGCATGGATGACAGGTATGGAAAGAAATTCAGACCTCATCATTATGTCATGCTATGCACCATTGTTTGTAAATGTAAATACAGCAACTGCAACAGCACCTAAAGCATGGCAGTGGGATTCTGATTTAATAGGTTATAATGCTTTAAATAGTTATGGTTCTCCTTCTTATTATGTACAAAAATTATTTGGTAATTATTTAGGGGATAAAATAGTTGCTGTAACTGCTGAAAATATTCCAACACAACCACGCCCGTTAACAAGAAGAGATAGTACTAACGGAGTTACGAAAGCACCACTAATACCAACAGTATTTTACAGTGCTACTTTAAATAAAAAAACTGGTACTGTTTATTTAAAATTGGTAAATACTACAGGTGCTAAACAGCCTGTAAACATTAATCTAAACGGCATTACTAAAGTTGCTGCAACAGGAACCCTGTTTGTAATTAAAGGTGAAAAACCGCAAGACACTAATACAATTACAGAACCCGAAAAAATTGTTCCCGCAGAAACAACACTTAATGGATTAGCTAAAAATTTTACGCAAACGTTAGATCCATATTCTGTTAGTGTATTGATACTGCAAACAGGTAAATAAGGCACTTAGTATTATAATAAAACAATAGTACATATGAAAAAAAATTTTAAATTTTCAATTGCAGCAGTCTTTATGTTATTACAATTAAACGGTAATGCACAAAACAAAAAATTCTACATATTTCTTTGCTTCGGTCAATCTAATATGGAAGGCAATGCAAGAATAGAAGCAGCAGATACAGTTAATGTAGATGAAAGATTGAAAGTGCTGGAGGCTGTAGATTGTGCAAACCTAAACAGAACAAAAGATAATTGGTACACTGCTGTTCCGCCGTTATCACGTTGTAGAACAGGATTAACACCGGGAGATTATTTCGGAAGAACATTAGTTGCTAACCTTCCTAAAAATGTTACTGTTGGTATAATAAATGTTTCTGTTGCAGGATGTAAAATTGAGTTATTTGATAAAGACAAATATCAAACCTATGCAACAACTGCTCCGGGTTGGATGCAGAATATTATTAAAGAGTATGGAGGTAACCCTTATGACCGTTTGGTGCAGTTGGCTAAACTTGCACAGAAAGATGGTGTTATTAAAGGAATTTTATTACATCAGGGAGAGTCTAATACAAACGATACTTTATGGACGAAAAAAGTAAAAGTGGTATATGATAATTTGATGAAAGATTTAAAGCTGAAGCCTAAGAAAGTGCCATTATTGGCAGGCGAGTTGGTTAACGCAGATCAGAACGGAGCCTGTGCAAGTATGAATAAAATTATTGCAACACTGCCGCAGGTAATTCCCAATTCATATGTAATTTCTTCTTCCGGCTGCGAAGCAGCAGGAGACAGACTGCACTTTAAAGCATCAGGTTACAGAAAATTAGGTAAGCGTTATGCACAGCAAATGCTTTCACTATTAGGTTATCATGTTTCAATAGAAGAATAAGTAATAATTATGAAAAAGTTTTTAATAGCCACAATATTGTTTTTGTTAGCAGTACAGGCGGAACAGGTATAGAAGAAAAGGCATTTCAAAGAACTGTTGTATATAAAGGGAAAGAAGTACTCGTTACATATAAATAAAATAATTAATTATTTAAACTCAAACAATATTATAAACGCAATAAATACTACCATGAAACTGAAAACTATTTTATTAACTGCCATTGCCGGATTTACAGCAGCTGTAACCTTAGCTCAAAACCCTGTTACGCAAACACATTTTTCGCCTGACCCGGCACCTATGGTTTATAATGGAAGAGTATATGTTTATACAGGAGATGATATACCCGGTTACGATTTTTATTATATGACTAAGTGGAGAGTGTTTTCTTCTGATGATATGGTTAACTGGACAGATCATGGCTCGCCTATTTCTTTAGAATCTTTCTCATGGGCAAGAGACAGAGCCTGGGCAGCACAATGTATTGAACGCAATGGAAAATTTTATTGGTATATCTGTGCACAAACTATTCAAAACAATATGGCAATAGGTGTAGCAGTTTCAGATAAGCCTACCGGTCCATTTAAGGATGCATTAGGCAAGCCTTTAATTACCACAGGTTCCTGGTCTAATATAGATCCCACAGTTTATATTGATGACGATGGGCAAGCATATTTATATTGGGGAAACGGAAATTGTTATTATGTAAAACTGAATAAAGACATGGTTTCTTATTCCGGAGAAATTGTTCAGATTCCGCAAACACTTGAAACATTTGGTGGCGTTAGAAGACCAAGAAATACTCCTCCGCAAGATAATATTCAGAGCATCCCTAATAAAGATACATACATAGAGGGGCCTTGGTTTTATAAACGTAACAACAAATATTATTTAATGTTTGCAGGTATGGGTAAAGGCGTAGAATGTTTATCTTATTCAATGAGCGATAGTGCAACAGGGCCATGGAAATACATGGGTAAGATAATGGAAGGTCAGCCTGCAAACAGCTTTACCAATCACGGAGGAATAATTGACTTTAAAGGAAATTCTTATTTGTTTTACCATACAGGTTTATTACCCGGTGGGGGCAGTTACGGAAGAGCTACCTGTATTGAACAATTTAATTATAATGCTGATGGTACCATTCCTTCTGTATCCTTAACAAAAGAAGGGGTAAATCCTGTAGCCAATTTAAACCCTTATAACAGGGTAGAAGCCGAAACAGGTGCATGGTATGAAAAATGTAAATTAGCTGAAACAGCAAAAGAAATATACATAACAGATATACGCGTAGGAGGGTATATAAAAGTAAGGTCGGTTGATTTTGGAAATACGACACCTAAAACTTTCAATGCAAGAATTGCGGCGGGTTTAGATGGTGGAATTTTAGAAGTACATTTAGATAGTATTGCGGGAAATTTACTATCAACAATTAATGTTCCCAGAACTGGTGGCTGGAATGAATGGAAAACGTTTACTAATAATATAGCTGCTTCTTTCAACGGAGTTCATGATTTGTATTTTGTGTTTAAAGGACAAAACATTACCAAAGGAAGAGTGCTGTTTAATTTTGATTACTGGAAGTTTAATTAGTATTTAGTTAGCTGACACATAATAAAATAAAAATAATATGCAAGTGATAAAAAGATGGCTGTTGATTTTCCTTTTTCCGTTCAGTATAATTTTTAAAAGTAACGCTGCAACAGTTGATACAGTTGAAACATATAGTGCTTCAATGAAGAAAACAATTAAAGCTGTTGTCATTACTCCCGATAATTATGCTAATACGCAAGCATTACCCGTTGTTTATCTATTGCATGGTTATAGTGGTAATTATGCAGACTGGAGCAGGAGTAAAAGTGTAATTGTAGCTGCCGATTTATATCAAATGATTATTGTTTGCCCCGACGGAAATAACAGTTGGTATTGGGATAGCCCGGCAGATGCCAATTACAAATACGAAACTTATGTATCTAAAGAATTGGTTGAATGGATTGATACAAAATATAAAACCATAAAAGATAAGAAAGGCAGGGCTATAACAGGCCTAAGTATGGGCGGACATGGAGGTTTATATTTAGGGCTAAAGCATCAGGATGTATTTGGTGCTGCAGGTAGCATGAGTGGCGGTGTAGATATAAGACCTTTTCCTAATAATTGGGATATGGCTCAACGATTAGGCAAGCTGTCTGATAGTGTTGGTAACTGGGAGAAGTACACTGTTATTAATTTGCTGCATTTGTATAAACCAAACTCACTATCAATAATTATTGATTGCGGTACAGAAGATTTCTTTTTTAAAGTAAATGAAAACTTGCATCAGCAAATGTTGTATCGAAATATACCTCATGATTATATAGTAAGGCCGGGTGCTCATAACTGGCAATATTGGAACAACGCTGTACAATATCAATTGCTGTTTATGAATAATTTTTTTAAGTCTTCTGCTAAGTAATTTCTTTTAATAACTTTTACTCGGCTTTCCTTGCTAATCTTATATAGTAAACAGAGCCTACTGTATTGCCTTTTTATAAAATAATTATTAATGATAACGAGTTCTAAAAAAATATTATATGAAAAGAAGAACCTTAATTAAAGGTGGTGTATTAAGCCTTCCTGCTTTTTTTCTTAGTAATTTAAAAGGTGCAGGCTTGCTTAATGCAGCAATGATGAACAATAAGCCCGGTCCTTTCTTACCAACTTGGGATTCTCTTGCTGAGTATCAGGTTCCTGAATGGTTCAGAGATGCCAAATTTGGTATGTGGGCTCATTGGGGGTCACAATGCCAACCTGAAAGAGGCGATTGGTATGCCAGAGAAATGTATATTGAAGGAAGCGATAAATATAAATTTCATTGCGAAAAATATGGACACCCTTCTAAGTTTGGTTTTAAAGATGTTATTAATGAATGGAAGGCAGAGAAGTGGAATCCGGAAGAAATTGTTTCGTTGTATAAAAATGCAGGAGCCAAATACTTTATGGCATTAGCCAACCATCATGATAATTTTGATTTGTTTAAAAGCAAATATCAAAAGTGGAATTCTGTAAACCTTGGTCCTAAAAAAGATATCATCGGTGGTTGGGCAAAAGCAGCAAAACATAATGGGTTACCATTTGGAGTTAGTGTTCATTCTGCCCATGCATGGAGTTGGTATGAAACCTCGCAAAGAGCAGATAAAAACGGCTCGATGGCTGGTATTGCTTATGATGGAAAAATTACTGCAGCAGCCGGCAAAGGAACCTGGTGGGAAGGATATGACCCTCAGGAATTATATGCTCAAAATCATCCCTTAAGCGAAAACAGTCAGGATAATAATGTAATTCACAGGCAATGGAATTGGGGTAATGGTGTTACCCCGCCTTCAAAAGCTTATTGCGAAAACTTTTATAACCGTGTAACGGAACTGATTGATAAATACGGTCCGGAACTTATTTACTTTGATGATACTGCATTACCCCTATGGCCTGTTAGTGATGCAGGTTTAAGAATTGCTGCACACCTGTATAACACAAGTATAAAAAAGCATGGTAATTTAAGAGCTGTTATTTATGGTAAAATATTAAACGAGCAGCAAAGAAAATGTATGGTATGGGATATTGAACGTGGTCAGAGTAACCAGATAGAACCATTACCCTGGCAAACTGATACCTGCATTGGTGTTTGGCATTATGATAGAAGAGTGTACGATAATAACAGGTATAAAACAGCAACAACTGTTATTCATACATTGGCAGATGTGGTAAGTAAAAACGGTAATCTCTTATTAAACATTCCTTTACGTGGAGATGGCTCAATTGATGAGAAATCTAAAAAAGTAGTTGAAGAAATAGGTGCATGGATGAAGATTAACAGCGAAAGTATTTTTGCTACAAGGCCCTGGAAAATTTTTGGTGAAGGCCCTGCAATGAAAAACGCAGCACCGCTCAGCGGTCAGGGTTTTAATGAAGGGAAAATAAAATTTACAGCAGAAGATATAAGGTTTACAACTAAAGGAAATACTTTGTATGCCATATTATTAGGCATTCCAAATACACCTCAACTACTTATTCAATCATTAGCAACTGGTAACAAGGTTGAACATGCGAAGCTTTTAGGCTACGATGGTAACTTAACTTTTAATCAAACAAACGAAGGTTTAAAGGTAAATCTGCCCAATCAATTTACTTCAAACGGTGCAGTTGTATTAAAAATTGAAGGAGCCATTTGACCTTAAAAAATTAAATGTCATTTTTACACTTTTATCGCTTTAAATAAATACTTTTATAACCAGAAGCGTAATGATTGCGGCTGATATTATTCAGGTGTGAAACCTATTCTTATTTAACAAACAATTTCAACCTGTTATCAGCATATAGTTTATATCAATAAAACTTAATTGCTAAAATGAAAATTCAATTAATTGTTGTTCTTCTTCTTTTTTCCTTAACTAGTGTTATCGCACAAGATGCGGTGGTTAGCAGTCCTGATAAGCAATTGAAAGTTTCTGTTTCTGTAACAGAAGGAAAACCTTTTTATTCTGTTACCTATAAAAACAGGGTAATGCTTGAAAACTCTCCACTCGGTTTGAAAACAAATGAAGGAGATTTTAGTAGCGGCATTAAATTTTTAAGTAAGTCAGACAGTAGTATTGATAAAAATTATACGCAAGCTAAAATAAAAAAATCGCAGATTCATTATGTAGCTAATGTACTTACCTGCAGCTTTGAGAATGCACAGCAACGAAAAATAAAAATTGTATTTCAGGTAAGTAATAATGATATCGCATTCAGGTATGAGTTAGCAACAATGGGCCAACGCTTAGTATGTGTGGTTGAGAAAGAAGCAACCGGTTATAGATTTCCTTCAGAAACAACAACTTTCTTATCTCCCATGATGGCTCCTATGACGGGCTTTGCACGTTCTGCACCAAGCTATGAAAGCGGTTATCAGGTAGATGCTCCAATGGGCAGTGGTAATTTTAAACAGGATGGTTATGTATTTCCGGGATTATTTCATATAGGCAATAACGGTTGGGTATTATTGTCAGAAACAGGTGTCAGCGGTTTGTATTGTGCTTCTCATTTAAGTGATTACGCTAAAGAAACAGGAACTTATAAGGTTGAGTACCCCAATCCAAAACAAAATAATGGCTTTGGTAGTTCAGGAGCTGCCATTTCTTTACCGGGTGTTACACCTTGGAGAACGATTACAGTAGGTGAGAATTTAAAACCTGTGGTAGAAACAACCATTCCCTTCGATGTTGTAGAACCTTTATACGAGCCTTCTCAAAATTATAAATTCGGTAAAGCAACCTGGAGTTGGATTGTATGGCAAGATGCCAGTATGAATTGGGATGATCAGGTGAAGTTTATCGATTTAGCATCTTCATTAAAATGGGGATATATTTTAATAGATGCACTTTGGGATAACAATATCGGTAAAGAAAAAATCAAAGATTTAATTAAGTATGCTAATTCAAAAAATGTAGATGTTTTTCTTTGGTATAATTCAAACGGTGCAGCAAACGATGCACCGCAAGGCCCGCGTAATAAAATGAATAATGCTATTGAAAGAAAAAAAGAAATGAAGTGGTTGAAACAAATAGGTGTTAAGGGTTTAAAAGTTGATTTTTTTGGAGGTGATAAGCAGGAAACTATTCGTTTATATGAAGACATACTTTCAGATGCTAACGACTATGGTTTAATGATAGACTTTCATGGTGCTACGGTACCAAGAGGTTGGGAGAGAATGTACCCCAATTACATTGGCAGCGAAGCTGTACTGGCATCAGAAATGCTTATATTTTCTCAAGGTGTAAGAGATGCAGAAGCATTTAATGCAACGCTTCATCCGTTTATACGTAACACAGTTGGTAATATGGAGTTCGGAGGAGTTTTATTAAATAAATTTTTAGTAAAAAGCAATCAGAACAGAAACCAACGGTTAACCACAGATGCTTTTCAATTAGCTACTGCTGTTTTGTTTCAAAACTCAGTTCAAATGTTTGGTTTAACACCTAATAACTTAACAGATGTTCCTGCTTTTGAAATTGAGTTTATGAAGAAAGTACCCACAACATGGGATGAAACATTGTATATAGATGGCTACCCGGGCAAGTCTGTTGTTATTGCACGCCGCAACGGTAATCAATGGTATATAGCCGGAGCAAATGCAACTAAAGAAGTTTTAAAACTTAAACTGAATCTTCCTTTTGTTGCAGGTAAGAAATTAAATTTTTATAACGATGATGCTGCAAAAAATATTTATAACAAAGAAGTTTCAATAAACAAATCAGGAGAGTTTGAAGTGGAAATACAACCTAACGGGGGCTTTGTTTTAAAGTAGTTTTTGAAAATATCAAGAGTTTAATAAAGTAATTAATAATATGAAACAGCGTAAAACCATTTGCAAAAAAATAGTAATCTTTTTTATATCCATATCTGTTACAGTAACATTAAGCAATGCCCAAATAAAACCCGCTTTAAAACTGTGGTATAATAAGCCTTCCGGAAAAACATGGGAGAATGCATTGCCTATTGGCAACGGAAGACTTGGTGCTATGGTTTATGGTAATGTTGAAACAGAAACGATTCAGTTAAATGAACACACACTGTGGAGTGGAAGTCCTAACCGAAATGATAACCCCTTAGCTTTTGACTCATTAAATGCAATAAGAAAATTAATTTTTGAAGGAAAGCAAAAGCAGGCCGAACAGTTAACCAATAAAGTTATTATTAGTAAAAAATCTCAAGGGCAAATATTTGAACCGGCAGGGGAATTAAATTTATCCTTCCCTAATCAAACAAACTATACCGATTATTATCGTGAACTTGATATTGAAAAAGCAATTGCCAAAACAACTTATAAAGTTGGTGATGTTGTTTATACAAGAGAAGTATTAGCTTCCTTTCCTGACCGTGTTGTTGTAATGCACTTAACTGCAAGTAAAGCAAACAGTATTTCACTTACTGCTTTTTATACAACACCGCAATCAAATGTTGTAGTAAAAACAAATCAGTCAAAGCAATTAACTTTTGCAGGTACTACTATGGATCATGAAACTGTAAAAGGTATGGTTCGTTATAAAGGTATTGTTGAGTTTAAAACAAATGGCGGTGCTTCTTCTTTAACTGATTCAACTATCACAATTACCAATGCAAATGAAGTAACCATTTATATTTCCATTGCAACTAATTTTAATAATTACTTAGATATTAGCGGTAATGAAAATGAAAGGGCTGCATCTTATCTTTCAAAAGCAATAGCAAAATCATTTGCAGACATACAGAAAGCACATATTACAGCATATCAAAAATATTTCAATCGTGTAAAATTAGACTTGGGTACAACCGAAGCAGCTAATTTTCCTACTGATGAACGTTTAAAAAATTTCAACTCAACATCAGACCCTCAATTTGTTTCTATCTATTATCAATTCGGTCGTTATCTGTTAATCTCGTCATCGCAACCGGGCGGACAAGCAGCTAATCTGCAAGGTATCTGGAACAATAAATTACGCCCTTCATGGGATAGTAAATACACCATTAATATTAATGCTGAAATGAATTACTGGCCCGCAGAAAAAACCAATCTTTCAGAACTGCATGAACCTTTTTTACACATGGTTAAAGAAATGTCTGCTACAGGCGAGCAAACTGCAAAAACGATGTACGGTGCAAGAGGTTGGGTAGCACATCATAACACAGATATATGGCGTGCAACAGGTGCTGTGGATGGTGCATTCTGGGGTGCATGGAGTAATGGTGGCGGATGGAGCAGCCAACATTTGTGGGAGCATTATTTGTACACGGGAGATAAGTCTTTCTTAGAATCATGTTACCCTGTTTTAAAAGGAGCTGCTTTATTTTATGTTGATTATTTAGTTGAGCATCCAACATTAAAATGGTTGGTAATTAATCCAGATGAGTCACCCGAAAATGCACCAAAAGCTCATCAAGGTTCTTCTTTAGATGCGGGTGTTACTATGACGAATCAAATTATTTTTGATGTGTTTAACAGTACCATCAGAGCAGCAGAATTATTACATAAGGATGCAAAGTTTATTGATACCTTAAAACAAGTTCGCAGTCGTTTAGCACCCATGCATATCGGCCAGTATAATCAATTACAGGAATGGTTAGATGATATTGATAATCCGAATGACAACCATCGGCATATTTCTCATTTATACGGCTTATTTCCATCCAATCAAATATCAGCTTATCGTACACCTCAATTGTTCATCGCAGCAAAAAATACATTACTGCAACGTGGCGATGTATCAACAGGATGGAGTATGGGCTGGAAAGTAAACTGGTGGGCAAGAATGCTGGATGGTAACCATGCTTATAAATTAATACAAGGGCAATTAACACCATTAGGAGTAAAGAGAGAAGGCGGCGGAACATATAATAATTTATTTGATGCTCATCCTCCGTTTCAGATTGATGGAAACTTTGGTTGCACTTCGGGCATAACAGAAATGTTAGTGCAAAGTGCAGACGGTGCCGTTCATTTATTACCTGCATTACCTGATGTATGGGAAAAACAAGGAACATTAAGTGGCATAAAAGCTATTGGTGGTTTTGAAATAGTAAGAATGGAATGGAAAGATGGTAAATTAAGTAAAGCAATTATTAAGTCTACTCTCGGCGGTAATCTTCGTTTAAGAACTCCCAATGCAATCAAATCAACTGATGGTGTTATAAAAACAGCAACAGGTGAAAATAAAAATCCATTCTATAAAATTATTGCAACGCATGAACCTGTTATTTCACCTAAAGCAACCATCACAGCACCCGAGATTAAACAAACTCTGTTATACGATATAGCTACACAGGCAGGAAAAACATACACTTTCATTGCACAATAATTCAAAAAAATTTATAGTATATGAGAATAAAAAATAAAATAGTAGCGGGTTTATTAGCAGGTAGTTTATTAAATGTATTATTTGCTGTTGCACAAACAACAACTTTGGTAAACCCCATTTTAAGTGGCTTTTATCCCGATCCTACAATAGTAAAAGTTGACAATGACTATTATCTGGTTAACTCAACGTTCTCTTATTTTCCCGGGCTTCCTGTGTGGCATAGCAAGGATTTAAAAAACTGGAAGCAAATAGGAAATGTAATCAGCAGAACATCGCAAATGGATTTTGCCGGAGAACGTATGACAAGAGGTTTGTTTGCACCCGGCATAAGTTATTACAATGGCACATTTTATCTTACCTGTACCGATATAGACCACGAAGGCAATTTTGTTGTTACAGCAAAAAACCCTGCCGGTCCGTGGAGCAACCCAGTAAAACTTCCGCAAGTAAAAGGTATAGACCCATCCATATTTTTTGATGATAATGGCAAAGCTTATGTTGTGTACAACAGCGATGCACCTGATTATAAACCGTTGTATTCAGGACATCGCACTATTAAAATTTATGAGTTTGACCCCGTTAATTTAAAAGTAATTGGCGAGGAAAAAATTGTTGTAAACGGTGGTGTTGATATTACAAAAAAACCTGTTTGGATTGAAGGCCCCCATATTCTTAAAAGAAACGGATGGTATTATTTATATGCAGCAGAAGGTGGTACTTCAGTAAATCATTCTCAGGTTGTATTCCGCAGTAAAGCTGTTTGGGGGCCTTATATTCCTTATGAAAAAAATCCGATTCTTACGCAAAGAGGTTTGCCTGAGGATAGAAAAAATCCTGTAACATCTACAGGTCATGCTCAGTTTGTTGAAGGACCTGATAGAAAAACTTATGCAGTGTTTTTAGGATGCAGGCCTTATAAAGAAGATTATTACAATACAGGCAGAGAAACATTTATAGCTCCTGTAGAATGGAAAGATGAATGGCCGGTAATTATTCCCGCAGGAGATGAAGTAAAATATACTTATACAGCAAATTTTAAAGAAGTAAAACAAGCAAATGCTTTACCGCAAAGCGGCAATTTTGAGTACACACTTAAATTTGAAAAACAACTTGATCCTTCACTAAGTTTTTTAAGAAGTTGCGACAGTAGTTCTTTCTTTTTAAGTAAAGAAGCCGGGCTTACTTTAAAACTTAAACCAGAAATAATTAACGCATTTGATATTGCTTCTTTTATAGGTAAACGCCAACAACATTTATTCTGCAGTGCAGTAACAGAATTAAGTTTTACACCATCAGCAGAAAACGAACATGCAGGCTTGGTAATATTTCAGGATGAAAAACATTTTTATTTCATCAGCAAAACTATCAGTAACGGTACACCTGTATTGCAATTATTGAAAAGTAATGCAGATGGTAAAACCAATGAAGTAATTATAGCTGTTCCGATTGACAGTGAAAAAGTACAATTAAGAATTGATGCTGAAGGTGAATTCTACAGTTTCTATTACGCCACAGAAACAAATAAATGGAAGGTTTTAAAAGATAAAGTAGATGGTAAATTTTTAAGTACACATGTTGCAGGTGGATTTATAGGAAGTTTTTTCGGAATGTATGCAACATCATCCGGCAAAAGCAGTAATAATAAAGCTTCCTTTAAATACTTGCGATATAGTGGTAACGACCCTGTTTATAAGTAAACCTGATTATTAAAATAAAATTTAATTCGTAACAAAAGAAAGCAATGAAAAAAATTATTACAGCCTTAGTATTTACTGCATTCCTTTTTTTGTTTTCTTCTTTATCAGCTCAAGAAAATAAAAAAGCAACCAACCCTGTAATTTTTGCTGATGTTCCTGATATGTCAATGATAAGAGTTGGAGATACTTATTACATGAGTAGTACAACGATGCATATGAACCCCGGTGTGCCTATTATGAAATCGAAAGATTTAGTAAACTGGCAATTGATAAATTATGCTTATGATACTTTAGCCAATGTAGATGCATTAAACCTTACCAATGGTAAAAGCACATACGGCAGAGGCTCATGGGCAAGCAGTATACGTTTTCATAACGGAACATTTTATGTAACCACATTTGCTCAAACAACGGGTAAAACATATATCTATTCTACAAAAGATATTGAGAAAGGCTCTTGGAAATCGGTTTCTTTCAAACCTGCTTATCACGATCATTCATTGTTTTTTGATGATGATGGAAAAGTTTATATGCTGTATGGTAATGGTAAATTAAATCTTATTGAGTTGAATGAAGATTTATCAGGCGTTAAAGAAGGTGGTGTTAATCAGGTAGCAATAGAAAATGCAAGTGCACCCAGCCAGATTGAAGGCAGAAGAGGTGGCTTAGGTGCCGAAGGCTCTCAGTTATATAAAGTAAATGGTAAATATTATTTGTTCAACATTACATGGCCTCCGGGCAGTATGCGTACAGTAGTTATACACAGAGCCGATAAAATTACCGGACCTTGGGAAGGAAAGGTTGGCTTACAGGATTTAGGAGTTGCTCAGGGTGGTTTAATTGATATGCCAAACGGACAATGGTACGCTTATTTGTTCAGAGACTTTGGTGCTGTAGGTCGTATTCCTTATTTAGTTCCTGTTAAATGGCAGGATGGTTGGCCAGTATTAGGCGAAAATGGTAAAGTACCTGAAACACTTAATTTGCCCGCAAGTAAAGGGCTTATTCCGGGTATTGTAAATTCAGACGATTTCAACCGAAAAAAAGGAGACCGGGCATTACCATTGGCATGGCAATGGAATCATAATCCTGATAATAGTTTATGGTCTGTTACTGCAAGAAAAGGGTTTTTACGCTTAACAACAGGAAGAATAGACTCGAATTTTTTGCAGGCAAGAAATTCATTAACACAACGCACAATCGGCCCTGTTTGTTCAGGTTCAATATTAATAGATGTTGCTAATATGAAAGATGGTGACTTTGCAGGTTTAGGTTTATTACAGAAAAATTATGGCTTATTAGGTGTTCGCATGGAAGGTGATAAAAAACTGATTGTAATGATTAATGCAAGCACCGGAAAACCTGAAGAAGCACAAACAATTCCGCTTTTACAAAAAACTGTTTTGTTTAAAGCTGAATGCAACTTTACAGATAAAAAAGATGTTGCCAACTTCTTTTATAGTCTTGATGGAAAAGCATGGTCGCCGATTGGTACACAACTTAAAATGGCTTATACTATTCCGCAGTTTATCGGCTATCGGTTTGCCTTATTTAATTATGCTACTAAAGAAACAGGAGGTTATGCAGATTTTGATTACTTCCATATAACAGATACAATATCAGGGGTTAAATAATTTTTTAATATTAAAAATATTTGCTTACCATAAAATGCTTGTTATGAAAAAACTATTTAGTTGCTTATCAATTATTTATGGATTGTGTTTATTGTTAGCATGTACCGATAAAAAAGAAAAGCAAATCGCTGCAAATGAAAATTGGTTAAAAGTTTCAGGTGAAAAAATTGTAAATCAAAAAGGTGATACAGTTATTTTAAGGGGCTTTGGCTTGGGTGGAATGTTGCATATGGAAAATTTTATTGATGGTTATACAGGCAACGAAGAAGCCATGCGTGAAGGATTAAAAAAAGTATTAGGAGAAAAAAAATATAATCTCTACTTCGATAATTTTTTTAAAAGCTATTTTACAGAACCTGATGCAGCTTACATTCAAAGTTTAGGACTAAATCTTGTTCGTATTCCAATCAACTATCATCTCTTTGAAGATGATATGAACCCGCGTATTATTAAAGAAGAAACATTTGCCTACCTTGATACTGTAATAGCGTTATGTGCAAGACATCATATTTATACAATTATAGATTTACATGCTTTTCCCGGTTCGCAGAATCAGCATTGGCATAGTGATAACCCAACACATGTTGCATCATTCTGGTTGCATAAAGATTTTCAGGACAGAGCTCTCAATCTTTGGGAAGCCATTGCCAAACATTACAAAAAAAATGCCTGGGTTGCAGGTTATGATGTAATGAATGAGCCTGCAGAACCTTCAGGCGAAAAAATGGTTCCTTATTATAAAAAATTATATGATGCCATAAGAAAAATTGATGAGGGCCATATCATTTTTCTTGAAGGGGATAAGTATGCAACACAATTTGATAAGTTTACAGAGATATGGAATAATGTTGTTTATACTAATCATGATTATGCAACACCCGGTTTTATTTCGGGTGGAGACTATCCCGGTATTACAGGTAACAGGTTTTATAACAGAGATACACTTGAACATGATTTTTTGCAAAAAAGTGAATTTATGTTTTCGCATAAAGTACCGCTTTGGGTAGGAGAGTTTGGTCCGGTATACACCGGAGACTCATTGAAAGATGAAATGCGTTATCAAATATTAAAAGACCAGTTAGCATATTATAATAAATACAAAGTAAGCTGGTGTATTTGGTTATATAAGGATATGGGTTTACAAGCCATTATGCACCAGAATGATAGTACACCTTATATGAAGTTGGTTAAACAATTTCTGCATCGCAAAGATTCACTCGGTGCCGATGCATGGGGCTCTACAGATAAAAATATAAGAACAACAATTGAACCCTTAGAAAAATTAGTAAGTAAAGAATTCCCAAACTATAATCCTTATCCAAACGGGGCTAACCGAGATATAGCATTGCTTGTAAGGCATATACTTATTTCGGAAGCGTTGTTACCAGAGTATTGCAATTTGTTTAAAAATTTAAGTGATGAACAGGTGTTAGCATTGGCACAATCATTCAGATTTGAAAATAATGTTAAGCGTAAAAGATTAGAGGATATTTTAACAGGTAAAGAAAAATAAAAAATCAGTAAATAATTTTTCATATAAAATAACTGATAATATGCGTAAATATTTTTCCCTTTTGTGTATTGCAGCTTCTGTTTTTATGGCAGGTAATGTGAATGCCCAAAACCCTATTGTAAGAAATCAATATTCGGCAGATCCTTCTGCAAGAGTGTTTGGAGACAAAGTTTATGTTTTCCCTTCTCATGATATTCTGGCAACTCCCGGTAAAGGCCGTGTAGGTTGGTTTTGTATGGAAGATTATCATGTTTTTTCTTCATCTGACTTAACAGATTGGACAGATCATGGGATGATTGTAAGCCAAACAACAACTCCGTGGACAAAACCCGATGCTTATAACATGTGGGCACCGGATTGTATTGAGAAAAACGGAAAATACTATTTCTATTTTCCGGCATCACCAAAAGATTCTTCTTACGGAAGAGGCTTCGCAATTGGTGTAGCCATTGCAGATAAACCGGAAGGCCCTTATACACCTCAACCTACGCCGATTAAAGGAGTGCATGGTATAGACCCCAATGTTTTTATTGATAAAAAAGATGGACAGGCTTATTTATACTGGGCACAAGGCAATATTTATGCAGCCAGATTAAAACCCAATATGGTTGAATTAGATTCTGATGTAAAAACATTGGCAGAACTGCCAACAAAAGGTTTGAAAGAAGGCCCCTATATGTTTGAAAGAAATGGTATTTATTATCTTACTTATCCGCATGTAGAAAATAAAACAGAAAGATTGGAATATGCAATGGGGAATAATCCTTTTGGCCCTTTTAAAATTGCCGGAGCTATTATGGATGAGTCAGCATCTGGCTGTTGGACGAATCATCATTCCATCATTCAATTTAAAAATCAATGGTATTTATTTTATCATGATAAAGACTATTCACCCAATTTTGATAAAGCACGTTCAATAAGGGCAGATAGTTTATCATTCAATCCCGATAGCACTATTAGTAAAGTTATTCCAACATTAAGAGGTATCGGAATTACCGCAGCTACCAAAGAAATTCAGATTGACAGATATTCTAAAATAGCAGATAAAGGCATCAGCATTTCTTTCATTGATACTACCAATAAATTTTTAGGTTGGAAAACAAGCTTTGCACAGCAAGGAGCTTGGATACAATACAATACAGTAGATTTTGGAATAAAGCCATTAAAGTCGGTTATAGTAAAGGCAGTTTCTACCGAAGGAGGTATTTTGCAAATAAGAGTTAACAGTATTGATGGACCTGTAATTGCAGAAGTTAAAATTTCAAAAACTAATGATTGGAAAATAAATACTGCCGGTATAACCAAACAGCAAACAGGTATTAAGCATTTATTCATCGTTTCTAAAGATGGAAAACCTGTAGATGTTGATTGGGTTAAGTTTCAATAAAAAAGCAGTTTTAACCAGTATCAAAAAAAAGATAAGGGGATAAGTTTTATAACAGACTATCTTAACGCAGAAGTTCATTTTTTAAAGTTGCAATAATTGGTGTTATAAAACATTCGAAATAAAAGATTTTAATAAGTAAATCCTTTCTGCTATTACATCTGTAGGAATTATAATTTACTTTCAAGGAATTAATTCCATGTAAGTTTTATTAACGACACACCTTGCCTTGGAAGATTAAAATTTAATTCAACTGTTCCTTTATCTGTAATCTTATTTACAGGCATATTGATTTCCTGTAATTGACCTGCTTTTTCTAATTCTTTAAATTGTTTATCGGTTAGTTGTTGAGGCTTGCCCATTGCTTTCCATTTTTCAAAGGAGTTACTGTAAGCACTATCAACTCTGTAATGCTGTATAGTTATTTTCTTTTTTGGCAATCCATTTATATGCAGTTTTATTATTGCATCTTCACTTTTAATATCTGCATCATTATAATTCCAAACCATTGCAGCAATTGAATTATTACTTTTACCGGCAATCGCATTAACATCATTATTATTTCTGATTCCCTTGCCAATTGTTTCTTCTACACTAACACCATTGGTAGATTTTACAGTAACACGCTGTCCTTCCATTTTGCCAAACATTCTGAAAATATTTAATACAGGTTTATCAACGCCATTGGTTGCTAAATCTCTAAAGCCTGCAAACCATTCCTGATTTTCAAATTCAAATGACCAACTGACTGCACCTCTTAAATTAATTTTATACTTATCAGTTAACTCATAAATTTTAGCAAAAGATGCTGCTGTATAACTTGAATAAACTGTACCGTTTCTGTAAGCATACCTCGGTTCTCTTTTTTCTGAACAGGCTGCACATCCTTCGGGGTCGCATTCGCCGATAATAACAGGAATATTTTTTAATTCGGGAAATGAATTTACTGCCTGAAAACCTCTTTCTATATCTTTTAATTGAACGCCCATATTCATTTGAATATGCCCGTTAACCAACTCAGGAGCACCTTTAGCATGAAAGCCAATATAACCAAGCGGAGAACCTGTTTTGCCGTTAGCATAATTAGTTCCATGTAAACAATGCTCAATAAATTTTGTAAGATAATTGTAACCTTTATCTCCACGCGGACTTGTTGTATGCGGGCCACCAATTGTACATTCAGAACAAGCTTTTTTTAAACCATCTGAAGCATAATCATATAACTTACAATATTCATCAAAAGAGCCTGACCAATAAGGTATATCCGGTTCATTCCATACTTCCCACAACCATGTAGTTACTTCTTCTTTTCCATATCTTTCAATAGAGTGCTTCACCCATTGATAAATTAATTCTCTCCATTTGTTATAATCTTTTGGTGGGGAAGTCCAGCCCGTCCATAAATTTCCGCCTTTACTCCAGTTGTGTTCATAAGGTTCTGGTTTTGCAGCTAAATCTTCAGGCATAAAACCAATTTCCATTAAAGGCTTCATTCCTCCTTTAATAAAAACATCCACAATGCTGTCTACTGTTATCCAGTTATAAACGGCATTACCATTCGCATCTTCTTTGTATGCATCGGTAAATCCCCATTTTAAGTCAGGCCCTTTACTATTACCTTTTGAAGTAAGCAGGTTATGTGTTCTGATGTAGACTTTAGTAGGGCTTAAATCCTTTAATTCTTTTAATAATTTTTTTCCGTTTGCACGGGTGGTATAATTGGGTTCATCATATCCGAAAAAAGACCAGAATGGTTTCATCTCACCGATAGTATCAGAAGCATTTACAGTAATAGTTACCTGTTGTTGTGCTTTGACTAATTGTAAAAAGAAAAATGTTACAAGCAAACAAAATTTAAATTTCATAAAGAAAATTATTAGCTACTGAATATAAACTCTGGCATTGGTTTGAGCAGCTTTATAAATAGCTTCAATTATTTTAATATCTTTTAAACCTTCTTCACCATCAACAGGTATTAATGGTTGTTTATTATGTAAAATAATATCAGCCATTCCATCCATTTGTGCTGCCTGATGCGTAGTATGAGGTTGTGTTAATGGCCCTTTAGAAGTAGTTACTTTACTCGGCCCGTAATAAATAGAGGCTTCAATATGAGCATATCCTTTATCACCACTTATAAAAAAACTATCTAAACCATTGGCAGCATAACTGCTGGTGCAGGATGCAATGGCTCCGCTTGCAAAGCCCATTTGAAATTGAATTGTTTCATCTACTCCTTCTTTAAATTTTTCTTTATCAGTTTTGGCTTCCTGTGCAGTAACCCAAACCGGTTCTTCTCCTAAAGTATATCTTGCAGCGTTTAAACTATATATACCAATATCCATTAAAGAACCTCCGCCAGATAATGTTTTATTTAAACGCCATTGTTTAGGGTCGCCGATAATAAAACCACTTAAACCCTGAAATATTTTAATTTTTCCAAATTCATTATTTTGCCTCATCTTAATAACTTCTAATGTTTTTGCTTCAAAATGCAGGCGATAACCAATCAGTAATTGTACGTTTGCTTTTCTGCACGCATCAATCATTTCTTTTGCTTCCATAGCATTTAATGCCATTGGTTTTTCACAAATAACATGTTTGCCTGCATTGGCAATAGCAATAGTATGTTCTTTATGTAGTGCATTAGGTGTTATAATGTATACAGCATCAATATTATTGTTATTTTTAATGTTATGATAGCTGCTGTAGTTATAACAATTCTCTTCTGCTACATTATATTTCTTACTCCATTCTTTAAGTTTATCCGGAGTACCGCTGATGAGACCTGTAATTTTAGCTTTTTTACATTGTTGCATTGCATTGGCTACAATTGTTGCATAACTGCCTAAGCCCATTAATGCAACTTTTAAAACGGGTTCATCTTTTTCTGTAATAGTCATCTTGTTATACAGTTTTTTATTTTTTAATAATGATATTGTTAGAAATGGAAGGCTTAACTTCTCTAAAAAATCTCTTCTTGTACTCATAGCAATAATAGTTAGTTAGTGGTAGTATTTTATTGTAAAAGTGAAATGATTTTAAACGCTTTTGTAAGTTTTGAAGTTAATTTTTAGAAGGTGATGTATATGCTACGTAAATATAAATATTATGATTGTGTTTATGTGGTTTAAATTCCTGTGTTTCATTAACAGTATTAACAGCTTCATTAATAGATTTATACGCACCTGTTTCTATTGCTCCATTTAGTAATAACAAGAGTCTTTTGAGATAAACAGTCTTTGGTTTCTACAAAAGGTTTTTCTTAAATTTAAACACGATTTTGAGCAATCGGTTAAATTGCCTAACAAATAGGTATTATGGTTAAGATACTTTTAAACTGAATACCGTAAAATGAAAACTTTATAACTACTAATGGCTATTAAAAAAAAGGATATGAAAAGCGAATTAAGAAGCAGAGGTTGGTTTGGAAAAAAAGATAAGGATGGAATTATTTACAGAAGCTGGATGAAAAACCAGGGCATGCCAACAGATATGTTTGATGGAAGACCTGTTATTGGTATCTGCAACACTTTTAGCGAGCTAACGCCTTGCAATGCACATTTACGCGATATAGCAGAAAGTGTAAAACGCGGTGTACTTGAAGCAGGTGGTTTTCCATTAGAATTTCCTATAATGAGTTTGGGTGAAACACTTTTAAAGCCAACAGCTATGTTGTTTCGCAACCTGGCAAGTATGGATGCAGAAGAAAGTATGCGTGGCAACCCTATAGATGGCGTGGTATTGTTAACGGGTTGCGATAAAACAACACCCTCAACTGTTATGGGGGCGGCAAGTGTTGGCTTACCAACTATCGTGGTACCGGGCGGGGCTATGCTTAACGGGAGATATAAAGGTCAAACTATCGGTAGCGGAACGCATGTATGGAAATTTGATGAAGACATGAAAACAGGTAAGATGACGCAGGAAGAATGTGAAATTGCTGAAAGCTGCATGAGCCGTAGCATAGGGCATTGTATGACGATGGGAACTGCAAGCACCATGGCCTGTATGGTAGAATCTTTAGGCTTAACATTAAGTGGTGCTGCTGCTATACCTGCACCTGATTCAAGAAAAAAAGTAATGGCACAATTAAGCGGAAGAAGAATTGTGCAAATGGTAAAAGATAATTTAACAATAGATAAAATTTTAACCAGAGAAGCTTTTGAAAACGCTATTATGGTTAATGCTGCTGTTGGTGGCTCATCAAACTTTATTATTCATTTATTAGCTATAGCAGGAAGAATAGGTGTTGATTTAAGTTTGGAAGATTTTGATACCATCGGTAGTAAAATACCGCTGCTGTTAAATCTTATGCCATCAGGTAAATATCTTATGGAAGACTTTTATTATGCAGGTGGATTACCTGTCATTTTAAATGAATTAAAAAATCAGCTGCATAAAAATGTTATTACAGTAACAGGTAATAATCACCATGAAAACATAAAAGGCAATACTGAATGTTATAATGAAGATGTTATTGCAAGTATTAATAAACCCTTTATTGATGAAGCTGGTTGCGTAGTTATAAAGGGCAATCTTGCTGAAAACGGAGCAGTTATAAAACCATCTGCTGCTACACCTGCTTTAATGAAGCATAAAGGAAGAGCAGTTGTATTTGAAAGTATTGAAGACTATCATGCAAGGGTTGATGATCCGGATTTAGATATTGATGAAACCTGTGTTATGGTTTTAAAATATGTAGGTCCTGTTGGTTATCCCGGTATGCCTGAGGTTGGTAATATGGCACTTCCTAAAAAAATATTAGAGAAAGGTATTACAGATATGGTGAGAATAAGTGATGGAAGAATGAGTGGTACTGCATACGGAACAGCAGTACTGCATGTTTCTCCCGAAAGTGCTATTGGTGGTAACCTTGCTTTAGTACAAAATGGAGACATTATTGAGTTAGATGTAGAGCAGCGTAAACTTAATCTGCATGTTAGCAATGAAGAATTGAATAGAAGAAGAAGTGAATGGGTAAAACCTAAACCTGCAGCAGATAGGGGCTATGTGAGTTTATATGTTAAACATGTATTGGGAGCAGATAAGGGTGCAGACTTAGATTTTCTTCAGGGTAGCTCCGGAAGTGTTGTAACAAGAGACTCACATTAAGCATTCATCTAAAAATGAAACTAATATTTAATATATTATTAATAGTATCTGTAACTGTGAATGCACAACAATACGAAACAACAGGCTTTTTTGAAAGGTATGATAGTGCTGTAAACAAAATAGTTTCAGCCAATGCAAAAGCAGAAATAGTTGCAAAAGGATTTAGTTGGAGCGAAGGAGCATTGTGGGTTGAAAAATATAAAATGCTGCTCTTTTCAGATGTTCCCGCTAATTCAGTTTATAAATGGACGGCAGAGAAAGGTGTTGAATTATATTTAAAACCATCAGGCTTTAGCGGAACATCTTCAAAAAGCAGAGAAACAGGCAGTAATGGTTTAACTTTAAATAAGCAAGGTAAATTAGTTTTATGTCAGCAGGGCGATAGAAGAATGGCTGAAATGAAAGCTTCGCTTGAAAACCCTTCTGCTGATTATATTTCATTAGCTACACATTATAACGGCAAACGTTTCAGCAGTCCCAACGATTGTGCTTTTAATGATAAAGAAGAGCTTTATTTTACAGATCCGCCTTATGGACTGCCAACGCAAAGTGATAAAGACCCGCTTAGAGAAACAGGTTACAACGGTGTTTATAAAGTAAAGAAAGATGGAACAGTAATATTGTTGGTTGATTCTATTACTAAGCCTAACGGAATTGCTTTTTTTCCGGGATATAAAAAAGTTTTAATAAGCTCATCTGATCCTGAAAAACCCAATTGGTATGTTTACGACGTAGAAGGAGATGCACTGGTTAATGGCAAAATATTTTTCTCTGTTGCGGGTTACGATAAACGTTTGCATGGCTTACCAGACGGTTTAAAAATTGATAGTAAAGGAAATGTGTATGCAACAGGACCGGGAGGGCTTTACATTTTAAATGCTGAAGGAAAGTTATTAGGCAAACTTGTGTTAAATGATGCAACTTCTAACTGCTCATTAAGCAAAGATGAAAAAACTATTTACATAACAAATAATTCTTATGTTTTAAGATTTTTAATGAGATAGTATTAATGAAATTTATTACTGCCATATTATTGTTTAACTGTGTAAATGCTTTCGCTCAGGATTCTCTGTACAAATTGGGTTCTGATTCTTACAGAAAACCAAATGTGCCGAAAGGGGCTGTTACAAAATATGAATGGTACAGTAAGCTCTATAATAATTTCAGAGAATATTATGTTTATGTTCCCGCACAGTACGATAGTTCTAAACCTGCTGCCTTAATGGTTTTTTTAGATGGAGCCAGTTATGCTAATGAAACTGGAGAGTGGAGAGTGCCGATTGTTTATGATAATCTTATCGCTCAGCATAAATTGCCTGTTACAATCTGTTTGTTTGTAAACCCCGGAAATGCTGTAAAAGAATATCCTGAAAACAGATTTCGTTCCACCAATCGCTCTGTTGAATATGATGATTTAAGCGATAAGCATACCTTAATGCTTATTACAGAACTCATTCCTGAAATAAAAAAACAATACAATATAATTGCCGACGCTGCTATGCATGGTATTGGTGGTTTATCTTCAGGTGGCATTGCTGCTTTTACTGCAGCCTGGCAACATCCTGAATTTTTCAGTAAGGTGATGAGTCATTACGGAAGTTTTACTGATATAAGAGGCGGACATAATTATCCTTCGCTCATCCGTAAAAGTGAAAAGAAAAATATTAAAATTTTTATGCAGGATGGTAATAATGATTTAGATAACCAATTCGGTAATTGGTGGTTAGCAAACCTGCAAATGGAAGCTGCATTTAAGTTTAAAGGTTACGAGTTTAAGTTTGAAAAAGGCAGCGGTACGCACAATTCAAAACATGGAGCATCAATACTTCCGGAATCATTAATATGGTTATGGAATGATGCTAAATAAAATAAATAACTATGAAAGTCTACAAAACTATTGAAGGTATTGTTATTGAAAATGAGAATGTTTTTTATTTAAGCAAACAAACTGATTGGGATCAATTCATTAACGATGATAATCTTTATGCTAAAATAAAAGCTATTATACACTCACTTCCACAAACAGATAAATCAACTATTGATAATTTATTAGCACCTGTTGGTACGCAAGAATTATGGGCTTGCGGAGTTACTTATTACAGAAGCATGGTGGGCAGGCAGGAAGAAAGTAAAGAGGCAGGGGGAGGAGATTTTTATGCACGTGTTTATAATGCAGAAAGACCTGAGGTTTTTTTTAAATCACCCGCTTATCGTATTGTACATCCAAACGGATTTGTAAGAATAAGAAAAGATAGCACATGGGATGTTCCCGAACCGGAACTTACATTAGTTGTAACTTCTTCTGCAAAAATTGTAGGTTATACTATCGGTAATGATATGAGTAGCAGAAGTATTGAAGGTGAAAACCCTTTATATCTTCCTCAGGCAAAAACTTATGATGGTGCAGCAGCAGTTGGTCCTTGTATTTATGTAACAGAAAATCCTTTAAATGCTTCTGCAAAAATTACTATGCAGATTTATAGAAAAGAAGCTTTGGTATTTGAAGGTGAAATAGCTATTTCACAAATAAAAAGATCTTTTGATGAGCTTGTATCTTTTGTATATAAAGAATGCTCATTTCATAGCGGATGCTTAATTATGACAGGTACAGGAATTGTACCCGGTAATAACTTTACTTTAAAACGCGGCGATAAAGTATCAATAGAAATTGAAGGAATTGGTAAGCTTACCAATACTGTTGCTTAGCTTTTAATTATTAAACACACTAAAGTGATAAGAAAGATAATATACTGCCTTTCCCTTTTATTGAGTAATAACTGTTTACAGGCACAAACTTTAAAAGATGCATACAAAGACGCATTTAAAATAGGTGTAGCAGTTAACCCTGCAATAGTTTCAGGGGTAGATAAAGCCGGTCAGGATATCGTTATTAAACACTTTAATTCTATTACTGTTGAGAATGTAATGAAGGCTGCCTTAATAAACCCGCAACCGGGCATTTATAATTGGAAGCCGGCAGATGATTATGTAGCCTTTGGTGAAAAAAATAATATGTTCATTATAGGGCATACATTGGTATGGCACAATCAGTGCCCGGCATGGTTCTTTACAAATAATGAAGGAAAGCCGAATACTAAAGAAGAACAGATAGAAAGATTAAGAAGCCATATAAAAGCTGTTGCGGGAAGATATGCAGGAAGAGTACATGCATGGGATGTTGTTAATGAAGTTATTGATGAAGATGGAAACTACAGAAAAACAACTTGGGTTAATGCTTTCGGAAACGGAGACACCTTGGTTAAATATGCGTTTAAGTTTGCCCAAGAGTTTGCACCCAACACAGAGTTATATTATAACGATTTTAATACATGGCGACCTTCTAAAAGAGATGGAATTGTTAGGTTAGTAAAAATGCTGCAAAAGGAAGGTATAAGAATAGATGGAGTAGGCATGCAAGGCCACTGGGGGCTTAACTACCCTCAAAAAAAATATATTGAAGATGCTATAGATGCTTATGCTGCCTGCGGAGTAAAAGTGATGATTACTGAAATGGATATTGATGTATTGCCTTTAACCAAAGAAGGACAGATAATAGGGCAGGGCATGGCTGATAAGCAATTTCAGTTAGAAGAATTTAAAACTTTTTTAGACCCTTACAAAAAAGAATTACCTGATAGTGTACAATTATTATTAACTAACCGGTACAAAGAATTGTTTGAAATTTTTTATCAAAAGAAAGATAAAATAAGCAGGGTAACATTTTGGGGCGTAAGTGATGGGATGAATTGGAAGAATGATTATCCCATACCCGGCCGTACTAATTATCCATTATTGTGGGACAGAAAAAGGCAGGCTAAACCTGCGTTTTATACGGTATTAGCCGTACCTTCTCAAAACAAAAAATAATTTAAACTGCTTGCTAATGCAAATACTAATTATAGTTGCTGCTATTATTATTCAGGTATTTCTTACAGTAAAAAAAATAAACCCTTTTTTATCATTATTAACTGTATCAATCATTGCAGGTTTATGCTTGGGTATACAACCTGCTGCATTAATAAGTTCTATAGAAAAAGGTGTAAGCAGCACCATGGGTTCAATAGCATTGGTAATTAGTTTAGGAGCAGTGCTTGGTAAAATTTTAGAACAAAGCGGAGCAGTTGAGAAAATAGCAGTCTCCCTTATCAATAGTTTCGGTCAAAAAAATATTCAATGGGCTGCTTTATTGACAGGCTTTTTAATCGGCATCCCGCTTTATTATAATGCTGCATTTGTAATATTGGTACCGCTTATGTTTATGCTTACACGTAAAACAGGATTACCTTTTTTATATATAGCAATACCTATGGCAGCATCGTTAAGTACAACACATTGTTTTTTACCACCTCACCCGGGGCCAATGGTATTAATTGCAGCATTTAAAGCAGATGTTGGTAAAACATTAGTATTAGGTATATGTATGGCTATACCTGCTGTAGTCATTGCAGGTCCATTGCTCGGAGCTAAACTTAAAAGAATAAATGTTTCAACGGTATTCAATGAAAAACCATTTAGCAATGTTGAGGAAACTAAAACTCCCTCTTCTCTAATAAGTTTTTTTGTTGCTTCATTACCTGTTATTTTAATAGGGTTATCAGTAATTGCAGAAAACTTTTTAACCGGCTCTTTGCTTAAAACAATTCTCATATTTATCGGCAATACAAATATTGCTTTACTTATTTCTGTTATTGCTGCTCTTTATTTTTTTGGATGGAAAGAAAAAGTAAAAACAGAAATTTTAATGCAATGGATGACGCTTGCAGTAAACAGTGTTGCCATGATTTTACTTATTATAACGGCAGGAAGTATTTTTAAACAGGTAATAATAGATAGTGGTACAGGAAATTATATTGCTTCTTTCAGCCAGAAATTAAGTATGCCACCATTAATTTTTGCATGGGTTATCACTGCTTTGTTAAGAGTATCAGTAGGTTCAGCAACAGTTGCAGGTATTACTGCAGCAGGGGTTGTAGCACCTTTAATTAATCAACATCATGTATCACCCGAGTTAATGGTTTTGGCAGTGGGGGCGGGAAGTGTTTTCGGTTCTCATGTAAATGATCCCGGCTTCTGGATGTATAAAGAATTTTTTAAATTGAGTTTAAAGCAAACATTTTTATCCTGGACAGTTATGGAAACGATCATCTCTGTAGTTGGTTTGGGAATGGTATTATTACTAAACATTTTTATTTAATATTATGATTTACGAAGATGCAACTTCAGCAGCCATAAATGCAGCAATGCAAAATGCATGGTTAGCTTTTGAACAATACAAAAAACTCTCACTTAAAAAAAGAGCTTCTTTTTTAAGAGCAATTGCAACCGGATTAGAAAATGCAGGTGATGAATTAATAAGCACTGCAATGCAGGAAACCAATTTGCCTGAAGCAAGATTAAAAAATGAAAAAGCCCGTACTGTTTTTCAATTAACAAGTTATGCCGATGCTTGTGAAAAAGGCGATTGGCTGGAAATAAGAATAGATACTGCAATACCCGATAAAACCCCTCCTAAACCTGATATCAGAAAAATGCTTGTTCCTTTAGGGCCTGTGGTAGTATTCGGTTCAAGTAATTTCCCTTTTGCTTATTCAACAGCTGGCGGAGATACAGCAACAGCTTTAGCTGCGGGCTGCCCTGTTATTGTAAAGGCACATCCCGCTCACGCCGATACTTCAACCTTAGTTGCGGATATTATTAATGATGCAGCTTTACAAACTCAAATGCCTGATAATGTTTTTACTCATTTATACGGTGCATCTTTTGAGGTTGGCAAAGCATTGGTGTTACATGAATATACCAAAGCTGTTGGTTTTACCGGTTCTTATGTGGGAGGAAAGCAGTTGTTTGATTGGGGTAATCAACGTAAAGAACCCATACCTGTTTTTGCAGAAATGGGTAGCATAAATCCTGTTTTTTTATTACCTGAAAAATTGAAAACAAGTACTGAAGCTATTGCCGGAATGTATGCAGGTTCAATTACATTGGGTGTTGGGCAGTTTTGCACCAACCCGGGTTTAATAATAGGCATTGAAGGTGAAAGCTTACAATTGTTTATCAATACATTAAGTAAAGAAATAAGTAATATATCTCCTGCAAAAATGTTGCATGCAGGAATTGCAAAAGCTTTTAATGAAAAAAGGAATAAAGCTGTAAAACAAAGTAATGTTGGTATAGTTGCCGATGTTGCAAATACAACCGGAGACCCACTTTGCGGTGCAGCAACTATTGCAACAACCGATGCAAAAACTTTTTTAGAAAATAAAATTTTACATGAAGAAGTTTTCGGACCTTATTCTTTAGTTGTTGCATGTAAGAATATGAACGAAATGATTGAAGTAGCCAAACATTTAGAAGGACAATTAACAGCTACCTTAATGGCTACTGAAAACGATATAATAAACAATGATAGTTTGATTGAAACTGTAAAAAATATTTGCGGACGATTTATACTGAATGGAGTACCTACAGGAGTTGAAGTTTGTTTAAGTATGCATCATGGCGGGCCATTTCCTTCTACAACAGATAGCCAGTATACTTCAGTTGGTGCAGATGCGATTAAACGTTTTGCAAGACCAATTGCTTTTCAAAACTGGCCTGACAGTTTATTGCCGGATGAACTAAAAAACGATAATCCTCTTAAAATAAACAGAACCGTAAATAATATACTAACTGTTGCTTGATAGCATACAGTTAGTATACTGTTTTATTTTTATTTGTTGTAGTTCAACATTTTGCTTGCCCACGCAATAAATGATTTGTAATTAGGTGCATCAGTATGCCCTCCATCGTGTTGCCTCCAGGCCAATTGACCGTTTAATAAGCCGTTTAAAACAGGAGGCATTTTTTCTTTCATATAATCATTACTAACGCCTAAATCTTTAACACCAAGTAATTTATAAACAGAGCCGGCTGCTACGGTAGCCATATAACTTCCGTATTGGTCTAACCATTGAGCATCACCTTTTTCAGGAATACCATAACTTATAAAACATAATCTCGGTGCACATAAAGCAATTAACTCATGAGAGTCTATCGGTAAATCGCAACCTGTTTTTCTTCCGAAAGAAGATTGTTCTGTTCCGTATTTTATATAATTACCACACATCCAGTAATATTCGCCACCGGCAAGGCTTTCAACAGCTTCCCCAAAAACTCTTCTATGTAAAGTAGCACCGCCTTTGCCTGAAGAACCTATTAAGCCAACTGCAAAACGAGGCTCGAAAGCTAATGTTACCAATGCTGCTTTTCCATAACGGGATACCCCTTCAATACCAACTTTTTTTGCATCAACCGAATTATCAGTTTCCAGATAATCTAATACTCTTGCTGCACCCCAACTCCATGCACGTAATGCACCCCAATCTTCAGGCTTTCTGGGTTGCCCTTTATTTACTAAACCGATAATTCCCCTTGTTAAACCGGCACCGTTATCTTCCTGAATACTGTTTGTTTCTAATTGAACATAACCCCATCCTGCAGCAAGTAGTTGTTCTGTTGTTGTTGGTTCAGTTGTGGAAGGTGGTGCAAAAGGGTTTGGTGCTGGAAGTCTCGTAATCGGGCTGTAAGCCGGATATTTATCGAAAACAGCTTTTAAGCTTGGGTCATTTTTAATCATTAATTCTTTAAACGCATTATTTATTTTTTCCATATCGTCTGCATTAGGTTGTGCAGGTGCAGGAAAACTTGGTCTTCCGCTAAACATTATTAAAACAGGAACAGGGCCTTTAACATTAGCAGGGGTAACCAACATAGCATTAATATCTACATTTAATAACGGATAATTTTTATTATCAACATGCCCTTGTAAAAGCTTTGCAATAACGGGTGTTCTGCCAATGAACTCTCTGTCAGTAATTTTAACTTTCCAATTAACTGAAGGAGTATTTTCAGGAATACGGCCATACATTTCTTTTTCAAAATCCTCAATCAGCTCAGGTCTTCTTTCTTTCCACCAAATATCGGCAGTAGTTACTTTTTTGCCTGCTTTAGTTAATAATGCATCGGGTAAAACGGGGCAGGGATTAGCTAATGCTTCATCGTAATTAGCGTGGTTGGGTGCATTAATATCTCCGCTCGGGCCCGGTCTTACTTGTGTAATGCCTAATTGCTGTAACATATTGTCTCTATCTTGCTGTGCAGTAAATACAACCGGCTTCGGGTATTTGCTGCTATCAATTTTTACCTGCGAGAAGCAATAGGTAAAGGAAGTAGTTGCAAGGATAAATAATTGAATATTTTTTTTCATAAACAAGTTTTAATGTTTCTCTTATTAAACTTTTTGCAAAATAAATAAAGGGCGAAGTTGAGTTCGCCCCTTATTATCAATAAAAAGATTTTTTAAAATAAGCTAAAACTAATAGCCCGGATTTTGGGTAAATGGAGGACCCTCTGTAACTCTATCAATTTGAGTTTGAGGTATTGGTCTAAGCATATGAAAATCTTGTATGTAAGGTGCAGCTTCCGGATTCCAAGCTTTTACTCTGTTTACTAAAGAACGTGTTCTTACTAAATCCTGCCATCTGAGAGATTCTCCAAAAAATTCACGGCTACGCTCATCAAGAATAAAGTCTAATGTTACGTCTGTAGGAGCTATTGTCATAGCAGCAACAGCAGCAGCATTTTGAGCAGGTGTATTAGTTTTTCTATACGCAGCTCTCTGTCTTACAACATTAATCATTGCTGCTGCATTTACTAAATCACCTGCCTTAAAGTATGCTTCGGCAGCAATCATGTAGACATCTGAAAACCTTGCTAAAACATATGGTCTTGTTGATGGGTCGTTAAAGTTAGCACCGCGACTTGGGTCCATATATTTTTTCAATGCAGGAAAAATTGCATTGCTCCACATACTTGGCGGAACGATAATTCCTTTAAACGGTACTGAACCATTGAATTGTGGTGCACCGGGTACTTCAAAATCGGGTAACCACACTGCGGTATCCTGACCAATTACAGTTGTATATCCTATGCCTCTGCTATTGTTAGCAGCAGTAGCACTGTTAGTTACAGAAGTATTTGAAATATAAACCGTATAAAAAGAATTTGCAAATCGGGAGTCAAAATTTCTATTGGTGAATGCTTGGTCTAAGAAAAATGTTTTCCCTGTATTGGGGCCTGTTTTCCATTTAAAATAATTAGGACACAAGCGAACATAAGGGCGGCCGTAATAAGAATCTCTGATCATTCCGGAAGTACCACTGTTTACAAAAGCACCTGAGCCATTTTTAAAAGAATTAATACCACTGTTGTTAGGATAGTTCCAGTTTGTAAACCAAGGTGAAAGGTTTTGAGCGGCACCACCTGATGCTGCACCACCAACGGTATAATAGCCATATTTTGGATCCAAAACGTGGTCGCTAACAAACATCGTTTCTTTACCATAATCATTTGCAGGAACAAATGCATCACCATAGTCTTGCCATAAATCTAAGCCATAAGTAGCTTTCTTAGATATTATGTCTGCACAAATAGCGGCTGCCTGTGTAAAATCTGATGCAGAGTTAGTTAGCCAACCTCTGGTAAGGTATGCTTTGGCTAAATAATATTGTGCAACAGGTTTAGTGGCTGCTTTTCCTAGAAATGGTGCAGTGGCCGTATTTGGTAAATCATTTGCAGCACTGGTAAGGTCTGAAATAATTAACGCATAAATACTGTCTACAGTAGAGCGACTGTCAGCTTGTGATGGAACTGTTATAAAAGTAGTGTGATAAGGAACTGCTCCGAATGTTTGAACCAGATAAAAATACCAAAAGCCTCTTAAGAATTTAGCCTGAGCTAAATATTGTTTTTTTGTAACAGAATCAACTGCAATTGTTTGACCGTATTGCAGAACTCCATTCAAAGTATTAATATCCTGAAAGGCAGTACCCCATGCTGCTCCAAAATTGGTTGAGTTTAACCCGTTATAAGTACAAATGATTGAACTACCACTTTGACCCAATAATAGTTCATCAGTACCGGCTTGCATTTCATTGGTAAATCCTTCAGTTCCCCACTGCGATCTTATATCGTTATATACGCCTGCTATTCCTCCCAAAACACCTGCTGAAGATGTAAAAAAAGATGGTACAACCTGAGATTGGGGGTGTTCCTCTAATATTTTATTGCACCCAGTATTAATCAGTGCCAATGCGGCAAAGACTAATGTATATTTTATATGCTTAAATTTCATATTAAAATATTTAAAAGTTTTTAGAATTTAATGTTTAAACCAACTGTAAATTGTCTGGTAGAAGGATTGTTCAGATCTACAGCAATTTGCCTTGTTGGAGCACCTGCATCACTTGCACCGGTAGCAGTTACAGGGTTTGAGTTATATGCATTTCCTTCAGGATCCGGACCAAAGCCAGCTTTAACAAAAGGTGAATAAAGAATAAATGGATTGGTAACATTTACATACACTCTTGCAGAACTGATTCCTGTTTTTGCAAACAATTTGCTTGGTACCTGATAACCGAGATTAATACTTCTGCATTTAATGAATGAGCCATCCTGATATCCTAAAACAGAACCATAATAAGCTACCGCACTTCCTGCATCAGGTGCCGGAAAATCATTGGTAGGATTGTTACGGGTCCAATAGTTCACTTTTATTTGATTTACACGGCTCTGATTAAAGAATGCAAACCCTCCTGCACCTGTAGCATTACCTGTTAAATATGGAACAGATAACATCATACCCATTCTGGCAAACATTACAATTGATAAATCAAAACCCTTGTAAGCAAAACGATTTGTCCAACCGCCTTCCCATTTTGGTTGGAAGTTGCCAATAACCTGCCTGTCAGCAGCAGTTATTTTACCATCGCCATTAACATCTTGAACACGGATTTGTCCCGGATACTGTACAGGTGATGTTTGCTGTGCAATAAGACCTTTAATAGAATCATCTACTTGCCATATGCCTAATTTTTTATAATCATAAATTACTGATAAAGGTTGCCCAACAAACCATCCATTACCCGGAATAGACATTTCTGTTGGGGTAGTAAGTTGAGTGATTTTTTCTCTGTTAAAGAAATACACTAAATCTACACTCCAGTTAAACCCTGATTTATTCTTAATAACATCAGCACTTACAGTAATTTCTAAACCTTGAGATTCAGTTTTACCCAGATTTTTCAAAGTTGAGCCTGCACCATTACTTTGAGGAAGGTTTACTGACAACAATATGTCTTTAGTTTTTTGATGATAGTAGTCAATAGTACCGCTTATTCTGTTTTTAAGAATAGAGAAATCTAATCCAAGATCAACCTGCTGTGTTGATTGCCAGCCTAAATTGGTTGCTGGCAAACTTGTTACTGTATATGCTAATTGCTGACCTGCCGTACCTGTACCGAAATTATAATAACCCGCAGATAATGCTCCTAATGTAGCGTAAGGAGAAACATTTCTATTTCCAGACAAACCCCAACCTCCTCTTACTTTTAAATTAGAAAGCCAGGAAACATTCTTCAAAAAACTTTCTTCAGTAGCTACCCATGCCAAGCCTACCGAAGGATATGTGAACCATTGATTACTCGGAGATAAAGTAGAAGAGCCATCTGCTCTAACTGTTGCAGTTACCAAATATTTATTAGCATAGCCATAGTTTACACGACCCATATAAGATACAAGGCCTTGTTCAGTAAAACTACCACTTGCTGTTGGTGTACCACTTGCTAAAGCAAAATTAGAACTACCTATATAATCTGCCGGAACACCGGTTACAGACATGCTGCTACCTAAAGAATGATCTTTGGTTACTTCAAATAAACCTGTAAATCCGATTCTGTGTTTACTGGCAATTACTTTATCGTAGTATAATAAATGTTGCAAATTATAATTCCAAAATTCAGTATTGCTTACACTTGCACTGGAAGAAGATTGAACAGTTGCAGTATTTACGTAAGTATTAGGACCTGAATAGCCGTTAAATGAAGATTGGCTATAGTTTAATCCTGCATTGAATCTGTATCTTAAACCTTCAATTAATTTAACTTCTAAATAAGCACTGTTAAAAGTTCTTATTGATCTGCTTTTTGATAAAATAGCACTGGCTTTAGTTATTAACGTTAAAGGGCTAACAGTTGCTGCATCAATAGAACCTGCTGCAGGATACAGATTTACAGAGCCATCTGAATTATACGGTGCAGCTAAAGGAGTTAATCTTACCAAACCACCAGGAACTCCACCACCACCCGGGTTATTTGTGTAACTCAAGGTGTTTAAGCTATTGATTCCAATTTTTACTCTGTTTCCAATTTTCTGATCAATTGTTACACGTAAAGTTGAACGGTCAAAAGTCTGATTAGGTATAATTCCTGTTTCTTTAAAATAACCTGCCCCTAATGAGTATTGAGTTGCTTCAGTACCTCCTTGTAAACTCAATTGATGGTTCATGGTATTTCCCGTTTTAAAAATCAAATCCTGCCAATTGGTTGATATGCCGGCAGCAAGAGCATCTTTTTCTGCTTGAGTAAGTAAGTAAGAAGAAGTACCTGCACTGCTGGGCCAAGATGACCTATTATAAGCTGCAGCATCTGCTTTCAATTGTGCATATTCCTGTCCGTTGTACACATTGTATTTACCCATTACCGAAGTTGTTGAATAATAACCATCGTAACTGATAACTGGCTTTCCTACTTTTCCTCTTTTAGTTGTAATTATGATAACACCCCCTGCACCACGAGAACCATAAATTGCTGTTGCAGATGCATCTTTAAGGATATCCATACTAACTATATCATCAGGGTTAAGATCGTTGATACCACCAAAAGGAATTCCATCCACAACAAATAAAGGTCCATCTAAATTATCACTCGCACCATTGCTTGTTGTTAATGTTCTATTACCGCGAATACGAATTTGTGGAACTGAACCAACAGAACCACTGTTGCTTACTATTGAAACACCTGCAGTTCTTCCTTTTAATTGTGAAACTGCATTATTCGCAGGTACTTCCTGTAAAGTTTTAGCACTTACTGAAACTACAGAGCCGGTTAAATCTTTTTTCTTCTGTGTACCATATCCAATTACTACTACCTGGCCAATATCGGCTGTTAAAGAAGTAAGGCTTACGTTAATAACATTTGAAGCTCCAACTTTAATTTGCTGTGATTCAAAATTTACACTGGAAATTATCAAAGTGGCCCCTTTTTCTGCAGCAATCGAATATCTACCGTCATTGTCTGTAGAAGTACCTTTAGTAGTACCCTTAATAAGTACGGTAGCACCTGCAACAGGTTCTCCTGTTGTACTAATTACCCGGCCTGTTACCGTGTTTGATTTATTTTGTGCATGCACAGTTGCTTCAGAAAAAAGCAAGCTGAAAAGCGTAACTATTGCTATTCCAATAGCCTTAAGGCGAGGCAGCCTTATCAAGTTTAGCTTTTTGTTTTGGTTAGATGTTTGTTTCATATGAGTGTTTCGCGTTTAAAAAAAGTTTGAAAATTTTATTTTTAGGAGAAGTTATCAGCCATCTCTGATTTGAGAATTGACAATACTGAATTGCAACAGATTGCACCTTATTATAAAATAATGAAAATTGTAACTGTAAAAAGGTAGATTTATAAAATTCAAAAAACGCTGAAGAATTATCAGTTTAGACAGAGGAGTCCCTAATATTGGCAAAGCATTCAATTTCATATATGGCAGCGTTAGCTTCGGTTTCAACACATAAAGCAAACATCATCTTATACCTTACAGTATAATACAATCTATGTTATTAATGACCTGTTAGTTTAAGATAAAGTTGCTTCTGAAAAATTAAAAGTAGGAGATTTTTTTCATAAAATACAATCGGTTGCAAAAAAAAGTGTACTTAGTACAATTAAATGTTGATTATAAGACCATTTTAATTTAAAAAATACTGAATTGCAACAGTTTAGGGTAAAAGGAATGACATATTGTTTCTTAATACCAAGGGCAAAATATGTTATTGTTCATTTTCGGTTGTAAATGGTGCTGCAGGTAATCCTTCTTTATTATACAAATTAGCTCCATCAGGATTATCAGCCCATGCATACCTTACATACTTGGGGTTGTTGATATTTTCATTCCACACAATTACTTTGTTGCCTTCAATTTTTGCTTTTGCCCAAACAAATTTTTTGTCTTCACCGGCAATAGCAAAATAATACAAGTCTTCACCATCGTTCGATATTAAACCGCTGCCTATATTGGTGAAAGAAATTACTATTTTATTCCCTTCAATTGAACAAGATTGATATAAAGGACCAGAGTAAACAATGTTTTCTTCATGATACGCTAATTTCTTAGCCCATAAGGCCAGCCTTTCACCAACTTCTTTTTTTCTATCAGGGTGAATATCATTCCACTCGCCTAAATCAATAGTTACAGCCATTCCTGTATTTGGCACATCAAGTGTTTTTGCCTGTTGATTTCTGAATTGAGCTTGTTGACTTTCAACAGGTATATATGTCATATCTAAAAAGCCGGGAAGTTGAACATATAGAAATGGTGCTTCAGGATTGTTCCATTTATTTCGCCAGTCTGCAATCAATGTTCTTTGTAGTTTATCATATTCAAAAGGCTTACCGGTATTAGATTCTCCCTGATACCATAAAAAACCTTTGTTCGTATACCCCGCAATCGGGGCAACCATTGCATTATATAAACCTGCAGGCTGGTTTTGTGGATTAACCGGGCCACCTCCGCCATTACCGCCGCCAAAACCCCGTTGAACCGGAATATAAACTTCTCCCACTTTATATTGCCAATACCCCGTAAGGTTTATAGTGTCTTTTCCGGAAAAAAGATAGTAGGGCTTATCCGGTACAAAGCCGCCTTTACCACTATTGTTTTGAACTTTAACTACGATAATATTTTTGCCTTCGTGCAATATATCAGAAGCAATATTGTACCTTCTTTGCGGGTACATATAAGTAAATCCCCCGATTGCTTTTCCGTTTATGTAAACATTATCTGCATCAACAATTCTTCCAAGAAATAAACGGGCATTTTTATTAACCATAGATTGCGGAACATTTATTTCTTTTCTGTACCAAACCACTCCGTCTAAATCTTTTACTCCCTGATCTTCCCAATAGCCGGGCACCACTATATTATGCCAGCCTTTAGGAATATAATTTTCTGAATACCATTTTTCAGTCATGCCTCTATCCTCACTTCTTGGTCTGCTTAAGTTACCACCACCAATGCCTCTTCTGTTATTGTTTTCAGGGTTTTTATTTTTTTGAATGATGCTTTGAATATTCGGAAAATCTTTATATCCATCTTCACTAATCCATGCTTCAATGGGAGTGCCACCAACACTTGCATTAATTAAGCCAATCGGAACATGGTATTGCTCGTAAATTTTTAAAGCAAAGAAATAGGCAACAGCAGAAAAATCTAATACATCCTGCGGGTTAGCACTTTTCCAATAACCTGTTGGTAAATCATCGTGTGTTTTTTGTACATCTGCTAACGTAGGAATCCAGAAATGTCGTATTTGAGAATTGTTTGCTTCTGCAATTTCTTTTTCATATCTAACATTATGAATGCCCATTTGATGAACCATATTAGATTGCCCTGAACAAACCCAAACATCGCCGAACAACACTTCTTTTAATGTAATAGTATTACTTGCTGAAACAGTAATGGTGTAAGGCCCGCCTGCTTTTGTTGCAGGTAAATAAGTATTCCACCTGCCTGCAGTATCAGCAGTGGCTTTGTAAGTTTTATTGTTGAAAATAATTTTTACTTTTTCATTCTTTGTAGCCCAACCCCAGATTTTTACAGGTATGTCTCTTTGCAAAACCATACTATCTCTTATTAAACGTGGAAGTTTAACCTGTGAAATAACAGAGCAACTTAAAATAGTACAGATACTGCTGATGAAAAAACATTTTAAAATTTTCATATATATCACTTGTATGGCTGAATTGTTTGTATAAATCCGTTCTCATCATGCATAAGTTCGGTTGCTTTTACGCAACGCAAATGTGTTACACCCTTACTTAAACTGCTATCGTGGTAAAACAAGTACCATTTATTATTGAATTGAACAATTGAATGATGCGATGTCCAACCTACAACAGGCTCTAAAATTCTTCCTGCATAGGTAAACGGACCGTAAGGATTATCGCCTATTGCATAACATAAGAAATGAGTATCGCCTGTTGAGTAAGAGAAATAATATTTTCCATTATACTTATGCAGCCATGATGCTTCAAAAAATCTTCTGTTATTATCACCCTGTAAAAGCGGGTTTTCATGCTCATCAAGAATAACAACATCTTTAGGGGTTTCTGCAAATTCTAATAAATCATTTGTAAGCCTTGCTACTTTAGCTGTTAAAGCAGGCTCATTATCGGCAGGTAAAAATGCAAAGGGACTTTCAGGCTGTTCCGCATTAAAGCTTCCTGTTCTCCAACGTTGTAACTGGCCGCCCCATATACCGCCGAAGTATATATAATAACTTCCGTCATCATCTTTAAAAACAGCAGGGTCTATAGAAAAACTATTATTGATTGCTTGCTGTTGTGGAGTGAATGGCCCAACGGGCGAATCACTTACTGCAACACCAATACGAAAAATGCCGTTATAATCTTTTGCAGGAAAGTATAAATAATATTTACCATTTTTTTCTGTTGCATCAGGAGCCCACATTTGTTTTTCAGCCCAAGCCACATCATTTACATGCAGTGCTATGCCATTGTCTGTTGCTTCTGTATCAGAAGGATGATTCATAGAAAGAACATGATAATCTTCCATAGCAAAATGGCTTCCTAAATCATCAAATGCATCACCTGCATCAATATCATGTGAAGGGTAGATATAAATTTTTCCATTAAAAACATGAGCAGAAGGGTCTGCCGTATAAATATGTTTAACTAATGGTTGAGAGATTGCTCGTTTATTCAGTTCATTAAAATCAATATGTGTTATAGAATCTTCGGGCATAAATAAATGATGAGTTATAAGTTATGAATGATGAATTATCAGATATATTCATTGTTCGTTATTCATTATTAATTAGTTCTTCTTTGTTTCAAATCTGCTTCTATCTGTACTTCCATTTTTTTATTTATCTCGTAAAAAAATAACAAAGCAACTGCTATAAGAAAAGTGATAGCAGGATAAATGCTGATTAACATTTTAGTTCCTTTAATTGCTTCTGCTGTTTGACCTGTTTTGCTGTTAGCTACATAATGATATTTACCAAGTATAAACGAAACCAATGAACTGCCAATGCTTAAGCCGGCTTTTAAACCAACCATCATAGCAGAAAAGATAATGGCTGTGGCTCTTCTGTTATTTTTCCATTCACTGAAATCGGCAACATCTGCAATCATAGTCCATAAAATAGGAGTACTAATACCGTAAAAGAAACCATGTAATATCTGTGCAGTAAAAATTACAGCGATAGATTTTGGAGAAGTGAAATAAAAGAAAATAATAAATAATGTTGATATAAATAACGAACCCATAAACACATTACGCTTACCATATTTGTTTGCAAACCATTGCGATAACATAATGCCTATTAAACCAACTAAAATACCGCCTCCATTAAACACACCTAAACCTAATGATGTATCATTTTCAAAAGTTGGTAAAAACTTTTTGAATGGTAGTAAGAAAGAAGTTAACTCTGCTTTATCTACATAGTTTTCAAAATAGTAAACATAAGAACCACCCTTCATTGCCAGAGTAATAAATACCAACGTGGTTACTACCAGCATAATAAGCCAGGGTTTGTTTTTTGATAAATCTTTTAAGTCTTCTGCTAATGTTGATTTCTGTTCCTGCTTTGGAATAACTCTTTCTTTAGTTGTTAGAAAACAAATAATAAGCATTAGCGTACCGATAATAGCTAATACAGTCATTACTTTTGAAATACCAACTTTCATTGAATCTGTATCAGTACCGCCGCCTGCTTTTATAATAAAATTGTACATGAATACCTGTACAAAAAATTGAGCAAACATTACCGCAACAAATCTGTATGCACCGATACTGTTACGTTCTTTCATATCACCGGTAATTACACCGCTTAATGCAGAATAAGGAAGATTATTTGCTGCATACAACAATAACAATAAAGCATAGGTAATTACAGCATAAATTACTTTTCCGTTATAACTGAAGTTGGGTGTTTTAAATGCTAATAATGAAACAACACCCAATGGTATGGCTGTCCATAAAATCCAGGGTCTGAACTTTCCCCATTTAGTTTTTGTTCTGTCAGCAATGGCACCCATGATAGGATTAAATGCAAATGCAGCAACCAAACCTACAATGAGTGTTAAGAGAGAAGCATGTTCTGATTTTAAGCCGAAAATATTTAGATAGTAATAAGATATCCATGTTACTAATGTTTGAAAAACAAGATTAGCAGCTAAATCTCCCAAGCTATATCCTATTTTTTCTACAACAGAAAGCTTTTGTGATTGATTCATTATGGCAGGGTTTAAGTATTTATTTTTTTAAATTGATTAAACTGTAAAACGCCTGTTTAGGTTGTAATTTTCTATCAAATAAAAGAGCATGATTGGTACGGCCTCGAACAGGAAAATCGTTTAACCAGGATTGTGCATCATCAACTCCCCAAAAAGTTACCCGACTAACATTCTTTTTATACTTTAAAAATAATTTAAATAAATCTTCATAGCCTTTAGCTAATTTTTGCTGAGCAGAATCAGGAAATTCTTTAGTGTATGGATTAATTGCTTCGTTGTATGCAGCCGTGTTTGAAATATCTGCAGAATTATTTCTTCCTCTCGGGTTTGGTAATGCACTTAAATCTAATTCGGTAAACATAACTTCTACACCCAGTGCAGAAAATTCTTTAATGCTTTCTTCAACTTTGTCTAAAGGCACATCATTCATATTCCAATGGCCTTGTATACCAACTCCATCTATTCTAACACCTGCAGCCTTTATTTTTTTAATAATTTCAATAGCACCTGCTCTTTTTTTAGGTTGCTCAATATTGTAATCATTGTAATACAGTTTGGTATTAGGTGCAGCTTTTTGTGCCAATCTAAAAGCTTCTACAATATAGTCAGGCCCTAATTTTTGTAAGAAAATTGAGTTGCGTAAAGTGCCATCTTCATTTAATGCTTCGTTTACAACATCCCATGAATATACTTTGCCGTCGTACCTTGAAGCAACAGTAGTAATATGATTTTCAAAATACATTTTTACACTATCGGCACTTTTAATATTTCTCATAAAGTTGGGCAACTGGCTATGCCATATTAATGTATGAGCAGTTATTTTAATATCATTTTTCTTACCGAAATCAACTAATTTATCTGCTAAATCAAAATTGTATCTATCCCATTCAGGATGAATAATCTGTGCCTTCATAATATTCTCAGGAGTGGCTGCACTGAACTGGTGAATAATTAAACTATTGGCAGCAGAATCTCTTTGTTCTATTTGAGAATTGTTTAAAGCTGTACCGATTAAAAAATCTTTTTTATAAGCATCTCTTAAAGATGGAATTGATGATGTAGTAGATGTTGTTTTTTTAGAAGCATTACAGCCAATGATAAGAGAACCTGTTACTGCAAGCAATAATGACGAGGTTAGTAATTTCATTTCTTTATTTTTTAGTTTTAGTTATTGTTTCTGATGGGCCTAAATAAGTAAGTTTAGTGTTGCCGAAATCAGCAACAATTTTTTGTACAATAACAGCCGGACTTACCATCCAGTATTTAACAATATGTTTTCCGGGTTTAGAAATATGGTGTTGCGATGTTTTAATAATACAATAATTTGATACCCATCCGCCCCACAATCTTTCATTATCATCTTTATTAAGTATAATAGTTTGCGGTACTTCATCATCTATTGATATAGCATATTTTAAACCTTCATTATTGTGAAAGTTTAAAGTAGGAGAGAAGTAAATATTCAGTTTTACAGCACCTGTTTCAGAAACATAAATATCATATTCTGTATGCGGAGAATTTTTTTGAATACTTTGTTCGGGAACATTCGTCGGATAGGTTGAAATGCCCCCCCAATCTTTTCCTATATCAGGTATTGTTTGCCATTTTACTAAAGATGAATGGATTACCCTTGTATAATGTTCTGCAAGAATTGATACGATTTTTTCTTCCTGATAAAATGAATTCGGTAAAGCTGTTGCAGGAACAGAAGTTCTTGCAATATCAGGTAAACCTGTATCAGAAGTTGTATTACCATTTTCTACATATTCTACTTTGGGCATGGTGTTTCTTCTCGGCTCCTGCCAGGAAACATATCCTATATGTGTTTGATCCATCATGTGGTTCCACTTGCCACTTGCCAGTTCATGATTGTATTGGTATGAAATAAGTGAATCATTCTGGTAAAATTGTTTGGCCTTATCTGCCCATATATTGGCAGCAGCACTTTTTTGAGCAGCTAATTTTTTATTCATAGCAACTGCATAATACAATTCATGCAAATTCTCCATTGCTTTAACAGGATGTAATACCAATTGGAAGAAAGCATCTTTATAAATAGCAGGAACTTGTGTGTTTACTTTTTCTGCATCTGCCAATAACTGCTTCCATTGGTTAAGCACATAATTCCATTCATTATTTTCCGTTAAGCTGTAAGTATCTGCATTTAAAAGTTCAGGTTTTTTTCTTGCCGAATACTGTGCATATTTTCTAAGCAAATTTCCTATTGATGCTGCGTAAGCGGCACCGAATTGACTTTCAGCCCATTGGCTATAAAAATTTGTAAGATTATTTGCATTCCATTGTTTGGGGTTCCATGCATAACTGCACCAGAATGAAATAGGAAATTCCATCGGTTTTAAATCTCCTACATTCACAATCCATATATTTTTTACACCATATTCATAAGCTAAATGCATTTGTTCCCAAACTCTTGCAATGTTGTTTGTATTAAGCCATTTATAGTTTCTGGGGCCACCAACATAATCGAAGTGATAATAAATACCGTAGCCCCCTGTTCTTAGCTTATCGGTTATTTTGGGTAGTTTACGAATATTACCCCAGTTATCATCGCAAAGCAATAAAGTAACATCATCCGGCACTCGCATTCCTTTATCATAATAATCCTGTACTTCTTTATATAAAGCCCATAGCTGAGGTGTTTGAGCAGCCGGTTTTTTTGTTACATCCTCTAATATTTTTCTTTGGTCGGCTACAATTTTCTCTAATAAATCAGTAGCTGTTCCTCTTGTCATCGGCATATCGCCATCACCACGCATTCCAATGGTAACAATACTTTCATGGTTTCCCATATTTTCAATTCCCTTCTGCCAGAATGCTCTTAATACTGTATCATTTTTAGTATAATCCCATGCACCTTTGCCATATCTTTTCCATTCCTGTTGAGCTCTAAGCATAGGTTCGTGATGAGAAGTACCCATCACAATTCCGTATTCATCTGCTAATACAGGGTTTAATTTATCATCATCATTAAAAGCATTTCCCCACATGGCAGGCCATAAATAATTTGCTTTAAGGCGAAGCAATAATTCAAACATTTTTACATACACCTTACTGTTAACACCACCGAATTTTTCTTTTGTCCATCCGCTGAATGCAGGAGCTTCATCATTAATAAAAATGCCACGGTATTTTACCAAAGGGGAGTCTGTTACTGAGGCATTTGCATTAACATAAATGTCAGCTTTCTTTTTAACGGGAACATCTGCCCACCAATACCAAGGCGATACGCCCATTTGTTTAGAAAGTTCAAACACACCATAAGCAGTGCCTCTCCTGTCACTACCTGCAATTACTAACGCATGCTCAATGCCTTTAAAAGGATTTTTGATAGTTTGAATGGTGTAGGCTTCCCATTTATTACTTATTGATGTAACACTAATTTTCTTTTGTGTTATCAGTTGCTTTATTATGGCACTGTTGTTTATGCTTCCTATTATAATAATATTTTTTGCTGTTGCAGCATGCAGGTTATGTATAATAGATGGCTTTGTTCCTGTAACAGAATCTATATCGGTTTGCAAAAAAACTGCTGCAAGCTGTACAAGTTTTATATCGGTACTGTCAACATAAACAGCGGTATTTTTTAAGCTGTAACTGTTTTCTTTTTTTATTGATGAAACAATGCTTTGAGCATTTATGCAAACGGTTGCATAACTAAAGCAAAGAAGGCAGGCAATTTTTTTAACAAGAACACCCATAAAAGTTCAGTATTTAAGTAGAAAGGTATTTCTGGCTGATGGCAGAACGCGTGTAATATAATTAGTTCTTTTGAAAAAGGAAAAGTTGTAATAGGCTTTTTAGCTGTGCATAAAGTATAAAACGGTAAATTAAATGGTTTTGTAACGGTGTACAACACTACTGTTAGACTTTACTTGTATCGCACACTTATACTTTTGCTTGTTATTCGAGGATTAATACGACCATTGAATGGCATAATAACTGCATTGTTCGGTACCTGTATTTTTAAAAGCGTGTAACACATTTGCTTCCAGATACATTATGTCATTTTTATTACTCTGTTTAAATGTTTGCCCAACCTGCAATTCACCATTTCCTTTCAACAGCAGCATAATTTCTTCATTTCGGTGTGAATGCGGTACATGACTTGCAATTCCTGCATTTAAATCAGTAACATGAATACTTAATTTACTGAATGCAGTAGTTGGTTTTTCAAACACCTGCCTGCTTGCTCCCTTATCCGTTTTCTTTACAGGTAATTCATTCCAATCCAATATTATCGACCCGCCGTTTTCTTTTCCCCTTGCTATGTTAATGCCGGCTTTAGGTTTAAAACTGATAACATAATAAATAACCATTGTGTCAGCATTGTTCATGAAACTTTGCGTATCGCCGGCTTCAATTAAAACAATACTTCCCGCTGAAACAGTTTTAGTAATCGTATTGATGTTTACAGTAAGGGTTCCTTCTTTTACAATAATAATTTCTTCTTTATCTGAATAGGCAACAGGCGGATGGTTAGTTGTTTTAGGTGCTAATGTTGATGTATGAATTTGAAAAGACGTAAGGTCTAAAGTACTTCCTTTCAGTATATCTCTTCTTTCTCCGTTTTTATTAATTGTAATTTTTGCGTTGCTAAAACTGAAAGTACCTGACGCTAATGAATCTGATTGTGCAAAGCAAATAATAGATACCAGTTGACAGATAACTGAAGCAAACAATACTTTTTTCATACAAGAAAAATACAGAATTATTTCTTTCTACTTGAAAAATAAAATAGGAATAACTATGATAAATATTACCTCAATGCATATCTGGTCACGATTTGCACACATTCAAACCTTTGGTATTCAGCTTACTTTTTGTGTTGGTTTTTAAGAACTTTATAACTACAAGTATCAATTTCAGTATTACTTTATAGGGTAATAAACTGTAAGTATATTCAGGCAAAAGAGAATAAATTTTATTTATGTCAGAATATTTTATCTTTTTATTTATGATGCGACAATCATTAGAAAAGTACTTAGACTAATAAAACAATTTATTTTTTATTGCTAAAATTCATGAACGGCTTACCCTTTAAAGCTTGTAATAAAGTATAAGTAGCCAAACAAGCATAAAGAAGAGAAAGAATTACAGTAATCATGGTATTTTTAAAAACATAATAAGCAAGTAATGGAATAACCTGCAATGCATGCATTCCGATAAAATGGGCTACCCGTGCATCTCCCAGTGTTTTACTCCAGTTTAAGAACCAGATGCCTTTACTGCCATCTGGTCCGCCAATTGTATGTGATAGTCTTGAACCCATTACGAAACCTTCTAAAGAAAATACAACGAATAGCATAATACTTAATCTGATTGCCCAAACATAATAAGCAGGTAATTGGGGGAATGTATTAACAAAAAACAAAATACCAACATAGGCTGTATATAATGTTACAGCTGTAGCTGCAAAAGCCATTAACATGTACATAAATGAATAAAACTTACTTGAAATATTGTAATGCGAAAGCATGCCCCTTGCTGCCTGAATAACAATATAAACTACTTCAAAACCCAAAAAAATAACTACTGCCAGATTAAATGAGCCGGTATTAAAGTCGGGAAGATAACTGCAATACCAGCCCATTGTAAAAGAATATATGGCTACACTTAAAAAGAACTTGGTTGGTTTAATAAAGGCATTAATATTATTAACCTGTACAGTAGTGGTAAATGCCAATATGATACATAATAACGCCCCTGCAAGACAACTGTATCCGAACAGAGCTAATACAGCATTTTTTGATTGTAAGGTTTCAAAAAAATATAACATATCAATTTTTTAGAATTGTAAACGGTATAAAATATCCGGAAAGAAACCAATCTGATTAACATCGCCAATAGTTTGCTTTTCAGGATTGTATCTTCTCAGAAAAATGTTTTTATTATTGGTTACATTTTGCAAATCCAGATAAAAAGTATGGCTCAACTTATGTTTGCTGCTGTTTATTCTGAAACCGAATTTAGTATCCATTCTGAAATAACCCTTCAACTGTTCACTATTATATTTTGTTTCATCTAATACTTCTTTATTCTGGGCAATAGAAGCTGCTATATCAACAGGTGTTGCATAGCGTCCGCCAATATTGGTAAGTTTAAAATCTACAGTAAAAGCATTTCTTTTAGATTTTCCCATTTTCCATTCTTTACCTGCCAATATATTAGATGCATAGCCATAATTAAAAGTGGTATTTCTTTCAACACCATCACTGCCTTTATATTTTGAGCTGAAAACAGATGTTGACGTAAGTACATAAAAACCTTTAGTCAAAAACTTTTCTATTGTAAGCTCTGCACCATAATTTATTCCTGTTCCTTTATTCACTAACCCTGCTTTGTCAGGAAAAGTAAAATCTGCTCCTGCATTTAAAATACTGAAACCTGTTGCAGCCACTTCAACCGGAACATTGTATAAATATTGATAATATGTTTCAGCTTTAACTCTCCAGTCTTTTATAAATCTTCTTTCATAACCCAGCACAAAGTGATGTGCTTTAGTGAAGCCGAGATTTTTATTACCGTCATTCACGCTGCCTGTGTTGCTTACAGATTGTGTATAGTAAACAGGTAAAGGTTGCATTTGACTGTGTAATCCGTAATTGAAAAGGAAAGTGCTTTTTCTTAGTTGATAATTAATGCCGATACGTGGTTCTACTGCATTGGATTGATTAGCTGTATAATACATAGCATGAATACCTCCGATAACAGTTAAATTATTAGAAGGCTTATATCTTAACTGGCTGTAAGCCTGCAACAAACCTGAGTTGCCACTATAGTTTTGCTGCACCTCAAAAGGAGCGGTTTCAGGCTTTCCATCTCTTGAAATTACGTAAGATGAAGTATGAAAAAATTCAGCTAATACGCCGCTTCTTAAACTGATTTTTGCATTAAACTTTGTATTAATAAATGATGACACTCTGAAAGTAGAACTGTTTGATTTTACCTGATAGTTTAACCAGCGATAACTGTAAGTTAAAGGCAACGCATATTGATACTGGTCATAATCTGCTTTGGTTGAAGCATAAGAAACTACTGTTTTGATATAAGATTTTGCAGAAACATCAATGCTGTGTTTAGCACCTACAACTGTGAAGTTGTTTGTTGAATAACCATCTTGGTCTTGCCTTGCATAAAAGTCTGTTGTATCAACATCCTTAACTATAAAATCTATACTACTTATACCACCCATTCCAAAGAAATTAATTTTACCTGCCTTGCCTTTTGCTAATTGAATATTGTACACCCAATCCTGATATTTTGGAATTGATTTGGTACCAACGTTTAAGCCTAAACTCTGGCCAATCTGTACAAATGAATAACGATAACCAATCATATAGGAAGCACCATTTTTTTTATTGTTTAACGGGCCTTCCAACATTGCTTCTAAACCGGAAAATAAATTCAGTTGTACGGTGCTTTCCTGCTTATCGCTGTTACCTGTTCTTAATTGTATATCAAATACAGCAGCATTGGCATTACCATATTCTGCAGGGAAAGCACCCGTATAAAAGTCAGATGTTTTTAAGGCATTGGTATTTAAAGCTGAGACTGGACCACCGGTAGTACCCTGCGTTGCAAAATGATTAGGGCTTGGAGAAGGGATACCTTCAATTCTCCATAAAACACCTGTTGGCGAATTGCCTCTTACAACAATATCATTGCGTGAATCATTGGCTGAAACAACACCCGCAAAATTGCTTACCAACTTACTTGGGTCGTTTCGGCCTCCTGCAAAGCGGGTAATTTCTTCTGTTGAAAAACTGCGGCTGCTGGCACCTGCAAACTCATTGCCTGCATTTCATTTTTTTGTTTTACTGCTGCTTACAGTAACATCGGCAAGTACTTTTACATCTTGTTCTAAAGCCACATCAACCACTACTTCTTTTCCTGTGGTTACCAATACTTCAGGAATAACAACAGGCTTATATCCTGTAATAGTGATACTTATGGTAATTCTTCCTATAGCAATATTTTTTAATACATAATTCCCGTTATTATTGCTGATAGCTTTTTTTTCTGCAATGGTTATTACAGCCCCTTGCAGTGGCTTTTCACTTATTTTGTCAGTAATTACTCCTTTAACTGTTTGAGTAAGGTTTTGTGCTGATAAGATTTTACCGCTTAAAATTAACAGCATGATTAAAGTGTTTTTCATTTACTTATTTTTCTGCAAACAAAAAGCACCATGTGTTAATTTTCGTTGATAATCATCAAGATGATGATAGCAATTTTTTTTATTGATAAATATCAATATCCTTTCTGAGCCATTTTTTTTCTTATTCTGCTGAGATGTTCAGGTGTTACACCAATATAACTGGCTAACATATATTGCGGTATTTGCTGCGGAAGCAGAGAGCCTTTTTCTATCATATTTTGATACCGTTGTTCAGGGCTAAGTAATTGTAAAGCTGTTGTACGTTGGCTTATCTGTATAAATAAATGTTCGGCAACTTTTCGGGCAAATATGTGATAAACGGGATATGCCTCATATATTCTTTGCATATCAGTATAAGATAACTGCAGTAATTCAGTATTCTGTAAAGCATCTATATTTTCGTTTGACGGTTGCCGGGTAAGAAAACTTTCATAAGCAGAAATATACTGGCCATCCATCATAAAACCTGTAGATATTTCTTTACCGTCAACCAACATGAAAAACCGAACAAACCCTTTGTTAATGAAAGAGACATGGTTACAGATTTCTCCCTGCTTAATAACAAATTCTCCTTTTTTTACCTGCTTAACTGTCAGGCATTCTTCTAATGCCACCCATTCTTCTTCTGTAAGTTTAGGAAGTATAGACCGGTAAAAAGATTTTATATTCTGGTACATAAGTTACTTTCTTTTTACAACCAACGCTTATTTACGTAAACATACAAATTACCAATAAATATTGTATTGGTTTACGCAAAGGTTTTACCCAATTTAATAATACATTCATCACAATTTCTTAAAGTAGATTTTACTTTTTATTCAGTAAAAGCAGGTTTCTTAGGGAAATTTTATTGATGAAAATTATTTTTTCTTTTTTACTAATTCTACTGGTTACTGGCTTGACAGCTCAACAGAAAAATGTTTTTTTAGTAAACCCTTACTTACAGGTTGGCTATCATCCTTCAGCAAATGGTTTACAACTTTTATGGCAAAGCAATGATGAAGATGCTAACTGGATAGTACAATATATCAGTAACGGGAAAGAAATAACAGCCACTGTTACATATAAAAAAATTGCTGTTGCAGAAATACCGGTTCACAGAATATATGAAGCATCATTAAAAGATTTAACAGCGGGAACTTTGTTTAGTTATACTATCAAAAAAAATAATGAAGTTGTTTTTTCAGCAAAAGCACATGCACCTAAATCCTATAATCAGCCATTCAGTTTTGTAGTATTCGGAGATGTTGGTGCAGGAACAAAAGAAGCCAAAGAGATAGCAGAGGGTGTTTATAAAGCTAACAGCGATATCGTATTTATTCCCGGAGATATTGTATATGATAACGGGTTGATAAAAGAATACAGAACAAGATTTTGGCCTATTTATAATGCTGCTGTTGCAGACTCTAACGGTTTTCCTATTATGAGTCAGGTGCCTTTTGTAGCATCAACCGGCAACCATGATGCTGATACAAGAGACTTAGATAAAAAGCCTGATGCTTTAGCTTACTATTATTATTGGCAGCAACCGCTGAACGGCCCTAAAACTACAGAAGGTAGCGGTTTGGTGCCTGCTTTAAAAGCCAATGAAACTAATCGTAAAGCTTTTATTGGTGCAGCAGGAATGGCTTATCCTTCCATGACAAATTTTTCTTATAATTATGCCAATACACATTGGATAATTATTGACGCAGATAATTATGTGGATGTATTAGACACAACCTTAACCAATTGGATAAGCAGAGATTTAGAAGCAGCAAAAAACTATGAATGGAAGTTTGTAATGTTTCACCATCCCGGTTTTAATTCCTCAATAGATCATTATGAACAACAGCAAACAAGATTATTGGCACCGCTTTTTGAAAAAGGTAATGTAGATATTGTTTTTGCAGGACATGTACATAATTACCAACGCTCTTACCCGCTTACATTTAAACCGGATGGTAAGGGTATTCAATTGATAGGAGGAAGAGATGGTAAAACTGCAAGAGGTAAAATTGTAAATGGCCATTGGCATTTGGATAAATTATTCAATGGCACAAATATTACTAAAACCAATGGTGTTATTTATATTGTAACAGGTGCAGGTGGGCAGGATTTATACAACCCTGAACAGCAGAATGATAAAGACTCATGGCAAGGCTTTACAGCTAAGTTTATTTCTCAGTTTCATACGTTTACCAAAGTTGATATTCAAAATAAAAAGCTAACGCTTAAACAATTAAATGCAAAAGGGGTTACGGTAGATTCATTTATATTAACACACCAGTAATTCTTAAACGGTAATATTTTATGAAGTTAACATCACTCTTTTTGCTGCTGTTGATTTTAATTGACATAAAAGCACAAGACAGGAATACTATTATAATTAATGCCAATATTATAACGGCAACAATTAAAGGAGAGCGTAAACAGGCATTGGTAATAAGTAATGGTAAGTTCATATATGTTGGCTCAAATGCAGAAGCACTTGCATTTAAAAAAAATTATTCTTACATTATAAATTTGGAAGGTAAAACAATTATTCCCGGTTTTAATGATGCTCATTTACATCCTTCACCGCAAATTCCTTTTGAAAATGTTGAGCATGTGCTAAAATTAGATACGGTAACATCTGTATCAAGTTTAATAAATCTTATAAAGAGAAAAGCAAGTATTACTCCTGCGGGAATGCTTATCAGAGGTAGAGGTTATAATGAAAGCAAATTGGGAACAGAACCCATAGCGGCAATTATAGACAAAGCAACAACTAATCACCCTGTAATATTGGTTCATGCTTCAGGGCATAAATCGGCAGCTAATTCTGTTTTATTAACCATCAATCATATTAATAAAAATACAGTAGATCCTGCAGGTGGAAAGTTTGACAGAGATGCCGATGGAAACCCAACAGGAATTTGTAAGGAATCCGCATCGCATAATCTTACAAAGAATGATGCTATAATACCTTACCCGCAAAAAAGCTTTGAAGAAGAAGTAAATAATTACGCTGATTATTTCCGTAATATACTGTCTTATGGTATAACAAGTATTGGAGATGCCGGTGCAGATACAGGCAGGTTAAGAATTTATAAGGCATTGGTACAACAACGTTTCCCAATGCGATTTAATGTGATGATGTTAGATAAATTGTTACCTGAGATGGAAGGTGGAGATGGTGAGCATGAAGCGGATGCATGGAAAGTATTGCAATGGTTTAATGAACAAAAAATAGAACAGGTACAAAATGATTTTTTAAGAGTAAAAGCTATGAAAGTATTTCATGGTAATTCTTTAAGTGGTAAAACATGTTGGTTATATCAACCTTACAACATGATTAATCCATCAACCGGTAAAATGGATTATTACGGCATACCTTATAAACGCAGCCAGGCAGAATTAGATTCTTTATTCCTGGCTATTCATAGAAAAGGCTTACAAATTTGTGTGCATAGTAATGGCGATAGAGAAATTGATATGGTATTAAATGCTTTTGAAAAAGTTTATGCAGATGGTAATCCACTGCAACTGCACCACCGCATAGAACATTGCAGTGTTGTTAACGACAGTATAATTAAACGAATTAAAAAATTAGGCGTAATTCCTGTGCTGCATAATTATATTAATGAATTGGGCGATTTGTTAGAACCTTATGGAGAAGAAAGATTAAGTAAAATGTTTGCAACAAAAAGCTTTTTAGATGCAGGTATTTTACCCGCTTTGCATTCAGATTCACCTGTTTCTGATTATAATACTTTGCAGCGATGGGAATCAACAGTAATACGTACCGCACCTAATGGTAAACAATTGGGTGCCAGCCAATGTGTTGATGCTGAAACCGCTTTAATAATGTACACTAAAGGCGGAGCAAGAGCTACAGGAGAAGAATCAGTTAAAGGAACTATTGAAAAAGGTAAGTATGCAGATTTTGTTATACTTGATAAAGACCCTTCAACTATTCCTTCAAACCAAATTCATCAACTTCAGATACTAAATACCTGGGTTGCGGGGAAATCAGTTTATACTTTATCTAAATAATTAAAATAGTCCTCTACAATTTAAAAGCCTGCAAATTGTGTAATCTGAAAATTGTATGCCACCGATTTTAATTTTTTTGGTGCATCAACTACATTATGCATAAAAACAGGTACACTTAATTCATAAACAGAACCATGTGAACGATAAGTGGAAGGCAGGCTTTCCTGCTCTTTATTTTCCAAGTCACCAAAAACGGTATTCTTATCTGCTAATACAACCAAGTCCCCGATTCTTGAAGGCATTAAATGATATTTGGCAGCAGCTTCTTCACGGCTCAAAACGGTTTCTACTCCTTTAACTGACAGTAATATTTTTTTAATAAGAGATGAATCTTTTGCATTGTTAAGATACACATAAGAGGTACCGCCAAAACCGCGATGATGAATAAAGTATTTATCTTTTTCTGCTGATACTGCCGCTTTAATGGGCATATTTTTATTGGAACATATCTTCTGTAAATCCAGACATAAACTTTTTTGATGTACAGAATGGTCTGCTGTTATAAAAATTTTCGCTTCAGGTAATGCAAGCATAATTGCATTGATAAAACTATCTAATTTATGTAAGTGTTCTTTCGACTCTTTACTTTCAGGGGGCCAGGTATGCATAGGATAATCTGTTGTATGAATATAAAACAAATCAATATCCGGCTTATTCTTCATTGCATAGAGTGCTGCATTCATTAGCCAGTAATTTACCTCGCTGCTGAAAACTGATGGCGGTGTACCAGCAACATTAATCCAATATGGAGAAGCAGTTTCAGGAGAGATAGCTTCATCAGACCCTTTGAATAATAAACTTGTAGTTTTCTTTTTACTTGAAAATAGTAATGAGTGTATTCCTTTCAGCTTAGCCTTTTCAAAAATTGTTGGAGCCAACAGCAAGGAATCATCTTCCATAAAAAATTCCTGTTCTTTTTCCTTATTATAAAATGTATTTCCGGTTATGCCATTTTTTTCAGGGAATACACCGGTACAAATAGCTGCATTATTTACATTGGTTACAGTAGGCATTAATGCGGAAACTTCTTTATAACCACCATTTTTTTCAATTCTTTGTAAGGTTGGCATATTGCTGTTTCTATAGTAATCGACACCCATTCCATCCATCATAATAATCACTGTTTTTTCAGAAGTACCTGAAACCTTATTGGCGGGAACTGTTGCTTTTGAAAAGAGAGTTAAACAAACATAAAATACAGAAAAGAAAAAATTCATAAAGTAAGATTTTTTGTAAACTTTAAATGTGTTTGTATAAAACTGTTTTTTAAATAAAATTGATGTGTTGTTTCTCTTAATTTATTAGCAGTTACTTCCAACTCAGCAACAGATTTTTTTCTTTTTATTTCATTTTCTAAAGTGGTAATTAATTTTTTACCTACGCCAAGATTTCTATAAGTTTCTTTTACGAAAAATTCCTGTATTTCAAAAACAGGTTTATTATGATGTAATAATTCCTGACCATGACAGGAGATGATACCGATAACTGTATTTGATTTTTCAATTACAGCTAATAAGTAAATATTATTAAGATTGCAAATGTTTTGATAATAGATTCTTTTAAAATTTTCAAAGTCAAAACTTGTTGCTTCCAACAGGCAAATCATTTCATGAACATCTCTCAAATCACTTGGCAAAGCAGTTCTTATTTCCAGCTTCATTTTATTCAAGAAATTTAGATTGAAGCATGGCTTTTTCTTTTGCACCGATTCCTAATTCTTTCTCAAGAAAATTATCTACAGAACCATATTGAGTAATTATTTTATTAAGTGTTGCCTGAAGAAAAGACGCTTTAACAGTAACTATAGACTCTGCAACATTTTTATTGGTACCCATAGTACTAATCATTTGAATCATTCTGTTATTATCTGCCTGTCTGTAGTAATTGGATGCTTCATAATCTTCAAAAATTTTCTGCATAGGAACTCCCAATGTATAAAGAATTAAAGCTGTGGCAATGCCTGTTCTGTCTTTGCCTGCAGTACAATGATATACTATTGCCTCATTATTTTTTTGCGTAAGTAACTTGCTGAATAATGTTTTATACCTTAATCCCAAAGAATCGATTTTTTCATAATAGGTTATCATTAATGAATCTCCGTTAGTAGCGGTTCTCAGAGCCTGTATCCAGTTCATATTCGTTTCACTACCTGCACCGCAACGTATATAATCAACATTTTTCCAAACAGCATCGGGGGCTTTTTTAGCTTCTTCTAATCCTCTGAAATCTATATCAGTAGTTATATTTCTTTTTTCTAACTCATTAATATCTTGTTGTGTTAATTTATTAATTTCTGCAGAGCGGTAAATCTTACCCCACTTTACAGTTTTATTGGTACTGGTTTTATATCCGCCAATATCTCTAAAATTTACACATCCCTGTAGATATACTTTACGTTGGGAGCTATCTGTAATCTGGCAATTACTTTTTGTAGAAATTATTATGATAGACAAGAAAAGGCAAATAGCAGTAATTCTCATAAACAATTTTAGGTTCAAAGCAAAAATGAATTGTTCGCATTCAATGTTATCTGTTTATTATCAAATTATGTCTAAAAGCTTAAAAAAACCTGAATAACATTTTCATAACAATCAAGGTACAATTGCTTAACAATGCTAAAAGAATCTTTGAAAAATTTTAACTTTTTATGAGAGCAACTAAAAAATTATTATGCAGCTTAACATTCTTTTTGTTAGGAAGCTTACTTGTAACTGCTCAGCAAAGAACGCTTACAGGTAAAGTTCAAAACAAACAAGGGGTTGGTATAGCTGGGGCAATTATTAGTGTTGTAAATTCGGCAAAACGAACTGTAACAGACAATGCCGGATCATTTTCCATCGTTGTTTCGGCTTCAGAAACACAATTGTCAGTTACTTCATTTGGATTTATTTCCAAAACTGTAAATTTTACTGCTTCTATTACAGAATTGAACATTATTTTAGAAGACGATGCTAAACAATTAGCAGATGTTGTGGTAACGGCTTACGGTATAAAAAAAGAAACTAAAAGATTAGGTTACTCTTCTCAAGAGGTTAAAGGAGCAGATTTAGTAAAGGCAAGAGATGCTAACCCTGTCAATTCTTTGGTTGGTAAAGTTGCAGGCCTAAGTGTGGGTGCAAATCCTGAAATGTTAGGAAGACCTGAATTGGTTTTGCGTGGTAGTAAAGATTTATTATTTGTGATTGATGGAGTACCCGTAAATACAGATACATGGAACGTTAGCCCGGATGATATTGAAACTTATACTGTATTGAAGGGAGCCAATGCAGCGGCCTTATACGGTTCAAGAGGTATTAATGGTGCTATTATAATAACAACTAAAAGAGGAACAAAAGATAAAAAAGGATGGCAGGTTGATGTTAATACAAGTACTGTCTTTGAAAAAGGTTTTATTGCAGAACCTCAAAGCCAGGTAGAATACGGCCGTGGTACTACTTTTAAATACTCATATGGTGATGTTTTGTATGATAACAAACAAAGATTGCCGGAATGGGGTCCTCATTTTGAAGGTCAATTAGTTAAACAATACGATAGCCCTTGGGACCCAGTAGCTCAAGTTAGAACTCCCACTCCATGGACTGCTCGTGGTGCAGATAATTTCCATAAATTCATGCAAACAGGCATCATAAATGTTAATAATGTTTCTTTGTCTGCGGCTACTGATAAATCAGATATCAGAATATCAGTTTCTAATATGAATCAAAGAGGCGTTGCTCCGAATACTAAATTAAATATTTATAACTTGTTCTTAAATGCCGGTTATAATATTACTACCAAATTAAGAGTTGAAGCCAGCTTAAATTATAATAAACAATATACGCCTAATATTCCTGATGTTAACTATGGTCCTAATAGTTACATATACATGTTTAAAGTTTATGGCTCATCTGATTACAATATTGATGATCTTAAAGATATTTATAAAGGGCCTCAAGGGGTACAAGATTTAATTCCTTATGCACAAGAATATGGTAGAGAAAACAGTGCATGGTTTATTGCAAAGAAATGGTTGCGTTCACATGATAAATCAGATGTTAACGGCTATGTTAAAGCTTCTTACAAGTTTAATAATAGTTTAAGTGCAAGTTTCCGTTCTCAAATTTCTACATGGAACCAAACAAGGACTGAACAGGTACCTGCAGGTATTAACTTAAATACATATACACCTTGGTATTATTTTGGTTGGTATGGGGATTACCGTGAAGACAGAAGAAACTTATTTGAAAACAATACAGATTTAATAGTTAATTACGATAAGAAATTTAAAAATTTCAGTTTAACAGCTTTAGTGGGTGGTGCCTCTCGTTCATTTACATACAATTCTTTCTTCGGTACAACCAAGGCGTTAGCTATTCCTAATTTATATGCACTATCTAATTCAATAGCTCCAACTTTATCTTATACTTGGGGTTCTAAAATGCAAGTGTATAGTGCCTTTTATTCTTTAGATTTTACGTATAAAAATTTCTTTACATTATCTCATACAGGCCGTGTCGATAATTTATCTACATTACCTACCGCTAATGCTACCTACTATTATCCTTCTGTTTCTTTGAGTAGTGTTATTAGTGACTATGTAAAATTACCCCAGCCAATATCCTTCTTAAAAATCAGAGCATCGTATGCAGATGTTAAAAGTGCTTTAACTTCCCCTACTGTTGCCTCAGCATTTACACAAATTACAGGTTTAAGCACTAACGGTGGATTGTTAGGATATGGTACAGATTTAATAAGTTCTTATGACGGCCCAACTTATGCCAATCAAAATAGCTATGCATATCAAAGCTATTATAACGGTACAGCTTCAGTTTCTTATTCTAATACGGTTGCAAATCCAAATATTAAACCTGCAAACAGAATTTCTTATGAAGGTGGTATTGATATTCGCTTCTTAAAAAATAGATTAGGGTTAGATTTCACTTATTTCTTAAGTGATAATGGACCATTAATTTATGCTTTACCGGTTGCATCTTCTACTAGTTATGGTGCTGCCAATGTAAATGGTATTACAACACGCAAAAAGGGTTTTGAATTAAGTTTTACAGGTTCTCCTTTAAGAAGTACAAAGGGTTTAAATTGGGATGTAACATTTAATTATTCTACTTATAAAGAAACTTTAAAAGATATTTATGGAAATGAAACAGGTTTAACCATTAATAACCATACATATCAGAAGGGAGACCGTATGGATGCTTTGTATGACAAAGGTTTTGTACATGATGGTAATGGCAATATAGTATTTAATGCGGGTCTACCTTACTTATCACCTTCAGATATTGGTAATAATAAATTCTTAGGTTTCTTAAATCCGGATTATACTTTCGGAGTAAACAATAAATTTTCATACAGCAACTTTACTTTCAGTTTTCAATTTGATGGCAGAATTGGTGGAAAAATTTGGGATGAGGTTTATAAAGATGGTATGAACGGTGGTACAGCCATTGAAAGTGCAACAGGTGCTTTTGGTGCTGCCCGTTTAGCTGAATGGAAAGATGCGATCAGTGGTGTAAATGGTGCTGGTAGTATTACAGCTCCAGGTCTTCCAACAAAAAATGCAGATGGTACACCTTACACAGGACGTTATGTTGGTCAGGGGGTAAAAATTATAAGTGGTACACCAATATTCGCAAATGGTGAAATTACAAATCTTTCTTCACTAACTTTTGCAGCTAACGACGTTCCTACAACAGTTCAGAATCAAGTTACCGGACGTTTAACAGGTATCACAGAATACTGGATGGTAGATCGTTCTTTTGTTAAATTACGTGAAGTAACAATAGGCTATAATTTACCTGCGAAGTTTTTAGCTAAATCAAAAATTATTAAAGCAGCTTCTTTCTCATTAGTTGGTAGAAATTTACTTTATTGGGCACAACGCAAGGATATTGATTTAGACCAATTTCCTGCCGGTTATAACGATTATGATAGAAGCTTAAATGGTGTAAGTGCAAACGGTACTTTACAAAGCCCAACAGGAAGAAGATTTGGATTTAACATCAACGTATCATTCTAAAATTCTAAAAAAATAATTATGAAAAATAATTTTAAGAATATATTAATCGGGTTTGTAGCTATTACTGCCCTGTTAATTAGTAGTTGCCAAAAAGGCGATTTACTTAGTAATCCGAATGTGGTTGCAGAAAGTGCTACAGTACCGGCATCTTTACTTTTAAATCATATTACTGCTAATTTAATGAAAGAAGAGGAGCCAATTATTTCAAACGTATATCGTTATAATCAAAACATTGTATCGAATTATTCTTATTATTTCGGTTCTAATGCTTACAGTTGGTCTAACACAAGCGATACCTATGATAACATTAAATATTGTACTAAGCTTGAAGAGCAAGCTCAAAAGCAATATGGTAATACAACGAATGTATATTTTGCTTTAAGTAAATTTTTCAGAGCTTATTCATTTATTTGGTTAACACAACGTGTTGGAGACATACCAATGAGCCAGGCAGGGGATATAAATAATGCAACACCAAAATATGATACTCAACACGATGTTTATAAAAACTGTTTAGCGTTATTAGATACTGCCAATACACTAATTAGCAACCTGTATGGTACAGCTACTGCTAATAATAAAGTAGATGCATCAGGCGATGTTTTTGGTTTAACGTTTTTACAATGGCAAAAAGTAATTAATACCTATAAATTAAGAGTATTAATCAGTTTAAGCAAAAGAGCAGTAGATAATGCAGACTTAAATATCCCGTCACAATTTGCTGCTATTGTTAATAATTCAACTAAGTATCCTATTATGACAGGTAATGGTGATAACATGGCTTTTAAATACACTGCTATTACTTTATATCCACCAAATAGGTCAGGTAATGCACCTTATAACAATTGTGCTAACATTAATAAAACTTTTTTAAATCTTTTAACCGCCAACCAAGATCCGAGAACTTTTGTGTTAACAACACCGGCATTAAAATACATAACCAGTAAAGCTAAAACTGTTGGTGATTTTACTGCTTACGTTGGTTTAGATAACAATTTAGCACAATCAGGTTTTGCAAACTTTAGTTCAGATAGTGCTTATTCTTGTATGAATTATTACAGATACATGAACTCTGCCTCTGGTGCAAATGCAGAACCTTACATTTTAATCGGTTATCCGGAAATGTGTTTTAACATAGCAGAAGCTATTACTCTTGGATGGGTTAGTGGTACAGCATCAACTTGGTATAATGCAGGTATAAATGCTTCATTAGGATTATATGGAATTACACAAGGAAAAGTAGTTACTGTTGGTGATTACAGCGGTAACGTGACAAGTTATGGAACAGTAACTTTAGATGTAAATACTTTCTTAAATAATGTAGCTCTGTCTTCTACACCATCCACAGCATTAACACAAATTCTTACTCAAAAATATATAGCCTTTTGGATGAATTCCGGATATGAATCTTTTTATAACTGGAGAAGAACAGGTGTACCAACTTTTGCACAAGGCGGTCCGGGAGTAGGAACACCTTCAAATACAATCCCTACAAGATGGCAATATCCTTTGGGAGAAATTAATTATAATACTGATAATTATAAAGCTGCTATACAATCTCAATTTGGTGGAACAGATGATTTATATGGAAAAATGTGGTTAATAAAATAATTAATTCAGCGTAGTTTTTTTAACATAGATAAAACGGGGCTATTCTTGGTCCTGTTTTTATTTTTTTAATACATGCAAAATATTTAGATAACAAGAGGTACTGAATTTTAATAATAAATGATGCATAGTTTAACTAAACCCGAAGAAACTGTTGAAGCCATATTTAGGTTATACGAACAATATGGCTCTGAAGATTATATAGGAGAAAAAGTATCTCAGATAGAACATATGACACAGGCCGCTGCTCTGGCAGAAGCTGCGGGTTATGATGATGAAGTTATACTGTCAGCTTTCTTTCATGATATCGGGCATTTATGTGAACAGGAAATGGAAGTAGAACGAATGGAACAATATGGGGTAGTAAACCATGAAAATATCGGCTACGATTATCTTATACAAAAAGGCTTTTCAGAAACAATAGCAAAACTTGTTAAGAGCCATGTTGCAGCAAAAAGATATTTAGCATTTAAAGAACCTGCTTATTACAATATTCTTTCAGAAGCAAGTAAACAAACATTAGCACATCAAGGTGGAAAAATGACGGAAGCAGAGGCTTTGGAATTTGAAGCAGACCCTCTGCATTCATTATACGTTCAGTTAAGAAGATGGGATGATGAAGCAAAAGAACAAAACATACCTGTTCCATCACTTAATAAATATAAAGCAATGGCAATAGCTCACTTACAAAACAAATAAAATTATGCATTACGAATTAGTTGTGTTTGATATAGCAGGTACTACAGTAGTTGATGCCGGAAGTATTAATGAAACCTTTAGGGAAGTTTTTAATAATAATGGTTTTTCAGTTTCGCCCGAAGATGTTGCCCACATTATGGGTTATGAAAAAAAGCAGGCAATAACCATATTGAATAATCAATATCAATTCAATCTTACTGATGAACTGATAAATAAAATGCACGGCGAGTTTATTGAAAGTATGGTTTCATTTTATGAAAACGATACTTCATTAAAACCGCAACCTTATGCAATAGAAACCTTTGAATGGTTGCACAGTAAGGGAATAGATATTGCATTGAATACAGGTTTTAACCGTGCCATCACAGATGCCTTACTTAAAAACCTTGATTGGAATAAACTGCCTTTTATAGCAACAGTAGTAACAAGCGATGAAGTTGCTGAAGGAAGACCTGCACCGGATATGATTAAAAAAATTATGGCTGAACTGGATATCCACCAAAAAACAAATGTTGTAAAAATCGGAGATACGGAAGCGGATATTAAAGAAGGAAGAAATGCAGGATGCGGTTTAGTTATAGGTGTTACAACCGGAGCTTACTCAAGAGAAGAGCTTACTCAATTTAAACCGGATAGAATTATCGACTCTTTATTGGAATTACAGGAACTAATTTAAACAACACATTTAATAATGTTGTTCAACTCGTTTATTCCTTTAAAAACACTCAGGCATAAACTTCAATATGCAGCATCCTGGCAATTGATTGTTTTTATGTCTCTCACTGCATTTTCTGTTTATAGCTGTATGTATGGTTTCAGAAAGCCATATACTGCATTAAATTTTTCAGCACAATCTATCAACGGCTTTTCATATAAAAGCAGCTTGGTAATAGCACAAAGCATCGGTTATCTGGTAAGTAAATGGATTGGTATCAGAGTTGTTTCAACTATTACTATTCAAAAAAGAGCAGCCACTATTTTATTACTTTTAGTTACAGCCTGGCTGGCATTATTATTATTTGCAATCACGCCATCTCCTTATAATATTTTTTTCATGTTTGTAAACGGGTTACCGTTAGGAATGGTGTGGGGCTTGGTTTTTGCCTATTTAGAAGGAAGAACTTTTACTGATATTATGGGAGCTGTTTTAGCCACCAGTTTTATTTTTGCCAGTGGCTTTGCAAAAACTGTAGCCAGATTAATAGAGTCGCATTTTTTTATTCCCACAGTTTGGATGCCTTTTGCAGCAGGTGCTTTTTTCATTATTCCTGCGTTTATTGCTGTACTGCTCTTAAATCAATCTCCTTTACCCGATAGTACAGACGAAGTACTAAAAACACTAAGAAAACCAATGTCTAAAACTGATAGAAAAAGTTTTATTCAGCAATACATCAAAATATTAATACCGCTTTGCATAGCTTATACGTTGCTTACAGTAATCAGAGATTTCTGCGAAGATTTTTCAAATGATTTGTGGATAGAAACGGGTTATAACAATACAGCCATATTTACGCAAACGGCAACTCTTATCTCAATATTTGTTTTAATAGTCATCGGCGGTTTCTATATAATTAAAAATAATTATGCAGCCTTTCAACTCAATCAAAGAATAATAGCAGTTGGTTTTACAGCTTGCGTAATGGCTACTGCATTGTATCAGTTGCATTATGTTACTACTTACTATTGGTTTATTATAGCTACTACTGGCATGTATGTAAGCTATGTTTCTTATAACTGTATTTTGTTTGAAAGAATGATGGCAGCATATAAAGTGCAGGGTACTGTTGGTTTTGCAATGTATGTGGCAGATGCTTTTGGATACATGGGTACTGTTATCATTTTAATTGTTAAAGAAGCTTTCAGGCTTAAACTATCCTGGCAAACTTTTTTTGAACAGTTATTTTATATAGGTGGAACAGCCGGTTTACTGCTTATACTTGTAGCTTCTTTTCAATCAAAATTTATTTATCAATCACAAAATAATGAGCAATAAAACAGCCATTGTAATAGGTGCGGGTATTGTTGGTTTAGCTACAGCAAGAGCCTTAGCTGTTAAAGGTTATAAGGTTACAGTTATTGAAAGAAATACAAAAGCAGTAGGGGCAAGCATAAGAAACTTTGGTATGGTATGGCCTGTAGGGCAGCCCACAGGAAAATTATATGAACGTGCTATGCGAAGCAGGGCAATCTGGAAAGCAATAGCAGATGCATCCGATATATGGTATGATGAATGTGGCAGTATGCATTTGGCATATCATGAAGATGAGTGGACAGTATTAAATGAATTACAAGATGCTTTTAAAAATGCCGGAAGAAGTTCAACATTAGTAACCCCTGAAGCTATTCAATCAAAATATCAATACATCAACAATAATAATTTAATTGGTGGATTGTATTCTCCTGCTGAAATGATTGTTAATCCAAGAAAAGCCATACCCGCAGTTGCATTATTTCTTGCTGAAAAATATCGTGTTGAATTTGTTTGGGAAGTAGCCATTTCCTCAATACAGGGAAACAAAGTTTTTTATGGTGATAAATACTCAGTGGCAGATATCATTTTTGTTTGCTCAGGTGCAGATTTCGAAACATTATATCCCGATTATTTTAAACAATTACCTATCACTAAATGTAAACTTCAAATGATGAAGTATAGTTTACAAAACAATAGTGATAGAATAGGAACAGCTGTGTGCGGAGGACTATCATTAATACATTATAACAGCTTTAAAGAAGCCAAATCATTATATCTGTTAAAACAACGTTTTGAAAATGAACTACAGGAATATGTTAGTAATGGTATTCATGTAATGGTTTCTCAAAATGATGATGGTGATTTAATAGTTGGCGATACACATGAATACGGGCATACGTTTGACCCTTTTGATAAACATCATCTCAATAAATTAATTGAAGCTTATTTGTCTGAAATATGTGTTATTAACAGTTGGCAACAAACAGAAACATGGCATGGTATTTACCCTAAAATGACAGATGGCAGTACTGAAATCTTTTTAAAAGTTGCTGAGAATATTTTTATTCTTAACGGAATAGGAGGTGCGGGCATGACACTTTCTTTTGGGTTAGCGGAAGAAATAATTGATAATATGTAAAGATTACAACACCCAATCTATTATAGGGTAGGCTCTTTCTGTATATTAATACTTTATAAAAAATTATCATTTTGTTAGATTGCTTATATTTATAAGGTATGTATAACTTTTCAGACTATGGGCAATGAGTATGATTTTAAAATAGCTTCGGTTAATAAAGACTTACGACTCTGTGTTATTGAGAATTCTATTTTTATTGAAGAATTAGCATCAAGAGTAATCGGTAATATTTTAGACATAGATTGGAAAAATTCAAAATCATTGGGACACGCCTCAACTGCTTTAAGCTTTTTCCAAAAATTACAATTAATCCAAGACATAAGAGGTATTGATAAAGAAGATTTAAAAAAGCTAACATGCATAGCACATATCAGAAACAAATTTGCTCATGTTTCCGAAATCAACCGCTTTGACAAATTGTTTTGCGACTCGAGTGTGGGTAAGGAGATTCAAAATAATTTCCTAAAATGGTATTTCGACAAAGACAGATATGATGGAGTTCATTCAACAAAAATAGAATTCGTAAATCGACTTTGTTTCTATATGTTGACGAATGATGTAATTAATATTTTGCTTAGAATAAGTGATACTCATTTTTATAGTCTCGGTGTTCATGAAGGGAAAAGAGAGGTTAAAGAACACTTACTTGCTTTTTGTATGTCTATTCTGACAGACGCTCAACGCAAAGAGGCTTTTGACGAAATTGAAAAACTTAATAAACAAACATAAAAAGCTACACACAACAGAGCATTTACGTTAATGCAGTGGAAGACAGATAAAACTTATCATTCATTCTCTAACGAACTTTTATAATTTTAATTAACATTAGTTGTGGGCTGACTTTTTTCAAATTCCGCAACATCGCAAAGCTTTAATATTGTATACAAGGCTAAAAAATTACTTTAATATGAAAAAAAGCATTTTTGTAATCATTCTTTTGTTTTGCATATCTTCTATGACTCATGGGCAGGTAAATACTCAAATTGTGTCTCTGTTTAAAAAATTTCAAGAAGGGTATACAAAAAGAGACACTTCGCAGGTTGATAAGTTTACATCAGACTTGTGTTCAAATGATATTCAACTTATTGGTACCGGCGATAATGAATTTATGCAAGGTATTGCTGCTGCAAAAAATTTGTTTAAGACTGATTGGATGTATTGGTTTAACCTGAATATTGACACCAATAATATTATCTTAACCGGTGCAGGTAACTATACTTTTTTTATGGTTCGTGGTACAGCATCCATGTCATTTCCCACAAAAGATGCTGCCTATAGTTTTGCAATGAACTTGCTTAACCAAAGTGTTGCGAACGAAAAGACACCTCGTGGTAAACTTTTAGCCTATTCAAGTCAAGCAGCCAATTTGATACAACAAATTGAAAGTGGTTCATTAGAAATAAAGTATTCTATAAGGCTTTCTGGCGGACTTGAAAAGAAAAATGAGAAATGGCTTTTTAAACAAATTGTATTTTCATTCCCTTATCCTATGACAAGAAAGAATTAAATGCAAAAGCACCACAGCCACCTTCGCAGAGTTACGGCCATTAAGCGTTACTTTAAACAATCACTTTGTAGATAAAATTTAAACAAGAAATAAAATGAGTATTTCAAAATCAGACAGGCCAGCACTAATTTTAGTTGATATTCAAAAAGGTTTTGATAATATAGAATATTGGGGCGGACAGAGAAATAATTTAGATGCAGAAAATAAGGCAGGTGAACTTTTGAAACTTTGGAGAAAAAACAATCTTCCGATTTTTCATATTCAACATTGTTCTTCAATACCGACTTCTTTATTACACGAATCGCATGAAGGAAACGAATTCAAAGACATTATAAAACCGATTGACGAAGAACCAATTATCAAAAAAAATGTCAATAGTGCATTTATCGGAACAGATTTAAAAGAGCAACTCGACAAACAGAAAATAACCAAACTTGTAATTGTAGGATTAACAACAGACCATTGTGTTTCAACAACAACAAGAATGGCGGG
>SAIW01000010.1 GCA_004028795.1 Chitinophagaceae bacterium
AGTGTTGGTTATGGTTGACGGTAAGCCTTCTTATTTAAGTAGTTCGGAATTGGCAAACCTTTTAAGCAATATGAATTCAAATCAAATAAATCAGATTGAAATTATGACAAACCCTTCAGCTAAATATGATGCTTCCGGTAATGCAGGTGTTATTAATATTAAAACCAAGAAAAACAGTACAAAAGGGTTTAATGGAAGTGTAACATTAAACTATGGACAGGGTGTATTTCCGAAATCAAACAACAGCATTATGCTTAATTATCGTAACACAAATATGAATGCTTTTTTAAACTATGGTTATACCCTGAATAAAGGATTTATGAATGTGGATGCCAACAGGAAATTTTTAGATTCAACAGGTAAAACATCTTATACATTAGACCAAACAACTCATAATCTTATGCTGGCACAGAATAATAATTTAAAATTAGGTTTTGATTATTATATTCATTCAAAAACAACTATCGGCTTTGTTGCATCAGGTTTTATCGCACCACAAGATCAAAATAGTTTTACAACAAGTTATTTAGAAGATGTAAACGGTAATACGACATCAATTGAAAAAACAACACGTACGGTAGATAACCAATGGAAAAACGGAACACTGAACATTAATTTTCATACATCTTTTGACAGCAGTAAAAAAGATTTGACCGGCAATTTTGATTATCTCCATTACGATTTTTCAGGTAATCAAAATGTAAATGGAAATACTTATAATGCAGGTGGAATATTACAATCAACATCCTATTTGCATAATATACTTCCGCTGAAGATAGATGTATATTCTGCTCGCCTTGACTATGTACAATCGTTAAAAAACGGTTTGAAAATAGATGCAGGTATAAAGGCGAGTATAGTAAAAACAAGCAACTCTACACAGTATTATACTATAAAAAATAATGAACAAAAATTATTGGATTCTCTAAGTAATAATTTTAACTATACCGAAAATATTAATGCTGCATATGTGAATCTGAATAAAAAGTTTGGTGATTTTAATGTGCAGGTAGGGTTAAGAGCAGAGAATACAAATTATAAAGGACTTGAAACTTCAAAGTCTGGTGATTCTTCTTTCAGCCGCAATTACGTAAATTTATTTCCAACAGCTTTTATCAGTTATGAGCTTGATGCTAAAAATCAATTTGGTTTATCAATCGGCAGAAGAATTGACCGACCTGAATATCAGCAGTTAAATCCTTTTATTTCTATTGTTGATAGATATATGCAACTTTCAGGTAATCCATATTTACAGCCGCAGTTCAGCAATAACATTGAGTTGAGCCATACTTATAAAAATATTTTTACTACTACCTTAAATTACAGTGTTATCCATGATATGATAAATGAAACGCTTTTACATAAGGATTCAATAATTATTCGTAGTGTGGGAAATATCGGTACAAGATATAATTTCGGGATATCGGAAAGTGCAACTATTCCTTTCACAAAATGGTATACAGGAGTTTTCTTTGTTAATCTTTATGAAAATAAATATGATGGTGCAATAGCAGGTTATTCGTTAAATGCAAAACAAGTAGCATTGTCTCTTAACATTAATAATCAATTCAGTTTCCAACATGGTTTGTCTGCTGAATTATCAGGTACCTATACCACAAAAGACCGTGATGAGGGGCAAGCACTTTCATTACCAATCGGTCAGGTTTCGGCAGGTATCTCAAAAAGTTTGTTGAATAATAAGGCAAGTTTGAAATTTAATATTCGTGATATCTTTTACACTAATATAATCAGGGAAACACAGAACTTTCAGGATGTTCAGTCAACAATCTCAAGGTCAAGAGATTCACAGGTTTTTAATATTGCTTTTGTTTGGAGATTTGGTATGCAATCAAAACCAAAAGCTATACAACAAACAGAAGAACAAAATAGAATTAAAGTAAATTAATACATAATGCAGCTGAATTTTAAAAATAAATACACAATATTGCTCATGCACATTTTTGCATGGGCAATCATTTTTACACTACCTTATATTTTCACTTCAGATTACATTAGAAAAAAGGATGCAGATGAACTGGAATTTCAAAAAATAAACACAATTACTAATTTTTTATGGATGGGTTTATTTTATTTGAATGCGTTATTATTAATGCGGAATTTATTTTATAAAAGAAAATATTTACTTTATGTGTCAACATTGTTAGTTTCATTTTGTACGATTATGCTTATTCATGGTTTATTATTTAAACCATTTGCACCACATCGAAGTTTTAATTTTTTTGTATCATCAACACACAATATCATTCCTTTTTTATTTACTGTACTTATAAGTATGATATATATTATGATTGCAGAAAAAATTAGAACTGATATTTTAACTGCTAATATTCGGCAAGAAAATTTAAAAACAGAACTATCTTTTCTTCGTTCACAAATCAGTCCACACTTCTTATTTAATGTATTGAATAACATTACAGCATTGGCAAGAATTAAAAGCAATGATTTAGAGCCTACAATAATAAAGCTCTCTTCGATTATGCAATACATGTTGTATGAAACCGATGAAGAAAAAGTTGTTGTAAAAAGTGAAGCAGAATATTTGAAAGCATATATTGAATTGCAGAAACAGCGTTATGAAAATGAACTCAGTTTAGAAGTAATTTTTGATGTAAAAGAAGAATGGCATTCTATAGAACCGATGCTTTTAATACCATTTGTAGAAAATTCGTTTAAGCATGGCGGTATTTTGCAAAACCCTGATATATATATATACCTTAACGTTACAGATAACAAACTAAATTTTGTTGTGAAGAATAAATTTGAAGAAAAAAAAGTAACAAAAGATAAAACTTCGGGAATTGGATTACAAAATGTAACCAGGCGATTAGAGCTTTTATATCCCAATAAATATAGTTTGAAGATAGACAGGCAGGATGATTGGTTTAATGTTAACCTCTCTATAAACTTAAAATCATGAAGTGTATTGCTATTGATGATGAACCGTTGGCTTTGCAATTACTGCGAGATAACATAAGCAAGATTCCTTATCTGGAATTAGTTGCTTCGTGCCGTAATGTGTTTGACGCTATGAAAGCACTTGAAGAATACAAAATTGATCTCATCTTTATTGATATACAAATGCCCGGTTTAACAGGATTAGAATTTATAAAAAGTCTTGAGAACAAACCATTGGTGATTCTGATAACAGCTTATAAACAATATGCTTTAGAAAGCTATGATTTAGCAGTAGTAGATTATTTAGTAAAACCTGTTGCTTTAGACCGCTTTATTAAAGCATGCAACAGGGCAAAAGAACAATATGAATTAAAAGCAGACAAACATAATAATGTGGTAGTGTCTTCTCTTGATTATTTTTTTCTTAATGCCGATTACAGCCATGTTAAAATAATGTTTGACGATATTACATGGATGGAAGGCTTACGTGACTATGTAAAAATCCATCTTAAAAGTTCTAACAAACCACTACTCTTCCGTACAAGTTTAAAAGCAATTGAACCGGAACTTCCACCGTTAAAATTTATTCGCATACATAAATCATACATCGTTGCAATTGCAAGTATCACTTCAATAAGAAAAGCAAGTGTATTTATAAAAGATATGGAGTTGCCGATAGGAGAAACTTATCGTGAAATTGTTGAGAAGATTATAAGAAAAGAGTTATAATTTTTAAAAGTTGATTCTAATTGGTTTGATAGTATTCAAATTAGACTCCCGTCAGCTTGGCCAATAGTATTTTTAACAATAACCTGTCTGAAAAAGTTGGTTTTAATCAACCTATTTCAGAACGAGACAGTTTTAGTTTTGAAATCCTAAAGCGGTTACAAAAAAGCCCTGCAATTGCAGGGCTTTTTTTATTTTCATTTAATAACTAAAAGCAGCCTTTACTAATCATCCTTCGTATTCACTTATATTGATACTTCAAAAAAGCAATATTAATATAAGCATGAAAAGAAAAGAAATTAACGTTAAACATTTTTCAAAAGATTTAAAAAGGGCTACTGTATTGGTTATTAAAGCAAGCCCTGCCACTGCCTTATATACAATTATTATAATAGTTCTACAATCTGCTTTACCTGTTTTAAGCTTGTATTTTACCAAGCAATTAATTGAGTTAATTACACAGCAGGCTCATGGTAGTTTTACTAAAATATTCCCCATTGTTATAGGTTTTAGTATTGTACAACTAATATCTGCTTTAATAGGACAATGGAGTACTTATATTGGTACTATTCAGCAACAAAGAATAACAGATTATTTATCACGTATTGTATTAACCAAAGCCATTTCGGTAGGTTATGAATATTATGAAAACCCCAAATATTACGATACTCTTCATTTAGCACAACAACAATCTGTGTTCAGAGTAACACAACTGTTAAGCAACATCAACAGCGTTGTTATTAATGTTTTGTCTTTAGTTTTTTTAGGAAGTTTATTTATAACATTACAATGGTTTTATGCAGTGCTTTGTATTGCACTTTCTATACCAATGGCCATTATAAAATGGTACTACAGTTTTAAAATGTTTCAATTAGAAAAAGAATTAGTACCTGTTGAAAGAGAAGCCAATTATCTGCATCAAATATTAACATGGGTTACTCATGCAAAAGAGGTTAGAGTATTTGGTTACGGTTCTTCTTTTATAAAAAAATTTAAAGCCATTAAATGGGATGTTTTTAAAAAGAGAAGAAAATTAAATGCCAGGCAAAACCTGTTTAGTTTATTATCAGAATTGTTTGAAATAATTGTAATTGCTTTTGTGTTCATCATGTTAGCTAAAGGTGCATGGGAAAAAACTATTTCAGTCGGCGTTTTTGTTATTTATCTGCAAGGCTTTCAAAGATTACAAGGTGCAGCAAAAGGCTTATTGCAATCAATTGTTCAGTTGCTTCAGCAAAGACTTTTTTTGAGAGATTTATTTGGCTTCTTAGATATTCAATCATATCATTCTGATTTAAAAAATACTAACTTCCCAACATTACAAAAAGGTTTATCCATTCAAAATGTTTCATTTACTTATCCTGGAACAGAAACACAAATATTGAAAAACGTTTCTATGCAATGTAAGCCGGGAAGCATTATGGCAATTGTGGGAGAAAACGGTTCAGGTAAATCAACCTTAGTAAAATTATTAGCAAGATTATATCACAATCAGCAAGGCAGTATTTTAATTGAAGATGAAAACATTAATGATATAGACAATAACAGCTTTCGACTTAATACTGTTTTCCTTTTTCAGGATTTTGAAAAATATTTCTTCACCATTAAAGAAAACATTGCATTGGGAATGGAAGATGCAGCTATTGATAATTATAAAATTAAACAGGCTGCGATATTATCAGGGGCAGATGCTTATATCCAGAAATTTACTGATGGTTATGAAACCCGCTTGGGCCGTACATTTAGAGATAGCGAACAACTTAGCGGAGGGCAATGGCAGAAATTAGGTTTAGCAAGAGCTTTTTATAAAGATGCTCAGATAATTGTATTGGATGAACCATCCAGCTCTATTGACCCTTTAGCTGAGCATGAATTATTTGAACATTTAAAAGAGTTAGCCAAAACCAAAATTATTATTCTTATTTCTCATAAACTATACAACATAAGAATTGCAGATTATATCTATGTGATGAAGGATGGTACCATTGCTGAAGAAGGCAGTTTTACTGAATTGGTTAATAAGAACGGTTTATTTAACAGTATGTACCAAAAACAAAAGCTGGACGATTAAATCCAGCTTCAGTATAAATAAGTCTATTATTAATTCAATCCAATTTCAGCACCGCTAAGAAAGCTTCCTGCGGTACTTCCACACTTCCAATCTGTCTCATACGTTTTTTACCTTCTTTCTGTTTCTCCAATAGTTTTCTTTTACGGCTTATATCACCACCATAACATTTAGCAGTAACATCTTTACGCATAGCACTGATATTTTCACGTGCTATCACCTTCGCTCCTATGGCTGCCTGTATGGCAATCTGGAATTGCTGACGGGTTAATAATTCTTTCAACTTCTCACATAACTTTCTTCCGAAATCCTGTGCACGGCTGCGGTGTATTAAACTCCCCAAAGCATCTACTTTATCACCGTTTAATAAAATATCCATTCTTACAATATCTGCTTCTCTGTAACCGATAGGTGAGTAATCAAATGAAGCATAACCACGTGTCTGGCTTTTCAGTTTATCATAAAAATCAAATACGATTTCAGTTAATGGCATTTCAAAAATTAATTCAACACGCGTTGGCGTAATGTATGATTGATTAATCAATATGCCACGTTTACCCAAACACAAAGTCATTATATTACCAATATAATCGCTTTGCGTTATTATTTGTGCTTTAATAAATGGCTCTTCTATCCTATCTACTTTAGTGGCATCAGGCATATCGGCGGGATTGTTTACCAATATTTTTTCGCCTCTCGTAGAATAAGCATAAAAACTTACGTTGGGAACTGTTGTAATAACAGTTTGATTGAATTCACGCTCCAAACGTTCCTGAATAATTTCCATGTGCAGCAATCCTAAAAAGCCGCACCGGAAACCAAAGCCTAATGCCTGGCTTGTTTCCAATTCAAATGTTAGTGATGCATCATTCAATTGTAATTTTTCCATACAATCTCTCAACTCTTCAAAAGCATCTGTTTCTACCGGAAATATGCCTGCAAATACCATTGGCTTTACTTCCTCAAAACCTTTAATGGCTTCTGCATTGCTGCCTGAAACTGTTATCGTATCGCCCACTTTAATTTCCTTGGCATTTTTAATGCCGGTAATTACATAACCTACATCACCAGCTTTTACTTCGTTCTTGGGCGTCATTGTTAATTTTAATACACCCACTTCCTGAGCTTCATATTCAGCACCCGTAGCTATAAATTTAATTCTATCCCCCTTTTTAATAACGCCGTTTAATATTCTGTAATAAACTATAATTCCTCTAAAGCTGTTAAACACACTATCAAATACCAATGCCTGTAAAGGCTCGTCCACATTGCCTTTGGGGGCAGGAATGCGTTCACAAATGGCTTGTAAAATTTCTTCAATACCAATACCGCTTTTACCGCTTGCCAATAAAATTTCTTCGGGCTTGCAGCCGATTAAATCAACAATCTGGTCTGTTACTTCAGGTATCATGGCTCCATCCATATCAATCTTGTTGATAACAGGGATTATTTCCAGATTATTATCTATAGCCAGATATAAATTGCTGATGGTTTGTGCCTGAATACCCTGGCTGGCATCAACCAATAACAATGCTCCTTCGCAGGCAGCCAATGCACGGCTTACTTCGTAACTGAAATCTACGTGACCGGGAGTATCAATTAAATTCAATATATATTGTTCGCCATTATAAGCATAGTTTATCTGAATAGCATGGCTTTTAATAGTAATACCTTTTTCACGTTCCAGATCCATATCATCCAATACCTGAGCCTGCATATCGCGTTCACTGATAGTTTTGGTATGTTCCAATAATCTGTCTGCCAACGTACTTTTTCCGTGGTCAATGTGGGCAATAATGCAAAAATTCCTGATGTTCTTCATTTACTTATTTTTTTTTCCCTGCTTTTGTACTGCTATTAAACTATTGTTGTCCAAAGAACTCCCTTTGGAGCGTCGCATCCCGAAACATCGGGATAGTTCAAATCTTTATTCAGCAATACTTTCTTAAAGTGTGCAAAGATAAAGGCAGGATGCCTCTCTTTTTTTATCTTTACAATAATCTTTCAACACAATAAAATCCTTACAAAAACCTATGAAAACTCAAGCAGCATGGATATTGCAATTGCATTTTTACAAAATCATCTCACTGTTTTTTATATCATCGGTATAATGCTGCTGTGTTTAAAAATAATTGTAGTAATAGGTTATAAAGGATTCAATTTTACGCAAATCGTTTTTAGTTTTATCAACTTCTACAATGAAGACAGAATTGAAACAGAAAGAAGGATGAGTAAGTCCAGAGCTTTTTTTATGAGCTGTAATAATTTTCTAAACCTGTTGTTTTATATCTGGGCTTTTGTAATAATTATCTACTTTGTAGTTACCAGCAACCTTAATCAATTTTAACTAATTTATTACCTCTTTATACAATTCAACAATTTGTTTATACAATTCAACAATCTGCTGAGCAATAGTTTCTTTATTGTATAAAGCAATAGCTGCTTTAGCAATAGCTGCTCTGTTATAATCAGCATAATGATTCATTAAAGAAAGCATTGCAATTGTTAAAGCTTGTGTATTTTCAATATCAACCAATAAACCATTGGTTTCATTAATGGCTTCAGCAATACCGCCGGCATTACTTGTCACGACAGGTAAACCGCAACACAAAGCTTCTTCTATAACACATGGAAAATTTTCGTGCCTGCTGAATAATACAAAAGCATTAGCCTGCTGCATTTGCTCTGCTACTTCTTTATAGTCAACTTCACCAATAAAAATAATTTTATCTGCAAGACCAGCTTCAACAACTTTTTGCTTTTGCTCTTCTTTGCATGGGCCAACCATTATTAATTCCCAATCCGTATGTTGTTTATTCAATTCAGTAAAAGCATTGATAATTCCATAAATATTCTTCTGATAATTGTGCATAGAAGAAACATGAATCCATCGGAAAATTTTATTATTAACAGGCTTGTAATTAAACAATGTAATATCAACTGTATTTCTGATTGTTTGATAATTTTTTATGGGGAACAATTGCTTTAATACACTTCCAACAGCATTTGATACAGAAACTACTGTTGATGCATCTTTCATAACTTTAAAAACATTTCTTTTATAAAAGTTACTTCTATTAAAAAAGCTGTCGTGAGAGTTTTTTGTATAATGTGAAGCGTGTTCTGTAACTAAGTATTTTATTCCCCATAAATCTGCAAAGTATAATGCATGTAATCCAGCTTTAACAGGAATATGAACATGAATTAACTGAGGCCTACCGAATTCAGCAGCATAACTATTAATAAGGTTGCGAATGAAAATATGGTACTTAATGTTATAGCGGATTTTATCTATCAAATCAATACCCCATTTTTTAAACGGAAAGCTTTGAATAATTTCTCTTAAGTTACCTTCTCTTTCATGTATAGCACCGGCTTTCGTATGAAGCTCAATGCCTGCCTGTACTACATGAATAACATCAACTAAAACAATTTTCGAAACTGCTTCTGCCTGCCGCTTAATAAAATCTCCGTTAGTAGGTTCGTACGGATTAGGATACCAGCTTGTAAGCCACAATACCTGCATTAACTTTTATTTGTAATAAAGTTGATAATAAATTGCCAATCGGCCTTGCTAAATATCATTAACTTTTTAAAAACAATTTTATGTTGTTTGGAAAAAATGCTGAAAGCGTAAATAAAACATACACAATAACTTACAGAACTTATTAATGCAGCCACATAAATAGTGTAATAGTGCCATGCCAGTGAACTTAAAATGATAACTGCTGCTAAGCCTGCAAAAGCACCTTTTACATTAACCGCCACTTTATTAATACCTGCAAAATAGGCTGATAGTAAACATAGTATTGAAAGAGCAATTACCCCGGGCATTAGCAACAACATTAAAACACTTACTTTATTAAAGCTACCACCTAATAAATGCGTAAATAATAAGTTACCTGCAACAACAAGCAGAACAGAAATAAGCACATAAATAAGTATAAAAACTCTCGCAAAACGCATAATTACATTTCGTATTTCTGTTTCATTAATTCCCTCAGCAGTTCTTGGAAAAACAGCGGTAGCAAGCATTTGCGGAATAAGCCACAATAACTGTGCAAACCTTGAAGCTTGCATATAATTACCTGCATCTGCTGCTGAACATTTGTTTATTATTAGCCAATAATCAACTCTGTACACTAAAAAGAAAACAATATTAGCAACCAATGCTTTTGTTGCATAATGTAACAACATTGTATTTTCTTTTGAAGATGGTAATTGCGGTTGCCAATATTGTTTTTTGGTTAATATAAATACCAGAAAAACAATAATACCCTGAATTAAAAACAAATAAAAATACCGGCTCAGTAATATGTCAGTATCGGTAACAAAGTAAACTGACAATGATATAATAACTGCCAACAATAAATTAAGAATAGCAGTAATAATATTAGGTGTTTTAAAATCACCCGTTGCGTAAAATAATCCGCTGTAGAAATTAATAAACAGGGTGCCTGCGGTAAAAATTACAGCCCACAAAACAATAATATCCCTTTGAAACAGTTTTATGGGTTCAACAAAATGAAAGTATATAAAAGCAACTGCTCCTGTTAATAAACTGATACATATTATCCAAACAAGCCCGAACCAAATCATTTTTGCAGTAGCAATTGTTTTGTTTGAAGTGTAATAAATAAATGCATTTTCCAAACTCATACCACCAATCAATACCAATAAAGAAAAAAGATTACTCAGATAAAATATGGTTGAACTTTCAGAGGCACCTAAAGCTCTGGCTATTGCTATATTTAAACATAACAATGAAAAATAATATATACTACGCCAGAGTAGGCTCTGCTTGAGAGTGTGCTGGAGATACATATGTATGCAGGGGTTAAACAACACTAAGTTAATACATTTATTACATTATTTTTGAGAAAAGTAAATAAAGATGGGTTTACTGAACAAATTCAACCGTTTGGCAAAGACAGAAACAGAAACGGGCTTAAGTACCAACAGCAATTATAATGGCGGAAGGTTTTTTAACAACAACGGGGTGCCTAACATTCAGGTTAAGGGCATGAGTTTTTTCAGCAGGTTAAACCTTTACCATTCCATGCTTTCCATGAAAACATGGAAATTCCTTTGTATTATTATTCTTTTCTTCATAACCATCAATCTTATTTTTACTGCTGTTTATTTATTAATCGGCGTTGATCATTTAGGCGGAATGGTTGTAACCACCAATGCAGATAAAATCGGCGAAGCTTTTTTCTTCAGTGCACAAACTTTTACTACTGTGGGTTACGGCAGAGTAAACCCTATTGGCTTTACAACCAGTGCTGTTGCTGCATTTGAAGCTTTAACAGGTCTAATGAGTTTTGCTTTGGTAACAGGTTTGCTGTACGGAAGATTTGCAAGGCCAAAAGCATTTATAAGATACAGTAAGAACGGATTATTTACACCTTTCAAAGATGGTGTTGCCTTTATGTTCAGAATTGTTCCCTATACAAAAAATCTGTTGGTTAATGTTGAAGCAAAAGCAACTTTAGCCGTACGTGTTGAAGAGAACGGTACTATTAAAAACAAGTTTTATAACCTTCCTTTTGAAATTACCAAAGCCAATACTTTAACTGCCAACTGGACTTTAGTGCATATGATTAATGAAGAAAGCCCGTTTTACGGATTAACGAAAGAAGATATTCAAAACTCCGGTGCAGAAGTGTTAGTTTTTATTCAGGGCTTTGATGAAACTTTTTCCAATACTGTTATTTCAAGAGGCTCTTACAGTTTTACTGAATTTGTTTACGGTGCTAAATTCCTGCCTATGTTTCATCCAACAACGGATGGTAACAGTACAATTTTGCATTTAGATAAATTAGATGATTATGAAATTGTACCATTACCTGTTTCTTTATAAAACAAAACATCCTAAAAGTTTAAAACCCTCAGGATGTTAATGATATATTTGATTTGATATATCTCCCACAATTATTTCAACGCATTAATAATCGCTGTAAAATCATTAGCGATTAAGGACGCTCCGCCAACCAAACCGCCATCTACATCAGGCTGAGCAAAGATTGCTGAAGCATTATTAGCTTTTACACTGCCACCGTATAAAATGGAGATTTCATTAGCAACAGCCTCACCATATTTAGCAGCAAACTGTTGGCGGATAAATGCATGCATTTCCTGTGCCTGCTCATTGCTTGCAGTTTTGCCTGTACCTATTGCCCAGATGGGTTCGTAAGCAATAACCACTTTGGTAATCTGCCCTGCACTTAAATGAAATAAGGATTCTTCCAATTGCTTACCTACAAACTCATTTTGTGTATCGGCTTCACGAATATGTAAAGGTTCACCGCAACAGAAAATGGGTGTAATGTTATACTCCAGACAAATATTTACTTTCTCTGCTAAGAAATGATTGCTTTCATTAAAATATTCTCTGCGTTCACTATGCCCCAATACCACATACTGAATACCGATTGACTGTAACATTTCAACACTTACTTCGCCCGTATAAGCACCGCTTTTTTTGCTGTAACAATTTTGTGCAGCTACAAATACATTTTGCTTTCCGCTTAATTTTTGCTGAGCCATTGTTAAATAAGGAAAAGGCACTGCAAACACTGCCAATTGGTTATTACTTAAACTGTGTGGTGCAGCAATAATTTCATCTAATAATTGTTCTCCCTGTGCCAAGGTTAAATTCATTTTCCAGTTAGCCGCAGCTATTTGTTTACGCATGTTTTATTTTTATTTGGTTACAAACTAATTGTTATTAATTAAGCATCGTTGCGTCGCACTCTTGTACTGCAACAAGTGTGGCATCAATGCAAGTCATCAAAAATATACTTCAATATGTTTCGCTCCACATCAGTCAATTGTTTATGTTTAAATTGTTTCCAGTTATTAATATCTCTCATTGCTTTTTCAAATTCATATTGATGATTTAATCCCCAACTGAAACTGTCAATTACTTTAGGCAACAATAACTCACCAAATACATTGGCAGCAACACCAATTACTGTTCCTGTATTAATAGATGAGTTAATTGCTGTTCTGCTGTAATCGCCCATAATAACACCTGCCTTCAAACCCGCTTCTTCAAAGTTATCCGTAGCAGCATTCAACATCTTTACAATACCTGCTGTGTTCTTTACATTGCTGTTGGTTGTACCTGCACCAAGGTTACACCACTCACCTATTACGCTATCACCCAAATAGCCATCGTGTGCTTTGTTACTGTAATTATTAATAATGGCATTTTTAATTTCACCGCCTGCCATTGCTTTAACACCAACAGTTGTAGCACCGTAAATTTTAGCACCCATTTTCACCAGACCATTCTCACACAATGCAAAAGGGCCACGTATTACAGCTCCTTCTAATACTTCTGCATTTTTACCAATATAAATCGGTCCGGTTGATGCATTCAGTGCAGCACATTCAACGCGTGCACCTTCCTCAATAAAAATGTCTTCGGGTTTTACAATATAATTAGTTGATGATATTGGCTGAGATACCCTGCCTTTGGTTATTAATGCAAAATCCTTTCTTAATACTTCATCATTCCATTGAAACAATTGCCAGCAACGGGTTAGCCTTTTTACATTATCTACTTTATAAGCTTTATTTGCTTTATCTACTTCACCCCGATAAGCAATCCATCCATGCTCATCTTCAATTGATTCATTGGTTTGCAGTGCAAGTATTTGATTCATCAATGTATCATCAGCAAAAACAGCAGCGTCAACATAAATACTTTCATCAGTTGGTATAGCTTTATACAATGGCTGTAAATATGCCGTTGTTTGCACAAACACAGGTAAGCCTGTTTGTAAAGCCCATCTTTCTTTAATGGTTACTATACCGCAACGCAGGTCTGCCAAAGCTTTGGTAGCTGTTAAAGGAAACAGGTTGTTTCTTGCGGCATTATCAAATAAAACTATCTGCATTACTATGTTTATAATTTACCGTATTTAAAAATCAGTTTAATCCATAACCACACATTACTTATTTTTTCCATGTCTATAATTAAAGCCTTACGTGGTAAATACCTTAAATCCGGCATTGTTGCGTTGTTTCCCTGAATTTTTTTTAATTGCTCAACAGCCACTAAACCCAATGTATAAGTTGATGCCATTACAATACTGAAATATTGCTTCAGGTTTTTTTTGTAAGGCAGTTGTGCAATACAATGTTTTAATTGTGCAATCTGGTGCAGGTAAATACTTTCCACTTCATACACATTGGTGCAACGCGTAGCTAAGGTATAACTGTGTTGTTGTAAATCTTTATAGGTATCAAACAAATCGTTGGTAAGCTGAATCATAGTACCCAATAAATACCAGCATTGTTCTTCTGCTTTGGTGGGCTCTACATCTAAATAATAATTACAGAGCAAAACACTGTTACCGCCTTTCTCAAAAGTAATGTGTTGAATAGCTTCATTCGTTATATCCTTATCAAATTGTTTTAAAGAAAGCTGTTGTGCAGTAAACACTTTATCTAACACCTGCAGGTATGCTTCTTTTCTTTTTACTTCATTCAGTAAAAACAAATGACTTTCTACAAAAACATTTTCATCAAAAGATGCAGGTTGATATTGTTGCGGTTGATAAAAAATAGCTGCAATCTGCTCTGCCGTATGTGTTTTATTATCCCAGAAATTATCAAATACAGAACTGCAGATAAAATAATGTACGCTGCGTAACTGCTCAGTTTTATTGGTAGACCTTCCATGTAAGGCAGTAAAACTATCATTTACAATAGGCAGGTAAAGGCTGTGACTTTTGGTAATTTTCTTAAAAGTAAACTCATCAAATTGGCCATTTAATCTTGCTTCAACACTATGCAGATAAGTTGTTGCATCTATGGCAGCCTGCTTTCTTACAGCAGGCAGTTTAAATGCAAACTTTACAAGAATAAAAATAAAACGCAGTACGTACATTGCAACAAATATCAATCCCTTAACAGCAAATTCCAAAAGCAATAATGGCAGATAGTCGTTTCATTCTTAAGTGAGTTATTTCTCGCGGAAAACACGGAAAACGCTGAATATTTTCTGTGTTTTCCGTGTTTTCTGCGAGCCATATTGTATAATTTCTTCTGTGAATGAAATAATCTGCCATTTCATTCGGTATGATGTAAATCGTAATAAGCAAAAGCCGCAAAATATTTCTGTGTTTTCCGTGTTTGCTGCGAGCCATATTGTATAATTTTCTTCTGTGAATGAAATAAACTGCCATTTCATTCGGCATGATGTAAATCGTATCTTGCAGCCCTTAAAAAAAGCACACATGAATCTCGGATATTTCTCTTACCCCTTACCTGCCAATGAGCCTGTTTTAAGCTATGCCCCCAACAGTGCGGAAAAATTGAAACTGAAACAAACTTTAGCAGAGCTGAAAAGTACAGAAGCTGATATACCCATGTACATTGGCAGTAAAGAAATAAGAACCAATAAAAAAGTAGCCATCCATCCACCGCATGAAATAAAACATACCCTCGGTTATTTTCATGAAGGCGAAGAAAAACATGTACTGCAAGCTATAGATGCAGCTTTGGCAGCAAAGCCTATGTGGGAGAATATGAGTTGGGAAAGCAGGGCTTCCATCTTTTTAAAAGCAGCCGATTTAATCAGCACCAAGTACCGCAGTTATATGAACGGTACCACTATGCTTGGACAAAGTAAAAATGCTTATCAGGCAGAGATTGACAGTGCCTGTGAATTGATAGACTTCCTTCGTTTTAATGTGCATTTTTTAAGTGAGATATACCAACAACAACCCATCAGCGGGCCGGGTATGCACAACCGTATGGAATGGCGGGCATTAGAAGGTTTTGTATTAGCCGTAACACCTTTCAATTTTACTGCTATCGGTGGTAATTTACCAACCAGTGCTGCCATGTGTGGCAATGTAGTGGTATGGAAACCTGCCAATACACAGGTTTATTCTGCACAAATGTTTATGCGTATTTTAAAAGAAGCAGGCTTGCCCGATGGTGTTATTAATTTAATTTATGTAGATGGACCAACATTAGGTAAAGTATGTTTTAACCACAGAGACTTTGCAGGTGTGCATTTTACAGGAAGCACTGGTGTGTTTAACAATATGTGGGAAACCATCGGTAAGAATATGAGCCTGTTTAAAACCTATCCGAGAATTGTGGGAGAAACTGGCGGTAAAGATTTTGTACTGGCACATAAAAGTGCAGATGCAGATGTGGTGGCTACTGCTTTATTACGAGGTGCTTTTGAGTTTCAGGGACAAAAATGTTCTGCCGCTTCCAGAGCTTATATACCAAGCAATATTGCCAATGCGGTAAAGAAGAAATTAATAGCAGGTATTAGCAGTATGCGAATGGGATCGGTTGAAAACTTTACCAATTTTATTAATGCAGTAATTGATGAAAAAAGTTTTGATAAAATTAAAAGCTATATAGATAAAGCCAAGCGTAGCAAGAATGCAACTATTATTGCCGGTGGTGAATGCAATAAAAAAGAAGGTTATTTTATACAGCCTACTGTTATAGAAACTACCGACCCTACCTATATAACCATGTGCGAGGAAATTTTTGGCCCGGTATTAACCATTTATGTATACCCTGCCAACAATTTTGAAGAAGCTCTGCAATTGGTAGATACTACCAGCCCTTATGCATTAACAGGTGCAGTTATTGCCACAGATAAAGCTGCTGTTGAATTGGCTACTAATAAACTTAGACATAGTGCAGGTAATTTTTATATTAACGATAAACCAACCGGTGCAGTAGTTGGTCAGCAGCCTTTTGGCGGTGCCAGAGCCAGCGGCACCAACGATAAAGCAGGCAGCATGCTAAACTTATACCGTTGGTTAAGTGCCAGAACGATTAAAGAAACTTTTAATCCGCCGGTTGATTATACCTATCCTTTTTTAAGTGAGGAATAGAGAACAGGAGTCTGGAGATAGAAGTCAGGAGACGGGAGACGGAAAATAGAAGTCTGGAGAGAAGCCAGAAGACGGGAGACAGAAGTCAGCTATTACATTTCACGAACATTTTAATAAACCATACAAAAAGCCTTGCCATTGCAGGGCTTTTGTTTGTTAAGCACCTGCAGATTGAATAGTTGAACAGGGCATTAAGCTTAGATACCAATTCGTTGAATAAAACATATTAATAACTGCAGTAAGCTGCAAATTTTCTGACAGTATTTCCGAATTCCGAACCATTCCCGAAGCAAACACGAAGGAGACACGAACCAAACCAAGAGAAAGTAATACAAAAACCCTGAAAATTAACTGCAATTATGGCAAAACATGCTTATATATGCTGCTTCTAATGCCATTTATTGCCGTATTGAAATAAGCATTTTGATACAAAGTATTCTTTTTTTGTTGAGTAAATTTTCGATAAAATAACAGAGATATGTGTAAGTAAACAGATTTTTATTTACATTCATATTCCCACTCAATAAATTTTGCTTTATTATTTTTTTTCTTTTATATCTTAATTACTCAGGTAAATGTATTTGAGTGTGGCTTTGCCATAATTTTTTTAAATAGTATGTTACCTAAAGTTGCTTACAAATTAGTTAATTATAACAGTAAGAGTAAAATTGCATAAACCAATGCCCGCCAAATATTTATTTGAAGGAATGGAAGTTGGTAAACCTATGAGCGTTAGAACTTTTCAGGAAGTATTTGCATAAGCTATGTAAAAAGCTAATGTTCACAAAAAGTTCAGCTTTCACTCATTAAGGCACAGTTTTGCAACACATTTATTGGAGAAAGGAGTTGACATTAGATACATAAAGGATTTGCTTGGCCATTTTAGTATTAAAACAACCGAGCGTTACTTACATGTTGCAAGAGAAAAATTAGTGTATATAGCCAGCCCGTTAGACTATTTATTTAAGGGTGAAAACTCGCCTGCAAAAATTGGATTGGCGAAACCCGAAAAGCCGAGGTAATATTTTTTTATGGGTCTGCACCCGTTGATTATCAATTACTTAATTTTTTAATACTATATTAGCAACTGCAACAATTAATGTGTTGTACGCTACTTTATGAAACTTACTTTAAAGCAGTTAACCAAAGACATAACAAAAATAGACACTGAAGACATCTTATCATGTTGGCAATGGCGACTTAAAAACATGAAAGCTATTGTCTGTATTTCAGTCTTAGGTGATATTTTTTTATTGGGACAAGACGATGCTATTTATTGGCTTCAAACTGACAATGGTGACTTGACAAAAATCGTAGACTCATTTGAACAATTTCAACAATCTCTAATCGACGAAGAAAAGATTGACAATTGGTTTCTTCCACAGCTAATCGAGAAATTAATAACTGCCGGAAAGACTTTAAAAGAAAATGAAGTTTATAGTTATAAAAAACTTCCTGTCATTGGAGGAGCATATTCGATTGATAATATTGATCCAACGGACATGAGTGTCCACTTTGCATTTAGTGGACAAATATGTGAGCAAATTAAAGATTTGCCAGACGGGACAAAAGTTAACATCAAGTATGAAAATTAAAATTGCAGCGTACAACAAAGCATTTGCCGTTATTGCGGTGGACGACAAACAAGCAGCTGAACATTTTTTCTTTATTGAACTAAACAATTAATTCAACAACATAATTTCAAATACCGCATCAACGCAAATGCGGAAACGTTGGTGGCAATTGAAGCAGTCAATAAGTCGCAGTCAGAAATTTTCATGGCAACAAATACTCTATCCGGTAAACATTTGTACAGTCGAGGTTGGTTTGGACTAATTCCGCTAATTGGAGGCTTTGTTGGACTGACCATGATTTTATTGGGTGTGTTCAAGTACAAAGACAAAAAACTCATCCTTATTGGTTCGGCAGCCTTGTTGTTTACGGTTGTTTTTTATTCCAGCATGTACTTCTATTTTGAACGGAGTAAGTTGTTTCGGGAGAACTTCTCGACCTTTTGCCAGCCGTACATGAATGAACTTGTGAAGAGCATTGAGTTTTACAAAACAGAGAACGGGCATTATCCTGACAGCCTAGATGAGCTAACTAAAAGCAGTAACCTAGTTCGAATTGACGACCCTATTTCACAAAGCAAGGCTGACAACAAGAGGCAGTTTTATTACAAACGGTTGGGTGACAAATACACGCTGTTTTCTTCTGGCGTAGACCGCATACCTTACAACAGCGACGACATCTTTCCGTCACCAAATCTTTTGGACAATGACAAAACTGGACTTGTGAAACCAACTGACTAACAGCCACCAACATCGGTTTTGTGCTATGGCGGCTGGACGAACAAGGGTTGAACATTTGTAATTCTGTTTGGCTGTTGTACATTAGCCAAGGCTGACGATGCACGGAATGCCGCCACAAGCACAAAGCCGTCTGCGTTGCCTGCTATATTTGACAGACCCTACATATGGAAAATAAGTTTTCAAAAATCATCGATGCAAACAGAGACAAAATCCAAGATTGGACAAAGGCTCTTAACGACCAAGGGCAATATAATTCGACACGTTTTCGCAAGGACACAACTGTTGAGGAGATTGCCGAAATAACTGATAGAGTTGCAGCGGCTTTAGGTGACATATCTGACATTGCGATAAAATATGGTGCATACAAAGACACTTTTGACAACAGCAAAATGTATTTGCATTTGTATGGACCTTCTTTAATTATTAGGTCTAACAAAACTGGTATCACCTTCTATCTTGAAACTGACGAAATCGGCATTTCTTTAAGGACACATCTTAGTTACATAGAGAACGCAAATTATATGGACGATAACTTCTGGACAAGCATCCTAAAATTATCTGACTTCGGAATTTTTGAGTTAGAGGAAAATGAGTTTTACGGTAATGAGACTACCAAAAAGTATGGCAACATTTACAACTCAGACAAAAGCATCATTTTTAGAATACTCAGAAATTATTTCGTTGGAGTTGCTGAGGAAGCAAGAGACATAATAAGCGGCAATCTTAAAATTAGTTGGACTTCTGAATATAGCATCGAAGACATATTGATTAATTGTTGTAAAGCATTCAAAGCTCTATACAATCTGAATTACACATTATGGAAAGTTTCAGATTTAAGAGACAAGAAAGATAATAATACAGCAGGCAACAAACGGTTTGGCGGCAGTCGGGGGGACGACAACATATTCTCAACTTCAGTTCGCTAATCAGCTTTTGTTCCGGGCTGGACATTCAATGCTCAACTTTAGTTCTTAACTTCAGCTTCAGTAATTCTATTTGACTTCAGTTGTCGGCTGACGTATTTCAAATGCCCGCCCGACCGCCAAGCCGAAACCGTTATGTGCCATATGAGTGCGACACCAAAATGACAGAACTAATTGCGACAATAGATGATATCGTAAAATTCGGGCTACAGCCAAATCTAACTGTGCCAGACAGGGACAAAGCGTTAGAGCGAAGTCTGATAAAAATTTACAGCCTTTTTTTCAACATCAACTACGAGTTTGATAATACTGACTATCCCGACTTCAATAAATCTGACTTGCCGAACGTCAGACATAACGTAGAAACCAATTTTCCTGAGTTCGGGTTCTATAAAACTGTTTTAGATTACGATGACATTGACAACTTAAAAGAATGCGGCATCGGCGACGCCATTGATGACCTCACCGGCATTATAAATGATTTGCTGGAAATCAAATCGCGAATTAAAAACAACAGTTTGGCTGGCGGCCTTTGGTTTTTCGAATTAATTTTTAAAAGTCACACTCAGCAGCATATTCTAGACTTGTTAAATTACATGAAACAGAAAAATGGCTAAAAAGACTTTTCGCTTTATTGATTTTGTGTACTTGGTCGCAATAATCCTGGTCGATGTTTCCGTCTACATAGTTTTGGGACTGTTTCTAATGGGTTACGACGACACTTACGATAGCACTAAAGGTGAGTATTGGAGTTTAAGCAGCATGAATAACCAAGAGAAAGTATTTTATATAGCAATCAATGTGTGGAATGTTTTGAATATTGTAGGCGTGACTTATTTAGTATATCGAATATTCCGTAGAGTGAAGTACGGCACATAACAGCAGTTTTGCAATAGGCTGGCTGAAGGAAGAACAATCGGCAACAAATCACTATGTGGCAGTGATTATCGGCTGGACGTTACAAATTGAGCTTTAGTTCTTATTTTCATCATCAACAATTCCAATCGGCTTTTGTATCGGCTGACGAACCACGGAAGTCCAGCCCATCGCAAAGCTGTTAACCGTTGGTGGCAATAATAAATCGCAACATCTTTATGAAATATCGACAAATACTTTTAGTGACACTAAGTTTTTCTTTTGTAACTATATCTTATTCGCAAGAAAAGTGTGATTCAATTTTTTTGTATGCTACAACACTTTCGCAAAAATTCATGAGAAAAGAAGCTATTCAGGAATTTAGAAAATATTTGAATTGCGGGACAGCTGAATATGCGTCAGATGCATATTTGAATATTGGAGTGTGCTATTTTGCATTACATATGACCGATAGTTCTGCAAAAAATTTCGACAGAGCTTTTGATGTTTCAAAAAACAAATCCACAACTATGAAACGTTATGCGGATTATTTTATTGCCTTACATCGTTATGACACATTATTAAATATTTGCAGACATTTTATTGAGCTTGACAGCAATAATTCCGATGCCTATTTTTACGCAGCCAGAAGCATTTGGTTAGCCAGGCTTGAGATAATGAAACGCAATAAAATTGAAGATTATGCAGAAGACACTGCTATAAAATCACATTTGAAGGACGAAATATTTTATTACTACGGCAAAGCAATAGGTATAGACTCAGCGAAGAATTATCAAAAATATAAAACGAGATCTGAAGAGGAAGCGGCAAATGACATGGAAAGCAATTTTGATTATTATTCTTCACGAGGTATTTTTAGGGAAAATTTTATTGACGCAGTTGGTGCATTGCAGGATTTTGAAATGTCAATATTAGTTCATCCAACAATTTTTGCATTTGAACATGCTGCGTACATGGCAAAATATCTTGGACAAAAAGAAAAAGCATGTAAATATATTCAGACTTGGGCGCATCAAATTCCCTACCCACCAACAAATGACTTGACAAGTAATGTTTTTGAAAAAGTTGAAATAGCAAAAAAGTTTTGCAAGGAATGTGGAATAAAAATAAAAGAATAATTACTGCCACCAACATGAATGCTTACGCCATTGCTTAGGCGACGGAAAGCAGGTGAACAACAAAATGTTTTTGAACTTTTAAACTTTAATCAACCAAACAATAAAACACGCAACGGCGTAAGCACTCGAACGTTGGCAAAAATAATATGACACACCCTACTAAATATTGCGGCTTAATTTTTTTGACGCTTTTGGTTTGTCTTTCAGGTTGTTTTTCTGACACCCAGAAAAAATTCAAAAAGCAAATAGAAGTCAAGTCTGATACCTTAAGTATTGACAACACAAAAGACACTGTAATTATTGGCTCAAAAGGGACAACTCTCTACTTGCCTAAAGATGTTTTTACTTTTTCTGATGGGACGTCTCCTAAAGGAAAAATATCAATACAGCTAAAAGAATGTTTCTCTTTTCCTGAAATGGTTAGGGAAAATCTGACTACAATGACAGACAATCAGTTGCTTGAAACAAGAGGGATGATTTATGTTGCTGCATTTTCAGACAACAAAGAATTGCAGATAAAAAATGGGAAGTCATATATCATCCATTTTCCAAAAGACACTACTGAAAAAAACAAAATAATGAACCTTTATTTTGGAAGCAAGGATAAGGATGAAAATATAAACTGGAATATTGACACCCAATCAATACTAAAGCCTACTGCCAAAATCAATGAAACAAGTTGGACATACTCTTGCACATGGAAAGAAGAGCAAGATTATTTTACCTTTAGAGATGATACGGCAATGAACTTACATTTATATTTCAGCAAAACCTTTGACAATAAAAAACTCTCACTTGGCGACAAGTTATTGAAGAAGAACTACCTTTTCAGTTTTACCAAAACAAAAAATGGTGACTTAATTGACAAAAAAGTAACTGAAGTTGCTGATGAATATTTTAGTACCAAACCTGTAGAAACCCCAGAAATTGATAAGTACGTAATTCAGTTTTTTAATAGTATTCCTGCATTAAATCCTAATTTTTGCAAAGACGCACCAGATAAAACTCAAGGCAGCATTAGAATAGGCTTTAATTATTTACCAGATTACAGAAACAAAGAAGATTACAATAATCTATTTAATCAAAAATACTCTGTCTTTAAAAATCAAAAAATAAAGACAATGAACGAGGCAGAACTTAATTACTATATTTTTAGTTCATCAAAACTTGGATGGATTAACTGCGACTTTTTTTGGGAGACCAAGGACGAGAAAATTGATTACATAGTAAAAGTAAACCCGAATTCAAAGCCTAATATTAAATTGATTTTTAAGCAAGCAAAAAGTATTATGGCAGGCAATCTTGAAGGAGACAAATACATCTTTAAGAATGTACCTATTGACCAAGAAATTAAAATTGTAGCAGTAGCATTCAATGGAAGCAAACCATTATTGAGTGTTTCTGAAACAAAAACAAGCAAACAAATATTTGACAAATTTCAGTACGCAGACTTTACGATTACTGACTTAGAACGACAACTTAATAATCCGTGACGAAGAATTACTTCTGCCAACATTGGGTTTTATGCAAGTTTGGCTTGACCTTGTAACATCAGCTAATTGCAAATCCAAGCTGCAGTTCGGTCAGACGAATAACTATCAGCTTTTGTACTTAACTTCATCAACATATTTTTAATCGGCAGCGGTTATGGGAAGACAGAATAATAATTCCCAACCTGCATAAAGCCCTATTCGTTGTATGCAACTCTAATGACACTATTTAAGAAATGATTATTGGTGACACTAAATATTATTTTTCGACCAAGGCATTAATTTTTGCAACATTATTTATTGGAATTATAGCGACCTTTTGTTTATCCCTATTTTTTATGATTTACAAAGACAGTTTGACTTACGGGATTCTTTTTTTAAGTCCATTATTTCTGATAATAATTGCATTACCTGACTACTTAAGACAATTATATTGTGTTATTACAAAGAAACCAGCATTAGAACTGACAAAGGACTTATTAATAGACAATTCAAAAGGACATATTTATAAATGGACAGAAATTCAAGGTGCATTTTATAAACCATATACTGGATACAAAGCCCTACCAAGTGGTTATATTGAAATTACATTTGTTGGTTCTGACAAAAAAGTAATTCTGCCAAACAATGCAATAAAAGGTAAAACAGAAAAAATATTAACTGACTTGCATTCATATTTAAACTATTCCAAAAATTAAAATAAGCTGCATACAACAAAGCATTTAAGCAAAGTCGGCGGACGACAACGCAAATACTCATCTCCTTTTCGCTAATCAACTTTTTTGAATAATTTCAACAACATATTTCCAAATTCCGCCTCTGCTTAAATGCGGATACGTTACAAGCAACCCTAATTGACGACTATGAATAAGTTCATCTTGACATTTTTATTTGGGCTAACAGTCCACCTTGCTCTTGGACAAGCAGAATTAAAAAGTGATTTTGACAAAGCTGTCAAGCTTCTTCAATCTAACAATTATAAAAAAGCTGGTGATGCTTTTTCTAACGTTCTTACAAAAGTGAAAGACGATAAACTAAAGAAATACTGTTTTATTTACCGTGCATTTTCCTACAATAGACTGAACGACTTTAAGAATGCAATTACAGACCTTGACAAGGCAATTGAACTTGCCCCAAGCGACCTCGCATCATATACTGACAGAGGAAAAACAAAAGCATATGCAAAAGACCTTGACGGTGCTAAAAAAGACTTTCTATTCATATTAATTAAAGATAGTACAGGCGGACAGGCAGAAGCTGCATTTTATTACTTGGGGAAAATTGCCTATAGTGAAGGACAATTTGAGCAATCAATAAAGTATTACGACCAACTGCTTGCTTTAGCTCCGAAAGACAGCGAAGCGTATTTTAATAGAGCCGCCGCAAAAGGGATGATCATGTACGTTGCTGGTTCTATAAAGGATTATGACAAGGCAATAGAAATAAATCCAAACTATATGGAAGCATACGCTAATCGTGGTGTTGCTAAAATCAATATGCTGACTAAAAAAGAAAACATTCAGCCAACAAAAGAACAAACGAGTGATGCTTGTGCAGACTTTAAGAAAGCTAAACAACTTGGTGATAAGACAGTTGACGAGATGATATTTATTTATTGCGGTAAAAAATAGACAGGGCTGCTTGTAACAAAGCATTTGAGCAAATTCGGCGGACGACAACGCGAATGCTCATCTACTTTTCGCTAATCAACTTTTTCAATAATTTCAACAGCATATTTTCAAATTCCGCCTCTGCTTAAATGCGGAATCGTTGTGTGCTATGCTATCGGACACACCCTAATAATTTAAAGTGGGACTTTATGACGAGAAAACTAATTTTAATTGCTGCAATATTTGGCTTGACACATTTCAATTTGCAAGCTCAAACCAAAGTGGACACTGCAAAAACTTCAAAGCCTGACACGGCTTACAAGTTCAAGTATCTTTTTGAAAATGCTTACACTGAAATCAAACAAATGCTTGATGACAAAAAACCAATCAGTTTTAAAAGAGCAATATTTTTGACAGAGAACGCTTTTTGTGAAGGACAGCTAAACGAAAAATGGTACAACAGCAAAATTGACAGCATTGAAAGTGCTTGCAAGCAAATGATTGCAGCAAAGGGTTTGACAGGCAAACCAACATCAGGCAATTGGGGCATTTTTGGTTATATGACTCAATCTGTTCCATACAACAACAATCAACCTTACAGCTACGACATTGACAACTTTCTTTCTGAAATACCCAAAAGTCAATTGGTTTATTATTTACTCAAAGACAAAAAAGGAACTTGTCATTCATTACCGCTTTTGTATTTGTTGCTTGCGCAAGACTTGAATGCAGAAGCTTATTTAGTATTAGCACCAATGCACCTTTTCATTAAACACAAAGACCAATATGGTGAATGGTGGAATTTGGAACTTACAGGCGGCGGTTATTCACGAACTTCTTTTATTGTTGAGAGTTTTAAAATTACAGACAGGCAAATTGAAAGTGGTTACTATATGAAAATGCTGAACAAAAAGCAAACATTGGCTTATTTCTTAGAAGATTTACGCAACTATTATGAAGAAAAAACAAACGGTGTTTATTGGGACGATTTAAATTCAAAGGTTATAAACTTAGGATTAAAGTATTTACCTTCAAGTCAGCATTTACTTTCAAAATGCGACATCGTGAAATTCAAACTTGATAAGGATATGGCAAAGGTTGGATTTAATAATTATTCAAAAATTTCGTCTTATCCCAATCTTGTTAAACAATATGAGAATTGGCAAGCATTGCAAAACAAAATTATAGCCACAGGCTACAAGCCAGTTTCGCAAGAGTGGTGCAAATCAATGGTTGAACAAGCCTTTAAAACCAAAAACTAATAACACATAATCTTACGATATGCAAAAGATAATCTTAATCGCAGTTTTGTTTTGTGCATCTGTATCATTTGCACAAACACCTTTTGACAGTTTTGACACAACAATGAAAAGCATACCGATTTTCAAATCGGATAAACCACAAAAGTATCGGTTGAATGTTGCTGAAACAAATACTGCAATTAAATATGCTGTTTTGAATGTTGACAATAGAACTTTGGAATTTTACAATCAAAATGACACATTACTATCAACTACAGTTTTGAAGCCGAATGAAGTTAAGTTTTTAAGTGTTGACCCTCTTTCAAAGAAATATCCTGAACTCACACCTTATCAATTTGCTTCTAACACACCTATCCAAGCCGTTGATTTGGATGGCAAAGAAGCATTTTTTATACATGGCACTGCAACTGGACCTCAATCTTGGAGTACTAAACTGACCAATTTCGTAGTAAAAAATCTTACAAATAATATTCATTCCGATGCAACTTTTAGTTGGGAAAGTAGAAATGGATATTTAAATAATGAAACGAGCAGAAAAAACGCAGCATTTGATTTAGTAACACATATAATAGACTACAGACAAAAAAACAATATCACAAACGAAGAGATTACTTTGATTGGTCATAGTCATGGTGGCAATGTTGCGATACAAGCAGCACACTATCTTAATGATATTTATGGTATTACTGTAAACATCGTCAACTTCAATACACCTGCTTATAATGGTTCTAAAGACCCTGAAAATCCACAGGTCGGCTATGGGATAAATCAATTAGTTCATTATTGGACTAAACAAGATGGCGTAGCAGGTGGATTAGCAGGTGACGATAAATATAATGATGGAGTTCGTACTGACGTTACCAATGTTGAACTAAATAACCCTTTGAAAAAAGACCCGTTGCGTTCACACTATCAGGAAAATATCAATTTGGACGAATTGAAAACAAAGTTGAAAAAGCCCGACCCAATTCTTCCTTCACAAGCAAATCCCCAGAAGAATAAGTATGACCCTAATTGGAAACCGCCAGTTATCAATAATAACAATTCAGTAAAACCGCCCACAGGAGTAATAAACGACTAATGAAACTTCTATTGACATACATTATTTATTTGGTTTTTCTTGGCTTAATAATTTTCTCAGCGTGGCTTTATTCTTTAAGATGGGATTTTGTTCCTTGGGGTTCTCATAATAATGATGGATTATTTTTTCTGTATTACTACATTGCCGTTATTCCAGCAATGTTACTGACAGCAATATTGAAACGATTGATTTTAAAACAAGAGACGACTGCATACAGAAAAAATAGTTTCTTTCTTTATTTATTCCTTATTTCTATACCTGCTTTAGACACGCATGGTTCGCAAGTTGCTTTAGCATTTGGTTTCTTTATATGTGTCGTTTGCCTTATCAGTACTTTGTATGAAATAACAAGTTCTAAATTCTTTATAAAACAACAACAGCGTTTAGGTTGACGAAGAAGCACAGCACACAACAATCGGTTTGGCATTATGGCGGCCGACGAAACGCAGCATCAGCAGTAGGTTCGGTATTGTGCTGCATATCCAGCTTGAAGCAACGCTATTGAGCAGTAGAAATAAACTTGTACATTAGTTCATTATTCGGCTTCAGTTGCGGGCAGACGGAACACAGAATATCGCCACAGCACCAAGCCGTCCAACGTTGGTGGCAATAAGACAACGACTTTAAATTTATAGTGAGTATGGCTAACAATAGTAACGAATTGATAGATGATAATTATGAACATTATGAAGAAGATGTAGACGGGAAGAAAATTTATTTTAAGGTCGCAGAAACGGAAATGACAAAGCAGGAATTTTCAGATCTATCTGAAGACGATTGCGAATTTATTTTTCAATGCCTTTTATTGGCTGACGATTTGTTGAAAAAACATACGGACGGCGAAAGTCTCAACAGCTATTCTACAGTCACTCTTGACAACCTGATTGACTTGTATAATGAGGACCCTAAAATATTTGATTGCACAAAAAATGGATTTATCAATTCTATAGGAGCAGCATTCGGACACTTTCTAAACAAAAATTTAGGGACAAAATGGATAGTAATTACTGATGAGTATGGAGATGATTTTTCATGTCAAATAGATGAATTGAATTTAAGAGCATTTCCTTTAAATTCTGTTGCCAAAGCAATTGAGCAGAAACGTGAAGGGTCATTGGAAACAATTTACTTACTGATAAAGCGACAAAAGGCGGAGTTAGAGGCTGAATTGTAACCCTGATTACTGCCACCAACAGCAGCTTGCAATTTTATTTATCTCTAATCATTATAAAAACACAATTCATGTTTACTAAAAAGACTGTAAAAGCTTTTTCAATCGTTGCAATTATTCTTTCCTCTTTAGGACTTTTATTAAGCGTTGTTGGGACTTTGATTATACCAAATAACTCGACAACTTTTGCGTTTGTTTTGGGCATTATTTCATGGACAATTTTACTTTGGGCAAGTGTTATTGGTTTTAAGCTTTGCAGATCTTATAACCTTTATGACGACGAATACAAAAAGGCAGGTTACAGAATTTACGCCATCGTTTTAGCTTTTATTTTATTCTTTTTCGTAGGACTTATTGTCGGACTTGGTATCGCTGTTATTTTATTATCAACTCTCTGGGGACTTAAACGTAATTATGACGAATGGGAAAATAATGACCCTATAACTTATGAAGTTTCTTCAAGCGAAGTAACTACAAATGACACTACTCTTGATAATTCTTAAAAAAAATTATTAAAACTGCAAGCAACAAAACATTTAAGCAAAGTCGGCGGACGACAACGCGAATGCTCATCTACTTTTCGCTAATCAACTTTTTCAATAATTTCAACAGCATATTTTCAAATTCCGCCTCTGCTTAAATGCGAGAACGTTGTGCGTAACATTATGAGACACCTTCCTAAAATATTAATTTATTCAAGACTTGTTATTGGAATATTGATATTGACTTTTAGTTTTTTGCATATTGATAATTATAAAATCATTGCTGTTGTCTTATTTGCAGTAGGACTTTTGACTGATATTTTTGACGGAATTATTGCACGAAATTTAAAAATTTCAACACAACATTTACGCAGGTTAGATTCAACAATTGACCAAGTGTTTTTTGTTATGGTCGCTATTGCAACTTTTATAGAATGCCAACAGTTTTTTATTGACAACAAAGTAAAACTTATAGTTTTATTTAGTATTGAGGGCTTGACATATTTAATTTGTTTTCTGAAATTCAAAAAAGAAATTGCGACACATACTATTTCTTCAAAAATTTGGACACTCATTTTATTCGCAACCCTAATACAAATAATTACAACTTGCAACTCGACAATTTTATTTGAGATTTGCTTTTATGTTGGACTTGTGACGAGGCTAGAAATACTTGGAATAATTTTTCTGCTTCGCAAGTGGACAAACGATGTTCCTAGTATTTATCAGGCAGTTTTATTGCGACAGAGGAAGCCTATAAAGAGACACAAGCTTTTTAACGGTTGACGAGAAATACTACGCACAAAAAATAGTTGCTTTAGCTATGGAGGCTACACAACTATTTTTTGCAATCGCACCGCTAAAAACTTTTTAAATCAACCTTATTCAGGATGAATTATCTTCATCAACCTATAACAGGATTTTATAACAAAAACAGTCAACTTTTTTCAGGACGGGTCAAGGATAAATATCAACGTTAGTTCCGGCTGACAGTTAAAGCTTAACATTAGAAATATCAATGAACAGTTGTAAATTTATTTAGCATTTGTAATCGGCGGGCGAATTTCAAATTCCGCCACAAACACAAATGCTTTGCCATTAGCGGTAATTTTACAAAGCCGTCACAGTCAAAATGAAAGTTTATAAAACGGGACTTATTCTGACAATTTTGAGTTGGCTTGCCTGCCTGAATCCTTATTGGATAATATTTGCCGGACCAGTATTTCTTTTAGGGCTTTTGACCGTTTGGTTCTCTAAAGCCAAAACAAAGACAAAATTACTAACGACCATTTTGCCAATACTACTTTGGTATCCTGGAATGCTTTCATTCTTCTCTTTAGCCTCAAAACATATGACACCAGAGACATTTCTTATTCCGAAAGACTTTAGAGGCCAAATCACACTTATTTACAATGAGCCTTGTGGACAGACCATTCCGAAAGTGGACGGAAGACTGATTTACAGAATACCAGACAATGGAGTAATGATATTAACAAACGAATTTGAAACTGGAATCATAGACCAAGAATATTATTTTGTTGACGACAACTGTAATAAAATTGAAAAAATACCAGAGCTTATTCAGCAAGACTTTAACGAAGACTATACTATTGAAAAAAACAAAAATGAGCCACCAAGAAATAAAGTAGGTTTATTTTTACTTGGCACAGGAAGTGGTAGTACTTTAAAAAATGAAAATTATTGTTTTCATATGATGGCAGTTAATTCGTGGGACAGTTTAAGAGTGCAATCTAACGGTGGGTTTCCTGACAAATTAATCGACAGTTTATTATTTCAATGCAGACAAAAAATAAAAACTACCCCTAACAAAGCATTTAAGCAAAGTCGGCGACTGTAACGAGTTGCTCATCTCCTTTTCGCTATTAAACTTTTCAATAACTTCAACAACGTAATTTCAAATTCCGCCTTTGCTTAAATGCGGATACGTTGGGGGTTATTGTAAGCCAGCAAACTACAAAGGATTGAAAATATTTAAATTAATTAAATGCGAAAATTGATTTATTCAGTTAATCTCAGCATTGACGGTTGCTTCGACCTTTCTATTGGTCCTCCTCCACCTGCCGAGGATTTAGGTAACTTTTTTATTAACCTCTTACGAAACGCTGGTATGCTTGTTTACGGACGTACCACTTATGAGATTATGGTACCTTATTGGCCCAATATCGCAAGAAACCCGGCAGGTGAAACAAAAGAAGATGTTGAGTTTGCCGAGGCATTCAACGCTGTCGAGAAAGTTGTTTTTTCAAAATCCCTTGAGAAGGCAGAAAGCGAGAATACCAGAATTGTTCGAACAAATGTTGAGGATGAAATACGAAAGCTAAAACTGGAAGAAGGTAAAAATATGTATGTTGGAGGTGTGACACTTGCTTCATATCTTATAGAGCTTGGTCTGATAGACGAGTATATTTTTACTATTTTCCCCATCATTGCAGGAAATGGTAAACGTTTGATGGAAAGTATAAATATGCAAGAAAAACTTGGGTTAAAACTAGTCAACACTAAGATTTTTAACTCCGGTTGTGTAATGCTTCATTACGTTAAGCAATAAGAGAGAAAATTGCGACAATAAGAATACGCTTTTCTTTTAGCCATTAAAACAATTTGGCTTTTAGTTGTTAACTTCAACTCCGGTTTTTAATCAGCTTCAGTTGCCGGGTAGACACCGCAACAATTTTAGTGTTTCGCCAAGCCTCCAAACATTAGCTACCATTCTTAAATAAACCTCAAAACAAAATTTGACCATATAAAAAATCAAATTAATAACATAGAATTTTCAAGGAAGGTGTAGAAAAAAGCAAACAACACTTTAGCTTTACTGAATTACGATTTAATCAAGCTATTCTTTAAAGCAAAAAATATATGCCATCAACATTAAAGACACCCGGTGTTTACATCGAAGAAAAGAATGCATTCCCGAATAGTGTTATTGCAGTTGAAACAGCCGTTCCGGTATTCATCGGTTATACCGAAAAAGCTGAAAGGAATGGAAAGTCCCTTCAGCATATACCAACACGTATCAGCTCCTTTGCTGAGTATGTTGAATATTTCGGTGGTGCATTTCATGTAAAATTCAAATTGGTGGAGGCGGACACTGCTGCTAAGCAGGAAACATTTTCTTTGTCCGGAAAGCAAATAGTGCTTGAGTATAATAAGAATAACATAGCTTATCTATTTAATTCCATCAGGCTATTTTATGCAAATGGTGGTGCATCGGCTTATATATTGAGTATCGGTACCTATCAGGATAAGTCTGAATTGGAAATTAAACCAGATGATTTTGGCGACACAGTTTTTGAGCTATTGAAAAAGGAATCAGAGCCAACCTTAGTTGTTATACCGGATGCAATTGCACTGGGTGAACTTTGTTATAAAAATATATATACCAAAGTTTTGCAACATTGTGCAGACACACAAAACCGTTTTGCAATCTTTGATATCAGAAAGCACAAAGCAGGTGAAGATACCCATACGGTAATTACCGAATTCAGAGAAAGTATCGGGTCTGCTTATTTAAACTATGGTGCCGCTTATTACCCATGGTTAAAAACAAGTATAGTTAATGCAACTGAGGTTAATTATGAAAATCTGGATGCATCTGTTGATTTAGCAACATTGCTTCCTGAAGTTGAAGCTAAAAAGGTAATTGAAAAATTAAAATCTGAAGTTGACAGGTATGCTGCAATGAATGATGCTGATAAAACGGCTGACAATAAAAAGGCAGCGGAAAATGTTAAGCAGAATTATCATCAGGGTCTCAAAGCAAGCAGTCCTACTTACGCTAACCTATTAGAAGCAATCAGGACTACATTGAATGAGCTTCCACCGTCCGGTGCTATAGCAGGTTTATACACTACAGTAGATAACAGCCGTGGTGTATGGAAAGCTCCGGCAAATATTGCTATTAGTGCGGTCGATGCCCCTTCATTAAATATTTCTCATGAAGAGCAACAAACACTTAATGTGGATGTAGTCGGCGGAAAATCTATTAATGTTATTCGTCCATTCCCGGGTATTGGTACGCTTGTTTGGGGTGCCAGAACACTTGATGGCAACAGCCAGGACTGGCGTTACATTAATGTTAGAAGAACATTAATCATGATTGAACAATCATTAAAAATTGCAGCAAAAGCTTATATATTCGAGCCAAACGTTGCCAATACATGGATAACCGTTAAAAGTATGATAGTTAACTTTCTTACTAATTTGTGGAAGCAGGGAGCTCTTGCCGGAGCAGCACCGGAACAAGCGTTTAATGTAGAAGTTGGTTTAGGAACTACTATGACGCCAACGGATATTCTTGATGGTAGAATGATTATTGAATTTAAGGTTGCGATTGTACGTCCTGCTGAGTTTATCGTAATCAGATTTGAACAAAAAATGCAGCAATCATAACAGGTAGTATGTATTATTCTATCATATAAAATAAAAAATTTTAGCAAGTGAAGGATTAGCCCAGTCAATAACCCTCAATACCTTTAAAACAAAACCATGAATACAACACTTGTAAAAAAAGCCAATGCCCAAAGCCTGACTAATGAATTACAATGGCTTAGCACAGTTATTAATACGCAGGTGAATTTGTATTGGAATAAAACAGCCGTTGATACAAGCATTTATGATATTCAACCACCTGATCTTACTGAAGACACCTCCCCTTATGCCCGAACAGTTACCCATTACCAGATGGATTTTGATGAACGGATAATACTGATACTCTCGCTGGCACCGTATATACAACCTGAATTATTAGATATATTTTTAATTAAAAATGACAACTTGAACAGTGGCTTTACACAAGTGGGTGGCATAAAAGGAAAACATCATGCCGGTTTTATACCCACCGGCGAAACCGCAGCATTTATTCTGGCTGCAAATAATCTTGAAAACCGGTTTGGTATAGCTGAAATTTTTGGTAAAGAACATATTTTTTATAAGCATAAGATACTGCAGTTGGAGCCTGTTGCAGCTATTGAACCTTTTTTAAGCGGTGCCTTACATATCAGCACAGCATACCTGCACTTATTTACCGGCGGTAGTACCTACCAGCCTGATTATGGTATTCATTTTCCGGCTAAAAAAATTACTACAGATATGGACTGGAGTGATTTGGTACTTGCAGAGCATACACTGAATGAAGTGATGGAGATAAGAGACTGGATAAACCATGGAGATAATCTTTTGAGCGACCGGGAGATGAAAAAGAGAATAAAACCCGGTTACCGTGCAGTGTTTTATGGTTCGCCCGGCACGGGAAAAACACTAACGGCAAGTCTGCTGGGCAAAGCAGCGGATCTGGATGTTTACCGTATTAACCTTTCGGTGGTGGCATCAACAAACATGGTTGAAACGGAAAGGAATATAGCTGCTGTTTTTGACTATGCCGAAAGCAAAAAATGCTTATTATTTTTTGATGAAGCCGATGCCCTGTTCGGCAAACGCACACAAATCCAAAACAGTAACGACCGATATGCCAATTTAGAAATAGCATATCTGCTACAGCGTATAGAAGATTATCCCGGTGTAATAATATTGTCAACCAACTTAAAAAGCAATCTGGATGAAGCTCTTACACGTCGCTTTCAGAACATCATATATTTTGCAAAGCCCGATATAGAGCAACGTAAAAGGCTATGGCAAAATTCCTTTTCAGATAAAACCCTGTTGGAAGATAAGATAGACCTGCATAATATCAGCAGCCAATATGAACTAACCGGTGCTTCCATTAACAATATTGTACGTTTTGCATCTTTAATGACCATGAAGCGAGGTGATAATGTTATTTTACTGAAAGACCTCCTGCAAGGAATAAGAAAGGAGTTTGAAAAGAATGGTAAGGCACTTTGAAAGGTTGCCAGCTAAATGATTATTTAGTTACTTTCTGCTGCTTAGGAAAGACTGTATAACAGATAATAACTATAATGACTAAGAGGCAGATTAACAATTATCTGTAATTACATCTTTTTTAAACTGACTAATCATTTTTTTCATCTCTTTCAATTGCTTTATTCTTTCATCAATTGATAATAGTTTTTCATTTAAAACCGCTAACTTCTCAGCAACAGTCATTTTGTTATTGTACCAGGCTTCAATTAACTGGCTGATTTCATTGATGGTAAACCCAACCGATTTGGCATCTCTTATCAGTACCAACTTTTCAACGGTATCTTCATCATAATGAAAGTAATTGTTGGTCTTCACTTTTTCATCACGCTTTCCTTTTATCAATCCTGATTTCTCATAAAAACGAATAGTATGGGCAGTGATGCCCGTTTGTTTGGATAATTCGCTTATTAACATTTCATAAAAATACAATGTTGAAAAATAAACTGCAAGTATAGACTACACTCTAAGGTTGCAGGTTTATTGCTATGGCTATACTTTTGCAAAACAAATTATATGTAATGGCAACAGCACTTATTACAGGAGCATCTAACGGAATAGGATTAGAATTAGCAAAAGTTCATGCTGCAAAAGGGGGAGATTTAGTTTTAGTAGCAAGAAATAAATGGAAGCTGGAGGAATTGAAAGCAGAATTAGAAAAACTATATAAAATTAAAGTTTATGTAATTGGAAAAGACCTGTCTGCTATTGATGCAGCTCAGGAAGTGTACAACGAAACAACAGCCAACAATATTCAAATTGATTACTTAATTAATAATGCAGGCTTTGGCGACTTTGGAATGTTTGCAGAGACAGACTGGAATAAAGAATTACAGATGATAAATCTGAACATTACAACTTTAACCCAATTTACCAAGTTGTATTTGAAAGACATGATTAATCGCAGGAGTGGAAAAATTATGAATGTTGCTTCTACGGCTGCATTTCAGTCCGGCCCCACTATGGCAGTGTATTATGCAACAAAAGCATATGTACTTAGTTTTTCTGAGGCAGTTGATAATGAAGTGAGGGATAAAGGCATTACAATTACTACACTTTGTCCGGGTGCAACCGAAAGCGGGTTTCAGGCTGCAGCAGCAATGGAAGAAAGTAATCTGGTTAAAGGCAGAAAACTACCCACATCAAAAGAAGTTGCAGCATACGGATATAAAGCAATGATGAAGGGAAAAACGGTTGCCATACACGGTTTAATGAATTGGATAATGGCAAACTCTGTTCGGTTTACACCAAGAGCATTAGTAGTTAAGATAACCCGTAAAATTCAGGATAAAGCAAAATAAAATGAGCAAAACAGCATTAACAATTCGCATTTATAGTTGCTATCTTTTCTTAATGGGTGCAGGCATGGTGCTGATTCCCAATACACTCCTGACTATTTTTCAGTTCGCTGAAACTAAAGAGATATGGATAAGAATGCTGGGGCTGTTCACTTTTACAACAGGTATTTATTATTTCTATTCCTCTTTACATAATCAACAGGCATTTTATAAAGCTACTATTGCAGGCAGGTTATTCTTCTTTACAATAACAGTTGTTTTTGTATTTGTCTTTCATCAATCTTACATGTTGGCATTAATAGGCAGTATAGATTTTTTGGGTGCTTTATGGACGTATGTAACAATTAAGCAAACAAAGAAAATTAATGAGCATATTTCTTAAACAGCTTACTAAAACCAATCTTATACATTGCTTACAGCCAAACTTTATTAATCGCAGCATAACTTTAACGGGCAATTAATATTCATGCATATTAACATCATAACCACTCCCCTGCAATTAACCATTCATGGCTTTGGCGGTATTGCTGTAAATCATTGCTATGCACATACTGCTTTTGAGTTAAGTGGTAGAATGTGGCAGCTTATTAAAGCCTTTAATATTCCCAATAAAGGAAAGAATATATGGGTGTATGAAAGCCATCATGCTGTGTTTGCAGGTGTTGAATTAGAGCAGGAAAACAATGTTACCATCTTAGAAAAGAAAACCATTTGCTTAAATAAATATGCTTATTATAAACATACCGGTGCTTACAGTTTATTAAAACAAACCACACAATCCATTATACAAGAACTGAAAGCTTCAGGCTACCAGGTTATATTACCCAACATAGAAATCTATGGTCATTGGACGAATGATGAAAGCCAATTAGAAAAAGAATTATTGTTTGCTTTGCAATAGCATATTCATCATTACCTGCATAATAACTACCCTCCTGCTTTTACATTTGCAGTATAATTATTTATTGTGCAACAGATACTTGATAACCCCATTTACCATGCTTTGCAAACAGGCAACAGCAGTTTTGCAGCAGGCACTATACAAGCAAACTATATATCACCTGATATCGGTTTGTTTGCAGGCTTACAACACAATACAGCAGCCGATTTACGGGCTTTATATGATTTGCTTCCTTCAAAAAGATTAGCTATTTTATTTACACCAAATCCAATTGATATATCAGACCAATGGGATATAAAGATGCAGCGGCCTTTATTACAAATGGTTTATGAGCAGGAGAAAAAGTTTCAACCGAACACACAGGCTATCGTTGATTTAACTGAAGAACATATACCGGCAATGCTGGAGTTAACTAAGTTAACGAATCCCGGTCCTTTCTTTCAGCGAACCATTGATTTCGGTAATTATAAAGGCATCTTTCAAAACAATCAATTAGTTGCTATGATTGGTCAACGCTTACAGCCTTACAATTATGTTGAAGTAAGTGCTGTTTGTACCCATACTGATTTTGCGGGTAGAGGTTATGCAACTCAATTATTGCAACTGCAAATTAATATGATTCAAACGGTGGGTAAAACTCCCTTTCTACATGTATATCCCGAAAACCCTGCCTGTAAATTGTATGAGAAAACAGGCTTTGTTGAAAGAAAAGAAATGATGGTTTATTTAATTGAAAAAAAGTAATAATTATTGATAACGATTGCATTCATTATTTCATAATGATGCTTATAAAGCCACAGCAAATTATTAATGCAGCTTAGTAGTTAAATCAACCAAACAGAAGTGAAAAAAACGTTTGTTTACCTGCTTTACACTTTTTCACCATACTTTCTGGCAATATTTTTCCAGTATTCCAATCCTTGGGGAGTTTTACCTAAATGTACTGCCTGAAAAGAATTATATAAACTCCCGGCGGTATCATTTAATACTGTATCCACTAATTCAGGCCATTGGCTTTTTACATTATCGTAGGCTTGTGTTCTTTCAGGCTCACTCATTGTATCATACCATTCTCGTACTTTTTTCTGTGGCATAATAAAAAATTTATTTTTAATATAAATGTGTAAAGCTTCCTCCCATTGCAACCCGCTTAACATCATCTTTTTCAATATCATTCCTGTCTGCAACGTATACTGCAAAATCATAAATTAACCAGGCATCGCTTGGGTGAGTAGGTTTTGTAAATAGCCTTTTAAAATCATCATCTAATATATAAATATCAAAAGTGGGGAATTTACCATTTTGCGTTGAAAATGCATCTAAAGAATTAGTTATGTATCTGGTAAGTCTTTGCTTCACTAAAACCCTACTTTCACCACTTGCTAAAAAAAGCCCGGCTCTATTATAAACTGCCTTTAAATCTTCTATGCCAAATGCATGAATATTTTCTATTAATAAAGGGGTAAGATATTTTAAGAATTGATTTAAATTCGTTACATCCATCTTTTCAGTAAACTGGTATAAACTTATAAATTTTGCACGTAACTCCTCGGCAGCTTTTTGCAGATTCTTTTTAAGTAAATAATCATAAATAAGCTGACTGGTTTTTACATACTCCTCCTCGTTTATTCCCTGATTAGCAATACCATTAGCTATTTTAAGTAATAACTTGGATAGTAATCCCATATCTTTAAAATAGTCTTTTTCAATAGCTAATACGTAATACCCCCATTTGTCAGATTTGTTAATCGCCTGTAGCTTATAAGCTCCCAAATCAAATATTGTATCCCAAAAGGCCATATGTATCGGGTTAAAGGTTTAAATTGAAAAGGTATAAACTGAAAACGGGAAATAAAAGGCTTTAATGATAATTTAATCAGGTTATTTTACAATAGCAGTCAGCAGCTAATTTATTCAGTGTATTATACTTGGTATATTGTTTATCATTATTTCTGTATTAAAATGATATTGACATTTATTATTTATAAAAAAGCCTGCAGTGCATTAAAACACTACAGGCTGGTTATATTCTTAGAATTAAGAAACTTAACTTCAGTTTTAATCTATTCAAATATATATTTTACAACCGCCAGGCTCTTCTGTAAATAGCTACGTTTAACAAGGTATAAGGGTCTATATCTGTTTTATTAGCTATCGCTTGTTCAGCCAAATTCTTAAAACCACTATCAAAGTCGTTTTTTAACCCGCATATATTAACCAGACTTTGAGGGTTTATTTCAATCTGATGCTTTAAATACTCATGAATTTGTTTCATTTGAAACTCATATGAATAAGCCTCCACATGTTGTGCAGCCATTTCAGGTAAAAAAGCACTATCAACTACTTTAGCTACTTTGCCTTTTGTTATTATATGCAATAACGTTAATAAATAATTTTCACTGGTGTCATGTGCTACATCGATATAGTAATTAGTTGTTTGGGTATTAGCAGCAGCCCCCATGAAAAATTGCCCACCATTACAAATAGGCGTATAAGATGTTTTTGATGCTCTCTTCTTAGCAAAATCAACTAAGGCATTAATATAAGGAGGAGTTACCATAGGATAAAAAGGAGTAGGTTGCTTTGCAAGAGGATTACAATGCAAATAAGTCGAATCATAAAATACACTACCACCTTGTAGAGAGTAAATACCACCAGATCCGTTGTTCGATTGAATAAGGCTTAGATTGGAAGGATTCCATGCATGTGGAATAATATCAAAATTATTCCAGATTCTTACTGTATGAGTTTGTAAAACACTATCATAATATTTCGCAAACAAACTATCACCCGGAGTTGCACCTGCTGTTGACAAACAATAAATACGTGAATTTATTGACTTACCGACAGTATTATTTTGTAAGTATAAAGCCAACGCAGGAGATAAAGCTCCACCTAAACTATGTCCTGTAACAATAATATTAGTACTGTCATTACACCCACTTAACATTTCACTAATACCCGTAGTACCTTGCAAATCTTTTAAACTAGTTAAATAAGTAAGTCCAATACTGGTACCGTTAGAAATTACTCCGTGAGCAGGGATGCCTTTTTTCCATGCAACTGTTTTATTAACACTGAAATCTAAAGTTTTCCAAGCATAAGTACAATTGGGGTTCGTTGCCTGTATAGCTAAAACAAAGGTGTTTGTGCTTTTATTTTGAAATATGGTCATAGAAACGGCAGAAACAAAATAATCTGCTTTATGCTGCAGCGGTAGTATAATACCACTTCGTTTAACTATTACTCCCGGACCCCAAAAAACAGTCCAATTATTCAATGTCAGTTTTGTACTGCTACTTGTATTGTCGACCGCATTTTGTAAGCAATTATTGATAATAGGTATCGAATAATTAACTATTTTTTTCACAGATCCAAACTCAATGATATTACCCACTGTTTGTGCCGGCACATTCGACAACATTGATAAACAATACACTTCCCGCTGGCTGGTATTGGCAGGCAGGTTGCCGTTCTGTGCCAGGCTTTGGCCTGCAATAAGCATAAAAATTAAATACATGGATGTAAGCTGCTTGAGGTTACGCATAACTACTTGATGTTTAGGTTAAAAAAATTAAAGTGTTAAACAGTTAGAATAATCTGATAAATTAATTATTAGATGCCTAATGTATACACTTAAAATTATATTTACAAGAGGGTAAGCCCTCTATTTTGCAAAAACCTATTTTAAATTTATGTAAACAGCAATAAGCTAAAATTTTTTATTGCATCACATATCTGCTTTTTCCTTACTAAACGCTGTCTCCTATTTTCTTACAATAAAAAAGAGCCCCAATAAGGCCCTTCTTTTCATGCAAAACTTGTATTTATTAAACAGATAATTATATTACCAAAGTCTGCTTTTGCTAAAGCCGTTTTCTTTTCTTTCTTTGGCAATATCTACATTCATAGCCCTGCCAAGTAACTCCTTCTGGTTTAACCCTGCCATTGCTTCTCTGGCTTCGCCGATAACATCCATTTCTACAAAACCAAAACCACGGCTGCGACCTGTTTCTCTGTCATTAATAATTTTTACAGAATTTACTGTACCGAATTGGCTGAATACATTGCTTAAGTCTTCTTCTGTTGTTTGAAAACTCAAATTGCTTACATACATGTTCATAATAAAACATTTTAATAATTAAATAAAATCGGTCAAAAAAAGAGGCAACAGCAAAGAGTATGAAGAGAAAAAGAATTACTGAAATTGAATGCGAAAATTAGAGTAACTGTTAATACGGGTCAGGAACTTAATTGATGAAGTGTATTTTTTAACACATAGTAAAACTAAGCTATTAATTCCGTAACACAGGTTTTATTTTAAAATAAAAGCAGCAACACCAATAATAAACAGTATATTTGCAGCAACACAATGCTACTATAAAAGCCTCTCTGTATACCTTTCTTATATCAATTATCTGTAAGCCTCATCAGTAATAAAGGCAATTGTTTATATCGGTCATGTTTTTATCAGTACTATTTTGTTACTGTACAGTATTTATTTGATAATTAAAATGTAATTAACATGCAGGTTGAAACTATTGAAAAATATGTAGAAAATAAAGAAAGAGCCAACAGCTTTATTACCATTTCTTTTAAAGACCGTAATAATATTAAAGGAAAATTTATCAGACAGGCTGATTATGAAGAACTAAAAAGTAAAAACCTTTGGCGTATTGTAACGGCTAATCACTTTGATAATTGGGCAGATACAGCTAATAACGATTTTGTACGCATTTTTAACGGTACTTCTTTTCAAAAACTATCTGATTAATTCTTAAACCAACCCTGTTATTCCATATGGCACAAACCTGGCAAAAAAAAGAAAGAGAGCAAAAAAAACAACAACATAAAAAAGTTAAAGAAGAAAAACGTTTAGAACGCAAGAAACAAAGTGCCGAAAACGGCAACGCCGCAATGGTAATGGCTTATGTTGATGAAAACGGCAATCTATCTGCTACCCCGCCGGACTATACCAAAAGAAAAAAGATTAATAGTGAAGATATTCAGATAGGTGTACCCAAACAGAGCGACCTTACCGAAGAAACAGTACATACAGGTATTGTTATACGCTTTAATGAAGCAAAGGGCTATGGTTTTATAAAAGATACGCAAACACAACAGGAATATTTTGTACATATCAACAGCATGCAGGATAATATTAAAGAAAAAGCTGCTGTAAGTTTTGCTGTAGAAAAAAGCCCTAAGGGCTTAGCAGCCGTTAATGTGGCTTTATTAAAGCTCTGATGGTTGCTTTATTATTAGTAGTAACCAATATTATTGTGTTTATACACTGCAACTACATAGTTGTAATTTCAGTGTATTGGATGATAACTTATCATATCTTACTTATCTATTGACCATAGACCATAGTCCATAGACAATCACAACATCAATCGTCATTTGGTACAAAGTACTTCTTTGGAGAATGTTCACCGAATCAATCGGGGTAAGCTTTGATAAAAAGTACGTAAAGAAAAATATTCACTCTTACTTTCCTTTCTTTTTCCTTGATGAAAAAGAAACAAAAAATCAAGAAAAAATGAAATTCAGCACATTTTTTCATTGTTCGCTATTAAGCTTTATTACTACTGAGAGCTGAGCTTTGGTATTTCAATGCTATTGTAAACTGTTGTTGCAATTTCAGTAGTGCAAATCTCATTACAGAGGTTATTAATTGAAATTATATCGTTGAAGCCTCAGAAGTACAAAAGCTCAATCAAGGCGTATCAGGAAAATGTGCTGAACTTCATTTTCCTGTGGCTTTTTTTGGTACTTTTTTTTCCACAAAAAAAAGTACGTAAAGAAATTAATTATGCTATAGCACTACTTTATTTACAGCTTCAGTATGTCAACTAATAACTTATCATAATATTTATCTATCGATTATTAACTATCAACAATCACAACATCAATAGTCATTTCGTACAAAGTACTCCATTGAAGAAGGCCCCGCCTGAAATTGGCTTTGCCATCACAAACACAAAAATCTTATAACATTGATGTTTGTAAATCTCATTTACACATACATTCAACTACATATTCGCATTTCTTTCCAACTATGGACTATGGACTATCGACCGTGGACTATCGACCACTAATCATATAATTGTTCTTCATCAACGCCGCAGTGCAAGTAATAAAAATATCAAATCAGAAACCGGAAACTTGCAACCCGCAACTTGAAACTGGCAACCTGCAACTTGTAACCTGTAACTCCCCACTTTCTATTCTCACTTACTATTTCTCCCCTTCTCTAACAATGCCTGTACATCTGCTTCTTTATACTATATTTTATGTTTTTAATGTAAATACCCCTTGCCAAATAGTGATAATCGATATTTTTATTAAAAATCTATTTCCAATAAATGCCCATTTTCTTTGAGCCATTTTTTAGCTTTTAAATAATTAGGTACTTGTATTGAGAGTATATTCCAAAAACGTGGAGTATGATTGCTTTCCATCAAATGCACCAATTCGTGTGCTACCAAATACTCTAAAACATACATTGGTGCTTTGATAATTCGCCAATTGAATATGATATTGTTTGCCGGTGTGCAAGAACCCCAACGGTATTTCATTTCAGAGGTTTTGAACTCATTGTAAATAACTCCTAAGTTCTTTGCAAAATTGGTAGCTAACGGTTCAATTAACTTTAATGCTTGATGTAAGTACCATTGTTTGAATAAAGCATTTGCATTTGGTTGATTGGCTTTTGAAATTCTAAATCTTTGTTCAAACTCAATACCTTCAATTGCTTCATCAACCACTAATAGCCGGTAGTTTTTACCCAAGTACAATAAAGTTTCACCTGAAATAAATTCTTTGGTTTGTGAATCAACTGGGTACTTCTGTGTATGATTAATTTTTTCTTTTAACCACTGTTTTTTTGATTGCAATACTTCTTCAATTTTTTGAGCAGAAGTATTCTCTGGGGCACGGACAATAATTTTCCTGTCACGTTCAACAGTGATGTTAAGCGTTTTGCGTTTACTATATTTTATTTCATATTCAAACTGCATTAGTCTGTAACTATTTTAAAATGATTGGTTTTTGCCAACTCCATTATTCTTGAAATCAACTCGTTTCTTTTAATTACTATGTTGGGTAATTTGTTGAAGTCCGGTGATAATAACATCTTCTGTAACTCTGCTTTTAGTTTTAGCTGTGCCGGTGTGCTATCCCAAAAGCCTGTCAATTTTATTTCGGTAGAAACTAAATTGAAAATATGCTGGGTTAGATTTACATTCTGTGCAATTTCTTCATCGGTTAATTTTCTATTGTCAAATAGGTATTCCTTAAATGAATTGAAGAAAGGCATATGCTTTTTGCGGTCTAAACCGTAGGTTTCTTCCTTTTCCCTGTTCTTAATTTTCTCCCTTAGTTTTTCTAACTCTTCATAAATGGCTTTCCAGTTACCTTTGAAGTTTTCTAAAATCTCCTCTAATGTTTTGGCGAATGAAGCAAACAATGCAGGGTCTTCATCCAAATTAATATCAATGTAGTGGCGAATGGCGTGTTCAACTTCTGCTGCTTTTGTTTTTTCTCTTTTCTTGGCATTAACTCCCTTTTGAAAATCTTCTGCAATTATTGATATTGGTGCAACAGTTTGTTCTAATCCTTTTGACTTTAAAAACTCATCTGCAATAGTTCTTAACTTAGGTGGGATACCTTTCATACTGAAATGACCATCTCTAAAATGCTTATTTGCCAGTTCATTTATTTCAGTGAATGTTTTCCAATCATTAAAAAACTCCAAAGCTTCTTTTCTTGGTAACACATTATTGAAACAGGTGGTTAACTTTTTATACAGTTTAATGTATTCAAATCTAATTTCCTCATCATAAAATACATCAAAGAAGGCATCGCTGTCTGAAAGGTCTTCTAAACCTTGCTGTTTCAAAAATTCCCAGATTTCTTTATGTGCCTTAATAAGTTCATTAAGCTCTGCTTCATCGTTGGAAATACACCCTAAAATTTCCTGTATTTCTTTTTCAGCATATGTATCTAAGGCTCTTTTTAAATGATGCCCTACACCAACATAATCAACAATGAAACCTTTATTTTTCCCTTCAGGGCCAATACGGTTTACCCGGGCTATGGTTTGTAATAAATTGTGTTCAACAATAACCCTATCTAAATACATTACCTGCTCAATGGGTGCATCAAAGCCTGTAAGCAACATATTGTTTACGATAATAATACCAACATTACCATTCAGCGTAGCATCTTCTTCGTCTGTTTTACCGAATGGTAATTTGAAACGCTTAATACTTTTTTTGTGATAATCGCCATTTGTAAATGCTTTGATGTGTGGAGCATCGTTGTGACTACCTGAGATAACTACGGCTACTTCTAATTGCTTTAACACATCAACATTTACCTTCATAGGATTATTGATTTCAAATTCAGCAATTTTTTCTTTTAATGCCTCCTCAATGGCTACTTTGTACCTGACTGCTGCTTCACGACTATTTGCCACTATCTGTGCCTTAAACCCACCAGTAAAAATTTGCTCTACATAGTGTGTTACCATATTCTTAGCCTTGTCTCCGATAGTTTCGATGGCTTCCAAATAAGCATCCCGACTGCCAAAACCTAAAATTTGTAAGCGTTCTGTTAGCTGATAATCACTAAAAACATCTTCAAACTTTTTATCCATTCCTTTCTTATCAGGAATTTCGGCATTGTGAGTAAAGCCTTCATATACTATTTCTAAAGTGACTCCATCATCAATTGCCTGACGCATTGTGTATTTATCAATGTAGTCTTTGTATTTCTTTTCTGTTTTGCCTGTTGGTGTACCTGTAAAGCCAATTGAAGTTGCATTTGGTAAAGCCTTATCTAAATTAGCTGCAAGCAATGAATATTGAGAACGATGGGCTTCATCGGTCATTACTAAAATGTTGGTATTAGGATTTAGTTCAGGGAAAATTTGCAAGCCTTCCAAGTCTCCATTTTCCTGAAACTTATGTATCATAGCCATTACCATATCTGAATTATCGTTGCTCAATAATTCTTTTAAACTCTTTCCGTCCGGTGTGGCTTTGGGGTTAATAAAGTTTGCATTTTTGATTGTGAACCCTATGCTGTGTCCTGTTTCTGATAGTTGTTCTTCCAGTTGTGTACGGTCGGTAATAAATACAATTTTCCAACTCTGCAAAGCTGGCTTTAATCGCATTTCACGAACCATAAACATCATTGTTAATGATTTGCCTGAACCTTGTGTATGCCAAATAATACCGCCACGTTCTAAAGGGTTTTTACCTTCAATTAAACGCTTGGTTGCTATTTTAACTGCTCTGAACTGCTGGTATCTGCCAACTACTTTTATTTTCTTGCCTTTATCGTCTATTTGAAAAACGGTGAATACCTGAATGATGTCTAACAGGTTTCTTAAATCTAACATACCTGCCACCATACGTTGCTGGTCGTTGGGGCTACTTGCACCGTGTTCTAAATCATTTAATGATTTAGGATAGGGGTCTGTCCAACGGTAAAAGTGTTTTTCAATGCCTGTGGTTATTGTACCAAACTTAGCTTCAGTACGGCAAGTGGTTATTATAAATTGATTGTAAAAGAACAGTTCTTTGTTGCCTTCTCCGGTATCGCCTCTTTGTTCGGAATACCTCATTAACTGGTCTATGGCTTCGGCAATGGGTTCTTTTACTTTAGATGATTTGGCTTCAACTACAACAATTGGTAAACCATTTACAAATAATACAATGTCGGGTATTATGTGGTGGTCAGTTCCTGTTACTTTTACTTTGAATTGGGATATGGCTGTAAATACATTGTTCTCTAAGTTTTCAAAATCAATGAAACGAACTGTTGGGCTTAATTCGCCTGTTTGCTCATTGGTGGAAACGGTTGTATTTTCTAACAAGTAGGTTAGTACCTGCTGGTTGTTTTCTATTAAGCTGTTTTTTTGGAAAGTGGTTATTTTACGTATCACTTCATCTACCTGCCCATCGGTTAAAAATGAATTGATGGCAATGAGTGCCTGGCGAAGTTTGGGCTGCAATACCACTTCTGAAAAAGAAGTACGATAACTCTGCTCGGGTGTTTGTTGCATTTCAAGCTCCAACACTTGGTTCTTGCCAGTGTTCCAACCTAATCCCTTTAGTTGTTCAATAAAAGGTTTTTCTACGTGGCTGTATTCATCCAGTTTAAGAGATGAACCAATGTTGCCCCTGTATTTATTATCGTTACTTAAAATCATAATCTATTTTTTATTACTTTTGTTGCCGAACCCCATCAGGGATAGTATTCTTGATTTGACGCCTCCCACCAGAGGCGTTTCGCTTTTTATTATCATACTTCTTTTAATCATTCACTTTTTATTATTGAGTTGTTTCCATTTTGGAAATAACTATTTTTAAAATGGTCGTTTAGCTTATTTCAGTTTCTTGTTTTCTTTTTTGGGTGGCAAAAAGTTATCGCCTGTAATTACGCTCTTACCTGTTTTGGCTTCTAATTCTTTTCTTGCGTTTTTGGCTACTGCACCGCCTTTTTTACTAGCTACTGCATTTTGTTGTAAACCTTTTGCTTTTTCAGTTTCGGCTATTTGCCTTGTAGATAATTCTGCCAATGCCGTAAAAATGAGTTCTGCCTCACTCATATGGTCTCGTAGGTTTTGAGATTTTAAACCCTTTAGGTCTTTGTGTTTCTTAACAGTTAAACCTGTCCATTCCTGATGAATGATATTGGTGAGGGCTGCAAATTCTTCGCCCTTTTTTACGCCACTTTCTTGCCAGTAATCGGTTAGCTTGTTTCGGGTTTCTTGCCCTGTCATTCTCTGCTGTATCCATTTTTCGCTACGCCCCAACTTTTGCCAGTTTTCTCTTGCCCTATCTATGCTTAGGCTGGGGTCGTTTATTTCTTGCATACGTTCGTAGCCCACCTTTGCTAACCATTGTTTAAATGGCTCTGCTTTGGGGCTGGGGATAGATTGAATGAGGCGGAAAATATGTTCTGCATTGCCAGCCAATGTTTTACGATTTTTTCCTGTATTGGTAAGCATTGGTACCTGGGGACAATTTGTCCCTAGGTAGGCATTTAGCTCTCCGTCTCGTTTTCGCAGCTTTTTTAAATAATCAGTAGCATTGGTGCTATCGGTTAATGCTTCCACAATATCAACCAACGAAAAGTACCAAACCTCTGTTTTTTCATCATAATGTCTGCGTATTTGTTTGCTTTCAAATACAGCTATTGCTTTATTATTTTCCATTTGTATCTTGTATTATTTTTTAACTCGTACTTTTCCTGTTAGTAAATCTTGCATCAATCCCGTTTTTAGGTATTGAAGTTTTGATAGCTTCTTCATTTCTGAATTAATCCTTTCATTGCTTTTTGTGATCATTTCAGAAAATTTATTTAACTCAAAATCATTATTAAAAAATGGAATATTAATTTCTTTTATCTGGGTGTAGTTAATTCCTTCTCTATTACTTCCGGCTATGTTTTGATAGATTTGATTTTGACCATAAATTGAATTAAGATAGGACGATAAGAAAATGGCATTATTTAAATCAGCCTTTTTTAAACGAATAGCACAAACGTGTTGGTTTACATTAGCTCTTGGAAAACCTTCTGGAACATAAGTTGCTCTGCCAATTGAAGCACCTGTTATATTGAGTAGTACATCAAATTCCTTTAACTGACTGCCAAGCATCCTGTTGTTTATTTCTTCATTTATATGTGCCACGTCATCCAATTTAAAACCATAGGAATAAACATTTTGACTTCTTATTAATAAGATGCCTTCCTTTTCATATACATCACTGCCGCCCTTAGGAGTAACACCACTTCTTAACCTTTCTGCAATATCTTTAATAGATAAACATTCCCATTCCTTCGGTATTCTGCCTAATGGACTATCCTTAAATTCGTGGGTTTGTTCGCTTCTTATATTTCCGTTTTCATCAATGCCTTTTGTAAGCAGGTCTTGCATTAATCCTGTTTTTATTCTGCTGTACTTGGCTATTAATGCCTCTGTATGGGCAATGGCTTGGTCAGTTTTGGATAGGATGTTGGCAATGGCAGTTTGTTCAGTTGTTGATTTTGGAAATACAAATTCCAATTCCTTTACAACCTTTGCATTTAAGTTACTTTGAGTTGTATGAGCAGAATGTGCAAGAATTGTACTTCTTTTTTCAAGTAACAGATAGTAAAGAAATTCAAGAGTAATTTTATTGGTGTCTGGTATAAGATTTAAAATTGCTTGATTTGTTGCTGCTTCAATTAGATTTATTCTTGGAACGCCAAGAGTTGCGTAAATTGAATACATTAAAGAATTGATAGGAACTAACCAAGCTGAAGAATTAATTAAGCCTTCTTTTGTTATATGTTTTTGAGTTTTTTCTAAATATTTATTTGCTGATGTTAAATCATCAATTGCAACAAAGGGAATTTCACCATTGTAATAATTAGGGTTATCACTTTTAGGTGTACCGCCAGAACGCATCTTTACAGCAAATTCTTGAACTTGCTTTAAGTGCCAGCCATCAGGAATATAAACTTGATTTTCTTCCATATAAATTATGCTTTCAAATAGTTTAATTGGGTTAGAAAATCATTCAATTCATTCATCGTTTTATTACGGCTTTGTTCAATGCTTTGTGCAGAAGTGTAATACTTATCAAATAGGTTTTCATAGGCACTTATCAGCGTTCTTTTTTCGGCATTTAGGTAGCGTTGCAGTTGGTTATTGATGATGTCAAAATGCTTTTTCAGTATCAACATTTGTGCTTGCTCGGTGGTAATAATGCCGCCAATTTCTTCCAATAAATCATCCAATTTATTTAACTTGGCTTGTATAATGCCCTTGTCTTTTATTAAAGCATTATAACCTTTGGTAATCTCCTTAAATTGCTTTTGTGCTTCTATTACCTTTGATAGCTTGTGCAGGGTTTCTGCTTTGTTCTCCTTATCAGCTTTCAATGCCTTTTCTAATGCTGTAGTTGACTTTTTTATTTGGTCGTAATCAGCACTATTTTTTAAATCGCCAACAAAATCAGCAATGTGGTTTTCAATAACTGCATCCAGTTTGTCAATTTCGGTATTAGCTGTTAGTAATAGTTTTTTGCTTTCGGCTTTTTCATCTTCTGTACCGTAGCGTTTTATAATAAGTTTTAGCTCCAGTTCAGCTTGTTTGGCTTTTAGTGTAGCTTTTAGTTCTTTAATTTCCTTTTCGGTGTCCAGTATTTTCTTTTCAGCTTCCTGATAGGGTTTAGCTTCTTCGGGCTTTTTCTTTTCATCTACGACATAAGCAATTTGCTTTTTTAGTTGCTCTTTTACTTTGGCAGTTGGTATGGTAGTTTCTTCTTCTTCGGGTATTAATTCTAACAGGTTTATTGCTTCTTCAATGGCTTCATCCAAAATGGTTTCTTTTTCGGATTGTGCTATTTCTAACGTTTCTATCTCTGTTTTTTCTTTTTGGAAAAATTCGGCTATCAAATATTCATCGGGTATTAAACCAGCATCCCAACCATTTTGCATTATGGTTTTGAGGTCGTACTTTATATTATCCCACCAGTTTACAAAAACACCTGCTACTTGAAATTTATCTAATACGCCAATTGGTACAAACTTTTCTTTAATGGTATCTAATAACTCCTTGCGTACTTTGGGTATTTTGTCGCCACCTATTGTTACATAGTTAGCAATACCTTCCATTGCAACATTGGCTTGTACCGGCTCAACAATGGGTGCTAATTTTGAGAAATCTTCTTTAGCAATTTGCCACCAGTCAGCAAGGTTTAAGCCTAAATGCAATAGTGTTTCCTTTACATTTTTATCATCATCAATATTGGCTTTGATTGCTGCTTTTTCAGTAATGGCAAATTCTTTAAAGGCTTCGTTTTTTTCTTTAAAAAGTTGATTGCTATCGTATTTAAATTTGAGGCACTGGGTGGTTTGTATGGCTTCTATTTCTGCCACAGGAATACCACCTACCAAATGAGCTTTTACATTTTCGGGTTCAGGCTCTGGGGTATTATCTACATAACGCCTAATGTTTAGTGTGTATTCATTACCAGCAATTGTTTCTAAATCAACCAACGTTGAGTATTTGGCTTCTATGGTTTTGGTGGTAAATACAAAGTCTATTTTCTCAATGTCTTCTGGTCGTAACGTGTTTTGCTTTTTGCCTTCGGCAAAGTCTTTATCAGCATTAATAAAAAACACCTTGTTCTTTAATTCATCGGGCTTGTTTTTATTCAATACAATGATACAAGCAGGAATACCAGTACCGTAAAATAATTGTGGAGGTAAGCTAATAACACCTTCTATCACATCGGCTTTCAACATTCCTTCTCTGATGTCTTTTTCTTTGCCACCTCTAAACAATACTCCGTGAGGCATTACAACTACTACCTTTCCTTTTTTATCGCAGCTTGCCAACATATGCTGTACAAACATTAAATCTGCTTTCTTGCCATCTTCGGGAGCAAAGCCATAAGGAAAACGTTCCTTGTGCTTCATTGAAGTCAACCCATAGTTTTGAGAAAATGGCGGATTGGCAATTACTCTATCAAACTGAATAAGCTGTCCGTTTTTTTCGTTTAAAGGTTCGTCCAATGTATCGCCATACTCAATAGTGTATTTGGCTATGTTGTGCAAAATGATGTTCATTTTACAAATAGCAACTACCGTAGGATCATTCTCCTGGCCAAACAATTGAAGATTGTTGGCATTTTGACCTTGCTCTTCTACATACTGATGCGATTGTATGAGCATACCACCTGAACCAGCAGTAGGGTCATAAATACTCATACCTTCCTGTGGCTTTATTAATTGCACCAATAAACGAACTACTTGGTTTGGTGTATAAAATTGCCCACCCTTTTTACCGCTTTCATCAGCAAAATGCTTTAATAAATACTCATAAGCTGCACCCAACAAATCGGGGAACTCAAAGTTTTCATTAATCAAATCGGGGAACTCATTGAAGTGATCTATCATTTTCTTTAGGTCGGCATTTTTTACAATAGCCTTTCCATCCACTTCTTTATTAAAGTTTATTCTGCCTTTAAAAATTCCTGAAAGTGTATCAGGGTTTGCTTCTTCAATGGCATCTAAAGCCTTGTTCAGCATTTGCCCAATATTGTTTTGCAAGTGCTTTATAGGTGGTTGCAATACACCGTTTTCATCTGTAAATTCTTCATTCCATCTTGCTCTTTTCGGAACAAAAAAAGTTTCACCGTAGGTGATTTTATCTTCTAAGATTTCAGCCAATACAGCTTCATCTAAATCTTTATAATCCTTCTTTGTAAACTGTTCCCTTTTTTGGTCAAAAACATCACTCATTCTTTTTAGGAACAGCATACCAAAAATAAATTCCTTGTACTCCGAAGCATCCATTTTGCCACGCAGAATATCTGCTGCCTTCATCAGGAAACTTTCTAATTGAGATAGTTTGATTTTATTGTCTTTCATTCCTTGTGATGCTTACTTCGTTTTTTTAATTTGCTTACTTACTGATTTTAAAGCTTCGTCTGCCATTGGTTCGCCTTGAACCATATTATACAATTGGTCGGCAAGCCAAAGGGTTTGCAATTCTTCTACATCGGCTTTGAGTATTTGGGCTAATAATGGGATTTGCTCTTTCTTTAATTGCCTGTCGCCTCGTTCTACTTTGCTAATTATAGAAGTATCCACATCCAATTGAGAAGCAAGCTGCCTAAGAAGCATACTTTGCTTCGTTCTTAGTTCTCTTATATGTTCACCAAACAGTATTGCCATTATAAAATTATTGTCTTGACAAATATTGCCAAATATAATATCTATAAGTATCAAATAGGAAGCAACGAAAAAATGTGTTGTCCTGAAAGTTTATTGTCATTATTCATTATCCATTATTAATTCCTCTTAATTTTAATAAAACAAATAACATGCACACAGATATACTCATTACCACCAGCAATGCATTAGAAGGCTATCGTATTACCAAACAATTAGGATTGGTACGTGGTATTACTGTACGTTCCAGAAGTTTATTAGGCAATATGGCCGGAGGCTTCTTAGCTATATTTGGCGGCAAGAACAGTATTTATACAGAACTATGCGAAAGAACCCGTGAAGATGCTTTGGAAATTATGATAGAGCATGGTAAAGCATTAGGTTGCAATGCCATCATCAACATGCGTTACGATGCCAATGAAGTAATGAACGGTATTACAGAAGTATTGGCATACGGTACAGCAGTAGTGGTGGAGAAAGTGTAAGAAGCAGGAAGTTAGAAGTCGAGAGTCTGAAAGACAGGAAGCAAGCAGCTATCAGGTTTTACTTTTCTTCTTTTCACTTTTAGTTCTTTTCACTTTTCACCATTCACCTTTCACCATTCACCCCTCACCTTGGAACAAACCCTTTTAATACCATTTTTACAGCACAGCGGTCATATCAATGCTGCAGACGCTTTACAGATAGCTGAAGTATTTGAGGAGAAACAGATTAGCAAAAACGATTATTTCTTAAAAGCAGGCAGAACAGCCAATGAATACCTTTTTTTAACCGAAGGTTTGTTAAGGTCTTATGTTACCGATACAGCAGGCAATGAGGTAACCACCTATTTTTTTACGCAACATACTGTTGTATTTGAAGTTGACTCTTTCTTTAACAGAACCGCTGCTAAAGAAAATATTCAGGCCATAACCGATTGCAGCGGTTGGTATATTACTTACCAGCAATTAAACATGCTTTTTCATGCAATGCCGGCTTTCAGAGAATTTGGCAGGTATATTTTGGTAAAGGGTTATACGGCATTTAAAAACAGAACGCTGAGTATGATTACATCAACCGCTGAAGAACGCTATGCACAGTTAATACAGCAATACCCGCAGTTGTTTCAACAGGCTCCTTTAAAATATATTGCTTCTTATTTAGGTGTTACCGATACATCCCTCAGCAGAATAAGAAGAGAATTCAGTAAAAAATAAAACAGTTAATTTCTTGCCATTTGACAAGTGTTTGAAAGTATTTGTGCAGTTGCTTTGCATTAAAATAAATCGTTATGCCAACCATACCCTTAGCACTATCCATTGCTTTTATAGCAACTACTTTAATTACGGTATTACTGTTTTATAAAGCAACAGCCAATAATAAAACCATACTGATAGTTATTTTGGCATGGTTAGCCATACAAAGCATACCTGCCTTAAAAGGGTTTTATGCCAATACAGAAGCTGCTCCTCCTCGTTTTCTGCTGGCAGTAGCTCCTGCTGTAGTTGCCGTGCTGTTGGTTAGTTTATTCAGCTCTGCTGTGTTTATTAATACAATCAATTTGCAAAGGCTTACCTTATTGCATATTATCCGTATTCCCGTTGAATTGGTGTTGCTGTATCTTTTTCATTATAAAGCCATTCCGCAAATCATGACTTTTGAAGGGCGTAACTGGGATATTCTCTCCGGCATTACAGCACCGATAGTATATTACTTCGTTTTTATAAAAAGAATATTATCTTCTAAATGGTTATTGTGGTGGAATGTAGTTGGTTTATTGTTATTGCTGAATATTGTAAGCATCGCATTACTGTCTGCACCATTTAGGTTTCAGCAGTTGGGCTTTGAACAACCGAATGTAGCTGTACTCTATTTTCCGTTTATATGGTTGCCCTGTTGTGTAGTACCAATTGTATTATTCAGCCATTTAGTTGCTATCAAAAAATTAACTAAGCAATCATTATAAAGTTGTATTACTCAACGGAAGCTCTACATAAAAAGTAGTGCCTTCGTTTTGCTGCGTAGTAAACCATATTTTGCCATTGGCATTTTCTACAATGCCTTTACAAATGGCAAGACCAAGGCCTGTCCCCGAAGACTTGGTAGTAAAGTTGGGGGTGAATATTTTAGATTGAATGGCTGCATCAATACCTTCTCCCTTATCTGTTATTTTAATTAAAACAGTTGTTGCACTGTTATTGCTTTGATGAATAATAATACCTGCTTCATTATGCTTTTCACTTGCTTCAATAGCATTCTTTATTAAGTTGGTAAACAGCCTGTTCATTTGTGTTTTATCGGCATAAACTATATAAGTTCCATCCTCTTTTTGCCATTGGATAGTTAGGGCTGTATTGGTTTGATGCATTTGTACAATAGCTTTAACCGTATCACTTATATCGTATCGGTCAGGCTTCGCATTATTAATATTGGCAAATTGAGAGAAGTCGCCTGCTATGTTTGACAGTTGGTCTATCTGTTCCACCAAAGTAGCAGCTACTTGATTAGATAATTCTTTAATATTCGTATTACCTGCTTCTAAGCTACGCTGTAAGTATTGAATACTCAGCTTCATAGGCGTTAGCGGGTTTTTAATTTCATGTGCTACCTGCCTTGCCATTTCCCGCCAGGCACTTTCACGTTCTGCTTTAGCCAATGCGTTGGCACTTTCTTCCAGCTTCTTCACCATTTTATTATATTCATTTACCAAAGCTCCTATCTCATCGTTACGTTCCCACACAATATGTTCATTTACTTTATTCAGCGATACATCTTTCATCTTCTCACTTATTAAACTGAATGAATGCGTTATACGGTTGGTAATAATAAATGCCACTGCCCCTGCAAGTAAAAAAATAAAGGCATTTAAGTTGATTAGCGTTGCCAGAAAGCCGGATATTTCTTCATTTAACTCTGCCTGTGAGTTTAAGTTAGGAATATTAAGGTATCCGTACTCTTTACCTTCTCTGTTGGTTAAAGGAATGTATAAACTTAAGAATGAAAGCCTGCCGATTTTTTCTGTTTGTGCAAACCTGAATGCATGTAAGTAATGCAGTTGATAAAAAGCTACCGGCTGCATCTTATCGCTCAATAAATACTTGTTATAAATATAAGGTTGAGAAGAAGTAAGCAACTTGCCTGATGTACTGTAAAAGTTAATATCAACATTATGGGTTTCTGCAATTTCTGCTACTTTCTTTTCCAGTTCTGTTGTCTTTCCTATATCATAAATAGTTAATACATCATCTAATTCCAACTGCGTATTTACTTTAGCTTCTATTTCATCTGCTACTAATCTTATAGACTTAAACAATCTTTCTTCATTATTATTATTAAACCTTACTATAAAGAAGGAAACTGTTGCCACACCGATAATCATAAACGATACAAAACAAACACCCACAATAATTAAATTAATCTGAGAGCGGATGTTGAGCGTTAAGAAAAACTGTTTAATGGCTTTAATGCTAAACCTTTCTTTTACTAAAAAACCTGTTACATAAAACGCAATTACCACTATCAAAAAAGAAGTAAGCAAATAGGCAAACAAGGTTATAAACTGCAAAAGCCAATCGTTTTCAGCTACAATAATTACCTGCCTGTCGTTACCGGCAACATATAATAATTCATTAAAACCATTTTTATTTGTTGATTGAAAGCCATAAGCATTTCTTTCAGAAGCGGGTATTTCTAAAGGGAACGGATATTCATTTTCATGGCTTATTAATTTGGCTTTATTATACACTGCATAAGCATAATGGCTGCCTGCTTCATTTACCAAACCGTTGCCCTGCTTGAATAATACAGGGAAGAGTGTTTCACTGATAAACTTCTTAGGTATCAGTAACACAAACAAATAACCTTCTGTTATTGCCCCATTGCTTATCTTCTTTTCAAATAAATAACTCTGCTGATTATTTTTATTGGAGAAGAAAGCATATAACCCGTTTGAATCAACAGCCTTAGCTTGGTTAACTCTTATTGTTTCAATAAAAGCATATTGTGCAGAGTCATCATTATATAAAGCTTTGTATAAGCTGTCGTAAGTATAAATACGTGTTTCGTATTTATTTAAAAAGCCCGAGAATTCTTTACTTGTTAAACTGTCTTTTAAAAACTTATTGCTGTATTCATTATAAAACCTGTTACAATTGCTGTGCAGAAAAGTATCTGTAAAATCTGCCGTTGCAATTCTTAACAGGTTCTCTTCCTGTCCGCTGTTTTGTATAGATAAAGTTTCTGCCATTCTCTTTCGCTGCAATAACTCTACTTCTTTATTCTGATAAATTAACATGGCAGACATAGATACTGCAAAGAACATCATCCAGAAAACCAACAGAGATGAATTGATAATCGGTTCTTCTGATTTTTTAGCCCTGTAGTTTACTATCCATAAGAAAAACATTAACCATAACAACACAAAGAAACCCGGTAATACAAAAGCATTACCTATGTTGAACGAAAAGAAAGCCAAGCCTGTTAAACAAACAATCAATAATTGAATACCGATACTGATACCTGCACGAAATACAGGTCTGATAAGCAATTGAGCTAAATAAAAGAATGATAATGCCAATAAACAAAGAATAATAAAACTGATATAACTATACACCGTAAGACTGAAGAAATCTGTAACATTAAATGAAATCTTAGAGTCTATAACTAAGCTTCTGATAACATTTACAATGTTTAAACAGATAAGGGTTATATAAGCCAGGTAGATATAAGCAACATATTTTTTTGATACAATGTGCAGCTTAGAATTATTCTGCAAATGATGTAACCGGTAGAAATTGATAATCCAGAAAAGAAATACGGTATTAATTAATAAATCGCCCAGCGACCTGTTGATGAAATTAGAAGCATATACTGATGGATCAAATAAACCCAACTCAGCAAAATCAAAAGGGAAGGGCAATACATAAGATATAAATCTTAATGATAATAACGAAGCTATTAACAATGCGAATCCTCTTCTGAAACTGGATATCGCTACTGCTTCAACACTTACATAATTTATAAAAAGAAGCAACAATACAATAGCTAATGTTCTTAATACAATGGTGGCAACATCGTACCTGTAATAATACCTGTTGCTTTTTTGTTTAATACCAAACAACAGTTTGCCATTGGCATCTTTTATCTGTAAAGCATTACTGTCTGTACTTATTTCATAACTGTCTTCAAGGCCTGCATATGCATTAAACTCAGTGGGTAAATATTTATTCTCAATAAAATACTGCCAACGTACCGGCAATACACCTACACATAAAGCTTTCTTATTTTTTAAAGCAACAGTGTGTTTACTTAATACATAATCTCCGCTTTGATAATGCACAAAATAATTGCCGTCTGCATTTGCTAAGTCTTCCTGCTTTACATAAAAATTATTACTGTTCCAGAAAGTAATAATGGGGTTACCAACATCATTAAAAGCATACACAAAAAAACCGAAAGGTTTATTTGCTAATGACAGTTGAGCCTTGGTAAATGTTTTTTCATCTAAACAATCGCTAATTAAAATACTGTCTTTACAAATATCATTAATATCCTGTAAGCCTTTATTTACAAGGATTGTAAGCTTACTTTGCGTTCTTTTTGGTGAGGTATTATAACTTAAGTAGTTAGATACAATAAATGAAAGTGTGTACAGCCATGCTGCAGCAATTAACAGGTAACCGTGTTTTAAAAATGCTTTGCGTAAATATTGCATTCAGTTAGGTAGCTTGCTTTTTAACTTCATTCCATATAGCATCCATTTCTTCCAAACTCATATCAGCTAAATTTTTTCCCTGTGCCGATGCTATGGTTTCCATTTGTGTAAAGCGATTAATAAACTTTTTATTGGTTTTTTCCAATACACCTTCTGCATCTATCTTCAAAAACCGTGCATAGTTTATCAGACTGAATAAAACATCCCCGAATTCTTCTTCTGTTTGCTCTATGCTTTCTAAGCTGATGGCTTCTTTCAACTCTGCAATTTCTTCTTCCACTTTATCCCAAACCTGTGCTGCATTATCCCATTCAAAACCTACTTTCTTTGCTTTTTCCTGTATGCGTGCAGCTTTAACCATAGCAGGCAATGCAGCAGGTACACCGCTCAATACACTTTTCTTTCCTTCTTTCAGTTTTATTTTTTCCCAGTTTCTTTTTACATCTTCTTCATCATTTACTGTAACATCGCCGTATATGTGCGGATGCCTTTCAATTAGTTTTTTACTGATGCCTTCAATAACATCATTTAAAGTAAACTGCTGCTCCTCCTTCCCTATTCTGGCATAAAACAAAATATGCAGTAACAAATCGCCCAGTTCTTCTTTAATGCCTTTCCAATCATTATCGGTAATGCTTTCCGCCAACTCATACGTTTCTTCAATGGTCATAGGTCTTAATGTATGAATGGTTTGCTTTTTATCCCATGGGCATTGTTCCCGCAATTCATCCATTATCTGAACCAATTGTAAAAAGTTGTTGGAAAGGTTATCCATAAGCATTCATTAAAATAAAATGGGTGTTACAAAAAGAGCATAGATTATTGCGAAAATAATACCGAAGCAACAATACAGCAGGCAGCACTTAATAAAAGACTTAAACCTGCCTTGTTTATAAAAGTTACGCAGTGTTTTATAAGTATAAAAGAAAATAAGCAACGAAATAATTTCTCTGAGAGTAATGAAAAAAGATTTACCGAAATAAAGACCTGCATATTCAAAACCTTTACCTACCCCTAATGCGATATAAATAAAAATAAACAAGTGAATGATAACAATTAAATGGTCAACATAATACAGGTCTTTTCTTCTGCGGTATAATAACATAAGCGATAGTGCAACCAATGGCAATGTTATAAACATTACCTTAGGAATCATGTGCTCTATATCTTCTTTATTCTCTGCTATTTTTTTTACCCCTTTTAGAAAACTTTTTGTTGTGGGGTCTGCAGTTTTAAGGTCTTCGTCGTTAATACGTATATCTACAATCTTATCTTCATCGCCACCTGTTTCAATTTTCACTCCATTCATGGGTGCTTTTCTTTTATAAGTATAACGGGTGCTAGTATCTTTCAGATGAGCAGTATCTTTTTTTGAAGCATGCAGTGAAGTATCTGTTTTCTGCTGTACTTTATTTTCTGCAGCCTGCTTTTCTTTATGTTGTTCAACTTTTTTATTAACAGTAAACAATACCAAAAAGAAGATGGCGGAAGTAAATACATACATTCTTATCGGATGCAGATAACTCATTCTTCTGCCTTTAATGTATTCCTTGGAAATAAAAGCAGGTTTGAATAAAAGAAATTTTAAAGTGCTGAAGAATTTACCATCAAAGTGAATAATGTCGTACACAAAATGTGTTACCAAATGCCAGAAGCTTTCTTTAGGTTCTATATTCTCTTGTCCGCATACATGGCAATACCTGCCTTCAACAATAGCATTACAGTTTAAGCAATCTTTTTCTTTGCGTTCTTTAAAGTGGCTCACAGTGTTAAGGTTTGTCTAAAAATAATACACAATTTCATTTATTAAAACATAAGCTCCAATTATGTTTTTGTAATGTTTATAAGCCCTTTATTTTTGGTGAAAAGAATACCTGATGAAGTTGTTAGCCATTGCATTGTTTGCATTAATCAGTTTTCAGTTAAACGCTCAGTTTTATTATAATGATATTATAAGCAATAACCTCAGCAATAAGCAATACAATCTTTTAAAACAAAATAAAATAAAGAAAGTTACGGTAACCAGTACCAATGCAGATGGTACTGCCAGCGAAGGTTTTCAACTGCAACAGGAGTTTGATATGTTCTGGAGAAAGCTTACTATTACTTCTTCTTTAATTACAGGCAACAGCTCTGTTCAAACCATTACTTACGAAAACAATAAAGTAAAACGTACAGAAGAAATAAACAAAGGTGTTGAGCAAAAAACAGAATATAATTACGATGAAGCAGGTAAACTGATGAGTGTTTCATCTTCTTTTAAAGATACTGCTTTGAAATATCAAAGCACAGAATTACATGTTTGGAAGTATAACAGTAACAACCAACCTGAACAGATGCTGAAAATAAAAAACAGCAAAGACACGACTGTTATACAATTGATGTATGATGATAAAGGCAATGTGGCAGAAGAAAGATGGAGCAATAAAGGTTTGCTGTTGGAAATTTATTATTACTACTATAACGATAAAAAACAACTGACAGATATTGTTCGCTTTAACCAGAAAGTAAAGAAGATGCTGCCTGATTTTTTATTTGATTATGATGATAAAGGCATACTGACTGAATACATTCAAATACCCACCGGTGCCAATAATTACAATACCTGGAAATATACTTACAATGCTCAAGGCTTAAAGCAGGAAGAAGTTTGCTACAACAAACAAAAAGAAATTGTAGGGAGGATCAGTTATAAATATGAGTGAGTTATTTCGCCGATTTCGGCAGCTTCTTCAACTAATTAATTGTAAATAGTACACTTTTTTCATTCCAACAAATTAGCTTTAAGCAACTAAAAACTTTTTTATGAAATTAGTATTTACCCTGTTATTTGTTATGGGTGGCTTGGTTTGCTTTTCGCAAAATGCTATTGACGGCAACTGGAAAGGCACAAGAGAAACTCCTAACGGTACTTTTGAAATTAATTACACCTTTAAAGTTGATGGACCTGTATTAACAGGTGTTTGGAAAACGCAATTCGGTGAAGCCAAAATTGAAAACGGAAAAGTAGATGGTAAAAAGTTTACTTACTCAATCAGCTTCAACGATATGAAAATTTCTAATACCGGAGAACTTATTAATGACAATGAAATTGTTATTAAAAATGAAAGAGGTGAAATGAAATTAACGAGAGTTAAATCCTGAACAAGCCATTAAAATTTTTAGCCATGTAATTTTTTACATGGCTTTTTTATTTGTTGCCAATAACAATTAACCAAAGGCATTATTGCCAATAAAAAAGCCTCAACACTTGCGTATTGAGGCTTCCTTTTTAAAGCGTGCCCCGGAACGGAGTTGAACCGTTACGACCGTTGCGGGTCACAGGATTTTAAGTCCTGCGTGTCTACCAATTCCACCACCGGGGCATCCAAAATAAAATCCACCTGAAACCAAGTGGATTTATTTATGAGCGGAAGACCGGGCTCGAACCGGCCACCCCGACCTTGGCAAGGTCGTGCTCTACCAAATGAGCTACTTCCGCATTTTGTTAAGAACTTCTTTTCCTTTTTGGGTGTGCAAATTTAGCTATCAAAAGTTCTCAGCAAAATTTTATTTCAATTTATTTATACTCCGGAGTGTATTTGGTACTTCCCTGAATTTGAATATCAGGTTTGCCTTTATAACGTTGATTATACAAACGGTAACAACCGCCAAAAACAAAAGCTAACACAACAAATAATTGTAAGTAAAATAAGAATCTTGAAGAGTTTACCCAGTTCTTGGTAAAATCTTTTTCTTTAGCAGTATCTTCTACGTGGTGTGACATATTTTTTTATTGCGTTGCAAAAATAAGGTTTCGTTTAAAATTAATCGTGCTTCTTATCAACAATTTCAGTAAAGCTTTTTTTATGTTTTATAAAATGTTGCCAAACCAAACAACCTTTATAAACACCTTGTAAACTTTGTAAAGACCTTCTGTTATTACTTGTTTTAATTTTTCCGCTAAACCACCAACTAAACAAAGCATAATGTGCTTTTACAATGGCAGTAAAAAAATAAGTATCTCCGCTTAATAACCCTTTCCAGGCAGAAACAGCATCTAATACAATCCTTAACGGCAGCTTGTATATTTTTTCTGATAAAGGAAGGTTTTTACACAACATAACCAAGTTGTTGCGAAAGTTTAAATACACTTTTCTTCCGCCGCGTGGTAATGTACCTGCACCAACATGATACACAACAGAAGCAGGGCAAACATAAACAGCATAACCTGCTAATTGTATCCGCCAGCATAAATCTATTTCTTCCTGATGTGCAAAGAACTGTTTATCAAAACCATTCAATGCATGAAACACTTCACTCTTTATAAACATTGCAGCACCCGTAGCCCAGAATACTTTTGATGCAGTGTTGTATTGAGCTTCATCTTTCTCCAACACATCAAAAATTCTTCCTCTTGAAAAAGGATAACCTAATACATCAATCCATCCGCCGCAGGCTCCTGCATACTCAAAACTATGCGGTTGATGATAGGATAATATTTTAGGTTGGCAAGCTGCAATGGTATTATCGCTTTGCATTAAATCTATAACCGGTTCAATCCAATCGGGTGTTACCTCAACATCAGAATTCAGTAACACATAATAATCTGCCGTTACACTTTTTAAAGCCCAATTATAACCGCCTGCAAACCCATCGTTCTTTTTATTCAATAATATTTCTACTGATGGAAAATGCTGTTGAAGAAAAATAATTGAATCATCTGTTGAAGCATTATCTGCAACTACAACCTTTTTGTTTTGATAAGTTGAATGAATAACTGAAGGAAGAAAACGTTCTAAATAATTTCTTCCGTTATAGTTCAGAATAACAATAGCTACTGAGGGTTGTTGCAAAATGAAATAGTTTATATCCGTCATTGCGAGATTGTCCCGAAGTATCGGGATGCCCAACGTTGCAATCTGATTTTATTCAATAAGATTTCTCGGCACGAACCTTCGAAATGACGGCATGAAAATTAATACCCTGCGAAAATAAAGCTCTCATAACAATTCTTATCTTTCCAATCTAACAAGTAATATGAAAAAGTTATTTTTTATTGCCTTTCTAACCATTGCACAAATGTTACATGCACAAACAATTATTAATTTATACGATGGTATAATACCCAACAATAAAGAAAATGTAAGGGATGAAATTGATTTAGGTGAAGGCAGAATTGCAGGTGTAACCAAACCAAAGTTGATTGCATTTCTTCCTGCTAAACAGGATTCTTTTAGAACAGCAGTAATAATTTGCCCCGGTGGTGGATATGCCCGTTTAGCTATGAATCATGAAGGTTATGATGTTGCCAAAGCATTTAACGATGCCGGTATTGCAGCATTTATTTTAAAGTATCGCATTCCCAACGATAGCTTTATGGTGCATAAAGAAATTGTGCCTTTAATGGATGCTGAACGTGCCATGGAATTGGTAAAACAAAATGCAAAACAATGGAATATTGATACCAACAGAATTGGTATTATTGGCTTCTCTGCGGGCGGACATTTAGCTTCTACATTAGCCACACATTTTAATGAAGTGGTTATTGAAAATAAAAATCGTTTTAATCTTCGTCCCGCATTTGCCATATTGGGCTACCCTGTGGTTAATTTGTTTGAACCGTTGGCACATAAAGGCTCCAGAGATAATTTATTATGCAAAACACCATCGGAAGATTTATTAAAACATTTCAGCAACGATTTACAGGTTACTGCACAAACACCACCCACCTTTCTGGTGCATGCAATGGATGATAAAACAGTACCGGTAGAAAACAGTATTAATTTTTATAATGCGTTAAAATTGAATAAAGTTGCAGGAGAAATGTATTTATTTCAAAACGGTGGGCATGGCTTTGGATTGAATAATAAAACCACTAAGACTAAATGGTTTCCTCTTATGCTCAACTGGTTGGTAAGCAATAAAATGATGAAGGGGGATTTGTTGTAGTAAGTGGATTTGCGAAAGTTTTGAATGATGTTTTTAGCTTACATTTAAGTTAGCTGTTATATGATAACCTTCATAAAAAGATATTGGCTTAATATTTTACTGTTAGCAATATTGAACATTTTGATTTGGTTAATAATCCCATATCAAGAAAGAAAATATTTACAACCAGATATTGACAGCATAAAAGAAAAGTCTAATCTCATTCTAATTTTGACTGAAGTAATTTTATTTGGTTCGACATTGATTTTTTTTACAGTCAAAAATTTCAAAAGTCCTAAAAAAATCCTATTTAGTATTTTTAATATTGCAATGTTATCCTTAGCAGTATTTTTATTTTTCACCTCAATCTTTTTAGCTGGAACACTTTTCTTGAATAGCTTATCAAAAAATCAGATTGTTGACAAAAAATATTCAATCATTTATATCGACAGTAATAAAACCGATTTATTACTTTGGGATATAACTGAAAATCTTAGTGTACAAAATCATGGAGTTATATCCACAAAGCACCTGAAAAATATAAATTTAAATGATACTATTATTTTGACTTTTAAAAAAGGATTACTAGGTGTTAATTTTGATCCAAAAGCAAAGACAAAATAATGTACTGCGATTAATGTAAGTATTCTCTATTTACTTATATATCTCCTCTCTCAATTCTTTCACTCTTTTATCTTCCATATATTCGTCAAACGTCATCAGTCTGTCTATAATGTCTTTAGGTGTTAATTCAATAATTCTGTTGGCAACAGTTTGCATAAAAGTATGGTCGTGTGAAGTAATTAACACAATACCCGGAAAGTTAATACAGCCTTCGTTAAATGCCTGAATACTTTCCAAATCCCAATGATTGGTTGGTAAGCAATAAAATGATGAAGGGAGATTTGTTGAATTAAATTAATTGAAGTTTAGCAACTTTTGGGTCAACCTCTACTGTATCATATTCAAAATTCAATTTGATACGCCATTTCTGTAAGGTTGCAGCACCAATAATTGCTTCTTCACTTAAGCCCGGTACAACTAAAAATTCATCGCTTAATAGAACATCATCAATATAAAAATCTAAAGCCACCCGTTCCTTTATTTCAATATAATGACCCTCACTGGCAGTGCTTAATCTTCTTACTCTGCCAAGGCTTATAGCTTCTTCAATTGAAGCTACATGTTCCGGATGAATGCAGGAAAGATTGGCACCGCTATCAAACAATGTTAACAAATGTTTCTCCCCTTTTGAGCCTGCATACAATAATGGCAATCTTATAACTGACATACGCTAAATTTTTATAAAGTTATTGAAAATAACTTTGCTTATGGCTGCTTCTTCAACACCATTGCAATACTGTCTGCAAATAATTTTCCTTTTAAAAGCAAACTATCTTTTGAATAAACAGTTATTACAGCATTCATAGTATCTGCCTTGCCTGAATTGCTGTAAAAGGAAACTTGTATTGTATGTTTGGTTTCATCATAAGTGTACGATCCACGTTTTGATTCTTTAGCTTTATACCGATATGGGTTAGGCGAAAATGCACAACCATATACACCATCGAAATAAACTTTTTGAAAGCTTAAACTATCCGTCAGCCAACTGTTAGCGGTTAATGTGTCTTTATTTCTTATCATTTGTTTTACCTGCCACGTACCGATTAATTTAGTATCTGCATCATTGGCTTTTAAAAAATATTCAATCGTTAAAAAGGCACATAGAATGGGTAATAATTTTAATATCGGTTTTAAAAAACCGAATCTTATTTTCGGTAATCCGTCTTTTAAATCAACAAATACTTTCTTTACAATTTGCCAATGCAATGCAAAGAGGAAAAGTAATGCAATAGTAAACAGGATTGAGTTTGAATAAGCACCGCTGGCAATATCAAAGAATGCATTAATTACAAAATATTTATTAATACAGGCAATAAAATAATAGTTCCTGCTAAAACTGTTCTTCTGAATAACAATAAAATCGAGCCACCAATTTGTGTACATGCAATTATAACAGCTAATGCATAAGAATAACCGTAATAGTACCATGTTAAAGTAAAGCCGTTAGCTTCTCTCAATAACATATCTTTTCTGTAACCCGGTGTATGAAATTGTGTTCCTAAAATTTTTGCAAAACCATAAGTAGATATTTCAAATGCTAACCAATAGCGGATGATGCCAATAAACCATGCATGTTTTTTACCGCTTGTTTCGGGAAACCTTTTTTCTTTTCTATGCCAAAAAATCGAATAGCCAATACCAAACAGTAAAGCAATACTGTATTCACAAATAAAAAAGATATTATCAAAATCATCTCCCAGTTTAGCTAATAATGTTTTGGGAAGAAACTCAAAAACCATTGAAGCCGTATTTAAAACTGCAACAGCAACCAATAAACATTCTGTAAATTTTGTGAACCAGTTAGTTTTACCAATTTGCATTTTAAAAGGTTTAGAGTTTGAATATAAAAAAACATGTTGATATAACTATTTTATTGTGTTGCTTTTTGCCAACGGGCATAATAAATTGCTGAATGTTTTAGGTGAATAATTTTGGATATATTTGAGTTAAGTGTTTGATATCAAATTTTAGAAAATGAAAAGAAAAGTATGGTATGGAGCCAAAACTATTTATCAGGTGATAACAAACACCGCTGAAGGTCTGGAGCAATTGTATGAAGAAAGAGTTATTGTGTTAAAGGCCGGCCGACTCTTTTGATGATGCTATTGAAGAAGCAGAAAAGGAAGCTTCTAACTATGCAACTGAGGGATTCGGTATTAAATACTTAGGTTATGTGAATGTCTTTCAATTATCTGATGAAAATATTAAAAACAAGACCGAAGTTTTTTCTCTGATGCGAGAAAGTCAGCTTACTCCGAACAAATACATTGACAGGTATTTTGATACAGGTCATGAAAAAACAAAATCTAGCTAATATTATCATTTATACCGTTTAAGCATAAAAAAAGCCCACCGATTTTATCAGTAGGCTTACAGTAGTTTTCAAAAAAGTAGATTACTTATACATCTCCTCTCTCAATTCTTTTACTCTTTTATCTTCCATATATTCGTCAAAAGTCATCAGTCTGTCTATAATGCCTTTAGGTGTTAATTCAATAATTCTGTTGGCGACAGTTTGCATAAAAGTATGGTCGTGTGAAGTAATTAACACAATACCCGGAAAATTAATACAACCTTCGTTAAATGCCTGTATACTTTCCAAATCTAAGTGGTTGGTTGGTTGATCCAACATAATTAAATTAGGGTTTTGCAGCATCATACGGCTTACCATACAACGCACTTTTTCACCACCGCTCAGCACGTTTGTCTTCTTCATAATATCATCGCCGCTAAATAACATCTTTCCTAAAAACCCACGTAAAAAGGGCTCATCAGCATCTGTAACATGTGCAGGTACAAATTGCCTTAACCACTCCAATAAGGTTAACCCTTCAGTAAAAAATTCGCTGTTCTCAACAGGTAAATAAGCTTTGGTTATGGTGGTTCCCCATTCAAATTTTCCTGCATCTGCGGTAGCTTTATCATTAATAATATCAAAAAAACTACTGATAGCTAAAGGGTCTTTACTTAATAAAGCAATTTTATCTCCTTTATTTACACTGAAAGAAACTTTATCAAACAGTTTTCTTCCATCTACACTTTTACTTAAGTTTTCTATGTTTAAAATCTGATTGCCTACTTCACGCAATGGTTGAAAAATAATACCCGGATATTTTCTGTTGGAAGGTTCAATTTCTTCAATGGTTAATTTCTCTAATGCTTTTTTTCTTGATGTTGCCTGTTTACTCTTACTCGCATTGGCAGAGAAACGTGCAATAAAGTCTAATAAAGCCTGCCGCTTCTCTTCTACCTTTTTATTCTTATCATTTATTTGCCTTGCCATTAATTGAGAACTCTCGTACCAGAAAGTATAATTACCGGTAAAGGTTTTTATTTTACTTCTATCCACATCGGCAACATGGGTACAGATAGTATCTAAAAAGTGACGGTCGTGACTAACCACCAACACAATATTTTCATAATCAGCCAAAAAATTTTCCAACCAACCGATTGTTTCTATATCCAAACCGTTGGTAGGCTCATCTAATAATAAAATATCAGGGTTACCAAACAATGCCTGAGCCAATAACACACGCAGTTTTAGGTTAGAAGGAATATCTTTCATTAAACTGTTGTGATATTCTTCTTTCACTTCCAGACTACTTAAAAGGCTTGCTGCATCACTCTCTGCGGTGTAGCCACCCATTTCACCAAATTCAGCTTCCAACTCGCTTGCCTTCATATAATCATCTTCAGTAGCATCAGGATTCATATAAATAGCATCCTTTGCTTCCATAACTTCCATCATTTTTTTATGCCCCATCAATACTGTTTTCAAAACCGTTTCTTCATCAAATTCAAACTGGTTTTGTTTTAATACCGCCATACGTTCTCCCGGCGTTATTTCAACCGTTCCTTTATTGGGTTCAATTTCGCCGCTTAATATTTTTAAAAAGGTACTTTTACCCGCACCATTTGCTCCGATAACACCGTAACAATTGCCCTTGGTAAAATTGATGTTTACTTCATCAAACAAAACTCTTTTACCGTAAGCAAGGGTAATATTTCTTGCACTTAACATGTTGTTGCTCCTTTTAAATTTTGCCGCAAAAGTAAGGGTTGGCAGCCGTTTGAGAGAGAAGATATTTATGTTACAGGCATTTGTTTTTCATGGCATCAGCTGTTGCGTCGCACACTTGTACGTTCATAACCCTATTAAACAAACATCCCGAAAGTTTTAACTTTCGGGATGTAATATTTTATCAAAAATTTTCAATCTTAAGCCAACGTAAGGTTTACAGATTGCTTTTGTTTTACCACATAATTATAAACAACAATAAGTGTTGGTAAGAAAACCAATGTAGCACCTAAAGCATGTTTATAAAAAGGCAACCCTAACTCATAAGATTTTAATAAACCTGCCAAATCCTGACTGTAAGTTTTACTGCCATACCAAACCAAAAAGTTAGATGCTAAAAAGAAAGCAGTTGGTGCAATTATCGCTCCCAAACCAACAGCAGCAATGCTTTTACCTTGTAACATCCAACCTATTAATGTTGCAGAAAGTAATAAAGCATAATTAACCATTTGGTATTTATACAAACCTGCAAATACAAATAAATGATTAACGTATAAAATCTGAATAATAATATCGCTTAAAAACAATGCTATTAAAGGCAATAAAAAAGAAAGTTTTTTATCTTTTACAATCATACCGCTGAATAAAGCTGTAGCAATTACAGGAGAAAAACCACTCCACTCAATCTTAGCTGCAAATAATAATTTAGAAACAGTTGCCAGTGCAACAACAAATAATGTAAATAATGTAATTCTTAATCCTTTTTTCATCTCAAATAATTTATGCGAAAATAAGTTTTAATGGCTTTAACACAAACCCTGTTATGCCCATAATGTTAAATACTTTGTTCCGTCATTTCGAGATTGTCCCGAAGTTTCGGGATTGCCCAAAGAGAAATCTCTTGTTACTAAAATGAGATTTCTCGGCACAAACCTTCGAAATGACAACTAAATAATTTTCTAATTAGCTGGCACAAATGCTTTAAAAATTAAACATTTACCGGATGATACAATGCTGTAGTCCTCATTGGGCAATATGGCCAACGCCTCCCCTTGTTTAAAAGCAAGGTTACTGCCATCTGAAGCACTAATAATGCCCCCGCCTTCTACAGCAATTAGTATTTCAAATGAAGTGCTGAGTGCAGACAATCTTTCATTACCATTCAGTTCAATTTTATTAATACCAAAATCCGGTACAGGGCAAGGATAATTGGTTTCGCCGCTGGCTAATAAACTCCCTTTCATAATATTCGGCACAACTGGTTCAAATAATGTATGCTTCATTAACTCAGGCACATCAATATGTTTAGGTGTTAAACCGCCACGCAATACATTATCGCTGTTGGCCATCAATTCTGCATTCTGCCCTTCCAGATAGGCATGCGGTATGCCTGCCTTTTGAAAAATAGCATCTCCTTTCTCCACTTTTACAATGTTGAAGAAGTAAATAGAAAAAATGCCTTTATCAATATTTTTAATTTCTGAAGCTCCCTCAAACAATTTAGTTACCCACCAGCCGGGCATAGACTTATCTAATTCGCCTAAAGATTTTCTGCTCAATTCTTTTTTAACGAGCGATGTTAAAGTTGAATCAATATGCTGCTGATCCATTTCCATTACAAACTGATATAAACCTTTTATACCTTCTCTTTTAAATAATGGCAACAGCACGCTGAACTCCTGAACATCTTCCAGAATTCTTTCCAATTCTGCATTTTGTTTAAAGCCATGCAATAACCAAAACTCGCTTAACGCTACCATTACTTCGGGTTTATGGTTGCGGTCTTTATAATTTCTGTGCGGTGCATTAATAGGTATGCCCGCAGCTTCTTCTGCATCAAAACCTTTGGCTGCTTCTTCTTTGGTGGGATGCACCTGAATAGAAAGCATGTCTCTCACATCTAATATTTTAAACAGGTAAGGCAGCTCACCGAATTGTTCAAATACTTTCTGCGTTATTAATGCGTCTGGATTGTTTGTAATTAATTGATGTAAAGAATAGCCTTCCCCATTACTGATAATTTCTGAAGAAGCAGACGGATGAGCACCCATCCAGTACTCTGCACAAGGTTTATGTTCCTCATTTTTTATACCTAATAATTTCGGAATATATTCATAACCGCCCCATGCATAGTTTTGAACCTTTCCTTTCAGTTTAAAAATTTTACCTTTCAACTCCATAACAATAGCTTTTTAAAGGAATGAATAACAATAAAGATAAGGGCAACAAAGGAGAAAATATGGCAAGTGAATATTTATTGAAAAAAGGTTTTGCTATTCTGCACAGAAACTGGCGACATAAACAAAGAGAGATAGATATTATTGCTGCTAAAAACAATACACTGCATTTTATTGAAGTAAAAACCAGAACCAATAAGGCTTTCGGGTTACCGGAAGAAAGCATCAGCCAGTATAAAATGAATGCCTTAAAAAAAGCTGCCGAAGAATTTTTATTACAACACGTGGAATGGAGACAAATTCAGTTTGATGTTATTGCTATTAACCTGAATAAAGAAGCAGCAGAAATTTTTATGATTGAAGATGTGTTTTTTTAATGTATGATGTACGTTGTTAGATGTAAGATGTAATTAAAAGCCGTTACCAAACTTGTAAATTTAATTTTGAAGAAACATCGTACATCTTACTTCATACATCGTACATTGTTTTACCAAACATACTCCGTTTTCATCATTCTTTCCACCATTTTAAAAGTAGCAGGACAATACTCAACATTCTGCTGATGCACATGCAGATAGTCTTTCATTTTCTTTTTGGTTAAATGCGGAAAGCCGGCACAGTCAACCGGTCTTACTTCATAAATGCTGCACATGTTTGTTTTTAAATCTAAGAATTGGCAGGGTTGTTTTACATTGCTCCAATCACCGGTTTTTTTATCAAACTCCAACCATTTTTCTTTAAACTCTTTCGGTTTTATTCTGAAGTGTGTAGCTATACGTTTAATATCCTGAGGGGTGAAAGTGGGTGTCATTGTTTTGCAGCAGTTGGCACAACTTAAACAATCAACCTCCGGCCAAACCTGTTGATCAATTATTTCTGCAACAGTGTCTAAATTCTTTGGCGGATTTTTTTCCAACTTACCTAAAAAACGTTTGAATGCTTTTTTATTATGATGCACTTTTAATTTGAATGAACGAAGATTAACTGCTTGCATATAATTGTTCTGATGAAAGTGTTATATTGAAGATTGAAACGAAAATAAAGGATAAATATAAACAAAGCCGATAGATTTGTTTGAGTACAAGTGTGCGACGCAACAGAAGCTAAATTGAAATGTAACAGTTGATAACAAAATCTTACATCTAAAATCATACATCTGAAATAAAAATGTGGGAAGCATATAAAAAAGGATACAAACATTGGCTGCAATTAGAAAAATCGCTGAGTGAAAATTCAGTAGAAGCTTACCTGCATGATATTGAAAAACTAACACAGCATTTAGTAAACAGCAGTAACCTGAAAAGCCCGCAGGACGTGGATTTGAAAGACCTGCAACATTTTGTACAATGGATTAATGAATTAGGGATGACGGCTACATCGCAGGCAAGAATTATATCAGGAATAAAAAGTTTTTATAAGTATTGTTTAACAGAACAGATTGTAACAGTTGACCCTACTACATTATTAGAAGCACCCAAAACCAAAAGAGCTTTACCTGATTTTTTAACTTTTGAAGAAATTGAAAATATTATTGCTCAATTAGATTTGAGCAAGCCGGACGGTACACGTAATAAAGCAATTTTAGAAACCATGTATAGTTGCGGTTTACGTGTTAGTGAAACAGTTAATTTAAGATTGAGTTGTTTGTATTTAGATGTTGGTTTTATAAGAGTGATAGGTAAGGGTGATAAAGAAAGATTAGTACCAATTGGTAGTGATGCTGTAAAATACATTAACATTTATAAAGATACTGTACGGGTGCATCAACCTGTTCAAAAAGGATATGATGATATTTTGTTTCTGAACAAATTCGGTAAGGGTTTATCTCGTATTATGATTTTTTATATCATAAAAGAAATGGCTGCTAAGGCAGGCATACGAAAGAAAATTTCACCGCATACCTTTCGGCATTCTTTTGCAACCCATTTGGTGGAAGGTGGTGCAGATTTACGTGCCGTGCAGGAAATGTTGGGGCATGAAAGTATTACTACCACTGAGATTTACACACATCTTGATAGGGATTATTTACGCAGCACATTGCAGGAATTTCATCCTGCATTTAGAAAATAATTTATCTCGGAGAAATCGCAGATAACGCAGAAAAGCATTGTGAAACTTATACAAACCGCCGCCGAAGTTTAGAACTGTCGGCGGGATTTTTGAGAGCCCCGTCAGCGGTTGAAAACCCTGACGGCGGTTAAATATTATTGAATGATAATTTTCTCCGTATAAGATTTTTTAGTTTGCTGGTTGATAATTCTGATAAAGAAATTACCTGATGAAGTGTTTGGTAATTGAAATGGAACAGTTTGTTTTTTAGTTTCTATAGTAACGTTTTCAAACTTCAACAACTTAGATTGTAAATCGAATAACTGAATAGCATAATTACCTGCTTCGCTTATTAGTAAATTAATAGTTGCATTTTTTACAGCAGGGTTAGGATATACTTTTAATGGATTTTCAATAACAGTAAAAATAGAATTGTCTAATGCTCTTCTCACTGCTGCAAGCGTTGTATCTTTTTTTGTAACTCGTGTGCATGTTGTAGCAGTAACACCGCCAACCCGACCTGTTAAATATTGATTTTCTTGAGCATTTACAATAATTTCAGGTAATTTGATAACGTTTGATTTCATTATCACTTTGGCATATACTTCGTCATCCAATAAATCAATAGTAGCTTTTTCATCTTCAAAGCCAAGGCTTGAAATCTTTATTGGCAGAGTATCTTGCAATGTGTGGGAAGTAATTTTAAAATTCCCTTTTTCATCGGCAACGCCTGCCAAACGATTACGCTCAAAAATGCTGGCTCCGGGAATCGGATTGTTTTTTTCATCCACTACTTTACCGCTGATTGTTATAGTTCTATTTACCGGAGTTGTTACAATTATTTCTCCCATAATTTCCTGCGAAAGCTTCAATTGAATAATTTGTTGCTGTTGAATTTGTTGAGGTGTTACAACAATCTCTTTGGAAATAAATCCAACACTATTTACAACTAATGTTTTGCTGGTTGTTATAGCATCAAGCTTTAAACTAAACTCCCCTTTTTCATTAGCTATTGTTCCTGTTTTAGTTCCTTTAATTAAAACAGTTGCTCCAGCAATTGGTTGTTTATTTTCATCTGATACAATTCCATTAATAATATTATTGACAGGTTTTACTGAATCAATAGATTTAATAGAAACATCACCAACTATTATCGGCGGACAGGATAACATTCTCTCTTCTGAAACTTTTCCTTTCAATTTTATATCATTAATTTTCTTTTGTGCATTAACCTTAACTATCATTAATAATGATGAAACACTTGCCAATATTAACTTCCAGCCTCTCTTCTTTTCAATTTTTGTTTCCTGCAAAGGGCGTTGCAATTGGTCGTTATAAAAACGACCACAAGTATTGCCTGTTGATTTTATAAAAAAGTTTAATACTTCAGCATCAGTCATCAAACTAAAGTCAACCACTTCTTTATTACAACTTCCGCAGAATTTTCCTTTTTGTACGGGGGTCATTTTATCCCAGTCTTCATGGCAAGGTGTGGGAATATGCAAGTATAGTTCAGGTTTCATAACAGTAGGTTTATGAAACAGATGCATTTGTTTTTGGAATTACATAAACATCAATCAAAAAAAATTTATCTTCATAGCCAATGCCTTTGATAAAGCACATAGAGAACAACATTTCAGACGATGATTTGCTGAAAGAATATCGCCATTCTCAAAACCAGCAAAGTCTTGTTGTGCTTTATCTGCGTTACAGCGACCTTGTTTTCGGTACCTGCATGAAGTATTTAAAAAATGCTGATGCTGCACAAGATGCAGTAATGAATATTTATCAGGAGTTGGTTATAAAATTGCAAACACATATTGTTGATAATTTTAAAAGCTGGCTGTATGTGGTTGCCAAAAACCATTGTTTAATGCAGTTAAGAAAAGATAAAAAAGCTATAACCATAGAATTGCAGCCCGCCATTATGCAATCAGAAGACTTTTCGCATCTGGACAGTATGCTTGAAAAAGAAAAAGAATTGGAAAAACTTTCAGACTGTATTGAAGGTTTGAATGATGAACAGAAAAAAATTATTAAGCTGTTTTATTTAGAAGAAAAATGTTACAATGAAATTGTTGATATAACCGGCGAAGACTGGAATAAAGTGAGAAGTCTTGTACAAAACGGAAGACGTAACTTAAAAATATGTATGGAAAAAAATGGCTGATGCACAAAAACATATTACCTATTCTTACGCAGATATAGAGCGGTATTTGCAAGGAAAGATGAATGCAACTGAAATGCATGAAATGGAAAAAGCTGCATTAACAGATGCCTTTTTAGCAGATGCTATTGAAGGTTATGCTGCTATACAATCTGCCGAAGCAAATAAAAGGCTGCATCAAATAGAAGCTGCTATTCTAGGCAATCAGGAAAAAGCTAAAGTTGTTGCTATGCCTGTTATTGCTAAGAAAAACTATTGGCGTATTGCTGCATCTGTTATTGCATTAATCGGTATTGGCGGTATTACTTTTTTATTATTGAATAGAAAACCGGAAGAACAAACGCTTACAAAAACAGCCATCAATCAGCCAAAAGAAAATATAGTTGATAAAAATAATTCATCTGTTTTAAAACCTAATTCAACTGTTGTTGCAGCCAATAAAAAGCCTGCGGCAATCAACAACGGTAAAGTAATTGATAAGAAACTGAAACAGAACGAAGCAACTGTAAGTTCTTTAACACTATCTTCTTCAAATAAAGTTGATGATAAAGTAGTTGCTAAAAACGATGCAATTATACAACATGATACATTAACAGATGTTACAGTTATTAGTTATGGTTCAATAAAAAAGAAAGAGGTCACGCCGCCTGTTGCTGTAATGGAAAATAAAGTTGCTGTTGATTCTGCGAATTCAAAAAATGTTTATTTAGCAGGCAGAGTGGCTGGTGTGCAAACAAGTATTGCTAACAATGCTTCTCTGAATTATACTATCAACGGAAGAGTTATCAATCAGGCCGGTATGCCAGTTGCCAATGCATCTGTTAATGTTTTAAACAAAAGAGTAAGTACTACAACCAATAGTAACGGAGAATTCAGCTTAAGCTTGAAAGACAGTACAGCAAAGGTTTCTGTTAATTCAATAGGTATGGAACAAGCAGTTGCTGTAATAGCTTCTGATAAAGAAAATAGTATTAACCTCACACCTGCTCAGCAATCATTATCAGAAGTAGTAATTTCTTCTATGGTTAGTGCTAAGAAAAAAGCTGCCGATGCAAAAGCCTTTAATACTACTAAAATTGATACTTTAATGCCTGAAGGTGGTTGGGATAATTTTAAAGTATATGTAAACAATAAACTGTCTACAGATTTTAGTGAAGAAGATTTAAAAGGTGATATTGAATTAGAATTGAAGTTAGATAAAACAGGTAAGGTGGAAGATGTTGATATAGTTAAATCTCCCAATGAAAAAATAAATAATGCAGTGGTGAAAGCTGTAAAAGAAGGCCCGAAATGGATTGATAATACTTCTTACAAAAAGAAAAAAGAAAAAAGAAAAGTGTCAATTCAATTAAAATAATTTAATTCTATTGTGAGATAAGAACCTTCGAGTAATATACTCCATATACCTTAGTTACTCTATTTACTCTTATATACTTCACACATTCACTCATGTAAATTCTTTTGCTGTTTACTTGAAAAGAGTAGGTTTGTACAAAATAACAAGTATGAAAAAAATATTATTGCTTGCAGCAATGTACACAACTATTGCCAATGCACAGGTTCGTATGCCCGCACCAAGTTCAACTCAAACTATTACACAGGATTTTGGTTTGGGTAAAATAGAACTAACCTACTCACGCCCCAACATTAAAGGCAGAACTGTATTTAAAGAAAACAGTGAATTAGCACCTTTAGGTAAAGTTTGGAGAACAGGTGCCAACGCTTCTACCAAAATAAAATTTACAGACCCGGTAAGCATTGCAGACCATGCTGTTGATACAGGCAGTTATGCTTTATGGACTATTCCCGGTAAAAAAGAATGGACAATTATTATTAATAAAGATTCAAAAAATTGGGGAACAAATTATGTTGAAACAGACGATTTATTTCGCTTTACTGTAGCTGTGGATAATATGAAAGAGGTATTGGAAACATTAACTATGCAAATTACAGATGTTAAACCTGAAAGCTGCACATTGGTTATTATGTGGGCTAATGCAATGGTTCGTATCCCAATAACAACAAATATTAAAGACCGCGTAAAAGCAAGTATAGAGCAGGCTTTAGGCGGAGATAAAATTTCTGCTACAACATATTACCTGGCTGCCAATTATTATTTTGAGTGGGAGAAAGATTACAACAAAGCATTACCAAATATTAATAAAGCTGTTGAAGCAAACCCTAAAAATTTTGCAGCCTATTTATTGAAAGCAAAAATTGAAAAAGCTTTAGGTGATAAGGTAAGTGCAAAAGGCGATGCAGAAAAAGTGGTTGAATTAGCCACTGCTGCCAAGAATGATGATTATGTTCGAGCTGCTAAAGAAGTATTAAAATCATTATAAAATATTTCTCATTGGGCAATCCCGAAGCTTCGGGGCAATCTCAAAATGACATGAGTTATAATTTCACAGCCACACCAAACAGTGTGGCTTTTTTATACATTGCAGTATGAACATTAAGAATTTTGAATTTAAAGCAAAGGTTAATAGCATTGAAAAATATGAAAACAAATTGCTTTCATTAAATCCAACTTTTATTGGTACAGACCATCAGATTGATACTTATTTTAATGCGGCAAAAGGCCGATTAAAACTAAGACAGGGTAATATTGAAAACGCTTTAATTCAGTATGAAAGAAAAGATATAAAAGGTTCTAAAGCATCAGACATTGTATTGTATAAACACAAGCCAGATGATGCTTTGAAAGAAATTTTAGCTAACCAATTAGGTGTGTTGGCAGAGGTTGATAAACTTCGTAAAATTTATTTTATCAACAATATTAAATTTCATTTTGATGAAGTAAAAAACTTAGGAACTTTTATTGAAGTGGAAGCTATTGATGATGCTAACCGATTTACTATTGAAGAACTGAAAACTCAATGCGATTATTATTTTAATTTCTTTGAATTGACAGAAGAAAATGTAGTTGCGAAGTCTTACAGTGATTTGCTTTTGCAATCTAATTCTTAAATTAAATCTGTTTTATTTCCACTTTTGTCTTGATACAAAAGTGGAGCAAAAAATCAAGAATGAATGATATACAACACATTCATTCACTCGCCTTGATTAAGCTTTTTGCTACTGTAAACTGTACAGCAGTAATTCACTTGTTCAATTCTCTTTGCACAAAAGCTGATGAAAGAACTACGACAAAAAGTGCTGAATATCTTTTTGTCTTGATTTTTTCTTTGTTACTTTCATTTGCATCAAGGCAAAAGAAAGTAAATACATGTTGCCTATTGAAGAGAACGTACAAGTGAGTGACACAACGAAGATGCCATAAAAACAAATGCTGACTTCATAAATAATATAACACAAGTAAAAACGTTATAGAATTATCAAACCTTTGAAATGATTAGCTGGCAAGACTTTGAAAAAATTGAAATAAGAACGGGAACCATTATTGAAGTAAATGATTTTCCCAATGCACGCAAACCTGCCTATCAATTAACTATTGATTTCGGAAGCTTGGGCATTAAAAAATCATCTGCACAAATAACCCATCATTACACAAAAGAAAGTTTATTGAATAAACAGATTGTGGCTATTGTAAATTTTCCGCCCAAACAAATTGCCAACTTTTTCAGCGAATGTTTGGTATTGGGTGTGTACGATGAAAATAACCACGTAATTTTATTGCAACCTGATAAACCTACTCTTAACGGGCAACCCATTGGATAATGAATGAATTGTATTATACTTATTATGAAAGTCCGGTAGGGCTTTTAAAAATCGGCGGTACGGAACATTATATTGCTGAATTAACTTTTGTTGATAACAAAGAACAGGTTATTCATGGAGAGCCGGGCATAAGTGATGTTATACATTATTGTACCGAACAATTAATAGAATTTTTTCAGGGAAGAAGAAAAGTGTTTAATGTGCCGGTGCATCAGGAAGGAACAGAATTTCAGAAAAGAGTTTGGAATGAATTATTAGCTATTCCTTTCGGTAAAACCATCAGTTATTTAGATTTAGCCAAAAGGCTTGGCGACCCGAAAGTGATACGGGCTGCGGCTTCTACTAATGGCAAAAATAATATTGCCATTATTGTTCCCTGCCACCGTGTTATAGGCAGCGATAAAAGTTTAACAGGCTACTCCGGTGGTTTGTGGCGTAAGAAATGGTTATTGCAACATGAGTTTCGCATACAACATGGTGTGCAGACTTTATTTTAATTTTTTTAATATATTCAAGTCAGTTTCTTTAATAGATAGATGTTATTTTAACCACAGAGTGATGTGAGTTAGGCACAGAGAAAAAAATTAACATTTTAATCGCTGTGCAGCACCCTACTAACACTTTATTAAAGAAAACTATACTTTACTAAAAAAACTTAAACTCAATCTCATTAACGCTTACAGTAAACCTTATTACATTTTTTTCTTATTGATTCCTTCAGGTATCAGTCAGGGTTTTGTAAGTATTACACTCCCCTATTTATTTACACAAAAAGGTTTTTCAGTTGAATTATCTGCCGGCATTGTTGCTTTTGGTTTATCGGCAAATATCTGGCGTTTTGCTACTGGGCCTTTGGCAGATGCAACACTCTCACTAAAAAAGTGGTATGGTATTGCATTGGCAGCAACCATCATTACATTAATGGCTTTATGTGTTTTACCTTATAATAATAAACAAACTGCTACTTTATACTTATTGGTTTTCTTATCTCAATTAGCAGCAACCTTAACGGTATTGCCTGTAAGCAGTATAATGGCACACAGAATTAAAGAAGAAGAAAAGGGTTTGGCAAGCGGATGGTTTCAAGCAGGAAGCTTAGGCGGAACGGGCATTGGTGGAGGTATTGGCTTATGGCTGGCTACGCATTATAACATTACCATTGCAGCGATAGTTGTGAGTATTTGTATGTTATTATGTTGCTGGCCGCTGTATAAAATAGCAGATGTAGTTGTTGATAAAAGCATACATTTTACCAAGCAATTGAAAGAAGTATTTATTGACTCGATTGCCATGCTTAAAACACCACTTACCTTATTTGTAATGTTTCTGGTAATGTCTCCTATCGGTTCGGGTGCTGCCTCTTATTTATGGAGTGCCGTTGGGAAAGACTGGCATGCAGATGCTGATACCATTGCATTAAGTAGCGGTATCATCAGCGGCTTATTAAGTGCATTGGGCAGTATTGCAGGCGGTTGGATTTGTGATAAATGGAATGTATTTACCGGTTATTTTTTTGCAGGAACCATTTGTGCATTGGTAACCATTGTTATGGCTTTATGTAGCTATACCCCTGTTGTTTTTATTGGTGGCGTTTTATTATATGCTTTTGCTTTAGGTCTTTGTTACAGTGCATTCTCAGCCACACTATTATTTGCGATAGGAAAAAAATCTGCCGCTACCAGATATGCAGTACTGGCTTCTTTAGGTAATATATCTGTTGTGTACATGACAGCTTTAGACGGCAGAGTACACGATGCTTATAACAGTAAAATAATGTTACTTTTTGAAAGTTTTGCAGGATTGGTTTTTGTAGGCATTTGTATTATTGTAGTGAAATGGATGAGAGGGAGGATGGATTTATAAAAATCAAAAATTAGGGACAATGAGCCATCTATCACAAAAACAACATCTAATTTCTCAAGTTTATCTTAGACAATTTGGATACAAAAGAGAAAATCAATGGTATATATCTGTTTGGGAAAAATCTAAAAACAGTACAGATGAATTTCGAATTGTTGATTTTAATACTGAAATAAACATATTCGACTTGCCAATAGGCAATCTTGAAGAAAGAAGACATTTTGAAAGTAAAAGTAAATTTCTAGAAGATAATTACAGCATAATCATTAAGTCACTTATTCATCAAAAGAGATTACTACCAAAACATAAAGACTTGTTATGCCACTTTCTTGCAAACATGTATTGTCGGCCAATGCCAAATAGAGAATTAATACAATCCAGATTAAAGAATAAAAATTTCAAAGATGCTTTTTTAAGTGAGATTACAATGTTCAATGAAAACAACTTAAAAGAATGGAAAGAGTTTACCGAATTAACACCATTAAATATTCAGCTCAACTTCATAATAGGGCAAATAATGGATTATTTGATTTGTGTACTTAGAAATTTCACATTTGTAATTCTTAAAGATTATGACAATCGTGGTTGGTTTACATCAGACAATCCTGTAATTATTAAAATAAATGAAAATGAAAACCATAATGAATACCCATATTTAATCCCTTTAGACTGTGAATTATATTTTCCGTTATCATCGCAATTTTGTCTATTCGGGTTTCATAAGTCTTCTACTCATATAAAAAATGAATTGAAAAATTTGAAGGAAAACTTAATTCACAATGTCACAGAACAGATACATGATATGATTTGCAAACTGTCTATTCAAAATGATTCTCAATACTTCATTTTTAACCAAGAAATACCTCAAACTTTTTTAGACTCTTAAATCACCCCATACAAACTCCCACCCTTTTCAAACAGTCTATCAATCTTCTTTTCTGTAGCTGCATCTTTTTCTAAAACCGGTGCATGGTGTGGTTTTATACTGGCATCAATTATTAATGGCCCCTTACAACCCCAGTGTTTGTTTTCAATAAATTCATCAACACCATATATATCATGGCTTGGGTTACAGCGGGTAAAACTTACCCATAAAAAATTATTTAAGGTAGCAGCAGTAAAGTTGGCATCATCACAAAGAACAATCATTGCAACAGATGACAGTTGAGAAATGACAGATGACAGTTGCTCCTGCAAATTTGAAATTTGAAATTTGAAATTTGAAATTGCCACAACACCCGGCATACATAAAGCAGCATTTCCTAATTCTTTTATAAGAGAAGGTACTTCTCTACATAATTCTCTTTGCTTTTTGCCGTAAGCAGCAAATACCACTTTGCTTCCGCTGTTTAAACTGGTGCCTGAATAATCTAAGGTATCAATAGTGGTATTGGTATAAAAATGAACATCTCGCTTCCAGTCAATTCTTTCCAACACAAATTCAAAATACTGTTGAATATGATGTGTTGTCAGTTGATTAGTTTCATCAGCCGTAATAAATAAAAACTTGGCTAAGCTTAATTGTCCCGTTCCTAAAACATGGTTGGCAATCGTTAATAATTCTGCAGGTTGTTTGGTTTGGTTATAAGGCGTATAACGTTCACTACCTATAGCTATTAATAAAGGATGCACACCGGCAGCATCTACTGCGTTTACTTCTTTCAATCCAGGTATTTCTTGTGGAATAGCATTGCCTGCCAATTCATGTATCAAAGCACCAAAGCTGGTATCTTCCTGTGGTGGTCTGCCCACAACCGTAAAAGGCCAAATGGCATTTTTCTTAGCATACACTTTATGAATTTTCATAACAGGAAAATCATGCTGCAAAGAATAATAACCTAAATGGTCGCCAAAGGGTCCTTCGGGTTTATTATCATTCGGTAATACTTCTCCTGTAATTACAAAATCTGCATCGGTACTTACACAATAACCATCTTTATAACAATACCTGAATCTTCTGCCACCCAATACACCAGCAAAAGTGGCTTCACTAATGCCTTCGGGTAAAGGCATAACCGCTGCTAAAGTGTGACTGGGCGGGCCTCCTGCAAAACAACTTACTTTTAATGGTAAGCCTTTTTTATTGGCTTTGGTTTGATGCACACCAATGCCTCTGTGCAGTTGATAATGCAAACCCACTTCTTCATTCAACTCATAGTTATTACCTGTTAATTGTATGCGATACATGCCTAAGTTCGCATTCATAATGCCGGGTTTATCAACATCTTCAGAATATACCTGCGGCAGTGTTACAAAAGCACCACCATCATTTTTCCAATGCTGAATTAAGGGTAAATCCGTAATCTTTATTTCTTCATACAACACAGGTTTATTGAACGGATTTTTTAATGGCAATGCTTTTAAGGCAGCCAACCCATTATTAAAATTTTTTATAGGATGTTTAATGGCTTCAACAGGATTATTCTTTAACTGAATCAATTGCTGAACTGCGTGAAAAGTTTTTCTGAAAATAAATTTACTTCTATCCAAAGTGCCGAAAATATTAGACGCTGCCCTGTATTTGGTTCCTTTTACATTTTCAAACAACAATGCCGGTCCGCCTGCTTCATGCACACGCAAATGAATAGCAGCCATTTCTAAAAACGGGTCTACTTCTTCTTTAACTCTTACTAAATGTCCATGCTTTTCTAAATCAATCAAACATGCTTCTAACGATGCATAATTCATGTGGTGAAGATAATTGTAAAATAAAAAGTATTCGCAACAAGCATTACAACTGTAGTATTTGTTTGGTTACCAACTACAACCTTTCATGGCATCGTTCCTTGCGTCGCACTCTTGTACAACAACACATTATTCAACAAGCATTTGTATTTATTAGTGCATTCGTGGCAATAAATAAAATTCATAAAAGTCATCATAACAATTAGATTTGTACCTACTCAAAAACAACTGTACATGAGAAAAGTTTTAATTATTGCTTTATTCATTTCAGCAAAAGCATCTGCTCAAAGTCTTCCTGCCAATTATGAACAATTGGTTAAAGATGTTACCCCTAAAGTAGTAACATGGAGGAGAGATTTGCATGAACATCCTGAATTAAGCAATCGTGAATTCAATACACAAAAAAAGATTGCAGAGCATTTAAAAAGTTTGGGCATTGAAACAAGATTGCTGGCAAAGACAGGTGTGGTAGGCGTTTTAAAAGGTGGTAAACCCGGAGCAGTAGTGGCTTTACGTGCCGATATGGATGCTTTGCCTGTGGTAGAAAGAGTAAATATTCCTTTTGCTTCAAAAGTAAAAGGTGAATATAATGGAGCAGAAGTGGGCGTAATGCATGCTTGCGGACATGATAGCCATGTTGCTATGTTAATGGGTACTGCAGAGGTTTTAAGTAAAATGAAAAATGATTTACCCGGAACAGTGGTGTTTTTATTTCAACCTGCAGAAGAAGGTACACCCGCCACTGAAGAAGGCGGAGCACCTTTAATGATTAAAGATGGTGCATTAGATAACCCCAAAGTAGATGTTGTGTTTGGTTTGCATATTGAAGATTGGGCAGACCTTGGTAAGATTTATTACAAGCCTGAATCATTCATGGCAAGCAGCGATTGGTTTACAATAAAAGTACATGGCAAACAAAGTCATGGTGCAGACCCCTGGAAAGGTATTGACCCGATTGTGGTAAGCAGTGAAATTATTCAGGGATTACAAACCATTGTAAGCAGGCAAATGGACTTAACACAAGCACCCGTAATTATCACAGTTGGAAAAATCAACGCAGGTGTAAGACCTAATATTATTCCTGAAGAAGCAGAATTAGCAGGTACTATAAGAACTTTAGACAGTAAGATGCAAAAAGAAGTACATGAAAGAATTAAAAAAGTAGCCACCAATATTGCTGCTGCCAACGGTGCTACGGTTGATATTACTATTGATACAAAAACATTGGTTACTTATAACGACCCTAAATTAGTTGCACAAACATTGCCTTCTTTACAAAAGGCAGTGGGAGAAAATAATGTAGTGCCTTACCACTGGGTTACCGGTGCAGAAGATTTTTCTTTTTATGGCACTAAAGCTCCTGCATTCTTTTTTTACCTGGGAGCCAGAGACCCTAAAATAAAAATGGAAGACGCTCCTGCACATCATACCCCTGATTTTTATATTGATGACAGCAGATTAGATGCAGGCATTAAAGCTTTTTGTCAATTGGTATTTGATTACAGTAAGGTGAAGAAGTAATATTTTCAGCTTTCCAGAAGTTTATTTTTTTGCTTCAATTAAAAATACAGCAGGAACGGGTCTTTGTCCTTCTTTATCGCTGGGGGTAATAGTTTGTTTACCATTGATGAGCATACAACTACTGCCACCGCCATCTAAGTTTAATGCTTCCACACAACCGAGTTGTTGCAATAACTTAGCTTCCTGTGTAAGTGTTGCTCCTTCTGCTTTTCCGGGAAAACGACCTTGTATCACTATTACAATCAATTTACCGTCTTTTGTATAACCCATGCAGGTTCTGGGGTGTTTATCATCAATGGCTCTACCTGCAAATTTCAGTTCTTCGTTATTAGTAATTTTTACCTGTCTATTTTGTAATAAAACAGGCCCGCCGCCAACAGCGGTTTGCATTTTCCATTTTTTTAATGAGCCAAAGTATTTAGGATTAAAATGATATTGTGCAGAACTGTCCTTTAATGGACCAATTACAGGATTGATTGCTGTTACCATATTATTATTATTGCTATCTGTAATTGTCCAAGCCACATCGGCTCTTCTCTTTTTATCAATTCCAATAGCACTGGGGAATACATGGCGGTAAGTAAAAGTATCCTTTCCTCTGCCGTTAATGGTTTGATGGTTGTATGCCAATATTTTCCCTTCTTTCATTACCAGATTCAGGTTGCTGTTATGTTCAAATTCAAAAAAAGTACAATTCACAACCAATAACGGCTGTTTGTTTCTTTCAAAATATTGAGCTGGTGTTAACCTTCTGCCCTTAGTAGTATCAGTAGTAAAATTTAGTTTCTTATTCTTTAATTCAGCTTCGGCATAATAAGCAATATTAGGTTTACCATCAAGACTATCATCAGTAAAATACACATGAAACCCTTGTGGTAAAGGTTGAAATAGTGAATCTACATTCTTCCATTTTACCTGTGCGATGCTGCAAAATGGGAGCATCAATAAAAATGACGTTAATTTTAAGGTCGTCTTCATTAAGGAATTTTTATTATTATAAAAAGGTGTGGAAATTCTTTTTTTTGATTTAATTTTACTCACACCCTAATAAAACCTCGTTTAGCAATTTACACTCCTACCCGTTATGAAATTATTTAAATTTTTATCAGAAGAATTTATTGCCGGATCTATTCCCTACGAAGACCGCGAATTTTATTACAAACAATTTATTGAATCTTATCAATTTTCATATTACAGAGATTTAGCAAACGATCATAAAACACAAAGCGTTTTCTTTACTGAGCATTCAATCAGAATGTTTGGAATCGAATTTAATGCTCAACCTGAAACTATTATTAAAAATTTAGGTAAACCAAGGTTACAATCATTTTACCAGCAGCAAGGTTATAAAACAGGTATCAGTTTTTTTAAAAGAGATTTCGGAAATTATAATTCAGTTATACAAGCTCATACCGTAAACAACCAGTTTGTTTATGGAGCTATTTCGGTTTTAAGAAAGGAAGAGTACATTATTCATATTTTAAAACAAATTCTTTCTACAAAATATCATGTTAACTTAAACAACATAGATTTAGGTGGCGTGAAAATAAAGGACAGAGAAGATAACATTATTATTTTTAAAAATGTTTTTTATCCTACATTGATATACCTTACCGGAGATTTGAAAAATCTTTTACCTGAAATTAAAACAGATATTGATTTACACGCAAATGTTAATATTAATAAAACAATAAAAGACTGGTCTAAATGGCTGTAAAGTTTTAGCTGTTAACAGCAGCAAACTTTTCTTCCATCCATTTAGTTTTACCATAGCCTTTTAATACATGTTTTTCGCTGTGGTAAGATGAGCGTACCAACGGTCCGCTTTCAACATAATCAAAACCAAGCTGATAGCCTATTTCACGCAGTTCTGCAAATTCATCAGGATGCACAAAACGTTGTACTTTTAAATGCTTTACTGTGGGTTGCAAATATTGACCGATCGTTAAAACATCACAACCTACTGCTACTAAGTCTTCCATACTTTGAATAACTTCTTCTTTTGTTTCCCCCAAACCTAACATGATGCCTGTTTTAGTACGCATACCGCCTCGCTTTAATAAACGCAGTACTTCTAAGCTTCTTCTGTATTTTGCCTGAATACGAACCTGCTTTGTTAAACGCTCAACTGTTTCCATATTATGGCTAACAACTTCAGGAGCAGCATCTATTATGCGTTGCACCTGTTCTTCATTGCCGCGGAAATCAGGAATTAAAGTTTCTAAAGTTGTATCTGGATTCAAAGCCTTTACGGCTTTAATGGTATTGTACCAGATAATTGAGCCACCATCTTTCAGTTCATCTCTGTCAACCGAAGTAATAACAGCATGTTTTACTTTCATTAAAAAAATAGCTTCGGCTACGCGTTGCGGTTCATCAAAATCTACAGGCTCCGGTCGGCCTGTTGCAACCGCACAGAAGCCGCAACTGCGGGTACAGATATTTCCGAGAATCATGAAAGTGGCAGTACCTTCTCCCCAGCATTCGCCCATATTTGGGCAATTGCCGCTCTCGCAAATGGTGTGTAATTTATGGGTATCAACTAAACCACGAACATGCTTATAACTTTCTCCGATAGGAAGTTTAACTCTTAACCAATCGGGCTTTTTTATTTTAGTGGAAGACGGAATATTTGAAACTACCGGTAATGCTTGCATCTACTTTTCTTTTCTTGATGATAAGTGAACTGAACGTACAAGAGTGCGACGCAACGGAAGCTTAATACCTGCACGTTTGTTTGGTAAATAAGAAACAAAATTAACTCACTTTCGTTTACCAAACACTAATGCAACATACGCATTAAAGAAAAGTTTACCTGCTTCTGTTTTTGCCATGATGGGCATATTGTCTGTATAATATTCAAGATGTGCACCAACCTGAATAGCCGAGAGGAGTTCGTTATAACGGCCATAATCGAACCGGATGGCTGTGTGTAAAATACCACCGGGAACATACTTAACATCTCCCCAGCCTTTAAAAGGGCCTGATGAACCAAAGATTACTGAACGGTTTAAGAAACTGCTATCGTTGCCGCCATCGTATTTAATATCTTGTGTTCCGTTTGTTGAATTGATCTGTAAATAATAGGGTTTCAACATTCCTAAACTTAAACCACCGCCATAAATTAATGAAACAGCAACACCATTTTTGTTGCCTTTTCCGCCCAATAAATATTGCTTTTCTAATCCTAATTTGAAGTAATAAAAGTTGTTGATTTTGCCGTATATGTAAGGGCTTCCGCCAAAGAAGATACTGTTGGTAGAGGTTTTTTCTTCTTTTTTATCTTTCCGCTCACCTAATTCAAACCACCATGAATTTGTTTTTTCAATGGTTTTATATTTTCCGTGTTCGTAAAAAAAACCGTAACCGTCTGTATTTAATTTTATACCGAATGCTCCCTGCTTTTCATAAATTAAAGCTCCTTCTTCTTCCTGCTTTATCAACTTATTAATTTTTTCCTTTCTTTCTGCAGCTTTTTGTTGCCTAGTTGGTTTATCTGTTTGTGCAAATAAGGTAGCGGGAACTGCAATGGTTAGTAAAATAAGAATCTTCTTCACTCGTATTTGTTTTGTACACGTAAATTTAGGCAAAAATATATAGCAATGACTTCTACTATTGTTTACACAGGAGATTTAAGAACAGAATTAACACATTTACAAAGTGGTACTGTAATTGAAACAGATGCACCGACTGATAATATGGGTAAAGGTGAAAGATTTTCACCCACAGACCTGCTCGCAACATCCTATGGTGCATGTATGATAACAACAATGGCTATTCGTGCTGCCTCAATGAATTTAAATTTTAAGGGAACCAAGATTGATATAACAAAAGTGATGAGTACCGATGCACCGAGAAGAGTTATTGAAATTAAAGCGGTGCTTCATTTTACCAAAGATTTTGTTGCAGATGATGAACAAAAAGAACAATTAATAAGAATTGCCAGAACCTGCCCGGTTGAAAAAAGTTTACACCCTGATATTAAGTTGGATGTTGAATTTGATTGGTAGAAATTATGTACGATATATGATTTACGATGTACGATTTTAGAGTTACGATTTATAATTTGCAATGAAAATTATTACATGGAATTGTAATATGGCTTTTAGAAAGAAAGCTGATTTGTTACTAAAATATCAACCTGATATTTTAATTATTCCGGAATGCGAGCATCCTGATAAATTATTGTTTGAAGCAAATACTCCTAAACCAAATGATACATTATGGTTTGGAAAAAATCTTAATAAAGGTTTGGGCATTTTTTCTTACAGTGACTTTAAGTTTAAAGTTTTAAAAAATTATAATGAGGATTTTAAAACAATAGTGCCGATAAGAGTAAGCAACAAAAAATTTCGCTTTAACCTCTTTTCTATTTGGGCAAATAATACAGAAGACCCAGACGGGCACTATATTACACAGGTTTGGAAGGCATTGCATTATTATGATAAACTTATCAAAAGCAGTAAATCAATTTTAATCGGCGATTTTAACAGCAATACTATTTGGGATAAACCAAAAAGAGAAGGCAATCATACAACTGTTGTAAAATTATTAGAGAAGAAGAAAATTTTCAGTACTTACCATTTGCATTTTAAACAAACACAAGGCAAAGAAGAGCATCCAACATTATACATGTACAGGCATAAGGAAAAATCATACCATATTGATTATTGTTTTGCATCAATTGATATGATTAAACATTTAAAAAATGTTGAAATTGGTAATTATGAATTTTGGTGTAAATACAGCGACCATGTGCCTTTGATAACTACGTTTAATGAAGCGATGATGTTATAACACATTTCTCTTCATTAACACTTCTCCAAAGCCTGTACAATATCAGCCAAAATATCTTCTTTGTGTTCTAAGCCAACACTAATTCTAATTAAGCCAGGCGTAATATTGACTGCTTGCCTTTCTGCTTCTGAAAGTTTTGCATGTGTAGTACTTGCGGGGTGAGATGCAATAGTTCTGGTATCTCCTAAATTAGCAGTAAGTGTAAGCATTTGTAAGTTGTTTAAAAAAGCTTTACCGCTTTCCAATCCGCCTTTTAATTCAAAACAAACAATACCTCCACCATTATACATTTGTTTTTTAGCAATGGCGTGTTGCGGGTGCGATGCCAAAAAAGGATATTTTAATGAAGTTATTGCAGGATGATTTTCCAACTGCTGTGCTAAATACAAAGCATTGCCTGAGTGCCTTTCCATTCTTACATCTAATGTTTCTAAACTTCTGCTTAATACCCATGCATTAAATGGAGATAAAGCAGGACCGGTACTTCTGCAAAACAAATAAATTTCGTTAATCAGTTTTTCTTCCCCTACTACAACACCTCCTAAAACCCTACCCTGTCCATCCATCCATTTGGTTGCTGAATGCACAACCAAGTCTGCTCCAAAATCAATCGGTCTTTGTCCGATTGGTGTAGCAAAGCAATTGTCTACATTCAACAGTATATTATTTTCTTTTGCAATGTTTGAAATCATCTGTAAATCCAGAATATCTAAACCCGGATTGGTTGGTGTTTCCAGATAAATCATTTTGGTATTCGGTTGAATAGCTGCTTTCCATTCTTCCGCAGTAGCAGTTGCACTAACATAAGTATAATCAATACCATATTTAGAAAGTATTTTAGTAATTACGGTATGTGTACTTCCGAATATGGCATTACAGCTTAATAAATGATCACCCTGTTTCATTAATGCCATAAAACTTGCAAACACAGCACTCATACCGGATGCAGTGGCATAGCCTGTTTCAGCACCTTCCAATGCACAAACACGTTGTACAAATTCATCAACAGTAGGGTTACTGAAACGACTGTAAATATTTACATCTATTTCATCTGCAAAAGCAGCACGCATTGTTTCGGCATCTGTGTAACAAAAACTACTTGTTAGAAATAAAGGTGATGAATGCTCCATTTCTTTTGTTTGCTCAACTCTTGTTCTTATTGCCTTGGTAATTGGTTTCATTATCAGTTATAAATTATAAGTTATGAATGATGAGTTGTAAGCCAACACATTATTCATTATTCATTATTCATTATTCATTATTTCACTTCCACATCCCATTCTATAATACACCCTGCTGCACGTAAGGTTGCGGCAACAGAACAATATTTTTCAATAGATAAGGCACAGGCTTTTCTTGCCTTGTCTTCATCAATAGCTCCGCTTAGTTGAAACAAAACTTTAGCATATTTCCATAAAGCAGGTTCTTTACCTTGTTCACGTTCACCTTCAACGCTAATCTTAAAATTATCAATTGTTTGTCTTTGTTTTTTTAAAATAGAAACAATATCAATGGCACTGCAACTTGCCAGGCTCATTAATAAAGTTTGCATAGGCCTTACACCGGTGTTGTTACCTCCTATTTCCTGTGCAGCATCATACCGTATAATATGATTATTTGTATCTCTTGCTTCAAATGCAAATGCATCATCTACCCGCTCTAATTCAACCATTATCATTCAAAAAAAATTTTTACAAATGTAATTGTATATTTGAAGCTAAAATTGTCTACATGCTTAATAGAGTAATAAAATACAGGCGATGTTGTTATTGAGGTTTTTATTAACCGATAATTTGAATTTTATTACTGATGATTTAATTTTTAATTGATGAACCTTTTTGAATACGGGCAACCATTTGCCTTAGAGAACGGACAAATTTTACCACAACTATCCCTCACTTATTTTACTTACGGAAAGCTTAATGCTGATAAAAGCAATGTTGTTTGGGTATGCCATGCACTAACCGCCAATGCAGATGTTGCAGATTGGTGGAAGGGTTTAATTGGTGAAGGCTCTGTTATAAATCCCGAAAAACATTTTATTGTTTGTGCTAATATTTTAGGTTCATGTTATGGAAGTACAGGTCCTTTATCAATCAATCCTGCAACGCATCAACCGTATTATTCTTCCTTCCCATCAGTTACTATAAGAGATATGGTTAATGCCAATATTTTATTACGCCAACATTTAGGCATTGATAAAATACATTTATTAATGGGTGGCAGTATGGGCGGTTATCAGGCGTTGGAATGGTGTATGATGGAAAGGAACGTAATTGAAAATTTATTTTTAATTGCTACTTCACCATCTGAAAGTGCATGGGGAGTAGCTGTTCATACCGCTCAACGTTTAGCTATTGAAGCAGACAGTACCTGGTTAGAACATAAGCCTGATGCAGGTTCTAAAGGATTAAAAGCTGCCAGAGCTATCGGTATGCTTACTTACCGCAACTATAAAATATTGCATGAAAAACAAACAGACCCAGACCCTGATAAGATTGATAATTTTAAAGCATCTTCATACATCATTTATCAGGGCGATAAGTTGGTAAATCGTTTTAACGCTTACAGCTATTGGTTATTAACAAAAGCAATGGACAGCCACCACTTGGCAAGAGGTAGAAATATTTCTTTACAGCAAGCCTTACAAAGCATTCACCAAAATACATTGGTTATTGGTATTAACAGCGATATTCTTTGCCCCTTAGATGAACAAAAATTTATTGCTGAAAACATGCCTGATGCACAATTGATTGCTATTGACTCTGCTTACGGTCATGATGGTTTTATTATTGAAACAAAGCAAATAACTGAACATTTAAGTAAGTGGTTAAATGATATTAATTAAATCTAATTACACGAGTTTTATAAAATAAGATAAAAGAAATAATTCGGGTAATTTGTAAAAATTCGTGCAATAAAAAATGAACAGAATTGAAAAAATAAAAGAATTTCTTCAGCAAAATCCGAAAGATAATTTTCTTCGCCATGCTCTGGCATTAGAATACATTAAAGAGGGTAATGATACAGAGGCAAGAATTTTATTTGAAGACATTTTAAAAGATTCTCCTGATTATATCGGCTCCTATTATCATTTGGCTAAATTATTAGAAAGATTGAATGAAACACAGGCTGCTATTACCTGTTATGAAAAAGGTATGGAGCAAGCCAAGGCTGCAAAAGATAATCATGCTTATAATGAATTACAGGCTGCTTATGAAGATTTAGTGTATTAGTTAAAATAGAAATAATCATTCAATTAACGAATTAAAATAATTTTTCTTCCCTTATATTAGCTTATTAACTGTTGCTGCATGGGACTATTCTATAATCCGAATTTTTATTACATCTCTTTAGCATTACAAGCTATTTGTGCTATTCACTGCATCAAAAAAGGTAATCAACAAAAATGGATCTGGATAATTGTTTGTCTTCCTTTTGTTGGCTGTCTGGCTTATGTATACACAGAAATGTTCAGCAAGAGTGATATGCAAAAAGTACAAGGAACTGTTGGCACTGTTTTTAACCCTACAGGCACTATAAAAAAGCTGGAAGCCAACTTAAAATTCTCAGACACTTTTAATAACAAAGTAGCATTAGCAGATGCTTACCTGCAATCTGGCAATACAGTAAAGGCTGTAGAACTTTATGAATCTTGCCTGACAGGAACTTTTACAGATAATGAATATGTAAACAAACAATTAGTGCTGGCATATACAGAGCTGAAGCGTTATGCAGATGTTATTCCCAAAGCAAAAACTATTTATAATGCTCCGCAATTTCAACGCTCAAAGGCACATACATTTTATGCTATTGCTTTAAGTAAAACAGGTAATAAAGAAGCTGCTGAAAACGAATTCAAATTACTTAAAGGAAAATTTTCTAATTATGAAAGCAGGTATTATTACGCTTTATTTTTAATTGAAGAACAAAGGAATCAGGAAGCTAAAGAGATTTTATCTCAAATAATTCTTGAAGTCGACCATTTAAGTAGTTATGAAAAAAGACAATTCAGAGAATGGTTCTCTGCTGCAAAAGAAGCATTGAAAAAAATGTAAAAAATCAATACCATAAAATTCAAGACATGAAATTTTTAGCAACTGTATGTTTATTATTCGTTACCATTAACCTTTCCGCACAAAAAAATTATTGGCAACAGGAAGTTAAATACACCATATCTGCTGAGTTAAATGATAAAGAAAATTCAATTACAGCATCAGAGAAAATAGTTTATAAAAACAATGCTCCTGCTGCATTAAATTTTATTTGGTTTCATATTTGGCCCAATGCCTACAGCAGCGACAGCACCGCATTAATTCAACAAATTAAAACAGATTCTTCACGCAAAAAGAAATTAGAAACTTTTACAAAAGGAAATATTGAAGGGCTTGCTTTTACAGTTAATGGTAAACCTGCTGCAACAGAACCTCATTCCAATCCGCAATACATAGACATTATTAAAGTTTTATTGGATAAGCCGTTACAGCCGGGAGATTCCGTAATTATAGAAACTCCATTTAAAGTAAAACTGCCTTCTTATTTTTCGCGTTCAGGTTTTGCAGATGGTGAGTTTATGGTTTGTCAATGGTATCCTAAACCTGCTGTATTTGATAAAAACGGTTGGCATGAATTTCCTTATTTGGATATGGGAGAATTTTACAGCGAATACGCATCTTTTAATGTAAACATTACTTTACCGGGCAATTATGTTGTTGGTGCAACAGGAACATTAAATACTGCTGCAGAATTAGAAGCTTACAAAAAAATAGGTACCAAAAACACTGCTGACAGAAAAGGCAAACCTGCTTTATACACTGCAACAACTACTGATAAAAAAACATTAAACTATACTATTGATAACGCAGTAGACTTTGCATGGTTTGCAGATAAAAATTTTGTTATTCAATACGATACGGTGCAGTTAGAAAATGGTAAAACCATAGACGCTTTCTCCTATTACCATAACAAAAGAAATACACTTTGGAGCAATAGTATTGATTATGTAAAGAGTGCTGTAAAATCTTACAGCAATTATATTGGCGAATATGATTATCCTGTTGTGCAGGCTGTTGAAGGACCCAAAAACAATGCAAGCGGCGGTATGGAATATCCGACTATAACTTTAATTACAAGCCCCGATGCAAAAGCAGAAACATTAGATGTAGTTATTGCACATGAAGTAGGTCACAATTGGTTTATGGCAATGTTGGGCAGTTGCGAAAGAGATCATGCATGGATGGATGAAGGTCTGAATACTTATTTTCAATTTTATTATGAAGCAGATAAATACAGAGGCAATGAAGTGTTTGGAGATAAGATTCCATCTGATGTAAAAAAACTTCCGTTAGAAAATTTCTTAAATGCAGTATACACAACTTTATACAAAGCCATTGAAATTGAACCAGCAATGGAAACAACTGCATTAGATTTTAAAAATAGTGAAGATTATGGTATGGCATCTTATCTTAAGCCTGCTATGTGGATGTATTTATTGGAGCAGGAAATTGGTTTTGAAAAAATGAAAGCATGTTTTCATAACTACTTCAAAAAATGGAAATTTAAACATCCGCAACCTGAAGATTTAAAAGCAGCTTTTGAAGAGACGTTAGGAAGCAGCTTAGACAAATATTTTTCTTTAATAAATAAGAAAGGAAAACTGGAATAAAACTGCTTAAAATTGAATAACGCTATTGCTTATATTGCATCAAACAAGCAATAGCTATGAGCCATCAACAACATCATTCGAAACATGATATTTTTTTAAACAGAAAAGAATTTCAGTTAGAAAGGATGATTCTTTTCAGCGATGCTGTTTTTGCCATTGCCATTACTTTGCTCATCATCGAAATCAAGGTTCCTGTCTTATCTGAAATAAGTACTCATGGTGTATTAGAAGCATTAAAAGAAAAAATTGCAGAGTTCTTTGCTTTTGTGTTAAGCTTTACTGTAATCGGTCAGTTTTGGATAACACATCACAGAGTTTTCGGTTATGTAACAGGTTATACCAACGGTTTATTATGGTTAAACCTTCATATGCTTTTCTGGATTGTATTAGTGCCTTTTACCAGTGGTTTTAATGCCCAACATGGCAACTTAGATATTGTATGGATTATTTACAGCTTTAATCTTTTTATGATAGGGTTAAGCTTGTATTTTATAAACAGATACATTGGTAATGAAAAAAGAAATCTGTCTACCATTGCAGATAAGCCTTACATTAAAAAGTTTATGTACATAAGAAGTTTGGTAACAGCATTAATTTTTGCTGTTGGCTTTTTACTTTGCATAATAGATTGGCCACCAGCCTCATGGGCGGCAAGATTAATTTACTTTTTTATTCCGGTAGCATTAATGATTATTAATAAAAAAGCAAAAAAAGTTCATGCAGTTGCAGGGCAATAAAAAACAAGATGAGTTTATTAAAGGTTGAAAATATTAGTTATTATAATGGCAATGCGAATGCTTTAAACAATATCAGTTTTAATCAAAATAGTTTTGAAAAAATAGTTATTGCAGGAGAAACAGGTTCGGGTAAAACAACTTTATTACAATGTATTGCAGGGCTGCTTCAACCGCAAAAGGGAAATGTTTTTATTAATGGAGAAAGAGTGTTAGGCCCTTTAGAGAAACTACTTCCCGGCCATAAACAAATAGCTTATCTCTCGCAACATTTTGAATTACGCTTTAACTATAAAGTGTATGAGCAATTAGAAATGTATAATCAATTAGATGAAAAATATGCTGAAAATATTTACCGTATTTGCCATATTGAACATTTGCTGAAACGCAGAGTGGAAGAGCTTTCAGGCGGAGAAAGGCAGCGTGTTGCATTAGCGAGGTTGTTAGGTACAAAACCCAAATTATTATTACTTGATGAACCATATTCTAACTTAGATGCAGCACATAAAAAAACAATTAAACAGGTTATTGAAGATATCAGTAAAGCATTGGCTATAACCTGTATAATAGTTTCTCACGATGCAGCAGACAGCCTATCATGGGCAGATAGGATTATTATTATGAAAGATGGAAGCATCATTCAGGATGCATCTCCCAAAGAAATTTATTACACTCCTTTTAATGAATACTGTGCAGGTTTATTTGGTGATTATAATTTATTGAATGAAATAACTGCAGGATATTTATTTCCAAACGTTGATATTTTTTTCGATAAAAAAATATTAATTCGTCCTGAACAGATTGCTATTACCGAAAACAATATCAGTACCGTTAAATGCTTGGTTAATAATGTAAGTTTTCATGGCAGTTTTTGTGTAATAGAAGTTAGTATTAACAACCATCATTTATTTATAAAAACTAATCGTACAGATATTATTGCAGGAAATTCAATCTATATTCAGCCAACTATTAAAACACCAATCTATGTTCCCTGATATTTCATTTTCAAATAAACACATCTATGTAGCTTCCATTAATAATGCTGAAGAAATTATGCATTTGCTTAATAGTGCTTACAGAGGAGAAGACTCTAAAAAAGGGTGGACTACCGAAGCTCATTTAATTGCAGGAGAAACAAGAACAGATATTTCTTCTGTTGTAGAAGTAATAGCTAAACCTGCCAGCATCATGCTTGTATACACCAATGAAGAAAATAAAATAATAGGTTGTGTAAACCTGCAGCAACACAATAACAAAGTTTATTTAGGCATGTTTAGCGTATCGCCTCATTTGCAAGGTGGTGGTATTGGTAAAGCCTTATTATTAGCCGCTGAAGAGTTTGCAAAACAAATTAATTGCTCATCAATTTATATGTCTGTTATTTCTGTTAGAGAAGAACTGATTAACTGGTATAAAAGGCATGGTTATGTTGACACAAATGAAAGAAAACAATTTATTGAAGATGGGGTTTCGGGCAAGCATTTACAACAACTTGAATTTATGGTGCTGGAGAAAAAATTAACTACTTAAGTATTTAATAAAAAAGCCTTTCAACATAATGAAAGGCTTTTTTATTAAATTAATTTATCACTTATTTTTTAGGTTGCGGAGCGGTTGGAACCGGTGCCTGCGGCTGTGGAGGCGGAGGCATTTTAACTGTAGGCACCTCTATTTCAAAAACTAAATTTGAATAAGCTGGAATCACAGGAGGATTACCTTGTGCTCCGTAAGCCAGCATAGCAGGTATATAAAATTTTCCTTTACCACCGGCTTGAAATACTTTTAATCCTTCTTCCCAGCCCGGTATTACCTGATGTTGACCAATAACTACATCATAAGCCTGACCTGCTCTTGCACCACTTATATTACTGTCAAACTCTTTACCGTTACTCATTAAAGTTCCTTTATATAAAACTGAAACCTGTTTGCCTGAATCTGCTTTTTCACCGGTGCCTTGTTTAGTAATTTCTACAAAAACACCACCCGGAGTTTTTTCAGCTTTAATACCTTTTTTCTTTAAGTACTCTTCAATGCCTTTTACTTCACGGTCTTTTTCAGCAGCAACTTCTTTATCAATATCTGCTTTTATTTCATTTTCATTAGCATATACTTTTAAAATTTCTGCTTTACCGTTAATTACACCGCCTCTTTTAAAAACAGAATTATAATCTTGAATCATTCCTAATTTCTTTAAAGTATCATTACTCATAACAAATTCAAACTTATCTCCTTCAGATGCTAATAATAATACTTCGCTGAAATCATATTTACGAACCTGAGAAGAATCAACTTTAAAGAAAGATGGTATATGACCAAAAGTTGAATAAAGAGTTGTGTCTTTTTCTCTTATTCTATATTCTACATTAAACTTAATTAAATCGCCGTTTTTTAATTTTATTTTACCCGGGCCTTTGGTTATTTTATAAGCAAGACCTGATTTTGTTTTTTCAAACTGGTTGCAACTTGCAAATAATACTGCAAGAGCCAGAATGGTTGTTGTAATTTTCATTTTTGTGAATTGTTATTGTAATTGTTGTTGATACTCTTTTATTACTTCGTAAAATTTAGCAGTTGTTTTTTCTAATGTATCGCTGCTTCTGCCTCCGGCTGCATTAAAATGTCCACCACCTTCAAAATGTTTGCGTGCAAAAGTATTTACATCAAAATTGCCTTTACTTCTAAAACTCCATTTACGTTCTTCATCCCTATCTATCACAATGGCTGCAAATTTAATCCCTTCAATGGTTAAAAGATAATTTACCAATCCTTCTGTATCGCCGGTTTTAATATTAAATTTTAAAAGGTCTTGTTTTGAAATGCTCATTAAAGCTGCGTTGTATTCATACAAAACATCCATTCTGTGTAATAAAACAAAGCCCGTAAAACGCAATCTGTTTTCCAAGAAATTATCATAAATATTTTCATGAATAACAGTATGCTGTAAACCTAACTCTTTTAAGTGAGCTACCATTTTATGAACAGAAGCAGATGTTATAGGGAAACGGAATGAGCCTGTATCTGTCATTACACCTGTATATAAACATTGTGCAATGTTCAGATTCAATTTATCAGCATTTTCTGAGTCAATAATAAAATCATAAACCATTTCGCAGGTAGAACTTTTATAAATATTGCTTATACCATAAGCAAATGCTTCAACCTGTGGTTGTTCATGATGGTCAATCAAAATTCGTTCTGCCTTTGCCTGTTCTATAATTTTTGCAAAATGTTTAGTTCTGTGTAACACATTAAAATCTAAACAGAAAATAATATCAGCATGCTCTGTTAGCGTTTGTGCTTTATGTTGATGAGCTTCAAAATCTATTACCTTATTTACATCGGGCATCCATTGTAAAAAATTAGCCCAATTGGTTGGAGAAATAACTGTTACGTTATGACCAAATTGGATAAGGAAATGATATAATGCCAAAGATGAACCCATTGCATCTCCATCAGGTTTTTGATGGGTTGTAATAACAACATTTTTAGGTTGATTAAGCAGTGGGTAAAACTCGCTGATAGCTTTCATAAACAATGGCGACAAAAATAAGGGGATTCGTATTCTTAATCCATCAATTTAAAACAAGATAATTGTTTCCCTTACTTTTGCCGCAAATTTTACAAACGATTATGAGTAACAGAACATTTACTATGATTAAGCCTGATGCTACTTCGAAAGGTTATACAGGCGGAATTTTAGACCAGATTTTGGGAGCAGGTTTTACCATTAAAGCAATGAAATGGACAAAATTAACTCCTGCACAAGCCGGAGAATTTTATGCAATACATAAAGAGCGTCCTTTTTATGGCGAATTGGTTGAGTTTATGAGCAGCGGACCAATTGTGGCAGCTATACTTGAGAAAGAAAATGCAGTGGCAGATTTCAGGAAATTAATCGGTGCAACAAATCCTGCCCAGGCAGAAGAAGGTACAATCCGTAAAAAATATGCAGCATCTGTAGGAGAAAATGCAGTACACGGTAGTGATAGTGATGAAAATGCTGTAATAGAAGGCAACTTTTTCTTTTCTGCATTAGAAAGATTTTAAAAACAAGAAAGTTGGCATAATTTTTTCAATATTATTAATGGTTTTTTAAGGGTTTAGGGTTGAAAAAAGGGCTTCGGTTTCCCGAAGCCCTTTACTTTTTTATAGCTTTTTTAGTTTTTTATTTCTTCTTATTTGTTTTAGGAGAAAGCATTAGCAACATTCTTTTACCTTCTAATTTTGGCAATGCTTCTGGTTGACCAACTTCTGCCAAACGCTCAGCAAATTTCAGCAAAACCAATTCTCCTCTCTCTTTGAACTGAATAGCACGACCTTTAAACTGCACATATGCTTTCACTTTATTGCCATCTTTTAAAAAGCCTTCTGCATGCTTGGCTTTAAAGTCAAAGTCATGGTCATCTGTTCCCGGTGTAAAACGAATTTCTTTAACCTCACTTTGTTTAGCATTGGCTTTCATTTCCTTTTCTTTACGTTTTTTCTCGTAAAGAAACTTTTTATAGTCTATTGCCTTACACACAGGCGGATCAGCTTGGGGAGAAATTTCTACTAAATCTAACTCTAAGCTTTGTGCAATACGTAATGCTTCTTGTGTAGGGTAAACGCCAACAGTAACATTATCCCCCACTAAACGCACCTGCGGAACACGAATTCTTTCATTGATACGATGTTCAGGTTCTTGTTGTCTTTGAAATCTCGGATTAAATCTGTTGCCCCCTCCGGGTCTTGGTGGAAATGCCATTAAAACTTGTTTGGTGAATAATTTAGAATTTTAAAAAAGCAAGTATCAATCCAACAACAGCCAGGCCTGTTGAAACAATCCAAATAATCATATTATTGAATCGTTTTTCAATATCAACCTGAACTCTTAAAATATCCTGTTTAATTGAACTTACATCTTCTTTCGTAGCTAATTGATTTTTGGTATCAAAAAATTTGTTATCAATAATTGTTTCAATTTCCTGAACAACAACTTTAGCATCTGCGTCATTCTTAAAATGCCGATGCAAAATTTCATAAATTTTTAAAGTTTGTGTTCCTGTCATGTTGTAAAAATAATATTATTCTGCAGATTTTCTTTCTTCAATTTCTTCAACAATAGTTTGTATGAAATTCTGTAATTCCACAGAGCCTGCATCGCCTTTACCCTGTTTGCGAACAGATACCTTATTTTCAGTCGTTTCTTTTTCGCCAATAACCAACATATAAGGCACTTTACTTAGTTCTGCTTCGCGAATTTTTTTGCCAATTTTTTCCTGCCTTTCATCTATTTCAACCCTTACTCCTGCCTTACGCAGCTTGGCTTTTACTTGGGCAGCATACTCCATAAATTTATCGCTGATAGGTAGAATCTTCACCTGTAAAGGAGCTAACCATACAGGGAATTTTCCGGCATAATGTTCCAATAAAAATCCTATAAATCTTTCATGTGTTCCTAATGGAGCTCTGTGAATAATTAATGGAACTTCAGGTTCATTATTTTGATTGGTAAAAGAAAGATTGAAACGGCGTGGTTGTGCAAAATCTACCTGATTGGTTGCTAAAGTAAATTCTCTTCCAATGGCACTCCATATTTGTACGTCAATCTTAGGGCCATAAAATGCTCCTTCACCTTTTACTTCAACAAAAGGAATATTCGCTTCAATCAATACATTACGAACCATCGATTCTGTTTCATTCCACAATTCAGGTTCATTAATATATTTCTGTCCTAATTTTTCAGGATCATGCAGGCTTAAACGCATTACATATTTTTCAATACCAAAAATTTTAAAGTATTTCAAATACATGTCGTTTACAGCTTTAAACTCATTTGCAAACTGCTCTTTGGTACAATAAATATGGGCATCATTCATATGTAAACAACGCACACGCATTAAGCCGAACAATTCACCACTCTGCTCATAACGATAACAGGTGCCGTATTCTGCAATGCGATAAGGCATATCGCGATAGCTTTTAGGCTCTGCATCAAAAATTTTGTGGTGGTGTGGACAGTTCATTGCCTTCAAATAATATTTCTCTCCGTCCATTTCCATTGGCGGAAACATACTATCAGCATAATAAGGTAAGTGCCCGCTTGTTAAGTATAAATTTTCTTTAGCAATATGTGGTGTTACAACTCTTTTGTAGCCGGCATCTTCTTCAGTTTGTTTTGCCAGCTTTTCTAACTCTTCAATAATAACAGTTCCATTAGGCATCCATAAAATCAAGCCGGAGCCAATGTCATCATTCATTGTGTAAATACCGAGTTCTTTGCCTAATTTTCGATGGTCGCGTTTCTTGGCTTCTTCCAACATCAATAAATACTCATCCAATTCTTTTTGTGTTGGAAAAGTAACACCGTAAATACGTGTAAGCTGTTTATTCTTTTCATCTCCTTTCCAATAGGCACCGGCAATATTAGTTAGCTTGATAGCTTTAATAAAACCAGTGTTTGGAATATGTGGCCCGCGACATAAATCTGTAAAACCACCTTGTGTATAAAAAGTAATATTACCGTCTTGCAGGTTTTGTAATAAGTCTAATTTGTATTCATCGCCTTTTTCTGTAAAGTAAGCAACGGCATCTGCCTTAGATTTTTCAGTTCTTACATACATATTTTTTTGAGCAGCCAGTTCATTCATCTTTTTTTCCAACCATTCTAAATCTTCATCGCTCAATTTCTTATCACCTAAATCAATATCATAATAAAAGCCTTTATCTATCGCAGGCCCCACCCAGAACTTGGCTCCCGGAAACTTTGCTTCAACAGCTTCTGCCATTAAATGTGCCGATGAATGCCAGAAAGTACTTTTACCATCTGCATCATCCCATGTTAATAATTTTAAAGTAACATCCTTATTAATAGGTCTTGTTGCATCCCACACTTCGCCGTTTACATTAGCAGCTAAAACCTTGCGAGCTAACCCTTCACTTATACTTTTTGCAATATCTAATGCAGTAATTCCACTTTCATATTGTCTTACTGCACCATCCGGAAAACTAATACTAATCATATTTATGTACGCTATACTTTTGTTTAAAAGGATGGCAAAAGTAACGATAAGTTTTAGTTTATAAACCTTAACGCTTTTTTAGCAAGAGCAGAATTTAGTTTTGTATCATGAGATTGATTTGTACACTGTTGGTTTTATTTACGCTTTCAACCCCATCACACTCCCAAAAACTTACGGGCGTTTGGCGTGGATACTTTGTACAAAAGGCTTTCAACGAGTTTACAGGAAAGTTTATGGAAGACAAGTACAAGTATGAAATTCAAATTAATCAGTTACCAAGCAGTGCCATTGAAGGCGTAACCTATTCCTACAAAAACATAGTTTTTTACGGCAAAGCATCTTTTAAAGGCATTTATACAAAAGGCACAGATAATGTTCTGGTAAAGGAATTGAAAATGCTTGAACTGAAAATTAGCAATGGCTCTGAACCATGTTTAATGACTTGTTATCTGGATTATAAAAAAGAGGGAAAATTAGAAACACTTACAGGAACTTATACCAGTTTGAATGACAAAAAGAAAACAGATTGCGGTGATGGAACCATTTATTTAGAAAAAGTGGCTGAAAGTGATTTTACAAAAGAAGATTTTTTATTAAAGAAAAAAGAGCCATTAATTAAGAAAGACAGTGCAATAAAAAAAATAGTTCCAAAGCCAAATACAACTGTTATTAAACCTAATAATAGCGGCAGTTCATCGGTTACTGTTACTGCAAAACCTAAAACCACTCCACAGAAATTTACCGTAAAACCGGGTGCAGAGGAGTTTGTAGTTAAAAAAGGAAGTGTAATTTCTCACCCAAAAAATGATAAGCCAAAAGATACTGTTGAATCTATAGCTCCTGTTGCTCAACCTAAAATTCTTCCCCAACCTTTACCCCCTGTTTTATTAGAAAGGAATAATAAACTGATTGAAACTATTGAGGTAAATGTTAAAGATGTTGAGATAAGTTTTTATGATAACGGTAAAATAGATAATGATACTATTACTGTTTATCTTAATAATGAAAAGGTTATTAACTATCAAAAATTAGATTATAAGCCGATTGTATTGCATTTGCATTTGGACGAAAATCATCCGTTTGATGAATTAATTACTGTAGCAGATAATTTGGGTGATGAGCCCCCAAACACAGCACTGATGGTTATTACAGCAGGTAATAAACGTTATGAAGTTACCATTGCATCAGATGAAAAAAACAACGCTAAAGTAATTATTGAGTACAAACCCAATGGTGTTAAACTGCAACACTAACTTATCAATATTTGTCATTCCGAGATTGTCCCGAAGTTTCGGGATTGCCCAACGAGCCTGCCTGCCGGTAGGCAGGGAATCTTATTTTATTTATTATTAAAAGACTTCTCGGCAGGAAACCTTCGAAATGACGAGGAACTACTTTTTAGCAAAATTCAACGAGTCTGTTATTTCCCCGCAACTCAACATTTTCTTAGGTATGTAAGGATTTTTAATATCTGCTGTATTGCTTAACCAATTGGCTCCGTTACCGTTAAAAGCCATCGGACAATGAGCATGATATATAATCGCTTTATCGTACTGAACTGTTCTTATTAAATCATACATTTCTTCACTTAGTAATGCGAAAGATTTTCTTTTCGCTTCTATATCCTTCTCTCCCAACAAACCTTTCAATTCTGCCGAAATACTTTGTGCAGTTGCTTTTGCAGTTGATACAATAACTGAATCTGCTTTTAAAGTTGCTATTGGTAAACTATCAGCATCAGTCATTAATTTCTTAGCATACACATTTATTATCGTATCACTTTCAGTAATAAAATTATCTTTCAAATGATAATAATCTCCCATTAAAACATCAAATGCAGTATTAAAAGCTTCGCCGTTAGTGCTTTTATTCAAAGCCTGTGGTCTTTTGTTTTCTTCAGTTTTTTTATCATCGCCGCTGCAGGATGCTGCCAATACAATCAATCCAACTATTACTATTTTCTTCATACCGCTGTCTTTCTTTCAAAAGTAAAGCTTTAAAAACTTTCAGAAAGTTACATTTGCAGCCTTAAAGATTTATTGCAATGCTGATTGGTTTACAAAACGTAACATTTGAATTTGGTGCAAGAGTAATTGTTGAAGATGCAACATGGCATATTCAACCCGGCGACAGAGTGGGTTTAATTGGTTATAACGGTACAGGAAAATCTACCATATTAAAACTATTAGTGGGGCAATACACACCCAGTAAGGGTTCTGTTGAAAAAGGAAGAGAAACAACTATAGGTTATCTGCACCAGGATTTATTAAGTTTTGATACTAATGAATCTATTCTGGAAGTTGCAATGGGTGCTTTTGAGAAAGTAAAAGCATTAGAAAAAGAAATTGAAGAATTAGGCAAACGTTTAGAAACTGAATATGAGAATGAAGATTTATTGTTGTTATATAGTGAACGTTTGCACGATTTAGAAGTTGCGGGTGGCTATACTGTACATCACAGAACCGAAGAAGTACTGCAAGGCTTAGGTTTCGCCAATGAGCATTTACAAAGGCCCTATAAAGAATTCAGCGGTGGTTGGAGAATGAGAGTGCTACTCGCAAAAATGATTTTACAACAACCCGATGTTTTATTGCTGGATGAACCTACCAACCACTTAGACCTTCCCTCTATTGAATGGTTAGAAAAATATTTGTTGCACTATCAGGGCAGTGTTGTAATTGTAAGCCATGATAAATTTTTTCTGAATAGGATGGTAAATAAGATTGTTGAAGTATATCAACAAGAGTTGCATATTTATTCCGGTAACTATGATTATTATGAAAAGGAAAAAGAAATAAGAGTTGAATTGCAACAAAAAGCTTACGAAAATCAACAGGATTATATACGGCAGAATGAAAGATTAATTGAACGCTTCAGAGCTAAAGCAAGTAAAGCTGCAATGGCACAAAGCTTAATGAAAAAATTAGATAAATTAGAAAGAATTGAAACTGCTGAAATTGAAAGGCCTAATATTAAAATTAATTTTCAGGTAGAAAAACAACCGGGTAAAATTATTGCTTCACTAAAACATATTAATAAGAGTTTTGGTGATATTGAAATTGTAAAAAACGGTTCAGCAGAAATTGACAGAGGTGATAAGATTGCATTAATTGGTGCCAACGGAAAAGGTAAATCAACTTTATTAAGAATAATTGCAGGGGCTGAAACATTTGATGGAGACAGAGTTTGGGGGCATAATGTTGAAGAAAGTTTTTATGCTCAACATCAATTAGAAGCATTAAATTTAAACAATACCATTCTGCAGGAAATGCTTGAATGCGGAAGTAAGAAAACAGAGTTGGAATTAAGGGCTTTATTAGGTTGTTTTTTATTCAGCGGTGATGATACAGATAAAAAAATTCGTGTGCTAAGTGGTGGCGAAAAAGCAAGAGTTGCCTTAGCAAAAGTTATAGTAAGTAAGAGTAATTTTTTAATGTTAGATGAACCTACCAACCACTTAGATATGCATAGTGTTGAATTATTGGCAGATGCATTAAATAAGTACGAAGGCAGCTTGATTTTAGTTAGCCACGACCGCTACTTTATTTCAAAAACGGCAAATAAGATTTGGAAAATAGTTGACCATGAAATAAAAGAATTTAAGGGCACTTATCAGGAATGGGTTGAGTGGAATGAAAGAATGGCAAAGCAAAAAGCTGATGACGGTAAACAGAAAAAAGAGGACAACGATAAAAAACAGGAAGTTAGTAGCAAGAAGTTAGAAGAAAATATATCAAGCAAAAACACCAATTCATCTGTACCGATAAACAAGGAGCTACAGAAAATTCAAAAGCAGTTTCAAAAAGCTGAAGAAGAAGTAAGCAGGTTAAATACGTTGAAAGCAAAGCTGGAAGCAGATTTAGGCAACCCCGATATTTATAAAGATGTAAATAAATTTCAGCAAACAGAAAAAGAGTATAACAATATAAAACAACAAATTACTTTAGCTACCAAAAATTATGAAACCTTGTTTGAGAAAATAATGGAATTGGAAAATTAATTTTACAGCAAAATCGCAGAGAACGGAAGGCATCGCTGAGAATAGTATTATCTATACTAAATTTAAAAGCTTCGCATATTTAGTGTTTTTCAACTACCCTTTTTTAAAATACTCAATAACCGAAACTCAACAACATTTCATATTCTTTTTTATAAGGGTTGGTTATGCCGATATTGGGTTTTTCAACTAAAGAAATATAGATAGTATTACGTTTGCCTTTATCAATATCATCAAACTTTACAAAAGCTATTCGTTTTAAAACAGGTGGCTGCGAATAAGTTAAAAAATAAACATACTCACTTCCCAAACCTGCTCTCATTGCCCCAAAAAAAGCATCGTATTCACTCCTTGCATTTATTAGGCCTGCAAAACCTGTTTTACTGTAAATAACATAGGAGGTATCTTTTAAAACTTTAGTACCTGCACAAGTTAACGGCGGTAATTCAACAGGGCAGGTTGTTTGATTTTCTCTGAACAACAGGCTCCTGTTACTTTTTATTATTTTCACAAAATTAAAACTACCGATAGGTTCATTTTTAGCAATCCAATAATAATAGTTAGGTCTTCCTGAATAAAACTGTAATACCAATCTCCACTTACCATTCGATGGAATTTTATTTACCTGAATACAAATATTATAATGAAAAAAACCATTGTGTTGCGTATATGCCATTTTGTTTTCAATAACTGTATTGGCATCATTACCCCAATCATTGGTTAATAAAACAACTTTCTTAGATAAACTTCTGGCTACTCTTGCTGTAAGCTCTTCAAAAGCTTCTTTAGCTTCTTCTACTTTTTCAAACTCACCAAAAAAATATTCAACATACTTTGTACTATCCTGTACATAACGGGATGCTGTTGCATCCGGTAAACTTATTTTAGATTGATAGATGTCTGACTTTAAATGAACAGAATCTGATTTGGTAATTAACTTTCCTTTTAAGTGAGAAAAATTGAAGGGAGCATCATTTAAAACAGCTACAATTTTATAAGTAAAATCGTCAATCTTTTTTTTGTTGGGCAGTTCAACATTAAACTGTTGAGCATTGGTATACGTACCAAAAAACATCAGCGAAATAAACGCCAGTTTACTAATAGTTGCAGGTTGAAATAAGGCTGAAATTACGAAATGAAACACTTCTATTTAAAAGCATCTAATGCAGCGGTAGGTTTGCCGCTGTTATCAAAAGCTCCTAACGAATAGCCTTGCCAGTTGTTATAGCACTCAGGTTCCCAATAAAAAACACCTAATCCTTTATTATCAGTAACAGATTTTACTTTACTTATCAGGTCAGTAATAAAATTTTTGCTTGCTGTTGGTTGGTCCCAACTCATACCAACTTCACAAATCATTATTTCTTTTCCGTACCTGCTTACCATATCGTTCATATTGGCAAGACATTGATTATTCAAGTCTGAATAATTGGTGGTAGAAGGATATAGCGACATACCAATAACATCCCACTTTGCATTGTTAGTTTTCAAACCATCAAACATCCATCTGAACAGACTATTATCATATCCATTAGAAATATGCACAATAACTTTTATTGTTGAATCTATTGCTTTAACAGCATTATAACCACTGTTTACTAAAGCAGCAAAATTTGCCATATTAGTTGATGCTTTTCCTTCAGACCAAAGCATACCATCATTGGTTTCATTGCCAACCTGTACCCAATCCGGAATAATATTATTTGATTTTAGTGAGTTTAAAACAGAATAAGTGTGATTATAAACTGATGTTTGTAATTGATTGATGTTTTGCCCGTTCCATGCAGCAGGTTTGTTTTGTTTGCCCGGGTCTGCCCACCAATCACTGTAGTGAAAATCAATCATCAACTTTAAGCCCAATGCCTTTATACGGTTGGCTTTATTAATTACATCGGCGGTGTTGCACCAACCATCCGTAGGGTTTACCCAAACACGCAAACGCATCGCATTCATTCCCAAATCTTTTAATAGCTGCATGCAATCTTGTTGAGTTCCGCCTGCATTATAAAATTTATAGCCCGATGCCTCCATTTGTGTTAACCAACTTATATCTGCACCTTTTGCAAATACAGTTGTTGTAGGTGTTGGCGTTGGTGTCGGGGTAACAGATGCTGAAGAATTATCGCCACCTTTTGAACAAGCTGATAATTGAGCAATAAGAAAGATGATTAACCAATTCATAATATGTTTCATAGCATTATCAAAGATTAATAATTATGCAAGTTGTTGCAGAATTCCTTTTACAAAATCGCTTACCAGATAGCTCATTAATTTTCCTGTTGAAGAATCTTGTCTGCCATCACTTAGTTTGGTTGCACCTTCACAAATATGTAAATAAGCGGGCTTACAATCCATTGAAACATAATTCAAATATTGCCTTGCATGCAATGCAGTAATACCAACGGGTGTAGCTGCACTGCTTAACGTATGTTCAATACAATCAAGGTCTAATTCAATCCCCACTAAAGTATCATCGGTAAATCCTGTAGCATGGCTTACGCTTTGAATAAAGTTTTTCTTTTCGTGAATAAAAATATCTTCATAGGTAATACAATCAATAAAAGGATTATTTACCATATCCATCCACACATTTTGTGTAATATAATTTTCGTGCAAACCAATAACACAATATTTTTCTAAATAACCATCTTCTTCTGCATAGCGAAATGCATTACCACTATGCCTTCCTTCCATTGCTCTGTAATCTGCATGTGCATCTAAATTAACAGCATTTATCTGTGCAATTTCTAATACACCTGCTTTATGCCAACCCTTGGCTGCACCTTTAATACAGGGGTATGCATTGTTATGTCCGCCACCTATAACAATCGGTAATTTTCTGTTTTGAGTAATTAAATGGATTAATTGTTCTACTTCATCATCTATGGTATTAACAGCATGGCGATAAGCTTCAATTGATTCTTCATATTTATGTGCATTCAATTCAATTAAATGTTCAATATCAGAAAAATCAAAATGGCCTAACAACAGTATTTCATTACCGTCTAAAAAATCGTTGCTTTGAATATTTAAGAATGATTGAAGAAAAGGAAGCCATGCAGTTTCTGTTCCGCCCGTTCCATGATTGGCCCTTACACCGATATCTTCAGGTACACCGATCAAAACAAATTTGGCAGATGATTGTTTTAATGATGTTTCAATGTCTGAAGGGTTACTTAATATTTGCAAACGCTCTCCCAGCTTGGTTTCAAAGCGGCGAATTTTAGTAACACTCAGAACATCCTGCCTGTTATAAATTTTTAAATGTTGCATGGTCAAGCGTTTTTCATTAAATGTTTAAAGCTACCTAAAATACACATTCAGTTGTACACTTTTAATAGTATGAGAAAATTAAAAATTACTTTCGTTTATGCTTTGCAGTTTAACTATAGTTCGATATCCTAAATGGTGGGGTTTTTTCGGAATATTTTCAATGGCTTTATTCAGATTGCCTTTATGGTTGAATAAAGAAATAAGTTTTTATAAATTAATGGGTTGCGGAAAGAACGGAACATTCGATATTCACCCTGATTGGCAGCAATGGTGCATTCTCATTGTTTATAAAGATGATAAGAACAATAAATTGAAGACGATAGATAGCTATAAACATTTGTTACCCCCTTTAATAAACAGCTATCATTCATTATTTAATTGTGAAGTTTTTACCTTGTTATTACAACCTATTGAGGGGCATGGAACATGGAATAATAAAGCATGTTTTGGTACTTTACCAAAGCAATCGGATTATGAAGGGTTAATTGCTGTTTTAACCAGAGCTGATATACGCTATAACAAATTAAAACGTTTCTGGAGCCATGTAGATGCAATAGCCCTGCAAATGAATACAGCAAAGGGTTTCATAAGCTCTGTAGGCATGGGAGAGCTGCCATGGATTAAAGGGGCAACCTTTAGTTTATGGAATAATAAAGCTGATATGAAAGCATTTGCTTATGGTATGAAAACACATGCCGATGTTGTTGTAAAAACAAAAAAAGAAAATTGGTACAGCGAAGAAATGTTTGTTCGTTTTATACCATTAAAATCGTTTGGCAGCTTATGTGGTAACAATCCTTTAAAAGGAAAGTTGTAATTTGCGGCATGCTTGTAGCAAAAAATATTAAACGCAAATGCTTACTTGCGTACTTTCTTAACTTAATTTCTTCCGCCGACTCAGGTTCGCCGGATTACTAATTCTTTCCCTTGTTTATTATACTGCTGTTTACTAAAATCATTTTTTGATTTTATACTTCTTCATTTAAACCAATTACAATGAAAAATATTAAACTCATTGAAGTTGCTTCAGAAATAGGTGCAGGCACACGTGGTGCCAGCTTAGGTATTGATGCTGTAAAAATTGCGGCCTTAGATTTTATGAGCAATTTCTTTATACACTTTCCGTCAGAAAAAATTCCTACAGAAAATAAGTTATTGTTTGAACCGATTGAATCGCCTTATGCCAAACGTTTAAAAGGTATAACAACCATGTATGAACGTGTAAGCAAAGCTGTTTGTGATACGTTGAAAAGCAATTTTTTCCCTGTTTTATTAAGCGGAGACCACAGCATTGCCGGTGCAACTATTGCAGGCATTAAAATGGCAAAACCTAAGAGTAAATTAGGTGTAATATGGATTGATGCACATGCAGATTTACATACGCCGTACACAACACCAAGTGGTAATATGCATGGTATGCCTTTGTCAATTTCTATTAATGAAGATAATATTGAAATGTCAACACATGATATTGATGAGGCTACCAAACAAGGTTGGAATTATTTAAAAAATCTTGGAAAAATTGCACCCAAAGTTTTACCCGAAGATGTGGTATTTATTTCGTTGCGAGATTATGAGAAAGAAGAAAAGAACTTAATTGAAAAGTATGGAATGAAGGTAATTACAACGAATGAAGTAAGAAGAAAAGGTACAGAAAACATTGTACGTTCTGTAATACGCTACTTAAGCGACTGCACAGATATTTATATAAGTTTTGATGTTGATAGTTTAGATGTATCTATTTCAAAAGGTACGGGAACGCCTGTTAGCAATGGTTTACGTGAAAGAGAGGTGGAAGACTTAATAAGTAAGTTTATGCAAATGAGAAAAGTTTGCTGTTTTGAAATTGCAGAAGTAAACCCCACTTTAGATAAAGAAAACTTAATGGCAGAAATTGCCTTCAATATTTTACAACGCAGTGTAAATATTTTAATGATGAATTAATGATGATGCTTTATGAATGTCATTTCGAGGTTGGGTTCTTACCCAACGAGAAATCTCATCTTAAATGACTACAGAGATTTCTCGGCATGAACCTCGAAATGACAAAACTTTTTAATCTTTACATATACATCGTACATTATACATCGTACATCCTACATCTTACATCATACATTAAAACATAACCTCACTCCTTCTTCAAAATTTACAGGATTATAATTTAAAACAGCTTTAGCCTTATCAATTTTTAACCCCGATTTTTTTGCTCGTTTAACAGGCTCCGGAAAAGTTGCTGATGTTACATTTTCAATTAAATCTTTATTCAATCCCAAAACATCGGCAACCGTAGTTGCCATGTTATAAGGCGATATAATATCCATTCCGGCTAAATGAAAACTTCCATGCTCCTTTTGTTTAATAATTGTTTCAATGCCTTTGCAAATATCAATTACATAAGTTGGTGTACGTTGCTGGTCGCTAACTACTTTTATCGGCTTTCCCTGCTCCAGATTATTTTTCACCCAATGTAAAAAACTTGGTCGCATACCTTGTAATGCCTGCCCGTAAATAAATACAGGTCTAACAATTGTATTCAATCCGGTTCTTTGTTCAACTAATCGCTCTGCTTGTAATTTACTTTCACCATAAAAATTTAATGGCCCTTTTATATCATCTTCACTATGCGGACCATCTTCACCAAAAACAAAGTCGGTTGATATATAAATAAAATGTGCAGTTGGTAAACAATGTTGCAGTAAATATTCAGTAGCATCAATATTGTGTTTCAAACAGGCAGCAGTGTTATTATTACATTCATCGGGTTTACTCATGGCAGCATTATGAATAACAACATCAGGTTTATATTTATCTAAAACATTGGCAACTGTAAATTCATCAGTTAAATCAATACTTTCATAGGTATATAAAGCATTTACAGCAATTCTGTTTTCTCCCCTGCTTACAGCAATTACATCAAAACCTTCTTTACTTAGATGCAGTACTAAATGTTGCCCTAAAAAACCATTACTTCCTGTAATTAAAACTTTCATAATTCAAAATAATCAATAATATTTTTTGTACCAAGCGTTTGTATTTCTCCGAAGGAGTCCTACGGACATTGCATCGTTCGTGTAGCCTGTACTGAGCGAAGTCGAAGTATCGCACACTTGTACTTTCAATTTTTATGGCAACAATTACTTAACACAATCGCCTATTTATTCAATGCAAAGGTTATAGTTTTCGCAACCGTTTGCGTTTATTTTCAATTCCTTACATTTGACACCGATTTGTAAAACATAACGATTATTGCCCCAAAAGCAAGCTGCGAAACGTTGAAAGTTTAATTTATGAGCATAAAAAAAGTAACTAAAATTGGGGTGCTTACTTCCGGAGGAGATGCTCCCGGAATGAATGCCGCAATAAGGGCTGTGGTAAGAACAGGTTTGTACAATGGCTTAGAAGTTTTTGGAGTGATGCGAGGATATTCAGGCATGGTGGATGATGACATTATTCCGATGAATGGAAGAAGCGTTGCCAACATAATTCAAAGAGGTGGTACTATTTTAAAAACTGCACGCAGTAAAGAGTTTATGACTCCCGAAGGTCGTGCTATTGCTTACGAAAATTTAAGAAAGCGAGGCATTGACGGGTTGGTTGTAATTGGTGGCGATGGCTCATTCAGAGGTGCACAAAAATTCAGCAGCGAATTTGATATTCCATGTATCGGTATACCCGGAACGATTGATAGAGATATGGCCGGTACAGATTCGACCATTGGTTTTGATACTGCTGTAAATACAGCAGTTGATGCCATCGATAAAATTCGCGATACAATGGATGCACACGACCGTTTATTTATTGTAGAAGTTATGGGTCGTGATGCAGGCTATATTGCTTTGCACAGCGGTATTGCAACAGGTGCTGAGAATATTATTATTCCCGAAACAAAAACAGATATTGAAGAGCTTATCGCTTCACTTACAGAAAAAGAAAAAAGAAAAAAATTAGTAAACCTCGTTGTTGTTGCAGAGGGTGGCGAGTTTGGAGATGCCAATGCTTTAGCTGCCATTGTTAAAGAACGCATACCAAGTGCAGATACCAGAGTTTGTATTTTAGGCCATATTCAACGCGGTGGCTCTCCTACCTGCCACGATCGTTTAATTGCCAGCCACATGGGCTACTATGCAGTTGAAAGTTTATTACATGGAAGGCAAAACGTTATGATCGGTGTTATTAATAACAAAATAACTTACACGCCATTAGATAAAGCGGTAAAAGAAAAACAACGCATTGGCCAGGAATGGATGCGTATTGTAAAAATATTAGCGAGCTAAAAACATATCAACCGAAATAAAACCATATGAGCAAGAATTTAAACAAGTACTTAACTAACAAAGTAAATAATTCTGCAGGTGTAGATCATACATCACACAAAACTAAGATTGTTGCAACAGTCGGGCCTGCCTGCGACACACCTGAAAAATTATTAGAGTTGGTTAAAGCCGGTGTAAATGTTTTCCGCTTAAACTTTTCACATGGCACACATGAAGATAAAGCAAGAATTATTCAGCATATAAGAGATATTAATGCATCCGAACCTTACAACATTTCAATTCTTGCAGACTTACAAGGGCCGAAATTACGTGTAGGTGAAATTGAAAATAATGCATTGGATTTACAGGTTGGAGATATACTAACTTTTACTAATACCAAATGCGTTGGTACTAAAGAAAAAATTTATGTTAGCTATCCTGACTTGGCAGGCGATGTAAGAGTTGGCAATATTATTTTAATTGACGATGGTAAAATTGAAGTAAAAGTTGTTGGCATTACTAAAGAAAAAGATGTAAAAGTGCAGGTTACATTGGGTGGTATTCTTTCTTCAAAAAAAGGTATTAATCTTCCTGATACAAAAATTTCTTTACCTGCATTAACAGAAAAAGATTTAGTAGACCTTGAATTTATTATTGAACAACAATGCGATTGGGTAGCATTAAGCTTTGTTAGACATGTAAAAGATATTGTTATTCTTCGTAATAAATTAGATGAGAAGAAAAGCAAAACAAAAATTATTGCCAAGATTGAAAAGCCTGAAGCATTAGTAAACATTAGAGATATTATTGTTGAAAGTGATGGTATAATGGTAGCCCGTGGAGACTTAGGTGTTGAATTACCTGTTGAACAAATACCTTTAATTCAAAGAGATTTAATTCGTAAATGTATCCACCGTGCAAAACCTGTAATTGTTGCTACACAAATGATGGAAAGCATGATGGATAGAGTTAAACCTAACCGTAGTGAAATTACAGACGTTGCTAATGCTGTATTAGAAGGTGCAGATGCAGTAATGCTTAGCGGCGAAACTGCTGCAGGCCAGCACCCGGCATTGGTTGTTGAAACAATGCGTAAAATTATTCATCAGGTTGAAGAGACTGAATACCGTTATAACAGAGAAGAAGATTTAAAACCGCAACCGCACTCTCCTTCTTTCTTAAGCGACGCTGTTTGTTATAATGCCTGTAAAATTTCAAGAGACGTAAACGCTGATGCATTAATTGGTATGACACAAAGTGGTTACACTGCATTTGTATTAAGCAGCTATAGACCCAAATCTCCTTTATTCATTTTTACTAAAGAAAAAAGCTTAATGAACCAATTGAGTTTAAGTTGGGGTGTCAGAGCTTTTTATTATGCTGAAGAAGATAGCTTAGATGATATTGTTTTCGACCAGATTGATATTTTAAAAGAACGCGGATTCTTAAAATCTGGCGATGTTGTAGTAAACACAGGAAGCACTCCGGTACACATGCACTTACCAACAAACGTTTTAAAGATTACTAAAGTTGAATAACAAACTATCATAATAAATGAAAGAGCTTATCATATTGGTAAGCTCTTTCTATTTATTTCAGATCAGTCATTTTTATGCAAACAGGTTTTTCAACATTTATTACTTGTCCGTTGGCTTCTAAAAAACCAGTAGCTTTTATAATTGTAAACACTACAATATTGTTACTGTCTCTATTAGCAACCAATAAAAATTTTCCCGTCGGGTCTATTGCAAAATTTCTCGGATGAACTCCATTGGTAGATTGATGACCGATTAGTCTTAGTCTACCATCACTTTGAACACCGTAGATAGATATGTCATTAGCCTTTGCCCTGTTTGTGGTATATAAATATTGACCGTTAGGTGTTATATGAATATCAGCACTTCCCTTATCTTCTTTAATTCCTGTATTATCACTTTCAATAGTTTGCAACGCTGTTAGCTTACCATCATTATATGCATAAGCAATAACATTTCCTTTTAATTCATTAATAACATAAACGAATTTTTTATTGGGATGAAATGCCAAATGCCTTGGCCCGCTTCCATCTTCAACTTCGGTCGTTAAAACATTTTCTTCGTCTAAAGGTTTTTCATTTTTAGGGTTGAATTTATATGCATACACTTTATCAGTTCCTAAATCATTCGAGAATAAAAATTTCTGATCAGGAGAAAAAACTGTACAATGCACGTGAGGTTTTGATTGACGAACAACATTCACACCATAACCCTGATGTTCTATTGTTTGAACAGGTTCGTTCAAACTACCGTCTGTATTGGTTTTCATGATGCTTAATGTTCCACCTTTATAATTGGCAACGGCAACCCAATTTCCTGTTGAATCAATATCAACAAAACAAGGCCCATCCCCTCCGCTTGAAACTTTATTAATAAATTTTAATTCCCCCTTTGTTTTATTGAACAATAAAGCATTTACTTCACTTTGCTCTGCTGTTTCGTTAACTGCATACACATTCTTTCCATTGGGTGAAACGCATAAATAAGACGGGTTATTCAAACCTGAAATTTTATTGACAGGCGTTGCTGTTCCTAAAACAAAATTGAATTTATATAAGTGAATATCATTGGTGTAAGTACCTACCAACATGTAACATTCTTTTGTTTGAGCAAAAGATGTATAGGCAAAGAATAAACCAAATGCAACAAGCAAACGTTTCATAAATTTTTATTTGATAACAAGATAATGAATGAAAAAATATGAGCAAGAAAAAAGCCACTCCAAAATCGGAATGGCTTTATATGAATTGTTGAATTTAAATTTTACTCAAACTTTAAATCCAATCCTAAACCTCTTAATTCATGTACCAATACATTGAATGATTCAGGAATACCTGCACGTGGAATGTTTTCGCCTTTTACAATAGCTTCATAAGTTTTCGCACGGCCGATAATATCATCAGATTTAATAGTCAATAACTCCTGTAAGATGTTAGCAGCACCATAAGCTTCTAATGCCCAAACCTCCATCTCACCAAATCTTTGACCACCAAACTGAGCCTTACCGCCCAACGGTTGTTGGGTAATTAAACTGTATGGTCCGATTGAACGGGCATGCATTTTATCATCAACCATGTGGTGCAACTTAATTACATAAATAACACCCACCGTTGCTTTTTGGTGGAAACGCTCGCCTGTTTCACCATCGTACAAATAAGTATGACCGTTTAAAGGAATGTTCGCATCATTACAATATTGCTCAATTTCAGCAGTACTTGCACCATCAAAAATCGGTGTAGCAAAACGCATGTTTAATTTCTTACCGGCCCAACCTAAGATAGTTTCATAAATCTGTCCGAGGTTCATACGGGAAGGTACACCCAACGGGTTCAACACAATGTCAACCGGTGTTCCATCTTCCATAAAAGGCATATCTTCTGCACGTACAATCTTAGCAACAATACCTTTATTACCGTGACGACCGGCCATTTTATCACCCACTTTCAACTTACGTTTAACTGCGAGATAAACTTTCGCCAATTTCAATACACCAGCTGGTAATTCATCACCAATTGAAATATTGAATTTTTCTCTCTTATATCTTCCTAACTCTTCGTTAAACTTAATAGTATAGTTGTGCAACAAAGTGTTGATATAATCATCAGTTTCAGCTTCGCTTGTCCAACCTAAAGGATTTACACTTTGATAATCGATAGCTGCTAAATTTTTAGGATTGAACTTAGCACCTTTACCAATTAACACTTCACCAAAGTTATTGCTTACACCGGCAGAAGCTTTATCTTTTAATAATTGCTGTAATTTGCTTAACAACTGCTCTTTAAGATCTTCAATATTTTGCTGATGAATTTTCTCAACTTTTTCTAACTGAGCTTTTTCACGAACTTTTGAATTTTTATCTTTCTTAGCACGTTGGAACAATTTCTTATCAATTACAATACCTTCAGTTCCGTTCGGAGCTTTTAAAGAAGCATCTTTTGCATCTCCTGCTTTATCCCCGAAAATAGCACGTAATAGTTTTTCTTCAGGTGTAGGATCGCTTTCTCCTTTTGGAGTAATCTTTCCTATTAAAATATCTCCTTCTTTAATAGTAGCACCAATTCTTATAATACCGTTTTCATCCAAATCTTTAGTAGCTTCTTCAGAAACGTTTGGAATATCGGGCGTTAATTCTTCCTCACCTAATTTAGTATCACGAACTTCCAATTCATATTCTTCAATATGAACTGAAGTGTACCAGTCTTCACGTACTACTTTTTCATTAATTACAATCGCATCTTCAAAGTTGTAACCTTTCCAAGGCATGAACGCAACCTGTAAGTTTCTACCTAAAGCCAATTCGCCATCTTTGGTTGCATAACCTTCAGTTAAGAAATCTCCTTTTTTAACTTTCTGTCCTTTTTTAACAGCCGGACGAAGGTTTATACAAGTAGCCTGATTTGTTTTAATAAATTTAGTTAGTTTATAAACTTTCAGGTCTTCTTCAAAGCTTACTAATCTGTCTAAATCATTTCTGTCGTAACGAACATGAATTTCTTTAGCGTCAACAAACTCTACAACACCATTACCTTCCGCATGAATCTGAATACGTGCATCTCGTGCAGCTTTTCCTTCCAATCCTGTGCCTACAATCGGAGCTTCAGGACGAATTAACGGAACAGCCTGACGTTGCATGTTTGAACCCATCAATGCACGGTTAGCATCATCATGTTCTAAGAATGGAATTAAAGAAGCACTCAAACCAACAATCTGGTTTGGAGCTACGTCCATATATTCTACTTCAGATTTATCTAAAATCGGGAAATCACCTGTTTGACGTGATACAACTTTTTCTTCTGCAAACTCTCCGTTATCTTTTAAAGGAGAATTACTTTGAGCAATTTTCGCTGTATCTTCTTCCTCCGCACTTAAGAAAGTTAATTCTTTCATATTCACTTTGCCGTTCTCAACTTTACGATAAGGCGTTTCAATAAAGCCCATATCGTTTACAGCAGCGTGAACACAAAGTGTAGAAATCAAACCGATGTTAGGACCCTCCGGAGTTTCAATAGTACATAAACGACCGTAGTGAGAATAATGCACGTCACGTACCTCGAAACCAGCTCTCTCTCTGCTTAAACCACCGGGTCCTAAAGCTGAAATACGACGTTTGTGTGTAATTTCAGAAAGCGGATTGGTTTGGTCAAGAAATTGAGATAATTGAGAAGTACCGAAGAATGAGTTGATAACTGAAGAAAGTGTTCTTGCATTAATCAAATCAACCGGTGTAAATACCTCATTATCACGCACATTCATTCTTTCACGAATGGTACGTGCCATACGGGCTAAACCAACTCCGAATTGAGCATATAATTGTTCACCTACAGTTCTTACACGGCGGTTTGACAAGTGATCAATATCATCAATCTCGGCCTTCGCATTGGTTAAACGAACCAAATATTTGATGATTTCAATGATATCCTGCTTAGTCAAAACCTTTTTAGTTAAAGGATATTCCAGGCCCAATTTTCTGTTGATTTTATAACGACCAACCTCTCCTAAATCATAACGCTTATCAGAGAAGAATAATTTGTCTATAATACCACGTGCAGTTTCATTGTCTGGAGCATCTGCACCACGCAATTGGCGATAAATGTGTTGCACTGCTTCTAACTCACTGTTCGAAGTATCTTTATTTAAAGTGTTGTAAATAATTGCATAATCACCACCAACATCTTCTTTTTGTATAAATACATTCTTAACTTCTAATTCTACAATTGTATTGATAGCATCTTCATCCAAAACTGTATCACGCTCCATTACAATTTCATTACGCTCAATACTTACTACCTCACCGGTATCTTCATCTACGAAATCTTCAACCCAGGTTCTCAATACACGGGCTGCTAATTTCTTACCAATATGTTTTTCCAATTCTTTTTTATCGGCAGCAACTTCATCAGCCATACCGAATAATTCAAGAATATCTTTATCTGTTTCAAAACCAATTGAACGCAATAATGTAGTTACAGGGAATTTCTTTTTACGGTCAATATAAGCATACATAACATTGTTAATGTCTGTAGCAAATTCCATCCACGCTCCTTTGAAAGGAATTACACGGGCAGAATAAATTTTTGTTCCGTTCGGGTGAACTGATTGACCGAAAAACACACCCGGTGAACGATGTAATTGAGAAACTACCACACGTTCTGCACCATTGATAACAAAAGTACCACGTGGTGTCATATAAGGAATATTGCCCAAGAATACATCCTGAACAATTGTTTGGAAATCTACGTGCTCTTCATCGTTACAACTTAAACGTAATTTGGCTTTTAAAGGCACAGCGTAAGTTAATCCGCGTTCCATACATTCTTCAATGCTGTAACGGGGAGGATCAATGAAGTAATCTAAAAATTCTAAAACGAAGATGTTACGGGTGTCTGTAATAGGAAAATTATCTTTAAACACACGGAACAAACCTTCCACATTACGCTTATCGGGCGTTGTTTCTAATTGAAAAAATTCTTTAAAAGATTCTAACTGAATGTCAAGTAAATCAGGGGCATCCGCTAAATGTTTTGTTTTACCGAAGTTTACCCTGTTGTGCAATGTTGTTGTAGACATAATGTAATGTAAAGCCGGTTTTACTTTCGTAATGATTACTGTAACAGTCTAATGGCCATAAACCGAACAGTATTTTGCTAATTAGCCTGAATTTAAAAAAGGATTGCAAAAGTAAGGATTGTGTTGGAATGACAAAATGAAAATTTCGCAGATTTACTCACATTACTGAATAAGGTTTATTCTAACAAAATTTTAGTAATTCTTTGATAAACCAAGCATTATCAAAGAACATCTTTTATAAAAATCATTTTATGAAAAAAGCAGTTATAATAAGTTTAATACTCCTTTGCGGTTTTTATAGTGATGCTCAGGTATGGATGGGTTCTACCATTAGAATCGGTGCCCCCAGAACCTATAGAAGAGGCCCTGGCAGGGAACCCGTAAAATACAACCCTTCAGTTGATTTTTCAATAGGATACGGATTTCCCAACCTCGATAAAAATTTATTGAGTGATTTTTACGGATATTATCGCAGCAATGCTTCGCAAACCGGTCCTGTCAGCGGGTCTATTGATTATCAGTACAGTAAATACAACAGTATTGGCATTTTAGCTACTTACGGAAAGGCGTCAGTACTTTACAACAGTTACGGCACTGCTTCTTCTTTTACCGGAAACATTGAGAGTTGGAGTGTGATGTTAAATTTAATAAATTATATGCCGGGAACAGATAAGGTAAACCCCTATTTGAGAACAGCAATTGGTATTAATTCCGCTACAATTAATTATTTATACAATGATGGTACACATGCATTTGGTTCAAATTCGCCATCAGATTTAGCTTATCAGGTTAGTTTAGGTGCCAAATTCGGGTTATCAAAGAAATCTTCTTTTTTTATTGAAGCGGGTTATGGAAAATATATTTTACAGGGAGGTTTATCATTTAAGTTCTGAATAATAAAATAGCCCCGCAAATTGCGGGGCTATTTTATGACAAGTATTTTAAATTGAAATTATTTGATTTCAACTTCAGCACCTGCATCTTTTAATTTAGCAGCTAATTCATCAGCTTCAGCTTTAGAAATACCTTCTTTAACCGGTTTTGGAGCACCGTCAACTAAGTCTTTAGCTTCTTTCAAACCTAAACCTGTTAATTCTTTAACTACTTTCACAACACCTAATTTAGCTGCACCTGCACTTTTTAAGATAACATCAAAAGATGTTTTCTCAGCTACTGCTGCACCACCGCCATCGCCACCTGCTGCTACAACTACTGCCGCTGCTGCAGCCGGCTCAATGCCGTATTCAGATTTAAGCACATCTGCTAATTCCTGTACTTCTTTTACTGTTAAGCCTACTAATTGTTCGGCTAATGCTTTTACGTCTGCCATATTTTTACTTTTTAACCGCCTTCATAGTTTTATCTCCGGCGGATGGTTAATGAATATGCCTTTATTTTAAACCCATCCGGCAAGGGTAATATTTTAATAATTATTCTGCTGTAGCTGTTTCAGCTTGCTTTTCGTGATGGTGCAATAAAGCAGCCAATACACGTTTTGCAGGAGATTGTAACAATCCGATTACTTCTCCAATTAATTCATTCTTAGTCTTAATCTGAGTAAGTGCTTTAAGATTGTTATCGCCGGCATAAACATCGCCATTAATAAAAGCAGCTTTCAACACCGGTTTTTCGCCATTGCTTTCTTTTCTGAAAGAAGAAATAATCAAAGCCGGCTCTTTAGGATTTTCGCTGAATAGTAATGCAGTTACATTATTTAAAGCTGCATAAACACCTGAATATTTTTCAGCATCAATAGACTCTAATGCCTTCTTAATCAATGTATTTTTAGCAACTCTCATTTCTACTTGTTTATCAAAACAAGCTCTGCGTAATTTACCGATTTGGTCTACTGTAAGCGACTCAGTATCGGTAACATAGAAATTATTGTATTGTGAGAATTTCTCTTTGAGAACTTCAATCACTTCATTTTTTTGATCTTTTGTCATAACTAATTTGTTTTAGTAACCCGTTTCATTGTCCGAAGACTCCACAGGATTAGTTAGCTAATGTTTTAACATCTAATGCAATTCCAGGGCTCATGCTGCTTGCCATGCTAACACCTTTCAAGTAAATACCTTTTGCAGAAGATGGTTTTAATTTATTAATTGCGTTAATTAATTCAGTACTGTTTTCAGCAATTTTTTCAGCAGTGAAAGAAACACGACCTATTGATGCATGAACAATACCTGTTTTATCAACTTTAAATGCAATTTTACCACCTTTAACTTCATTAACAGCGGCAGCAACATCATTGGTTACTGTTCCTGTTTTAGGGTTTGGCATTAAGTTACGAGGGCCTAATACTTTACCTAATTTACCAATTTTAGGCATAACAGAAGGTGTAGCAACAATAACATCTACATCTACCCAGCCGCTTTCAATTTTTGTGATAAATTCATCTAAACCAACATAATCAGCACCTGCTTCTTTAGCAGCAGCCTCTTTATCTGGAGTACATAATACTAATACTTTTTTTGTTTTACCTGTTCCATGAGGTAAAGTTACTGTTCCGCGAACTTGCTGGTCTGCTTTTTTAGGGTCAACACCTAAACGAATATGCAAATCAACAGAGCTGTCGAATTTTGTACAGTTAATTTCTTTTACTAATGCAGAAGCATCTTTAAGGGAATAAACTTTGTTTTTATCCACCTTAGCTTCAGCAGCTTTTCTTTTTTTAGTCAATGACATTTTTAAAGATTTTTAAAGTGAATAAATTAATTTTCCCAAGGTGCTTTTCCATCAACCGTTAAACCCATGCTACGTGCAGTACCGGCTACCATGCTCATAGCACTTTCTAACTTGAAACAGTTCAAATCAGGCATTTTATCTTTTGCGATAGCCTCAATTTGAGTCCAGGTTACTTTACCAACTTTAGCACGATTACTTTCTTTACTACCTTTCTGAAGTTTTGCCGCTTCCATTAATTGAACAGCAGCAGGAGCAGTTTTAATTACAAAGTCGAAAGACTTATCTGTATAAACTGTGATAATAACGGGAACAACTTTTCCCATTTTATCCTGAGTTCTTGCATTAAATTGTTTGCAGAACTCCATAATGTTAACACCCTTTGAACCGAGTGCCGGACCTACCGGAGGTGCGGGGTTAGCCTGACCACCTTTAACCTGCAGCTTTACAAAGCCGGAGATTTCTTTAGCCATTTTAATTGATTTTTATTGGTTTTAACGTTAAGCCTGAGCTTAACTCCCAAGCTGCTTTTCAGCAGATTTTCAAATCATTCTTAGTTAAAAGAACTTTTTTGGGACTGCAAAAGTAGGGGAATGAACTATTACTAACAAAAGATTTTATTTATCAATTGCATGATCTCCCCTTACATCTTCTCCACTCCATATTTTTTGTGAAGTAAACTTTCGGGAAGCATCGGCCCAAAAGGAATCTGCAGGAGGCAAGCCTAACGGAAGAAAAATGAAAGAGGTTAAATAAAGGCTTCCTGTATTATTGTAGGTATCTGCTAAATCTGGCTGATAGCCATATAATCCGATAGTTAACCAACCTTGCGAATTAAAAGTAGTATTGCTTTCTGTTGTTTTTTTAATTACGGCTGTTAATGCACACCGTACCTGAGCAGGCAAAAGGCTTTCAGGCAATTTTTTCTTCACAACCATATCTGCTAAATGATGAAAAGCCCCAGCTCTGTAAACAATAGAACGACCGGTTGCAGGAAAACTTCCGTCTGTATTAATCAATCTTTCCTGAATAACAGCATACCGCTCGCTTCTTTCTTTATACTTTATGAGAAATGGTTTAAAAGATGTATTTTTTTCACTTACAACTTCTGCGATAGCATTTAAAAAAGGGTGAATAACATAGCTGTTATAGTAATCCCAATGATAAGCAATGCCATCGGAATAAACACCATCGCCTACATACCATTGTTCAAACTGCCTGATGCAAAATTCAACTCTTACAATATCCCAATCATATCCATATTTACAAAAGAAAGCCTCTATCATACCGGAAAATAAAATCCAATTACTGTATGCAGGTTTTATTTTTTGTGTTGAATGAAAAGCTGTAACAACCTGTTGCTTTGTTACGGAATCTAAACGGTTCCAAAGCCAGGGGCATCTTATTAATCCTAATGCCAGAAATGCAGCATCAACTAAAGATTGGCTTTGTGTGAAATTCATATAATCTTTCGCAAATGGGTTTACGCCGTTTTTCAATCCCTTGATTATCCATTCTCTGTATTGTGAGCGAAGGCCTCTCTCCTTTTCATTTCCATCTTCAATATTTAACCAGGTTGACATGCCACAAAACATTCTTGCAAAACCTTCCAGATAGGCCGCCGCTTTTCTCATAACGGCATTATCTGTTCTTTTGGAAAGTTCAACAGGCATAACTTCTTTTAATTTATCCTGAGATAAATTATACATCAAAGGTTTAGCCATTTTATCCATTATACTTAACCAGTAATCTCTGTCTGATTGAGCATTTACATTAATGAACAAAACAGTTAGAGCAATAAATGCAAGAAGCTTTTTCATGATATTATTTTTGAGCTGCAGCTAATTGTTTATATCTAATCATTGCTTCTACAAAATAATAATCTGCATAAGTTAAAGGCACATCTACTTCAGTTTTGTTTGGCATGTGACCAACACAATGTTGAATAATAAAACCGCCATTAGTTCCTTGTGCTGCTTTATAAGTTGAGGATGATAAATTCTTTAAAATAGTTTCTGCAGCAGAAACATATTGAAGGGCCATTTTCGCATCAACATACTTATATAACTCAAGTAAAGCTGAAGCAGTAATTGATGCAGCAGATGCATCTCGTAAAGCATCAGGAATATCGGGTGCATTAAAGTCCCAATAAGGTATTTTATCTACTGGTAAATTTTTATTATTCAGTATAAATGATGCAATATGGTTAGCCTGCTCCAAGTATTTTTTATCTTTTGTTTCTCTATACATAACCGTATACCCATACAGTCCCCAAGCCTGTCCCCTTGCCCATGCAGATTCATCTGAAAATCCTTGTGCCGTTTTTTTCTGCTGCACTGCACCTGTTTGTGGATTATAATTGACAACATGATAAGAACTGTAATCGTTTCTGAAATGATTTTGAATAGTTGTATTGGCATGGGTAACTGCAATTTTATAAAAAGAAGAATCGCCGCTAACTTTTGTTGCCCAAAACAGCATTTCAAGATTCATCATATTATCAATAATTACTAAAAAATCTGAAGGTTTAGAATCCCATGACTTTATACAACCCACAGCAGGATTAAATCTTGTACTTAAAGATTTTGCACTGGTCAGTAATATTTGCTTGTATTCAGGTTTTGAAAATGTTTTATCAGCATTGCCAAAACTGCAATACATCATAAAACCTAAATCATGTGTGCGGGTATTTAGTTTTTCTTTTTCTAATAAAGTAAGCATTCGCAATGCTTCTTTATACAAAGTTGAATCTTTAGTTTGTTGAAAGAGATTCAGCAATGTACCGGAGTAAAATCCACTACACCACCATGATGAACTACTAAACTCATATTGACCGGTTGCCGAAGCATAAGTTTTAGGGAATTTATCGGCAGGTAAATTTTTCATCAATAGCTTGTATTGATTATCTGCATCAATAAAATTTCGCTCAATAGTTTTAAGCAATGTTTTATCAACTTTATAAGCAAATGGCTTTTGGGCAAAAAGCAAATGGGTGGCACATAAAAAAAGGGCAAGCAATTGTTTCTTCATACAATAGTTTAAGAAACAAGATTAACAAATTTCTTGGCAGAAATAAAAAAAGACAATCATAAGTTGATTATCTTCAGAAAAAGTGGAGCTGAGCGGAATCGAACCGCTGTCCAAACATCGCTACCATAAGTTTTCTACATGCTTATTCCATTATTATTTGTCGGCATTAAACAGGAAATGAACAAACCGATTTAAAGCTTAGCTGAATTATCTTAATCCCGATTCACAGCCTTATCAGGAAGCATCTTGTTTTGTTTTGAGTCGGCGGCGGAACCTGGTAACAAGCTAACCTGTTCGGCGGCCCGAATGACTGGTTAATCACTGATTAAGCAGCCATGGCATACTGTGTATTGCCATTTATAGTTTGAATATTCAGATTAAAGTGCTAATTATCCAACGCACTGCATGCTTATACCTACCGTAACCTATGCTGTCAAAACCAATACAGCCCCATAATTATTTACAATGTAATGATGTACGATTTAAGATTTATAAAAAATCAATAATCTTTTGTACCAAGTTGCAAAGCTACTATTAAACTTCCGTTGCGTCGCACTCTTGTACGTTCATATCGCTACTCAACTTTTATGAAACAGTCTAAAGAAATCCAAGCCTAATGCATAAGCCATTAATCCTAATAATAAAACCATACCAACAGTTTGAGCATATTCCATAAACTTATCACTTGGTTTTCTGCCTGTAACCATCTCAACAATGGTAAACAATGCATGTCCGCCATCCAATGCCGGAATTGGCAATACATTCATAAAAGCTAATATGATAGAAAAAATAGCAGTTAAAGTCCAGAAACTTTGCCAATCCCATACACCCGGAAACACACTTCCTATGCTGATTACGCTACCTAAACTTTCGTTAGGATTTGCCTTACCTGAAAATAATTGCTTAATACCTGTTAAGTAATTCTGTAAAGTAACAAAGCATCTTGACAATCCTTTTGGTACAGATTGAGCAAACGTATAAGTAACTGTATCTATTTTAAACCCGAGTTTGCTGTAATTGGCAACAGGTGCAAAACCTATTCTCCCTTCATCAGTTGTTTTAATAGGCAATACCAACGTATCTGCATTTCTAACAATTTTTATTTGAACTGTTTTATTTTTATACTTTTTAATTTCCTGCATTACTAAATGATGAAATTGTGTAGGCTGATTATTAACAGCAATAATTTGATCGCCCTTTTTTAAACCTGCGGTATAAGCAGGAAGTTTTTTGTCAACAGTATCAACAATACAAGGGAATCTCAATTCAGCAAAACCTAACCCCTTTTCTTTATTTAGTTGACGTATTAAAGTTTCGGGTAATTGTAAAACAGAATCTTTTCCATCTCTTAAAATGGTAATAGTTTTTGCTTCAGATAAGATTATTTTTTTGGTTACAGAGCTTTCATCTTTCACAACACTTGTATCAACTTTTAAAATGATATCCCCATCTTTCAAACCAACACTTTTACCTATAGAATCTACTGCCAAGCCATATTTTGTTTCTAAAGGTTTTAAATTTTCATCACCCCAAACCCATGTTATGCCAATAAAAATTATAATTGCCAATAATACATTCACCGTAACACCCCCTAACATAATTATTAAACGTTGCCAAGGTTTTTTTGCTCTGAATTCATAAGGTTGCGGAGGTAATTTCAATTGCTCTTTATCCATACTTTCATCAATCATACCGCTAATTTTCACATAACCGCCAAACGGTATCCAGCCAAGCCCCCATTCAGTTTCACCTATTTTCTTTTTAGCCAGGCTAAACCCGGGGTTAAAGAATAAATAAAATTTTTCTACTCTGCATTTAAACCATTTAGCCGGTAAAAAATGTCCAAGCTCATGCAGTACTACTAATATGGAAAACGATAAAACAAACTGTGCAGCTTTAATACCTACTGTTGCCCAATTAATTGCTAATAAAGTCATACCCTAAATCCCTAAAGGGACTATTTAAATTAATTAATTATTGTTTATTCTTTCAAATTATTTTCCTTCCCCTTTAGGGTTAGGGCTTACATTTGAATTATAGAGGCGGCAAAATTACGTGCCTCTCCATCGCTTTCAAAGTAATCTTTCAATGTTGGCTTTTCTATAAATGGAATTTTTGCCATTGTTCTTTCAATCAACTCCGTCATATCTAAAAAACCAATTCTGTTTCTTAAAAAAGCAAATACTGCAATTTCATTAGCAGCATTCATAACACAAGGTAAATTGCCTCCTTTGTGCAGTGCATCAATGGCTAAGCTTAAATTACGGAAAGTCTTAAAATCGGGTTCTTCAAAAGATAAAGTGTTAGGCTTTTTAAAATCGTAACGTTTAAAATCATTTGGCAAGCGTTGCGGAAAAGCCATTGCATATTGAATAGGCAATTTCATATCGGGCAAACCCATTTGAGCCTTCATGCTGCCATCTTCAAACTGAACCATACTATGAATAATACTTTGCGGATGAATAACCACCTGCACCTGCTCGGCTTGGAGATTGAATAACCATTTGGCTTCAATCATTTCCAAACCTTTATTCATTAATGTAGAAGAATCAATAGAAATTTTAGCACCCATACTCCAGTTCGGGTGTTGCAATGCATGGTCTCTTTTTACATTCACTAAAAAATTAGGCTTTCTTCCTAAAAACGGACCGCCGCTTGCAGTAAGAATGATTTTTTCAATTTTATTTCTTCCTTCACCAACCAAACATTGAAATATTGCTGAGTGCTCGCTATCAACCGGAATTACAGGAACTCTTTTTTCCAATGCTTTTTTCATTACAATATCACCTGCAACCACCAATGTTTCTTTATTTGCCAAGGCAATTGCTTTGCCGTTATCAATTGCTTTTAAAGTTGGTTTTAAACCTGCATAACCAACGATGGCAGCAAGCATCATATCATAATAATCTGCAGCCGCAGCTTCTTCCAATGCAGCTTCTCCACTTGCAACACCAATAGTTGTATTAACTAATGCTTCTTTAATTGTGTGATATTTTTTTTCATCACCAATTACAACCAATTTAGGATTGAATTGCAATGCTTGTTTAATCAATAACTCGGCGTTATTTTGTGCTGTTAATACAGCAACAGAAAATTTATCGGCATTCGCAGCAATAACATCTAATGCCTGCGTACCGATAGAGCCTGTAGAGCCAAATATTGCAATGCGTTTTGTTTGCATTAAATTTTATTTCTTCAAAAAATGAAAGCGAGTAAAGATAGCAGATTAATTAAGCCAAAAAAGCCTGTAGTTCCTCTGCAATTTTTCTATCGTTACTTAAACGGGGAACTTTATTTTGTCCGCCTAATTTGCCGATAGATTTCATATAATCTATAAAGCCATTTTTTCTTATCACGTTAATTTTTAATTGCTGAAGAATATTACCACTGATTAAATCATCGTAATAAACATTTTTCTTCCGCAAATTATCATCAACTTTTTTTATGAAAGTTGATAAATCATCCGGCATATTTTCAAACTCAATAAACCATTCATGAAAACTTTTCCCTTCCCCTTGTGCAATGTTAGGAGCAACAGTAAACTCGATAATTTTAGTTTCGAATTCTTCCGCAGCATTTAATAAAGCATACTCTACTTCTTCACCAATAACATGTTCACCAAAAGCTGAAATAAAGTGTTTTATTCTTCCTGTAACAACAATTCTGTATGGATGTAAGCTTACAAACTTTACGGTATCGCCAATATTATAACCCCATAAGCCGGCATTACTATTTATTATTAATGCATAGTTTTCATTTAACTGTACATCTTTTAATGAAAGCCTTGTTGGATTGGTGCTGAAGATTTCACCTGCGGGAATAAATTCAAAGAATATTCCTGAATTAGTATTTAACAACAAGCCTTCATGTTGTTGAGAATCCTGAAAAGCGATAAAACCTTCACTGGCGGGAAACAATTCTATGCAATCAATCTGCTTACCGATGCTTTCAAATAATTTCTTTTTATATGGAGCGAAGTTTACACCACCCTGAACCATAACTGAAAAATCAGGAAACAGCTCTCCTATTTTTTTTCCGCTCTTTTCAACCAACCTGTCAAAATACATTTGCATCCAGGGCGGAATACCGCTAATCAAAGTCATTTGTTGATGTATGGTTTCTTCAACAATCTTATCAAGCTTGGTTTCCCAATCTTCAATACAATTTGTTTCGTAAGATGGCAATTGATTAGAACGTAAATATTTGGGTACATGATGATTTACTATACCGCTTAATCTTCCGGTAGGAATTCCGCTGATTCTTTCAAGTTCCGGAGAACCGCTTAAGAATATCATTTTCCCTTTAGCAAAATCGTAATTACCTGTTTCTGCCATATAACATAATAAGGCATTTCTGGCGGTATCAATATGATTGGAAATAGAGTCTTTAGTTATAGGAATGTATTTTGCACCGCTGGTAGTTCCGCTGGTCTTTGCTAAATATATCGGCTTGCCTTCCCATAAAACATTCTTTTTCCCTTCTTTAATTTGTTCTATATAAGGTTTTAACAGCTCATAATCTCTTACAGGTACGGCTTTTTTAAACTGTTCGTAATCGGCAACTTCATTCAGCTTATGTTCTTTGCCAAAAACGGTTTCCTTCCCGGTTTTTATCAATTTCTGTAGTATCGCCAACTGGTCTGCAATAGCAGCAGTCTTATTTTTTTCAATTTTTGAATGTATAAGTTGAGCAAATGGCCTTGCCAATAATGATTTTAAATTCATACAAATCCTGACTGTACAGGTTTGCAAATGTAAGCGGGCAGTGAAGCCATTTTATAAGTTATTTTCGTAAAAAACAGATATTTAACGTTGTGGTGGTTCTTATTTCAAAAAACTTTGCAAAATTTCGTCATCAACCCTTACCTTTGCCGTCCTAATTTTTTAAGCTATGTTAGCAGTTGTAAAAATCGCAGGTCAACAATTTAAAGTGCAAGCCGGAGATAATTTATATGTACCTCACCTGCAAGGTAAAGCCGGAGATAAAGTTGAATTTAATGAAGTATTGTTAGTAGATAATGCCGGTTCAGTTTCTGTAGGCAGTGCTGCAAAAGCAACTGTAACTGCTGAAATTGTAAAAGATTTAGTGCAAGGCGATAAAGTAATTGCTTTTAAAATGAAAAGAAGAAAAGGCTTTCGTAAAAAGCATGGTCATCGCACACACTATACACAAATTAAAATTGAAAGTATAGCTTAATTGTTTTTGATAACAATTAAATAGTTTATAAAAAAATATAATTTAAAAATCATTTTTTATGGCACATAAAAAAGGTGAAGGAAGTGTAAAAAACGGACGTGACAGTAACAGCAAACGTTTAGGTGTAAAAATATTTGGCGGACAACCTGTTGTTTCAGGAAATATTATTCTTCGTCAGCGTGGTACAGAATATCATCCCGGTAAAAATGTTGGAGTTGGAAAAGACTTCACATTGTTTGCTTTAACTGATGGTGTAGTTGAATTTAAAAAAGGTAAAGAAGATAAAACAAAAGTGTCTGTATTGCCTGTAGCAACTTCTGCATAAAAAGTTTTTTTTTGCGGTTAATAAAATGTTTATACTTTTATAGTATTAACTAACCATTAAATTTTAAAATTATGGCAAAGGCCGCAAAAAAAGCTGCTAAAAAAGCTGCTCCAAAAAAAGTTGCAAAGAAAGCTGCTCCTAAGAAAGCTGCTCCTAAGAAAGCTGCTAAAAAAGCTGCTCCTAAGAAAGCTGCTAAAAAGAAATAAGCTTCAAAAGCTTAATACAAGAAGCCTCGCAAAAACTGCGGGGCTTTTTTTATTTTTATTAAAAGCCTTGCTATTACTACATTTGAAACATGGATAACTATTCAATTGCAGATAATTTTTCATTGCTATCCAAACTAATGGATATTCATGGAGATAACAGCTTTAAAGCTAAATCTTATTCAGCCGCCGCATTTACTATAGAAAAATTAGATATACAATTAAGTGCTATTGAAGAGCAGAAAATATTTTCAATAAGAGGTATCGGTGAGTCAGTAGGTAAAAAAATTGTAGAGCAATTAAGAACAGGGCAATTATCATCTCTTAATGAATACTTAGAAAAAACTCCACCGGGCATTATAGAAATGCTGTTGCATATTAAAGGCTTAGGTCCAAAAAAAATTGCAACAGTTTGGAAAGATTTAGAAATAGAAACTATTGGGGAGTTGTTGTATGCATGCAATGAAAACAGGTTAACACTTTATAAAGGTTTTGGTGAAAAAACTCAAAACAATATCAAGGAATCAATTGAGTTTTATTTAAACAGTTTAGGTAATTACTTATATCAACAAATAGAAACTTATGCAATTGCTTTTGATGAAAAAATAAAATCTGTTTTTAAAGAACATACATTTCATTTAACAGGTGCATTTAAAAGACAGCTTGAAACAATTGATAAATTAGAGTGGGTTACTTCAACTCCTGTAAATATCTTACAAACATTCTTTTTTAATAACGGGTTTGAATTAGTAAAAGAAGATAATAATTACATTTCATTTAAGGGAAAAGAAAATGTACAATTAGGTTTTTATAGTTGCGAGAGCAATCAATTGATTGCTGCTTTATTTAAAACAAGTTGCAGTGAGGTTTTTTATGATGAATGGGTAAAGCAAACATCATGGAATGAAAATGACAATTATATAACCGAGGAGCAAATATTTAGTACTTATAACGTTGATTTTATTCCTTCTTTTTTAAGAGAAAAAGCATCAGTAATTGAAACAGCAAAGAACAAAAATTTACCTGCTGTTATTCGAACAGCAGATATTACAGCTATTATTCACAGTCACAGTAACTGGAGTGACGGTAGTAATTCTGTAGAAGAAATGGCTCATGAATGTATAAAAAGAGGGTTGCAATATTTAGTTTTAAGCGACCACTCAAAAGCCGCTTATTATGCTAAAGGTTTAGATGAGGAAAGAATTATAGCTCAACACCAACACATTGATGAATTGAATAAAAAACTCAATCCCTTTAAAATATTTAAAAGTATTGAGTGTGATATTTTAAATGACGGCAACCTTGATTATACTCCCGATATCTTAAAAACTTTCGATATAATTATTGCTTCTGTTCATTCCAATTTAAAAATGAATGAAGAGAAAGCTATGATGCGTTTATTAAAAGCTATTGAAAACCCATACACTTCGATATTAGGACATATGACAGGCAGGCTTCTATTAAGCAGAAACGGTTATCCTGTAAATCATAAAACAATTATTGATGCCTGTGCTGCAAACAATGTTGTAATAGAATTAAATGCTCACCCACGAAGATTAGATATTGATTGGCGATGGATTGATTATGCTTTAGAGAAAAATATTTTAATCTCTATAAACCCCGATGCTCATAGCATTGAAGGTTATGATGATTGCAGGTATGGAGTTTTGGCTGCACAAAAAGCAGGCTTAACTAAACAACAAAACCTCAGCAGTTTTTCTTTAAGCAATTTTGAAGAATTTGTAAATATTCAGCAAAAGAAAAGACCTTAACCCTACAGTTTAACTAACACATAAGTGTCTAATTCTTTATCTCTCCCTTGGGGATTTAAAAATGGGAGTGATAATTGTGTTACGCCATAAGTTTTAATTTCTGTAATAATTGATACCGTTGAAAACCTTCCTTGAATAACGGGCAAGCTGCTTTTCTTAGCAATTACCATTTCATTCTTTTGTAATTGATTAACTGAAACAATAGGATAAATATGCTTTGAGTAAAAGTGAAATGAGTGCCCTATATTTTCATCCAGCAAAACGATATTATTTTTATCCAGTTGATTCTTTTCAATATAAGTTGCAAATGCACTACCCTTTTGATATTTAAGTAAAGAAGGATAGAATGCTGTATTCAAAAAAATATTCACGCCTATTACCGTAAAACATGCTGCCGGTAAGAGTTTTGGCAACTTGCTATTTTTTCTGAAAAGAATAAAAAGATAACCTGCAAAACAAACTAAAGCTACTATGCTTACATATTTGGGGATTGTATTAAACGGCCAATACATTAATAAGATTACAGCCATCCACAATAAACTGAAAATAAAAAAGTGAAAAACTGATAACACATTTCTCAACTTTTTAAATTCTTCTGTAAACAACAGTTTATACAAAAAATTTGCTGTAACTATTGCTGCTAAAGGGAATACAACGAATATATAATGTGGCAACTGTGCCTGGCTTCTTGCTAAAATGCAATAAGTAATTATAAAACCTCCTGTTGATATCCACTCTTCTTTTTGGGTTAGTTTAAACTTGTCCTGAATTAATCTTCCTGCATTCATTATTAAACCGATAAGGAAGAAAATTATCCATGGTAAAAAACTCCATAACATATTTTGCAGCAGAAAGGTAAATTCATTCATCTCTTTAAATGAATTCTCGCCGGTATATCTTCCAAAGCTTTGTGTCCAATAATAAAAACGTAAACCGGATTGGATTGGAACATGATTAATAATTTTTCCTGGATGTTTATCAAACTGTTCGTACAAACCAATGCTCATAGGTATTAAAGCAATAGCGATAATAATAATTCCTAAAAGATATTCCCACCTGAAAAACTGCTTCCATTCTCTTCTTAAAATAAAATGCGGAACTAATGCAAATGCAGGAACCATCAATGCTATAGGGCCTTTCGTCATCATGCCTCCGGCTATTCCTATAAAGCCTAATAGAAAATTCTTCCACTTATTTGTTGCAAACCAGGCTGCTAATTGCCAAAGAGAAAATGCTACCCAACCCATTAACATGGTATCAGTTCTAACATCATGATTAATAAGAAACATTGCCTGACTTGTTGCTAATACCAATGCACTCAATAAAGCAATTTCTTTTTTATAGAAAATATATGCAAGCCTGTAAGTTGAGTAGATAGCAATTAATGAAAAAAGAAAAGAAGGTAATCTGTAAGCCCAATCATACACTCCGAAAATTTTCATGCTTACTGCAGATAGCCAAAACAGCATAGGAGGTTTGTCTAAATAATCTTTGCCTAAATCATACAACTGCAGATAACTTTTTCTTTCCAGCATTTCTCTTGATATAGATGCATACTGAGCTGCATCAATATCCATTAAAGGAATACAAAACATTCCCAATAAATAAGTAAGAACAGTGGCAGCAATAATTATGTTGAAAGTATTTTTATTCATTACTGAACTTGTAAAGTGTTTTCAAATTTTGAAAGCAAAAACTTAGCCATTACATAACCTATTCCGCTACCTACTAATGCTCCGCAAACAACATCAAAAGGATAATGCACACCAACATAAACCTGAGCGTAACTGATAATAAAAGCCCATGCAATAAATAACCATTTCCATTTTCCTAAAAACTGTTGTAAAGTAATTACGATAAAAGTTGCTACACCAAAATGATTGGTTGCATGAGAAGAAGTAAAACTAAAACCACCGGAACAATTATTTAATAACAGCCTTACAGGAAAGTGAAGCGTTACATCGCTGCAGGGTCTTGGACGTTGTACCAACAGTTTAATTATATGGCTGCTTATCTGATCGGTAAAAGTAACAGTAACTATAAGTGCGGTAACCCATACCCAGCCTTTATTTCCGAAGTTTAAAAAAATAAAAACGAGCAGGAAAAGGTATAAGGGAATCCAAAAAATTGAGTTGCGTGTAAATGGTAAAACTGTATCAAAAAACGAATTTGTAAAGTGTGAGTTTATTTGCTGAAACAGAAAATAATCTGCCTGTTTTATGGCAGCTAAAAGTTTATTAAAAAATGCGAGCAATAAAACCGATAGAGGTAACATACTGTAAAGATAAATTTTAACAGTTGAAAACTAACGCTGTTGCATTTTGAGTAAGATATTGTTTTATTTTTAATGCATTAAACTTACTGCTATGAAAAAAGCATTAACCATTTTACTGTTGCTGTCAGGTTTTTACTCTTTTGCACAAGAGAAAATTATTTTGGTGCAACCCAAAAATGATTCTTTAATAACTGATGCAAACAAACAACTTTTTGTAAAAAGGAATTTTGATAATATGCCGGTTATTGGTAACAATTTAAAGCAAACATTTTCTTACAATAACGGGAAAGGTTTTGATGTTTATAAAGCTGAACCTGATAATATGCCTGTATTAAAACCTGATGCAGGAAATGAGGCTTCCTTAAACATTAAAAATATGATAAGCAGGCAAGAAAGATTAGAAATAGCCAAAAGGCTTTTAGATTCTTTAAAAACAAACAAGCAAAATTTTTATCGCTTTAAAATGAACCCGGAATTAGAGGTTCCATCTGATAAAAATATTCCCAACCGTTAAACTTTCTTCTTGGCTATAATAATCATTCTGGGTGATTGGTTAACATCATATCTTCCCAATTGATAATCACCAAACACTTGCTGTATCTGCATTTTCTGATATCCAAGCATTTCAGTAAAGTCTCCTAGAGAAAACTTTGCCACTCTTTCAGTAAACAAATGTTTCAGTTTATTGGTCTTAATATCCATTACCTGAATTTGCTTAAAAAAATGTTCTTCATCGTGCCATTTGGTAATGTGAAAGTTTAAACCATTCATTTCTTTAATGAAAGATTTCTGCAAATGTGTTTCTGTATAATGTACATTCAAATAATCAATTACCAAAACGCCGTTTGCCTTTAAACTTTGTGCTATTGAACGTATAGCATTGTTATGTTCTCTTTGTGTTCTGAAATAGCCAAAACTTGTAAAGAAATTAAAGGCAAAATCGAAATAGTTTATCCAGAATGGCAAACGCATATCGTGCTGATAAAAATGAAGTCTTTCCTCTTCATTTTTTATAGCCTCCTCAATAGATGGAAACGATAAATCAATACCTGTAACATCAAAGCCCATATCTGCCAAAGCCTTGCTGTGTCTGCCTTTTCCACATGCCACATCAAGCATTTTACAGTTAACCGCCGGCTCTAAATATGTAATGAGTTTTTTAATAAATATCATTGCTTCTTCATCATCACGATGATTGTATAACATGTGATAATAAGGCGAGCTGAACCAATCTTTATACCAGGACTTAAACTGCATGAATTACAAATAACAACAAATATAGTTACTCAAAAAAGAAACCATTTACTAAGAATAGACATGCTTAAATTTATTATGTTTGCAGCCCCCGCCATAGTAAAACATTAAGCAACACTTTAAACCGTATTTTATGGCATTGATAAAAAGTATTTCAGGCATCAGAGGCACTATAGGTGGCAAACCCGGCGAAACATTAAGTCCGTTAGATGTTGTTCGTTTTACAGCAGCATTCGGCACCTGGCTTTCACAACAATCAACTAATAAAAAAATTATTATCGGGAGAGATGGAAGAATAAGTGGTGAAATGGTACAACGTTTAGTGGTAAGCACGTTAAATGCATTAGGCTTAGATGTTATTGATGTTGGCTTAAGTACCACCCCTACTGTTGAAATGGCTGTTGTATTTGAAAAAGCTGCTGGTGGCATTATTCTTACCGCAAGCCATAACCCTAAAGAATGGAATGCTTTAAAATTATTAAATGGTAATGGGGAATTTATTAACGGAGAAGATGGAGCAAAGGTTTTAGATATTGCTGCAAAAGACGATTACTCTTTTGCTTCAGTTGATAAATTAGGAACTTATACAACCAACACAACTGCATTGCAACAGCATATTAATGCAATTATTAATTACCCCTTGGTTGATGTATCAATAATTAAGAAAAAGAAATTCAAAATTGTTATTGATGCCATTAACAGTTCGGGTGCATTTGCTGTTCCTGAATTATTAAAAGCATTGGGCGTAAAAGATGCTGATATTATTGTTTTGAATAGTGAAGTAAACGGAAAGTTTGCCCACAACCCTGAACCATTACCACAACATTTGACCGAACTATGTAATGAAGTAAACAAACAAAAAGCAAATTTAGGAATTGCTGTAGACCCTGATGTGGACAGGCTTTGCTTTGTTTGCGAAGACGGAACTTTATTTGGCGAAGAATATACTTTAGTGGCTGTAGCCGATTATGTTTTGCAACAAAAGAAAGGTAATACAGTAAGTAATATGTCATCTACAAGGGCATTAAAAGATATTACCGTAAAACATGGGGGAGAATATTTTCCGAGTGCTGTAGGAGAAGTAAATGTGGTAACCAAAATGAAAACTGTAAATGCCGTTATTGGTGGTGAAGGTAATGGTGGCATTATTGTTCCTGATTTACATTATGGCAGAGATGCTTTAATAGGCATTGCATTATTTCTTACCTATTTAGCCAAAGAAAATAAAACAGTTAAACAATTAAGAAGCAGTTACCCAGACTATTTTATGAGCAAGAACAAAATAGAGTTAGAAAACGGCTTTAATGTTTCAAAAATTTTCGACGGTATAAAAAAGAAATACAAGAAAAATCCTATCAACACAGAAGATGGATTAAAGATTGAATTTGAAAATGATTGGGTGCATTTAAGAACAAGCAATACAGAGCCTATTATTCGCATTTATGCAGAAAGCAATTTTGAAACTACTGCTACCAATATTGCTAATAAACTAATGCAGGATATTAGAGAAGCCATGTAGGGTATTATAAGAGTTGATGATTAACAGAAATTCATCATACCAAAAATTAGCAAAAAAAGTAAATTAATTAAAGTTACTCGCTAATCTAAGCGAAGGTTTTTATTTACTTTCGCATCCAATTAATAATGTTCAAACAGTTTGTTACCATATTATTACTTACTGCTTTCAGCCTGCAAACATTTCAAAAAGCAGGTATGGTTTTAAACTATTATACCAATACAGCTTCCTACGCAAAGAATTGCGAAAACAAAGCCAGGCCTATGTTGCATTGCAACGGTAAATGCCAGTTAATGAAAAAATTAAAGCAGGAAGAAAACAAAGACAAACAAAATCCTGAAAGAAGAAGTGATAATAAAGATGAAGTACTTTCTTCAAAATCATTTTTTGCAAGTGTTAGCAATACCGTTATTACAAGCAACAATTCTTATCTATTCAGAAACAATAATCTTATAAAAGATATCCCTTCAGATTTTTTTCATCCTCCGGGTGTATAGCCTTTATTTTTTGTACCAAGCTGCATAACCACTATTAAACTTTAGTGGCGTCGCACTCTTGTACATATTGTTCGTTACTCAACTATTTACATGCAGTTTAAGTTCATAAAACTTAAACAAGCGTACATCCAACTTCAACTAATGAAAAAAATATTTTCTTTCATGTTGCTCTGTATGATATTACACAGTGCAAAAGCCCAACAGGCTAAAACCCTTACAGGTAAAGTATTTGATGCTGTAAGCAAAGAACCCATAGAAGGTGCTGTTATTACAGACAGCAAAAACAAAAAAGCAATAACAGATATTAACGGAAAATTTACTATTACAACACAAGCAACACAATTAACCATTAGCTCCATAGGTTTTACAGATAAAATAATAGCAATAAAAGAAAACTTTTTAGCTATTTCATTACAGCCAGCCAACAAGCAATTACAACAGGTGGTGGTTTCTGCCAACAGAACAGCAGAAAAAAGAAGTGAGGCACCTGTGGCTATATCAGTTATTAATAAACAAACCATTGAAGAAACCAAAGCACAACGTTTAGATGCATTGCTTAATAAAACAAGCGGTGTGTTCATGGTAAACTTAGGCAATGAACAACATGAAATGAGCATTCGCCAACCTATGACAACCAGCAGCCGTTTCCTGTACATGGAAGATGGCATACCCTTAAGAACAACCGGTGTATATAACCATAATGCTTTATTGGAAATGAATTTACCTGCTGCTAAAAGCATTGAAATTATTAAAGGACCATCATCAGCTCTTTACGGCGGAGAGGCCATTGGCGGTGCTGTAAACGTTATAACGCAAGCTGCACCTGCATTTACAAGTGGCAGCATCAGCACACAACTAAACAATACAGGTTATAAAAGAGCTGATGCACAATTAGGTACTTCGCTTGGCAAATTGGGCATTATTGCAAGTGGTTATATTGCTGATAAAAAAGATGGACCTATTGAACACAGCGATTTCAGAAAATCAGCTTTCACACTCAGGGCAGATTATAAATTTACTAATCACTTAAGCTGGAGTAACAGTGTTACTTACTTAGACTATTACAGTGACATGACCGGTGCTTTAGACAGTATCAAATTTGCTCAGAGAAATTTCAGCTCTTTACAAACTTTTACTTACAGAACTGTTTATGCATTGCGTTATAAATCAATACTAACACAACAATGGAATAATAATAGTGCAACAAGTATTTCTTTATTATACCGTGATAATTCAGTTATTCAAAATCCATCTTATTCTATTGCAAGCACTGCAAGCCCTACTGTTTACAAAGGCCAAATAAATGATAATGCTTTTAATACTTATGCATTATTTATTCAGCATACACAAAAGTTTAATTGGCTGAACAGTAAGTTGATTGCAGGTGCCAGTGTAGACTACAGTCCACAAACATATTATGCTAAATTCATCTGGATTAATAAAGACCTTTCATCAGGTAAATATGTAAGCTATATTTCGCCAACACCGGATTCTTTATTAAGTAATTACAAAACAAACATCAGCAATACCGCTGCTTTTGCAGACTTTGAATTCAGTCCTGTAAAGGGTTTACGCATTGTTACAGCTTTACGCTATGATGCTTTTAAGTATAATTTTCAAAACAGCCTAACACCATCAGCTTCGTCGGGTGCACCTTCATCTGTTACCACTTTTAACAGGGTTACGCCAAAAATCGGTTTCACTTATAACAAAAAAGGAATCGGCTTTTATGGTAATTACAGTGAAGGTTACGTACCACCGCAAATAACAGAACTATTCAACAGTGTAAAAGTTCCTTATTTACAACCGCAAACATTTTTTAATTATGAAATCGACGGATGGTTATCGCTTATAAATAATAAACTATATGCAGACTGGAGTTTGTATTTAATGAACGGTACCAATGAAATTATTTCTGTAAAACAATCTGATGGCAGTACGGTAAACCAAAATGCAGGTAAAACACAACACTATGGCATTGAGTATGGCTTAACCTATAAACCAACAGAAGAATGGGCTATTCATGTTAGTGCAACCAATGCTAAACATACTTATATAGACAACTTAGTAAAAGGTGTTGATTATAGCGGAAAGGAAATAAGCGGTGCCCCACGCTTTTTTTCTAATGCAGAAGTAAGCTTCAAACCCAAGGCAGTAAAGGGTTTACGCTTAGCTGCAGAATGGCAACACCAAAGCAAATATTTTATGGACGATTTGAATAACTATACCTACAATGGTTTTAATGTGGTAAACTTCAGGGTTGGTTATCAACTAAAAAGTATTGAATTATGGGTAAATGTATTAAATGCTTTTAATGAATACTATGCTGTATTGGCAACCAAATCTGCCACAAGCAGCGGCAACAGTTCTTACTCTTACAATATGGGCGACCCAAGAGAAATAACTTTTGGTATTGCTTACAGGTTTGGAAAGAAATAAATAATTATCGCTGTCAGCCTTTTTCAAGGCTGACGGCGGTTTTTTAAAAATAAATTTCAATGAAAAAACATATTTATAAATGGCATAGAACGGCTTCACTCATTATCGCCATTCCTGTCTTATTATGGGCTGTCAGCGGATTTATGCATCCGATAATGACAAACATCCGACCTGCTGTTACAACACAGTTTATTCCTTCAACTATAATTGATAGCAATAAGATAAAAGTATCATTACAAACAGCTTTAACACAAAACAAAATTGATTCATTTCAATCATTTCGTTTTATTCATATCGATACAAATTGGTTTTATCAAATAAAACTGATAGATAAAAATGAATTGGTTTATCTGAGTACACAAACAGGCAAACAACTAAATAAAGGTGACTGGATTTATGCTCAATATCTTGCTCGATATTTCTTAGAAGGAAAAGACACAACTACTCAAGTAAATAAAACTGATAAAGAACAAAAAGTAACTGCAATAACAGATTGCTGTGATGCAGCTGCAGCCTGTGTTTTAAAGCCAACGCATGGTATAAAAATTACGACTGTCAACTTGCTGAAAGATTTTGACGATGAGTATAAAAGTATTAATAAACTGCTGCCTGTTTATAAAGTTGCATTTGAAAGAAATGATGATATAAGAATTTATGTAGAAACCATTCAGGACAGGTTTGCTTTTGCGGTTGATGATAAACGTGCAGTATTCAATAAAATTTTTGCACTATTTCACACATGGGAATGGTTAAACTTTTTAGGTAAAGGAAGAGTTTTTGTTGAATTGTTTTTTGTGGGTTTTGCGTTTTTAACAGCCACCATGGGTATTTATATTTTCTTTATTACCAAAACAAAAAAAGCCAATGGTAATGGTTTGGTGAAAGCAAGAAGAAATCACAGGCTTACTTCAATAATAGTTGTATTGTTCACATTACTGTTTACATTCAGCGGATTTTACCATGCTACTACTAAACTAAAAGATGAGCATTATAATGTTAGTGCTCCGAAGCATTATCACACTGCATCAATCAATTTTAATTTCAACAATATTGCTTCTGCAGTACATCAAGCCATAAGTAATATTCAGTTAGCAACTATTGATACAACAACTTATTGGCAGGTATATATAAAAGCAAAACAGCCTTTAAATAAGCAAGAAAAAAAAACAAAAGATTTAATGAAAGAAATGAATGTTCAAGCTCCTGTTGTTGTTTATATCAATACTTCAAGCAATAACATATTATCTAACGGAGAAAAACTATATGCTCATTATCTGGCTACACAATTCACCAATCATACTGCAAAAGCTATTGTATCAGATTCTGTTGTTACAAAGTTTGCAGGTGAATACGGTTTTATTAATAAGCGTTTACCTGTATGGAGGGTAAATTTTAATGATAACAATAACCAAAGAGTATATGTTGAAACAAGTACAGGCAATTTAGCTGCGGACATTAATGATATTGATGTTAGAGAAGCCCTCAGCTTTAACTTTTTCCATAAACACCATTTCATGGATTTTGCGGGAAAAGAATGGAGGGACTTCAGTACTATGTTTTGGGCGGCTGCACAAATTGCTATGGTAATAGTTGGATTGATTCTTTATTTTAAATACAGAAATAAGACTTTGTTACCGAATAAAAAATAATCAAATGATTCTCTATACAGAAGGTGTCAACTTAAAGACTACTTATACTAAACTTATTTTTCTGAAGTTATGCGATTATTAGATGCCACTTTAGTTTTATCTGTATCACTATTAAATACAGAGGCGATTGAGTTACCAACAGGATGATTAGTATTAAAAGAAAAACCTAATAAAGAAGCAATTGTTGATGCTATTTGCTTTTGATACAACTGCTGTTCAATTTTCATTTCGCCAAAGGCTGGTGTATCTGGTCCTAAAACGGCCATCCATATCTGCCCTGATTCTTTTATTTCAGACCCATGATCTGTCCAGTTATTTTTATCAACATCTCCCCTTCCATGATCACAGGTAATAATTAAAGTAGTTTTATTTTTATAAGATGCAGAGCTTTGAATTAAGTTCCATAAGTCTTCAATCATCCGATCTTGTGCATGAGCACTTTTTAAATATTGATCATAATCTCCCCCATGTGCCATATCATCTGTTTCGTCGAATGCTATGTACAGAACTTTTGGTTGATATACTTTCCAATATTCTCTTGCAGCAAAATAAGTAAATACATCAGGTCTTACGCCTATGGGTTTAGCAGTTAAAAACTGCATATCATTCAGTAATTGTAAAGAAGGAGTATTAAAATGCAAACTATCAACATCTGCATTAATAAAAAGATGGCTTCTGTTTTTATTGAGTATAAAAGGAAAAACATCCCATGTTGCAAACACCGCAACTTTATTTTGATAATCTTTTTGTTGATTAATAAACTCTAATACATTCTCATTAGGGTTATTAATTTTTTCATTTGAGTTTACTAAAGTATCAGGGTAACCTGTTAATAGTTCATTATAGCCGGGATAAGAGAATTGATATGGGTTAGCGTTATTCAGGTTATTATTAAATGTTCTGTTTCCATACAGTTGGCCTTGTTTAGCAACTACATTCCATAAAAAAGGAAATAGCTTCTTTCTTCTTTCATTCAAATCATCACTCCAGAAAAGACCAGAGGTGTTTTCATAATCATGCGTATAATTTTTATTCTTTAAAATAAAAGAATCAGCCCCTTTAAATACTTCCTGCCAACGCATTCCGTCTAAAGTTACTATAACAATATTTTCTGTTTTGTTTTGAGCTGATATAACAATACTGAAGAATAGAAAAAGAAAAAATAAAGATACTATACGCATAAGAAAAATCTTAATTGCTTATTACATATTCTTAATTTGTAAAATTGAAACTCATATGTTAGCTTAATATTTTCAGTATATTATTAAAATGAAAACTTTGCTCTTTCAAGTCAACTCAAGCTTGAACAGTTAAAGGAGAAATTACTGATAAAAAAACAAAGCCATTAATTGTAGCTACTGTTATAATTTGAGGAAGCTAAAATTGGACGTAAAATAACTTGTGTATCATTTTATTATCATCGTATTAATTTTCACTGAGGTACTCTTTTTTATTGTTACTATCAAAATAATTACTATTTTAGAATCATTAAAATTATCCCTTTTGAGTACTGCTATGCAAGATGAAATTAATGAGAATGCTGTTTTTAAACCCATGTTTGGAAGATTAAGCGGATGGCTAACTGAAATTTATGTTGCCCGAGGTTGGGTTAAACGAACAAGTAAACAAGGAATGTATTACATAACGCAGTTAGGTAAAAAATTTCTACTTATCGGTACTAATAAAAAGAAACCTGATTAGGTGGAAAATAGTGCTATAATTAGCATTTTAAAGTCTTAATCAAAGAGTTTAACTGCTACTTAATAATCATTGCACTATCATTATTCTTTGCAATAACAAAGGCTTTTTGATTCTTTATTTTTAGTGGAAGTATGTGCCTTGCCTGTCCTTTGATTTGTAATCCATTAATCAGTGAAACTTCTAATTTTCCATTACCCTTGTTAATTAATACTGTTCCGAAATCTGCATCATATCTGCCCATTTGAATATTGTTATCATAGTAATTACCAACTAACAAAATATCAGGCAGGTTATCATTATTTACATCTGCAATTACAGCATCTCTGTAAGGCGATAACTGAGCTTCCCAAGGCAAAGGTTCTGTACTGAAATTCAGGTTGCCTTTATTTATTAAAACACTGTTAGCAAAATAATCTGCTGTTAATGTTTGAGCATTCTTTAGCTTTTCAGGGCTGAAAATTTCATTTAATGATGCTTTAGCAAAGTCTGCTGCATATAAAAATTTCTTTTTAATGGATGGTAATTGTTTTTGTAATTCATCTTTATTGGCAAATGGAATTTCTTTGCCATTTAAAAAGTAAGTGAGTATTTGTTCACGTTTGCCATTATCATCAAAATCGTTACAGTAAAGCTTTACAGGCTCCTTAGCAGAAGCATGTAACCTGCTGTTTAACCCTAAATTACCTGCTATTAAATCAACTTGTCCATCATTATTAATATCAACCGGCAGAATAAAATTCCACCATCCTTTTTTATCAGTAAGTTCTTTTTTACTAAAAGAATTTTTATTGTTTATATAGGCTGTTATACCTCCCCACTCATAGCAAACCAATAAATCCTTATCGCCGTCTTTATCAATATCAAACCACAAAGCCTGTGTTACCATTCCTGCAGTAGCTAATTCTTTACAATAGGTTTGGGTAACATCAGTAAACTTGCCTTTACCATTATTCAGCAATAAGTATGAGTTGGGTGTTTTCCCATACTCCCAAGGCACTGCCCTTCCTCCGATAAATAAATCCATAAAACCATCGTTATTAAAATCGCAAGGTACTATACAGGATTGTGTTGTATAGATATTCGGTAACGCATCTTTCAATTTTGTGAAATTGCCTTTGCCATCATTAAGGTAAATTCTTGGCAGTAAATGCTCATCTTCCCCATAATATTCATTACCTCCACTCGCTACAATTAAATCAACATTACCGTCATTATTAATATCTGCAAAACGGGCATCAACATCTTCATAAATACTATCAATAAATAATGCCGGTTGTTTAGTTTGAATAAATTTCCCATTTGCCTGTTGAAGAAAAACGGCACTATGGCTATTTCTTGCAGCACCAATAAATACATCTTCCAACCCATCATGATTAATGTCTGCAACTGCTAAGGCAGGCCCTTCTGTTGAAATCATATGAGGAAGTAAAAACTCTCTGTTAAATTCAACAAACTGATTTTCTTTATGCAAATAATTCAATCCTGTTTCTTTGGTAATATCTGTAAAAGGTTTTGTTGTGTTAGGATGGTATTGTGTTATTGAACGATAATTAAACTGTGGTAATTTTTTTTGATAAGAAAATGAAATATTACCACTATGTATTTGTATAGATTGATAAGTATTATCAGGCCAAACAAGTAAAGCAGAATCTATTGTAGTATTGTTTAACCCAATAAGTAGAGGTGTTTCCATGCTTGATTGAAAGCCCCGGACAGCCTGCTTTTCATAGGTTCTTATTCCTGTATTTGTAAACAAAATTATTTTACTGCCAACTGCATTTATATTTTGTTCACTACCTTTTAAATGAATAGATGCAAATGAGTTTTGTTTATTACCGTTTGCTTTGTTTTCATAAATTAAAACAGGCTCATCAATATTATTTACTACAATATCTAAATCGCCATCATTATCTAAATCTGCATACACAGCTCCATTTGAAAAAGTTGATTTATCATTTTCAATTAATGCTGCTTCATCTTCAAATTGAAGGTTGCCTTTATTGAGATAAAATTTATTCGGGATTTTTATTTCAGGGAACTGATTAATTAAAGCCGTATCTTTTTCGTGTGTTCGATTGTTTCTAAGCTTTTGCTGTACTTCACTGTTTGATACAAAATTTACATAATCTATATCGTTCATTCTTTTAGGAATGCCGTTAGAAATAAATAAATCTTTTAAACCATCATTATTAAAATCTGCAAACAAAGGAGCCCAACTCCAATCTGTTGCATACACACCGCTATACAACCCCACTTCACTAAACATTCCGTTTCTTCTGTTGTATTGCAAATTATTTCTTGTGTATTGATAGGTGTAGCCCATGTTTACTTTCTCATAAAACAAATCATAATCATCTTCACCTAAAGAGCGTTTTAAAATGTACGGATCTGAAGGCAACATATCCATAGAAATAATTTCAGGATAACCATCATTATTAATATCTGCTACATCAACACCCATAGAAAACTGGCTGGTATGCATTAAGTGTTGTGCATTCTCTTCACTGAATGTACCGTTATGTTGATTAATGTATAAATAATCATTTTCATGAAAATCATTACCCACATATAAATCCGGCCATCCATCTAAATTAATATCAGCAACAGTAACACCCAACCCGTAACTGATAGCAGATGAATTAATTTTACTTTCTTTTGTAACATCAGTAAAATGCCCGCCATCATTGCGATACAGCTTATCGCCTGATAACTCACTGTAGGTACCTAAAAAGTTTTTACGTGGTGCAAATAAGTTGTTTTGATGTACAGAGTGGTTTAATAAAAACATATCCAAATCACCATCTCTATCATAATCAAAAAAAACTGCTTGTGTGCTAAAGCCTGAAAAATCTAATCCATACTTAGCAGCTTCATCTTCGTAAAATGGGTTACCGTTTTTATCTATGCCTTTACAAACCAACAATTGATTTTTACTTTTCAGCGTTTCATAATTGCCAACTCTGCAAACATAAATGTCTAACAAGCCATCATTGTTCATATCAACAACAGCAACACCTGTACTCCATCCGCCGTCATTAGGAATGTGAGCTTCTTTAGTTGCATCTTTAAAATGCATTTTACCTTCATTCAGGTATAATTTATTTTGTGATTGATTGGAAGCAAAGAATAAATCAATCTTTCCATCATTATTAAAATCGCCTGCTCCAATACCTGCACCATTATAGAAGTACATGTAATGGAATAAATTAAAATCGTTGGTTGGGGTAAGTTTATTAGCGAAATGAATGCCTGTGCTATCTTCCGTTAATGTTGTAAATAAATAATCTTTTTTAACCTCAGCTTGTTTGCACGAAATAAAAAAAGTAACAATAATGATAATATGATAATATTTCTTAAACAGCATTATTTATTTTTATTAAAACGAAATAAAACAGGCTTTTCATTGTTCTGAAGAAAGATAAATGCTTCCTCCTTTTTAATATGTACCGGCTGAATATCACGTACCATTCCACTAAGATTGATACCTGATTCTTTTGTTGTTAAAACGGTAAAACCGTTTTTATGATTATTCAGTAAAATCCAACCCGGGCTTGCGTCTAAACGCCCTAATTGCGGCTGAAAATTAAACTCATTTCCACCTAATAGCAGGTCTATGTATCCATCATTATTTACATCTTTACAAGCTATTGCTTTTACAGAAGATAGCTGTACCTGAACAGGTAATTTAATTATTTCAAATTCATAATTGCCTTTGTTTATAGCAATAATTGACGAACTGTAGTTAACCTGCTTTATAGTTGTTTTTGCTAATTGCTCTGCCGTAAATAAATCTTTAATTGTTTTAGTGGCATATTCTGCATGATGCAGGTTTTCCTTTTTTAATACAGGCAATTCATCCTGTACTTCACGTTTCATGAATAATGGTTTATCATTTCCATCAATAGTTCGGGTGATGATTTTATCTGTTCTGCCATTATCATCAAAATCGCCGATGAAAATTTTTACAGGTTGTGTTACAGATGGCTTTAAGGAAAAGTTCTCACCTAAATTTCCTAAAATAAAATCCGGCTTTCCGTCGTTATTAATATCTGTTACAGCTAAGCTTTGCCACCATCCTTCCAAAGCATTCAGATTGGTTTTTATTGCATTGAATTTTCCATTTGTGTACTTAAACACCTGAATACCCATCCATTCTCCTGTAATAATTAATTCATTTTTTCCATCATTATCAATGTCTGCCCAGCAAGCAGCTTTAATCATACCTAAATTATCAATACCATTTAATTGTGCTGCAGGCATATCCGTAAAGATTCCTTTGCCGTTATTGATATAAATGTGACTAAGCGGTGTAACGCCGTATTCTTTAGATACACATCCTGCACCAACAAATAAATCCATATCGCCGTCTCCATCAAAATCATTTGCAGCAATAACACTGATATTATCTTTATTAATCGGGAAGGCATTAGCAGCTAAAGTAAAATTGGCTTTACCGTCATTCAATAATAAGCGATGCTGTAATTCACGGCTGGCTGGCATTGCAGCGTTTCCTGCCGCAGTAATTAATAAGTCTTTATAACCATCACCATTGGCATCAAAAAATAAAACGGCAGCATCTTCAAAACCCATGAACTGTTTTAAAGCGGGTATTTCTTTTTTTATAAATCCGTTATTCGTCTGTATGTACAAACTGCCTTGTTGTTGAGCACTTCCACCAATATAAATATCATCCAATCCATCTCCATTTATATCTGCAACTGCACATTTCGGGCCTTCGGCTGAAAGCATTTGCGGTATGGCTCTTTCAGCATAAAAATCTGTGTAATCATCTTCAACATGTTTAGAAAAACTATTGGGTTGTTCTGTAAAAACCGGCTGACTATTCTGTTGCTGAATAGTTTTTATTTTATCTCCGCTTGTTGGTTGTGTTAATTGTAATACTTTATTTATTTCTGGATGAATGATTGTAGTATGTAATAAATTTGGCCAGATAATTACCAAAGAATCGATAACGGTTGCTTTACCTAAACCAATAATTTGCTTGTAATCAACAGATGATTGAAAGCCTCTCGCAGGGATAACTTCTTTACTTAAAATTTCATTTTTATTGTACACTAAAATTTTACTTCCCACAGCAAAAGTATTGCTGCTGCTTCCTTTTAGCTGAATACCGATGTAATTATTCTTATTTTGTTCCCTACTATTATTTTTTATAATAAAACATTTTTCGTTGGTATTATTTACTACCAAATCCAAATCGCCGTCGTTATCCAAATCTGCATAAGCAGCCCCGTTTGAAAAAGAGTTCTGCGTTAATCCCCAATTAGTGCTTTCATCACTAAAACTTAAGTTCCCTTTATTTCGAAACATTTTATTAGGTACTGCAATAGAAGGTATTTTATTAACTAACTCAGTTAAATTCTTTTTGCCCGTTGCAATCATTTTTTCTCTTATCTCATTGGCATCAAAATCTAAAAAATCCTGATTGGTTAAATCTCTGTAAATACCGTTACAAACATATAAATCTGTTAAGCCGTCGTTATCTGCATCAAACATTAAAGCACCCCAACTCCATTCACTTGCATTAACACCTGCATAGTTAGCTATATCATAGAACTTACCTTCTTTATTATTTAGTTGCAAAGTATTTTGTAAAAATTGATGATAAAAACCATTACGTTCCTTTAACCGGTATTGATCAATATCATCAAAACTTAAGGTTGTTTTTAAACGGTAATCATCAGCAGGTAACATGTCAGTTGTAAAAATATCCGGGTAGCCATCGTTATTAATATCTCCGAAATCGGCTCCCATAGAGGCATAGCTGTTATGCTGCATCCATTGCTCTGTTTCGTCTTTAAAAGTTCCGTTTCTTTGATTAATGTATAAATAGTCTCTTTCAAAGAAGTCATTTGATACAAATACATCAGGATAATGATCTCCATTAACATCACCAACAGTAACTCCTAAACCAAAGCTCATTAGTGTTCCATGAATGCCTGCCTGCTGTGTTACTTCAACAAAATGTCCGTTATCATTCCTGTATAAATGATCACCTCCTCCTTTTAAATCATCCTCTACTTTCCATTGACTGGCTATTAAATCTCTCTGATGCGGATATCCCAAACTGTTAACCGGAACAGGGCTGTTATTAATAATAAAACAATCCAAATCTCCATCCATATCATAATCAAAAAAACTTGCATGTGTGGTATAGCCATCATTATCTAAACCATATTCATGAGCTTTTTCTGTAAATGTTAAGTCATGATTATTAATAAAGAGTTGGTTTTTTCTTAATTCAGGATGATGCATATTACCTGCATTGCAAACATAAATATCCAACCATCCATCATTATTTATATCTACGAAAACCACGCCTGTACTGAATTGCAGCTTATTACCAAACCCTGCTTTTTCTGAAATATCTTCAAATTGAAAATTGCCTTTATTTAAGTATAACTTGTTGGCACCTTGATTAGCAGTAAAAAATAAATCGGGTAAGCCATCATTATTAATATCTCCTGCTGCTACTCCGCCCCCGTTGTAAAAATTTCTGTAATTGAGAATGTTAATACTATCATTATCTGTAACAGTATTAATAAAATCCACTCCGGTATTTTCCATTAATTGAAAAAGTGGTGGTTGTGTATTTTTCTGCTTACAGGAAAATAACATTATAATACATAACACTAACAGCAAACGCTTCATGAATGTTATTTAATTTTTGTTTGAAGAGAAAATAATAAGGGGTATTCATTGTTTTGCAATATCAATATACGTTTATCAGTCTTACTGTTTAATTGCACTATGTCTCTAACTTCCCCTCTTATATTAAAGCCTGTTTGTTTTGCATCAACAACAGTAAAATTTCTTTTACCATTATTAATTAAAATATCACCAAAGCCTGCATCTAATTTTTCATACTGCGGAAGAAAACCGAATTGATTACTACCGATAATTATATCAGGTTTGTTATCGTTATTTACATCCATCACATGAATTGTATTGATGCACGAAAGTTGTGCCGTTACCGGTAATTTTTCAATGCTAAAGTTTCCATTTCCATTATTATAAGCAATGCATGATGAAGCATAATTGAACTGCTTTACAATAGCTTTACTCATTATTTCTTTCGGGAATAAATCCTGTATAGCCTGATGCGAGTACACTTCATTCTTCAGATTATTTTTTTTAATTGACGGAATCTGTTCTTCCAAATCATGCTTTAAAGAAACAGGCATATCTTTTCCATTAACCGTATACGTAAGAATTTTATCAATGTTACCATTCAAATCATAATCATTCAACCAAAGTTTTACCGGGTTTTTCTCATCAGGTTGCAATAAAAAATTCTCCCCGATATTTCCTAATATCAAATCATTTTTACCATCATCATTCAAATCTGCAACGGCTATGCTTTGCCACCAGCCATATAAATTATTAAGATTAGATTTTACTTCAACAAAATGATTGTTGCTGAACGAAAATATTTTAGGATACATCCACTCACCAACAACAATTAAATCACTTTTATTATCCCCGGTAACATCTGCAAATGCAGCACCGGTAACCATTCCCATATAAGCAATATCTTTATTAACTGTTGCAGCTATGTCTTTAAACCTGCCTTTACCATCGTTTATAAATACAAAACTTTGCGGGTCTTTTCCATATACACCCGGGTAATTTCTTCCACCTGCAAATACATCAATAAAGCCATCATTATTAAAGTCCGCCGCTATTACGGTTCCAATATTCATTCCTGTATTGGGAAATGCATCGGCATCTAAACTGAAATTGCCTTTGCCATCATTTTTAAATAAACGAAATTGTAATTCTCTGCTTGCGATTGGATATTGATTGCCACCTGGGCATACCAATAAGTCCATATCGCCATCATGATCGTAATCTAAAAAAACAGAGCAGGCATCTTCAAAAGATAAAAACTGGTTAAAGATTTTTTCTTCTTTTAAGGTAAAAGAACCATTTGCATTTTGAAGATATAATTGTCCGGGATGATTGGGTGTACCACCTATAAATAGATCTTCTAAACCATCGCCATTAACATCGGCTTTAGCAGCTTTAGGACCTTCTCTTGATAATACTTTAGGAATATTTCTTTCAGTATAAAAATCAACAAAATTATTTTCTTCGTGCTTTAAGAATGAAGTTGTTGGTTGAATTTTGAAATAAGTTTCGCTTGTTTTTGTATTGGAGTAATAAGCTTGTTTTTTCAGAGCTGTATCATTTTGATTGAATAACAGTGTTGTATTTATTTGTGGGTACATTACGGTTGTAATGCTTCTGTTTGGCCATGTAATTTTAAGAGAATCTATGGTACTTTGCTTGCCTAGACCAAATACTAATTTATAATCTACACTGGACTGAAACCCTCGGCTGGGAATATTTTCACGGGTTTGTATTTCATTATTATAATACAGTTGCACTTTTGTTCCTACTGCAAACGGATTCTTTTCATTTCCCTTCAAGACAATACTTACATAATTATTTTTATTAATTTCTCTTGCATTATTCTTATAGATAAATGCAGGTTGGTTTTGGTTGCAGATAATTAAATCTAAATCACCATCATTATCTAAATCTGCATAAGCTGCTCCGTTAGAAAATGTTGGTTGTCCTAAACCCCAGGCTGCACCAATATCTGTAAAGTGTAAGTTTTTATCGTTTCTGTAAATCTTATTAGGTAAAGGTGTTTGCGGAATTTCTTTTAATACTTTATCTACTTCTTCTTTCTTACCTGTCAACACCATTTTTTGAATGACATCATTGGCAAAAAATTCCATAAAATCTAAGTTGGTAACATCTCTGTTTACACCATTGCAAACTAATAAATCGTTCCACCCATCATTATCCATATCAAACATTAAAGCACCCCAACTCCAATCTGTTGCTGCAACGCCGGCATATCTTGCTATATCCGCAAACTTGCCGTTTCTGTTATTTAACTGCAAACAGTTTTTTGTAAATTGATAATAAAAACCAGATTGTAATTTGGAGTTGAATAAATCAATATGATCGAAAGAGCCTGTTGTTTTTAAACGATAATCATTCAATGGAAGCATATCTGTTGTAAATAAATCAGGATAGCCATCATTATTAATATCTGCAATATCTGCACCCATTGAAGAGAAACTTGTATGTTGAAACCAATCTTCCAGTTCATCTTTAAACGTTCCATTCTTTTGATTAATGTATAAATAATCTCTTTCATAGGAGTCATTTGAAACAAACACATCAGGATACCCGTCGTTATTTATATCGCCAACAGAAACACCTAAACCAAAACTTATCAACCCTCCATGAATACCTGCCTGTCTTGTTACTTCAACAAAATGTCCGTTATCATTTCTGTATAAATGGTCGCCACCACCTTTTAAAAAATTACCAATCTTCCAAACACTGTCGGGTATATCTCTTCCGCTTGCATAGTTTAATTGATTAATAGGAACAGGGCTGTTATTAATCATAAAACAATCCAAATCTCCATCCATATCATAATCAAAAAAAGATACTTGTGTAGTGTAGGCCGAAATTGCTAAACCGTATTGCTGTGCAGACTCTGTGAATGTTAAGTTATGGTTGTTGATGTACAATTTATTCATTCTTGTGCCTGTACCCATATGGCCCGATGAACAAACATAAATATCTAAATACCCGTCTCCGTTTACATCAGCCATTGTTACACCTGTATTCCACTTATCATCTTTTATAATACCTGCTTTATCAGAAATATCTTCAAACTTTAAATTGCCTTTGTTTAAATACAGTTTATTATAACCTGTGTTTGATGTAAAAAAAACATCAGGTAAACCATCATTATTAATATCACCAATTGCCACACCGCTTCCGTTATAAAAGTTCCTGAACAAAAAACTGTTTTCTAATCTTCCGTCCACAACAGTATTGGTAAAGTCAACACCCGTACTATCCTTTGATAGTAAAGAAAAAAGTGTTTGTTCTTCTTTCGTATTGTTATTACATGAAACAAAAAAGAATATGATAAAACTAAAGCAAGCTATTCTGAACATAATAATAAACGTAAGCAATGTATTTTAAAAAAGAAAGGTCATTTTATAAAATGACCTTTCTATACCTCAAAACTATGAAAACAACTGCTAATTAAAATTAATAGCCAGGATTTTGGGTTAAATTAGGATTTGCTGCCAAAGCCTGATTAGGAATCGGGAATACTAAATATTTAGGATTATCGCTTGGTTTGTATTGCCATAATTGACCGAATACACCGAAACGAATCAAATCTGTTCTTCTTTGTGTTTCCCAGAAAAACTCTCTACCTCTTTCAGTTAATAAAGCACTAGGGTCATAAAGGGTTCCTGTAACAGAACCTGAACCAACTAATTTAATTGTTGTTAAAGGCAATGCTTTTCTTGCTGTTCTTAAAGTATTTACTAAGGCTAAGGCAGAGGTTGCATTTGGTGTTGCCTGACGCAAGTATGCTTCTGCAACCATTAATAATACATCAGAATAACGTAAGATAACTATATCATTGCCTGGATTGTTGGTAAAGTAAGCACCGTTATTATTAAAATCTGGTGGATACTTAATAACACGTATACCTGTTACTTCTAAATTGGCTCCTGTTTCCTGCATATTAGCAGCGATAGTAGGGTTGAAAGATAGCGGTGCTCCTTTTCTATCTTTTTGAGGAGTTCCATCTGCATCGAATTGTTGACCGATTAAGAATCCAGGTCTGATACCTGAAATATCTGTTACTCCAGGATAGTATCTTCCGCCGATTCTAGAATCAATTAAAGTATCAGCGTTTGTTGTTGCATCAACATTTGGAAATTGAGTAACACCCGTAGTAGCTTGAGTTGGAGAGCTAAAGCTGTTATAAAAATCACTAATAGTTGAGAAACCATTCCAACCCGCATTTGGTGCTGCCGGTTTGTATGAATTATAATGCAATGTCATTTCCCATCTTGAATGAATACCACTGTTATTAGCAGCTACACCTTCATTATTAACATAAGTAAACACGTTTTCAGTAGAACCTGTACTGTTATTGGCATCAAAGTTTTTAAAATATTCAGATGACAAACTGTATTTACCACTATTGATAATTGAATTTCCCAATGTTATTACCTGTTGCATATCTGCATCGGCAAATGTTGGAGAGGCTCTGTTTACCCATGCACCTCTGTTTAAGTAGCATTTCATTAATAACATTTTACCGGCAGCTTGAGATGCTTGACCCGCACTTGTTACAGTAGCAGGTAAATCATTCATTATCGCTGTTAATTCATCAATAATGAATTGAGCTGCTGCTGCACCTGATTTTACAGTTGGAGCATTCAATAAATTATCACCTGCATTTCTAACCGGATACTGGCCATATAGGTCTAGTAAGTAATACAATGAAAGGGCTCTTATAAATCTCGCTTCTGCTGCTTGTTGCTTAGAAGGTCCGAAGGCTAACACGTTTGTAGCATCGAAATTGATTTTATTTAAAGAGTTGAATACATTTAAAACCTGAGAGTGGTCTGCTGTCCATGTATGAGCATGTACAACTCTCCAAACTCCGTTATCATCCCAGTCACCACCTCTTGTCGGAACTAAAGATTCATCAGCAGCATTTTCTTCTAAAGAAAACAATAAATCTTGAGCATTAAAAGGTCCACCAATATCAGAGTAAGCAGCTTGTAAAAGCAAGCCCACACCGGAAGAACCTAAGGCGGTAGCTGTTTGTGAGTTGGATAATGATGAATTTAAGCTTTCATCAAGCTTGGTACAGCTTGCAGCAGTAACCAGCAAGATGGCATATAATTTTATGTTTCTAAACTTTATCATAAGAATTTATTTTATACTGGTTATAATGTGAAATTGATTCCGAAAGTAACTGTTCTCATGCTTGGATAAGGAACATATTCAATGGATCTTGATGGATAATTGTTGTTACTTTTATCAACGTTAACTTCCGGATCAAACCCTGAGAACTTAGTTAACAATAACAAGTTAGTAGCACTTGCAAAAGCATTAAAGTTCTTAATGTATTTGCCAACGTTTCCAACTTTATAAACTAATGAAACGTTTCTGATTTTTAAGAAGTTACCGCTCTCTAAAAATCTGGTAGAAGCACCTACCGCACTTGTTGGTTTTTCAGCAGAATTATACGCGTTTTTATCAATATTTCTTCCGTTAGCAATACCGGAAATATTCGTTACGCTCGTAGCCGTATTATTATAAACTAAGTAACCACTGGCACCACCACCATTAACAGTTAATGTTAATTTCTTATAACTGATGGTAGTACTGATACCATAGTTGCTGCTAGGATTTGGATCTCCTGCAAAAGCCGGAGCAGCTCCAATAACCTGATTACCGCTACCATCAAAACCGCCGAATGATTTTAAATAATAAACGTTAATTGGTTGATTATTAGTAATAGCTTGTGCTAATGTTCCTGATACACCCTGACCATTAACTTGTCCTGTTTGGATTAAGATATCTTTTCCGTTTTGAGTGAAATTCTTCAACATGTTTTTGTTGTAAGAATAATTACCGGAGATATCCCAGGTTAAATCTTTCTTGCTGATTAAGTTTACACCTAAGGTTAACTCAAAACCTGAGTTCATTAAGTTAGCAGGTAAATTTAAGAAGTAGATTGAATTAGGAGCAGGTTGAATAGCTGTACTTTGGAAAAGGATATTAGTTGTATTCTTGCTATAAACATCAATGCTACCAAATACTTTTCCATTTTTTGATGTGAAATCTACACCAACATCATATGAACCGGTTTGTTCCCATTTTAAATCCGGGTTGGCAACATTAACTTGGCTTGCATTATTATATGAACTAAATACAAATTGTTCTTGAGAAGCACCTGCAGGGAATTCTTGGTTACCCGTAATACCATAAGAAGCTCTTAAAGATAAATTTGAGAACAGTTTATTAGACTGCATAAATTTCTCGTTACTGATAGCCCATCTTGCAGCAATGGAAGGGAAATAACCATATTTATTGTTTTTTCCGAATTTGCTTGAACCGTCGGCACGAACAGTTGCAGTTAAATAATATCTGTCATCATAATTAAATTGTGCTCTTGCGAAATAAGATTGCAATTCAACTTTAGGATCTGCATAAGAAAAAGGTAATGCCTGAGATGTACCATTTGCCAACATATTTGTGTAAGGGATGGTAACATTGAATTGATCTAAATTGGTATTAAACCCTGTAGCAGAAAATGCATTCGCTTTAAAATTAGATTTCCAGTACTCATAACCTGCTACCGCATCTAATTTAATTTTCTTAGTAAGGTTTGTTTTGTATGATAGCGTATGAGTAAATGTTTCAGAAGTTAATTGCGTATTTAAAATAGCTCCCAAACCTTTACCTGAAATACTGTTAAAACCTTGTATAAATCCATATTGGTTTACAAACCTGTTACCAACACTGTTATTTATAGCGTATAAAAACTTGTATTCCAAATTATCCAATATTTTGTAGCTGCCTCTTACATTACCTAATATAGAATTAACATAAGCTTTATCATTAATAGCCGCCAATATAGCCATTGGATTACCGGAACCGTTTGTTGGATAAACAAAAGTGCCGTTAGCTGTTGTCATTGCTGTAGTAGGATTCCATTGTAATGCAGAGCTGATAATATTACCTTCAGAACCTGCTAAATTTGAAACACCTACTAAACTTTCAGTAGTATGTCCGGCAATTAAGTTAAATCCTAATGTTAATCTTTTATCCATGAATTTAGTTTCACCACTAAATGTTCCAACATACTTATCTAAAGTTGAATTTTTGATGAAACCATTAGCAGATGAAGCTAAGAATGATGCTCGGAACTTACCATTCTCTCCACCACCGCTTAATGCTAAGCTATAGTTTTGACTAAGGTTTGTATTTTTAATAGATTTAAAAGCATCTACATCAGAGCCGTTATCCTGTCCTGTAATTCCATATTTTTTTAATGCATCTCTGAATTCACCTGTTTTAAGAATGTTATATCTTTTAAGTAAACCTGCATTTGCACCCCAACTTGATGAAAATTCAAGTTTAGCAGGACCGGAACTTCCGGTTTTTGTAGTAATAACAACAACTCCATTGGCACCGCGAGAACCGTAGATTGCTGCTGCTGAAGCATCTTTTAAGACATCGATGCTTTGAATATCGTTTGGATTGATAAATAATAAAGGATTAGCATCCGGTGAACCGTTAACTGCTCCACCTGAGAATACAGGGCGGGCAGATCTACCATCTAATGGTACTCCATCAATTACATATAATGGATTACCACCAGCTCTGATAGAGTTGTTACCACGAATTTTTACAGTTGTTGCAGCACCAGGTTGACCATTTTGGCTGGTTACTTCTAAGCCCGCAACTTTATTTTGTAATAATTGGTCTGGAGCGGTGATAACACCCTGATTGAAGTCTTTGGCCTGAAGCGATACAACAGAACCAGTTAAATCTTTTTTACGAGAACCACCATAACCAATTTGAACAACCACATCCGTTAAGTTTTCAATTGATTGGGTTAATGAAACAGAGATGTTATCGCTTATGGCAACATCTTGTGCAACATAACCTGTAAACGAAATTGTTAAGGTTTTTGCTGTTGCAGGAACTGATAATTTAAAACTACCATCGGCACCGGTTTGAGTACCTGTTTTAGTTCCTTTAGCTACAACTGAAGCTCCGGCAATAGGTGAGCCATCTTTGGCATCTGTAACTTTACCGGAAACTGTTTTGTTTTGGGCCATAACCCAAGACGAGAGAAACACGAGACACATAATTAACATGCCTCGCAATGAGGTGTTTACATTCATAGACAAGCATTTAGTTTATTTTTATCGTGTTTTTCTTACACAAACTTTTTCGGTCAAAAAAAAATTGTTAAAGTTGTACCACGATTTGAATAATTAAAATTATTATGCTGAACGTTCATCTAAAAATTAATTTCACCCTAAAAAAATCTCAAACGTTTGCGAAAATGTTTGCAGTGGAAATTTTTAAAATATAACCTTGCTATATGACCGGTACAACCCTGAAAGAAATCTCTAAAGCTCTTGGAATAAGCATTTCAACAGTTTCAAGAGCGTTGAAGAATCACCCGGATATTTCCTCAAGGACTAAAACAAAAGTTGCTGAATTAGCTAATTTGCTTGATTATGAACCTAATGCAAATGCTATCGGACTACGAACAAATACGAATAAAGTATTCGGGCTATTAATTCCCAGTATTTCAAATTCCTTTTACGATTCTTTTGTTGCAGCAGTAGAAGAAGAAAGCCGAAAGGTTGGCTACTCTATCATGATTTTACAATCTGGTGATAACGCTGAAATTGAGGTTGAGAACTTAAAACTGTGCAGACAAAACAGAGTTTCAGGGGTTTTTGTATGCATAGCATCACAAACCCAGCACTACGAACCATTCAATAAGATTAAAGAACAAAAAATTCCTTTAATTTTTTTTGATAAAGTGCCGGACAGCTATGAAGGAAATAAAGTGTGTTTAGCAGATAAAACCTCAGCCGTTCTTTCAGCAAATACAATCATCCAATCAGGTAAAAAAAGTGTTTTGGCTTTTTTTGGCAATGAAAAATTATCTATAACAGCTAAAAGAGTGGAGGCTTTTAAAGATTGTTTTAAAAATAAAAAAATAAAACTTGAAACTCAGTTTTGTAATTCAATGAATGAAGTTTATCCGCAAACACTTTCAGCACTGAATAAAAATCAAAAGCCTGATGCCATATTTTGCATGAGCGATGAAATTTTATGTGGTGTTATGAAAGCTGTTCTTCAATTGAAGTTAACTGTTGGAAAAGACGTTTCTGTAATTGCGATAAGTGACGGGTTCTTTCCTAAAATTTACGCTCCTGAAATTACTTATGTTGAAACAAGTGGTTATAAATTAGGCAAAGCAGCGTTTACCAGAATGATGGAATGCATTAATGACAACTCTGAAATAAAAGAAATTATTATAGACTCTGTGCTTATACAAGGTGCATCTATTTAATATACAGGTTTATAAATATCTGTTATCCATTTAGTGCTGTCTTTTTCTTTTTGCCTGTCGGTAATCATCATACAAAAATCTATTGCCATGGAGGTGTTGTGATTGTCATCAAAAAAGTATTGCAATTGTTTATTAGTAAAATCAATCTTCGTCTCATCTCCTACTGCTCTCGATACTAAAAAACTTCCCGGAACCATTCTTTTAAAATGATAGGTTGCATCACCGGCCATAACTTTTGAAACACCAATAGCAACCATTAGTTCATAAGAATTATTTCCTTGAGCAGTTATATGATAGATAGGGCTTCCGGCTTCTGTAACATTATTGGCAGTAATGTATTTGCGAAGTTCATTCACTATATCATTTACCTCATTTGAATGGGGTAAATAAGTATAATTTTTTTTAGTAGAGATATACAATAACTGGTCAATTGATTGTCGTTGAATTTTTATTCCGTACACTTTTTGCGTATCACTGGCATATATGCTTAATGCATAATTTATTTGCTTCAAATCTTTTTTCAAAGCATTCAAACTAAAATAGTTTAATGGCTTGCTTATTATATTTCCTTTCACCAAAACTGTATCATATTGCCATGCAAGCATTGTTGCATTATTTCCTAAATCAAACAATAATAATTTAGCATCAATATTTGCATTTTTAGTTTTTACTTTAAAAAAATAAGCATTGTTTGCTGTTGCAGCAACTATATAATTATTATTATTCAACTCATAAACACTATCGTTTAACACTTTACCGGGCCACCATTTTTTCCAGTTTTTTTTGTCACTTAAATTTCTTGTTAAACCAGTTTCATTGGCTGTTATTTTATCAACTCTTCCTATAACAATTTTTGAAGGAATAAAAACATAAAAACTAACAACTATAACAACTAATAAGATTAGCAACACAACAATAATTCCCAACCATTTCTTCATACAAATAATTTCTTAAAGATTTAAGTAATCAATACTGCAACATTAAGCAGAAAATTAATGCAACAACTGAGATGAGATATTTTCTAAGCTTTTGCCCTTTGTTTCAGGTACTTTAGTAACAATCCAAACTATTTGCAGCACCATCATTAAAGCGAAAAATAAAAATATAGGGTAAGGATTTTTTCCAAATATGCCTTTTTCTTTATCCAGAAACAATGGCGTTATTAAGGTAATAATTGCTGCAAAAATCCAATGCACACTGCTGCCTAAAGCTTGCCCTGTAGCTCTTATTTTGTTAGGAAAAACTTCTGATATAAATACCCATATTACCGCACCCTGTCCAATGGCATGTGCAGCTATAAAACCCATTAATGAGCTTAATAAAAAAGTATTGTTTAATGTAAACTTAAATGAAGCAGCAACACAACACAAACTGATTATGTAGCCAATAGAACCAATTATTAATAAAGTTTTTCTACCTGCTTTATCAATAAAATATAATCCGATAAATGTGAAGATTAAATTAACACCGCCAATAGCTATTGAATTAAATAAAGAATCTTTAGAACCAATGCCTGCACTTTCTAAAATTTCCGGTGCGTAGTATAAAATAAAATTAATGCCCGATAGTTGATTAAAAAATGCAACCATAAATGCCAGCCAAACCATTTTGATGTATTTTCTGGAAAATAAATTTTCACCTTTTATTGAAATATTTTCTTTTTCAAACAATTCTATTTTATCAATCTCAGCTTGTGTATCAGATACACCGATTTTTATAAAATTAAGCTTGGCTTTTAAATAATCTTTTTCCCGTAACACAAGCCAGCGTGGGCTTTCAGGCAAAATAAAAACCAAAGAGCTATACAATATTGATGGAATTGCTAAAACGCCCAACATCCAACGCCAATCATTTTTTCCATCAAATCCCTTTAAAAAATAATTAGAAATAAAGGCAATTAAAATACCGAATACAATATTAAATTGATACATACCCACTAATCTTCCTCTGGTTTGTGAAGTTGATATTTCTGAAATATATGTTGGTACTGTAACAGATGATATACCAATGCCTAATCCACCAATAAATCTAAAAAAAGAAAATGTGTAAGGGTCTTGAGCCAATGCACTGCCTATAGCTGAAATGAAAAATAATATGCCAACAGTTAATAAAACTTTTTTTCTACCAAAAACTTCTGTTGGTATTCCGCCTAATAAGGCTCCAACAACAGTTCCCCATAAAGCCATGCTCATTATAAAAAATCCATGAAAGCCCGGAGATGTGTGCCACAATTGTTTTATGGGAAGATTAGCACCTGAAATAACAACCGTATCAAAGCCAAAAATAAATCCTGCTAAAGCAGCAACAATTGAGTAAATAAAAAGTCTTCCTTTTTGCATTGCAATCGTTTTGGATTAACTAAAGAACAACTTTTTTCAATTACTTGTTAATAATAAAAATTGCAAAGGATTGCGGTGAGAAATTTTATCTGTTACGCAACAGCAATATTATTTCACAATACATTTGAAATAATTAATGCTTGTTTATGAAGAAAAATTTGTTTACAATTTTCGCTGCAATCCAATGTTTATCAGCATTTACACAAGATGCCTGGAAGATTAAAGCTGAAAAAATTAATCCATCAGATTATTACGGTATTACTGTTGCCAATGGCATGATTGGTATTGTGTCTTCTCCCGAGCCGTTCAAAGTAAAAGATGTTGTATTAGCCGGTGCTTATGATTTGTACGGAAGAGGCAGAGTGAGTAATTTTTTGAGGAGTTTTAACTTATTGAACGGATATATTGAGATTGATGGAAAAAGAATAGATGCTAACAGCGTAACTAACCTGCAACAACAGTTAGACATGCAACACGCAAGTTTTACGGCATCGTTTGATTATGCTGATAAAGCAACCGTTACTTACACCTATTACTCATTACGCCAATTGCCTTTTACTGTTTTAATGGACGTTAGCATAAAAGCAAAAAAAGATATTGCTGTTACAGCAGCAAGTGTTATGGAAGCCCCTGATGCATTGAAAGATGTGCAGAATTATTACAATGAAATTGATAGACCTCATGTTGTGATAAGCTTACTTACTTCTTCAGCAAAAAGCCCCACAGGTAAATTATTAATGTGTGCTTCCAATACATTTTTATTTAATGAGCAGCATGGCTTGGAGCCAAAAGTTATTCATGAAATGTGGGATAACAATATGCATTTAATGAAGTTTTCTAAAAAGCTGAAAAGCGGAGAAGCTTACCAATACAGCATTGCAGGCTCATCAATTACTTCTGCACATCATGATGACCCATTAAATGAAGTAGAACGTATGACCATTTTTGCAAAGCTGGAAGGAAGAAACAGATTAATTCAATTTCATAACAAAGCATGGGATGAACTTTGGAAAAGTGATATACAAATTGAAGGGGATGCTCAATCGCAGCAAGACATACACAGCATGTTGTACCATCTGTATTCGTTTGTAAGAGAAGGTACCGCATTATCTCCTTCACCAATGGGATTATCTGGCTTAGGTTATAATGGTCATGTTTTTTGGGATGCAGAATTATGGATGTATCCTGCAATATTGGTATTACACCCGGAAATGGCGAAGAGCATGATTGAATACAGGTATGAAAGATTAGAAGCTGCTAAACGTAATGCATTCAATCATGGTTATAAAGGTGCTATGTTTCCTTGGGAAAGTGCTGCAAGCGGTGTTGAAGAAACACCTGTTTGGGCATTAAGCGGGCCTTTTGAACATCATATAACAGCCTGTGTTGGTATTGCAGCATGGAATTATTACTGCGTAACACAAGACAAAGCCTGGCTGAAAGAAAAAGGTTGGCCTTTATTAAAAGAAACGGCAGATTTCTGGGCAAGCAGAGTTGAAAGAAACGGAGATGAAAAATATGAAATAAAGAATGTTGTTGCTGCAGATGAATGGGCTGAAAACGTTGATAATAACGCATGGACAAATGCCGCAGCCAAAGCTGTTTTGCAATATGCCAACAAAGCAGCAGCAATATTAAGTCTTCCAATAAATAACGATTGGTCTTTGGTTGAAAAGAACATTCCGATATTAAAAATGGATAATGGTGTAACACAGGAACACGCTTCTTATAAAGGTGAAGGAATTAAACAGGCAGATGTAAACTTGTTAGCTTACCCGCTAAAAGAAATTACAGATACCAAACAAATTCAAAAAGATTTAGCATATTATGAACAACGTGTTCCCGATGAAGGAACACCTGCCATGACGCAAGCTATCTTTACATTGTTGTATGCGAGATTAGGTAATGCAGAAAGGGCTTGGCATTGGTTTAAAGATGCTTATATACCTAACCAAAAAAATCCATTCAATGTTATTGCAGAAACCAAAGGCGGCACAAATCCATATTTTGCGACGGGTGCGGGTGGCATTATTCAAAGTGTATTAATGGGTTTTGGTGGATTGGATATTACTGATAAAGGCATTGTTCAAATAAAATCTGTTCTCCCCTTTGCATGGAAAAAATTGACGATTACTGGAGTTGGAATCAATCAGAAAACGTTTGCAGTTGAAAAATAAATGCTCATTTTAAAAAGACAACTGCTTTTGGAATAACAAAACTTATAATTTTATTTCTCTAACTGTTTGAAAAAGATTGCAGCCATATTATTACTTGCTGTCCTGATGTTTAATTGGATAGGTTACCGTTTCATTTATAATTATTTTGAACGTCAATCGGTTGCTGTATTACAATCAATGGTTGATGATGATTTGTATAATGAAAATGCACTTATCACTTTCAAGGTTCCTTTAAGTATGCCTTACGGACCAAATTCTGATAAGTTTGAAAAAGTAAGAGGGCAAATTGAAGTAAACGGTATAAGCTATCAATACGTTAAACGCAGATTTTACAAAGATTCATTAGAGGTATTTTGCATTCCCAATACAGATAAAGCAGGGATTAATAATGCAAGGGATGAATTTTTTAAGTTAGCTAACGACTTCAATAATTTTAATGCAGATAAAAAATCAAACTCACATCACAATAGTAAATTAACCAAACTTTCTGTTGATGACTTTACGAATAATAACAGTTTTCTTTCAGCAGAAAATAAACTTATAGCATTTAGTATAGACAAGCAAACACCCAACACTACTTTTCTAAGCAGTGATTACAGAACACGAATAGAGCAACCGCCGCAACTTGTATAATCTCATACACGAGCATTCTTCTGTTTTTAATATCAAATTCGTTTGCTAATTCAATTACATGAAAAAAATAATTACATGCCTTGTAATGGCATGCATAGTACTATACAGTTGTAAAGAAAAAACTGAATACAAAACATACCTGCACGATACACAATTATTAACCAATACTGTACATGAATTGAATACAGTAGTAATGGGTAATAATTTTCCGCCAATGATTGCTGCAAGAAATTACACTTACGCAGCCATTGCAGCATATGAAGCCATAGCAGCAGGTTATTCAGATAAGTATCAATCGTTAGCCGGTCAACTAAATGGATTGAAAAACTTACCTAAGCCTGATAAATCTCAACCGATAGACTATGAATTGGCTTCTCTGCTTACATACATAAAAGTTGGTGAATCGGTTACTTTCCCTGAAGGAAGTATGCAGCGTTATAAAGACAGTGTGTTGAATATAGCAAGAGAAAAGGGTTTGCCTTCAGACATAGAAAAAGCATCGCAAACTTTTGCCGACAGCATTAGTGCAGGCATTATTCGTTGGGCAAAAAAAGATAATTATTTACAAACAAGAGGTGCGGAAAAATATACAGTAATGGCAGATGTTCCCGGCAGATGGGTTCCTACACCACCAATGTATGCCAGTGCTGTTGAACCGCATTGGAAAGAAATACGCCCGATGGTATTAGATAGTGCAGGTTTATTTTTACCACCACCTCCGCCTGTGTTTAATATAACTGATAAGAACAGTAAGTATTATCAGGAAGTAATGTCAGTAAAAAATGCAGGAGATAGTTTAACTGATGAACAAAAACACATTGCAGAATTTTGGGATGATAACCCTTTTAAAATGAATGTAAGCGGTCATGTTATGTTTGCCAGTAAAAAATTTTCTCCTCCCGGCCATTGGATGAGTGTTATTGGTATTGCCTGTAAAAAAGCGAATTACGATTTTGCAGCAAGCACTTATGCTTTTGCCAAAACAAGTATTGCTTTGTTTGATGCATTTATTGAGTGCTGGCAGGTAAAATACACTTATAACACAATAAGACCTGAAACAGTTATTAATAAATATATTGATATTAATTGGCGACCATATTTGCAAACACCTGCTTTTCCTGAATATACTTGCGGCCACAGCACCTGCTCTTCATCTGCTGCGGAAGCCTTAACAAGTGTATTCGGCGATAACTTTTCTTATACAGATAGTACAGAATTAGAATTTGGTATTAAAAACAGAAGTTTTAAATCTTTCAGAGACGCAGCTATTGAAAACAACTGGGCCCGCTTTTATGGTGGTATTCACCTGCACAACTCATGTATTGTAAGTACAGATATGGGTAAAAAAGTTGGCGGCTATGTTGTAGATAAACTGAAAATGAAAAAATAAAATCAACATTATTTAAACAGGATTAGTTTTTAATGGCTCAAAAGTGTTTTTCACTTTTTTGCAGCCTTATGCTATCACCATTCAATAATCAATCATGCTTGAGAATTTATTGATTTCAATAAACTATTTTCCTTACAAAGAAAAGGAGCATAAAAAAATTAAACAAGGTTTTCTTCTGTTACGAATAATTATTCTAAGCATATTCAGTACCGTTCTTTTTACTATTGAAACTAAAGCACAAACAACTGAAGATGTAATTATGATGAATAAAAAACAATGGTGTAACGGTTTAACATATTCATATAATTCATGGAGTAGTTATTGGGAAGGAACATATAAAAGAACTAATGACAATATCGGAATCGTTTCAGCACAATCTGTAATGTTTATGAGCAACTATGGCATTAAGAATAATCTTAATGTTATGGTAGGTTTACCATGGGTTTCAACAAAAGCAACTGCCGGAACTTTACAGGGTCTAAATGGTTTACAAGATATCAGCCTTGCTGTAAAATGGAAAGCATTAACTAAAAAATTTGCCAAAGGGAAAATCAGTTTGTTTGGCGTAGGAGAATTAACAACCCCAACATCAAATTATGTAATTGATTTTTTACCGCTTTCTATTGGTTTAGGTTCTACAAATATTTCTGCGAAATTGATTGCTAATTATCAACAAAAATTTTTAAATATAAGATTAGCCGGAACTTATGCCTGGAGAAGTAATGTAAGCTTAGACAGAACTGCTTATTACACTACACAAATAATTTACTCTAACAAGGTTAATATGCCCAATGTTGCCAATTATAATTTGGCAGTTGGTATTCATAAAAAATATTTACTGGTTGATGCTTTTGTAAATAACATGACAACATTAGGTGGTTTTGATATGCGTAAAAACGATATGCCTTTTGTAAGTAACACAATGAACAGTACAAATATTGGTGTTAGTTCTAAATATACTTTACCATCAAATACACATATCTCTTTTGTTGGTGCCGTAAGTCAGGTAATAGCAGGCAGAAATGTGGGTCAGGCAACATCTTTTACAGTAGGATGCTTTTATGCAAATTCATTTGCTCATAAAGTAAAGTCACAATCAATAAAATAGTCGTATGAAAAAAATATTAATAGTTACAATATCAACACTCATCATTATTTCTTTTCCATTCATTTATTCGTGCAATAAAAATGTTACCAATAGAACAGCAGATTTACCTGCGTTAAATCCATCTTCAACAGATATGAATGCAGGTACCTGGAAAACCATGTTGTTAACAAGACCAGACACTTTTGCAGTTGCAGCACCAATTGCAGTTACAGCACCCAATTATATTGCTGAATTAAATGAAGTAAAAGGCTATCAAAAAAATGCAACTGATGAGCAATTAGCAAAAGTTAAATATTGGAGTGCCGGTGGTGTATTAAGGTGGAATGAAATATTAAGAGGCTTAGTAGCAAAGTATAATCTTCCACCCTATCAAAATCCGGACGGAACTTATCCAATACCAAGTGCAAATAATCCTTTTGCATATCCATTATTTCCATTTGCAAACCCACCATATGCTGCAAGAGCTTATGCTTATGTTACCGCTGCACAATATGATGCATTGGTTGCCTGCTGGTATTATAAAAACAAATACAACAGGCCTGCACCTTATAAAACAGATACAACAATAACTGCATATGTTACAAAATCAAGCTTACCTTCTTATCCATCTGAAGCGGCAGTTTTAGCTGGTGTTACTTCAGAAATGATGTTGCTTTTATTTCCGGGAGAAAGCTCTAATATTCAACAATTAGCAGTAGAACAGGAGCAGGCAGCTATAACAAGTGGTACTGCAACAAGGAGTGATATTACTGCAGGAGAAGCATTGGGAAAACAAATTGCTGATGCATTTATTGCCCGTGCAAGAACAGACAAAGCCGGCAGTGCAGTTGGTACCCCTACTGATTGGGCTAACTTTGTGACTACCGCCAACTCAAGAGGAGAAACTCCCTGGTACAGTTTAGAAACGCCAAAACGTCCGCCCATGCTACCATTGTTTGGTAACGTGAAATCATTATTAATTGATTCTGCAACTGTTGTTTCACTTCGTCCCGGTCCTCCGCCATCAACTTCAAGCGACCAGATGAAAAAAGAAACACAAGAAGTGTACGATTATGTTCAAAACCCGAGCAGGGATAATATTCGAATTGTACAATTCTGGGCTGATGGTGTTGGAACATATGCACCACCCGGGCATTGGAATGCAATTGCAGCAGAAGATTTTATTAATCTGAATTTTAGTGAAGTTCGTTGGGCAAATAATTTAGCTTTACTAAATGTAACTTTAATGGATGCTGCCATTGTTTGTTGGAATACAAAATATTATTATTTCAATCCGAGACCTTGTCAGCTGAACCCTGCAATTAAAACATTAACAGGTGTTCCGAATTTCCCATCATATATATCAGGTCATTCAACTTTCAGTGGTGCTGCTGCTGCATTATTAAGTTTTGTTGTTCCTTCAAATGCAACGAAATATAATCAAATGGCACAGGAAGCCTCTATATCAAGGTTAATGGGCGGAATACATTACAGAAGCGATTGCAGCACTGGTTTACAAGTTGGTCAAAACGTTGGTGGCTATGCAATTGCAAGAGCAAAGATTGACGGAGCTCACTAAAAATTAAAACAAAAAAATTATCACATTGAATTACTTAAATATGAAAAAAATAATCTTCTCACTATTAATTATCGTTTCCGGTTTAAAAATTAACGCTCAAGGCTGTGTTGCCATAAGAAGCACAGGTGCAGCCTGCAGTATTGAAAAATTTATGTACAGAGATACCACCAAATGGGAATTGGGTATTAATAACCGTTACTTTAAATCTTACAAACATTTTGTTGGCGAAGTTGAACAGAAACAAAGAGTTGACAGCCAGACTGAAGTTATTAATCATTCCTATACATTAGATTTAAACTTAGCAAGAAAATTTAACGAGAGATGGAGTATGATGATTGATGTACCGATTATTGCCAATACCCGTTCTTCATTATATGAGCATGGCGGAAAAGACAGAAGGCAAACACATGCTTTCGGCATTGGTGATATAAGATTAGCTGTTTACAGATGGATGATTGACCCGATGAAACATTCAAAATTTAATTACCAATTGGGCTTAGGGCTAAAATTACCAACGGGGGATTATAAATATCAGGATTATTTTTATAGTGCAACAGGTACCAGAACTTTAGGCCCCGTTGATCAATCAATTCAATTAGGAGATGGCGGTACAGGCATAACAGCAGAATTAAATGCGTTTTATAATTTGTCTCATGCAGTAAGTTTTTACGGAAACTTTTATTATCTGTCTAACCCGAGAGAGCAGAATGGTGTATCAACTGCAAGAGGTGGAACACCAAGTGCAGCAGCCATTGCAAACGGCAGTGATGTAATGAGTGTACCTGACCAGTACATGTACAGAGCGGGTGCTAACGTTATGCTTAATAAATTTACAGTTTCTGCAGGCGTAAGAAAAGAGTGTATTCCCGTTTATGATTTAATCGGCGGCAGCGGTGGTTTCAGAAGGCCGGGCTATGTAATTTCTGTGGAGCCCGGGGTTAATTATCGTTCTAATAATATTTCATTGTATGCTTATGTACCTGTTGCAGTAGTAAGAAACAGAACACAAAGTGTTCCTGATAAAATTAAAACAGACTTAACAGGTATCTATACACAAGGAGATGCAGCCTTTGCAGATTTAAGTGTGAGTATTGGTATGAGTGTAAGATTTTAAATCAGTTAGTATTGTGTAAAAAAGTGAAGGTTAATTAATAGTATTCAATTAATAAATCACTTAACTTTCACTTTTATCACTTGCATGTAACCCATATCTAACGAATGCATCAAAGTACACTGAAAGAATTATCAGAGGCATTAGGATTAAGTATATCAACTATTTCAAGAGCCTTAAAAAACCATCCTGACATTGCAGAACGCACCAAGAAGAAAGTGCGGGAACTGGCTACTGTAATGGAATATGAGCCTAACCCCTACGCAGTACAATTAAGAACACAGCAAAGCAATGTATTAGGTATTTTGGTTCCTACAATTGATAATTTTTTTTACGACTCCTTTGTTGCTTCATTAGAACAGGAAGCCAGAAATAATGGCTATTCTGTTTTAATTATGCAATCGAAAGATTTAGTTGATGTAGAACAAAACAGCCTGAAACTTTTCAGAAAAAATTTAGTAACAGGTGTGTTTGCTTCTGTATCTATAGAAACAAATAACTTAGAACCCTTTCATAAAATGGAAGAAATGGGTATTCCTGTTGTTTTCTTTGACAGAGTACCCGAAGAACCGGGCTATACAAAGGTTTGCCTATCAGATGAAGTAGCTGCGAGAATAGCTGCAGAAGCAATTATAAAAAAGAAAAAGAAAAACGTATTGGCGTTATTCGGTCACCCGCATTTAAGTATCAGTAAGGTAAGGCATGCATCTTTTATGGAAACCTTTAAGAAATCTGCACCCAAAACAAATGTACAGGTTGCCTGGCCCGAACAGATTGAAGCATCAAGAATTGAAACATTAAAAGCATTAGGTAAAAAGAATAAGCCTGATGTAATTTTTTGTATGGGTGATATGATTTTAATTGGTGTGATGTATGCCATAAATGAACTGGAATTAAAAGTGCCTGATGATATTGCGGTAATAGGCATCAGCAATGGTTTAATGCCAACATTGTACAACCCAAAAATTACTTATGTAGAAACCAGCGGTCAAAAACTTGGTAAGTTGGCATTTAAGCAAATGATGGATAAATTAAATCATAATATAATTACTGATGAAGTCTTTTTGGAATCTGTTTTAATAGAAGGCGACTCATTGTAATTATCATTTAATAAAGCCTAAAAAATTGCCATGCGAAACTTACCTATAAAAATCTCTATCTTCTTAAACTATTTTGTTTTTGCCATACTTTTAAACAGTGTAGGTATTGTGATTGCAAAATCTATAAAAGTATATGGAGTAGATGAAAAGCAGGCTTCAATATTAGAAGCTTTTAAAGATCTTCCCATTGCAATTGTTTCAATTATTGTAGCCTCTTCTCTTCCGAGATTGGGCTATAAGAAGGCAATGCAATCAGCTCTTTTGATTGTGTTTTTCGGATGTATAGGAATGCACTATGGAAATAGTTTCTGGACTGCCAAACTTTTATTTTTATCAGTTGGGATAAGCTTTGCTTTAATTAAACTTTCTGTTTACAGCTTAGTTGGCGTTGTTACAGATACTCCGCAACAACACTCGTCTTTAATGAGTGCTATTGAAGGTTTTTTCATGGTTGGTATAGCAGTAGCTTATTTTCTTTTCCCTGCATTTTATTCTGATACAGATACCAATGCATGGTTAAATGTATACCTGCTGTTAGCAGCTTTAATAGCCGTTTCTTTTTTGTTCCTGAGTTTCTCAAACATTAATATCCCTGCTGAAACTGCGGGTTCATCTGCATTAGACGATATCAAAGAATCACTGAAATTGATTATTATACCATTGGTTTTGATATTCATTTCTTCAGCATTCTTTTTTGTTATGATTGAACAAGGCATTATGACATGGCTGCCTCGTTTCAACGAAAAAATATTTTCTTTCTCAGATAAACTTAGTGTACAAATGGCTTCTATATTAGCCATTTCACTTGCTGCAGGCCGTTTTTTGGCAGGATGGTTATCAAAGAAAATTTCATGGTCTTTAATTGTTATCAGTTGTGCAATACTATCGCTCATTTTAATCTTAGTGATATTACCTCAATTAAAACCAGCTAATGAAGTTATGGTACTTAACAAATTATCAGATGTACCAATGCTGGGTTTTATCTTACCGTTAATAGGATTATTCATTGCCCCGATATATCCTTTATTAAATTCAACAGTGCTTAGCCATTTACCTAAACATCTTCATTCACCAATGTCAGGCTTAATCATTGTCTTCTCTGCATTGGGTGGAACAATAGGTTCAAGAATTGTCGGAACATTATTTAAAAATATTGGTGGTGTTAATGCGTTTTATTTTCTAATCATACCCATTGTATTACTGATTATTTCTGTAATACTTATACAAAGAATTATAAAAAAAGATGAGCTTAAAAAGGCTAACTAATTTTTGCAAATTGTATTGTTATTTATGAATCAGCATTTTTTTAATAGTACTCTTTTTAAAGATGTTCAGGTAAATAACATATTTGCAGATGGTAAAACTTTTGTGGATTGCACTCCTAAGTACGATTTAACTTTTATAGAAGAAGATTATCAGGCTCAAAAAAATAATCCTGCATTCAGTTTAGAAAAATTTGTTGAAGAAAACTTTGAAATACCTGCTGCTGTTGATTCTTACAGCATTAATAAAAAGTATTCAATTGAAGAACATATTAATAATTTATGGACTGTTTTAGAAAGAATAACCACTCCCACCAACCATTCACTTATTCCTTTACCGTATTCATACATTGTACCAGGTGGCAGGTTCAGAGAAATATATTATTGGGATAGTTATTTTACCATGTTGGGTTTAGCAGCAAGCTTCAACATTAATTTAATTGAAAACATGGTAAATAATTTTGCTCATTTAATTAATACAATCGGTTATATACCTAATGGCAACAGAACTTACTATATCGGTAGGTCTCAACCACCATTTTTTACTTTAATGGTTAAGTTGCTTGCGAAGTTTAAAGGTGAAAATATTTTATTGGATTATTCATCAGCTATTGAAAAAGAATATTCATTTTGGCAAGATAGTATTACTGAAATTGATAAAAACAACACTGCTGATAAACGTGTTGTTAAACTGAATAACCATGAATATTTAAATAGGTATTGGGATGAGCATAATACACCGAGACCTGAATCTTATAAAGAAGATATTGAGTTAGCTCACACATCAACCGATACAGAAATTTACAGACATATAAGAGCAGCAGCAGAATCGGGTTGGGATTTTAGTACACGTTGGTTTGCCGACGAAAACAACTTTACTTCTATTCATACAACAGCAATAATTCCTGTTGATTTGAATTGTTTATTATACCACATGGAGGAAACATTAGCTGAGATTTATAAAAAGGCTGATAATACCATACAAGCTGAAATATATGCTCAGAAAGCATTTCAGCGAAAGCAATTAATTCAACAATATTGTTGGAATGAAGAGAAAGGGTTTTATTTTGATTATGACTTTATAAAAAAGCAACAGAAAGATGTTTACTCTTTAGCTGCATTATTTACTTTATTTTTTAAAATAGCAACTACTGAACAAGCAAAAAGTATAGCTGCTGTTGTAGAAAAAAACTTTTTGAAGGAAGGGGGGTTACTAACTACACTACAAACAAGCGGGCAACAATGGGATGCACCTAATGGTTGGGCACCTTTACATTATATAACCATAAAAGGATTAGAAAACTATGGCTTACAGCATTTAGCTGAAACTATTGCCGGGCGTTGGATTACATTAAACAAAACTGTTTTTGAAAGAAGTGGTAAGCTAATGGAAAAATACAATGTGGTTGATACTGATTTAGAAGCAGGTGGTGGCGAATACCCGGGACAGGATGGGTTCGGCTGGACGAATGGTGTATTATTGAATTTGATGAACAGCTATCCTCATCTTGCTTCCATCACACAAAAACTATAAGGCGGTAATACAAAATATTCATCATCTCTTCCAACAGCATATTCTTCCTCCGTCCAGTAATCATAAAGGGTAACAGGTTGCTTACCTGTTTCTTTAAATACATACCAAGTTATAAAAGAAGTTTGGTTATTGTAATTGAATAGGCAATACAAATATTGATTACCATAACTTCTTACAAAACCTGCCACATGAATATTATGCGGTGTAAGCCATTGAATATTTTTATAATCGCCTATTGCAGGTAATTGTTTTCTTATACTTAACAACCTTTGTGTATTTGCATAAATACGCCCTTCAACAGTATCAGTATTATTTACTGTTTCATTTTTCTGCCAGTTAACTAAAGGCCTGTGCATCCATCTGTTATCATAACTTTTTCCTTCTTCATTCAAATAACTATAATCATTAGTATACCCTGCTTCATCACCATAAAACAGCATTGATATTCCACCTATAAAAAAACTTTGTGCCTGCATCATGGTAATCTTACTAACAGCTATTGTAACAGCTGCTGCATCATTATCATTTATTGCTTTTTCTAATCCACATAAAGAAGCCAGCGTGCCGCTTATTCTTGCATCTTGTGTTTTAGGATTAACGGCAAATAAAGCACCTCTTGCAGGTGAGTTATAAGAGCTGCCTGAGTAATATTCTTTTAAAAATTTCCTGTGTTCATAAGCATTAAAGCCTGCTTTATTAATCATCCAATCATCGTACCCTAAACCGATATCATCATGGCAACGTGTGTAATTTATCCATGTTGTCCCATAAGGCTTTTGTAATAATATTTCCTGAGCTGCCAACATAACTCTTGTATCTGTTGTTGCCAAAGCATCCCATTGCAAAGCCATTTGTGTAGCATTATAAGCAACATCGCACTCTTTTGCTGTGTAATTATCCGTTCCGAAATATTTAATAATTTCTGTGGGTGCTACTATAGCTTCACCTAATAAAGCCATACCGGGTGTTGCAACAGCAACGCATTGCTTAATTAACCTGAGTAATGTATGAGCTTTAGGTAAATTCTGGCAGGTAGTGCCTAATTGTTTCCAAATAAAGGCAGGTGCATCAATACGCAGTACATCAATCCCTAAGTTGGCATAGAAGAAAATATTATTAAGCATTTCAATAAATACCTGCGGGTTGGTATAATTTAAATCCCATTGATAGTTATGAAATACAGTCATTACCCATTGTTGGCATTCTTCATTCCATGTAAAATTTCCGGGTGCTGCTTCAGGAAAAATTTCGGGCATAGTGCTTTCAAAAGCATCAGGTAAGTTTCTGTCTTGAAACATGTAATAATAATCCTGATAATGCTTCTCTCCTGCTTTGGCTTTTTGTGCCCATTCATGATGGTGTGAAGTATGGTTCAACACAATGTCAATCATTAAATAAAAACCTTCCTGCTGTAAATGAGTAATAAGTTGTTGCAAATCTTTTAGCGTTCCGAATTTTTCCTCAACCTCTCTGAAGTTTGAAACTGCATAGCCGCCATCACTTTCAGTAGCAGGACTTTTAAACAAAGGCATTAAATGAAGAAAATTAATCCCCAGGTTTTTTAAGTATGGAAGTTTGGATGGAAGGTTTTGTAAGTTTCCGCAAAAACGATCTACATATAAACTCATGCCCGCAATATGATTACTCAAAAACCAATAATCTTTTTGCAGTTTAGCATCATCAATATTTTTTAATATTACCGAACGGTTACTATGTGTTTCAACAATTGTTTCTATCAGTTGATTAAAGAATAATGCTGCTTCAGGATGCCCGCCATAAAGAGTATTATATAAATCACTTAATAAGCTGATATGCAATTGTAACCTTTCGTAAAATGCTTTATCAGCTTCAGTAGCAGCAATATTAAATTTCAGTATGGTTTCATTAATTAACCTTTCAAACGCACTGGGATGCATATATACTAATTAAAAATACTGTTAGATAAATGTTTAAATGCTTCCATAGCCCCCATAAATTCGCAGGTTCTTGCACCGGCTTTATTAGCATTAATAATAATTTTTTGCCAGTCATCTTCAGTCAATGAGGCTATGTTTTCTGATGATAATAAGCTAAGCTGATATAATACTGCACCAACAAATGCATCTCCCGCTCCTGTTGTATCTGTTGGTTTTACTTCAATGCTCGGAACAATAAATCGCTTTTTCTTTACGCATAATAATGTTCCTTCTTTACCTAATGTTATTGCAAATACATTTTCCATTCTTTCTGAAAACTCCTCCGCTGCTGCATTTACAGAGTTAGTATTGGTTATAAGCATAGCTTCTTCATCGCTTACTTTAAAAAAGTTACAATGATTTAAAAAATGCCATGATTGTTTAATAAAGTAGGATACATTTTTTTGAAAGAGGAGATGACGATAATTCGGATCGAAACTGATAAATATTTTTTGCTCAATGGCTTTATGTAATAATGATAGATAAGCTTTTTGTAAAGGGCCATCTAAGAAAGCTGTTGCCGAGCCGAAATGTATAATGCTAAACTCAGATAAATCTATTTGCTCAATTTCTGTTTCTGTTAATTGCCCGTCTGCCCCGCGGTTAAAATAAAAATCTCTTTCTCCGTTTTCCATTAACGAAACAAAGGCAAATGTTGTAAAGAAATTTGCATCCTGTATTACCCATTTGGTTGAAACACCGAATGATTGCATTACTTCAATTAAATGTTTGCCGAAAGGGTCTATCCCCACTTTGGCAGCTAACTCTGCTTTGCCACCCAATGCTGCAATAGCTGCTGCCACATTGGTTGGTGCACCTCCGGCTTTTTTTAAAAAGTTATTACCATTGTTTAATGATGTGCCTTTATCGGTACAAATCATATCAATCAATGCTTCACCAATACAAAGAATTTTTTTCATATACTATAATTCATAAACTGCTGCTTCATAAGGTCGTAAAACTTTATTTGAAGCAGTTGAATAATTACTGATAAGTTGTTTTGCTTTTAAAAGGTTAATACCGGTATTTGCTGTTGCATTATTTGCGGTAAAGTTTAATAACACTAACAATTTTTTGCCATTCAATTCTCTTGTATAAGCATAAACAGCAGGATTATTTTTATCGAGCAATGTATATTTTCCATACACGAGTGCAAGATTATTTTTTCTTAACTGTACCATTTTTCTGAAATAATTAAGAATAGAATTAGCATCTTTATCCTGCACAGCGGCGTTTATGGTTGTGTAGTTTGCATTAACATTTATCCAGGGCTTGCCTGTTGTAAAACCCGCATTAATACTATCATTCCATTGAAAAGGTGTTCTGCCGTTATCTCTGCTTTCAAAAGCTTTGCGTATAATAAACTCACTTAAGTTTCCGCCGTGCGTTTTTTGATATTGATATTCGTTTAATGTTTGCACATCTCTGTAATCTTCAATCTTATTAAAACGGATATTCGTCATTCCTAATTCATCACCATTATAATAATATGGTGTGCCTCGCATACTCATTAAAAAAGTGATTAACATTTTTGCAGATTGTTCTCTAAACTGCGGAGCATCATTTCCAAAACGTGTTACAAGCCTTGCCTGATCATGATTAGAAAGAAAAACAGATAGCCAACCATTGTTTGCAAAAGCACTATCCCATTTAGAAAATATTTCTTTGAATTTAATGATGCTATACTTTTCTCCGTTTGGCGTTGAAGGATATTTAGCCAAATTAACACCATCAAATGCATAAGCCATCCCTAATTCATTTCTGCCCGCATCAACCAAATTATGTGCATCTTCAAAAGTTTGTCCTGCACCTTCTGCAACACTCATTACATCATACTTGCTGAACACTTCTTTATTCATTTCTTTTAAATAATCATGTAAGCCGTTTACCATGCCGTAATACTTTTCAAACTTTGTATTTAAGTCTGAAGGAAGTGCAGGCCATGTTGTATCCTTAGCAGCAAATTGAAAAGCATCTAACCTGAATCCATCAACGCCTTTAGCAGCCCAGAACTTCATCATATCATACACTTCATTTCTAACTTTAGGATTCTCCCAATTTAAATCCGGTTGTTTACGCGAGAAATAATGCAGATAATAAGCATTGGTTAAAGAGTCATACTTCCATGCATCATGATTTACATCGAACAAACTATAACGATAAGGTGGTTTGCCTCTTTCTGCATTCCACCAGTGATAATAATTTCTGTAAGGGTTCGTTCTTGAGCTTCTGCTTTGTTTAAACCATTCATGTTCATCGCTGCTGTGGTTTACCACAATATCCATTACTAATTTTATTCCGCGTTCATGCATTCCTTTTAATAAACTATCAAAGTCCTGCATGGTGCCGAAGTCTTTCATAATATTTCTATAATCGCTTACATCATAACCATTATCATCATTAGGTGAACTGTAAATAGGGTTTAGCCAAACAGCAGTAATACCAAGGCTTTTAATATAATCTAATTTGGAAATAATACCTTTCAAATCGCCAATACCGTCACCATCACTGTCTTTAAAACTGCGGGGATAAATTTGATACACTACTGCTTCTTTCCACCATTTTCTGTTTAATGTGTCAACAGTTGAAAGTTTTTTTTCAGCACTATTATGGCAGGATGAGATTAATGTTGATAAAAAGAGGCAATAAAGCAGTTGTACTGATTTTCCTTGCATAATAATTTTTTAGTGGCTGCTGCCTGAAGGCATTGAAAGTATTGCTTCTTCATCCGGTTTTTTAGCCTTTATTAATAGCGTAGCCATTGCGGCAATTAATAAAAACACTCCAGCAAATGCAATGGCATTTCCTGCATTGTTGTGTAAAAAGTTTTTGAGTATGTAACCGAATGTGGTTGTTTGAATAAACATTGGTATAACAATCATCATGTTAATGATACCCATATACACTCCATACCTTTCTTTCGGTATTTGACTTACCACCATTAAATAGGGAATACCCATTATACTTGCCCAGCCTATACCAAAACCTGTTATAGCAACAAATAATAAATATTTATTTGCAATAAAAGGAAAGAAAAGAAAACCTGCACCAGCTAATACAAGGCAACCGAAATGAACCAATTTCGGAGAGTACTTTTTTGCAAACCAAACCAATGCAAATGCAGATAGAAATGTTACCACATTATACCATCCGTTTACAAGGCCTGTCCAGCTTACAGCTTCTTCATAAGCTGCAGCATTTGATTGTGGGGTTGCTTTCCAAACAGATAAAGCAACACTTTTAGATGAGTTCTGCCAATAACAAAACAATGCATACCATTGAAAGAGATATACCAATGCTAACTGCCATAATACTTTGGGCATATATTTTATTGCTTTGATAATGTCTGCAAAAGGAGAAAATATATTTAAAGGTTCTGCCTTCATTTTTTGCAATTCTTCTGCTGTCGGCGGTATTTCAGGTGTTGTTCTTGCACTCCACCATACAGAGCCGATTGAACAAACTGAGCCTAAAATAAACGAAGCAAAAACCCATGTTGGCAGCTTACCTGTTTTACCAACAAAAATCATTGGAAAAATAAAAAGAGAAACATTGGCCAATGTTTGGCCTAAACCTGTAAAAAAACTTTGTGCCTGAAAACCTATGGGTTGCTGCGAGCCATCTAATTTATCTGCAATAAATGCCCTATAGGGTTCCATAGCAGTATTATTGCCTGCATCTAAAATCCATAATAAACCTGCAGCCATCCATAATGCACTGCTGAAAGGAAAAAGAAATAATGCCAAACTACACACCATGGCACCTATAAAAAAGAAAGGCTTTCTTCTTCCGAATTTAGGATGCCATGTTTTATCACTTACGGCACCGATGATAGGTTGAATTAATAAACCCGTTAATGGACCGGCTAAATTGAGCCAAGGAATTTCATCTGGTTTAGCTCCTAAAAAATCATAAATCGGATTAACTGCACTTTGCTGTAAGCCAAAGCTGTATTGAATGCCGAAGAAGCCCACATTCATATTAATAATCTGGCTGAAGCTGAGTTTGGGTTTTGTAATTTGCATGCAATCGTAATAATAAACACTAATGTAATACTCTTATTGTTTGGGATTTATACTACCTGCTGCCTGCTTTTTTTGCAAACGTTTGATGTAAATATTTTTAAAAAGAAGTTGAAGATAATTCCTGCAAAAGGTTTTAGCAGATACAAAAAAAGATAATCAGCAACCTGATTATCTTTTTGGAAGTAATGTGAAGATTACTATTACTGTCGAAAGTTTAATTTTTTTTATATACGATTTAAAAGATTGATTGATTTTTAGTTTAACATAGCTTCAACTAAATAGGTCTTTGAATTATCAAAGACCTATTGCTTAAATTGTACTCAATAAGAAAGCTATTTTTCATTTTGTTTTCTTCGTTGTTCTCTTACCTTCTTTACGCCGTAGCCTATACCACCTGCAATGAGAAGGGATAATCCTCCATCTACAGGGGCATCTGCATCAAATATAGGGTCAGGGTCGGCATGGGCTATGCCGTAAGTGCTGATTAAAATAACTGCTATCAGGTATACATGCTTACTATAGCGGCTGTTAATAATTTTGTTGGCTATCTTTTGTATGTTGATGATGATTTTCATGTTATTCGTTTTTACTTGGTTGGTAATGGAATGTTGTTGGGCTTTTACTCTTTTACTACTTTTTGTACACTGCTCACTTTATCGTTCTTTACTTCTACCAAGAGTATTCCCTTACCTATGCCTTGTAAGCCTACCTTAATACTGCTTGCCCCTACTCCTGCCTGTTGTGTCTGCAGGGTCTGCCCGTCGGCTGTCAGTACTCTTACATTGGTTACGCTTGTGGTGCTTACCGCATCTTTGCCTAATGTAATGGTTAACTGGTCTGCTACGGGGTTGGGGCTTAACTGTACTGCTATCGTATTGTTATTCGTGTTATCTATTACCGCTGTGGTTTTGTTGTTTTGTAATACTAATTCAAAGCGATTGTCGCCTTTGGTGGCCGTGTCTTTTGTTATGCTGAAGGTATAGCTGTCGTTTGCTGCTTTTAGTACTGTTTCTGTCTGTAGTAACTTGTCTCTCAGTATGACTGTTTTATCTTCCATGCCTTCAATGGATGTTACTTTTAAGGTGAAGTCATTGGCTGTCAGGTTGGTTTTTATGCCGATAGGTATTACTGTTACATCATTACCTCTGGCATCTATACATAGTTTGCTGCCATCGGAAGCAATGCTGTACATATCGAAGTTGATATTGCTCCATTTGGCTGCATCGTATCTGTCGGTTGAACCATTGCCTGCTCCTGCATCTATTCTTACCTGCAACGCATCCATCTCGCCGTAACTGTTGACTGCTGTCAATCTTAATTTGGGGGTGGTGCTGCCGGTTCCCATTAGTACTAACGGGGTACCGGTTGATTTGGCTGTTTCTGCAAACTGTATGGTTTGGCCTGCTGCTCCGGCTTGTATAAAGAAGGCTCCCATGCTCGGGATAATTACATTTGTTGTTCCATCATTGGTATAAGCATCATAACCGCCGGCAAATACGGCTGCTCCTGTACTGCTCTTATATGGATTGTATACATAAAAAGTACCGCCGATATTGGCATTGCTATTAATGGCTCCACCATTTGATTTTAATAATTTTAAATTGATGGGGCTGGCATAGGGATTACCCACCAAATTATAGTTGTTGGCTCCGCCGCTGTATTGTAAGCTGTAATCGGCTACTGTGGTTCCATCGTTTAAAGCTCCGGTGGCGGAGATGGCAAAAGCGGTTGGCCCTCCGCCGGTAGTATAACTGTTGCCGCTCTGGCCGCTACTTAAGCCATTACCTTCATTGGCCTGACCTCTTACCATTACATATATCGGTTGGGTGTATTTCCAGATACTTGCTGTGGCATCCGTTACTCCTGTTAATGCTGAGCCTGCTGCTGCTGTGGCATTGTAGGTAAACACGGATGGATTGCCGCTGCTGCTGGCATAAGTTCCGCTGCCTGTAGCGGTGCTTAAACCTGTTACTGCTAAACTATTTGTTATGGCTGAGATATTTTGTGTCGCTGTAAAGGGTGTGCTTAGCACTCTATAGGCTCTCTGAGCAGGAAACCATCGCTGTACCGTTACATTGCCACTGATGCCGCCTGATGATATGGCTGCTACATAAGCTGTTCCGCTTGCTGTGGAGCCTAAGGTTAAATTACCACCCGTGGTTAATGTGCCGGATGTTATGGTGAGACTCTTGGTTAGCTTTGTAACACTGCTCAATGCAACACCGGAACTATTATTTATTACAAGATTAGGAATACTGCTTATTAGCTCTGAACCTGTTGCTTGAGACGAAGTACCTCCATAAGATAAAATAGCATTAGTGCCATATGCTATACTTCCGTTATTTGTTATGGTACCGCCATTTTGATTTAAAGTGCCGTTAATTGTTAATGTAACTCCATTATCAATTATCAATGTACCTCCTGATGATAATGTTACATTATTTAAAGTTTGATTACTACTTATTTGAAGTGTTCCACCATTACTGATAGTTACATTATTAGCAGATGGTAATGTGCCGCCACCACTATTATTCAGTTTTAAAGTCCCGCCCGAAACAGTAGTTAATCCGGTATAAGTATTAGCAGCTGTTAAAGTAACAGTTCCGGTTCCTGCCTTTGTTAAAGCATTGGCATAACTGGTTCCGGAAGTTGTTTGATCTGCGTAATAACCATCTGTTATAGCATTGGCAATGCTAAAAGAGGTATTACTGGAACCAATACTTAAAGCTCCTGTACTTTGAATTGAAGCATTAGAAGAAGCACTTAATCCCCAATAGGCATTTCTGCTCTGACCTCCATCATAGTCATCCTGTAAATAAATTGAATAGTCAGTTATTGGATTTGATGTATTTAATTGAACGTCGTTAAATGTAGATGTAGTACTGCTCGTATTATCTTTCACAGTAATATTCATTCTATTGGCAGCAGTAAGCGTAAACGTAAAAATAAAATCGTGATAATTTGTTTGATTACCCCCAAAAGAAGCAGCAGAAGTAGCACCTCCGTTATACGCCAAGTACCAAGAACCATAACCCGAACCTGTGTAAGCAGGCCCATCTAAGTTTACAGAAACAGCATAGTTGTTAGTTGCATCTGCAAATGAGCTTCTTGATGATGGTGACGCCAACAATCCAATTCCGATTCTGCCATAAGCTCTGGTAAAAGAGCCTGCAATGGTAAATTTATCACCTATTTGCAATGCTCTTGCAGAACCTGTATTGTCTCCCGCAGTTTTAAAACTTCGCCAGGCAACTGATTGTTTACTACCGGAGGAGTTTGCGTACTGACCAATTTGTATTCCGGCAGACTGATCATAAATACCTGATGATCCGGATGTGAAAGTTGTAGGATAGTAGCTTACTTTTTGACCATAACTAACAGTTGCAGATTGAGCGTAAATGCAATTAGCTAATAGAACAAATAGTAATGAAAGTAAAATTTTTTTCATAAGCAATGCAAGTATTAGAATACTAAGTTTAGGTAAAAAACTTACTTTTCAAAATTTTTTTGTGTATTTTATACACATTAAATAAATTCACGTCTTATTCTGCCATATGAAGAAAATTCTACTGTATCTCCTACTGTTGGTTTCATTGTGTGCAACTGCCCAACAGAAAATAAAAAGAACTGTTTTTCAGGCTTTTTGGTGGGACTATTATAATTCACAGTATCCTAATGGTTGGTCAAATTATCTATGCGAATTAGCTCCCAGATTAAAGGCAGCAGGCTTCAATGCTGTTTGGATTCCACCAAGTATAAAAAATTCAAGTCCAAACTCTGACGGTTATGTACCGTTTGATTATTATGATTTAGGGGATAAATTTCAAAAAGGGGGCTCTGCTTCTTCATCCAATAAAGTGTACACAAGAAGTGGTACCAAAGATGAATTATTAAGAATGATTGCCGTAATGCATGCAAACGGTATAGAAGTAATTGAAGATGTTGTTCTCGGACATATGAATGATGCCGGAAGCAGCACGGGAGCCGGAGGTCAGGATACTTATGCAGCCACTAATTACAGTGATGGCAGTACCAATGGATATAAAAATTTCAGAAATGTGTCATATGCAACTCCTGCTATAGATGAATCTCAAAATGATTACTGGAGCAGAAGCGGAAGGTGGCCTAAAAATTGGGAAAACTTCTACCCTAATCAGTTTAATAATTCTTATAATACTAATAATATTAATAGTATTCAATTTGGCCCTCAGATATCATTTGAATCTAATGCTTATGGGCAAAGTTCAAGTATGGTTGATGGAACGTCAGTAACCATTGGTTCTACAACCAGAAAATTATACAACCCTTCGCAATATTCCAATTACATGTACACCAATGCCAATAATTGGCTTGTTTGGTTTAAGAAACAAACAGGCGTTGATGGATGGCGGTGGGATGCTGCAAAAAATATGTATGGGTATGTTGTGAGAGATTTAACAGTAAATACAAAATATAATGCTGCATTCGCTAACGGCGGGCAAAACATGTTTTGTGTTACTGAATATGTTGATTCAAAAAATAATTTAGATAGTTATATAAGCAGTATTGAGAATAGTGGAGACTTAATTGCGGGCACTTTTGATTTTAATTTAAGAGCCTACGGTTCATCAGGTGGTATTTATGGTATGGTTACAGGGCTTGGTAATTACAATATGCAAAGCCTGCCCGGTGAACAACAGTATTACAGGTATATGGATTATGCTGATGGTACAAGAGTTCATAGAACCGTTCCTTTTGTGAATAATCATGATACTTTCCGTCCCATCTTAGATTCAACCGGTAAATTTTCACAATCTTTAGGTGTTTCCTCAGGCTGGAATAATGGTAGTGAATTGAGTGGCCATATTGACCCGAGGGAGCCAAGATTGGCAGCAGCTTATGCTACTATTTCAGCAATGGATGGAAATCCGACTTTCTTTATAGAAGATGTATTTGATTTGGGAACTACCGGAAAAAGGTATACGCATTTGGCTACTAATACAACAGATTTACCAATCAGAGGTGATTTGGTAAACATAGTTCAAGCCCATCAGGCATTAAAATTTAAAGATGGAGATTATGGCGTTGCTACGGCTCAAACAGGTGGTTACGCTCCTTATTACAGTACAGGAAACAGTGGTGATCATTTAATAATTGAAAGAAAAGCTAAAGTCATTATTGGAATTACAGATGCGTATAGTACAGTAGGTAATAACACGGCAGACCAACAGGCATATATTACAACAAATTTTCCGATAGGTACAGTTTTATATGATTTTAGTGGTGCACACGGCATCAACTCTGTAACTGTAACAGATAATTTTGGAGACCAAAGTAATCATCGTGTTTTAATTCAAACATCACCAAACGGACATACCATTGCCAATGTATATGGTCATGGATATTCTATTTGGGCTCCCTATCCTAACGGTACTCCAAATTCTGTAAATGATTTATTCAATTATTTAGCCAATAACCTTGTTCAAACTTTATCAACTACTCAAACAACACAGGAGTGGGAAATGGCTGATGACCTAGGTGACAGTCATTGTAATTCTTTAGGTCAGGGAGGTGCGTTGCCTAATCATTCTACCAATCAAAGAGTTGCCGGTAAAATATTTGCTGCTGCAGGAAAAAGTATTACTTATAAAATTTATCCAGAAGTTGATGGGATGAAAATAACTGCTGCTTTATGGGATTTAGACGGAAATAAATTAAGTGAAATAAACGGTGCTTCAACTTCAGCCTCTCCCATAACCGGTAACTATACACCCAATTCTGATGAATGGATTACCATTAAAGTTCATTACACTGATACAACTCAAATTACGCACAGATGCTGGGTTAATGTTGCTTATACTGCACCAACTGTGGTAGATACAAGAACTTCAACTAACAGCGTAACAACAAGAGCAGCAATCTGGACAGGCAATAAAGGAACTACAGATATTTCTGATTGTGGCAATTGGGAAGAAGGTATCACGCCTTCATCAAATGTAAACTTAATAATACCCGCCAATTCTTCTCCCTTTCCCCAAATTAATACAAACATATCTGTAAAAAATGTAATTATTGAAGCAGGGGCTTATGCTACTATCAGTCAAGGTACAACATTAACTATAAGCGGAGTTATTACAAACAATAATACCGGAAAGTTTATTGCTAATAAAGCTAATATTATATTGAATGGCAGCAGTACGCAAACTATTCCCAATAATTTATTCGACTCTTCAATTATACAAAACCTGACTATCAATAATACAAGCGGCGTTAGTTTAAATGGAAGTTTAACGCTTACAGGTTTACTAACACCAACAGCAGGCATATTCAATACGAATAATAATTTAATATTGGCATCAACAGCAAACGGAACAGCCGCTATTGGTGCAGGAAGCGGCAGTTATTTAACCGGAAATGTTACCGTACAACGTTATGTACAAGGTAAAAGAGCATTCAGATTTTTTGGTCACCCATTCAATTCTTCCTTGGCATTAAATAACGTAACATCAGTAATTGATATAACAGGCATAGGTGGTAATGCCAATGGTTTTACAACAACAGCAACCAATAACCCCAGTGCTTTCTGGTACGACCCTACGACAGGTAACAGCAGTAATAATCCTGATCCGGGCTGGACTGCTTTTACTAATGCCAATACCTTATCATGGGCAAAAGCACAAGGTATCAGATTATTGATAAGAGGAGCGAAAGGAGAAGGTTTAACAGGAGTTTCTTATACGCCGAGTGCCGCAACTTTTAACATAACAGGAACCGTAAATACAGGCACACAGGTTGTTACACTAACCTCATCAGCCAACAGTAATTACAATTTAATTGGTAACCCCTATCCAAGTCCTATTGATTTAAGTTTAACAACAAGGGGTAGTAATATTGGAGCCAACTTTTATGTCTGGGATGCAACAGCGGCAGGTACTAATGGCAGAGGAGCTTATGTAAGCCAACCATTCAGCAACAGTTATATTTTACCAAGTTGGGGTTCATTCTTCGCAACTACAGCTGCCAATAACAATAATACCATCACTTTTAATGAAAGTAATAAAAGTATAAGCAGCCCTGTTGGTTTGTTTGGTACAGCTAACAGCCTGTTCGGTGCCAACAGTATGCAGTTACGATTAGTACAGAACAGCGATTTTTATGACAGAATCTTATTCTTCTTTGATAAAACAGGCAGTTCGGCCAAAACAGACTGGTATGATGCGGATAAATTAATTAATCCCGATGCTAATTTCAATTCCATCAGTGCAGATAATAAAGCTTTAAGCATAGATGCAAGACCGATAGATAAAACGATGACGATTCCATTATACTTAAGCATCAGTAATAATGGAGGCAATCAACAAAGCTTTAGTATTAAAGTACCTGATTATGATATCAGCAGTAATCAAACTTTATTCCTGCATGATAAATTAAAGAACAGTTATACTACTTTAGGGAAAGATGTTACTTATGATTTTGATGTAAACTTGACAGATAGTGCTACGCAATACAATCGTTTTGAAATCACCAGTTTCAAATTAAATCAAATAGTGCCTATAGATAGCTCCAATGCAGCAGGGGTAACTATTATAGCAACAGCCAATCAATTCATAGTTCAATACCACCATACAGAAGCTGTTCAAACAAATATTCATGTAATAAGTACAGATGGCAAATTGTTACTGCAGCAGAATGAAGGTATCAAACAATCAGGCAAAGTGGTATTCAATACAACAGCACTGGCACAAGGTAGTTATGTCGTTGAAGTAATTACTGCAACATCAAAGATTGTTAAACAGGTGTTGAAACAATAACTTTTATTAATAATCAGCAAATGAAATCTTCTATCATATTTAATACAATTTGTTTAACAGCAATTATGATGTTATTACCCGCTTTGTTACATGCACAACCATCCTTTTCAGATGATGTTGTGGATGCACCTGTTGATGGCGGTTTAAGTTTATTAATAGCAGGAGGCATCGGTTACGGGATGAAGAAAGTGAGAGAAAAGAGAAAGAAATAAAAAGTTTATACCCCGAAAACAGAAGGTATAAAAATTATACAATACTAACATCAAGAGTTAATACTATCATCTCTGCAATTGCTTTACAATAAAGGGTTTTAGTTAAAATAAAAAAGATAATCAGGTTGCTGATTATCATTTTGGAAGTAATGTGGAAATGGGTGGAATAACATCGAACTCCTCATATCTTTTTACTGTTTTTGAGCAACATTAATTCGGTAAAAGTTAACCAAGATTAATATTCCGGAATAATTTATTGACTTTGCACGGCAAAATCGAGATAAGTAGTATTCATTTGATATAATATTATTATACATTTCATTTACAATGATTCCATTTTACATGGCTATTTTTTTCCTATTGGGAAAATCTGTGGATCCTTACCCCATACGTCTTTATAATAAACGATACCCGATAACTTAACGCCCGATGTGTTTTTTTCTCCAACTGGTTTAACCCCGTCTGCCGGCATCACAGCTTTAACCGATGATATGTCTGCATCCATCACATCTTCAAGAAAGAATACATATCGCCCATCTTTTTTCTCATACCTGAAACTGCAGTCTTTTACTTTGAACCCTGCCACATGTCTTGCCCATAATCCAAACGAGGGTTGTGTTTTAAGATTGGACACATTATATTGACCAACCCCTAATTCGGGAGGTGCAGCTGCCGTATCAGCGATCGGATTGCCGCCTTTATCAATAATATGAACATCTTTAAACGAAACATTTTTTATATACCCGGTATGCCTTCCATCTGGTAATCTAAAATCGAGTCCCCCTGTAACAGACGCTGATACAGGTAATGCATAGCCGGCGATAATAGACGTGGCTCTTCGTTGGGTACCATCGTATTTTTTCCAGCGTTCCTTCGAAGAAAAGGAACTTCCGCTGTAAACTTCTGAAATATCAATGCCATTGAGTATGATATTTTCTACCTGGCCGATATTCACATTTTTAACCAGCAGTTCATCATGTTTCACTCCGTTTTCAGTAAAAGCATATTTACCCACGTCTGCACCAATGATGCGGCCACGATTGGAGATTGAAATAAAAAAAGGTGCCGTGCAGCGGAACATTTTAGATCTGGAATGGATTGGGCCGGTTTCACCGCAATTCAAATGGATGTCTTTGATATGTGCACCATCATTGGTAGAAATCGAGAATCCTGCCTTGTTCGCTCCTAACACATAAATATTATCGACGCATACCTGCATTATATCGTCTGCTGTTTCTGACCCAATCTGGAAAAGATTGCAATTGGTATCACCTATTATGTTACGAACTTTATAATTTCTTGCCGGACGCGTAAAACCAAGTGAACAATCAGAACCGGGTTTGATGATATCATCCGAACTCACTTTACAGTAAATATTCGTAACTGTAACATTATTGCTTCCCATAAAATCATAAATATCACGTACTGAACTCTGGTTGTTTTTGCCGAAGTAGGTATCGTGTACATAAATGTTATCAGTTCCGGTAGATAATAAGGCAAAATGCCCCGAACGATCAATCTGCAGCATATTCGCTGAATCGAATAATTTCCCGCCATCCTTCGTGATATAATAAGGTTCATCTTTTGTTGAATCATACCACAGGTCTTCTTTGTGATAAATGCCGCCGATCTCAAGGTTCGTGCAGAGTTTACAGGTAATTAATTTGTCGGTACGGTTATCTGGTGCATTCTTCATTACGTTATCACCCGTTACAACATTGCCATTTCCTGTAATTAGACCATTACCAATGATTTTTACATTATCAAGGCGTTCACCAAAAAACAATGAGTTCCTGAAATAGTGATGTCCAACATCCTGCTTGGTGAGCCAATTCTCCGGATCTTCATAGGGGCCTACATCGGTGGGCGATAGACCGGAACGATATTTTTTGTCACTGAACCAGGTTGTTTCGGGTGCATCGCCTCCTTTGATGGCCCTGATAGTGGCACCCCGCTGCAAATAGAGATAAACATTACTCTTTAAGTGAATAGTACGTGCATTATACACGCCATCGCTGAAAAGCAAAGTACCGCCGCCTGTTTTGGCAAGCAAGTCAATTGCATGATTAATACTTTCTGTATTGTCTGACTTACCATCTGCTGTAATACCTTCAATTTTTTTGATATCCAGTTTTCCTGAATAAAAAGAAATGGTGTTAGAAACCCCCTTGTTTATACCTTCTGTAACCATCAGCCTGAACCTGTAAAACCTGTCGGTTAGTAACCCTGTAATTTCAGCTGTGGCATTTTTGAGATTGGCAACTGCATTTGTGGTGGTCCAAGTTGCACCTTCATTTAACGATTGCTGCAATTGCACTGTAACATTTTTCAGTCCCCATTTGAAACGTACTGTTCTATACAAATCAGCTGTCTCTTTGTGCTGCATATTCCGGTCAATGACTCTTTCAAAATCTGCAATGGTATTTACAACTGTAAGTGAAGCAGTTTCCGGTGCTGCTCCGGCACTTGAAAGCACTTCAGGTTGAGTAATTTTATAATCCGATCTAAAAAGGTACGTACCTACTCTCGGCAATGTTACATCTTGGATACAAATAACCAAATCAGCACCATTGGCAGGGCGAAGGTCAAGATGCGAAAAGGTGATTACAGAACTGCCATCAGCCGATTTTTTTATGTTTACCTCACCTACCTTCAAATAGGAATAATGTGTACCGGTACGCCCGATGGATTGTGTGGCAAGCCCGCCTAACGGAACAGCTCCTCTCCCAATTACGTTTACCGTCGTATTATTCATGGTTACATTGATGCCCGAGGGTATATAAATATGCACTATTGCATCTGGCGAACGCTGCCCTGCTGTATAAAATAATTTAATATCTTTTTTTGTATTTGCTGTTATAGCAAACTGCTGTAACTCTAAGCGTCCATTGAGGGCGGCAGGCATGAGATTAATATAATAGCGTCTCGCCGAAATGCCATCTTCAGCTATTACTTTAAGTTGATCTCCTGTTTCAACAATGCTATCTTTTTTCGTGTTCCCAAACTTATCAAGAAGTAGGTATTGCTGTTTTGAACCATCAGATGCCCGTAGTTGAGATATAAGTTCAATGAAGCCGGGAGATGTGGAAACACGACCCTTGTCTTCGGGCGTATCTGTGGTAAACCTGAATGTACTGCCTTTAACCAGCACAATCGTGTCGCTGCTAATACGAATGACCTGAACGGCATCAACTGCTGCTGTGATGACAGTAACAGAACTCCCGGATAGTTTTTCCGCACATAAGTTAGTAAAGGGTATTCCGGCTAAAAGAGTGAAGAGGATTTTTTTTATAGTCATTATCAATTTATTTAATGTACAGCAGTTGAGTTTCTTTTTACCAGAATGGAATCAATAATTTTTTTCTCATTACTATACTCTATTTTTTCATTGCTTTCAAGTAAGTTGAATAAGATGATGGCAGCTGCTTTCCCTATTTCAAAAGCAGGTTGCCGTATTGTTGTAAGCGATGGCTGAAGCAGGGATGCGGTGTGCAGATTGGAAAAGCAGACCACTTTCACATCTTCGGGTATCCGCAACCCTACCGATGAACAAGCTTCATAAGTAGCTATCGCAAGCTCCTCCACACAGGCAAAAACGCCATCCGGCCTATCGCTACTTTTCAGCAACTTACTCATAATGCCAACATTAACTTCATGGTCATTACCACCTTGTAATATATAAGTGCAATTGGGCATCCCTTTTTTCTCGAGTGCATCCAAATATCCCTTCATTCTATTCTGATTGATAGAAAGGTTTTGCGAAAGAGAAAAATAAGCAGGCTTTTTTGAACCGGCTTCAATCAGGTGCATGGTAGCCTGAATCCCACCTTCATAATTATTTGTAGTCACACTCGGTGTTTTGAGCTTTTTTGAAATGCGGTCGAAAAATACCAGCGGCAATCCCATATTCCGGATATCGTTTAGGTGATCTACGTTTACCGTTTCGCTGGAAATAGATATTAATACTCCGTCTACGCGACCACTCTGAAGGTGCCGTACAATATTGATTTCTTTCTGCAGGCTTTCATGTGTAAGATAAACCAAAACATGATACTCATTTTCTGCAGCTACTTCTTCTATACCTTCAATCACCTGCGAAAAAAAATTATTCGCAATCTCTGGTAATACTACAGCTATAGTTTTACTCTTACGATAACGAAGACTACGTGCATAGGCATTGGGTTGGTAATTTCTTTCTCGTGCAAGAGTTAGCACCATATTTTTTGTTTTAACACCAATATCCGGTTTGTTGCTTAAGGCACGGGAAACAGTAGATACAGATAAGCCAAGTTCATCCGCCAGCGTTTTAAGATCAACTTTTGCCATATGCTTCTTTTTGATTCGTAATTATTAGATAGACATACTTCTCTTCTATGGAATAAAATCATCTTGCACCAATTGAACCGCTTTGGTAATGATATCCCCTCTTGGTCCGATATTTTCTCCCGCTATGTACTCTTGTTTCTCACACCTTACAGGTATGCTGCATGACTGATCCTCAAGTGCAACAAATACATTATCATCAGGGAGAATTTTTAAGACACGTGACTGGTTGATGCCTGACATATATTCGGTTTTCAAGAGTATGTAAAAGCAGCAATCCGACTACTTCCTGAAAACACCTGTAAACCTATAGCAGATTATTAGTATTTATCATTGCAAGCACCGGGTATCTATAATGCCGTATAATCATCCGTCTGGACGAATTAACTTTATCAAACAAATAAATGAATTAAAGCAGTTGTAAAGGGCTGATGTAATTGTCCAATTATTCAGCAATCTTAACATATAACGTTGTTTTACAGTATAGCTGACAGAATAATGCATTGACAGGTTTTTAAAAAAGTCCAAATTTACCGGCAACGATTGCGGAGAAAAACCGGTTCCATTTTTTAAACTCAGTTATTTTAGCATAAGAATCACGATTGCACCCTATTTCGAAGTATAAATAGCTTACTTATGAGACCTCAACTCCTCAAAGTTTCGAAAGAGCCCCAACATTCTTTTAGTGTACGCCAAGATCTTGTACCATATGTCAACAACCGGTGGCATTACCATACAGAAGTAGAATTAATTCATTTCAAGAAAGGCGAAGGAACTCAGTTTATCGGGGATAATATCCGCCGTTTTAAATCCGGGGATGTTGTGCTTGTTGGCTCCGGTTTGCCCCACTACTGGCGTTTCGACGATTGCTATTTTGATGAACACGCAGACAACAATGCGGATATACGTGTAGCCCATTTCTGCGAGGATTTCTGGGGCACTCAATTTCTGCATTTGCCTGAAAACATTAACCTAAAAAAAATTCTCGATAAAGCGAAAAGAGGCATCCAGGTAACAGGCAGAAGCCGCCAGAAAGTAGCAGAACTATTGGAAGAACTGCTGCACATAGACGGACCTCACCGTATTTCTTTGCTGATTGAAGCCTTAAACATTGTAGCCGACTGCAAAGAGCCCGAAGCTTTATCCTCTATCGGTTTCAAACACGATTTTGTAGATGCAGAAAACGATAGGGTGAATGCCATTTATGATTACAGCCTCAAAAACTTCAAGCGTCCAATTCAGCTGGAAGAGATAGCTTCCATTGCCAATATCAGCCCCAATTCTTTCTGCAGGTACTTCAAATCCAGAACACGTAAAACCTATTCCCAGTTCTTGATTGAATTACGTGTCGGCCACGCCTGCAAACTGCTTATTGAAAATAATCTCAGTATCAAACAGCTTTGTTATGAGAGTGGTTTCAATAATTTCACCAGCTTTCATAAGTATTTCAAAATGATTACAGGTAAGAGTCCACTTATCTACCAGAAAGAGTTTATGTGCTGATTGTTACCATGTCAAAATAGGTGAATAATCGGTCAACCCTGTTACCTGTAATTTTTCGCTGATACACGTTCTTTGTAATAACAGTTTTAATTTACAGTTTTTTGTCATGTACAGGTATCCCATTTTCCTTTTTATTGCGTTGTTATTTTGTGCTGCTGCCAGTTCGCAGGAACAACAGCATATTCTTATAGAAACAAAACACAGTGCGTTGTATTTTGCTATAAATGCAAAAAAACACCTCAACCAGCAGTACTTCGGCAGAAAAGCTGCCAATCGTTCTGACTACGACCTGGTAAAAAATACGCATGATGCTTACCCCGGAGCCGGTATGGATAACCTGTTTTCACCTGCTGTACGCATGATTCATGCCGATGGTAATCCATCTCTCGATCTCGTGTATGTAAAACATGAGCAGCATGCAACAGACAGTAATACTACGATTACTGACATCACCTTACAAGATCCGGTTTATCCGGTAGAAATCACGCTGCATTTTATTGCTTACTATCAGCAGGACATCATCAAAAGCAGCACTACCGTGATTCACCAGGAAAAAAAACCAGTGGTTATCACTGAATATGCTTCCTCTTTTTTACAACTTGATGCAGACAGGTACTGGCTCACACAGTTTCATGGTGATTGGGCACATGAAGTACAAATAAAAGAAACTGAATTAACAGCGGGAATTAAAATACTCGACAGCAAACTGGGAACACGTGCAGATTTTTATCAATCACCTATGTTTTTTGTATCACTGAACGAAAAGTCAACAGAAACATCAGGCGATTTAATTGCAGGTACATTGGCATGGACGGGCAATTTCCGTTTTCAGTTTGAGATTGATCAGCGCAATTCGCTGCATATTTCTTCAGGCATGAATCCTTATGCCAGCGAGTACACACTGGAACCGGGCAAACCCTTTAACACCCCCGAATTTATTTTTACTTACAGCCATGAAGGAAAGGGAACTGCGAGCAGGAACCTGCACCAGTGGGCAAGATCATATGCAGTGCTGGATGGAAATAAGCCCCGGCTCACTTTGTTAAACAACTGGGAAGCCACGCATACCGCTTTTAATGAAACCCAGCTTGTAGAATTATTTGATGGTGCCAAAACCCTTGGCGTTGACCTGTTTTTGCTGGACGACGGATGGTTTGGCAATAAATACCCGCGCGACAATGATAGAGCAGGGCTCGGCGACTGGCAGGAAGACAGAAAAAAATTACCCAGTGGCATCGGGTATCTTGTTAAAGAGGCAGACAAAAAAGGAATTAAGTTCGGAATATGGCTGGAACCTGAAATGGTAAACCCGAAAAGCGAACTCTACGAAAAGCATCCTGACTGGATACTGAAGTTACCCAACCGCGAAGAGAATTATTCAAGAAACCAGCTGGTGCTGGACCTGGTAAACCCGGATGTGCAGGATTTTGTGTACCGGTTAATCGATGATATGCTCACAAAAAATCCCGGGCTCGCTTATATCAAGTGGGACTGTAACCGCCCGATGACCAATGCCTACTCTCCTTTTCTGAAAAACAACCAGACTGCATTGTTTATTGAGTACACACGCAGTTTGTATAAAATACTTGACAGGTTACGGGCAAAATATCCACACATACCCATCATGCTTTGCTCCGGCGGGGGAGGCAGAACAGATTATGGTGCCATGAAATACTTTACCGAGTTCTGGCCAAGCGACAATACCGATGGCTTTGAACGCGTATTTATACAATGGGGGTACTCGTATTTTTTTCCTGCCAATACCATTGCTGCACATGTAACGGGCTGGGGAAAACAGTCTTTGAAGTTCCGCACAGATGTTGCCATGATGGATAAACTGGGATATGATATCAAGATCAACAACCTGACACCACAGGAGACCGCGTTCAGCAACCAGAGCGTTACAACCTACAAACGCATCAGTGATATCATATGGTACGGCGATATGTACAGGCTGATTTCACCCTATGAGGAAAACAGGGCCGTACTGATGTATGTAAATCCCGGCAAAAACAAAGCTGTATTGTTTAATTATGTGCTCAATGCACGCTATAAGGAAATGTTCAGCCGGGTGAAATTACAGGGGCTTGATCCGGCAAAGCAATACCGCATCAGGGAAATCAATTTATACCCGGGCACGAAATCAGTGAATCCTGACGATGATAAAGTTGTCAGTGGTGATTACCTGATGAACACAGGACTGAACCTTACACCCGGTAAACTTGTTCCGGTAAGCAGTAATATCTTTGAAATCACAGAAGAATAAAAACCATATATATGAAACAGTTCATCGCTTTACTCATGGGTTGTATGCCGCTGTGTTTATCTGCACAGCATTCACTGGTTAAACTCTGGCAAACTGATACCGTTGTGGCAATTCCGGAATCCGTCCTCCCCGATTATGCAAAAAAACTGCTCTATGTTTCACTGATTGATGGGGGCGGATGGGTGGCTGATGGAAAAGGTGGTGTGGCTACATTGAGTTTTGATGGAAAAAAGTATGATTCACTCTGGATTACCGGGCTGAATGCACCGAAAGGACTGGGCAGGTTCGGGAACCACCTGTATGCAGCTGATATTTCAGAAGTTGTTGTGATTGATATTAAGAAAGGCAAAGTGGAAAAAAAGATTCCTGTTGCAGGTGCAACCGGTCTGAACGATATCACAGTAGACGATAAGGGCATTGTATATGTATCTGACTCAAGAACCGGTAAAGTGCATCGTATCGAAAATGATATGGCCACTGTATATCTCGAGAACCAGAAAGGCGTGAATGGACTGAAAGCGATCGGAAAAGATCTGTATTTACTCAACAGTACTTCACTCGTTAAAGCAGACCAGCAGAAAAACCTCTCCACGGTTGCGGAACTCGGTTTTGGTGGTGATGGGCTTGAACCGGTGGGGAATGGCGATTTTCTTGTTACCTCCTGGTCAGGATATATTTACTATGTGTATGCCGACGGTAAAAAAGAACTACTGCTGGATACGCACCTCGAGAAAAAAAACACAGCTGATATTGGGTACGACAGTGCAAGCCATATACTCTATGTGCCTACTTTTAATGGCAAATCTGTGGCGGCTTACCGTTTAAACTAAACCGATGAAAAAGGCATATTTTTTTATACTGACAGGCATACTGATGGCAACAGGTAGTCCGACACAAACCGTTACGCTGGACTACTATTTTAATAATGAGTATAAAAAAAATGCTGCGGGTGAAATGGTACGTTACCATTACACATGGGAAGATAAAGCCAGCAGTGGTTTCTCAATCTGGGGTGATATATTCAGAAAGAATGGCTGCACAACCACCCATCTGGAAACAGCACCCTCGGCCGATCTGCTGAAAGGAACAGATATATACATCATCGTTGACCCTGACACAAAAAAAGAAACAGCAGATCCCCATTATATTGAAGACAAAGACATTGATGTAATCACCAACTGGGTAAAGAATGGTGGCGTGCTGGTACTGATGGCCAACGACAGTGCCAATGTTGAGTTACCGCATTTAAACCGGCTGGCTGGTAAATTCGGTATTCATTTCAATGACGATATCAGGAACAGAGTAACCGGAACACAGTTTGATATGGGTGCATTTATCGTTCCTGCAGGTAACCCGTTATTAACAACAGCCAAAAAAATCTACCTGAAAGAAATCTGCACACTCAGTTTATCCGCTAATGCAAAATCCCTGTTCACCGACAAGGGTGATGTCATCTTCGCTGTTTCAAAATTTGGTAAAGGAACCGTCTTTGCGGTAGGTGATCCCTGGATATACAATGAATATTGCAACGGCAGACTTACACCTGACTTCGACAATGATAAAGCCGCGGCAGATCTTACGCAATGGCTCTTACAACAAGTGCCGGTAAAATAACTGCTCTTACAGATTCACCGGTTGCGTTGCACCTTCTTTGACAGTATACTTTTTCTGCTGACCGTTTTTTGTTACGGTAACAGTAAGAACGCCTTTGGCAGCTCTTGTTACCTCGATATCGAATACTGTTCCGAATGAATGAATATTGCGGAGTGCCATGCGGTTCCATTCCTGCGGTAAATGCGGCGTACAGTCAAAGCTGTTAAAACCTGTTGGGCGAATACCAAACATACCTTCCGTGTAAATACGACAATACAAACCGCTCTCGGCAGAAAGATGACGTTGGTTCCCTTCAGGATATGCTTCTACAGGGTAAGGCACATGCTCGCCCAGCAATCTTCTTTTCGAATAATACTTAAGGAAACGAAGAGCTTTTTCCGTTTCACCGGCAGCGAATACACCACGCAGTGCAAAAAGGGTTGACCTATCCCAGAATGTTTTATTCCCTGCAAGCGAAGCAAGTCCGTCTTCTGTCCATAGTCTCGGGGAAAACAAGGCATCAATGGTACCTTCCTTCCTGTCAAAAATATCAACCGTTAAAGGTGTGGTAATCCAGGCACGCAAAGTATCGTTACCCTTATAGTAACGATAGGTATCAAAACCTTCTACCCTGGCCCCGAAATATTTGTCGATATTCTCCCGTATTTGTTTCGCCTGTTGGGCGTAGGCATTCAACTGCTCAGCAGGTTTATTAAGCAGTTTGCCGAGCATTATGGCAGAACGCAAAGCGTCGTAATACAAAGAACTGGTATTGAGGTTTGCCTTGCCTGCAGGAAATCTTCCTTCCAATTCATCACTATTGGAAGCAACCACCCCGTCTTCGTTGATGTTTCGTTTCAGGTATTCGAGGCACCATTCAATCAAGGGCCATAATATTTTGGCAGAATCGATATTCCCATTAGCTAGTGCATAACGCCCTGCTCCGTAAGCAATCATGCCCATATCTCCCCTATCCTTTGCACCCTGCCATACAGCATCTCCTTCGGCTATTATCGAACTTGGTATTGGTTTATAAGCGGGGTTCATGTATTTAGCAAACCAACGATAGGCATTCATGGCAGACTTATTACCGATGGGATCACCTAAAAATGCAAAAAATGGATTTACATATTCAGCCTGGTCATTCGCCCAGATGGCGGCATAATACCGCAAGCCGCCCGGGCCATGCAGGTAGCCGCCCTTTGTATTGTAGATACTTTCCGTTGCCCTGATTTTGGCAAAAGAGAAAGCTGTATTAAGAATCGTATCTGGTGTTTCGAGTTGGAGCACCGACTGAAATTGCTGTAAGCGTGTAAGCCGTGCCTGCAGTTCTGCATCCGCATCTGGTTGCAGCAAAGGATTTTTTTCATCTGCCGCCTGGTACAAAATCACAAATGCCGTTGATTCATTTGGCTGCAATTCTTTGATGCCTTCATTTTGCGTAGTAATAAAAAAACTGTGTACAACAGGTGTGGTGCGTTCTGCAGCCGGCCGCATTTCTCTTTTCATGTATTCCATTTCAACCTTCACAGCTTTCTTAGACCTGTTCGTAAATATCCATTTCTCTAAGGCTGCCGGTTTATCCACTGAAGGAAAAAGAACGCGATGTAGTTCTACGGAGCTGTCGCGACCAATCCAACTGAAAAATTCAATCACCCCTTTCTGAATAATATGGTCGGCGTGCTCCGGCTGATCAGTGCTAAGTGCCGCATTATAAACGCCTGCTTTCAGCAAGCGGTCGTTGATAAGAAACCGGGGTAATTCAGCATCGGTAACATTGTACATCATGCTCGCAGTCGTTCTTACTGGTAGCATACGGAAAGTGGGGAATACCATTGTTCTATTCAGCGATATTTTTCCTGAAGTATCCACCCCATACTGTAGCCACAGCGATACTTTTTCTCCGCTCATCTCAACATGATCTGAATGCGGCAACCTGTTGTCTATCTTCCATTCGATACGGCCATCGGGCATAATATTCCAACGGTCGTTTTGCTGAGGCAGTTGCTGGGCAGTTGCCAAACAATTATAGAAAATAAAAAAGACAATCAAACATTTTAATCGCATAGCTTATTTTTTAAATGAGTCATTAAAAAAGATAAAAATACATACTCCTGTTACTCATTTATTGCAATAGAATATTATTTGAACAAGAGGGGGATTAGGCAATTAGCAAATCATTCAACTATTCTACCATATAGAAAAAAAAGACGAAAATTTTCGGAATATTATATTGTTGTTTTATAATTTAACTACGATTATTCTGTTATGCGACTTAAATTCTACCTACCTATTATCTTACTGTTTTTTTGCTTCCTGTCTGGTATCTCGCAGGATAAAACAACAGAAATTGAAGCGACCGTTAGAAAAGTAGCAGACAATATTCTACAGACAACAAGCTTTCGTTTTATCAATACCAAAACGAATGAAAAATCCGAATCGACCATAGGTCTTGCCCTTTCGCCGGATATCAAAGCGGAAAATAAATTCAATAAGTGGATGTATGTGAACGGTGTACTTACCACCGGTATGATGCACCTCTCCGATGTGCTGCATGATCCTAAATATGCCGATTATTCAAAAAAGAATTTTCATTTCATATTCGACAACTTGGATTATTTCAAAAAACAATATGACGCCGGTGTAACGAATGTGGAATACAATCCTGTTTTCAAAATGGGATCGTTGGATAATGTTGGTGCAATGTCTGCTGGATTAACCGATGTTTATAACCTCGAGAAACGTCCCGAATACCTTGCTTACCTGGAACGTGCAGTAGATTATATTATTAATAAGCAGGTTAAACTTCCTGACGGAACACTGGCACGTAACGGTCCGCGTAAAATGACTTTATGGCTTGATGATACTTATATGAGCATTCCTTTCATCGCACGCATGGGTAAACTTACCGGCGATTCGAAATATTTTGATTTTGCAGTACAGCAGGTAGAAAACTTTAACCATTATATGTACGACAGTACAACCGGTTTATATTTTCATGCATACTATTCTGATGAGCAGATGAACGGCGTGGCAAGATGGGGACGCTCTAATGGATGGATAGCAGTAGCCCAGGTGGAACTCCTGAACAATCTTCCTGTAGATCATCCTAAACGTGCCGAGCTGATAAAATTTTTACTGCGTGATATTGTTGGTTTCTCCCGCTACCAGGATGCCAGTGGTATGTGGCACCAGGTACTCGATCGCCCCGATTCCTATCTCGAATCTTCTGTAACTGCCATGTTTGTGTATACAGTTGCCAAAGCAGTAAACAACGGGTGGATTAATAAGCGTTTTATTTCCATTGCCCAGAACGGATGGGAGGCCCTCTCAAAAAAAATAACGGAAGAAGGTCTTGTGCAGGATATATGCATAGGAACTTCTATCGAAGAAGATATCAGGTATTATTTCACGAGGCCTAAAGAAACCAATGATACACATGGCCTTGGTCCTGTATTACTGGCCGGTGCTGAAATGATACTTGCAAAAGATAAAATTGTAGACATCACTAAAAGAAGATAAATGAAACAAATTTTAATTGGTCTCTTTGCGATTGCAGCGGTATTCAATAGCAAGCAAGTATCTGCTCAGAAAAAAACAGCCACTACACCTGCACCCAAAAAGAAAATTGAACTACCCGAACCCTATGCAACGGAATCTGTAAAAAGAAACAGTAAAGTTATCGGTTGGCCGGAAGGAAAAACACCGGTTGCACCCGCTGGTTTTGTGGTAACAAAATTTGCAGATAAGCTCAACAGCCCCCGCTGGTTTTATGTAACACCCAATGGTGATTTGTTGGTTTCAGAATCACAGACAAACCGTAAAAAAAGTGCCAATGATATTATCCTCTTCCGTGATACCAACGGTGATGGCATACCTGATGTACGCGAAACGTTTATGAAAGACCTGAATCAGCCATTGGGTATGCTGGTGTATAAGAACTGGTTTTATGTAGGTAATACAGATGGCATTTACCGTTGGCCCTATAAACCTGGGCAAACACAGATAACTGGTGCAGGTGAAAAAATTCTTGACCTACCTGCAGGTGGTTATAATAATCACTGGACGAGAAATATCATCATGAATGCGGCACAGACAAAAATATATGTGACCGTGGGATCCGGTAGTAATGTAGCCGAACACGGAATGGATAATGAGATCAGGCGTGCAGATATACTGGAAATAAATCCTGACGGAACAGGTGAAAGAATTGTTGCAAGCGGAATTCGTAATCCTGTTGGACTTGCCTGGCAACCCGGTACACATACATTATGGACAGCTGTAAATGAACGCGATAATCTCGGCGATGACCTGGTACCCGATTATCTTACCAGTATCAAAGAAGGAGGTTTTTATGGCTGGCCGTATGCATATTTTGGGCCACATGAAGATCCGCGACTGAAAGGTCAGCGTCCGGATCTTGTTGCCAAAACACTGGTACCCGATGTATCACTGGGTGCACACACTGCTTCACTGGGTCTTGCATTTTATACAAAGAGCCAGTTCCCTAAAAAATATTTCAACGGTGCGTTTGTAGGTCAGCATGGTTCATGGAACCGCTCAGTTTTTTCGGGTTATAAAGTGGTATTCGTTCCTTTTATAAATGGCAAACCTGGCGAACCCGAAGATTTTCTTACCGGTTTTATGGCTGATGCAGATAAGAACGAAGCTTATGGGCGTCCCGTAGTCGTGTTTGTTACCGCAGACGGAAGTTTATTGGTGGCAGATGATGCAGGCAATACCATCTGGAAAGTGTCTGCTAAAAAATAATATAACTGGATAATGGTGAGCTTTGTAAGTTGGTTAGCGTTTTGTGCAACGGAGCAAGTTTCCAGCAACTTTTTATTTTCCTCAAGTAGCCAAAATGATTTAGTCCTAAGTAATTTTTCAGTACTGATATCCTGCTGAATTGAACTTATTTGCTGCATTGTTTATTCATCAGAAATTGATTGCCATATGCATAGAAAACATTTTATAAGCGGTTTAGCGGTTTTGTTTACCGTATCATCAGTTGCCGTTTACGGGCAGACTGCAAAAAGTCAATGGGTGTATCCTGACAGCAAGGGAAAACTGGCATATAAAAAAACAGAAAGGGGCGACAGGATTATGGATTATTCCTTTGCCGGTTATATGGGAGGCGGTACAATCATTCCATCACCAAGTGTTAAAATCACTGTTTCGCCTATCGACGGTGACAACGGTGCCGCCATACAAAAAGCAATAGAGCAACTCGCGGCAACCGAACCGGTTAATGGATTCAGAGGTACCGTACTGCTTACACCCGGAGTATACAACTGTGAAACGCCTATCAATATCAATGCAAGCGGCATTGTACTGCGGGGAAGTGGCTCTGCAGAAACGGGTGGCACCATACTGAAGATGACAGGTAAACCCCACGTATGCGTAATTGTAAAAGGTGCTGTCAAAACATCCAATGAAGGTAAAACTACCATGATTGCGGATGCTTATGTACCGGTTGGTTCCATCAGTTTTACAGTAGCCGATGCATCCGATTGGAAAGCCGGCGATATAATCCGCGTAAGCAAACCGGTGTCAGATGCATGGGTGAAGTTTATGGGGATGGATTCGTTAGTACGTGATGGCAAGAAACAGACATGGGTAACAGGTGATATACCCTCCGACCGTGTCATTCAAAAAATTGAAAAGAACAGAATCACCGTTGATGTACCGTTGAACGATTCCTATGATACGCAGTTCGGTGCAATTACAGTGCAGAAAATTAATAGCATAGGCCAGCTTTCACAGATAGGTATTGAAAACTTCAGGATTGTTTGCCCGCCGCAATCCGTAACCATCAACGACCCGCATTACCGTGCTTTTACCATGGATGGGATAAGCGATGGCTGGGCCAGGAATATTGAAATTATCAATACCGTCAATAGCATCAGCATTAATGGTAAACGTATCACAGTTGATCACGTAAATATCTATCACGAAGTACCCACACTGGGTGCAGCCAAACCTGCGGATCTGAATGGAAGTGGTCCCCAGATATTGTTCAACAAGTGCAATATCACCGGAGACAATGTTTTTTTCCTGGCAACGGGTGCAAAAGTATCCGGTCCTATTGTGCTCCTCAACTGTGTTTTTAAAGGAAACGGCTGGATACAACCGCACCAACGCTGGGCAACCGGCTTACTCGTTGATAACTGCGAAGTGCCTGATGGCGGAATCGATTTTATGAACCGTGGCTCAATGGGTTCAGGTCATGGCTGGGCCATCGGCTGGGCAGTAGCATGGAATTCAACAGCAAAATCCTATCTCAACCAGCAACCACCCGGTGCTGCCAACTGGGTCATCGGAAGTACAGGCGAACAAACAAAAAAAGCAATGCCATTTTCCACACTACCTCTTTTGCCGGAAGGATGGTATGATTCACATGGCATACGTGTAATGCCAAGCAGTTTGTACTTAGCACAACTTGAGGAAAGATTGGGAAAGGCTGCACTGAAAAATATCGGATATTAAATAGATAACCCGCAGGTGGATGGCTTTATACAGGTATCATCTTAATAATGCCGTTGCACACCATAGCACTGGTGCCTGTCCATGCATATCGCCAATATTTCGTTTTCTGTCGAGATAATATTGCCGGTCGTTCTTTTTATTAGTTCCCTCGCATACTTCACGTGTATCACCATTTGGATTGATATAGTTCACCATACCGAGCCAGCCTTTTCTTGCCACAGGTCCAAATTCATTTTTGTTGAGCCATCCTTCTTTCACACCCGTAATCATGGCGAATGTAAACATGCCCGTACAAGACATTTCGGGCCATGAAGCAGGATCATCTATCAGTTGATGCCACATACCGTTCGCGTCCTGATACTTCTTCAATGAAGCCATCATCGTGGTGTAGCCTTTCATAATCCTTGCCCGGTCCGGGTGATTCTTCGGCAAAGAACGCAGCAGTTCCGCCATACCCACCGCAAACCAGCCCGCTCCCCTGCCCCAGAAATAAGGCACATCTGGTGCATGATAAAACAAGCCATTTGGCTGTTGCAGTGAATCGAGGTAAGCAACAGCTTCTTTAGCTGCATGATCTATATAGGAACGCTCACCTGTTGCTCTGTAAGCCTGAGTTTGCAATGCAGTGATCATAAACATATCATCTACCCACAAACGTGTTTGCCAGCTAAGCCCCATTGCATAATACCTTTTTGAATCTGCATTTACCCGCGGGCCCGAAGGCGTAGCCCATTGGTTGTCTGCTATGCGTTTACCGAGTTCTAAGTATTTTTTATCTTTTGTCTGCATATACAGTTCCAGCGGAACTGTGCCAAACACACTGTAATCAACATGATCGGGTACCGGTATCATGGAAGAATCTTTCCCGAAGAAAGACTCGAACCTGTCGGCCAATTGCTGCAGCATTGTTTTATTACCTGTCACTTTTGAAAAAGTGAGTGCTCCGTACCATGTACAGGTCTCGGGATAAGTAATTACTTTCGGAGGCGTAGGTCTTCCGAAATTGGTATGGGGTGTTTCAATAAAATGGTCTGCTACCAATTTACCAATCTCCAGTGGGGTTGATCCTTTGGGAAAATTCCTGAGATCGGCATTCTCCTGTGCAATAAGACGTGTCGACAATAACAGGCTCAGGATGCCTGCAGACAGAAAATATTTTTTCATAGAGCTAATTTAAAGTTCTCCGTTTTCTTCTTTGCCTTTCTGGTCGAGTAACTGTATACAGGAGGCGGGACCCAGATCAGGATTATTCCATTGATATAATGCCCATACCACTTTTTTATCAGGTGTCACTTCTATCAGTTGAACAACCTTGTTCCAGTCTTCCTTTTTCAATGACCCTCCCCAATTACAAATTATGGTATTACCATTGGTCAGCCTTCTCACTTGCTGTACAGTATACAAAGGATAACCCGGCAGATCATCTTTGTTGATTTCCCATATAATTTTCCCCTTCTCATCTGCCTCGCGAACATAACCATGCTGGTTGCCGCTGATTAGTGTATGTCCGTTTTTCAATCTGGCTACCGACCACACTGATGGTGCATCGATTGATAGAATCTGATTCCAATTTCGATCATATTCAATTACCTTACCCAGGTTCATATGTGCAATAAGATATGTTCCTTGGGGAGTCATACGGTTATTCCTGAACTGTCCGTGTACACTTTTAGGATCGTCTGGCCTTGCAGTAGTAAGTATATGCTCCATTTCCACTGCACCGGTTTTCTTATTAATCAATAAAGCTTTAGCAGGATTACCATTGATGCATAGAAAAACTCTATCGCTACCGATTGGTTGTGCCGAATGGCATTCAGTGCCAGGCTGGCAATTATAGGTCCAAACAATTTTTCTGTCCGGTGTTACTTCATCAGCACCTGTCTTGCGTGCATACAATACATTCCCATTGGAAAGCTGATGGATATCGCTGAATTCACTAAGCTGGTTATTGGCATCCTTGATAGGGAACGACCATGTCCACACCACTTTTCCTCCTGTCACCCTGAAAACAGTTTGTGTGTCTTTGCGTGTATCCCACTCACCTGCGTAAAGAAAATCATGTTCGCTCATTCCTTTGCCGGGGAGAACAGCGGGTACAGGTGCACGCAATACGGGCCTGGTAGGAGGAGCTGGTTTAGTGCTGTCAGTGGCTTGGCTCCATACCAATCCAGGCATTGACATTAGAATTACTAAAAAGTATTTTCTGTATCGCATATTTTTTATGCCGATCATCATTTGATTTGCTATTTACAATTTTTTACTACCAACCCGGATTCTGAGGATAAGGTGTTCCTGTAGTTACTGCATCAATCTGCGATTGCGGTATCGGACGCAACAGGTGTTTTGGTGTTACAAAATTTAGCTGTGCATCAGTATTATGCAGAATGATGCGGTTTGCGAGCTGGCCAGTTCTGGCAAGGTCGAAATAGCGAACCATCTGACCGCAGAGTTCTCTGGAACGTTCATCCAGGATGAAATCCAGTGAAAGATTAGCAACAGTAATATCCATCGCCACAGGATTACCGGTTGGATATGCTGCACGCTCACGGATCACATTGATATAACCAACTGCTTCCGGAAGTTTACCCAGAAAATAAGCAGCTTCAGCAGCAATCAGATAGGTTTCATCCAAAGTCCATACAATCACAGGCCTGATAGAAGGAGCATTCTGATCTGCACGTTTAGTATCGAAATATTTCTTCATCGCAGGTGCCATCTGGATATTGTATTTACGTGGCGGCATCAGCAGGTAACGCGTTGAATAGATTTTTGCATCGCTTACATCCACACCGGGCATATAACAGGCTGTATCTCCCAATGCGAACTTGGGTTTACCTGCAAGACTAGGGTCAACACCTGCAGGAACAGGGGTCGGCCATTTGGGAATACCCGCTGCATAATTGCAGTACCATACTGTCTGGAATGTTTTGCCATAACGGGTATCGTTAGTTTTGTCTTTAAATACTGTATCTGTCAGCCAGTGGGTTGGAACGGCACGTATATAGGGCCTTCCGTTGAACACATCCCTTTGCATACCCGGTACAAATGTTTCATACTTGGGCACCCACATGTGGTTGAGTACATTGTCGGTTCCGCTACTGTTATTAGGTCCGTTGTAAGCAATATTCGCAGTATGCTGAATGGTCCATAATACTTCTGAATTGCTTTCATTGCCTTCCTGGTAAATACTTGCGAAATCCTGTTGCAAAGCCAGTCCCAGTGATGCTTTGTCACTAATCAGTGAAGTAGCAGTAGTATATGCATTCTGATAATCATTTGGGTCTTTGGCTACTGTTCCTGCTCTTGTGAGATATACTTTCGCCAGCAAGTGTCTCGCAGCGGCGGCATTTGCTTTTCCCGGAAGCAATCCATTAGTAAAAGGTCCTGCAGGCAATGAAGCGATGGCATCGTTGAGATCCTGTATAATCAGTTTATATACATCCGCCATCGGGTTACGTACGGCAGCTGTGGTGGGCGTAGACTGAAAATGCACATTGAGGGTTACATCACCCCAGAACTGAACAAGGGTGAAATAATAATTAGCACGCAAAAATTTCGCTTCCGCCACCATTGATTTTTTGGTAGCTGCGTCTACCCCGGTAATCTGGTCTGCATTATCGATCAGACCATTGCAGGTATTGATAAAAGTGTAACACGGATTCCATATACCTGACAATCTTCCATTGCTGGGGTTGTAGTTACTGTTGTATTTGTTGATATCATTATTACCGTCATTACCCGTGATAAATTCATCTGTACCAATGCAACATATGGTAAACAGGTTTTCTGTTCCCCAGAGGTTACGCATACCGCCATAAGCGGCATCGAGACCAGATTGAAATCCTTGTGCGGTGGCAAAGAATGCAGGTGTAAGTGTTGACTGCGGGTTTTCAACGAGGTTTTTTTGACAGGCCGTTATCACTGACATCCCTGTGAAAATTACCGATAATTGTATGATTAGCCTTTTCATAACTGAAGGTTTAATAGTATTATAATGTTACATTTAGACCAAATAGCATAGACCATGTAGCGGGTGTATCAACACCGAGTGTTCCTGCTGTTTCAGGATCAATACCATGGTATTTATTTCTATAAGGTGAAAACAGGATGAACGGGTCTTTTGCCGTAGCATAAAATCTGAGAGATTTCAATCCGATCTTATGAGCGATATTTTGTGAAACGGCGTAGCCCAGTGAAATACTTCTGATTTTCAAATACGACCCATCGAAATAACCGAGCAATGAATTCTTCGGCGGGTTTGTTTGTGCCGAATTGGGTTTTGGATATTCGTTTGATGGATTGAGTGGTGTCCAGTATGCAATATTTACATTGTTATAATTCGCCTGTAAAGTATTGGCAAAACCGCCACCAAATAAAGTGGATGAAATCATTCCGCCCACTCTTGCTGCAGCCACAACAGTTAAATCAAAACCACGGTATGTAATCCGCTGTGTGGTACCACCCTGCCAGGAAGGTTCCTGTGAACCGATTACATACATATCTCCGGCATCAATTGTTCCATTGCCATTCCTGTCAACCACTTTAATCTGTCCGATAACAGAACCGGTTCCTGTCAGTGTTTGTCCTAGCGATTTAGCTAATGCACTGTCTGCCGCTGTTGCCTGCCAAATACCTGCAAACTGGTAATCGTAGTAAGAAGTAATCGGCTTTCCTACAAACCATTTGTTAGCGATATCAGCAGGTTTACCATCTACGGTAGTAGTCAGCGAAGGATCCAGTTTGGTAATCATTCCTCGGTTGATGAAGAAATTGAAATCTGAAGTCCAGGTTACACCATGCTTACCCTTGCTTTGCACGTTAACCGTACTGATACGTATTTCGATACCCTGATTTTCTGACTTACCGATGTTTGTAAGAATTTTGTTAGGTATACCTGAAGTAGCCGGCAGGGTCTGCGGCAGAATCATGTCATTCGTATAAGCATGATAGTATTCGATAGAACCGGATACTCTGTTCTGGAAAAACCCGAAATCAAGACCTACGTTAAAGGTGGATGTATATTCCCAGCCCAATGTCGGATTCGGTACGCTACTTGGGTAAAGCCCTGTGGTAACCGTAGATCCGTAATTGTACACCTGATTGGCCAATGAACCCAAGGTTGCATAAGGATTTATAGCTGTATTACCTACAGAACCATAACTTGCACGGAGCTTTAGGCTGGAAACAACAGGTGATTGAGACAGGAAGCGTTCTTTGTTAATATTCCAGGCTGCAGCCACAGAAGGGAAATAGTGTGTCTGGTTACCCGTAGCAAGCCGCGAAGATGCATCTGAACGAACAGTTCCGGTTAAGAGGTATTTATCGTTATAACTGTAATTCAACCTACCCATATAAGAAATTAGTGCCCATTCTGCTCGGGCCCCAGTTCCGCTAAGGTTCGCACCCAATGAAGGATTGAAATACTGGGCATTATCTGAAAGAATACCGGTATAGCTGAATGAATTGTTCACATTTACATTATTCTCATAGCTAAATAAACCGGTAAAATTGATTTTATGTTTTTTGATTGTTTTATCGTAAGTGAGGATATTCTCCAATGTATAATCACTGCTGATGCGTGACTGGTTATTTGCACTCGAAGGTCCGCCGAGGTTATTGGTTGTTTTGCTCGCATAGAAGTTTCCATATACTTCGTTACGCAATTGTATACCACCATTGAATTTATATTTCAGACCGGGCAGAATACTTACTTCGAACGTAAGATTCGAAAAGTTTGAAAGTCTTTTCCTGTTCTCTACTACTGCCCCCGGAAGAAAATTCGCCAGTGGGTTCCATACTTGGTTGGCACTTCCCGGTACAAAATAATTAATTAATGCACCTGTCGAATCATATGGAGAAGAAAGCGGACTGGCTCGCAATGCCTGCCCCATCGGGTTCTGGCTCTCTCCTTTTGTATTGGTGTAAGTATTCAGCGTGCTCAGACCAAGTTTAATGTACTTGCCAAGTTGCTGATCAAGTGTTGCTTTGAGAGAATATCTTTCAAAACCCTGTCCATAATAAACCCCGCTTTCATTGTAATATCCACCAGATATCGAGTATTGTGTCTTCTCTGTACCGCTTGATACGTTGATGGCGTGATTGGTGGTTATACCGGTTTTATATACAAGTTTTTGCCAGTCAGTACTTCTGCCGATACTGATACCTACTCTTTCTTCAGGTGAAAATGCATCCTGTATAATTTTCGGATCATCAATACCTGTATAGGTTCCGGGCTTACCGAGAAAGTTGGCCCATTTTTTCAATTCAAGGTATTGAGGTCCGTTCATCATGGGGTATTCGCCCATGCTTTTATTGAAACCGGTGAATGTACTGTAACTGATCACCGGCGTACCATCTCCGCGTCTGCCGCGTTTAGTGGTAATCAGTATAACACCGTTCGCACCCCGCGATCCGTAAATAGCAGTGGAGGAAGCATCTTTCAAGATATCAACGGATGCGATGTCATCGAGGTTGAAATCATTGATATTGCCGTCAAAAGCGATACCGTCAATCACGAACAGCGGTGAGTTACCTGCCTGCACTGAACGGGTTCCCCGAATCAGTACACTGGGGTTCTGCCCCGGCTTACTGTTACCACCGCTTTTCTGAATATCGATACCAGCACCCTGACCCTGTAACGCTTGTGCAAGGTTTGCGGAAGGAACATCCTGCACCGATTGGGCACTAATTGATGTGATGGCTCCGGTTACATCTACTTTTTTACGTGTACCATAACCAACCACCACAACCTGATTCAGTTCATTTTTGTCGGCCAGCAATTGTATGTTCAGGTTCATTTGATCGGCAGTTCCTACCTTGATTTCTTTATTGATATAACCTGTAAAAGAAATAATGACTGTTGTATTTTGGGGAACGCTGATCTGGAAACTTCCGTCAGTCTGAACATTCACACCTTTTGTACTTCCTTTCTGTAACACCGAAGCACCGGCCAACACTTCCCCAGAAGTGGTAGTAACATGGCCCTTTAATGTTACGGTTTTAGTCTGCGAAAAAATCGAAGAGCTACAAAGTAATAAGAATAGTAACACTAGCCGTTTCGATATTAAAGGGTGAAACGCAGAACATTTTGAGAGATTTTTTTTCATATAGCAGTTTTAGTGTAAACAATAAAGTGTTTTGTCAATACAGAACAAATACTATTCAAGTGGGATGTTCGTTTGCAGAACGTATCAAAGCAATCGTCATGGCTATGAATTTAATAGTGATTCAATGCAATTAAGTAAGATTTCTATACACTTTGATTAGAATAATTATCAAACCATTAAACTATTTACTCATATAGGAACGTAAATAAAATAAAGTACCCATTTTTTTACACAAACGATTTCGTAAACTTTAATACATAAAGGAAAATAATTCCTGATAACTGATGATACAACAGTATATAATTGAAATTAATCACTGTAACACAGCAATTTCTTTATTGAGTCCTGGTGCTATTTCAATTATGTTTTTTATGCCTTTTATTTGATTTTTTACTACACGGATATCGATACTTGCAGGCCCTTCAATTTTTACGAACGACTTTGCTCCGGGTTTTGTTTGAATATTATGTACAAATGCGTGTTGCACATTTTCAAACCGGATTATGGAAGCCGCCCCTTCGGCAGTCGGCATTTGTCCACCCGATAATTCAATGTTCTTTACATCATCGAAAATGAAAGCAGGCCGCAAGTCATTATGGCTAATGTTAAAGCTGATATTTTTCAGTTGCAGACCATCCACATGTCTTGCCCACAAACCATAGGCAGGAATCAGCGGACTGAATGTTTTTATTTCCGGGTATTTATCAATCGCCTCAGGCACTTCCTGTCTTGCCTGTTCCGCCGCTCCACCACCTGCCAGATCAATGGAAATATTTTCCAGTGTCAGGTGGGTGATATTATGACCGGGCACACCGGTAATCAGTATACCCGAAGCAGGTTTCAGCTGTGCACTGTCTGCGGCTTTGGCTTTGACATTCCTGATAGTGACGTTGTCCAGCGTTCCGGTCTGCTGTTGTGTGTCGCTGTTTTTGCGGAACACACTCAACCGTGAACCCAGGCGTATGAGGATAGGGGTTTTTACTTCCGACATGGTAATATCTGAAATAATCACATTACGTAGGTGAGCACCATCCACAGTCAGTAATTTGATACCGCCATTATTGGTATTGTATATATAACAATCCGATATGCGGATGTTTTCGAACGGTGCCATGGATTCGGTTCCCATTTTTATAGCACCCTGGCTGCTTTTCAACCGCATACCGCTCACTTCAATATCACTGCAGGCCATTTTACTCGAAGTGGTTTTAAAACACAAAGCGTCATCACCACTTTCAATATCGCAGTTCCTGATTTGTACATCCTGGCAGCCATCTATATCAATGCCATCATTGTGCGGAACACCCTTGCTTACAATCTTCACATTTTCGATACGGATATGTCTGCTTTGAAAATAGTGGGAAGTCCACGCAGCCGAATAATTCAGTTGCACATCTTTCACCGTCACATCCTCACATCGTACAATCCGCAGCAGGAAGGGTCTGCGGCCCCAGCGTTGTCCCTCCGGTCTTGTGTCTGTGCGAATCTGTTGCTCTTTTAATGCAGTGCCTTGCCTGTCAATAGAACCCTCTCCTTCTATACCGATATGGCTGGCATCTACCGCTACCAACAGTGCCCATCCCACATCAATGCCGAGCCCGTCAGCAAAGGGGTCTATATTACGGTAATCTTCCACGTCGGTACTGCCCAACAGGGTGGCATCCTTACTGAAGTATAGCATTACATAATCCTTTAATACAATGGTGCCGGAAAGAAATTTCCCTGCGGGAAAAATCACCCTGCCACCACCACGGTGATTCACTTCGTCAATCGCCTGTTGTATTGCTTTTGTATTAAGTGTGTGTGCATCACCTACCGCACCATATTGGGTAATATCGATATCGGCAGCGTTAAGTGCCTGCGAAAAAAATAACGCCAGCAGGGATAAGCGTATTTTGCTTTTTATAGGTTTCATCAATCCAGTGCTCCGGTTTTAATTTTACCATTAGTATCGTTCACATTGGCAACCATACCTTTCATATCAAGTCTAATCACGGAAGCGATTTTATCGGGAGCTGCTGCAGGTAAACTGATCAGCAAACCTTCCGGCGTATTTTTCCCCATTACTTTCTTTTTGCCGTCGAGTAGTGTTGCAGTAATCAATTCATTTTTCAGTCCCGGCACCAGAAGTTGACCATTTGCAGGCCAGTTAAATACACTCAGGTATAAAATAGTACCGGCAGCAGATTCCTTACGGGTGCATCTGCCCCAGTCAAGCGGTGCCAGCGGACTTGCCTTGGTTGCATAAATGGCTTCGCTGTTTGTTTTCATCCAGTCCCCGATTTCTTTGAGCGACTGAACGCTTTGTTCAGGAAAAGTACCATCGGGTTTGGGACCCACATTCAATAAATAGTTTCCGCCTTTTGAAGCAATATCACAAAGATTATGGATGAGGGTCTCGGTTGATTTCCATTTGTTGTCTGATGTTCTGTAGCCCCATGTACCATTCATCGTCATACAAGTCTCCCAATCTTTTCCATCGAGTTCTGCCAGCGTGGGAATTTTCTGTTCCGGCGTTTTGGTATCACCCGGAAAATTGGGACGTTTCAAACGATCATTCGTGATAATATTGGGCTGATACTTCAATTGCTCCTGCAGTTTCAACGCAGCTTCATCGGTCATATTGGTAGGCGTATCCCACCAGAGTACTGCAACCTCTCCATAATTGGTCATCAGCTCTTTTACTTGCGGTACAGCCACACGGTCAATGTATTCGGCAAAAGTGTTGGCTTCCTGTTTGGGATCCCAGTGCCCATTGTGTTGCTGGGTATAGGCATCAATTTTTGAGGAGTCGGGATTGAGCCATCCTTCTGAGGCCGCTTTACGAGAAGCCGCACCACCCGGATTGTTCCAATCCTGTGCCTGTGAATAATAGAAGCCCAGTTTTATGCCGTATTTTTTACAGGCCGCTGCCAATGGTTTCAATACATCTTTACCGTATGGTGTGGCATCCACTATGTTCCATTTACTGGCCGCCGTTTTAAACATCGCAAAACCATCATGGTGTTTGGCTGTAATAACGATGTATTTCATACCCGCATTTTTTGCAGTACGTACCCATTCGTCCGCATCAAATTTTACGGGATTGAATTCAGCAGCTTTTGCCTGGTATTCATCTACAGGAATTTTGCAACGATTCATGATCCATTCCGCACCACCTCTCAATTGTTCATGACCACGATACACACCAGCCCACTGTGCATAAACGCCCCAATGGATAAACATGCCGAAACGTGCTTCACGCCACCATTTCATACGTTGATCTTTCGTAGTATCTTGTGCAATAACTGCCTGCATACAACAGCAGGCAAATGCAATGATTAGAGCAAACTTTTTCATAATAGCAATTGTAATATGCAATTAACAGGTTTTTACTGCAAAAGGTACTGGAACGATTAACCAAATATTCAGTGATTTTGTCAGCGGGATCGGGGTTGCTGTAAGGGAATCAGTTCTATTTCCATAGGCTTCATCAGTTCACTCCCAGTGATGGAGAATGCCTCCAGACTGATTTCGGTAATAGCCACATCCAGTTTGACAGTTCCCAGTTCTTTTTCTATTATACGGTTGCCGTTGGCTGCCGGCGTAATGGTTTCTGTGAATATTTTATCACCCACTTTGATACGGGCTTCTCCGGCAGTAGCCGTTGTGGTCATATATTTTATCCTTACGGTGAAGGCAGTCGGCTCCACACATCTGAAAAACCAGGAAATGGATTGCTCTTTTGTTTTCCATCCTTCTACAAAATAAGCGGCCGCTTTTCCATCGCCGAATGTGAAACCTTTTCCATTCAGTTCTGCGTCAAAAGCAAGGAGTCTTGTTGGTACATTACTCGCCACAAATCTGGTAGAATCTGTTTCAATATCACCTTTCATATCCAGTACAACCACGCTGTTGCTGTTATCCGGGGCCTGCTTCGGTACACTGATGGTAATATCAGCCGAATTCAGAAAATCGATGGGCAGTTTCTGCTGCGTTTTATCGGTAAGTAAATAGGCTTTGTTGATATTGCTTTTGATACCTCCCACCATCAATTTACCATCCTGTGGCCAATTGAATACATGCAGGTACACTTTATTGCCATTCAGGGTGGTTACTCCCCAGCTTTGCAAAGCCAATGGTGAAGGATGCGTACCATAAATACTTTCTTTGTTTTTATCCACCCACTCGCCAATACCTTTCAGGATGGCAATATCTTTTGTATCAAATGCACCGTTACCCATGGGTCCGATATTCATGAGCAGGTTACCGCCGCGGGATGCGGCTTTAGCCAATAGTTGTACAAAAAAGCTGGCGGGCTTATGGCTACTATCAAATTTTGAATACCCATAGGATTCATTCGTGGTGGGTATGGCTTCCCAATCGCCAGTAACAGGTGCAAATTCTGCGGGACGATCACCTGTATTTTTATAATCACCCATCATCAGACCATCCGGCCCCCTCACCAGTCTTCCGTTCACCACCACCTGCTGATCCACTGCACGTATGGCTTCCAGTATGCGGATGTTTTCCGAAAGTGGCAGTTTTTGTGGCGTATCAAACCATAAAATATCTGGATGATATTTTGCCAACAATTCCCTGATTTGCGGAATGGCTTTTTCATCCACATATTTTTTTGCTTTCAGCAGAAGGTCAGGATGCAGGTCATACCAGTTGCGGCCGCCATGCAGGTTCAAATCGCCGCCGGGATTATTGTATTCCCAGTCATTGCCAGGTGCATCAGGGTGCTCCCAGTCGAATGCGTGAGAATAATAGAATCCGAATTTCAAGCCATATTTTTTACAGGCTGCAGATAAATCAGCCATCGGGTCATGCTTCCAAGCAGTTTGCATTACCACATTATAGTCCGACACTTTGGAATCATACATCGCAAAACCATCGTGATGTTTCGCGGTAATTACCATGTAGTGCATGCCGGCCGCTTTTGCAGTGTGTACCCATTCTTCTGCATTAAACTGAACCGGGTTGAACTGATGTGCCAGTTCCAGGTATTCAGCACGTGGTACTTTTTCTTTCCGCATCAGGTGTTCTGCATAACCCTCTACCTTCTTCCCTTTCCACTCCCCGCCGGGTAGCGAATAAATACCCCAATGGATAAACATACCGAATTTTGCATCACGCCACCATTGAATACGCTGTTCATGCGTGGTCATACTCTGCTTCCACCAGCCATTTAGGGCCTTATCTATCTGCTGCTTGTCACGAATCTTCCCGTTGTTCAGCATCTGTTGATCTTCATCCCCATTATTCTGTGCCAATGAGCATATAGCAAGGCAACAGCTAAGAACAAGCAGACAGGTATTTTTTGTGCGTATCATTTTTACCGGTTGTTAGGATTGTCTAATTATTGAACCAAATCAACGGATGTCTTACCGGCAGGTTCCTGATTACTTCCTCTACTTTAGGATCATGTTCCAGCCCTTTCCATGTGCTCAACCATTGACTGTTATTAAATGCATCAGCACCAAAGACAAGAAAGGGCTGTGCTACCGGCCAGTTATCCCAATACATCACGTCACGTGCAAATGGCCATTTGCTTTTATCGGCGATATAAGGATAAAGGAAATCAATGCCTTTTTTTACCGATCTGCCATCAGGCGTTGCATAGTGCCAGAGATTATTTTCTTTGGTAGATAATATCTGGCAGATCATCACGAAAGCGTCCAGGTTAAAAATAGAATACCCGTAAGGTTTTGTTCTTTTCAGTTCGAGCGGGAGACTTCCATCGGCTGCCATCTGGTTCGGCAGTAATACATTTTTATATCGCTCGCTGCAAAATCTTAGTAATGTATCGTTATGCGTAAATTTCGCGAAAGCTGCCACCTGCATTACCCAGCAGGTACCATGATTGTTTTCTGCGTTCATTTCATCTTTACCATACTTATGTGTGGTGAGCCACTGCAGGTATTGCACAAACCAGTTCCTGATTACTGATAAGGCAGCCTTGTCCATTCCTTCCGCTTTTTCCATCAGCAGCAGTGATTGTACTACTTCCATCAGTTGAATGGTATCGATAATACCTATTCCCCTGCCTGTAAACCTGCCCTTAATGGCCTGTGCATACAGCAGGCTTGGGTTCATGTAGGTTTCTTTGTCGGCAAACCATGCTTTGCAATGTTTCATGATATGCAGAACATATTTTTTATCGCCGGTCAGTTGCCAGGCAGCCGCCAATGAACCAACAATCCGGCTGAAACGAATTATCGCCTGACGATGTGCGGTAAAATTCTCCGGATTGGTCATCCCATCTTTCTGAATATATGGACTATCCACACTTGCGGGATTGGGCCACCAGTAATCTCCTTCGGAAAAAAAATCATGTTTGCCACCTGCACTTCTCGGGGAGCTTTGTGCGGTAACTGTGATTGGCTGTTCCTGCATGGCCCAGGCTGCCTCTGCCAATATCTGTTTGCGAAGTACATCAATCACTTCTTTTTTCACTCCTGTATCAGACCCGATCGGTTTTGCCGATAGGCAGCAGAACAACAGCCCAAGTATCACCATTTTCTTATACATCGTATGATTTTTACCTGCTTATTATTTTGACATGAATTTCCATGTTACACTACCTACCGTATTTGGTTTCCCCTTCACTGGGTCGGTAATGCTACCTACGAAATTTCCTGCTGCATTTTTGATAACCCTGATTTCCCGGAAACTATAGGCACCATTTTCATAATTGAAAGTTTCGCCATCATCGTCATAGAGTTTGTAATAGCCGGGCTTCGTTCCATAATAACGGATCTCAAGGTCCACTTTCTCACCGGCCTTGGGTGCATGCATCATCGCAGGCATCATCGGAATAACCCCGCCATCTTTTACATACACCGGAATTTTATCAAGACCCGGTGTAACCGTGATTACTTCACCATCACCTGCCAATTCGCCGGTATAGAAATCATACCATTTGCCTTTGGGTAGTACAACTTTTCTCGTGGTCTGTCCTGTGAACAGTGGTGCTACTAACAGGTATTCGCCTGCCATGTATTGGTCTTTAATCTCTTTTGAAGTAGCTTCTGCATAAGGATTTTCTTCCAGGTTTTTGTTGGTGGCGTCTTTTTTAATCTCCTGCTTAAATCCTTCTTCAAGTGCCATTCCATGAAAAGGAGGTGTACCTTCAAAATGGTATTTCGCAAACTCAGAATACCAATAGGGTATCATACGCATTCGCAGCAGTGCCAATTCTTTAATCTGAGAAGCCACTTCGGGATATGACCATGGCTTGGTGCCACTGCTCCATGCATTAATCATAGCCATAGGCGAAAAAACAACGGTCTGAAAACGACGCAGCCATTCTTCGGCTGTTTTGGAAGCACGTACTTCGGGCGTCCACAATACACCGGCTGTTCCGCTGTTGATTAATGCGGTGATAAAATCTTCGTGGTTGTAATAATCATTGTATATCACATAGGGTAATGAAACGCCACCTGCATTAGAAGCCCGCACCAGGCCGAATGTGCGTTGGTTTTTATTGCGATACAATTCATTCGTATAACGTTGTGCCAGCAGACCGAATGTCTGTCGCATCTGTTCACCGCTGATACCTGAAGGGAAACTGGCTACATCGGGCCAGAGATAATAATCGTACCCATCCACTTCATCTATTTTGTATCCGCTTACGCCAATATCCACCTGGTCTTTTTTCAACTGACCCATAAAAGCCTCACGTGCCTCCGGCAGAGTGAAATCCGGCACTTCACCCACCCACACAGTATGTGAGCCGGTGTAGGGTTGTATGGATTTGTAAAAAGGTGCTTCTTTTGATACATAGGGATTAATCCACAGGTTCAGCCGGATACCTTTTGCCAGCATTTGTTGCACAAACTGGCTAGGCTGAGGATAGCGTTGCCGAGCCCATTCAAATGTACCAGGGTATGATTTGCTTTGCCATCCGGGTTCCAGTCCGATAAAATCGAGGGGGAATCCTTTTTCTTCAAATGCAGCTGCTTCTTTTTCCACTTCAGCGGATGTGTATAGTGATTTTACTCGCTGTGTAAATCCAAGTCCCCATCTCGGCGGAAGCACACCCCCACCGTTAAAAAGATTGAACCTGCGTACGGCATCCATAGTGGTAGGTCCGGCAAACACATAGACCTCAACACCGGTTGCAGGTACTATGATTTCCACCGCATCTGAATACGGGCGGGAACTCCAGGTTTTATCGGTATTCCGGTCTTTGGCAATCTCCGGGTTGGTACTGTTTTTACGAACACCGGTACCTGCATACACCGTAATATATCTCGCCGAATTTATGAATACACCATACCCTTTGGAAGAAACATAGAAAGGTGTGGGTGCATGAGTACGACCATTATCTTTTCCGCCGTAGTGATCGGTATGTAGCTGTAATATTTTGCCTCGCTGGTGAACAGTCTGAAAGTTCAATCCAAAACCATAGAGCTGTTCCTCTTTTTGCAACGGGAATTGCAGATAGACTTTTCCATCGGTCAATGAAGCGGAAATATCATCTTGCTGTAAAGGGAAGCCTGTCTTAGCAAGTTTCAGCAATCCTTCTTCAAAAGGTTTTGCACCGGATGCTTTCAGCAGGTCGTAAGATTCGGGTTTACCCACTATACCTTTCCAGATACCAGGCTCTATTTCTTTCCATACGATTTGTTGTGCAAAAGAACCAGAATTACCTATGAGCAGTGCAAGGACTATAAGGATGCATATTTTTTTCATTCAATTGTTTTACAGGCTCTCACAAAAATGATTGCCATCTGGCAAATAATGAAAGCTATTAATTGTCAATCTGCTAAGCTATTTTATCATTCTCCAGTTAACGGCTTCAAAATACATATTGCTAAACTGAATTAAAGTTAAAGTAAAATACCAATGCCGTTAAGGCGACCCGCTTTAGTATTTTCTGTCCTCTCTCGCCTATCACTTCAGCTGAAAAAGGAGTCGAGGATATCTCAATAAAACCTCTTAAAACTGTTTTATTATTCTTAAGCAAAGTTTCGTAACAAAGAAGTGATGCTGGTTAATTCTCGCAGATATTTTATTAATCATTTATTCAGATATTAAATAAAATGAGTTAAATAGTAGTTTTATGTAAAATATATTTAAAGTATCACTCATAAAAGAATCAGTGAATTAAAAAACAACTTGGAAAAATTAGAAGAACGTTTTGCTTTAGCTGAAATCTCTAAGGAAATATTCATTAAAGTTTCTTCAAAACATAAAAATCAATTGACTGAATTGGAGCAAAAAAGTATCAATATTAAAAAGGGGAGTTCGAACCTTTCTTTAGCAATCGAAAAAGGAATTACCATCGCTTCAAACCTTCAACAGTTATGGGTTACAGCTGACTTTGTACATGAATAAAAATTACAATATACCCTATTTTCTGAAGGAATCATATATAATAAGAGAAATCACACAGTTCGAGCTATAAGAGTTAATACTATCATCCACGAATCGCCTTACAGCAAAGGGTTTTAGTGAAAATAAAAAATGATAATCAGGTTGCTGATTTTCATTTTGGGGGTAATGTGGAGATTACTGCTGAAAGTTTGAGCTTTTAATGTACGATTTAAAAGATTAACTGATTTTAGCTTAACATAGCTTCAACTAAATAGGTCTTTGAATTATCAAAGACCTATTGCTTAAATTGTACTCAGTAAGAAAACTATTTTTCATTTTCTTTTCTTCGTTTTTCTTTCATCTTCTTTACTCCATAACCTATACCACCTGCGATGAGAAGGGATAATCCTCCATCTACAGGGGCATCAGGATTTCCTGGAGTTGGGTCTATAGGTTGAGCATAAGTAAGAACCGGAACAATTAATATTATAATTATCGCTAAGAAGGTACTTACTTTTTTTATATAGTCTTTTTTCATTTAAATATTTTTTTCTTGATGTACTAATTTTTTGTGTTATAATTATTTGACTATTTTCTTGGTAAATACTTTATTGTTTCCTTTTAAAATTTCAACTAAGTAAATTCCCGAAGGCAAATTACTTGTATCCAGATTTGTGTTGATTATTTCCGCATTTCCTAAAGATTTTACTGTAACTATTTGTCCTTGATTATTTAGTAATCTAACAGTTTTAATTTCTGAACCGGGAACATGTAGATTTATTTGTAATTGATTTTGTACAGGGTTCGGGCTTATTTTCACGTCAACTTCTGCAATTGAGGTTTCTTGTGAAGTGTTTAAAGGAATAGCATTATTAAGAACAATCATAAACCTTCCATTAGCAAAAGAAGCTGCATCATTATTTACTTCAAAGTCATAAGTATTCATTTTACTTAAATCAATCAATTGCCTTTTCCCTGTATAATTATCAATCAATGTAGCCTGAATATCAGATGAAAATCCACTTGCATCAACAGCAAGACTATAGGCAGACTTCTTCATGTTTTGTGAACTGAAAAATAAAGTATCGGCGTTAATTGGTAATGGTTTACCTTCTATACTTAATGAAGTATTATTGCGATAAAGAGCAAATGTTTCGTTGAAATTGGTAAACTTGGGTACATCTTCTTTACCTAAATCTTTTGAATATTGATTATTAAATACAGCTACTACGCCATCTGCAAATGTTGTTTGTTGACTACTTGCACCTGTGTAAAGATTAATATTTAATTGTGTTTTTTTTATTTCAGTACCAAATACTGTATTTGAACCAGAAGTGGATGCAGCGGTGTTTTTATCACTTTCATTTACAACAAAATCAGGTTGACTGCCGGAATTATCGGTCTGAACAAAAAATGCCTGACCTGATTGTATTACATTGGCTTGTTGCTGGCTTGTATTAGGTGATACAGTAGTACCATCAGAAGTAACAAAGCTTCTTAAATTAGGGTCATAAACGGTAAAAGAATTATTAAGTGCGGTTTTCGAAGTAGTGCTCCAATTAATAGCACATGCATAAGGATTTCCTATTAAAGTATATTTATTGGCATTGGGGTCAAGTAGATTAATAAAATCAACAGTGCCCGTTGTAAGGTAGCCTGTAGCACGCAAGGTAGTGGCTGTAGACGCTCCACTACCGGGTCCTACAGTTCTATCGCCCCTTATAAAAAGTAACCAACCCTGTCCAGGATAGAAAGGAACATTCACAGGGGCAGAACCTAAAGTGTTTCCTGTACCCAGACTCTCCCATTTGGCACCCGGGTTCTGTTCGTCGTTATAACCAAATACACTTGAAGTGCCCGATGCACTGGCAAAATCAAAACCATTGCCTGCATAAATACCAGAGATTTGCGTACCATATCCTGATGTGGAAGCACCGCCTTCCTGCCAGCCGTTGTACATAGTGGTACCATTTACACCAGGGGTAATGAGGGTATAGGTTCTAACTGAGTGAGCAGGTATATAGCGTTGTACAGTTACATTGGTTGCATTGCTTAACGTACCAGTAATAGGGCCTATGCTTGCTGTACCTGCTGAGGTGCTTTGGAATATAAAAGGATTGGAGTTTAAGTTGAGTATGCCACCGGTAACAAGATTTATCCTGGTGCCTGATGCAACAGTAATCCCTGCTGTATTTCCATTTACTACTGTGGCATTATTGCCAATGGTAATTGTGCCGGCACCTGTAATTGTTTGAGCCGCTGTTCCATTTAAATTAACAGTACCCGCGGCTAATGGAGCGAAAGTGAGGGTAGATCCACTGTTAACAGTAATATTTCCTTTAATAGCATGACCAGGAGTACCCGTCATACCCCATGATAGTGTTGAGTTGCCGGTTACAATCAGGTTGTTGATAGAAACCGCAGCACTACCTGAAACACTTGATGAGCTGCCGGTATTCAGTTGAAAGTCAGCATAGGTACGTCCTGAAAAAACTATTGTACCTGATGTTTGTATAAACAAGCTTCCGCTGTTAAAGGTAACTTTGGAAGAAGGTGCTGATAACCCGAAAGGATTGGCACCTGCACCTATGCTACAGGTAGAACCATTTGCAAAAACAACTGCATTGGCAACACCGGTAGCGGTAAAAGCATTCCCGGAAAAGCCGGTTCCCTGTGTATAAATACTGCCTGAATTAAAGGTAACGGCACCGGCATCATTCACATTTAAACGGTGAGCACTACCTGAAAAGGTTAGTGCACCGCTAATGCTACCTGTTGTACCGGTAGCAGTATAAATAGATACAGAATTAGTAGCACTGATGGTTAAAGAAGAGCCTGCATTAATAAGCAACGCATTGCTGCCTCCGGAAATAGTGATACGCGAAAATTTTGTATAGGCAGTACCGGAAGTAACAGCACCGGAAGCACTGGTGCTTAGCGAAGTTGCAGAAGTAACAGAGGCCACTTCGTTAGAGGCAGAACCAAGATTAACTACATCTCCTTGGATAAAATCTGTGTTAAAAGAGGTGCCGGTACCAGTAACAGCACTACCTGAACGGGCAACAGTACCCGTACCTGAAACACTGATCGCTGTGGAAAAGGTCACTGCACAATTGTTGGTAATAGTTAATTTGCCAATTGTTTCCCTGGTAGGGATATTGGTAACGGTTACAGTACTTTGTACAGCACCATTAAATACAAGGACATCATTTGCCGCCGGTGATGTACGGGCAGGTGACCAGCTGCCGGATGCATCAAAATCACCTGAGGTAACATTCCATGTATATGTCGTCTGTCCCCGGCTTTTCAATCCAATAAAAGAAATAAAAAGAAAAAGTAAAACTTTCCTCATAAGCGTGTTTTTAAATTTAAATGTATTATCAAAAATTAACCTTAAAAAAGTTGTCAGCGATACTTATATGTGTGAGTAAATGGAAGCCATGAAGTAATAAAATCCAAACAACTCAATCCAATAAACTATTACACAGCTAATTCACTAAATATATCCTACAATGATTTTGCTATTAATATGTGGAGATTAGCGGGGTCGAACCGCTGACCTTTTGCATGCCATGCAAACGCTCTACCAACTGAGCTAAACCCCCTTTTTTTTGAGAATGCAAATCTATGGTTTGATTATACTGCTCCAAAAAAATAATTAATCTACCCAACCCGATTTTTTATAAGCTTCATAACCAAGCTTCATTACTTCTGTAATTTGTGCATATAACTCTTCATCATTTTTCTTAATATGAAAGCAAGCCTTACCTTTTAAGCACTTCATTAATTGAGGATGTATTTGCTCTCCTAACTTTTTATATCCGTAAATGGGCATAAAATAAAAACCAACGTAGCCTTTTTGAATAAGGATACTTGTAAACCAAAGTTCATCTCGCTTTCTACCTTGTATTTCTAAAGGTTTGTGGCTTATTAAAAGCAGCTTTCCGCCGCTGCCGCCATGAGCCTTAATTGAACCATTTGCATAAGGCATCATTATTTCTTTAATTCTGTTAAAAATAATAACCAACTCGGGTTGCCCTTTCGATTTGTCTTCATACTTAATTAACTCCTTTTCTTTTTTAACTGCTTTTTTAGCTGCTTTTTTCGCAACTTTCTTGACAATAGCTTTTGCAGTTTTTTTTACAATTGCTTTTTTACTTACAGGCATAAGGAGGTGTTTGTTGAGGATTGTAAAATAAAAAATGCTCCGTTAATATCGAAGCATTTTGAAATGTATTTGCCGAATAATGTTCTGAACGTAAAAGTGTGCGACGCAACAGCAGCCTAATTTATAACCTACAGCTTACTCCCAAATTTCTCCTTTACCTTCTAACCAATGTTTTACAGATTCTGTGGTTACACTCTTTGGCCTTTCAAGCGGAAAGCCTAAAGCTCTGTCCCAGCAAAGACTTGCCAACACACCTAATGCACGGCTTACTGCAAACAGCACTGTATAAAATTCATACTCAACAAAACCATAATGCACTAACAATGCTCCGCTATGTGCATCTACATTTGGCCAAGGGTTTTTAATTTTTCCTAAAGATTGCAATATTGGCGGAACAGTTTCATAAATCTTCCAAACTGTGTTTACCAATTTATCATCGGGCATGTGTTTTTTTCCAAAATCCATTTGTGCAGTAAAACGCGGGTCTGTTTTACGCAGTACAGCATGGCCATAACCGGGAACAACTTTACCGGATGCCAACGTATCTTTTACATATTGTTCAATTTGTTCTTTGGTTGGCTCTTCAGTTTGCAGCTTTTCCTGCATTTCAAAAATCCATTTTATTACTTCCTGATTGGCTAAACCATGCAACGGGCCAGCCAAACCATTCATGCCTGCTGCATAACTTAAATAAGGATCACTTAACGCACTACCAACTAAATGTGTTGTATGAGCAGAAACATTACCGCCTTCATGGTCTGCATGAATAGTCATGTATAAACGCATTAATTCTTTAAAGCTTTCATCTTCATAACCCATCATGTGTGCCAAGTTTCCTGCCCAGTCTAATAAACCATTTGGTTCAATATGTTCTTTATTTTTATATTTTCTGCGATAGATATATGCAGCAATTCTCGGTAAACGTGCAATTAAATCCATTGCATCATCGTACATCGGGTTCCAGTAATCTTTCTTATTAATACCTTTTGCATATTCTTTTGCAAAGTTGCTTTCTGTTTGTAAAGCCATCACACCTGTTACAAACATCGTCATCGGGTGAGCAGTTAGCGGCAGTGCATCAATAGCTTTAAACACATGAGCAGGCACATGGCTGCGGCGTTGCCAAACATTGGTTATATGATGTACGTCTTCTTCTGTTGGCAATTCACCAATTAACATTAAATAAAACAATCCTT
>SAIW01000011.1 GCA_004028795.1 Chitinophagaceae bacterium
CAGATTTAAAAGAGCAACTCGACAAACAGAAAATAACCAAACTTGTAATTGTAGGATTAACAACAGACCATTGTGTTTCAACAACAACAAGAATGGCGGGTAACTTCGGTTTTGACACTTTTATTGTATCTGACGCAACTGCTACGTTCAATAAAAAAGGACTTGACGGACAAAATTATCCAGCAGAATTAATTCACGAAACAGCTTTAGCTAGTTTGAACGGAGAGTTCGCTACTGTTGTAACAACAGATTTTTTAAAGCAAAATATTTAGAAGCCTATACCAAGCAAAGTGAACGCACATGAGCATTTAGCGTTATTGCTGTTGGCATACAAACGAGCATTGAACATTTTATCTTATTATAGCGAATCAATTAATTCAACAATATAATTTTAAATACCGTATCAACGCAAATACGTGGACGTTACTCGTTATTATCAAGAGACATCCTAAAAATTAACAGCAATAAAATTTGAATGAATAAAGCAATAATTATTGGTGCAACATCAGGGATAGGAAAAACACTTGCCTTGAAGTTGGCAGACGAAAACTATATCATTGGAATTGCCGGAAGGCGAGCAGAATTGTTACAAGAATTAAAATCTCAAAAACCAAATTCGTTTTACATAAAGACTTTTGACATAACAGACACCAACAAAATAGTTGAAAATTTAGAAGCCTTGACAAACGAACTTGGCGGACTTGACTTGCTGATAATTAGTTCAGGAACCGGCGACTTAAACGACAAACTTGATTATGAAATTGAAAAGCGAACAATTGAAACTAATGTAATCGGGTTTACTTGTGTTGCTAATTGGGCTTTCAATTATTTTGAAAATCAAAAAGCAGGGCATTTAGTTGCAATTAGTTCTGTAAGTGGGCTTCGTGGAAGTAGAATTGCACCAGCCTATAATGCAACAAAAGCATTTCAAATAAACTATTTGGAAGGACTGCGACAAAAAGCAACTAAATTAAAAATGCAAATATTTGTAACAGATGTAAGACCGGGATTTGTTGATACTGCAATGGCAAAAGGAGGAGGACAATTTTGGGTTGCATCGGTTGACAAAGCAACTAACCAAATTTTTGACGGTATTATAATAAAGAGAAAGAAGATTGTTTACGTTACAAAAAGATGGAAGCTTATTGCAGCAATTTTAAAGAGAATACCACGACAACTTTATGACAGAATGTAAATCGCAAGAATAGCAACGAACCGCCAACATTTGGTTGTATGCAATTTGGGCTCTACATTTAATATTTGGCTTCAATTCTTAACTTCAACTTTTCAAATGAATATTTGTTCCGTGCCGGACAATCAATGAATTCCATACTTTCATAAATACTCAAACGTCTGCTGCTATATTACCAAACCATTCAAAAAATTTGATATCAATGAAATATTTAAAATTACTATGCTTACTCTTATTGGTTCAATCATCCACCTTTGGACAGCAACAAAGAGCAAGGGATATTGGAATTCCATTTAACGGAACCACGGGGAAATTTAATGCTATAACAGATGTAAAAGGTGTTGAGGTGGGTTATAGTACCATCATTTCTGGCGAAGGTAAAAACACTATTGGAAAAGGGCCTGTTAGAACGGGAGTTACAGCTATTTTACCAAGAGGTAAAAACAATAACCCGGTTTTTGCAAATTGGTATTCCCTTAATGGAAATGGAGAAATGACAGGAACAACCTGGTTAACAGAATCAGGTTTTTTGGAAACACCCATCATGTTAACCAATACCAATAGCGTTGGTGTAGTAAGAGATGCTGTACTGAAATGGTTTGTAGATAAGCATTGGTATAAAGAAGATTTCTGGTACACTTATCCTGTTGTTGCTGAAACATATGATGGCTTTTTAAATGATATCTATGGCTTTCAAGTAAAGGAAAGTAACGCTTACGAGGCCTTAAACAGTGCAAAATCAGGATATGTAAAGGAGGGAAATGTTGGCGGAGGTACAGGAATGATGTGCTTAGGATTTAAGGGAGGTAGCGGGACTTCATCAAGAATTGTAAAAATAAAAGACTCAACTTATACGATTGGAGTTTTTGTGCAAACCAACTTCGGTAGAAAGTCATCTTTGACAATAGCTGGTGTTCCTGTTGGTAAAGAACTGATGGATACATTGAACAATGAATTGAAAATGCCACCACAATCTTATAGACAGGAAGGTGATGGCTCTATCATTGTAGTAGTTGCAACAGATGCACCATTACTTCCACATCAACTCAAAAGAATAGCTCAAAGAGTTCCTTTAGGTATTGGAAATGTTGGAGGATATGGAATGAATGGCTCCGGTGATATTTTCATTGCATTTTCTACTGCCAATACAAACGCATTCCAAAGAAACGATTTTGCAAAAGTTGAATTGTTACCAAACGATTTGATAAACCCTTTGTTTGAGGCAACTGTGCAAGCGACAGAAGAAGCTATTATAAATGCTATGGTGGCTGCTGAAACAATGGAAGGTGTAAACGGCAATAAATCTTATGCACTGCCTCATAAATCGGTTATTGACTTGCTGAAGAAATATAACAGGATAAAGTAAAAATTAAGCAGTCAACATTGGGCTTTATGCAAGTTGGATATGACATCGTAATATTAGCTAATTGTAAATCCCAACTTTAGTTCGGTTAAACAAATTACTGTCAGCTTTTGTACATAACTTCAATGATATATTTTCAATTGGCAGTAGTTATTGGCAGATGAATATTAGTTTTCAACCTGCATAGGCCCTGCCTGTTATAAGCCATATTTTATGCAAGAAATTAAAGCTCTTAAACTATTATTCATTTTTATTTTGTTTTCAATTTCTTTATCTATTGCACAAACAAATATTCCTGAGACACGCCAAAGGGTTATTTATAAAACATTTCAAGAATTTGTTGATAATAGTTCTTCTGTTAAAGACAGTTTCTTAATTGAATATGTTGTAATCAGCAATGTTGATACATCTATAGTAGATGCGAAATTTATGCGATTGGACAGCAGTTCTTTTAAAGGCCATATGTGGGGCTTTAGTGATGGGATGAATGTTTATGTAAGATTCCCGCAATCGTTATTTAATAATGAAAAGTGTTCAAAGCTTAAAAATATTGGACACTATTATGTTTTTACAGCAATTGAAAAGAGTGGAGCCGCAATAGGCCCTGGTATCTTAACAAGAACCGTAATACATGCAGTTACAAGGGCACTATTGCCTAAGAATACTGTAACATACATTATTGATGATGCCGGTAGAGTTCGGTATTTAAATGAAGATATTTTACGGAAGTACTTAAAAGAGTTTCCCTCTTTATTAGCTTCTTTCAATAAGGACTTTGACAAAATATTCCCAAAAGAATTTTATGACGGAGAACATTATGTGACAGATGAACAAGAGTTTAAAAAAATGGAACTGCTGAAAGATTATTTACTAAAACTTGACAGTGCAAAAACTTTGAAAATTAAAAATGGTTTGTAAGAGGAGCATTTGTCTTATTGCGATTTGACAATGCTACCAACGAATATTTTATCTTTAAGAACAAAACAATTAATTCATCAACATAGTTTCGAATACCGTGAAAAACTAATGCGTTAATGTTAAACGCAAGCATATACAAACAATACGACTACAACATAGCAAACAAAAAAATTTACAGAATGAAACAGACAATTTTAGGTGCAGGGGGTGCAATAGGTATTGAATTGGCAAAAGCATTAAACACATATACCGCTGACATACGACTTGTTAGCCGAAATCCTAAAAAAATAAACTCAACAGACCAGTTACATTCAGCAGACCTTACAATTAGAGAACAGGTTTTTAAGGCTGTTGAAGGTAGTCAGGTAGTTTACTTGATGGTTGGGTTTAACTACAATGCAAAACTCTGGCAACAATTGTGGCCACCGCTTATAAAAAATGTAATTGACGCTTGCATTCATCATGAAGCTAAACTTGTATTTTTTGACAATGTGTATGCCATTGGTGGTAATAATGTAAATCACATTACGGAGAATTCTCCCATTAGCCCAACAAGTAAAAAAGGAGAAGTAAGGACAATAGTTAATAAGTTGATTTTAGACAGTATTGAAAAAAGAAATCTACATGCAATTATTGCAAGGTCTGCAGATTTTTTCGGTAGCATAAAGAACAACAGTATTTTAATGAACACTGTTTATGACAACTTAGCAAAAGGAAAAAAAGCACAATGGTTTTGCAATGCAAAAGTAATTCATAGTGTAAGCTATACACCTGACCTTGCAAAAGGAACAGCCATTTTAGGAAATACGCAAAGTGCATACAACAAGGTTTGGAACTTGCCTACTGACCCACAAAAAATTACAGGTGCAGAATGGATTGATTTATTTGCTACGGAAATGAAAACAAGCAATAAATATCAGGTGCTACCCGGTTGGGCTTTAAAAGCAATCGGACTTTTTGTTCCTATATTAAATGAAATGTATGAAATGTGTTATCAGTATGACAGGGACTATTATTTTGACAGTTCAAAGTTCAATACAGCATTTAACTACACCCCTACAACCAATGCAGTAGCTGTAAAACAGACAGTAGAACAATTGGCAAAAATGAAAGCCGGCGTATAACATTGAGTTTTTAGATAAGTTGGGTAATACAAGCAAACATCAGTAATATGTAAAGTCATGGTGCGGTTCAGTTAGAAGAACAACTATCAGCCTTTATAAATAACTTCAATAACTTATTCCAAATTCAATCTTTGCTTCAATGCAAAATGTTGGCTGCGATGGCAAGACTGATAGCAACAATAAATAATTTGTGAAAATAAATGGAACAAATTAAACAGGTAATGCAACAGATGATTAATGTTTCAGAAGTTGAGTTAAACAACTTCCTTAATCAAGCTGTTACCAAAACCTTCAAACGACAAGAAACGGTAAGTCGACCTAACGCTATTCCGAATGAAATCTTCTTTATCAATAAAGGTCTTATCAGGGTTCTTATTATAGATAATGAGGGAACAGAACATACATTACATTTTGCTTTAGAAAACCAGTTTATTGCAGACTATGCCAACTTTATTCAAAAGCAACCATCACTTTACAGCTTACAGGCAATTGAAGAAACACAAGTGGTAGTTTTGCCACGCTCAGCCATTGAATGGGGTTATAAAAATTTAACAGAAGGGCAAAAAATGGGGCGGCTGATTGCAGAGTTTTATTTCATCTATCAAGACGACCGGATTAAAAACATGTATGCAAGAACGCCTAAAGAACGCTACGACAGCATTACAGATGTTTTTCCAAACATACACAACCGGGTACCGCAACACATGATTGCTTCATATTTAGGTATTACTCCTGTGCATTTAAGCAGGCTGAAAAAGGCAGGAATAGAAAAGTCTAAACATTTGTTATCGTTTTAAAGCTGTATGCAATTGCATTTTTGCATCATAAACTTTAAACGATTTCAAAATGGTGCTTTCACAAACCGAAAGAAAAAGGCTCCAATCCAAATACGGAGAATGGGCAATTGTAACAGGTGCTTCGTCTGGCATTGGGCTCGAATTAGCAACTCAATTAGCTTTAGCAGGTTTTAACCTTATCATTAATGCAAGAGATTCGCAACGCATCAATAAAGTTGAAAATGATTTAAAAAGCAAGGCCAACATTCAGATAAAAGCAGTAGCAGCGGATCTTTCAGAATCAAATGGAGTAGAAAAAATTATTGAAGCCTCTCATAACCTTAACATAGGCTTGCTTATTAACAATGCAGGGTTCGGAACTTCTGGATTATTTACAGATAGCTCATTGCATGAAGAAATAAATATGTTGAGAGTAAACTGCGAAGCTGTTCTTTCATTAACACATTTCTTTGCTCAAAAATTCAAGCAACAAAATCGCGGTGGAATAATTTTTCTAAGTTCTCTTGTGGCATTTCAGGGGGTTCCCTATGCTTCAAATTATGCAGCAACCAAGGCATATATTCAATCTTTTGCTGAAGCATTGGCAGTTGAATTAAAACCTTTTAATGTAGATGTTTTAGCAGCAGCACCCGGACCCGTAGAAAGTGGTTTCGGGCATCGTTCAAATATGAAAATGGGAAAAGCATTAGTTCCTTCACAACTTGGCGTTCCAATCTTAAACGCATTAGGTAAGCAGACAAATGTTTTGCCCGGACTACTTTCAAAAATTTTGATTTACAGTTTACGAACTGTTCCCCGTTGGGCAAAAATAAAAATCATGCAAAAGGTAATGGGTGGATTTACAGAACATCAAAGAAAATGACTTTATAATAACATAGCTACCACCCGCTTCATTTGCTTTGCTCAGAAAGCTATTACTATCTTTACATTTCACTAATCAGGTAATAATGTTGCAGGTTTTGCTTATTGAAGATGAACAAAGAATAGCTGAACTAACCAAGAAAGGTTTGGAAGAACATGGTTTTGCAGTAACACTTGCATTTGATGGCATGATGGGCAGAAAGCTGGCAATAAATAATGCTTTCGATGTTATTATTATGGACATTATACTCCCCAACATAAACGGACTTGATTTGTGCAAAGAAATCAGAAGCCTGAAACCGAATATTGCCATTGTTATGTTAACTGCATTAGGTACAACCGATGATAAGGTTGAAGGTTTTGATGCAGGAGCAGATGATTATTTAGTAAAACCTTTTGAACTGAGAGAATTGGTGGTTCGCATACGTGCATTGCTGAAGCGTACAGCAAACAATACAAATGTTGTTGGCTTTTTATTGAAGTATGCTGATATTGAAATGAATCTTCATACAAAAATTGTAAAACGTAGTGGCTCAGAAATTCAGCTAACACCCAAAGAACTTAAACTTTTGGAGTACATGCTTCAAAATCCGGAAAGAATACTAAGCCGTACTGAAATAGCAGAAAATGTTTGGCAAACAACTTTCGATACAGGCACAAACTTTATTGATGTGTACATCAACTATCTCCGGAAAAAAATCGATAAAGACTTTGCAGACAAACTTATTCATACAAAGCCGGGTTTGGGCTTTATTCTAAAAAAAGCCTGACCATGCAAATAAAAATAAAGCTCACTTTATTGTTTACGTTATTGGTTGCTGCTTTGCTATCGGCTTTTGCACTAACCGTCTATTTTACTTCCGCAGAAACAAGAGAAGATGAATACTTCAAACGGCTGAAACAGCAGGCATCAACAAAAGCAAGCCTGTTATTAGATACAAAAATAGAACCTGACGTACTGCAATTAATTTACAAAAAATCACCGAATGCTTTGTTTCAGGAAGAGATGGCAATGTATGATACTGCATTCAACTTACTCTATCACGATGCCGTGGAGACAGATAAAGTAAAAGAGACAAAAGGAATGATTGACAGTATTGTTTCACTAAGAGAAATGCACTTTTATCTAAACAACTTACAGGTGGTTGGCTTTTTATACAGCCATAATAATAAGCACTATGTAATTACTGCTGCGGCCAATGATGAATACGGTTATGCAAAATTGAATGCCCTTCGAAACACATTACTTATTGCATTGGCTGTTTCAATCATCATTACTTTTTTTGTAGGCAGATTTTTAGCTATGCAGTCTCTACAACCTGTTGCTGCCATTGTTGATAAAGTAAAGAACATTACAGCTACCAACCTGGATTTGCGAATTAATGAAGGAAATAGAAAAGATGAAATTGCATCGTTGGCTATCACATTCAATGAAATGCTCAACCGGTTAGAAAATTCTTTTGATGCACAAAAACAATTCGTATCAAACATTTCACACGAAATAAGAACGCCATTAACAGCAATGTTGGCTGAGCTTCAGTTAACAGCTCAAAAAGAAAGAAGTATTGAAGAATACAAAAATGCCAATGAACATATTGTTTCAGATATAAAAAATCTTGTTCGCCTTTCCAACAGCCTGCTCGATTTTGCAAAGGCGAGTTATGACCAAACGGAGATTTCATTTAAAGAAATTCGTATTGACGAAGTATTGTTGGATGCAAGAAATGATGTGTTGCATAATCAACCCACATACACGGTTAAAATTATGTTTGAAAAAGAAAATGAAAACGATACATCTGTTTCTGTTGATGGAAATGAATATTTGCTGAAAACTGCTTTTATTAATTTAATGGAAAATGGCTGCAAATTTTCATCAGCCAATGAAGTGATGGTTACTATTTCATTTGACGAAAGAAATGTAATTATCAATTTTACTGATAATGGCGTTGGTATAAGTGACGAAGATTTAGCAAATATTTTCACTCCTTTTTACAGAGGTAAAAACAAAATGTTTGCTGGCGGTAATGGTATTGGCTTACCGCTTACACAGAAAATAATCGCACTGCACAAAGGCAAAATATCAGTTGCATCACAAAAAAATAAAGGAACAACTTTCACTATTCAATTACCACATCTGCCATCGCTCTAATAAATTTCTAATAACATTCTATATGCTTTCTAACAGCCTTCTCCCAAAGGCTGTTTTAGCTTTGCTGCACGTTAAAAAAACAATCATGGACACATATCCTTCGGGCTACAAAAATTATTAATCTTCTCTTATTAAAAGGATGGCTTTGATAATGCCTCTTGCAGATAAGAGAAACAAAATCAAAGCGTATGTTCAAATTCAATTTTCAACTAAAAAGAATCAGCAAAAAAATTTGGAGCAAACCTTCCGTTTACAACAAGCTTTTCCCTTTTATTTCTTCCCATACAGAAAAAGAAACAGCTTCTACAAACGGCCGCAATACTTCCTATAAACCAAATTATCCTTTAACAAAGAGACGAAGACCTTATCGGCATCCTTTTATTTAGCAACCAGATAAAATGAAAAAAAATATACGTTGGCTAAACGCCATAACCATACTTTCGATAGCAGTGTACCTTATTGACCTTAATGTTAATTGGTACCGTAATCTTGCAAAAAATATCCCTATTGTAAAATATACAATCATCGGCTTGTCCGTAATATTGTTTCTTTCAATGGTACAGATATTAATTGGAAACCGAAATTCAAAAAAATAAAGAGCATGCTTTCAACAGTAAAAAATAACATCAAAAACCGGTTGTCAATTCCAACTAATGGTGAGGGATTGAGCGAAGAAGTAATTGCAAAAATCAAATCAGTCAGCAGCAGCGATGATAATTTCTTTTTCAGCATTCTTGAAACCGGCAACGAAGGTTTATCAGACGATGATGTAGCGGAAAAGCTAAAACATTTCGGACTTAATGAAGTGCATCATGAAAAAGCTCCTGCATGGTACAGGCAATTATTTCATGCTTTTATTAACCCGTTTATCGGCATCCTTTTCATCATAGCCATTGTTTCATTAATTACTGATGTGTGGTTGTCAAAGCCCGGAGAAGAAGAATACAAAACAGTCATTACAATCAGCATAATGATAATGGTAAGTTCATTGCTTCGTTTTTTTCAGGAATACAGAAGCAACAGGGCAGCAGAGCAACTAAAAAGCATGGTAAAAACAACCGCTACTGTTTTGCGAAAAGATACCGGCAAAATAGAAGTGGATATTAAAAACTTAGTACCCGGCGATATTGTTTTTCTGTCAGCAGGCGATATGATACCCGCTGATTGCCGTATCATTAAATCAAAGGACCTGTTTATAAGCGAAAGCATGCTTACGGGTGAAGCCTTACCCGTTGAGAAGCGAAACCTTGTTATTAGAGAGGCTGATAAAAAAACGCCTTTAGAGTTAGACAATATTTGTTTTATGGGAACCAATGTGGTAAGCGGTTCAGCTACTGCTGTTGTTATTACCACAGGTAATCAAACTTATTTTGGTTCATTAAGTAAATCCATTATCGGCAAACGTGCAGAAACAAGTTTTGATAAGGGAGTGAATAAAGTAAGCTACCTGTTGATACGTTTTATGCTCATCATGGTACCCCTTGTGTTTTTAATTAACGGGCTTACCAAACACAATTGGATGGAAGCATTTTTGTTTGCTATTGCTGTTGCAGTAGGGTTAACACCGGAAATGCTGCCAATGATTGTTACTGCTAACCTTGCGAAAGGAGCAGTAAACATGAGTAAAAGAAAAGTGATTGTAAAACGGTTGAATGCTATTCAAAACATAGGGGCAATGGATGTGTTTTGTACCGATAAAACAGGTACGCTAACACTTGATAAAATTGTTTTGAAGCAGCATTTAAATTTATTTGGAGATAAGGATGAAGAAGTGTTGAAATGGTCTTATTTAAACAGTTATCATCAAACGGGGTTGAAAAACATTTTAGACCAGGCGGTTTTAGAGCATACAGAACTGCATGATCATTTAAAAGTAGAAGAATACTTTGTAAAGGTGGATGAAATTCCTTTCGACTTTCAGCGTCGTCGTATGTCAGTAATTCTTCAGGAACGGAACGGTAAGCATCTGTTGATTTGTAAAGGAGCAGTAGAAGAAATGCTGGATTTGTGCAGTCATGCTTTTGACCCCGGCAGCGACCGTCAATTGCAGATTGCTTCAGACGCTGTTATTCCAATGGATGAAAAAATGCGTGAAATTGTTTTGAATACATCCAGAAAATTGAACGAAGACGGGTTAAGAGTTTTATTGGTAGCTATTAAAGAGTTTGATGACCGTGCATTAACTTATTCAGTAGAGGATGAAAAAGATATGACCTTAACAGGCTTCATCGGTTTTCTTGACCCTGCAAAACCTTCTGCAAAAGCATCTATTGAAGCCCTGCAAAAATTAGGAGTAAACATAAAAGTATTGACGGGCGATAATGAAATAGTTACAAAAAAGATTTGCCGTGATGTAGGTATTGATTTCAATAAAATTTTATTGGGCAACGAGTTGGAAAAAATGACTGATGAAGAATTACAAAATGAGGTTGATGATATTTCAATTTTTGCCAAATTAAGTCCTATTCAAAAGTCGAGAGTAATAAAAGTATTGCAAACGAAAGGGCACACCGTTGGCTTTATGGGAGACGGCATCAATGATGCAGCCGCTTTGCGTGATGCCGATGTAGGCATTAGCGTAGATACCGCTGTTGATATTGCAAAAGAAAGTGCAGACATTATTTTATTAGAAAAAGATTTAATGGTGTTGCGTAAAGGTGTGATTTATGGGCGAAGAACATTCGGTAATATTATCAAGTACATTAAAATGACTGCCAGCAGCAACTTTGGAAACATGTTCAGCATGTTGGGGGCAAGTGCATTGCTTCCATTTCTGCCAATGCTTCCTGTTCAGATTTTAATCAATAACCTTTTGTACGACATTTCACAGGTTTCCATTCCGTGGGACAAAATGGATGCAGAGTTTTTAGAAAAACCAAAAAAATGGGATGCTTCGGGCATACAAAAATTCATGATTTTTATTGGCCCTATCAGCTCTGTTTTTGACTACGCAACATTTGCAGTAATGTGGTTTGTTTTCAAAAGCAATTCTCCTGATAACCAAAGTATTTTTCAAACAGGTTGGTTTATTGAAAGCCTTTTATCACAAACGCTTATTGTACATATGATACGTACCAGAAAAATACCTTTTATTCAAAGTTGGGCATCTGCTCCTGTTGTGGCATTAACATCTTTTATTATGTTGATTGGTATTATTATTCCTTTCACGCCATTTGCAGCAGGGTTTAAAATGCAACCGCTGCCTTTCACTTATTTTATATGGCTTGTAGGGATTCTTACCTGTTATTGTTTGCTTACCCAACTCGTAAAAAACTGGTACATTAAAAAATATAACCAGTGGTTATAACGAATAACTAAAACTAAATCACCAACGCTTATAAATTTACGTTATGACAGTAAAAAAGATTTTATCACTATTAATATGGACGGTTGTTACAAAAAAGGTAGCTGCACAACAAATTGAAAAGGACACCACAAGTACGAAGTGGTCAACGCATTTTCAATTAACTGTTATTTCACAAAAACATTCAGGTTTCAAATCATTATATAACGGTTCAAATTCATTGGCAGATACCGTTGAACCCAGTGCTACAAGCCTTACAAGCACATTATTTTTGGGAAGGAAATTATGGAAGAATGCAGCATTCTATTTCAATCCGGAAATATCAGGTGGTAACGGTTTAAGTTTTGCTACAGGAGTAGCCGGAGCATTGAACGGAGAAACATATCGTATTGGCGATGTTAAACCGCAATTGTTTATTGCACGAGCCTTTTTGCAGCAACATATTCCATTAGGCAATACCGGTTATGAAGATGTTACAGACAATTTTAATCAGGTTGCCGGTAAAATTCCAACTAATAGAATTACTATCAGTGCCGGCAAATTTGCTATCGCAGATTTTTATGATAATAATACATACAGCAAAGACCCAAGAACACAATTTTTTAATTGGAGCTTATGGTCAAATGGTGCATGGGATTATCCTGCCAATACAAGGGGATATACTTTTGGATTAGTAGCTGAATTGATAAAACCAAAATGGGCCATTCGTGTGTCAAGCGTCGCAGTGCCTCGTATTGCTAATTTCCACTTAATGGAGTATGACATTGCCAAGGCACATTCAGAAACTTTTGAAGTAGAACATAAATTTTCTATACGCAAATATCCGGGCAATATCCGCTTTATAATTAGTAATACTTATACACAAGCCCCATCTTATCAGGATGGACAAAAAGCTATTACCGGTAATGATACAGTTTTGTTAGATGTAATCAGAGGTGAAGTAGAACATAAATTATACGGGGGAAGAAAAATTGGGTTGGGATTGAACCTTGAACAACAGTTAACAGATAACATAGGTTTTTTCAGCAGGCTTGGATGGAATGACGGCAGATACGCTACCTGGGCATTTACAGAAATTGATAACACTATCAATGCAGGCGTATCAATTAAAGGAAATAAATGGAAGCGACCTGATGACGTATTGGGCATTGCAGTAGTGAGTAATGGAATATCTAAAGGCCACAGAGATTTTTTAAAAGCAGGCGGTTATGGTTTTATTATTGGTGACGGTACTATAAATTATAAACGTGAAACAATTATTGAAACCTATTATAGTGCAAAGCTTACGCCCTTTTTCTGGCTCACATTCGATTATCAGTTTGTAAATAATCCTGCTTATAATAAAGACAGAGGGCCTGTGCATGTTTTTGGTATCAGAGGGCATATAGCGTTTTAAATAGGGAATTGTAAATAACTCCATGAAACTACTCTACAGATATATTACAAACTTTTCGAGAATAACGTAAAAACGTTCAATATTAGCACGGTTTAAAAATGAGTACAATCGTAATTGATTGTACCTGTTGCGAAACAAATTTTGGTTTTCACTTAGTTATCCAAGAGGTTGGCAATGCTAATATTAGTAAAGTAAAGACGGCAGTTGTTTTTAATATTTAAGCTAATAAGAGATGGTATTACAAAATCAAAGTGATATAGGTAGGGGTTATGAAATTTTACTTAAAAAACACCCATTATTTAATTTAATGGGTGTTTTTTAAGTGGTTCTTTTGTAAATATTGAAAAATCAATAATTCAAGCGGAGAGAGAGGGATTCGAACCCCCGGACCTGTTACAGTCAACGGTTTTCAAGACCGCCGCATTCGACCGCTCTGCCATCTCTCCGAGTGCAAAATAATAGTCAGAATGTTTATCTTCCAAATATTATTCAAAAGCCCTTTATCACTCTTTCTTAATTTCATTCAAACACAACAATTAATTTCGTTCAAATTTTATCAGCGTTTTGAAACACTTAAAGGTTATTAATAAATATTTCTGGCGTTATCGTACAAGGTTGTTTTTAGGAATTATATTCATTGTACTTTCCAATTACTTTAAAATATTATCCCCTCAGATATCCGGTTATGTAATTGATAAGGTTGAACGTCTTATCAGTCCAAATAATTCAGCAGTTAATACAAGCCATCATCAAAAAAATTATGATGTGTTGGTTAAGCAATTAATTAATGCAGTAGAAGGTGTTAATACATCCTTCAATAAAAATATTATTCTTTGTGCTGTTACTTTATTGGTGCTGGCATTGCTAAGCGGCTTTTTTATGTTTTTAATGCGGCAGACCATTATTGTAATGAGCAGGCATATTGAATACGACCAGAAAAATGAAGTATTCAATCATTATCAGAAATTAGATACGGCTTTCTATAAAACTCATAGCACGGGCGATTTAATGAACAGAATTACAGAAGATGTTAGCCGTGTAAGAATGTACACCGGCCCCGCATTAATGTACTTTATCAATTTGGCGGCAACCATTGGTTTCAGTTTGTTTTTTATGTTGAGAGAAAACTGGAGATTAACCCTGTATGTATTGGCACCATTGCCTTTGCTGGCAATAACCATTTATGCAGTTAATACAGTTATCAATAGAAAAAGCGAAAAAATTCAATCATTATTATCAGATTTAACCTCAACAGCACAGGAATCTTATTCAGGCATAAGAGTTATAAAATCTTTTGTACAGGAAAAAGCAATGCTTGGCTTTTTTAATAATAACAGCGAAGCTTATAAAAAAAATGCTATCAGCCTTGCCAAATTAGAAGCGGTTTATTTTCCTTCAATGGCATTACTTATAGGGTTAAGCACTTTATTAACCATTGCCATAGGGGGCTGGTATGCAGTGCATCATCAATACAATGTAACAGCAGGAACCATTACAGAGTTTGTAATTTATATTAACATGCTTACGTTTCCCGTTAGTGCTATCGGTTGGACGGCAAGTATGATACAAAGAGCAGCAGCATCGCAAAAAAGATTGAATGAGTTTTTACAATTAGAGCCGGCAATTAAAGATGCTTCAACAGCAACAGAATTTACTTTAAAAGGCAATATTGTTTTTGATAATGTTTCGTTCACATATCCTCATACAGGTATTACTGCACTACAGCATATTAACCTTAATATAAAACAAGGCGAAAAAGTATTGTTGTTAGGAAGAACAGGCAGCGGAAAAAGTACACTGGCACAGCTTTTACTTCGGTTTTATAATCCGACAGAAGGTAATATTTTTATTGATGGAAAGAATATTCAACACATTACTTTGAATAACCTGCGTAAACAAATAAGTTTTGTACCGCAGGATGTTTTTTTATTCAGCGATACAGTAAGCAACAATATTTCATTCAGTAAAGAAGGGAAAGCAACTATTGATAGTGTAATTGAATCGGCAAAATTTGCAAGTGTTGATGGCGAAATAAAAAACTTTTCCAATGGATATGAAACGACAATTGGTGAAAGGGGTGTTACATTAAGCGGCGGGCAAAAACAAAGAATATCTATTGCCAGAGCATTACATAAGAACCCTGAAATAGTGGTGTTTGACGATTGCTTAAGTGCCGTTGATGCCAAAACAGAAACCGAAATTGTAAATAACCTCTATCAATTCCTGCATAATAAAACGGCTATTATTATTACACACAGAATTTTTTCTTCTTTCAGGTTTGATAAAATTATCGTGTTAGAAGAAGGTATGATTGCCGAAACCGGAACACACGAAACACTTTTGCAGAAAGACGGTTTTTATGCCGAATTGTACAAATTACAAATGCAGGGAAATGCAGTTTCAGAAACGGTTTAAGGGCAGGATTACTTAGTAGTAAATTTTATAATATCAGAAATTTTAACGTAAATTTTGGCAATTCGTAAACAATACTATATTTGTTGCACTTAAAAAGCAATAACCCCAAAACTTAAAACAGTGCCTTACGAGAACAACGACAAGAAGATGGAAAGCGTTTACAGTAAACGCATAAGAGCAGGTAAAAGAAGAACTTATTTTTTTGATGTTCGTGCAACCCGTGGAAACGATTATTACTTAACTATTACAGAAAGCCGTAAAAGGTTTGACGACAATGGTTATGACAGACACAAAATATTTTTGTACAAAGAAGACTTTAATAAATTTATTAAAGCTTTAGGGGAAGCTGTTGATTATGTGAAGACAGATTTAATGCCTGACTTTGATTTTGATGCATTCAATCATGAATACAATGAAGATGGTAACACAGGCAGCTACTCATCAGAACCAGTTGAAGAGAGTGAACCTGTACCTGTTGTTACTGCAACAACCCAGGTAGCGGTTGTAGCTGAAGCAGTAGCTCCAAAACCGCTTGCCGATAACGGAGCTTCTGAACAAGTTGATAAATGGTAATGCTGCCCTTATAAACAAGCCAAAAACCAATTGCTTATATATCAGCCCTGCATGCAGGGTTTTTTTATTGGTTTGAAGTGTAGTAATTCCACATGATATCAAAAACTTTTTCTTTTAAATCTTCTGCTGAAATATTCTCTGCTGCAACAGGAGGTAAAAAATGAATAGCTAATTTTTTCGGCACTAAATAAAATATTTTATTGTTGGGCATCGCCTTTCCCGTATTAAAAATTACTGCAGGAATAATAGCGGTTTTTGTTTCAACCGCTAACTTAAAAGCACCATCGTAAAATTTTTTCAAAGGCTCATTAGTTCTGTTTCTTGTTCCTTCAGGGTAAAGACTCATATGCATTCCTTCCTTTAAAACTTTTTTCATTGCATCAAAACTTTTACGGCGGCTTGCATCATTTTTTCTGTTTACTAACACAGACCCTTTTGCATAAAACCAGCCAAACAAAGGAATTTTGGCAAATGAATCTTTGGCAATCGTTTTATTAGGTCCGGGAATGTACGGGCAGGAAAGCGGTACATCTAATAAGGTATTATGGTTGCAGGTTACAATATACACTTCACCTTGTTTAAAATTTTCTCTTCCTTTTATTGAAAGAGGGCAACCGATTAAAGGCAGCCAGATATTCATCCAAAGCCTTGCGATTTTTATAAAAATATCCTGCCCTTTTTTTCCGGGAATTAAATAGCAATACATTGCCGGAATGAATATGATAAGAAATGTAGTTAGGAAACTTATAATCCCCCACAAAGCCCAAATACGGGCAAATATTTCTTTGAAAATTTTCATAATTATAATTTCCAGTCAATAGGCTCTAAGCCTTGTTTAATTAATAATTCATTGGTTCTGCTGAAATGTTTGCAACCGAAAAAACCTTTTTCTGCACTAAAAGGAGATGGGTGAGCGGCTTTTAAAACATAATGTTTTGTTTCATCAATTAAAACCTGTTTTTCCTGTGCAAATCTTCCCCACAACAAAAAAACAATTCCTTTTTTTTCATCAGAAATTTTTTTGATAACGGCATCTGTAAAATTCATCCAACCGATTTTTGAATGGCTTGCAGGCTCATTAGCTCTTACAGTAAGCACTGCATTTAACAATAAAACACCTTGTTTGGCCCAGGCAGTTAAATTGCCGGTTGATGGAATAGCCATACCGATATCTTTATGCAACTCCTTAAAAATATTGATTAATGAAGGTGGTGGAATAATACCATCAGGTACACTGAAACTCAATCCCATTGCCTGTTTAGGCCCATGATAGGGGTCTTGCCCTAATATCACAACCTTAACCTTATTAAAAGGAGTGTGCTCAAAAGCATTAAAAATCAGTTTGCCCGGCGGATAAATGGTTGCACCGGTAGAACGTTCTGTTTTAAGATGAGTAACGATTTGTAAAAAGTATGATTTACTGAATTCATCTCGTAATTTTTCTTTCCACGAATCTTCAATCTGAACATCCATATTTTATGTTTGGATGCAAACTAATTAAAAATTACTTTTGCTGCCCTTAAATGATGGTCCGGTAGCTCAGCTGAATAGAGCAACAGCCTTCTAAGCTGTGGGTCATTGGTTTGAATCCAATCCGGATCACATAAGCCTCGCAATAAAATGCGGGGCTTTTTGTTTATAAAACTTAATGAAAACATTTAGCATGTTCCTTTATTTTCGCTAAACTAAAAACATATTCATAATGAAAAAATTATTACTTGTTATAACTGCATTTGTGCTGAGTGTAAGCATTTTTGCACAACCAGTACAACAAAAAATATCAGATAAATTAACTATTACATTTCCTGGAAAACCTGAAGAGCAAAAACCGGGAGGAGATAGCGGACCTGTTATATACACTTTTGCAAAAGATAGTTCAACAGCTTATATGGCTATGAGTTTTGATTTATCAGCAATGGGTTTAACTGCTGAAACAGTAACCTCTATGGGTGATGCTTTATGGGAGCAGATGAAAGGTGGAATGCTTGCTCAGTTGGCTGGAGCAACTATAACAAAAGATGATAAAGTTAGCTATAAAGGTAAAGATGGTCACAGATTAGAGATTGATGGTTCATCATCAACAGCACCACAATTAAAAGGCAAAAAAGCTTTTGTGTATGTTTTTTTCTTAGGAGCAAATCTGCATCAGGTAGCATTTTATTCTACTAAGCAAGATGCAAAAATAGATGATGCTAAAGATTTTTTTGATAGTGCTGTAATTGCTCAATAAAATGCTGAATGTTGTTTAGAACGCACAAGTGTGCGACGCAACGATGTTTAATTGAAATACCAAAGTTGGTAACAAAAAATTAATCCCTTTCAAATTGTTGAAAGGGATTTTTATTTAGCGAATTAACACAGTTGTACCTTTTGTTGTTACTTTTTTGCCGGTATCTTTTTCGGTGTAACTCAATATCCAGACATAAGTACCTGTTGGTTGGGCAATGCCTTTAAAAGTGCCGTCCCACTTATTTAACCAATTGGTTGTCTGGAAAATAATTTGACCGTAACGGTTATACACCCTGAAATCTAAATTATCAGCTTTATAAGCATTTAAGGGATAGAGATAATCATTCACACCATCTCCATTAGGAGTAAAGGCACTTGGTACTGCTATATAACAATTAGGAATTATTTTAATTAAATGATAAGTTGTATCGCTGCATGCAGAATCTGCTACAATTAATCTTACAGGAAATTCTTTAATGGCTGTAACCGCAGGATATGTTTGTGCAGGAGGGTTTTGTAAGGTACTTGTTTGCCCGTTACTGAAATCCCATTGCCAGCTTACTGCTTTACCAATGCTCGCATCTTTAAAAACTGCACTATCATTAGGGCAACTGAAATCCGGCCCACTGATTATTGCTTTTAAGTTTACCAAAGGCAAGTTATACGTTGCGTTAGATGTGTCTGAACATTGGTCGTTACTAACAATTAAACTAACTGTTTTTGTTCCGTAATTAGTGAACTGATAAGTAATTGAAGTGTTTTGTGTTGTTCTTGTTAATGAGCCATCAATAGTCCATAACCATTGATTTACGCCGTAATTGCCATTATGTGAAAACTGTACAACATCATTCTTACAACCATAAGCAACTGCAATAGAAAATTTTGCATCAACAGCTTGTTTAACAGTAAAATTCAGTGTAGAGTTTACGGGTGTTTCTAATCCGCATTCATTAATTAAAGTATTGCCGTCGCTGCCACGTATTAATTTTATTTGATATGTTCCGCCATTAAACATTGGTGAAGTAACTACTTTTATAATGGTTGTTAACCCATCAGTCGAACAAATACCCTGGGCAGATAAAACGGTAACAGTTGACGGGCCTGTAACAATAAAATCACTTCCGTTGGCAGCAACAGAACTGCATTGCATAGGTTTTTTGAAAACCAATTGAATAGTATCAGGCTTACAGGTTGTTAAAGGTGTAATACTATCCATAGGTGTAACAACAACCGGGTAAACAGTAACAGAAGCATTATCGCCAACAGCAATGCCGTTACCGCAATTGTCAATAATGGTATTGCCATCACTACCAATTTTAGCAGTAATGGTATATTGACCCGGAGGTAAAGGATTGTTTAATGTTAGAATAACAGAATCCATATCAAAACTGTTATTACAATTAAAACCAACAGCACCGATAATTTTTGTTAACGAAGTATTGATAGAGAAATCGCTTCCATCGCTTGCAACAGAACTGCATTTCATTTTCTTGTTTACAATAACACGCATTTTTGTTCCATCACAAATAGCATCTGCTTTTAAAATAGCAGGTGGAACAGGGTCTGTAATAACAGCGGTACCACCTTTAAAATATAAACTATAACCATCTTGTGTGTCTGTAAAATGACTGACCATAAGTAAATAAGTATGACCAACAACTAATGTTGGCATAGCACTTTGATTAGAATAGGTAGGACCGGCACAGGAAGTTGTGTTTGTTCTTCCGGCAGAAGTTCCGGTTGTATCGGGGTTAGAAGACCAGTTGTTGCAAACTGTTAAAGCAAAATTGGTATAAACATCATTTAAGTTGGTTACGCCTGTAATATCAAATAATTGCCAGTCATAATCGTCGCTTGTAGTATTGGGTTTTACCTGAAAGCCCAATGTACCTGCCTGAAAGCATGTAAATCTGTACCAGTAAGGGTTTTTGTCAGAATACAATGCTCCGTCTGTACAACCTGTAACCATGTTTGCGTTATTGCAAATAGGCACTTTTGTTTGATGAAAAGTATCGGTACCGCATACCGGAAAAGCAGTTTGCGGTGTTTGGCCTAAAGTAGAACATACCTGAGCTTTACCAAAGATCGTTAGCAATAAAACAACGAAAAATAAAACACTTTTTCTCAGCATACATTTATTCTACTTACAAGACTATGTAAAACTACCGTAGCGTTGCATAGTGATAAAATAATTTACAGTAACATGTCGTTAAAAAATATTAGGATATTACTTTCTCGCAGGAATCGCCGAATAAGCTGAAAATATTCTGCGATTTCTGCGTATTCAGCGAGCAATATTTTATCCATTTATTCTTAATTGATTAGTTAATAACAGCTACTTTTATGTAACAAGCTTCAGCATTTCAATTAAGCATTCGTTGCGTCGCACCCTTGTACGTTCTTATCAATATTCTGCAATTATCTTCCTTTAAAAACATCGTAAGCAAAGCGTAATAATGTTGCCGATACTACAATTAAGAAGATAATTCTGATAAAATTATTTCCTTTTTTAATAGCCACTTTTGCACCAATCATTGCACCTAATGCATTGCTGAAAGCCATTGGTACTGCTATTTGCCAAAGAATAGTTCCTTTTAAAACAAATAAAATAATAGAGCCGCCATTAGTTGCAAGGTTTAACAGTTTTGCCTGTGCAGAGGCATACAAAAAATCAATACCTGTTAAAGTAATAAATGCCAGTATAAAAAAACTGCCGGCACCAGGGCCGATAAAACCATCGTAAAAACCGATAACACTGCTTATTAAAACAGCAAAGAACCATTGCTTACTAACAGAAAGTTTTTTGCTTTTTGTTTGCCCGAAATTCTTTTTTGTGTAAGAATATATTGCTACAATAATCAGCACAACAAGCAATACAGGCTTCATAAAACTATTATGAATTTTTGTAAGTAGTTGCGAACCTGCAAATGCCGAAACGCCAGCAATCAACATCATTACAATAACAAATTGCCATTGCAGTTTTACTTTTTTTAAATATTGAATGGTTGCAAAAAATGTTCCTGTAAAAGATGGAATTTTCATTGAACCAATAACAGTTGCTACAGAATAAGGCGATAGTAAAACCAATGCAGCAGGCGTTTGTATTAAACCGCCGCCACCAACTATGGCATCAACAAAACCTGCTAAGAAAGCCAAACAACAAAGTGTGATAACAATAGATATTGCCATTAAACTAAAACTATTTTGGTTGAATTAAATCCCACAGATTGCCATACAAATCTTTAAACACGGCCACTGTTCCGTATGGTTCCTCAACCGGTTCTCTGATAAATGCTATTCCTCTTGAAATGTATTTTTTATAATCTCTCCAAAAATCATCTGTATACAAAAAAAGAAAAACCCTGCCACCTGTTTGATTGCCGATTGTATTGGTTTGTTGTTCACCAACAGCTTTGGCTAATAATAAACAACACTCATTAGCATTGGGCGGCGATACTAAAACCCAACGCTTGGTTGCTGAAAGCATGGTATCTTCTTTCAATACAAAATCTAATTGCTTTGTGTAGAATGCAATAGCTTCATCATAATCAGCAACTACTAATGCAACATGAGCTATGTATTGCTTCATTTGCTTTCCTGTTTTTTTGATTGAATATTAGCAATAACCAATCCCGCTACAATAACGCAACCGCTTATTACATGCATTACAGTAAATTGTTCACCCAGAAAAATTACTGCTTCAATAACTGTAAACAGCGGCATTAAGTTGGCAAATAAAGAAGTTCTTGCTGCACCTATTCGTGCAATAGCTCCGTTCCAGCAAAGAAAACCTATAACAGAATTGCCAATGCCTAAATACAATATAGTGGCATACATGCCTTGCGTGAAATGCAGAGCAGGAGTGTAATGCAGCTCAAGCATTGCAAAAGGAAATAATAAAACAGTACCTGTTATAAACAATACAAACAAGAAACTCATTGGAGAAATATCAACAGGTTTTCTTCTCACTAACACACTGTAAATAGAAAATGCCAATGCACTGCAAAGAATAAAATACTCTCCCTTACCGAATTGTAATTGCTTTAGTTTTTCAAAATCGCCGTTAGATAAAAGCAATACAATACCTATTATACAAAGCAGCATTCCTGCAATACGTAAACGATAAACTTTTTCTTTAAAAAATATTGCAGAAAATATTGTTATAAAAACAGGGGAAGCTGTTGTACCAATCAACGCCAGATTAATAGCTGCTGTATAATGGCCTGCGAGATATATAAACGTGTTGAATAAACTAACACCAAATAAAGCCGTAAAGAATAAATATGTTTTATGCTGAAGAATAATTTCTTTTTCTACAATGAACTTTTTTAAACCTAAAGGAATAATAAAAACAGAGGCTGTAGCCCAACGCAAAAAACCTAATGTAACCGGCGGAATTTTAGCTGATATACCTCTTGCTACAACATAGTTACCGCTCCAGATAATAACAGTTATTAAGGCAAGTAAAAAACCGTAGCGATAATGTTTGGTATGATGATGGGTTGGGTTATTCATGCAATGCTAATGTGCAAAATCTAATTCATAATTACCTTTTATTCTTTCCATCGGCGGGTTAAAATAACCGAACTTAACCTGCGGAAATTCTTCATGAATTAATTGCTGTAATTGTTTAATGCCCATAATTTCTCCTGTTTCTGTAACACCAATTTGGCCTAAGTACCAATCGGGGTCTATATTAAAATTACGCCATTGAATCATGCTTAAATCAGTTTCTTTAATCAGCTTTCTTAATGCTTCATATTCAGCTTCACAATCTGTCATACCCGGAAAAACAAAGTAGTTAATGCTCGTCCATGCACCGTAGCTTTTAGCAACTTTCATGCTTTCGATTATATCTTCAAAAACATAATTATTAGGGCGATAGTAAGGCGTATAAATTTCTTTTCTGGCAGAGTTGGTACTTACCCGAATGCTGTTTAAACCTGCTTCACACAAGGCTTTTACTGCATCAGGTTTAGAGCCGTTGGTATTAATATTAATGCCGCCTCTCTGTGTATGTTTTCTTATTTCAATTATGGCATCTTTTAATACTTCCCACATTAACAAAGGCTCACCTTCACAACCTTGCCCAAAACTTATGATAGGGTAAGGTGCGTTCATTAAATGCGGAACGGTAAATTCTACAATCTCTTCAACAGTTGGTTTAAAAGTAAGCCTATCCTGCGGTGAAGTAATTTCTTCTTCCTGCGGTTGAAAAGAAACGCAACCGATGCAATTGGCATTACATGCAGGTGATGCAGGTACAGGGCATTCCCAACGGCTTAATGCAAAATTTCTTGCTGCGGGGCAATTGTAAGTATTGCAGCAATTTTCCATTAAATGTTTTACTAATCTGTTGTGCGGATAATTTTCAATTAAATGCTCAGAGCCTGTTTTAATTTTATCATCATCATAACCTGCACATTCCTGTCTTATATCTTTTTCAATTCTTACACCGGTAACATAAAATTGATTATTCAGCCAACCTGCTGCTGTGTAGCAAAACAAAGGAAGGGTAGGAGCATCTTCCATTGTTTCATATGCTGCTAAATACAAACCGGTATGTGCAGGCGGAATAAACGCAGCAACAGCCCAGCCTTTTTCGCATAAACGCATATCGCCTGTTTGCACATCAATACCAATGCCCTTTCTGCCGGGCAATTCATATAAATTACCACCATCGGGTAAAACAATCCAGTCTTCTGCCGGAACGGGATAAGCATCCCAACCTGCACGACCGACTGCATATAGCGATGTATCTTCAAAAATATTTCCGTTGCCGTCTGAGTATAATAAATAAGGAGATTGCTGCATGATTGTAAAATAGAAATAAGAAGTTAGAAGATAGGCGATAGAATGAATTGTACTTAACTTCCAGCTAATTGCTTGGCACAAAAAGCATTAAATTCCTTTTCAATATCTCTTCCCACTTCCTCATTAATTTCTCTTTGAAAAAGTTTATTGTTTTTAAAGTCAATAGTTAGTATGCCATCTTTCATAATAACATTGTTTACATCATCCCAACCATATCTTTTTACAGGTAAGGTATTAAATACCAATTCATCTTCATCAATAGCAACTTCGGGTAAAAGCTTTACAGGCTTTTCTAAAACTGCTGCTGCCAAATAACCGATACACAAATAATAACTGTTATGATAGCCGGGATAATTATACCAACCGATAGCTGCCAGTAATAAACCGAATCGATAAAATGATGGCTTACCTTCTCTTTCTAATTTATAACAATACAACCACCAGATGCTTATAGATACGGCAATTAATAAACACCTTACAGCAGGAGAAGCAAAATCTATATGCCAGTCAGCGGCTTTTGCCTGAACAACATAATCGTAAAAGAATGCTGCAATAGCAATAAATAATAATAATTTACTAACCCAATCAACCCATTGTAAAGTATTGCTTTTAAATACTACAATGTATTCGTATGTTTTAACAGGCTTACGCATAAGTGGGCAAAATTAAGATTTAGGAATTAGTTTACAGTTATCTTTGCAGCCGAAAACGAAGTGTATGAAAAAAACACACATTATAATGTTGGTTTTAATTGCTGCGGCTATTACTGTTTTAATAAGTTATACAGGTAATTTAACAACCTATGAAACTATTGCATCTGCTAAACAAAAGCCAGGAAAATTTGTAAACTTAATAGCGAAAATTGATAAAAGCCAGCCCGTAAATTACAATGCTGTTAAAGACCCTAATTATTTATCTTTTGTTGCAGTTGATACATTGGGTAATACGGTAAAAGTAATTTATCATAATACCAAGCCAACAGATATGGAAAAGAGTGAAAGAATAGTGTTAAAAGGAAAAATAGTTAATAATCAATTTGAGTGCAAAGACATTTTATTAAAATGCCCGAGCAAGTATAAAGATGATGAAAAGCAGGTTGAAAAAAATGTACAGGCTTCTGCAAACTAAACTCCGTCATTTTGAAGGTTCTAGTCTGAGAAATCTAGTTTTTAATTTATACGATTTCTCTCTTCGTTCAAAATGACAAACAACTTTGAAACACCCACATGCATTATAACGGAGAACATTTATTACAGGGCCAGTTAGGTCACTTTTTAGCTGTATTGTCATTGGCAAGTTCCTTGGTTGCAACAATCAGTTTTTATAAAGCCAATAAAGCAAACAATCCGATTGAGAAAAGCAGTTGGTTAAAATACGCAAGAATATCTTTCTTAATTGAAACAGTTGCTGTGTTTTCCATCTTCGCTATACTTTATTATTTAGTTGCCAATCATTACCATGAATATTTTTTTGCATGGAACCATTCTTCCCGTTCATTGCAGCCAAAATATTTGCTGGCTTGTATTTGGGAAGATCAGAGTGGTAGCTTTCTGTTGTGGAATATGTGGCATTGTGTGTTAGGATGGATAATAATATGGAAACAAAAAAAATGGGAAGCTCCTCTTTTAACGGTCATCAACTTTGCACAGTTTTGTTTAGCAACGATGCTTTTGGGCGTTTATATTTTTAATGTTAAGATTGGTAATGAACCATTTATTCTATGGAGAAATCATATGCCCGATTTGCCATTGTTTACTAACCCTGATTATTTACAATTACCAAGAGTTTTTGAAGGCAACGATTTAAATACTTTATTGCAGAATTACTGGATGGTTATTCATCCGCCTATCTTGTTTTTAGGTTTTGCTTCAACCATTATTCCTTTTGGTTTTGCGTATGCGGGATTGGTTAATAAAGACCATAGTTGGGTTAAATCTTCTTTGCCCTGGGCAGGATTTTCTGCTGCTGTTTTAGGTACGGGTATTATGATGGGTGCTGCATGGGCTTACGAAAGTTTATCTTTTGGTGGTTATTGGGCCTGGGACCCTGTTGAGAATGCATCTTTAGTGCCCTGGCTTACTTTAATTGCAGGGTTACATACCAACATCATTTATAAAAGCACGGGCTACAGTTTAAGAAGTACTTACTTTTTTTACATCATCAGTTTTGTATTAGTGTTGTACTCCACATTCTTAACAAGAAGTGGTATTCTGGGCGATACTTCTGTTCATGCTTTTACCATTGATGATAAAAATGTGGTGGCATTCTACTCGCAACTTATAGGTTTTGTATTGGTATTTTTTATTCCTGCAATGTGGTTGTTCTTTAGAAATTATAAAACCATTCCTTCCATACAAAAAGAGGAAAGCAGCTACAGCCGTGAGTTCTGGATGTTTATCGGTTCGTTGGTGTTTTTTCTTTCAGCTATTGTTATCATTTTTAAAACATCAACTCCTGTTTTCAATAAAGTATTTAAAACAAATATTGCTCCGCCTGAAGACCCTGAGCTTGCTTACAATCAAATACAGATTTTTGTAGCTATCATAATCGGGTTATTAACTGCAGTAACGCAATACTTAAGATATAAAGACACTCCTAAAAACGTATTCTCAAAAAAAATAATACTTCCAACTGTTATCAGTTTTTTGGTAAGTATTGCTATAAGTGTGTTCGGCAATATTCAGTATGATAAACACGGCATTGTTTTTTTAGGAGCTATACATGTAGCCATATTTGCTGCTGTGTATGGGGTTATTGCCAATGCAAGCTATATATGGTTAGTATTAAAAGGAAAAATAAAAGCAGCAGGTGCATCTGTTGCTCACGTTGGTTTTGCATTGTGTTTAATAGGAATATTAATATCATCAAGTAAGAAAACAGTCTTAAGCTGGAACACAACCGGTGTTGCCATGTTTAAGCAGGAGAAGAATGAAAACCCAGCAGAGAATATTACTTTATTCAAAGGTATTGCAACAGATATGGGTAAGTATATGGTTACCTATGCAAAAGATACTTTTAATGCGGGGGAAAGAAAACGTTTTTACGAAATTCATTTTGAAAACAAAAAAACCAAAGAGACTTTCAATCTTTATCCCGATGTTATTAAAAACAATAAAGGTGTAGAAGGTTTTGCTGCGAACCCTGCCAGCAAACATTACTGGAACAAAGACATATTTGTGTACATCTCTTCTTTTCAGCAAAATAAAAAAGACGATACCGCACATTTTCAAAATCACGAATTAAAAGTTGGCGATACTATTTTTTATTCAAGTGGTTTTATTGTTCTTAAAAGTGTTGATGTAAACCCTGTTGCTAAAAAAGATAAATACGCAGCAGATGAAAGTGCTTTGTTTTTAAACCTTGACATAGTTGCAAAAGATGGGAGACGATATATAGCCACTCCGGGTATTGCTTTAAAAAATAACCAAGTTCGTGAAATGCCCGACAGTGTTGTATCTCAAAGTTTGGTGTTGAAATTTAATAATGTAATAAATGGTGATGCAGGTAAGCTGGAAATTGGTGTGAAAGAAAGCAGCAGCATTACAGATTTAGTTACTTTAAAAGTGTATGAATTTCCTATGATTAATGTTTTATGGATAGGCGTTGTAATTATGGTAATTGGTTTTATATTGAGTATTATTCAACGTAACAGAAAATCTGCATTAACTGCGGTTTAGATACTGTTTAAGGTTACCTTTTCTAACTTTAACGTATCAATAGCAAAGCTTCTGTAACTTTATTTTGAAATGAAGTTTGCCTTCCGACATATTATTAGCTATTTTTCTATTGTATTCCTTGTTTTGTTATCTTATAAAACACAAGCACAGCATGGCATTTATGATACCGTAAGAGTACATGCTTATGTTACTCCCGAAGGTGATACGATTCCCATGGCTTATTTACCCGGTGTAGATGTGTTTACCAAGTTGACTGCAAAACAAAAACAATATTGGGCAGAATGGACAAGGCTTCGCAATGCAGTATATGTAACTTATCCTTATGCCAAAACTGCATCAAGAATAATGAATGAAATAAATGCACGATTAGTAAACGTGCATGATAAAAAGCAACGTAAAGCCATTATCCGTTCAAGAGAAAAAGAATTAAGAAAAGAATTTACAGATAAACTTACCAATCTTTCTATTTATCAGGGCAAGGTTTTAATGAAATTAATTTATAGAGAAACAGGTAATAGTTGCTACGAAATTTTGGATGAATATAAAGGAAGTTTTAATGCAGTATTATATCAATCAATAGCATTTGTTTTCGGAACCAGCTTAAAACAAAACTATGATGCCAACGGTAAAGACGCAGACATGGAGAAGATTGTAAAAGATGTTGAGAAGATGTATGGATACAGAAGTTAAATAAAATGTTTCAATGCTTGCAGAAACTGTTCCCGCATAATCATTTTAGCTCCTAAACTTTCTAAATGTTCAGTATAAACCTGGCAATCAATTAGTTCAACACCTTCACTTTTTAATTGTTGAACATATTGTATAAATGCAAACTTGCTTGCATTGCTTGTATGGCTAAACATACTTTCACCAAAAAAAACTTTACCTAATCTTATTCCATATAAACCGCCAACTAATTCGTTGTTTAACCATGCTTCGGCACTATGGGCATAGCCTTGATGATGTAAAGCAGTATAAGCAGTTATGATTTCTTTATTTAACCATGTGCCATCCTGGTTTTTGCGAGGAACTTCTTTGCAATAATTAATTACCTTTTCAAAAGCTTCATTAACAGAAAAACGAAATTCATTTTTCTTTAGAATGGCCTTCATGCTTTTGCTTATTTTCAACTCATCTGGTAATAAAATAAAGCGTGGATTGGGGCTCCACCATAAAGGAACTTCACCATCGTACCAGGGAAATATTCCTTTTCTGTATGCTAATAAAACCCGATCCGGACTTATATCTCCGCCCATTGCCAATAAACCGTCTTCCATTGATTCTTCAACAGGCGGAAACCATAATTTATCGTCTAATACATGCAAAGGCATAGTACTTCGAAGATAAAAGCGAAAGATGAAATTTGAAATGTTAGGATAACTGTTTTTGTAAACTTAAAAAGCAACTTATTATGCTTCCTGTATGTCTTCTATTGTTGCGTTGATGCCTCTTTCCGTAATCGCATCGCACATGGGTTTTAAAGTATCGTAGTCGCCGTTCTTCACAGCATATTTTCCTTTAAAGTGAATAAGCATTGCACATTGTTCTGCCTGTTCTTGTGTATGATTGCAAACATCCATTAATGTTTCAATAACCCATTCAAAAGTATTTACCTCATCATTCCAAACAATAAGGTTCATAGAGAATTCAGCAGTGTCTATAGCTGCTGCTTCATTTAATTCCCATGGATTGTTATTGGTTTGAAACATGCTGCAAAAATAATGTGTGGATATGATAACTTTTTTTTGGCTGATATTTTTCTACCCCTATTTTTGCACTCCCAAAAAGGAAAGGGAGTTTAGCTCAGTTGGTTTAGAGCATCTGCCTTACAAGCAGAGGGTCGGCGGTTCGACCCCGTCAACTCCCACAAAAAAGCCTCAAATATTTTGAGGCTTTTTATTTAGTTTAACTGCAAAGCAGGCAACCTGTAATGAATACTGTCATACACAAACAATTCTTCAATAGTATAAGTCCAGTATTTATATAAAGGCGATTTTGCTAAATATTTATCAGCTTCTGCTTTATTGTCAGTGTTTAGTGTAATCCAGCAGGTTTGCGATTCCATGCTAACAGCATAGCTATCAATAATGCCTTTATTTAAGAGATAATTAATGTAGGTTCTGTGCGACGGAACAAAACTCATAAACTCGTCATCTATCGTGAATTTTATTATTGCCTGAAACTTTTTCATACTTCATATTTTAATAAATTAAAGCAATTAGTGTGCAATTAGTTTTTCAATGGCAATATGTCTTATAACGTAAACATTAATCAACTTAAAACCACGAATAACGCATATATAATACCGGGCAGCCAGAATATCAATGTAAGAATAAGGCTTAACCAGAATTTACCGTTCAACTCGTTCTCGTGCAGATATACAGCTAAAGGCGGTAACAAAATTGCGAGTATTGCTAATAAAAGCGTGTTCGTATCTGTATCACTGTTCTTTTTATTTTCACGCCAATATTTTTTGGCTTCTTTAATTCTTGATTTTCTGTCGGCACGAGAAAGTGAGTGAAATTCTTTCAACGCATTTTGAGCAACTATTGATACATTCTGAGTGCTATCAGTAGTAGTTTCCGAAGAAAAAGTAATTGCTCTTGAAGAATTAAAAATAATTAAGGTAATTACAAAAGTGATTATGATTTTCTTTCTCATATTAGTTATGATTTTAACGAAAGATAAATAATTCTATTTAGAAAATTACCATTCTGCTCTTGCAGTAGGGCTAACACTTAATTCAGCAAAATCATTCGCCAAATATTTATAATAAGCTGTTATCGCAATCATAGCAGCATTATCTGTACAGTATTCAAACTTTGGAATGAATATTTTCCAACTATATTGATTACCCATAACTGTTAATGCATTCCGTAAACCGCTATTGGCACTAACCCCACCTGCAATACAAACATTCTTTATGCCTGTTTGTTTTACTGCCAGTTTAATTTTTTTCAATAAAATAGTAATAATGGTGTGTTGAACGGAAGCACATAAATCGCTTAAATTATTTTGAATGAAAGCTGCATCATGTTTTTGTAAGAAATAAAGCACGGATGTTTTTAAACCGCTGAACGAAAAATTTAAATCGGGTATTTGCGGTTCTGCAAATTTAAAAGCAGTGGGATTACCTTCTTTAGCATACTTATCAATTAATGGCCCGCCCGGGTAAGGCAAGCCCAACAACTTTGCAGTTTTATCAAAAGCTTCTCCTGCAGCATCATCAATGGTTTCTCCAATTACTTCTAATGCAAGCGGAGACTTAGCTAACACAATCTGCGTATGTCCACCACTCACTGTTAAACATAAAAATGGAAATTCAGGACTATTGTCTTCATCAATTAAATTGGCTAAAACATGGGCCTGCATATGATGCACGGCAATTAAGGGTTTGTTTAATGATAAGGCTAACGATTTGGCAAATTGTGCTCCTACCAATAAACTGCCTATTAAACCCGGAGCTTGTGTAAAAGCGATTGCAGAAATATCGTGAATTGTGAATTGTGAATCGTGAGTTGATTGAACCTGATTAATAGCTGCACTAACAACAGGAACAATATGTTGCATATGAGCCCTGCTTGCCAACTCGGGTACAACACCACCATATTTTTCGTGGATAGTTTGATTGGCTATGAAGTTGGATAAAATCTTTCCGTCAACACAAACCGATGCTGAAGTTTCATCGCAGGAAGATTCTATTGCAAGTATGGTTGTCAAAGTATATAAAGTTTGTCTAGTAAACAAAGCTGTAAAAGTAAACCATGATTTACTTTTATACCTATAAACTTTAGATACTTTATATACGCTTGCTACTTTAAAGTTATTTGCTTCTTATTGCAACAACAGGGTCCATACGGGCAGCTATAAATGCCGGAATAATTCCTGCCAACACACCGAGTATTATACAAATACTCATTGCCATAAAAATAATATTACCTGCAATAAAAATAGGGAAAGGCATTACAGAGCTAAGGAATAAAGTAAGTAACCATACAAAGAATAAACCCAACATTCCACCTATAATACAAAGGAATGCACTTTCTAATAAAAATTCTGTCAATATAGTTTTGCGTTTGGCACCAATGGCTTTTTTTAAACCAATTTGGCTTGTTCTTTCACGAACGGTAACGAACATTATATTGGCTACTCCAAACGCACCCACCAATAAACTTAATCCTGCAATAAACCAACCTGCCAGATTAATGGAGCCTGCCAGATTATCTATAAGTTGACCGAACAATTGAATATCATTCAAAGCAAAATTATCTGCTTGCTGCGGGCTTAGTTTTCTAAGCTGACGCATATAACCACGCAACTCATCAATTAAAGATTGTTTGGCTACATTATCTTTTCCTTCAACAATTATTAAGTGTTGCCCTGCACGTTCAACATCAAAAAGTGAAGCGAAATATTGGTAACTTATTAAAATGCAATTATCAAACTGAAAGCCTATACCTTCAGTTCCTCTCTTTTCAATTAAACCAACAATGGTAACTTTCCTTCCATTCATTGAAATTTGTTTACCAACGCAGGATACATCTGCCACACCAAATAAATTTTCTGCCTGTGTTGCACCAATAATACAAACAGGGCTGCCTCTTGTAAATTCAGCATCGCTTATAAACCTTCCTTCTGCAATTTTTAAATCCTGAATTTTATAAAAATCTTCTGTTACACCGTATAAGGGAACATTTTGAATAGAAGTACTTTCATATTCTGCAGTAACAGAATTAGGAACGAAAAAAGCAACATTCTTAGCCTGCGTTAAATTGGTACGCAAAAACTGCATTTCGCTTATTTTATTGGCAGGTCTTTTATAATATTTCCACCATGGAAAACCGCCACCACCGCCACCATCGCTGTAATCAAACTTATCAATCCAGATTGAATTAGTGCCTAAAGCTTTTATTTGAGATTGCACATTGTCTTTTAAACTATCAACAGTGGCTAATACACCGATAATGCAAAAAATTCCTATAGTAATGCCGAATAAAGAAAGAAATGTACGCAGCTTATTTACACGTAATTCCTGTAAAGCCATGCGGAAGCTGTTCCATAAAATGTTCAGCAGTTTAAACATGTTTCAAATGTAAGCACTGCAAAACAAAAAAGCTCTTTTGTTGTTATTTGTTTGATGAAAGGCATTTGCAAAGTATATTGTCGAAAACGTTCTCGTAAAAAATGAAAATGATAATTGTATTACATTGATTTGACTGTTACTTTTGCAGCGATTTTAATAAACCACAATCCCGCTATATGACTTGGAAACAGATGTTCACCTCTTCAATCGGCAGAAAATTAGTAATGAGTTTTACGGGTGTTTTTTTAATTCTTTTTTTAATAGTGCATGTTGGTATTAATGCCTGCATTTTTGCTAATGATGGCGGGCAAATGTTTAACACGGCAGCCCATTTTATGGGTGCTAATATTGTTCCCCGTATTTTAGAAGTTGGTTTGTTTGCAGGGTTTATTCTGCACATTATACAAGGTTATATGCTTACTGTTAAAAACAAGAGTGCAAGAAAAGTAAGCTATGCCATAGATTATGGTAATAAAGGTAGTAAATGGTATAGCAGAAGCATGGCTTTATTAGGCACTTTGGTTTTATTGTTTTTAATTCTTCATCTTTCTAATTTCTGGATACCTAACAGAAGCAGCCAGGGCTTTAGTTTAGGTGGTGAGATTGATTTGTATGAAAAAATGAAAGAAACTTTTTCAGGGCATGATATTATCACCATCTTAACCATTTTAGTATATGTGTTGGGATGTGCTGCTTTGGGGTATCACCTGGCACATGGTTTTCAAAGTGCGTTTAAAACATTGGGTGTACATAATAAACGTTATCAGGTAATGTTAACAAACATTGGTTACGGCTTTGCTGTAATTGTTTCTTTAGCATTTGCTATGATGCCTATAAGTTTTCATTTTGGTTTATTGAATTAGGTTATAAAGTTGCACAGCAAACAGAACGTTGAAGTGTGCGACGCAACAAAAGCTTAATAAAGAACAAAAGCCGGTTACAAAAATTTCTGAATATTAATTCATCATTCTTAATTGAATAAGATGTTAGATGCAAAAATTCCTTCGGGTAATTTAGACAACAAGTGGACAGATTATAAGGGCCATTGTAAATTGGTTAATCCCGCCAATAAGCGTAAGTTAGAAGTTATTGTTGTAGGAACAGGTTTGGCAGGAGCCAGTGCTGCTGCGAGTTTGGGAGAATTAGGGTATAAAGTAAAAGTATTCTGCTTTCAGGATAGTCCACGTCGTGCACACAGTATTGCTGCACAGGGTGGTATTAATGCTGCCAAGAATTATCAGAATGATGGTGATAGTGTTTTCCGTTTGTTTTATGATACTATTAAAGGTGGAGATTACCGTGCAAGAGAAGCCAACGTACATCGCTTAGCAGAAGTAAGTGTAAATATTATTGATCAATGCGTTGCTCAAGGTGTACCTTTTGCAAGAGAGTACGGTGGTTTATTAAGTAACCGTTCTTTTGGCGGAACGCAGGTACAACGTACATTCTATGCTGCGGGGCAAACCGGTCAGCAATTATTAATAGGTGCTTATCAGGCTTTGGAAAGGCAGGTTGCATTAGGTAACGTAACACAATATGCCCGCCACGAAATGTTAGAAATTGTAATGGTTGATGGTAAGGCGAGAGGCATTATAGCCAGAAATTTAGTAAGCGGACAATTGGAACGTCATTTCGGTCATGCGGTGTTATTGTGCAGCGGCGGTTACGGAAACGTCTTTTATTTATCAACCAATGCAATGGGTAGTAATGTAACTGCTGCATGGAAAGCACATAAACAAGGTGCATATTTTGCTAACCCTTGCTTTACACAAATTCACCCGACCTGTATTCCTGTTAGTGGAGACCATCAAAGTAAGTTGACTTTGATGAGTGAGTCTTTAAGAAATGATGGAAGAATCTGGGTTCCAAAAAAACAAGGCGATAACAGAAAGCCAAACGAAATACCTGAAGAAGAAAGAGATTATTATCTGGAAAGAAGATACCCGGCTTTCGGAAACTTAGTGCCACGCGATGTAGCCAGCAGAGCAGCCAAAGAAAGATGTGATGCAGGTTATGGTGTTGGTTCTTCTAAACAGGCTGTTTATTTAGATTATGCTGCAGCTATTGAGCGTTATGGCAGAACAGAAATAACTAAACAGGGCAGAGACTTAGCTTCTGTTTCTAAAGAAGAAATTATTGCTTTGGGTAAAGATGTGGTAAAAGAAAAATACGGTAACCTTTTTGATATGTATGAAAAGATTACCGGAGAAAACCCTTACGAGGTACCGATGCGTATTTATCCTGCTGTTCACTATACAATGGGTGGTTTATGGGTAGATTATGAACTGATGACAACTGTGAAAGGGTTATATGCTTTAGGTGAAGCCAACTTCAGCGATCATGGTGCCAACCGTTTAGGTGCAAGTGCTTTAATGCAGGGCTTGGCAGATGGTTACTTTGTTATTCCTTATACAATAGGTAATTATCTGGCAGATGAAATTTACAATAAACCGATTTCAACAGAGCATGAAGCATTTGCTGCTGCTGAAAAAGCAGTGGCTGACCGTTTGAAAACTTTAATTAATATAAAAGGAAATACCTCTGTTGAAACCTTCCATAAACGCCTCGGAAAAATAATTTGGGATAAATGCGGAATGGCAAGAAATGAAGAGGGTTTAAAACAAGCTATTGCCGATGTTCAGCAATTAAAAAAAGAATTCTGGAGTGATGTGAAAATTCCCGGAGCCATTGACGAGTTTAATCCTGAATTGGATAAAGCCGGTCGAGTAGCAGATTTCATTGAATTGGGTGAATTGATGTGTAAAGATGCATTGAACAGAAATGAAAGTTGCGGCGGCCATTTCCGTGAAGAATCTCAAACAGAAGATGGCGAAGCATTACGTCACGATGATCAATACATGTATGTAGCAGCTTGGGAATATGCAGGCGATAGCAACTGGAACCTGCACAAAGAAGAATTGAAGTATGAAGTAATTAAGCCAAGCCAAAGAAATTATAAATAAGAATTTACAATTTGTACTATGGAACATTATAACATGAATTTGAATTTGAAAGTCTGGAGACAGAAAAATTCAAAAACCAACGGCGAGTTTAAAATGTACAGAGTAGAAAACATTTCTTCTGAAATGAGTTTCTTGGAAATGTTTGATGTATTGAATGAACAATTAATTGCGGCAGGCGATGAGCCGATTGCATTTGACCATGATTGCCGTGAAGGTATTTGCGGTATGTGTTCTATGTATATTAACGGTAAGCCACATGGCCCCTGGCAGGCAAATACAACTTGCCAGTTGCATATGAGAGCTTTTAAAGATGGCGACACTATTGTTGTTGAGCCTTGGCGTGCCAATGCTTTTCCGGTTATAAAAGATTTAGTGGTTGACAGAAGTGCATTTGACAGAATTATACAGGCCGGCGGTTATGTTTCTGTTAATACCGGTAACGCTGTTGATGGTAATGCTATACCCATTAATAAAGATAATGCTGATGCTGCTTTTGCCGCTGCCATGTGTATTGGATGCGGTGCCTGCGTTGCAGCCTGTAAAAACAGTAGTGCTATGTTGTTTTTATCAGCTAAAGTTTCTCATTTAGCATTATTACCGCAAGGAGAACCTGAACGCCACAGCCGTGTATTAAATATGGTTGCACAAATGGATAAAGAAGGTTTTGGAGCTTGTACTAATACCGGTGCCTGCGAAGCAACCTGCCCTAAAGAAATTTCGATAAGCAATATTGCAAGGTTGAATCAAGAATATTTATCAGCAAGTTTAGTTGCAGAGAAATAAAATTGCTTTCTTATTAAATTATAAAGCCACTTTATTTAAGAGTGGCTTTTGTTTTTACTAATGCTTTTTTATTATTCAACTTTAGCAAATCATCTTCCACTCTGTATTTGGTAATTTTTTTTATTAGTGCTAACGGCAATTTTTTATCAATCGGAAATTGAATAGCACCTTTTGAAGTTTTATACTCTTTCAAGTCTTCTTTAAAAACTTCAATTGGTTTTGCTGTAGGATAAAACCCGATATGGTTTTTATTAGCTGCATAATAAACCAATACACCATTTTGTTTAAATGCTGGCATATTATAACTGATAACTTCTTTTGCTTGCGGTGCAGCTTGCTTAATAGCTTTTCTTATTGTATCTAATATCCTTTGTATTTCGGGTGAGAATTGTGAATGATATTCATCAATAGTTTTGAATTTAATTGATTGCATAAAACTTATTTTTTGAAAGATAAACCAACTATTGAATATTCGGATATGGTAAATTTTACTTCATACTACTTTGTTTCTTTGTAGAAAGAAATAAAGTATGAGTTATACAGTCCCACCTCAAACCCGCATCGGTCACGTTCATTTAAAAGTTTCCAATTTAGATAAAGCTTTATCTTTTTATCAAGGGTTGTTAGGTTTTGAATTAATGCAGTTGTACGGCACACAGGCAGCCTTTATTTCGGCAGGTGGTTATCATCATCATATTGGTTTGAATACATGGTATAGTAAAGATGCCAAACCGGCACCACATAATACTCCCGGCTTGTTTCATACAGCTATAGTATATCCAACAAGAAAAGATTTGGCAGCTATTTTACAAAGATTAATTGATGCTAAGTATCCGTTATCAGGTGCAAGTGATCATGGTGTTTCTGAAGCATTGTATTTGAGTGATCCGGATGGGAATGGTGTTGAATTATACTGGGATAAACCCAAAGAACAATGGCCTTTTGATGCAGATGGTAGCTTGCAAATGGTTACAGAACATTTGGATTTACATGATTTATTGAGTGAGTTGAATAATCTATAGATTTGAAGAAAATATTAAATGTTTCAGAGAATTAAAAATATACTTTTAGGGGAAACATTTTCTTATGATATTAATTTAAGTCTCAATAAGGTTTTAGATAAATTCGATGACTTATTTATTAATAAAAGTGGTTTATCGCAAAGACCAAACTTAACGGGTGATTTTGTAGATTATCCAAATGGATTTTATCTTACTAATAAATATTCGGATTCGCCAATCAGAGGAAATAGAAGAATAATAAATCTTTATGGTAAAATTGAAAGTATTTCAAACGACAAAACCAAGATTATCGTAACAATACAACCTAATACAGGAGCATTATTGATTTTAGCATTTTCTATTCTCCTTTCAATAATTCTGATTATAATTAGATTATTTCAATCAAATAAAATAATGTATAGTCAATTAATAGGGTTTCCAATAATATCAGTTGTACTTATTGTTGCTATCATTTCTTCTTTCAATAAACTAAAAAACTCTTTTGAAGAGTTTATTTTAAGTGAATAATTGTGTACTCATCAATCTGTTTTGTAAATACAATTGCTACGCTGTATATTCATTTCAAACTCTAACGTATGAAACTAAAACTATTTGCTGCAGTTGCAGTATTATCAATGGTTTCCTGTAAAAACAATGAAATGAAGAAAGAACCTTATGCATGGCCAGCAGTTCAACCGCCTGTTGCCGATAAAAAGGAACATGTAAGAATTATGTTTGGCGATACTGTACCGGACCCTTACTACTGGATGTATGACTATTTTGGTAAAGGGCCTGATAGTACAAAAGTGGTTGATTATTTAAAAGCCGAGAACGCTTATTTAGATACCATGATGAGTGGTACCAAAAAACTACAGCAAGATTTATTTACTGAAATGAAAGGAAGAATTAAAGAGAAAGATGAAAGTGTGCCTGTATTTAAAAACGGTTATTATTATTACAACAGAACAGAAGATGGTAAACAATATTATAAGTATTGCAGAAAGAAAGGAAGTTTAGATGCTAAAGAAGAAGTATTGTTAGATGTTGATGAATTGGCTAAAGGCCATGCATACTATGCTGCTGCTGGGTTTGATGTAAGTGAAGATAATAAGCTATTGGCTTTTGGTGTAGATACTGTTAGCAGAAGGCAATATGTAATTCATGTAAAGAATTTAGAAACAGGTGAAATATTAGCCGATGCTATTACCAATACAGAGGGCGACCCTTGCTGGGCAAACGATAATAAAACAATTTTTTATACTTCAAAGAACCCCGTAACACTGTTAAGTGAAAAAATTAAACGCCATGAATTAGGAACTGATGCAACCAAAGATGTGTTGGTGTATGAAGAAAAAGATAAGAGCAATTATATTGGCGTTGAAAAAAGTAAGAACAATAAATACATTCTTATTTATTCTCAGGCAACAATGAGCAGTGAAGTAAAAATGATTGATGCTGCCAAACCAACAGAACCTTATAAAGTGTTTGCAGCAAGAATGAAAGATGTATTGTACAGCGTAATTCCTTTAGAAGATAAATTTTTAATTCGTACCAATAAAGATGCAAAAAACTTTAAAGTAGTTGAATGCCCTTTAGATAAAACAAGTGCAGAGAACTGGAAAGATTATATTCCTCACAGAACGGATGTATTGGTACAAAGTGTAGAAGAGTTTAAAGATTTTATTGTTGTTAATGAACGTAAGAATGGTTTAGTGCAATTAAGAATCCGTAATCTTAAAACCAATAATGAACACTATATAGATTTTGGTGAAGCAGCTTATGCAGCCAACATTGGTGCCAACCCTGATTATGCAAGTACAACATTGCGTTATAGTTATACTTCTTTAACTACACCCAATTCTGTGTATGATTATAACATGAATACAAAAGATAAAAAGCTGATGAAGCAGCAGGAAGTTGTAGGGGGTTACAATGCAAGCGATTATGTTACTGAAAGATTATATGCCACAGCGAAAGACGGAACAAAAGTTCCTATTTCATTAGTATATAAAAAGGGTTTCGTAAAAGATGGCAATGCTCCGTTATTATTATATGCTTATGGCAGTTATGGTGCAAGTACCGATGCAACATTTAACAGCAGCAGATTAAGTTTATTAAACAGAGGTTTCGTTTATGCTATTGCTCATATTCGCGGCGGACAGGAGATGGGCAGACAATGGTATGAAGATGGCAAGCTGATGAAGAAGAAAAACACCTTTACAGATTTTATAGATTGCGGAGAATTTTTAGTGAAAGAAAAATATACCGGTAAAGAGCATTTATATGCACAGGGTGGAAGTGCCGGCGGTTTATTAATGGGTGCAGTGGTTAATACGGCCCCTGATTTATGGCATGGTGTAATTGCACAAGTACCTTTTGTAGATGTTGTAAATACCATGCTTGATGAAAGCATACCATTAACCACCAATGAGTTTGATGAATGGGGTAACCCTAAAAATAAAGATGCTTACTTCTACATGAAAAGCTACTCACCTTATGAAAATGTAGAAAAGAAAAACTATCCAAACCTTTTGGTAACAACAGGTTTGTATGATAGCCAGGTACAATATTTTGAGCCATCAAAATGGGTGGCAAAACTACGGGCAACTAAAACAGATAATAATATTTTGTTATTGCATACCAATATGGCTTTCGGTCATGGTGGTGCCAGCGGCAGGTTTGATTATTTAAAAGATGTCGCTTTAAACTATGCTTTTCTGTTTTCTTTAGAAGGAATTGTTAAGTAACTAAAGTTTGTAAAGTATATAGAGTAAGTCCTTGCAAAATTTTTTGTAAGGACTTTTTTTGTGTAACCAACTTTTGTTTTTCTCCGAAGGAGCCCATAGCATAAACTGTTGTCCAAGGGACTCCTTCGGAGCGTCGCACACTTGTCAGTAACAACTTTATGCAGCTATATTAACCTTACGTTACTTTGCATTTCAGCGTCTTTGCGGTTAAATCAATTAAGCTAATGCCCAATAATTATTTTCAATTCAAACAATTTACTGTTCATCAGGAGCATTGTGCCATGAAGATTACAACTGACAGTTGTTTATTCGGAGCTTGGGCTGCTGTCATCTGTCAACAGTTATCTGTCAACTCAATATTAGATATCGGAACGGGAACTGGATTGCTTTCCTTAATGTTAGCTCAAAAAAGTAATGCCGCTATTCAATCAGTAGAAATTGATGAGCAGGCTGCCATGCAGGCACAGCAAAACTTTCAGCAAAGTAGTTGGAAAGAAAGGTTAACACTTCACCATATAGCTGTTCAATACTTCACAAAAAAAACACAACAACAATTTGATTTTATTATTACCAATCCACCCTTCTATGAAAATGATTTAAAAACTGATAATGCTCAAAAAAATGCAGCTCATCACAGCACATTATTAAACTTAGATGAATTGATTGATTGTATAAAAAACCTGCTTACTTCAAATGGTTTCTTCACCATTCTTTTACCTTATTCACGAACAGATTATTTTCTTCAATCAGCAAAAGATTTTCATTTAGTTGAAAGAGTCAACGTAAAGCAAACAGCTAATCATAACTATTTCAGAAGTATGCTGTTATTCAGTAAGCAAACTTGTAAAACTGTTGAGAAAGGAATTATTATTAAGCAAAATGAAAAGGAATATTCAACTGAGTTTATTCAACTGCTGAAAGATTATTATTTATATCTGTAATTCTATTCTTCTGCTGTATTAGAAATTAAATCTGACATTGAATCTAACTCTTGCAATGCTCCTTCTTGAGAATTAATATTCCCCTTTAGTTTTAATTTTTTATTGCCAACTTTTACTTCAATACCAATCTCATTACTTCTATTTTCATCTCTCCAAAAATGGTACACAGTGTATTCTGCATTTTCATTTTTAAAATTTAAATAAATATCTCCCATGCCTCCATTTCCCTTTCCGCCACCTCTATGAATTGAGTAATATTTAAAATTTTGCCAACTTGCTTTATCTAATACTTTTGGAAAAGTTAGCTCCACATTTTCTTTCGTTCCAAATCTATAAACCAAATATTTATCATTCTTGTCCTTACAAAGACTTATAGTTTTTCCATTTGTTATCAAACGAAAACTAAAAACTATTTCTTCATTACTCTTGCATAGTCTATCATCCAATTCAAAAGTTTTAAAACCACAAAATGCAAGAGTTGCAATAACAATAAGACTTGAAATAATGAACTTTATTTTCATAATAATAAGATATTTAATTATCAACCTCCTTTATCTGCTTTCTTTTGTCATTACTATCTCTGTGTTCATAGTTAATTTTAAAAGCATCTACATTCGGTTTGTATTTTCTTTCACGTTGTAACTCATATTGGTAAAGGATTTGGCCTAACTGATACATAAATGGCCAACCGATTGTTTCATACTCATATTTATTATCATTCAGAATGCCATCGCTGTTTACATAAATAGTAGCCGCTAACATAAACTCTGTTTTATTTTCAAAATCTACTATGTAAGATGCATCTGTTAAAAAGCCATAAGCCCATCCCACTTTATTAAATACCCTAACATTTTTTGGCATAGCATGTTTTCCTCTAAAAAAGAATTTTACATAGCTATCATAAAAAATTGTAGTATCATAAAAAGGATATTTTGTTTCAGACGGATATTGTGATAAGTAGCGATATAAAAATTGGTAATCATTATCATTTAATCGAAACCTTTGTTTAGCAGCAACAGATGCAGGGAAAAGAACAGATTTAAGCATTTGCTGTAAATCTTCTAACGGCAAATTATTAGCTTTTGTAAAATCAATCGGTTCATTTATTAAACTGTCTTTTGCATTTAAATAACCTTTACCAACTTTTATAGAAGACGGAAAATAAAATGAATCTGTATTGTATAACATCGGCTGATTGTAAAGTGTATTACCATTGGTATCTATAAATCTTATGGGGTTAGTATGCCTGTTTTCATCTTCTGTAAAACCCATAAACTGCCTTGTAATTCTTGTTGTTGTATAGCCTTTATCATGTAGACTTCTGTTTGCAGTTTGTTGGCTAACCCATTGATACATTCTGTTATAAGCATCATTATCACTTACTAAAAAAGCTTTTCTGATAAATTGAGCAACAGAAGGTAAACCGTTTTCCGCAGTTGAATCACTATGTCTTATCACCTGCCTTTTATAAGCACTGTCAAATAACATTGAGGTAGCAGCATCAATATTTTTAACCCTTAAATCATTGAATTTTTCAAGTGATAAAAATGCCAACGGCAATTTTACTGTTGAAGCAGGATTAAAATAATTATTTGCATCAACATTAAAATAGTAATTCGTAAAATGAGGCTTATTGTTTTTATCTCTGTTTATCTGCGTATAAATAATCTGAACTTTAAAACTGTCTTTGTTGTTCATTACCTTTTGTATCAATTCATTGTTACTCTTGTTAAGAATATCAATTAATTCCTTACTCATTTTTGGCTGAGCAAAAAGTTGGCAACTTAATAAAAGCAATAAAAAAAATTTAGTGTATCGCATATTCACTCATGTAATTAAAGTGATTAGTCAATTTTCCTTTTTGTAAAATTGTAGCATGTTCAATAGTTGTATTACTTCCATTCATTAAATCGGGCAATACATGCTTAATTAATTGTTCACCAAAAAACCTGCTGGCATCTCTGGGTAATTCGTTAGGCAAATTGCCAACAGCCATTACATCAATACTATCAGGCAAATAAGGTGCTGTTTTGTTTAATGTTTTTTTATCAATTCCATAAACAGGGTTATTAATATCCTGGTCGCCAATGTTAATAGGAACAGAACCATTTTTATCATCGGTAATATCTGCAATAGTCTGTATGCTAAAGCTTTCGGTAATATCTTCCTGCTCAAAAAGCCTTGGTACATCTGTATCCCAATATACGCCGTTTAATAAAATATCTGTACAATGTGTGTAAGGTAAAAACCTGCTGCGGTATTCATCAGCATGCTCATGAAAGTGTTCACGTTTATAAGTCTTCAAACTTTTGTGTGTATATAATTCATTGCCCTTTAAATGTACATAAACAGGGTAAGTAAATTTCCTTTCTAAATACTCGTCAGGTTCAACTTCCTGCACATCCATTAAATTCATAATTTCTGTAATACCATGTGCTACCCGTCCGCTGCCTGTTACCGCAATTCTTACAGGCGGTAATTTTAAGCCGAAATAAGTATGAATTAATTCCCTGTAATCTTTAACCTTAAAAACCCTGTTCAAATTAAATTGCTTCGTTCTGTTGCCATAACACATCATACCGTTATGAGCACCAACAATACCTGCAAAAAATCCAAAACCTAAAATACGCTGACCATCTTCATGTTCCAAGCATTCATAATCAATCAGTGTTATTCTTTTATCCATCATTGCATGAAACAGCAACTGATTATATGCCTGCAGTTTTTTTGTATGAGAAAAAAATAAGTAAGTTTTATCTTCAATTAAATCATTTATCGGCACTTCTTTAATACCTAATAAAATATTGCAATGGCTTATATCATCAACAACAGAAATGCCTGCACGTGAATATTCAGTATCGCTGAAACACCGGTTATTACTGCTTTGTACAATAATTTCAACTCCATTATTGTATTTCATAATCCACTTGCATTGTGCCGGTGTTAATGCTACACGATTATCAACAGGAACTTTTCCTTCTTTAATAAGCCCTATCTTCAACATGCGTTATAATTTTACATTGCAATGTAAGTTTTTTGTGTAACAAGCTTTTGTACTACTATTTTGCTTTCGTTGCGTCGCACACTTTTACTTTCTGTTTTTATATGAACTACTTTGAACTATATAATATCCCTGTTGCTTTAACTGTTAATGCTAATGCGGTTAAGAAAAAGTATTATGAGTTAAGCCGGCAATTTCATCCTGATTTTTACAGCAATGCTACCGAGCAGGAGCGGGAAGAAGCTTTAGAAAAATCATCTCTGGTTAATAAAGCATTTAAAACATTTAATAATAATGATGAGTTAATTAAATATGTTTTACAATTGAAAGGTTTATTACAGGAAGAAGAAAAATACAATTTACCTAATGATTTTTTAATGGAAATGCTGGAATTAAATGAGGCATTAACAGACGCTAAAATGGACGATGATAATGAGAAAATTGCAACCATTAAATCTCAGATCTCCAATTTCAAATCAGTTATTTATGAACCTGTTAAAGCAATTATTGAAAATTATAAAGAAGGTATTACTACCAAAGAAGAGTTGCTGCAAGTAAAAGCGTATTATTTCAAGAAAAAATATTTGAACCGTATTTTGGACGGAATAGAATGATGGTGCATATTTGCAACCCAATTCAAATGCCCGGATGGCGGAATTGGTAGACGCAGCAGACTCAAAATCTGCCGTTCGCAAGGATGTGCAGGTTCGATTCCTGTTCCGGGCACAAAAAAACTCCGGATATTATGCGGAGTTTTTTTTATTGCTAAAATTTAATCTTTTCAGGTAAATATTTATTTACCAAATCCTCATAATAGTGTTTTAATTCAGCCCAGTTAGGTGGTTCAGGATTCTTGGAATATAAATCATACGGATTAAAAAGCTTTACCCATTTAAGCATTGATTTATCATGGGCATCTAATAAATATTCATAAGCACTTTCTCTGTGCCATGCATAAAATGAATGATATCGCAGCATATATAAACCTTCTTCGGGCAAATGGTTTTTCATTATTTGATAAATATATTCATCATGCCCCCAGGACATATCTACCTTTCTTAAACCGCAGCCTTTCTCATACACACCTAATGCTGTGTTATAGTTTGTATCAGCATAATCAGGATTGTTTTTAAAAAATTCAGCATAAACAATTTTGTCAGAATAAGCACAGCCAACCGGGAAGGTATCTCCAACTACAGCCCACTGCGGTTCTCCGAATAAACAAAGCACTTTGCCCATATCATGCATTAAACCTGTAAGCACCATCCAATCGGGGTGACCATCTTTCCTTATTGCTTCTGATGTTTGCAATAAATGTTGAAATTGATCTAAATCTGTATCAGGATCTGAATCATCAACTAATTGATTCAAAAAATTAAATGCATCCCAAACTGTCATCTCTTTTCTGTTGAATTGCAAAAAATCTTTTTGTTTTTCTTTTACAAATTCAAATGTTTGATAGGTATGATTAAGCCTGTAAAATTCTTTTACAGTATCTCTTGCAGGCTCTTCATAATTGCGGTAATCATCGGTAGATTTTGAAGTTGCAATATCTTCCGGGTTAGGATATCTTCTTAGTAAATCATCTTCCCATTCATCTAAACTTTCAAGCGGGTTTATTTTTGAAGCAATCATAAGTGGCTTTATTAATTTGTTTGAACTATGAAAACACTAATCTACAATTTTGCTTTTAGATTTTATAGTATCATCTGATAATAGTTACACTTCCGGAAATTTTCGGAATATTATTTTTTAAATCAATTATATAGTAGTAGGTGCCAACAGGTAAAGGTTGATTATTAAAAGTACCGTTCCATCTTTTATTGTAGCCTTTTGATTGAAAGATAAGTTGCCCTGTTCTTGAATAAATAAACACTTCTGCTTCGGCATAAGTTTCTAAATCTTTTATATACCAATCATCATTTATTCCATCACCGTTTGGTGTAAAAGCATTTGGCGGTTTTATTTTCTTCAGCACTCTTATAAAGGTTGAATCTTTGGCAGTACCACAACCATCATTCGATACAACATTCAAAATATAATAAATAGAATTTGCGGGGTTTACAGTTGGCGATAAACTATGAATATCTGAAATATCCTGATTGGGCGACCAATAAAATGAAACATTTGTTCCGTCAATTACTCCGCTTAATTGAGTATAATTACCTTCAAATATTGTTTGTTTAGGTCCAACCTGAGCAACAGGTTTTTTTAAAACATTTACTATCACCGTATCATTTCTGCTACAACTGTTATTACTAACTGTAACGATATATTGTATTGTATCAATTGGTGTTGCTGAAGGATTTGAAATGTTTGGATTATCCAATGTTGATGCAGGTTTCCAATTATAGCTTGTTCCGCCTGTTGCATGTAAAAATGCTGTTGTTCCTTCACAGATTATTGTATCGTTCCCTGCATTTGGTTGTGGAACACTGCCTAAATTAATGTTGATTGAATTTGTATTTACACAACCAATAGTTGTTGTTCCCGTAACATTATAAATACCATTATTAATGGCAGCAGTGGGATAAATTTTAAAGCTACTGGTATTATTGGTAAAACCATTGGGTCCATTCCATTTAAAAGCATCTGCACCGGTTGCACTTAATGAAATAGTATCTCCGAAGCAAGAAGGATTATTTGATTGAATGGCGATTGTTGGTGGAGCATCAACAAAAACATTCACAGCATTGGATGCAATTCTGCATGCTGCAATATTAATATTACTTCCTTCGGCGGTTAATAACCGATAACTGTAGTTGCCTGCAGTTGTTGGATAGCGGGAATAATTATTTGTTTGTGCACCCGCAATATCATTCCATGTTGTATTATTTGTATTAACCTGCCATTGATATGATGCTGTTGGTGAGGCCGGATTCAGCGTTCCTGAAAAATTCAAAACTCTTGTATCGGTATCACAAAACTCAGTGGTATCTTTTGGTATGCCGTTTACTACCAAACTTACTAATGGCCCGCATGGTCTGAATGTTATATCATCTAATAAAATATCATTACCAATTCCACCGGGAGCATTATTCTTCATTCTTATAACAACTGTTGTAATGCCCGATGGTGTGGCAAAGTAAAAACCATATTGTTTCCATGTAGGCGTTCCGAGAAAAGGAATTTTACCTGTTGAAAATGATTGCAGCACATTACCGGTTGTAGTTTCAATGCTAAATGTAATATCGGGTAAAATGGCTTGTGGATTTGATTTTATTAAATTCATAACCCACGATGCAAATTCATAAGTGGTACCCGGGCATAAACCTTTAACAGTATCAACGTAAAAATCTCCCGGATCATAAGATGCGTTTACAATCATCATATAACCACCGGGATTACCTGTATGGTCTTGTGAAATTTGAAACCAGGCGTTGCCAAAACAATTATTGGTGTTGCTACGTATAGTGTATAAACCATCATTAGGGCAATCTGCTGCCTGATATATATAATTGGTTTTATTGCCTGAAAGCGGCGGTCCTTGCGGGTTTGAGCCACTGCCAAAATCTATTTTAACAACCGGGTCACCTAAACTTCCACCGCAGAGTTGTGCATTAACAGAAGCATACACTATAAGGAAAATGCATGTTGTAATTATATGTTTATACCAACTCTTTTTCACTATGGCAAGTTAAAATGAAATGATAATAAACAAGCAATTCAATTTGCTATTTATAATCATCTTCATTAAACGTATCATCTTCGTTAGCAAAATCCATATTACCAAAATTCATCATGCTTCCAATCAAATCTTTAAACTCAATTTTACCTTCTATTATTTTTTTACTGATGAGTGAGTAAGCAGCTAAACCATGCAAAACAAACTCCATCAACAACGCATTTTCTTTATCGTTAGCTGCATGGAAATATTTCTTTACTAAACCGTATAACCCATCTACTTTATACAGGGAATGAATTTTTTCTTCATCTTTCATATCAACCAATAAATCCAGATGATTGCCTGCATCAAACCAGCGAATAATTTGTTTGTATGGATTTTCTTCCGGCTTTTCATCAACAGATTTTTTACCAGTAGCTTTTTTCTTTTTAGCTTGTTCCGGATTAGGGAAGTATTGTACAAACAATGTTCTGATAGCTTTATCAATTAAGTTTAATGCCACCTGATAAGGCCCTTCCTGCTCACCTTCATAAACCAATTCAATCTTTCCCGTTAAAGATGGTATAACACCTGCTAAGTCGCTTAACCAAACCTGGGTTTGCTTTTCATTAAAAATAATAGCACGTCTTTCTGCACTGCTTATTAAATTTTCATAAGCAGCAATCGTTAGCCTTGCACTTACACCACTTTTTTTATCTACATATTCATTGCTTCTCGCTTCAAAAGCAATCTGTTCAACCAAACGTTTCATTAAATCGCTTACAGCAACTTTTTGTTGTTGCTCTTCTACAATATTGGCTTCCTGTTCAGTAATAGCCAATGATTGATCAATTGTTTTAGGATAATGCGTTAATATCTGGCTTTGAATCCTGTCTTTCAATGGTGTTACAATGCTTCCTCTGTTGGTATAATCTTCAGGGTTAGCTGTGAATACAAATAAAATATCTAAAGGCATTCTTAGTTTAAAACCACGAATCTGTATATCGCCTTCTTCTAAAATATTAAACAACGAAACCTGAATACGTGCCTGTAAATCAGGTATTTCATTAATTACAAAAATGCCTCTGTTGCTGCGAGGAATAATGCCGTAATGCAATACTCTTTCATCTGCAAAACTTAATTTCAAATTAGCAGCTTTAATAGGGTCTATATCGCCGATTAAATCAGCAACGCTAACATCCGGCGTAGCTAATTTTTCACCATATCTTTCACTGCGATGAATCCATTTAATGGGCGTTTCATCTGCATATTCTGCAATTATATCTTTAGCAAATTTGCTTAACGGGTTTAAAGGGTCATCATTTACTTCACTGCCCACAATAATGGGAATGTATTCATCTAACAATTCTACCATTTGCCTTGCCATACGTGTTTTAGCCTGACCTCGCAAACCTAAAAACAAAATATTATGACGAGAAAGCAATGCCCTTTCTGTATCAGGAATTACGGTGTCTTCATAACCAATGATACTTGTAAAAGGATTTTCTTTTGAACGGATTTTAGCTATTAAATTTTTTCTTATTTCATCTTTAACTGATAAACTTTTATAGCCACTCTTTTTTAACTGTCCTAAGGTTGTAATCTTTGCTATGTTCATACTGTTATTTATGTACTTAACTTTTGTAATACTATTTAGCTTTTGTTGAGCTATCTTATGTGTCGAAGCAACAAGATTGGAAACACTTGTACTTTAGAAATATTTTCAGCATTTTATTTACCACAGAGTACACAAAGCTTTTCACAAAGTTCACAGTGTTTTCTTTGTGCAACTCTGTGTAAACCTCCGTGTTCTTTATGGTTAAAGAATTTAATATACCGTTTTTCTCTTACCACTTTCAAAGTCTTTAAAAATAAAAGCACCCAATTTATCTAAGCTCGCAAAGAACGCTTTGCCTTTATTCATTTCTGTAAACTCCTGTACAAAGCTTTGCAGATAAGGGTCGCTGGCAATCATAAAAGTAGTAATGGGTATTTTCAACTTTTTACATTGTGCTGCTAAGTTGATGCAACGGTTCACTACTTTTCTGTCTAAACCAAAACTGTTTTTATAATACTTACCGCCTATTTTTAAACAGGTTGGTTTACCATCGGTAATCATAAAGATTTGTTTGTTTGGGTTCTTTCTTCTTCTCAAAATATCCATTGCCAATTCTAAACCCGCAACGGTATTGGTATGATAAGGCCCTACTTGCAAATAAGGCAAATCTTTTACTTCAACCGTCCATGAATCATTACCAAACACTACAATATCCAATGTGTCTTTCGGATATTTTGTTTGAATTAATTCTGCCAAAGCCATTGCTACTTTTTTCGCAGGTGTAATTCTATCCTCACCATATAAAATCATGGAGTGAGAAATATCAATCATCAGCACTGTAGATGTTTGCGTTTTAAAATCTGTTTCTCTAATCTGCAAATCATCTTCATGCATATTAAAACTATCAATGCCGTGATTAATCTGTGCATTGCGGATACTTTCTGTAAAATCAATCTGCTCTAACATATCACCAAACTGAAAAGGTCTTGTATCAGGACTAATCTCATCGCCCTGACCGTGTTTAAATGTTTGATGATTGCCTTGTTTAGTCTTCTTCAACTTACCGAAAATTTCTTCCAGACTTCTTTTGCGAATGCTTTGTTCACTTTTACCGGTAATACTTACAGAACCATCAACAGGGTTTTCTTTTAAGTAACCGTTGTCTTTCAAATCCTGAATAAAATCACCCATACCATATTCATCATTGGTCAATTTATATTGTTTATCCAGTTCATTCATCCAGCTTAAAGCTTCTGTTGCATCGCCATTGGTATAGCCAAGCAATTGCATGAAAATATCCAGCAGTTGTTCAAACCTGCTTTTTGCATTTTCATTGGGGTTAAATTTTATAAATCTGTTACCTATCATGTTTAATGCTTTAAAATAAAAGATTATTTATGTACTAAGCTATTTTACTACTATTAAGCTTTTGTTGCGTCGCACTCTTATACTTTCTGTTCTTTATTCAACATGCCGACATTATTATTGTTCTACGTTATCAGCAAATTCTGCGAGCAACTTATTTCAAATTTAAAGTTGCAATAAAAAATGCCTCACAAATGGTGAGGCATTTTCGATATGAGTAATTTGATGTTTACTTTTTAGCCGGGTCTTTTTTTGCAGCAGGGCTGTCAACTAAAGGACCGGTTGGTTTAGGCACATCAGGTTTGTTTAAATAAACAGCTTCCATTTGGGTTAAACCTTTTAAACAGTTTTCTGTATAACCTCTGTCGTACTTCATTTCTTCCTGTTTGCCCGATGGTAAAGACTCGAAGTATTTAATAGACTGTTCTAAATCTTTCTTCACGGCGGTAGAAACTTTCTTAGCCAAAGCAGAATCGCCGGCTCTGTAACAAGCATCTAAGAAAAGTAAAGAAACCCTGTTATGAAACTCTCCACGGCTTACCAAACCATAAGGATAGTTTGATTGATCCATTTCTTTATCAACTTTCTCCAATACTTTTTTCGCATCATCTTTTCTGCCTTTATCTGCTAAATAACTTCCTAATTCTGCATAAGCCTGGCGAATGCTTTGTAAATGTCTACGGTTTTCTTCATCGTAATAAACGCCTTTAATATTTGCATTGCCAAAACCGAATTTGTTCATCACTTTATCCATCATCCAATCGCCGTTTATTTGGTCATTCTCAACAGGCACTAAGCGATAACTTAAACCATCTTTACGTAAGTATTTGGCAAAACCTAAGTCGCCGAAATCTCCTGTAAAATAAATAGGGCGTTTCCAGTTATTGGCTGCGATAATATTTAATACAGCCAAATCATTTTTCTGTAAGCCACCACCACGTTGAATTTCAAAGCGTAGTTCATTCACCACACTGTCTTTTTCATTTACAGTTCCGTTCTTTCTTACAAAATTAATATCAACAGGTACAGCCACTTTTTTTACAGGGAAGGTGTTGTACACATCGTCTTCATTAGGGTTAGGTCTGTATGTTTTATCAGGGTCATCACTTCCAACATAATTCTTCATCATGTCGTACAGATTATAGTACCTGTCATCTGGGAAGTTTGGTTTAGGCATGTATAAAACATAATCTCTTTTTCTTCCTTCAATTTGTTCTGCACTCCAAATAACATCAATCGGGTCGCTCTCATTTACTTTATAACGCAATTGATTAATGTACCAATCAATACCTAACAAACTGTAGTTAATAACACGCACATCTTTTCTGATGCCTTCTACTTCCTGTGCATACCATAAAGGGTAAGTATCATTATCGCCAAAGGAGAATAAGATGGCATTAGGAGCACAGCTTTCTAAATAATCTTTAGCTAAATCTCTTGCCAATACTTTTTTGCTTCTGTCGTGGTCATCCCATTCCTGTTGAGCCATTAATACAGGAACAGCTAATAAACAAACTGCTGTTGCTAATGAAGCTGCCGTTGTTTGACTGATTTTCTTTTGTAACCATTCTGCTACCTGCATTACGCCAATGCCAATCCACACTGCAAATGCGTAGAAGGAACCTACATAAGCATAATCACGTTCACGTGGTTGGTTACCTGCCTGATTTAAATAAATGATAATGGCAAAGCCTGAGAAAAAGAACAATAAGAAGTTTGATATAGTATCATCTCCTCTTTTCTTTAAATGATAGAAGAAACCTAAGAAGCCTAAAATAAATGGTAATAAAAACAGTTTATTATTAGCCTTATTATTTTTAATGCTATCAGGCAAATTATTCTGGTCGCCATACAGTAAATTATCGATAAATGGAATACCTGTAATCCAGTTACCGTCTCTTACATTACCTGTATAAACGCCTTGTATATCGTTTTGCTTACCACTGAAATTCCACATGAAATAGCGGAAGTACATCCAATAGATTTGATAAGAGAAAAAGAACTTAATATTATCAATCTGATTAGGAGCGTGGTCGTATTTTTCTCTGCCTTCTTTATCGCGATACTTTTCAATGCCTAAAAAACTTGCATAATAATCTGCATGGTTCTGGTCGTTGCTGGCATCCCAAACACGCGGGAAAACCATTTTATCTTCAGGTGCATAAACGGCATGCATATCGTTTCCGTTATCAATGTATTTATCTTTTCCTTTTTCAAACTTCTTAGCACCTTTTTTATAATACACATAATCAGCAGTAAATTTTTGTCCGTATATCAAAGGAAAATCACCGTACTGATCTCTTCCTAAATAACCTACTAAACTCATTGGATTATCTACATTATACATATCTACAGCAGGGTCTGCATTACTTCTAATCATAGTAGTCAAGTAAGTACTGTAACCAATTAACATGAATGCGAAAGACCATAAGCCCAAACGTAAATATGCCCAACCTTTCTTTTGTGCAAAACGTAAGCCTAACCAGATTAAAACAGATAAGAAAATAAAGAAGAATGTAAAACCGCTGAAGAAAGGTAAACTCAGGCTATTTACAAAAACTCTGTCAAATGTTCCGGCTGCCCCGATGGAATATTGAATGACTGCAACCTGTGTAATACCGGTAATTGCACAACCGATAATGAAAAAAATATAAATACCGCCGTAATAATCTTTTTTTGCAGGGTTAATTTTTTCAACTAAATACAATAAGCCGATACCAATACCCGCAGCTAAAATTACAAGGCCTGCCATCGTTCCGTCTAAATCAGTTAATCCTTTTTCTTCATTCAAATCTCCTTTGGCAATTATTAATGCACCGATGAATGCTAAACCGCCGCCGATTAAAACTATTCTGTTAAACCATTTTTTTATTATAGTATAATTAAAGCTGTTTCTTCTTTTAAAGTAGTAAACCATTACTACTGCAGGTATATTTAATAAACACAATAAGTGTACACCGATTGATAAACCGATTAAGAAGAAAATAAATACCAACCATTTATCTGCTCCGGGTTCATCTGCCACATTCTCCCATTTTAAAATTGCCCAGAATACAATGGCACTGAAGAAAGAACTCATAGCATACACCTCGCCTTCCACTGCACTAAACCAAAAACTATCACTGAATGTATATGCTAATGCACCAACAGCACCGGCACCCATAATGCTCCACATTTGGCCAGGTGTCATGTTTCCTTTCACATCTACATTAGCAATTTTTCTTGCAAAGTGTGTAATCGTCCAGAATAAAAATAAAATGGTAAAACCGCTGGCTAATGCACTCATTACGTTAACGGCTTTAGCTGCTGATAATGGGTTATCTCCAAATAAAATAATAAATAATCTACCCAACATTACAAACAAAGGAGCACCCGGCGGATGCGGAATTTGTAGTTTATAACAACTGCTTACAAACTCGCCGCAATCCCAAAAACTACCGCCTGCTTCAGCTGTTAAAATGTAAACACTGCAAGCAATTAAGCAAACAATCCAACCGAAAAGGTTATTCGTCTTTTTAAAATTCATGATTCAGGTTTAAGAAGTGTGGCAAACATAGTAAATTAGGAATTAGGAATCAGAAATTAGCAATGAAGGCTTTATAAAGCTTTTATTTTAACAGTTTTAAAACAGTATCTGAATGGTATTACCGATTTGAAAGTATATATCAGATTAATCAGGCATGATTTTTTGAAGATGGATGAAGTATAAAATTGTGTGTTATGAATATCAGTGAACAAAAAATGGACAAAACCTCTATAACCTTTTTAGTACTTATTATTTTGGGTTTAATCGGAATGATGGTAGCCCTTTTTAAAACGATGGGAAGTATTTAAAAGCAACGGAGCCTTATCTTTGCCCGCTCATGCAAAATCAACGCAGTATAGCTTTTCATACTTTGGGTTGTAAACTCAACTTCTCAGAAACCTCCACATTATCCAGAATGATGGAGCAAGAAGGCTTTGCAAAAAAAGATTTTGATGAAGTGGCAGATGTGTATGTAATTAATACCTGCTCTGTTACAGAAAATGCAGATAAAGAATGCAGGCAAATTGTTCGCCGCATTCAAAGAAAAGCTCCGGAAAGTTTAGTGGTTATTACCGGTTGTTACGCACAATTAAAGCCAAAAGAAATTGCTGAAATTCCGGGTGTGAATCTGGTTTTAGGTGCTGCTGAAAAATTTAATCTGGCAAAACATATTAATGAATTGGCGAAAGGAGACAGCAGTAAAATTTGCAGTTGCGAAATTGAAGAAGTTACGGGTTTTACTTCCACTTACTCATTGAATGATAGAACAAGGGTTTTCTTAAAAATACAGGATGGCTGCGATTATAACTGCTCTTTCTGTACCATACCTATGGCTCGTGGAAAAAGCAGAAGCGACAGCATTAATAATGTTGTTAAAAATGCAGAACAATTAGCAGCCAACGGAACAAAAGAAATTGTATTAACAGGAATTAATCTGGGCGATTTCGGTAAAGGGCCAGATGGGGCAGGAGTTACCATCGGCATTAATCAACGCGAAGAAAATTTTTACGAATTAATTCAGGCATTAGATAAAGTTGATGGAATTGAACGTTACCGTATTTCCTCCATTGAGCCAAATTTATTAACGAATGATATCATCAGCTTTGTGGCTAACTCAGATAAATTCATGCCTCACTTTCATATTCCCTTACAAAGCGGTAGCAATGAAGTATTGAGCATGATGCGTAGAAGATACAAGAGAGAATTATATGCTGAAAGAGCGAAGCTGATTAAAACATTAATGCCACATTGTGCTATAGGCGTTGATGTGATTGTTGGTTTTCCCGGTGAAACGGATGAACTGTTTAAAGAAACGTTTGATTTTCTGCACAGTCTTGACATAAGTTACCTGCACGTTTTTACTTACTCTGAAAGAGATAATACTTTGGCTGCAACAATGCCGGGTGTTGTGCCGATGAACATAAGGCATGAACGCAATAAAACATTGCGTAATCTCAGTTATATGAAAATGCAATACTTTATGCAACAACATGTTGGAGAAACAAGAAAAGTTTTGTTTGAAGATGCTGAGAAAAACAATTTAATGGAAGGCTATACCGATAATTATATTCGGGTACAAACGTCTTACAGAAAAGAATGGGCAAATGCAATTGTGGATTGGAAAATCAATTAATTAAAAATTAATTGGCTTCTTATAAACAGCAGATGTATTTTTAAACTCCATTCAAAGATTCCCCATATGATTAAAAAAATCTTTTCTATTGTGTTGTTGCTTTTAGTAATAACGTCATCCATTCATGCTCAACAAAAAGTAATTCAATTATACAACGGTCCGATACAAGGTTCTGAAAGTTGGACCTGGAATGAAGATTCCATGTATAGCAGTTCATGGAAATCTTTGGTAATCTATAATGTTTCAAAACCTTCTTTAACTGTTTATAAACCTGATGCAAGCATTGCAAACGGTACAGCAGTTATTATTTGCCCTGGTGGCGGTTTTATGGCTCTTTCAATGGATAACGAAGGTTATGGAGTTGCCCAAAGATTAGTGAAAACAGGTATAACCTGTTTTGTTTTGAAATATCGGTTGGCACATGTTTTATCTAAAGACCCAGTTAAAGAATTTTTAATGATGCCGTGCATGATGGCGATAAAGAGAAGCAAAAAAGCCAAACGGCTGCTGTGCCTTTAGGTATTGCAGATGCAAAAGTTGCTATTGCATATGTAAGAAGCCATGCAAAAGATTTTAATATCAATCCTGATAAAATTGGTATTGTTGGTTTTTCAGCCGGAGGAACCTTAGCTGCTTCATCAGCTTTTAATTATACTGCTGAAAATAAGCCTGATTTTGTTGCCCCTGTTTATGCTTATTTTCCAAAGGCAATGATTGGAACAATTGCAAATGATGCCCCACCTATGTTTATTGCTGTTGCTGCCAATGATGCTTTAAACTTACAATCACATAGTGTAGATTTATTTACTGCATGGAATACAGCAAAGAAAGATGCTGAATTGCATGTATACAGTCAAGGCAGTCATGGCTTTGGCGTACGTGTACAAAACCTGCCAAGCGATACATGGGTTGAAAGGTTTACAGATTGGTTAGCAAGTAAAGGTTTTATGAAGAAGTAGATTACACTAACTCGATGACCATTGCACTGGCACCGCCGCCGCCATTGCAAATGCCTGCTGCACCAAGTTTTCCGCCGTTTTGTTGTAACACATTGATAAGTGTTACCATAATTCTTGCACCACTGCAACCTAAAGGATGACCGATAGAAACTGCACCGCCATGTACATTTACTTTAGCAGCATCTAAATTCATTTTTTGAATGTTGGCAATACCCACTACACTGAAAGCTTCATTCAATTCAATAAAATCAATATCACTCATTTGTAAACCTGCTTTGGCAACTGCCTTCGGTAATGCTACACTCGGTGTTGTGGTAAACCATTCAGGTGCCTGTTCTGCATCAGCATAACTTTTAATTACCGCAATTGGTTGTATGTTTAATTTCTTCACTTTTGCTTCGCTCATTAAAACCAATGCTGCTGCACCATCGTTCATGGTACTGGCATTAGCAGCGGTAACGGTTCCGTCTTTAATAAAAGCCGGTTTCAGTTCAGGTATTTTATCAAACTTAACGTTGAAGGGTTCCTCATCTTTATCAAATACAACAGTTCCTTTTTTTGAAACTATTTCAATTGGTGCAATTTCATTGGCAAACTTTCCGTCGTTCCATGCAGCCTGGCTTCTTTTATAACTTTCAATGGCAAAAGCATCTTGCTCACCACGACTGATATTACATTCTTTAGCACATAACTCTGCTGCATTACCCATCGCATAATTATGGTATACGTCTGTTAAGCCATCTTTTGCTAAACCGTCAATCAATTTAGTATCGCCGTATTTGTTGCCCCAACGAAGATTGGGAACATAAAACGGAACATTGCTCATACTTTCCATACCTCCTGCCACAACAATAGCTGCATCGCCTAATAAAATATCCTGTGCTGCCTGTGCAATAGCTTTCATACCACTTGCACAAACTTTATTAACCGTTGTACAAACTACATTATCAGGTAAGCCTGCAAATTTTGCTGCCTGACGGGCAGGAGCCTGACCCACATTGGCTTGTAAGACATTGCCCATATAAACAGTTTCGATTTGATTGGGTTGTAAACCTGCTTTTTCAACTGCTGCTTTTATGGCAATGGCTCCTAATTGAGATGCAGAAAAATCTTTTAAAGCTCCGCCGAAACTTCCTATGGGTGTGCGAACTGCTGAAACGATGTAAACTTTATCAGGCATAAGTTTTGTTTAATAAAGGCAAATGTAAATGAATTATACTAACAAGTGTTAGTGTTTTTTGATGCTATGAAAATGGAACGTACAAGAGTGCGACGCAACGGAAGTTTAATTAGTAACTAAAAGTTGGTAACCAAAAGTGAATTAAAAAATTGTAGTAACATTTTGTTAACCGTTTATTTTGCAAACTATGTTATATAAAGGAATGGTAGTGCTGTTGTTGTTTTTTGTTTTAAATGCACAATCGCAAAATGTAAATGGTTATTGGTATGGAACGGGAAAGGTGGCTGTGGAAGGACAACACAATAGTTATATGGTTGAATTGAAGTTGAAGCAAACTCATAAAAATGTTTCTGGTAAGTTGAGTTATTATTTCAGAGATAGTTTATTTGTTGAAAATATTGAGGGGAGTTATGAAGCGGTAACAAGGAGTTTAAAGTTGAAGAAATTTCCTGTTAACTATTATAAAAACATCAGTACAGTATTTGGTGTAGACTGCCCGATGACTGCTGCTTTAACTTTATTATCATCAAGAACTGAAACTGCTTTGAAAGGAAGCTTTATTAGTGAAGAAGCTTTTAAATATACTTGCCCTGTTATTAATATCACCCTTGCTAAAAGCAATGATACATTGCCTTTTATAGCATTGAAAGAAAAAGAACCGGAAGAAGAAAAGCCGGTTGTACCTGTTGCTCCCCCTAAAAAAACAGTAGAAAGAAGGAAAGATATAGTACAAACCATTGAAGTGGTTTCTGATACGGTACAGATTGCTTTTTATGATAATGGTGCAATTGATTATGACAGTGTGAGTGTATATGTTGATAACAGGTTGGCTAAAGAAAAACATTTATTAAGTGAGAAAGCCATTGAACTGAATGTTTTTGTTGATAAGAAAACAGAATTTACAGATATAAGCATGTTCGCTGAAAATGTTGGCACCATTCCACCAAACACCGCTGTTATGGTTTTATATGATGGCAGAAAACGGTATGAAATACAAATGGAAAGCGATTTTAATAAAACTGCAACGGTAAGGTTGGTAAGGAAGAAATGAAAAGTCAGAAGTGATTTGATTGTCGTCATTTCGAAGGTTCGGGCCGAGAAATCTTTTATTTCAAATAATGAGATTCCTCGTTGGGCAAGAACCCAATCTCGGAATGACGATCAATTAATAACTAAGCAATTCAGCATTTAATTTTTTAGCTAACCCCTCAGCACCCCAACGCATCACAACATTATGATTGTATTGAAAAGCAGGTTTTAATAAGAAGGAGAAAGTGTTCATCCACCATTTATTGGTAATAACATTCCAGTAATAAGTTATAAATGTGATGCCGTTCTTTTCTTCAAAGTGCCATGTGCCGTTTCCTTCTAATTCACCAAATGCAATACCTGCAAGCTTTTCGTGTGGTTTATTTTCTGTTAACTTCATATTAAAAGCCAACTGATAAGGCAATGCACTTTTCCATGTGTATTCTTTCACATCGCCGATACCATCTTTATTTCCTGTTGAAACATCTGTTACAGATAAAACACCTTTCCACCAGTTGGGCCAATCGTTTGAGAAATAGATGGCATTCCACACCTCCTGTAATGGAGCTTTTATTTGCCACTTGGTAACGAATGAGTATTGTTCTGCCATTGCAACAATTTTCTTTACATACGCAAGAAGAATGGGATTGGTTGTTTAAGGTAATTCTTTTACAATTCTATCAGCAATAGTTTTCCCTAAGCTTGAAATATATAAATCATAATCTGCTAAATAGTTATCGGTTGCTTTTTTCCATGATTGAAAGAAACCAAGATTATGTTTGTCTTTTTGATAAGGTATAGTAATTGAGCCGTTTTTAACTTCACTACCCGCTTTTATTATTTTGTAAGAAAAAACTGCATCCATATTTTCTCCCTGTAAAAAAACATTTTCCCAGTGTACTTCGTATAAAAAGAATATAAGGTGCATTTTGTCGTGCATACTATACATGTTCGGAATCTTCTCAATAGTTAATTCAATAGTAGCGCCATTCAATTTATCTTTCAGCCTGCTTGTTGCAGTTAAAAAAGCTTTGGTAAAATTATCTGTCGGAATTTTAGGATTTAATGTTGAAGTATTCTTGTAATCCCAAGACCAGTAAACAATAAAAGGTTTGAAATTGGTTGTTTTAGTTTCAGTTGTTGAAATTTCATTATTGGTTGCCTGCAGATTCGATGCTACAAATGCCACATCATTTTGATTTTTTGTTTTGGTTGAGGGAACTGAATAATACTTAGCAATTTGCCTGTCAATTTTTCTGCCGTTAATGCAACTTGTTAAAACGGTTAAACTAATAATAAAGAAAGAGATAGTGTTTTTTAAATTCATTTCGTTTTGGTTATAAGCACTAATATAAAGAATTGATGTTCTCAAAAAATTAAATGTAAAAGGAAACCCCGACATTTTAATGTAGGGGTTTTAGAATTATTAATCTTTACAATGCTTTATTCTTCAAATAACTCCGGTTGATTGTTTTCTTCTTTAGGCTTTTCATCCCATTCCATTTTTACACTTTTACTGTAATCCAAAAGCTTTGCCCCCACTGCTTTCCAGCCCATCACTTCTGTAATTTTCGCCAACTTTAATTTGCCTTTTCTTATTTGTGTACCTGTACCTTGTTGCACAGATAAAATCGGCTCATCATCTGTTGTAGCAACTTCTACTTTGTTCTTTTCATTTTCTTTTATAAATAAAAATTTTGTTTTTAAAGTGGAAGTTTCAATCTTAAAACGTTTAACGGTAAACTGCACTTTATCTGCATCATAATAAACGGCTGTAACAATTTTTTCAGGATTGAATTTTTCAATCAAAACTACTTTATCGGCTTCTATGCGTTGCGTTAACTCTGTATCGGTTATTTCATAGTTACCATCGGAGTAGATGATTAAAATTTTATCATCTTCAAACATGCCGAGGTACTTTCCTTTCTCTTCAGTATTTAATCTTCCGAACTGTGTATCAAACCATATTTTTCTTCCTGCCAAAGTACTTCTGCCGGCTTCTTTGAGCTTAACAGATTTAACCGGATATTTAGTTACAATATTTCCTTGTGAGCTTCTGCCTTTAATTTCCAATTCTTCAAAATAATAATCCAACTCTTTGTTACGTGCAGTACAATTAGGGCTTAATGTAATTTTTACAACTTCAGCTTCACCATTGGCATTGGCAGTAAAATAATGTACTTTACTTTTTTCGTTTTCGTTTGATAAAATATATTCTTTATCTCTCGTAATACCTGTTACATTAAAACGCTTGGCATAGGTTTTTTCTTTACCATCAAAATAAATCATGTTATAAGTAGTACGTTCATCATTCTTTTTAAAGATGGCAACGTAAATAATGTCTTTACCTATAAATGCTTTATCGCCAACCTTCACAACTTTCATAACACCCCGTTTGGTGAAAACGATAATATCATCAATATCACTGCAATCAAACAGGTATTCATCTTTCTTTAAACCGGTTCCTACAAAACCTTCGTCTCTGTTTACATATAGTTTAGTATTGGCAATAGCAACCTGTTGTACTTTAATGGTATCAAACACTTTTATTTCTGTTTTGCGTTCTTTACCCTTGCCGTATTTTTTTAATAAGTTTTCGTAATAAGCTATCGCAAATTCAACCAAATGTTCTAAATCATAATTCACCTGTGCAATATCTGCTTCAATGCCTTTTATCTGTTCATTCAGTTCATCAATGTCCAATCTGTAGATTCTTCTTACAGGCTTTTCAGTCAGCTTTAAAATATCTTCTCTTGTTATTGCTTTTCTTTTTAACTTTTTAATGAAAGGAGAGAAGGCTTCCTCAATAGCAACCAACACTTTTTCCCATGTTTCATGTTTCTTTTCAAGCTCCTGATAAATTTTTTCTTCAAAGAATATTTTTTCTAATGAAGTATAATGCCATTTATCCTCCAATTCACTCAACTTAATTTGTAACTCACGTTGCAGTAAGTTTTTGGTTAAATCAGTAGAAGTTTTTAATAATTCCGAAGCAGTTACAAATTTTGGTTTTTGACCTTCAATAATACATGCGTTCGGACTGATACTTACTTCACAATCTGTAAAAGCATACAATGCATCAATAGTAATATCACTCGAAATACCCGGTGCTAAATCAATTTGTATTTCTACATTTTTACCGGTGTACTCCGTTAATTTTTTAATTTTTATTTTACCTGCATCATTGGCTTTGGTAATACTTTCACACAACTGTGCAACGGTTACACCGAAAGGCACATCACGAATAATTAAACTTTTTTTGTCTAACTCTTCAATTAAACAACGCACTTTAATTTTACCGCCACGTTTGCCATCGTTATAATTACTTACATCAACTTGTCCGCCTGTTTGAAAATCGGGATATAACTCAAACTTTCTTCCTTTTAAGTATTTTATAGAAGCATCAATTAACTCGCAAAAATTATGAGGTAAAATTTTAGTTGATAAACCCACGGCAATACCATCTGCACCATGTGCTAATAACAACGGAAACTTCATCGGTAAGGTAACCGGCTCATTTTTTCTGCCATCGTAACTTAATTGCCATTCGGTTGTCTTGGCGTTAAAAGCCACTTCCAGAGCGAATTTGCTTAAACGTGCTTCAATATATCTTGGTGCAGCAGCGTCATCACCTGTTCTTATGTCACCCCAGTTACCTTGCGTATCAATCAATAAATCTTTCTGCCCCATATTCACCAATGCATCACCAATACTGGCATCTCCATGCGGATGATATTGCATTGCCTGACCGATAATATTGGCCACTTTATTAAACCTGCCATCATCCATTTCTTTCATAGCATGAAGAATACGACGTTGTACAGGCTTTAAACCATCTTCAACGGCAGGTACTGCACGTTCTAATATGACATACGATGCATAATCCAAGAACCAGTTTTTGTACTGACCCTGTACACCGTTTTCATTACTATTTATTTGTTCAATTGAATCAGCCATTTTTGGTTACCAACTTTTAGTTATTAATGATACTCCCGTTGCGTCGCACACTTATACGTTCTGTTCACTATTCAACTATTTATTTCATGCAGCGTCGCAGAGAACGCAAAGTTATTCCCCTCCTTCGGAGGGGGTAGGGGGGGCTTTCTTTACCGCAACTTCTTTCCATCCTTTGTTCCAATCGCCTTCTGCAACAAGGTTTCCGGCTTTTATTAATTCATTCATTCTCCAGACTAAAAACACATCACCAGTTTTTATTTTCATTTTAGATTGTGTTTGATGCAAAACTTTATTCACTTTTTGAAAGTCTGTTGTTATATACATCAATAAATCTTTATCATAAAAATCTGCTTCTTTACTAACAATCTTTTTACCTCCTTCTAAAATTCTGATTATTGCATTTTCGTTACACAGTTTTTTCCATTCATCAGGGTCAACTTCAAACTCACTTGGTGTAATTGGTCTTGCTAATTTTTTTGCTTTTAAAAACTCTTTCGGTTGAATTTCATGCAAATGCTGCGGATAAAATATTTGCCCTTTCTCGTTTATAAATGGTAAATTATTTAAATATAATACTTCAATTCTGCCCTGATAATCTTTTAACTGGCTCATCAGCCAATAGTAGCTGCATACATCGTGTTGATTTTGTGCCATCCATATCCAGACTTTTTCATTCGGTTGTTCATCTAACTTTTTTAAAAGATTATGCACCGCCATTTTATCATCAACAATATCTAATTGATCTAAGTATGGAGAATTTTCCAATAATGCTTTGCACCAATCTCTTCTTTGTTGATAGCCTTCTGTTTCATAAATATTACGAATCGGCCCGACAGCATAATCATCTTTTATCTCAATAATATCTCCCTGCATCTGTTCATCTAATTCAAATGCTTTCTGTAAAACTGCTACGTTTGCTTCTTCAAAAACTATGTGAATCATAAGCCCCTAACCCCTAAAGGGGAATTTTATTTAAACTAAATAGTTTAAGGTTAATAAATATCTTAGCCTTACTCCCCTTCAGGGGATGGGGGCATTAGCTCTCCACCAAATCCAACTCTACTCTTAAATTATCAATAATAAAATCCTGCCGTTGCGGTGTGTTTTTACCCATATAATATTCAAGCAATTGTTGAATATGGTCGCCTTGCTCTAAGATTACAGGTTGTAAACGCATATCATTACCACCAATAAATCTTTCAAACTCATCCGGACTAATTTCTCCCAAACCTTTAAACCTTGTTATTTCGGGTTTGCCTGATAGTTTTTTTATAGCTGCCTGCTTTTCATTTTCATCATAACAATAAATGGTTTCCTGTTTATTTCTTACTCGGAATAAGGGTGTTTCTAAAATATAAACATGCCCACGCTTCACTAAATCAGGAAAAAATTGTAAGAAGAAAGTCATTAACAACAAACGAATATGCATACCATCCACATCAGCATCTGTTGCAATAACGATATTATTATAACGCAAGCTTTCTAAACCATCTTCAATATTTAAAGCGTGTTGCAACAAATTAAACTCTTCATTTTCGTACACCACTTTTTTGGTTAGTCCATAACTGTTTAAAGGTTTACCTCTTAAGCTGAAAACTGCCTGTGTATCTACATTTCTTGCTTTGGTAATACTACCGCTGGCACTATCGCCCTCCGTTATAAAAATGGTGCTGTTGTTTTGTAAAGCAATAAACTCTTCTTTGTTTTTATTAGGTACATCATCATTCAAATGCACGCGACAATCACGCAATTTTTTATTATGAAGGTTTGCTTTCTTAGCACGTTCATTCGCAAGTTTCCTGATACCGCTTAACTCTTTTCTTTCTTTCTCGCTCTGCTCAATTCTTTTCTTTAATGCTTCGGCTGTTTGCGGATTTCTGTGTAAGAAATTATCTAACTCTTTAGCCAAAAACTCTTCCACAAATTTCTTCATGCTCGGACCATTCTCATATACAAATGAAGAACCTAATTTTGTTTTTGTCTGGCTTTCAAAAACAAGTTCCTGTACACGAACAGATACTGCTGCAACAATACTTGTACGGATGTCTGCCGCATCATAATCTTTCTTAAAAAAATCGCGGATAACTTTTACATATGCTTCTCTGAAAGCCTGTTGATGCGTTCCACCCTGTGTGGTATATTGGCCATTTACAAAAGAAAAAATATCCTCACCATAATCGTTGTTATGAGAAACAGCAATTTCAATATCTTCTCCTTTTAAATGAATAATCGGGTAGCGAAGCTCATCTGCATTTGTTTTTCGAGTAAGCAAATCCAATAAACCGTTTTTACTTACATACCGTTTGTTGTTGAAGTTAATAACCAAACCTGCATTCAAATAACAATAATTCCAGAATTGATTATCTAAATACTCATGCAGGAATTTATAGTTATGAAAGATGCTTTCATCCGGCGTAAAAGTTACTTTTGTGCCGTTTTCTTCAGTGGTATTAGTTTCTTTATATTCTTTAGTAATGTTGCCTCTTTCAAACTCAGCAACTTTGGTTTTACCCTCTCTGAAACTTTCTACTTTAAAATAATTACTCAAAGCATTTACTGCTTTGGTACCCACACCATTTAAACCCACACTTTTCTGAAACGCTTTACTATCGTACTTGGCACCGGTATTTATTTTACTAACCACATCAACCACTTTACCTAACGGAATGCCACGGCCATAATCTCTTATGGTTACAGATTTATTTTCAATAATTACATCAACATGTTTACCATAACCCATGGTATGTTCATCAATACAGTTATCAATCACTTCTTTTACCAATACATAAATACCATCATCCGGTGCAGAACCATCACCTAATTTACCAATGTACATACCGGGCCTTAAACGGATATGCTCCTTCCAATCGAGGCTTTTAATATCATCTTCCGTATATGCCACTTGTTTTATTTCAGCCATAATCTTTTGTTTTTGTAACCAACGCCAATACTTATTTCAGCATCTGTTGCGTCGCACACTTGTACGTTCTGTTCGCTATTCAGCAAAAATGCACAACTCACAAATCTAACTAACCCGCAAGGCGGGCAAAATACAGGTTATGAACAAACACACTGCATTTGTGGATAAAACTTTTACGTTTGCAGTTACATGCTTACAGATTTATTTACCATTCAGCAACTGGCAAAAGAAAAAGAAATTGAAAATGATTTGTTTACAGTTTTTCTGCAAAGCCAACACGCTGAAACTATTGATAACCTTGTATTTGAGCTGAATGAAAAAATTACCCCACAAATTAATTGTACAACCTGCGGTAACTGTTGTAAAAGTTTATTAATTAATGTAACGGAAGAAGAAGCCGATATATTATCAAAATATCTTAACCAAACAAGAGAAGTATTTGATAGCAATTATTTAGAGAAAAGCACTCATTTAATGGTAATTAATAAAGTTCCATGCCATTTTTTGAGTGATAATCAATGTACAGTTTATGAACATCGTTTTGCAGGATGCCGAGAGTTTCCTGCATTGCATTTGCCAAAGTTTGTTAAAAGATTGTTTACTGTATTTATGCATTATGAGCGTTGCCCGATAATTTTTAATGTTGTAGAAGCATTAAAACAAAAAACTAAGTTCATTCCCTAAACCGCTGTAAAGGTTTTAAAAAGTTGACAGGATTTACAAGCCTGTAGTTGGTTATAGAAATAGTAAAACTATAATGATATGATTTCGTTTGGAGTTGATGTTTTATTAAGTAAAAATGTTGAATGGAAGAAGCAACGCATCGCTTTAGTAACTAATCATGCGGCAACTACCAATCAATTACAACCATCTCGTAAAGCATTGCTTGATACGGGTTTCAACATTATAAAACTATTTTCCCCTGAACATGGTTTAGATGTTAAAGGTGTTGATGGTGCTACTATAAAAGATGGTATTGATGAATTAACGCAACTACCCGTTATTAGTTTATACAATGAAAAATTGCAGCCCGATGAAAATGATTTGAATGATGTTAATATTGTATTGTTCGATATTCCTGATATTGGCTGCCGTTGCTACACCTATTTGTGGACAATGACTTATGTTTTGGAAGCTTGTGTTACATATAAAAAGAGGTTTATCATTCTCGACAGACCCAATCCTGTTTCCGGTAGTTTTAGATTAGCCGAAGGTCCTATGCTTGATGAAGAAAACTGTACTTCTTTCATAGGCAGATGGAATATTCCTTTGCGTCATTCATGTACCATCGGAGAGCTGGCATTATACTTTAATACAACAAAAAATATTCACGCAGCTGTTGAAGTTATTAAATGCAGGAATTGGGGGAGAACCATGTTTCAACCAGATTGGCAAATACCTTTTGTATCTACTTCGCCCGCCATACAGAAATTTAATGCCATGATGCTCTATCCGGGTTTGGTTTTATTAGAAGCAACCAACATAAGTGAAGGAAGAGGAACCGATTTTCCTTTTCAGATGGCTGGGGCTCCGTGGACAGATGCTAACTTACTAATCAAGACCAATAACTTTATGGCAACAGCCGTTTATTTTGTTCCAACAGAAAGTAAATATGCCAAAGAAGTTTGCTTTGGGTTAAAATTTGAGTCGGTTCACTTAGTAAGGTCTGTAATGAATGGTTTAATCTTTATTAAAAATGTATACGACTTATTTCCCGAACATTTTAAATGGAATACTTACCCTACCAATGTAAACCCAACAGGAGCCAATCATTTAGATAAGTTGTTAGGCATTTATAAAAGCGAAGCATTGTTTGAAACAGGACCAAAAACTTTTGCAAGAGAAATGAATGAATTAACAACTGTAAAAAAATGGAGAAAAGAAGTAGAGCCATATTTATTGTATTAATTTAAACTAATGAAAAAAATACTCGTTGCATTCAGCATTATGCTTTCAGTTGTAAGCATTCAATCACAAACAATACAGGTATTAACAGAAGGTACTAAAACATCCATTCGCGGATTAAATGTAGTTAATGATAATATCTTTTGGGCAAGCGGAAGCAGTGGCAAGGTTGCTAAAAGTACCGATGGCGGTAAAACCATTCAATGGCAACAGGTAAAGGGTTATGAGAAAAGAGACTTCAGAGATATTGAAGCATTTGACAGTAACACAGCTATTATTATGGGTGTTGATTGGCCTGCCATTATTTTAAAAACAAATGACGGTGGCAAAAACTGGTATAAAGTTTTTGAAGATAGCACCAAAGGAATGTTTTTAGATGCGATGGTATTTGATAAGGTAAATCCATATCTTAATATTAATGATACTGCAAATATTGAAGTTTTTGGAATTGTAATTGGGGATCCGATAAATGGTAAACCTTTTTTTGCAGTAACAACCAATGCAGGAAGTACATGGAAAAAGCCAATTGAAGATAAAAAAGTGAAATTTCTTTCATTAAATGAAGGCGAAGCCTTTTTTGCATCAAGCGGTACCAATATTAAGATTACTGACTACAATGATTTTTCTCCGCCATTTGCTGTTACCGGAGGAAAACAATCTCGGTTAATAGATTTTCTATATCATAAAGATTATGGAAAACTTCCCATTATTCAAGGAAAAGAAAGCACCGGTGCTAATTCAATTGACGTTAATAATAAAACAAAAAAGGGAGTTGTAGTTGGTGGCGATTTTGCCAATGATAAAGACACTACATTAAATTGTGTATTAATCAATTTCAATTCAATTAAACCGCAATTCACTCATCCTCAAACACCACCACACGGTTATCGCTCCTGTGTTATTTATTTAACTGATAAAAAATTAATTACCTGCGGTACAAGCGGTATTGATATCAGTAACGATGGTGGTAAAAACTGGCAATTAATTTCCAACGAAAGTTTTCATGTTGTTCAAAAAGCTAAAAATGGCAGTGCTGTTTTCCTGGCAGGTGGTAAAGGAAGAATTGCCAAAGTAATTTTTTAGTTTTTTTTATCCCTGTTTAAACCATCCACATTTATAAAAGTCTTAAATCCGAATTTATCTAAAATTTTGTTGTATTTGCAAAGGGTAGTATCAGACAGACTATACGACAAAAGCTGATGAATTTGCTTCTGCAGCAACTGCGGACAGCAGCTAAATATTCAACTAAAACACACAACTAAAACACGCAACTGATTATAAATTTAGTTTTTTTATGCAGCAGGGTTAAATAAAGGCTTTCCAATTTCTTGGAGAGCCTATTTTATTTCGCCGGGAAGAAAGGTAGTCGGTAAAATTATTTGCAACTAAACTTAGAATAGCTTGATGTTCTCTGCGACTTATCGGTTAAAAATTATTTTTTAAATGCAAAATATACAGCTCCTAAAATTAAGGTAAAGCTTACGGCGTAATTCCAGCGAACAGGTTCTTTTAGATATACTACTGCAAAAATGCAGAAGATAACCAATGTAATAACTTCCTGTACAATTTTAAGTTGAAAGCCAGACCAGCCGGTAGTGTAACCTATTCTGTTAGCAGGAACAGTAAGGCAATATTCAAAAAAAGCAATACACCAGCTTATAATAATTGCTTTCCATAAAGGCAACCCTTTTTCTTTCAAATGCCAATACCAGGCAACCGTCATAAAAACATTAGAGCACACTAAAAGACCAATTGTTTTCATCTTATTTATCTGATTTTTAAAAATTAATTTTTGGTATAGAGGCCAATAATTTTTGCGTATAATTTTTTTGTGGATGATTATACACATCTTCTGCATTACCCTGCTCTTCAATTTTTCCTTTATTCATTACAATAATTGTATCGCTTATATAACGCACTACACTTAAATCATGAGAAATAAAAATAGTGGTAAAGCCGATTTCTTTTTTTAAATCGTTCAATAAATTCAAAATCTGTGCCTGCATACTAACATCTAATGCAGCAACGCTTTCATCGCATATAACAAAAGAAGGTTGCATTATTAAAGCTCTTGCAATAACGATGCGTTGGCGTTGCCCACCGCTGAATTCATGAGGGTAACGATTGTAGAAATCTGCATTAAGATTTACCTTCTCCAACCATTCAATTACTTTTTCTTTTCTTGTTTTTGCTGAAGAAAAAATGTTGTGAACAATTAATGGTTCTTCAATGGCTTCGCCTATTTTCATTCTTGGGTTAAGCGAAGAATAAGGGTCTTGAAAAATTAACTGCATATCTTTTCTTAATGCTTTCAGTGTTGAACTTTCAGCTTTAAGCAAGTCTTCTTTTTTATAAATTATATTTCCGCTTGTTGCATCAATCAATCTTAAAACAGCTCTGCCTAACGTGCTTTTACCACAACCACTTTCACCAACCAGGCCGATTGTTTCCCCTTGTTGCACATCAAAACTTACATCATCAACCGCTTTAATATATGAGTTAGTTTTACCTAAGAAATTTTTTTCAGCAGGAAAATATACTTTCAGATTTTTTACGGAGAGAATAGTTACAGGTTGCTGATTTCCTGTTTCCGGTTGCTTGTTACTTGAAACCTGTAACTTATAACCGGAAATTTGTTCTCCCAAAAAATCACTTACAATCGGTAATCTTTCTCCTTTAGCATGCATAACCGGTCTGCATTGCAGCAATGCTTTCGTGTAAGCATGTTGTGGATTAGTGAAGATTTCTTTAGCAGTATTTTCTTCAGCAATATTGCCTTTATACATTACAATAATTCTGTCTGCAATTTCTGATACCACACTTAAATCATGCGATATAAAAATTACACCCATATTATTTTGCTGCTTTAGATTATTAATCAGTTCCAGAATATTTTTTTGAACCGTAACATCTAAAGCAGTGGTAGGCTCATCACATATTAACAAGTCAGGTTCGCAACTCATTGCCATAGCAATCATTACTCTTTGTTTCTGTCCGCCGCTTATTTCATGCGGATAGCGATTAAAGATTAATGAAGGATCAGGCAGTTGAACTTTTTCAAATAAAGCAATGGTTCTTGCTTTGGCTGCCTGTTTTGTAATTTGTTGATGTGTAAGTAAAGCTTCCATTACTTGTTTGCCACAGGTAATAACAGGATTTAAAGAACTCATAGGCTCCTGAAAAATAACAGCAACTTTTTTCCCTCTTATGGTTCTTATTATTTTGTTTGAAGCATGCAATAAATCAATCGCATCGGCTTCACTGTTTAAAATAATTTCGCCGCTTTCAAATACAGCAGGTGGGGAAGGAAGTAATTGTAGTATTGATAAAGAAGTAACAGATTTGCCGGAACCACTTTCGCCAACTACTGCAACGGTTTCCCCTTTTTTTACTTCAATTGAAATATTATGTAAAGCTGTACTTTTCTGTTCGTTGTTAATAAAACTTACCTGTAAATTTTTTATTGAAAGCAAAGCCTTATCCATACTGCAATATAAGTCTGTAAACATTTTTTTTGTTAGCTAAATTTTAATGAAGCTTTTATTTTAATGGAGCTTATTACCCTAATTTTGCCGCCACGAACAATTGTTAGTTTGTAAATTAATGTTATGCTTCGGAAGACCTGGTGGAAGATATTGTGTTTTGTATTGTTAATGTACTCCTGCTCAATGGGGTTTTTAATACGTGTACCTGAACCAAAAGGAGTACCCTTACAGCAAAGTATCAGAAATTTATTTTTTCATGTGCCTATGTGGTTCAGTATGATGATTTTGTTTGGTACATCGCTGGTATATGCCATTAAATACTTACAAAATCCATTAGCTCAATATGATTTTTATTCTTTAGAATTTGGAAGAACCGGTGTTGTGTATGGTTTATTAGGATTGATTACAGGAGCTATTTGGGCAAAATCTCAATGGGGTGCTTATTGGAGCGGCGATGCTAAACAAAACGGTGCAGCCATTGCGATACTTATTTACTTAGCCTATTTTGTTTTAAGGGGAAGTTTACAGGATGAAGAAAAGAAAGCGAGAATTAGTGCAGTATATAATGTATTTGCTTTCTTTATGTTATTTCCAACAATATGGATTTTACCCAGATTGGTAGAGAGTTTACACCCGGGCGGGCAGGGCAGCGAAGGCAACCCGGGATTGAACCCTAAAGATTCTTCACCGATAATGAAAGCGGTTTTCTGGCCGGCAGTTATAGGCTGGACTTTATTAGGAGTTTGGATTACCACTTTAAGAATTCGTATTCAATTAGAAAAAGAAAAACGTTTTGCAAATGCTTAGTATAAAAAAAATCAGTTTACTTTTTTGTTTAATGCTTACAAGCATTTTTTCTTTTGCACAAGACACAACCAATTCTACTGATGTGTTAAAAAGCAACGGAAAAATTTATGTTGTAATGATTATTGTAATTGTAATTGTAACAGGCTTGTTTATTTACTTAATTAATCTGGACAGAAAAGTAACCAAGCTGGAGAAGGAAAGCGGGAAGTAGAAAGTAGTAATTAGTAATTAGGTATTTGGAATTATTCTTAGCGAAACTCTCCGTTCTCTGCGACTTTGCGGTTTAAAAATTTGCTCAACAAAGAACAGAAAGTATCCTGAAGTTTCGGGATGCGACACAACGAAAGCTAAATAACAGTACAAACGATTGCCTCATATAAAAACACACAAAATTAAATTTTATGTCAAACACGAATTACAGTTTTTTTAAAAGTGTAGAGAAGAGTTTTGATAAAGCAGCCAAATTTACCAAGTGGGATAAGGGTTTGCTTGAACAGATTAAAGCCTGTAACAGTATTTACAGTATGCGTTTTCCGGTAAAAATGGATGATGGAAGAATTGAAGTTATTGAAGCGTATCGTGTGCAGCACAGTCAGCACAAAAGCCCGTGTAAAGGTGGTATTCGTTTCAGCGATGCAGTAAATCAGGATGAGGTGATGGCATTGGCAAGTTTAATGACGTACAAATGTGCTATTGTAAATGTGCCTTTTGGTGGCGGTAAAGGCGGTATAAAAATTAATCCACGCAATTACAGTGCTTACGAATTAGAAAAAATTACCAGACGTTATACCAGCGAATTGGTAAAGAAAAATTTCATCGGTCCGGGCATTGATGTTCCTGCACCCGATTACGGAACCGGTGAAAGAGAAATGGCATGGATTGTTGATACTTATACTTCATTAAAACCCGGAGAAATAGATGCAGCAGGTTGTGTAACGGGTAAACCCATTTCGCAGGGTGGTGTAAGAGGAAGAAAAGAAGCTACAGGTTTAGGTGTTTTCTTTGGTGTACGTGAGGTTTGTAATATGCCAGATGTGATGAAAAGAGTAGGCTTGCCTACCGGCGTTGAGGGTAAAACTGTTGTGGTACAAGGTTTAGGAAATGTAGGTTATCACTCAGCAAAATTCTTTAGAGAAAACGGTTCAAAAGTTATTGCCATTGCCGAGTATGAAGGGGCCATTTTTAATGCCAATGGTTTAAATGAAGAAGAAGTTTTTCAACACAGAAAAGCAACAGGTTCTATACTAAATTTTCCTAATGCAACTAATCTGGCAAAAAGTAATGATGCCTTAGAATTGGAATGCAATATTTTAATTCCTGCTGCTTTGGAAAATGTTATTAACGGAGAGAACGCTCCTCGCGTTAAAGCAAAAATTATCGGTGAAGCTGCTAACGGTCCTTTAACCCCTGAAGCCGATGAAATATTTTCAGCAAAAGGAACATTGGTTGTGCCTGATATGTATTTGAATGCCGGCGGTGTAACGGTTAGTTATTTTGAATGGCTGAAAAACCTAAGCCACGTGCGTTACGGAAGAATGGAAAAACGTTTTACCGAAAATATGAACACACATATTCTTAACCAGATTGAAGAGTTAAGTGGCAAACAGGTAACCCAGAAAGAAAAACAATTTATTATGCACGGCCCTGAAGAAGTTGATTTAGTGCATAGCGGTTTGGAGGAAACCATGATTTCTGCAACAAGAGAAATTATGGATATCTGGCACAGCAACCCTGAAATTCCAGATATGCGTACCGCAGCTTATGTAAATGCAATTAATAAAGTAGCCACCAGTTATGGAGAGTTAGGAATTTTCCCATAGTAAAAAGAATATTAAGTAAACAAAAAAGTCCCGCCAATAAAGCGGGACTTTTTTCTTTATGTACTTAGCTGTAATACTACTATTAAGCTTTAGTTGTGTCACTCACTTGTACTTTCTGTTCTTTATTCAACAAATTGAAATCAACTTATTTAGTTGCTGATAAAAAGGGCACAACTTCAGATAATTCTAAAGACTTTACCATTTGTTTTGTTGCTTCTTTATACTTTTTAAAATGAGCAGTTTCTCTATGTGCTGAATAAGATTCATTATCTGCATATACTTCAACAATAGTTAATTTGTAAGGTTCAGTTTTATCAGCGTAAACAGTATAACTTACAACACCTTTCTCCAATTTTACAGCAGTTTCCATTTGTTCTTTTAAAAGAACTGAATATGCTTTCAATTGCAAAGAATCAATAGTAAGCCTTGCAATACGTGTTACTTTTTTATTTTGTGCCATAACGTTGCAACTAATAATGAATAATGTTATTAATAATAATATTTTTTTCATAGAGTAATGAGTTATTCTAATTAAGTAATAATATAAAAAATTAGTTATCTTCATTTCGAGATTGGGTTCTTGCCCAACGGGAAATCTTTTCTTTATAAATGAGATTTCTCGGCAAGAACCTCGAAATGACGTATCATAATTATTTATTTACTGTTCTTTGTAAGTATTGAGGATATCTTGCACCTTGTATCGTAATTTTTGCAGAAGCTTCTTCTATTCTTATTAAATCTTCTTTTGTTAATTCAATAGATACACCACCAACATTTTCAATTAATCTATGTTCTTTTGTTGTACCCGGTATCGGTACAATCCAAGGTTTTTGTGCCAACAACCATGCTAATGAAATTTGTGCAGGGGTAGCATTTTTCTCCAAGGCTATTGATTTAATTAAATCTACCATTGCCTGATTGGCTTTACGGTTTTCTTCAGCAAAACGGGGCAGACTATTTCTGAAATCTGTACTACTGAATTGTGTGTTTTCATCAATAGCCCCTGTTAAAAAACCTCTGCCCAGCGGACTGAATGGAACAAAGCCAATTCCCAATTCTTCTAACACGTGAATAATTTCATGTTCAGTTTCTCTCCACCACATAGAGTATTCGCTTTGTAATGCAGCTACAGGTTGCACTGCATGAGCTCTGCGAATACTATCTGCACCGGCTTCACTCATACCGAAGTGTTTTACTTTTCCTTCTTTAATTAAATCTTTTACAGTACCTGCAACATCTTCAACAGGTATGTTGGGGTCAACACGATGCTGATATAATAAATCAATAACATCAGTTTGTAAATAGCGTAATGAATTTTCTACTACTGTTTTAATTCTGTTTGGGTGGCTGTCTAAACCTTTAGTTGCATCACCTTCTTTAAAACCAAATTTTGTAGCTATTACAACTTTGTTTCTGTAAGGCTTCAATGCTTTACCTAACAGTATTTCATTACCACCCTGGCTATATGCTTCAGCGGTATCAAAAAAGTTAATCCCCAAATCAACTGCTCTATGTAATAGCTTAATGGCATCATTGTCATTCATTGGAGTTCCGTAAGCAAAAGTTAAGCCCATACATCCCAAGCCCAGAGCAGAAACTTCTAAACCACTTGCTCCTAATATTCTTGTTTTCATATATTATGATTTAAATTTTAATAAATTATTTTCGTAACTATCAGAAATTAAATTGCTCAGTTAAACTATTGCATAAGATATAGTAAAAAGTCAAGAATGTTATAATAGACTTTGCATTATACATTCCTGTAAAACTAATACTAACAGCTAAATATCTTTTCATGCAAAAACTAAAACCTTAAAATACAAAGTTTTATAATGAATGCTTTTAATTTTTAACTTTAGCAATTATTGTATATGGCTTGAATGTTACACAAACTTTTCATACTGCCATTTTTCATACTGCCAACACTACTTTCTGCACAGCACGATAGAATGTTGGATTCTGTATTGGATAATAAGATTATTCAGTTACCATTTTACAAACAATCAACTGTTGGTAATAAAAGTATCTTCTTAAAAATGAATTTCGGTAGACCTGAAATATTAGATACAACAGGTGTTTCGGCCTTATACAACGCAGAAATTTTATCAGTTGACTTAGTATTTACAGATTATCCTTCAACACAAACATTAAAGCCGCTGAATAAAAAACGTTTTCAGAATCTTATTCAACTTTGTCCGAACATCGTGCAACAAAAACAGGCACAATGGCAAATAATAAGGCAGATGGATGGAAGAGATAAAGCCACAGCCGAAAAATTGTTACATGGAATTGTGGTTAATTATCGTGATAAACCAGCCGAAGCCTTTCATCAAAAAGAAATAGCTGAAATAAAGCAATTTGAAAAACTAATTACAGTTGTTGAACCATCTAAACCTGCAGCAATCGCAGAACCGGCACCCAAAAAAAAAGTAAACTATTGGTCTGTAATTCATGGCGGTCAAATAACACAGCCGAGATATTATGCAAACAAACCCTTAAAAGAGGTAAGTAATAAACCTATTGTTGTTGGAACAGATGAAGAGTTAATTCACACATCAACAAAAACTGTAAAGAATTTTGGTTTACTGACTAACGATGAACAGCAACGTTTCGGTAATACTGATTCAGTTTATTTATTGGTAGGAAAGCCAATCGACTCAAAAACAACTACAGCAAAAGAAATTGAGAATTATGTTGTTGCGAAAGAGCCCCTAAAAGATTCTTCTTTAATAAAACCATTGCTGAGAAGCAAGTGGGATAAGCCTTTGGTGGTGGCTGATGTAACTTTAAGTATGAGTCCTTACATTGTTCAGTTATTGAATTGGTTGGGAAAGCCTGAACAAAAAAATGTAATTCAATATTTTGCCTGTTTTAATGATGGAGATGATATGGAAAATGAAAAGAAAAAAACCGGACAAACAGGTGGTATATATGGCTCAGCATTTACCAATATAAAAGCTATTACACAGTTGGTTGAATCAACCATGGAAAAGGGTAGCGGTGGTGATACACCAGAAAATGTTTGTGAGGCTATTATTAAATCATTAGCCATGCATAATGATTGTAATGAAGTTATTTTAATGGCAGATAATTGGGCAGCCGCAAGAGATATTGAATTGGTAAAACAAATTCATAAACCTGTAAGAGTTATTATTTGCGGTGGTTCAACAGGTACGCATGTTGATTATATTAATATTGCTTTACAAACCAATGGCAGCCTGCATTTTGAAGATAATGATGTTACTAATTTACAGAATTTAAAAGCAGGGAAAGAGGTAACTATTCGTGGTGTAAATTATAAATTGAATGAAGCAGGTAATGTTGTGGCAGTGAGAAAGTAATACTTCGAAATAACGTTTAATAATCAGGCAGTTCATTCAGTTGTATTTTGTGTATTGTGTCCAGACCAAAAGTTTCTTTTCCATTCGTAATAACTAAGTAGGGTACATTCAAGTGTTGATTATAATTAAAAACCTGTTCAACAACTTTATCATTCAAATCAACATTCATTTCTTTACATTCAATAATCATCCAGGGTATATTGTTTTTGTACACAATAATATCGCAACGCCTTTTTAATTCGCCTGCATTAATTTCTTTTTCAATAGCTAATAAACCTGCAGGATATTTTTTTGTTTGAATAAGGTATTGAATAAAGTTTTGACGTACCCATTCTTCCGGCGTTAGCCTGAGCCATTGTTTTCTTACTTCATCAAAAATAAATTCCTTCTTATCTGCTTCTTTAAAACGAAACGGGAAAGATGGAAATGAAATAGTAATCATGCAATAAAATAAAACCATTATTTTTACTGATTAACTATTTTTTTCAACCTATAAACAAAAGATGATTTTATGAAAACAAAAGAAGAAATAGTAAACAATTGGTTGCCTCGTTATACAGGAGAAGAGTTAAAGAATTTTGGCAAGTATATTTTGCTTACCAATTTTGCGAACTATGTAGAAATGTTTGCCAAATGGAATAAAGTAAAAGTTATAGGAAAAGATAAACCCTTTCAATGTGCCACTGCTAATGGCATTACTATAATTAATTTCGGTATGGGCAGCCCCGGTGCAGCAACCGTTATGGATTTGCTGAGTGCCATACAACCCAAAGCAGTACTGTTTTTGGGCAAATGTGGTGGTTTGAAAAAACGTCATAAGTTGGGTGATTTAATTCTTCCTATTGCAGCTATAAGAGGTGAGGGTACAAGCAACGATTACTTTCCCCCTGAAGTGCCGGCCTTGCCTGCATTTGCTTTGCAGAAAGCTATTTCAACAACTATTCGCGATTATAAAACTGATTATTGGACAGGTACTGTTTACACAACCAACCGCAGAGTTTGGGAGCATGACGACGAGTTTAAAAAGAAACTACAGGTAGTTAGAGCTTACGCCATTGATATGGAAACTGCCACCATTTTTATGGTTGGTTTTTACAATCATATTCCAACGGGTGCATTGTTATTGGTAAGCGATAGTCCCATGATACCCGATGGCATTAAAACCGCAGCCAGCGATAAAAAAGTAACTTCAGAATTTGTTGAAAGGCATTTAAAAATCGGTATAGATTCTTTAAAACAATTGATTAATAACGGAGTAACCGTAAGGCATTTGAAATTTTAATGGTTGGTTTCCAACTTTAGTATTTTATGGAATCGTTCCTTGCGTCGCACACTTGTACTGTATAACATTGGGCAGCATTAATCCTTCCACAAAAAAGGAAATAAAATCATTGCTAAAGCAACAACTAAAACATCCAATCCAATCATTAAAAAAATCATTTGCCTTAAACCTTCCTGTACAACCTGTGCAAAAGCTATGGTGGAGATTTTATTCAACAATAATAATTCAGGTACAATAACAGGAAAACCCATTATAGCCATCAACGCTGCTTGCTGTTGAGCTTTCGCAGCAATGGCAGCCAGAAATGTAAATACTAAACTTAAACTTCCGCCACCTAATAAAGCGATACCTATAAATGTAAACAGGTTGTTCAACGGATTACCAAGCAGCACGGTAAATAAAACAATGCTTAATAAACTCATTAAAAGCATTAAAAGTAAATTGAAAACAAGCTTGGCAATTACAAAGTCAATGGCTCCTGCAATGGAATAGTAATACAACATTCTGCCTTTGCTTTCTGCTAAAAAACTTTTGGCAACTGCATTTACACAAACAAATAATTGTATCACCCAAAATAAAGCGTTCCATATTTTTTCTTCAGGCTGCCCCAGCGATAAATACACAATAAAAATGGTAGAACATAAATAAAGCAGTATGCCATACAAAGTGTACTGCTGACGGGCTTCCAGCAAAATATCTTTTTTTATTAGGGTTGTTATATGTTTAAGGTTAGGCATTAATAAGTTAGTGCCTGCAAAGTAGTTACTTTATCAAAGGCTTTATCGTTGGTAACCAATATGCAGTTATTGATAACGGCAGATGCAGCAATAATAGCATCAGGAAGTTTGAGTTTATTGTGCTTTCTTATTGAAATGATTTCGGAAGCTAATTGAATATGACTGTTAACCAAATTAACAACTTCAACTCTTTGCAAAAAAGTTGAAAACAACTGTTTATCCAACTCGGAAATTTTTGAATAACTTAAAAATTCTAATTGGCTGATAACTGAAATACCAATCCAATCAGCATTATTCAATCTTTTTTTCAAATAACTATTGCCGTTTAATAAATTAATGATAGCATTGGTATCTAAAAAATATTTAATCCCATTCATCTCTTAACCTTCTTTGTTCTGCAACGGCATCACCCTTCCATTCTAATTTTCCGACTAAATCAGAAAAATCATATTTCTTTTTTGGCAGTTCTTCTACTTCTAAAGGCAATACAATTACCTCAACTTTTTTATCATTGTATTCTTCAGGTAATTCAACTGTTATTGAACCTGAATGGTGTTCAATTATTTTTCTTACTGCATTCATGCTTTAAAAATAATCATTTTTCCTGAGAACATTTTCTGCAACGTGGTTCATAAATATCTTTTTCTCCAACCAAAACCTGTCCGCCTTGCCCTGTTTTCCTATAAGAAATATTTGCAATATTGCCGCATTTAACACAAATAGCATGCAGCTTGGTTATGTAATCTGCCTTTGCTAATAAAGCAGGCATTTGTCCGAAAGGGTTGCCTAAGTAATCCATATCCAAACCGGCAACAATAACACGGATACCACGCAGGGCAAGGGTTTCGCAGACGGTGCCAATCTGGTCATCAAAAAATTGTGCTTCATCAATTCCAACAACATCAACATCCTGAGCTAATAATAAAATGGTTTGAGAATTATCAATAGGTGTAGATTGAATGGCATTGGCATCATGACTTACCACTTTGCTTTCATCGTACCTTACATCAATGGCAGGTTTAAAAATCTCCACTTTTAAATTAGCAATCTTAACTCTTTTTAATCTGCGAATTAATTCTTCTGTTTTACCGCTAAACATACTTCCGCATATCACTTCAATCCAACCAATCTTCTCAGCTTTTAAATGTGGCTCTATAAACATAACCGAATTAAACTTTTAATTTGAAAACCGTAACTTTAACAGCATTATTACAAACCCCAAATGTATTGCATGTTATGGAAAGAGTGGTAACTCTTATTAACAAACTGAAAGAACAATTGGAGCAGCAGGCAGGCAATGATAAATTAATTATAACTGCACAAATGTTACTTGCTGAATTACAGGCAAATTATGCAGAACAAATTAATGGTAAAGTATCCGTGATTATGCCTCATGTAAGCTTTTCAACTGTTACAGCTATTAGCGAACCTTTATCCGTTTCAGCAAATGAAACTGTTGCTCAGGAATCTATAAAAGAAACAGTAAAAGAGCCTGAAACAATATGGTCATTCGATGCATTACAAGCAATACCAACATTGGCTCATCAAACAACACAAGAAGCAGCAAAAGAAGTTTTTGAATTAAACGAAAGCATTAGTGATACTGAACAAAGTCTGAATGATAAACTAAAAGAAGAAAAAACTGAAATTGCCAATATGCTGCAGGGTAGCCCTGTGAGGGATTTAAAGAAAGCTGTGGGTATAAACGACAAATATTTAATTATCAATGATTTATTCCGTGGCGATGAAATAATGTATGAAAGAAGTATTAAAACCATTAACGGATTTACTATTTATCCCGAAGCTGAATTTTGGATTAAACGTGAATTGAAAACCAAGTTAGGTTGGAATGATGATAATGAAACGGTTCAATTGTTTGAAACATTAGTTAAAAGGCGTTTCTCATAAATAAATGAGACAATCTTATCGGTAGCACCCGATTTGTTTTTTACATATTCCCCTGCTTTGGTGCAAGTAACTTCATACTTACTTTCTTCTTTTAAAAGTTCATCGAAAACCTGCTCTAATTCTAAAGCATTCTCTACACTGAAACCACCTTCGGTATTAATCAGTTCAGCAGCTTCAACGTATTTTTCATATTCCGGTCCAAATACAACGGGTTTATGGTAAACTGCAGCCTCTAAAACATTATGCACACCATCTCCGCCAAAAGCACCACCCACATAACAAATGGTTGCATATTTATACAACTTACTCAGCATACCAATATTGTCAATAATTAAGCAATTATATTTAACAAGTTGTGAATCGTGAGTCGTGAGTACTTCATCCTTTTTACCTGCAACCTGTAACTTGTAACTTGAAAACAACACTGCATTCTTATAAAATTGCAAACACTCATCAATTCTTTCGTGCTGAATATCATGTGGTGCAATAATGAATTTAATTTCAGGATGTGTATTTACATAATGATGTAATTCTTCATCATCTTCAGTCCACGTGCTGCCTGCAACAATAACTTTATTAGTCTCACCAATAAACTGTTCAATTATTTCTATCGGTTGAAAGCTGTTGGCAATTTCAATTACTCTGTCAAATCTCGTATCTCCTGCAATGGTTACATTATCAGTAAAGCCAATGCCTGAAAGCAATTCAGCAGATGTTTCATTTTGAACAAAAAAATGTGTAAAGCAATGAAGCATACTTTTATAAAAGCCTCCATACCATTTAAAAAAAGCCTGACTTTCTCTGAAAATTCCTGAAATGAGTAAGAGGGGGATATTTTGTTTTTTTATTTCAGTCAAATAATAAAACCAGAACTCATATTTCACGAAAAGCACCAATGAAGGTTTTGTAATTGACAGGAATTTTCTTGCGTTGGCAGGGCTATCCATCGGTAAGTAAAAAATCCAGTCAGCACCTTCATAATTCTTTCTTATTTCATAACCCGAGGGGGAAAAAAAAGTCAGTAATACTTTCCATTTTTCATTGTTCTTTTTCAACTTTTCAATCACAGGTCTTCCTTGTTCAAATTCGCCTAAAGAAGAGCAATGCAGCCATATTACCGGAGCCTCATTGTTTTGCAATGCTTTTTCAATTCTTTCAAAAATGTCTTTTCTTCCTTTTACCCATGCGGCGGCTTTGGCGTTATTACTGCTGATAACTTTCGCTATTACAGGATATAAGAAAATAAAAAGTCTGTAAAACAGTTTCAATATAATGATTTATTGGTACAAAGAAAAGCATTAAAATAAACCATTGCTGCTTATACGTATAAAGGTTTTACAGAATCAATTGCATTGGTTTTTAATGTATATTTGTCCGCACTGAAAATTGATTATGAGGCCAATACAAATGGTAGATACTAAAAATCAGTATCTGAAAATTAAAAACGATGTTGATGCAGCTATTGAACAGGTTATAAGCAGTGCTGCATACATTGGTGGTAAAGCAGTTCAGGATTTTACAACAGCCTTAAATACCTATAACGGCTCTAAGCATACAATACCTTGTGCCAATGGTACAGATGCTTTGCAAATAGCCATGATGGCGTTGGATTTACAGCCCGGTGATGAAGTAATTACCCCATCTTTTACTTATATAGCCACCACAGAAGTGGTTGCCTTATTAAGATTAAAACCTGTTTTTGTTGAGGTTGATGCTAAAACTTTTTGTATTGACGCAGCAGCTATTCGTAAAGCCATTACTCCAAAAACAAAAGCAATTGTTCCGGTGCATTTATATGGTCAGGCAGCACCAATGGAAGCAATCATGCAAATTGCGGATGAATACAATTTATATGTAATTGAAGATAATGCTCAGGCTATCGGTTGCGACTATACATTTAGTAACGGCATAAAAAAGAAAACAGGCTCTATCGCGCATATTGGTTGTACTTCTTTTTACCCAAGCAAAAACTTAGGAGCCTTTGGTGATGGCGGTGCCATATTTACCAATGATGATGCATTGGCAGATAAAATAAAAATGATTGCCAATCATGGTCAGAGTAAAAGGTATTACCATGATGTTGTTGGTTGCAATAGTCGGTTAGATGGTATACAGGCTGCTATCTTAAACGAGAAATTAAAGTATTTAGATGAATACATTGCTGCAAGGCAGGCTGCGGCTGCATTTTATAACAATGCATTTGTGAATCATCCAAAAATAACAACCCCTTTTGTTGCAGATTATTCAACGCATGTTTACCATCAATATACTTTACAGTTAGAAGGAGTTAACAGAGATGGTTTAAATGCTTATTTAGCGGAGAAAAAAATTCCATCCATGATTTATTATCCTGTACCGGGTCATAAACAAAAAATGTTTGCAGCCTTTGGCTTGGATAATTATCATTTGCCAATAACTGATTGGCTAACTGAAAGAGTGATATCGTTACCGATGCATACTGAATTAGATAATGAACAGTTAGGATATATTACAATGGAAATATTAAACTATATAAACAATAACTAATTATGAAAATTGCTGTAGTTGGAACCGGATATGTTGGTTTGGTATCAGGAACCTGCTTTGCTGAAACCGGTAATACGGTAACTTGTATTGACATTGATAAAAACAAGGTTGATAAACTTTCTAATGGTGAAATAACCATTTATGAGCCCGGTCTTGAGAAATTATTCCTTAGAAATTTAAGAGAACATAGATTATTGTTTACTACCAATCTGACTGAAGGTGTAAAAGATGCACAGATTATTTTCTTAGCATTACCAACGCCTCCGGGAGAAGATGGCAGTGCAGATTTGAAATATGTATTAGGCGTTGCCAAAGACTTAGGTAAGATTTTAAAGCCTACGGAATTTAAAGTTATTGTTGATAAAAGCACCGTACCTGTTGGAACAGCAGATAAAGTAAGTAATGCTGTTTTACAAAGCGGTAAAGAAATTGGAGTTGATTTAAGCGAAGCTTTCAGTGTAGTTAGCAACCCTGAATTTTTACGTGAAGGAGTTGCAGTTGATGATTTTATGAAACCTGACAGATTAGTTATCGGTACAAGTTCAGAAAAAGCCAAAAAAATAATGGGAGATTTATATGCCCCGTTTGTCCGCCAGGGTAACCCCGTTATTTATATGGATGAAAAAAGTGCCGAGTTAACTAAATATGCTGCTAACTCATTCTTAGCAACTAAAATTTCTTTCATGAATGAAATTGCACAGCTATGTGAAAGATTGGGTGCTGATGTTGATTTAGTAAGAAAAGGTGTGGGCAGTGATGAGCGTATCGGCAGAAGATTCTTGTTTCCGGGTATTGGTTACGGTGGAAGTTGTTTTCCTAAAGATGTGCAGGCATTGGTAAAATCTGCTGAAGAAGTTAAGTATGATTTTAAAATATTGAAGGCTGTTGAAGATGTAAACGAAAAACAAAAGCTTCATTTAATACCTAAAATTGAAAAGTATTTTAATGGTAATTTGAAAGGAAAACATTTTGCTTTGTGGGGTTTGGCATTTAAACCCAATACAGACGATATTCGTGAAGCACCTGCCTTATATATGATTGATGCATTAACTGCCGCAGGTGCTACTATTACTGCATTTGACCCCGAAGCAATGGCTAATGTAAAACGATTGATTGGCAATAAAATTAGCTTTGTAGAAAGTGAATACGATGCTTTAGACAATGCTGATGCATTAATTATTGCAACAGAATGGAGTGAGTTCCGTACGCCCGACTTTGATATTATAAACAGCAAGCTTAAAAATAAAGTAGTATTTGATGGCAGAAATGTTTTTGAAGTGAAGCAAATGAAAGACTTGGGCTATCATTATGAAAGCATCGGAAGAAATTAAATCCCTACCCCTAAAGGGGAGATAAAACAACTGGTAAAGATTTTTAATTTATGAACAAGAATAATAATAAGCAAAATAATAGCACCCCTTCAGGGGATGGGTGCAAAAGAATATTAATAACGGGAGCAGCAGGTTTTTTAGGCTCTCATTTATGTGATAGATTTATTAAAGAAGGTTATTATGTTATTGCAATGGATAACCTGATAACAGGGGATTTAAAAAATATTGAGCATTTATTTCCTTTGGAAAATTTTGAGTACTACCATCATGATATTACTAAGTTTATTCATATCCCGGGTAGCTTAGATTATATACTGCATTTTGCATCGCCTGCAAGCCCGATAGATTATTTAAAAATTCCGATTCAAACATTAAAAGTAGGTGCTCATGGTACGCATAACTGTTTGGGTTTGGCAAAAGATAAAGGTGCCAGAATTTTAGTGGCAAGTACGAGTGAAATTTATGGAGACCCATTAGTGCATCCGCAAACTGAAGAGTATTGGGGCAATGTAAATCCGATTGGCCCGCGTGGCGTTTATGACGAAGCCAAACGTTTTCAGGAAGCTATTACCATGGCTTATCATACATTTCATGGGGTTGAAACACGCATTGTAAGAATTTTTAATACTTATGGACCCAGAATGCGATTGAACGATGGAAGGGCTTTACCTGCATTCATAGGTCAGGCTTTACGCAGTGAAGACTTAACAGTGTTTGGTGATGGCTCTCAAACAAGAAGTTTTTGTTATGTTGATGATTTGATTGAAGGTATTTACAGATTATTATTAAGCGATTATGTAAAGCCTGTAAACATTGGTAACCCTAATGAAATTTCATTAAAAGATTTTGCAGAAGAAGTGTTGAAGTTAACAGGTTCGTCAGTAAAAATTATTTACAAATCTTTACCTGTTGATGATCCTAAACAACGCAAACCGGATATTACCAAGGCCAAAGAAATTTTAGGATGGCAGCCAACTGTTGATAGAGCTGAAGGTTTGAAAAAAACCTATGATTATTTTAAATCGCTTCCTAAAGAAGAGCTTTTAAAACAACCCAAAGAATTTCAAAGTAGAAAATAATATGCTTACCCAATCCTTGTTAAATAAAGAAGAAAAACTCGCTGTAATTGGTTTAGGTTATGTTGGCTTGCCCATAGCATTAGCTTTTGCAAGAAAAATTTCTGTTATAGGTTTTGATATAAATGTAGAAAGAATTGAAATGATGAAGCAAGGTATAGACCCGAGTAATGAATTGGAAAAGGAAGACTTTGAAGGCTGTGATATAATTTTTACAAATGATTTAGCAATTTTAAAGCAAGCCAAATTTTTTATTGTGGCTGTGCCAACCCCTGTGAATAAATATAATGTGCCGGATTTAACTCCCGTTTTAAAAGCCTCTGAAACAGTTGGTAAAGTAATTAAGAAAGGAGATTACATAGTGTTTGAATCAACTGTTTATCCTGGTTGTACTGAGGAAGATTGTTTACCAATTATTGAAAAATTAAGTGGTTTAAGAAGTATTATTGATTTTAAAACAGGTTACTCTCCCGAAAGAATTAACCCGGGAGATAAGCAGCACACATTGAAAAAAATTATAAAAATTGTTTCCGGTTGTGATGCGGAGTCTTTAAATGTGATAGCAGAAGTGTATTCAATTGTAGTGGAAGTCGGAGTTCATAAAGCATCTTCCATTAAAGTTGCAGAAGCAGCTAAAATTATTGAGAATACACAACGCGATTTGAATATTGGTTTAATGAACGAGTTGTCTATCATTTTTGATAAGATGAACATTAATACTTATGAAGTGTTGGAAGCTGCCGGAACCAAATGGAACTTCCTGAAATTTTTTCCAGGCTTGGTTGGCGGTCATTGCATTGGTGTAGACCCATACTACCTAACTTATAAAGCAGCACATTTAGGATACGATTCTAAAATTATTACGGCAGGTCGTTCTATTAATGATGGAATGGCGAAATACGTAGCAGATAAAGTATTAAAACATTTATTAGAATTTGCAGAAAATATCCGTCATTCTAAAGTGTTGATTATGGGAGCTACATTTAAAGAAAATGTAACTGATATTCGTAACAGCAAAGTAGCTGATGTTGTTAATACTTTACAATCTTATCATTTAAAAGTAGATGTTGTTGATGCTTTTGCAGACAGTGATGAGTTGCAGCATGAATATGGCTTTAGCCTGACAAAAAACATTGCTGATAATTATGATGCCGTAATTGTTACAGTTCCGCATAACCCTTATTTAGAATTAAATGATGCATACTTTGCTTCCATCACTACAAACAATGCATTGATAGTTGATTTGAAAGGCATTTACCGCGATAAGGTTTCATCAAGAAAATATTGGAGTTTATAATTCATTCAAATGAGTAAACCATTAATTGTTATTACCGGAAAGAACGGTCAATTAGGCTGGGAATTGGAAAGATTACATACTCAATATAACAATCAATTTAATTTTTTATTTACAGGAAGAAATGAGTTGGACTTGAATAATATACAGTCTATCCCTCTTTTCTTTCAACAATACCAACCATCATTTTTTATTAATTGTGCAGCTTATACTGCTGTTGATAAAGCCGAAACTGAAAAAGAAACAGCTTATAATAGTAATGCATCAGCAGTTGGCGAATTAGCTAAACAATGTGCAGCAATTAATTGCAGGTTTATTACCATTTCAACAGATTATGTTTTTGACGGAACAAAAAATGCTCCATATGAAACAACTGATGTAACCAACCCATTAAATGTATATGGTGCATCTAAAAGGGAAGGAGAGTTGTTAGCCATACAGAATAATCCTTCTGCTATCATCATCCGTACATCTTGGGTGTATAGCAGCTATGGTAATAATTTTGTAAAAACGATGCTGCGTTTAATGAAGGAAAGAGAAAGTATAAATGTGGTCAATGATCAAATCGGTTCACCAACTTATGCCAAAGATTTAGCAACAGCCATATTAAATATTATTGTAAGGCTGTCATCTGAAATCAGTCATCAGTCATCTAACATCTATCATTACAGTAATGAAGGAATTATTTCATGGTATGATTTTGCTAATGAAATACAAGTCTTATCCGGCTTGAGTTGTAAGGTAAACGCCATTCCTTCTTCACAATATCCAACACCTGCAAAAAGACCTTTCTACACAGCAATGAGTAAAGCTGCCATTGCCAAAGATTTCGGTATCGAAATTAAAAATTGGAAAGAAAGTTTAAAAGAATGTTTAGCAGATTAGGATATTTATAGCATGAAGTTCATCTTCGTTTTTATATTTCATCTTACTCTAACAATCAAAAGCTTCGCTTCAAAAGATTCTCTGTTTTCATTTCGTTTCAGAAATGATGTAACTATTACAGTTGATTATCCATCTTCATTCAATAAAAAGAAGACAACACAGTTAATTATTTATGCTTTGCCCAATGGTAATACAACGGCACAAACTATGGGTAAGGTTTTAAAAGAAGGAGATGATTGGCATTTTGATATTCAGCATATAGCAGCACAAACAAAATTTATTCGCAGTAAAATAGTAAACAAAAACATAGTTGTTGTTTATGTGGAGAATAATTTAAAAGCATGGCCTGCCTGGAAGAAACAACATGCAGATTACATTACTATCATTCCATCATTAATTGATACTATTATTCAATCACTACATCTTAAAAAATATTATCTCCATTTGAATGGTCATAGTGGTGGTGGTTCCTTTATATTCGGGTATTTACAAGCTTTTCAGAGAGTTCCTTCAACTGTTAAACGCATTAGTTTTTTAGATAGTGATTATGGTTACGATTCTTCTTTTGATGGAGAATTGGGTCATTGGTTGAGTTTAAATAAAAAAACTTTCCTTTCAGTATTTGCTTATAATGATAGTGTTGTAATTTATAATGGCAAACCTTTGGTATCACCCACCGGGGGAACATGGTACAGAAGTAAGTTAATGATGAAAGACTTATCGAAGATTTTTACATTCGAACAAAAAAGAAATGATTCTGTTATTCATTTTACTACAGCAGACAGGCAAATCAATTTCTTTTTAATTGATAACCCAGAAGGAAAAATCTTCCACACAGTTCAGGTAGAAAGAAATGGATTTATTCACTCAGTTTTAGTTGGTACAAAATATGAGAATGAAGGTTATTTTTACTGGGGCAAAAGAGCTTATGAAAAATATATTTCAGATTCAGTAAACATTATAAAAAAATAAAAACTATGAGTATTCAAGTTGGTCAGGTTGCACCATTATTCACTTTACACGACACAGACAAAAAAGAAGTTAAGCTAAGCGATTATAAAGGTAAGAACGTATTATTACTTTTCTTCCCAATGGCATTTACAGGTGTTTGCACAAAAGAATTATGCAGCATAAGAGATAATATTGCACTATACAATAATACCAATGCTGTAGTATTGGGTATATCTGTAGATTCTCCCTTTTCATTAGCAAAGTTTAAAGAAGAACAAGGCTTAAATTTTCCGTTATTAAGCGATTTTAATAAAGAAGCCACCGAAGCTTATGGAGCATCTTACGAATCCTTTATCGGCTGGATGAAAGGTGTAAGCAAACGCAGTGCTTTTTTAATTGATAAAGAAGGTATTGTGCAATATGCAGAAGTATTAGAAAATGCAGGTGAGTTGCCAAATTTTTCAGCAATCGAGGCAACGTTGGCTAACCTAAACTAATCTGTAAAACAGTATTTCAGGCAATAAATCAATTGTATTTTACGTTTACAAGATAGCCTTACCATAAAGGCACTGCTATTGTATTGGTAAAAAAACTTAATTTAGCTGTGTTTTAATGAAATGAAAAAACTGTACACAATAATTTTAGTATCAACATTTATGCTCGCAACAAGTTTTATTGTGCCGGGCAGTAATGATATAAATGATATTCAGCTTCGTACAGTACAATGCTATCCAAACCCAGCTACTTCTTTCGTAAACTTTGAGTTTGCTGCCAATACAGAAAAACAGAATTACACATTAGCTATTTATAGTTTTATTGGTAATAAAATTTCTGAGAGTGCTGTTACCACTTCAAAAATTATTATAACCTTAGAAAATTATCAGCGTGGCTTGTATGTATTTCAATTAAAAAATAAAGCCAATCAAATTATTGAAAGCGGTAAATTTCAGGTAGTAAAATAATTTGGTACTAAGCTGCATCTTTTCAATTAAACTTTCGTTGCGTCGCACACTTGTACTGCAACAATTCTAATCAACATTACTCATCAAAAAATATTCTTACTGTTTGGTAAAACCATTTATTCTGCATAGCAGCTGCATGCTGGTTCATACTTTCATTATAACTGTGCAAGCCGAATAAGCCGGCCATATTTCCTTTGTTAATAGCAATTTCTAAATAACCCGCACTATTAAAAAAAGCTACTTTTTCAGATTCTGTTACTGATGCATAATTATCATGAATTGCATTAATTGTTTCGTTACGTTTAAAGATAATTTTAAACTTTCTGCCATTGCATTGCTCATCAAAAACTGTTTTGGTAATGTTTACAATTACATTTTCAAAATGGTCTACAAATAAAATCTGGCCGTCAATCCAATTAGCACCTGTTGTTGGTTTTAAAGAAGTTTTTTCAACAATCTCTGTTGCTGCCTTACCAACCTCATTCAATACATTTCCTTTAATAATTTTATTTACAGCTTCGGCAATTGTTTCTGTAATTTCTAAAAATGTATTTTGTTTAGTTGTTCGTAAACTAACGATTTGCTCAGGTTTCGTTTGCGTAATTAATGTAAGAATACCATTATCAGGGCAAATAATAAACTGGTTGTTGAATGATGCCATTAAAATCCTGGCGTCTTTAGCCGAATAAACATCCAGCAAAACAATATGAATTGTTTTTTGAGGAAAATATTTAAAAGCACTGCTGCAACTATAAGCAGCATGCGGAAAATTTGTTTGCACTAAATGGTGTGTAATATCAACTATTTGTAAAGATTCATGCTTACTTAATAACTGCCCTTTAATAGCACCTGCAATATAATCCTGCAAGCCTAAATCTGTTGAAAGGGTTACAATTGGCATAAATAATTTTAATAATATTTTACTTTACCAATTCGCCGTTTTTAAAGAAAAATTTCTTAACCAATTTATCTGCTATAGATGGAAAAAATCTGTTCAGGAAAACAGTTTCTTTTCCCTGAAAAGTTAATACCAATGTACGTTTGCTTTTAGTAATGGCATTAACAATATGTAAGGCACATGCTTCTGCGGTCATCATTTTGCCTTCATCCATTGGTGTTTCCCCATGTGCTTTTCCCTCTCTGTTCAATGCTACATTTCTTATGTTAGATGCTGTAAAGCCGGGGCAAACCCACATAACATTTACACCCGTTCCCAATAATTCAGTTCTTAAAGCTTCCATCCAACCATTCATTGCAAATTTTGATGCAGAATAACCGCTTCTTCCGGGCAAACCTCTATACCCCGCAATGGAAGAAACGCCAACAATAGCTCCTTTATTTTTTAAGATGTATGGCAAAGAAAACTTAGTGCAGTAAACAGTTCCCCAAAAATTTATATCCATTATTTTTCTCAGTGTTGATAGTTCAACATCTTTAAACAATGAACGCATACTCATACCGGCATTGTTAATTAAAATATCAATAGTGCCGTAGAGTTTAATGGTTGCATCAATAAAACTTTTACATTCATTTTCAACACTAACATCTGCTGTGTGAATTAGTAAAGGCTTACCTGCATTCTGCTGCTGCAGATTGTATAATTTATCATAATTACGGCCGCAGGTTGCCACTTTAGCACCTTTTGAAAGAAACAGTTCTACCAATGCTTTACCAATACCTTCAGAGCCACCTGTAATAACAACAATTTTATTTTGAAATGCACTCATTTTCTGTGTTTGTAAACAAAAATAAGTTGAGTATGTTTTAATAGAACAAACTATTTGTAAATAAGTGAGGAAAAAAGTTTTTAAAAATTTGGTGAGGAATTGAATTCTCCTATTTTTGCACTCCCAAAAACAAAACGGGTGAGATCTCGTAGCTCAGTTGGTAGAGCACAACACTTTTAATGTTGGGGCCCTGGGTTCGAGTCCCAGCGGGATCACTGAACAAAAGCCACTTAATTTAAGTGGTTTTTTTATTTGCTATAGCTATATAAAGTTTTATTAAGTGTTAATGATACACTTATAAATTCATTGCTTACATTTACTTTCATAATTAAACATTATTGCAGCCATGAAAAAATGTATTGTTATCCTTTTTGCAGTTTTTTTTACTTCTTGTTTATTAGCACAAAACACTGCACAATTAGTTGTTAACGGGTATAATCCTCAAACAACCATCAGCCGTCATATCTACGGGCATTTTTCAGAGCATTTAGGAAGATGTATTTACGATGGCTTTTGGGTAAGCGATACATTGAATGTTAAAAAGCAAGGCCGCATTCGTTTAGATGTTGTTGATGCATTGAAAAAAATTCAGGTACCCAATCTTCGATGGCCTGGTGGTTGCTTTGCAGATGAATATCACTGGAGAGATGGTATCGGTCCCCGCAACCAACGCCCGTATATGGTAAATACCAACTGGGGTGGTGTTTCAGAAGATAACAGCTTTGGTACACATGAATTTTTAGAATTATGTTCGCTGTTGAATTGTGAGCCTTATATAGCCGGCAATGTAGGCAGCGGCACTGTTGAAGAAATGGCCAAATGGGTGGAATATTTAAACAGCGATGCTAAGAGTACCATGACTGATTTACGCAAACAAAACGGACGTAACGAACCCTGGCGTGTAAAATTCTGGGGAGTAGGAAATGAAAGCTGGGGTTGCGGTGGAAATATGACTGCCGATTTTTATGCAGACCAGTACAAACGTTATGCTGTTTACTGCAGAAATTATAATAATGCCCCCTTATTAAAAATTGCAAGCGGAGCCAATACCGCAGATTATAACTGGACAGAAACATTAATGAAAAATGTTGGTGCAGGAAGAATGTGGGGGCTAACATTGCATTATTATACTTTACCATCCGGTAGTTGGGTTACACAAGGAAAAGGCTCTGCCACTTCTTTTGATGAAAAAGAATATTTCACTACCATGAAGAGTTGCCTGTATATGGAAGAATTAGTAACACGCCACAGCACGATTATGGATAAATATGACCCTGCAAAAAAATGTGCTTTGGTGGTAGATGAGTGGGGCGTTTGGACAGATGTTGAACCAGGTACTAATCCCGGTTTTCTGTTTCAGCAGAACAGTTTGCGTGATGCTTTAATTGCAGGAACTACACTGAATATTTTTAACAATCACAGCGATAGAGTTCGCATGGCAAATCTTGCTCAAACAGTAAATGTGTTACAATCAATTGTTTTAACACAGGGCACTAAAATGTTGCTTACACCAACTTATTATGTTTTCGATTTGTATAAAGTACATCAGGATGCAAAACTGTTACCTGTTAATATCTCAAGCCCCGATTATGTTTCGGGCAATGCGAAAATTCCTGCAGTAAATGTTTCTGCTTCGCAGGATTCAACAGGTGCAGTACATATTTCATTGGTAAATATTGATGCTGCTAAAAAAATAAATATCAAAGCAGCACTTGGCGGAATCAATTTCAAAAACATCAAAGGTCAGATTATTACGTCAGGCAAATTCACAGACATTAATACTTTCGATAAACCATACAATGTTATTATCAACGCATTCAATGGTGCTAAAAAAGAAGGTAATGATTTATTAGTTGAATTACCGCCATTAAGTGTTGTAATGTTAGAGTTGAAGTAAGTTACTTCACCGCAAAGTCGCAAAGGCGGGGTGTTTCGCAAAGTGTTATGGTAAATTTTTAATGTTCTGATGTCATTCCGAGATTGGGTTCCTGCTCAACGAGGAATCCAATTGTATTTGGTAGAAAGAGATGTACAAACATCATGGCTATTGTTTTTGGTGTTTGTGTTGGCAAAGCCAATCTCGGGCACGAACCTTCGAAATGACGATGGAATAATCAAAAAACTCTTTCACATAATTATATTTTCGTTACTTTTCCAAACAATCAATTTTTACACTACTAAATGCTAATGCCATGATTAAATTACAGGTTATCGGCAACCTTGGAAAAGATGCCGTGGTAAACAACGTTAACGGAAAAAATGTCATCAACTTCACCGTAGCTCATACAGAAAAATACAGAGATGCACAAGGCAATCAAAAAGACAAAACAACCTGGGTTGATTGTGCTTATTGGACAGACAGAACAGCTATTGCACCTTACTTAAAAAAAGGAACTCAGGTGTATGTTGAAGGCACCCCCGATGTTAGAACTTATACCAAACAAGATGGTACAAACGGTGCAGCACTAACCTTAAGAATTCTTAGTGTGCAATTATTAGGAAGTCGCCCGGCAGAAGGAAACAGCAACAGCAATGGTTCTTATAATCAAAGCAGTTACAGCCAGCCCGCAAGCGTTGCAGTGCAACAGCCTGCATCTATAACAGAGCCTTTTGATGATTTACCGTTTTAATTAGCTATACTCACTCATTAGTCAATGGCTGCATATACTTATGCAGCCATTTTTATTTTACATTGCAACCATTATGGCAGAGCAAATATTTTCTTATCAACAACTATATCAATTCACAGAAAAAATTTTCTTATCAATTGGTTGTTCTCAGCAGGATGCAACAACGGCAACCAAAGTTTTATTATCGGCAGATGTTCGTGGTATTGATAGCCACGGTGTAGCAAGGTTAAGCGGTTATGTTCGTTTGTGGGAAGCCAAACGTATTAATGCAAATCCTCATATCAAAATCATTCACCAAACACCCTCTACTGCCACTGTTGATGGCGATGCAGGCCTAGGTTTAGTGGTAGCACCGCATGCCATGCAAATTGCTATTGATAAAGCCAAACAGGTTGGCACGGGTTGGGTAAGTGTAGGTAATAGTAATCATTTTGGCATAGCAGGTTATCATGCTATGATGGCTTTGGAACATGATATGATTGGTATTGCTATGACGAATGCCAGTGCATTGGTAGCACCCACTTTTTCAACAGAAAAAATGTTAGGTACCAATCCTATTGCTGTTGTTATTCCTGCCCAACATCAACCGCCCTTTGTGGCAGATTTTGCAACCACTACAGCCGCCAACGGTAAATTAGAAATATTGCAACGCAAAAATGCAGATGCACCCTTGGGTTGGGTGCAGGATGAAAACGGTAATGCCAGTACCGATGCCAATATTTTAAAAAAGAAAGGAGCTTTATTGCCTTTGGGCAGCGATAGAGAACATGGCTCTCATAAAGGCTATGCATTGGGCAGTATTGTAGATATTTTTTCAGCGGTATTAAGTGGTGGCAGTTATGGTCCATGGGCCCCGCCTTTTCCTGCTTATGTACCCATGCCCGAGAACATGCCTGGTAAGGGCTTAGGTCATTTTTTTGGTGCGATGCGTATTGATGCATTCAGACCTACCGAAGAGTTTAAACAGCATATGGATAACTGGATTGAACGTTTCCGCAAAGCCAAGCCTGCTGCGGGTTTTGAGAAGGTACTCATTCCCGGCGACCCTGAACGGGAAACAGAAAAAGAAAGAATGCAAAACGGGATTCCTGTTGTAGAAGCTGTTGTTGAGGATTTAAAATTGGTGGGAGAGAAGTTTAATATCGAATTATAAAATACAGGTATGCAATTAATAAAATCTATTATTCTAATAAGCAGTATTTTCTTTTTACTTGGCTGTAATCAATCTGACATCAAACAAGAGATTTTTAAAAAGACTAATACATCAACTAAAACGGATAATAAGCCATCTAATAATGATACTTTATTGGTTGATGATAGTTGTGCCGTTTTTATTATAGCAGATTCGTTACAAATCAATAAGCGAAAGCAAGAATCAGGAGAAAGTTTTTATGAAGGAGTAGGTGATTATATGTTCTACCTAAACGAATCTCAACATTTCTTAGATAGTGTAAAACTCAAGACTGTTAGATGCGAAGGAAAAAAGTTCTTGCAGTTTACCAACCATAAAAATTATACTGAAACCATCAACTTAAAAAATCCGGATGAGCTATGGCAAATCTATTTTTTCAAGCCTTCGGCTAAAGCATATAAAGTTGATATGGCTTTAATAGATGAAGCGTATAGCAAATACTTTGTGCAATAGTTTTTTTATTTCGTTTCCTCAGAGCCCTGCTCGGCATGGACGGCTTTGAGGAGAGATGCTGCGGGAACTAAACCTAATATACTAAACGATGTTGGTGAAAAACATGCAAAATCGGCGGAGAACGAAGCTAAGATTATTGCGAAGAAGAACATTTAAGCATTACTCGCCGTTGTTGTGTCTTTCGACCAACAACAATTTTTACTTTATTTAATGCTGTTGGTGAAGAAGACCAACAGCGGTGTTAAGCGGCGTCAGACGGCTTGGAGGAGAGATGCTGCGGTAACTAAACTTAATATACTAAATGATGTTGGTGAAAAACACGCAACATCGGCGAAGAACGAAGCGAAGATTATTGCGAAGAGGAACACTTAAATATTACTCGCCGTTGTTGTGTCTTTCGACCAACAACGATTTGTACTTTATTTAATGCTGTTGGTGAGAAGACCAACAGCGGCGTTAGAGAGCCCTTGCCTGGCACGGACGGCTTGGAAGAGAGATGCTGGGGGAACTGAATGTAATATATTAAACGATGTTGGTGAAAAACACGCAACATCGGTGAAGAACGAAGCGAAGATTATTGCAAAGAGGAACACTTAAATATTACTCGCCGTTGTTGTGTCTTTCGACCAACAACGATTTCTACTTTATTTGAATGCTGTTGGTGAAGAACACCTACAGCGGCGTTAAGGCTTTGCAATTTTGTCTCGTAAAAGATTAAAGCAACATTGATATAAAAAAGAATTTACAGTTGCTAATTTTAATTTAATAGAAGCAGTATGATGGGCTTTGGCTTTAGTTGATGAAAAATGTGTTAGCTTATGTCTAACATTTACAATATCAGCGATTAAACCTTTATAATTATTTTTACTTTCTGTAGGAAGCCCCATTTCAGTTAGAATAGCACTGAGTGAATTTATAAGTTTGGGGTCGTATGGAATATAATATCTCAGTTCAATTTCCTTTTTTAATAACTCTTTTCTAACGTCTTTTGCTCCAAAAGAAAAATAGCCATCTATAATTCTAAAAAATAAAAAAAAAGCGATTTCATTATCGTTATTGTTTAAGGATTTCAAAGCCTGAGAAAAAAAAGAGAATGCTGGTAAATGATTTGTCGAAGGGGCGATTAAATCAAACAAAGAGTTATCAATGTCGTAAGATTTTCTATCGGGCATCATAACATAGCCTGCTCCTCTTGTAATTGAGCCGTACTCAAGCATTGTTCTTTCAGTTTCTGTTTCAGCATGTAAATTTACAGAAGTTTTTGAAGTGTCAAAGTGTGGCGGTACAGTATTGTACATAAGAGCAAAAAGCCCTTCAAAAAGTTGAGCAACTTCAGTTAATATTATTTTATATGGCTTTAATTTTTCTTCTAATTGTTCTTCAACCGTTTCGAAGTTTTCTACGTCATGAACGACCCTCTTTGAAAACCGCAATAACTCTTCTTCGGATAAAATTTTCGATGCCTGTAAAGTCAGATTTTGGTCAACAGGAAACAGGCTTACATTAAACCCTTTGAAATCTATATTTAAAGGACTTGGTGATATAGAAGAATTATTTGCAAAGCAATGAGCTACTATTTTCATTCTATTTTAATTAACGAATTGTTCCATTAGCCTTAACGATAACATACTAATCATCGCAGTAACTAAAATAACTATAAAATTTAAATACTTGATAATCATCTACTTCGTAAAACTATACGCCCAATACATTAATAGTAATTGTAACGGAAGTCTTATCCATGCTATAAAAGGAGTAATTACAAAAATGCCCATATTCATAGGAGCTTTTTGTATCATGTAAATATGTGCCGGTAAAAAAGCAATCAGCATGGCTATTATTCCCCAGGCAGCAAAACTTCTTGTTACAGGAAAAAATAATAAAATACCTCCGATAATTTCTGCAAAGCCTGCTGCATAATTTAATGCAATAGGATTGGGTAAATAAGGTGGTATTAATTTAAAATAGGCTCTTGGGTTAATAAAATGATTAACACCTGCTGCTATATACAATACTGCCATTATTATTAAACCAATTTTATACAACATGAATTATTTTGTGTTGAAGATAACAAAGTTATAAAGCAAAAAATCCCGCTAAATTATAGCGGGATTTTTTGTTGGGTTACTAGGATTCGAACCTAGACAGACAGAATCAAAATCTGTAGTGCTACCATTACACAATAACCCAATCACAACCTAATCCTATCTGGTTTCGGGGTGCGAAAATAAGGGCAGCCTTAAAATGTTCCAAATAAAATCTTTATTCTGCTAACTCTAATGCGGTAAACCAATAATGGCTATGCAATATCTTATCGGTAGTCTGCACTTTTATCGGCTGTGTAAACAAAGGGCAATGCAACACCAATGTATGAAATTCACCGTTTTCGCCGCAGGCATCAATACCTAAACTTTCTAATTCTTCAACCAATGCTGCAGTTATTATTTTTCCTAAAAATCTTTCACCCATCGGTTCATTGCAACTAACAATCATGGTTTCAATACCACTTGCCAGCATTTGCATTACCAAACTTTTTCTTTCCTGTTGCCACAAGGGTAAAACAGCGGTAAGGCTGGCATTGGCACACACTTTTTCTTCCCAGTCTCTATGCGATTGTAAATCAATATCACCAAAAACTGCATGTGTTAATTGATATTGATTTCGCAAAGCAGTTAATGCTGCTGTAAAATTTTTTTCATAATCGTTCCAACTACTGCTGATTAAATGCATGGGCAGGTTGGCAGCAGCAGCCTGTGCTTTTAATACGGCTGACGGAATACCATGTGAGCGGGAAATTTTACCTTCCTCATTTAATACATTCAATAGTACTTTGGGTGTATAACCTTGTTGAATGGCTTGCATTAAAGCAAAACAACTATCCTTACCGCCGCTCCAACTGCATAAACTGTTTTTATTCTCCATGTTCGTAGCCTTCATCAATTAATAAATTATTTCCATCAGCAGCCTGTGTTGCCAATTCATCGCAACGGTTATTAAAAGGGTTATCGGCATGGCCTTTTACCCATTTCATTTTTATTTGAAAATGCTTGGCTAATTCATAATACTGCAACCATAGATCTTTATTCTTTTTACCACCTTTAAAATTGGTTTTAACCCAGCCATCAACCCATTTTTTTTCAATGCTGTTTACCACATATTGGCTATCAGTAAAAATGGTTAACGGAATATTTTTCTTTGTGAGCGATTGTAATGCAGTAACCACCGCTAATAATTCCATTCTGTTATTAGTGGTTAAACGGTAGCCTTGTGCTATTTCTTTTCGTTTATCGCCCCACAATAAAACAACACCAAACCCGCCGGGGCCGGGGTTTCCGCGGGATGCTCCGTCTGTATAAATATGTAAAGGATGAAGACTCATGTATGATTGATGAATGAAGAGTTATGAATTGGATTGGTATGATGATAACTCATAATTTATAACATATCATTAAAGAAAATATTCTCCTTTCATATATAAAACTGCTTTGCCTGCAATAGTAACTCTTTCGCCTTTATCCTCACACCAAAGCAGCCCGCCTCTTTTAGAAATCTGTTTGGCAACCAAAACTTTTTTATTCAATTTCTTACTCCAGTAAGGTGTTAATGTAGCATGTGCAGAACCGGTAACAGGGTCTTCTCCAATAACGGAATTAGGCACAAAAAAACGGGAAACAAAATCGCAATCATTGCCTGGTGCTGTTACAATAATGCCTAATGTGTCTAACCTGTTTAGCCATTCAAAATCAGGTTTAAATTTTTTCACTTCTTCCGCAGTGTTATATACCAGCACAAAGTCTCTTGATTTTAAGATTTCCTGCGGTTGTTGGTTAATGCCTTCCATTAAAGCTATTTCATGATGCGGATGCGGCTTTGGCATTCTGGAAGGGAAATCCATTTCAAGCAAATCATCTTTTTTATGAACGATTAAAGAACCGCTCTTGCTTGTAAAATGAATGCTTGGTTCGTTATACCCCAGATAATTAAAAATTACAAATGCAGTAGCTAATGTAGGGTGACCTGCTAAGTCAATTTCCAATTCAGGCGTAAACCATCTTATATGAAAATGATTGCCTTCCTGTACAAAAAAAGCTGTTTCTGAAAGATTGTTTTCATTAGCAATCTGCTGCATGGTTTCTGCAGGCAACCATTCTGTTAAAGGACAAACAGCAGCAGGGTTTCCGCCAAATAAATGGTCTGTAAAAGCATCTACCTGATAAATGGGTAAGTTCATAAAATAGTAATTTATAGAACGTGAAATTAATTAGTAATTCCTGTTTAAGATATGATAATTTGATGCTTGAAATAAAACCCATTACCTTACATTTGCAGCCGGCAGGCCTTACGCGGCCAGCTCCTGCTGAACCTCCCCAGGGCAGGAATGCAGCAAGGATAAGCGGTTGTAGCGGTGCGATGTGAGAAGCCTGCCATTTTTCTCTCAAAAAATATTGACTTATGAAATTTTTTATAGATACAGCCAATCTTGCACAAATAAAAGAAGCCAACGATTTAGGAATTTTAGATGGCGTAACAACCAACCCCTCATTAATGGCTAAAGAAGGCATTAAAGGAACTGAAGCCATCAATAATCATTATAAAACCATTTGCGAAATGGTTGATGGCGATATCAGTGCCGAAGTTTTATCTACTACATTTAATGAAATTGTAGAAGAAGGAAAAAAATTAGCTGCCATACATCCGAACATAATCGTAAAAGTACCCATGATTAAAGAGGGTATTAAAGCCATTAAATGGTTTACTGATAATGGTATTAAAACCAATTGTACATTGGTGTTTAGTGCGGGTCAGGCAATACTGGCTGCAAAAGCAGGTGCCACTTATGTTTCACCGTTTATCGGCAGAATTGATGACAGCGGTTGGGATGGTGTACAATTAATTGCACAGATTGCAAACATTTACTCAATACAAGGTTTTAAAACAGAAGTGTTGGCAGCATCAATCCGCAATCCGAATCATATTATTCAATGTGCAGAAGCAGGAGCAGATGTTTGTACCTGCCCCTTAGAACCGATTTTAGGTTTATTAAAACATCCGTTAACAGATATTGGCTTAGCTAAGTTTTTAGATGATGCTAAGAAAATGTAATAACTTATTATCATCTATCAATAAAAAAGGTTCAACATTTGTTGAACCTTTTTTATTGCATTATTGTCTTAATATTAATTAGTTATTAAAAATTAATGATTGCCTTAAAGCTGAAGGGTTATGTGTTGTTCTGTAATCAACTAAAATTTTGTAATCACAGGTTTCGCATTTGGGCATTAATACCTTTCTGCTGTACGTACCATCTTTTATCTGGTACATATTCTGTGTTTTCCAGTTATTAAAGTTTCCCGTTACTTTAATGCCGGTAATAACAACGTTATTATATTTAATTTCCTGCCAAATCATATTAGTAGGTAAAGCAATACTTAACGAGCGTTGATACCAATCGTAAGCTTTGTTTAAATCTTTCAGTTTGGTATAAGCAAATTCATAAGCTAAACAACCAATGTAAGGGTTCAATGAATATATATAACTCGCATATTGCAAAGCAGAACCTGCAGTTCCGCCAACAAAATCTGCTGCACCGCTGTAATAGCGTAACAAAGCCCAATATAAACCTAATGATTTTTTATTGCTGTGAACTAAATTTTCAAGACTGTTTCTTAAGCTTCTGGCTTCATCGTAAGTATAAACTTTATTTGGCGGTGTGTATAGGTCAGCTTCTGCATCAACCTCTGCCATCGTCATATTGTAAAAAACATTTTTATCTCCGTTGTCGTTAAAATTAAAAGAAGCATGCTCCGCCATAGTTGAAGCTGCTGAATAATTTTCATTCAGATTAAGCAATACTTTATTTGCTCCCAAAGGAAGGAAAGAAATAATACTGATTAACCAAATTGACAGATACCTCATAATTTCTCATTTAAGCCAGTATAAAAAAACAGGCTAGGAAAGATTTAATAGGAGTATCAATAGGTATTGGATAGAATTGGAGCCAGAAACGGCGGATAATTAAATAAAAATACAGAATTAACTTAAAAATGACAAAAACGAATCATTTCCACATTAATTCACCCTGTCTCAAATTGCTTTTTGAAACAAAAAATGAGTGAGAAATTTACGCTTAAAGGATTTTTTAATTATTGAACGATTTCATTAATAACTTTTCCAATGCTTCCGCTCGGCATCTGAATATTTAGAAGAGCAGCCAAAGTTGGAGTAATATCCGTCATAAAAGTTTCTCTGTGTGTGTTACCATGTTTAATGTCTGCACCATACCAAAGTAGAGGAATATGGCTATCATAAGCATTCCAAACGCCATGGCTCATACCTGTTTTACCTGCATCCATAATGCCCGTTTTTACTATAATCTGTAAATCGCCACTGCGGGTTGGGCTGTAACCATTCACAACCATATCTTTTATTTTTTGCGGAATGGCAGCCTGAGAGGCATTGGGTTTATCTACTACCTGCAGTACTTTATTGTTTTTTAATAAATACTCAGTGATAGTTTGCTTTACAGTTTGAAGATTAAGTTTCAGCGAGTCAATAACTTTATGATTAAGATAAATATCATGTTCGTTTACAGCGTTAATTACAGAAGTGCCGTATTGTGCTTTTGTAAAATCACTCAAATCCTTTTTTATATCACCATCATCCCATCTGCCGCCTTCTATACCGTGTTTATTTAAAAATTCAGGAACATGTGCACCGGCATGGTCGGCTGTAAGGAAAACAGTGTATTGATTTTTACCCACTGTTTTATCTAAATAATCAAGCAGGTTACCTATAGTTTCATCTAAGCGAACATAAGTTTCTAATAATTCCCATGAATTAGGACCGAAAGAATGCCCCACATAATCTGTTGATGAAAAACTTACTGCCAAGAAATCTGTAACAGTATGTTTACCCAAAGCTTCTTTTGCTATAGCAGTTTTAGCAGCTTCTGCCAACAAAGTATTGCCATAAGGTGTGGTAAGAATTTTAGAAAAATCTTTATCCTTAAACTGTTTTAAATTATAAGGAAAAGCTGCGTTATTACCGAAAGGCTTTGAAGTATACGCTTCGTAATTGGTATCGCAGTATTGTAAGTAAACATCTTTATTAAATAATAAGTTCCAGTCTTTATCGTATAAGCTGTCAGCCAGTTTTTTATTATTGAATTGCTGCATCCATTCAGGCAATTCTTTCATATAATATGTGCTGGTAATAAAGTTGCCGCTTTTACCATCGTACCAATAAGCTGCATTGGCTGAATGGCCTGCGGGAATAATAGAGCCTCGGTCTTTCATTGATAAGCCGATTACTTTACTTTTAAAATTGGTTGCCAATCTTAATTCATCTGTAATAGTAGTTGCCCAAACATTTTTGGGGCTCATTTGTCCCGCTTCTCCTGCATTGGCACCTACAGCAGTTACAGTTTTGTCTTCAACGCAATAAACTGCTTTGTTTAAATTATTATCCCACCAGTTATTGCCGGTAATGCCATGAATGGCGGGAACAGTTCCTGTGTAAACGCAGGTATGTCCGCAGGCTGTTACAGTTGGCAGGTAAGGCACAAAAGTGTTATCGCAACTAAAACCTTCGCCTAATAAGCGTTTAAAGCCGCCATTAGGTTTATATAAATCATTAAAGCGGTATAAATAATCCCAACGCATCTGGTCTACCACAATTCCCACTACCAATTTGGGTTTGTTGGGCTGTATATTTTTTGTATTAACTGTTTGAGCGGAAAGATTGAATACGATTAATGTTGAGAGAATAAATAAGAATTGCTTCATATTGGTTTAGTTAGAAAACAAATGTAATTGTTGTAATGGTTGCAATAATAACAATCGGTTAATAAATTGCAATCATTGTAAGGTTGGCTTATTGTTATCAAATGGTTACTTTTGCCGCAATTTTCTGTATTAGCAGTAGCATTGAAATACTACTGTTGAAGTGTGCGACGCAACGGAAGTTTAATAGCAGCAATAAAGCTAAGTTCATAATGACTTGTTTTACCAACTTTAAACTTTTAATACTTTAAACTTTTTAAACTTTAATTAATGGCAGACATTTTTGAGAAATTAGTTAAACATTATGGTCCTATTGGCCAACACAGAGAAAGATCTCATGGATATTACACTTTTCCAAAATTAGAAGGACCTATCAGCAGCAGAATGCAATTTCGCGGAAAAGATGTTATTGTCTGGAGTTTGAATAATTATTTGGGTTTAGCTAACCACCCCGAAATAAGAAAAGTTGATGCAGAAGCAAGTGAGCAATTTGGTTTGGCTTACCCGATGGGTGCAAGAATGATGAGCGGAAACAGTAATCAACATGAACAATTAGAAGCCGAGCTGGCAGCTTTTGAAAATAAAGAAGATGCTATTTTATTAAACTATGGCTATCAGGGCATCATGAGTGCCATTGATGCTGTTTGCGGCAGACATGATGTAATTGTTTACGATGCTGAAAGCCATGCCTGTATTATTGATGGTTTGCGTTTGCACATTGGCCACAAATATGTTTATAAACACAATGATGTTGAAGACCTGCAAAAACAATTAGAACGTGCAACTGCTTTAATTGAGAAACAAAAAGCAGGAGGCATTTTAGTTATTACAGAAGGTGTGTTTGGAATGGCAGGCGACCAGGGCAAGTTGAAAGAAATAGTTGATTTAAAATCGAAATATGATTTCAGGTTATTGGTTGATGATGCACATGGTTTTGGCACATTAGGTAAAACAGGTGCCGGTGCAGGAGAGGAGCAAGGTTGCCAGGATGGAATTGATTTATACTTCAGCACGTTTGCAAAAAGTATGGCAAGCATTGGTGCTTTTTTAGCAGGGCCGAGAATTATTATTGATTATATACGTTATAATATCCGTTCTCAAATTTTTGCAAAAAGTTTACCGATGCCTATTGTTATTGGTAATTTAAAGCGTTTGCACATGTTGAAGACTATGCCTGAATTGAAAGAAAAGTTATGGAGCAATGCCACTAAACTTCAACAGGGTTTAAAGGAACGTGGTTTTGATATCGGTAATACCAACACACCGGTTACACCTGTTTATATGAAAGGTGGTGTGGAAGAAGCAACAGCAATGGTTATGGATTTGAGAGAGCATTACGGTGTATTTGCAAGTATTGTGGTGTACCCTGTAATACCAAAAGGGCATATCATTTATCGTTTAATACCAAGTGCTGCACATACCGATGAAGATATTGAGCAAACATTAAAAGCATTTTCTGCTACTAAAGAAAAATTAGATGCAGGTGTTTATAAAGTTGCTGAAATACCTGATATGGCGGAAGTGAAGTAGGTAGCGTAAAATAGAGTAAATAAAGTTTATAAAGTTGATAGGTAAAACCTTCTCAAAATTTTGAGAAGGTTTTTTATTTTTTCCTTTAACAACTCTTTAGTAAACGTTTTTAATTTTTAAAGCATCTCTTGTAATGTTGGCTTAATTGTTGATTTTATAAACCCCATAAAATATTTCTTATTGCTCAATTGCTACGCTAAAACATTTACAAATGAAAAAGCAACAATCACTTATCGGCGTAGCAGCCCTTGCAATTATTACTTCTGTTTTTTTTATCGCATGTTCTAAAAGCAGTTCTTCAGAAACACCGTCAGGAACACAGAATGTATCGTTATTAATGACAGACGGTCCGGGTATTTTTGATAAAGTTTACTTAGACATTAAAGATGTAAAAGTGCTGGTGGATACCTCAACCAATACAAGAAGACATGATAGCTGTGATTGGGATAGATTAGGTGATAGAGAACACCATAAACCCGATTCTTCTTTTGTTTGGGAGAATTTAAATGTTAGTGCAGGTGTATATGATTTATTGAGTTTGAAAAATGGTGTTGATACTGTATTGGCTTCTGCCAATATTAAAGCAGGAAGTATTCGTTTAATAAGAATTGATTTGGGAACAAAAAATTCTTTAGTAAAAGATAGTGTTACTTACCCGTTGAATTTATTACCTAATGCACCATCATATATTATTGTAAAACTGCAGGGTAATGAGTTTGAAAGATTTAATTCAGCATCATACAGATTATGGTTAGATTTTGATGTGCAACGTTCTATTATAAAATTAAGTAATAATACTTTCTATTTAAATCCGTTTATAAAAGCATTTATAGTTAGTAAAACAGGAACTATTGCGGGCAACTTACAACCTAAAGATGCATCGCCTGCTGTAATAACAATTTACAATAGTACAGATACAGCTTATGGTATTACCAACAGAGACGGTATGTTTAAAATACGCGGATTGAAAGATGGTAAGTATTCTGTTTTCTTTAATGCTTCAAACAGTTATAAGGATACAACTATTACCAATGTTACGATAAGCAATGCCAATACAGTAAATCTCGGTACGCTTACACTGCATAAATAAAACTTTTTTGGATTTTGGAAGGGATATTGGAATAACGGGGCAGCATTTGTTGCCTCGTTATTTTTTTAAACTTTAGTTTAATTTTTCAAGCATTTCTTAAATCGAAAATTGTTTTTCTGAATAAGCTTCTTACTTTACACTTTTATATAATCTGCCTGAGCATCGGGCTTAGCCTGAAATCGATTCTTACCATATCTTATTAAAGAAATTTAATTTATTAATGAAGCAAATTATACTAAGCGGTATTGTTTTTATCAGTTGTTTTTTTTCGATTGAGAGTAAATCTCAACAAACCAAAGATTCTGTTTTGCAGCAAGCAACATTATCTGCCTGCATTCAATATGCTATTAAACATCAACCAGTTTTGCAGCAATCTTTATTAGATGAAACTATCACTGAAAAAATTATTCAAAGCAAATTAGCAGATTGGTATCCGCAACTGAATTTCAATTATAATCTGCAACACAATTTTGAATTGCCTGTTTCTTATTTTAGCGGAAATTATATACGCAACGGAACTTTTAATACATCATACATAGGGTTAAGTGCTACACAAAATATTTTTAACAGAGATGTATTGTTAGCAAGCAGAACGGCAGATGAAATTCGCAAACAAACTAAACAAAGCACAACATTTAATTCAATTGATATTGCCTCCTCGGTAAGCAAAGCTTTTTTTGATGTATTGCTTACGCAGAAACAGGTGGCAGTGTTAGATGAATCAATTATTCGCCTGCAAAGAAGTTTGAAAGATGCCTACAGTCAATACCAAGGAGGAGTGGTTGATAAGACAGATTATAAACGTGCAACTATTTCTTTGAATAATGCTAAAGCTCAACGTAAACAGACAGCCGATTTAATTGATGCAAAATATGCTTATTTAAAACAATTGATGGGTTATCCGGACAGTACATCTTTAGTGTTACAATACGATTCAACCCAAATGGAAAAAGAAGCTTTTGTAGATACGCTGCGAACTATTAATTACGACGACAGAATTGAGTTTCAACAAATTCAAACACAAAAAAAATTACAACTGGCTAATTTGAAATATTATAAATGGAGTTACCTGCCAACAGTATCGGCATTCGGTAATTATAACCTTGGTTTCTTAGATAATGATTTTGCAAAAACATACAATCAAAGTTTTGCAAATTCAAACATCGGCATTCAGTTATCGCTTCCCATTTTTCAGGGCAATAAAAGAGTTAATCAAATTAAGCAGGCAGAATTGCAGGTTAAGCGGTTGGATTGGGATGAAGTTTTATTAAGAAGTAAAATTAATACACAATATGCACAGGCAATAGCAGTATATAAAAGTAATTTGGCAAACTATCAATCATTAAAAGAAAATGTGCAGTTGGCAGATGAAGTATATAAAACAATAAGACTGCAATACACATCAGGAATAAAAACTTATTTAGATGTAATTATTGCCGAAGCAGATTTGAATACTGCACAAATAAATTATTATAATTCTTTATTTCAATTGTTGCAAAGCAAAGTAGATGTTCAAAAAGCTTTGGGCAAAATTCAATATTAATTCAAACAAAAAATTTCATTGTTATATGATGAAAGTATTACTACATACATCTTGTTTTATCAGTGCATCTTTTTTAATAATTGCGTGCGGTGGCAATAAAGCACCGGAGCAAAAAGCACCTCCGCCACCTGCCGTTAATGTGTATGTTATAAAAAAAGAACCTGCTGTTTATTACGACCAGTATCCTGCAACTGTTACACCACTAAACTCAGTTGATTTAAAAGCACAGGTAACCGGTTATATAACAGGTATTTATTTTAAAGATGGTCAGCGTGTTAGTAAGGGGCAGAAATTGTATGATATAGACAGGCAACAATATGAGGCAAACTACGAGCAGGCAGTTGCTAATATGAATGTTGCAAAATCGAATGTTGACAGAGCTCAAAAAGATGCAGACCGTTATAATGATTTATTAAAACAAGATGCCATTGCCAAGCAGGTAGTTGATCATGCGTTGGCAGATTTACAATCAGCCAAAATGCAATTGGCTGCTGCTAAAGCAAATGTTACAAGAGTTGAAACAGATTTAAAATATGCTGTAATCTATGCACCGTTTGAAGGAACAATCGGTATTTCTCAAACTAAGATGGGAGCATTGGTTACCGCTAACCAAACATTATTAAATACGGTTTCTTCTGATAACCCGATGGCAGTTGATATTGCCGTAGACCAAAAGCAAATTCCACGTTTTACTTTATGGCAACAACATGCATCTAAAAATACAGATTCCATTTTTACATTAGCAATGCCCGATAATTCTATTTATCCGAATGTTGGAGCAGTTAGTTTAATAGATAGAGCTGTAGACCCTCAAACAGGTACTATTAAAATAAGGCTTGTTTATCTCAATGAAAATAATTTATTAAAAGCGGGAATGAATTGTACTGTTCGCATAAAAAACAATCAATCAACAGACAGATTTATTATGGCTCCATACAAAGCATTGGTTGAACAGATGGGCGAATATTTTATTTATGTAGTGAACGATAGCAGCCGTGCTATTCAACATAAATTAACATTAGGTGCAAGAGTTAATGATAAAGTAATTGTAAAAGACGGATTAAATGAAGGAGATAAAATTGTAATTGATGGTGTACAAAAATTAAAAGACAGTATAAAAGTTACAGTTACTCCTCCTAAAGTAAAATAAACAGCAATTAAAAAATTATGATTGCAAATCTTTTTATAAGAAGGCCGGTTACGGCAATAGTAATATCAATTGTTATTGTTTTATTAGGTGTATTGTCTTTACTGAATTTGCCTATAAGCCAATATCCTGATATTACTCCACCAACAGTACAAATAACAGGAAGCTTTAGTGGTGCAGATGCACAAACAGTTGAACAAACTGTTACTACACCCATTGAAACGCAGGTAAACGGAACACCGGGTATGGCTTATATGCAAAGCAACAGTACCAGCGATGGAAGAACCACTATTAATGTAATTTATAATGTTGGTGCAGATGTAAATATCGGAGCATTAGATGTTCAAAACCGTGTAGGTATTGCTACACCTCAATTACCTGATGATGTAAAAAGGTTAGGCTTAACAACACGTAAACGTAACCCAAGCATTTTAATGTTAGTGGCAATGTTTTCGCCTAATGCAACACATGGTGTTACTTTCTTAGATAACTACACGAATATTTTTGTAAAAGATGCATTGCTGCGTGTAAAAGGAGTGGGAGATATTTTTACAAGAGCAGATGATTTCAGTATGCGTGTTTGGTTGCAGGCAGATAAGTTGGCACAATTAGGTTTAACGGCTAATGAAGTATTGGCTGCATTGCAGGAACAGAATTTACAGATTGCTGCGGGGTCAGTCGGTGCTCCACCGCAAAATTCAGTGCAGGCTTTTGAGTATAATGTTTTTACCAACAGCAGATTAAATACGGAAGAACAATTCGGAAATATTATTGTTCGTTCACGCCCGCAGGATGGTTCAATTGTTTACCTGAAAGATGTTGCCAGAATTCAATTAGGTAAATTCAGTTATGCAAGTAATTCTTTTGTTGATGGAAAAAGAGCTTCTTATTTATTAGTATATCAGGCACCGGGAAGTAATGCATTAGAAACAGCAGATGGTGTTTATAAAGCAATGGATCAATTAAAAAAATCTTTTCCTAAAGATGTTGATTATATCGTTCCTTTTGAATCTGTTTCAGTAGTAAAAGTTTCTATTGATGAAGTAGTAACAACATTAGTAGAAGCATTAGGGTTAGTTGTGTTGGTTGTGTTTTTATTCTTACAAAATTGGAGAGCTACATTAATTCCTGTTTTGGCTATCCCCGTTTCAATTATCGGAACATTTGCTTTTTTTGTGCCTCTTGGTTTTACGGTTAATACATTAACCATGTTTGGTTTTGTATTGGCTATTGGTATTGTGGTAGATGATGCAATTGTGGTAGTTGAAGCAGTACAACATTATATTGACCATGAAAAACTAACACCTAAAGAAGCAACAGCCAGAGCTATGAAAGATATATCGGGCCCGGTAGTTGCCATAGCCTTAATTCTGGCGGCAGTGTTTGTACCTGTTGGTTTTATTCCGGGTATTGTAGGAAGGTTGTATCAACAGTTTGCTATTACTATTGCTATTTCAGTTTTAATATCTGCGTTTGTAGCATTGTCATTAACACCTGCATTATGTACCATGTTATTAAAGCCAATGCATTTAGATAATAAGTCGAGGGGCATTAATAAATTTTTCTATAAGTTTAATCAATGGTTTGAAAGAACATCAAACAATTATAAAAGCGGAGTTGGTAAAGCCATTAAAGCTGCACCTTATGCATTAGTATTATTAGCGTGTTTATTTGTTGGAACAGGTATTCTCTTTAAAAATAAACCTACAGGTTTTATTCCTACAGAAGATGAAGGAAGAATTTATATAACTTTTGAATTGCCTGAAGCATCATCAACTGCACGCAGCCTTGATTTACTGAATAAAGTAATGGCTACTGTAAAAGATGTTCCTGGTGTAGGCCACTTTGCAGCATTAGGCGGTTTGAATGTGGTAACCTTCGCAACAAAATCAAACAGCGGCACCATCTTCTGCCAATTAAAACCGTGGGATGAAAGAAAAGATAAAACACAACAACTACAGGCAATAATTGCAGAAATGCAAAAACGTTTTGCCGCATTTAAAGAAGCCAATATAAGAGTGATACAACCGCCTGCCATACCGGGTTTGGGACAAACAGCAGGTTTTACTTTTGAGTTGGAACAAAAAGAAAGTATTGATGATATTAAAGCTTTTGAAAAAACAGTAAACACTTTTGTTGCAGAAGTAAATAAACGCCCTGAAATAGCATCCGCCTTCTCATACTTTACTGCAAGAACACCGGGCTATCAAGTTGATGTTGACAGAGAGAAATGTAAAAAATTAGGAGTGTCTTTAGCTGATGTTTATAATACTATGCAAACATTTTTAGGCAGCCGATATGTAAATGATTTTACTGCTTACGGAAGAAACTTTCACGTGGTGGCACAGGCAGATACGCTGTTCAGAGGAGATATAAAAAACTTAGAACAGTATTATGTTAAAAACCAGGCCGGCACTATGCTACCGCTTAGTACACTAATCAACTATAAATTAGTGGAAAGTGCCCCGTTAATTACACATTATAACCTTTTCCGTACTGCCGAAATTAACGGTACACCAAAAGAAGGTTATAGTAGTGGTCAGGCAATTCAGGCATTAAGAGAAGTAGCTGCCAAAGTTTTACCCGCAGGCTATGGCTATGAATTTTCAGGATTAAGCAGAGAAGAAATTAATGCAGGCTCAAGTACAGTTTATATTTTTTCATTATCTATTTTATTTGTGTTTTTATTCTTAGCTGCTTTGTATGAAAGTTGGGCTGTACCTTTCTCGGTATTACTTTCAGTACCTGTTGGTGCGTTTGGTGCCATATTAACATTAACTTTTCTCCCTAAATTAAGTAACAGTGTATATGCACAAATTGGTTTGGTAACCTTAATAGGTTTGGCAGCAAAGAATGCTATTTTAATTGTTGAATTTGCCAAAGAACGTGTTGATAGTGGTATGGAAATTATTGCTGCAACATTAGAAGCTGTTAAACTTCGGTTACGACCGATTATCATGACTTCATTAGCATTTATATTAGGTGTATTGCCATTGGCATTTGCAAGTGGTGCAGGGGCTGTAGCCCGCAGCACTATTGGGTTTACAGTGTTAGGAGGTATGCTGGCTGCAACTTTGTTGGCAATATTTATAGTGCCTGTTTTATTTGTAGTAATTTCAAAAATTGCTTACAATAAAAAGAAGTTGGCAGAGTTGGAGAAAATAAAAGAGCATCATTTAGATTATTAGAATATCATAAACATAAAAGCCTCATAATTTGCGAGGCTTTTATGTTGTGAATGTTTATGTTTTATTCTTTAATCAATCTATAAATCAATATGGCTGCACGTTGTATTAAATAAGGAAATTCTTTTAAGTTAATAGTTTCTCCGGGTGCATGAGCTCCATTACCTGAAGCACCTAAACCATCTAAGCAATCAACATATTTGGCTATATAAGAAATGTCTCCTGCACCACGATTGCCAGGGTCGCCTGCTTTGGTTTCACCAATACCTAAGTCTTTTGTTATCTTATCTAAAACAGTTACTAATTTATTATTGCCTTCTGTTGGTTCCATTGCAGGAATACCATCGCTGAAAGTAATTTTGGCATTGGTATTCTTTAAATGCTTTTCAACAATGGCTTTCATTTTAGCTCTTGCATTTTCTTTTTGTGCTTCAGTTAAAAAGCGTAAATCACCTGTAACATAACAGGCAGGAGAAACAATATTTGTTTTACCGATAGTTTGTGCTGAAGCTTTTTCTTCATTATAAACAACATCCGAACCACCGGCAATTAAACCTGGATTGAATGTTAAGTATTGTTCATTGCTTAACTGCTCTCTGAATTCATTTAAAATTCTGGCAGCTTCATAAATAGCTCCGTAACCGTTTTTAAAAACACCGCTTGAATGAAAAGTTGTACCTGTAACTGCCAACTTCCAGCCGCTGGCACCACGCCTCGCAGTAGCTACAGTGTGCAAGCCTTGTGCACCTTCAAAACCTAAAGCAATATCGCATTGTTTCGCTCTTTCAATAAAATCTTTTCTGCTTACATTGGTTGGTCTTCCTGCACTTTCTTCGTCTCCGGTAAAATAGGCAACAACCGTTGCATCATCAAGTAAATGCATATTGTTCAAGGCTTGAAGAGCCATAATAATAACCACATCGCCACCTTTCATATCGTTAGCACCTTGCCCTGTTGCAGTAGAATCATTTAATAAAGTCCATGGATTGGCGGGCATATCAGGTTCAAATACAGTATCTAAATGGCCAATTAAAAATAATTTTTTCCCTTTCTTTCCTTTATGTGTTGCCACTAAATGCCCGGCACGTTTTAATGAATCGGGTAAACTTACCCATTCTGTTTGCATACCTGCTTTTTGTAATGCTGTAGCAAACAAAGCACCTGTTTTTTTAACACCTTCTATATTTAATGAACCGCTGTTAATGTTCACAGATTCTTTCAACATAGCGGTTGCATCGTTCATGTGTTCTTTTAAGTAAGTAATAATTTTCTTTTCAGTATCTGATAATTGTGCATGACTGTTTGATGCGATGATTAGTGTCAGGAGTGAAGCGATAATTTTTCTCATAATGCGGTTTTGAGAGTTGAATATAGATAAAAATTGAAGTTAACATTACCAGCGATAAGTAAAATGTCATTTCGAGATTTGGTTCTTGCCAAACGAGAAATCTCGCCAATAAAAAAGAAAAAAATTTTTTGCTCAAGCCGCAAGGCTTCGTAATTGCAACGCCACTGATTTTTCTTCTTTGAAAAAATATGCTTCGCATTTTTCCAATCACGATTTCATCGTTACCGAAGAAAAAAAGGTGGCTTTTGCAATTACTGGTATTAATGAATAAAAAATGCAGACTGTAAAATCTGCATTTAGATAGGTATAAAAATTACTCAGAGATTTCTCAGGCACAGCTTGCCCCAACTAATTCGGGGAACCTTCGAAATGACAACAATAATTTTACAGTTGTTTAACTAATTCAGTAAAGATGGTTGTCAACTTTGGTTCTGCTTCTTTTGCTGCAGCCAATACTTCTTCATGTGTAATAATACTGTTATCTTCTCGGATACCTAAGTCTGTTACAACACTTACTGCAAAAACTTTTAAACCGCAATGTGCTGCTGCAATAGTTTCCTGCACGGTACTCATTCCAACCACATCACTACCTACAGTTTTTATTAACCGGTATTCTGCATGTGTTTCAAATGTTGGTCCGGTTACAGCCGTGTAAACACCTTCATGAACGGGAATATTTTTTTCAGCAGCAATAGCTTTGGCTTTCTTTAATAATTCATGATTATAAGGTTCGCTCATATCAGGAAAACGTGTGCCTAATGCTTCTTCATTTTTACCCAACAAAGGGTTTACAGTAAAAAAACTGATATGGTCGTTAATCAACATTAAATCTCCTACTTTATAAGTTGGATTAACTGCACCTGCTGCATTAGACAATAATAAATATTCTAACCCCAGCATCTTCATTACACGAACGGGATATACTACCTGTTGTGCAGAATAGCCTTCATAAAAATGAAAACGGCCACTCATTACAACAACTTTTACACCGCCTAATTCACCAAAAATTAATTTACCGCCATGCCCTTTTACAGTACTTACCGGAAAGTGCGGAATATCTGTATAAGGAATACTTACGTCTGCTTTAATCACTTCTGCAAGGTTGCCTAAACCACTGCCCAAAACAATTCCTGCTTTAGCAGTAATGTTTACTTTACTTTTTATGTAAGCTACAGTTTCGTGTAACTGTGTTAATAATTCACTCATACAAATAAGGTTAAACAACAAATATAATATGCACTCGTTGCCAACGAGCTTTTGTGTATAATTCATTATCCCTATTTCAAGGGATTGTACAGAGAGGTGAGTAGAGCGAAGTTTGTGTTGCAATGATTGATACACGATTTGCAACAGTTCTTTCAAATAACAAAAATAGAATCCCCTAATTCAAGGGATTGTATAAGGGATGAACGGATTGCAATTTTACAGTGTAATTACAAACAAGGGTTAGTAAGTTTTTAAAATTCAATATCAATATCCAATATCAAAAAAGTTTTATCGTAAAGTTCAATATTCCATGAAAAACCATTTTTAAAATCATTATCCAAACGTATTCAATCCAATATCTTATAAACGAATTAAAGAAGGTTTTTAGAATCCAAATCCAGCATTCCGTGAAAAACTAAACCTCATCTGTGTAAATCAGAGTTTAGAATCCAATGTTGAAGAACCATGAAGGGGCGTTGCACAGAGCCCCTTCTTTTATGTAAATGAAAAACAACAGTTACTTTTAAAATAAAAAATGATAACAGTAGGTTTGATAGAAGATGATCCTAAGTTGAGACTAAACTTTGAAACCTTTTTTAAGTTAGATAAAGAGGTTGATTTGGTTTTCTCATACTCAAGTATAGAACAGTTTCTTGCTAACAGGAATAATATAACATACGATCCGTTTATTGTTTTTCTTGATATCGGTTTGCCGGGTATATCTGGTTTGGAAGGTGTAAGCATTATTAATAAGCAGTATAAAGAAACACACCTTGTTATTCTTAGCGGTAATAATGATGAAGAAACAATCTGGCAGGCTATTTCAAAAGGTGCAAACGGTTATTTATTAAAGCCAGTTTCATTACAGGAAATAAAAAAGCAAATTGAAATTGTAAAGAATGGCGGTGCATTAATATCTCCTGAAATAGCACAAATAATCATCGGAAGAGTAAACAATCTCGGGCAGAAAAAGCAACAACCTGTGAGCGATAAACTAACTGCAAGAGAAAATGATGTAATTGAGCAATTGGTGAACGGGTTTACTTATAAAGAAATTGCCAATGTGTTAGGTATTTCTGCAACAACTGTTAACGACCATTTGAAAAATATTTATAACAAACTGGGTGTAAACTCAAAAGCAGAGTTGATAAGCAAAATATTATCGGCTCGTGCATAAGCAATTATTATGAATTGGCCTTTACATAATACAAACGCAGCTGCCTATGCAGATAAGCTGAGTTTTGTATTAGAACATATTAATAAAGCTGTTCTACTTATTGATGGCAACAATAAAATAGAATATGTAAACGAAGGCTTTTGCCATTTATTTAACCTGCAGCAAACACCCTCTCAACTTACCGGCACCAACTCAACTGAATTATTGCAACAGCTTAATAAGCAAATAGCCGAGCCTGAAAACATTATTGATTTTAATACAGAGATTAAGGAAAATAATTCAAAGCTTTATAATGCCGAACTGGTTTTAAATAACGGCAAAATAATTTCAGTTGATTATATACCTATGAGCAAAGAACAAGCTCATTTATGGTTATATAAAGATGTAAGCGATTATAAGCAATTAATTAATAAAAGCGAGCAGCAGCAGGCATTCTACGAAAAAGTATTAAATAATATACCTGCCGATATTACCATTTTCGATGCCAATCATAAATATCTTTTTGCCAATAAAAATGCTGTTAGCAAAGAAGATATGCGTAAGTGGTTAATTGGAAAAGATGATTTTGATTACAGTTTATCTAAAAGTGAAGGTTTTGAAAAAGCTATTTCAAGACGCAATTATTTTGAGCAATCGCTGCAAACCAATCAAACAGTTCAGTTTGAAGAAAAGCATGTGAATAATCAAGGCAGAGAAATTTATAATCTTCGCCATTTTTACCCTTATTTTAACGCTGATAAAAATGTAGAGTTTGTTGTTGGCTACGGAGTAGATATTTCTAAAATAAGGCAAAACGAAAAATTATTAGTGCGAAGTATTGAAACATATCAAAAATTATTGAACGATTTAGATGAAGCTGTTTTTATTATTGATGAAAATAATAAACTGCAATATGTAAACCCTTTGTGGGAAAAGGTTTGGGGTAAATCTTATTATGAAAGTGTGGGAGAATCTTTAGAAAAATTTTTCAGCGAAGAAAATAACCGCTTATTAAAAACGGACATAGCCGAATTAAGAAGCAATACAGAAACAGATAAAATAAAACGTGTAATTAAAGTAGTTTTTGATAAGGGCGATGAAAAACATTTTCAATATTACTTACGCAGATTTTATAGTTTATACAAAGAGGAGTTAAGAGTATCAGGCTTTATGGTGGATATAACCGACCAGATAAAAGCTCAGGAAGAATTAATGAAAGTGCTGGAAAAAGAAAGACAGCTGAGTGATATGAAAACCGTTTTTGTAAACATGGTTTCGCATGAGTTAAGAACGCCGCTGTCTGTTATACAATCCAGTGCAGAAATATTAGAATTATTACAGCAAGATAAAACAACTGCTGAAGAAGAATTACAATCGTACACACAACGCATAAGCGAAGAAGTAAAACGTTTAAAAGATTTAATGGATGAGTTACTGTTGGTAAGCAGAATTGAAGCCAATAAAGTAAACTTTAACCCAAGTGAAGTTGATATGATTGTGTTTATACAGGAGTTAATTACTCAGCAGTATAATCCCTGGAAAGACGGACGCAGCCTGCATTTGGAAACAAGAGGGGCAAACAGATTGGTAAAGGCAGACAGGTTTATGATGCGTCATCTATTAAGTAATGTAATTGATAATGCTTTTAAATATTCGCCCAATACCCCTGAGCCGAACATTCGTATTTTCTTTGGTAATGATAACTGGAGTATTGTATGCAGAGACTTTGGTATCGGTGTACCGGAACATGATTTAAACGATTTAGGAACATCATTTAAAAGAGGAGCTAATGTTGGCGATATTCAGGGTACAGGTTTGGGGTTGGTTGTGGTAAGATACTTTGTAGAAAAACATAATGGTAAAATTGATTATCAAAGTACAGAAGGGCAGGGAACAGTGGTTAGATTACATTTTCCTTATTGAGTTACTGGTTACCGGTTGCAAGTTGCAAGTTTTGAAGCATTAATCCGACATTTAAAAATCATACATCATTCATCATACATTGCAATGTCTACTGTTTTAGTAATAGAAGATGAAGAATTTCTTCGCAATAACATTGTAAAAATGTTGCAGTTAAAAGGCTACACTTGTCATGCTGCTGTTAACGGAATTGATGGCGTTGCCAAAGCCAAACAGATTTTACCCGATATTATTGTAAGTGATGTTATGATGCCCGGTATTGATGGCTTTGAGGTATTGGCACAATTAAAAGCAGATACTGCCACACAAAATATTCCTTTTATTTTTCTTACTGCAAGAGCCGATGCCATTGATAAAAACCGCGGAAACGATTTAGGAGCCAATAAATATTTAACCAAACCATTTTCTATTGTTGATTTATTGGCTGCGGTTAAAAGTTTGATTGGTTAAGTTGTTGCCATGAAAGATAAACGTAAAAGAGTGCGACGCAACAGGTGATGCCATGAAATACCAAAGCCTGTTACCCAAACAAATTTCCTCTTAACGTTTTCATTAGCTGCTTTGCTGTTAATTTGCAGCATTATTTGTACTAATGCATTCATTGTTACTCAGTAAAAAAATAGGCTGTTTATTTATTGCAACTTTTGTTGTTGTGTTTGTTCGGGCTCAAAGAACGTTGGAAACAACTTCAGGCTCTACCAATAATACGGGCATTACTTACGATAGAAACGGCAACCCTATAAAAAAGAAAAGTGGCAATGATTCTTTGCAACACAGAGATAGATATGCAGATTCTATTACCATTTTTTATCGCTTTTACGATTCTACCAGAAACAGAACTTTAGATTCTTCTATTAATGATTTTACTACCCGTTTTCCTTTACAATACTGGATGAATGATTTAGGGAATTTCGGAACCGCTTCCCGTTCGTTAGTTTTTACGCCTGTACTAAAGTCGGGGTGGGATGCAGGTTTTCATCAATATGATGCCATTAATTATTCGATTGAAAACTCAAAGTTTTTTCAAACAACAAGACCTTATACAGAGCTTTCTTATCTATTGGGAAGCAAGAGTGAACAGATGGTAAATTTATTGCATACGCAAAACCGTAACCCGCGTTTCAACTTTGCAGTAGAATACAGATTTTCTAATTCTCCCGGATTATACAGATTACAGAATGCAAGTTTGAATAACATTAGGTTTACTTCACATTATCAAACAGCTAATAAACGGTATGAAAGTTTTTTTGTGATTGTAAGTAATAAAAATGCTGCTTCAGAAAATGGCGGCTTGCAAAGTTTATCTCAACTAAATAGCTTAACTCTTGGTGACCCTTTTGAGGCTTTATCAAGATTAGGATTAGCAGGCACACAATCCCGCAATCCTTTCAATACAACAGTTAATACAGGAAATATTTATCAAACTTCAACTATTCTTTACCGCCATCAATATGATTTCGGACAGAAAGATTCTATTGTTACTGATTCATCTGTTATTAAATTATTTTATGCACGTTTAAGGTTTCAACATACTTTATCTATAAGTACGCATCTGTATAATTTCAGAGATGTTAATGCAGTTGATTCTAACTATTTAACTTATTTTAATTATCAAATACCGGCAACACCAACAATCGGAGTTTATGATACCATAAGCTTTAAAGAAAAATGGAGTATTGTTAATAATGAGTTCAGTATCATTTCTTTTCCGGAAAAAAACAACCAAAGCCAGTTTTTTAAAGTAGGTGCAGCTTTACAGAATTTAAAAGGCACATTTGGAGATACTGCTGTTCATAATTTTTACAATGTTTATGCATTGGCTGAATATAGAAACAGAACTCGTAATCAAGTTTGGGATATTGAAGCAACAGGCAATTTGTATTTAACAGGAATGAATGCAGGTGATTATAATGCTTTTATTAGCTTAAAAAGAAAATTAAGTAAAACAGTGGGCAACCTGCAATTGGGTTTTCAAAATGTAAACAGAACTCCTTCGTTCATTTTTAATCCGTTAACCACTTTCCCTATAAAAAACAAGCAAAGTTTTAATAAAGAAAATACAACAAGATTATTTGCTGAATATGAAAACCCAAAGCTTGCTTTTAAGTTAAGCGGAGAGTATTATTTAGTAAGCAACTATGTGTTTATGGATAGCTTTTTTACTGCAAGGCAGGAAACAGGTTTGTTCAATGTATTACATATCAGTGCAGAAAAAAAGTTTCGTTTAACCAAATACATTAATTGGTATAGCGAATTGCATTTGCAGCAAACAACAGGCGATGCTGTACATGTACCATCTTTGCTAGCCCGCAACAGAATTGCTTTTGAAGGTAATTTCTATAAAAACTTATTTCTTTCAACAGGTGTTGAAATAAGATATTACAGCAATTATCAGGCAGATAATTATTCGCCATTTACAGGCCAGTTCTTTTATCAATCAACTTATACAACATCTAACAGGCCCGATGTAAATGCTTTTTTTCATTTTCGCATAAAAGGCTTTAAAGCTTTTATACGTGCTGAAAATATAAATACATTAATAGTAACTACTTCAGAACTTGGTAAGTATAATGTTAGCCCGCAATCTTATCCACATCAAACATTCTGGTTCCGTTTTGGTGTGTGGTGGAGTTTTGTAAATTAAGCCGTTTAACAAATTTTTTGTTACATTCAATAATTTCAACGATAACTTTACACCCGTAATGAAACGTATTATAGTATTCATAATAACTGTTCTGTATTTCACTGTCAGCAGTGGTATGGTGGTTAGTATGCATTACTGTATGGGTAAACTAAAAACTACCAACGTTCAGCTTACCAATAAAAAAGCCTGTTGCTGTAAAAAGGCTGATAGCAATAAAAGTTGTTGTAAAACAAAACATCATTTTGTTAAGTTAGAAGATAATCACAAAGCCTCTTACGCAGATTTTAAAATTCAATTGCCTGTTACTGTTATAGAATCAGATTATTTTTTAGCAGAACAAAATAACATAATTAAGAAAAACCAAATTACTTACAGCCCTCATGCACCGCCTTTATTAAACGGGCAATCTACTTATCTGCTCAATTGCGTTTTCAGAATTTGATTTTTTTATTTTGTACTAAGCTATAGAATACCTATTTGGCTTTAGTTGCGTCGCACACTTGTGCGTTCTGTTCATTATTCAACTATAAATAAATACAACCGCCAACAAGGTTTTAACCGTTGTCGGGGTTCATCAAAACAAAATAATTCAAACAATTAAATTCATTCAAAATGAAAACTCAATATATCTTATCAACAGTTATTGCATTAGTTATTGCTAATTTTTCTTTTGCTCAAAACGCAGTTAAAACAGACACCATCGCTGTAAACGGTAACTGCGGAAGTTGTAAAAAAAATATAGAAACTGCTGCAAAATCTGCCGGAGCTTCTTATGCAATATGGAATAAAGACACCAAACAATTAGTTGTAAAATATGCTGCCACTACTACGCCTTTAAAAATTGAGCAGGCTGTAGCTGCAAAAGGTTATGATACCAAAGATGTAAAGGCAACAGATGCAGCTTATAAAAAATTAGATGAATGCTGCCAATACGATAGAACAGCTTCTCCGGCAGTAAGTAAAAAACAATAAAGTTAAGTCAGGTATTTTCCTATGGAAGGGTTTAACGCTTCCATAGGTTATTATTCATGTTCAGAGAATATGCTTTGAAAAAATTATGAGCAATGAAGTATTTATATATGCTGCTCATTGGCTTCTTATGCTTTCATTTCACAATTGCCCAGTCAACAGAAAAAAATGATTCTTTTTTTGTTGCAGGTGTTTGTGAACAATGTAAAGCAAGAATACAAAACGCAGTAAAATTAAAAGGAGTAAGTAATGCTGTTTGGAATGTTGATAGCAAAATATTAAATGTTACTTACAATGAAAGCGTAATTACACTCAATAAAATAAAAAATAAAATTCTGGCAGCCGGTCATGATTTGGAAGATAAAAAAGCAAAAGATATTATCTATAAACAACTGCCAAATTGTTGTCATTACAGAGAGTTGACTGTTAATGATGAGAAACAGCAAACAGTAAGTGATTCAACAGCTTCAATAACTATTAATAACGCTGAAACAATAAAAGGTGTGGTAGTAGAAGAAGATGCCAAAGGAAAATTTAATCCTCTGCAAAACGCAAGTGTATATTGGTTGGGCAGTGATAAAGGGGTAGTAACAGATAATTACGGAGTCTTCAACATTAAACCTATACAAAGCAATAATAAACTGATTGTTAGTTACACAGGTTATGTTTCAGATACTATTGATGTTGCAGATAAAAATGTTTTTAAAATAGTGTTGGCTGCTAAGAAAAATTTCACTGAAGTAACGGTTAGTAGTAAAAGAAGAACAAGCTATGTTTCTTCTTTAGAAACCTTCAGAACACAGATAATGACAGGAGGCGAATTACTGAAAGCAGCCTGTTGTAATTTGAGTGAAAGCTTTGAAACAAACCCTTCTGTAGATGTTTCTTATAACGATGCTGTTACCGGTTCAAAACAAATTCAGTTATTGGGTTTAAGTGGAAACTATAGTCAACTTACGGTTGAAAATCTTCCCGGCCCGCGTGGCTTGGCTACACCATTGGGATTAAATTCTATTGCAGGCCCGTGGATTGAAAGTATTCAATTAACAAAAGGTGTTGGCTCTGTTGCTAATGGTTATGAAAGTATTGCTGGGCAAATAAATGTTGAATTGAAGAAACCCGAATCATCAGAAAAATTATTAGCCAATGCATACGTAAATGATTTTGGTAAAACAGACTTGAATTTGAATGTATCAAAACGATTGAATAAGAACTGGTCAACAGCTTTGTTATTGCATGATGATTTTTCTAATAATACTTCAATGGATGAAAACAAAGATGGTTTCAGAGATATGCCAACGGGTAATTTATTCAGTTTAGTTAATCGTTATAAGTATGATAACAGCAAAGGCTTATTAGCACAAGTTGGTGTTAAAGCAATGATAGATGATAAGATTGCAGGCCAAACAGCTTTTAACCCTTCTAAAGATAAAGGCACCACTAATGCTTATGGTGTTGGAATAAAAACAGAGCGTTATGAATTATTTGGAAAGCTGGGTTATGTGTTTCCTCAACAACGGTATAAAAGTGTTGGTTTGCAATTAGCTGCTATTAATCATCAACAAAATGCATACTTCGGCTTAACTGATTATAATGCAAAGCAAAAGAGTTTTTATACCAACTTTATTTACCAATCAATCATTAACACAACAGAGCATAAATTCAGAACAGGTATAAGCTTTAGTTATGATGATTATAATGAAATTTTTAAAAATCAATTGTACACAAGAACAGAAATTGTTCCCGGTGCTTTCTTTGAATACACATTTACGCCAAGTGATAAATTCAGTGCTGTAGCGGGTTTGCGGGTAGACAATAATAATTTATTCGGTTCATTTGTTACTCCGAGATTAAATATTCGTTATGAACCTTTTAAAGGGACAGTAATAAGAATGAGTGCCGGAAGAGGACAACGCACTGCCAATATTTTTGCAGAAAATACAAGTGTGTTTGTTAGTGCAAGGCAAGTAAATATTATTAACCCCCAGGCAGGAAAAGCTTACGGCTTAAACCCCGAAGTGGCTTGGAATAAAGGCATTACAGTTGATCAAAAATTTAAACTGTTTTCAAGAGATGCAACTGTAAGCATTGATTATTTCAGGAATGATTTTACTAATCAGGTGGTAACAGATTTGGAGTATGCCAGAGCAATAAGGTTTTATAACCTGAACGGACCATCTTATTCCAACAGTTATCAGATAGAATTAAATGCAGAGCCCTTGAAAAAGTTTGAAGTGAGATTGGCTTACCGATATTTTGATGTTAAAACAACTTACAACAACGTGTTGTTAGAAAAACCATTGTTGGCACCGCACAGAGCTTTCTTAAGCTTAGATTATGCAACAACCAACGCATGGAAATTTAATTATACGGTTACTTATAATGGTGTGAAAAGATTACCGAATACAAGTGCTAACACAACCCAATTTCAATTAGCTAATTACTCGCAGGATTATGTGCTGATGAATGTACAGGTTTCAAAATCTTTCGGTAAAAAATATCCGATGGATGTTTATGTTGGAGCAGAAAATATAACCGGCTTTACGCAACCAAATGCAATTGTTGCTGCCAATCAACCATTCGGGCAATACTTTGATGCATCCATGATTTGGGGACCAATAACAGGAAGAATGTTGTATGTTGGATGGAGATTAAAATTGAAATAATTATTTCTTCTTTTTTCCCCAGTTAATTCTTCTGCCAACTAACATTTTAAAAACAAAACCTTCAGTAGCAGGTGTTAAGCCCCAACCGGGACCGATATTCAGTTCCCATTGGGGCGAACCTGTTAAATCGTATGCTAAATAAATAGCATGTGATTGGTCTGATAATTTAGCGAAATTATTTATGGGACCCTGACTTCCATAATATTCAATTCCTAAAAATGCTTTTTTAAAGAATTGATAAGATGCTTTAATATTCGGTTCAAAAACAGGAGTGTGGCCGCCATCAACACTTTGTAAAGCAATACCTAATGTTGGGTTGAATGACGCGTAAAACTTACCCCATGTTTTATCAATAATCGGTCTCACTTCTACACTCCATGTTTGATCAGAATATTCAGGGCGTTGATAACCAACTTCTGCTGAAAGACTTATACCAACAGGTAAATGCCAACTTGCAGGAGCCATAATTCTGGGGCGGATATGTGTGCCTACAAATTGATAACCGTAAGGCGATGTGTAATTACTGAACAAATAAAAACCAATTTCAAAATTGTTGGTTACACCTGTTGTAATTTCTAATGTTTCATGTAAAGCATGGTATGAAGGTCTTACACCTTTTACAAAATCTTTTTCACCAATAAAAGTATAGTTGCTGTGTAATTCAAAAATAGTTGATTTGGGAGCTTGCGTTTGTGAACCGTAGACTTGTATTTCGTAATTATCCTGTGCAAAAATGTTAATTGAAAAAATTAAAAAATTGAGTAGTAAAATTTTCTTCATGTTGAATTTATTGATACAGTACAAGAGTGCGACGCAACATAAGTATAAACAAAGAAACTGTAGCTTGGTTCAAAACAAATCGATTAAAATTTGCTTACAGAAAATACAAATAACACATAAAAATTCAGCGTTATTACCGAGGGATTTATTTTTCAAAATATACCAAACTTCCGCCAACCCATTCTTTGTCTTTATTATAACGCACACCAATCATTTTACCCTTGCTTAAACGTGCTAAATTGTTGGTGGCAACTGGTCTTGCTTCTCCATCTTTCCAGAAATAAAATATGCGAACTTCTGCTTTGGCAGGAATATCAGGCGTTGTAATAACATCGGCGTACTTTACTTTCTTTTGTAAAATCCAGTTATGCGGGTCGGTAATTCTTTTAATATCATCTTCAGTTACATCAATTACCACACCCTGCCCTGCAAAAGAAAACAAAGGTTTTAAAACATAATTCTCTAAATCGGCGGGCAGTGTTTTTATTTCATCTAAAAAGGTTGTTTCAGGAATGTATTTATGTTTTATGAAAGGTATAGTGTACTTACTTATTTTGTAAAACCAGTTAGGGTGGGGCACCCACTCAACATTTAATTCTTCTAATAAAATTTTTCCTTTGTCTTGTATTTCTTTTGATTGTTGTTGAAGGTCATCAAAAATTATCCTGTTATAAATTCTTTCTACTTTTATTTTTCTCCCGTCCTTCTCATAAAATAAATCTTTACCGTCTTTAATTAATTCGGTTAAGCAAATAACAGGAATGCCAACATAATCTGTTGTGCAATAAAAATCAATTCTTGTTTTTTGTTGATGTGGTAAAATTTCTAAAAGAATAACATTTTCTGCAGCATGATTGCCAATAATAATTTCTTTTAAAAGCTGCTGATAAGTTTCTTTAGTAAAGCCATTTAAGTAAGCAGAATAATTTTCAGGAATATTGAAATGTTTTCGGGTTACTTCATCGTGCCAGATTTGATAAGCAAATAAAGTGGGAAAGCCCTGCATTTCAATTAACTGTGGCTCTAATTCACCGTTTTCATTTTCACAAATACCAAAATCAAAAGCAATAAAATGAGAGAAGGGTGTTTCATCAGGTACAACAACATCCTGAGGTACTGCATTTTTTACCAATGCATTAAAGTTGGGTTGTGTAATAACATCAACAATACTTTCACAGCAATCTATTATTTTATCTGTAAAGGCTTTATCAACAAAAACGGGTGTTTCAGCTACACGAAACTCAATAGCACCGGGGTGTTTACTGTTGAGTTCATTCAAATAAGCTTTGTATTTTTCTTCTGTAAAATTTTCATTAAACCATTTACGTACTGAAGGAACCATAAGACAGTTTTTAGAATTTATGAAAATAAAAAAATCCCTGCACTTACAGCAAGGATTTATAAAATATCATTAAAGCTTATTACACCAACTCACCCACCACTTCATTTAAAAAGTTGGGAAGAATATGGCTGTATGTGTACATAATTTTATCTGGGTCTTGTAATTGTTCAATCATACTTTGCCATTTAGCTTCGCCGTGTTCATCAATAACAGCCTGTTTTTTATCAGCCCTCTGCAAATACATACTCATACCAGTGGCATCTGCTTCGGGGTGAAATTGTGTACCAAAGAAATAATCATTAAAACGTACAGCCATAATTGCTCTGGGCAAATTAATATGCGGTCTTTCTTTTTCAATAGCTAAAACGGTGGCACCCAATTTTTCAATGATATCATTGTCAGGTTCAATTACCTGAAACTCTCTGCTGTCAACAGCATAGAAAGGGTCTTTCAATCCATCAAAAATTATTTCGTGTAAATCTGTATTAATTTGATGTACCGGAAACACACCGAATGATGTTGATTTTCTTTTACAAACATTACCGATATTATAATGCCTGCAAGCCAACTGAAAACTATGACAAATAAAAAAGACTAATTTTTTGTTGCTGTTTAAAACGTTGTTATTATAATCTTCAACAGTTTGCAACCATTGGAAATATGCATTATCCCACCTGGTACCTTCACTATCTAAAGGAGAGCCCGGACCACCGCTTGATATATAAGCATCGTAACTTAAATCGGGAAGCTCTAACTTTTGGCGAACATCAAATTCATTATAGGTAACCTGTAAGTTATTTTGTTTGCTCCATTCAGCAATAATTTCTCTAATGCAACGCATACCTTGATTGGCCTGCCCTTCATACAAATCTAAAATAGCTATACGGATAGTTTTCTCAGCATTGTTCATAACATTGCAAACATAAGTAATTTGCTTTTTTTGTTTTTAAGTGTAGATAAGTTTATTGAGCAAGCATTTGAATTACCATGATACTTCTCTTGCGTCGCACACTTGTACGTTTTGTTTATAATTCAACTTTTATGATTGAATTACAATTGTTTTCGCAACAATATCTCCAACCCTTTGATTGTATTCAGTCCGTTTCATTATAATTATATAAACAATAAAACAAAATGGTAACCAATCAATAATGTCAAATAAATGCCTAACTAAGGAATTGCTAAATGTAATATTATCGCCATCTTGCTTAACAACTTTTATCTTCAATACGGCTTTGCCTAAACTTTTTCCAGTTAAACTTTCAGGAATAACAAAATATCCCAATAAAATAATAAATAACAATAGTGCAGCAAATCCTGTCACCTGTTTATGTAAGCCATCTTCATCTTCAACGTAATTCCCAAAGTAGCTTACATACAAACAAAAAGTGGTTACTATAATTGCAGTATCAATTAAGGAGGATAAAATTCTTTGTTTTACAGTTGCTAATACCATTACAAATAACTCAAATTGGTTTTAGGAGTTAACGCTAACAATGTTTCATACATTAACTGAATGGTGTTCTCAATATCATTCTTGTGCAACATTTCAACAGTAGTATGCATATAACGCAACGGAATAGAAATTAAAACACTCGGGCAACCATCATTAGCATAAGCAAAACTATCAGTATCAGTTCCTGTACTTCGGCTTACAGTACGCATTTGCAAAGGAATTTTTTTCTTCTCTGCAACATCCTGTACAAACTGCAATAATTTATTATGTACTGCAGGCCCGTATGTTGGTGATGGGCCTTTACCGCAGGCAACATCTCCTTCAACAGCTTTATTAATCATTGGTGTTTGTGTATCGTGTGTAACATCGGTAATAATGGCTACATCGGGCTTAATTCTTCTGGCAATCATTTCAGCACCGCGTAAACCTATTTCTTCCTGCACCGCATTCACTACATATAAACTGTATGGCAATTGCTTTTTATTTTCTTTCAATAGCCTTGCAACTTCTGCAATCATAAAACCACCGATTCTGTTATCAAATGCACGGGCTATATAATAACCGTTTGCCAATTCATCAAAGCCTTCTTCATAAGTAATCACACTGCCCACATGAATACCTAATGCTTCTACTTCTTTTTTATTTCTGGCACCGCAATCCAGCCAAAGATTTTCTACTTTAGGTTGTGTTTCTTTATCAGTTCCCAAACGTGTATGAATGGCAGGCCAGCCAAACACTGCTTTTACTGCACCTTTCTTTCCATGAATCAACACTCTTTTTGAAGGGGCAATCTGGTGGTCAACACCGCCGTTACGTTTTACATAAATCAATCCTTCATTGTTAATATAATTTACAAACCAGCTTATTTCATCGGCATGTGCTTCTATAACAACTTTAAACGGTGCTGTGGGGTTAATAATACCAACAGCAGTTCCGTACGGGTCTACCATTTGGGTATCTGTGTATTGCTTTATATAATCTAACCAAACTTTTTGTCCGCTGCTCTCAAAGCCCACAGGGGAGGGCGTATTGATATAGTTTTTCAGAAATTGATAAGAAGCATCTGTTATAATAGATTTTGTTGCCTTTGCTTTTACTTTCTTTTCTTTTGCCATTTTGTTAGAAATTTTATTACACGAATTAAAGTGAATTACACGAATTTTTGATGAATGTTTTTAGGTGTGAATAAATGCTGCCATAAAATTATATCGTACAAGTGTGCGACGCAAGGAACGATGCCAAATGATTTGAAGTTGGTATTAAAAAAACATTCTTGTAATTAGTAAAAATTCGTGTTATACTTATTAAAAATAAATCATTGCAATTGTACCGCAAATTGCTTTTACCAACATTAATCCGTCAATGATAGCGAGGTAATACATGATAGATTTTCGTTGATGCAATGAATAGGCAACTATAAGCAGCAGTATAAAAGGGATAGCGTTTAGAAAAATTTTCATGAAAGAAAAACCCTGAGATGTAGCATATATTAAAAAAGTACCAAAGCCAATAATGCAAAGCGGAATAATGATGAAGAAAATAGTTTTTCTTAAACCAACTGCTACTACAAATGTTTTTAATTGTTGGTTATGGTCGGCAGCATAATCTTTAATATCAAACATAATACACAGTACTGTTATAAACATAAAGTTTTTAATAAACAGCAAGCAGCCTCTCAACTTTATCTCAAAATGAATATTTTTTTCAATGGCATGAAAAAGAACGGGATAAACAGTAACCAAACCACCCCAAACAAAACCTATTACAAAAGGTTTTAACCATCCGGTATTTCTAAGGTTGAATTTGCCTAATAATTTATTTTCTAAACCATAATAAAAAGCAGCAACCGTTGGAAATATTAAAAACAAAAACCATTGCAGCCATTGTGTTTGCAATAAATGCTGCCATACCTCTTTAAATAAAAAAAACAATGAAACAACTGCAACAACCGTTAAAAAAACCTGACTGTTAAAAACAAGCTTTCTGTTTTTAATATACCATAAAGAACGCCTGTTGTTGGTATTGTAAGCCACTTCTGTTATGTAAGCTTTGGTATAATACAAAACTGTTGCTGCAAATAACAGAATGTAGTACAGTAAAGGGTTTAAAGGAAAATTTTGTTGCAGGCTTGCTTCAACAGAAAGACCGATTGTACATAAACCATAAAAATAATTACCGAAGAAAATAAAGTGTACTATGGCATTGCCACGCTGCATCATTTCAATAATGTAATAACAGGAGATACAAGTGTATCACTAACATTCTGAGCTTTATCTTTTAAAACAAATCTGAAGTAAGAAGAATCATTTTTTGAACCGCAACCTGTAATACTTATTGCAGTAGGCAAAGCAGCATTACTGCCATAAATAAAAGACAAATCAAAATAGCCTTTTAAATTCTTTACAGCGGGAAAATCCGGCACTTTATATTTTTGTGTGAAGCCAGAACCGGGAATATTAGGACAAGTTTTAGAAACCTTTTGAATCCACAAAGTGTCTTGAATATCTCCTTCTGCATCAGTGAATGTAATATTAAAATTAAGTATATCACCACTGCTGATAGTAGTTGTATTAATACTCTTAAATGAAAGTTGCGGTTTTGAAGTAAATTGGTCTTTTTTGCAGGCACTTATGGCAAACATTATTACCGCTACTATCAATAATTTTGTTTTCATACTTTATAATTCATTTCAAATGTAATCAATTCATTGTATTCAATTATGCCCCAAGAGCAACTGATTAACAATATTTTTAAAGTCAACAGTAATTTTGAAACCATTACTGCAGAGGTCTTTTCGTTTCAATACCAAAATAATAAAGTTTATCATCAATGGTGCAACTTAATCAATACTGAAAATTCAAAACCCGAAATTCGAAATTTGAATAACATTCCGTTTTTACCCATTTCTTTTTATAAGACGCATATTGTTACCTCAACGTTGTTTACACCGCAACAAATTTTTGAAAGCAGCGGAACAACCACTGCCATTAACAGTCAGCATTTGGTAAAAGACATCAATATTTATAAAACAAGTTTTTTAAAAGCTTTTGAATTGTTTTATGGGGAAGTAAAAGATTGGTGCGTAATTGGTTTGTTACCTTCTTATTTAGAAAGAAATAATTCTTCATTAGTAATGATGGTTGATGAAATGATTAAGCTTTCCAATAATCCTAAAAGCGGTTTTTATTTGAATGAATTTGATAAGCTGAAAGCAATTTTAACCGAGTTGGAAAATGCCAATCAAAAAACGTTATTAATCGGTGTAACCTTCGGACTGCTGGATTTTGCTGAGAAATATACAATGCAACTGAAACATACTGTTGTTATGGAAACAGGTGGTATGAAAGGCAGAAGAAGAGAATTAACCCGTAGCGAAGTGCATAGTTTTTTAAAAGAAAATTTGGGCGTTACCGAAGTGCATTCTGAATATGGCATGACGGAATTATTATCGCAGGCTTACTCAAAAAGCAATGGTAGATTTGTTTGCCCGCCCTGGATGAAGGTATTGGTAAGAGGCGAAGAAGACCCTTTACAGATAAGCTTGTCAGGTAAAGGAATATTAAATGTGATTGACCTTGCCAATATTTACAGCTGCTCTTTTATTGCAACAGACGATGCAGGCATTGTGTATGAAGATGGCAGCTTTGAAGTAATCGGCAGAGTAGATAACAGCGATATCAGAGGTTGCAGTTTATTGGTTGTATAATGTTTTTATTAAATAATAGCTTTATTATCTTTTCTTGTTTTCCAGCCGATTATAATAACGCCTGCAATTACCAGTAATGTTCCAAAAACCTGTAAGAAAAATATCTTTTCACCTAAAATAAAATGAGCCTGCAGAATGGTTGAAACGGGGCCGATACTTGTTATAATAGCCACATTATTACTGCCTATTTTCTTCATGCCATAACTCATCATAAAAGAAGGTAATACTGTGGCAATAATAGCTAATGCTAAAGAGTAATAAATGGTATCGTTTGTAAAATGAATATTGCTTGCTTTTTCTGTAAATAAAAAATGAATGAATATACCTGCAGTTGCAAACAACATAACATAAGCAGTGTATTTGGTAACACCTACTTTATTAACAATTCTTCCTGTACCAACAATATAAAATGAATAAGTAACAGCACAAAGAAAAACCATAAACGAGCCGTAAAAAAAGTTGGGATTGGAAGTATCAATTTTCATTTCGCCAACATAAGCAATACCAATACCTGCATAGGTTAACAGCAAAGCAATAATTTGAACAGTGCTGAGTTTTGTTCTAAAGAAAAAAGTATTTATTAAAACAGCGAATGTTGGATAAAGAAATAGTATTAATCTTTCTAAACCTGCACTTACATATTGCAAACCGATAAAATCAAATAAGCTGCTTAAGTAATAACCGAGTATACCCATTAGTGCAATACTTAACCATTGTTTTAAAGTAAGTGTTACAGCTGATTCTTTTTGTTGTGCAATAAAAACCGCTATAATATAAAAAGGGAGAGAAAATAGCATTCTTAAAGTAAGCAATGTTACTGCATCAACGTGTACAGCATTAAAAGCCAGTTTAACAAAAATAGCTTTGGTAGAAAAAAGTATAGCACCGCTTAGTGCGATGATAAATCCTGAAAGCGGTATTTGATTATTTCTATTATCCATAGTTAACAGTCCATAGTCCACAGTCAACAGTCCATGGACTATGGTCAATTGACTATGATCAACTTTTACACACTCACATTAAAATCTCTTAAAGCATCGTTTAAGCTTGTCTTTAAATCTGTGCTGGGCTTACGTTTGCCAATAATCAATGCACAGCTTACACCAAATGTTCCTGCAGGAAATTCTTTTTGATAAGTACCCGGAATAACTACACTTCTTGCCGGCACCACACCCTTCATTTCAACAGGACTATCACCGCTTACATCAATAATTTTTGTTGATTGTGTTAATACCACATTCGCACCCAACACTGCTTCTTTCTGAACACGTACACCTTCAACTACAATACTTCTACTGCCCAAAAAGCAACCGTCTTCAATAATTACCGGGCTTGCCTGTAAAGGTTCTAATACACCGCCAATACCTACACCGCCACTTAAATGCACACCTTTGCCAATCTGGGCACAACTACCCACAGTAGCCCATGTATCAACCATAGTACCTTCATCAACATAAGCACCAATGTTTACATAGCTCGGCATCAATACCACATTTTTTGCTAAATAAGCTCCATAACGTGCAACAGCATGAGGCACTGCACGCACACCTAAATCTTTATAATTTTTCTTCAATAGCATTTTATCGTAAAACTCAAACGGAGCTACATCCCAGGTTTGCATTTGCTGAATGCCGAAGTATAGTAAAATAGCCTGTTTCACCCATTCATTTACCTGCCAGCCACCCTGAGCGGAAGTCGAAGGGCTTGTCGGGGCAGCCGTTCTTAGTCTTCCTTTATCAACTTCTTCAATTACTGCACGTACGGCATCACTGTATTTGGCATCTTTCAATAATTCACGGTTAGCCCAGGCTTCCAATATCAATTGTTGTAATTCCATCAGAAAAAATTTTTGCGAAAATAATTGGTTGAAAGAAATGAGAAGTTTTTTTGTTTACGAGCAACAGAATAACTATTAAACTTCTTTTGTGTCACTCACTTGCCTGCCTGCCGGTAGGCGGGTACGTTCAGTACATTATTCGGCAAATTTATTCTTTAGAAATACTAAAAAGATTTAATTTGTACATCAAACCGCTGCAAAATGAAAAGCTTTTTACTTATTACCGCAATTATAATTGTAACAAATTTATCGGCACAAATAAAATTTAAGCTCGATGCAGATACTGTAGTTAAAGATTCTTCAGGTACAATTTATCCGTATAGCATCTGGCAGAGGCTTTTGCAAACCAATCAGGCCGGTATTAAACCCATAAATCCAAAAGATCCCAAAACAGAATTTATTATTTATCTTTTTACAGAAGAACAAAAAGCTAAAAGTGAAAAACTGAGAGCTCAAAGGGAAGCCAATGCCCCCAAGCCCGCAGAAAGCAAGTTTTTCAGAACAGGAACTAAACTTGCTTCCTTTAAAGAAAAAGATATTGATGGTAATAAATTTTCAATAAAAGATTTAAAAGGTAAAGTAGTAGTGTTGAATTTTTGGTTTGTGAATTGCCCGCCATGCAGAGCAGAAATTCCTCAATTAAATAAAATTGTAGATAAATATGCAGACAGCAGTAATGTAGTTTTTATTGCTGTTGCATTAGATGAGGCATTTGCTATAAAGGAATTCACACAAACCACACCATTCAAGTACCACATCATAGATAATGGCCGTTACATTGCACAAAGTACCTATGGCATTAGTTTATATCCTACTCATGTAATTATCGATAAAGAAGGTATTGTACGTTTCCATACATCAGGACTTGCTCCCGGAACCTTAACCTGGATAAATAAAACCATAGAAAGCCTTTTACAAGAAGAAGCTAAGTAATAGCAATAGTTTTTTCCGTTTGCGTTGATGGCTGTATTTTCGCACTCCATTTTACGGTTGTGTTATATCATATCGTAAATCTTAAATCAAAAATCTTAAATAGTTATGGCATACGACGTAATTGTTATTGGTAGTGGCCCCGGCGGTTATCCTGCTGCTATTCGTGCTTCTCAATTAGGTTTTAAAGTAGCAATCATAGAAAAAGAAAGTTTAGGGGGCATCTGTTTAAACTGGGGTTGTATTCCAACCAAAGCATTATTAAAAAGTGCTCAGGTTTATGAAAATTTAAAACATGCAAGTGATTACGGAATTAACGCAAGCGGTAGTGCAGATTTTGGTGCTGTTATTAAACGCAGCCGTGGTGTGGCAGATAAAATGAGTAAAGGTGTTCAATTCTTAATGAAGAAAAATAAGATTGATGTAATTATGGGTTACGGAAAAATTGCATCAAAAGGTAAAGTAGAAGTTACTGCTGCCGATGGAAGTAAACAAACTGTTGAAGCCAAATACATTGTTATTGCAACCGGTGGCAGAAGCCGTGAATTACCCAACTTAAAACAAGATGGTAAAAAAGTTATCGGTTACAGAGAAGCAATGGTATTAGCTAACCAACCTAAAAGCATGATTATTGTGGGCAGCGGTGCCATAGGTGTTGAGTTTGCTTATGTGTATAATAGCATGGGTACTAAAGTTACCATTGTTGAATTCATGCCACGCATCGTACCTGTTGAAGATGAAGAGATAAGTAAAGAATTAGAAAAGCAATATAAAAAACAAGGCATTGAAATTATGACCAATGCTTCTGTTGAAAGTGTTGATACAACAGGTGCAGGGGTTAAAGCCTTAGTTAAAAAACAAGATGGTTCTACAGTTAGCTTAGAAGCAGATGTAGTGTTAAGTGCGGTAGGTGTGGTTGCTAATATCGAAAACATAGGCTTAGAAGAAAACGGCATTAAAACTGAAAAAGGAAAAGTTGTAGTTGATAAATATCAGCAAACAAATGTTCCTGATATTTATGCCATTGGCGATTGTAGTCCGGGGCAGGCTTTGGCACACGTTGCTGCTAAAGAAGGTATTAATGCAGCAGAGCATATGGCCTACATTGAAAAGAAACATCACCATTTACCTGATACTATTGATTATAACAATATTCCGGGTTGTACTTATTGCACGCCTGAAATTGCCAGCATTGGTTATACAGAAAAAGCAGCAAAAGAAGCAGGATATGAATTAAAAGTTGGTAAGTTTCCTCTAATGGCAAGCGGAAAAGCAAGTGCAGCAGGGGCTACAGAAGGTTTTGTAAAAGTAATTTACGATGCTAAGTATGGCGAATTTTTAGGAGCACATATGATTGGCTACAATGTAACTGAAATGATTGCCGAAGTTTCTGTTGCAAGAAAATTAGAAACGACTGCTCATGAAATTTTAAATGCTATTCACCCGCATCCAACTATCAGCGAAGGTGTAAAAGAAGCTACTGCAGCAGCTTACGGTGAAGCGATAGATATTTAATATTTGAAATTGCTGATTAGATATTTTGAAAGGATTATAAAGAAATTTGTAATCCTTTTTTTGTTGAGTGTTTATATTATTTAATTAACTTACATTAATTGTAAAGTGGCTAAGTATTGTTTATGAGATTTCTACTAACTTTTACTTCATTACTCATTTTATTAAAATCTGTTTCAGCACAAACGAATTCTTGTGGATTAAAAGCCCAGTTTACCAATATGCATGATACTATTGTTGTGGCAGACACATTCCGAGGAAATTTTATAAATACATCCATTGGTGCAACTTCATTTAAGTGGTTATTGAATGGCTATCCTTACTATTATGGTACTAATGAACCTCAAAAATTCGATCCATTTATAAATAATTTTAGCGGAGTTGGAATTTATAAAATACAATTAGCTGTTACAAACGGAATATGCGTTGATACCGGTTCTTGCATAATTATTTTTACTGGGATTAATCCCCCAATAAGTAAAAAACACTTTAGTTTAGGTTTGTCAGTTTTTGGTACCGATTTTAGAAAGTATCAAGTACACACTATTAATGATTTCATCACTCTTGGGAATGGGGATAATAATATTGTTGCTGGTAGTTATATGGAATACTTTAATTCAAATGTTGCTATCCAGCCTACAGGAATATTAATAAATATAAATGATTCAGGTTGCATTAAATGGGCAAAATCATTAACAGAGAATTCTGCATATTATAAGGTGGAGAAGTGTAAAAATGGTGATTTATTAACTGCATGTTATGCTCAACAATTTGGAGCAGTTCAAGGGAATGTTTTAATTAGACTTGATCCAAATGGTAATGTAAAATGGGCAAAAAGCATACAAAATATTTCTTTTATCCCTAGTAATTCCTTATTTAATCTAATAAAAGAAGATGAAAGTGGTAATATTATTTTGACTGGATATACAGATTGGAACACTTCCTACAATGGGTTTAATGTGTTTAAATTAGATAGCACCGGGAAACTATTGTGGTCAAAATTATTAGAGCGTAACTATTCTGGTTCTTATTTTAATTTCACAACTTGTAATAGTATAACCGTAAAAGATAATTTTATTTACTTATGTGGATATACTGGTGTAGATAATAATTCTCAAAGAATTGAAGGCTTATTACTAAAAATAAACTCATCAAATGGTAACTTAATTTGGACAAAGACTTATACCAATAGTATTAATAATAGCTATATTTTTAGAGATATAAACTTTCAAAATAATAATATTTTTATTGCCGGAAATACTAATAGTATACTCGGTTCATCTTCAATAATCCCAAATTACTTGTATATGGACACATCCGGGCACATAATCAAATCTCTTCAAATCAATATTAGTGATTTTAAAATTTCGGATTTCTATCGATTTAAATTGTTTCCATTAGCTAATGGTAGTTTTTACGTTACCTTATTTGCAAAAGAATCACTAGAATTACAACCTGGATACGCTTATCACAACATATTTATGAAAATAAATAAAAGTGACATGATAAGTTGGCAATATAATTTTTCAGATTATTATAGAGACTATTTCAATAAAGATGGAATTGGAACTGATAATAGTTTGATGAGCGTTGGTATTGGATTAAATTCTGTTTTAAATCCCAATGGAGGTAAAAATATAATTTTTGCAAAGATTGATAGTTTGGGGACAATCAACAATTTGTGCAATTTCTATAATATTAATTATTCAATTAGTAACACTTACTTACAAGAATCAAATTTTAAATGGGACATTGATTCTTCGACTAATTATTTTAAAATGTTAGATATTATTGCAAATCAAAAGGATATAGCAATTGTAAAAAATTGGCTTTGCCCTTCTTATATAGACTCATGCTCATATTTAGAAATAGACGGAATAAAAAAACTATGTGATTTAAATAGTGAGTACACTTTTAAAATAAGAGGTAATGGTACATGTGGGTATCAAGCATTTTACAGCAATAATATTCAAGTAGTTTCTCAAAATAGTAATGAAATAAAAGTCAGGTTTCTTAACTATGGAAGTCATAAAATAAAAATAGCAAGAAATTTCGGCTGTCAATATTTGGCTGATAGCATAACAATTTTGGCAAAACCAGTTGATGCATATTTTAATTTAGGAAATGATACATCGATTTGCCCGGGTAGTAGGATAACTTTGAGAGCAACCAATAAGTTTCTCTCTTATAAATGGCAGGATGGTAGTAGCGACAGTATTTTTTTAGTATCGCAACCAGGTACATATTATGTTTCAGTAAGAGATTCGTGTAATAATATTAATTCTGATACAATAGTAATAAGTCAAGTTAATCAAAAATATATCAACATTATAAAAGATACTTCCATTTGCTATGGAGATTCATTAAAACTTCAGGCAGGGTTGGGTTATAAGTCTTATGTATGGACTTCAAATCCTACTGTAAATTTTAAAGTAATAGACTCAACAAAAATTAGTTTTCAAACTTTACAGTCAACCACTTTTTTAGTTTCTGCAGTTGATAGTTTTGGTTGTACTATTAAAGACACCTCTCACATTACAGTTTTTTCGTTGCCTAATATAAAGTTGGGTAACGATACAACATTATGTGAAGGAAATAACTTATTACTCGATGCAGGATTTGGTTTTGTATCTTATAAATGGAATATTGGTAGTACTGCACAAAAAATAACTGTTAATAAAACAGGTAATTATAAAGTAATCATTACAGATAATAATAAGTGTGTTAACACTGATAACATTAATGTTTCTTTTCAGAAAATACCAGTTTTTTCATTAGGAGCAGATACCACATTATGCGAGGGAAAAACCTTATTAGTAAAAACAGATACGACCGGAACTTATTTATGGCAAGATGGTTCAAATAAATCTTCTTTTATAATTTCTCAACCTGGTAATTATTGGCTTCAAATAAATCGCGGAAGTTGCTTTTATCGGGATACCATTAATGTATGGTACAAGCCGAGTCCACAAATTAATTTTCCGGGTGATACTATACTATGTGATAAAGCTAAGTTTGTATTAAATGCAAAACAGACTGAACCTTCAACATTATACCTATGGCAAGATGGTTCAACATCTTCAACTTTTTTGGTAAGTAAAGATGGGGTTTATCATGTTCAAGTAAATATTAATAGCTGCTTGGCTTATGATACAATATTGGTGAATTATCAAAAAACTCCAATTGACTTATACAAAGATACATCCAAATGTAAGGGCGATTACTTGTTATTAGATTGCTCAACACCCGGAGCTTTCTATTTATGGCAAGACTTTTCAAATAACAATTCATTTACTGCAATTAATCCGGGAATTTATAAGTGTACAATAACTAATTATTGTGGTAAAGCAAATGAAACTTTTAACGTTTCAGATAAGATTTGTGAATGCAATTTCAACATAGCTAATATTTTTTCACCTAATGGGGATGGTGTTAACGACTATTTTTTTGCAGGAATTAGCTGCCAAACTTCTTTTTTTGATATTAAGATTTTTGATAGAGGAGGTAGAATAATTTACCAAACAAATAATCCTAATTTTAAGTGGGATGGTAATTTAAATAATAAACCGGTGCCTATTGGAATTTATTATTATGTGATTAAGATAAAAGGGCAATATGATAATATTATTAAACAAAAAGCAGGCTCAATTTCAATTATTAGATAGAGTAAATTTTCCTTTATTATGAAGCGACTATTATTTTGGTCATCAATTTTATTTATCAATTTTTCCTTCGCTCAAAAACCAACCAGTTATTTCCCTGCTGCTGATAATTGGCAGCACAAGTCATTAGTAAGCTTTGATATTGATAGTTTGAAAATTGCTGATGCTATTCAATTTGCAAAAGCTAATGAAGCCAAGTTGCCACGTAATCAGGAGTTGGCTCAGGCAATGACTTTTGGCAAAGAACCTTACAGCGATCCCGTTGGTCCTTTGGAAGAACGTGGTGACCCCAGTGGTATTATTGTTTATAAAGGATACATTATTGCTCAATGGGGCGATGTTGATAAGGTTGATATGACCAACAGTGTTACAAAAAGCATACTCTCAACTGTGGTAGGATTAGCTGTGGATAAAGTTTTGATTAAAAGTGTGAATGATAAAGTGTACCCTTATGTTCCGCCGATTGAAGTGTTTAATAATAATGCTTACAGAAGTGCGGAAGATATGGGTAAGCAACAATTACTATATCCCTTCTCTTCAGAACATAATAAAAAAATTACTTGGGATGATATGCTCAGGCAAGTGAGCGATTGGGAAGGAACCTTATGGGGCAAACCTGATTGGGCAGACAGGCCCAATGATAAACCCAATGAATGGCTTACCAGAAAAAGAAATGAACCAGGCTCTTTTTGGAAATATAATGATACCAGAGTAAATGCGTTAGCATTAGCCACAACAACTGTTTGGCGTAAGCCCTTACCAGAAGTATTAAGAGAAAATATAATGAACCCGATTGGTGCAAGTAATACTTGGCATTGGACAGGTTATAGAAATTCATGGATTGTGTTAGATGGAAAATTGATTCAATCGGTTAGTGGTGGCGGGCATTTCGGTGGTGGCTTGTTTATTAATGCTTACGATATGGCACGTTTCGGTTTGCTTACTTTACATAAAGGCAATTGGAACGGTAAGCAATTAATTTCTGAACAATGGATTAATCAATCTACCACACCAACCAAAGCAAATACAGGCTATGGTTATATGAACTACTTTTTAAATACAGATAAGAAAATGTTGCCATCTGCACCTGCTACAGCTTTTCAGCATATCGGTAATGGTACCAATATTATTTATGTTGACAGAGAACACGATATTGTTGCTGTGGTACGATGGATTGAAAATAATGCAATGGATGGTTTTGTAAAACGCATGTTAGAGGCTTTTGAAAAGAAATAATTTTATTTAATCAGGTGTAATTGTGTTTGCCTGTTATTGATGTATCTGAATCCATCGGCATCAAAATAACCGTCTTGTTCAAGCATAATTCTTATTTCTTTATTCCATTCTTTAATAAAATGGGCTGCATTTAATTCTATTGAATAGCAGGTTTTATAATGCATGGGAAAATCGCCGCTGCCGGGTACGCCGTTTTGCATATCCCATAAACCAATGGTTGGTCCCGCTGCATGACCATGATAACCGATAGGATGCGTATAAATACTGGCTTTGATATTTTCTTTTCCGGCTTGTGCCAATGCATCTGCTAAAATCTGGTTGCCTGTTTTATTTTCTTTGAATTGTGTTGTAAGAATATCCTGCAAACGGTTTGTTTTAGCTAATGCATCTTTTAAAAATACAGGAGCATCTGTTTCATTTGCTTTCAATACATAAGCATGTTCCTGCACATCCGTATTTAAGCGTAAATAAGTAATACCGAAATCAACATGCAATAAATCGCCGGGTTGTATAATATTCTTTACATCTGCATTGGTAAATGCTTTTAAATGATCGAAAGTTGCAGCGTCATTTCTTTGAATTTCTACAGAAGGATGAAACCATGTAGTTAAACCGAGGTCATTTACTTTTTGCCTGAACCACCATACCAAATCCTCTGTTGAAGTAATACCGGGTGTAATTACCTTATTACTGAACCCCTCTGCAATAATAGCATGTGTAATGCTGATGAGTTGCGGATATATCTGCATTTCTCTTTCTGTTCTGGTTTCAAGCCAGCTTACTGCCAACGGTTCTGATGAAACAACTCTTTGCTGATAGATTGGAGACAGTTTCTTCATTAATAAATCATGCTCTGTATAATCCAGTCCGTCTGCATGACCAAAATTTTCAGAAGTATTAATAGCAATTTTTTTTGGTTGATAGGTTTCTATAATATTTTTTAAAGCATCCCATTGGTCGGGAAATCGTTGCATATCCCACGCAGCTTGAATTTCATTGCCAACTGCATAACGTGTTACTGCTAATTTTTTAAAAACCTTTTTTTCAGCATTATTATAAAAAACAATAATGGTTCTTCTTCTTGCATTCAACCATGTAGCGGGTAATATGGTTTTAACAATCGGGTCTTCGTTATATTCTCTGGTAATCATCACCCACATGTCAATACCATTCTTGTCCATTAATTGCGGAAGCAGATTATTCAATCTATCTGCCAAAACTTCATCTACCACTTTAGCCTGCTCTCTTAAAGGAAGTATTTGTGCATTAACAAACAATGCCGATATTATCAATGTAAGAAAAGAAAATATTTTTTTCATAATCAAGTTTAGTAATTAAAGTTAGCCACTAAACTAAAATATTTCAGAGAGATATTTCTTTATCAACCTATCTATCATTTACTGTTATATAACTATTGTAATGAAATGGTAACAGTATTTCCCCATGTTATGCTGTTGTTTGTTAGGTTGATGTTCCATAAGCATTCTCTGACAGTTAGCAATTTTTTTTCAGCATCAATGCTTATCAGTTGAAAAGATAGCTTGGTTTCATCTTTTGCAGAATACTTTCCCTTCATGGGTGAATCAGCTCTAAAGCAAGGCAGGGCAATGGTTCCGTCAATACCTTTCCATGTATAAAACTCATTGTAATTAGAATGACCGTGAAAATAAGCTTTGATATTAGGGTGCTTTCTTATAAAAACTTCCAATTCTTTTTGCTCGATAATAGCAGGGTTTTCAGAAGAATAACCATCTTTAAAACTTTCACTTAATAAATTTTCAAACCCATCTTTTTCATTGATGGAATGATTGGTGTTGGGATTGATAAAAAATCTCGCTTCAACATCAGGATAAGAATGTGTAAATATGAATACCGGTGTTGAAGCAGCAACATTCTGTAAATCTTTTTCCATCCAACTTCTTTCTAAACTATCAGGCCACAGGTTAATAAATTGCAGATGTACACCTGCAACATCTTTTGAGTAATGAATTTTATCCGTAGTATAATTAAAGTTGCTTTTAGTTTTTAGTACTGAAGGTTGCAACATAAGGTTATATATTCCGATATAAGCATTTTCATCTTTCTCATCCTTCAACATCTTATAGTGGCCTATGGCATTACTTACATCATGATTACCTGCTACAACCCATAGAGGAGCTTTACTTCCCTTACTGTTTGTTATAGATAATTTTTGTAAGTAGCAGTCTTCAAACTCTTTCCAGGATTGAGTTGCCGACTGCACCTCTTTTTCATGTCTGTTAGCAATATCTCCGGTAATAATAAAAGCATCAACAAATTTTACTTCGGTATTTGCTGCAACGCCTTTATCATTTGGTAAAGAAGTCTTCGCAATAGTGTTCATCGCATCAATCATTGCTTTGTTTACTTCGTATGCAGTAACATTTGTTTTACCTCTGAAGTTTTTTTTCTCTAAACCAAAATGAACATCTGAAGTAAAAATATAATGCGAAATATTGCTTTGGCTTAATGAGTTAAGACATAACAATAAAAATATTATCAGTAAACTGTTCTTATTCATAAATTAATTTTTTTCAACAGGGTCGGTTGGACTTACTCTGTTTCTGTTTGCTTTTACCAATAGTTTAAGCATAACAGGGTATTTATTTGAAAATTGAAATAATGCATTAATAACAGAAGAGGGAGCACTGTTGTTTGTAGCAGGAGTTGTGCTGTTAATATCAACTCCTAAGCGGTTGCCATCATTACCGATAGTTTGATACGAATTAGGAATATATTGCATATAATTAGCACCGGTAACTAACCATGGTGAGATAAAAATATGATCAAACCATGATTTTGCACCTCCACTGGTACCACAAGTGTTAGGTATACTTGCAGATGATCGGGTTGATGTTGTTAAATAAGGTGCAACCAAATAAGGTGTAACATCCCAATTGCCCGGATACAGCAATTGCTTATCAGGATAATAGGGAGGGTCATATAAAATTGTAGTGCTGTCTGTTGCATTAACAACAGACTGATAGCCTGACTCATAACTTCCAGCAGTATTAAAATCTCCCATATTAATAAGATTCGGGAAATAGGAGAACTTATTACGAAGCATTGTCATTTCTGAACTTACTTGCTGATCTCGCACTGAACTGGAAGAACCTGATTGAGTATGATTTACTACAACATATAAAAAAGTTGTGTCGCCTGTTGTTGATAAATTCACATCATTATAGTAAAGCTTATAAAAATTAAAATCTGTTATATTGGCAACTAAGGTTTGTGTTTTTACATAAGTTAGCTTTTGCTTATTATAAAATAAGACTGCCATATTACTGCCTCTACTGTTATTGCTTGGTAAAGCATATGCATATTGATTAGGAAAAGCACCATTTAATCCGTTATTCAAAAGTTCATCAGCTAAGTTGCCAAAAGAACCCGGTGTTGGATTAAAAGCATTTATCTTTTCACAACTTATAATATCAGGCTGTGTATATTGAATGATCGTTTTAAAATATGAATCAAGATTTGTTAATGTTCCCTGGCAGCCATTACCAAAATTTAAAACATTATAAGCCATTATTTTTAATGTATCTATTTTACTAACAGTATTAGGTAGCGGGTTTGTATCAATTGTATTATTGCTTACAGCTTGATTGTTTTTTGAACAGGAATGCAGTATAAAAACTAAACTGATAAAACCGGGAGCTATTAATATTCTCATGTAAAATTTGTTTATCCGAAACAAAAACATCGAAAGCTTTTAACTTTCGATGTTTAATAATGTGATTGATGCAATTAGTGTTGGTTACCGGTACCATTACTTTGATAACAACCTAAGTCTGCACCCGGAGGTGTTACTTCGCTTGCACCAAACGTAGGATCAAGAGGAACTACTACAAAAGGGTGTACACCTGTAAAACCTTTACCAATTAATGGAGAGGATGGTTGTATGTGAAAGTTATAATTACCCACTGATGTGATTGCCCAAGGTGATGATGGACAAGGCAATGGGAAATTCACAAACATTGGAGCTAACTTTTGCACTGCGGGAGTCCCATCATACACAGGGTTTGTATAATCGAAATTAGCAGGCAAATAAGTAGCAGGATTTGGTAAATCTGTTGACTGAGGCTTCTTACAAACGGTACCGCTGGTAAAGAAGTTATTAGCAATAACCAATGAGTCAGCGTATTGATAATTATAACCATAGGAAAGATTTGTTGTATCTGCAGCAGGATTGTTTACTACACGATAACCTACACGACAGTTTACTGCAACATTATTATAAAATGCACCTCTTGCACCTTCTTCAAAATTAATTGTTGAACCTCTTTGACCAGGCACTACCTGCAATCCACAATCTACAAATGTGCTGTTATACATTACAATGTTTGTTTGAGGAGCACCAACAGGTTGCCCTTTATTAGAAGCTTTTTGTCCGTTATATGCCGTACCAATAAAAAAATTGTAAGCCATAGTACCGGTTGTTCCGCCTTTCACATTTATAATATCACCACCGCTGCCACCACTTTTCTCAAAAGTGTTTCTGTACACATGAATTTTACCTTGAGATACTCTGATACAATCATCCGTACCTCCCCACATCCAGCAATCTTCCATGATGAAATAGCCATTAGGATTTTGGAATAATATATTAAATGATGTTGTTGGTTTTTGACCTACTGCCTGGCTAAATGTTGTACCATAAGCTGAACCTGCAAAATCAATATGTGTCCATTTCAAAACCAGCATAGTGCAAGATGTATCGCAGGCTATACCTCTCCATAAACGTGTACTACTATGTGCTGAGTCGGCTTTAAATGCAAGACCTGGGGTGTTATCTTTTAGCAAGCCTGGAACCGACAAAGTAACCGGCTGTGCCTTAGTACCCAAGCTTGCTAAAACACCTCGTACACAAATACCCGAGTTATTAGTTACATTAATAGTTACACCAGGTTGTATCACCAATGTATCGCCTTTGTTGATATATACATCACAACCAATAGTATAGGTTTTACCACTTAACATTACACCTTTAATAGAACCACATAAAGGGGTTGCATCACTTACAGTTTGCCCTGGTGGCGGAATGTATTGGTAAATATCAGTTTTCTCATCTGACCATTTTTTACAGCCTGCATGTGCAAAAACTGCTATAACAACGATTATTGGAATTATTATTTTTTTCATTATTAGAATAATTTGAAAGATTTATGAAAACAGGTTAAAATTTATACTTAATACCACCCAATATGCCTAAATAAACAGTTTGTCTTTGCATAATAATCTGGCTGCTGTTAGCAGATTGGAAAGGTAGACCTGCAGCAACAAATTTGTTCACTACACTTGGATCTGTTTTTATGTACATTTTGCTTACAGAGTTCGTAAGGTTGTTAAGCTTCGTATAGAAATAGAAATGCTTGTTCAAGCTTTTCTCTAAAGAAAAATCCAACGTCATGTAAGGTTTCTGCCAGATGTCTAAATTGTTCCATATAGATACTTGTGCAATCCTGTCGCCTGTATAAGAGAATGCTAACTGAGCATCTAACCCTACTTTTTGATTTTTGTACAATAATGAAATATTGCCTACATGGTTAGCTTGTCCCTGTAAAGGTCTTGTTTGGTTGGTTATTCCTGTTTGTACCTGACCAGATGTAGCATCGTAATACTTAGTAGCTTTTGTAGTAGTAACAGCAGAGTGTGTATATGTATAGTTAGCCGACACACCAAACATGCCAATGTATTTAGTAATTACAGCTTCAAAACCAAAGTTTGTAGCCTTATTGGTATTTTGTGCCTGAATATTTAAGTTACTTGGACCTCCTTGGTTAATCACAAAATATTCAATAGGATTTTGCAATTGTTTATAAAAAGTGCCTAGCAATACCTGGTCTGCACCACCGGGAAATAATTCATAACGAGCATCTAAGTTATCAGCAGTTACGTGTTTTAAATACGGGTTACCTAACTCTGTAAATTCTTCACCTGGTACACTGTATGGAACAATTTCTCCAAAGCCAGGTCTGCTGATTGATTTAAAATAGGATAAGCGGAAATTTTGTTTGCTTGTTAAAGAATATTTCAAATGAACACTAGGTAGTACATCTGTGTATTTGATAGTACCACTTCTTCCACTGAACTGTATAGGCATCACTGTTGTATAGTCCAATTGTGTATTTTCTATTCTAACACCACCCAGCACCTGTAACTGTTGCAACAGCATAAATTTAGCTTGAGCATATCCCGCAGTAACTTGTTCATGTACAGTATAATTATTAGGTGTTATGGTAGTAACATTGCCTGAACCATTCTGTGCCGGAGTAAATGCTAAAGAAACAGTATCTATAATATGGAAACGCTGATTGGTATTATAGTTTGGTTTTAAAGAATAATCATTATAATAATTATCTCTTGTTTTATAACGATATAAGCCTCCACCAATAAATTCTATATCTCGGTTAAATAAATGTTCTTTGTAAGTAACATTAGCATAAGCTGCTAAATCTCTATCTGAGTTATGTTGCCAAATGTGTTTAACACTTGTACCATACGTAGTAGAATCAATCTCATATACTTTCCCGCTTCCATTAATTAATACGTTCGCGTTAAAATTGTAGGAAGACATGTTAGGGACGTTACTTTTAGCAATGGAGTAAACGCTACTCCAATCCAATTTCACCTTATTACTTAATTTATGATCACCATGTAAAGTAGCATTGTAGATATCTTGTATTTGCCATCTGCTTCTATAATCTACATCTAATGATTTTTGAACAGATGAAGAGTTGGTGCCAAAAGTAGTATCGTTCGTATATCTTGTTTGATACTCATTTTGGTGTACATAGAAGTTATATAACGATATACTGTTTCTATTGTTAAAAAAATAATCAACTTTATTATGAAGAGCAATTCTGTTTGTTTGAATAGAATATCTTCTGTCAATAACATCGGTAACTATTAAAGTGGTTGGAATTGGAGCTATATCAGCACCTGCACTTGGTACGATTGTTTGCGTATTAGAACCTCTATAGAAGTTTTGATATGCAGCTGAAACGATCACACCCAATTTTTTATTCAAAAACCTGTCGCCAATCGTTAATCCTGCTGTAGTATTAACCGGATTTTGTTTATCAGAATAATGGAAATTATTAAAATTGAAATCGGCAGACGTTGCTTGATAACTGTTACCCTTTATTTCAGCAGGAGATGCATTATTCATTCCTGTATGAGCAAATGCACTGAATGGCCTGTTAGAAAATAAAGTAGAATAACCACCCGCTATATTTGCATTTAATGTAAACTTATCGGGAGCAGATTTCATCACAAGATTCATAGTACCACCAACTGCATCGCCTTCCATATTAGGAGTTAATGCTTTAATTACTTCCAATCTTTCCAACATATCTGAAGGGAATAAATCCATCGGAACAAAACGATATTTATCATCCGGAGAAGGTATTTTAATACCATTTACTAATGTATTATTATACCGTTGGTCCATCCCGCGAATAATAGCATAACGACCTTCACCCGAATTATCACGTTGAATGGTTACACCGCTAACACGTTGCAAAGCATTCGCTACAGTAACATCAGGTAATAATTGTATTGTCTTTTCAGATAAGATATTCTGAACCATATCAGAATTCTTCTCAATATTCCTTACGGTACGGTCAGATGATTTGTCTTGCACTGTATTAACCGTTACAAGTTGTAAGGTTTCTGTTGTAGCTGTTAAATTAATTTCAGCAACAATGGCAGTTTCTTTATCATTTACAATTACACTTACATTACTTTGTTTATAACCTATTAATTTAACTTCTAATTCATATTTACCTGAAGGAATGTTCTTAAGAATAAAACTTCCGTCTAAATTTACTGTAGTATTGAATTTGGTATTTAATAAACGAACAAATGCACCTGTTAAAGGTTCTCCTGTTTTAAAGTCAGAAACTCTACCCTTAATAACACCGGCAAAAGAAAATTTCAAAGCGAACAGCATAAGAAGAGTAAAGCCTGTTTTTTTGCAATAAGCCATCATGTAGTTTTGATTTAGCCGCAAATGTATTTTTCCCCTCAAACGGTTTTATGTGCAAATCGGTAGATAATACTGGTTTAAGAATTTGATAATAATGTGGTAATAATTATTTAATATTAAATACACAATTACATAATATTCAACATGATTGAACAATAATTATGACAGATAAGGCTAAATTTTACAGGAACAATAAAAAAACGGAGGAATTGCCTCCGTTTAGATTTATATGATTAATCGTTAGAAATGTTGGTTACCTCTGCCATTGCTTTGATAACAGCCCATATCTTTTCCGGGAGGAGTAATTTCTGTTGCACCATATCTGTTATTTATCTGAACATCTGCTCTCGGCGAAAAACCGGTAAAACCTACACCTATACAGGGTGAAGAAAGTTTTAATGCAAAGCTATAACTACCAACCGTTGAGATATCCTGTAATCTAAGGCCGGCGGGCAAAGGCACAGGGGCATTAATGAATTGAGGGTTATTGGCACCATTTAATGTAGCAGGTGCTGTATAAACATCTCCAACATTCCACCCTGCAGGAAGATAAGTTGATGGTTTTGGAATATCTGTTTGTTGCGGTAAAGAAATAGCAGTGCTTACAGATAATGATGGTATGAATTGGCTGCAAACACTTGTTGAATCTCCATAATACCAGTTATAACCATAACGTAAATTGGCAGTATCTGCTATTGGATTTTGTACAACACGCAAACCGAATTTGCAATTCACAATTAAGTTATTGTATGCTAAACCACCGGCACCTTGTTCAAAATTAATAGAACCGCCTCTTCCCGCAGCAGCTCTTCTGTAACCACAGTTTACAATGGTATTATTATAGCAGTTTACATTCGTTGCAGGATAACCAGGCAACACATTAATGTTCGACATTTTTGGCCCGTTAGTAGCCATGCCTATACACAAATTGTAGGCAAAATCTCCAATAGTTCCTGCTTTAGAATTCATGGCTTCACCACCGGTATAGCCACATTTTTCAAAAGTGTTACGCATTACATGAATTTTTCCACCATTAATTCTAAAAGGGTCATCTACACTGCCATATACCCATGAATCTTCTAAAACAAATACACCGGCAGGGTTTGCAAAGTATAAAGGGTAAGGGCTTGAGCTACCGGTAAAGCTTTTCATTGCAGAGCTTATAGCTGCACCGCCAAACTCAATATGTGTCCATTTAAATACCATTAAAGGGCAGTTGGTAGCACCTGTAACACCTGTCCATTTACCTTTTAAAGCGGGGTCTAAGTCAGGGTTGGCTCCGTTTTGATCTGTTTTTGTTACGCCTGAATAAGTAAGCCAAATCGGTTTGTCTTTAGAACCTAAACATAATAATGTTCCCTGCACTCCTAAACCTACGGGAGTAGTACCTGTACCAATAAAATTTACAGTTACACCTTCCTGTATTACTAAACTATCTCCCGCTTTTACATAAATATCCCCGCATACATTGTATGTTTTTCCGGCCAACATGGTTCCACTTAGTGCACCTGATAAACAAGTAGCATCATTAATAGGAGTTACAGGAATGGGAACAGCTGCAGCAAAATCTTTATTATCATCATATTTTTTACACGATGAAATGATTACCAGAGAAAAAAAGAAAAATAATATTTTATTCTTGTTCATTATATAATTTTTAACGATGATTATAATTTGTAACGTAAACCGAATAAGTAAGAAACTTTGTAATAATCTTTTTGTACAATAATTCTGTTGTCAGGGTCTGACTGTAAAGCCAAAGGTCTGGAGCCACTTGAGGCTAAATAATTATTATAAGATTGGTGTAACGATAACTCGTAAGGAGCGTTTGTGATATTATTAATTTTACCGTACACACTTAAGCCTTTTATTATTCTTTTTTCAAAAGAAATATCCATTTGTGTTAAAGGAGACTGCCAGTAATGCAAACCATAATAAGGGCTTATGTAAACAATTCTTTCACCCGTATAAACAAATGCCAATTGAATGTCTAAGCCATTCTTTGGGTTTTTATATATTAAAGAAAGGTTACCTACGTGATTTGACTGCCCCTGTAATGGTCTTGTTTCAGAAACATATTTTAATGCACTACTGCCTGATGCTGTTCTGTAAGAATACAATAAGCTATCTCTTGTTATACTTGATTGCGTATAAGTATAATTCGCCGAAACTCCGAATACACCAAAGTATCTTGTGTACACTGCTTCAAAGCCATAATTGGTTGCTTTGGGGCTGTTTACAGGCTCTAAGTAAAGGCTGTTTATTTGTTTTGGTTGTACTGATGAAATTTCAATAGGGTCTTGCAGGTTTTTATAGAATACTCCTAATAACAACTGGTTTGCATTGCCGGAATAATATTCATAACGTAAATCTAAATTATCTGCAGTAGTATGATTTAAATAAACAGGGTTACCGATTTCTTTAAAAAATTCTCCATCAACACCATCGGGTATCATTTCAGCAAAACCAGGTCTGGCAAGAGCTTTATAATAAGCCAACCTTATATTTTGATTATTTTTTAAAGCATATTTAAATTGAACACTTGGCAATAAATCATCATACCAAATATTTCCGGATCTTGCAAAAACATCTTGTGTTAACTGGGTTGTATAATGTTGTTTGGTATTTTCATATCTAACACCGCCTAAAACCTCTAACTTATTTGTTAGTTGCCATTTACCTTGTACATATCCTGCAAAAATATTTTCATCAAAATTATAATTGTTGCCATTAGGCGTAGGAGTACCATCTGCAGGAGTGCCGAATTGAAAAACAGTATTATTAATATTGGTATATAAAGCACCCAATTGTGGTTTTAAGCTGTAAGAATTATAATAGTTGTCTCTATGTTTAGTTCTGCCTAATACACCTGTTTTCAGTTCAAAATTTTTATTATATGTTTTTGTGATGTTTGCATAAACAGCATAATCTTTATCACTATTATGCAACCAAACACGTTTCATACTTTGTAATTTATCTGCCGATAAAGACGTTGCAACAATAGGATATTCATGAATAAATTCTGCCTGATCGGGCATATGGTTATTAGCCAATGAATACACTAAACTCCAATCAAATTTTGTTGAACGTGTTAACTGATGAACTCCTTGCAGGGTTGTATTATTAATTGACTGATAAGTCCATTGGCTTCTTTGCCAATTATCAACTAAAGAGTTAAGTGCAACAGTATCCCAAACAATACGTGTTTGATAATCGTCTAATCTTACAAAAGTATTGGTAAGCGATATTTTATTTTTCTTATTGAATTGATAATCTATTTTTCCCGTAACACCAAAACGCTTGCTTTGTGTAGAATAGTTACGCAATTGTAAGTCTGAAAACAACGGTATATTATTTACACTCGGTTGTGAAGCAGGTAAAAAGAAATTAGAGGTTGTGCCTTTATAAATATTCTGATAACTGGATGATATAATAAAGCCAATTTTTTTATCTTTTCCAAAACGGTTACCAATGGTTAAACCAATGGTTGAATTAACAGGCCTTTGTAAATTAGAGTAATTTAAATGTTCATTATTAAAGTCCCTGTAAGTTGCCTGATAAGTATTGCCATTAATTTCTGCAGGAGAAAGTTTATTAATACCTGAAGTGATGAATTTACTGTACTTCCCATCAATAAAAGTGGTATTATAACCTAATGATCCATTGGCCTGAAATAATAATTTATTAGGGGCATCTTTCATTACTAAATTAATGGTACCACCTATGGCATCGCCTTCCATACTGGGTGTTAAACTTTTACTTACTTCTAATCTTTCTAATAATTCTGAAGGAAATAAATCCAATGGGATAAAGCGGTTTTTATTATCAGGGCTTGGAATTTTTATACCATTTACCAATGTGTTAATGTACCTTTTTTCCATACCACGGATAATAGGGTATCTTCCTTCACCAGAATTACTTCTTTCAATAGTAACACCGCTTACGCGTTGTAAAGCATTAGCCACTGTTATATCAGGCAGTAACTGAATTGTTTTTGCTGAAAGAACATTGATGATGGGATTAGCAATTTTTTCTAAGCGTCTGGCACCTTTATCGCCATCTCTCGAAATATTTGATGAAACTGTTACAGATTCAATTTCATTCGCTTCTGTTTCAGCAGAAAAATTTATCGTTTTTACATCATTAGTATTAATGAGTGTTACTGTTTGCTCTTTAGTACGATAGCCAGCTATACTTATCACAACTGTGTATGTGCCGTTTGGAACATTGGGAAAAGTAAAGGAGCCATCTAATTTAACAATGGCTTTATACGAAGTGTTTGATATTCTAACAGTAGCTCCAACAATAGGTTCACCTGTAAAACTATCAACAACTTTTCCTTTAATGGTTCCGGCTTTTGCAAATAATGAACTGAACAGAATAAAAGCTGCCATTGCACACAGCTTTAACGGGGAAGCATTCATGTAGTTTGGTTTTGGCGGCAAAACTACCTGCCTCGTTCAGGTTCTTATGTGTGTAAGCTGTGTATATCCGGCATTTAAAAGTTAGATAACAATAAATTAATTATTTTTTAATATTTAATACATAATTACATAACATTGAATGTTTTATAACGTGATGAAACCAAAAATTTCGATTGCCTTACATTGCTCACTTTATGAAATGGGAGAAAGAAATTAACAGAGAACTTTTGCTATCATCTCTCACCCCGCGATGCGGGTAAAACAATGTGAGCCCCAAAGCTGTGAGCTTAGTACTTGTTTCGCTTAATAAATTTTAACCCGTTGTTTCCAATAACCATATAATTACAAATTCCTGGTCTTACCAATTATTATCAAATTATTATTATACCAAAATGTTTGTGATAGCTATTTTCAAAAGCCTAACTTCAGACATTGGTTTATATCGAAACAAACAAAACAATTACGCATATACACGATTTTTTTATGTATAAACTTAAATTTAAGCTTAGTTTACTCTTTTCATTGATTGTTTTAGTAACAATCAGTTGTTCAAAAAACAATACAAGCATTTCAACTTCAACCGGTGTAAAAAATAGTAACTTAATTCAATTCGTTTTTACATCCGATCCTCATTACGGTTTAAAGAAAGCAAATTTCCAAGGTGCCACTAATGTAGATGCTTCAATTGTGAATGGGGCTTTAGTAGCTAAATTAAATTCTTTAAATGCCCTTACCCTTCCGAACGATAGCGGCGTACAAGCCGGACAAAATATTGGTTTTATAGATTGTGTGATAAGCGGTGGTGATTTTGCCAATAGAGAAGAAACCAGTACCAATATTCAACCTGCTACAGCATCATGGAGTCAATTTTTGAACGATTATGTAACCAATTTAAGTTTAACAGATAGAAATAAACAAAAAACAGCATTATATATTGTGCCTGGTAATCACGATGTAACCAATTCAATCGGTTATTATGCCAGTATGACGCCACCAACAGATGCTGCTTCTATGATTGGAATGTATAATATGATGATGAATCCTGCTATTCCCAAAACTACAGCTACTTATAATTATGTAACAGATAAAATTCATTATTCTAAAGATATCCAAGGGGTTCATTTTATGTTTTTAAACCTTTGGCCGGATTCTTTAGAAAGAATATGGATGAACAAAGATTTACAAAGTGTAAGTAATACAACGCCTGTTTTTCTCTTCATGCACTCTATACCTAATGTAGAAGCTCGTTTCTTTACTAATCCCAATGGCACTCAAACGATCAATACAACCGATAAATTCGAAAATCTTCTTTCCGAAGTATTTAAAGATGGCACAAAAACAATTAATGATGTGGCTACCATTGAACAAAGAGCTTTTGTTGATTTTTTAAAACTACACCCTAATATTAAAGCCCTTTTTCACGGACATAATAACTATAATCAGTATTATGTTTGGCAAGGGCCTGATGCGAACATTACGCTTAATTGTTTCAGAGCAGATTCACCCATGAAAGGTTCTGTTTCTGCTTCTGATGAAACAAAATTATCTTTTCAATTGGTTGCTGTTGATACAACTGCTCAAAAAATGACAGTAAGGGAATGTTTGTGGAATGCAACCCCTACCAATCCTTCAGCTCCTGTAACTTGGGGTTCATCTATTACAGTGCCAATAAAATAAATGAGTTCTAAATTGCAACTGCTCAATTATTTCCTTCCTGCATAACAAGTGCAAATCTTACATTTGCGGCTTCATAAGGTCCATAGACATGGGTTAGAAAAACATTTGCAGTTATTAACTATGGGCAAAGAATTATTAACTAAATGAAGTACGAAAAAGAAATTAGTAGAAGAAGAACATTTGCCATCATTTCTCACCCCGATGCGGGTAAAACTACACTAACTGAAAAACTATTATTATTTGGTGGAGCCATTCAAACAGCAGGAGCAGTAAAAAGCAATAAAATAAAAAAACATGCCACCAGCGATTTCATGGAAATTGAACGCCAGCGTGGTATTTCAGTTGCCACCAGTGTAATGACGTTTGAGTACAAAGATTGTTTGATTAATTTATTAGATACCCCCGGCCATAAAGACTTTGCAGAAGATACGTACAGAACATTAACAGCTGTTGATAGTGTTATTTTGGTTATTGATAGTGTAAATGGAGTAGAAGCTCAAACAAGAAGATTAATGGAAGTGTGCCGGATGAGAGATACACCTGTTATTGTATTCATAAACAAAATGGATAGAGATGGTAAAAACCGTTTTGATTTATTGGAAGAAATTGAAAAAGAGCTGAAGATTTCTTTACATCCGATGACATTGCCAATTAATAGCGGTAAAGATTTTAAAGGTGTATATGATTTGCATACAAAAAGTTTATTACTGTTTACTGCTAATACAAAAGCAGATGAAGAAGATGCTTTTGCAATAAACGATTTGAATGATAAAATTTTGGACGATAAAATAGGTGAGCGTGATGCTGCACAATTGCGTGAAGATGTTGAATTGGTTGACGGAGTATATGGCAAATTGAATGTAGAAGATTATTTAGCGGGAAAAATTGCTCCTGTATTTTTTGGTAGTGCGGTAAATAATTTTGGGGTGAAAGAAATGTTAGACACATTTATAAACGTAGCACCAACGCCGCTTTGCAGAGAAACCAATACGAGAGAAGTTTGCCCCGGTGAAGATAAATTCAGCGGATTTGTTTTTAAAATTCACGCCAATTTAGACCCCAAACACAGAGATAGAATTGCCTTTATGCGAATTTGTAGCGGCAGGTTTGAAAGAAACAAATATTATCATCATGTGCGTTTAGATAAAGACATCCGTTTCAGTAATCCTTATTCATTTTTGGCAAGAAGTAAAGATGTAATTGAAGATGCTTATCCCGGTGATGTGGTAGGTTTGTTTGATACAGGTAATTTTAAAATAGGAGATACTTTAACCGAAGGAGAAGATTTTTATTTCACAGGTATTCCCACTTTCTCCCCGGAAATATTTAAAGAGTTGGTGAATAAAGACCCGATGAAGACTAAGCAATTAGAAAAAGGCGTTCAGCAATTAACAGACGAAGGTGTTGCCCAATTATTTACACAGTTTGGTGGTAACAAAAAAATTATCGGTTGTGTGGGAGAGTTGCAATTTGAAGTAATTCAATATCGTTTATTACAGGAATACGGTGCAGCCTGTGAATTCAGAACGCTGCCTTTTTACAAAGCTTGTTGGCTAACAAGTAAGGACGAGAAAAAACTGGAAGACTTTTTGCGATTTAAACAAACCAACAGTGCAGAAGATAAAGACGGCAATCCTGTTTATTTAGCACAAAGCGAATGGTTTTTAAATACAGAGATTACCAACAATCCAGATATTCAATTTCATTTCAGCAGTGAAGTGCATAAATAGAAAGTAAGTCATATGTTTTTGGTTGCTAGAAATTCAAATAATAATTCATAAAAACTCTTGTAATTTAGTCATATGAATCTAAAAGATTTAATAACTGTTGATGAAGAAATATTAGGCGGCGTACCCGTATTTTATGGAACAAGAGTTCCTATTGAATCTTTGATTGACCATTTGGAAGCAGGTGTTTCCTTAGATGAATTTTTAGAAGATTTTCCTTCAGTAAAGAAAGAGCAAGCCATTGCATTGTTGGAAGTTGCCAATAAAGTAATTACTTCAAAAAACATTGAGCATTTATATGAAACTATTGCTTGATGAGAATTTACCTAAAAGATTAAAACTGGATTTCCCTTTACACGAAGTTTATACTGTGAGAGATAAAAGTTGGAATGGTATCAAAAACGGGTCGTTATTACAATTGATGCTTGCGGAGGATTTTGACGCATTAATTACTTTCGATAAAAATTTGCAACATCAACAAAACTTTCTCAAATACTCTGTAACTGTATTTGTTTTACAAGCTCATATTAATACTTATGAGGTTTTAACCAAACTTACTGATAAGGTGAATGTTTTCTTAAATGAACAGCAATTATCTGCCGGACCGATTATCATATCTGAAAATAAATGAGCAATCAACCTTACGATATCATCATTATTGGTGCAGGTCCTATCGGCCTGGCTTGCGTTTTACATGCAAAGCAAAAAGGCTTGAGTTACTTAATTATTGAAAAAGGTTGTCTGGTAAACTCATTATACCATTATCCGCAAAACATGACTTTCTTTTCTACTTCAGAAAGATTGGAAATAGGCGGTATTCCATTTGTAAACAACAATGCCAAACCTACGCGTACAGAGGCTTTGGAATATTACAGAAGAGTGGCTGTTTCTGCTCAACTGAAAATCAATTTGTTTGAAGAAGTTGTTTCAGTGAAGAATGAACAATTGACAAGTAATAATTTATTTACAATTATTACTTCAAAGCAATCTTATCAAACTAAAAACATTGTTATTGCAACCGGCTTTTATGGCATTCCTTATTTGTTGAATGTAAAAGGAGAAGAGCTGCCTAAAGTAACACACTATTATAAAGACCCGCATTTTTATGCTTTTCAAAAAGTGTTGGTAGTAGGTGCCAACAATTCTGCTGTTGATGCAGCTTTAGAAACATGGCGTAAAGGGGCTGAAGTAACCATGGTTATTCGCGAAGGCGAAATTGGTAAAAGAGTAAAATATTGGGCAAGGCCTGACATTGTCAACCGAATTGAAGAAGGTTCTATTAAAGCTTATTATCACTCAACAGTTGAAGAAATTAAAGAACGGCAAGTAATTATTAAAACACTTGATGGTTTACAAACTATTGCAAATGATTGGGTAATTGCTGCAACAGGTTATCAACCAGATTTATCTTTCTTAGAAAAGCTGGGAATTGAATTAAGTACAGATGCAATTCGCAAACCTGCCTATAACGAAGACACACACGAAACCAATATTAAAGGCATTTACCTCGCCGGTGTTATTTGCGGTGGTATGAATACGCATAAGCTTTTTATTGAAAACTCCAGAGAACATGCTGTGAAGATTGTGGAGGATGTAGCTAAGAAGATAGGAGATAGAAGTTAGAAGATATAGTAATAAGCGAATGGAATAGCTGCATACAGAACAGAACGTATAAGTGTGCGACGCAACCAAAGCTTAATAATGATACTAAAGCTAAGTACCACTAAAATCCATACCATCTTTAAATCTTTCAAATCAAGGTTCAGACAATTATCTTTGCCGTTTCTATGAAGGCAAGAACATTACAAAAAGATAAGGTTAATATCATCACTTTAGGTTGCAGTAAAAACTTAGTGGATAGTGAAGTGTTGAGCGGTCAGTTAGCTGCCAATGAAATTGAGGTAGTACACGAAAACAAAAAATTAGACCACAATATTGTAGTGGTAAATACCTGTGGTTTTATAGATAAAGCTAAAGAAGAAAGTATTAATACCATTCTTGACCAGCTTGAACTGAAACGCAGAGGTAAGTTAGACAAAGTATATGTTACGGGATGTTTGAGTGAACGATACCGTGGCGATTTAGAAAAAGAAATTCCTGAAGTGGATGCATGGTTTGGCACATTGGAATTGCCTTTGATATTAAAACAGTTTGATGCAGATTATAAAACGGAGTTATTGGGTGAACGCTTGTTAAGCACTCCGAAACATTATGCATATTTAAAAATTAGTGAAGGTTGTAACAGAACCTGTGCATTTTGTGCTATTCCTTTAATGCGTGGTCAGCATATCAGCAAACCCATTGAAGCATTGGTTAAGGAAGCTGAAACCCTTGTGAGCAAGGGTGTTAAAGAAATAATGTTGATTGCTCAGGAATTAACTTACTACGGACTGGATATTTATAAAAAACGTGAATTACCAAAATTGCTTGATGCTTTGGCAGCAGTAAAAGGTTTGGAATGGATAAGACTGCATTATGCTTACCCAAGTAAATTTCCGATGGAGATTTTAGATGCTATGAACAGGCATGATAATATTTGTAAGTATCTCGATATGCCTTTGCAACATGCCAGCAATAATATGCTGAAAGCCATGCGAAGAAATATTACCAGAGAAGAAATGACGGATTTAATTCATGCCATCAGAGAAAAAGTACCGAGCATTTGTTTGCGTACAACGTTAATTGCCGGCTTCCCTGGAGAAACAGAAGATGATATTGAAGAGTTGAAAGAATTTTTAAAACTGCATCGTTTTGACAGGGTTGGCATTTTTCAATACAGCCATGAAGAAAATACTTCAGCTTATGATATGGAAGACAATGTACCTGCCGATGTAAAAGCAGAACGGGCACAGGAAGTAATGGAAGTGCAGCAAGAGATTAGTTTAGAAAAGAACATGGAAAAAGTTGGTAATATTTTTAAAGTAATTATTGATAAAAAAGAAGCGGGCAGGTATTTAGGAAGAACTGAGTTTGATAGTGTTGAAGTAGATAATGAAGTGGTTATTCATTCAGATAAGAAGTTAACCATTGGCGATTTTGTGAATGTAAAAATTACCAAAGCCTACGATTATGATATTGAAGGCGTTGTGGTGTAAAACCCCGTCAGTCGTTATCAACGCTGACAGCGATTATAGTTTATTAAAATTTGTATTTACGATTTTAGATGTAGCGTATAAACGGCGAAGTTTGTAAATAAAAATATTCTTACTTCGCTATCCACAACAAGTACATGGAAACTAATTGCCAATATATTCCATATCAAAACACAGGATTTTTTTTAAAAACGGTGATTGACTATTTAAATCAGTCACAAGAATTACAAGCGTTTTATAATTACCCTGTTTCATTACAAGGTATTCAGCAATCAATTAATGCAAGGCAAAACTTTACTACGAACAGGCAATTATTGGTTGACGTTTTAAAAGAACAACATAAAGGCTTAAGCTTATCGCCTTCACAACAAAAGAATATTGAGTTGTTGTTAAGTAACGACACATTTACTGTAACAACTGCCCATCAACCGAATATTTTTACTGGTCCTTTATACTTTATTTATAAAATTTTACACGCAGCAAAACTGGCTGATGAATTAAAACAACAACTGCCGCAATACAATTTTGTTCCTGTGTATTATATGGGTAGTGAAGATGCAGATTTAGATGAATTGGGTTTTATTAATTTGAATGGAGAAAAATTAGTTTGGCAAACCAAACAAACAGGTGCTGTCGGCAGAATGAAGGTAGATAAGGCTTTCATTAAACTGATTGATGTAATACACGGGCAAATAGGCGTTGAAAAATACGGCGACGTATTAACTGATTTATTTAAGCAATGTTATACTGAAGGCAAAACAATTCAACAGGCAACTTTGGAGTTAGTGAATTATTTATTTGCAGATTTTGGAGTATTGATTGTTGTTCCGGATAATAAAATCTTAAAGCAATCCTTTGAATCTGTTATTCAAAAAGAATTAACTGAACAATTCTCTCATAAAGCAGTTGAAGCAACTATTGCTGAATTAAGTAAACATTATAAAGTACAGGCAGGTGGCAGAGATTTGAATTTGTTTTATTTAATTGATGATAAACGGGAACGAATTGAAATTCGAAATTCAAAATTCGAGATTCGAAATTTAAACTTAGAATGGAGCCACGAAGAAATTTTGGATGAACTTCAAAACCATCCTGAACGTTTTAGTACCAATGTAATTTTACGTGGTGTATTTCAGGAAACCATTTTACCAAACATTGCATTTATAGGTGGAGGAGGAGAGCTGGCTTATTGGTTAGAATTAAAGAAAGTTTTTGAAGCCGTACATGTGCCATACCCTATGTTGATTTTAAGAAATTCATTTTTAATCCTCTCAAAAAATCAAAAAGAAAAAATTGCTAAACTTGGTTTTACAGTTGAAGGTTTTTTTAAAAATGAAAATGATTTGTTGAATGCATTAGTAAAGAAAGAAAGCAGCAATCAATTATGTTTAGATAAAGAAATAAATCAGGCAAAAGATTTCTACCATTATTTAAAAAATATTGCAGGAGCAGTTGATGTAACGCTGCAACAACACACAGAAGCCTTACAGGCAAAGGCTTTGAAGCAATTGACTAATTTAGAAAAGAAAATGTTGCGTGCTGAAAAAAGGAAATTTGATACACAACAACAACAATTGCATCAGCTAAAACAATCCTTATTTCCTAATAATAGTTTGCAGGAACGAACTGATAATTTCTCTTTATTCTATGCGAAAAATGGGAATGACTTGTTGCATGCTATTTACCAAGCATCTAAAGGATTACAGCAGGAGTTTGGAGTTGTAGAAATTTAATTTAACCGGCCATCCGAATATCTTTAAATAATAAATGATTGTCTTTGGAAATTGTGAATTGATAAATAATACTACTTTCCTCATCATCTAAATCATCTCCGTTTTCATCCTTAAATTCTTTCCTGAAATTCAAACTAATTGTTATGCTGTTACTGTTTTTATCATAAGATGATGAAATGTTAAAGGAAATACCTTTTTGTTTTATAAAGACTTCGGTTTTAAAATTTCCATTAGTAAATAAAGAATCACTTTTAATCTTCAGAATACCTGTAATAAACTCTTTCGGAAAAAGTCTGTCGAAATATTTATCAAAATCTTTTTCTTCAAATGGAATAATAGTATCTGATTTTATTTCTTTTTTATCTTTCTCCTTTTCAGTTAATACCCATTTCCATATTTCATTGTTATAATTTAAAATAGGAAATTGAAAGAATAGTTTTGTATTTCGTACTTCATGATGATATACTACATCTCTGAATTTTCTAAAATCATCAATCAAAGCATGATAAGAAGTGTCAGATGTTGACTTTTTATTTTCGTTATTAAAATGCTTAGAGTTATCCTGATTGCAAGAGATTATAACTATTAAAATAATAATTGTAAGAGTAGCTAATTTCATATTTTATTATGCTTAATAATTAACTATCAAACTCATTATTCCAATCGCTTTTCAACTTATCTGCTTTTACTAAAACTTCATTCTCCATTTGTTCTTTGTATTGGCTTAATGCAGCAGCAATCTGTTCATCATTTGTTCCTAAAATCTGAGCAGCTAAAATACCTGCATTCTTTGCAGCGTTTAAAGCAACAGTAGCCACAGGTACACCATTCGGCATTTGTAAAATGGATAATACACTATCCCATCCATCAATAGAGTTAGAAGATTTTACGGGTACACCGATAACAGGTAAAGTAGTAACTGCGGCAACCATTCCGGGCAAATGTGCAGCACCGCCTGCTCCTGCAATAATCACTTTCAAACCTCTTTGTTTTGCAGAACCTGCATAATCAACCATGCGTTTCGGTGTGCGATGTGCAGATACTACCGTTAATTCAAAAGGTACATTGAATGTTTTTAAAATATTAGCCGCAGCCTGCATTACAGATAAATCACTGTCGCTGCCCATAATAATTCCAACTAAAGGTTGTGTGTTACTCATAATGCCATGCAAGATAATTTTTAAAAATTATGTTACCAACTGCAGCATTTCATAGCATCTTCGTTGTGTCACTCACTTTTACGCTTTGTTCATTGTTGAGCAAAAAAAGGTTAAAGGGGAATAATGTCATTCAATTTCACCTTTCACCTTTCACCTTTCGCCTTTAACCTCTCTCTTTCGCTAATTAATATCTTTTCCTTCTTTTAATAAAGCAATACTTTTTTCAACGTTGGTTTTATTAGCTCCATTCGGTGCAAGTGCTAATGCTTTCTCTGCATATTCTAATGCTTTTTTGTAATCACCCGCTGCTGAGTAACCTCTTGCCAAACCAAATAATGTTGTAAACTGATTCGGATTTTTTTCATAATTCAGCTTAAACATTTCCAATGCTTTTTGCGGCTTCTTTTGTGCAATTAATTGTCTTGCATATAAATGTATTTGATTCATGTTTGCATAAGCCATTGCATCTTTCATGCTTGCTTCTGCTTCTGCAGTTTTATTTAGCTTTTCTAATATGCCCGCTCTTGTTGATAGCGTTGCAAAATTTCGCTCACCCAATACATTCGGATTAACTGATGTATCTGCCCATAACAGGGCTTCTTCTAAATTAGTATTATGGTCTAAACACCATTGTGCAGCCTGCTGCCAGGGCTGCCAGCCTAAATAACTTTTTTGAGTACGCAATTCTTTTCTGAAACTGGTAACCTGTGTTTTATTCAAATCAACTTTTACGGTAAAAGGAATACACAATTTTTCCCAACATAAGTTTATCGTCGCACTTGTTTCTGTTTGATTAGCAAATTCATATTTCAACCATTCAACATTTTGAGTATTGGTTACAGGTTTTACTGTAACCCTTAATACATCATTTTGGGGTTCATAATAAAAACTACCCCAATATTCATTGTCTTTAGAAAAAATTAAAGTGCATCCATCTTTACCGTAAGCAATAAAAAATCCATACTTACCGGCGGGTAATTCTTTTCCTTCAACTATTACATCCGTTGAAAATTCTAAGGTAGTATTTTCATTGGCACCAGCTCTCCATGGTGCAGCTTTGCTTGGCCCGAAACCTTGGTCTGTAAAGCCTTCCGGCACTAACTGCCCCCAAATTTTTCCTTCTCTTCCTTTAACACCGGGTCTGCTATAATTAATGGTAACGTTGGTAATGCCGATACCTTCACTAACAGAAGCTCTTTTGTTTCCGCCGCTTGGAGTTGTGTATAATTGACTTTGAGCAGCTACTGTAATTAGCAATGCAAATACTAAGCATATTTTTTTCATGGCAGTTATTTTTCAACAAACTACATGAAAAAACGCCCTGCTGCAATTGTTTATGATGAATGAAATGTTTTTGTGATGAATGGTTATTGTAATTGCCGCTTATACATTTGAATAGTATTCTCATAGCCTAAATAAATAGCATCGCATATTAATGCATGACCAATACTTACTTCATCTAACCACGGAATGTTTTGCGAGAAATATTTTAAATTATGTAAATCTAAATCGTGGCCTGCATTTAAACCTAAGCCTAATTCTTTCGCTTTTTGTGCAGCTTTTAAATATGATTTAATGGCTACTTCTTTATTCCCTTGTTCAAATTGTTTTGCATAGCCTTCTGTATATAATTCAATTCTATCTGTTCCTGTTTGTGCTGCACCTTCTACCATTTCAATAACGGGGTCAACAAAAATAGAAACACGAATACCGGCTTTTTTAAATACGGCAATCATTTCAGTTAAATAGGCTTTATGTTCAATCGTATTCCAACCATGATTGCTGGTTACTTGATTGAGAGCATCGGGTACCAATGTAACCTGATGAGGTTTTACAGCCAGTACTAAATCAACAAACTTTTGTTCTGTGCAATTACCTTCAATATTAAACTCCGTAGTAATTATTTTTTTTATATCATGAACATCTTTGTAAGTAATATGTCTTTCATCGGGGCGTGGATGAACAGTTACACCATCTGCACCGAATAATTGTGCATCAATAGCTGCTTTAACAACATCAGGGTTATTACCTCCTCTTGCATTGCGTAGCGTAGCAAATTTGTTTATGTTAACACTCAATTTTGTCATGCAACAAAATTAGCTGATAGTTATTTATTGTTTGCCACGAATGCACGGATAAGCACCAATTTTATTGAAGTATAGCGTTGTACTTTATACTTTGAAGTTGGTTGAAGATTATATTTTGAGATTTTCGATTTATGATTAGTGTTGTGTGCCGCGAATGCACGGATAAGCACGGATTGTATGGAAGTACAGCATTGTACATTATAATTTGAAGTTGGTTGCAGATTATATTTTCGATTTTCAATTAACGTCTTGTTTTGTTGCTTAATGAACAGAACGCACCCGCCTACCGGCAGGCAGGCAAGTGAGTTACACAACTGAGATGCTATGAAATACTAATGCTTGTAACAAAATAAAAATGCTGCATCAACATGATACAGCATTGAATATAATGAGTAAGCAAAAAAACATTATTGCCATGCACCAATTATTGCACCGGCAATGGCAGAGCCAATAATGTGATAAGCACAATCTATTGCGATTAATGCAAATGGTTTTTTAAGATATAGATGACTCATTGCTAATGGCGGAGAACAGAATACTACAGACGCAAATAAACCTAATTTAATACCGCCCACTAAATTAATGGCAGGAACCTGTGTTTTAAAAATAGCAATGCCTGCAACAATTACAATAGTCAGCAAAAAGCCTATGCCGAAGATAACACCTGCACCTTTTTTTGCATCGGGTGCATTTACATCAATCTTATGCATGGCAATCCATTGCTTTTGAAATAATGCACTATACCAAATAGCTCCTAACATAAAATAAGCCACCGCTGCTACTAAAACATGCAGCCAGTTTACAGATGATAACAGTTGATTAAACATTGTTGGTGATTTTTTGGGGTTATGAATTTTAACAAGATAGCAATGATTTTTTGTTTATGCAATAGCAACTATTTTTTCTTAAATGCATAAGCATCGTATTCTATAAAATCTGCTACCTTAATATCAATACCAACAACTGTATTATTTTCTGTTTTGAATTTGGTTGAAGTAATGCCAAATGAAGGATTGCTGAAGGTTACCAACCACTCATTATTATCCATATATTGTAATGCTGCGGTTAGGTTATTATGTCCGTTAAATTTTATAACGAGGTCTTTTTCTTTAGCTGCAATATCAATAGTGCTGTACAAAGTGTTTTCGTAACTGCCTGTATATGCTGCTAATGGAAGGGGAGGCATATTGCCTTTTACTCTTGCTTTCCAATCTGTAGTTTTTTTAGCATCTGCTTCTACTGCTGTTTCATGGGCAGGTAGTGCAGCTATACTTTTATTTGCATAAGGTGCGTTTAAGTAAGCATCAATAATCTGCATTCTTAGTAATTCAAAGAAGTTTTGATTATCCTGATTGGTTAAAATGGTTATAGCTAAATTTTCTTCGGGTATAAAACAGGTATTGGTTACAAAACCGTCTGCACCGCCTGTATGGCTATACACTTGTTTGCCATAATAATCGTTTATAAAAACACCTAAACCATAACCTGTAAAATGTGTGGGCCCGTTTTTTCTGCTTGAAAGAATGGTACCCATTTGCCTTGTTCTTGCCAATACCTGCCACGGCAAAATTCGCTTACCGTTATACCTACCACTATCCAACTGCATTATTAACCATTTGCTTAAATCTTTAACACAGCTAACGATACTTCCTGCGGGAGCAAGATTATCAATTTTATCATAAGGTAATGCATGCAACTGCCCTGTAAAGCTGGTGGAATAAGGCTTTGCAGCATTAGGCATTTCACTCATGTTATAACCTAAAGTTTGTGTATTAGTCATTCCTAAAGGAGCAACTATACTGTCGTACACATATACCTCCCAAGGTTTGCCGCTAACAATGGGAATAATTTCACCAGCCGTTAAAAAACAACTGTTGCAATAACCATAGTCTTGCCTGAATAAACCGGGAGGCTTTAAATACTGCATTTTATTAATGATGTCTTTACGACTGAGTGATGCATTCCAGAAGGTAAAATCTCCCTGAAATGTTTGTGTGCCGAGATGATGCGAGAGCATATCTCTTATGGTTACCAATTCAGTTGTATTCTTATCATACAATTTATAGTCAGGAAAATATTTAGTGATTTTATCGTTGAGTGAAAGCTTTTTGTTGTACTCTAATTGAGCCAAAGCTGTTCCTGTAAAGAGCTTGCTGTTGCTGGCAATCATGAATAAAGTGTTCTCATCAACAGGTGTTTTGGTTTCAATATCACGCACACCATAACCTTTCATTACAACTACTTTTCCATCCTTAATGACAGCAATAGCCAAACCGGGAATATCCCAATCTTTTATTCCTTTATTAATATAGCTGTCTAAACTATCCTTAATAAAAGAAGGTTGTGCAAAAAGGTGAAAAGAGAAAAGTGAAAGCGTAAAAATGGAAACAAATATTTTTTTCATTTTCTTATATGTTGAACATGAAAGATAATTATTTCTTATTCATGGCATATTTTATTCCGCCTAATAAATGATTAAGAAATTGATAGTCGCTTATATAGCAATCATCTGTATGCCCCAATGCGGTATAAAATATTCTGCCACCTTCAAATTGTTTGTACCAGCTTATAGGGTGTAAAGCTCCGTTCTCTCCACCGGTATAAGATTTTTCATCAACAGTAATTAAAATGTTTACACTATCAAAATGTGTTGATTTAAAATTGTACCACTCGTCAAAGTGAACGATAGTATCAGGAAGATTTTTATTAGCAATAAATTTTTTATCAACTACATGCAGTGTAGCTTTCTGTTGTTTAGGATGACTTTTAAAGTAAGCACCAATCATTCTGTTATACCAAGGCCAGCCATATTCTGTATCAGTTGCTGCATGTACACCTACAAACCCGCCACCATTGTGAATATAATTTTCAAAAGCAGCTTGTTGTTCTTCATTCAATACATCTCCTGTAGTACTTAGAAAAATAACTGCCTTGTATTGTTTTAAATTATCGGTAGTGAATAAAGCTGCATCTGTTGTAGTATCAACTATAAAATTATTTTCCTTACCCATTCTCGTTATAGCATCAATGCCTTTAGGGATAGATGCATGATGAAAACCTTTTGTTTTAGAGAAAACTAAAATCTTCGGTTGTTTTTTATAAGTGAATGATAGTGCAATGAATGCAACTGCAATAAGAATAATTTTTTTCATATGGTATTATTTAACTGCAATTATGCAGGAACGGAATCGTAAACTACTACTTTATTCCATAAATGTTTACAGTCCTCAACAAATTTTAAATGAACAGGATGTGTTTGATAAACTTCCTGTTCTTCTTTGTTATTAAAGATAAGCAACAATGAAAAACTGTAAGAAGTATCAATAACATCTCTATTGGTATCAGCTGGAAGGCCGATATGAAAATGTTGAATTTCTTTAATAGCGGTTAATGATTGCAAACCGTTTAATAATGCATCAAAATCTTCTTTACTTGAAGGGTTTTGTAACCAGAAATAAACATGATGAATGAATGATTGAGATAGTTGCATGATAAATGGTTATTGATATTTGATGTATTCGAATTTATAAAATTTTATTGCTTTACCTGTAAAATTACTATTGCTTTGCTCTTCTTTACACAATGCAAGTGTACCGTCAAGATTGTATGAGAAAAAATAATTAGTAGAAGAGTTATAATTTTTTTGGTTGAAAGAATTTTGAATTTTAATACACTGATTTTGACTATTGTATTTGACTTCAGTTACTGTTTCATAAACTACTGAATTGGAAACTATTTTTGTTACTCTCCCATTTTTATTAAACTTATGAATATAAAGATATTGACCCTGAATTTTGCCAGTACTATCTTTCCATGTTACAGATTTTGGAAGATTGTTATCATAGTATTCATATTCTATAATTCTTTCAATTTTATTTAAACCAGTGTAGTTAACACCCCTTTTAATTAAATGATATTTATTATACGTTAAGTTTGAATAAGTAATTCTATTTTCATCTAATGCTGAAAAATGATTCATAGATCTAGTTACAGTATCTGAATCATACTCAAAATTTGTAGTTTCTGTAGCAATACCACCTACTTTTCTATAATTAGAAAAAGTAACAACAGATTTTAATATTTTATAGTCTTTATCATAGAAATTATTTACAACTTCTTGTTTTGTTTCAAAATTTTTATTTCGATTGGTTACATAACTATAAATGCTGTCTAAGTTTCCGTTTGTGTTATAAAAAAAGATTTCTCTAAAAATGAGTTTAGCTTTCGTGGTATCACCCCATGAATTATATTTTATAACTCTTTGGATCTTATTTTGCTTAGCTAATTCATTATTCAAAGGGTTACTTAAAATTCTTGATATTGTATCAGATAATAAAAACCTCTCTTGCCCGTATAAACAAACAGGTAAAGTAAAAATCATGAGTAGTAAAAATTTATAATATTTCATGCTATTTATACTCCCCAAAAACTTTTCTTAAAGCATCTGCTATTTCACCTAAAGTGCAATAATTTTCAACGGCTTCAATTACTAAAGGCATTAAGTTGGTTTGCCCTGTTGCAGCAATGGCAATACTTTCAAGACATTGATTAATTTTTGCATTGTCTCTTTTGGCTTTTAAAGCTTTTAGTTTTTCAATTTGTGTTAATCTAATACTATCATCAATTTTAAAGGGTGGTACCGGTTCTTCTTTCTCAACGGTAAACTGATTGACACCTACAATTATCTTCTTTTTTGTTTCAATTTTTTGTTGATACTCGTAAGCACTTTTTGCAATTTCATTTTGTATAAAGCCTTGTTCTATGGCACTTACACTGCCACCTATTGCGTCTATTTGTTCAATTAAAATCGTGACTTTTTCTTCTATTTCTTTAGTTAGACTTTCAATGAAATAACTTCCTGCCAATGGGTCAACTGTATCTGCAACGCCACTTTCATAAGCAACAATCTGTTGTGTTCTTAAAGCAATACGGGCAGCTTCTTCGGTTGGTAAGCTTAGTGCTTCATCGTAACCATTGGTATGCAAACTTTGTGTGCCACCCAATACCGCAGCTAAAGTTTGAATAGTTACCCTGCTTATATTATTTAAAGGTTGTTGTGCCGTTAATGTACTGCCGCCAGTTTGTGTATGAAAGCGAAGCATCATAGCTTTTTCATCAGTTGCACCTAATTCTTTCATCATCTTAGCCCACATAGTTCTTGCAGCTCTGAATTTAGCCACTTCTTCAAACAAATTATTATGGCTGTTAAAAAAGAAGGAGAGCCTTTTGCCAAACACATTAATATCCAAGCCTTTTGCCTGTGCTGCCTGCACATAAGCTTTACCGTTGCTTAATGTAAAAGCAATTTCCTGTACTGCCGTACTTCCTGCTTCTCGAATATGATAACCGCTGATTGAAATGGTGTTCCACTTAGGCAACTCTTTGCTGCACCACTCGAATATATCTGTAATAATTCTCATGGATGGTTTGGGAGGATAGATATAGGTTCCTCTTGCAGCATATTCTTTTAAAATATCATTTTGAATAGTACCTGATATTTTTTGTAAATCGGCTCCTTGTTTTTTTGCTAATGCAACATACAATGCTAACAGTATAAAACCTGTTGCATTAATCGTCATAGAAGTAGAAACGGCTTCTAATTTTATGCCGGCAAACAATTGCTCCATATCTTCTAAGCTATCAATGGCAACACCTGTTTTGCCAACTTCACCTTCTGCTAATTCATGGTCGCTATCGTAACCTATTTGTGTAGGTAAATCAAGTGCAACACTTAAACCGCTTACACCTTGCGATAATAAATAATGATAACGTTTATTACTTTCTTCTGCTGTTGAAAAACCTGCATACTGCCTCATCGTCCAGAGCTTACCTCTGTACATATCAGGCTGAATGCCTCTTGTAAAGGGGAATTCAGCGGGTTGCTGAATGATATTGTCAGTTAGGTCTTTGGCAGTATAAACCTGTTTTATTTCAATATTACTATCCGTATATTTTTTTTCATCATTCATGGCAATCGTTTAAAAGGCGGTTATAATAGTTGTTTGGCTTCATAACTTAAAGCTTCGCTAACAACTTCGTGCATATTTCCTCTTTCATCGTTCATTGAAAATTCAAGTAACATTTTATTAAGGTCTAATCCTGTAGCATTGGCAGGCAAAACATTAGCCATCTGATTAATGATAAGCATATTTTGTTCTTTTAAATTTTTTACAGCAACCCATGCATTGCTGCTTACATAAATCTGTTGCGTTATGTTATAATCAAATTCCTGTTTAATGCTCTGGTTTAATAATAACTGCATTTCTTTAGCAGATAAACCCGGTTCATTTACACGTGCAATTAAATTAGGCAATGCAATTCTGTCAACTAATAAAGTAAGCCTTTCATAAGCCTGCAGTTGAAGTGTAACGTTTGTTCCTTTTAATATTTTTGCTTCTTCTTCTTTTTTACTTTCTTTTCGCTGCACCCAAAAAATAAACCCTAAGAAAAGGGCAATTAATAATGCAATGGCAATGCTTAAAACAGTTTCTGTACTACTCATTCAAAATGTGTTTGTACAAAAATAACTGTATCAGTTTTATTGTAAGCTATAGATTGAGTATCATCTTTTTCGTATAGCGTAAGCCTCAACTTTTCTATTTGTAAATTAGCATTGTATTTTTGTAAAAGAAATTTTAAGTATGGAAACAACAGTGTCTGCACCGGTTAGCTTTACGGAAAAAGCTATTAATGAATTGAAAAGATTAATAAATGAAGAAAGCTTTGATACTACTCAAAAATTAAGGGTGGGAGTGAAGGGTGGTGGTTGCAGCGGATTGAGTTATGTATTAGGTTTTGATGCACAGCAGGCAGATGATGATGTATACGAATTTGAAGGATTACCGTTTATTATGAACAGAAGCCATGGCTTGTATTTATATGGAATGACGATTGATTGGCAGGATGGTTTGAACAGCAGAGGGTTTACTTTTACTAACCCAAATGCCAGTAAAACCTGCGGCTGCGGAAGTTCTTTCAGCGTTTAATTTTTTGTGAGTTGATAGTAGTAAAAAGCTCCTTTAAAATTTTAAAGGAGCTTTTGTATTTATATTTAGTTGTTAATTTCTGCCCGGTCTTCCGCTATCTCTTCTTCCCTGTGGTTGTGGTCTGTTTTGTTGCGGAGCAGGTCTTTGCTGTTGCGTTTGCATAATTGGTCGCTGTTGTTGCGGTTGTGGCCTTTGTGGCATTGGTTGATTATGCGTTACTACTGAGCCTCTTTCAGGTCTGCTTGGGTCCTGCATAATGGGTCTTCTGGGCTCCGGTTGCGGTCTAACAGGCAAATCTGGTCTCTCAGGTCTTACAGGGCTTGGATTATTAGGTTGTTGCGGTTGCAGTGTTGGAACACTCGGTCTTCTATCAGGCTCCTTTGGTCTGTTTGGAGCAGGAGTCGGATTAACAGGAATTGGTGTTACAACAGGCCTTTCCGGTGGTCTTGCAGGGTTTGTATTATCGGGTTGTGCCTGCGAAGGTGTATTAGGCCTTCTATCGTCTCTTTCTACAGGTCTTGGAGGATTCTGATTGTTATCCGGTCTTCCAACATTATTATCATTTCTGTTAACCCTTGGTCTGTAAACAGTAAAGTTATTATTGCCAACTTCCTGTCCGGGTCTGTTAGCATCTCTTACCTGAACAGTTTGAAGAGGCCTTCCTATATTTCTTTCAACATCACGTCTATCAGGGCCTTGTAAATATCTGCTGCCACGATATTCGTTGGTATTATTAATAATAGTTGTATTGTTTATAACGGTTACGTTATTTGAACGGTTTAAGTAATAATTATTAATGTTTGAAAAACCCATGTATCTGTTAGGAACAAAGCACCAACGTTCTCCAGGAATATTTCCGAATGAAGCACCGATACTGATGCTTATGCCCGGAGACAAAGGAGCCCAGCCATAGTATCCGCCACCGCTTCTCCAGCTTACCCAGGCAGGTGCCCATTCATAACCGGGAACCCAAAACCAACCGTAAAAGGGATCATAATCCCAACGGCCATAATGGAAAGGAGCCCAACCCCAGTTATAGTTGGAAGCCCATGTCCAACCATAATTGGTATAAATCCAATGTCCGGAAGATTGATATGGAACAAAGCCGGATTCATAGGCAATCCAAACCCTGCCATACTGCGGGTAATCAACCCATCTGCCGTAAGGCGTTAATTCATTATAAAATACATTAAAAGAAATTTCAGGTTGCTGTGTGTTATCGTACACTTCTTGTTGTGCGGGTTGAGCAACAGTTTGTGATACATAGCATGAAGTAGCAGTAAAAGCAAATACTACTGCTACAGATGCTATTTTAATATAGGTTTTCATGGTGTAAAGTTTATGCATGAATGTTTATTAATTACAATGAAAAAAGAGTGCCACCTTTTTTATTGTTTTGTTAATTTAATAAACTACTATTTTGACACTTTAGAACATGAAAAGTTACATTCGGATAAAAACCCATGTTTCATTTTCACCATCATTTTTACTGTGTTTTATGTCGAAAATTAAAAAATGCAAAAAAGCCACTATTTCTATAGTGGCTTTATAATCCCTAATTTATAAGGGATTGTGTATAGCAAAAAAAGTAATATACCCATGGTAATACTACTGGTATATTTATTATTCTTTAGTTAGTTCTTCATTATCTAAAAAGTGCGATTTATACTTTTCATTTATGTTTTTATAACTCCATGCAAAAATTGATGGGAAAACCCACAGCGAGAATATCATAGCACATAGAATACCGCCTATAACAACTCTTGCTAATGGTCTGGAGCTTTCTGAACCAATACCATGCGAAATTGCAGCAGGTAATAAACCTATTGCAGCCATCATTGCCGTCATCATTACCGGACGTATTCTTGAGTTTACACCTAATTTAATTGCAGCATACAGAGAGCTTGATTTTCCCTTTATTTTATCGAGATTTTGCTTGAAAACAGTAATTAACAAAACTCCATCCTGAATACAAATTCCGAATAAAGCAATAAAACCAATACCTGCAGAAATACTAAAATTAGTTCCTGTAATATGTAAAGCGAGTAACCCTCCAACAATTGCAAACGGAACATTTAAAAACACCAATGCTGCGTCTTTTAAATTTCCGAACATGGTAAATAATAGTAGAAATATTAAAGCCAGACTTATAGGCACTACCTGAGCAAGCCTGTTTTCTGCTCTTTTTTGATTTTCAAAATCTCCCTGCCATGCCATTGTGTAACCACGTTTTAATTGCACTACTTTATTTACTTTTTCCTGTGCTTCTGCAATAGTGCTACCCATATCTCTTCCTCTCACAGAAAACTTTAATGCTGCGTAACGTTCATTATCATCTCTGAAAATTAAACAAGGCCCCGTTTTTTGAGAAATAGTAGCTATTTCTTTAATAGGAACTTTAGAACCTGTTTGTGTTGGCACTAAAATGTTACCGATATCTTCTGCATTTTTTCTAAATTCTTCAGGAAAGCGAACACGAATATCAAAAGTTTTAATGCCCTCATAGAGTGTAGATGCTGCTAAACCTCCAATTGCCATAGCAACAACCGAGTTTGCATCGGCAGTTGAAACGCCATACAATGCCATTTTTTGTTGGTTTAGACTGATATCTAATTCAGGTTGGCCAATGTTGTGTTTTACACCTAAATCTTCAATACCATTAACGTTTCTGAGAATATTATACACTTCATTTATTTTCCCTTCCATGTAATTCAGTGAATCGCCATATACTTTTACGCAGATGGAACCTTTTACACCGGATACTGCTTCTTCAACATTATCCATAATGGGTTGCGAGAAGTTGAGGTTTACTCCGGGAATTACTGAAAGTTTTTTATTCATCTCGTCAATTAATTCTTCTTTGGAGATTTTAGGATTCCATTCTTCTTCCGGATATAGCATTACTGAAAATTCATTGTTATAAAACCCTGCCACATCAGTTCCGTCATCCGGTCTTCCTGTTTGCGAAACACAATATTTTACTTGTGGAAATTGTATAAGAATCTTTCTAGCCTGAGCAGACATCTCAACAGATTTATCTAATGAAATACTATACGGCGTTTGAATACGAAGCCATATAGAACCTTCATTTAATTCAGGTAAAAATTCAGAACCTAAATATTTGAAAGAATAAAAACCTACCACCATTACTATTAATGAAAGTGGAATAATAATCTTCCTCAGTTTAAAAGATCTAACAAAACCATTCAGCATAAATCCGGTTAAATGATGCACAAACGGATTGTGTTTTTCTTTTACATTTTTCTTAAGCAATAAACTTATTAAAACAGGAACCAACGTTAAAGTAGTTATTAATGCACCTAACAAGGCAAAGCCTAATGTGTAAGCTAAAGGCGAAAACATTTTGCCTTCAACTTTCTGGAAAGCAAAAATGGGAAGTAAGCCTGTAATAATAATTACTTTAGCAAAGAAGATTGCTTTACCTAAGTGAGCTCCGTTGTTTTTAATTAAACCTAATTTGGCAATCTTATTAAACCTATTCATGCCAAGCTCCATAGACTTATGGTCTAAAATTACGAACATCCCTTCAACCATTACAACAGCACCATCTATAATAATTCCAAAATCAACCGCACCTAATGAAAGCAAATTGGCACTCATGCCCATTAAATGCAGGCAAATAAATGCAAACAATAAAGCCATTGGAATAATAATAGAAACTATTAGCGTTGTACGCCAATTGAACATGAATAGTGATACTAACAATGTAACCAATAAAATACCTTCAATTAAATTATGCAATACAGTATGTGTAGCATATTCAATTAAATCTGAACGGTCGTAATAAGAAACAATTTTTGTATCGGCAGGTAAAACTGTTGTATTTAGTTTATTAATTTGTTGTTTTACTGCATCTACTACTTTTGATGGGTTTTCACCTTTTCGCATTAATACAATTGCCTCTACTACATCAGATTCGTCTGTCAAATTTCTTTTGCCGTTCTTATCTGTTAATCCATCTGCTCTTGCTACCCATCCTAATCTCGGCACATTAGATACTTTAACCTCAGCAACATCTTTCACTAAAACAGGTACACCATTATTGTTGTTGATAATAATATTCTTTATTTCATTAATATCGTTCAATAAACCGATACCACGTACAACATAAGCCTGATTGTTTTGAATAATAACATCTCCGCCAATGTTGATATTTGTTTTTTGCACCGCTGTATAAACATCTAAAGGAGTAATGCCCAGGGAAGTTAATTTACCCGGGTCAACTTTTATTTCATAAGCTTTTGTTTTCCCACCAAAACTTACAATATCTCCAACACCGGGTACTGCTCTTAATCTTCTGTCAATAACCCAATCCTGCATTGTTTTTAATTCTCTTGCATCTCTTACGTCGCTTCTTAATGTATAACGAAAAATTTCTCCTGTCGGGCCTGTAGGTGGTTGAACAGATGGATTAATGTTTGGCGGTAATGTTGCATTCTGCAATAAATTCATTACCTGTTGCCTTGCCTGCGGGTCTTTAACATCATCATCAAAAATTAATTTAACATAAGACAATCCGAAAATGGAAGTTGAACGTAAACTTATTTTTTGCTGAACCGGATTTAAGGCAATTTCTATTGGAATAGTTACAAATTTTTCTACTTCTTCAGCACTTCTTCCCGGCCATTGTGTTATAATGCTTATCTCGGTATTAGTTACATCCGGAAAAGCTTCAATCGGCATATTTTTAAAAGTAATGGTGCCGATTATAACCAATGCTAAAGATGCAAGAAGTATAAAGTATTTATTTTTTAATGAAAAGGCTATTGTACTTTTTAATACTTTAATCATAAATAATTTTTAAGGAGTGATTCACTAATTGTTAAGTGCATCGTAAATAAGAATTGCATCGGATGCCACTACTTTATCGCCTTCGTTAATACCATCTGATAAATACACTCTATTTCCGTAAATACTTTGCACAGTTACGGGTGTTATAGTTGCAACTCCTTTGTCTTTATATTTTAAAACAAAATATTGGCTATGATCGAAAACCAAAGCATTTTTTGAAACACATAAAGATTGTTTATTGCCTTTATCTGTAACCTGCACACTTGCAAACATTGATGGCTTTAAAGCATAGTCAGGATTTGGAATAATAATTCTCACCTTCATTACTTTATTAGAAGGGTCTAATACATTAATCACTTTATCAATTTTTCCTTTAAATACTCTTCCGGGATATGAAAGTGTTGTAATGTTTACAGAATCTCCTAAATGAATTGAATTAATATTTGATTCATACACATTTGCCTGTACCCAAACATTTTTTAAGTCTGAAATAGTAAATAAATTATTGCCATTATCAGTACGAATGGCCATATTATTGGTTATATTTTTTTGTACAATAAAACCACTTAGCGGAGACTTTATAATATAATTGCCCTGTGTATTATTACCATTAATTTTTAAAACTCTTTTTATATATTCTAATTGTGCCAAAGCCTGTTCGTAGTTTGCCTGAGCATTCGTAACATCTAATTGCGAAGCCAAGCCGCTGGCAAATAAATCTTTTTGTGCATCTAATTGTTTTTTGGTTGTGGTAACATTGGTTTCGGCTATAACTAAGTTGTTACTGTAACCGGCCATTTCTCCACTGGTAACTGTTGCCAATGCTTGCCCTGTATTAACATAATCGCCAAGCTGCACTTTTACGTCTTGAACATTTCCACTTACCAAAGGGTAGATATTTACCTGATGGTCCTGGTCAAAATCAACACTACCGGTAAGTGTTAAAGCATTTACTAAGGGGCATTTTTGCACAACATCAAATTGCATTTTCTTTAATAAAGAATCAGGAATTACATATTGTTGCCTTTCAGTAGCTTTTTTTTCTTTCTCTGTTTTGCAGCTGATAAAAAGAGTACTAAGCATTAAAACTAATGCGGCATTCTTTTTTAATAAATTGATATACTTAGTGTACATAGTTGATATTTTCAATTAATAAATATTTGATGCTGTATAATAATTCAAGTCTTCAAAAGCACTAATTCTGTTTAATGCTATGTTATTCAACTGAAGGACATTTTGTTTGTATGAATCATAGAAGTCCAAGAAATCGAGTAAGCTGATAT
>SAIW01000012.1 GCA_004028795.1 Chitinophagaceae bacterium
GAATAAGTTCATTTATTTCTTCTAATGGAGTATTTATTTTTATTTGAGAAATTTCATTAGAAAAATCACTGAACTTAATCTCTTTATAATTGTTCATTTAAAATCTACTTGATAAAATAAACGTTATTGTACAAAACACAGATTTATCATCTAAATTATTGGATTTAGTTTCTTGAGATAAAACAATCTTCTTAATTCACTTATTTTTGCCACGCATTTTGCCCGTCATGCAAACGGGTTTATTACTTAATAAAACATTGGGCTTTTAAAAGTCCCTCTCTTTTGGAGAGGGATTTAGGGTGAGGCTCTGATGTCTAAAATGAATTATCATGGCAGTATTACACAATCGTATCAACAACGAAGAGTTAAAACAATTGTTGATGCAGGAAACAGAGAAACGCATTACAGTTAGTTTCTATCAGTATTTCCCCATTCAAAACCCGCAGGAATTCAGAGATTATCTCTACAAACATTTAAGTGAATTAAAAGTATTCGGTAGAATTTATGTTGCTAAAGAAGGCATTAATGCACAGGCAAGTGTTCCCGAATCTAACTTCAATGCATTTAAAGCGTTTTTATACAGCATACAGCATTTAAATGGTTTACGCATCAATATTGCGGTGGATGATGATGGTAAAAGTTTTTGGGTATTAAAAGTAAAAGTGCGTGAACAGATTGTAGCCGATGGTATTAATGATGAAACTTTCAGCATGGAAAACAAAGGCAAGTATGTTAATGCTGCTGAAATGAATAAACTATTAAATGAAAAAGACACGGTAGTAATAGACATGCGTAACCATTACGAATATGAAGTAGGGCATTTTGAAAATGCTTTAGAAATTCCTTCAGATACTTTTCGTGATCAGTTACCAATGGCTGTTGATATGATGAAAGGAAATGAAGATAAAAATATCATCATGTATTGCACAGGCGGTATTCGTTGTGAGAAAGCCAGTGCATATATGTTGCATAAGGGTTTTAAAAATGTCTTCCATTTAGAAGGCGGTATTATCAATTATGCTAAACAAATAAAAGAACAGGAATTAGAAAGTAAGTTTATCGGTAAAAACTTTGTATTTGATAATAGGTTGGGAGAGCGGATTACAGAAGATGTTATTGCCAATTGCCATCAATGCGGTAACCCTTGCGATGTTCATGTAAACTGCAAAAACAATGGCTGCCATTTATTGTTTATCCAATGTTCCGCCTGTGCAGAAAAATTTGATGGTTGTTGCAGCAGCGAATGTAAGGATACAGTGCATCTACCATTAGAACGTCAGAAAGAAATACGTAAAGGAATTTATAACGGAAAGAATATTTTCAATAAATCAAAAGAGAGATTAAGGCCACGCCTTAATGAAATGAAACACTAACAGCCTTTATGAGAAAAGCTTTATTCTTATTATGCACAACGGTAATTTCAATTACTGTTGTTGCACAGTTTAAACTATCATGTGTTGTTAAAGATGCTTTTAATAAGCAAAACATAATAGCCGGAGTTACTGTAAACAATCGTTTAAGCATTCATACAGACTCATTAGGTTTTTTTTCAATTGATGTACATGAAGGTGATTCAGTTGCAGTTGCTGCAGCTTCTTACAACACTCTATATTTTATAGTAAATGCAGCCAAGCTTCCTTCTCAAATTCTGTTGGAAGCCAATATGTATAACCCGAATAATATTCAGGCAGAAGGCTTATTGGTTAGTAAGAATGTTTTTTCAACACCGGGTTCTATTTATACGATAACAGAAAGTGAGCAATTGCGTGGTAACCCTGTTTTTCTTCAAAACTATTTTAATCTGGCTCCCGGTGTTTTGGTACAAAGCAGAAACCCAGTTGCAACAGGTGCCAGGTTTACAATGCGTGGTATTGGCAGCCAAACCCCCAATTATGGCAGTGGTATAAAAGTGTATTTAAACAATGTGCCGTTAACTGATGCAGATGGCACAACAATTATAGATGATATTGATTTTGATAATTTATCAAGAAAAGAATTAGTAAAAGGCCCTCAGGGAAGTGTTTACGGAACAGGTGGCGGTGGCGAAGTACAACTATATACAAGAAGAGCTTTAGCCAATGCCAATACTGTAGGTGCATCTTATTTAGCTGGTTCTGATGGATTATTGAAAGTTAATATTTACGGTGGCTCTGCTTCCGAGAAATCTAATGTCAGGGTTAATTATGGTCATCAGCATTATGATGGCTACCGTATGCACAGTACATCTACAAAAGACTTTCTCGATTTAAATGCTGATGTAGTAAGTGATGCCAAACGAAGTGTTAGCTTTTATGTTGGTTATTCAAAATCTTTCGATTTATTAGCAGGAGCTTTAGATAGTATCAATAATATTACGCATCCTGATAGTGCAGAACTTACTTACATTAACTCTAATGCTTATCAATACATTGAATCTGCAAGAACAAGTATAGAACAGGAATATAAATTTTCTTCTAAGTTTACTAACATAACCAGTGTGTTTGTTTCAACACAAAATGTTACGCAGTTAATTCCAACTAATTTGCTTAAAACTAATAAGAATAAGTTTGGGGGAAGAATACTTTTTACCTACACACCCATGTTTGGTAAAAGACAGGCAAGAATTATAGCAGGAGGGGAGTTTATTAAAAACATAAATTATCAAAACACATATAGCACAACAACAACAGGCTGGATAAATACAACAAAAACAGATTTAGAGTTTCAGCCTTTTATGAGCAGTGCATTTACAGAATTGAATTTGCAGATGGATAAATATGTTTCCGTTACCGGGGGAGCTTCATTAAATTATAATTATTTTGATGTAGCGGATAACAGAGTAAGTTCATCAAATCCTTTGTATGTAAACAATTCAGGCATTAAACACTTTACACCTTTAATTGCTACACACGTAGCATTAAACAGAAGTTTCGGTAATCACAACCTTTATCTTAATTACAATGAAAGTTATTCTTTACCAACCTACGATCAGGTATTTATTTCCAGATTAGGAAGAGTAAATGATACGGTGCAGGCAGAGAAAATTGCATGCTTTGAAATTGGTTTAAAAGGTAATATGTTTAATAATGCTTTTAATTATCAATTCTCATTTTACACTTTAGAATTAACGAATCGATTAACACCACAAACTGTTTTTGCTTCCCCTACGGTACCTAATACTTATGTTTTTTATACCAATTTATACAATGCAAGAAATAATGGAGTTGAGTTTTCAGGTAACTATACTTATAAACCTGAAAGAAAGAATACTTTTATAAATGCAGGAAGGTTGTTTTTCAACTACACGTATAACAATTTCAATAACGCCGATTACAAAAGCGATAATAACAATAATGCTTTTACAAAAGATTATACAGATTTAGCAGTAAGTGGTGTACCAAGGCATGTAATAAATTTCGGTTTTGATTTTTTATTGAATGCGGGGGCATATCTTTCATTCACACATTATGCAACGGAACAAATACCTGTAAACCTTTCTGCCAGCAGCTTTGCACCTGCTTATAATTTAAGCAGCTTAAAAGCAGGATGGAAATTAATGAGCAGCAATGAATACAAACGTAAGCAATGGCATATTGATGTTTTTGCAGGTATAGATAATATTTTTAATCATGCCAATCAGCAAATGTTATTTGTAAATGCAGTAAGTGTTGCAGCTAATCAATTGCCTAAATATTTCAACCCGGGAAACCCGAATGCAACTTTTTATTCAGGACTGAATATTACCTATAGTTTTTAATAGTTAATAAAAGATTGGTTATCTTAGTTATTTAATTTAATGATGTTTCAAACTAAGTTTAGTTATTTAGTATGTTTTCTTCTGATTATGTTCTGCATATCATGCAGCAAGAAGTATTACACATTACAAACACCACCAAACAAAGAACAATTAATAACAGGCAATCAATTTTATAAAACAGTTGCAGATTGGAAATGGAAAGAAAGAGACTCTTTAGCTGTAAAAGAAATTTTATCAGGCAATATTCCTTCCTTCTTAAAAAAATTTGTGAGAATTAATGTGTCATGTTTTGATTCCATTAACAACAAAACCATTTATGCTTATTATTATGTTGCTCCTGATTATTTAAGCATTGGTAACGATAATGATTGGGCAAGAATTCCGTTAACACCAATGGCTGCACAAAAGATTGCCGACACATTTCATTGCTTTCTACCTACAAAAAAAATGGTGAATGATATTTATAAACAATCTATAATAAAGTTAGAGCCTGTACCCATGTATGCTTTCAGAGACAGCAGTGTAACTATGTGGCAACATCATTTAATTATTGAAGGGCAACGTAAATTAAAACCCGGCTTAATTGCGGGAATAAAAAAAGATGTTGTGCTTTCAGAAGCTGTTGCTAAATCTTCAAAACCAGACAGAGAAGCAATATACGGCTGGCATAAGTTAGATGAAAAACCTATTCAACCTTTATATACAGGGCATATTAATTGGTGGGTTGATTATAGTCATGGAATAAGATTAGTGTATGAAAAAGTATGGGTAAACGGAAAGCCCATGTTATATACAGATGTTCTCTCAAATCCAATATTGAAAAGGCTTTTGTGCGATGAAGCTACTTGCGATTTTTATAGATATTCCTATTAATTAATGATTAAAAAATTTCCTGAAGCTGTTAACTTATTATTTCATTCTGTATGTTCATTTTCCCGCTTCAGCTTTAGGTGCAAACACGGTTTGTTAAAATCGGAGAAATGCCTCTAAACAGGTATAGATATAAATATTTTGCACCCTTTACCCTTGCTGCTTTTTATTTCAATTCTGCCATTATAAGATTCAATTCTGTTTATCATATTAGTGATACCAATCCCTGTTCTTTTACGGCTCACATTAAACCCCCTGCCATTATCTTCTACCAAAATATTAATCATATTATCTTTTTCATGTACAGCAATAGTTACATTTTTTGCTTCAGCATATTTTAAAATATTATTAGTTTGCTCCTGTATGATTCTGTATATATTTAGTTTAAGATCGTCAGGAATTGACTCATTGGTGATAGAATACGAAAAAGCTATTTTTATTTTTGTATTTTGTCGAAAATCAGTCACCAGTCTTTGAATCAACTCTTTCAAATCAATATTTTTAATAGGTGTTACCATCTTTCTGCATAAAAAGCGGATTTCTTCCATAGAGGTATCAATCAATTCCAAAGGGTATTCAATCAGTTTTTTTAATTGTACATTTTTTTTCCCTGCTGCACTCAGGTATATCTTGGTAGCTAATAATAGCTGGTTTATATTATCATGCATTTCCTGCCCTAAATGATTTCTTTCTCTTTCCTGAGCAATTATTACGGCTTTTACAATCTCCTTTTGTTTATTTATTTGTGCCTTCATTAACTGCTGCTGCAATTTTATTTTATCTGTTATATCTGAAATCATTGCCAATGCACCTTTATATGCCCCCTGTTTGCTAAAGATGGGATTGGCAGACATACTTGTCCAGATAACTTTTCCGCTCTTTGTAATAAATTGTTTATCCAAATTTTCGCTAACTCCTTTTTTTCTTCTGTCTATTGATATTGCTGATAACTTTTGGCCTTCATCATCTAAAAAATGGTTATTTTCTTTACCCATCATTTCATCCATTGAATATTCCAATATGTCACACATCTTTTGATTAACAAAAACCGTTTTATTATTTTCATCAATCAGCCAAATGCCTTCTTGTGCAGTTTCAACAATTTGCCGGTATCTCTCACGGCTTTCTTCCAGTTCCAATTCTACTTGTTTTTTTACAGTTATATCCTGCAGGTAAACAGACAATCCTTCAGGAGATGGATAAAGTGTAGCATGGAGCCATGCCCCAACAGGATGGCAATAACTTTCTTCTGTAAGGGTTCGCTGTTCTGCCATTGATTTAAAAAAAGATTGATAGAAAGGATGCTCTTTTTTCTCCGGAAATGCCTCCCATATGTTTTTCCCGATAACATCTTCAAGACTGCAATTAAAACAGATTATTTCCACAGCTTTCTTGTTCAGATAGATATAATTCCATTGGTTATCAAAAGCTACAAATCCATCTGTAATCCGTTCAAATACATTTGCCAGCGAAAAATCCTTATGATTCAAATCGGTGTATTTATTCTTTTCCTGCGAAAGATTGTCTATCTTGTTCATGTTTGTTTGATTTTAAACAGAAACCGGATTTTTAATTTTGCCGTTTTAACTATTGCATTTATAAATTCTTCTCATGCAAAACTGATACGAATATTCCTCGCCCGTAATGACAAAAGGCATCTTCTACTGGACAAATCAGACATTCTAAAACTATTGGAATGAAAAAGAAAACGCTTCCGGTCTATGATATTGCAGCCTTTCAGCATTTAGGGGGTGATTCGGATTTTTATGCAAATGATTTAAGGTCGCATTTAAAACAAAATGAGCAAATAATACTATTACCGCATGGGCATGACTTTTATATGAGTGTATTAATCACAGCAGGCAGTGGTACTCACGAAATAGAATTCACTAATTATCCTGTAAAATCGGGCAATGTTTTTTTGTTAGGCCCTGGCAAAGTGCATACCTGGGAATTATCGGATGATATTGACGGCTATGTTTTTTTTCATACAAAAGAATTTTATGATTTGAATTTTACGTATGAAAAAGTAGCCAACTACCCCTTTTTCAGCAGTTTAGGTAATACGCCATTAATTGTATTAAAAAAATCATCTCTGCAAAAAATTGAATCAATATTCAGTGAAATTGTAAAAGAATATCGCCAACATGAATTGATGAAATTTAAAAAATTGTTTTCGATGGTAAATATTTTATACATCGAACTATCGAGAGAATATTTACCGCAAAAAATAAGAGATAATCAAAATCTGCCTTATTTGGCAAGGGTACAGCAACTCGAAGATTTGATAAATAAAAACTTTGTACATATAAAATCTCCGGGTGAATATGCCCGGCTGATGTTTGTAAGTGAAAAACATCTTAACCGTATGGTTAAGGTTAGTCTGAATAAAACTACTTCCGATCTTATAACAGAAAGAATTATTCTGGAAGCAAAAAGAATGTTGGTGTTTTCAAAAAAAAATATTACCGAAATTACAGCAGAGCTTGGGTATACAGACAGTGCATATTTCTTTCGTTTCTTTAAAAAGAAAACAACCCTTACTCCAACTAATTTTCTTAAACAATTCAGAAAAGTTTAAGGGGTTTCAGTTATTAAGTTTATGTATTAAGGTACATGCTTAGAAGCTATGCTGTATGAAATAATAAGTAGTAATTCATTAATTACTAATGCATGCTATTGGCGATATAGGGATAAAACTTATTAAAAAATATAGAATAGAAAACATTGGATTTACCTGATATTCTTTACAAAACTTGGCATTAAAATCGTTCGAACATTAGAACAGTTTAAAAATTAGTGTACTCAAATCTGGCTGCACCTATACAGCAATTTATAAAGTATAAGTAAACTGTAAGTATGAAAAACAAAAAAGCTGTAAATGATTAATTTACAGCTTTTTACATTTCATTTAAGCGGACCGGACGGGACTCGAACCCGCGACCTCCGCCGTGACAGGGCGGCATTCTAACCAACTGAACTACCGATCCATTCCTTTTTTATCGGGGTGCAAATATAAGGGGCAATATTCTTCTCAAACAAACTTTCTTTCAAAAAAAATAAACATACTATTTTTACCCGCTCAATTTAATAGTTGCATATGCCTCAATACCCAAACAGACAGTTTTTAGATTTTGAACAACCTATTAAAACCTTGTATGAAGAAATTGAAAAATTAAAAAATACGGCCGAGAAAAGTAAAATTGATATGAGCGATAGTATCAGGAAATTAGAAGATGCTATTGTTGATAAACGCAGAGAAATTACTGAACACCTAACACCTTGGCAACGTGTACAATTAAGTCGCCATCCCGATAGGCCATATACATTCAAATACATAGAAAAAATATTTACCAACTTTATTGAATTACATGGCGATAGAAATGTGAAAGATGATAAAGCTATGGTCGGTGGCTTTGCTCAGTTAAACGGAGAAACTGTAATGGTTATCGGCCAGCAAAAAGGTATCAATACCAAAATGCGGCAGCAAAGAAATTTTGGCATGGCCAATCCCGAAGGTTACAGAAAAGCGTTACGTTTAATGAAGCTGGCAGAAAAATTTGATAAACCTGTTATTTGCATGGTAGATACTCCCGGAGCTTATCCCGGCTTAGAAGCAGAAGAGCGTGGGCAGGGCGAAGCCATAGCCCGAAATATTTATGAAATGATTCGCCTTAAAGTACCTGTAGTTATTGTTATCATCGGCGAAGGTGCCAGCGGCGGGGCTTTGGGTATTGGTGTTGGAGATAAAACTTTAATGATGGAAAATACCTGGTACACCGTTATTTCACCGGAATCATGTTCATCAATTTTATGGCGTAGCTGGGATAAAAAAGAAGTGGCTGCCGAGCAACTAAAACTAACTGCAACAGATATGAAAGGTTTTGGTTTGGTAGATGAAATTATACCAGAACCAATCGGTGGTGCTCATTGGGATTATAATGAAGCAGCAACCATCTTAAAAAAGTACATTACCACTGCCTTACAGGAAATAAAGCCCTTGGGGGCAGCAGAACGTATTAATAACAGAATAGAAAAGTTCGGCAAAATGGGCTTTTGGCAAGAAGTTAGTGTTGAGCAAACTGCATAACAACAGGCATCGTCCCTTGCGTCGCACACTTGTACTCAATAACTTTACTCATCAATTTTTACAAATCGAAATTCGATTTTCGTATTTCATAAATTCTTAATAAGAAATGTCTTTAACAGAACAATTACGTGGAACAGGTGTGGCATTGGTAACACCTTTTAGAAAAGATTACAGCGTAGATTACGATGGCTTAGGCAGGGTAATAGATCATGTAATCAACGGCGGTGTAGAATATGTGGTAACATTAGGTACAACAGGAGAAACACCAACACTAACCAAAGAAGAGAAAATAGCTATTGTAAATTATACTTACGATAAAGTAAAAGGCAGAGTACCTGTTGTTGTTGGTATTGGCGGTAATAACACAGCAGAATTATTAGAAGATTTTAAAAAGTTTCCCTTAGATAAAGCTATTGCCATTTTAAGTGCGTCGCCTTATTACAGCAAACCCTCTCAGGAAGGTTTGTACCAACATTATACAACATTGGCAGATGCAGCACCTAAACCAATCATATTATATAATGTTCCCGGCAGAACAGGCAGAAACATGAGTGCATCTTTAACAACAAAATTGGCTGCTCATAAAAATATTGTTGCTATGAAAGAAGCCAGTGGCGATATGCAGCAATGCATGGAAATTTTAAGAGATAAGCCTGAAGGTTTTATTGTTGTTAGCGGAGATGATGCTTTGGGTTTATCGCAAATTGCCTGCGGTATGCAAGGTGTAATTAGTGTAGCTGCTAATGCTTTACCGAAACAGTTTTCAGACATGGTAAGGTTGAGTTTACAAAATAATTTTAAGGCTGCCACCAAAATTCATTATCAATTATTACAGGCTTACGATTATATGTTTACCGAAAATAATCCTGCCGGTGTAAAAGCATTTTTATATGAATTGGGTTTGATTGAAAATGTGCTGCGTTTGCCTGTAACACCTGTCAGCGAAGGTTTGCAGGAAAAGATTAAAGTTTTTGTGAAAGGATTGTAATAAGATTAACGTCATTCCGAGATTGGGTTCTTGCCCAACGAGGAATCTCATTATTATTAGAATGAGATTTCTCAGACACGAACCTTTCGAAATGACTATTTTAATTTGCTGCAGAATGTACAAAAAGTACAAGTGTGCGACGCAACGATGTTGAATAGCTGCAATACAGCCTGGTACATAATATAAACTATATAGTATAGTTTTCCCCAAATACAAAATCACGCTGTTGCTTTTTTAGATTTGTGTTGTTTATGAGAAAGTACGAAGACAGTTATCAGCACAAAGGGTTACGAAAACAATTAATTAATGTATTGAAAGATAAAGGCATTACAGATGAAAATGTGTTGGCTGCTATTAATACCATTCCGCGACATTATTTTTTAGATTCCGCTTTTGATAAAATTGCTTATGAAGACAGGGCTTTCCCGATAAGTGAGGGGCAAACTATTTCTCAACCTTATACGGTTGCCTATCAAACACAATTATTACAGATTAAAAAAAGTGATAAAGTGCTAGAAATAGGTACCGGCAGTGTATATCAATCAACTATTCTGGCAGAAATGGGTGCTTGGGTATACACGATTGAAAGGCAAAAGAAATTATACGAAGCTCATAAACAATTTTACTTTCGCAGTAAATACCCGAATATTAAATTTTTTTATGGTGATGGTTTTGAAGGCTTACCAACTTTTGCCCCATTTGATAAAGTAATTATTACTGCTGCTGCACCTTTTATTCCGCCTAAATTAATAGAGCAATTAAAACCGAATGGGTTAATGGTTATTCCTGTTGACGAAGGTGATAACCAACGCATGCATCGCATAACCAAATTACCAGATGGCTCTTTAAAGGAAGAACAATTTGATTTATTTTCTTTTGTACCGATGCTTACGGGTAAGAACGGATGATAATTATTGATTGAATGCCTTTTCTAAATCTGCGATAACAAATTTTTTCATTTGCATAAATGCACTCATCACTCTGCTGCTTTGTTCAGGTGTTCCGCCACTCATATAGTAACCTAATTTTGAGGGAACTACTTGCCATGATAAACCGAATTTATCTTTCAGCCAACCGCATTGGCTTTCTTGCCCGCCATCGGCTGTTAAACTGTTCCAGTAATAGTCTATTTCTTGCTGCGAATCGCAACTGATAGAAAATGAAACCGCTTCTGTAAACTTGAATATCGGTCCGCCATTTAATGCTGAAAAATTTTGTCCTTCAATAGTAAAATTAGCCACCAATACTTTCCCTCCAACATGCGGAACTTCTTTAGGGTAATGGCTTACAGCACCCATTGAAGCATTTTTAAAAACAGATACGTAGAATAAAGCTGCATCTTCTGCTTCTGTATCAAACCATAAAAACGGAGTAATTTTTTGCAATACCATTGTTATAATTTTTAGTAATTAACTATTGAATTTCTAAATGATTTTTAAAGTTATTTAAAATGGCTTGCCAGCCTGCCTCTTGCATTTCTATCGGATTAATACTTTCTGCTTCAAACGTTTCTGTTACCATTACAGCATTATTATTTTCTTCAAAAACAACAGATACTTTTCTTCCGTCGCCCAATGTATACTCAATTAATTTGTGTGGAATAATATTGTCATAAACTCCCCAAAAATCAAATGAAAAACTTCCATCTTTAGCAGCCATTGTGTAAGAGAATTCCCCACCAACTATAAAATTATTTGATGCTTTTGGTGTATGCCAATCAGGCGAAGCATTATTCCATTGCATAATATCTTCGGGAGTAATAAATGCATTCCAAACTTTATCAATAGATGAGTTGATAGTTGTTGTTACTGTAATTGATGGCATAAGCGTTTTTGTTGTGTATTAACAGGTTACTAATAAAAGATTTCTCGGCACAGCCTGCCCCGACTAATTCGGGGAACCTCGAAATGACAAGATACCTATTTATTTCCTTTGAACACCTTGTTTCTTAGGCATTACAGCTTTCGGGGCTTCATTCGGTTTAGTTGCCGGTGGCATTATAGGTTTCTCTTGTTTAGGCTTATTATCTGCTGGCGGATAATTCTTTTTATCATCGGCTGGCAGCTTAGACTCCGGAGCCAAATCTTCCGGCTTAATATCTGTTGGTAAATAATCTTTAGATGTACCGTTGCCCATGTCTTCATCACCGGGGCCAACAGGCGGTTGCGTACCATTAATGTAATCGAAGTTCAAATCGTTTTGCATAACATCTGGCTTAACAAATTGAGCCTTCGGGTCAACACCTAATAAACTCGGGTCTTTTAAAACCTTTGAATAGAAATAAGCCCAGATAGGCATGGCTGCTCTTGCTCCTTGTCCCTGATAATCTTCACTGTTAAAACGAATAAATCTATCATCGCAACCAACCCAAACACCACCTAATAACTGCGGTGTATAACCCATAAACCAGGCATCAGAATTATCATTTGTTGTTCCTGTTTTACCTGCAATTTCACCTCTTACATCATAATCCCATATTCTTCTGGCAGTTCCTCTTGCAGTAACTTCCTGCATCATTTTAATTACTGAATAGGCAGTAACATCGCTGATAACTTCTTTGCGTTGCGGAGCAAAGCTTTCTAAAATATTACCGTTCTTATCTTCAATTCTTGTAATAAATAAAGGCTTAACATTAAACCCTCTGCCCGGAAACATGCTGTAGGCCTGCATCATTTCGTATAAAGAAATTTCGCATGCACCAATGGCTATTGATGGATTCGGTTCAATCTTAGTCTGTAACGCACATTTGTTTTTAAGAAAATCTACAAATCGTTTTGCTGCGTTATTGCCTTTACCATCTAATTGTTTCATAATGTATGCAGTAGCACAGTTACGCGAGTAGGTGAGTGCTTCCACCATCGGCATACTTGCACCGGTGCAACTTTTACTTGTTGCAGGTACCATGCCGTATGCACCGAAACTTTGCTGCATATCTTCTACAGTAGTGTTGGGTGTAAAGCCTGCTTCATCTATTGCCAAACTGTACAGCAAAGGTTTCATGGTACTACCAACCTGACGTTTGGTGTTATAGTTTACATGATCATACTTATAAGTTTTAAAATCAATACCACCCACCCAGGCTCTTACTTCACCGCTTAAAGGGTCCATTACCATAAAACCGGCCTGCATCATTTGCCTTGTGTATTTGATGGAATCATAAGGCGTCATCACCGTATCTTTTTCGCGATTATTATTCCATGCAAAAATTTTCATATGCGTTGGCACGTTGAATGTTTTGCGAATATCTGTCTCGCTCATACCATCTTTCTTAGCATTACGCCAACGGTCGCTGTTTTTTGCGGCGGCTTCAATTACATTTTCAAAGCCTTTCCAAACAGTTCCTTTTTTAATATTATCCTGCTTGTTTAATAACTGTTGCATATAGTTCATGTGCTTGGCAACAGCTTCTTCTGCATAGAATTGCATTTTAGGATTGATGGTGGTATACAACTTTAAACCATCTCTGTATAAATCATAATTATCACCATTACTTTTTTTGTGTTCTTTACACCACTTCTTCATTTCTTCTCCCAATACCATTCTGAAGTAAGGGCCTAAGCCAGCAGTTTCATCTAACTTTTTATAGTTTAATTCAATAGGTTTTGTTTTTAGTTTGGTAGCTTCTTCTGCTGTTAAAAAATTATTTCTAACCATTTGGTCTAACACAGTGTTTCTTCTGTCTAAAGCTTTTTTAGGATTTACCCTTGGGTTATAAGTATAAGAAGCTTTTAACATACCAACCAATACAGCAGCTTCTTCAACATTTAATCTGTCGGGTTCTTTTTGAAAGAAGGTCTTGGCAGCGTTACGAATGCCATACACATTATCTCCGAAAGGAACAGTGTTTAAATAGAGTGTTATAATTTCATCTTTAGTAAAATTCTTTTCCAACTTAATTGCAATGATGCCTTCTTTAAATTTCTGCACCATTCTTATCAATGCATTCTTTTTATAATCTGTAAATAAATTTTTCGCGGTTTGCATGGTTATAGTGCTTGCACCGCCATCTCTGCCCAAGCCTTTTACAGCACGTAAAAGTGAGCGTAAATCAATACCGCTGTGGTCGTAAAACCGTTCATCTTCAGTTGCTACCAATGCATTGATAACATGTTTACTGATGTCTTTATACTCAACATTAACACGATCTTCCAGGTAATATTTTCCCATTAAAGTTCCATCCTGTGCATATACCTGACTTGACAAGGAAGCTGATGGATTTTGTATGTCATCAATAGAAGGCATTTCACCAAATACACCCCAATTACATAAACATAGTAAAAGAATAAAGGCTGAGATACCTATAAAAAAAACTTTCCAGAATATTTTTACTGCTTTTGACATATTACAAAATTAAATGGCTTACTAAAATTTACCTGTAATGATTTCTTTAATAAATGATGAATAGGAACTGATATCTTTTTTTGATTTTACTGTTTGCAGATTGGCTTCACTGATAATTAAGAACGAATATTTCTGTTGCGTTAACCACGAAACAATTCTGATAGATGATAACGGTTTAACAACATCTATATAATTGATTGCTTCTGTTGTATTATTAAAAGGGCCAACCAATATTAAACCTGTATCATCATTAATACTTTGTAAATCTATAGCAGGAGCGTTGTTTTTAAAACGTTCTTCATTAAACCTGAAGAAAGCATTTTTAGCCTCTGTGCTGTACATATTGCTTACTTTATTCAATACAATTACGGCATATTGTTTTTCAGAAGCATTGTAGGAATAATCATTCTTTTTTATAGTTGGAGTAACAGGTGCAGGTGCTGTTGTAATGGTATCAACTTTTGGCTTAACTGTAATTGCAACAGGGGCTGCATAGGTAACAGTATCAATCTTTTTCTCAACATTTAAATTGGTAAGATAGCTTTCTATTTCTTTTCTTCTTCTTAAAACATCAATCATCGTATTGGCTTTTACTGCCAATGCACTTGAAGGATATTTTGAAACCAGGTTCTGTAAACTGTTAATAGCTAAGCTATCTCTGTTTTGCTTAATATAGTAAATAGCTTCAATGTATAATAATTGCGGCGTCCAGTAGGTATTACCGAAAGTATTGTCTAATCTTCTTTTTTCTGTTAATGCATCATTATACTTTCCTTCAATGAATAAATTATAAACATTTTCATAGGCAGCAGTAACTTTCTTAGTGTCTTTATTACCTGTATTTAAAGTGTTGGTAAAGTTGCCATCGGGGTGTATTTCATTCATTACTGATTTAATAGAATCTGCCTTGCTTTGCAAATTCAATTGTTTGTAACAGTAATACAGGTTGAACATGGCTTCTTCGTTGTATTTGCTTAAAGGAAACCTGCGAAGTAATTCTTCATAGCAGGCAACAGCAGCAGGATAAGCATCTAATTTATCTTTAAACAAATTGGCATTTTCAAACAAAGCTTTAATAATTGTTTGATTGGATACTTCTAATCTTTGTTCAGTTACAGGAATGTTTAATAGTAAACCTTCAAATGTTACTGCTTTGCCGGTATCCTGCTTAGGTTTATTTCCGGCAATATCATCAACATCACTAACAGAAAATATGTTGGTAGTAATATTGCTTGATTTTATGATTGCATCTTGCCTTTGCCAGTTATCAACATTCGGTCTGTTACCCCATTTGGCTTTAAAGTCACGCTGACCCTGAGCTTTTAATGCTGCATTACTGAAATAAAAATCACTTGAATTAGCATTGGTATTATTAAATAATGAACCGTTATCAACAGTGGCTGAATTACTACCGAAATCAATGCCGTCATCTTTTAAACCCTGTGCTCTGCGGATTTGCCGATAGATTTTTTTTACAGCAGCGGTTCTTTCTGCTTCACTCATTTTTGCGAGTATTTGTAAACTATCCTGCAAATGAATGGATTGAATATTGGCACTGATAACTTTTAAAGCAGCTTGCCTTATTGCTAATTTTTCTTTGTATTCATCAGGCAAATTTGCAACAGCTTTGGCACTATCGTAATATCTGAAAGCATCGGGATATAATTTAACATCGTAAGCAACATCGCCCAATAACAAATAACTCTTTTGTTTTTGCGGAAGATTATCTGCATTACTGTTGGCAACACTTTTCAATAAATCATTAATAGCCGATTGTTTATTATCCTGCTTTAAATCAAACAGGGCAGCAGCATAATAAATTACATCTTTATAATTGGCATACTTATCTCTTTTAGCCATGCTGTGCAATTCTTTCAACTTGGCTTCTAAAGCATTTTCTTTTTTATCATCATTTAAAATAGTAACTGCATTCAGCCTTGCAAATACCTGTAAGTAAGGGTCTGTAGCTTTTTGTTCAGCTTTTTCAAATGCTTTTGCAGCAGCTATATTATTATGTGCCAATGCATATAATTGTCCGGCTAAATATTGCCATCTGGCTTCTTCATTTCTTCCGTCTGCTTCTGGTAATGCCATTTGTAAATAACGTGCAGCACTATCGTAGTTCTGTTGTTTATAATACAAATAAGCTAATTGCTCATTCAGTTTTGTTTTTAATCTTGAAGGAAATTTAGGGTCTACCCGCAGAATAGAAAGTATGCCACCGGCTTCTGCAGGCTTATCCATTTCAATTAAATTTCTTGCCTGCCATAAAAAACTTTCGTTGCGGGTTGTTGGGTTGGTAAGCATTTTCTTCAACACACTTGCTTTCTCATCTGATGAAATGGAGAATATACCTGAATTATTACTGGCATTGCTTCCTATGGGTAAATCATATCCTTCATCTTTAGGAGCGTAGATATAGTTGATGTATTGAAACACTAAATATGCAGAATCAAAATCTTTTCTAACTAAATAAGTTTTGCCTAATAACAAATACAAATCATCAACCCAATCGCTTCTTAAATCGTGCAACAAAATACCTGCATTCACTTTGTAAATAATAGAATCTATATCGCCCTTATTTTTTGATGTTGTATTGAGTGAATAATTATAGAAAGAGAGTAGTTGCGTATAATCATCTTTATAACTCAACTTAGCAGTGTTGATGATACTATTAAAACGATTATTGGCATTGAAGAAATAATTGTAATGCGTAAATGTGTTCTGAAAAAAACGCTTAACAGGTTTTATTTTTTTATCAGGCTTTTTTTCTGAAGGCAGTAGTCTCTCCTGATATCTTTTAGGCTTATCTTTTTCAAGGTCGATACTGGTATTCGGTTGAGCCAATACATAAAAACCTGCCATACAACCCAGCAAGCACAACACAAATTGGTATGAATATTTTTTTACAAACTGCATAAGCATTTCACCGCTTAAAAATACAGTTATTTTGCTTTGCAGGGGTTTAGAACAACAATTGTTCAGTACCTTTAATTTGTATTTAACAAGATGGCAAAAATTACAGATAACAGCTCGCTGAAAAGACTAAGAAACCGCTACCGCTTAGTAGTAATGAATGATGATACTTACGAAGAAGTGGTAACTTTTAAATTATCACGTTTAAGTGTGTATGTGGCTATGAGCACCACTTTTGTTTTATTGGTTGGTTTAACAGTGGCATTAATTGTATTTACTCCTTTAAAGTACTATGTACCAGGTTATGGCTCAAGGCAAAGCAAAACAGAATTACAGTTATTAAAATACAGAACAGACTCTTTAGAGTTAGCCATAAAAAATAAAGATCAATACTTAGATGGCATAAAAAAAGTTTTAACCGGTACCGCACCAACACAGAAAGACACAACCGTTTTGGATATTAAGAAAGAAGAAATTTCAAAAGATTAATGCAGCCTCAAAACAATAAAGAACTATTGTTGAAATATGCAGGTTTTGCTGCTCAATTAACTGCTGCATTATTAGCTGCCGTTTATGCAGGTTATTGGGTGGATAAAAAAACTACTTTAAAATTCCCTTTACTTATATGGCTTTTACCTTTGCTGGTAATAATTGCCATGATTGTGAAAGCAATAAAAGACACTTCAGAAAATAAGTAACATGCAACCATCATCTATTTCTAAAAAAATATTGCCCTTGTTTTTTGTGTTTATTTTGGTAAACAGCCTGGTTATATGTTATCAACCATTATTACAAGCTAAAAAAATTGATGCATTGGTAGTGTTTACTGCTAATACCATATTGTTTGTATTGAGTGTTATAAGCCTGATAATGCACACTAAGCAGATTGATAAGAAAAACCCTAATGCAACACTGCGTAATGTAATGAGTGTAACATTGCTTAAGATGTTGGTATTGGGCAGTGCGGCTGTTTTTTATTTAATATTAGCTAAAGATAAAAGTGCCTATGCTATAATAGTTTCTATGGGTTTGTACTTTATTTATCTCTTCATAGAAATAAGCATTGCTTCTAAAATAAATAAAGAAGATAAAAATGGCGGTAACTGAGCACCCGATGCAGGCTTTGGCACATTATCTTCCTGAAGGTTCTTTTGAACCCATTGTTGAATACCTGAATTATTACAAAGTCTATTTAACCGTTACACAAAAACGTAAATCTGTTTTAGGCGATTACCGAAATGCACATGCAGGAAATAATCATCGCATAACTGTAAACGGCAATTTAAATAAGTATGAGTTTTTGATTACCTTATTGCATGAACTGGCACACCTGCTTACGTTTGAGCAATTTGGGCATAAAGTTGAAGCACATGGTAAAGAATGGAAAAATTTATACAGTAGATTATTGGTTGATTTTGTAAACAGAAAAATTTTTCCTGCTGATATTACAAAGGCATTGCAGAAAAGCATTATTAACCCCGCAGCAACTGCCAATGGCGAAACAGAACTGCTGTTGGTATTACGAAACTATAATAATATAAAACGGGAAGGGTATTTTACAGTTGCTGAAATACCAGTGGGGACTGTATTTCAGTTAGATGACGGCAGGGTGTTTAAGAAAGGAGAGAAGCGAAGAAAACGCTTTGAAGCCGTTGAATTAAAAACCAATCATAAATATTCTTTCAGTGCGATTAGTGAAGTGAGGATTGTAAAATAATTAGGAATTAGTAATTTGTAATTGGGGTAAAAATTACTATTCATTTTGAGATTGTAGGAAGTAATTTGAAATGTTGGTCAGGCGACCAGCAAAGGCTAAGAATAATACTATTTTTTGGGTGTATTAAATGATGATGTGTCACGATAAAAAAGGCCAGACGTTGTTGTAACAAATGCATTCTTGCCAACTTTATTAATACCTGTAATTTGATTTGTCTGTAAACCATCATTATCAAGTTCAACAAAATTTAAGTTGTTTCCATTTAATGTCACTTTCCAAATTTGCGATTGAAAATATGCATAAACGTCAGCATTAATATTTTGGAAAGTAAATAGCCCATAATAAGAGTCTACATTATTTGCAAATACACTCCAGGTTTCACCAAAATCGCTTGAAAGAATGATACTCGTAGTTAAACCTGAAGTATAAATTGCCAACAAATAGTTATTTAAAGTAAATATTTGAATAACTCTTCCGCCAATATTTGCAATTGGCCCAACCCCAAATGCTTTTACATTTCCCATTGTATCAACTCTGAAAAATTGATCTGATAAAGTGATAAAAAATTTATTGAAATAACTGAAAGACCAATAATTCCCAAATTCAAAACCATGAGTCGATGCAGGTGGAATCAAACTAATATCCTTTGAAGAGCCAAATTGTATTGAATACTGTATTCCAAATGTTGTATCTACTCTAACCAAATTACATTTAGCAATTTTATTAGGGAAGTCAATTTCATATGGGGCTAAAAAATAGCGATTGTTGACAATTGAATAACCAGCTCCAATATTTGCAAGAGGATAACCTTTTATTGCTGTATTAGAACTTGAATAATTAGGAGTTAAATAAAATCCACCATAATTAGAGGTTGGAATAAACGTTGAGAAAACACGTAAATGGTTGGAGTCGGTTGGCGTAACCCCAAATTTTTGTGAAATAGAAGGAGGTAATAGTGTTCCATAAACAATACCACCTCCATTTAAATACCCGCCGTAATTGGATAATAAAGAAGTGTTTAAATGGTTTGTGTTAATCAAAGTCCCAACCTGTTTGTTGTATATTACTAAAGTTGAATCATCTGTTGCTACCGATGAAAGTATGATTTTATTGTTTCCCCAAATTGATGAATCATAAGACCAAGAATGAGTTATCGGTACCAGTTGAATATTTGTAACAGTTTTTTTACATGCAATTACAAACGCAAGTAAAGCGATAATAATAATTGGTCTCATTATTTTATACCATTTGAGCTTTAGATAAGAAAATTAATTAAAATATTTGTGTATGAAATCAAAAATTTGTTAAAGCCACAATTTAAAAGAATCAAATAAATAAAAATTTAGGGCTTTCATGATGAGCAAATAGAGGCATGACAATGAGATTCTTAATCAAGTGCCGAATAGCCATAAAAAAGCCGCTAACACTGTTAGCGGCTTCATTTATAATTTATCATTGCTTAAGCAACTGCTTTCTTCACTAAGTCTGCAGCCTCACTTAATTGTATAGCAGACTGTACTTTCAATCCGCTTTCATCAATTAATTTTTTTGCTTCTGCAGCATTGGTTCCCTGTAAACGTACAATAATAGGTATATTGATATTTCCTAATTTATTATAAGCTTCAATAACACCGGCAGCTACACGGTCGCAACGTACAATACCACCGAAAATGTTTATTAAAATGGCTTTTACGTTAGGGTCTTTCATAATAATTCTGAAACCCGCTTCAACAGTTTGTGCATTGGCAGTACCACCTACGTCTAAGAAATTGGCAGGCTCACCACCGCTTAATTTAATCATATCCATAGTAGCCATTGCCAAACCGGCACCGTTTACCATACAACCTACGTTACCATCTAATTTTACAAAGTTTAAATTGTATTGTCCGGCTTCTACTTCAGTAGGGTCTTCTTCAGTAATATCACGTAAAGCAGCAATATCAGGCTTTCTCATTAAAGCATTATCGTCAATATTCATCTTACAATCAACTGCAATAATTTTTTCATCGCTTGTTTTAAACAAAGGGTTTATTTCCAACATAGAACAATCCAATCCAACATAAGCGTTGTATAAATTGGTTACGAATTTTACGCAGTTCTTAAATGCTTCACCGCTTAAACCTAAGTTGAAAGCAATTTTTCTTGCCTGGAAACCTTGTAAGCCACCACCGGGGTGTACCCACTCTTTAAAAATTTTATCAGGTGTATTATGTGCTACTTCTTCAATATCCATACCGCCTTCGGTAGAATACATAATTACGTTTTGACCTTTAGAACGGTCTAATAAAATTGATAAATAAAATTCTTTTTGTTTGTTCGGTCCATCATAATAAACATCTTGTGCAACCAACACCTTGTTTACTTTTTTACCTGCTGGCCCTGTTTGAATGGTAACCAATGTACCACCTAAAATGCCCTTAGCAAAACTGCTGATGTCTTCTACACTTTTACCAACCTTTACACCGTTTAAACCCGTTTCGTTAATCTTTCCTTTACCGCGACCGCCGGCATGTATCTGAGCTTTAACAACTGCAAAGCTGTTATTGGTTTGCGTTTTAATTTGTCTGTAAGCTTCTTCCGCAGCCATAACTGTGTCAACTGCAATACCTTCCTGTACAGGAACATTGTATTTTTTAAGCAATTCTTTAGCTTGATACTCGTGTAAATTCATGGATGATTTTTTAAAGTGCGGCGAAGATAAGCCAACAATTTATGCAGGTTAAAAATTTTTGTTTTCGGGAAAAAATGGTGTCGTTGCATGTCGATACACGTATTTTGATTAGTTTGCGTTCAATCAAAAAGAAACTCCAAAAAATTATTTATGAAAAAAACATTTATTGCAATCGCAGCATTAGTGCTATCAGCAGGCATTTATTCGTTTGCCCCAAAAAATTATGCTGATGTTTTTAAAGTTGATGTAGCTAAAAGTAAAGTTGACTGGAACGGCTCTGCAGCAGACCATTATCATGGTGGTACTGTAGCAATAAAAGCCGGTGAAGTTTGGGTTGATGGTGGAAAAGTTACCGGCGGTAAATTCACTTTCGATTTAACTACAATTAAAACTGCTGAAAACATTGACAGATTAGAAGGTCATTTAAAAAGCCCTGATTTCTTTGATGTAGCTAAGTTCGGTGAAGCTACTTACGAAATAACTTCTGTAAAATATACAACTGATAATACTGCTGATGTTGACGGTAAATTAACTATAAAAGGTGCTGCTGTACCTGTAAAATTAACCGCAAAAATCCGTGGTTTAAAAGATGGAAAATTATTTGTTGAATCAACTTTCAGTTTAGATCCAGGACCATTAGCATTTAAAGTGGCTGGTATTGATATTGCAGTGCATTTATTTGCAGCTAAATAGTTGGTTGTTAGGTTTTGTTGCAGAACACTCATTGAGGAAAGACCCTGCTTTTTTTAAGCGGGGTTTTTATTTTAGTTCATATAATTTGTTATGTCATTTCGGGATTGCCCAATGAGAAATTTTTATAGTTATAAGATTTCTCGGCACGAACCTTCGAAATGACGATAAATAAGATTGATTAGCAGTTTACTTTAAATTGCAATCGTGAAATTTATTATTGTTATTCTTTATCTACCTATTGTTTCTTTTGCCCAGGTTGATATAACTGCAAAAGATACTGCAACAGTTATTGTACAGGCTTTTCTTTCAGATAAAAAATGGAAAGATGTTCCGGCTGCCGTTGCTGTTATATCAAACAAACAATTAAATGCGTTAAGCAGTAACAACTTATTACCTGCTTTTAATAATATAACAGGTGTTAAAATGGAAGAAAGAAGCCCGGGTAGTTACCGGTTAGCTATTCGTGGCAGTAGTTTGCGTTCACCATTTGGCATAAGAAATGTGAAAGTGTATTACAATAATATTCCGTTAACAGATGGTGGCGGAAATACTTATCTCAACTTACTTTCCCTGCAACAAATAAATAACGCAGAAATTTTAAAGGGTGTTGCAAGTAGTATGTATGGTGCAGGAACGGGTGGCGTTGTTTTATTAATGAATGAATTGAAAACAGCACAACAAAAAGAAACTCATTTTTTATTCAATATTAATGGCGGAAACTTTGGTTTGTTTCAGGAAGATGCAGCTTATCAATCTGAAAATAAAAAGTTCTCTTATCAGGTATTACAATCGCATCAGCAAAGTGATGGATACAGGCAACAATCAGCATTAAGAAAAGATGTTGTGCAGTGGAACGGGCAGGTTTATTTAAACAGACAAAATATTAATGCTACTGTTTTTTATACAGATTTATTTTATCAAACGCCGGGTGGGTTAACATTGGCTCAAATGCAGGCCAATCCTCAATCTGCAAGGTTAGCAACAGCCACATTACCAAGTGCTGTTCAACAAAAAACAGCTATTTATAATAAAACATTTTTTGCAGGAATTCATCATCAATACAATATCAATCAATACTTCAACACACAAACAATAGTATCGTATAATCATACTCAATTCACCAACCCTTTTATTACTAACTACGAAGAACGGAATGAAAACAATTTTTCAGTAAACGGTAAGCTTATTTATAAAAAGAAAAATTTTCAATGGGTTAACGGCATTGAGTGGTTAAACAATCATTCTTTTATTGATGATTACGGAAATAAAAGCGGTGTAAAAGACACAGTTCAGTCTAAAGACAATTTATTTGCAGCACAATGGTTTGCTTTTACACAAATGCAGGTTTCATTTAATAAGTTCTCTGTACAAATCGGAACAAGCATTAATCAGCAATTATTCAAATACAAACGATTGACTGATGCAACTCAAAAAGATTTTTCAAATGCCAACAGCAATATTGTTGCTGCACCAAGAGTTTCTTTTTTATATGAGTTGACAAAATCAATATCGCTGTATAGCCTTGCTGCTAAAGGGTTTTCGCCGCCTTCATTGGCTGAAGTACATCCTTCGGATGGATTATTTCATTCAGAACTACAACCGGAATACGGCTGGAATTATGAAGCAGGCATAAAAGGTTCTGCTTTGCAACGTCAACTATTATTTGATGTTTCCTTCTATTATTTTCAATTGCAAAATGCTATTATAAGAAGAAACAATGCAGCAGGGGCAGAGTATTTTGTAAATGCGGGCAATACTGTAGAAAAAGGCATTGAAATTTTCCTGCAATATCAAAAGCGTTTTGCCTCATCTTCATTTATTCAATCATGCACTATCAATAACAGTTATAGCTATCAACCCTATTATTTTTCTAATTATGTACAAGGTTCTAATAATTATTCTGGCAATAGTGTTACCGGTGTTCCGAAGCATATTTGGGTAATGGGATTAGCATTAGCATTTAAACATCAATTTTCATTTAACATTAACTTAAATAATACATCTTCTATTGCTTTAAATGATGCCAACGATGAATTTTCTAATAGTTATCATTTACTGCAAGCCAGGCTGGAAAAGGCTTTTAGCTTAAAAAAATTAAAAGGATCTTTCTATGTTATTGGTGACAATTTATTGAATGAACAATACAGTTTGGGCAACGATATTAATGCAGCAGCGAGAAGGTATTATAACCCATCAGCAACAATTAACGGAAGTATCGGTTGTAAAATTGAATTATAGCTTACCAGGTTTTTAATTGATTGGTATAAAAAATCCATTGTGGTGTTTGAATTATACTACTTTCTTTAACACTATACCAAGGACTTAGTGATGGGTTACTGAAATTTTGTAATAGATGAATGTCCTGTGCAGGCATATAACTTTGAGCCAACATATAAACTTTTTCTCCGTTTTTGTTTTCAGCAAGATCAACAACAATTACTGCATGACCCGGAAAACCGCCTTTAATTAAAACATCGCCAATGCTAATTTCAGTAAAGTTGCTCTTTGCTTTTAATTGTTGATTAAGTGAATAACTTCCGCAGGCAGCAAATACTTTATTTAAATACTTATCAAATGCAACTCTGTCAGCATTTGCAGGGCACTGGTAAACAGTTTTATCGTTATCTCTAAAAACAATTTTATCAAGTTGATGCGTTGCATATAAATACTCTGCTCTTAATCTCATAACTGCATCTGCACATTGTTGTAAGTCAGATTTTCCAACAGGCATATCAATCACAGCAAATTGTGCCTGTTGATAGGGCTTCAAACTTCCATCATACAAATGCACATGTCTGTCTTTCTTTAAAGGCAATTTTCTTAGCCAGTTTCCAAAAGAATTTTCAGTGGCATATTTTCTTTCAAACCCTTTTGGTGCGGGTATTTCAGCTACTGACTTGTAAGCATTTTCAGTGTTCACATTCACAATTTCATTATCAATATTTTTCTTTTCAGTAATTGTATTGCAGTTAAAAAATAATGCAGCTATAAAAATTGAAGCAGTTGTATGACGCATATCTTTATTTTTGATAGCTGCTATGATGCAGCCTATTTTGGTTTCCATAAAAAAAGTATATGCCTCATATTTTAATTGTAGACGATGAACGTGCCATTAGAAATGTTTTAAAAGATATTTTAGGCAATGAAGGATATAAAGTTGAAGAAGCCGCTGATGGTGAAGATGCATTGAAAAAATTTTCAGCAACAACTTACGATTTGGTTTTATGCGATATTAAAATGCCCAAATTAGATGGCATTGAGTTTTTGCAAAAGGCAACAGAAATTAACCCTGATGTTCCCGTTATAATGATTAGCGGTCACGGTAATATTGAAACGGCTGTTGATGCTGTTAAGAAAGGTGCGTTTGATTATATTGCCAAACCACCGGACTTAAACAGGCTGTTGATTACCATTCGCAATGCAATGGACAGAGGCAGCTTGGTTAAAGAAACCAAAGTGTTGAAACGCAAAGCCACAAAGACTCAGGAGATAATTGGTGAAAGTGAAGCCATCAAAAAAATTAAAGCAACCATAGATAAAGTAGCACCTACTGATGCCAGAGTTTTAGTTACCGGAGAAAATGGAAGCGGTAAAGAATTGGTTGCCCGTTGGCTGCATGAAAAAAGTGAAAGAAGCAGTAATGCCATTGTTGAAGTGAATTGTGCAGCTATCCCGTCAGAATTAATTGAGAGTGAATTGTTCGGGCATGAAAAAGGCTCTTTTACTTCTGCCGTTAAACAACGTATCGGTAAGTTTGAGCAGGCCAATGGTGGAACACTTTTCTTAGATGAAATAGGCGACATGAGCTTGAGTGCACAGGCAAAAGTGTTACGTGCTTTACAGGAAGGAAAAATAACCAGAGTAGGCGGAGATAAAGAGATTAATGTTGATGTTAGAGTGGTTGCTGCTACTAATAAAGATTTATTGAAGGAAGTAGAGGCAAAGAATTTCAGACTGGATTTATATCACAGGTTGGGGGTTATTTTAATTCATGTACCGTCTTTAAATGAAAGAAGAGACGATATACCGCTGTTGGTAAATCATTTTTTAGAAGCAGTAGCACAAGAGTATAACCAGGCAGTAAAAGTAATAGAACCTGCTGCTGTAAAGGCATTACAGCAACATAACTGGACGGGTAATATTCGCGAATTGAGAAACGTGGTTGAAAGGTTAGTGATTCTTTCTGGCAAAACAATTACAGCAGAAGATGTAAAAAATTACGTTTTGCCGAAATAGCTTCTATTTCTTTTAACATTTAGTTTGTAATAATTCAATAACAAACAATACTTACAGCATAACATTGCAAAAATTATTTAATAACTAAACAGAAATTATGGGCTGGCTTTTATTTATAATAGGTACAATAGGTTGGCATATCGGCATATATGGTATGTTTAAAAAAATAGGTATTGATGCCTGGAAAGCATTCATTCCGTTTTATAACACATGGTTAATTGTTGAAAAATGTAAAATTAAAAAAGCATGGTTCTGGTTGCAGTTAATTCCTATTGCAGGGCAATTTATAACCATATGGATTACTATTATTTTCATAATGCACTTTGGAAAGTTTAATGTTATTCATCATACATTGGTAGTATTCTTTCCTTTTGTTTATTTTCCTTATCTCGGGTTTTCAAAAGATGTAAAATGGATTGATGAGAAAGGGTTTAAGTTGTATAAAAAGCCTGCTTCAAGAGAATGGGTTGATGCTGCGGTGTTTGCTGTGGTAGCTGCAACCATCATCAGAACATTTGTTTTTGAAGCTTACGTTATTCCAACAGGTAGTATGGAAAAGACATTAATGGTACACGATTTTCTGTTTGTAAGTAAAATGACTTATGGTGCACGTATTCCCACAACACCTTTATCATTTCCTTTCGTACATAACACAATGCCTGGCAGCGAAACAACACCATCTTATTTAAAGTGGTTGCAACTGCCTTATAAACGTACTGTTGGTTTTAAAGAAGTGCAAAGAAATGATGTAGTGGTGTTCAATTTCCCGGCAGGTGATACCATTATAAATTTACCCGGCTTTGGTTCTGCACGCCCTTATTATGATATTTTATATGATAGAGAACCAAATGTAATTCAGGAAAATGGGGGTGTTAGATTTAATGGTGATAGAGAAAAGTTGAAAAATTATTATGATAATAAAATTCTTGTTCATCCATATGATAAAACTGATAATTATATAAAACGTTGTGTAGCAGTAGGAGGAGATACTATTCAAGTTATTGATGGGTATTTGTATGTAAACGGGAGCAAAGCTTTTATGGCTCCTGCCTCTCAAAGTGATTATTTAATAAAAACTAATGGAAATAAAATTGATTTTACATCTATAGCTTCAGAACTGAATTTGAGTGAAGAAGAAGCAATTGCTGTTAATCAAAGTTTTGCTATTGATAGTACTTATAACGGTACTTTTACAGCTTCGGCAATTGAACAAATAAGAAAGATTCCTATTGTTAAAGATGTAAAAGTTATTCATATTAGAACATTGCCGGGTTCATTATTTCCTTACTCTGAAAATACTAAATTCTGGACTGCTGACGACTACGGTAAATTATACATTCCAAAAAAAGGAGCAACTGTAACGCTTTCAAAAGACAATATTGATATTTATCGCAGGCTTATTAAAAATTATGAAGGCCATACATTAGAAGAAAAAGGCACTGAATTTATTATTGATGGAAAATCAACCAATCAATATACGTTCAAATACAATTATTATTGGATGATGGGAGATAACAGACATAACAGTCAGGATAGCCGCTTCTGGGGCTTTGTTCCCGAAACACATATTGTTGGCAGTGCTTCATTAATATGGTTTAGTTGGGAAGGTGGCCCGCGTTGGAAAAGAATGTTCAGAACTATTAAATAGTTTTTTCAATATTTTTGAAAGTCCTCGCAGCATTTGTGAGGACTTTTTTGTTTTAAGTAATGAAATGATTATTTATTCGTCATTTCGAGATTGGGTTCTTGCCCAACGAGAAATCTCGTAATAATTAAAATGAGATTTCTCGGCACGAACCTCGAAATGACGATAGATACTAATCAACAACTTAAAGCGTTTTATAATAAATGATTTGATGATGAAAGAAGCTTACAGTTTTTCTTTTGATGTGTATGAAAGTGAAGATGAATTAAATGCAACAGATGCGGCTTTAGTTAAACAGGCAAGAGCCATATCGGAACAGGCTTATGCACCTTATTCAAAATTTTTTGTTGGAGCAGCCGCTTTAATGGATAACGGCTCAATAATTACAGGTACCAATCAGGAGAACGCAAGCTACCCTGTAACCCTTTGTGCAGAAAGAGCTTTAATGGCAGCTGCTGCTTCGGTTTATCCAAATATTGGTATTAAAACAATGGCAATAAGCTATCATAATCATAATAAAAATACAAACAGTAATACACCTATTTCTCCCTGCGGAATGTGCCGGCAAAGTCTTGTTGAATTTGAAACAAGACATCATGTAATGAGGTTGATTTTAACCGGTTTATCAGGTAAAATTTATGTTATACCCGAAGCCGGTCAACTGCTGCCATTAAGCTTTAAAGGAGAGAATTTAAGAATGTAACAACCTGTTTCAATTCGTACATTTGTAACACAACGAAAACTATGGCTGAAGAGAAAAGTTTAAATTTTATAGAAGAAATTATAGAAGCAGAATTAGCAGAAGGTAAACATAAAAGTATTTTAACAAGATTTCCTCCTGAACCCAATGGTTATTTGCATATTGGCCATGCAAAAAGCATTTGCTTAAATTTTGGTTTGGCAAAAAAATATGGCGGTAAAACCAACTTAAGGTTTGATGATACCAATCCTTCCACGGAAGAAACGGAATATGTTGAAAGCATTAAAGAAGATGTAAAATGGTTAGGTTTTGAGTGGGCAAACGAATTATATGCCAGCGATTATTTTGATAAATTGTATGCTTTTGCCAAACAATTAATTGAAAAGGGTTTAGCTTATGTAGATGATAGCACCAGCGAAGAAATTGCCGAACAAAAAGGTACGCCAACAACACCCGGCAAAAGAAACCGCTTTGCTGAAAGAACTGTTGCAGAAAACCTGCAATTGTTTGAAGAAATGAAAGCCGGTAAGTATGAAGATGGCAGTAAAGTATTACGTGCTAAAATTGATATGGCGGCTGCAAATATGTTAATGCGAGACCCGATAATTTACCGCATTAAACATGCTCATCATCACCGTACAGGAGACAAATGGTGCATTTATCCGATGTACGATTTTGCACATGGTCAAAGTGATTCTATTGAAAATATTACACACAGCATTTGTACATTAGAATTTATTCCGCATAGAGAATTATACGATTGGTTTATTCAACAATTAGGAATCTTTCCTTCTCACCAATATGAGTTTGCAAGATTAAACATGACTTACACCGTGATGAGTAAACGTAAGTTATTGCAATTGGTGAATGAAAAATATGTTTCAGGTTGGGATGACCCTCGTATGCCAACCATCAGCGGTATGCGTAGAAGAGGTTATACGGCAGAAAGTATAAGAGAGTTTTGTGATAAGATTGGTATTGCACGTAGGGAAAATTTAATTGATATTGGTTTGCTTGAGTTTTGTGTACGTGAGCATTTGAACAAAATTTCTTTGAGAAGGATGGTGGTTTTTGATCCGTTAAAAATTACACTTACCAATTATACTGCAACTGAAGAAATGCTTTCATCTGAAAATAATCCTGAAGATGAAACTGCAGGTATTCGTGAAATTCCTTTCAGTAAAGAATTGTATATCGAAAGAGAAGATTTCATGGAAAACCCGCCAAAGAAATTTTTCAGATTATGCCCCGGTGGAATGGTAAGATTAAAAGGTGCATACATTATTAAATGTAATGAAGTAGTGAAAAATGCAGCTGGTAATATTGTTGAACTGAAGTGTACTTATATTCCTGAAAGCAAAAGCGGTAATGATACCAGTGGTATACATGTAAAGAGTGTAATGCATTGGGTAAGTGCTAAACACGCTGTGCCTGTTGAATTACGTTTGTACGATAGATTATTAACAGTTGAAAACGCTGATGCAGAAGAAGGCAATTTTAAAGATTATATTAATCCTGATTCTTTGCAAACCATTACAACAGCTTATGCAGAGCCTGCTTTGTTAAATGCAAAGTTTGATGAACGCTATCAGTTTTTACGTAAAGGATATTTTTGTTTAGATAAAAGCACCGGCGAAGAAAAAATGATATTCAACAGAACTGTTACACTAAAAGATACCTGGGCAAAAATGAATAAATAGAGTTTTACTTAATTATATTACATAAAATGCTGAGGGAAACTTCAGCATTTTATCTTTATACAACATGGATTTATTTAAACAATTTAAAGATAACTGGCAAGAAAATTTCTGTCATCTGTCATCGGCAAACTGTCATCTGTTTATTGCCGTTAGTGGTGGTATTGATAGTTGCATATTGTTAGATTTAATTTCAAAACTGAAATTTTCATTTACTATTCTTCATTGCAATTTCCAATTAAGAGGAGAGGAGAGTAATCGTGATGAAGCCTTTGTTTGTTCTTTAGCTGAAAGATATAATGCACCTATTCTGGTTAAACATTTTGATACAGAAGTATATGCTAATGAAAATAAACTAAGTATTCAGGAAGCAGCCCGAAAGCTACGCTACAATTGGTTTTCAGAAGTTTTACAATCAAACAGAAATCAACCCGCTTATTTATTAACTGCTCATAATGCTGATGATACAATCGAAACGGTTTTAATGAATGTGTTTCGTGGTACAGGCATTAAAGGTTTAACCGGAATTCCTGTGGTTGATGCAGCAAATAAAATTATCAGGCCATTATTATTTGCTTTACGAAAAGATATCATTGCTTATGCAGAAGAAAATAAATTGAGTTGGGTGGAAGATTCATCAAACCATAAAGATGATTATACCAGAAACTTTTTTCGCCGCAACATTATTCCTTTAGTTGAAGAAAAATTTGTAAACGCCAAAGAGAATGTGCTGAACAATATTTACAAATGGAAAGATGTTGCAGCTATCTACCAATACCAAATGGAGCAATACAAAAAGAAGTTACTGATAAAAGAAAAAGCAGAATATAAAATACCTATTCTTATATTAAAAAAAACTGTTGCTTATACTACAGTTTTATGGGAGTTGATTAAAGATTTTGGTTTTACTGCTAACCAATTACAGGATATTGTTTGTTTATTAGATGCTGATAATGGAAGTTTTGTTCAATCTGCAGCTTACAGAATTTTCAAGAATAGAAAATGGTTGGTTATTGCAACATTACAAAGTGAAAAAGCGAATCAGATTTTAATAGTGGAAGAAGATAAAAATACTTTGTTTGAAAATGGTAAACTAAGCTTTAAAGCCCTTGCCATTACTGATGTTTCAATTAATCCAGATAAATCAATTGCATTATTGGATGAAGCTGAAATTAAGTTCCCGTTATTATTAAGAAAATGGAAACAGGGAGATTATTTCTATCCATTGGGAATGAAAAAGAAAAAGAAGTTAAGCCGCTTTTTTATTGATATAAAACTATCTCCAACAGAAAAGGAAAATGCATGGGTTTTGGAGATGAACAAAAAAATTATCTGGGTGGTGAATTACAGAATTGATGACAGGTTTAAAATTACCGCAGCTACAAAAAATGTTTTGAAGATTGAGTTGAAATGATGCCATGTGCAATGCAGTACAAGAGTGCGACGCAACCATAGCTTAATTATGGTTCAACAGCTTGGTCCCCCAAAATTACAAAAAATCACCTGCCGAAATAAGATTGTATAGCATCAATGAAATGAGCAACAGGCTTAAAATGGCTGAATAAATTGCACATAACAATTAAAAACACAATGCCGTAAACTGCTCCCCAAAAATGTGCAGAGTGATTAATATTACTTCCTCCTTTTTTTGAGAGATATGCTGAAACTATCAAATAAATAATACCGAAAATAAAAGCAGGAAAAGGGATGGGAAGAATGATTAAACTGAGTTTAGTTGTTGGTGCTAAAATAATAAATGCGAAAACAATAGCAGATACAGCACCGCTTGCACCAAGGCTTCTGTAATGGTAATTGTCTTTATTAGCTAAATAAGTTGGAACTAAGCAAAAGAATAAAGCAGTAATATAAAGTATCAAGAAAAAGGCTTTACCATTATGCCCGAAGATTTGTACAAAGGCATCTTCAATAGCATCTCCGAACATATAAAACGAATACATGTTAAAGCCAAGATGCAAATAGTCTGCATGAATAAAACCGCAGGTAAAGAAGCGATACCATTGATTTCTGTAGGTAATTGCAGGAGGCTCAAAAATTAAATCGTTAATTATTCTGTCGTTTGAAAATGCAGTAAATGAAACGATACAAGTGGCTATGATAATGATTAAAGTAATAGTCATTGAATGAGTTTAAATATGATGATATTTTTCGTTTCGTAAAATAGTACATGCTCTGTAAACCTGTTCTGCAATTATTAACCTTACCAGCATATGTGGAAAAACCAATTTAGATAAGCTTATTGTATAGTTGGCTCTTTTATTTACAGTTTCATCAACGCCAAAAGCACCGCCAATTAATATTAGTAAACGTTTGGTACTTTCATTTGCTTTTTGTTGAAGTAATTGTGCTAATTCAGGTGATGATAATAATTTACCACGCTCATCTAATAGTAGTAAGCAATCATCTTTTTGTATTTGTTGCAGAATGGCAGTTGCTTCCTGTTTCTTTAAATCTTTTTCACTTAAAGATGCTGCGTTTTTTAATGGAGGAATAATAAGCCAATTAACTGAAAAATATTTCTCAATGCGATTGGTAAAATCTTCTATACCGGCTTTTACATAAGCCTCATGAGGTTTACCAACACTTGCCAGAATAATTTTCATTCTACTAATGTAAGTGTTTAATTGTTGCTGCTTTCGCCGGTTTTATATTGCTTCTTTTTATCATCAACCCTGTTAGGATTATCATCTTGTTTTACAGGTTGCTTTTGTTGATTTTTTTTAGAAGCATCATCTAATTTCTTTTCAACCCTGTTGCCGTTTTCATCTAATAGTAAAGAAGGGAAAGAATTTTGTTTTTCATCAAAAACTGTATTCGAGAAAGGATTTTTTACATAATTCCATGCACCGTTAATCCATTTAAAACCTTCATAATCGCCATAGGGAATTAATGTGTGTTTACTTTTAATATCATCACTTTCAGAAGTTAAATGATCAAACACAATAACATCATACCGGGTATCATAATTCATTCTCGCACCTGCATCTTTCTTAAATTCTAAACAAAACCGTGCAGCACCTTGCGGTGGTTTTGTTGCATCATTAGCAGGATAAATAAATCTTCCACCGAATTGTGGTTTACCTTCATTATCAAATGTGAGGACTTCAATCCATTTTTTATTGCTGCGTGCATTATTATCATCTAACCCTAATAAAGTGTAATACTTTTTGTTGTTATATGTTTTCAGGATGATTTTATAATACATGGCACCAATCCAATGCTGTGCATTGCGAACAGAATCATAAGGCTTTGCAGTGAAGTCTGAAAAATCGAATAAAGGAATCAGTTTTAGAGAACCATCATCTGTTGGTAATTGAATAGCACCGCGTTGGCGATAATATGTAAAGTCTTTCATTACTTCCCATGTAAAAATTTTGAAACTGCTATCCGGTGCATACAATTTAGAAATGGCTTTTACAGAATCGAAATTGTACCAGAAAGAATAAGGTTGTTTTAAAGCCTGTACAAAGTTTTTAATGAAAGAACTATCTGCTCTGAATCTTGTAAACCAATCATCTGCATAAACCATACTGTCGGCATCATTCTTTAACTGTAATTCCATTGCCTGCATTTTCTGTAAGCTTTCAATAGGAACTGGCTTTTGCGAAAACGAGTTTAAAAGAATGAAACAAGCAAATAAAGTGAACAGGTATTTCATGCAACTGAAATTAAATACTAAGTTATAAAGTTGCTGTAAATTTTAAAGTGTATTTGTTAATGCTTTTGCAAAAGATAAAAGATTGGTGAAACGAAAATCTATGGAAGGGTGGGGGAATGGAGTTTCAGGGTCGGTGGTAGCAACGAAAACAGTTGATATACCTGCATTTCTGCCGAAATTCATATCGCTTAGTTTATTGCCTACCATGATACTTTTAGAGAAATCTATTTCAGGAAAATCCTGCTTTGCCATAAAAGCCATACCGGGGTTGGGTTTACGGTTAGGTGAGCTATCTTCCAAATCTGTGCAGGCATAAATTTTATCTATTCTTCCACCATTATCAGTAATTACCGCTAACATATTTTTATGAATGTTATTCAAATCCTCCATCGTCATTAATTTTTTGGCAACACCTTTTTGGTTGGTAACCATTACAATAATGCCAAACTTTTCATTCAATATTTTCATGGCTTTAGTAGTGCCGTCATAAAACTTAAACTCATTCCAGTTAAGAATATAGTCTTCTTTCTTCTCATCATTTATAACACCATCGCGGTCAATAAATAAAGTCCAGCTTTTATCTATTTTCTGTAAATCAAACATTTATTTAATTCTTAATTACTAATTATAATTCCTTTTGTGCTTTTAAATAATCTTCAGGAATACCAATGTCAATAAAATAGCCATCCTGAACAGAACCCATCATTTTTTTTGTTCGATAAAATATTTCTAAATAATCTTTCTCAAAAGAAAATTTTTCCGGAAGATTTGACTGAAGTATATCATCAACACTTAAAGCATAAACACCACCATTAATTAACCCCTGTTCGTAAAACTGTTTTTCTTTAAATGATGTTATCTGTTTGTTTTCATCAATTTCAACAACACCATAGCGTTCAAAATTTTGCATAGGTTTGAGTGAAAGGGTACAAGCTGCGTTAGCTTTTTCATGCAGTTCACTTAATGCAGTAATATTCACTTTAAACAAAGTGTCTCCATTGGTTACAATTATATTTTTTTCGGTTGCTTTTATACATGCCAGCTTTATCGCCCCACCGGTTCCCAAAGGTTCTTCTTCAACTGAATACTGAATATTGAGATTGGTATAATGTATATTAATAAATTCAATGATGGCTTCACTTTTATAACCTAAAGAGAAAATAAAACTATCAATTCCCTGTTGCTTTAATTCTTCAATTACATATGCAATAAAAGGCTTACCGTTTACAGGAGCCATACATTTTGGTAAATCAGGTACTGCACTGCGAAGTCTTGTGCCTAAACCTCCTGCCAGAATAATTGCTTCTTTTATCATTCAGCAAAAACTTTTTCTTCTACCAATTCACAAATAATATGGCCCAATAAAATATGGCTTTCCTGTATACGTGGGGTAGTTGTGGAAGGAACATTTAAAAGAAAATCACTAATATCTTTCATTTTACCGCCGCTTGCACCTGTTAGGCCGATGGTTGTAATACCTTTTTCTTTCGCAACTTCAAAAGCTTTGATAATATTTGTACTGTTGCCTGATGTACTTAAGCCGATTAAAACATCTCCCTTAATACCTAAGCCATCTACTAATCTTGAATAAATAACATTAAACTCATAATCGTTGGCAACAGCAGTTAAATAAGAGGTATTGCAGTGTAAAGCTTCTGCCGGTAAGGCTTTACGGTTTTTATAAAACCTGCCACTAAACTCTGCTGCTAAATGTTGTGCATCTGCAGCACTGCCGCCATTACCACAAAACAAAACTTTATTACCGTTAAGAAAAGCTTTGGTAATCATCTCTACAATAGTTTCTAATTTTTCAATCATTATATTATCGTTCAACAATGATTGTTTAACATTAATTGATTCCTGAATAGTTTGCTTGATTCTTTCGCTCATAGATTATTTTGTTGTCCACGTAGTTAACCCGTGTTGTGTAAACTGATAATTTTTAAACTCGCCGCCAAATGTATGTAAAGCATTTTTTACGTGATGCCTTGTATTAGCAGGGCAATAAAAAACCATGAATCCGCCGCCGCCTGCACCGCTTATTTTTCCGCCGATGGCACCTGCTTTTTTTGCAGTTGAATATATATCCTGAATTATATTGTTAGATATATTATGAGCCATTTTTATTTTTTGCTGAAAGCCGTAATCTAAAATTTCACCTATTTCATTCAATCTTCCTTTCAACAAAGCTTCTTTCATCATTCTGCTTTGCTCTTTTAATTGATGCATAGCGGCAACACTATCTTCATTTTTTTCAAGAACATTTTTTTGCTGCTCTTTAATAATGGTTGCAGATTCTCTGCTGGTTGAAGTATAATAAAGCAGTAAATTATTTTCTAACTCATGCAAGTATTCCTGACGGATACGTAAAGGATTAACTATTACTTTATCATTTTCATAAAACTCCATAAAGTTAAAGCCGCCAAATGTTGCTGCATATTGGTCTTGCCTGCCGCCTGCTAATTTTAAATCATTCCTTTCAATATCGTAAGCATAATGAGCAATATCGTAATCACCCAAAGGTAATTTCAGCATTTCCACAAAAGTACCAATAATTGCAACAACTAAAGTTGATGATGTACCTAAGCCACTGCCCGCAGGCACATCAACAGATGTACTTAATTTAAAATCGGTTTGAGGAATGCCGTAATCTTTTTTAATACGGTTGTAAACACCTTTTAATAAATCTAAACAACCGTTAATAGGTAATTCATTTATTGAAGCATGATGTTCTTTTTCATTTCTATCAAAAGCTTCTACAATAATTCCACCTGCATTCAATAATTCAATAGATGCATGAGCATGTAATGAGATGGTTGCATTAAGGATAGCACCGCCAAATTCATCAGCATAAGGACTAACATCTGTACCGCCTCCTGCGAGGCCTAAACGTAAGGGGGCTTTACTTCTGAATATCATTTTTACTCAGTTCTACAATTGTATCAGTTAATACTTTCCAACTGTATTTCTTTTTTTCTTCACGAAGATGTGGTAAAAAAAAGTCTTCTCCTAATTGATATAATTCCTGAATTTTTTCAGCAATAGATGGTGCATTCGGCTCTGCAATTAAACCAACTTTTCTATCGGGTACTAAAGAAGGTAAACCACCTACATTAGTTACCAGCATCGGTTTTTCAAAATGATAGGCAAGTGGAGTAACACCGCTTTGCGTAGCATTTCTGTAAGGTTGAATAACAAAGTCTGCTGCACTTAAATAATATTTTACTTCACTATCAGCTATAAAATCTGTTCTTACAATAAGATTGTTTTTGATGCTTAAATTTTCAATTAAATCATCATAAGGTTTACGGTCTTCATAAAATTCTCCGGCAATAAGTAGCTTAGGAATTTGGAATTGGGAATTTATTTTCTGGTTTTCATTTACGATCGACGATTGACCATTGGCGAGTAAGTTCATCGCTTCTAACAGAATATCTAATCCTTTATATTTTCTTATAAAACCAAAGAATAGAATAATTTTTTCATCTTCATGAATGCCTAAATGTTTTTTGGCTTCTTTTTTATCAATGGCTTCGCCGAAGTTGTCGTATAAAGGGTGAACAATTTGCTTAGCAGGCTTTTGAGTGAATGTTCTTAAATCTTTTAAAACTTTTTCACTCATAGTTACACAGGCATCAACAGTTTTTAAAAAATACTTAGTGAAAGGTTTATCGCCAAAACGTTTTTCATGTGGGATAACGTTATCAGTAATGGCAATAACTTTAGTTGTTTTATTTTTCTTTACTATTCTTAGTATTGTTCCTAAACACGGACCCATCAAAGGAAGCCAGTATCTGACTACAATAATAGCGGGTTTCAACTTTCTTAATTCATTGCCTGCCTGCAACCAGTTAAACGGATTAACGGAGTTAATACAAACCTTAATATTAATGTCGGTTGGCTTTGGTTCAGAAGAATATTGTGTAGTGCCTGGAAATAAGAATTCGGGATATTGCAATGAGAATGTATAAATGGTTGTATCGAAACCATCTTGCTGAAATTGCCTTGCCAATCTTTCATCAAAAGATGCTAAACCACCCCGCAATGGATGTGCGGGACCTATAATGATAACTTTCTCTTTCATTGTTATCCTGCAATACCAATTTTTTCTTCAATTAAATACACATTTCTTTCAGCAGCATTTCTGGCAATTAATTCAGCAATAAAGCCTGCTAAAAATAATTGCATACCAATTATCATAGAAGTAAGAGCAATATAAAAAGATGGTCTGTTGGTTAAAGAAAACTCGCTATCAGTAAACTTGGCAATAATTAAGTAAACACTCATTATAAAACCGATTAGAAAAGATGCAGTACCCCACAAACCAAAAAAATGCATGGGTTTTTTACCAAACCTGCTAACAAAACTTATAGTGGCTAAATCTAAAAAACCATTGATAAATCTTTCCCAGCCAAATTTTGTTGTACCATATTTTCTTGCTCTGTGTTCAACAACCTTTTCATCTATTTTTCTAAAGCCGGCCCACTTGGCAATAACAGGAATATAGCGATGCATTTCTCCATAAACCTCAATACTTTTAATGGTTTTAGAGCGATAAGCTTTTAAACCGCAATTAAAATCGTGCAGTTTTATCCCACTGCTCCAACGTGCTGCAGCATTGAATATTTTTGAAGGAATATTTTTAGTTAAAGTGTTATCGTAACGTTTCTTTTTCCATCCACTTACTAAATCAAATTTGTCTTCTACAATCATTTTATATAATGATGGAATTTCATCTGGACTATCCTGCAAATCTGCATCCATTGTTATAACAACATTACCTGTTGCTGCTTTAAAACCTTCATTCAAAGCTGCACTCTTTCCATAATTACGTTGAAACTTGATGCCTTTAATATGATTATTTTGTTGGGAAAGCTGTTGAATAACCTGCCAACTGTTATCTGTGCTGCCGTCATCAATCATTACAACTTCATAAGAGAAATTATTTTCAGTCATTACGCTTTCTATCCATGCACATAATTCCGGCAAAGATTCTTCTTCATTAAACAATGGTATGATAACAGATATATCCATATTATTCAGCAACAGTAGGATTTTTTTTCATAATAAAAGCCACCAATGCTGCAATGGAACCGGATACCGCAATACTGGTAATGTATGATTGCAACATTTTTAAGGGCTGCGTATATTGAATTAACGTATCGTATTTATTAATAGCATCCTGTTTATCTTTTTCCGACATGATATTACCCATTCTTGCAAACGCTTCTGCAGCTCCCGTTTTCATTTTAGCAATAATGTTTGGATCTATGTATTTGTAGTGAATGAAATTATAAACTGTATAAAACAACTCGAATATCAGTACAGAAATAAACAATGGTTTAAACAATTCTTTCATTGTTATAAAACCACCATTTTTCTTTTTTGTAAAATGGCTTTCATAAAACAATGCAGTTATGATGATAAGATAAGAACAAAACGCTACAATGCCTATTGCAAAAGGGCTTGATGCATTACTCCAACGCCAAAAAAGTAATATTGCATATAACACACCAATGCCTAAACCGAACCTGATTCCTATACTTGTGTTTTGTTTCATTATAATCTTTTAAGTAAACCTTTGTTTATTACTGCAATAACTTTTCCTTTTAAAGATTGATTGAAGAACGGAGAGTTGGCCGACAAACTTTTATTATTCTCTTTCATTAAAACAGTTGAGCTGGTTTTGTTGAAAACGGTAACAGTAGCCTGAGCATTGATATTAATACCTGATGAATCTAAACCAAAAATTTTTCTTGCATTATTAGTAAAAAGGTTTGCTATTTGTTCAACAGATAATTCGGGTAAAACTTCATTAAAAACAGCAAAAGAAGTTTGTAAACCAATCATACCATTTTTAGCAGCTTCAAATTCACAAATTTTATTATCAATATCCTGCGGAAAATGATGCGATGCAATACAGTCAACATTGCCATCTATTACAGCTTTTCTTAAGGCCAACATATCTTCTTTGGTACGAAGTGGCGGATTAACTTTTAAATTCGTATCATACTCTTTCAAATCTTCATCGCAGAAATACAAGTGATAAGGTGTAACACTGCATGTAATTTGTAAGCCTTCTTGTTTAGCTTCATTTATTAATTGAATACCTTTTGCAGTACTTACCCCTGTAATGTGCAGTTTGCTTTGTGTATAACGCAATAAATCAATATCTCTTTTAATAATTATTTCTTCTGCAATAGCTGGAATACCTGCCAAACCTAATTGTGTTGATGCAATGCCTTCATTCATTAAGCCATGTGTGCCTATACTTTTATCAACAGGCATTTGAATAATCGTTCCGCCAAAAGCTTTTACATATTGCAAGGCTTTTAAAAGTAAGCCTGAGTTTTGTACAGGAGTTAAACCATCTGAAAAAGCTATAGCACCGCTGTTGTACATATCGTACATTTCAGCCAAATCCTTTCCTTCAATGTTTTTTGTTACTGCACCTATCGGCAGCACATTTACTGCATTATTGCTGCCTTTGTTTTTAATAAATTCTATTTGTGCTTTGGTGCTTAGGGTAGGGTTAGTGTTTGGAAGTACAAACACATCTGTATAGCCACCTGACAATGCTGCTGCAGAGCCGGACGTAATTGTTTCTTTAAACTCAAAGCCCGGTTCGTTAAAATGAGAAAAAATATCAACCCAACCTTGTGATACAACTAAATTATCTCCTGCAATTATTTCATCTGCTTGTTCATTTATATTAACAGCTATACTTTTAATAACACCATTTTCAATAAAAATATCCTGAACAGATTGGTTGTAGGGAGATGATTCGTCGGCAATAAAAACCTTGCTGAGCAATACCTTCATTTGGGCTGTAAAATTTTGTGCAATATACTTGTAAAATTTCTTTTGCTCTTATATTTGCCATCCTTTTAACAAGCGGGTGGTGGCGCAGCCCGGTAGCGTACTTGTATGGGGTGCAAGGGGTCGCTGGTTCGAATCCAGTCCACCCGACCTGAAGAAGATGATTCACTTGAATCATCTTTTTTATTCCTTTCCTTTTTTAACTTTATCAAATGAACTTCCAAAATTTTGAACCCAACTTTATAACATGTATTAAGCTCTTATTGCGTCGCACACTTGTACGTTCTGTTCACTATTCATCATTGCGAAGCACAAAACAATTTCAAATGCTTCTCTGTGCCTTTGTGTCTTTGTGGTTCAATGCTTCATCGCAACAAAACTCCGATAATCAATACACCAAACCATTAAAAGATGTATTAGTCGAGGTTCAAAAAAAATTCGGTATCACTATTCGTTATGTAGATTCAATCGTTCTTGGTAAAACAGTTACTTATGCCGATTGGAAATACAGAAATACTGCTGAAGAAACATTAGAAAATATTTTAAAGCCTTTGGCACTAAAAGCTAAGAAAGATGGTGATAAAAAATACAAACTAAGTGTTTATGAATATTACCGTTGGGAAGTAGCAGAAGGTTGGGCAGAGTTGGACAGAATTGCATCGCAATATAAAAATGTAGAAGAATGGGAAGCAAGAAAAAATATACTGAAGCCTTGTTTGTTAGAGGCATTACAACTTAATCATCTTCCTGCTACGCCGCCATCAAAATCAATTATTACAGCACAAAGAAAGTTTGATGGCTATACAGTTGAAAACATTGCTATTGAAATCTTAAACGGTGTTTGGATAAATGGTTCATTATATAAACCATCCAACTATAAAGGTAAAATTCCTGTTATACTCAATCCTGACGGGCATTGGGAGAAACAACGGTATCGCCCCGATTGTCAATACCGTTGTGCAGCATTTGCAAAAATGGGGGCAATGGCTTTCAGTTACGATTTATTTGCATGGGGCGAATCTCAATTACAATTTAAGTTAGAAGACCATAGAAGAAGTTTATCTCAAACTATTCAGGTGTTAGGTTCCATTAGAATTTTAGATTACTTATTATCCTTAAAAGATGCAGATACCAATCGGGTTGCCATTACTGGTGGCAGCGGTGCAGGAAGCCATACTGTTTTAATGACGGCAATTGATAACAGAATAAAAGTATCTGCACCTGTAGTTGCTATCAGTTCTTATTTCTACGGCGGCTGCCCTTGTGAAAGCGGTATGCCCATTCATAATTGTGCAGGCAGAACAGATAATGTAGAAATTGCCGCAATGGCTGCTCCTCGCCCGCAATTATTGGTAAGTGATGGCGGAGACTGGACAGATAAAACCCCTGAACATGATTTTCCATACTTACAAAAAATGTATAGTTGGTATGGCAAAAAAAATGATGTTCAGAATGTGCATTTACCCAATGAAAAGCATGATTTCGGTATTAATAAAAGAACAGCCGTTTACAACTTTATGGCTAAATATTTAAACCTTAATCTGAAAGCTATTCAGGACGATAAAGGCAATATTGATGAAAGCAAAATAACTATTGAAAAAGAAGAAGCCATGTATGTGTTTGGTGATAAAGGAGAGAAGCTTCCGGCTAATGCTGTAAAGGGTTTCGATAATCTGGAGAAATTGTTTTATGATGTTATTGCAAAATAAGTTTCATTTATTCAAACCCATATTTCTTCCATAATTCAGGTAAAGCAAGCTCAAATTGCATTAGTTCTTTTGTTACAGGATGTTGAAATGTAATTTTATTAGATTGTAGGAAAATACTGCCATCTGTTGTGGTTCTTTTATAACCGTATTTTACGTCTCCTACAATCGGTGAACCGATGGCTGCCAATTGAGCTCTTATCTGATGAAACCTTCCTGTAAGCAGTGTTATTTGCAATAAATGATACTTAATTGAAGATTGTATAACAGTATAGTGTAAAACTGCTTCAGTTGCATGTTGCAACGGTTTTGTAAATACCTTGCTTTTACTTTGTTTATTATCTTTCAACAGCCAATGTTGTAAGGTAGCTTCCCGTTGCAAAGGTTGTTGTGCCACAACTGCTTTGTATATTTTTTCAATTTTTCTTTGCCTGAAATCTTCGCTTAGTACAGTAAAACTTTCTTTTGTTTTCGCTAATAATAATATGCCACTTACTCTTTGGTCTAACCTGTGTACGGGCATTATATTGGTTGTAATGAAATCTTTTAAAACAGTTGTGTTATTGGCAGTAGCTTCAACAGCAACTCCGCCTGGCTTATTAATAACCATTATATGCTCATCTTCAAATAAAACAGTAAGCATTACGCCAATAAAGATTGAATAGTTAATTTATCTTTTGCCAATTGGTCTTTTAAAGCCTGCAGGCCATTTAATTGCATATCGCCTCTGGTATAGTGTTTTACTTCTACCTGTAAAATTTCATCGTAAATATCTTCATCAAAGTCAAAAATATTTACTTCAATTACTCTTCGTTTGCCGTTGACTACAGGTCTGCTGCCTATGTACATCATGCCGGTTAAATTTCGAATTTCGAATTTCGAATTTCGAATTTGTACTTTAACAGCATATACACCATCGCCGGGTACTAATTTATCTTCATTAGTTAATTGCAAGTTAGCGGTTGGATAACCTATTGTTCTGCCGAGTTGGTCTCCTTTAATAACAGTTCCTTCAAAAAAATAATCATACCCTAAAAGCTTATTGGCATTGCTGATATCGCTGTGCAGCAAAGCTTTTCTTATCTGTGTTGAACTTACTGTTACTGCATCAATTAACTGTTGCGGAATTTCTTTTACTGTGAAATTTAAAGCCTTTCCGAATATTTCAAGCAGGTGATAATCGCCTGTTCTGCCTTTACCGAATTTATGGTCGTAACCGATGATTAACGTATGCGGATTGAATTTGGCATACAAAAAATCTTTTACATATTCTTCTGCCGTAAGGCTGGCAAATGCTTCATTAAAATCAACAACAACCAAATTATCAATACCCTGTTGCTCAAGCAGTTTTATTTTTTCTTCTAAGGTGGTTAACAACTTTACACCACTTGCATCGCCTACAATATTTCTTGGATGCGGATGAAAAGTCATAATTACTGTTTCTCCGCCAATAGCCGCTGCTTCCTGTTTTATTTGTTGAATAATTTGTTGATGACCCAAATGAACACCATCGAAAGTGCCGATAGTAACTACTGCTTTATTGAATTCGGGGAGGGTTGTTAAATCTTTATACACATTCATAGTATGCGAAAATAGTTATTAGTACATAGACGATGGACAATAGGCCATAGTAAGTTATGTTTGCAATGTTTAATTGCTGCAAATTGATATGCAGTATAAGTGTGCGACGCAAGGAACGATGCCAAAAGATATGTTGCTTGGTTCATCATTCTACATCGTACACCATAAATCTAAAATCATACATCACACATGTCATTATACGCTCAACGTGGAGTATCTGCACAGAAAGAAGAAGTGCATAACGCTATTAAAAATTTAGATGCAGGTTTGTATGCACATGCTTTCTGTAAAATGTATCCTGATTTTTTAGGAGGTGATGATAATTATGTGAATATTTCTCATGCCGATGGAGCAGGTACTAAAAGTATTCTGGCATATTTATACTGGAAAGAAACAGGTGATGCAAGTGTTTGGCGAGGTATTGCACAAGATGCAGTTGCCATGAATTTAGACGATTTGTTATGTGTGGGTGTATATGACAATTTTTTGTTTTCATCTACTATTGACAGAAATAAAAAACTGATTACCGGTGATGTTATTAAAGAAGTAATTGAAGGCACGCAAGACTTTTTTGATAACCTGAAAAAATTTGGCGTTAACATTAATTATTTAGGAGGAGAAACGGCTGACGTGGGTGATGTTGTTAGAACCATTGCTGTAAACGGAACTTTAACAGCACGTTGGAGAAAAGATAAGTTGGTTACTAACGATAAAATTGATGCGGGTAATGTAATAGTTGGCTTTGCCAGCAGCGGAACAGCAACTTATGAAACTGAATATAATAGTGGTTTGGGAAGTAATGGACTAACCAGTGCCAGACACGATGTATTGAGTAAATATTATGCTGAAAAATATCCTGAAACATTTGAACCGAGCCTGAGTGATGAGGTGGTGTACATTGGTAAAAATAAAGTGACAGATACATTTGAAATTGAAAATTCGAAATTCGAAATTGGAAAGTTGTTGCTTTCGCCAACACGTACTTATGCTCCGTTATTAAAAGTATTGCTGGAAGAACATTTCAGTGATATTAACGGCATTATACATTGCAGTGGCGGCGGGCAAACAAAATGTATGAAGTATTTACCTAAGCCGTTAAAAATTGTAAAAGATAATTTGTTTGAAGTGCCGCCGATATTTAGTTTAATTCAGCAAAACAGTGGTGCAGATGAAAGAGAAATGTATCAGGTTTTTAATATGGGGCATAGATTAGAAATTTTTACCAATGAATCTGCTGCAGAAAAAATGATTGCAGTTGCCCAACAATTTAATATAGAAGCAAAGGTTGTGGGCAGGGCAGAAGCAGCTACAGAAAAGCAATTGGTTTTAAAAGGAAGTTTTGGTGAAGTAGTGTATTAAATATTGTTGTTGTAATTTTATTCAATTCAGAAAAAAAGAATTATGTCAGAAACAGTTATATCTCTTCAAAATGCTAATATTTATCAAGGTGGCAATTTGATTCTGCAAAATGTAAATTTCACCGTTAATAAAGGTGAGTTTGTGTATTTAGTAGGTAAAACAGGAACGGGTAAAAGCAGTTTATTAAAAACTTTATATGGCGAATTGAAATTAACAGAAGGTACAGGAACTGTTGTAGGCTTTGATTTGAAGCAGATGGACTGGAAAAAGGTACCTTTTTTAAGAAGAAATTTAGGCGTAGTATTTCAGGACTTTCAATTACTGACAGACAGAAACGTTCATGAAAATTTAAAGTTTGTTTTAAAAGCTACGGGCTGGAAAGATGAACGTTTAATGGAAGAAAAAATTAATGATGTATTGGATAAAGTAGGTTTACGCAGCAAAGGTTTTAAAATGCCTTTTGAAATGAGTGGGGGCGAACAACAACGCGTAGATATTGCGAGAGCTTTATTAAACTCTCCTAAATTAATATTGGCAGATGAGCCAACAGGAAACTTAGACCCTGAAACCAGTGATGAAATTATGCAGCTACTCTTCCAGATTTCAAGAGATTATCAAACAACAGTATTAATGGCAACGCACGATTTTATTGTTATCAATCGCTATCCAAGCAGAATGTTGAAAACAGAATTGGGTAAGGTAGTAGATAGTGCCGCGGTAAGTGAAACGCAAAGTTTTTAAAATGAAACCTGTTGTTGAACAAGCAACATTAAATGATGTTGAGTTACTTGTTACATTAGGCAATAAAACCTTCTACGATACTTTTCATCAACAAAATACAGAAACAGATATGCAAATGTTTCTGTCGGCTAATTTTAATAAAGAAATAATTACAGAAGCTTTACTGCATCCTAATAAAACTTATTGGTTATTAAAGGAAGATGATAAAGTGATTGGCTATTGCAGATTATCTAAAGAAAATCACGCTTCATTTACAAATGATATTCACTCAACAGAAATAGAACAGTTTTATTTAGATACAGCTTATAAAGGCAAAGGCTACGGTTCTTATTTTATGCAAATCATCTTACAAAAAATAAAAGAATCAGGCTGTAATGCAGCATGGTTCGGCGTTTGGGAGCATAACACAACTGCCATTCAGTTTTATAAAAAGCATGGCTTTATAAAATTTGCAGAGCATGATTTTGTTTTAGGAACTGATGTACAGAACGACTGGTTGATGATGAAACAACTCTATTAATTTATATTGCAGTATGAATGAACAACATAATCCGTGGACCGTTATTGATGAACAAAAAGTGTATGATAACAAATGGATTGCAGTAACGCATTATAATGTTATCAATCCTTCCGGCGGGAAAGGAGTGTATGGCAAAATACATTTTAAAAGCGTTGCAATAGGTATTGTAGCTGTAGATGATAATATGAATACTTATTTAGTGGGACAATATCGTTTCACCATTAATCAATACAGTTGGGAAATTCCTGAAGGCGGTTGCCCTTTTAATGAAGACCCTTTAAATGCTGCAAAGAGAGAGTTATTAGAAGAAACCGGATTGAAAGCCAATCATTGGCAGTTATTAGGCGAAAGCTTTTTATCTAATTCAGTAAGTGATGAAAAAGCAATTTATTATTTGGCAACAGGCTTATCTCAACATGAAGCTGAGCCTGAAGAAACAGAGCAATTGCAAACTAAAAAAATTCCTTTGCAGGAAGCATTTGCTATGGTAGATAATGGTATAATAACAGATGCTTTAGCAGTATTAGCTTTGCAAAAAACGCAATTATTACTTTTACAAGGCCAATTGCATTTCAATAAATAAGAATGGGTAAAAACAATTTAGTTATAGGTCGCCAGCCGTTAATGGAAGCATTGAAAGGCGATAAGCAGATTGATAAAATTTTGTTGCAGAAAAACAGTGGCGGAGAAATTATTAATGAAATAAGGCTGCTTGCTAAAAACAAACAAATACCTATTCAGTTTGTACCGGTAGAAAAATTAAATTCACTTACTAAAATCAATCATCAGGGGGTTGTTGCATTTACAGCATTGGTTAATTATTTAAGTGTACAGGAAGTTATAGATTTTGTTGTTGGTAAAGGCGAAGTGCCTTTGTTTGTTTTATTAGATGGTGTAACAGATGTAAGAAATATAGGTGCTATTGCAAGAACTGCTTTGTGTTGCGGGGCACAGGCTTTAATTATACCTGATAAAGGTGTTGGGGCATTAAATGAAGAAGCGATGAAAAGCAGTGCCGGTGCATTAGAACAATTACATGTATGCAGAGTAAACAGTTTAATGAAAGCAGTGGATGAATTGCATATGAATGGTATTAAAGTGTTTGCAAGTGAAATGACTGCTACTTCAAAAGTTTTTGATATTAATTACAAAGAACCTTGTGCTGTTATTATGGGTGGCGAAGAAAAAGGTGTATATCCTGCATTAATGAAAATATGCGATGATAAATTTGCTATACCCATGCCCGGTAATTTTGAAAGTTTAAATGTTTCCGTTGCAACAGGAATGATTTTGTATGAAGCAATGAAGCAAAGAATGTAATTGAAAATCAATTACTCGAGCCAAATATGTTATAGCTCATTTACTTTTTGCCAACCATTGTTTATTTTTGCCACTTTTGTACTTTTAATTCCATTAATCCAGTAATAATAATTTCTCTTAAGCCTCCAATTATGGCTGCACTTGTACCAGCTATAGAGCTTCTTGTACCGTAGATAAAGGATTGGCAATTAAAGGAGGGCTAATGCTAAAGCTAAATCAGGGCTCAACCAAGTTTTTATGAAAAAATAAGAATAAGAATACCAAAAATGCCAAAGGGAATTGCAGTAGCATAAAAAAGTGTATCGCCTACAGATCTGCCTTTTTGGATTACGCTTATTGATGCATATTTAAATTCTGTAAGGTATCTTTTGATCTTATTGCTATATATACTTGAGTCAGTAACAAATTTCAATTTGCATTTTGCTATTATATGCCTTTCGTGATCGTGTAATATTATAAACGCAGTTTTTTAATTTTGGGTAATACCAATATTTAGATTAAAAACAAGATAAAAAGGCTGAATAATATAGCTTTCATAGTTATCGTTATCGTTTTTTATTTTAAAATCTTAAACGATAATTTGCTTGTAGCCTGAAATAAATATTGTCATTCACCTGAAAGTCTTGTAGAGAGTTCCTTATTCTTCTGAAAATGGAATGGCCCATTTCCAGACGTAATGCTATTTTTTTTACTGGGTAGTAATCTATGTATAATGAGACTTTGTTATCATCAATGCGATACCAATGCACTGCCGTTGTTTGATTTGAAGGTGTTTCAGGAGCTCCTGGATAAGAAGTTGTAATGGTTTCAAATAAACCACCTGCATAAACGGTTTCAGAAAGCTGATGCTCATAAATAAGCCGTGAAGGCAATACACCAAAAATTTTATTCCTGTTATTAATTTTCCAATCTATTCCTACAAGTGGAACAAAGAAATCTCCGAAGAACTCTTTATTATAATAAAATCCCCATTTCAGATTTAAGTTTTTATTTCTTTCTATCGTATTCAGCATATAACCTCCTAATTGTCGATCTTCGAATCCATTCAAGCTAATGTTGTATTTACTAATTATTGTACACATTAATTTCCATTTCTTATTTACCTGAAATAAAATTCCTGCCGGTAATGAAAAAGAAGGAAAAGTATATTTATTAGTTACAGTATAGGTTTGGTTTAGCTGTGTAAGAGGAGTACCTATGTTTATTGACCAACTTTCATAAGTAGGACTAAGTATTAAATAGATTGTTTTCTTGTTACTTAATTCAAAAGGCAGGTTGAATGCTATATTATAATAAGTTGTTTTATCAGGATTTTTATTTGCACTGTGTACGCCTGCGTCGGGACTGCTTACATATTGAGTACTGAACAAGTCTATATACGGCTGAGAAAATGCTGATTCATTCAGGCCAATAAAAAGTATTAGTATTATAAACTTAGAGTTTTTCATTTTTAAGATTTTTAAGATTTATTAAGGCAGCTTAATATGGAATTCATGTTGTAACTGCTTAGCAGTTTTAGAACTTCCGTCATTACTCCAGCCAGGAGCATTGAATACATAGTTGATATAGTCACTTCGTTGCTTAGCTTTTTTGAAATCTTCTATTATATTGTTCCATTCGTGAAAGGCGATTGTTAATGGGTTCGTAGACGAAAGATTCTTATTTAATCCGTAAGTAGTTTTGCGAGTTTCAGGTTGAAATGTTCCGAACATTTTATCCCATATAATTAAATTCCCGCCATGATTTTTATCTAAAAACTCAACCTCACTTGAGTGATGTATCCTATGATGAGAAGGAGTATTAAAAAAAGCTTCAAACCATGTTGGTAATTTTTTTATTTTCTCTGTATGCAGCCAGAATTGATAAACGGTACTTACAGATTTCATAGTAATAATCATAGCTGGTTCAAAGCCTAATAAAGGCATCCATACCCAAAACAAAAAAGTACCAGTTATATTACTTGTCCATGGTAGCCGCAGTGCAGCAGAAAAAGTGTAGTTCTCGGCAGAATGATGTACAGCATGAGATGCCCAAAAAAATCTTATTTCATGGCTGCAGCGATGAAACCAGTAATAAGCGAAGTCATCTGCAAAAAAACAGATTACCCATGTCCACCAGACTGAAGCAGGTATGGTAAAAAGCCGGAATTGATATACCCAGCTGTATATGGTAAGAGCTAACCCTCTTACTATAAATGAAATACCAAAAGCTCCTGTACCTAAACAAATATTGCTTAACACATTATTTTTATAGTTTTTAAAACGATGTTCTTTGATTGAATCAATTACTTCAAGAATTATTAAAACAAGAAATGCTGGTATTGCATGGTATAATATGGTGTAATTAATTTGCATAGGTGGTATTTGTGAGTGTGTATTAATAGAATACTAAATTATTTTCTCACCAAGCCTTCTTATAATTAACTAATACTTATATCAATTTAGAAAACACAATTATTCTTGTATAGTGAAGGATACTTACTATAAAAACCTCATTTTTTACTTTACTACAACTTTATTTACCTTTAAAATGGCAGATTCTACTAAACCTTTTTTGCTGATTTGTATTTTTTGCAAAAACTAAACCCCGCTTTAATGGAAAATCTACAACAGTTATTATTTACAGAAATAAAAGCTCGTATTCGGCCTAATATTTCAATGGTTGATGAAATAGCTTCTCTCTTAAATATAAGTAACGACAGTGCTTACAGAAGAATAAGAGGCGAGAAATTAATTACTTTAGAAGAGATACAAAAGTTGGCTGCACACTTTAAAATTTCGATAGATAAAATATTAAATCTTTCATCAGATACAGGAACATTTTCAGGTAAATATATTACAGCAGATAACTTTGACTTTGCAAAATATCTGGGTCAAATGACAACAGATCTTGAATTCATTAATTCTTTTAAACAAAAGGAAATTATTTTTTTTAGTAAAGACATTCCTTCTTTTCATTACTTCACTTATCCTGAACTCGCTGCTTTCAAATACTTTTTTTGGATGAAAACAATTTTGCAGTTTAGTCAGTTTAACAATACACCGTTTAGTTTTGATATTCTTCTTAAAACGATGATTGATGATGGAATGAAAGTGATTAAATCATATAATGTAATTCCATCTGTTGAAATAATGAGTATTGAAAATATTAATACCACATTAAGGCAGATAGAGTTTTATAAAGAAACATTTCAATTTAAGCATCAGGAAGAACTAAATCTTATTTACGATAAGTTACATGAAATGACTGACCACATTTGTCATCAGGCTGAAACGGGTAAAAAGTTCATGCCCAATCAAAACCATGAGCTCTTAACAGGAACTTATAAATTATATGTGAATGATTTTATCATTGGAGATAATTCAAACATAGTTACCGTTGATAATAATAAACTATCTTTTCTTGTTCATAGCCATATCAATTATATTGTTGTTAACGATGAACGCCTGACTTCTTATCAATACGCTTTCATACAAAATATAATTAAGAAATCAATTCTAATCAGCGATGTTGGCGAGAAATACAGAACAAGATTTTTTCATTTAATTCACGATAAAATTGAGCAGTGCAGAGAAGGAAGAATGCAAACAATAGGTAAACTTTAAAACAAATGAGTATAGTAAAACTAATTGAATGTCCTCGAGATGCCATGCAGGGCTGGCAATATTTTATCTCTACAGAAAATAAAATACGTTATATCAATTCTTTATTGAAAGTTGGTTTTGATACGATTGATTTCGGAAGCTTTGTTTCTGCTAAAGCAATTCCGCAAATGAGTGATACAAAGCAAGTGATTCCCAAATTACAAATTACCAATTCCAAACTACTTGCTATTGTAGCCAATACCCGGGGTGCAGAAGAAGCTGTTGTGTATGATGAAATAACTTATCTCGGTTTTCCTTTCTCCATTTCTCCAACTTTTCAATTAAGAAATACCAATTCAACCATTGAAGAAAGTTTGGTTAGCGTAGAAGATATTCAGGAGCTATGCGTAAAGCATAATAAACAGTTAGTTGTTTATTTAAGTATGGGTTTCGGTAACCCTTACGGTGATATTTATAATGAAGAAATTTTATTGTATTGGGCAAATGAAATGATAAAAAGGGATATCAGTATTATTTCGTTGGCAGATACTGTTGGTTTGGCAACGCCTCAACAAATAAGTGATGCATTAAAATCATTAATACCAACTTATGTTGCAACAACATTCGGTGTGCATCTTCATTCAACAAAAAATAACTGGCAGGAAAAATTAGAAGCTGCTGTAAATGCCGGCTGTACAAGGTTTGACGGAGCTTTGAAAGGTATTGGCGGTTGCCCAATGGCTCAGGATGATTTGGTTGGAAATATGGATGCTGAACTGATGATTGAATATTTTAAACAAAAACAAACGCTTTCTCAAATTAATGAAGATGCATTACAAGAAAGTTTAAGAATAGCTACTGAAATATTCGTCTAATTCGTTTTAAATAAAGTAATTCGTGTTATGAAATTTCATTACGAATTTGATATTAAAAAAATCACTTCGCCAATAACGCATCAACATAAATTAATGTTGATAGGTAGTTGCTTTACAGAAAATATAGGGGAGAAATTAGCCAAACATAAATTCACGGTATTCGAAAACCCTAACGGCATTTTATTTAACCCTGTTAGTGTTGCAGAAACCATTATCAACATTATTGATAATAAAGTTTACACTGAAAAAGATTTATTTCAATACAACGAAACATGGCATAGCTGGCAACATCATAGCAAATTTTCAGGTATTACAGCACAAGATACAGTAGATAAAATAAACATGTCTACTCAAACTGCTCATCACTATTTAAAACACACTGATTATTTATTTATCACTTTAGGTTCTGCATGGGTGTATGCATTAACAGATAAAGCTGCTAATGCCACTAAAGGAACTGTTGCCGCTAATAATCATAAAGCTCCGGCAGATTGGTTTGACAGAAGATTATTAAGAACTGAACAAGTTATCATGATTTTAGGAACTATGTTAGATAAGCTTGGTTCATTCAATCCCAACATCAATATTATTTTTACTATCAGCCCAGTAAGGCATTTGCGTGAAGGTGTTGTTGATAATAACTGGAGTAAAGCAGTTTTAATTCAGACAGTGCATGGTTTAATAGACCAATTAAGTAAATTATATTATTTCCCTGCGTATGAGTTGGTAATTGATGATTTACGGGATTATCGTTTTTATGCAGAAGACTTGGTGCATCCTAATTATGCAGCAACAGACTATGTATGGAATAAGTTAGTAGATGCCTGCATGAGTAATGAAACAAAAGAATTAATGAAGCAGATTGCTGAAGTTAATTTAGCTTTCAATCATAAACCATTTAATCCGCAAACGCAGCAACATAAAAAATTTCTGCAGTCTTATGCAGAAAAAACAACAGTCTTACAAAAACAACATCCTTATTTAAATTTTCAAGAAGAAATAAAATATTTTAATGAACAATGAATAATAAAAAATCAAAAGAAAATATCACTATTCATTAATCATTATTCATTGCTAATGAATTCTATCACCTCTTATTTCTAATTCTTTCATAATAGCTGTTTCATGTAAAAGCCATTCCTGCCAGCGTTTACGAACAATTTCTTTATCAATATAATGCTCAGCCAATTCAATAAATAAAGTATAATGGCCGGCTTCGCTTTCCATAAAACGCCTGTAAAATTTACATAGGTAAGCATCGTTCAAGCCTTCACTCAATCTTTTAAAACGCTCGCAACTTCTTGCTTCAATCATTGCCATTAAAAGCATTTCATCTAAAAACCGCCCATCTTCACTGCCACCTTTTTGTGCAAATACTAAAAGTTTATTTACATAAGCATCTTTTCGTTGCCTGCCTAATTTTAAACCACGTTTATGCAGTTCATTCAAAACTAATCTAAAATGCCCCCATTCTTCTGTAACAATCGGTGCTACAGCAGCAACTAATTTCTCTTTATCGCTATAACGTTGAATGTATGAGATACAGGTGGTGGCTGCTTTCTGCTCACAATAAGCATGGTCGGTTAAAATCGCTTCAATAGAAACACTCGTTAAATCAACCCAGCGTGGATCTGTCGGCAATTGCAAACCTAAAATATTTTTTGTGTCTTGAGATAATGCTTCCATATCACTTTGCCCTTTACGTTTACATTAAACTTTTATTACAATTAAAATAAAATTTTTAATGATTCATTAATAATGCCAACACACTCTTTTATTTGTTCTGCATTGATAATTAACGGTGGTGCAAAACGAATTTTATCGCCATGTGTTGGTTTGGCTAATAAACCGTTTTCTTTTAATGCCAAACATAAATCCCACGCTGCATCCTTATTAACATGTTCAATAACAATTGCATTCAACAATCCTTTACCTCTTATTGTTTTAATAAATGGTGATTGAAGTTTATTTAATTCCGCTCTTAATAAAATGCCCATTGCAGCTGCGTTTTCAGCCATTTTTTCTTCCCGTAAAACTTTTAATGAAGTAACTGTAACTGCACATGCTAAAGGGTTTCCTCCGTAAGTACTGCCATGTTCACCCGGTTTAATATTCATCATAATTGCATTATCACATAAAACACAACTTACCGGCATTGTTCCGCCACTTAATGCTTTGCCGAGTATTAAAATATCAGGGCGAACATTTTCATGGTCACATGCCAATAACTTTCCTGTTCTACATAAGCCAGTCTGAATTTCATCTGCTAAAAACAACACATTGTATTCATTGCATAAATTTCGAATACCCTGTAAGTAACCATCATCAGGAACAACAACACCGGCTTCACCCTGAATTGGTTCAACTAAAATAGCTGCAACATTTTTATCCTGAAAAGCAACTTCAATAGCATGTAAATTATTGTATTCAACAATTTCAAAACCCGGCATGTATGGCCCGAATCTGTCGTACGAGCCTGGGTCTGTACTAAAAGAAATAACAGTACTTGTTCTGCCATGAAAATTATCTGCACAAACAATAATCTTCACTTTATTTTCCCCAATGCCTTTATTTGTGTAGCCCCAACGTCTTGCTAATTTAATAGCTGTTTCAACAGCTTCAACGCCGGTATTCATTGGTAATACTTTATCGTAACCGAAGTATTGTGTTATAAACTCAGCAAATTCGCCAAATAAATTATTGTGAAATGCTCTTGAAGTAAGTGTAAGTTTTTGAGTCTGATTAATAAATGTTTCAATAATTTTCGGATGGCAGTGGCCTTGATTAACTGCTGAATAACCACTTAAAAAGTCATAATATCTTTTACTATCAACATCGTATAAAAAAACACCTTTGCCTTTTTCTAAAACAACAGGTAATGGATGATAGTTATGTGCACTGTATTTATCTTCTAATAAAAGGTATTGAGCAGAACGCTCACTTAATATATGCGTAAGCATAAAAACGGTTTGAAAATGAATAATAAAAAGTGAATAGAGGTAATAAAAGAGAAAAAATTAGCAGTACCCAAAGGGATGATTGAGAAGGTCTAAATTGATTGCTAAGAATTTCATTGATAACATTTAAGCATTGCAAGATAAATCGTAAATCTTAAAGCAGTTGTATTATTTTATCAAAATCAATGTGGATAAAACTACCTTTTATTATTTTTACACCCCAACTTTTCAAATTATTGTGAACAATTTCTTTAAAAAACTCCATTTTTCTCTTGTCAGTTAGTTAGTAACCCTTACCTTTGCCGTCCCGAAAAAATAAGAGTCATGGCAAGAGTATGTACAGTTACAGGTAAAAAACCAATTGTTGGTCATAGTGTTTCTCACTCAAACATTAAAACCAAACGTCGCTTTTTACCCAATTTGCAAACAAAACGTTTCTTTTTTGCAGAAGAAGATAGATGGGTAACTTTAAAAGTTTCTTCAGAAGCTATTCGTACCATCAATAAAAATGGTTTATCAACTGTAATTAAAGAATTAAGAGCCAAAGGCGAAAAAATCTAACTAACAAAGTAAATTACCTATACAATGGCAAAGAAAGGCAACAGAGTTCAGGTGATTATGGAATGTACAGAACATAAGGCAAGTGGAATGCCGGGTACAAGCCGTTACATCACTGTAAAGAACAAAAAAAATACTCCTGAACGTTTGGAGTTAAAAAAGTTCAATCCGATTTTGAAAAAAGTAACCGTTCATAAAGAAATTAAATAATCATGGCAAAAGCAGCTTCAAAAAACGCTAAAGTAAAAGACTTAAAAGCTTCTGCAGAGGCAAAAAACTGGACAAAAGTTATCCGTGCCGTGCGTAGCCCGAAAACAGGTGCTTATACTTTTAAAGAAGCAATCGTTCACAAAGACAAAGTGAAAGATTTCTTGGCAAAATAATTTTAATGTAACTATACATTTAAAGCTACTTCATAATCTGAAGTGGCTTTTTTAGTTTTTGTTACAGGCATCAGTACGTTATTCATCGTTCTTTGTCCAAAGGACTCCTTTGGAGCGTCGCACACTTGTACTTAATATCTTTACGCAGCAATAAAAAATCATACATCTTACATCATAAATCTAACATTGTATGGGTTTCTTCGATAAACTCTTTGGTAAAAAAGAAAAAGAAAGTTTAGACCAAGGTTTGCAAAAAACAAAAGAAGGTTTTTTTTCAAAAATAACTAAGGCGATCGCCGGTAAAGCAACTGTTGATGAAGAAGTATTAGATAATTTAGAAGAAGCTTTAGTAAGTGCAGATGTTGGTATCGATACAACCGTTCAGATTATTGAAAGAATTGAACAACGCGTTAAGCAGGATAAATATGTCAGCACATCAGAATTAAACAAATTATTGCAGGAAGAAATTCAAAATGTTTTGGTTGATGCAGATGATGTTTCCTATAAAAACTTTGAAATTCCGGAAGGTAAAAAGCCTTATGTTATTTTAGTAGTAGGCGTTAACGGTGTGGGCAAAACAACTACAATTGGTAAACTGGCACATAATTATACAAAAGCAGGCCACAAAGTAATGTTGGGTGCAGCAGATACCTTTAGAGCGGCAGCTGTTGACCAACTAACTATTTGGAGTGAAAGAGTTGGGGTACCCATTGTTAAACAAAGTATGGGTAGCGACCCAAGTGCTGTTGCTTTTGACACAGTTAAAAGTGCAGTTGCCAAAGAAATGGATATTGTAATTATTGATACAGCGGGAAGGTTACATAACAAAATTCATTTAATGGATGAGTTAAGTAAAATAAAACGTGTTATTCAAAAAGTTATTCCAACTGCACCGCATGAAGTAATGTTGGTATTAGATGGAAGTACCGGGCAAAATGCTTTAGAACAAGCCAAACATTTTACTGCTTCAACAGATGTTACAAGTTTAACCATCACCAAATTAGATGGCACCGCAAAAGGAGGTGTTGTTTTAGCAATTGCCAATCAATTTAAAATACCTGTAAAATTTATTGGTGTAGGGGAGAAAATTGACGATTTATTAATTTTTGATAAACATGAATTTGTAGATAGCTTATTTAAATTACAATCATAATTTTACTTTATAAAAAATAATTATGAAAAAAATAATTACACTTCTTGCCTTTATTTGTTGCACAACGGTTGCAAATGCTCAGTTAGGTGGCATTTTAGATAAAGCTAAAACAGCGGCTGGTGCTGCCGGTTTCGATGTAAATAAATTATCGAGCAGTATAGTAAGTACATTAACTTCTAAACTTAAATTAAGTAGTGCTCAAATACCAAAAGTTACGAGTGCAGTAACTACATTTATGCAGGCAAAATCTCAAATACTGCCTTTATTAAAAACTAATAAAACTGAATATACTCAAAAACAAACAGGCTTATTCAGCAACTTGAAAACAAGTCTGGTAACTACCTTAGCTAAAGACCAAATGAATAAGTTTTTAGGTTTAAAGCCGGCAACCAATGATCCTGCAAATGCTTTATCGTCTTTGTTTTATTAATGTATAAATCATCAATAAAATAAGAAAGCCCGATGCATTTACATCGGGCTTTCTTATTATCAGAACAAAAACTAAAAAGTATATCTTATTCCTAAACCACCGGCACCCGCATTAAAACCGTTTGTGCTTCCAAAGTCAACATTGGGATTCCAGTCAAAAGAAATATTTAATGGTATCCCTTTTATTTTATAATCCAATCCTAATACACCATCAACACCAATAACAGCTCCACCACCATAATTACTGTTATAAAAAGCCAAATGAGCACCGGGACCAACATACCATTTTAAACCTTCGGCTCCTGCAATATCTCCATGAATTTCATACAAGCCGGTTACTCTTGTTCCCTTGTTCCAGAAATACAATAAACCTTCAAGAGCTGTATTGTTTTTTACAAACGTTTTTAATGAAACTCCGCCGCCATCAAATACTTTAACACCAATAGCGGTTTTATAAGAACTACCAGTATTTATTTCTTGTGCATTTGAAACGATGGCAAATAATAAAAAGAATGAAGTGATTAAGGTTATTTTTTTCATGCTATTTTTTTTTTAATTCACTAAATAAAATCATGCCAGTTTTTGTTATAAAAAAGCATTATCGTGTTAGTCATTTCTTTTTTATGTTTGTTTCATGCATTCAGTAAAAGAATTAACAGAAAAATTCAGTCAGCATTTTGTAAAACATCAGTTCACTAATAAGCCTGCATCATTATATGAACCGCTTAATTATTTTTTGGCTAACAGCGGCAAAAGAATAAGGCCTGTACTGTGTTTAATGGGAAATGAGTTATTTGATGATATAACTGATAATGCTTACCATGCAGCAATGGCGGTAGAATATTTTCACAACTTCTCATTAATACATGATGATATAATGGATGCAGCCTCTTTACGAAGGGGTTTAGAAACTGTTCACATTAAGTATGGAACCAACACAGCTTTATTAAGCGGAGATGTTTTATTAATTTATTGCTATGAACATATTAATAAGATAAGTAATAATTATTTGCCCCGTATTCTTCACCTGTTTAATAAAACTGCCAGAGAAGTTTGTGAAGGACAACAAGCTGATATGGATTTTGAGAAGCATGAAAATGTTTTATTGGAAGATTATATTGAAATGATATCACTTAAAACATCTGTTTTACTTGCTGCAAGCTTAGAAATGGGTGCTATTTTAGGTGGAGCCAGTGAAGGGAATTGCAGGCATATTTATGAATTCGGAAAGAACCTTGGTATTGCATTTCAAATTCAGGATGATTATTTGGATGCATTTGGAAACCCTGAAAAATTTGGTAAGGAAGTAGGTGGTGATATCAAACAAAATAAAAAAACTTTTTTATGGTTGCATGTTTTAGAAACAGCCAACGCCGGGCAAAAGCAAGAGCTACTCAATTTAATTAAAGATAATCCTGCAGATAAAGTTGAAAAGGTATTGAAGATTTATAAAGATTGCAATGTTGATGCATGGGCTAATGAATTGAAAGAGAAATATTTTCAGATTGCATTAAAGCATTTGCATGATATAGCAGTTGTTTCTTCACGTAAAAAACCATTGTTAGAATTAGCTGAATTTTTAATTCAACGCGATTATTAATTAATTGTTTTATCTTCCAAGCATAACCAAAAAAAATTGCATGTCTCTCTTTCGAAAGAAATCTTTAGATAAAATTGTTGCAGAAGCAGAAGCCGGTTTAAGTGATGGGCATGGCACACATTTAAAAAAGGTTTTAGGTGTTAAAGACCTTACTTTAATGGGTGTTGCTGCGGTAATTGGTGCCGGTATTTTTTCTACTATCGGTACGGCTGCTTTTAATGGCGGGCCGGGTGTAATTTTTCTTTTTATCATAACAGCAATTACCTGTGGTTTTACCGCTTTGTGTTATGCTGAATTTGCGAGCAGAGTGCCTGTTTCAGGCAGTGCTTATACTTATTCTTATGTAACATTTGGAGAGATAGTGGCGTGGATAATTGGTTGGGCTTTAATTCTTGAATATGCTATCGGTAATGTGGTGGTTGGTATTTCGTGGAGTGCTTATTTTAATAATATCCTGAAAGCAGTAAATATTCATCTGCCCGATTGGTTAACTACAGGTTATCAAACAGCTAAAATTGCTTATGATGATGCAATTGTAAACAGTAAACCTGTTGCAGATTTAATTTATACGCATGCTCCCACAGTGTTAGGTTTTAAATTCATTATTAATCTTCCTGCGTTTATCATTATCGGTTTAATTACCATATTGGCATACATTGGTATTAGTGAAAGTAAACGCAGTGCCAATTTTATGGTAGGTTTAAAAATTGTGGTATTAATTTTTATTGCTGCCATTGGTTGTTGGTTTATTTTTTCAAACAATACATTCAGTAACTGGAGCCCATTTTTACCTAACGGAATGACTGGTGTTTTAAAAGGAGTATCTTCTGTATTCTTTGCTTACATTGGATTTGATGCTATTTCAACTACTGCTGAAGAATGTAAAAACCCGCAAAGAGATTTACCGAGAGGAATGATTTATTCCCTACTCATTTGTACTGTTGTTTATATAGTAACCACATTGGTTATTACAGGTATGGTAAACTATAAAGAATTTGAAGGTGTTGCAGACCCGTTAGCTTATGTGTTTGATAAAATTAATATGCATAAAATAGGCTTTATTATTTCTGTAAGTGCCGTTATTGCTGCAACGAGTGTATTATTGGTTTTTCAGATCGGGCAACCGAGAATATGGATGAGTATGGGTAGAGATGGTTTATTACCAAAGCGGTTTAGTAGTGTACACCCTAAGTTTCAAACGCCGGGCTTCTCTACTATTATTACAGGATTAATTGTAAGTATCCCCGTTTTATTTGTTGATGATAAATTGATGACAGACCTTACCAGTATCGGTACTTTGTTTGCATTTGTTTTAGTTTGCGGTGGCGTTTTGTTCTTACCTAAATTAACTTCAACTACGAATAAATTTCGCATTCCTTATATCAATGGCAGATGGATAGTAACAGCTTTAACTGCCGTTTTTATTTTCTTTTCAAAACAAAGAATTATTGATGCTGTGAATAATATCGGTTCAGAGAATCAACAGGAAGTTCTGTTTTTAATTTTCATTGTTGCAGCATTATTAATTACCATTTATACATTCATCAAAAAGCATTCGCTGATACCTATTATGGGTGTATTATGTTGTTTGTATTTAATGATAGAAATACCTTCAAAAAGCTGGATGGTATTTTTTGGATGGATGGCTTTAGGGTTAATTATTTATTTTTTATACGGAAGAAGAAACAGTAAATTAAATATGCAGTAAAACTTATTTCATGAAGTTTTTTTTCGCATGTGCTTTTTTGGGTGTTTTATTTTCTTTTACGCTGGCATTTATTAATAAACATCAAAAGAAAGCGAATAAATTACTCTCAGTTTGCTTGTTAAGCATTGCTGCATATGTATTTCATTTAGCCTCTATAAATGCACATTTGTATTACAAGTTTCCAGCCATTTATGCTGTATTGCTTCCCTTTCAATACTTAATTGTACCAACTGCTTATTTGTATGTAAGGTGTTTTTTAAAAGGTAATGTAAGCTTTAGAAGAAGAGATTGGGTACATTTTATACCATTTATCTTAAGCATTTTATTGTATTTAAAATACTATTTTACAACTAATGAAAACAAGCTTATAGCTATAGATGCAGCTGATAATAACTTTTCATTTCACTTTGCAGAAACAGATATGTTATTGCCTGTTAATTTATTAGTAGTAATAAAAATAACGCTCGCATTTACTTATCTTTTTTTTCAATGGAAATTAATTAAAGAATGGTTGATTGAAATTATAACAGCACCCAATATTTATAAAGATATTTTTAGCTGGTTAAAAGCTTTTACTGTTCTTATTTCATTGTTTATAGCCTGCTATGCTTTCGCCAACCTGGTTGCTTGTTATGCAAAATCAACTTCAATTAATGCTGTAATTCTTACTACTGAATATGGCTTATGCTTTTCTTTTTTTGCTATCTTATTAAATCTATTTTTTCATCCGAAAATTTTGTTTGGAATGATGGGAAATATTGTTTTTTATGCTCTTAATAAAAAACAAGGACAAATAACAAATAAGGAGCAGGTGATTCGCTTAGAGGAATTAGTTCCATCTAAACAAATGGCAGAAGAATTAATTGCTGAAGAAATAGAAGGGGAGGAGCCTGAAGATGACAGCAAAGTTTTTTCCCTGACTCCTGAAAAAGTTACTGAATACAAGCAAAAATTGGAGAATTTGATGACGGAACAAAAGGCATTTTTAATTCATGGATGCAACCTGAAGGATGTAGCCCTTGCTCTCGCCATGCCCCGTCATCATTTATCAATAATCATTAATTCTGAATACAGGGTGAATTTTAATGACTTCATTAATAAATACCGGGTTGAATTTCTGAAAGAAAAAATGCTTGAACCTGAAAGTCAACAACTAACCTTAGATGGGTTAGCAAAAGAAGCAGGTTTTAGTTCCAGAGCTACTTTTTTCAGAGCATTTACCAAATTTACCGGCGAAACTCCTTCCGATTTTCTCAAAAAAGCTTCAAAATCAGCCTGAAAAAGGGATTTGGTGTTTCATTTTATAAAATGAAACATACCTGACCTGCTAAAATTTCGTTATTGAAAGTAGAAAAATGAATTTTACATTACCAATATCGAAATTTAATTAGTTCTGCAAAAAGAATTTAAATTAAAATAATCCACAAATAGCTTAAAAATTGAGCATATTTTGGTAAGTTTGAGAACTATTTAAAGACCGCTTAAAATCCATTATCCCATTACAAAAGCCAATAATTGTACTAATGGGACAAAAACTTCTACAAAAAGTATTTTTATTTTCATTACTTCTTGTTTTTACATGTACTGTAAAAGCACAAAGTCCTACATCTTCAGCTCAAGGATTCAATATCTTCCTGAAAAACGGAGCTAAACTGGCAACCAACGAAACAGAAGGGCCAATTGCTTTAGGTGGCGATTTGGAAGTTGCAGGTAATTATCAGGTAAACATTCATAATAACGGAACGTTTGCAGTAGGCAATATTCCTATTGGTTTATTTGTTGGCGGTAAGGTAATTTTAACATCAGGAAGTTTACAGGTTAACAGTGGTCGTTATGTAAAAATCGGTAACTGTGCTTCATCAAATATTAAAGTTTGGTACAGAGATAATAACAATGCTGCATCAAACATTTATGTAACCACTTCCGGTGGTTCTTATGCTTCAACACCAAATGTCAATATTAACTCAAATGCTACAACATGGGGTACTCCGGAAGTAAGTGCATCTAACAAACCGGTTTGCGATGCCAACACTTCTACATATTTAGATTTCAATGCAGCATTTAATACTTTTCAAAGTAATGCAACCAGCATGGCTGCCTGTTCTGCAATCGGAATAGATTTAACCAATCCAAACGGTAATGTGCATGGAACAACAATCAGTTCTGTTTTAACAGGAGGCCAATTTAAAATTAATTTAAGTAGCGGAACGAATGTGTTGAATTGTACTGGTACAGAATTAAATAGTGTTACTAACGGAGTTACTTTCAATACACAACCGGATGCTTCTCATGTTTTGGTGATTAACGTGAATGCTTCAGGAAGTTTTACATGGAATGTTTGGAATCAGGCCGGTATCGGTGGAAACAATTCGCCTTACATTATTTATAATTTCTACAATTGCACTTCATTAAATATTGCAGGCAACAGTACTATTGAAGGAACTGTTTTTGCACCTTATGCAGACATAACAAAAACAGTCAATCAATCAAATATTGAAGGTCAGGTAATAGGGTTATCATTTTATCAAAATGGTGGCGAAGTTCATTATTATCCATTTACACCAGCTGTTACAGGATGCGGAAGTGGCTGTACAACGGCACCAACTGTTGCAGATATAACCGGCAATACAACAGTTTGTAAAAACTCAACAATAACTTTATCTAATACAACTGCAGGTGGAACGTGGAGTTCTTCTAACACAAGCGTAGCAACAGTTTCAAGCAATGGTGTTGTAACGGGTGTTACTGCAGGAACAGTAACTATTTCTTATGCGGTATCGAATGGCTGCGGGACAACAACCAAAACTGCTTCAGTAACAGTTAGTGATGCACCAACTGTTGCAAATATTATAGGCAATACAACAGTTTGTAAAAACTCAACGATAACTTTATCTAATACGACTGCGGGTGGAACTTGGAGTTCTTCCAATACAAGTGTAGCAACCGTTTCAAGCAGTGGTGTTGTAACTGGTGTTGCTGCAGGAACAGTAACTATTTCTTATGCGGTATCGAATAGTTGCGGAACAACAACCAAAACTGCTTCAGTAACAGTTAATGATGCACCTACAGTTGCAGATATAACCGGCAATACAACAGTTTGTAAAAACTCAACGATAACTTTATCTGATGCAACCGCGGGTGGAACATGGAGTTCTTCAGATATAAGTGTAGCTACTGTTTCAAATACAGGAGTTGTAACAGGTATAAAAACAGGAACAGTAACTATTTCTTATGCTATATCAAATGGTTGCGGAACAACAACCAAAACGAAGTCTATTGTTGTTGGGGATGTGATTACGGTTAACGATATAACCGGTACAACAACTGTTTGTAAAGGAAGCACAACAGCATTAAGTAATTCAACAGCTGCGGGTACTTGGTCATCTTCCAATACAAGTGTAGCAACAGTTGATGCCAATGGTGTTGTTACAGGTATTGCAGCCGGAACTTCAACAATAAGTTATAGTGTTACGAATTCATGCGGTATCTCAACAAAATCTGTTACTGTTACAGTAAACGATGTGCCTTCAAATGTATTCACTGTAAATAATACTTCTCAGCAACTAAGCGGAAACAATTTTGTATTTACTTATTCAGGAAGCACTACCGGCAATACTTTTAACTGGAACTTTGGTGATGCTACTACATCTACTTCAGTAAACCCTGCTAAAACCTATGCTGCACAAGGCTCTTATCATGTTACACTTAATGTTGCTAATATAAACGGCTGCTCATCTTCTTCATCAACCAATGTATCTGTAACAACCAACCCTGTTGTACCAACTACTATTATTCCGGGTTTTCATGTTGATAATGATAACCAATGTATTACCAATAATTCATTCCACTTTACCAATATTTCAATTTCTAAGTGTGGTTGCTTAACCTATTTATGGAACTTTGGAGATGGCACAACTTCTACGGAAACCAATCCGGTAAAAACTTATGCAGCAGCAGGAGAGTATGTGGTGAAATTAGTAATTACTGATAAAGATCACCAGCAAGATTCAGTTTCTTACCACGTGTTTGTGGTAAATTCTCCAAATGTAGATTTTACTGCCAACCCTACTTCTGTTGAGTGTTTCAAAGGAAATAAATTTACTTTCACTAATACTTCTCATGGAGCCTTTAGTGGACTAAAATATACGTGGGACTTTGGTAATGGAGCAACATCAACTGAAACAAATCCTTCTATCAATTACACTGCCCCGGGAAATTATACAGTTACTTTGAGAGGTACATTTAATGATGTTTGCCCTGCGGTTATTTCACATCAAATTATAGTAAATCCTTCGCCGGTTACAGATTTTTCTTACGCAGTTGATGCAGGTAACAGTAAGAAAATTAACTTCAATAATGCAACAACTGTTACAAGTGGTGAATTAGATTATAACTGGTTTTTTGGTGATAATAATTCTGCTGTTGATAAAAACCCTTTCAATGTTTATGCTAAAAATGGTGTTTATACAGTAACGCTTATTGCTTCAGGTAAAAATACGGGCTGTGCTGATAGTATAACCAAAACAATTACTGTTGGTAATAATGTATTCTCTGTTGGTTTTGGTGTTGGAACAACCACTCAATGTTTTAACAATAATAAATTTACTTTTTCTAATAACAGTATCGGTACTACCGGAAGCTCATTAAGTTATGTATGGAATTTTGGAGATGGTACTACTTCAACCGATAAAAACCCTGTAAAATCTTATACTGCTATTGGCGATTATTCTGTGAAGTTAGTTGTAACATCAAGCAAAGGAGATAAAGACAGCATTACAACTATTTTACATGTATTAGCATCTCCAACCGCTCAGTTTACAGTAAGCCCTTCAACTGAATATTGTTTATCAGCTAATAATTTATTTACATTCAGCAGTACATCAATCATTCCTTTAGGAAACAGTGCAACATATCAATGGGATATGGGTAATGGCAATTTTATAATCAATCAGAATGCAACTACCGTTTACAATTCTGCAAACATTTATCCTGTTAATTTGATTGTTACTTTAGGCAATGGTTGTACAAGTTCTGTAACACATAATGTTACAGTAAAACCTGCACCAACTGCAAATTTTGTTTATGGGGCTGACAGATATAATTATAGAAATATTTCATTTGAAAATGCCAGCCATATTACTGCAGGAACATTAAGTTATTCATGGAATTATGGAGATGGAAATACTTCAACTGCTTTACAACCTAATCATGTGTTCACTAATGATGGAACTTATCCGGTTAAGTTAGTTGCAATAAGTAACGAATATGGATGTAAGGATAGTGTTACAAAATCTATTACCATTAAAGACAGTTTGTTTGCTTCATTCGATATCAATAATTTCTGTCAATGTATTACAGTAAATGATTTTGCATTTACTAATCAATCCGGTGGCAGTGTCGGACCTTATACATACGCCTGGAATTTTGGTGATGGAACTAATTCAACTTTAGAATATCCGGGTAAAAAATATGCTACTCCGGGAGAATATAATGTTACTTTAACTGTTACCAATGTAAATGGTACACATGCTTCAGTTACAAGAGTACTACGTGTAGGAGCTAAACCCACAGCGGGTTTCAACGCTACTGCAAATGCTACTTATAATTATTCATTCACCAACACATCAACTATTCCTTCAGGTAATATCAGTAGCTATTGGTGGAATTTTGGAGATGGTACAGTTTCAGCAGATAAAAACCCAACTAAAACATTCAGTGCCGTTGGTACTTATCATGTACAATTAGTTGCTGTAAGTGATGGCGGATGTACTGATACAATTACTAAAACGATTGCTGTATCAAATTCCGGCGGAGGTGGTGGTTCTTCAATTTGTACTACACCAAGTTTTACAGTTAATGACAGTAGCCAATGTATAACAGATAACCATTATGTATTTACCAATACAACAACAGCCTGTACAGGATGTGCTTTAACGTATGAGTGGAATTTCGGTGATGGCACTTATGCTTATACAAAAAATGCAGAAAAAACGTATACCCAATTCGGTGAGTATGATGTTGTATTAAAAATTACAGATTGTAATGGCAATACTTCACAAACGTTGAGGCAATTGTATGTAGGAGATAAACCTCATGCTTCATTTAATATTTTAACTAATACAGGAAGCGGTCATGATTATACTTTCTTAAGTACATCAACGGTTGTATTAGGACCGATTACTTATGCATGGGATTTCGGTAACGGTAACACTTCTACATTAAGTAACCCGATAGTTAGTTTAAGTGCAGGTACTCATAATGTTAAGTTGCTTGTTAATGGAAGAGGTACTTGTAAGGATACCACATCACAAATTGTAAATGTAGCTGCAGCACCGGTTGCAGATTTTACATTCTCCCGTAATGGTTGTACAAGTTCTGCGGAGGCATTCATATTTACAAATACAACAACAGGCGGTGCACCAACAGTAACTTATTTATGGAACTTTGGTGATGGTGCTACATCAACAGCTAAAAACCCAAGTCATTATTATCTATACCCTAACAGTTATACCATAACTTTAACTGCAACAGATGCTAATAATAACAGCTCAACAAAATCTGTTACCATTCAATCTCAGGGCGGAGCACAGCCTCATGCTGACTTTAATATTATAGCAAATACGGTTAACGGAAACAGTTATACTTTCATAAGTTCATCAACAATTTCAAGTGGCTGGATGACTTACGCATGGAATTTAGGTGATGGCTCTACTTCAACATTAGTTAATCCAACAAAAACATACAGTGCTGTTGGTACTTACAATGTTAAATTAGTTGTTACAGGAAGCAGTGGTTGTAAAGACAGTATTACCAAAGCAGTAGTTGTTAATACAATATCTAACAATAGTATTACAGTACCACCTATATCTGTTTATCCTAACCCTGTTGTAGATTATGCAGCAGTTACGTTTACACCTCCAACAACAGGTACGGTAAGTATAAGATTAGTAAGCCTTTGGGGGCAAATTGTAAAAACACAAACGGCTTCTGTAACAGCCAATACGCAAACATCAGTTAATTTTAATCTTGCTAATGTTGCCAAAGATGCATACTATATTATAATTTACGATGCACAGGGCAACCATATAGGTACACAAAAACTACAGAAAAAGTAAGTATTGCTTCAACTACATTTGCAAAAATATTTTGCGAATGAAGTATCAGGTTGGTGATGAAATTATTGTGCTGCACAGCAATGAAGAAGGCAAAGTAGTAGAAATCCTGAACGATAAAATGGTTTTAATTGAAGTAAGGGGAGTCAAGTTCCCGGCTTATATGGACCAGATTGACTTCCCTTATTTTTATCGGTTTACCAAAAAGAAAATAGTTGAAGAAAAAAAGCCTGCAAAAGTTTTTATTGATAATGTACCTAAAGAAAAAATAAGCCCTACATCCAACAAAGTTGCAGATGGTGTTTGGCTTTCATTGATTCCCAAGTTTTCATTAGATGAGTTTAATGATGAAGTGGTAGAACTTTTTAAAATTCATCTTGTTAACAGAACGAACCTTCCTTATCATTTTATTTATCAGCAACAATTTTTCGGAACCAATGAATTTGAATTAAAGAACGAAATACTGTCATTTCATGATTTTTATCTGCACGATATTTCTTTTGCAGATATGAATGATAGTCCTTCCTTTCATTTCACATTTTCATTACTGAAAGAAGAAAAAAATAAAGCTCCTTATTTTGAAGCCAATGTAAAACTGAAAGGCAAACAACTCTTTAAACGCATTGAAGAAATGAAAGAAAAAAATGAGCCTGCCATTCAATTTTTATTGTTTGAAAAATATCCTGATAAAATTGAGGAAGATAAGTTTGAAGTAAGCAGCCTGGTTGCTAAAGGGTATAAAGTATATGAAGCCAACAAAATAAAGCAAAACCTGCCACCAGCAAGAGAAGTAGTTGATTTGCACATGGAAAAACTAAGCGATAACTGGCAACATATGAGCAATTTTGAAATACTCAATATGCAGTTAGATGAGTTTAATAAATGGTATGAATTAGCTGTTGCCCATCAACGCCTTAATCTTATTGTTATTCATGGTGTGGGAAGCGGTAAGTTGAGGGATGAAATTCATGATATTCTTAAAACAAAAAAAGAAGTACGCTACTTTATCAATCAATATGATCCTCGTTTCGGTTACGGTGCTACAGAAATTTTCTTTCAGTATTAATTACGGTATTGCTTTATAAACTGTATTTACTTATTACTTCAATAAGTATTTTTGCATTTGCTACAAGCCCGAACTATCGTTCCGAATTTATTCGGGAAGGAAAGTCCGGACAGCACAGGGCAATCTACCGGATAACGTCCGGTCCCGATTCAATCGGGAAGAAAGTGCCACAGAAAATAACCGCCTTCGGGTAAGGGTGAAAATGTGAGGTAAGAGCTCACGGCTGTGTTAAGTAATTAGTGCAGCGGGTAAACCTTAGGTGCTGTAATGCCACGTATAGAGCCGTCTGAGAACTGCCCGTTCAAGCCTGCCTTTCGGCAGACAGGGCTCAGGGTAGGCAGCAAGATTGTAACAGTAATGTTGCAACCAGATAAATGATAGTATAAAAACAGAATCCGGCTTATGAGGTTTGTAGCTTTTTTCTTCAGTTAAATCATTGGCTTTTTTCTTTCAACAATCACTTACAAAATGTGTATAAAACCATGTAAATAACAGGTGTTTTATAAGGTTTTTCAATACCTAAAAATTATCTTCGCCGTCCACTGATTTTAATTGTTTAATTTTTTTACTGAATGGATAATAACGAGCAATTGTTGCCTGAACAAACCAACGACAACGATAGAGTAATACAGGTAAATATTGAAGAGCAAATGAAGACTGCATACATTGATTATTCAATGTCTGTAATTGTTGGACGTGCCTTGCCGGATGTTAGAGATGGTTTTAAACCTGTTCATCGCCGTGTACTATATGGCATGAATGAGTTGGGTAACAACAGCAATAAACCTTACAAAAAAGCAGCTCGTATTGTGGGTGAAGTAATGGGTAAATATCACCCGCATGGAGATGCTTCTATTTATGATACTTTGGTTCGTATGGCTCAGGAATTTACGATGGGGCATACAATGGTTGATGGTCAGGGTAATTTTGGTACACAGGATGGGGACCCACCAGCAGCTATGCGTTATACGGAAGTTAGGTTAGAAAAATTTGCCGAAGCAATGTTGGAAGACATTGAAAAAGATACGGTAGATTTTCAACCCAACTTTGATGATAGTTTAGAAGAGCCAAGTGTACTGCCTACCCGCATTCCCCAATTATTGGTGAACGGCAGCAGCGGTATTGCCGTGGGTATGGCAACAAATATGATGCCCCACAATTTAGGTGAGGTTATTGATGGCTGCATTGCATACATTAACAACAAAGAAATTACTGCTGAAGATTTATTACAATATGTAAAAGCACCCGATTTTCCGACAGGCGGTGTTATTTACGGCATGGAAGGAGTAAAACAGGGAATGCTTACAGGCCGTGGAAGAGTAGTGGTGCGAGGTAAGTGCCATATTGATACAAAGCCAAGCGGAAGAGAACAAATAATTATTACTGAAGTGCCTTATCAGGTTGGGTTAGATGCATTGACTGATAAGATTGGTCAGTTAGTAAATGATAAAACCATTGAAGGCATAGCTCATGTAAATAACGAAAGCAATAAACGTGAAGGAACACGTATTGTGGTTGATTTAAAACGAGATGCTGTTTCCAATGTTATCATTAATCAACTCTATAAATTCACAGAATTACAAACCAGCTTTGGTATTAATAATGTTGCCATCAGTAAAGGCAGACCAAAGATTTTTAACATAAGAGATTTAATTGCAGAGTTTATTGAATTCAGAATGGATGTGGTTATACGCCGCAGCAAATTCGAACTTCGCAAAGCAGAAGAAAGGGCACATTTATTAGAAGGATATTTAAAAGTTATCGGTGATAGAGATCATTTAGATGCTGCTATTTCAATTATTAGAAACAGTGCTACGCCCGATGAAGCTAAGAAAGCATTAATTGAAAAAAGTGTTGCCGATAACTGGCATTTACCTGCTTCTTTATTTGATGAATTAGCACAAAAACATTACCAGCAAGGTATTGGGCTAAGTGAAAAACAGGCACAGGCTATTCTTGAATTGCGTTTACAACGTTTAACAGGAATGGAGCGTGAGAAAATTATTGAAGAGTTTAATGAGTTAATGCAAACTATTGCACGCTTGAAAGATTTATTGGCAAGCGAAAATTTGCGATACGATTTAATTAAGAAAGAATTAGAAGAAGTAAAAACAAAATTCGGCAGACCAAGAAAAAGTGAAATTCAATTTTTGGCAGATGAAATAAATATGCTGGATTTTGTGAAAGAAGAAGATGTGGTAATTACTATTTCTCATTTGGGTTATATTAAAAGAACAAGCGGTGCAGATTACCGTCAGCAACGCCGTGGCGGAAGAGGAGCAATCGGTTCAAAAACAAGAGAAGAAGATTATGTAGAACACTTGTTTGTTGCATCTACACATGACACGATGCTGTTCTTCACAGAAAAAGGAAAATGTTACTGGTTGAAAGTATATGAAATACCGGAGGGAGAAAAGCAAAGCAAAGGAAGAGCTATTCAGAACTTAATTCAGATTCCGCAGGATGATAAGATAAGAGCCATTATTGACATAAAAGACTTGGATAAAAAAGAGGCAATTGAAGGAAAGTATATTGTATTGTGTACCAAGAAAGGAATTATTAAGAAAACAGATTTAGAAGACTTTTCAAGACCAAGAGCAAATGGTATTAATGCTATAACTGTTGTGGAAGGAGATGAATTGTTAGAAGCAAGATTAACAGATGGTAATTGCGAAATTATGATGGCTGTTAAAAGCGGACGTGCCATTCGCTTCCCTGAAGAAAAAGTCAGGGCAACAGGAAGAGGAGCTATTGGTGTTGCCGGTATTGAAGTTGATGAAGCCAACGATGAAGTAGTAGGTATGATTTGTGTGAATAAAGAAGATAAATCAAAAACCGTTTTAGTAGTTAGTGAAAAAGGTTTTGGAAAAAGAACACCACTAATTGATGAAGACGGAGAAGACGTTTACAGAATTACTAACCGTGGAGGTAAAGGTGTTAAAACAATTAATGTAACAGAAAAAACAGGTCGTCTTGTTGGAATTTTAGATGTTAGTGAAAAAGAAGATTTAATTATAACTTGCCAGTCGGGTATTACATTGCGTACACCAATTGCTTCAATAAAACAAGCAGGCCGTGCAACGCAAGGTGTAATTTTGATAAGGTTAGATGAAGGAGATGCCATTGCAGCTATTTCAAAAATAGAGGAGCAGGAGCAATCTGAAGAAGAACAATCAACGGAAAGTGAAGTTGAAAATAAACCCGAAGAAAATAATAATGAATCAACACAAACCCCATCAACAGATAATAATTAAAAACAATTTTATGAAGCGTTTACTATTGCTTGCTGTTATCAGTTCAATTGTACTGGTATCTAATGCTCAGGATTTTAAGAAAGTACAAACATTGGCTGTACTTAAAAAGTTAGAAGATGCCAAAACAGAATTGGATAAACAATTGGCTTCTAACCCCGCAGGAGCAACAAAACCTGAAGCTCTTTTCTGGAAATCATATATTAATAATTCAATTTATAAAGACGATAAATTAAAAGCGAAATACCCTAACGCTTTAGCAGATGCAGAAGATGCTTTTACTAAATATTTGCAAGCAGAACCATCTTTAAAAACCTTAAAAGATAACAGCGGCTCAGATATTTTCTTTACTCTATATAATAAAGAACGTACAGTAGGTAACGAAGCGTTTACAGCAAAAAAATATGAAGAAGCAGCTACATCTTTTTCTAAAGCCGTTGATTATATCGATCTGATAATAGCCAATAAGTTTACAACGTCTAATCTGGCTTTTGATACATCAATGATATTCTTTACAGGTTATTGCTATCAGCAAGCTAAGAAAGATGAGTTGGCTTATAAAAACTATAAAAGATTAGCAGATAAAAAAGTAAGTGGTAATGATGATTATAAAATTGTTTACAGCTTTCTTTTATTAAATGCTATAAAAACCAAAAACAAAGCAGAGTTTGATGATTTTTTGAAAACTGCAAAAAGTATTTTCCCGAAAGAAAACTGGGATCAATACGAAGCTGAATACGTTGACAAGAATTTCTCATTCCAGGATAAAGCTGATGTTTATGACAAGCAAGACGCAGCAGGAACTTTATCAGCAGAAGATTATGTAAACTATGGTTCTACATTTTATAATATTCCTAAGGAAGAAAAAGATAAAATGGATAGTACCAAAATAGCAGGGTATAAGAAAAAGGCTGCTGAGGCATTTAAGAAGGCTTATGCAAAAGATAATGCAATGTTTATTGCCTCTTTCAATCTTGGTTTAATAAACTACCTTGAATATGATGCGATTGATGAAATGCAAAGAGAAAATCTTAAGAAAATGCGGGACTTAAATGCTCAGAAAGAGGCAGAAAAAGACTTAAAGAAAAAAGCCGCAATAGATGCAAAAAACAAACCTGCAATTGAAGCTATAAAAGCTGAAAATAATACATTAGATAAAAAAGCAAGTGATTACGTTGATACAGCTATTGAATGGTATGAAAAAACCTATGAAGTTTTAAAAACTAAAACAGCTAAAACTTCTCAGGAAAAAAATTCATTCAATAAAACAGTAGATTATCTGGCTAACTTATATGCTTACAAAAGAGATAAAGTAAAAGGTAAAGACCTTAAAGCGTATGATACTTTTGATGCTAAGTTTAAACTTTATGATGGATTACACCAATAAATAAAAGATTGTAAAATGAAGTAACAATAAAGCCTCGCTTACTGCGAGGCTTTATTGTTTATGTGGGATAAGGTTTATTAAATTTCTATTTCGCCTTCAAACACAAAAGTAGCCGGTCCGCAAAGCCAGATGTTTTCAAAAGCATTTTCTCCAACACGGTCAAATTCTACTGCTAAATTGCCCCCCAACGTTTTCACCTCAATTCTGTTAAAGCCAACTTCATTATGATAAAATACCAATGCACTTGCTGTAACACCGGTACCGCAACTTAATGTTTCATCTTCAACACCACGTTCATAAGTACGTACAATAATTTTATCCTCATCAATGCTTTCTACAAAATTTACATTGATACCTTCCTGCTCAAACTCTTTGCTGTGGCGTATTTCATACCCTTCTTTATAAACATTCATGTTCATTACATTACCTACAGATTTTACAAAATGGGGAGAGCCGGTATTTAAAATAAAATCACCATGTTTGTTTTCTATAAAATGAACATCTTTCATTTTTAAATGTATCCATCCGTTATCTGCAAATACTGCATCATGTTCTCCGTCAATAGCCAGAAACTTATAAGACTGTTTTTTAAGACCCCTGTCAAAAGCAAACTGCGTTAAACACCTGCCGCCGTTACCACACATACTGCTGGGTTTGCCATCGGCATTAACATAGTACATTTCAAAATCGTAAATAGTGCTTGCATTCAACATCATTAAGCCATCTGCACCAATGCCAAATCTTCTATCGCATAGCTTGCTTATTTGTTCAGGACTTAAGGTTATTTTCCCTTCTCTGTTATCGAGAATAATAAAGTCATTTCCTGTTCCTTGATATTTGTAGAATTGCAGTTTCATTCACCTAAATATTTTCAATAATTGCTAAACTTCTTTGTAATAATTTTTCTACAGCCGCATCTCCATCTTTACTAAATTCTTTTCTAACCCTGTTGGCAACAATAACATTTACAGCTAAGCAATGGTGGCCTAACAGTTTTCCCAAGCCATAAATAGCACTTGTTTCCATTTCAAAATTACTGATGAAATGATTGCCAAACCTAAAGCTTGTAAGCCTTTCAACCAACATAGGGTTAGATAAACCCAAACGCAATACCCTGCCTTGCGGACCATAAAACCCCGGACAGGTAACTGTAATACCATGAAAAAAATCATTACCAAAATGTTTGATAACACTTGCACCTGCAGTTGCTAAATAGGGTTGAATATTGCCTGTTAGTTGTGTATGAGCAATAAATTGCTGTAAAATTTCCTGCTCTTCATTATTATTTTTTAAAGGATAATAATGAAGCAAATTATCTAAACCCAAACCATGTGTACCCACTACTAAACTATCAACAGGAATATGCTCCTGCAATGCCCCCGATGTTCCTAAACGAATAATTGTTAAAGCTGCATGTTGCTCTTTAATAGTTCTGTTGGCAAAATCAATATTTTTTAAAGCATCTAACTCGTTAATAACAATATCAATATTATCTGGGCCGATACCTGTAGAAATAACAGTAATTCTTTTCTTACCAATATAACCTGTGTGGCTAACAAATTCTCTGTGCTCCTGCTGAACTTCAATACTGTCAAAATACTTACTCACTTTCGCAACACGCCCCGGGTCTCCAACAGTAATAACCGTATCAGCCAATTCATCGGGCGTTAAATCAACGTGATAAATAGAACCTCTCTTAGTAATAATTAATTCGCTTTCAGCAATTCTGTTCATGTGTTTTTATTTATGATACAAGCAATCGGTTAGTAATTAAGCTGTTGTTGTCAAAGGACTCCTTCGGAGCGTCGCACTTGCCTACCGGCAGGCAGGTACTTGTACGTTCTGTTCATTATGCAACAATTTAATTTCAACTACTTTAGTTATTTCAAAAATTCTTGCCCGAGCAATATATCTTACAAAAAAGATTCCTCTTTGTTACGAACCTGATATCGAAATGATGTTGAAACTAAAGTTTGTAAAATTAGAATTTTGAAATTAGTAACGATGCTTTATTTTCGCAACGCATAAATCAAATGGTCCTGTGGCCGAGTGGCTAGGCAGAGCTCTGCAAAAGCTCCTACAGCGGTTCGAATCCGCTCGGGACCTCTGGAAAGATTATCATTTTTTGATAATCTTTTTTGTTTCGAGCTAATCGGCAACCCTGCCTTGTGTTTTAGGGACTAACATCAAATTCTTCTGTAAAGATTTTTTCAATTGTGTTTTAACCAATTGGCCCATAGTTTTGGGTTTTAAAAAACTGCCTGCTTTATTAAAATGTAAGTAGAGTTCTTGTTTTAATTGTTCTATTTTTTCAGGTAGCGAAATACTATCAGTCGTCATAATATCTAATAATTCTTTTATACGATAACGCGATGAAACCAATCTGTACGTCATCATCGTTCTTTCTTCTGCCTGGTATTGGGCTATGCTTTCTTTATCTAAATGACGGCTTACTACTTCAACCAAAGATTTATTCTCTTTAAAAAATTGCGGCAGGTATAAATTTTTTCTTCCTTCATAACTCTGTTGGTCAAAATCTATTGCACGTATCCTGTATTGAAAATCTTCAATATCAGGAATAATGTTTACTACAAAATTATAGCTACGCATATCGCCCAATAATTGTACAAAACAACGTTCATTAAACTTTACAAACTCTTTAGCCAAACGAATTAAGTTAGTGCTGTTGCTGTTTAAATATTCAGTAATAAAAACATCTCCGGGTATACCGGGAATATGCTCTTCAATCAATGTGCTTTTATCTGTAAAGAAAGTTATGCGGTTAGGAGAGAGCAGGTGTTCTAATTCTAAACCGTACACACGGCTGGCATCAGCCTGTTTAATGTAATAATGATCGTAATTATCATTAAACTTATTTTTAATGCGAATGCGAAAAGGTTGACTGTTGCCGAAATAACAAAAATCTATTCTTGCCACATCAAGGTGATTTATAAAACTCATATCACCTTCTGTTTTTAAAATAGCATAAATTTTTACTAAGTTTTCGCGAAGCCATTGCCATTCATTCATATCGTAACTAACGGTTTCCCAAAAACTATCTTTCCCGTGTTTATCTTTTAGAGGGATGCTGTAAGTAAATCTTTGTAAATCTTTATAAGCTACAGGCAGGTTAACCTCTCTGCCATATTGTTTAAGATATTGGCGTAGCTTATTATTAACAGGAAAAATAGGTTTCTTTCTGCTGGGTTTATCGGTATAATTTTTTTCTGAATGGTAATCGTTCATTATTCAATCATTGCAATATCATCATTCTCTAACAAATTCAAATTTACATCAGCACCGGCAATACCTTCAACAGAACCTTTTATATGTGCAGCATTCAATAAAACTTTTTCTAATTGTTTCTCCCTTGCTTTCCATAATTTTTCCATGGCATCTCTTTCTCTTTGTATAGATAGTTTCATGCTCATAAAACCTTCACGTATGGCTTTCCATTGTTCATTAAATTCATTGCCAATCAGATAATCATACAGCATTGCCATTTTATCGCCTTTGTTCTCCTGACTTTTTTTAGCATCAAAAATTTTAATTAAAGCGTTTCTTAATAATAAAGCCACACTTCTTACTTCTGTAAAAGTGCAGATATAAACGCCGTCTTTCTCACCAAAACGCTCCATATCTTTTGGCAAAGCCTGCGTTACAATAACAGCAACATCTGCACTTAATGTTCGCATATCTGCTTTTAATTTTTCAATCCAATCGTTTGCAAAATCTTTAGTGCGTTTGCTTTCATAAATAATCTTACCTGTTTCAATACCGAACTGATTTCTTACAGTTTGAATGCAGTCTGCTCCGCGAACACCTTTCCCAACTTCTTCTACTTTATCAAAAGGAAATGTGTTGCGTAAAATTTCTTCTAATAATAATTCCTGTACTTCTCCTTGCAATTGCATAGAACCCTGTTCCTGCCTGCGTTTCATTTCTTCGGTTAATTTCTTCTGATCGTCTAATTGCTTTTGTAGTTCTCTTAATTGAAGATTATATTCCTGTTCTTTTAAACTAATTCTTTCAGCTTCTTCTTTAAATAATTGTTCTTTTAATTTTTCTCTTTCATTTAATAGTTGCTTTTGAAGTGTTATCTGCAATTCTTCTTCTTTATTTTTTAAAGTCTGTTCTTTCTGTAAAAATTCCAATTCTTTTTTACGGGCTTCTTTTAATTTTTCTTCATTATCTAAAGCAGATTGTTGTAATAATTTTAGTTGATTTTCATAATCAGAAGCAACAGACTTACGGATACTTTCCTGTAATTCCTGTTGCAGTTTTTGTTTCTCTGCTAATAACTTTTGGTCGGCTTCTTTTTCTTTTGCTGAAAGTTGCTGTTGAAATGAAATTTCTTTTTGCCTGTATTCTTCTTCTTTGCGTTGCTGCCATTCTTTGGCTTTGGTATTTAATTCTTTTTGAATTTCATCTCGTAAAGCATCGGTAGGTTCAAACTGATGACCGCAATTAGGACATGTTATATTAAAAGTTGACATTGAAATATTTTTTACAAATTAAAACGAATTTATAAAACAAAAGCTTCACCATTAATGATGAAGCTTTGTGCACTCAACTGTACAATTCTCGAACCACTTTATACCAGATTTGACAAGACTTGCGAATCTTATGATTGCATAAGATGTTGTAAGTCTTTTGTTTT
>SAIW01000013.1 GCA_004028795.1 Chitinophagaceae bacterium
ACAGGATTACTATCCTTTCGGGATGACAATGCCGGGAAGAACTTTTACCGCTACAAGCAGCTACAGGTATGGATTTAACGGCAAGGAGAATGATAAGGATATTAGTGCGGGCGGGCAGGATTATGGAATGCGGATTTATGATAGCAGAATTGGTAAGTTTTTGAGTGTGGACCCATTGCGAAAGGAGTATCCAATGCTTTCAGTCTATCAATTTGCAAGCAACTCACCAATTGCTAATATTGATTGGGATGGTGGCGAATCTAAGTATTATACAATTGAAATTAGTAATATACATAACGGTCAAGGAAAATTAATACTTTCAACTACAAAAGTTATCGAAGAAAAATCCAAAGAACCCGGAATATATGCATTTGGATATAAAAGTAATGGGAATTTAGGAAGTGGAACATTGTATTCATTTTGTAGTTCAGAAACTCGAATAACCAATGATGGAGTTGAGCATATTAAAATCTCAGACTTGGGAAATTTATATGAAGCAAGTGAGGATGACAAAACATACAAACAAAGAAGGGGGGGATTATATTTAGTATCAAAGCAGGGTGGATATTTTAATTCAAATGGTGATTTAAGTGGTAAAGATGCAATTCCAATTCCAATCGATGACTTAGTGGGAGTATTGGGGGGATGGTCTTCAGACGATGGATTACGAACACAAATAACAGATTTAGTTGGATTATTTAAGAATCTAAATAAAAGGGAGAAAACTCTTAAAATATTAGAAATTTTTAAAGCTATGAATGAACTCTCTTCAAAAATTAAGGAAGGTAAAGAGTCAACAGAAGAATTAATTAAATTAATGAAAGATAAATTTCATGAAATGGCAGAAGAAGAAAAGAGAAAACGTGAAAAGGAGAAAAAAACTAGATTAGTCAATGCTGGAATAGTTCATTGCAGAATTGAGCATAAAAATTTCCCTGTTGACAGAAAGGATTCAACTTTGTCTGCTGTTGAAGATACTAGTGGTAAACCAGCTAAAGATACAGTCCCAAATCATTGAGATATAGTTCAAGCTATGAATAAATTTATTTCAAGTAGTATAACATTTTTATGTTTATTTTTCTTTAGCTGTAGTAATAACAGTCATGAATCTGTTGTACGAGAAGTAGTCGATAAAATAATTGTTAATAAAGATACTTTTAAAACAACTCAAATATTTTATCCAGACGGGAAAAAAGAAGAAATCTGTCATTATAAAAACAATAGTTTGCATGGTATATTAATACACTATGATGAAACAGAAAATATAGAATATACAAAATCATATTATAATGGTAATCTTTATGGCCCATTCAAAGTGTATTATAAAGACACAAAAAAAGTAAAAAGTTTTAATTATATGACTGATTCAGTCAATAGTATTTATAATGTCGAGTATGAAACTAGTGGGAAATTAAAAAGTGAATATGGAACCCCATTTGTGTATTATTTTACTAATGATAGTAAAAATAGAGATACAATGTTTATAAGAATAGGATTGTGCAATTTTGGATTTGAGAACATTAAATTTCAAGTAGCACCAGACGGAAACCTATATCAAGAATTTACTGACTTCAAAAATTCTGAAATAGAATCTACTAAAGAAATTAAGTTTTGGAAAATTGTAAAGGGTTTAAAAAGATTAAGTTTTTATATGAAAATTACATGTATTGACTCTGCAAAAGTTAATAAGATTTATTACGATACGCTCACATTAAAGAGAATATTTAATGAATAGTTATACTTTAAATATTCTTAATTTATAGATAACTCCTAACTAGGCGTAGCTTAACACCCTAACTAATTGTAATTTATCTACTTCGCAACTCGGCGTATGGCTGTGCCTACGCCGTAACTTCAAAACATTTGTTTTATTAGCGTAATTTATAACTTCATCACATAGCGGTTCCGTTCCCGCAGAGTCTCTCTACCAAGCCATCTGTGCCAAGCAGGACTCTGCGGGAACGGAACTATATCGGGCTTTGTGTTTGAATAATCTTATCTATAATCTCTTTTAAAGTTATCCCTTCTTCAAAGTAATCATAAATTTTTATTAACGAACTTAGAGACTCTGCCTCCCAAGCATAACTAGAAACATTCACATTTTTCAAAGCTGATTCAATGTTATTTTTGGTAGTTATATTCTTAATAAAGTGTTGAACTGCTATCTCATAATCATTAAAATTATCTAAAGGGTTAGACCAATCGTTTACCGCTGAAAGCAAAGTCTCTACAACTGGTATCATTTCAGTTGAAAATTCTTCTTTATCAACCATTTCTTCAATTTTTGAAATTGAGTAATTTATCATTTTCCAATTGTTTTAAACGCTTTTTGATGCCAATAATTGTATTTAGTTTTAACATCAAAAACTTGACCAGTAGTGCTATTTCTAAAATAATGTGTTTCAATTTTAGCACCATTTCGCATACCTGCTTCATAAACTTTAACCCAATTTCCTTTTGAAGTTGCATTTAAAGAATTTAGCAACTCGGTATTTTTTATTGGTACTGTTATTTCTCCCATTGCCTTGTAAGAGTTACCCATAATTTTAGCAACAGAGCTTTCAAGTTGAAGTCCCCCCTTAGCGGCGTTTAAAGGTTGCTCTTTCATTCTAAGCCCGTCATCTAAAAACTCCATCCCATGGTACTCAAAGCTATTTTTTGTCTGGCTTGTTTTGATTTCTACATAATTAGGTCTTAATGGGGATACTTTTTTAGGAAGGCTCATTCTGGATAAAGCCTGCACTCCTTTTACAGCCCCAACAGTCAAATTTACAGCCCCGTCAATTTTGGCACCGATAGAATTTACTCCGTTTCCTATTTGAACGGTTCCCATTAGAGCTTCGACTCTACCAGATTTTTTTCTTAAGTCACCCCATTCTTCTGCACTTAAATCAGAGTTTCTATCTTTTACTATTTCTTGATAATGACTAACAGTTTCATTTGTTTCAATTTGTTTAATATACCCATTATAAACAGAATTAGAACCTTGCTTTATATCTTCAATATCATTACTAAAAAGCCACAATGCAAAATAAACAACAGTATGAAAATCGGACTCTTTACCATCTAAATCAATTGCTTCAATCGGGGTATTACTAGCAAACTGATAAGGTGTTAATTCTGGATATTCACGCTCGATTGGATCCACACTCAAAAACTTACCAATTCTGCTATCATAAATACGCATACCATAGTCCTGCCCGCCCACACTAATATCCTTATCATTCTCCTTCCCATTAAACCCATACCTATATAGGCTTCCGTTGTTGTAAGTACGCCCCGACATAGTCATCCCGAAAGGATAGATTACAAAAACATAAATCAAAGAACTTAAACGCAGAATCCTGCTTTACACTAAGCTTAGAGGAGAGACTCTGCGGGAACGGAAATTATTTACCATATTTTTTCATACTGGTATAAGTAATTATCAAAAAGATTTTTTTTAAAAATAGTCACAACCTCTGGTGTTCCTTCTAATTCATGATTTTTAAAAGATAAACCAATTCCTATATCAAGTAGTAGTAAATTATTATCATCAGCGTACGCATTTTTCTCAATAGACTTAAATGAATATTTTAGCTCTAAGAAAGTTTGCTCATGTAAATTTTTGTTTCTATAAAAAGCAAAAGAAGGTTTTTCTATTTGTATTGATATACAAATATTTCCATTGTCATAATCAAATTGTAATCCGTGTTTTTTATAGTGGTCTGTAACGTCTGAGCTATAACTGTAAGAATAAAATTCAAAATCACTACCTAAAACTTCATTAATATTTTTTTTTAGTGCTCCTATCTTAAATTGACCTGCTGATACGTAAGGCGTTAATTGTAAGTCCATTATTGCTTCTTTAACTGTGGAACAATATTTTCATAATAATAATCTTTTGCTTGCTTTACTGCACTTTCATTTACTTGATATCCAGCTTTTTTTTGTGCAAGTCTATAATCATCTTCTACAAATTTCCACAAATCATCGAATTTTTGTTCCTTTATTAATTGTATTTCTTTTGCTCTAAATTCACGAGAACTTCTAGAATTTCTAAAACTTCCTGTATTATTATGACCAGGAGTTTCCATTTGAATTGCAGGTGCATCGCCGTCAGGGATACCAAATTGCTTTAATGAGCTTTTAGAGGGTAATTCATGATTATCAAAAAATTCCTTTTTAGGAATATCTCCATATCTCCCACCTTGTTTGCCTGCTGGAGTTTCGTAAGCAACAATTCCTCCAAGATAAATAAGTACACCATTCGCAATATTTCCAAGAGTCCATGTCGATTTCCAACCATCATATAAATTAGAAGAAACTCTTCCATCCGAGAAACTTTCAATATAACTTGCTGTCAAGGCATAGGCACCAGCATTCTCCCTAAAATCACCTAATTTATCCCAGCCTACCCAATAATCATCACGATATGTGCCTGTTTTATTACCATTTTCATCTTTATAATAATATCTTGCAATAAAATAAGGTATTGGATTATTAGCCCCATTAGATAGGGGAATCATTGTATATGCCCCAGCCTGTAAAGTCCAATTTTCGATTATTCGACTAGTAGGAGGAACTGTTATGTTATTTAGCTGAGAAACATGATAAATACCTGATAATTGCTTCATTGTAACATCTACCTTCTCTAGTCCGTCTAAATCGATACTTCTTATAACATCATTTTCCGCATATGCATAAGTGCTATTCCAAGGATAACTTTTCGTTAATGGGTCAACGCTTAAAAACTTTCCTAATTGTGGATTATAAATTCTAAAGCCATAATCATAATTATTTCCATCAATATCTTTATCATTCTCCTTGCCATTAAACCCATATCGGTATTGGCTTCCGTTGGTGTAGGTTCTGCCCGGCATAGTCATCCCGAAAGGATAGTAATCCTGT
>SAIW01000014.1 GCA_004028795.1 Chitinophagaceae bacterium
CACACCTTGAATACCTTGTGCTCCTGTTGGGCCGGTTGCCCCTGTAGCTCCTGTAGCACCATTAGTTCCATTCACACCTGCCACACCTTGAATACCTTGTATGCCTTGTGCTCCTGTTGGGCCGGTTGCACCTGTAGCTCCTGTAGCACCATTAGTTCCATTCGCACCTGCCACACCCTGAATACCTTGTATACCTTGAGCTCCTGTAACACCAGTTGCACCAGTTGCACCGGTTGCACCGGTTGCCCCTGCTACCCCTTGAATACCTTGTGCTCCGGTTGGACCTGTTGCACCCGTAGCTCCTTTCGGACCGGGATTTAAAGAATATAAAGCATAAGGAACACTTAATAATTTGCTGGCACCCAAATCAATAAAACCGCTACCCAAATCTATTTCTGTTTGAATGTACTTTGTTGTAGTTGCAGCCCAGTTAATATTGGAGAAAATACCATTGGTAGGATTACCCGATCCAACCTCAACAGAAAATAATCCGTATTGATTGGTACTGGTGGTTTGTGTTTCCTGGTATTCAATAGCACCAGTAGCAGAACCTGTTCTGATTGTAAATCTCAGGTTTGCTGAAGTATTTACTAACAATGCACCGTTAGTACCTCTTGCAACTGCCTGATACCGGAATGCTTGCGGTTGGGCAAAACAAACATTAAAAGACAAAATGAAAAAACTAAGAAGTAGTAAAATATTTTTCATAAATGTTATTTCTTAAACTATTGTTTTTCGAATTTTAAAGCAGCTTTATAATTGTTAACCCCGATTATCCTCATAAAATAAACACCTTTTGCATAAGATGCTACAATGAACTCCTGGTATGCAAAAAAAGAAGCTTTATAATAAACCTCTCTTGTTTGTAAAATTTTACCGGAAGCATCAATAATAGCTAATGAATATCTTCCTTCGGGTAATGTTGGTTTAAAACCTAATTTAATAGTGCTTACAGCAGGGGCAGGATTTGGAAATAAAGTAAAATTTACATTGGCATAGCTTGCTGAAGACAGTATTTCCTGTATGCTGATATCAGGTTGGGCAAAACCGGAAGTTAAAAAAGTACCTGTTGATTTACTTGAGAAAAGGTCTCATACGGCTTCTCCTAAAATATAGGTAATTGAATAACCGCCGGCATCAACGGTTGTAGCTGAAGAACAAACAACAGACCTTGAAAGGCTTTGTGCTTTGCAGAAAAGAGCCGAAATGCAAAAAAAAGCTATTAAAAGCAGTTGCTTAGGGGTGTAGGGGTTCATGCCAAATGTTAATAGTAAATAAAAATCTACTTTTTTTAATTATCCTCCAAATAAAAAATGAAATAATGTAGGGATTTCATCATTTGATAATTAGTTTTTGAAAACAAAGGCTGTTAATTAAGTAGCTTTTAATTATAAAGGCATAGGCATAATTGTAAAACAGGAAGATTTATGCAACCGTAATACAATAGTTTTTGTAATGCAACTGCAATTATTCCGCATTCTACTTTTATTTTAATACATCAGTTCTTCACTCAAATAAAAGAATCAATTATTTCATCATTAGTATGGTGCCAATAATAATAATTGCGGCTCCGGCTGCCTGTTGCATATTTAATTTTTCGTTCAGAAAAAGATAATTAGCCAATACTATAAATGCGAGAGATAATACCGTAGCAAATGTGGTAAGTGTTGTTGAAACATTAGCTAATTTGGGTACTTTTAAAAAGCTATTGTTTAACAGAATAAAACTCAACCTTGAAAAAACGGCTAAGCACATTGCTGATATAAATTTCCAGTTGAAGAGCAAATGAATGAATGCCTGATTCTTGAACAGGTTACCTGAAATAAGGTTTCTGTCTCCCAGCAATACAATTGAAGCGGCAGTAGAAATGCAATATACCAGGAGCCAGAACAAAATCTGCACAATCATACTATTTAATTTATCTGAATAAATATTTTTATAACTAATTACTTCCGGTAAATATTGTGTTCACTTAAAGCTAAGTCCATCTCTGATAGTCAAGCTTTACTTAAAACTGTAAGTATGCTGAAATTCAATATTTTTACTCTGACATTAACTAACTAATAATTCTTAGATTTAGATCTGAATGAAGATACACACGTTTGTAATACCTGCATATAATGAGTCTCCTTATTTGGAACAATGTATTCAATCCCTTCGTGCACAAAAACACGAAAGTCAGATTATCATCACCACTTCAACACCAAACAATTATATCAAAACATTGGTGGACAAATATCAGCTTGATTATTTTATCAATAATAGTGATGAGAAAGGAATCGCTTCGAACTGGAATTTTGCTCTATCGAAATCCTCCACAGTATTAACAACCATTGCACACCAGGATGATATTTATTTACCCGACTTTAGTGAGCAAATTATTAAGGCATACAATGCTAACTGTAAGGATTGGCTGATTGCATTTACCGGTTATAAAGATTTGGTTGGAACAGCTGTTAGAAATATTTCTCTTAATGATATTGTAAAAAAAATATTGCTTTTTCCTTTTCTTTTTAAAAAGAATATTCATTCCCCGTTTATAAAAAAAATGATACTTGCATTGGGCGATCCTATCGGTTGCCCGACTGTTACCTACAATTCACTCACATTAAACAAATTTTCATTTTCTGAAAAATATGCCTGCATTCTTGATTGGTTTGCATGGTACGAACTTGCTTCTCGAAATGGTTCTTTCTTTTTTATTAACCAAACCCTTATGCTGCACAGGATTCATGCTGCATCAGAAACGAGCAACCTTATAAAAAATGGAAAAAGAAAACTTGAAGAAACTGAATTACTGCGTAAGATTTGGGGTAAGTATTTTGCCAAACTGCTTATTGCGGTTTACGAATTGGGCCATAAACAAAATAAAGTATAGTATAGTATAGTATGTAATGCTAAATATCTATCGCTACAATATTACCACCAGCTATCATTGGAAATATAGTCTCAACTGTGTTTACTAATTTCTCAGCACTGCTTACAAAAATTTTCTTTATACCTTTTGACCGCATAATCATTTCTGTAAATTTTACGTGGTAAGGAATAATTTCCCATGCAGTAAAACCTGCCAGTTTACAAAGCGTATTTAATGTTTTATAAGAATATACCTGCAAATGATCTATGTGGCAGGATTCTCTTTTGAATAATGCCAATACTATATTTGACAGTGAAGTTGTATTGGGTGTTGAGCATATCATTTTTTTTCCTGCATATTGTTTTTTTATATGCTTAAAAAAATCAAGTGTATTCGGCAGGTGTTCTATTAATTCTCCGGCAACTATTACATCAAATTCAGTGTTACCGAAATTCATTTGATGCAAATTGTAAATATCCCCTTTAAAAATTTTTCCTGTATCAGAGTAGCTGATGCCCGTTTCGGGTAATTTGGAAGAATTATCTACCCCGAAATGTAATTCTGCAACTTTTGAAATTTCTGTAAATAAATATTTACCTGTGTTTTCTTTAATTAAAGCAGTCTCATCATAACAACCAAGATCTAAAACTCTTTTGCCGGTGCAGTTCTGTACTATATAGTTAACCCTTTCAACAGGGCGAGGCAATAATAATTTTTCTCCTACAGAGTAGTTTAGTTGTGTTGTTTGTTTCATTATAGGAATTGAGAAATTTTATTTTGCTTTATTTAAATGGTTTTTTGCCCATTCTAAATTAGCTTTTGCTAAAGGGAAATTCGGGTTAATCTGTAACGCTTTTGTGCAAGCTTCAATTCCTTTTTGCCATTGCCCTAATTGATTATAAGCTGCCCCCATATTGTTATAAGCTTCTGCCAGATTGGGTTTAATTTTTAATGCTTCATAACAGGTATTAATGCATTTTTCATACTCTTTGTTATTGTAGTAAATTAGGCTTGTACTCAAATAATCTTCAGCAGTAGTGTTTTTAATTTGTGTTGGAGCATTCGCCATAAACATATTTCGCTTATTGTTACCCGATTCTAAATAGAGCATGGCATTTTTATCATCCGGTATAATGGAAAGATACCTTTGAGCCGTTTGAACTAATTTATTCCAATTTTGAGTTTGTAAATAAACGGTCATTAAATTGTTAAGCGACATAGTTGAATAAGAATCTATACTTAAAGCTTTTTCTGACATTGAAACAGACTCATCAAATCTGTTATTCTGTGAAAGAAACCTGCTGTAAAAAGTATAAGATTCAACATAATTAGGCCCGTAAAGAATGGCTTTTTTAAAGTAGCTGTCTGCTTCTGCCGGATTGCCCATTGCATTTTTAAGAATACCGAGATTTATAAATAAGCTATGGTAATAAGGAGTATAAACTAAAGCTTTTTCAAAATATTCATTGGCAACTGTGTAATTGCCTTTCTCCATTTGTGTTAACCCGTAATTCATTAAACCTCTTCCGTTCATAGGGCTTTTTTTAGTAACGTCAAGCCAAAGAGATTCTTCAGTTTTCCAAACTTTATTTCGTTGATATACACCAAATGATTGTAATAAAAATGCTGCACCTATAACCGTTGCAAAGACAATTTTTCTTGAAACAGAAAATGGTTTTCTCTGATTGTATTTTTGAACCTGCAAAAGTATAAATGCAATCAGTGCAAGTGTTAAACCAATAAAAGCAAAATACATTCTATGATCGTTGGTTACTTCGGAAAATGGCACTAAAGAAGTGGGTAATAAAGAAGTTATAAACCAAACCAGTCCAAATGCAATTGGTTCTGTCTCTTTTTTTGCTGAGGTTTTTATTACGGTTATTAATAAAATTGAAAAAAATACTAAACCGATAATAATTCTTTCATCAAATACATTCGTAATCACACCCCAATCTGAATCGGCACTTAAATTTCCCGGAAGAAAAAAAGCAATGCAATACCTTAACCAAACATAGGGCTGTGTAAGCATATAATAACCGGCAGGGTTAGAAACGCCTTCTATTGCTTTAATTTTACTAAGTGTGTATAATTGAAAACCTGCGATAATAATAATAGAAGGTAATAATTGAAGAACTATGTTTAGTATCGTTTTAAAATGCTTAGGCTTAAAAATATCTGCAACAGATAAACCTGATTCGAAAAAAAGCAGGTAGAAGAACAATAACAGCACTAATACAGGTACTGTTTCTTTTGCAAACACACCAATAATTGCAGGTATTACATACAATAAATACTTTCTTTTCCCCGGCAAAAGAACAAATAACAGAAACGATAAAGCAATAAAAAAAGTTGAGAGTACATCTGACCTTGAAATGATATAATTTAATGTTTCTGCATTAGCAGTATGAATGGCAAACCAGCCGGCACCCAGTATAGCAGTTAATGAAGTAAGTTTTTTATCAGCAAAAGTTCTGTTTAATAAGTTTCGGAAAATAAAGTATAATAAAATAACCAGCAACAGATGCCAAATAAAAGTAGATAACTGAAAAAAGAATGGCTTAAGTCCATTGCCTAAAAAATAGTCAATAGCTAAAGTTGTGGTTACCAAAGGCCGCATACCCCAATGTGCAGGAGAGGCACTGAACATTTTTGGATCTGAATAAAACGCAGGGATATTTTTAAGATTTCTTATATGCACATTATTTACAATAGTATGCATGTCATCAAAATGGAAACCATTGTTAAAATGGTTGGAATAACTGATGACCACTAAAATGAAAATAGCTGTTGCTACTATTACGGGGTAGGATAACACTCGCTTCATTACGCTTTGTTAGTTTTTTGTATTTTTTTCTGCAGATTCTTTCATTAAAGCTATTTCCTGTGTTAGCTTAGTAATACTTTTTTGCATTTTAGAACTTACCTGGCTTAAATGCAGCAGATATATCATAATCAGGAAAATAAAAGCGGTAAACACCAGATTTGGGGGCTCTGCAACTCCAAATAACTTAGAGAAAAAATCCAATCCGTCCCTCCAAAATGAAAAGAGCACCAAAAAAAAAGTAATTACAATCCAAACAACAGCATATTCTTCCCGCAATTTCCCTTTAACAATCAATCTGCTTATGTATCCGATAAATATAAAATTGATGATAATGGTGATGATTTGTATTCTGGCCATGCTAATTATTTTCTGATGTAAGAAAAACACATTGCAATACTAACTTTAATAATGTAATACAATTGCATTAACCAGCGGATAGATGATTTTCCTCCTTGTCTCTCCCGCATTATTACAGGTACTTCCGCAATGCTGAATTTTTTTTTAGCGAATATAACAATGGATTCCGGTTCAGGAAAGTCGTCGGGATAATGAAAGGCTGCATAACTAAATGCTTTTTTATTCAAAAGCCTGAATCCGGATGTACTATCCTTAATATGCAATCCGGTAAATAAACGGTTAATCAGGTAGAAATAATTGATGCCTATTCTGCGTAAAAAAGAAGATTGAAACCCTTTCTTTTCTAAGAAACGTGAACCAATAATAATATCTGCCTCTGTTTTTTCAAAAGCAGCGATTAATTTTTTTATTTCTGAAGGAACATGCTGACCATCTCCATCTAATTGTATTACAAAACTATAATTATGTGAATACGCATACAGGAATCCTGCTTGCATAGCCCCTCCAATACCTAAATTAACCGGTAAATCTAAATATTTAGCTTCTGTTCTTTGTGCAATGTCTAAAGTATTATCTGTTGAACAATCATTCACAATTAAAATATCTAAGTTTAAAATACCCCGTAGGTTTTCTTTAATCTCAGTAACCAAATCAGCAAGTGATGCTGCTTCATTAAAACATGGGATAATAATTAAACCTCTATAAAGGTGCATGATGGTGTGGGTTGAAAGCAAATTAAACGAAAACTTTATTCCCTGTGTTTAATAATATATTTCTATTACAAAATGGTTAGAGGCAAAACCACAAACTTTAAAAAGCCAGGAAGAAATACAATTTTAATATTGAATAAAAAAGCGAAGTAATTTTTACTTCGCTTTTATCGTGGGCCCACCAGGGCATGATCCTGGGACCCCCTGATTATGAGTCAGGTGCTCTAACCAACTGAGCTATAGGCCCGCCCTTTTTAGGGAGCGGCAAAAATATAGAAATGCAAACTATTAAGCAATTCATTTTCTGCCAACTTTCTATGTTTTTAATCTTCCTGTAATTCTTTTGCTAATTTTTAACCCTTTATGTGCAATCAATTCTGTTATTTTTGCCCGCTACCAAAAGCATCATTGCTTTTTACTAAACTAAAAAAATGAAAAAAACATTTTTACTACTGCTTTGTGTAAGTTGTTTATTAAGCTCTTACGGCCAATTAGGTAATTTATTTTCAAAAAAGAAAAAAGATACTACTGCCAAATCAACGGTAATAAAACCAACAGTTGTTACAAAAAGCTCTGCCCCGAAAATAGATTATAAGAAGGCAGATGTAAGCAAACGTGCTGCTGACCATTTTATGTTGCAGTTTGGCTCTGACACCTGGTTAAACAGACCCGATAGTGTGGCTACCAAAGGTTTTGGCAGACATTTCAATTTTTATTTTCTTTTAGATAAGCCATTAAAAAAAGACCATCGCTTTAGTTTGGCATATGGTGCCGGTTTAGGTACAAGCAATATTTTTTTCGATCACAGATATGTTGACGTTAAAGCCAACAGCAGCACACTTCCTTTCCGTACAAGCTTTTCCGGCTCAGATTCATCTTACTTCAATAAATCGAAAGTTACTACCATGTATTTAGAAATACCTATAGAGTTCAGGTATTACTCAAACCCTTCAGACCCTAACCATTCATGGAAGGCGGCAGTAGGTGTAAAAGTGGGAGCTTTATTAAAATCTTATTTTAAAGGAAAAGATTTAAGAACCAGAAACGGTGCAAGCATTTACGGCAGTACTTATATTGATAAAGAATACAGCAAAAGATTTTTTAACGGAACAAAAGTTGCCTTAACAGGCAGAGTTGGTTATGGTAACCTTTCATTAAATGTAGATTATCAGTTAACTGAAGTTTTAAAACCGGGTTTTGGTCCATCAATGAATAATTTATCCATCGGGCTAACACTAAGCGGATTGTAATTAATATAATAATAAATTAATGAACCCCGACAAAATGTTGGGGTTTTTTATTGGCAACTACTCAGTTTATCTTTGAAAAATTTTTATAAGCATTGATAGAAAAAAATCAGAAATTAAATAACGAAGAAAACTGTGTATTGGTTGGTGTTGTTCAGAAAGAGCAAACAGAAACACAGGTATTGGAATACTTAGATGAATTGGCATTTTTAGCAGATACCGCAGGAACACATGCAGTAAAAACATTCACACAAAAACTGCAACATCCCGATAGCAAAACTTTTGTAGGAAAAGGAAAGCTGGAAGAAATAAAAAACTATGTACAAACAAAAAACATTGGTCTGGTAATTTTTGATGATGAATTAACAGGCTCTCAAATTTCCAACATAGAAAAAGAATTAAACGTTACTACTATTGACAGGAGCGATTTAATCTTAGACATTTTTGCCCGCCGTGCCAGAACTGCACAAGCCAAAGTACAGGTTGAACTGGCTCAATACCAATATTTATTGCCCCGCTTAAAAGGTATGTGGAAACACTTGGAAAGGCAGGGTGGTGGTATCGGTACACGCGGACCGGGAGAAACGGAAATAGAAACAGACCGTCGTATTGTAAAAGATAAAATTTCCTTACTCAGAAAAAAATTAGCGGAGATTGATAAACAATCATTCACACAAAGAAAAGACAGGGGCGAATTTATAAGAGTTTCATTAGTGGGTTATACCAATGTTGGTAAAAGCACTATTATGAACTTATTAAGTAAAAGTGATGTATTTGCAGAAAATAAACTCTTTGCAACATTAGATACCACTACACGTAAAGTTGTTTTTGAAAATACACCATTTTTATTAAGTGATACAGTGGGCTTCATAAGAAAACTGCCACACCATTTAGTGGAGAGTTTTAAAAGCACGTTAGACGAAGTAAGAGAAGCCGATATTTTATTGCATGTAGTTGATATTGCTCATCCGCAGCATGAAGAACACATTGGTACAGTTAATAAAACACTGCAGGAATTAAAGGCATTCGATAAACCTGTACTAACTGTTTTTAATAAAATGGATTTATATGAAGAAAAGAATTTTGACAGTTGGCTGGAAGATGAAGTAAAAGAAGACATTTTACGAGAACTGAAAGAAAAATGGGAAAACAATACCGAAGGCAATTGCATATTTGTTTCAGCACTGGAACGAAAAAATATTGATGGCTTAAGAAATTTTATTTTGAATAAGGTGAGAGAAATGTATCAGATACGCTACCCGTATAAAACAGTTTATTTTTAATTTCCATAACACCAATTAAAAGGAATTACGCGAATTGAAAAATGAATTAATTAGTGTAATTGGTAGAAATTCGTGTAATCAAATGAACAAAAAATATAACTGGTATAAACTTACAGATAATGAAGCTTTATTGCAATGGCAAAGCAATAATATGTGTGTAGTGGAAGCAAATAATAAAAAAATTACCATAGCTAAACACAATAATCAGCTCTTTGCATTTGCACATAAATGCCCGCATGCAAGTGGAGTAATGGCTGATGGTTTTATTGATGCTTTAGGTAATGTAGCTTGCCCATTGCACCGTTATAAATTCAGCTTACAAAACGGAAGAAATGTTACCGGTGAAGGCTATTTTTTAAAAACTTATCCCATAGAACAACGGGAAGATGGCGTGTATATCGGATTTGCAGAAGGCGGCTTTTTTTCTTTCTTTCAATAAGTCCAAAAATTTTTTGTTCACAAACCTACCCAACCCTATTTTTGCAGCCCCGTAAGGGAAACAGAATTCCTCAATAGCTCAGTTGGTTAGAGCATCTGACTGTTAATCAGAGGGTCTCAGGTTCAAGTCCTGATTGAGGAGCGAAAGCCGTAACATTGTGTTGCGGCTTTTTTATTTTCAAACATACACTACAGGATAGTTTAAAATAATCATCAATCTTAATTTTGAGTAACATGCTTGCTTATGAAACAGCTTATTGCTTTTCTTCATTTTCATTGCATCTTCAACCTCATTGTTTCTTTAAAATTAATTAACTAAGCTATATGAAAAGAAAAGCCTTTGCTTTTGTAACAGTTCTATTAGTAGCTGCTCAATTGGCAACAGCTCAATTAACAGTTGATAATTTACGCTTAGAAAATCTTAGCAACCCAATTGGTGTTGATATTAAGCAACCTGCTTTCAGTTGGCAACTGCATTCCAATCAATACAATGTTTTGCAAACTGCTTACGAAATAAAAGTGGCAACAAGTGCAGAAGCATTAACTAAAAACAAAAATGTTTGGTCGTCAGGTAAAATAAATTCAGACCAATCCATTCATATTATTTATAATGGCAATACATTATCATCTAATCAAAAATATTACTGGCAGGTAAAAATTTGGGATAATAAAGGCAATGAATCTAAATGGAGTGAAGTAGCTTATTGGCAAATGGGTTTATTGCAATCAACAGATTGGAAAGCATCTTGGATTGTACCCGGCTATCAGGAAGACAGCAGCTTTGCATCTCCATTATTCCGTAAAGAATTCAGTAACAACAAAAAAATAAAATCTGCCACAGCATACATTACTGCACATGGTTTATATGAAGCACAATTAAACGGACAAAGAATCGGCGATGCATATTTAACACCGGGTTGGACGAGTTATAACAAACACTTACAATACCAAACTTATGATGTAACCAATTTATTAAAAGGTGGTAACAATGCAATTGCTGTAACATTAGGCGATGGATGGTACAGAGGTAATTTTTCATTCGACCATAAAAGAAATATTTATGGAAATGATATTGCCTTGCTTTTTCAATTAAATATTGTTTATACTGATGGAACAACTGCCAATATTCTTTCTGATAACAGTTGGAAATCAGCAACAGGTGCCATACGTTCTAATGGTATATACTTAGGTGAAACGATTGATGCAAGACAGGAAAAAAATGGCTGGAATTTAGCAGGATATAATGATGCTGATTGGAGCAATGTAAAAACAGAAGACTTTTCAAAAAATGTGTTGACAGCAAATTATAATGAACCTATTAAAAAGCATGAAACCTTTCAACCGACAAAAATTATTACAACGCCTAAAGGAGAAAAAGTAATTGACTTCGGACAAAACTTAGTTGGTTGGGTTAAATTAAAAGTGAAAGGAAATCCTGGGGATACTATAAAAGTTTTTCATGCAGAAGTATTAGATAAACAAGGGAATTTTTATACAGAAAATCTTCGCGGAGCAAAAGCAGAAGGCATTTATATTTTGAAAGGAAACCTAGAAGAAACATTTGAACCACATTTTACTTTTTTTGGATTTCGCTATATAAAATTAGAAGGTTATAAAACTGAATTAAAGCTTGAAAATATTACGGCTATCGCATTGTATTCTGATATGAAACAAACAGGCACATTCACTTCATCAGATTCATTAATCAATCAACTGCAACACAATATTGAATGGGGTTTAAGAGGGAATTTTTTAGATGTGCCAACTGATTGTCCGCAAAGAGATGAACGTATGGGTTGGACAGGTGATGCACAGGCATTCTTTCGTACAGCAACTTTTTTACGTGGCGTAAATAACTTCTTTACCAAATGGTTAAAAGATTTATCGGCAGACCAACTCTCTAACGGAAGTGTACCGCATGTTATACCAAATCCATTAGGAGATAAGGGTTGGGCTGCGGGCGGAAGTGCAGGCTGGGCCGATGTTTCAACGATTATACCATGGACAATGTATGAAGTGTATGGCGATAAACGCATTTTAGAAAATCAATATGAAAGCATGAAAGCCTGGGTTAATTACATGCAATCTAAAAGCACCAATTATTTATGGAATAAAGGCAGTCATTTTGGTGATTGGCTATTTTACACAATGGCAGATGATAATGATGGTAAAGCTGCTATTACCAATAAATACTTAATTGCTCAATGCTTCTATGCACATTCAACACAATTATTAATTAATGCAGCAAAAGAATTAGGCAAAACAAACGATATAGCAACTTATACGGCACTACTTCAAAAAATTAAAGAAGCTTTCTTAAAAGAATACACAACACCTAATGGTGCAACTATGAGCAACACACAAACATCTTATGTGTTGGCATTACATTTTGATATGTTACCTGAAAATTTGCGTAAACAAGCTGCTGAAAGATTGGTCGATAATATTAAACAATACAATAATCATTTAACAACAGGTTTCTTAGGTACACCTTATTTATGCCATGTGTTAAGCAGGTTTGGTTATACAGATGTTGCTTATACATTGTTACAGCAGAAAACATATCCATCATGGTTATACCCTGTAACAAAAGGTGCAACAACTATTTGGGAACGTTGGGATGGAATACGTACCAATGGCGACTTTCAGGCAACAAGTATGAATTCATTTAATCATTATGCTTATGGTGCAATCGGTGATTGGATGTACAGAGTAATGGTTGGACTTGATATTGAAGATAATAGTGTAGGCTATAAAAAAATACGTATCTATCCTCATATCAGCAATCAATTCAAATACGCTTCTGCATCTTATGAAACACTTTATGGAAAATTAAGTTCCGGTTGGAAAATACAGGATGGAAAAATTATCATTACAGTAGAAGTACCTGACAATACAACTGCAACTGTTTATCTTCCTTCAATAGATATCAATGCAATAACAGAAAGCAACCAACAAATAACTTCAAATAAAAATATTGAAGTGGTTGGAAAAGAAAACAATTGCACTATTATTAAAGTTGGTTCAGGTAAATATGAATTCAGTATTAAATCAAATTAATTGAAATCCTACACATTTTTCATACCTCTCTGCAACCAATTTTCTTTAGAATAGTATGCATGTTTATTAATGGTATGGATAGCTAAAGCCGTAATAAATGTTACGGCTTCTATTTTTTATTCCAATTCCATAGTACAATATGCCAACAACTACCGCCATACTGTAAAGTACCTATGATTTCAAAACCTGATTTTAAATGTGCTTGAATTGATCTTGGGTTACTTTCATCTACATCAGTCAAACAATACAAATATTTGTGCGATAATTCTTCTTTAAAAAATGAATATAATTTCTGAGCCAAGCCCTTACCTCTAAACTTCTTAGCAACACATAACTGACCAACTACGACATAGTTTATCTGGCTTAATAAAACGTTGTTATAAGATAGTTTATCAATCTCATTAAATAAATCATCAAGCAGTAAGTGTTTACCTTTTATTTCTTTTGTTGTTACTAATGCATATCCCACAATCTCATTTTCCACTTTAGCTATAACAGAGGGTTCTATCGCATTCATATATTCTAAAAATTCAACTGAGTATTCTGCAGTAACAAAACCTTCTTCTTTTCTTTCGCTTTCTTTTAATGTTGATTTTAAATTTTCATTTTGCAGTTTTTTTATACCTGTAATTTCATTGCTTTCGCTAACTCTTTTAATAATCATTTTAAAACTTAATTAGTATAATTAGTTCAATTTATAAAACTATTTTTTGCATAACCTTTAATAATTTCAATAAGCCTAAAATAGTTTAGTATAAACATTAATTCCTTTGAAAGATAAATAAATTGTGAAAACCAATTCCTGCTTCTATATTTACAACCACAATTCATCGCATATGAAAATCTAAGCAGGGCTTAGTACCTTTTATCAGCCCTCAATTTATTCTTGTTTGCAAGCATTCTTCTGCTTGTTATTATTTCATTTTAATTTTATCAATAATGTCTTATTCCAATAAGTTACATACTATTTTATCTTTTTTAAAAGAATCTTTCAGCAGCGAGCATAAAGATTTTACAACAGGCAGTTTACGTAAGGCCATTTTTTTATTAGCCATACCCATGATGATTGAAATGGTGGCAGAAAGCGTTTTTGCTTTGGTTGATATTTTCTTTGTTAGCCAGTTAGGCCCTAAAGCAATAGCCACTGTTGGTTTAACTGAAGGCGTAATGGCTATTATTTATTCCATTGCATTTGGTTTGGGAATGGCAATTACAGCCATGGTTGCAAGAAGAGTGGGCGAAAAAAATTATGATGCTGCTTCTAAAGCAGGGGCACAAAGTATAATGCTGGCAATTACACTAAGCATTGTTATAGGAGCTTGCGGATTTTTCTTTCCGAAAAACATTTTATTGTTAATGGGTGCATCGAAGGAAACAACAGCATACGGTTTCATCTTCACTAAAATATTAATATCGGGTAATGTTGTTATTATGTTGATTCATTTAATGAACGGTATTTTTCGGGGTGCTGGCGATGCAGCTATTGCTATGAAAAGTTTATTGCTTGCCAATATTTGTAACATAATTTTTTGTCCCTTATTTATTAAAGTATTTGGTTTAGGCATACAAGGTGCAGCTATTGCAACTACTACAGGCAGGGCAATAGGTGTATGTTTTCAACTCTATCAATTATTAAAGGGCAAAGGCATTATAAAAATGTATTTAAAATATTTTTTGCCTGATGTTGCAATTTTAAAAGCTTTATTAAGTGTTGCCGTTACTGCTACTTTACAATTTATTGTTGCTTCGGCAAGCTGGATTGCTATGGCAAGAATTATGGCAGGCTTTGGTGATAAAGCAGTTTCGGGCTATACTATTGCCATAAGGTTATTAGTATTTTTTATAATGCCTGCATTTGGCTTAAGCAATGCAGCAGCAACATTGGTAGGGCAAAATTTAGGAGCCAAACAACCCGACCGTGCAGAACAAAGCGTTTGGAAAGTAACCAAGTATAATGCAGTATTTATGGCGGCAGTTTCAGTTTTCTTCTTATTATTTGCTGAATTTTTTGTTGCATTTATTACAGATGATGTTGAAGCTATTGCAATCGGTGTTAAAGCATTACGCATTATAAGTTTAGGCTATATTTTCTTTGGTGTGGGTATGGTAATGATGAATGCCTTTAATGGTGCAGGAGATAGTAAAACACCAACATGGATTCATTTGTTTTGGTTTTGGGTATTTCAGATTCCGTTGGCATATTTAGCAGCGGTAGTGCTTAATTGGGGGCCAAAAGGTGTTTTTATTGCCATAGTGGTAACAGAAACATTGGTAACTATTACTTCTCTCATATTATTTAAAAGAGGTAAATGGAAGTTGGTGAAGATTTAGATTGTATTTTCATACCGCATAAAAATTAACTTCATGAGAAAAAGTTTATTACTCTTTGTTGCAGCATTTGTTCATTTAGTTGTAAATGCTCAAACAGCTAACCCGCCTGCATTGCAGGTTATTCAGTTATCAGATTTAAAAGCCGATATGTATGCATTGGCTGATGCACATTTCAAAGGCCGTTCATCAGGAACCTTAGATGAATTAAAAGCATCTGCATGGCTGGCAGAAAAATACAGAAGCATCGGTTTATTACCTGCAGGAGATGATGGCACTTACCTGCAATTCTTTACAATATGGCGTAACCATATTTCGGCTAATTCTTCTTTTTATATCAACGATAAAAAATTAGAGGTATGGAAAGATATTGCTGTGGCACAAATGGCTAATACTGCTTTAAATGCTCCTGTTGTTTTTGCAGGAAAAGGTTCAACCATTGATACCAATAATATTGATGTAAAAGGAAAAATAGTTGCCATAGAAGCAGATGCTGCGGGCATTAATTTGAATGTATCATTACCGGGCTGGCGGTATAACAGATATGTGTTAACTAAATACGGAACATCATTTATTAAAAGAGGTGCTGCTGCAATCATTTTTATTGCAGATGCGGTTGCAGAAAAATACTGGGATGAGGCAGAAGAAAATTTTGTAAGAGGTACTTATGATATTGATAATGGCCCTAACGTAAAAGTAACTGCTACCGTTCCGGTTTTGTGGGTGCATCAATCGGCAAAAAATTTATTTACAGGCAATGTAAATTTTAAAGCAAATATTATTGTAGAGCAATATCCTTACCCTTCAGTAAATATTGTTGGATACATTAAAGGAACAGACCCTGTACTCTCAAAAGAATATGTTTTATACAGTGGTCATCAGGATGCACATGGCATTCGCAATATTATTAACGGCGATAGTATTTATTATGGTGCTGATGATAACGCAAGTGTTGATGTGGCTATGTTGGCTGTTGCCAGAGCTTTCAAAAAGAATCCGGGCAAACGTTCTGTGTTATTTGTAATTCAGGGTGCAGAAGAAAGAGGTTTGTTGGGTTCCCGTTATTATTCATCTCACCCCACTGTTCCTTTGAATAGTATTGTTGCCGTATTAAACGGAGATATGATTGGACGAAACAATACAGATAGTGCTGCCGTATTGGGTACACAATCGCCCCATAAAAACTCAACTGATTTAACCAATATGGTGATGGCTGCTAATAATGAAGGACCGAAATTTAAATTAGATACTTTGTATGATAAGCCAACCCATATAGAAGGATGGTATTTCCGCAGTGATCATTTGCCTTATGCAAGATTAGGCATACCTGCTTTAATGTTTACGAGTTTACTGCATGACGATTATCATACACCTATGGATAATGCTCAGAACATTAATTATCCTAAATTAAAAAAGATGACGGAGTGGATGTACAGAACAGGTTGGAAAGTAGCCAATGCCGCTAAACGCCCCGCAACTGATGTCGGCTTTAAATTAGAAAGATAATTAATGTGTTATTATTGCAAGGAATGAAGCAATCTCCAATAATTGATAAGGCAGCTTTTATGGCTGCCTTTATCTTATAATACTTATTGTGCCTTTTTGAATTACCTGCGGTAAACCGTTTAATGAATAAGAAGAAACCCAAACATATGTACCGCCCTCTAATTGCAAACCTTTATTAATACCCATCCATTTTTTATAAGGGTCTGTTGATTGAAACAGAATTTCACCCCATCTTCCGTAAACGGTTAATGTATAATTCTTCAATGCTGCTAAATTACCTATCGGTCCAAAGCCATCATTTCTTCCGTCACCATTGGGTGTAAAGCCCGAAGGGAAATAAATATCAGAACAATCAACTGTTACACTTATCGTATCAGCACCTGTGCAACCATTGTTATCGGTAACTTTTACTGAGTACACTCCTGTTTTAGTAACGATATAAGTTGATGCGATGGTATTATCGTGCCATAAATAACTGTTGAAAGAACCCGGTTGCAAGAGCAGTTGATTACCCGGACAGAAGCTGGTATCATTCCCTAAAAAAACATTTACTGCAATGGTAGTATCAGCAAGTGTAATGGTATTGTTGTTAATACAGCCATTGTTATCAGTAACATTTAATGTGTAATTGCCCGATGGAATATTATTTAATGAAGCAGTTGTTTGTCCGCTATTCCATTGATAAGCATAAGGCGTTATTCCTCCGCTAACGGTGGTAGTTATAGAACCATTATTATTACCGCATTTAGCTTTTACAGTTTGAATAGAAGTATTGATAGCAGTAGGTTCTGTCAATGTAATACTTGATGTAACAGTACATGCATTGGTTGCATTAACTGTAACCGTATAAGAACCTGCTTTTACATTATTAATGCTTGCTGTTGTTTGAACGGGATTGGTATTCCAGCTATAATTATAAGAACCATTACCGCCATTTACAGTTGCTGTTACTGCACCTGTTGCATCACCATTACAATTAATGGTTGAAGTAATACTTGTACTAACACTTAATACAGTAATATTTTTTTGAACGGTTGCTGTTGAACCATTTGAAAAGGTAATAACTTCTGTAACAGTATAAGTTCCCGCAGAAGAAAAGTTATGTGTTGGCGAAGCAGAAGATGAAGTGTTGTTACTGCCACTGGCAGTATCACCAAAATCCCACGAATAAGTCTTGGGACAGTTAGTACCTGTAACTGTTGTAAATGCTACAGTATTATTAGCTGCACAGGTATAAGTAAAATCTGCTGTTGTTGCGGGTGCTTCATTAATATAAATATCATCAATACCAACACCATCAAAATCGTTGCACTTAGTACCTGCACCAAATAAAAAACGGAAACGCAGATTTGTTTTTCCTGCCAATGCAGCTAAACTATGTTGTGCTGTAACCCAGTTATTCGGTCCGCCACCAATGCCGCAATTGGTACCTGCATCGCTGTAAGCTGTTGTTTTGGTATTGCCTGTCCAACCGCTACCGCCTAATGTATTAACGCTTGATGTATTAAACCAATTGCTTGAAGGACATGCGATATAATCACTGTAAGTTCCTAATGCAGCCCATGAGTTACCGCCATCAATACTGTATTGAAAGGTTACACCATCATAAGTTTTTTCTGTATTCCAGAATATTTTAAAACTGATGTAGGGGTTGGTTAATGAAGAGAAATCAAAGCAGGGGCTAAGTATCCAGGATGATTCATTATTAGGATATGACCCGCCTGTTAAACCTCCGTTTACCCAACATTTAGTTCCGCTTCCTGCAGTTTTTATATACGGTTTATTAGGTGTTCCCCAAACCCAGGTAGAAGCATTGCCGCCTGTAACCCAGTTACCATTGCTGTTTTCAAAATCTTCACTGTAAGGAAAAGTATTAACCGTTGTGCTGCATTGAGCAATAACATGACTGTGCAATGCAAATAAAAATATTGCAACGGATAAAAAATTATGTGTTTGTTTTATCAATCTCTCAGCGTATTCAAAGAACGCAATTTACAGTGTTGCTATGTAAAACAAAAGTATAAGAGTGCGACGTTCCGAAGGAGTCCTTTGGACAAAGAACGCTACCATAAAAACAAAAGCCGATCTAAAAAATAAACTTAGCAAAACAAACATTCGTTTTTTGTAGTTTATTTGTAAATGGCAGCAAACTATAACCCGAAACTGATTATTCTTACTGCACCCAGCGGTGCCGGAAAAACTTCTATCACACATTTTTTATTGAATCATTTTCCGCAATTGTGTTTCTCTATTTCTGCCGCAACAAGACAAGCAAGAGAAGGAGAAGTAAACGGAAGAGATTATTATTTTATGAGTATGGATGACTTTATACAAAAGATAAAAGACAATGCTTTTGTGGAATGGGAAATGGTGTACGAAGGAAAATATTACGGAACCTTGAAGGAAGAATTAGAACGCATCTGGCATTTGAATAAAGTACCTGTTTTAGATATTGATGTTAAAGGAGCTATACATGTACAGCAGCAATATCCGCAAACAACCTTATCAATTTTTATAGAGCCGCCAAGTGTAGAAGAGTTGAAAAAAAGATTATCTGCCCGAGGAACAGAAAGTGAAGAAAGTATTGCAACACGTGTAAATAAAGCATCGTACGAAATTTCATTCAAACATCATTTCACAAAAATTATTGTGAATGATGTGTTTGATAAAGCCTGTAAAGAAGCGGAAGAAACAGTAACAAAATTTTTAGAGAATTAAGATGTTTAACCACAGAATTGTTTGAGTTATACACGGAGAAAACAGGGAAACTCTTTTAAAACTCTGTACAAGCCTCCGTTTCCTTTGCGATAAAAAATAATATAAGTAGTGTTTTAAATTATAGATTTGGTTTTTAATTTCATGATTCATCACTCACGACTCACAATTAAAATATTTGCCATATGAGTTTTAATAACAAAACTGTTTTTATAACCGGAGCCAGCAGAGGTATTGGTAAAGCCATTGCATTAAAATTGGCAAAAGAAGGTGCCAATATTGTTATTGCAGCAAAAAGTGTTGAAGAAAACCCCAAGTTGGGCGGAACCATTTTTTCTGCTGCTGAAGAAATGAAAGCCGCCGGTGGCAATGCTTTGGCAGTACAAACAGATATTCGTTTTGAAGAACAGATTGAAGCCGCTGTAAAAAAAGCCGTTGAAACTTTTGGCGGTATTGATATTGTAATTAATAATGCCTCTGCCATTCAGTTAACAGGCACAGAACAAACAGAAGCCAAACGTTTTGATTTAATACACAGCATTAATGTGCGGGGAACGTTTTTAGTTACAAAACATTGCGTGCCGCATTTAAAGAAATCTACCAATGCACATATTCTTACTTTATCTCCACCTATTAATATTATTCCTAAATGGTTAGGCCCGCATGTGGCTTATACCATGAGTAAATTTAATATGAGTATGATGGCTTTAGGTTGGGCAGAAGAATTTAAGAAAGCTAATATTGCAAGTAATGCATTATGGCCCAAAACAACGATTGATACTGCTGCCGTAAGAAATTTATTAGGCGGTGAAGCATTGGCTAACATGAGCAGAACGGTTGATATACTGGCAGATGCAGCTTATTATATTGTAAGCAAAGAAAACTTACAATACACCGGTAATACTTTTATTGATGAAGAAGTTTTGGCGAAAGAAGGCATTACAGATTTATCGAAATACTCCGTTGTGCCTGGAGGCAGGTTGTTTACTGATTTGTTTGTTGATTGATTTAAAGAGCCTTGTCAAAAAAACTTTTATGAAAGCTTTATTGCTTTTTACAATTTTCTTATACACGCATTCCTATTGCCAAACCGGAAATAGCCAAAGTCTACTTGATACTGTTTTAAAGAATCAAAGTGGCTTATTCATTCATTCAAAGCCAATAGTAATTACAAGACTTGACAAGAAAGAAATGTGGTTTTATTTTGAAAACGTCAGAGATTTTTCAAATAGAAAACTCGATACTTTAATGTTCTCTGAAATTATTGATAATACAAAAGATTCTGATACAACTAATTGGAGAGATGATGAGTTGAAAAACTCTTTATTAGTTAATAGTAGAGAAGAAGACATTTCAAAAAAATATCTTATCGAAAAGTTTAGATTGAATGATAAAAAGCAAGAAAAGTTTTACATCAAACAAATTAAAGGGTTTAATTCAACTGAAAGTGTGGATAGAAACCTGTTTTATATTTCAAGGCCTGTCTTTGATAATTCAAAAACTTTCGCAATTATTGAAACTGATAATGGGCATAGTTATCTGGGAGGTGGCGGGAATATTACTTTATATCAATTGCAAGGCGATAATACATGGAAAGAGATCGGAATAATTTTAAATTGGCGATATTAAATTATTTTTTATTGTAATTATAGCCCCAACTTATTCTCCAACCTTTTCAATTCTATTTCTGCTGCTTTGGCTGCATAAGATAAATTGATTAAACGGTAAGCAGCATCTTCATAACTTTTTTGTGCTTCACGCAATTCTAAAATAGTAGCCTGTGCTAATTGATAACGTTGTTGTGTTAAATCAACCAACTGCAATGCAATCTGATAAGTGTTTTGTTGTGTATTTAATTGAGATAAGTTATTGTTATATGCCTGAAAAGTTTTAACAGCATCGTTCTGTAAATTTAACAATAAACTCTGCTTTTGTGTTTTAGCAATTTTGGTATTAACAGATGCAATCTGTTGTTGCTTTTTATAAATACCGCCATTATAAATAGGGACAGTAACACTTAAGCCAGCAAATGGCCCGTAGCTTTGGTTTAGTAAGGTTTGTCCGGCTGCACTTTCTGTTCTTCCGAAGTTTATACCGGTATTAAAACGTAAGGATGGATAACGCAATGCTGCAGTTTCTTTTTCAATTAACTCATTAATTTTTATCTGCTCATCTGCAGCCATTAAATAAGAGTTGGTATTAATAGCGTTTAATACTTCATCTAATTTCAAACTCTTTTCAACCCAAATACTGTCGTTTATAGTTACCGAACTATCAGGGTTGGCACTTAATAAGGTTAATAAATCGCTCTTGGCCTGACTTGCAATTAATTCCTGTGCTTTATAATCCTGCAATCTGGCATTCAAATCAATCTGGCTTTGAAATAAATCTGCATTATTCGCCATGCCCACACTTTGCTTTACCTGAACCAACTCTAATTGTTTTTTAGAAAGATTGATTGAAAACTGTAAAGCCTTTAAATAAGATGTTTGCCTTACCACGTCAAAATACTTTACACTTACCGATGCAATGGTTGTTTGAATTTGTGCCGTTAATTGTTGCTGACTTTGTTTCTCTAATTCTTCTAAACGTTTTTTAGTGGCAACCACATGTAAGCCATTGTATAATAAAATACTTCCGCTAACATTTGCGTTTAAAGCATTGCTCGATGCACCGTTACGGCTTATTTCATTAATGCCCGAAGATGAATTTATTTTCTGATTAATGTTTACAACAGATTCCTGGTCACTGGCAGTACCTGTAACCGAGGGTAAACCACCTGCCACACCATAATCGTTATTAATGGTGTTGATGTCTGCATTGCTTTTGGCAATCTGAATATCGTAGTTGTTTTTTAAAGCAAGATTAATGGCATCTGTTAATGTTAAATTAGGTTGTGCTGCACTTGCTGTTGCAATTAAAATAAAAGCTACACCAAAATATCTCTTCATATAGGTGAAGTTAGTATTACTGTTTTAGCAGTAAAATTAATTATACAAACGGGCGAATTATTTAACTAAAGTACCCACATTCATTCCCTGAACAACCTGTAATAAATTGCCGGGTCTGTTCATATCAAACACAATTATGGGTAATTTGTTTTCCATGCAGAGTGTAAAAGCAGTCATGTCCATAACTTTTAAATTTTTGCTTATGCAATCTTCAAAACTTATGTTTTCATAACGTTTAGCTGTCGGGTCTTTCTCTGGGTCGGCATTGTAAATACCATCAACTCTGGTACCTTTCAAAATAACATCAGCTTTCATTTCAATAGCACGTAAACTGCCTGCTGTATCTGTTGTAAAATAAGGGTTACCGGTACCGGCACCGAATATTACTACACGGCCTTTTTCTAAGTGGCGTAAAGCTTTGCGGCGAATATAAGGCTCTGCTACCTGCTCCATATTAATGGCACTTTGCAAACGGGTATAAACACCTATTTTTTCCAACATTGCCTGCATAGCCATTGCATTAATTACGGTTGCCAGCATGCCCATATAATCTCCGTGAGCCCTTTCAATACCGCTATCGGTTTCATTCATGCCTCTGTAAATATTACCACCGCCAATAACAATTGCTACCTGCACGCCTAAGTCTGTAACTAATTTAATATCATTGGCATATTGCTCAATTACTTTCGGGTCAAACGGGTCTCCGTTTTTTTGACTGCCTAATAAAGCTTCACCTGAAAGTTTAAGCAAAACACGTTTGTACTTGGGTAGCATGGGGAGATTAGATTGTTTCGTTTGCAAATAACCTGATTTTTTGTAAGCAAGCCAATTATTTATGTACGATTTACGATGTGTAGTGTACAATGTATTTTCGTTGAAGTTTTAAAATCCGGTTAATGGTTTAATCTCGTCAACGGTTTAATAACTCAATGGCGGTTGAAACATAGTGTTTATTTTTAATTTATTATAACATAAAGTAATGGTTAGCATCAATTCAAAATTACCACAGGTAGGCACCAATATTTTTACAGTAATGAGTTCATTGGCTGCTGAATATAATGCAGTTAATCTGGGTCAGGGTTTTCCTGATTTTATGATGAGTGAAGAGCTGATTGCTTTGGTGAATAAAGCCATGCAAAAAGGGTATAATCAATATGCCCATATGGCTGGCTATTCTTTGTTACGGGAAAGAATAGCAGAAAAATGTAATGCATTGTATGGAAGTAATTTAAATGCTGATACTGACATTACTATTACGCCAGGTGGTACTTATGCTATTTACACAGCTTTTACAACTATATTAGAAAAGGACGATGAAGTAATTGTTTTTGAACCTTGTTACGATAGTTATATTCCTAACATTGAAGTAAACGGAGCAAAAGCAATTCGTATTTCATTGCAATATCCATCTTACCATATTCCATGGAATGAAGTGCAACAAAAAGTAACTGCTAAAACTAAAGCCATTATTATTAATACACCGCATAATCCCACAGGCTTTGTGTTAACTGAAAATGATATAATTGAGTTGAAGAAAATTGTTGCAGGTACTAACATTATTATTATAAGCGATGAAGTATATGAGCATTTAATTTATGATGGTATTCAACATCAATCAATTTTAAGAGATGCCGAATTAATGCAAAGAAGCTTTGTATGTTTTTCTTTTGGTAAAACATATCATTGTACGGGCTGGAAAATCGGCTACTGTATTGCATCTGCTGCGTTAATGAAGGAATTCAGAAAAGTACATCAGTTTAATTGTTTCAGTTGCGATACACCAAAACAAATTGCATTAGCAGAGTATATATTGAACAAAGATGCTTACATGCAATTATGCAGTATGCTTCAGGAAAAAAGAGATTATTTCAGAAACTTAATGCAGGAAACACCATTTACCTGCTTACCATCGCATGGTAGTTATTTTGAATGCTACAGCTATAATTTCACTGATGAATCTGAAAGAGATTTAGCCATACGTTTAACCAAAGAATATGGCGTTACAGCGGTACCTGTATCTGCTTTTTATAAAGAAGGAAATGATAATAAAGTATTGCGTTTTTGTTTTGCCAAACAGCAAGAAACTTTAGAAAAAGCAGTAGAAAGGTTAATAAAGTTAAAATGATGTTTAACAGTTTAAAGTTTAAAAGTTAATAACTAAGCCTTTGCGTTCTCTGCGTCTCTGCGTGCAATAAAATCTTCTACATTCGTTTAAAAATTTCTAACAGATGAAGCTTGTTTCTTATTTGAATAATGGTGCAGACCAATTAGCTTTTTTAGTGGATGGATTTTTATATGACTGCGATTTTGTACATCCTGAATTAGCCGGCAACATGAATATGTTTTTACAGTTTTGGGATGATATGTTCCCCATTGCACAAACTGTAAACAACGCCATTATTGATGGCAGAATTAGTAAAGAAAAAGGTATTGATTTAAACGAAGTAAAATTGTTGGCTCCGGTTCCCTTTCCTGCAAGTTGCAGAGATGGTTATGCTTTTCGTCAGCATGTAGCAGCAGCCCGCAGAAACCGTAAAGTGCCTATGATTCCTGAGTTTGACCAGTATCCTATTTTTTATTTCACCAATCATCACAGTATTCAGGGGCCGGGTGATATCCGTTGTATGCCTGACCATTTTAATAAGCTTGATTTTGAGTTAGAAGCTGCCATTGTGATTAATAAAACAGGTAGAAATATTCCTGCTGAAGAAGCAGATAATTATATTGGCGGCTTAATGATTATGAATGATATGAGTGCCAGAACATTGCAGATGGAAGAAATGTTATTGAATCTCGGCCCTGCCAAAGGAAAAGATTTTTCAACCGTTATCGGGCCTTGTTTAGTAACCTTAGATGAATTAGAACCATTTGAAGTTGCTGCAAAACAAAATCATGTTGGTAAAAATTGGAATTTACAAATGAAATGTTGGGTGAATGGAAAGCAAGTAAGTGAAGGCAATGTAGCAGATATGGATTGGACTTTTGCTGAAATTATAGAACGATGCAGTTATGGTGCAACTGTTTTTCCGGGAGATGTTATCGGCAGCGGAACAGTAGGCACAGGTTGCTTTTTAGAATTAAACGGCACCGGTAAATTGAACGATGAAAACTACACAGAGCAATGGCTACAGGAAGGAGATATTATTGAAATGGAAATAGAAGGTATTGGTAAACTAAGCAATACCATTGTAAAAGAAGACAGCGATTTTTCTATTTTAAGTAGAAAGAAAAAGTAAGTTCACCGCAGAGTCGCTGAGAACAGAGAGTTTCGCTGAGTTCTCTGTGAAAACTTTGCGTACTCTCTGTCTCTCCGGTAAATAAAATTATAATGACAAGAGAAAGATTAAATGAATTAGGTGCAATTATTTTAGATGCCTGTATTACTGTCCATAGAGAATTGGGAGCAGGCTTACTTGAATCTGCTTACACTAATGCATTGCTTAGAGAATTTGAATTAAGAAATATCTGTGCACTAAATCAAGTAAGTATTGAAATGAATTACAAAGGGAAAGATTTAGGTAAGGTATATGTGATAGATATTCTTGTAGAAAATGAAATTATTTTAGAAATCAAGTCCGTAGATGAGATACACCCAATTCATGAAGCTCAACTGATAACTTATTTAAAAATTGCAGATAAAAGATTGGGTTATTTAATAAACTTTAATGTTCCACTTTTAAAAGATGGCTTTAAGAGAAAAGTAAATGGTTTCTAACTCAGCGAAACTCCCCTTCTCTCTGACTCTGCGGTAAAAAATAGTAAAAACATGAAAACAATCAATATACAAGAGCTCCCGTTTCGAAAACGCCAGGCTTGGCTGCAATACGCTGTAGCCCCACGTCCTATTGCATTTGCAAGTACCATTGATAAGGCAGGTAATGTAAACCTCAGCCCATTTTCATTCTTTAATTTATTCTCAACCAATCCACCCATTGTTATTTTTTCTCCTTCACGCAGTGGCAGAAATAATACTTTAAAACATACGCTGATAAATGTTTTAGAAGTGCCGGAAGTGGTTATTAATATCTGCGATTATAACATGGTGCAACAGGTAAGTTTAAGCAGTTGCGAATACGCTAAAGAGGTTGATGAATTTATTAAAGCAGGCTTTACCAAACAGGCTGCAACCATTATACAACCGCCAATGGTAAAAGAAGCTAAAATAAAAATGGAGTGTAAAGTGAATGAAGTAAAAAGTTTAGGTGATGAAGGCGGAGCGGGACAATTAGTAATTGCTGAAGTATTGTGTATGCATGTTGACGATAGTATTTTGAATGAAGATGCTACCATGATAGACCCTTTTAAAATGCAACATGTTGCCAGATTAGGCGGCGATTATTATGCTTTGATTAATGAACAAAATTTATTTACGGTTGCTAAACCCAATACAGAATTAGCAATTGGTATTGATGCTTTACCTGAAGGTATTAAAAACAGCAAAATCTTAACAGGCAATCATTTGGGTCAATTAGCCAATGTGCAGCAATTGCCCGAAGTAGATGTTGCTTTTGAAGATGTGCAATTGAAAAATATCATACAGTATTACTCCATCAATCCTGATGAAATGGAAAAAGAATTACATCGTTATGCATCAGTATTATTAGACCAGGGAAAAGTTAAGGAAGCATGGCAGGTGTTGTTGGCAGATGAGAATGTATAAATTTGCAGTATAATGTTTCACTCATGAACCCTTTCTGGAAACAGTTTATAGAAGTTTTAAAAACCGTATCACTTCGTTATTTCATTTTTGCTGGTATTGTTTGGGTAATATGGTATGTGTTATTAAAAAGGAAAATTGCTTTTAAAAAAATTCAGCTTCGCTTTCCTGATAAAAAAGATTACCGTAGAGAAATAATTTACTCTGTAATTACCATGTTCATTTTTGCTTTGGTACCCGCTACCATTTTAGGAACATCAATACGACAATATACTTTCTTTTATAAAGACATACATCAACACAGTATGCTTTGGTTTTGGCTGGCATTCCCCTGCATGTTTGTTATTCACGATGCTTATTTTTATTGGATGCACCGTATTATGCATCACCCTAAATTATTCAAATTGTTTCATGTAGTGCATCATAAATCAACCAACCCTTCTCCCTGGGCTGCTTATGCTTTTCAACCGACAGAAGCATTCGTAGAAGCGGGTATTTTTATAGTGTTTGTTTTTATTATGCCTGTTATGTTCTGGCATTTATTCTTTTTCTTTTTAGTAATGATTATTTACAATGTTTACGGTCATTTAGGTTATGAGTTATATCCTAAAAACTTTAATAAACACTGGTTGGGTAAATGGATTAATACTTCAGTGAATCATAACCAACACCATCAATTTTTTAAAGGTAATTACGGTTTGTATTTTTTGTGGTGGGACAGATGGATGGGCACACTGCGTGAAGATTACGATGTAAAATTTGAGGAAGTAAAAAACAGAATGAATAATTTGAAAGCTGTTTAATTTTAGTATAATTATGAGTAAGAATCGAATAATCAAAGTATTTGTTTTTATAAGCAGCTTCTTTTTATTATTGTTTCAACTTTTTCTTTTTTTAAACCATATCGATTATTTTATTTACAAAAAACAATCTACCGCTCGCATAAAACAAATACAAGTAGTTAATCGAAATGAATTTTTAAGTGTTGAATTTTTTAATGAATACTTAAATAAAAATCAAGAATTCACTATTTCAGTGCCAGTAGGAATAGGAAAAGAATTTATAGACACTAAAGAAAGTAAAATAGATATAGTTTATACAAAATGGTTCAAGCAAGCTTTGATTAAAAGTTATAAAAATCCAAGAATCCCCATATTTATTTTAGATATTGTGGTTATAGTGCTAATGATTTACGGAATAAGGTATAGTATAGACAATAAAGAATGAAGCCCCTTTGATTAATTACCCCATCGCCAACACATCTTCTTCCTGTAATAAGTTTTGTAAGAAATTACTTTTGTCTTTTTGCAAACTCTTCGCAGTTTCAATTACATGCTGAACAATGCTGTAGGTATCGTGTGTAAGTGTTAATTTTTGTTGTTCTGTATGTTCTAACCAAAACCAGATAGCTTCACTAAAATCAGCAGGAAGTTTATTAATAACAGGAACACCAAAATCTTTTAAAGCAGCAGCATTGCATAATTGTTCGTATTGCCCGCGAATGGGTAAGCATAATAACTTCTTACCCAAATACAAAGCCTCTGCGGGTGTTTCAAAACCGGCACCGGTGATAATTCCAGTACAGTTAATCATGCTTTTATTAAATGCATTGTTATTAATAGGAATGAAACTAATATTACCGATAGTTTCTTTTTCTTTTCTCTTTTTTGAGAACACTTCAAACTTGATATCTTTTACATGCTGCAAACTCTGCTGCACTACCTCATCACTATAATGAGATAAATAAACTGTTATATAGCCTTCGTCTTTCGGCTCTGCTTTCAAAATAGCTTCTTTAATAATCGGGTTGAAAATAAAATTATCATACTGCTTAAAGTGAAGCCCCACATAGTTGGTAGCTGTTGCATAGTTTTGTAAAATAAACTTCGCCAATAAGTCTTTTGTAAAAGGCATTGGTGTATGCTTACTCTTAAAACTTGCCTGATGCCCGAAATTAACAGAAGGTATTTTCTTTAACTTACACGCTAATGAGGTGATACTTTCAAAATCATTAATCACAATATCATATTGCTCTACAGGTAATGCTTTAGCTTCTTTATAAATACGTTTAACAGAAAGATCTTTCCATATTTTCCAGTAATCTAATTTACCTCTGTTGCCATAAAATAAACTCAAGCCTTTGCTTCTGTATTTAACAGGTAAATCTGCTGAAAGATTGCTGTTGCTTCCGCTTAAAAAAACATCTACTTCACCGTACTGTTGTAAGTATGGCATCAGTTCAATAGCACGGGCAATATGTCCGTTGCCTGTGGCTTGTACTGCGTAAAATATTTTAAGCTTCTTCATAACAATTCTTTATACAGATAATGAAATAGCACTGCCTTTCATTGGCATATGGCAAAACATATTCAACTCGTCCATTACAACATTTAATACCGGTAACTTCTTCTCAATTCTTACAACAGGAGCAGCCACAAAATCTTTCTCATCGTATTTATATAAATGCCATGCACTGCTGTAAAATTCAAGGCAGGTTAAATGTTCAACCCAATCGCCGCTGTTTAAATAAGTAACTTTTCCTTTATCTGTAATTACATCACGCATTTGCGGTTCGTGAATGTGACCACAAATAACATAATCGTATTTTTTTTCTATGGCAATTTCGGCAGCAGTATCTTCAAACTTGTTAATCTTAGCGGCTTTGTTTACCCTGTCCATTACAGACTTAGATAAACTCATTTTTTCTTTACCGATTAACTTTAAGAACGAATTAATAAGTCTGTTGATGCGTATTAAAAAGTTATATCCGTGGCTGCCTAACTTAGCAAGTGTTTTTGCACCGCCTTTGCTGGTTGCATCAAAAACATCTCCGTGAAAAATCCAGCAAAGCTTTCCATTTATTTCCAGCACTAATTTATCAACTAATTGAAAATTCCCCAAATGTAAATCACTGTATCTGCGTAAAGCTTCATCATGGTTACCTGTTACATACATTACACGGGTGCCTTTAGCAGCAAGGCTCATAATTTCTTTGATAACCTGAATATGTGAAAGCGGAAAAAATCGTTTGCGAAACTGCCAAACATCAATAATATCGCCGTTAAGAATTAATACTTGCGGAGAAATGCTTTTAAGATAGTTTACTATTTCTGTGGCACGGCAGCCATAAGTGCCTAAGTGTAAGTCACTCATAACCACCACATCCACATTACGCTTATCCATAGAACTTTAGGTTTATCAAAATTCCTACGAATGTGTTATGTGAATGTGATGAGTATGTAAACTAATTGTTATGTACTAAGCTTCTGTGCTGCTATTTAACCTCTGTTGCGTCGCACACTTGTACATTATTGCACACTTCAGCAATTAAATTGTATTTTAACAAATTCAATTGCAAGGCTTAGTATTACTATACGTTTTCACATAAAAAATTTATGAAAGCATATATAACACTGCTCAGTATTTTATTCATTACAATTTCTTGTAATAGTCAACAATTTATAAAAGCAAAAAATAAAGCAGTTATTGAATTATTTACTTCAGAAGGATGTTCGAGTTGCCCGCCTGCCGAAAAATATTTAGGCTCATTGGCAAAAGCAGACACGAATATTATTTTATTGAGTTTTCACGTTGATTACTGGAATAAATTAGGTTGGGTTGATTCGTTCAGCAATAATCAATTTACGCAAAGGCAATATGATTATGGCAACAGGCTTCATTTGCAAACTGTATATACACCGCAAGCAGTTGTTAACGGTATTAAAGAAACAACAGGCAATAATGCAAAAGTTATTCAACAATATGTTCAGCAAACTGCTTTGGCTACTTCTGAATTTATTACCGGTATTTCTGTAAAAACTAACGGTAATACTTTAACCGTTCAATCAGATAATTCAATTACCAATTCAGCAATACTGTACGAAATATTTTTAGTTGAAAAATCATCATCAACGCATGTGATGGCAGGCGAAAATGAAGGGGCTACTTTACTGCATACCAATGTAGTAAGGGCATTCAACAGGTCAAATAAAATTAATGCTACATTTCATTGGAATACGCATTATCAAAAAAATAATTTTCAGATAGTTGTGTTGGCACGAGATGCAGGTAGCTACGCTGTAAAAGATGTTCGTGTACAGAATTTATAATAAAAAAATCGGTAAGCAGGCTTTCAATTTCATCAAATAAATAAACAATTATTCAATTCATGCAATACATTTGAAACAAGCTAAACACATTGCATCATGAGAAAAATTTGTTTTCTTCTTTTTACACTTACATCAGTTATTGCCAATGCTCAGTTAACCGTTGAGAAAATTATGAGAGACCCGAAATGGATGGGTACACAACCTTCCAACATCAGTTGGAGTTGGGATGGTAAACAAATTTTTTTTAGCTGGAACCCTGATAAAAACATTTCAGATTCAACCTATGCCTATTCTTTAGCAACCAAAGAAATTACAAAAGTTAAGTACAACGATATTGCTTTACAGAATGCCATGAGTAACGGAGTGTATAACAGCAACTATACACAACTAGTGTACGTATACAAAGGCGATTTGTTTTTAGTAGATATTAAAAGCAATAAAACCATTCGCATAACACAAACAGAAGAAGCAGAAACCAACCCTAAGTTTATTGTAAACAATGAATGGATTGCTTACAGTAAAAACCAAAACCTGTTTGCGTGGAATACAAAAACAGGTATTACCCAACAATTAACCAATATTGCCCGCGGTGCTGAAACACCTGCTGCACCTGCATTTACAGGTGGTGGCAGTAATCGTGGTGGTGGAAATTTTCAAGGAGGTGGAAGACAAGGTGGTGGTGTTTTTGGTGGAGCAACCAATGCTGCCAACGGTAATCAACAGGATAAATTTTTACAACAACAAGCCTTAGCCAACTCAGATATTTTAAAAGAAAGAAAAACTAAAAAAGATGCCAGAGATGCTTTCTTAAAAGCCAATAAGGACAATGATACTTTCCGCATCATTAATATCGGCGATAAGCAATTACAAGGTTTACAGATAAGCCCATCGGGTACTATTATTACGTATCGTTTATTCACTGCACCAACCAATAATAAAAATACTATTGTTCCTGATTATGTTACTGAAAGTGGCTACACCACTGATATTCCCGGCCGTACCAAAGTAGGTAATGCGTTAGGGAGTTATGATTTTTATGTGTACAATAAAGAAAAAGATACGGTTATAAAAGTAAGTGTTGATTCATTGCCCGGCATAACAGATGCTCCTGATTATTATAAAGATTATCCTGCCAAGTTTGCCAACAGAAGAGTATTGCCACGTAGTGTAACATTTGGTAATGTTGTTTGGAATGAAAGCGGAACAGTTGCAGTAATGGATATTCGTTCACAAGACAATAAAGATCGCTGGATTGTTTCAATAGATTATAATACAGGCAAACTAAAAACTATCGACCGCCAACGCGATGAAGCATGGATTGGTGGCCCGGGTATTACAGGCTTTCGTGCCAATGAAGATTTTATAACTGATAATATTTTTTACTTTCAAAGTGAAGTTACAGGCTATGCTCATCTATACACTTATAACGTCAACACCAATACTAAAACAGCACTAACACAAGGCAAGTACGAAGTGCAGGATGTAGTGTTAAGCAAGAACAAACAAAACTTTTATTTATTAACCAATGAAGAGCATCCCGGAAAACAAAACTGGTATAAAATAAAAGTTGATGGTACTGCAAAAGAAAAAATCACCAATATGACGGGTGGTTATGAAGTGTCTTTATCTCCTGATGAAAAAAATATTGCTTACCGTTATTCATATATCACAAAGCCTTGGGAATTATTTGTACAGGAAAATGCAGCTAATAAAAAACCTGTTCAAATAACAGATAAAGCACAAAGTGATGAATTTAAAAATTATGCATGGAGAGATACCAAAATCTTCACCATTACTGCAAGAGATGGTCAACCTGTTTATGCAAGATTATACGAACCCAAAGCAGGAACAAAAAATAATGCAGCCGTAATTTTTGTACATGGTGCAGGTTATTTGCAGAATGTACATTATTGGTTTAGCCAGTATTTCCGTGAGCAGATGTTTAATAATTTATTAGCCGATAAAGGCTATACCGTTATTGATATTGATTACCGTGCAAGCAGTGGTTACGGCAGAGATTGGCGAACAGGCATTTATCGTTTTATGGGTGGAAAAGACATGGAAGATGAAGTAGATGCTGCCAATTATTTAGTGAAAGAATTAGGTATTGATAAAGACAGAATCGGTATGTATGGCGGAAGTTACGGTGGCTTTATGACCTTGATGACTATGTTTACCGCACCCGATGTAATTAAAGCCGGTGCTGCATTACGCCCCGTTACAGATTGGGCTCATTACAATCATGGTTATACTGCCAATATTTTAAATGAACCATTTAATGACAGCATTGCTTATTATAAATCATCGCCTATCAATCATGCAGCGGGTTTAAAAAATCATTTATTGATTTGCCATGGTATGGTAGATGTAAATGTAAACTTTCAGGATGCAGTGCGTTTAAACCAACGATTGATTGAATTAGGAAAAGACAATTGGGATTTAGCTGTTTACCCAGTAGAAGACCACGGCTTTGTTGAAGCCAGCAGTTGGACAGATGAATACAAACGTATTCTGAAATTATTTGATACTTATTTGCTGAAGTAATTTTTTAAGAATCATGAAAGCCGATGTTATTATATCGGCTTTTGTTTTTCAATGTACCATCTGTTGCGTCGCACACTTGTACTGTATATTTTTATGGCATCAATTATGGACAACACTCAACCTCAATCAGAAATATTATTACAACTCGTAAAAACCAAAATGCCTTTTGGTAAATACAAAGACGTATTCATTTGTAATTTACCTGTGTTTTATTTAGAATGGTTTCAACGCAAAGGTTTCCCGAAAGGCAAGCTGGGTGTGCTTTTGCAAACCATGTATGAAATAAAATTAAACGGGTTAGATTACTTATTAGATCCGTTAAAGTAAACTTCATTAAAAATTTTCAACTTCATTTTTTTTGGTTTCAAATTCCTGCTTATATTCAACCAATAAAACAACGATTGTATGGGTGCTGCTGCTTTATTGGTACTCTTATTTGCTGCCGTTGCTTTTTCTGCCGGCGGAATTTTAGTAGCTAAGTTATTGGTTAAAGGTTCAAGCAATCCACAGAAAGGTCAGGCTTACGAATGCGGTATTCCAACAGAAGGTACACCATGGAACCATTTTAATGTTGGTTATTATTTATTCGCTCTCTTGTTTTTAATTTTCGATGTGGAGTTAATTTTTATGTACCCTTGGGCAGTTGTGGTAAAACAAGTGGGTATTCCTGCACTAATTGAAATCATCATTTTTATTTTCATATTATTCATTGGCTTTTTATATGCACATAAAAAAGGTGCATTAAAATGGATGTAAAAGCCTCTCTACCCTCCAAAGGAGGATTATAAAATTTGATTAATGAATGAAGATGTAAATAATAGTAACACTGCTTCTCTAAGCCCCTCCTTCGGAGGGGTTGGGGAGGCTGCATTCCCGGGGCAGGTACATCCTACTGCAGGCGGTGGTATTTTGGTAAGCAGTATTGATGATGTGGTAAACTGGGCACGCAGCAACAGCTTATGGCCATTGGTTTTCGGCACCAGTTGCTGTGCTATTGAAATGATGAGTACCGCTTCTGCCAAATACGATTGGAGCCGTTTTGGTTTTGAAGTAGCCAGAGCTACGCCACGCCAGGCAGATGTAATAATTATAGCTGGAACCATTGTTAATAAAATGGCTCCGGTATTAAAACGTTTATACGATCAAATGGCAGACCCTAAATGGGTGGTAGCCATGGGTGCCTGTGCGACAAGTGGCGGGCCTTTTTTTTATAATACTTATTCCGTTGTAAAAGGTGCAGACCATGTAATTCCTGTAGATGTATATATAGCGGGTTGCCCGCCAAGACCTGAAGCGTTGTTACATGCATTAATAACATTACAGGAAAAAATAAAAAGCGGTTTAACAAGAGAACAAATAAGAAGCGGAGATTAGTGTATCTCTCAGAAAACGCAGATAACACAGAAAATAATTTAGTATTTGGTTATTTAACGGATAGGTTAACATATATAAAATATAGTAGCGTCATTTCGAAGGTTCTTGCCTGAGAAATCTCTTTCACTAAAATGATGAGATTCCTCGTTAGGCGGGAACCTAATTTCGGAATGACTAATAAAAATATGACCAACGAAGAACTAAAACTATTTACTACAGAACAATTTCCTTTTTTAATTATTGAAGAAGGAAATGAATGGCTTACTTATTATGTGGAAGCTGATGAATGGAAAACATTAGCCCATCAACTTCGTAATCATACATCTTTACAATTCGATTTTTTGTTTTGCCTTACCTGTGTAGATTGGAAAACACATCTTACCATGGTGTACCATTTAACATCAACAACATTCAAACATACGGTTGTAATCAAATCAAAATTAAACAGAGAAAAACCGGAAATAGAAACAGTATGCGATATATGGCGTACCGCAGAATTTCATGAAAGAGAAGTGTATGATTTATTCGGTGTGCAGTTTTTAAACCATCCTGACTTAAGAAGATTATTATTAACCGACGATTGGAAAGGTTATCCATTATTGAAAGATTATGATGACCCGATAAACATGATTAAATTATAAGCCCCATCCTAACCTTCCCCAAAAGGGAAGGAAAGAAAAATGTACAGAACAACAGACATATTAGAGCATAAACAAAGCCCCTCTGCAGGAGGGGTTGGGGAGGCTGAATACATGGTTATCAATGTAGGTCCGCAACACCCTGCAACACATGGCGTTTTGCATTTGGTAATTACCTTAAATGGCGAAACCATTATTAATGTTGAACCTCACCTTGGCTATATTCATCGTTCCATAGAAAAAATGTGCGAAAGCCTTACTTACAGGCAGTTTATCTATACTACCAGCAGAATGGATTATCTCTCTTCACACATAAACAATCATTGTTGTGCTATGAGTGTAGAGAAAGCTTTGCAGATAGAAATACCGGAACGTGCAAAATATATAAGAGTAATTTTAGATGAATTAACAAGGCTTGCATCGCATCAATTATGGTGGGGTGCTATGGCTATGGATATCGGTGCCATTACTCCTTTCTTTTATGCATTCAGAGAAAGAGAAATGATTAATGATATTATGGAAGAAACCTGCGGTGCAAGACTTACCATGAATTATATGGTTCCCGGTGGTGTGATGTTCGATTTGCATCCTAACTTTCAAAAGCGGGTAAAAGAGTTTATCGCTTTCTTTAAAAGTAAGATTGATGAGTACGATGAAATATTAACAGGTAATGTAATTTTTCAAAACAGAGTAAAAGGCATTGGTATGCTTTCCAAAGAAGACGCTATCAGTTACGGTTGCACAGGGCCAACAGCGAGAGCCAGTGGTGTTAGTTGCGATGTAAGAAAATTATATCCTTACGAATTATACAATAATATTGAGTTTGATGAAATCATTAACACCGGTTGCGATTCATTTGCACGCTATCAGGTGCGTATGCAGGAAATGAAACAATCATTAAAAATTGTAGAACAGTTAATTGATAATATTCCCGAAGGAGATTTTCAAGCCAAAACAAAAGCAGTATTGAAATTACCTAAAGGCGAATTTTATACAAGGGTTGAAACAGCAAGAGGTGAATTTGGTGTGTACATAGTTAGTGAAGGTGCTACAACACCATACAGGATTAAGTTTCGTTCACCGGGCTTTTCAAATTTATCGGCATTAAATCATATGGCTAAAGGCAATAAGATTGGAGATTTGGTTGCTATTATGGGAACGATAGATTTAGTAATACCTGATATTGATAGATAATGATAAATGAATAATGATAAATTATGAATTGTAAACCATTTATAATTTGTCATTCATAATGTAAAGTTTTTAAATGCCAAGCTTAGAAAACATAACAAATACAATACACACATGGTTGAACAATCATGTAAGCAGCACATTGGCAACCTTAATTGAAATGCTTATTGTTGCTTTATTGGCAATGGGCCTGTTTGCTATATTGGGTTTGATATTGGTATTAATGGAAAGAAAAGTTTCTGCCTACATGCAAATACGTTTAGGTCCTAACCGTGTTGGTTTTAAAGGCAGTTTACAAACATTGGCAGATACTTTAAAATTAGTGTTGAAAGAAGGTTTAACTCCCAACGGGGCAGATAAATTGTTGTTCAACTTAGCACATTATGTTGTTATGTGTGCAGCCATGCTTATTCTTGCACCGCTTGCCTTTGCTAAAGGTTTTCAGATTTGGGATATTAATATTGGTGTGTTATATATTTCAGCTATTTCATCAATCGGTGTTATCGGTATTTTAATGGCGGGTTGGGCAAGTAATAACAAATATTCTTTATTGGGTGCTATGCGTAGCGGAGCACAAATTGTAAGTTATGAGTTAAGTGCAGGTTTATCTGTTTTATGTATTGTTATTTTAACAGGCAGTTTAAGAATAAGTGATATTGTAAATGCACAACAAAACGGTTGGTTTATTTTTAAAGGGCATATACCAGCAATTATTGCTTTTGTTATTTTTATTATTGCCGTTACTGCTGAAACAAACAGGGCTCCTTTTGATTTGGCAGAAGCAGAAAGTGAATTAACAGCAGGCTTTCATACAGAATATTCGGGAATGAAATTCGCCTTGTTTTTTTTGGCTGAATATGTAAACATTTTTGTGGTATGTGCTATTGGTGCTACTTTGTTTTTTGGCGGATGGATGCCTTTGCACATCGGCAACTGGCAAGGGTTTAATCATGCTATGGATTTTGTACCATCAAGTATTTGGTTTACGATAAAAGTATTCGGATTAATATTTTTAATCATGTGGTTCAGGTGGACTTTTCCGCGTTTGCGTGTTGATCAATTATTAAATTTAGAATGGAAATATTTATTGCCATTAAGCTTAGTGAATTTATTGGTAATGACAGTGGTGGCAATTATGGGTTGGCATTTTTGAGCCCCCAACCCCTGAAGGGGAGTTGAGGGTGTAACAATAAAATTACAAATAACCCCTTTAGGGGATTGGGGCATGTTTTTAAAAAATTACATATCAGAAGTAGCGGGTGCAGTAAAGTCTTTATTGAAAGGAATGAAGCTGACCGGTTATTATTTTACGCATCGTAAAGAAATAATAACGCAGCATTACCCTGAGATAAAGCCGCAATTGCCCGAACGTTTCAGAGGGGAAGTGGTTATGCTGCACGATGAAAATAATGAGCATGCCTGCACCGGTTGTACTGCCTGCGAATTGGCTTGCCCCAACGGCACTATAAAAATTATTACCAAGTTTGATATAACCCCTGAAGGCAAAAAGAAAAAAGCGATTGACACATTTGTGTACCATTTAGAATTATGTACCATGTGTAATTTATGTGTAGATGCCTGCCCAACGGGTGCCATAACAATGGCTCAGAATTTTGAGCATAGTGTTTTTAACAGAAATGATTTAACTAAAAAATTAAATAAACCAGGTTCTAAAGTAAGAGCCGGAGTAGAATAATGAAGACAGTTGATATTATATTTTATTGTATTGCAGCATTCGTGTTAACAACAGGTTTGCTGGCTGTTACAACAAGAAAAATATTTCGCTCTGCTATATGGTTGCTGTTTTGTTTAATGGGTATCGCTGCTTTATACTTTTGGATGAATGCTAATTTTATTGCTGCCATACAGATTGCGGTGTATGTGGGCGGTATTGTGGTATTAATCATCTTCTCTATATTCTTAACGCAGCAGGCAGGTAACCAAATGCCAAAGCCAAACGGGCTGCGGATTGCAGCAGCAAGTGCAGCATCGTTAATTGGTTTTGGATTAATTTTTCAATTGTTTAAAAAGCACACATTTCAAACAACAGGTAACAATTTTGATATAGATATAGCAACAATAGGTAAGCAATTATTAAGTATTGAGGCAGATGGCTATGCTTTGCCTTTTGAAGTAATCAGTATTTTATTATTGGCTGCTATGGTTGGTTGTATTGTTATTGCTATGAAACCTAAAACTGAAGTATGACGGTTGGTTTAACACATATTATTGTACTGAGCACAGCTTTATTTTTTATAGGCATGTTCGGCTTGTTTACCCGAAGAAACATGATTACCATGTTAATGAGTATTGAATTACTGCTGAACAGTGTCAACATCAATTTTGTAGCATTTAATAAATATCTCTATCCTGCTAAAATGGACGGTGTGTTTTTCTCTGTATTTATTATAACTGTTGCAGCAGCAGAAGCGGCTGTAGCGATTGCGATAATTATTAATTTATATCGTACGCATAAAAGCATTGATGTAGATGATGTAGCAGATTTGAAGCAGTAGCCTCCCCCAACCCCTCCGAAAGAGGGGCTGAAATTAATTGTATGATGAAAGAACTTTTATACCATATCACTGCATTTAAAAGCCTCCCCTTGGGGGAGGTTGGAGGGGCAGCTTTATGGATTATACTGTTACCACTTGCAAACTTTATTTTGCTTGGGTTAGGTAAAAAGTATTTGAAAAATATGGCAGGTGTTTTATCTACCGTTTTATTATTTATTGCGGTAGTTATTGCTTTAAGTATTGCTTACCATTATTTTTTTATTGATGGCAAACAAAACGGCGTATATCAAACCATTACTATTTGTCAGGCTCATTGGTTAAGCCTTTCACCAACCATGAATGTAGAATTGGGCATTCAGTTAGACGCATTATCTGTAATGATGTTGGTTGTGGTTACATTCATTTCTTCTATGGTGCATTTGTTCAGCTTGGGTTACATGAAAGGCGAAGAAAGATATGCTAACTACTTTGCGTACTTAGGTTTGTTTACTTTTTCTATGTTAGGGTTAGTGGCAGCAACTAATTTATTACAACTGTATATGTGTTGGGAATTGGTGGGCGTTTCCTCTTATTTATTAATCGGCTTTTATTTTGAAAAACCATCTGCGGTTGCCGCTGCTAAAAAAGCTTTTATCGTTACGCGTTTTGCAGATTTGGGTTTATTGATTGGCATTTTAATTCTTTCTTTCAATACTGGCAGTTTCGATTTTCAAACAGTTATTCAATCATTAACCAATACACAATCATCATCTTTCATATCTATTACTGCATCATCATTTTTAGGAATGAGTACTTTAACATGGGGATTGATTTTAATATTCATCGGCGGTGCGGGAAAGAGTGCCATGCTGCCTTTGCATATCTGGTTGCCCGATGCCATGGAAGGTCCAACACCTGTGTCTGCTTTAATACATGCTGCCACCATGGTTGTTGCCGGTGTATTTCTGGTAGCTAAACTGTTTGCAGTATTTGCCATAGATGTTACGGCTTTGCAATTAGTTGGTTATGTAGGTTCCGCCAGTGCTTTGTTTGCAGCCATTATAGCTTGCACACAAACAGATATTAAAAGAGTATTGGCATACTCAACCATGAGCCAGATTGGCTATATGATGTTTGCATTAGGAGTTTCAAAATATGGCGGTGAAGAGGGCCTGGGTTATAGTGCTGCCCTGTTTCATTTATTTACACATGCTTTCTTTAAATCATTATTATTCTTGTGTGCCGGTGCAGTAATTCATTTAGTGCACAGCAATGAAATGAAAGATATGGGTGGCTTAAGAAAATTAATGCCTGTAACACATATTGCTTTCTTAATTGCCTGCTTGGCAATTGCAGGTGTGCCGCCGTTTGCAGGGTTTTTTAGTAAGGAAGAAATTTTATCTGCAACTTATAAAAATAATAAAGGCATTTATATACTTGCTTTGTTTACTTCTGCTGTAACTGCTTTTTATATGTTCCGTTTATATTTCTCTATTTTCTGGAATAAATCTTTTGATAATCATCATCATGAACATCATGGAGAAGGAACCATAACAATGAAGTTGCCATTGCTAATTTTGATGCTTTGTGCAGCAGCAGTCGGTTTTATTCCTTTCTCTGAATTTATTTCAAGTGATAATCATCCTTTTCATTCAGCCATACATATCGGCTTTTCAATATTGCCGGTTGTTTTAGGATTGTGTGGAATTACACTGGCTGCATTTTTATATTTTAAACAAAACGATAGGCCCGATAAAATTGTCAACAGCATTCAGGTATTGTATAAAACAGCGTATAGAAAATTTTATGTTGATGAGTTGTATCTGTTCATCACTAAAAAAATAATTTTTAATGGTATTGCTAAACCTGCTGCATGGATTGATAAAAACATTGTGGATAGTTGTATGAATGGCGTTGCATCGATAACAACAACTATTTCAGCAACAATAAAAAATATGCAATCTGGTAAAGTGCAGCAATACGCTTTATACTTTTTTGCAGGCGTAGCTGTGTTATTGATGGCTGTATTGTATGTGTGGAAATGAGCAAGGTGAAATGGTGAAAAGTGAATAGAAAATAGAAAGAAGGAAATTGAAAATAAATGATAACGTCATTTCGAAGGTTCTTGCCTGAGAAATCTGTAAATAAATAATGATGAGATTTCTCGTTGAGCAAGAACTCAATCTTGAAATGACAATCAACTTTAGAAAACGAATAATAAATGCTTTTATCAAGCCTTGTCATATTACCATTACTCACGGTGTTGGCTGTTGCGTTTTGTAAAGAACTACAACAGATAAGAGTAGTGGCATTCATAGGAACATTGCTGCAATTGGCTTTGGTTGCTTATATATATACTGCATATCAATCACAATCAATCACACAATCAAATTTTTTGTTAGAAAGAGATTGTGAATGGTTCCCCTTATTGAACATTCATTATCATGTAGGAGTTGATGGTATCAGCATGGCAATGATAATACTGACAGCTATTATAGTTATAGCAGGCGTTTTAGTATCATGGAAAATAAAAGAGCTAAGCAAAGAATTTTTCATCTTGTTGTTATTACTGAGTGCGGGTGCTTATGGTTTCTTTATTTCTTTAGACGTGTTTACCCTATTCTTCTTTTTAGAGGTAGCAGTGATACCTAAATTCTTATTAATTACTATTTGGGGCAGCGGTAAAAAAGAATACAGTGCCATGAAGCTGGCATTAATGTTAATGACTGGTTCTGCATTAATATTCGTTGGTTTAATGGGTTTATATTATACAGCACACAGCTTCGATTTACAAACAATCTCCAAAACATTATTAAACCCGGAAGCACAAAAAATAATCTTCCCATTTTTATTTATAGGCTTTGGTTTTTTTGCAGCACTCTTTCCTTTTCATACATGGGTACCCGATGGGCACTCTTCTGCACCAACTGCAGCCTCTATGTTTTTAGCAGGCATATCCATGAAATTGGGTGGTTACGGTTGTTTAAGAGTAGCCACTTATTTATTGCCTTATGCTGCTCAATATTATTCACCTTATATCATCGCTTTAGCTGCTATCGCGATTTTATACGGAGCATTCGCTACGATGATGCAGACCGATTTAAAATACATCAATGCCTACTCCTCTGTAAGTCATTGCGGTTTTGTTTTATTGGGAATCGGTATGCTAACGCAAACTGCCATTACCGGTGCAGTAATGCAAATGGTTAGTCATGGGTTAATAACCGCCTTATTCTTCGCAGCCATCGGTATGTTATATGAAAGAACACATACCAGGCAGGTAAAAGAGTTAGGTGGATTATTAAAAGTGATGCCATTTATTTCAACCGTATTTATTATAGCAGGTTTATGTTCTTTAGGGTTGCCCGGCTTAAGTGGCTTTGCTGCGGAAGTAACCGTATTTGTTGGCTCATGGCAAAGAACAGAAACAGCTTATAGAATTGCTACAATAGTAAGCTGTGCATCCATTGTGGTAACGGCTGTATACATTTTAAGAGCAACGGGCAGCAGTATTTTAGGTGCAGTAAAGAATGAACATTTTTTGAGTTTGAAAGATGCCACATGGAATGAAAAATTAGCTGCTTTGTTGTTGTTGATTGGAATTATTGTAATCGGTATAATGCCTTATGTATTACAAAATGCAATAACAGCACCGGTTGTTGATATAATGAATCATTTGAATGCGAATAAGTAATGCTTGATTTAAAAATATATCACCGCTGAGGCGGAGAGACACAAAGGTTTCGCTGAGAAGTAAACAATTAAAACTTTGCGTTAACGCTGCTTCTCTGCGGTAAAAAATAAAAGATGCCCGAAAACTTTTTCATATTATTCAAACAGGAGCTATGGTTAACAGCTATTCTGTTTATTTTATTAATCAGTAAACTGAAAGACAAACAGCCTGCTGCAACTTCATTGCTTACAGGTATTAATATTTTATTGTTGTTGAATTTTCTTAGCGGCTTTTTCTTTAATGCTGAAGGAAGCTTATTCGGAAAGATGTTTGTAACCAATCACCTGCATGTATTTGAAAAGAACATACTCAATTTAGCAGCATTGCTTATTTCATTGCAATCAACCAAATGGCTTGAAAATCATGAACATATTATTGAATTTTATGTACTGATGATAAGCTCATTGTTAGGTATGTTCTTTATGATTTCAGCCGCTAACGTTTTAATGTTGTATGTTGGGTTAGAGCTATCAACCATTCCATTGGCAGCGGTAGCCAACTTCGATTTAAAAAGAAAAACTTCCGGCGAAGCTGCTATGAAGCTGATTATTTCTTCGGCATTTTCTTCCGCCATATTATTACTCGGCATCTCCTTTATTTATGGTTGCACAGGTTCTTTAGATTTTGCCGACATTAATAATTTACTGCACAAAGAACCCTTACACGCAGCAGCATTTTTATTATTCTTTGTCGGTTTGTTGTTTAAAGTTTCTGCTGTGCCGTTTCATTTATGGACAGCCGATGTGTATGAAGGCTCACCTGTTGCTGTTACCTCTTTCTTATCAGTTGCTTCCAAAGCTGCAGCTGTATTTGCTTTGCTGAATGTGCTGAACAAAATGGCTCAACCGTTAAGCAGTATCTGGCATGATGCATTAATATGGATAAGCTTGCTTACTATTATAGTTGGTAACCTGTTTGCATTAAGGCAACAAAACATAAAAAGATTATTGGCATTCTCATCTGTATCGCAGGTTGGTTTTTTATTATTAGCAGCGTCAGCTAACAGTTCTTTAGGTAATGCTGCTATTATTTATTTTATATTGATTTATGTATTCTCTAATCTGGCAGCATTCGGTGTTATTGCATTGGTTAGTGCTGTTAAGCAAAAAGAAACATTGACGGATTATCATGCCTTTTATACTAACAATAAATTTTTAAGTTGGTGTTTAAGTATTGCTTTATTCTCTTTAGCGGGTGTGCCGCCAACAGCAGGTTTCTTTGGTAAATTATTTTTATTAATGTCTGCTTCGCAGGGAATAACATTTACGGTATTAACCATTGCAGCATTAAATATGGTTGTATCCATGTATTATTATTTAAGAGTAGTGAGAACCTTATTTGCAAATAATGAAAATGAATGTTTAGAAGCAATTGAAGTACCAATTACAGCAAAGATTGCTTTGGTTATTTGTGTTGCCGGAATTTTATTAACTGGTGTTTTAAGCGGAGCATACAATTACATAATTACCTTACAATAGTTTGGCATGGCTATTAATAAAAATCATGAGTTTGAAGAATTGAATGGTATTAAATGTGCCATTGTAGAAAAGAATGCAACAAAAGAACGTGTTGTTTTTTTAAAACCTTTATTAGAAGGGAACGGATATACCGTTGTGGTTACGGCAAGTCCGCTACCTAAAGCAGCACCTGCAACCAATACAGAAACTCCCGCACCTGAACCTCCTGCTACATTTACTGTTGGTGTAACGGATGTAACATTTAACCCAACCAATGCCATATTCGGAAGACTATTAAGAACCCGCACAGGCCACACCGTAACCTTAGCTTACTGGCAACAGAAAGAAACAGAAAGCCATGATGAACTGCCTTATTATATGCGGTGATTATTCCTAAAAAAACAGCCATCATCGTAAAAGATGATGGCTGCAGATTAAAAAGCTATTTAAACTTTGTTTGATTTTTAAAACCAACTGCCTGTAAAAGTTTTACTAACATTTTTTCCGGCATATAAACGCTCTCTTCTTGTTCTTTGAATGTAATGCCTGATTAAAGCTGCAAGCATTAAAAACAAGAAAACAATTGTTAGCGGTGGAATCCCCATCAGGCTAATCCATTTACCGCCAAACATCTTTCTCATCGGCCTTCTTAAACGTTCTGCAATTAAATACATGCTTGGTACAATAAACAACGTCATAAAGAATGCGAATGCTAAACCGAAAATAATCGTCCAGCTTAACGGCTTCCAGAATACAACGTTATCACCTCCAAAAAAGATATGTGGTTTTAATTCACTAAATAAAGTAATGAAATTAATGTTGAAGCCTATTGCAATAGGAATAAAGCCCAGAATGGCTGCTAATGCAGTAAGCAATACAGGTATGATACGGGTTTTGCCTGCTTCAATAACGGCTTCGCGGGTTTTCATTCCCCTGCTTCTTAACTCATCTGCAAATTCAATAACCAATATTCCGTTTTTAACAACAATTCCTGCTAAGCCAACAATACCCAAACCCGTCATTAATATAGAAAATTCCATGCCTGTTATAGCAAAACCCAATAACACACCAATTACACTAAAAATAATTTCAGTTAAAATAATAACGGGTTTACTTACTGAGTTAAACTGCAACACCAATACAAACAGAATCATGGCCAATGCAATAATTAATGCTTTTAAGAGAAAGGCTCCTGTTTCTGCCTGTTGTTCTCCTTCACCGGTTTGTTTTATAGTTACACCATCAGGTATTTTATTAAAATTATCTATATATTTTTTAATATCCTGATTTACGGAAGTAGCGTTAAAACCCTTACTGGTTAATACATTAGAGCGAAGTGTAATTAAACGTTTTTGATTTTTACGTTTTACACTACCTAATGTATTAGTAGGTTCTACTTTAACCAATGCACTTATAGGGATATTTTTTACTGCACCGCCTGCTGCAAAATCTCTGAAAGAAATTCGCATGTTTAATAAATCTGTAAGGCTTTTACGTTGCAGTTCATTATTACGTAATTGAATTTTATATTCTTCTTTACCTTCTTTAATTTTTGATACTTCTCTTCCAAATAAAGCAGTACGAATTTGCTGACCGATTTGTGCACTGGAAACACCTTCTATTAAAGCTCTTTCTCTATCAACGGTTAAAGTTATTTCCGGATTTTTTAAATCAACATCCATCTTTAATTCTTCCACACCCGGTACCTGAATAGAATCTAAATAATTTTTTAAAGCACTGGCTGTTTTAATTAAATCGTCAAAATCTTCGCTGGCAATTTCAATATTAATCGGAGGGTCTGTTGGCGGACCACCGTTTTCCTGATCAACACTAATTTCAGAACCCGGCACACCATTCATTACAGCACGAATTTCATCTAAATAAGGTCTGGTAGAAACACCATGTCTTTTCTCAAATTCAACAAAAGAAATCTGAATTCTTCCTAATTCGCTTCTGGTACTTCTATCGCCACTGGTGGGGTCGCTTGCACCAACAGCCACATTACTAATTACACTTTCAACAATAGGGTTTGTTTTTCCCTTTTCAATTCCCAATACTTTGTTTACTCTTGTTTCTAGTACTCTTGTAACTGAATCTGTATAATCAACAGAAGTACCCACAGGTAATTTTAAGTACACATAAATTTGATTGGGATCTCCCTTGGGAAAGAAGGTAATGGCTACTCTTTGTTTGCTAACAGCTAAGCCGAAAACGATAAATGAAACAAATAATAGACCTATAGTGCCTAATAATAAATGAACGGGTCTCCAACCTTTTAAAGCCCAACGCAACAGGTTTTCATAATGGTTCATTATCCATGGTAATGCTCTGTTTTGAAATGCATGAATAGCACCGTCTAATACATATTTATTAAGAACCATTAATGCAGAGAAGAATATTAATAAATTCCCAAAAAAGAAATAAATAAAAGTATTATCAGATGAAGCATAAATTGGCCCTACACCAACACTTGTTGTAACGATAGAATTTCCAACTTTTTGTGGGAGAAAAGTCCAACCAAGAATATCTAACAATATTCCTAATAGTAATAAAAACAAGAACGTTTTGTTTTTGAAAATGGCACTTTTAGCTTCTTTTTTTCCCTCTTCATGGTTCATGAAATCTACTGCAAACACCGGGTTCATAATAAATGCAACCAATAAAGATGCAGCCAACGTAAAGATTAACATGGTGGGTAAATACACCATGAACTTACCAATAATACCGGGCCAGAATAATAATGGAAAGAAGGGAGCTAACGTTGTTAATGTACCTGCTAATACGGGTACAAATACTTCGCCTGCAGCCATACGTGCTGCAATGCTTGATGATATCTTGCCTTTGCCCTGTACAAAAATGCGGTGGGTATTTTCTATTACCACAATAGCATCATCTACAATAATTCCTAAACCGAATAATAATGCAAACAGTACAATAAAATTTAATGTAACATGTGTGCCAACTATAACATCTGCACCAGGTAAAAATACAAATGCAACAAACATACTTAGCGGTACAGATAATGCCACAAAGAAGGCATTGGTAACCCCCATGAAGAACATTAAAATGATTAATACAAGAATGAAACCGATAACGATAGAGTTTACCAAATCGTTAAATGAGGTTCTTGTTTTTATACTTAAATCGCCGGTAATAACAGCTTTTAAATCTTTAGGATAGAGTATGCCTTTAGCATCTTCTACTGTTTTTTTAACCGCATCGCTTGTTTCAATTAAGTTTTCGCCACTGCGTTTAATGATATTCAGGGTAACCACATTTTTTCCATCTAAACGTGCATAGCTTTCTCTTTCTTTAACTGTGTCTTTAATAACAGCAATATCTTTTAAATAAATAGGTGCACCGCTTGTATTTCTTACAATAATTTTTTCTATATCAAATGCAGTTTTGAGCTGACCTTTTAACTGAAGGTTACGCTTCATGTTTCCTACATCTAATAAGCCACCTGATATATCTAAATTTTCGCGTTGTATAGCATTATTAATATCATCAAACGTAACACCAACGGCTTGCATACGATTATTATCCACATTCACCTGAAACTCTCGTTCCGGTGCACCCACAATATCTACTCTGTTAATTTGTGGAATATCTTCTAACTTATCTTTTAAATCATCTGCATACTTTTTTAAACGTTGTAAATCATAATCGCCACTTAGGTTTACATACATAATCGGTTGCTCGCTAAAACTTACTTCCAAAGCAGTCGGTTCTTGGGTTAAATCGGTTGGTAAATCCTGTTTGGCTTTATCCAACGCATCTTTTACTTTCTGCAAGGCAATATCAGTTTTTACTTCAGTATCAAACTCAACTGTAATGGCAGAGTAATCCTGTTGAGAGGTACTGGTAAACTTTTTAATTTTTGCACCTGTAATACCTTTTATCTGTTTTTCAATAGGTCTTGTTACCAGATTTTCTATGTCTTTAGGTGAGTTACCTACATAAATGGTTTGCACATAAATGGTAGGAATAACAATATCAGGAAATTGTTCTTTGGGTAAAGTTGTAAATTGAAAAATACCTGCTAAGCTTACAAAAAGTATAATTAAATAAACAGAAGTTTTGTTTTTTATACTCCAGGTTGTAGGCCTAAACTCTTTAAATTTATTTTTAATATTTTCTAATACACTCATACAATTAGTTATTAGTGTTTAAATGCATTATGCAGCCATAATGCAGAATAATGTTTATTTGGTTTCTGTGGTAATGGCTTGCCCTTCATATAAACTTTGATAGCCATCTGTAATAATTAAATCGCCTTTTTGCAAGCCTGATTTTATTTCTAATTTATCGGCATACAATTCACCCACCACAACTTGTTTTTTTCTGGCAACCAACTTGTTTTTTTCTTTCACAGCTACTAATACATATTTTCCTTTTTCGTCTGTTTGCAAAGTGTTTACAGGAACTGTTATAGCATTATTGGCAACATAATCTTGTATTTTAACTACTGCAATTTGGTTAGGTCTGAAATTATTAGCTGAAGGAATTTTTGCTTCGATAAAAAAGCTGCGTGAGTTAGGATCAATTAATTTACCTGCTACATTCAAACTCGTATTAACAGATATATTTAAGTCTGGTAATATTACTGCAACAGGTGTACCTATTTTTACTTTGTTTAAATAATTTTCCGGTACTTGTGTAGTAACTTTTAAATGTTCAGTATTTACAATTTTTATTTGGCCGGCACCTGCAAAAAGCTCTCCCACTCTAATATTTACATCTTCTGCTATGCCATCAACATCGCTATAAACGCTGGTAAATTTTAATTGTTCATCTGTAATTTTTGCCTGTTCTTCTGCATTCTTTAATTGATTTTCTAAATTATCTACACTGTTTTTGGCAGTAATTAATTGTACTTCTGTTCCTATGTTTTGGCTCCAAAGGTTTTTTTGTTTTTGATATAAATCTTTTGCAAAAGCCAATTGTGTTTTAATAGTTTCAATTCCTTTTTGCGTAGCAGCCACACTTCTTCTGGCAATAATATCATCTAATTGTAAAATCAATTGTCCTTTTTTTACAACATCTCCCTTTTTAATATACAGAGCTTTTACCTGACCGCCCTGACCGCGAGGTGTTATGTAAGAAATATTTTCAGACTCAATTTTACCTTGTAAATCTATGTTATGAATAAAAGTGGAAGGATTAACAGCTTCAACAGCTACTAATTTAGTTTTTTCCTCTTTTACGGCAGAAGTATCAAGTTTGGCAATTTCAGTTTCTAACTTAGTAATGTTAGCTGTTATGGTTGATTGCTCTTTTTTAAGTTTATCTAATTCAGCTTTTTTTTCAGCTAAAGAGCCCTGTTGTTTGGCACCACATGCTGCAAGGTTTATACTTGCTGTTATAAAAAGTATTTTAGTTATCTTTTGCATATAATGATTTTTTTGTTTTGGTTATTGAAGTTTTCCGGTTGCTTTTAAATAATCAATTTTAGCAATAACGGCACTATACAGTGCATTAATGTAATTGGTTTGAGCAGTTATTAAATCTGTTTGTGCAGCATTAATTTCTGTATTGGAGCCTGTGCCTACTTCGTATTTTTTCTTAGTTTGATTATAAACATTTTCGGCTAATTGCATATTCTTTTTTTGAAAATCCATTGTTTGAATCGCACTGTTAAAATTCAGCTGGGCTTGCTTTACATCATTATCAATGCTCAATTTTAAGTTATCAATATTATTAATAGTTTGTTGCAACTCAAATCTGGATTGCTTTACTTTAGCCTCTTTACCAAAACCACTAAAAATTGGTACTGATAAGTTTAAACCAACATAGGAAATAGGATACCAATCTCCACTTTTGAAAAAAGTAAATTTATCTCTGTAAGCTTGTTGTCCGTATAATAAGTTAGCACTTAGTGTTGGCAGAAAACTATATTGATAGCGTTTAATATTATATTCATTCAATTTTTTTGCAAATTGTAGATATTTATAATCCGATCTGTCGTTATAATTAACAGTATCATTCAATGCTCCTGTTTTAATATCATTTTCAGTTATATTATCTGTTAATATTAATGTATCTTTTATAGGCATACCTATCAGCGTTTTTAAACCTGTATAACCAATTTCAATGCTGTTTAATGCCTTTTGTTTTTCGGTTTGTAGATTGCTTAATTGTACATCTACCTTATCTACATCTAACTTTTCTGCAAAGCCATTTTTGTATAATTCAGTTGCATCGTGTTTTAATTTTTCTAACCTGGCAATATTGGCATCTAATAAATCTATTTGGGTTTTACTAACTACTAATTGATAATAGATTTTGTATACATTCACTTTAATGCCTTCTTCAGTAACTGCTACATTTTGTTTAGCAAAATCCATAGATGTTCTTCTGGCTTGCAAACCAATAAATACCTGCCCATCAAATAATAATTGTTGTAGTTGTAACGATGCAGTACTATTATATTTTAATCCGAATTTTACCGGATAGTAAGTACCGGCTGGGCCTCCTGCAAATGATGCAGGAAAAAGCTGTGTTGGTACATCAAAATAATCATTCAGAGCAATATTACCTGCTAAGGAAGGAAACGCAGCAGCTGTAATACCTCTGTTTGTTTGCTCTTGAATTCGAATACCTAATAATGCATTTTTTACTGAAGCATTATTTTGTTTGGCAAATTCCACAGCCTGCAGTACCGTAAAAGCATGCTTGGTTGTACTTTGTGCCATCAGCCATGCAGGAGCCGTAAGCATAAGCAGCAACATAAAATGTAGTTTGTGTTTATTCATAAGCCTTAATTTTTATTGCGTTGATGTTTATATTTTTCAATCAGTTTAATGCCTTTGGCTGTTGCCAAACCATATAAAAAATTATCTGTTACTTCTTCTAAAACATGCACTGTTTTAGATGCAGCAAACAAATCGTTGCTGAATATCAAAAAAACAGTAGCCATTCTGAATCTTGCCAGAATATCTGTATTTATTTCAGGTCTGTATAACCCTTCTTCAACACCTCTGTCTAAGTTCTTTTTTGTTACGGCGTACAGGAATTTGTTTTTATGATCAGTCAGTTTTTTAAAAGCAGCAGCATGATATTTTTCCAAATCTTTAAATAAAGACGGGTTCATCACTTTCAATAGCTCTGAAACGGTTTCCATTGCAAGAAAAATTTCCTGAACAGCGTTCTCAGCTTTTTTCTGTTGCAGTAAACATTTCGATTCATTATCTCGAATTTCTATTCCTATTACACCTTCAACCAAAGCATCTTTATCGGTATAGTACTGATAAATTGTTTTCTTTGAAACGCCCAACTGGCTTGCAATTTCATCCATACTTACACTTCTGATGCCGTATCTCATAAACATCTCATGAGCCTTGTACAATATTCTTTCTTCTATTTCCATTTTTGTAAACAGATCGCAAAACTATGGAAACTTATTTCGTAGCAAAAGTTTCCATAACAATAAACTATTATTTTACATGAACGGTTTATGGAAGGGATAGACGATTGTAGTGAAAGAATATTGCACAATTATTTGCCTTTTTGTAAACTTTGCACTATGAACAAGCAAAATGCCCGAACAACACTGAAAGAAATTCTCAAAAACCTGCTTAAACTTTTTCTGCAAGGCTTGGTTGTATTGGCTCCTATCGGTATTACGATTTGGGTGGTACTTTCACTTTTTCATTTAATTGACGGTATTCTGCCCAATATTGTTCATACGCTTTTGCCCGATCTTGCTAAAAAAGATGATACGGGTGCTATTGAAAAAATTCCCGGGTTAGGGTTTATAGTTGTTGTATTGCTGGTATTGCTGGTTGGTTGGGTGTCTTCTTCTTTTATTGTAAAAAGATTGGTTGATATATTAGATAAAGTGTTGGAAAATACACCGGGTATTAAATTTATTTATTCATCTGTAAAAGACTTTTTAGAAGCTTTTGCTGGCAATAAAAAGAAGTTTGATAAACCCGTATTGGTTAATGTTGATGGAAACGATGTTTGGAGAATTGGTTTTATTACAGGAGTTGATGCAGCAGAATTTAATATGAAAGAGCATGTTGTGGTATATGTACCTCACTCATATGCCATAAGTGGTATTACTTATTTTGTTCCGAATGAGAAAGTAAAAATATTACATAATATTTCTGCGGCTGATGCTATGAAGTTTGCGGTAACAGGCGGTGTTACAGATGTAGGAGAATAAGACATGTCTTTTTATATTGAAGCTAACAATCATTATTTTCAATTCAGTTATCTTGCAGGCATTATCAAACAATGTAATCTGTGGTTCACAATTTTAATTCCGGCCCATCTGTTTTACCGCAACAGGTTTTGCAACAGGCATCTGAAGCCATCATTAATTTTAATAATATAGGTTTATCTATTCTTGAAATTGGTCACCGTACCAATTGGTTTATAGATGTAATGGAAGAAGCCAGAAATTCAGTTAAAGAATTAATGCAGTTAACTGATGAATATGAAGTATTGTTTTTGCATGGCGGAGCAACAACACAATTCATGCAAATACCAATGAATTTATTAGACACGCATGAAACCGCAGCTTATTGCGATAACGGCATCTGGGGAAATAAAGCCATTAAAGAGGCACAATTATTCGGTAATGTAAATGTTATTGCTTCTTCAAAAGATAAAAATCATACTTACATTAATCAAAATATTACTGTACCGGAAAGCAGTAAGTATCTGCACATAACAACCAATAACACTGTTGAAGGAACACAATGGCATTCATTTCCGCAAACGAATGTTCCTATCGTAGCAGACATGAGCAGTGACATTTTCAGCAGGCAACTAAATTTTAATCAGTTCTCATTAATTTATGCAGGTGCTCAAAAAAATATGGGAGCTGCGGGTGTAAACTTATTGGTTATAAAGAAAAGTTTATTGGGAACAATTAAAAGACCCATCTCACCAATAATGGATTATCAAAAACATATTGATGCTAATTCATTATTAAATACTCCGCCTGTTTTTGCTGTGTATGTAGCCATGCTTACCCTTCGCTGGATTAAACAGGAAGGTGGTTTAACTGTTATGGAAAAAAGAGCAGAAGAAAAAGCTAATCTTTTATATTCAACAATAGATTCATTACCCTTATTTGAATGTTATGTTGAAAAAGAAAGCAGAAGTAAAATGAATGCCGTATTTTTTATTAAAGATGAAGCATTACAAAATGAATTTTTAAATGAATGTAAAGCCAATAATATGGTAGGTGTAAAAGGCTATCGTACAGTTGGCGGAATAAGAGTTAGTATGTATAATGCTTTAGCAATGGAAAGTGTAAAAGCATTTTGTGATTTAGCAAAAGATTTTAATAATAGAAAAGGATAACTGCTGATTTAAGTATGAGTATAATAAAACCATTTAAAGCCCTTAGACCACAACCTAAATTTGCAAAAGAAGTGGCTAGTCCGCCGTATGATGTATTGAATAGTGCCGAAGCAAAAATTCTTACACAAGGCAACCCGCATTCTTTTCTGCATGTAACTAAAAGCGAAATAGATTTAAAAGATACTGTTGATATTCATGCACAGGAAGTATATAATCAGGCAAAAGAAAACCTGGCAGCATTCATAAAAAGAGAAGTATTATTTATTGAAGGAAAAGAGTGCTATTATATTTATCAGTTAATTATGAATGGCAAAAGCCAAACAGGTTTGGTTTGTGTAAGCAGTGTTGATGATTATGAGAATGATGTAATTAAAAAGCATGAGTTTACAAGACCTGAAAAAGAGCAGGACAGAATTAACCATATTAAAACAACAGGAGCACAAACCGGTAATGTTTTTTTAGCTTACAGAAACGTAGCAGCTATTGATACATTAATTGAAAAATGGAAAACCAACAGAAGCCCTGTTTATGATTTTATTGCCGATGATGATATTCAACATACTGTTTGGGCAGTAAGTGATACAGATACCATTAACCAGATTACAC
>SAIW01000015.1 GCA_004028795.1 Chitinophagaceae bacterium
GAGTTGAATACGATAATTCATTTACAGGAACAGCTTATTCTCATGCATTTATGTTATTCTCTTTTTTGCAATTTGATACTTGTTTTTTAAAAATCTTAGATAAACCGATGGTGATTTGCAGGGTAAGTGGGGGGAATACTTTTTTAGATAAGGGCTTGGCAAATAGAATTTTTATAGATTTTGATGGATATTATAAAATTTCGAAATTACATTATTTTGATAAGACCACTCAGAATGCATTACTGAAAATAATTTCAAACCTTCATCCACTTTATCGCCTATTAAGAATTAAATGTTATTCTAGCAAAGAAGATTGGAATAAATTGTATAACTCTTTAATACTAGCTAATTATCCAGTTGTTTATCTAAGGATACTAAGACTCATTCCACTTTCTTTGGCACATTCTTTTAGTGGCATTATGCCTGCTTTTGTTTGGTTAAAAAAATATATAAGACACTCGAAGTTTATTTTCGGTATAAAAAACTAAATATTATTTACAATCTACTTTATTTAATTGCACTAGCTTTTTTTTTCGTAGCAATATTATTTTTTGTAAAAAAATGCCGAGTTCAGTTAAAGCAGGATTTTATTCTAATAGCATTTTTACTATTAAGTATTGTATATATAATTTTTGTACCAGCTTTTAACTTCTTTCAATTACCTGATGGAGCTCAAAAGAGAAATTATCTAAAAGTAACCTTATATATACTATATTTTTTTTATGCCCCTTTTCTTCTTTTTTCTTTTTTCCTTAGAAGCAGAAAGAAAAGGAAAGTATCTGATAAAATTTCAATTAGTAGTAAAAAAGCTAGTGGCTTAGCTTTTTCATTGTTTTTTTTTACAATTTTATTTCTTTGGATATCTATAAGACAAAATATTTTTTTTTCAAGAGCAGCTTCCTATGACACTGAACTTAAAACAAATCTTTCTTTTTTTGATTTTTTAATTTATAATTCTTTTGTGAGGTATGGCTCAATGATTATCTCTTTTTTATACCTTATTCAAAAATTTTCGGTCAATAAAAATACGATATTACGCCTAAGTACAGCCTTATTTACATTGGTTTATATTCTATTTTGTATTGTTAACTCTAGGCAAATGATATTTGTTTTCTTATTTCAGTTTATCGGGTTTTTCTTTTTTTTTAATAACAATATCAAAGCTTTAAAAAAAAGAATTCCTTTAATAATAATAATATCTGCTTTTGTTTCTTATGGCATTAAAACCACTTTAAATGCCAGATATTTATTAACTGAAACTGATGGAAAGGTTTCTTTCCAAATACTCAACCCTTTTTTAAAGGTCGATGAAAATGTTTCAGAGTCTCTAAATACCAGATTAGATGCTATTTTTTTGATGGCTGAAATGACACCTGAAGCAGAAAAAAAAGGATATGCTTGGGGAAAGGCATGGGCAATACCCCTTTTTCTTATAGTTGGCCCTGTATTATATCCACAAGAGGCAGCTTTTTTAAAAGCTACTTATATGACAGATGCTGAATCATATTTGTTAGTTACTTATACTAATCTTCAAAACTCAACAATGGATTTTAACTCAATTTTTTTAACAGATGCATATTGTAATTTTTCTGCTTTAGGGTTCTTATTAGCTGCAATAGTTTTCGCTGTATTGATTTCTTTTATACAACAAAATGTTACTATAGTTTCTGGAAACAGAATTGTATTTATACTGGCATTATACTTTTACTCAAAAATTTTTGTTATTGAAAACGAGCTGATATCTATACCACTTAATTTTTTTAAGGCCATACCAGTACTTTTAGTATTATTAATATTTTGCCCTATCAAAGTTCAAAGAAATGAAAAAAACTAAGATATGTTTTCATGCAAGAGGTATAAAAGATAATTTTAAATTAATTGATTTTTATTCGAATGATATTAAAATACTCGAAGAACTTGGATATGATGTTCACTTAAGCTGGAAAACATCGACTATATCCTTTAATTGTGATGCTTATTATATTTGGTGGTGGTCATCTGGTATAATTCCTTTGCTAATTGCAAAACTTAGAAGGAAGCCTGCTATCATGATTGGTAATATTCACTTACAAGACCAATCAATACAAGGATATTATAGTCGACCCTTCTACATAAGATTTTTTATTAAATTTAGCTTAAAGTTTTCAGATGTTCAGTTAACAACATCAAAAATTGAATTAGAAGGTATTATTAAATTAGGAGCAAAGAAGCCTCATTTTATTTACCATGCTATAGATGTTAATAAGTATGAATTTAGCCCAGTTGAAAATCGAAAAAATTTTTTGCTATGTGTATCTAGATTCTTTATGTTCAATATCAAGCGAAAGAAATTAATAGAATTGTTATTTGCATTCAGTAAAATTCATACACAAATACCAGATTATCAGTTAGTCCTTGTCGGGAATAAAGATGATGATGGATTTGAATACCTTATGTCTGAAATTAAGAAACTTAACTTAACCGATAAGGTTATTTTACCAGGCTTTATTTCAGAAATTGAAAAGCTTGAATTATATAAAAAATGTTGCCTTTATTTGCAACCAACTGAATATGAAGGTTTTGGGATGGCTATTGCTGAGAATATGGCTTCAGGAAGTCCTATAATTACAAGTAAAAAAGGTGCAGTTGAGGAAATTGCCGATGGGTGTGTAATGTTTGTTGATCCTAATAACCCCGAAGAAATTGCTAATGGGATTATTAGTTTAATTTATGACGTACAATTAAGAAAACAATTTTCTGAAAAGGGCAGGTTGAGAATAATTAAATCTTTTCAAATTGAGAATCGGAAACTAGCCATCAAAGAGTTATTTGATAGTTTATTTAATGTAAAATAATATTAAATTATGTGCGGAATTTCAGGAGCGTTAGTTTTCAACAAATCAGTTAATAGACTTACAGAAGATTATTTAACCAAAATTAGAGACACTATGACAAATAGAGGACCTGATGGAGGTGCTAATTGGATTAATAGCGACAAAAATGTCGGGTTGAGCCATAGGCGATTATCTATTATTGACTTGTCTGATACGGCAAATCAACCTATGTCTAATTTACAAAAAAATATTTATATTGTTTTCAACGGAGAAATATACAATCATAAAGAAATTAAAGATGAACTCAATACTTTAAAACAATATACTTGGATTACAGACCATTCTGATACTGAAGTTATTATACATGCATATGAACAATGGGGAATTGAATGTGTTCATAAACTTCGAGGAATGTTTGCTTTTGCTTTATGGGATAATACTATTAAAAAACTTTGGCTGGTAAGGGACCGCCTAGGTATTAAGCCTTTGTATTTTAGCTTTATTGATAATAAGGTTGTTTTTGCATCTGAGATAAAGGCAATTCTACAAGACGATAAATGTAAGAGAGAAGTAAATGAAGATGCTTTTTATCATTATTTATCATTTATGACTACACCGGCCCCGTCAACACTTTTTAAAGATATTCAGAAAATGAAACCTGGGACGTGGATGTGCATAGACTTAAATGGAGATATAGAAGAGAAAAAATATTGGGATATTTGGGATAATGCAAAAAATATTGGAGATAAATCAGACGAGGAACTTTCTAAAATGATTTTAGATGAGCTTAGGGTATCAGTTCAACTGAGAAAAGTAAGCGACGTACCTGTTGGAGTTTTTTTATCTGGTGGTATTGACTCAAGCACTAATACGGCATTATTTTCGGAGGGCGAAAATACTAACGTTAAAACCTTTTCTATTGGCTATGAAGGAGAATTCAGTTCGTATAAAAACGAAACATATTATGCAAAAAAAATGGCTCAAAGTGTTAATGCTGAATATTATGAAAAACTCCTAACACTTGATGATCTTATTGATTTCTTGCCTACAATGGTTGAACTTCAGGATGAACCTATTGCTGATCCAGTTTGCGTACCTGTATATTATGTTTCCAAGCTAGCAAGAGAAAACGGTGTTATTGTATGTCAAGTAGGAGAAGGGGCAGATGAACTTTATTGGGGATATCCTACCTGGAAATTAAAATGGCAACTTCAAGAAACAATTGATAAAATACCATTAAATAAAATTGTTTCAAAATTAGGGATGGTAATTCTTCAGGTAGCAGGCAAAGGTAAAAGTGTACATTATGAAGCTCTTAGAAGAGCAAGTAAAGGACAACCAATATTTTGGGGTGGTGCTGACTTCTTTACTGAGAAACAGAAAGAGCAAGTTTTATCTGATAGGCTTAGAAAAAAGTTCCGTAATCATACTTCATGGGAAGCAATAGAGCACCACTATAATTATTTCAAAAAAAATGCATGGGAGCCATCCAATTTAAATTGGATGACTTATTTAGATTTAAATTTCAGATTACCAGAACTTCTTTTAATGCGAGTTGATAAAATGAGTATGGGAGTTAGCTTAGAAGGACGTGTGCCTTTTTTAGACTATAAATTTGTAGAGTTATCAATGAGTATTCCTGAAAAAACTAAAACAAAAAATGGGGAACTTAAATATATACTTAAAAAAGCAGTTAGAGGCATTATTCCAGATGAATTTATTGACAGAAAAAAACAAGGATTTGGCGTACCTGTTCAAGAGTTTTTATTAGATAAATTAGGTTCAAAAGCGAAAGAAGAAATTTTAAACGTCTGTGATGAAACTGACTTTTTAGATAAACGTGGAGTTTTGAAATTATTTAAAGAAAATGATAGTGCAAGAATATGGATGCTTTTAAATTTTGCCATGTGGTGGAAACATTATATCAAGCCTAAGTAACTAGTAAAGTTAGATAATGATTAAAATTATAAGTATCGTAGGGGCACGACCCAACTTCATGAAAGTAGCTCCATTACACAGAGCATTTGTAAAAACGAATTTAATCGAATCAAAAATTGTGCATACAGGGCAACACTTTGATGAAAAGATGAGCGACGTTTTTTTTAAACAGCTTGAATTGCCAAAGCCTAATTATTACTTAGGTATCGGCGGCGGCTCTCATACTCAAGTAACTGCTAAAACAATGCTTGAACTTGAACAAATTTTTGAGAAAGAAAAGCCAGATTTAATCCTTGTTGTTGGAGATGTCAATGCTACAGTTGCGGCTTCTGTAGTAGCGGTAAAAATGGGAATATCTTTAGCTCATGTGGAAGCAGGGTTAAGAAGCGGAGATAGAAAAATGCCTGAAGAAATTAATAGAATTATTACAGATAGTATTTCTAATTTATTATTCGTAACAGAAAGTGCAGGATTAGTAAACTTAGCCAAAGAAAATATTTCTGATGATAAAATTTTCTTTGTAGGGAATGTGATGATTGATTCTTTGATATATTATTTAAAGAAAGCCGAGCAATCAACTATTCTCTATGAACTTGGACTAGAAAAATATCAATACATTCTAGTAACTATGCATAGACCTTCAAATGTAGATACTCAAGAAGGCCTTGAAAAAATAGTACAGATATTGTTAGAAATAGCAAAAACAAAAAAAGTTGTCTTTCCGATTCATCCTAGAACGAAAAATAATTTTTCAAAATACTCTTTCTATACAAATATTATTAATAACAAAAATATTTTGCTTATTGAACCGCAAGGCTATCTTGAATTTTTGCAACTTATGAAAAATACTTTGATGTTACTAACAGATTCAGGAGGTATACAAGAAGAAAGCACCTACTTAAAGATTCCTTGTCTAACTTTCCGCGATACAACAGAGCGTCCCGTTACAGTAGAACTTGGTTCTAACCAATTGCTGCATGACTTAAAACCCACTACCGTAATAACGAAAGTAAATGAAATACTGGATGGTAAGGTAAAGGAAGGAATCATCCCACCTCTATGGGATGGGTCTACAGCTGAAAGGGTTGCAAACATTATCATAAAAAAATACGCTAAACAATAAGGTCGGCTTTATGAAACAATTGATTCAGGATTTTAAGACAGGTAAAACAATACTTGAGGAAGTACCTGTGCCTGTAGTGAGACGAGGTACAGTTTTAATAAAAACAATAAATTCTCTCGTCTCAACCGGAACAGAGAAAATGCTGGTAGAATTCGGAAAGGCTAACTTATTTCAAAAAGCTAAACAACAACCCGAAAAAGTACAACAGGTCATTAATAAAATAAAAACGGATGGATTAAAGCCTACAGTTCAATCTGTTTTAAGAAAATTAAATGAACCTTTTCCTTTAGGTTACTGCAATGCTGGTATTGTAATAGATATTGGAGAAGGTGTAACCGAATTTAAGATTGGAGATAGGGTGGCTTCAAATGGTCATCATGCAGAAGTCATTTGTGTACCTAAAAATCTAGTAACAAAAATACCAGATGAAGTAAGTTATCAAGAGGCTTCTTTTGCAGTAATAGGAGCTATCGCTTTACATAGTGTTCGTTTGGCGAACCCGACTTTTGGAGAAACTTTTGTAGTTGTCGGTTTAGGATTGGTAGGGCAAATAACAACTGATATCTTAAAAGCCAATGGCTGTAAAGTAATCGCATTCGATTTCGATCAGTCAAAAGTAGAACTGGCTAAACAAAATAATATAACCGCTTTTACTGTAGATAATAATACAGATGTTGTAAAGATTGTAACAAATTATACAAAAAATATTGGTGCGGATGGTGTAATTATAACTGCTTCCACTAAAAGTGATGAAGTGATTTCGCAAGCCGCAAATATGTGTCGAAAAAAAGGTAGGGTTATATTAACGGGTGTAGTTGGTTTAAATTTAAAACGATCTGACTTTTATGAAAAAGAAATCTCTTTTCAGGTTTCTTGTTCCTACGGACCTGGAAGGCATGATACTAACTATGAACAAAACGGTAATGACTATCCCATATTTTATGTACGTTGGACAGAACAAAGAAACTTTGATTCATTTCTTCAGGCAATATCCCAGAAAATTATCAATGTTAAGAGACTGATAAGCGAAGAGATAGATTTGGAAGAATTTTATAAAGTATATGATCATTTAGAAAGTTCAAGGTCTATCGCTTCTATATTACGATATAAAGAACCCCTTATTGAAAAGAATGCTAATACTATCAAGGTAAATGATTTTACATTACAACCACAAGTACCAAATATCGGGCTTGTGGGAGCAGGTAACTTTACAAGATCAATAGTATTACCCTCGCTCAAAAAAAACAAAGCAGTAATTAAGTCAATTTCATCTTCAATGGGGTTAAATGCTAAAATACTTGCAAAAAAATATAATATAGCATATTCAACTACTGATAATAATATTATTTTAACTGATGAAGATATTAATGCAATTGTTGTTACCACTCCTCATAATACACATGCAGGTATAGTTATTGCAGGGCTAAAAAATAATAAGCATGTCTTTGTAGAAAAACCATTAGCTCTTACTAATAATGAAATCGATTCTATCATTCAAGCTAAAAAAGTATCTGAAAAAACAGTATTTGTAGGATTTAACAGGAGATTCTCTCCCTATATTCAGGATGCAAAAAAAATGCTTGGGGAAATTTCATCGCCAATAAATGTAACGGTAACTATGAATGCCGGTTTTTTGCCAACCTCTCATTGGACACAAGATATTAAAGTTGGGGGTGGTAGAATCATAGGTGAAGCTTGCCATTTAATAGACCTTATAACTTTTCTGACAGGTAGTTTAGTAGATAGAGTAATTATGGCCTCAAATGGTACAACATCAGATGTCACTACTGATAACGCGAGCATGCTATTAAAGTATAAAAATGGCTCATTGGGTGTTGTAAACTATTATTCAAATGGAAGTAAAGCTTACCCAAAGGAACGGGTAGAAATATTCAGTGATAACAGGAATATAATTATAGATAATTTTAAAAAATCCACTTATTACGGCTTTAAAAAAAGCGGATTATCTAAAGGTCAGGATAAAGGACATGACTTACAATTCAAGCTTTTTATTGAAAACCTAGTAAATGGCGGAGAGCCTTATATAAAATTTGATGAGATTATCAACACTTCACGAACAGCTATAGCAGCTTTAGAATCTCTTAAAACCGGAACTTGGATATGTATTCCTTAAAAAATCATTTCAGTCTATATTTACATACTATAAGGTTTTTAAAATGGAAACAGATTTATTATAGAATTTATTATAATATAAGAAAAAAAATAAAACTTTTTAGGTATAAAACTAAAAAAAAATCAAAGTATAGTATAAGTTTACTTTTGCTTCAAACATCAATTAATAATAAACCCTCTTATTTCAATGATGGCTCTTTTTTATTCTTAAACCTGCGAAAAAATTATTCAGATATAAATTGGAACGATATGTCTGAAGGGAAACTTTGGTGTTATAATTTAAATTACTTTGACTTTCTTGACAGCCCTGATGTTTCTGTCCAAAAAGGGTTAGAATTTATTAACGATTTTATTGATAAACTTAATAGTCAAAGTAAAGGTTTAGAATCTTATCCAATATCAATAAGAGGTATTAATTGGATAAAATTTTTCAGTAATAATAAAATTACTCCTGATAAGAAAGTTACAGACTCTTTAATTAGCCAATACGACTATTTATTTTCTAATATAGAATATCACATTTTAGGAAACCATCTTTTAGAGAATGGCTTTTCATTACTATTTGCAGCGGCATTTTTCAACAATAAAAAGTATTATAAAAAGGCCCTCTTAATTATAAGAAAGGAACTTGATGAACAAATACTGGAAGATGGAGCACATTTTGAATTAAGTCCTATGTATCATCAAATTGTCCTTTTTCGAATATTGGATAGTATTAATATGTTGAAAAATAACAGCTCTTTTTGCGATTATCAATTACTGAATTTTTTAAAAGAGAAAGCACAGCTAATGTTATCATGGATTAAAGCCGTTACATTTAATAATGGTGAAATACCTATGGTTAATGATTGTGCTAAAGACATAGCTCCCTCTACAAATGAAATTATTGAATATGCAAATAGGTTACATATAAATGTAGACAATAATGTGCCTCTTCAAGGAAGCGGCTACCGAATGTATAAAACACCTTTTTATGAATGTTTTGTCGATGTTGGCTCTATAGGTCCCGATTATTTAACAGCACATTCGCATGCTGATACTTTATCATTTATTTTAAACACAAATGATAAACATTTTATTGTTGATACTGGTACTTCAACTTATTCAAATGGAGTAATAAGAGAAATTGAGCGTGGAACTGAAGCTCATAATACATTAGTTTATAAAGGACAAAATCAATCGCAAGTTTGGGGAGCATTCAGAGTAGCTAAAAGAGCTAAAATTACTCATTTAGAAGAACATAATGAGCAAGTTGTTGCCCAGCATAATGGTTATGAAATTCCACATACAAGAGAGTTTTGCTTCTTGAAAAAAAAAATTAAAATCAAAGATTCATTTCAAAATGGGAATGAAAAAGCTTATATTCTTTTTCATTTTCACCCTGAAGTTAAAATAATTGCTTTTGACCAACAATACTGTTATACAGATAGAGGGAAAATAAATTTTGAGAAAGCAATAAATATAGAAATACAAGAATACTCTTTCGCTAACGGATTTAATAAAACCTTGAGGGCATTGAAACTAAAGGTTGAAATACTGAATAATTTAATCACAACTATTGAATTATGATTATTACGAAAAGAATATTAGTTATTACTTTTTATTACGAACCCGATTTGGGAGCTGGTTCTTTTAGAAATACAGCATTTGTGAATGAACTTAAAGCAAATTTGCCTGAAAATGTATTTGTAGATGTATTTACTACAATGCCTAATCGCTACAAATCTTTTGATATTCAAACGAATAATGAAGAAAAAAAAGATAATGTGACTATCTACAGAATTCCCATAATAAAACATGAAAGTGGTTTTTGGGATCAAATACGTGCATTTTCTTCTTTTTTCTTTGCAACAATAAAACAAACAAAGAAAAAGCAATATGATATTGTTTTTGCGTCTTCTTCAAGGTTGTTCTCAGCCTTTTTGGGTGCTATAGTTGCTCGCAATAAAAAAGCTATTTTATACTTAGATATAAGAGATATTTTCAGAGAGGCAATTCTGGCAGTAATGAAAAATAAAATAGCTAAATTTATTCTTAATCCTTTTTTGAAAATTGTAGAAAACTTCACTTATAAAACAGCAAAACACATTAACATTGTTTCTGAAGGCTTTCAAAATTATTTTGAAAATTATAAGCACTTAAATTTTACCATTTTCCCGAATGGTATAGATCAAGATTTTTTAGATACACCATCAACTTTTAAAAATAAAATTGATAAAGAGCAATATATAATTACTTATGCAGGTAATATTGGCAAATGCCAAAGCTTGCATACAGTAATACCTTTAATGGCAAAAGAACTAGGTAATAAATATGTTTTTAGAATAATAGGTGACGGTGGTATTAGATCTTTGGTTGAAGATGCAATTATAGATTATAAACTTACTAATATAGAGATGATAGCACCGGTTAATAGACATAAACTAAAAAAATATTATGAAGAAACTGACTATTTGTTTCTTCATTTAAATGAAGATGAAGCTTTTCAAAGAGTAATACCATCCAAAATATTTGAGTATGGAGCATATGATAAGCCCATACTTGCAGGAGTTAGTGGTTTCCCAGCAAATTTTATTAGAAGTAATATTCCTAATACCTATGTTTTTTCTCCTAATGACATTAAAAGTGTTACTCAATTTATTTTAAGAAATCAAATTCGATATGAAAAAAGGGATGCGTTTATCACAAAATATTCTCGAAAAAATATAGCTGAGAAAATGGCTTTATCGGTTATAGCTTATTTAAACTAATTTGATGACTCTACTTCCATTTATAAAGCTAACAATTAATTTTATTATCTTGCATTTAAATATTAAAGCGTAATGGGTAAATTGATTGAACCTCAGCGTAAAATAAAGCCAATTAGTTTACTTCGAGTAATTCGAAAGTTACCCCCTGAGCAAGGTATAGCAGCTAAAGCACAAATTATTAATTACAGTTCACGAAAAAGACTACTTGATTTGACAGTTTCTTTTTTTGCTTTATTATTTATTTTTTCTTGGCTCTTCCCCCTTTTAGCTATCTTAATAAGAATAACTTCAAAAGGACCTATTTTTTATATACAATCCAGAAATGGTTGTAATGATCAAATTATCAATTGTTATAAGTTTAGAACAATGACTTGGCACGGAAATGAAGATGAGAGTATTTCTTCAAAATATCAACAAGCAACAAAAAATGATGATCGTATTACTGCATTCGGTTCTTTTTTAAGAAAAACAAGCTTAGATGAATTACCACAAATTTGGAATGTTTTGATGGGTGAAATGTCATTAGTGGGGCCTAGACCACATCCTTTGAAACTAAACGAAGAAAGTGAAAAAAATATTGATAATTATTCCTTACGTTATTTAGCTAAACCAGGAATAACAGGTTGGGCACAAGTAAATGGTGCAAGAGGTGGAACAAAGCAACCTGGTTCAATGGAAAGAAGAGTTGAATTAGATATTTGGTATATAAACAACTGGAGTTTTATGTTGGACATTAAAATTATTTTCAAAACAGTAATTAATGTATTTATTGGAGACAAAAATGCATACTGATTTTATTTGCTACTATTTAGTATGTTTAAAATCTCTTTGATTTCACTTTCTAATCATCCCTTGCCAACCTACGCCACACCATCTTCTGCCGGCTTAGATATTCGTGCATTCTTACCCAACTCAATTACTCTACAACCTTTCCAAAGAGAATTAATCCCAACAGGATTATTTATTGAATTGCCCATTGGTTATGAAGTTCAAATTCGCCCCAGAAGTGGATTAGCAATTAAACATGGCATTACCTGTTTAAATTCTCCCGGTACTATTGATGCAGATTATAGAGGTGAAATAAAAGTTATTTTAATTAATTTGGGAAATGAATCTGTAACAATAAACGACGGCGACCGTATTGCTCAAATGGTTATCCAAAAAGTTGAACAGGTTGAATTAGTTCAGGTAGAAGTATTAAGCTCTACAGAAAGGGGAGCAGGGGGCTTCGGTCATACAGGAAAACAATAAACAATGCGTTACATCATCTCAATAACAATACTGATTTTATTTTTTGCGTGTAAACCGGCAAAAAAATTACAGACCATTCAAGCCGCTGTTTCAAAAAAAGATACCGCTGTAACGGTAGTGGTAAAAGAAGTACCTAAAGTAGACTCAGAAAGAATTGTAAAAGAAATTATGAGTAAGGTAATGAAGCAGAATATAGATTTCAATACTTTCAATGCAAAAGCTTCTGTTGATTATGAAAGTGCTGAAGAAAGCCAAAAAGTTACCGCTTATATCAGTCTGAAAAAAGACAGCATTCTATATGTTAAGATTGCATTTCCTCCTTTCGGGTTGGTAGCTATGCTTATGGTAACAAAAGATAGTGTTGTTTTTGCCCAATCTAAAGGAAATAATGCTAAAACAGTACAATACAGGTCCATCTCATATTTAAACGATTTAACACAAATACCCTTCGATTTTTCAACTTTACAGGATATTATTATTGGTAACCCTGTTTTTATAGACAGTAACATTGTTTCCTTTAAGAACACTGAAAATCAACTGCGTGTTTTAATGATTGGAGATATTTTCAAACATTTAGTTACCCTGGATAATAATAGTTTTAAAGTCCTTCACAGTAAATTAGATGATGTTGATATTATGCGAAACCGTACCTGCGATATTTCCTTCGGTACCTATGTCCCGCTCAATAATTACCAGTTTGCTACCTACCGTCAAATCTCTGTAGCAGAAAGATCTAAACTGGACATTTACCTCGATTTTAAAGAGTATTCCATTAACGAACCGTTAAAGTACACCTTCACAATCCCAAAAAATTATAAACGTAAATAATTAATCGGCAATTTTAACGTTATAGTTTAGATATAATATTCATTTTCGTCATCTCAGCGGTGTTATGCAAAAAATAATCAAAATATTTATTGTTGTTTTTTTATACCCCTTGTTGGTGTTATCTCAGCAACAACCAACTAAAGACGAATTACAAAAGCAAAAAAAACAATTAGAGCAAGAGATTAAGGAATTGAATGATTTGCAGGAATCAATCAGTAAAAATAAAAAGCTATCGCTTAAACAGTTGGCAGTTATTCAGGCAAAAGTTAAAAAAAGAGAACAATTAATCAGCAGTATTAATAAAGATATACGCCGTGTGGAAGACCAGTTATATGCTAATGAAGTTGAAATTAATCACCTTAAAAAGGAATTGGATACTTTAAAACAGAATTATGCTAAAAGCATTGTATTTGCTTATAAAAACAGAGGCAGTTACGAGTACTTAAACTTTCTTTTCTCAGCCAAAGATTTTAATGATGCTTTTAAACGGATAACCTATTTAAAAAGCTACCGACAATATAGAGAAACACAGGCTGAAACCATTATTAAAACACAAGACTTGCTTTCGCAGGCAACCACTACTTTAAATAATACTAAAACTGAAAAAACACAGGTTTTAAAAACTCAGAACGAGCAGTTGACGGCATTGGAAAATGACAAAAAAGAAAATGCCAGAGTGGTGCAGGATTTAAAAGATCAGGAAAAAGAAGTACAGGCTCAATTGCGTAAAAGAGAAAAACAAAGGCAAGAGTTAAATAAAGCCATTGCAGCTGCAATAAGAAGAGAAATAGATGAAGCTAACAGAAAAGAAAAAGAAAGATTAGCAAAATTAAAAGCAGATGCTGCAAATAGTAAAGCACCAACCACAACAAAACCAACAGAAACATCTAAACCAACAATTAAAAACGCTACAGAACCAACAACAGGTGTTGCGGGTGGCGGTAAAAAAGATAGAGATTATACAGTTTTTGAAACAACTGAAGAAGGCTTAACACGTTCAATAAATTTTGAAAATAACAAATCTAAATTACCTTGGCCTGTTAGTGGGGGGCTTGTAACACATGAATTTGGTATTGAAAAAGTTAATGGAGTTACCATTCAAAATGATGGTATTACAATAGCTGTTCCTGTCGGGACTTCCGTAAAATGTGTTGCAGATGGAGAAATTATGCAAATAATAGATTTAGAAGACGATAAAGCTGTAATGGTTAATCACGGAAAATACTTTACCGTTTATAACAAGCTTTCAGATGCTACTGTTTCTAAAGGTCAGAAAGTTAGTGCCGGAACTATTGTTGGCAAAGCAGCAGCAAGTTTAGATGGCAGTGGTGGTGAAATTGAATTTAGAGTAATGACAAGCAAAAATGATAAAAGCCAATATATAAATCCAAGAAATTGGTTAAGACCGAGATAGCCCTTACAAAAATAATTTTATGAATTAAGCTGTATGATTTTTCATGCAGCTTTTTTATTCAATCATAATTCCATCTTTCATGTATAATGTTCTGCTGCTGAGAGCCGCTAATTCCTCATTGTGTGTTACAATTAAAAAGGTTTGCTGAAGCTCATTTTTCAATTGCACAAAAAGCTGATGTAATTCTTTGGCATGCTTACTATCTAAATTGCCAGTTGGCTCATCTGCAAAAACTATTGCCGGTTTATTTATTAACGCTCTTGCAACTGCAACACGCTGTTGTTCGCCGCCACTTAATTGTGCAGGTTTGTTTTCCAATCTGTTTTTCAATCCCAATAAATCCAACAGCCTTTCTGCTTCTTCTTTTACAATTGTTTTTTTTCTTCCCGCAATCCAACCTGGAATACATACATTTTCTAAAGCTGTAAACTCGGGCAATAAATGATGGAATTGAAAAACAAAACCAATATGCCGGTTTCTGAAAGCTGCTAAGGTTTTTCCTTTTAATGCATGAACAGGCTGATTGTTTAAAAATATCTCTCCTTTATCAGCCTTATCTAAAGTTCCTAAAATATGTAATAAAGTACTTTTCCCTGCACCCGATGAGCCTACAATAGAAACAATTTCTCCTTTTTCAACTGTAATATCAACTCCTTTTAAAACAGTTAATTGCTCATATTTCTTAAAAACTCCTGAAGCTTTAAGCATATTTTCATAATTAATTGTAAACATACAAAAGCAATGCTGTTTTATAAAAACTATGATTTGGTAGTTTGAATTATACGGTTACATTTGCAAAAATTTGAAATCTATGTTTTGGAGTTTAGAATTAGCAAGCTACTTAGAAGAAGCTCCCTGGCCGGCAACAAAAGATGAATTAATTGATTATAGCATTCGTAGTGGTGCACCGATTGAGGTTGTTGAAAATTTGCAAGAATTGGAAGATGATGGTGGTGAGGTTTATGAAAGTATTGAAGATATCTGGCCGGATTACCCAAGTCAGGAAGACTTTATGTTTAATGAAGACGAATACTAATTCCTTCACCTGAAAAATTGTTAAGCCCCGTTATTACGGGGTTTTTTATTTCACCCCGTCACCCGTTAGTAAGGCTAACGGCGGTTGCAGTGAGATTAAATATAAAGCCATATTATTTTATAAAGCTTGTAATGCTAAATAGTACATTTGATTGAATGAATGAGAAAAGAAAAATTATTAACGATCCTGTGTATGGTTTTATAACCATTAATCATCCATTATTATTTCAAATAATTGCCCACCCTTATTATCAGCGTTTAAGAAGAATACATCAAATGGCATTGGCTTATCTGGTGTATCCCGGAGCAGTGCATACAAGATTGCATCATTCGTTAGGGGCTTATCATTTAATGTGCAATGCTTTGAATGAATTAAGAGCAAAAGGAGTTGTAATTACAGATGAAGAAGATATTGCTGCCAAAGCTGCTATTTTATTGCACGATGTGGGACATGGCCCGTTTTCTCATGCATTAGAAAATCAATTGTTAAAAGGTGTACATCATGAAGAATTGAGTTTGCAGATTATGTATGCAATGAATGATGATTTGAACGGTGCATTAACAATGGCAATTGACATTTTTACTGATAAACATCCAAAGAAATTTTTACACCAACTGGTAAGCGGGCAGTTAGATGTAGACCGCATGGATTATTTAACAAGGGATAGTTTTTTTACCGGTGTTAGCGAAGGTGTAATTGGTTATGACAGAATTTTAAAAATGCTTGTTGTACATAATGGCGAGTTAATGGTTGAAGAAAAGGGTATTTACAGCATCGAAAAATTTTTAGTAGCCCGCAGGCAAATGTATTGGCAGGTTTACCTGCATAAAACGGTATTAGCTGCAGAAAAAATGTTGGTGAATATTTTAATAAGAGTAAGATTTTTAATAGAAATCGGGGATACTCAATTACAAACAGGAACTGCTGTTGATTATTTCTTAAATGATTTTAAAGGAACAATAAATAAAGAAGTATTACAACGCTTTTGTGCGTTAGATGATATTGATTTTTCATTTGCTGTAAAAAAATGGAGTCTCCATTCAGACAAGGTTTTATATGAATTGTGCAACAGATTATTAAATAGAAAATTACTAAAAGTTAAAATACAATCAGATGAGTTTGATAGTGCTTTCCTTCAACAAAAAATAAAAGAAACAGCTCAACAACTCAACATAACTGAGGAAGAAGCAAGCTATTTTACTTTTACGGGAGAAGCTGTAAATACTTTATATAAAACCGATAACGAAAAAATAAATATTCTCTTTAAAGATGGCACTGTTAAAAGTATTTCAGCTATTGACGATGCACTCATTCACCAAACTATTTCTTCGCCTGTTAAAAAATTCTACATTTGTTTGTTATGATGTTTGTTTAAAACAAACTTTATAATGTAAACCCCATTGTATGACATTTACTGCACAACAAATTGCTTTGCTGATTAATGCAAAAATTGAAGGAGATGAAACTGCTGCTGTAGGTTCTTTCGGAAAAATTGAAGAAGCTCAAAACGGTCAATTGGCTTTTTTGGCTAACCCTAAATACGAGGAATATCTTTATACAACCAAAGCCTCTGTTATTATTGTTAATGAAAGTTTGGAGTTGAAGGAAACAGTAAATGCAACCTTATTACGCGTTCCCGATGCTTATGCAGCTTTTGCAGGTTTATTAAGCAAGTATCAGGAAATAGTTACACAACAATTATCAGGTATTCAGGAACCTTCTTTCATTGCTAAAACGGCACAATTGGGCGAGCAGATTTTTATTGCTGCTTTTGCTTATTTAAGTGAAAATGTTTCGATAGGCAATAATGTAAAAATTTTTGCAGGAGCATTTGTGGGTAACAATGTAAAGATTGGTAACAATTCAATTATTCATGCCGGAGTAAAAATTTATGATGACTGTATTATAGGTAACAATGTAATTATTCATTCAGGAACGGTAGTAGGCAGTGATGGTTTTGGCTTTGCACCATTGGCAGATGGCACGTTTAAAAAGATACCGCAAATTGGTAATGTAATTATTGAAGATAATGTAGAGATTGGAGCTAACTCAACTATTGATAGAGCAACAATGGGTTCTACCATTATTAAAGCCGGAACTAAACTGGATAACTTAATTCAAATTGCTCATAATGTTGAAGTAGGTAATAATACAATCATTGCAGCACAGAGTGGTATCAGCGGCAGCACCAAGTTAGGTAATAATGTTTTGGTTGGCGGCCAGGTTGGAATAGTTGGTCATATTACAATTGCTGATGGAACTAAAATAAATGCACAAAGCGGTGTAACTAAATCTATTAAAGAAACCAATACATCAGTTACAGGCTCTCCCGCTTATGATTATACAGCTTCATTACGCAGCCAGGTGGCAGCAAGAAATTTACCCGACCTTGAAAAGCGTGTAAAAGAATTGGAAAAATTAGTACAGCAATTATTGGCAGATAAGGATTAGCAGTTTGCTGTTACTCTCTCAATTATAGTAATCAGTCTTTATATTAAAACGTAATTTTAAAATACCATGAAAGTTATAGATGCTCATCAACATTTTTGGTATTATGAAAAAAATAAACATGCCTGGATTGATGATGCAATGGCAGTAATCAGGAAAGATTTTTTACCTGAACAGTTAGCAGAAGTTTATCAATCCAATAATATAGATGGATGTGTTGCAGTAAAAGCAGACCAATCAGAAAACGAAACCAACTTTTTAATTCAATTGTCACAACAACATGCTTTTATAAAAGGTATTGTTGGTTATGTTGATTTGCGAGCAGAAAATGTAACTGAAAGATTAGCTTACTATCAACAGCATAAAATAGTAAAAGGTTTCAGGCATGTATTGCAGGCACAAGAGCCTGAGTTTATGTTGCAACCAAATTTTTTAAGAGGCATTGCTGCATTAAAACAATTTAATTTTACTTACGATATTTTAATTTTTCCAAAGCATTTACAGGCTGCAATTGAATTAGTAAAACAAAATCCATCTCAACCTTTTGTAATAGATCATATTGCAAAGCCTTACATTAAAGCAGGCTTGATTGATGAATGGAAGAAAGATATCAATACCATTGCTCAATACCAAAATGTATATTGTAAAATAAGCGGTATGGTTACAGAAGCAGATTATAATAATTGGAAGCAGGAAGATTTTACTCCATATATAGATGCAGTAGTTGAAGCATTCGGTACTAAAAGAATTCTGTTCGGAAGTGATTGGCCTGTATGTTTGGTAGCTGCTTCTTATGAGAAAATGAAAGCAATTGTTACAGATTATTTTTCAAAATTTTCTTTAGCAGAACAGGAAGATTTTTTCTGCAATAACACAACAACGTTTTACAATTTATAATCAGTTTACATGCAATTACCTAAAGTAATTTTCGGAACAAGTGGCTTGGGAAATTTATACGAAGTAGTTCCTTACGAAACAAAACGTTCAATTATAAAAGAATGTGTTGATAATTCCCTTGATGGAATTGCTATGTTTGATACTGCAGGTAAATACGGTGCAGGCCTGGCTTTGGAAGTATTAGGCAAAGCATTAAAAGAATTGAATGTTCCGAAAGAAAAAGTAATCATCAGTAATAAATTAGCTTGGGTACAAACACCATTAACTACAGAAGAACCAACATTTGAACCGGGTGTGTGGAAAGGTTTGAAAAACGACGCCATTCAAAAAATAAGTTATAACGGCATTATTGAATGTTTTGAACAAGGCAATGAATTGTTGGGTGATTATCCATCGCAAATGGCTTCTGTGCATGATCCCGATGAGTATATGAATGCCGCAACCGATGCCAAAGATGCCGAAAGAAGGTATAGTGATATTTTAGAAGCTTATCGTGCATTGGAAGACTTAAAGCAGCAAGGTAAAGTTCTTTCGATAGGAGTGGGTGCTAAGAATTGGCGTTCTATTCAACAAATAACAAAAGACATTCACTTAGATTGGGTAATGATAGCAAACAGTCTTACTGTTCATTCACATCCCAAAGAATTAATTGATTTTGTAAAAGACCTGCATAGTAAAGGAACAACAGTTATTAACTCAGCAGTATTTAACGGAGGTTTTTTAGTAGGAAGAGATTATTATAATTATGCTTTGGTTGATGGCAATACAGCTAAAGGCAAAGCTTTATTAGCATGGCGTGAAGCATTCTTTGCACTATGCAAAGAATTTGCAATAGAACCCGCTGAAGCTTGTTTTAATTTTGGTTTTAATATTCCCGGTGTGGACAGCGTTGCATTAAGTACTGTAAAACCTGAGAAAGTAAAACATAATATTCAATTGGCTGTAAAGCAGGTACCACAAGCATTCTGGCAGGCAATGAAACAAAAAGGTTTGTTAGAAGAACATTATGAGATAAATTGAGGAACATGAAAACATTAGTGTGTACAGAACCGCATCAGTTTGATTATACAGATACTGTAAAACCTTCTCTTGAAAAAGGTACGGCTATCATAAAAATAAAACGCATTGGTATTTGCGGAACAGATTTACATGCTTATGAAGGCACGCAACCTTTCTTTAACTATCCGAGAATATTAGGTCATGAATTAGCCGGTATAATTGAAGAGATTGATGAAGATGCTGCTAATGGTTTTGCAATCGGACAAGCTGTTTCTATTGTTCCTTATTTTAATTGCGGTAAATGTGTTGCCTGCAGAGCGGGAAAATCTAATTGCTGCAGTAACATTAATGTATTCGGCGTGCATGTAGATGGTGGTATGAGAGAATATATTAAAGTACCTGTTCAGTATTTATTAAAAGCCAATCTTTCATTTGATGAATTGGTATTAATAGAACCGCTTGCAATCGGTGCACATGCTTTAAATAGAGCCCTGCTAAAACAAAATGAATTTGTATTAGTAATTGGTGCAGGCCCAATAGGTTTAGGTATTGCAGCATTGGCAAAAACAATAACTACGAATGTTGTTGTAGCCGATACGAATAATAACCGTTTACATTTCTGTAAAACACAATTAGGAATTGAGTATGTATTTAACCCCGCAGCAATAAATATGCAGCAGGCTTTAGCTGATATTACTAACAATGATATGGCCGAAGTAGTAGTAGATGCAACAGGTAATCGCAAAGCTATTAACGGGGCATTACCTTATTTAGCACACGGAGGAAGGTATGTTTTGGTAGGCATACAAAAAGATACAATTGAATTTCAGCATCCAGAATTTCATAAAAGAGAAACTACTTTAATGAGCAGCCGCAATGCTTTAAAAGAAGACTTTGATTGGGTTATTTCCTTGTTGGAAAGTAAACAGATTAAAGCAGAAACATTCATCACCCATAGAATTGCTTTTGAAGATTTAGCAGCAGCATTTCCTTCTTTAACCAAGCCTGAAAATGCAGTTATAAAGGCAAGTGTTTATTTATAGTCAATAGTTTTCTTTATTAATCTTTAGATAATCTTGTAACCGATTACATTAAATAGTGTAAAGCCCTATTTTTGCGTGATTTTATTTTTTCAATAAGCTTATATTACCCTATAAGTTTATTTATTGCCTTATTACAACTACCTAAACTTAATATATTAAACTAATCAATAATTATTATATGAGCATATTACTAGGAGAGAGAGAGTATTTCAAGGGTATACCGCAAATAAAATTTGAGGGTTTAGAAAGTGATAATCCCTTAGCCTTCCGTTGGTACGATGCAGGCAGGGTAGTGGCAGGTAAAACCATGAAAGATTGGTTTCGTTTTGCCGGAGCCTACTGGCATAGTTTCTGCGGCACCGGAGCAGACCCCTTCGGAGGCCCCACCCATATTTTTCCCTGGGATGTAAAAACCGATGCAGTAGAACGTGCCAAAGACAAAGCCGATGCAGCCTTCGAGTTCCTCACCAAATTAGGCTTACCCTTTTATTGTTTTCATGATGTAGATGTGGTAGACTATAGCAATGATGTACAGGAAAATGATAAACGCTTACAAACACTCACAGCTTATTTAGCGGAGAAACAAAAAGCAAGCGGAGTACAGTTATTATGGGGCACCGCCAACCTGTTCTCCCATAAAAGATACATGAACGGAGCCAGCACCAACCCTGATTTCCATGTACTCACCCATGGAGCAGCACAGGTAAAAGCAGCCATCGATGCCACGATAGCATTAGACGGCAGCGGTTATGTATTCTGGGGAGGAAGAGAAGGCTATATGAGCCTGTTAAATACCGACATGAAACGCGAGAAAGAACATTTAGCTAAGTTCCTTCATGTATCAAAAGACTATGCAAGAAAAAACGGCTTCAAAGGCATATTCTTAATAGAACCCAAACCCTGCGAGCCAAGCAAACACCAATACGATTATGATGCAGAAACAGTCATAGGCTTCTTACGCCAATACGATTTACTGAACGATTTTAAAATAAACCTGGAAGTAAACCATGCCACCTTAGCCGGCCATACCATGCAGCATGAAATGCAGGTAGCTGCCGATGCAGGCATGCTGGGCAGCTTAGATGCCAACAGAGGCGATCAGCAAAACGGTTGGGATACCGACCAGTTTCCCAATAATATTAATGAACTGACCGAATGCATGTTAGTATTATTAGAAGCAGGCGGCTTACAGGGAGGAGGCGTCAACTTCGATGCGAAGATCAGAAGAAACAGCACCGACCCTGCAGATTTATTCTATGCCCATATAGGCGGCATGGATGCCTTTGCCAGAGCATTAATAACAGCAGATAATATCCTGCAGCAATCAGACTACAAAAAGATAAGAGCCGACAGATACGCCAGCTACGATACAGGCAAAGGCAAAGCGTTTGAAGAAGGCAGGTTAACCTTAGAAGATTTAAGAGCCTATGCGATAGAGCAGGGCGAGCCGGCAGTAATAAGCGGCAAACAGGAATATTTGGAGAACATCATCAACCGATACATTTAACATCAGCCTCCATCAGGAGTAACTAACTACTCCTGATGGAAGGTTGAAAGCTAAAGCTGCTAACCGATTAAAGCATTGCCATGAAGAAGATTTTATTGTCAATTACGATAAGTTTATTGGTTATACATACGAAAGCCGATGATGGTCACAAGCTATGGTTAAGAGATAAAAAAGCATTACCTGTAAACATTACCTGTTCAATTAACTCTCCTACAATTAATATAGCTATAAATGAGTTAAAACAGGCCTGGCTTGGAAAAGCAAATGCATCAATATCACTTCGCATTGTAAAAAATCCTGCTTTAAAAAATGATGGCTTTATTATAAACTCATCGGGCGTTGAAGCTTTAACAGAAGCTGGCATTTTATATGGCGTGTACGAGTTATTACGTCGCCAGCAAACCGGGCAGATAACTACAGGTATTATCATTTCAAATCCATCATACAATTATCGCATATTAAATCATTGGGATAATCCGGATGGTTCAATAGAACGTGGTTATGCAGGTCAGTCAATTTTCTGGAGAAAAGAAAATGCGTTTACGGTAACTGATAACGATAAAAAACTTTGGCAGGAATATGCAAGAGCTAATGCTTCTGTTGGCATTAATGGTGCAGTGTTAAATAATGTAAATGCATCTCCTTTAATTCTTAATGAAGATTATTTAAACAGAACAAAGGCGATTGCAGCAATATTAAGGCCTTATGGTGTTAAGGTATATTTATCAGCAAAGTTTTCATCACCCATGCAATCGGGCGGTTTAAAATCCAACGACCCTTTAGACCCAGAAGTAATTAAATGGTGGAATAATAAAATAAAAGAAATCTATTCTGTAATACCCGATTTTGGTGGTTTTTTAATAAAAGCCAACAGCGAGGGGCAACCCGGCCCTCAGGATTATAACAGAACACATGCCGATGGTGCCAACATGCTTGCAGATGCTTTACAGCCTTATGGCGGAATTGTTATGTGGCGTGCTTTTGTGTATAGCCCTAATGATAAAGACAGAGCTAAACAGGCATACAATGAGTTTATGCCTTTAGATGGAAAGTTCAGAGATAATGTTATTATTCAGGTTAAAAATGGTCCCGTTGATTTTCAACCGAGAGAACCTTTCAGTCCGTTATTCGGTTCAATGAAAAAAACACCTGTAATGCCTGAGTTTCAGATAACACAGGAATATTTAGGGCATTCTATTCATTTAGTATTTCTATCAACCATGTGGGAAGAATGTTTGCAGAGTGATACTTATGAGTATGGTAAAGGAAGTACGGTAGCTAAATGTACAGACGGTTCTCTTCGACCTCAAAAAAATACGGCCATTGCAGGTGTGGCTAATATTGGTTTAGATACGAATTGGTGCGGGCATGATTTTGCACAGGCTAATTGGTATGCCTTTGGAAGATTAGCATGGAACAATAAATTGAAAAGTGAGCAAATTGCTGATGAATGGATTAAACTTACTTTTTATGAAACACAATCAATAACATCATCAAACAATAAACTTGCCTGGGAACAAAACTTTTTAAATCCTGTAAAGCAAATGATGTTAGAAAGCAGAGAAGCTGCCGTTAATTATATGACGCCTTTAGGCTTGCATCATATTATGTCTGCCAATGAACATTATGGTCCCGGTCCTTGGTGGGCTCCTGCACGTATGAGGGCTGATTGGACACCGCCTTATTATCATAAAGCTGATAGTACAGGGTTGGGCTTCAACAGAACTAAAAGCGGCAGTGATGCTGTTAGCCAATATAACGAACCTTTGGCTTCTCAATTAAATAACCCTAACACATGCCCGGATAATGTATTGCTTTGGTTTCATCATTTACCATGGAATTTTAAAATGAAAAGCGGTAAAACATTGTGGGATGAATTATGTATTCATTATGATAAAGGCATTCAACAGGTAAGAGCGTTTCAGAAAATTTGGGATAAAGCAGAAGCATATGTAGATAAAGAAAGATTTGAAAAAGTACAAAGAAAGTTAAGAAGCCAAATGAATAATGCTGTTTTATGGAAAGATGGTTGTTTGCTTTATTTTCAGCAATTCAGCAAAATGCCCATACCAGCTTACTTGGAAAGGCCTGTTAATAATTTAGATGATATTATTAAAAATGATACGCCACAACGAAGAAGACCTGCTTAATCAGTAATATAAAAAAAAGCTCATACATTATATGAGCTTCTTTTTTTATATGCTAACTATAATTTGGTTTGTTGTTTTTTAATGTACACGGCAGCATTTAACATAGTAGTTATCCATAAGTCTTTTTCATTCTGTTTAAGACTGTGTAAAAATTTACTATGTTCTGCAACAGAAACGTTTAATGAGTTACCGCCACCCACACCATGAAAAAGAATTACTAATAATGAATTGGTTTGTTTAGCCTTTTCAACCCACTCCATCATTTGTGCAGCAGTATGGTTGTTTACTACATAGCAATCAACATTGTATAAATCAACTTTATCAATGCTATGCATTTCATTTCTTATGGCTCTTGCAGCAACAAAATCTTTTTTCATTACATCTATAAAAGAAGTATCGTTCACCTTCATATCGCCGCAGGTAAAAGCAAAAGTTCTTTCTTTTTTCCCATCTAAAGATTCCAGAAAAACGTTCGTCATTCTTGTTTCATCAACCATACGTTGAACTGAATAATGCAATAAATCATAATCTGCCTTCACCCATTCTCTGCCTTTGCCACCATTGCATGGGTGGAATAAAGTGTGATTGCCTAACTCATAACCTTTTGCTGCAACATTCTTCCAATCGTTCAAATTATTTTTAGCAAAGTAGGCAGTTAAATAAAATGTAGCTTTTAAATGTAAAGAGTCCAATACAGGTAAAGCATTTATTAATTGCTGTTCAATGGCATCATCGTAAGTAAGTACTACTGCACATTGTTTATTGTTCCAAACATTATTTTGTGCATTTAGTAAAACACAGCTAACTATAAAACAAATAAGTAGTAATAATTTCAACTGCATTTTACAGAAAATTTATTGATATTAAAATCCTATAGAGTTACCGCCATCAACCGGTAAAATAACACCGGTTATATATTTAGCTTCGTCAGAAACCAGAAAGGCTGCCGCATCTGCAATATCTGTTGGATGGCCCATAATACCCATTGGTGTTCTGCCAAATACCTTGGCTTTACGTTCAGGGTCGCTGTCTAACGCTTTTGCACTCATAGCAGAATAAATAAATCCGGGGGCAATACAGTTTACTCTGATGCCATCGGGCGATAATTCAACAGCCATGGCCCTTGTCATGGCTTCTATTGCTCCTTTAGAAGCAGTGTAAGCAATCACTTTCGGTAAACCATATTGCGATGCCATTGAACTGATATTTACAATAGCACCTGCCTTATTACGCAGCATATGTTTTACCACTTCTCTCGATAAAGAAAACATAGCAGTAACATTGGTTTGCAGAATATTTTCAAACTCTTCATCAGTAACTTCTGTAAACGATTTTTTAAGATTAATACCTGCATTGTTTATCAGTATATCAATCTTGCCAAACTCAGTAATAATGTTAGTTACCAATGCCGGTAATGCTTTGGTATCTTTTAAATTAGCAGAAACAGTATGGCATAAATCGCCTATTTCTTTTTTTGCTTCATTCAGTTTGTTACTGTCTCTTCCTATAATAATAGTAGTTATGTTATTGGCAACTAATTTTTTTGCAATCGCTAGACCTAAACCGGATCCTCCGCCTGTTACAATAGCTGTTTTATTTTTGTTCATTGATTATTTTTTTTCTTAATGAAGAAGCTCTTACAATTAACTCAGACCTTAAGATAATCGTGTTCATATCAGCCACATTCGCTTCGCCTTTTAAATGATTTAATAATTGCCTTGCTGCTACTTCACCTACACTAACACCGGGGTAATCTATAGTGCTTAAATGCGGTTCTATAATAGTGCCGATAGCATCATTATTAAAACCAACAACTGCAATATCTTCAGGAATTTTTATGCCCATTTCTTTTAATGTTTGAATACAGACTGCAGCAGAAAAATCGTTGGCAACAAATAAACCATCGGGCATCGGTTTCATTTTAGCAATAGCTTTTGCAGCTTCAATTGCAGAGCTTTTTTGTAAAGTACCTTCAATTAAATACTGTTCTTTAAACTTTATATTATGTGCTTTTAATGCAGCTTTATATCCTTCAAAACGCTTGATGTACACGTTTCTTGTAAGACTACCTGTAAAGTGTGCTATTCGTGTACAACCTTGTTCTATTAAATGATTGGTTGCATCAAAGCCGGCTTTAAAATTATCAATAATAACTTTTATGCCACCACTGTTTTCTTCAACCCTGTCAAAAAAAACAACGGGTATTTTTTTATTAATGAATTGATTAAAGTGTGCCAGATTAGGTGTATCAAAAGCTAAAGAGGCTATTATGCCGTCAACTCTTTTATGAAATAAGTTAGATGCGTTGGCTATTTCTTTTTTACCGGATTCGCCGGAGTGTGTAATAATAATATCGTAGTTGGTTTCTGAAATTACTTTTTCAATACCGGCTAAAACAGATACCATAAAATTGGAGTTTAATTCGTGCATTAAAACACCAATGGTATTTGTTTTTTGTTCTCTCAGGCTTTTGGCAAACTGATTGGTTCTGTACCCCATTTCGTTGGCAACATCCAAAATTTTTTTTCTTGTTTGTTTGTTTACAAGGTTGCTGTTGCTGAATGCACGGCTAACGGTGGCGGGAGAAATTTTAAGGGCCTCAGCAATGTCGTAAATAGTGGCTTCTCTTTGTTTCATTTAATATATTTCTGCGAAGCTAAAAGTAGGAAAATAAGGGTAAAGCATAAACAGATATTGTATAGGGTACTTTGCTTTCTTAATTGTTTTAATGCCATTGTTGTATAATAACACAAACATTTGTATTGTCTCTTAATGCAAATTCTTTAGCACCCCAAGGTCTTAGTGTAACCTTATTAAGATTGGGATGTAAAAACTGCGGATGTGTAACTGAAATTTTTGCAAATACTTCTTCAATATTATCGGTATGTAACCTTATTTCAGGCCTGTCTTTATCTGCCCACTCTTTATTCTGAAAAAGGAAAACAGACAGGTTATCTTTATTAACCACACAACAAGGGTGTTCACTGTTTAAATCGTTATAGCCTATGCTGAATGAGAGACAGTCAACAAAAAGCGTAAGACCATCTTGTATGTTTTCATAGAAAATATTGGGAACTAATTTTGTAAAATGCATTATATGTTATTTAAGCTGCTTTAATATTTTACAAATAGCTTAGTTACTATTTGTTTTATTAAAAGCCGAACCTTTAATGGGTACCTGAAATTAATTGATTTTTTTGTTGCAACTTCTATGCTACGGCTTATTGCCGGTAATGGTTGGCTTTAATATTATCGGCTGCAAGCCTTACTGTTTCTGCAATTCTTTGCTGCCTTGTTTCCGGCTTTTTAGCATTTAATATCCATTCTAAAATAATTCTTTTTGATGAAGGCGGAAAAGCAGTAAAGTTTTTAAAAGCAGTTTTGTTTTGCTTGAATAAAGCAGCAAGGTCATCTGGTATGGTATTGTTTTGTACATCAACCAAAGCCTCCCATGTGCCTGTTTGTTTGGCAAGCTCAATCATAGCAGCACCGCTTGGTGTCATCAAACCTTGTGATATCATTTTTTCTGCACGCTCTCTGTTTAATTTACTCCAGTTGCTCTTGGGTTTGCGTTTGGCGAAGAACTGATATTTACTTTCAGCATCACGTTTATTGGCAATACTGTCAATCCATCCAAAGCAAATTGCTTCTTCAACTGCTTCATCATAATAAACACTTTTAAATGCACTCGTTTTATGATAAATAATTAGCCATACAGCATTTTGCTTAGCGTAGTTTTTACTAAGCCAGTTACGCCATTCCTTCCTATTTTCAGCAGCAACAGCAGGTATATTTTTATAGGTTTCCATTTTACTTCATTTAAAAATTTTTTTCAGTTGCTGTAATTCTGTAAGCATGTCTGCAACTAATGTATTGTTAACAGCCCGGGCAATTGCATTATATCAAAAATTAAAATCATGAAAAAGCTATTGCATCTTTTATTATTCATTATTGCAGTGGGTGCTTACCAACAAACAAAGGCACAACAAAAAACTACCGATGGCGTTTTTTACAGTATTACCAAGCCCGGTATTAAAGATACATCCTGGTTATTTGGCACCTATCATTTAATAAATGAAAGTTACTTACAAACAACACCACAGGTAATACGTGCATTCAATAAGAGTGCTAATGTTGTGGTAGAAGTTGTTATTGATTCTTCTGAGTTAACAACTGCCAACAGCAAAGCATTATTACAAAACAAAAAGCTATCAGCTTTGTTGCAAAAACCTTTTGCAGATAGTTTGGATAACGAACTTAAAACCAATGTGGGTGCAGGTTTAGCACAAATGGACGTTTATAAACCTATGATGGTTATGCTTACGCTTTCTATGGTAAATCTCATGAAAGATAATCAGGAGGTATTAAGTAAATATACGGGGCAGCCATTAGATGTTTCTTTTGTTACCAATGGAAAAAAACAACAGAAACTTATCAGCCCGCTTGAAAATATTACACAACAGATGGATTTTTTATTCAATACGCTTGACGATGAAAAACAGGCTGTTATGCTGCAGGATTTCTTGAGAAACAAAGAAGCGGGTATTAAAGTCGGCAACGATTTATTAAAAAGTTATTTTGAAAACGATATTCATAAAATTGAAGCTTTGTATCAGGCATCGCTGAATACAGGGGCAGATATGGACTTCCTTGTAAAAGCAAGAAATAAGAACTGGATGAAGCGATTACCGACACTCATTCAGAAACAATCTAACTTTATTGCAGTAGGTGCTATGCATTTGTGTGGTGAAGATGGTTTAATAAATCAACTAAGAAAATTAGGGTACACTGTAACGGCACAACCATTATAAAGTGAAAGAAAAAGAATTCTTACAATTAATACAGCAACATCAAGGCATCATTTACAAACTGGTGTTGCTGTATGCTGCCGATGAAGAAGAGAAAAAAGATTTATATCAGGAAATTGTATTGCAGTGCTGGAAGTCTTACGACAATTTTAAAGGAGAAGCTAAGTTTGGTACCTGGCTGTATAGGTTAACCATCAATACCATTCTTACGCTGAAAAGAAAACAAAATTTTGTAGAATATAAAGACAGTTTAGAAAGCCTCAGCAATACTGTAACCGTTCATCCGGATAATAAAAATACCCAGAGTTTACAATGGGCTATAAGGCAATTGGCAGAAACAGACAGAGCCATAATTTCTATGCATTTAGACGGATATGAAAACGCTGAAATAGCTGCTGCCATTGGTATCAACAATAATAATGTAGCTGTAAAGCTGCACAGAATTAAACAACAATTAGCTAAACTTTTAAATAGTGAAAGATGAACCTTGAACAAGACTGGGAGGCTATACCACCCGCCGATAAAGATTTAGCTGCCTTATTAGCAAAAGGCATTCCTAAACAACCTTCTAAAGATCCGCTGCAAAAGGTTAAAAGAAATCTCTTATACAATTCCATTATAGGTTTTTGTATCTGCATAATGTATATCGTAGTCATCACTAAGTTTCCTGTGTGGGAGGTATTGCTGTGTATTGGTATTGTATTGGCTTTTACGCTTTGGGCAAGTATAAAAGCATTACTGCTGTTTAAATCCATTAATAATGTTGCATCAGATAATACTTTGTTGCAGGAAATGAAAAAGCATTATGCAACACTTACCGTATGGATGAAAATGCAGCAGCAGGTGGCACTGTTTATTTATCCTGTTTCCGCTGCCGGAGGCTTTATGATTGGCGGTTCAATCGGTGCAGGCAGAACAATTGATGAGATAATGCAAAAACCCGTTATTGTAATTGCTATGGTTATTACAATAATCTTACTTATTCCGCCTTGCTATTATCTTGCTAAATGGATGAATAAAAAAGCATTCGGTAATTATGTACAACAACTCAAACAAAACATTGATGCTTTAGAAAACGAACAATAAATAAATGTTTTATGAATACAACAATTAACAAACCAACCCCTAAAGCAAAACAGCTACCCAACAGATTACTGTATATTGTTTTTGTAATTACAGCCATTGTATTTATCTGTGTTAAAGATTACAGTACAGCCCTTATATTCGGCGGGGTAGCTTTGGTATTCGATCCCTTCAATACCAAACAGCCATTTAATCAAAGACCTTTATGGCAAAGGATTTGGTTGATAGTGCATATAATAGCTGTGTTTGCAGTAATAGTACTTACTGTAAAAAAATAGTTACTGTTTTTCGCATTGCTGTTTTAATAGCTGTAGCCATTCAACCATACCTTTTTCTAAATTTTTATTGAAAGCTTTCTTGAATAAGGATGCCAGAAAACCTTCCATGCTTTCATCAACTGTTACAGTGGTTATACCGTTTTGTTCAGTTAAGGTCCAGTTATGAATAGCATACATACCCAATGTTTTACCTGTCCATCCAAAAAATTTAAAAGGTTCCACTGTATGTAATATTGATTGAATGTTGGCTCCGCCTGTTTTCCAGGTAAAGCTGTTACCGGCAGCAGCAGCCCCGTTCAGTTTGGCTTTTTGAATAGCGGTTTGCCATTGCGGCCATTCATTAACAGCAGTAAGTATATTCCAAACAGTTGATGCTTTACTTGTTATGCTGATGCTTTTACTGCATTGTACCGGTGCATTGTAATTAATTGTTTTCATTTTGTGTTTGTTTTAATTGATAACACAAAAATGAAGCGATAGTAAAAGCCTGCTCTTGATAAAAATCAAGAATTTGCAAAAGCAGTTATTCAGTACTGTTATTTCTTTATCAGTTTATATCTTATATGAGTTGTAAGATTTGATGGTATCACTTCAGCAATTTGTAAGTCATATTTGTCTTTATCAATACCCTCAAACAATCTTATTCCGCTACCTAAAAAAACAGGAGCAATATGAATAAAAAACTCATCAATCAGCCCCGCATTCAGAAACTGTTGAATAGTATTGGCACCGCCTTGTATTCGTATGTCTTTTCCTTTTGCTGATTGCTTTGCTTTTCCCAAAGCACTTTCAATACCATCATTTATAAAATAAAAAGTGGTACTGCCTTCCTGTACCCAGGGCTCTCTTATTTCGTGTGTTAAAACATATACATCTGCTTTATATAAGTCATTCGGCCAAACAGCTTCACCTTCTTCAAACATGCGTTTACCCATAATAAATGCACCGGTTCTTGCTATTGTTTCTCTGATATATTTGCCGTCAACACCATCTTCTTTTCCTCCTTCAAAACCAAGGTATTCCCAGAAGGCTTTTTGGTTAAACATCCAGGAATGAATTTGCCCTGAAACACCACCCATAGGGTTTTGCGGACTTCTGTTATCTCCTGCAAAAAAACCATCAAGGGATATACCGCTGTCAAATATTATGTTACTCATTGTTATGGCTGTTTGTTTTTGATATTAATATTAAAATTGTTTTGCTTTTATTCTGTTAGTTTCAATACCCAAGTTCCGTTGGTCGGAAATATTGGAATTGGAATAAGCCCTAACCAAATAAAGCCAAACTTAAATTTCCATTGCCCACTAATCAATTTCCTGTCATCAGAAAAAGTGCCTGAATAATATACTTTTTGATGTTTTTTGCTAAATGTCTTTCTTGTTCCGTTTTTATCTACTAACAATGTTAATACAGGCATTTGTTTTATAAACTCTACTGAGTCACCTATAGTTTTTCCTTGAATTTCTCCGATTCCTTCAATACCTCCGGTCGTTAAATCATCTTGAACTTTACCATAAAAATTATTATTATCAACCTTTGTAATTGTAATTTCAAAATTGGTACTGTCAAAACCGGTTATTTTTTGATGAATGGCTTTGTTAAATTTATATTGTCCAACCCAGTGTCCAATTTTAATCATTGTTTATTATAAAGTTTAGAGTGTTCTAAAGCCAAGCATAATATTTAAGGCCTTATGCAGGTTGATGATTCCTTGTTATCATCGGTATCGTTTTTCTTTAAGTTTATTTTGATGGTACTATTGCCTTCATAGGAAAGTATTCATACTTGTTGATTTGTGCTGCGGGGTCATTGGCAATAATGTCTTTAACTTCCTGTTCTTCGTTAACGGAAATAATGCCAAGCCCATATATTTCATTGGGGTCAATCACAGGTCCAAATGCAAGTACCTTTCCCTCATTCATTAATGCTGTCCAATAAGCAATATGCTTCATCATAATTTCTCTTTCATTTTCAGTCATTGTTTGAGCAAAGTCAGGCCGTGACGGCAATAAGTGCAATACAAAAAACTTTTTGTCCATTTTTAAGTGTTAATTGAGTTATTTAAATTGTTTGGGTATTCAATATTTATTGGTGTAATTAATTATTTAAGATTAGTATTTGTTTATTATCTAAATATGATGACAATTTAATGTTAGCAGTTGCTTTAGTCTGTCCACCAAAAAACTTTATCAATTTTTATTAGTTTACTATCGTTGTTAGACTGAATGATTATTTCGAAATCATTTTTCTCAATTTTATCATAATCATAATTTTCTGGGTTAAACATTTGTCTGATTAAAAAAATATATTTCCCATTGTCAAGTTTAATACAAAGTTCAGAATTATGATTAGCTGGAATTGTTTCTTCGTCAAATTGAGCAGCCATAGTCAAGTCTTCGTAATTTGTCAAAAATAGTTGACCACTTGTTACTTCAATCGATTTACTAAATTCTTTGAATGCTTTTTGATTAGATGGTTTGTCAGAAAAAATTATAGTCCAAGTATTTTGTAAGCCAGTTGTCCAAATTATTAAAGTCTGCTTATTCATTTGGTCAACAAAATGATTTAGCAATTGAGGAAGATTCCAATTTTCATCAACAAAAGAAAAATATTTGTCAGCATTTACAATTGCAATAAAACCGGAGTCGTCTGTTATATTAAGTTTTATCAGCATTGAAAATGTTTACTTGTAGTGTGGAAATTGTGGTCAGTCAAAGTTGGAGTTAACATTCGAGCATTTGCGAAGGCAGGGAATTCATTGATTGTCCAGCCAGGTACAAATGCCCACTTGAAAATATATTGTTGAAGTTAAGAACTAAAGCTGAACATTGAACGTCGAGCCCGAACCGCTGCTGATGCTTGGAAATCGCTGATGTTACTTTGTCCTGCCCTGCTTTTGCAAATACTTTTGTTGCAAGCAGTTTTTCGTCCAACGAGACGAAAAACTGAATAAAGAAAATTCTATTCTCCGCACTTAAAAGGAATTGTTCCCTTATAAACCACTTTGTCAAGTTTAGTGACAATTACTTTTACTTCATCGCAGCCGGTGTCGTTAATTATGAACTCGAAGTCACCACTAAAATTTGGCAGCATTTTATTTTCAACTTTTCTTTTCCCGTTATAGATTGTCACTTTAAGACCGTCCAGTTTACCTGTCAAAACTATTTTTGTCCGCTCAGATGGTTTTTCTGCGTCACCAGCTCCGATAATTGTATTCCACAAAGCTTTTGTCTTATCATTAAGAACGTCAAAGGTTGAAGTCGTGCTGTCTTTGTAAATTAAAAATGCAGACACTTTAAGTCCTGTTGGTGCAGGTGGTATTGGTGGGTCTTTGGCTTTGTCACTCTTAATCTCTGTCAATTTAACGTCTTCAACTTTTACTTGTGTTGTACCATTACAACTGAAAAATAAGAGTCCGAATAGAAGAAAGTATATGTTTTTAAAGGCTGTCATAAAATTGCTGCAATGCAATGTTGGCTGTAGTGCTACCTTTTTTTATCGGTTAAAACACCAGATAAAGAGTCAATTTTCTTTTTTAGAAGAACTAAACTATCGGATTTTTTTGATGCTTGCTTGTATAGTAATTCTAACTGTGTGTTTTGTGTTTGTTTCAACTGTTCTCTTTGATTGGATGCGTCACTTAGACGATATGTCTGGTAAGTTGCATACGTGCTAACAGCGACAAAGGCTAAAGTTATAAGGGCTATATACAAGTTCTTTTTGGCAATTTTTCCAGTTAAATTATTAGTGTTAATTACAGATTGTCCGCTTTGTTCATTTATTGCAGTTTGTCTTTCTAATAGTTTTTCTTGTTTGTCTTGTGATATTTTGTCGGATATATAGTTGTACCCGAGTAATTCAAGATTAACTCTTATGATATGTTCTTCTAAATAATTAGTAGGACTGCCATTTGCAAGTTGACCTAAAACTGGAACTGAAAAGTGTTTAATAAAATTAAAACTTATAAGGCGATGCAAAGTTCTTGCAATATTTTGTAATTCTGATTGATTATGGTTATTGTCGCCTAAATAGGTTATTAAAAATGGCGTTATGTCTTTGTCTTGATGCAAAGAATTTGTTTCATATAAATGAATAAGTATTTTATGAAAAAGGTCAGTCATAATTTTTTAGAATAAAAGTAATGTCAAAAGCATTACAGCCAACGAATCCGCATTTAAGCAGAGGCGGAATTTGAAAATATGTTGTTGAAAATATTGAAAAAGTTGATTAGCGAATAGGCGATGAGCAAATGCGTTGTCGTCCGCCGGATTTGCTTAAATGCTTTGTTGTGCGTTCGTGTTGTTAGTCAAGAAATCTAAAGCTTGATAATAGTTTTATAGCAACCTTGTCGTCAAGAGATCTTCCATAAGTTTGAATAGTGACCGTCTTGTTTGCACTACAGAAATAAAAAAATTGACATTCCCCTCCACCTGCATGAAAACCATTTTCTTTACAGGAAATACCACAAACGTTGTCATGCCTAACACCTTTCCAATTTTTGCCATTTATAAACCTAACGGGTACATTATTTCTTATTCTGTCACTCGTTACGTAGTTGTCGCCGATTTTTTCAAACTCTTTAAACAAAAGCGTGTCTAATCCATAGTTGTCAAAATCTATTCTGAAAACAATGCCTTCAAAGCAGTCATTATAAATTTCTTTTTGTTGTTTTGTTATCGGTGTGCAAATAACACCATCTTGTTCTTTGCTATACTTAATTGTCCAATATGTTGGTATGTCAAACGAAATTTTGTGAATAGTATCCTTATATGTTTTGTACTGAAATGTCTGTCCTGATGAAAGCGTAAAAAAAGGAATTAATAGTACAAGTAATATTATGAATTTGGCCATTAGAATTTTAGGTTTAGTTCTGTCAAACATGACGCACAACGTTCACGCATTTGCGTTGATGCGGTATTTGAAAATATGTTGTTGAATAAATTGTTCAGTTCAGTAAAGATAAAATGTTCATCGCTTGCTTTGTCGTCCAACCGCATTAATGCAAATGCTCTGTTATGCACAGGTTTATTTATAATATTTGTCAATGTCAAATCCTTCAAGATAAGATAGCTTCCAAAAACCATTTTCTTTTTCAAATTTAACAGCATACTTTTCCGATGTCCAGCTTTTAATTTTGACATTCCATTTTAATGAAGCTTTATCTGTCGATAAAACAAAGTTTGAAATTTTAAAAGTTTCCCAATATTTGTCAGCATCATCTTGAAAATATGTCCAAGGATCTGCATCTTGGTATGCAAAATTTATTTCGTTAGGATATTTTGGATGGGCAGTTGTCAATTTGAAATTAATGCGGTCAGCAATTTTTTTATAATTATTTATAAATGATGTCGAAAAAAAATTTGTCTTTTTAATAGCTTCGAATGTTTTATTAAAAGAGAGATAGTTAAGTGCTGTCTGAAATGAATCTTTTACTATGACATCAAAGTCAATCAATTTATTTTGATTATTGTCGTGCCATTTATAAACTTGCTTTAAAAGATTTATTATCTCAGTACTGTCACTTGTCCTATTGTTTGTCGGTAGTTTTTTTATTGTCTGTCCAGTGCTTAAAGATGAAATAAGTAGCAATAAATATAATGTCAGAATTTTCATATATAGTTTGTCAAACTTGTGCATAACACATTAATTGTCGCAGTTGCTAATATAATACTAAAAAATTAAATACCTGATAATCAACAAGAGTGTACCTGTAAAAAAATATTACCTCTGCTTTTCGGGTTTCGCCAATCCATTCGGTTACCTGCCTTCTTCCAAAACTATCAACCGTTAATTTTTAATAGAACCCTTCAAATTAATTATACCAAATAAAACTCTTTTTTTAAGTTGGCTATACTTTATTAAAGCAGCAATTATCAGTAAGCTAAGCTGCATATAATCGCATATTTTGCCATTATAGCAGCTAATAATAGAAGTTTTAGTATGTTTTTCTTACTGCCTTGTTCGTGTTTGATTATTACCTTGTTCGCTTTTGATTCGGGATTCGGAAATCTTGTCATGAAAATTGCAGGTTTCTGCGTTATGCGATTTTCAACTGATCAATAAGTAGCAGTAATAATATACATAGCAGTTCATACAAAAAAACTGATAGAGTGTGTTACCGTTTTAAGGGCATCGATATGAAAACGCAATGTTCCTGAGAGGAGATATTGCTGTGAAAGAAGAGTACCATTACTCTTACTTCTTCCTACCATTGCTATAATTATATTATTAATATTTTTTTACAAGATAAACACCTCCGATTAATAAAGCAACACCGATTAACCTTTGCCAATTAATGGTATGTAGCGGTGCATTGAGCAATGCAAACTGATCAATAATTACGGCTGCAATTATTTGGCCTAAAAGTACCATTACAGTAGCATTGCCTATACCTAACTTAGGTGCACAAATAACTATTAGTAAAATATAAGCACCACCTAAAATACCGCCTAAATAACTCCATTTAGGTGCTGCTGAAAATGCTGTTGAGTTTGGCATGGCAAAACGATTTATAACTATATAGAGCAATAACCCTAAAAATGCAACTAAAAAAACTATAAGTGCTGAATAATATGGACTTTGTAAAGCTTTGCCTAATTGAGTATTCATAGTGCTTTGAAAGGGTATCATCATACCGGCAAGCAATGCTAAAATAACAAAGGGTAATTGACTATTCATTTTCATTATTTTATTTTTAAATTATAGGATAAACCAAAGGTTAGTATTTTATCATCTTGTTTAATTTTTTGTACAGTTACGTTTTCATGCGTATAGGTATAAATTGTATTAAAGTTTAAACCTTTCCAAATCGGAAAATCAATACCAATATCCAACTGATTTCGATAATTGTTATACTTGTTAAAAGCAGGTTGCCAAAAAGCATCGTAAAATAACCGCAAGTGTTTGTCTGCCAAATAGTGCCAACCGCCAATATACAAAGTACCACGCCATAGATTGATTCTATCATTACCGTTATACTCAACATAATTGTAAGTAGAATCATTAAACTTTGTAGATTCATAAACAGCACTTACAGAAACTTTGATATTATGAAGTTTTTTATTAAGTAATTGATAGGTTAAGCCTCCTCCGGTAAAATATCGCATATTAACCTTTCTTCTGTAATTGGTAGATATGTATGCTATAGCAAAAGGATATACCGTTGTTGTAGGTTTATAATATATGTAGTTTCTACTGAAAATATCATTATCTGCCTCAACACTATAAAACTCTTGATACAAACTATTATTTTGCGATTTAAAAACAAGGTTTTTAAAGGGGCTATACGAAAAATCAACTTTGCCTTTTATGGTTAATACTTCAACATTTCCTTTTTGATAGTTGCCTGTAATGCTTGACCTAAGCTGAAATTTTGTAGTATCACTTTCATTAATTTGAGCAATAGCATCGCCTGTTGTTACAAGCAATGCTATCGTCACTAAAAGTCTTTTCATTATTTAATACTCATTATGTCTTCTAAAAATTGTTGCGGATTAACAACAAACGGCAAGTGTGATGTTTCCATTTCAAAAACCTTTTTTACTGTTCCGTTTTCTTTAATCATCATTTGTTGTAAAGCATAAGGCACTGCATTGTCTTTTGTTGTTGAAATATAATATTTAGGTACAGAAGCAAATTTTGCTGTTAGCGTTACTTTATCATTAAATGCTTTTACCGGCTCGGCTCTGTGATACTTTACCAATAAGTCTTTCATATAATCCGGGCAATCGGCACATACCACATTTGATAAAGAGTTTCTGTTAATACTTACTAAAGAATAGTCTTTGTTAAACTCAAAAAATTCAGGTGTTTTGCCTTGTGTTACTTTATTTACAATGCTATTTAAGGTTTCCCCATTTTTGGGTAAGAATGCAGATACATAAATCAGTTTATCAATTTTGTTTGGGATGTTTTCCGCTACTTGCGAAATAACCATTCCGGCCATTGAATGACCGATTAATATTACTTTACCTTTTACTTTATTGATAGCGTCAGTAACAGTCTTTACATAATCATTCAAGCCTACACCAACACCATAAGTATTATCTGCACCATGTGCAGGAAGATTAACTACAATTACATTGGCATTTACGGCTAATTGATTGCGAATAAAGCCCCAAGCACTTTCATCTGACCAAGCACCATGAACTAATACATAGGTTGGGTAACGTGCTTTATCTTTTTCTAATTGTGCTATAATAAGTCTTGCTGCTGCTGCACCACTGTTTTGTTGTTGCCCGGTAATTAAGTTGCCATCTTGCACTGCAAAACTTTCAAACATTGGTGCAACAATCATTTTTGTATTAGGAATTTTTTTGGCTTCGTCTTGAATTCTGAAAGGTTGAATTTGCTTTCCAACGTAAGCATCGGCATAGTTTTCTTCATTATTTGCAAAGCCTGTCCATTTCTTGCCTTCAACTAAATATTTACCATTAGGCAATTTGGCTTTTAACAAAATACAAGTGCCGTGGCATATAGCTGCTGTTGGTTTTCCTGTTAGATAAAAGTTAACGAAGAACTTTTGTAATGCTGCATTATCTATGAATGTGTACATGGGGCCTTGCCCACCACAAACCATAATTGCTTTATAATCGTTAGGATTAATAGTAGATAACTTTAAAGTATTTTTCAATAACGCTGCCTTAGTTGGGTCTTTTAAAAAGCCAAGGCTCAATAAATCCCAGGCAGTGTATTTACTCTCATCTTCCGGGTTGCTCCAACTATCTATCTTCACTTCTCCACCATCAGGACTTGCGATATCAACTGCATAACCTTCATTAATGAACTCCCAATAAGGATGAATAACTTCGGCTGCCCAAACACCAATCGGCCAGCCTGTTTGCTTACTTATTGTAGGGTTGGAAGCAATTAACAATACTTTGCCATTGTTTCCTGCGTTATGTTGTGCGAAAGCAATTGCACAATAAACCATAGCTATTATTAGCGATAAAATTTTTCTTTTCATTCTAATTAATTTTTTGATTAATTGTTTACCGATTATTCTCCCATTGCCTGAATTAATACATCTGCTGTTTCACTACCACTAAAGTTTTGTTGCCCTGTGATTAGGTTACCATCACGAATTGCAAAGCCTTTCCACAAGCCGGCTTGAATGTAGTTTGCACCAATTTTCCTTACTTCATCTTCAATACGCCAAGGCATAACGTGTTTATCTTTTGGCATTAAATTCATACTCCATACCGCTTCATCTGCAAAATCTTCTTCTATATTGGCAAATCCTGTAACCGTTTTTCCTTTAGCTAAAAATTCGCCATTAGAAAGTTTTGCATATCTAAGAATTGCAACTCCATGGCAAAGGGCAACGACTAACTTACCCGCTTCATAAAATTCAACAAACTTTTTAATTGTATCTGTTGCCTTGTCTATCGTAAACATTGGGCCTTGCCCTCCGGCAATAAGAATTGCATCGAATTTATTTATATCAATTTCACTTGCAGGTTTTGTGTTTTCAACTAACTTAATAAACTCAGGGTCATGAATATAACCTCTACTAATAACATCTTCTGCCTGCCATTGAGATACATCTTCAGGATTACTCATAGCATCAGCTTCGCATTTGCCACCAAAGTAGGAGAAGATTTCAACTTCATGTCCTTTTTCAGTAAGCTTAAAATAGGGATGAGTTAACTCACTCCACCAAAAGCCTACAGGCCAGCCAGAGGTAGAAGAAATTGCAGGATTGGAAATTACAATTGCTACCCTTTTAGGATTTCTCGGATTAACCGGATTAAGATTTTTGTGTGACATATTTTTACTTTTTTATTTTATTAAGTACAAAAGTCACGTTTCGATTAGCTTTGTAAATAGTGTTACTAAAATGTATGTAACGCACTCTTTCGTAAGTATCAGCTAAATAAATACTTTCAAACAATGCCTGACTTTATATATAAAGGAAAAATATACTATAATCCGGTTCAATTAATAATGGAAAAATTAGGCGGAACCTGGAAAGCACCTATACTTTGGCGGCTGAACAAACAAACAATGAGATATGGCGAGTTAAGAAAAGATATACCACATATTTCTGATAAAATGTTAACAACACAATTAAAAGAATTGGAAGAAGACGGATTTGTTGTTAAAAAAGTTTATGCAGAAATTCCTCCACGAACAGAATATTCCCTGACAGAAATTGGAAAAGAAGCATTCGAAATAATTAATAGAATCAGAGATTTTGGTTTGAAACTAAAAGAAATAAACGAAAAGGTAGGTAAGCATTTATAAAACTTAAATTTTATGTTTCGTATTAAGGTAATCCTAATTGACTTACTATATAAAAAATACTAAAAAATTAAATACCTGATTACCAACAAACGTTTATCCATAAAAACAGTAGCCACTTTTTCTGGTTTCGCTAACCCAAAATCAACTGCAGGCAATTTTAAAAGCTTATCAGTTTTATCTTTTCTTTCGCAACCTGCTGAGTGTTTCTGGTGTCATGCCCAGCATAGAAGCAAGGTATTGTAAAGGCACTTCATTAAATAGTTGGCTGTTAAATTGTAGCAGTTGCTGGTACCTTTCTTCAGCCGTCATGGCTAAATGGGTTACAATTCTGTCTTCCAGCACGGTAAAGCATTTGGCTAAAAACAATTTCTCTAATTCTACCCACCCGGGTATCACCTCTTTAATGTTGCGATATTGTGTTCTGTCAATTACATACAATTCACAATCGGTTAAAGCAACCATATTCCAGCGGGCAGGGGTATTAAAAACAAAGCTTGCTAAATCAACTACAAAATAGCCTTTGGTGGCAATCCATTTGGTAATTTCTTTATCCTGCTGCAGTACAAATTCTCTTATAATACCTTCCTGTACAAAACCGAGTTGGTTGGCATGCCTTCCTGCTTTTAAAAAATAGTCTCCTTTTTTTAACTGCACCGGTTTAAAAAAATTGCTGATAAGAGCCACTTCTTCTACGGGTACACTAAAGTATAGCTGAATGTATTTTTCCAATTCGTTCATACTTCTAAGTAAAGCAAAATATTGCAGTACTATTTTCTTTTTTGTACTTCCGAAACCGATTACGTAATTACTTGTGCAGTAGTTGCTGAAACAAACGAAATTGCCAATTTCATTTTTCTGAATATGATGCCGGCCACGGGATATTAATACAGGTGGTATTATTGAATAAGCTAAAACAATTGAACAGATGGGTAAAAAAATGCTGGAATATTGTATTAACGTTGCAAGCGGTGAAATAATACCTAAAGCAGTACAGTTAAATCAGGTTTATTTTATCTCCGGAAGCGAGGCGTTTCACTTTAAATTTTTATGTATTATGTTTTCATTACAAAATAAAACAGCAGTTGTAACAGGTTCAGGCAGTGGCATAGGTAAAGCAGTTGCCGAAATTTTAGCCAAACAGGGGGCTACTGTTTTTGTGGCAGATGTAAATAAAGACAACGCAGCAACTACTGTTAATGAAATTACAGCAGCAGGTTTTGCAGCCGAAGCGGTAGCAATTAATGTAGTAAACCAGGCTGAAGTAACAGCAGCTTTTAATAAAATTGAAAAGATAGACATATTAGTAAACTGTGCAGGTATAAGCCATATAGGCAATGCGGAAAATACAACAGAAGAAGATTTAGATAAAGTGTACAATGTAAACATTAAAGGTATGTACAACTGTTTGCATGCTGCCATACCAATGATGAAGCAAACAGGTGGCGGTGCCATTATTAATGTTAGCTCTATAGCTGCTAAGGTGGGTTTGGTAGACAGATTTGCTTATAGCATGAGTAAAGGTGCTGTATATGCTATGACGTTGAGTGTTGCAAGAGATTATCTGCATCACAACATTCGTTGCAACTGTATTTCTCCTGCAAGGGTGCATACACCTTTTGTAGACGGGTTTTTAGCAAAAAATTATCCCGGTAAAGAGAAAGAAATGTTTGAGAAATTATCTAAATCGCAACCCATAGGCAGGATGGGCACCCCCAACGAAATGGGTGCATTGATTTTATATTTGGCAAGTGATGAAGCATCGTTTATTACAGGAAGTGATTTTCCTATTGATGGCGGCTTTGTTACACTAAATAATTAATGCCCAACAATTTAAGAATTTTTGTAATGAAACTAACGTATAACACCAAGTATCCTTCAGTTGATGATTTAAGAGAAAAAGCCAGAAAGCGTGTACCCAGATTTGCTTTTGAATATTTAGACGGCGGTTGTAATGAAGATGTAAACCTTATTAAGAATACATCAGAATTAAGACAGTTGGAATTAGTGCCACGTTATTTATCAGGTAAAAATGATAATGGCAAACCATCAATAGAAACAACTTTATTCAGTCATACTTATTCAGCTCCGTTTGGTATTGCACCTGTTGGCTTGCAGGGTTTAATGTGGCCAAGGGCAACAGAAATATTAGCCAAAGCAGCTTTCGATAATAATATTCCTTTCATATTAAGCACCGTTACAACAGCCAGTATTGAAAAAGTTAGTGAAATAACAGAAGGTAAAGCATGGTATCAGTTATATCACCCTGCAGATAATGCATTAAGAGATGATATTATAAAAAGATTAGAAGCAGTTCATTGCCCTGTATTGGTATTGTTGTGCGATGTACCTTCTTTCGGTTTCAGACCGAGAGATATCCGCAATGGTTTGGCTATGCCTCCGAGAATGACGTTGAATAATATGATTCAGATTGTATTGCATCCCAACTGGGCATTGAATACTTTGTTTAAAGGCCAGCCTGAGTTTGCTACCATGAAGCCATATATGCCGAAAGGTTTAGATATGAAACAATTGGGTTTATTCATGAACAAAACCTTTAACGGTAAATTAAATAAAGAAAAAATTGCAGCCATAAGAGATAAATGGAAAGGTAAATTAGTGTTGAAAGGCGTTGCCAGTACAGAGGATATGGATATTGCAATTCAGTTGGGTTTAGACGGGGTAATTGTTTCTAATCATGGAGGAAGACAATTAGATGCAGGCCAATCGTCTATTGCAGCATTGCTTGATATTGTTCCGCAATACAAAGGTAAAACAACCATTATGTTGGATAGTGGGTTACGCTCAGGTCCTGATGTTGCAAGAGCAATGGCTGCGGGTGCCGATTTTACTTTTATGGGTAGAAGCTTTATGTATGGTGTAGCAGCGTTGGGTAATGATGGCGGTAACCATACTATTGCTGTCACCAAAACACAATTACAGCAGGTAATGGATCAGGTTTGTTGCGAAAAAGTGGCTGACCTGCCTGAACATCTCTATAAAAAATAAACTTAATATTTGCAGCATGAAACTAATTCGCTTTGGAGCATTTGGTAAAGAAAAACCCGGTGTACATATTGATGGTGTTAATTACGATGTAAGTGCTTTTATACCCAACTATAATGAAGTTTTTTTTGAAGCTGATGGTTTAACCACATTAAGTAAATTAATTGAATTAAATAAAACTGCTTTGCCTGTGGTACCTGAAGGTACCAGATTAGGAAGCCCTGTAGCACGTCCCTCTAAAATAGTTTGCATCGGTTTAAACTATGCCAGGCATGCTAAAGAAACCAATGCACCTATACCGAAAGAGCCGATTATTTTTATGAAATCAACAACAAGCTTGGTTGGTCCTGATGATACCATCATCATTCCTAAAAACTCGGTAAAAACAGACTGGGAAGTTGAGTTGGCATTTGTTATAGGAAAGAAAGCAAGTTATGTTGAGGTTGATAATGCAATGGATTATGTAGCAGGTTATGCTTTGCATAATGATGTTAGTGAAAGAGAATTTCAGTTAGAGCGTGGCGGTACATGGGATAAGGGTAAAGGCTGTGATACCTTTGCACCCATTGGCCCATGGTTAGTAACCAAAGATGAAATTACAGACCCGCATAATTTACGCTTATGGTTAAAACTGAATGGTAAAATAATGCAGGATGGTAATACAGATGATTTAATTTTTAATGTGCCTTATCTGGTTAGTTATATCAGTCAGTTTATGACCTTGCTACCCGGCGATATTATTTCTACGGGAACGCCTGCCGGTGTAGGTTTGGGCTTTACACCAAATATTTATTTAAACGAAGGAGATGTAGTGGAATTAGGTATTGACGGATTGGGTACTTCCAAACAAAACGTAATTGCATATAAACCTTAATAAACCCTGCCTGCCATCATGAAAAATAAAAACAATTACCTCTTTCCATTTATTCTAATTACCAGCTTGTTTTTTCTTTGGGGTTTTGCACACAACTTAGACCCCATATTAATTCCGCATTTAAAAAAATCATTTACACTCACTACCACGCAATCAACTTTAATTGATTCGGCTGTATTTGCTGCTTACTTTTTAATGGCTTTACCGGCGGGTTTTATCATGAAAAAGTTTGGCTATAAAATAGGTATCATCAGTGGATTAGTTTTATTTTCTATCGGCTGCTTTTTATTCTTACCTGCCGCAGATAATCAATCATACAATTTTTTCTTAATTGCTCTTTTCATTATTGCATGCGGGTTAACCATTTTGGAAACAGCGGCAAACCCATATGCAGCAGCATTAGGAGACCCTGCCACTTCAACACAACGCTTAAACCTTGCACAATCTTTTAACGGATTGGCGGCAGCGTTAGCACCTATTATTGGTGCAAGAATTATTCTTACCAAAGGTTACTCTGATGCAGAGTTGAACACTATGACAGCAACTGCTAAGAAAATTGCATTGGCATCTGAAGCTGCTACTGTAAAAATGCCTTACACTGTTTTAGGAATTTTATTGTTAGTAGTTGCGGTATTATTTGCCTTAACACATTTACCGAAAATTCAGGGAGGAGAACACGAAGTAAGCAGCAGTAAAAATATTTTTCATGCATTTAAGCATAAACATTTAAGCTGGGCTGTTGCTGCACAATTCTTTTATGTCGGTGCTCAGGTTTCTGTATTCAGTTTATTTATTTTATATGCAACACAATCAGCATCGGTAACACAGGTACAGGCAGCAGATTTTTTAGGAGCTTGCGGAGTAGCTTTTTTAATTGGAAGATTTTTAGGTACAGTAGCAATGAAGTTTATTCAACCTAATAAACTATTGGCTTTATATGCACTGATAAATATTCTTTTAAGTGTGGTAGCTATTACTGCACATGGAATGATAACTGTTTATGCTGTGATAGGTATTTGTTTCTTTATGAGTATAATGTTCCCTACCATATTTGCTTTAGGCATTAAAGATTTAAAAGCAGATACAGAATATGGAAGCAGCTTAATTATTATGAGTATTGTTGGTGGTGCTATATTACCCCGCTTCTTTGGCTTAATTAGCGATGCAGCAAACAATATTCAGCTAGGTTATATAGTGCCTTTAGTTTGTTTTGCAGTTATTCTTTTATTCGGTTTAAAAGGCTATAAAGTATCTGATTCTAAAAACTAATTTATGCAACGTTTCTGTTTGGCTTTAGATTTAGTAAACGACCCTGCATTAATTGCAGCATACGAAAGCTATCATCAAAATGTATGGCCTGAAATAAAAAAAAGTATTACCGATGCAGGTATTACAAACATGGAGATTTACAGGATTGAAAATAGGTTGTTTATGATTATTGATGCAACAGATGAATTTTCATTTGAAGCAAAAGGAAAAGCAGATGCAGCCAATGCTAAAGTGCAGGAATGGGAGCAGTTGATGTGGAAATACCAGCAGGCATTGCCTTCTGCAAAACCCGGAGAGAAGTGGTTATTGATGGATAAAATTTTTCAACTCTGATAACCATTACATGAATTTACAATTACAGGATAAGTAATTATTGTATCACTTGAATAAAGAGGTTCAAATAAAATAATCAATACAGTCTTATACTATTTATTGATAAACCATTTATTAACCGTATTGTATTTTCCTTCAATAGCAATTTTATAAAAGTCTGATGGGTATTGGCTGATATCTATTGTAGCATGTTTTTGAGATACCGGAACTTTTTTTAATAAGTGATAGTCATCTTTTCCGCCTGTTGCAAAGTTATTAGTAGTGCTTAACCAGATAGTTGCAGTGCCTGAAGTATCAATACATTGCCAGCTGACATCTAATTTATTCTGAAAAATATTTACTTCGGGTTGTGCAACAGAAATAGGTTGTATTAAAGCAATACCATCTATTTCTTTAGCTATACTATCTTTCAGTTGTACACGTAAAAAACTTGCAATTGTAGGCATAATATCTACAATAGCAGGGTAATTATATTTTGTATAATCATTTAGTTTGGTATTGGTAACTATCCATGTAGAACGTTGTCTGAAAGTTTGTCCGCCATGGTTACGACCTGTTTTTTCATCTCTTCCATGGTCGGTGGTAATAACTATCAACCATTTTTCGCTGAACTTTTTTTGTCGGTATTCAATGGCTTCGTAAATGCTGCCGATTTGTTTATCCAAAAATTCAATGGCTTTTGTAAACTCAGGGCTATCGCCAAATTTGTGGCCCATATCATCTGTATATTCTAAATAAATCCAGGATAAATCAGGGGCCTCTGTTTGAATACTTTTTGCTGCCGCTGCTGTAACCTGTTCATCAATCAAATGCATATAATTGCCTTGTTTATCGTGTGGAAATCGAATAGTATCTGATTCAAATCCGTCTGCATGTATGTCTACTTTCAAAGCATTGGTTTGTTCTAAACCATCGCCAACTAATTTGGTACGGTTATCTAACCAACTGCTGAATACAGCAATTTTTTTTGCGGGATATTGTTCTTTGAATAGTTTAAAAATTGTAGGGTAATGGTAATTGGGGGCTTTAATATCGTTGCCCCAAACATTGTGTTTATTAACCCAGGTGCCGGTTAATAAACTATTATAACCAACTGCAGATATGGTAGGTGTTTGATTGTACATGCCTTTATCGCCACCCACATGAGCTCTTGTATAAGTACCTGCTTTTATTATTTTTTGAATATTGGGTGTGTTGGTATTTTCTAAAACATCGGCCGGAATACCATCAGCTATAATAAAAACCACTTTCTGGCAAAAAGCAGTTGTAGAAAAAAGCAAAGCAATAATAACAGTACTAAACTTCATAACAAATGTTTGATTAAAATTAACAGTTGATATTGTAGAAAAGACTGATTTTGAAATGTTAACTATCAGTTCATATCGATGTATTTATTTCATAAAAAAATGTATGCGTTACTTTTTATTATTATTGTTTTGTTATCCCTGTTTATGTTGTGTTGCTCAAAATAACTTACCAATCAGTAATCACAGGTTCATTGTTGTTGCTCACAGAGGCAATCATGTAGCAGCACCGGAAAATACTTTATCAGCTTATCAGGAAGCTATTAAGGCAGAAGCAGATTATGTTGAGGTAGATGTAAGAACTACAAAGGATAGTGCTTTGGTAATAATGCATGATGCTTCTATTACAAGAATGACAGGCACTGAAGGTAATGTTCGTAATTTTTTATTGGACTCATTGCGACGGATAAAAGTAAGGGATACACTTCACCCCGAATGGGGTTTACATACCATTCCTACTTTTAGTGAAGTGCTGCAATTGTGTAAAGGCAAAATAAATATTTATGTAGATTTTAAAGAAGCATCTGTATCGGCTGTTTATGCAGCAATCATGAATGCAGGAATGGAACATCATGTGGTTATATATATTAATACACCAAAACAGTACGCAGATTGGAGAGCAGTTGCCCCGCAAATTCCTTTAATGGTAAGCTTACCAAATAATTTAATAACAAAAGAAGGACTGTTTAATTTTTTGGATAATCATCCCGTTGAAGTGTTAGACGGCAATTTTAATAGCTATAATACAGAAATGATAATGGCTACTAAAAAAAGAACTGTTCCTGTTTGGGCCGACATACAGAATGCAGATACAGAAAGTAACTGGGAAAAAGCAGTGAAATCGGGTATAGAAGGTTTACAAACCGATCATCCGCAAGCTTTAATAAATTTTTTAAAGAAGACCTGTATTCGTTAAAAATTTATTATTTCAAATTATTAAAAAAGTATAATTGAAAAATTGTTCGCTTTTTTTTCAGAAAAATAATTTGTTAAAGATTGTATTACATTTTGTTAATGCTTTGCAAATAAATCAATAATATACCTAATTGATGTTTGTGTTCTAAACACAAACTATTATGAGCAACTTGCTACGCAACTGTTTTAAAGCAGGTATCGCTTTATCGGCGATACTTTTTTTTCACCTCTGTGCAACTGCACAATCTGTATTGGTTACAGGAAAAGTATTAGATACATCTTTACAAAAAGGTGTTGAGGGTGTTTTGGTATCCGTTAAAAATTCTTCCAAAAAAACACTTACAAAAGCAGATGGTACATTTAGTATTAATGCTGATAAAGGTGCTGTTTTGGTAATTACTACTTTGGGTTACGATGCAGTAGAAGTAAAGGTTACCGATAACAATTTTTTAACTGTGCAACTTACTGCTGCTACGCAACAATTAAACGATGTAGTAGTAACTGCGTTGGGTATTAAAAAAGAAACAAAGCGTATTGGATATGCTACGCAAGAAGTAAAAGGCGAAGATTTAACCAAAGCAAGAGATGCCAATCCTTTTACAGGATTAACAGGAAAAGTGGCAGGTTTATCTGTTGGACCTAATGCTGAACTATTAAGAAAACCATTGGTTTTATTACGTGGCACAGAAATAACATTGTATGTAGTGGATGGTATTCCTATCAGTTCTGATACATGGAATTTAAGCCCAGATGATATTGATACATATACCATTTTAAAAGGGCCGAGTGCCGCTGCTTTATATGGTAGCCGTGCACAGAATGGTGCTATTTTAATTACCACAAAAAAAGGTGGTAAAAAGAAAGGATTTACCATAGAATTTAATTCAAGTAATGTATTTGATAAAGGGTTTTTAGCTTTTCCGAGAACACAAGATTCTTATGGAGCAGGGGAAAATACATATTATCAATTTGTTGATGGTAAAGGCGGAGCACCGGGAGGTGTTGATGGCGATTACGATGTTTGGGGTCCTTATTTTAACGGCCAGTTAATTCCTCAGTATGATAGTCCGGTTGATCCTGTAACCGGTGTAAGAAAGGGAACTCCCTGGGTTGCAAGAGGAAAAGATAATTTAAAACGCTTTTTACAAACAGGCTTTCAAACCACTAATAATTTGGCATTAAATGCAGTAGGCGATAACTATGCTTTACGTTTTTCTTTATCGCACTCTTACCAAAAAAGTTATATCCCTAATAACTATTTAAATATTACTAACTTTAATATGTATGGTTCTTTCAATCCAAGTACACGTTTAAAGTTAGAAGCCAATTTAAATTTCAATCGTCAATACACACCTAATTTTCCTGATGTTGATTATGGCCCGAACAGTTTAATTTATAATGTTGCTGTGTGGACGGGTGCCGATTGGAATATTGATGATATGAAAAATTATTGGCAACCCGGTAAAGTAGGTGTTCAATCAATTTTTGCAGAATATCAACGTTATCATAACCCTTATTTTCAGGTGTACGAATGGTTAAGAGGTCATTACAAAAATGATATCTACGGTTACGTTTCTACCAACTATAAAATTGATAATCATTTGAACGCCACTTTCCGTACACAAATAACAACATATAATTTATTACGTTCTGAAAAAATGCCTTTCTCAGCCCATCCTTACGGTCGTGAAGGTAACCAAGGCGATTACAGAGAAGACAGACGTGATATGTTTGAGAACAATACAGAATTGCAATTGAATCTTAATTACACTGTAAAAAAATTAGTGAATTTATCAGGCTTAGTAGGTGGTAATGTTAGAAGCTTTAACTACAACAGTAATTGGACGAGTACTGATTATTTAAACGTGCCTAACGTGTATAGTTTTTCTAATTCAAAGAATGCAGTACAATCTTCAAGCTTTGTTGCTGATATGAGGGTGTTGAGTGCTTATTATTCAGTAGATGCAACTATTGGCAAATGGGCTACCATTTCAACCACAGGACGAGTAGATAAAAGCTCTGCATTGCCGGTAGATAACAATACTTTCTTCTATCCAAGTGTATCTGTTGCATCTGTTATTTCAGATTATGTAAAACTACCTGAAGCAATTTCTTTCTTAAAAGTTCGTGGTACCTATGCAACTGTTCGTGCTGATGCTACTTCATCAACTATAGGACCTGCACCTTTTAATACTATTACTGCTCTTAACGGTGGCCCTTCCGGTAAATCTTTATTTGATAATCCGTTAGGCTATGGTAATACTTATGCTTCTCCTTATGGTGGACCGGATTATTCTTTGTTGCCTTTTTTCTCTACTTCTAAACCTTACAACAGTCAGCCGGCAGCATATAATACTACTTCTTTATATGATCCGACCATTAAAACTTCACTTCGTGTAAACTATGAAGAAGGTTTTGATATTAAATTCTTAAAAAACAGGTTAGGCTTTAGTGCTACAGCTTTCCAATACATTGATGGCCCATCTATTTTAGCCAATTCTATTTCAACTTCTACTGGTTTTAATACTTACTATTTAAATGCTTTAAAAACAAAGAGAACCGGTTATGAGTTTACATTAAGCGGTACACCAATAAAATTTACAAACGGATTAACATGGGATGTATTGGTAAACTGGAGTACTTATAAAGAAGTGTACAAAGAATTGCCTCCGGGACAAACAGTATACAGAACATTCTTTAGTGTAGGTGACAGAACAGATAAATTATATGCATCTGCATTTGCAAGAACACAAGACGGACAAATTATTAATGATGCAAGTGGTAAGCCAATCAGAACAAACGTTTCAAGATACTTAGGTAATTTAACTGCTGATTATTCATGGAGTGTTTATAATAAGTTTAATTATAAGGGCTTTACTTTAGGGTTTCAATTTGATGGCAGTGTTGGCGGATATACTATTGACTATATGCATATAAAAACCATGCAGGGCGGAAGAAATATTGAAACTGCTGAAGGTGCTTTGGGTGCTGCCCGTTACAAAGATTGGCAAGCTTTTCCTGCAAATGGTATTAATCCTGATCCTACCTATAAAGGAAGTTATGTTGGCGAGGGCGTTCAAATTTCAAATGGTGCTGCTATTAATTTCGACAATTTCGGAAACATAACTAATTACAGTTCTCTTCAATTCAAACCCAATACTCAGGTTGCTTTAGTACAGGATTATGTAAGTAAATATTACGGTACGAATGAAGCTAACTTAATGAGTAAAACTTTTTCTAAATTGAGAGAAGTAACTATTGGTTATGATATTCCTAAAAAGTACTTAGGCAAATCATTTATAAGTAAAGCTTCTGTTTCATTAGTAGCCCGTAATTTATTTTATTTCTATAAAGACAGTCGCTTTAAAGATGTAGACTTAGATCAATACCCGCAAGGTATTTCTCAAACAGGTTTACAATCTCCAACTACCCGCCGCTTTGGCTTTAACCTAAACTTTACTTTTTAATTGCAGAATAAAACAATTATGAAAAAGATAATAAACATATTGTTGATTGTTATTGCAGTCGCAATCACAACAACAGGTTGCAAAAAAACTTTTGCAGATTTAAATCAAAATAATAATAAACCTACAGCAGTTCCTCCATCTCTTTTATTCAATGGTGTATTGGTTGATTTACATACAGAGCCGGGCGGCAGTGCCGAAATTTATGGTCAGTACTATATTTATAATTATGATTATTACGGAAATAACCAATATAATTTCGGAAGCGGCAGTAACTATTTCAGTACATTAGAAAATGTAATTAAAATGGAAGCTGCTGCTACACAGGCAGGCGGTGCAACTGTTAATCCGTATAATTCTATCGGCAAATTTGTAAGAGCGTATTTATTTAGCCAAATGAGTTTGCAAATGGGTGATATTCCAATGACCCAAGCTTTACAAGGAGCTGCTAATCTTACACCTGCCTATGATGCTCAAAAAACAGTATTTAAAAACTGTTTAGCATTGTTAGACACTGCGAATACAAATATTGCCAGCTTAATCATTAAAGGCGATAATACTTTATCCGGTGATATATTTTATAATAATGATTTAAGAAAATGGCAAAAAGCAATTAATGCTTTTAAACTAAGATTATTAATTCATTTAAGTAAGAAAGTAACAACAGATGCAGATTTAAATATTGCACAACAATTTGCAGCTATTGTTAATAATCCAACACAATATCCAATTTTCACAAGTGCTTCAGATGATTTGCAATACACATTTGTAATACCTACTAATTATTATCCTGATAATCCTGCTAATTACGGTTTTAATGGAGGTAGAAAAAATATGTCGTTAACACATATCGGTTTATTAAAATCTTTTAATGACCCACGCTTGTTTGTAACTGCAGAACCTGCCCGTTATTATGTAGATAATTTGGGACAAAAAGATACTTCATTTGCTTCTTTCTACGGAGCAGACCCCGGATTAGATTTAGGTGTAATGTATGCAGATGCAACAGCCGGTAAATATTCTTTCATAAACAGAAAAAGATATTATTCTACCTATACAGCAGAACCCGCTACACAATTAGGTTATGTTGAAATGTGTTTTAATATAGCTGAAGGCATTAACAGAGGTTGGGTTGCAGGTAATGCAGAAACATGGTATCAAAATGGTATTAAAGCTTCATTAACATTTTATAATATTCCATTATCAGGAAATTTTACTGCTTATTTCTATCGCCCGGGTTCTACAGATGTTACTAACGGTGGTAATTACGATGCAAGAACTATTGCATTTGATTACAATACCTATTATGCTCAAACAAGTGTAAAATATTCATCAGATCCGGCAACTGCACTTACACAAATATTGCAACAAAAATATTTAGCCTTATTCCGTCAATCAGGTTTAGAATCATACTATCAATTCAGAAGAACCGGTGTACCCAATTTCACAACAGGTTCCGGTACCGGTAATAGCGGTCGTATTGCTAAACGTTTTAAATATCCAAGCTCTGAAGCTTCTGCCAATACAACTAATTATAATGCAGCATTATCAAGTCAATATGCAGGAGTAGATGATATTAATGGTGTGATGTGGTTACTGAAATAAAATAGGTAATACTTTAATAATATTCCAATAAGGCGAAATATCTGTATTTCGCCTTATTTCACTTTTTACAATACAGTTTATGGCAAAATATTTTTTTCTAACGATAACTTTTTTATGGTACAGCCTCACTGCTATGGCACAACCAAAAGCAGTAAAGGTTTTACAGGTACCCGGTAAACAACAATTTTGTAAAATAGATGAAAACGGTATATCGGTTTTACCAAGTGGCAGATTTGTTACACCTGCCGGAGAAATGATACGCATTTCTCACGACCCGTTTGGTATGGCTATTTCACCCGATGGTAAAAAAGCAGTAACACTGCATAATGGTGTATTTACTATTATTGATATTACCACCATGCAACATACTCGTGTGCCGAGCTATAATAAGCAACTCAGTTCTCAACTGGCTCATGAACCGCTGGCAGGAAGCTCTTTTACTAACGATTCCATCAGTCAAAAAATAATTCCTTCTCCTCTTCCGGAGGGTTCATTTTTAGGGGTAGCTTTCGCACCGGATTCTAAAACAGTTTACTTAAGCGGGGGAGATAACGGTGCTGTAATTGTATATGATATTGAACAATTTAAACGTATCGATTCCATCAGTCTTAATGGTAAAGTAGGTAAAATAGATTTTGATGACAGCTTTACTTCAGATTTATTATTGAACAATAATGAATTATTGATTTTAGATCGGGGCAATTTCCGTCTGGTTCGTTATAACCTCACCCAAAAGAAAATAACCGCCTCTATACCTGCCGGCCGCCAGCCTTTTGGCTTGGCCATCAGTGCAGATAAAACAATGGCTTTTGTTGCCAATGTAGGTACTTATGCTTATCCTTTAATTAAAGGAGCTACTAAAAAAAATTATGATTCTTTAATGATTCCCTACCAACCTTATGGTGATAATACCAAAGAATCAAGAGAAGGTACAGAAATAGAAGGAAGAGAAATACCCGGCGTTGGTAGCCCTAATGCACCCGAAGCCATGAGCGTTTTTGCTATTAACTTAAATACCAACAAAGTAGTTGACAAGTTTAAAACAGGCTATCAAGTAGGTGAAATGATTGAAGAAGCAGAAGTAGTTGGCGGTGCAAGCCCTAACTCTATTGCAGTGGGCAAGCGTTATGCATATGTAACCAATGCCACCAATGATAATATTTCTGTCATAGACTATAAACAACACAAATTATTAGGGCATATTAATATTAAAGCAGATGCAAGAATAGATAAGCACAGAGGTTTATTGCCATTTGGCATTACGTTGAGTAAAGACGAAAAAACCTTATATGTGGCATTATTAGGTTTTAATGCAGTAGCAGTAATTGATGTACCTACTAAAACCACCAAGGGTTTAATTCCAACAGGTTGGGGGCCAACAAGGGTACAATTGAGTAAAGATGAAAAAGAATTATACGTAATTACCTGTAGAGGTTTAGGTGCAGGACCTAATGGCGGTGCAGG
>SAIW01000016.1 GCA_004028795.1 Chitinophagaceae bacterium
TACACTTACAAGCTAATACACCAACAACAGGTACAGGTATCTGGCAACAGATAAGCGGACCGAATACCGGTGCATTCAGCAATCAAAACAATGCTTCAACTACAGTTAACGGTTTAATTGCAGGTACTTATTTATTTGCATGGAACATAAGCAACAATGTTTGTGCAAGTTCTGTTGATACGGTTCAAATCATTATTCAACCAACATTAATTAATGAAATTGATACAACCACTATCACTATTTGTTACGGGCAAACTGCAAAAGCAACAGGAAAAACAATTAACGGCGGTAATGGAATTTATAATTATCAATGGCAACAAAGTGCAGATGGTATTAGCTGGAATAATATTACTAATGCAGATTCTGCAAACTATACTTTTAAACCTTTAACGAATATTTTTATAAGAAGAAATGTTTCATCGGGTGCATGTTTTAATACAAGTAGTATAACTGCAGTAAAAGTGCAGCAGGCAATTAATAACAATACCATTAGTTCAACACAAATTGTTTGTAAAAATGTTGCTGCTGATACATTAAGAGGCAATACACCAACAGGTGGTAATGGTATTTATAACTATCAATGGCAACAAAGCAGCGATAGCATTTCATGGAACGATATTGCAGGAGCTGTAAGCAAAAATTATTTCGCAGGCATTCTTACACAAAAAACATTTTACAGAAGGATAATTACATCGGGTGCATGTGTAGCCAATCAGCAAAGCATCAGTAATATTATCAGTATTACGGTAAACCCTGATGCTGTTGCAGGTTTCAGTGTACAAACTTTACAAGCTTGTGAACCATTTAAGTTAGATAGTAATCTTATCAAAATCATTCCATCACCATATAATAAAAATTATACATGGTTATTGAATGATTCTATAATCAGCAATCAAAATTATTTCCCTGTCATCAGTTTAGGCAGCAATTATAGTAGCGTAAACATTCAATTAATTGCTTCAAGTATTTATAACTGTAAACCAGATACTGCTAAACAAAACATAACAGTATTGCATAAGGCCAAAACCAACTTTACATTAAGTGACACTGTTGGTTGCGGACCATTAACAATCAACATAACTAATACAACAGGTAATACCGGTACATATAATTATGTATGGAATTTCGGTAACGGACAAACTTCAACACAACAGCAGCCGGGTAATATTTTTTTCAATTATTCAGTAAGCGGACATGATACATCTTACATTATTTCACTGAAAGCAATGAATGTTTGTGATACTGTTTCAGCAATAAAAACTGTTACTGTTAAAAGAAAAGCACTTATCAATTTTACTGCAAATCCTTTAAGTGGTTGTTCTCCTTTAATTGTTCATTTTAATAATCAATCTGTTGGTGATAATGTTAGTTATAAATTTTTATTTGGCGATGGAACAGATAGCGTAATTCAATCTCCGTCTGCATTTCAACATATTTATCATTCAGGTAGCAATACTGTTATTCCAACTGTTTTCATTGCACAAAACAATTGCGGCATTGATAGTGTTTTCAACAATATCCGTATTCAACCAAATCCATCAATTATAAATATTAGTGCTGATAGTGCAGTATGCGGTAACACTATTGCTTTAATAAATCAAACCAAAAATGCCAATACTTTCATCTGGAATTTTGGCGATGGTAATTCAATTACAACGCATTCAACCAACGATACTATTAAACATATTTACACTTCGGCAGGCAATTATACAGTAAGTATAAAAATCAGTAATGGTTGTTCTGATACTACTATTTTCAGAAACTTTTATCTATATCAAAAGCCGGCACCATTATTTATTGCACCGATTAATATTTGTATCGGTGATAGTGTTTTATTCACTAATCAATCTGATACAACGAATACATTTAACTGGTTATTCGGAGATGGTACTACATCAACTCAAATTAATCCTTTACACTTCTATCAAACAGCAGGTAATTATACAGTTTCATTAACTGCAACTAAACAATATGCTTACGCTTCCTGCAGTACAACAGTTTCTAAACCAATACATATAGTTGGCCAGAAAGCAGGGCGAATGCAGCTTTCAGACAGTATCAGTAATTGTCTTCCTTTTACTATTACTGCCATCAATAAAAGTGCAGTAACAACCAATACTGTTTGGAATTTCGGCGATGGCAACAATGCAACGGGAGATTCTGTTCAACATGCATACAATAATAACGGCCAATTTAAAATCAACATGAAAGCAACATCAACAGGTGGCTGTGTATATGTTGATAGCGGCTACGTTCGTATTACTTCACCTACCGGAAACTTACAAACACATGCAGGTTATAATTGTGTGAACAGCAATATTGTATTTACAGCTTCAACCAATAATACAGATTCTATTAAATGGAATTTCGGCGATAGCAGTATCATCACTTCCACACTTAATAATATTAAACACAGTTATACAAAAGCAGGTACTTACTTTGTTACCGCACAATTAATAAATAAGCAAGGTTGCACAGTTAAGCTACCGGTTGTTGATACCGTTACAGTTGATGCAGTTACCGCCAACTTTAACATAACAGCAGATTATGAATGCGGTAAAACAACTTATCATTTAACAGATTCAAGCAGTGCCTACTATGGTACAACTGATTTATTATGGAAAGTAAATAATATTCCCGCAGGTAATACCAAATCAATTAATCCGGTTTATACATCAGATGGCAATCATGCAGTGGTATTATTTGCCCATTCTTCAACAGGTTGTATTGATTCTGCCAAAGCCAATCTGAATGTATTTGTGCATCAGTTTCCGCAGGCAACTATTAATGGTATTGCAGATGCCTGCAAGTCTGTACTGTTAAGTCTTGGCTCTTCTGTTGTTTCAAGAGATTCTGTTTTCTATCGTTTGTGGGATTTAGGAAACGGCTCTACTTCAAAAGATACAATGGTACAGGTTACTTATTTCAGTGCAGGTAGTTATTCAGTTAAATTTACTGTTGGCACTGTAAACAAATGTTATGATAGTGCCATGAAAGCTTTAAGTGTTCACCCCGAGCCTGCAATTACCCTACAGCAACCATTACGAATTTGTAAAGGAGATACAGCCACATTAATTGCAAATGGTGCAGCAAGTTATATATGGAAAGATGCTGCTAATAATATCATCTGTACTAACTGCGACAGCATTAAAGTAAAACCTTCAACTAATACCACTTACAATGTAATAGGTTATAGCCAATATGGTTGTAGTAATGTAAACAATGCAACCATAAATGTGGTACAGCCTTTTGTTATGCAGGCTTCTAATAACGATAGTATTTGTGTTGGTAAAACTGTTCAGTTGTTTGCAAGAGGTGGTAATACTTTCAATTGGTATCCTTCAACAGGTTTAAATACAACAACAGGGCAAACTGTTTTTGCTAAACCACTTACCACAACCACATATCATGTTATCGGTAAAGATGCTTACGGTTGTTTTGCAGATACATCAACCATAACCATTAAAGTTGGTGATGCTACTAAACTGAATATTGGTAAAGACACTGTGCTGATGGCAGGTAATACTTACACATTCAATCCCGTAACATCAAGAAATGATATTGTTAAGTGGGATTGGAAAGGTGCTGCTTTCAGTTGTAATAATTGCAGTACACCAACAGCAAAAATTATTTATGATGAATGTATCAGTTGTACTGCTACCAACACTTTCGGTTGTGTAAGCACCGATACTACTTGTATTAAAACATTCTGCCCTACAGCAGAAGTATTTGTACCGAATGCATTTACACCGGATGGCGATGGTATTAATGATAAGTTAGTTGTACAGGGAAAAGGTATTAAACAGGTAAAAAGTTTCAGGGTATTTAACCGTTGGGGTGAATTGGTTTTTGAAAGAACCAACTTTAATGTTGGCGACCCTGCTTATGGTTGGGATGGAACCGTAAGAGGTAAAGCAGCTTCACCTGATATATATGTGTATGTGTGTGAAGTTATTTGTGAGAAAGGCTACCCTGCTGTATTTAAAGGCAATACAGCTATATTGAAATGATGATTAATGAAATGCACCGTCATTTCGAAGGTTCTTGCCGAGAAATCTCTTGGTTACGATGATGAGATTTCTCGTTGGGCACGAACCCAATCTCGAAATGACGAAAAAAAGATTGCTTCGTTCCTCGCAATGACGAAACAAATAATAAAACATGAAACATTGGTTAACTCATAAAGCACCTCATTTGTTTCGGTCACGATGAAATCGTGATTGGAAAAATGCGAAGCATATTTTTCCAAAGAAAGAAATGCAGTGCTGTTGAGTTAACAAAGCCACACGGCTATGAGTGAAAAATGAAAACAAGGTGGTTATACATATTATCTATTTTACTGTGCATAGCAACTACAACAGCTATCGCACAAGACCTTACTTTTTCTCAATTCTATGAACAGCCTTTATTAAGAAACCCTGCACTCTCAGGCGTTTTTACAGGCGACTTAAGAATTGCAGCTGCTTACCGCGACCAATGGAGCAGCTTCACCATACCATTCCGTACAGCAGCATTAAGTATTGAAAATAAAATACCTGTAGGCAAAGCCAATGATGTGTTTACCATTGCAGGGCAATTCAGTTTAGATGCTGCGGGTGATATTCAGTTAAAAAGAACACAACTGTTACCCGCATTATGTTTTCATAAATCATTAAGCGATGATAAAGACACTTACTTATCCATTGCATTTATGGGCGGGCCTGTGTTCAGTCAGTTTGACCCTACCTTATTAAAATTCGGTGATCAATATGTTGGCGGTGCTTATAGTTCATCCAATGCTACTGCACAACCTATTAAAGGCAGCGGTTATACTTATTGGGATTTGAATACCGGCATTTGTTTCAGTACCAGCTTTAATGAAGATGGCAGAATGTACATTGGTGCAAGTATGGCACATGTAAACAACCCTGTTATACATTCTGTTACCGGCGTTATTGATAATTTTTTAATGCCGAAGTACACATTGAATTTTGGTATTAATACGCCCGTAAGTACTACAGCCCGTGTAATTGCCTTTGCGGATTACTTTGCTCAAAACGGCCACAGGCAACTGTTAGGTGGTTTTTTATACGGTTGGGATATTCAGAAATATTATGATACCAACCCTTTTACTTTTTATATAGGCAGTTTTGTAAGATGGAATGATGCCATAATACCTGTGGTAAAAATGGATATGAATCATATAACCATCGGCATCAGTTACGATGCCAATTACAGCAAACTCAATACAGTCTCCAATTGGCGTGGCGGTTTAGAACTAACTGCCTCCTATACAGGTTTTTTAAAAGTCCGCAACAGCACTTTAGATAAGGTAAGGTGTGTGAAGTTTTAGGAGGTTTTCAAATGAGAAGTTTTGGATATATTTGGATTACAGCTATACTGACAATGGACAAAAAAGATTTAGTAAATATCTTCGACAATATTTTAAAACCAAATGGATTTAAACGAAAAGGTAATTATTGGCGACTTGATGGTGACGAACTAATTAAAATAGTAAATCTTCAAAAATCTCAATGGGGCAATCAATATTATATTAATTATGGTTTCGACTTTAAAGACCTACAATATAATAAAGTAGCGATGCATATTTACAGAAGAATTATATCGACAGATATAAATGAAAGTAATGTTCTTGACTTTGGAAAAAATTTTTTAGGCGACAGAATAAAAGTGATTGAAGGGCTACTGAAAAACATACTTGAAATATTTAATAATAATGACTCAATAGCAGACTTGCTTAAAAATATTAAACAACGATCGCATCTTAATGACGTTCCACTTAAAGTGAAAGAATTTCTTGGTATCAAGACCTAAAGCATGGCTTATAATTGATAATCGTCATTTCGAAGGTTTCTTCACAGCAATGTTTCTCGCAGAGGACATTGCGTAAACACGTTAACAAAAAACAATGTCCCTTGCAGGAGACATTTTTTAGAAGCAGAAACCCAATCTCCAAATGACGGTATAAAATGTTGCTATAAAATACTGCAGTACAAGTGAGTGACACAACGAAGATGCCACGAAGAAAAAATGTTGACTTAAAAAATTACATTACAAACCAATAGCCGATTAACTGACATAATATACCAATTACAAGCCCTGCATAAATCTCAAAGTTGGTATGGCTGTTTTCTTCACAGCAATGTCTCTCGCAGAGGATATTGCGTCACTTCACCAAATAAAATACGCTCATTCCAAACAATTCATTTATTTTAATCCATAACCGTCATTTCGAGGTTCGTGCCGAGAAATCTCATCTTATATAACTAAAAGATTTCTCGTTGGGCAGGAACCCAATCTCGAAATGACACTATAAAAATTACATTACAAACCAATAACCGATTAACTGGCATAATGCACCAATTGCAAGCCCTGCATAAATTTCAAAGTTGGTATGGCTGTTTAAAATTAATCTGCTTGTGCAAACAATTCCTGCTATTATCGTAGCAATACCTATTTCAATGTATAACGGTGTTTGATAAAAGAAAGAGCATAAAACGATGGCTGTTACTGCTCCGCCCATAGCCAACGCATGTAAACTTATTTTAATAAAATTGTTGAGTATTAAACCTGCTACCGTACTCATAAAAATACCGAAGTAAAAAAACTTCAATGCTTCGGGCTGGTCTTTCATATTACGGCTTAAATAATACATCCACCAGTAAAAGAACATGGTTATTACATAAGGAATAATACGTTCTTTTTGTGTTCTTAAGAAAATGCTCTTCGTTAAATCTAACTTCCATAATAAAAACACCGCAAAGGCAGGAAAGAAAGCCGTCATCCAGAAAGTGCTGAATAATTTAAGTTTTAATTGCCAGGAGGTAATGCCTGCAAACTCATACGGAAACTGCCAAGCCAAAAAAAATATAATGTAAGTTGGGATGAATAAAGGATGTAACAGGTATGAAACCAACTTTGCAAATAATGCTGTTAGTTTATTGGGTTGATATGCTATTGCTTCATTCATTTTTATATCACTAATTAAAGCTAATTACACGAATGACTGTCATTTCGAAGGTTCGTGCCTGAGAAATCTCTTTGTTATTAATTGATGAGATTCCTCGTTGGGCATGAACCCAATCTCGGAATGACAACCAAGAGTTCATTTATAATTCCTTTCTTAACCTTGCTACCGGAATATTTAATTGCTCTCTGTATTTGGCAACTGTTCTGCGGGCAATATTATACCCTTTTTCATTCAGCATATCTGTTAAAGTTTCATCTGCCAATGGTTTGCGTTTATCTTCTGCTTCAATTAAATCGCTCAATATTTTTTTCACTTCTCTGGTACTTACTTCTTCTCCGCTATCGGTACTTAAACTTTCGCTAAAGAAGAATTTTAATCTGTATGTTCCGAATTCTGTTTGTACAAATTTACTGTTGGCTACACGGCTTACGGTTGAAATATCCAATCCTGTTTTTTCGGCAATGTCTTTTAAAATCATGGGTCTCATTTCAGTTTCATCGCCTGTTAAAAAGAATTGCTCCTGGTGACGCATAATAGCACCCATTGTACTTAACAAAGTATGCTGCCTTTGTTTAATCATATCAATAAACCATTTGGCTGCATCTATTTTTTGTTTAATAAAGAGTACCGCTTCTTTCTGACGTTTATCTTTTTTACTGCCTTTATCATACTCTTTCATCATATCCCTGTAACCTTCGCTGATGCGTAAGTCAGGTGCATTACGGCTGTTTAAAGTAAGCTCTAATTTTCCTGCATTATTAATAATGAAAAAATCAGGTACCACATAGCTTTCAGCTTTATTAATACCACCAACATTACCACCAGGTTTGGGGTTTAATTTGATGATTTGCTGAATTACTTCTCTTAACTGTTCATCAGTTAACTCTAAGCCCCGTTGTATTTTTTCGTAATGTTTTTTGGTAAACTCATCAAAGTATTTATCTAATACTTTAATAGCCATTTCAACACCGGTGCCTTCATCTTTTTTTCTGTACAGTTGCAGCAATAAACATTCTTTTAAATCTCTTGCGGCTACGCCGGGAGGATCGAACTGTTGAATTTGTTTGATTAACGCTTCTACTTCTTTTTCATCTGTGATAATATTCTGGCGAAAAGCCAAATCATCTACAATGCTGCTTAGTTCTCTGCGTAAGTAACCGTCATCATCTAAACTGCCCACTAACTGTTCGGCAATTTTATATTGACGTTCATCAACATCTAAAGTAGAAAGCTGTTCATTCAATACATCAAAAAAGCTGCTCTCATTTTTTATAGGCATTACTTTTTTATCATCAGCTTCGGGGTAGTTATCATCTCTTGTTTTATAATCTCCCACTTCGTCATCACCTTCGCTCACATATTCACTGATGTCTATATTATCATAATCATCTTCACTGCCATCCTGTTCGTAATCATCTTCACTGCTTTCAAATTCATCTTTTGCATTGATATCGTCAAGGTCTGTTTCCTGCCCATCTTCGCCTGCTTCTAATGCAGGATTTTCTTCCAGTTCTTCTTTAATACGTTCTTCTAAATTGGCAGTAGGAATCTGCAGCAATTTCATTAACTGAATTTGCTGCGGTGATAATTTTTGCAGAAGCTTTTGCTGTAAAGATTGGCTTAGACTCATAAGGCTCTAATCTGCTTTTTATTTACGGGTTGTGCAATTTATGTTAGATAATTCCCCATTTTGAGGAATGAATTAACTAAGCAAACTGCACGCCAATATCTTCCGTAAATTTACATGCAAACTAAAGCAAGAAAATGATTAAACAGATTTGTTTATTTGCTAATTTCTTATTAATGAATGTGGCAACTTATACGCAACCGCCATTGAATTATTATCTGTTGCAGCAAAAGAAAGACAGCCTTGTAAACAAAAACATATTTACTGTAATTCCGAAAAATTATTATGTACAACAACTCGGCTTTATTTGCAAGCAGGAATTTAAGTTTGAGAAAGCTACTAAAATTCCTTTACGTATTCGTTTAGGAAGTTTAGAATATTGTAATCAATTGGAAGGTAAGAGATAATTTTTATGTGAATAAACCGCCGCCGAAGTTGCTAACTGTCGGCGGGGTTAAGAAATACATTTAATTACCGATTGTTTTTATTACCACATTTGGCCCGCCCGCAGTTTTGCCCGCTTTATTTAAGATATAGGTAAAGCTTAACAGGAAGTATTGCTGCAATACATTGTAGCGACTATCTTCAATATAGTTTTGATTGGATGAACGTGTAATACCTAAGTTTTTATTTAAAATATCATAAGCTGATAATTTAAATTCTGCTCTGCTGTTCTTTAAAAAACTTTTGGCAATACTGGCATTCCAGATTGGAATACTTGTGTTATAACCATCTACTCTGCCGGTATTAATTACATAGTTTAACTTATTGTTCAATACTAATTTCCATGGCAGGTAATTCGTAACATCGGCTGTATACTGTTGTGTTACATATTGGGTATTTAATTGCGGTTGTAATGAATATGCTGAATTATTAAACCGAACATTAGCTATTGCTTGTACATCAATTACATTATCAATACCATAACTGTAAGTAAATGTTGGTGTTATTGAACTGTTATCAATCGCATTCATAGCTCCGTTTAAATAAGCAATAGAATGTGTGTAGTTATAACCCATTGATACATCTATTCTCGATTTCAACTTAATAATCGGGAACCCATAACTCGCATTAATTAATCCGAACAAAACACCGTTAGCATTTACGGGCATAGATTTTCTAACCCCATTGGTAATATCATCTGCATTTACAATGGCATTTTGTGTAACATTAAATAATGCTAATGCAAAGAAATTTTTACGTGTAGCAGGGTCTGCAGCAAAATAATTAATAGTGAAATTGTTTACATAAGAGCGTTTTAAATCGGGGTTACCGGTTGTAATATTCAATGGGTCGCTCACATTATCTACCGGTTGTAATTGTGTGGTTGAGGGTTGTAGTGTTGATGTACTGTAATCGAAACGAATGTTTTTATAATTACTGAATTTATATTGCAAATTGGAATTCGGCAATACATCAGTAAAAGACTGATTGATGTTGTTACCTGTTGTTTGATTGATGCTTTGCAATTGAGCAGCCTGCAAAGAAGCTCCTACGGTATAATTGATTTTCTTTTGATTGCTTCTGAAATTAATACTACCGCCGCTGTATAAATAATTGCTTTTGAAATTATTGGTTAATGCAGCATTAGCTATATCATGCTTGCCTGTTGATGAATTATAGTTATAGGTTTGTTTATTGCTTTCTCCTGTATTACTGTTTATAAACCCTGTAAACTCTACTAAAGAACGTTTGCCTACAGGTTCTGTATAAGTAATGTTGCCACCAACATTTCTTGTTACTGCATCTAAATTATTTGTTTGATTCAGTATTGAATCTTTAGCAGTACCTCCGCTGTAAAAACTTGTTTTGGCATTAATAGAACCATTCTGCATACTATGGTTATAGGTTCCGTTGAAGTTGCCTGAAATAGTTCTTCCTTTTTTCTTAAAGCGTTGTCTGTATAATGCAGTAGTACCCAGGTTATAGCCTTCTGAATGGGTATAGTTATTATTATAACCGTCATTCAACTTTATATTATTCAAATCAATTGAACTGAAAGTATTGCTGCTGTAATTATTTTGCTGTTGCCAGCTTAACACGGGTGTAATTTTTAATGAACTGAAAGAATCTAATTTTTGATCGAATGCCATATTAACCCTTTGTTGATTAATATCAGTTACACTGTTTGTTGATGATGAATAAGTATAATTATTTCCCGGCAGTAAATATTGGCGTTTAGTATCTCTGTCTGTATTTAAATGAATATCGCTTAGAGTTCCACTGGCATTCACATCCGTCTTTTTATTCCAGTTATCATTATAATTTACACCACCCGCATACGTTTCTGCAATGCCTTGTTGGTTTTGCCCCAAACCTGTAACAGGCAAACCTGCAGTAGCAGGGCCATCACTTGTTGTAATACGAATATTACCACCGCCGTTACGCATACCCTTTGATAATTCTCCTGTAAAATTCAATACATCACCAATACTGAAACCTTGTTTATTGGTATTGTTTGCCATACCGATGAATGATAATTGCTGGTCGCCATTAAATTTGTTGATATTACTCTGAACTTCAAACCTATCATTTGTTCCTGCACCTGCGGTGGCTCTTCCGAACAAAGCATGATTTCTGTCTTTCTTTAATTTCAGGTTGATTGCTTTTTGCGAATTGCCATCATCAACGCCTGTAAACTCGCTCTGGTCGCTCTTTTTATCGAATACCTGTACTTTATCAACTGCATCTGCATCTAAATTTTTGGTAGCCATTTTAGGGTCGCCGTTAAAAAAGTCTTTGCCGTTTACAAATACACGGTTTACTTTTTCACCATTCACTCTAACAGTTCCATCTGCATCAATTGTTACACCGGGCAATTTCTTCAATAAATCTTCTACCACTGCATTGGGTTGTGTTTTAAAGTTTTCTGTATTGAATTCTAATGTATCATTATTCATTACAACAGGTGGCCGTTTTGCATTAACGGTAACATTACCTGCCAGCTTTACATCAACCATGTTCACATTACCGATATTTATTTCATCTCCTGCAACTGCAATTTTTTTCCATACCGGCATAAAACCAACATAAGAAGTAGATAATAAATAAACACCCTGATTAACCTGTTTTAAAATAAACTTACCTGTTGAATCTGCTCTTGTAAAATTGATTAAGGTGGAATCTTTTTCATTTACCAAAGAAACAGTGGCATATGCCAATCCTTTTTTTGAAGCCGTATCATATACTACCCCTTTTATAACAGCTTTCTGAGCAATAATTACTGAAGAGAAAATAAGCATTATCAATACTGAAAAAATATAACGCATGTTAGTTTTATTTACTGCCCAAAAGTATTGGCAGCAACTAACAATAACGGTTAATGAAGCTATGTGAAAGGTTAATAAAGGTTAAAGAAAAAAGAAAGTTGATTTATAATTCAGATAGATAATCTGTGATTGTTATAATTTTTGTTTTGCCAATTTTCTTTAAAACTAAAAGATCATGATCACCGGTAAGTAAATGAGTTGCTTTACCATCTTTTGATAACGTTAATAAGAAATTATCTTTAGAGTCTCTGCAAATATTTATATCAGAAGTTACAGAAATGAATAATGCTTTTTCATGCATTTTTATTAATAAATTTTCTAAGTCGCTCACTAAAAAATATTTCCTGAATTTAGGCCGCTGAGCTACCTCTATAAATTCACTAATAAGTTCTTTGCTAAAAAGGAGAATACAGTCATTATTATTTAACAGAGAATCAATTTTTGAATAGTTACCAGTTAATAGAAAACTTATCCAAAGGTTAGTATCAATAATAATTCTATGCTTTTGTTTTGTTAGCATATCTTTTTGCTCTTACACTTTCTACTTCTTTTGTTATTTCTTCTAAGGTGAGTGGTGCTTTTGAAGCTTTTTTACGAAGTTGTTTAACTGTACTCAAGAAAGAATTATCTGTACTTTTTGAAAGAGCAATAAGATTCAGGTCTGCCAAATCTTGCAGCAATTTATCTGCTTTAGGGTTTAATATATCTACTTGATATGTCATAGAAAGATGAAGGTAAGAACAAGTGGTCTTTATCTCATTAAAAATTTATCATCTTTTAATAATCACTTTTGTACCAACAGGCAGCTTAGCAAAAATTTCATCTATGTACGCATTTTTGGTACTAACGCAGCCCATTGTCCAGTTTTGGTATTGGTCAACAGCAAACTCTTCATGTGGCCATGTGCCGTGTATACCAATCTCTCCGCCAATTTGTGCATTGGCAGGTATTAAGCCTTGGGCTTTACGTTCATTAAACTTTTTATAATCGTCTGCTGTAGGATAATCAAGTGCCAGAAATTTATCCCATTTCGGGTGAGGGCGTTTGGCAGTAATATGATAAGTTCCTTCCGGTGTTTTTCTATCGCCCTGCATCATTTTGTCTCCCAAATCTTTACTACCGAATACTACAGGATAACTTATTAACCAGTTGCCGTATTCATCATATACTTTCAATTCATAACTATGTTTTTCAACCACAACATAATAATCGTTTGCATCGGCAACAGCATTTTTAAAAGATGTATTCAGCAGCATGAAAGCGGGTAATGCTGCAAGAAAAAAATGTTTTTTCATCTTATATTTCTGTTTTCACTGTTTGTCAGATGGAATTTCACTTAATAAAATATTCATCACTTCAGGCTTAGAATAAATATTTTATCATGCTTTATTTCATTACGGTACCTGAATTGAAACGAAAATTATGAAAAAAGATTATGTGCAATAAAGGGTTTTACAAAATTTTACCTTAATAAAAAGCAAACGCCTCCTTTTTTACGGGAGGCGTTACAAAAATTTAATGTAAAATACTACCAATTACTGAATCTTATTCCCACAGCGTAAGGTGTTTGTTTTAAGCCTGTACTTTCCTTATGTAAATCATTTAAACTATAGCTGCCATACAATCTTACAGGTCCTAACCCCAACTCACCTACCACAGCAAAACGCCAGGGCTGCAACATCATATCTCCATGATATTTCTGTTTACCGCGTTCTGCACTTATTTGTTTAGTGTGAGAACCCACAAGGTAACCGGCACTTACACCAAAGCTCATACTTAATGCTCGTTTTTTATTGGGGTAGGGATTGATATTAACCATAAACGGAACTGTAAGATAGCCTGCGTATAATTTGTTTTTTGAAAAACCGATTGAATCATTAAAAACATAAGGTGTAGGAGAACTGCGGTAGCTGAGGCTTCTGTCGTATCTGAAATTATACATTTCTAAGCCCAAGCCGTATTTAAGGTTTAATACATGGTTAGCCACATTCATTTTCTGCATAAAAAACCAGATGTTGGCATTAGATGATTTACCACTGTTTAATGCCATACTGTTTTGATTAACCTGACCATCAGCAGGGCGACCTGTTTTTAAATAACCCATACCCTGTGCAGCGGTATAATTGGTGTTATCAACTAAGTTAGTAAACCCTAAATCGAAGATGAACCAGTTGGTGCTTATATTACCGGGTTTCTTTTTAATTGATTTATCCTTTCCCTTAAAATTAATATTGATGTTAATCTTTTCATCATCGGTTAACTTACCGTCTTTATTCTTTTTAATAATTATAAAGTTGCCCACTTGAACAGTATCCGTTGGTTTTGCTGTTGTATCAGTTTGTGCAAAGCTCAGTTGTACCAGCCCGCTTAAAGCAAGCAACATCATCAAATGTTTCATAAACTATAGATTTTAATTTTTACTTAGATTGTTTTACAGGAATAGAAGCAATAGAGAGTTTAGCTTCTTCCTCATCTCTTGATTTGTTGAATAAACGGCCAACTTTTTTTAACAGGCCTTTTACTTTGTCTTTATTCAATTTCATATTACCAACATATACGGGATTGTTTTCTTCTTCATCGGTATTCAGTTCTTTATAAACAGCCTGTTGAACATAATTATTATTATCATTCTTTACTGCTGCTGTTGTTACAATTGGTTTTTCAGAAAAATCGCTTTTAACTGCTATAGTTTCTTGTGGCGTTGTAACAATATCATTGTTTTTAATAGCCGGTCTGTTTTGTGCAACAGATGTATTATTATCCGGTATTATTATATTTTGTTGTTGGGTATTGTTTAATGGAACAGGGAGGTTATTAGATTTTTTAGGTTGAGTTGGTGCTGATTTTTCTGTTGTTGCAACAGTTTTATCTTCTTTATTTTCAGTTGTTGTTACAGCGGTATTAGTGGTTTTATCTTTTACTGATACTGCTTTATCTGACGGAACAGTAGCAGGCTTTGTTACAGCAAATTCTCCACCATTAACAACTGCGGGCTTTTGATTGAATAAGGAATAACTCAGCACAATCAAACCCAATACTGCAGCAGCTATTGATATACGTTGCCAACTTAAATAAACAACTCTTCTTTCTGCTTTTCTGTATAACGTTTCTTTGTAAGGATAAGGAATTGTTTCTGCCTCAAGCTTAGTTTGTTTTAATGCTGTAAAAGCTTGTTGTAATTGCGGATGTTGTAATACAAATGTTTCTACTGCTGTTTTTTCATTGTTATTCAACTCATCATCTACATACAATAAAAACTTTTCTTCACTATTGGTTGCATTAATAAAAGCATCTTCATTTTTAAACAACAATTCTTTCCCTTCAAAATGAATAGCTGTTGAAGGCATTACAGTTTGTTGCAATGCTGTTAATTCAATAGCTAAATCAGGATTTTGCTGAATGAAAGCATCAACAGCAGCTTTCTGTTCTGCATTCAATTCATTGTCTGTGTACAATAAAAAGAATTCTTCGTAATTATTTCTGTTGATGTTCATGTTATAAAACGTTTTCAGGTTTAACCAAATAATCTCTCAAAATAATTCTTGCTCTATGCAGGTAAACTTTTACCTGACTATCACTTAAACCTGTAATTTTTCCTATTTCTTCATAATTATAACCTTCATAATCTTTCAGCATTACCAAACTTCTTTGTGTTTCATTTAATTGATTCAGTGCATTCATCAACACTTTTTTAGTGTGCGAATGTTGCTGATAACCGATTTTTGTTTCTTCATTAAAATCTTCTTTCAAAGAAATTCTTTTCACTTTACGCAAATGATCAATCATCTGGTTGTAAGCAATGGTGAAAAGATATGATTTTGCTTTTTCGTTTTCTACGTTTTCTCTGTTACGCCATAATTTTTCGAATGCAGTCTGCACTACATCTCTCGCATCTTCTTCGTGCTTAAGATTTTTTACAATAAACCTGAACACATTGTCGGCATAAAGGTTTACACATTCGTTGTATTGTTTTTCCGTCATAAACAGTAGCGGTTATTTTCTTATTGCTTTGTTTAATTTGTTGTACGTTGAATGGAGTATTTTGTTACAGTAAAATAAAAAAATCCTGCGGAAAGTGCAGGATTTATATTTTGAGTGTTTCTGTTGATTGAAAAACTGAACGTAGAAGTGAGTGACACAACAGGCGATGCCATAAAAAACTATTGCCTGAAACAAAAAGTTAAACGATAAAATGATTTAACGGATTGTGCAGAATATTCTGCCTGCTGTCTCCCTCATTACTTTTGGGACATTTTTGCTCGCAGCATTTTTTAACCGGGCAAGCAAATTTTTCAGGTACCGTAAGGCTTTGAAAGTAAATAATAGCAGCAATACTTATTGCAAACAAAAAGAAAGATTGTAAAAATATTTGCCGCTTCATAAGCTGGGTTTTGAATGTAAAACGAAATTAGTTGTTGTTTGTTACACTTATTTTAAAAAAAAGTTAAGTAAGGTTAAAATCATGAAACCACAAATCTATATCCTACACCTTTAATGGTTAATATTTCCAAAGCTGTGTCTTCTTTTAAATAGCCCCGTAGCTTGGTAATATACACATCTAAATTGCGGCTGTTAAAAAAAGAATCGTTGCCCCAAATGTGGTTTAATAAATCTTTTCTTTCAATAATTGAGTTTTTGTTTTGAAAAAGAAACTTAAGCAACTCACTTTCTCTGAAGGATAATTTCTTTTCTTCGTTACCAATACTTAGCACCTGTTTATTTAAATGAAACTGATACTTACCTAATTGAATAAACTCACTGGTATTTATAAAAGGGTTTTCTTTTTTAACACGCAATAAATTTTCTATACGAACGATTAACTCTTCCATACTGAAAGGCTTTCTTATATAATCGTTAGCACCCAATTTAAAGCCTTTTACTACATCGTCTGTTTGTGTTTTAGCTGTAAGAAAAATAATAGGTACATCATCATTTAATTTTCTTATAGCTTCTGCTAATTCAAAACCATTTCTGTTAGGCAACATAATATCTAACACACAAATATCCGGTTCGGTTTCCTGAAAAACAGGAATTACTTTATCGCCGTCAGCTTCCATAGTTACATCAAAGCCACGCCCTTCAAGGGTTTCTTTAACTATCTTCCCTAAAAACAATTCATCTTCTACATATAAAATTTTAATACTCATGCTATAGGAAGTTGAATAATAAATGTGCTGCCATTACCTTTGGTACTTTCAACTGTTATGCTGCCATTATGTTTTTTTATAATTTCTGCTACATAACTTAAACCCAACCCGTAACCTTTTACATTATGATGACCGCCCGTTGGCACACGGAAAAATTTATCGAATATTTTATGCTGATATTCTGGTGCAATACCAATACCATTATCTTTTACAGCTATAATTAATTTGTCATCTGCTCTTTTTAAACTCAGTTGCACTTCAGCATTTTGTCCGCTGTATTTTAAAGCATTATCTAACAGATTAAACAATACACTTGTAATATGCAACCTGTCTGCTTTTGCTAAGAAATAATTTCCTTCTGTTCCTAACTTAAGCGAAGCATGTTGATTCATTGCCTGCAACTGCATACTGCTGATAACTTCTTCTGCTAATTGTTTAATATCAACAGATTCAATATTTAATTCTATGGCTTTGCTTTCAAACATAGAAAGCTTTAAAACTTTATCAACCAATAAACTCAATCGTTGCAATTCTGAAGATGATATGTTTAAATACTCTTTTGTTTTTTCAGGGTTTTGAATGGCATCAAAATTTTTCAATGCTTCAATAGCTACATTAACTGTTGCAATAGGCGTTTTTAATTCATGGGTTATATTACTGATGAATTCATCTTTTATTAATGCTAACTTTTGTTGTGCAGCAAGGTTTCTGTATAAATAAATGAATGATAAAGTGGTAAGAATAATTAATAAGAGTGATACCGTTATCGGCATAGAAATTTTCTGTACAATAAACCAAAACGGATTAGTGAAAGATGCTTTGTACGCATAAGGGCTATCAAAGCCTATTTCGGCATAACCTGTAGAAAGTTTTTTTGAAGTAGTATCAATTTTTACATCTTTCTGTTCATACATTTTTATAGTGTAAGTCAATTTTATTTTACTCTCAGCCAGCTTTATCTTATAAACACTATCTACTTTTTTAATCGGAATAGAATCGTACAAAGACCTCACTTTAAGAACTAAATTTTTTAATTGTTCAGAAGCGTTCATTCCTTTAGCATCAAAAGTTGCACGTATAAAATTTTTATTTTTAGTATTATTTAAAATAACAGTTGTATCGAGTGTGGTTTTATTTTTTTGCTGATTTAATTTTGAAGTAAACGCTGCTAAGTCCGGAGGTAATTTTCCTGAATCGTTGGTGCTTATTACTATTTTTACATTACCGCTTTTGCCCGCCAACTTAGCAATGCTATCAATCTTACCTTCACTGTTTATTATTGACAATGGTACCCGGCGAACTATAAAATGAGAATCATTAATGATTTGATTTTCTGTTGAAACATGTGCTGCATCTGCTTTTACTTTAAACCCCTTTTTAAAAAAAGTTTTACCAAGCTGTTTATCATTTATTATTTTAATAGTGTCTGTTGAAAATTTATCAATAACAATTGCAGGAGGTATAGTTGGCGTTTTTCCTTCGGCAATATTGGCTTCCCGGAATTTATCAGGCATTGGAATCTTCATGTGATTAGAATCAAAATCAAATCTGAAGTTCTTATTTTGTAATTGCTGTACAGCATTTCTCAACAACACATCCGTTTCTTTTTTCAAGCCATTCCATTCCTCATTATATAATTTATTAAGCCAATAAGTTTGAAAGGCTGCTATAAAAACAATAGCCGCTATCATTAAAAGCTTAGAGAAAAATAACTTATTCATTACACAACAAAAATAGGTGCTCTGTATTCGTTCAAAATTTTTCATTAACCTTAATTAACCTTTCAGCAACCCTGCTTAACCTGCCCGAACAATAGTTTTGATGCAGAATAAAAACCAAACGAATGAAAAAAGTTTTTCTCTTAATGAATGCAGCCCTGTTATTTACCGTTGCCCATGCACAGCTAAAAGAAGGCACTATTGTGTATGAAAGAAAAATAAATATGCACCGCAATATTCAGGATGAACAAATGAAAGCAATGATACCTGAATTTAATACTGATAAATTTATACTGCTTTTCAGTGATAGTGTTTCAGTTTACAAATTACAACCGAAAGATGAAATGCCCGACCCTTTTGATAACGGTGGAGGCGGAAGAGTTGTTATAAGAATTAATGGAGCAGATGGTGGTGAAACATTCAGAAATTATACAGCATACAGAGCAGTTTCATCTCAGGAATTGGGTGCTAAAAATTATATAATTGAAGACAGTATTCGCCCGTTGAAATGGAAATTGACTGATGAAACAAAAAAAATTATGGGTCATACCTGCCATAAAGCAACAGCTAAACAAATTGTAATGACGGGCGGCGGAATGAGAATTATGACAAATACTAACGGCAACACAACAGTTGACAGCAGCAAAGCAGGCAATGGTATGCAGAAAAAAGAAGTTGAGGTAATTGCCTGGTATGCAGATGATATTACTGTACCCGCAGGGCCAAGTGCTTATTGCAGTTTACCGGGTGCTATTTTAGAAATAAATGTAGATAACGGAGCAACTATTTTTACAGCAGCAGAAATAAAAAATGAAGTGAATAAAAAAGAATTAAAAGAGCCTACCAAAGGCAAAAAAGTTACGCCAGATGAATTCAGAAAAATGCAAATGGAATTAATGCAAAACAATATGCAACAAATGGGTGGCGGAATGAGAACATTCAGAATGGGAAGTTAGTTTTTGTACCAAGCTGCAATGCTACTATTAAACTATTGTTGTCCAAAGGACTCCTTCGGAGCGTCGCACACTTGTACTGTGTAACAATACTCAACAAATAAAGCAAGCCGATTAATTGACTCCTTTTTTTTGTAAATTATCTATTTCGTTAATGAATTTTGATAGAATTGTAACCGCCTGAATTGTACGTGTTTGATAAAAATACGTCTTCAACCACCTGTCTTTATTAATTAGAAATTCATCTTTGTTATTCTTCTTAAATGAATCTACTCTCTTCATATAATTCCATAATTTTTCTCCATTACTATTTACAATTAATTTTTCAACAACAATAAAACTTTCTCCACTCGAATCTGCTTTATTCAAAGAATCTTTCAAAGCAGTAATAAACCTTTTTTCGTTAATTAAAAAGTTATTATTACTATTTTCTACTTTAAGTAATGTTAGTGAATCATTAATCTGTTCAAATTTATTTAAAGCTTTATCATCTGAGGATTTACAGCTAATTAAGAACAGTAATAAAACATAATATACAATATTTAGTTTTATCATTAAACAGTTTCAATTTCTTTACTCAACACTTTTTTAATAGCTGCAACCATCTTCTCCCCTTTATCATGCAGTTGTTCTTCTGTCCACAATAAACTAATGGCGGTAGAAATACAACGGCTCATTACTGCATCACTTTCACTAAAGTCCTGTGTTTGCAATTTTATTAATGCTGCTTTTTGTGCATCATTCAAATTAAATAATGCAGTCCCTTCTTTTAAATGATTCCATTGTTTTATGTAATGCCAGTTATTAGCATACCAATAAAAATTACCCGCTAAAATATTTTGGGCTTTCATTTCAGCAACAAATGCTTTGGTTAATTCTTCTGTTGGTAAAAACCAACTTAAAAAAGTACAGCTATCCCCATCTTCATCAGGCACCACTCTAAAGCTTACTTCAGGTATTTGTGCCAGCATATTTTTTAATGTTGTATGGTTTTTCTTTTGAATAGCTAAGAACTTATCTAACTTTCTAATCTGTGCTAAACCAACAGCAGCATGCAATTCACTTATTCTGAAATTATATCCTAAAAACGGGTGAAGGTCTGCACCTCTGTCAACACCTTTATGGTCATGACCGTGGTCTGTAAAGCCATCGCATTTAACATACACGTCTTCACTGTTTGTCATAACCACACCGCCTTCTGCACAGGTAATTGTTTTTACAAAATCAAAGCTAAAGGTTCCTGCATGGCCGATTGTGCCTAATTTCTTTCCTTTATAAGTGCCACCAATACTTTGGCAGGCATCTTCCAATAATATTAAATGGTGTTCATTGCAGATATGTTTCAATGCATCTAAATCTGCCATACTGCCGCACATATGTACGGGCATTACACATTTGGTTTTTCTGGTAATTGCATTTAAAACAGCCTGCGGATTCAAGGTTAATGTTTCATCAACATCAACCAAAACAGGCACCGCACCCATGCTTAATACGGCTTCAAAACTTGCTACAAATGTGAAGCTGGGCATTATCACTTCATCGCCTGCACCAATACCTAATGCAGCCATTGCAGTAGTTAAAGCTGCTGTACCGCTACTGGTTAGCTGAGCGTATTTACTGCCGAAGGTGTTACAGATTTCTTTTTCTAATTCAATACTTTTCCAAATGCCTTTACGTGCAGCATCAAAACCATAACGCATTAATATTCCTGTTTCCAACACATCATTTACTTCTTTTTTTTCTTCTTCACCCCATAATTCAAATCCTGGCATACAATAAAGTTTAAAAAGTTTAAAGTTTACAGTTCAACACTTGCAAAAGTATAGAAATATCGATTGAAGGAAATTTTTGTTGATGAATGAAAAGGTTTGTGAAATGAAATATTCCTTTGCAGTATGAAGCACCTAATTTTTTATTGCTACGATGCTTATTGCGGTTGGTGTTATGGTTTTAGTCCCGTTATAAAAAAAATAGCTGAAACATTTAGAAATGAATTTGATTTTGAAGTATTAAGCGGCGGAATGATTATTGGCGATAGACCAACATCAATAGAAGCAATTGCCCCTGTTATTCAATCACATTATAAACGTGTGGAAGAATTAACAGGCATACAATTTGGCGAAGATTTTTTATGGCATGCTTTTAACCCTGATAAAAGTGATTGGTTTTTAAGCTCTGAAAAACCTGCTATCGCCATGTGTATTTTTAAAGAAATTTATCCGGAGCAGCAGGTTGCTTTTGCAAGCGATTTACAATATGCTTTGAATTATGAAGGCAGAGATTTAACTGATGATGAAGCTTACCGCCATTTGCTTGTGCAATATAATATTGACGTAAATGATTTCTATGAAAAGCTGCACAGCGAAGCATATAAAGAAAAAGCTTACTATGAATTTCAGTTGTGTAAACAGTTACAGGTTACCGGTTACCCTTGTGTATTGTTGCAAGCAAACGATTCAAAATTTTATTTATTAAGCAGAGGTTATACCGATTATGAAACACTAAAAACAAGAATTGAAAATGTGTTAAAAGAATTAGCTGCTCAGTAAAGATGGTATAGCAAATTTTCAATCTCTGCTTTATGCTGCCAGGGAATAAAATGGTTGGCATTATGAATGGTAATGGTATCAATTTTTTCTGCATTTATTAATGCTTGGGCACCAAATGCCATATTACCATAAGCTACGAATTGGTCTTTATCTCCATGCACAAAATAAACGGGACAGGTAACTTTAGAAAAATCGTTTTGTAATAATTGCAAATCTTTTTTTAAATACCAAAGCTCTGCATTAGATGGTCTGAAAGCCCCGGGCAATAAGAATTTCAGCGGGTTATTAATAAACAATGACCTCCAATATTCTTTAGGTTCCTGATGGGTATCTATTGAACCTGCCAGCACAATAATTCCTGAAAATAAATCCGGATTATCGGCAGCTAATTTAATAACGAGTGGTCCACCTAATGAATGCCCAACCAGAAAAAAAGGTTTCTTATTATTTATTTTTATCAGCAACGGTGAGATAATAGCTGCTTGCTGTTGCAGGTTAACTGCATCACCAAAATTACTGTATCCAAAGCCCGGCCTATCAATAGCAATCATTCTGAATTTAGTAAGCAGTAAACTATCTTTTAAATATTCTTTAAATGCATCCCAGCTTCCGGGAGAACCGTGTACAAAAAATAAAGTTGGCAAAGTATCTAATCCTGTTACAGCATAATGCAGACTATTCCCTTTTATTTTAAATGTATGAAATTGAATAGCTACATTGGCTTTATCAAATTCAGTTTTTGCAACTGCATCACTCATTCTCATTTTCATACAGCCTGATGCAAATAATAACCACGCTACTAATAGTGTTAAAGGGATATAAACTTTTTTTGAACGCATATGAATAATGTTCTTAAGAAAGAAATCTAAAATAAGCCATACTTTCTTTATGCATAGCAATACCCTTCTTAAAACTCAAATATGCATAACCTTTTGCATGATTACTTATTGAAATTTTATAAAGCATTTGCCAATGCCTGATAATTTCTTTCCAGGCAAAAAAAATGGAGTGCTTGGGATCGTAAATATGAGTAGGCTCACTGCCTGCACCATTCAGTTCAATAATTTTCCAGTTTTTACCGGCTTTTAAATCTTCCCAGCAATTAAATTTTATATCCAACCTTCCATAATAAAAACCAGTAACTTGTTTAGCAGCTATATCAATAACATTTATCAATGCATCATCAATTAAAAAAGAAACATCGGTAAATAAACAGCCCCTTGCATGATTACCGAACGGCAGTACAATAATTTTTTCACTTTCAGCGGGAACCGTATTTAATAAAGATTTATCAACTAATTGCAACAATGCTTTTTCTTGTAAAATATATCTGGAGTTACTGAATAATAAAGTTTGTACAGTATTAATTCCATCACCAATTACATGTACAAACTCTTTATAAACTATACTTGTAATGATACCTTTACCACTATCAGGAAAACGTACATAAAAAATACCTGCTTCCTTTTCATAAGCTATATATTCCTGAATAATAAAAGGTACCGAAAAGCTTGCTACCGCCTGCATACACTCCTGTTCATTATTTACTTTCATCACACTCTTTCCCTGCAAGCCGATATCCGGTTTTATGATTAAAGGGAAAGAAAGCTGATGCAAAACAAGTTGTTGTTTAATGCTTTCATAATCTGTTGCAGGTTGAAACGAAACAGCAATAGGTTTGTATTGAGCAGGAATTAACACATCAATTTCTGTTTTACTTTCCATTAAAAAGCCACCATTTTTTATAGATGGATTGGCAGCATTAAAAAAGAAAAAAGACTTTGCTTTAATGCAAAGCCATATCCAGTAAGGGTAAATTAAAAAATACACCACATGCATAGGCCAATACTCCCAGTGCATCAACCGAATAAAAAATGTTGATTTACGTAACTGCATTAATTATTATACTGCTTGTTTTTGTTGTAAGGGGATATTTAAACAATGTGTTTCATTTTGCAGCATATCATTATACTGCATAATAGCAAGCGATGGACTGATATGAATAGAAGTGATACTCACAGTAAACAACTCATTGGCTCTGTTCATTAACAAACCATACTCATTATTGCCTTTGCCCGCTGTGGCATGAAACTGTATAATATTTTGTTGAGTTAAATGATGTTTTTGCTGCAACCAATTAGTAAACCATTGTTCTCTTTCAGCTATCATAACATTATTGTATAATGTAACTGAACTCCAGATATGCGGTAAATTGGCATCTTTCTCTTCTATCAATAATTCAATTTCATTCCATCTGCATTGATACAGTTTGCCTTGCAGAAATAATATTACTGTAAATGGTTCTATTCCTTTTAAATCCTTATCCATTAAAGCTTTCAAAACATTGTACTGATTGAAGATATGTGTAAGAATTAAGCCTCTGCTATGTTTATAAGGTGGATTACTTTCATGCTTAACTGCTGCACCATTCAGCAAAACTCCTGCATTACCTTTTTGATTAACTATAAACCAGGTGCCATTGCTATCAACATCTTTGGGGTAAAACAATTTTCCGTTTTCACTATTATATGCAGATGGTTGCAGTGCAATACTTCTTTGTTTTTTTTCGTCTCTGTTAGAAGTAAAGATTACTCCATTTTGAACAGGAAAAAAAGTTACTGTGCACATGATTCACGGTATTTTACAGTTGAAGGTGCCACACCAAAGTTTGCAGATACATTGTATTTATTCAATTCTGCCAAACCTATTTTTATTAATGCCAAATGATGAATTAAATGTTCATTACAATACAACAACTCTCTGTTATAACTGCTGTTATAGGCAATGCCTTCATTAATAACAGTTATCGGTTTATCTTCTTTAGCAACATTTATTGCAATTGCTTTAAAACTTTGTGAAGCATATTCCGGTAAGGTTTCTAACACAGTATCTCTTTTACGTAAGCTATAATCAACAACACTATCATTATAATTATCTATCAAACAGGTGTACATTTCAACAGAATGACGTACATGCTTACCAATAGATGTTGCTGATAAACTTTTGCAGGCATAAACATAGTCCTCCCTATCCATCATTTCAAGCAGTTCTATTATATCATTAAAATATAGCATACTTGAAATTATTTTTTAAAAGGTAAAAGTTGTAACAATTGTTTTCTATTGATTATTATTAAAACTAAGCTTGCAATAAAAACCAATAATCCGTAAATAAATAATTGACCGCCATCATTCATTACTACTATTCCCAACAGAAAAATATGTGTTGCCAATGCACCGGCCATTATTCCTAATGCCACTATTGCACCATATACGGTAGTTTTAGGAATTAAGATTAATACAGAAGCAATTAATTCTGCAATGCCCGTTCCTATTCTGCCCCAGGGCTCAATACCTACTTTTGTAAATATGTAAACAGATTCTTCGGCTGCAGAAAATTTAAAATACAAGGTTTGTAACATTATTACTGCAGCAATTAATCTGCAAATCCAACTGATAATGATTAAGGGTTTCATGTTATTTTGGTTTAGGAATGATGTAATTATGGTTTATAAATTTTAACCCAATTGGCATCGGCACTTTTCATTAGTTTTTGTTCATCTGCATTCCACTTGTTTAATGTGTTGTTAAAAAAACTGTGGTAGAAAAGATACAACTTGCCATTGGTAATTTTATATGTTTCCGGGTCTACTTCTACTTTGGTTCCATCATTGCCCATTGCATATGCACACCAACCACCGTATTGCGGTTCGTATTGAGTGGGATTTTTTAAGAAAGCATCTTTATTAGCAGCATTGCTGAAATAATATGTAATACCTTGATATACTGCTGCATAACTGCTATTGCCTTTTGCAGGCTTAGTTTGCTTAAAATAGCTTACAACATCGTATCCGTTTAAAGCCAAAGTATTTTTAGCAAGGTTAAATTCTTTTTTTCTTTCAGTAGAATTGTCTGTTTGTGCTACTAACAGAGAAGTAGTTGAGGTTATTAATAACAGCACAAGTAATGTTTGTTTCATGTAATGGTTTTTATTGTAAAGTATTTTTATTAAAAACGGAATTTAGTTTTTTTCCTTACAGCTAAAAAGCAACTTTATATTGAATATTTAATACAGCACTTCTGGTTAAACCATCTGCACGCACATCTCTTACAATCAGCGGTGTTGCTGCAATTAATTCTAATTCGTTTTTATTGGCAAAGGTTTTTACCAAATTAATTCCTGCATTAAGCGTTAACCCGTTAGAGCCTGTAATGGCTTGTTTAGTATTAAAACGATTGGTATAATTATCATCACCTAAATGATATATAAACAGTAAATTAGGTTTAATGCTTATTGATTGCTTTTGTATCGGTAAAAAATAACCCAACCTTAATAAGGCATCAGGCTTTCTTTCAAACAAATTGGTAGAAGCAAAATTGTTTACTCTGGTATCTGAATATTCATCAGTAAAAAAACTGTTTTTATTATTATTGATAACAGGAATTTGAACACCTGCACTAATGTCTATCCGCTTTTTAAACAGATAACTTATTCCACCTACCAAATCATAAGTTCCTAAGCTGCTTTGATAATCTAAGGGCAATGGTTTACCGTTTAAGTTTTTATCGTTTGAAGTAGTAAGCGGAATTTTAAATGCAGCTAAAAAAGTAATGTTTTCATTTTTTATTTTAGGTTGAAAAGAACTTACCAGAAAAATATCTCCCGCATTAAAAGTATTACCCAAAAAACCTGAAGCATAAGTACCGGTAATTTTAGCATGAAAATTCCATCGGGCATTAAGCCTTCTGCCATAATCTATATAAGGGTTTAAAGAAATGGTTGATTGTTCTCCAACACCTACATTTATTCCTGCTGCTACTTCATTTGCAGAAGAGGCTTTTTTGTTTGGTGAATGGGTTTTCAAAACATCTAAACTACAAAAACCTGCATCGCTGCAACCTTGTGCAGCAACAAGTTTACACAACAATAAAAACGAGAAAGAGCATAACAATTTTTTCATAATATATTATTTAAGTATTGCTGAGCCGAATAAATGATTGAATTGCTGACAATGAATTAATACATAAGCATACTCTGATGGGGTTACTCCTGCAGGAATATCGTAGAGTTGATTACCTGTTGTTGATTGTAATGACCCGAGATTAATAAAGTTGGAAGGAATATTATCTTTTGATAAATAAACTTTTAAATCTGGTCCGTTGCTGCTATTAAAATTTTCCAATGCCAATTGATACCTGTTATTAACCTTATAAATTTTAGCAACACCAGAAACAGCTCCGTAAGGGCCATTAACGAAATTACCTGTGTTAAAAAGTTTTGCAATAGTTGTATCTACCATTTGGTTTACTGCAGCTGAGGTAGTAGATTCTTTTTTGCAGGAAATAATTAAAATAACTAAGCCCAATAACAGTAGTTTTAATTTCATATTGCATTTTAAAAGGCTTTACGTATCAACCAAGTAGTGCTTACAGCCTAATTGTTAAAAAAAAGTTTAACAGTTTTCCCCTTATTTTGCAGCCTCAATATTTGTTATGGAATACAGTAAGTTAATATCAGTATCAGGTTTCTCAGGTTTGTTTGAATTAGTTAGCAGTAAGAATGACGGAGCTGTAGTTCGTTCTTTAGAAGATGGCAGCACTAAGTTTGTAAGCAGCCGTGTTCATAACTTTTCTCATTTGGAAAGCATTGAAGTGTACACCATTCGTGAGAATGTTAATTTAATTGAAGTTTTTAAAGCAATGAATGAAAGCAAAGAAGCATTACCCGATGAAAAAGATAACAAAGCAATAAAAAAATATTTTGAAAAAGTATATGCTGATATGGATTTTGAAAGAGTGTATGACAGCGACCGTAAAAAAATGATTAAATGGTTTGCCGTTTTAAAAAGCAAAAACATTGAATTGAAATTAAGTGAGGAAGAAGTAAATGATGATGCTGAAAACACTGAAGCATAATCTTTAAATGAAATAATTAAAAAGCCATCAAAACTTGATGGCTTTTTAATTTTTGAAATAAATAAGTAAATTAGCTAAAACATTTTTATGGAAGCTTTGCAAATTGATAACGAATTAACTCAACGCATTGCCCAATTAAATATTTCGCAAAAAGAATCTTTATTAAAATTGTTAGATTCTTTAACCAATGATGATATTGATTTGATTGAATACAGCAAAGAGTTAGAAGAAGCTAATGCTGCTATTGATGCAGGCGAATTTTATACACACCAACAAGCTTTGCAATTAATAAATGGAAAGTAATACCAAAATTATTGTTTGGAATAAAGTGGCTCTTTTACAATTTCAAAAAGCTATATCATTTATCAAAGAAAAGTCGCCTCAGAATGCAGAAAAAGTAAAAAATGTTTTAATCGCCTTGATTGAAAGATTATCTATTCATCCTGAAAATTTTCCTCCGGATAAATACAAACAAAATAACGATGGCAACTATCGGGCTTTTGAAAAATATCATTTCAGGATTTCATATTACGTTACTGCACATGAAATACGAATTTTAAGAATAAGGCATACAAAAAGAAAACCTTTGAATTATTAAGTTCTTCATTCCTGCAAAAAAACGCAAGCCTTGTAAGTTTTTACTAAATTGAGCAGCCAATTAAAAAAGTATGAAGAAACTGTTCATTGCCTTTTGCCTTTTGCTTTTTGCCTTCAGCTCAAATGCTCAATCATTTTACAATCATTCCAAAGCAGCTGATAAATGGGTTAAAAAACAATTCAGAAAACTCAGTAAAAAAGAAAGGATTGCTCAGCTTATCATCATTCGTGCACACAGTAATCTCGGGCAAGATCATATTACCTCGGTTACCAATTTAATTAACCAATACAATGTTGGCGGTTTATGTTTTTTTCAGGGTGGGCCTGTAAGGCAGGCTATGCTTACCAACTATTATCAAAGCATTACTAAAACACCTTTAATGGTTTGTATTGACGGAGAATGGGGTTTAGGAATGAGACTTGACAGTGTTATCAATTTCCCCAGACAATTAATGATGGGTGCTGTTGGCAATGCTCAATTAATTTATCAATTCGGTAAAGCTGTTGGCGAACAATGTAAACGTGTTGGTGTGCAGGTAAACTATGCCCCTGATATTGATGTAAATAATAATCCTGATAATCCTGTAATTAACGACAGGAGTTTTGGAGAAGATAAATACAAAGTGGCTTTATACGGAACGGAATATATGCGTGGTATGCAGGAGGTAAACATTATGGCTTGTGCCAAACATTTTCCAGGTCATGGTGATGTGGCTGTTGATAGCCATAAAGATTTACCTGTCATCAAAAAAACAAGAGAGCAGTTAGATAATTTAGAATTATATCCATTCAAAGAATTAATTAAAGCGGGTGTAGGAAGTATGATGATTGCACATTTATATATTCCTGCTATTGATACAACGGCTAATCAGGCAACATCTTTATCACAAAAAAATGTAACGGGTTTATTAAAAGAAGAATTGGGTTTTAAAGGCATCACTTTCACAGATGGTTTAGGCATGCAGGGCATTACTAAATTCTATCCATCCGGCGAAGCAAGTGTGCAGGCTTTAATTGCCGGTAATGATATGCTTTGTTTACCTGAAGATGTAGCGGGCAGTATCGAAAAAGTGTTACAGGCCATTAAAGACAGGAAATTAAATTGGGATGATATTAATGCAAGAGTGAAGAAAGTTTTATTAGCAAAATATAATCTGGGTTTAAATAATTTCAAACCCATTGAAACAGAAAATATTGTTGCTGATTTAAATCTGCAGACAAAAAAAATAAATGAGCTTTTAGCAAAGAATGCTATTACGCTGTTAAGAAACAGCAATACTTCATTACTTCCTTTGAAGGCTAATAAAGTTGCTTACATCTCCATCGGTTCACCAAAAGAAAATGTAATAGCAGCAAGGCTTAGAAAAGAAAACAATGCAGATGTATATTTATTTGGAAGCAAAGCTGCTGTTGGTAAAGAAGTAATGGATGATTTGAGTAAAATGAATGTCGTTGATAAAACCGATAGTGCCGCTGTTACACAATTAGTTCAAACTTTACAGCAAAAAAATTATGATGCAGTAATTGTTGGTGTACACAATTACAGCAGAAGGCCGGCTAATAATTACGGCATCAATAAACCAACTGTTTATTTATTGAATGAGTTGAATAAATTTAATCAATCAGCCTTTTTATTTTTCGGTAATCCTTATGCTATTAAAAATTTATGCGATGCCAAAAACCTCTTTGCCTGTTATGAAGATGATGACATTACGCAAAACACATCAGCAGATATTTTACAAGGCAAATCGCAACCCAAAGGCAAACTGTCTGTAACGGTTTGCAATGATTTGAAGTTTGGTGATGGCATTGCGTATAACAGTTATTTTCCTTCAGCAACTCCTCAATCAATTCATGTTAATACAGAGAAATTGCAGGCAATAGATTCTATTGCCAACGATGCCGTTGCAAAAGGTGCATTTCCCGGCTGCGTTGTATTAGCAGCAAAAGATGGCAAAATCATTTATCATAAAGCATTTGGTAATACTTCTACAACAAGCAATCAACCTGTATCCATTAATACTGTTTACGATTTAGCTTCTGTTACTAAAGTTTCTGCAACAACTGTAAGTATTATGAAGTTGTATGAAGAAGGAAAAATAAGTTTAGATAAAACATTGGGAGATTATTTACCCTGGACAAAAGGAACAGACAAAGCTCTACTTACATTAAGAAATATTTTACTGCATCAGGCAGGGTTAAATCCTTTCATTCCGTTTTACAGAGAAGTAATTGATACCGCATCAGGAGAACCTAAATGGACTGTTTTTTCAACTGTTCAAGATGCACAACATCAATACCGTGCTGCAGAAAATTTATATGTACGTAACGATTGGGAAGACACTTTATACAAACGCATTTTACAAAGCAAGCTCACTGCACCAAATAAATATGTGTACAGCGATAATGATTTTATTTTCTTAGGAAAGATTGTAGAAGCAGTTAGCGGCAAGCCTTTGAATGAATATGCCAGAGAAAATTTTTATGAACCGTTGAATATGCTTACTACCGGTTTTCACCCAAGAGAAAGAATGCCATTAGAAGACATTGCCCCAACGGAATTAGAAAAACATTTTCGCCGTCAATTAATTTGGGGAGATGTACATGATGAAGGTTCAGCCATGTTCGGCGGTGTTGCCGGTCATGCCGGTTTATTCAGCAATGCCTACGATTTAGCACAGTTATATCAGATGTTATTGAATGGCGGTGAACTGAATGGTAAAAGATTTTTTAAGAAAGAAACTGTTGATTTATTTACTGCTTACAACAGCGATGTTAGTCGCCGGGGTTTGGGTTTTGATAAACCTGAAAAAGACAATGCAACCAATAAGTCTCCTTACCCATCAAAGTTGGCATCGCTGCAAACTTTTGGCCACACAGGGTTTACGGGCACCTGTGTTTGGGTTGACCCGAAGTATAATATCGTTTACATCTTCTTATCAAACCGTGTTAATCCTACAAGAGATAATAACAAACTAAGCAGTTTAGGTGTGAGAGGAAAGATTCAGGATGTGATAATCAGTGCTGTTAGTAACTAACGCCATTGCGAGGAACGAAGCAATCTAACATTGCAATGACGACATTTATTTCTTTGCGAAACTTTGCGTCTCTTGCGACTCTGCGGTAAAATAAATTTCTGCTCGCAGAAAACTTATGCCTATTCATTTGAGATTTTATTGACACTGATAAAACTAATTTGTATCATACAAATAAGTTGTGTCTCCACATCTTATCTAATCTCTTTGCGAAACTTTGCGTTCACTGCGACTCTGCGGTAAAATAAATTTTACTACATTCATAGCTCAACTATTTGCTATGAAGAAAATTATTATTGCTGTTACATGTTCTTTAATGTTTGCAGTTGCTTTCGCACAAAAAGAAAAAATGAAAGTAACAGATTTGCTGAATGTAAAAACCATCAGTAATGTTGTTTTAAATAATGATGGCAGTAAAGCTGCATTTACGGTTACCACCATTGAACCTGATAATGATAACAAGGGAGATTATAAATATGTAAACAACATTTGGTTAGTGGCAACAGATGGTTCTGCTGCACCAAAACAATTAACATCATTACCATCATCGCAGGCAGCGTTTAGTCCTGATGGAAAACAAATAGCATTCGTTCGTTTAGCAGAAGGTAAGCCACAAATATTTGTATTACCATTAGATGGCGGGGAAGCTATTCAGCTAACTAAATTCAAATATGGAGCTGGTACACCTAAATGGACTGCCGACGGCAAACAGATTATTTTTTCTTCTAACATCAACCTAAAAGATTTATTGGTTGATACTTTTTTGAATCCCAAAAAAGAATTGCCTTTATGGAATTATGAACGTGCAGGTTTTACCAATAACAGCAATTTAAAAACCAATACTGCCAAACCCAATGCAGATGGAAATATAGAAGAAATAAGAGCGTATTTAGAACAGGATGAAAAAGATAAAAAGGCTAAAGTGCTTACCAAGCTTCAGTTTCAGGAAGAATCAACAACATCCAACGAATACTCTTTCAATCATTATTTTATTACCAATGCAATACCTAATGCAACAGTAAAGCCATTAACACATGGCTTTTATTCATTCTCCAATCCTCAATTAGATATTGCCAATAACCGTTTAATTATTGATGCAAAAGTTGATGATGTAACTATGCCCGACAGAGTTTTAGAAAATGAAATTTATGCCATTAGTTTGAGTGATGGAACGATGAAACCACTGCTGGCAAAGAAAGATATAAGCTATAGCAGTGCAACATTATCACCAAGCAGTAAATGGTTGGCATATACCTACAGCAACACAGGCTTTGTAAGTGTGCCAGCATTAGCAATTATTCCTTCCAACGGAAATGAAAGCAATAAAATTGAACTTCCTTTTGACAGAACCAAAGGAAGTTTTGTTTGGAGTGAAGATGAAAAATATCTGTACTTCACTGCACAAAGCAATGGTGGCGTGGTTTTATGCAAAGCAGATATTGCTGCCAAAAAAGTAGAAGTACTAACAGATTATAATACAGGTATTTTAAGTTTTGCTTTAAAAGGAAATAAAATAATTTATGCAAAGAATGATGTTACAACACCATCTGAATTATTTATTGCAGATGCTAATGCCAAGGGTACTGTAAAAATTTCTTCATTTAATACATGGGTTGCAGAAAAGCAATTATCCCTTCCTGAAAAACATACTTTCAAAAATAGTAAAGGTTTAACTGTTGAGTATTGGGTGATGAAACCCTATAATTACGAAGCCGGTAAAAGATATCCTTTGTTATTAGAAATACATGGTGGACCAAGTGCTATGTGGGGACCGGGTGAAGCCAGCATGTGGCATGAGTTTCAATACTTCTGTTCACAAGGTTATGGTGTAGTATATTCTAACCCACGCGGTAGTGGTGGTTATGGTTATGATTTCTTAAAAGCCAATGTAAATGATTGGGGTGATGGACCAACCAGCGATGTATTAACTGCATTAGATAAAACTGTTGCAGAAGGTTGGGCAGATACAAGCAAACTATTAATTACCGGTGGCTCTTATGCAGGCTATTTAGTTAGCTGGATTATTGCACACGACCATCGTTTTAAAGCTGCATGCTCGCAAAGAGGTGTGTATGATTTAAGTACATTTTTCGGTGAAGGCAATGCCTGGCGTTTAGTGCCGAATTATTGGGGCGGTTACCCTTGGCAGAAAGATATAAGGAAAATGTTGGATGAGCAATCACCTATTACTTATGTACAAAACATTACTACGCCTTATATTATTTTTCACGGAGAGAATGATTTAAGAACAGGTGTTATACAAGGCGAAATGTTGTACAAAAGTTTAAAGGTTTTAGGAAGACCAGTTGAATATGTTCGCCACCCCGGAGCCACACATGAAATAACAAGAAGCGGCAATAACCGCCAACGCATAGATCAAATGCTGCGTACCTATGAGTTTTTTGAAAGATGGATTCATTAGGGAATGGAAAGAGGGGAATACAAACGGGATGTCATTGCGAGGAACGAAGCAATCTTTCTTTGGAGTGAGATTGCCTCAGGCAAGAGCCTTCGCAATGACATTACAATAAAACCTAATTCTATTTCTGTGATTTTACCTGTGTAACCCAATCGTTCAAAGCTTTATAAACCTGTGTTACCACTTTAGTTTGAAACTTAGGATTAATAATTTTCTTTTCATCATCTGCATTACTTAAAAAGCCGATTTCCAATAAAGCATTTACAAAATCTGTTGGTGCATTTAATGTAAAGTTGAAGTTGCCAACATTGCCGAATTCATCCATATTTATTTCAAGCATTCGCTTTAAAATGCTTTGTGTTAAAGGCCTGAAACCAATATGCTTGTAATAAGTACTGCTGCCGCTAACCGAAGTATTGTTAGATGAATTCAAATGCAGGCTTATCAATACATCTGGATTTTTTTCCTGCAAAAACAATACACGGTCTCTGATATCGAAGCTCGTATCCGTAGTTCTTGTCATTACAGTTTTTATACCATTTTTCTTTAATAATTTTTCTAATGCTTTGGCATATACCAAGGTTAATATTTTTTCACTTGCTTTTGTATTAATACCATCTGTACCTGAGTTATTACCACCATGCCCTGCATCAATAGCTATCACCATTTTTTTCAAACTCAATACCTCAGGCTGGCGTTTCACTTTTACTATTAATTGTTTGCCTTTGTAACCAATGCTGTAACCCCAATGCTGCTGATGTTTTAAATCGATGGTTACTTCAACTACATCATCTTCAATTTGTTTGTAATAAACATTGCGTATTTCTTTTAATGATTGCAGCTGTGTTATCCAGTTGGTGTTGCTTTGCACACCGTATAACTGCAACATAATTTTTGAAGGATTAATTTCCATCCAACTTTTATAAGGTATATGTTCATCAATACTTATAGCCAGAATATCATAGCAACTATCTGTACCGCTTACTTTCCATGAATTGGTTAAATAAAAAGGCTTTTCTTTTGTTGTTGAATCTTTTTGTATGAAGGCTTTATCAATAAAAGCAGAATGATTTTTTGATAGTTGAACCTGATATAAGCCACCTGTTGAATCAATCACTCGCATTAAAACATTTGTATCTATATAACCCAGCTTGGCTCCTCCTAATCTATCATCTCCTAAACCATAAGCTAATGATGGCAATTTGCCTTTTGTTTTTGCCAACCAGTAATGTTTAGTAGAATCCTGAGCATGTAAAGAAAGCGATAAAATAAAGCAACCGATAAGGAGTATGTTTTTGTTCATTGCATGAAAGTAATAAAAAAACAACGGGACGTATAAACATCCCGTTGCCATTTATAAAATATAAAATGAAATTTTATTAATCGTAACGAACTAATTTTCTTGAACGCCAGAAATCTCTGTAACTGAATGAAATTGTTAACTGCGTAAAGTTTTCTCTTATTAAACCGTTTTCGGTAGTACCTCTTCTGCCTATTTCTAATGCAGCATTAATACCCACAGACGAGCCATTTAAAAAGTATAAATTAAAGCCACCGCCCAATGTACCGCCTACTTCATCAATTTGATAGCCATTAATTCTCAGATAAGATGTTCTGTAAAATGCACCGACCTGTAGAAAATTTCTTTCTACCGAAGCAACTGTATTTCCTGATAAATCTCTGTATGCATTTTTCTTGGCATATTCAAAACCTAAAGCAAACTTATTACTGTTTACCAAACTATAGCTGATGCCCTTATAATTTAAACTGCTCCATCCTTCATAATTATAATCAGCAGCAAAAGTTAATTTATCATTTAAAATAGCTGCTACACCCACACCATACATAACTGGTAAAGTAAAGAAGGTGCTTTTATAAACATAATCACTTCTTAAGGTAGTATTACCATCAGTAACCAACAAACTATAATCAGCATTTAATTTGGTTTGATAAGAACCTGTAATACCTACTGCATAATTCCATTTTTTTCTGCGATGTGTTTTGTATTGTGCCCCGAATTTAAAGTATGGGTTATAAATAGTTATATAACGTGTAGAGGTTAAAGAACTATCGCCAACACTGCCTAAAACAGATTCGGTTTCGTTTAAATGCCCGAACAAATAAGAAGCCTGCACACCTACTGAAAAATTAGAATCTATCCTGAAACTGTTGGTAAGAAAAATATTATTCACCCCACCTTCACCCTGATAATAAGTAGTTGCTGTTGATGGTGTACCCAAAATAGATTTCTGACCAAACATTGAATATTTTGCGGTGCTGAAAGGCATAATACCTAAAGTAGTTGCCCAATAAGATTTCGGTTTAATACCCAAAAGCATTTTTCTGAACTGAACATCAGATGAATTATTCTGTGTTGAAGAAGTAATCGGCCTACCTGCATAGTTTACATCTTTAAACCTTGCAGAAACTTCCATTGTAAAATAATGAAGGTCTAAAGCTGCATTGGCAGCCGGGTTGGCATTGTATAAAAATCTGTTGGAAGATAAAGCCATACCTGCATGGCCCATGCCCGATGTTCTGTCGAAATAACTTTTTTCAATATCGCCGATACCTATAATTGAATAAGGAGAATTATTCTGCTGAGCCACTGCATAGTTTGATATGCAGCACAGGAAAATAATATAGGATAGAAACTGCTTCATTTGTTTATTAAGGTTGAATGGCTGCATAAGTAATTTGTAAGCTGATACTGTTAGTAGCATTATTCTTATTGGCTAAAACAACTCTGCTGAATTGTGTTTCATAAGGTCCTGATGGCGGAGCAAATAAAACACCATTGTTGGTTATATTAATTGATGGGTCTGATAAAAGTGCTTTTAAGTAAGCAGTAACGTCGTAAGAATAGTAAGTGTTTTCCCCATTTATATTATCTATTATTAAGTTACCATATTGAACGCTTGGTGTTCCATTTGAAGATATAACAGTTAAATTTGAACCTAATTGATTTAAAATATTAGTACCTGCTAAACGCATTTGGCTTGGCAAATAATAAAAGGTACTGAATGTTGAGGTCTTTGGTCTTATTATTAAAACAGCACTAAGCAATTTTACATAATTAGGCGTGCCTAAAAGATCTCTTATACTGGGGAAAGTAATCTTTGCAGTTATACCTGTTGATGGTTGTGAGAACGCAGCATTACCTGTTAAAGCATTATCCATTTCATGAAGAGAAGTACCTAAAGCTGCTATAGGCGTTCCCGTTCTGTCTGCAGTAACATTAGTAAAATGATGCTGGTTATTAGAAAGCGTAAACTCAACTTTCATGTCTGTTGTTACTACACCATATTTTTTATAGTTGATACGCATCGTTAGGCTATCTGCTAATCCTAAAATCATTTGGTTATTGGTACCACCTCCTAATCTCAATCCTTTAAAATAGTCTAAGAAAACACTGGCTGTTTTAATAGTATCGCTGCCTCTTTGCAACATACCGAATAATTGTTGCCCCAAAACATCACTTAATCTTATAGCAATAGTATCTGTAAAGGTTGGGCGAACAATTACATCTGTTGAACCTAATGCGGTAGTATTATAATTAAATTTATCAATGTTGTATAAATAGCTGCCGTTATCCCAAGGCACAATATTATCAGTTAATTTATTTACATCAATATGAAGCTTCTGTGTAGAGTCTCCATAATAGTTTGTTCCTTTTTTAAGTTTTAATATCAATGTTAAAGAATCGTAAGAAGTATATTGATAAGTATCAGAATAACTTGGCGGAGCAATTTCCAAAAAAGTCTGAGCCTGAATTTTTCCGAAATACGGGTCAGTATAACCACCAACCAATGTTACACCTCTGCCTGATGTAATAAATGAATCTGTAAAAATGGTAGATATTTTGGGCGAAAAAGTATCAACACGAATAATTTGTGTAGCCCCATTATCTAAATAAACATTTCCGAAAGCTATATCGGTTTTATTGCAAGCTGTTTCAACAGCAATAATTGCAACTAAAAAAAACAGGTAGTAAATTTTCTTCATAAAGTCAATTGGCATCAGTAAACTCAATTTTACCAAACGGGGCAAATATATTTATGTAGTTCTCAACTTAATCATTTGCAAAATATTTTAACTTCTATTTTTGTTTGAAACAAGCCCCCTATATTTGCCGCTCGCTTTTGCAGACAAAAAATAAATATTCGTCAGGCAAATGAGATTGAAAATCCATTTTAACGATTTTCAGACACACTATACAAATAATTTGGGCAAAATTTTTAAAACGATGAAGCAAGTAAAGTACTTATTTTTTCTTCCCGTAGCTATCTGCTTATTTACCTTATCAGCATGTAATTCTACTTCTACAACAGACCCTACCACTTCAAGCGGTAACTGGGTTAGACGTGCAGAGTGCGATTGTAATGCACGCACAAAAGCAGTTTCTTTTGTAATTGGCGATACTGCATATATAGCCACCGGAATTGATGGCAATAATGTTCGTTATCAGGATGTTTGGGCTTATGACCAAAACAAAAATTTCTGGACACAAAGGGCTCAGTTTGGTGGCTCTGCCCGTAATAGTGCTGTAGCTTTTGCAGTTGGCACCAAAGGTTATATAACTACAGGTTATGATGGCGTAAATCGCTTACAGGATACTTGGGAATATGACCAAGCTACTAATAAATGGACTCAAAAAGCTAATTTACCGGACCCACCAAATGCCCCTGTTGGAAGCGGTGCAAGACGCGATGCTGTTGGTTTTGGAATCGGTACAGCAGGTTATGTGTATTCAGGTTATAATGGTGGTGATACCAAAGATATTTGGCAATTCACTCCTGCAACGAATACATGGACTCAGATTGTTAGTAATGGTGGAACAAAAAGAGAACAAGGAATCGTTTTTGTTTATAACAACAAAGCTTATTTGTTTACAGGTATCAATAACGGTCAAACTTCTACAGTAAATGATGGTTGGGTATTTGACCCATCACAAATAAGCTCTACAAATGGACCTTGGACTCAATTAAGAAACATTACTAATACCAGCAGCGATAGCTACGATGATGACTATACTGATATTGTTAGAAATAATGCAGTTGCATTTGTTATAAATAATAATGGGGTTCCGAAAGGTTATTTAACCTGCGGCCAAAACGGTGGTTACACTAAAAAAACCTGGGAATATGACTTTGCAAGTGACTTATGGACACGTAAAACAACTTATGAAAGAACTGAACGCGGCGGTGCTGTAGCTTTTGCTGTAAAAGGAAGAGGTTTTGTCGCATTAGGCAGTAACAGCAGCTATTATTTAGATGATTTAGATGAGTTTTTACCAGCAGCAACTTATGACCCAAATGACTAAGCCATTATTTTTAATAGCAGCTATTACAGGTTTGATTATTGCTTCATCATCCTGTAATCAACAACAAAAACAGGAAGAAACAAAAACAGTTTTACCTGCTGATGCCGTTGCCAAACGACAATTTGATGCTGCTAAAAAGCACGATAGTATTTATGTTGAATTGAAAATTATAAAAACAGATTTCGGTTACGGGTATGAGATTTATAAAAATCATCAACCCTTTATAAGACAGGATTTTATTCCGGCTATTGAAGGCAGAAAAGGTTTTGTAAATGAAGAAGAAGCTAAAAGATTAGCCAACTATATCATAAAAAAAATGACGGAAGGCAAAATGCAGTTTCCTTCTGTAACACCCGCCGAAATTGATAGTTTACATATAACACATTAAATAAAAAACTCTTAGTAAATGCTAAGAGTTTTTTTCTATCATCTTATCTAAAGCAGGCTTAAATGAAAGCCCCAGCGGTATTCTGTGATTGCCGATTGTTATTTCACTTCTTGTTATTGTATCTATTTGTTTTATCGAAACGATATAAGACCTGTGTACTCTTATAAAATCATCTGCTGATAACTTAGTCTCAAATTCTTTCAAATTTTGTAAGGTTGTTAAAGGTGTAGCTTTCCCTTTTAAATAAATTTGAGTGTAATCTCTTAATCCTGAAAAAAATAATACGTCTGCTAAAATTATTTTTACCAGTTTGTACTCAGATTTTACAAACAGAAATTCTCTGTGTTGCTTATTGGCAGTTGTATTCGGCATTGTATAAAATTAAAAAGTATAGCTGTAATAAAGCGTTAAATAAAAATGCACCATGAAAATTCTCCATGATGCATTTAAATATTTATGCTAAAACAAAAAATAATTATTCTGCTTCTGCTACTACTTCTTTTACTTCAGGTATCATTCTTTTCATCATACCTTCAATACCTGCCTTTAAGGTAATCATTGATGAAGGGCAACCGCTGCAACTTCCCTGCAACATCAAATTCACCACACCTTCGTTATAACTTTTAAATTGAATAGCACCGCCATCCATTTCAACAGCAGGCTTTACATAATTTTCTAATAACTCCTTCACACGTTTTACTACATCATCGTCATCTGCTGCAATGGTATTACTTGCTTCCTGCTTTACTTTAGCTACTTCTTCTTCATTAACTACAACACCGCCGTTCTCTAAATAATCTTTTAAAAATTGTTTGATGTTAGGAATAACATCCTGCCAATCTTCAATATCACCTGTTTTAGTAAGTGTAACAAAGTTGCTGGCTATAAAAACACTTTTTATAAAAGGAAAACTGAACAATTCTTTTGCTAATGGAGATGGGCCCGCAGTACTTTCATCCTGAAAATCTATGCTCTTACCTGGGTACAATAATTTGTTAGCCACAAACTTCATTGTTTCGGGGTTAGGAGTCATTTCAGTATAAATACTGATGATTGGGTTTCCTGTTTTAATCATAACACATCTGTTTAGTCAAATACAAAAATAAAGTTTTGATTTGGGCTGAAAATATTGTTGGCACTGATTTTTCGTTTATCGAAATTTAAGCAGGCTCTATCCAAGCTTCATTTTCTTTCAATAAATTAATTAATTCATCTACTGCAATTTCACTGTCAATATTTTTCTTCACTATTTCTTTGCCTTTGTACAAAGTAATTTTTCCAACGCCACTGCCAACATAACCAAAATCTGCATCGGCCATTTCTCCCGGCCCGTTTACAATACAGCCCATAATAGCAATTTTTACCCCTTTTAAATGATTGGTTCTGTTACGGATTTTTGCTGTTGTTTCCTGTAAATCGAATAAGGTTCTGCCGCAACTGGGGCAGGATATATACTCTGTTTTTGAAATGCGTGTACGTGTTGCCTGAAGAATGCTGAAAGCTGTATTATTAATGAATTGCTCAACAGAATTGTTTTGCAAATAATTTCTGCCTACTGTTGACTGTTGACTGTTGACTGTTGACTGACTATAGCTTTCACTTGTCATGCCAAAACAAACACCATCACCAAACCCATCTAATAATAATGCTCCTGCTTCTGTAGCATAATGAATTAAATGTTCATCTGTTGTTTGCCAATAACTGTCAACCACAATTACAACAGGGTTTTCAATTTTTCGGTTCATTAATTCAACAAACATTCTTCTTATGGCTTGCATTGCATTTTTTCTTTTTGAAGAAAGGCACAATACAACAGATTTATTATTTGCTAATTCATCTAAATAAGTAAAATCATTAATAGTCGTATCATCACTAAAAGCATCTAACATTACAAAATTTAAAGACGCATGATGGTTGTTTGATTCAATAAAATCTTTTGTGTTATAGATGGGAAGATATTTATCTGTGTCACTCGCAGTAATAGCATAATCAGGCCATGTTATCACTTTTAATGTTCCCGGCAATGCAAAGTTTAATTCTGCTTTTCCTGTGAAAATATAGTCTGCTGCAGTATCGCTAATATTCCATTTATCACTTGCTTCATCATAAGTATAACCAACGCTTTGCAATGTTTGCGGAGTAATATTTTCAACCTTACTTATATCTGCAATTACAACAGGCACATGGTTTCCGCCAATATTATCAACTGCAAATGTTTTTCTTCTTTTATAGTTGAAAGGCGAAAAAGGAATCGGGAATTGGGAATTGGGAATCGCAAGTTCAGCAATTTTCGATTTTTGATTTTCGATTTTCGGTTTTCCTTCTTCATATCTTTTCACTAAATCTTTACAAACAGGAATTTCAAATTCAGGGTCTTCTGTTAAAGAAACACGAATAGTATCGCCAATACCATCTTCTAATAAAGTACCAATACCAGCAGCACTTTTAACGCGACCATCTTCTCCATCGCCTGCTTCTGTAACACCCAAATGCAAAGGATAAATTTCGCCAAACTCGGCATCCATTTGTTGTATTAATAACCGATAAGCCTGCACCATAACCTGCGGGTTGCTGGCCTTCATACTTAAAATAATATTATGATATGATTCGCTTCTTGCAATACGTAAAAACTCCATAGCACTTTCTACCATACCGTTGGGTGTATCGCCGTAACGGCTCATAATTCTATCACTTAAAGAACCATGATTGGTACCTATTCTCATGGCTGTTCCATACTCTTTACAAATTTTAACCAAGGGTGTAAATCGTTCCTGAATACGTTCTATTTCTTCTGCATATTCCGCATCGGTATATTCAATCTGTTCAAACTTTTTCTTATCAACATAATTGCCGGGGTTAACTCTTACTTTCTCCACAATTCTTGCAGCAATTTCTGCAGCGTTAGGTGTAAAGTGAATATCTGCTACCAACGGCGTTGTATAACCACGTTTACGTAATTCGTTTTTTATGTTTAATAAATTATCTGCCTCCTTTTTACTTGGTGCTGTAATACGCACCAGCTCTGCACCTGCTTCAATACAACGAATACTTTGCTCAACAGTAGCAAGGGTGTTCATCGTATCTGTAGTTGTCATGGTTTGTAAGCGAATGGGGTTCAGGTTACCGATAAGTAAACCACCTACATTTACTTCTTTTGTTTGTAAACGATTGTATTGTGTTAACGAGTTACAATAGAGTTCCATGAATATGTTTGAAAAAGTGAAATAGCAAAATTGCCTAAAAATGAAATACTTTCAATTAAATTAATTGCTATGAAAATTTTAATTATAACAATATGGAGCCTTTGTTGTTTGAATTTATCAGCACAACAAGGTAAATCTTTTCGTATAACATCAACCTATGCTATGTTTCCTGATTCGATACGAAATAAAGAACCAAGAATATACGATGGTAAAACCTATACAGCATCTGAGCATTATAATGATAGCAGTGCTTATATTTTTGTACCTGATTATTTTGATAAAAACAAACCTTTTACATATGTAGTATATTTTCATGGATGGGGTAATAACATTGATAGTGCATTGGTTCAGTATAAATTGAAAGAACAATTTTATAATGCTCAGCTTAATGCCATTTTTATTTTTCCTGAAGGACCTAAGAATGCTCCGGATAGTTATGGGGGCAAGTTTGAAAAGCCGGATACATTTAATTATTTTATGAAGGATGCTGAGCAATTCTTAAAGAGAGAAAAATTGATTACTACAAAGCAACAGGCAAATATCATCTATGCAGGTCATAGCGGTGCTTACAGGGTAATGAGCTATTTATTGCTTCACTCAACATATAATTGCAAAGGCATTTTACTGTTTGATGCTTTGTATGCAGAATTAGAAAAATTCAGTATGTATTTACAAATGCATCCTTCCTGTAAATTGATTGATATTTATACAGATAATGGCGGAACAATTCAAAACTCAAAAATTTTAATGACCGATATGCTTGCCTGGCATTGGCCGTTTCTTTCAACGGAAGAAGATGACGTAACTCAATCTCAATTAAAAACCAACAGAATTATTTTTCTGCACAGTAAAAACAAGCACAACGATGTTGTTAGTTTAAACAACAATTTCACCAGATTTCTACAGGCAGTTTTTTAAAAATGTTTAGCTTTTTCAAGCTAAATCCCCCTTTTTCTGGCACAATTGAAAAAAATATTTTGAAAAATTTTTCTATTGTGTTAAAAACACACATCTTTGCTAACAATGTGTAAAAAATACACATTATGTTAACGTTTGCAATTCCCTCTTAACGCCATATGAGACTAATTTTTACATTTCTCTCGCTTTGCCTTTTGTTACAAACAAAAGCCCAGTTATTAAATTGGTCTCCTTCTTTTATTCAGGAATCATCATCTGCAATTACCATAACAGCTGATGCAACAAAAGGTAATCAGGGTTTAAATAATTATACACCTACAACAGATGTATATGTTCATATAGGAGTAATTACTACACTCAGCACAAGTGCATCAGATTGGAAATATGTTCCTGCATTTTGTGTTTGGGGAACAACCAATGCATCTGCACAATGCACACCATCAGGAGCCAATCAGTGGACATTTACTATTAACGGTGGTTTAAGAACTTTCTTCGGTATTACAAATACATCTGAAAAAATTTTAAAGATTGCTATCCTTTTCAGAAATGGTGCGGGTAGTAAAAAATTAGCTAATGCAGATGGAGGCGATATGTATATTCCTGTTTATGATAATGGTTTATATGCCAGAATTGATAACCCTTTACGCCAACCTAATTATACATTATCTCCCGAAACAATCAGCAAAAACGTAAGTGATAACATAAGCATTACTGCTAATGCAAGTCAGGCATCTACATTAAAAATTTTCTTTAACGGCACACAGGTAAATACTGCTTCATCAGTAACAACCTTAACTGCAAATTCAACTATAACTGCAACAGGCACACAACAAATTATTGCTGAAGCCAATAACGGAACTACAACTTCAAGAGATACTATAAACTTTTTAGTAAGTGGCGGAACAAATGTTGCAGCTTTACCTGCCGGCGTAAAGGATGGCATTAACTATGAAAGCGGAGATACTTCCATTACGCTTGTTTTATATGCCCCAAATAAAAATAAGGTTTCTGTAATAGGAGATTTTAATAACTGGACAGAAACACTGGCTTCGCAAATGAACAAAACACCCGATGGAAACCGTTTCTGGGTGCGGATTACAGGGCTTACGCCGGGCGTTGAATATGCTTATCAATATTATATAGATAATACTTTAAAAGTAGCTGATTATTATACAGAAAAAATATTAGACCCTAATAATGATCAGTACATTCCATCTGCAACATATCCATCATTAAAGCCTTATCCAACAGGCAAAGCCACGGGCATTGTAAGTATTTTTCAAACAGCTAAACCTGCTTATACTTTTACAGCAAGTTCTTACACCCGCCCCGATAAAAAGAACTTAGTTATCTATGAATTATTAGTAAGAGATTTTATTGCTGCACATAATTTTCAAACTTTAAAAGATACCCTTACGTATTTAAAACGTTTAGGTGTTAATGCTATTGAAGTGATGCCTTTCAGTGAATTTGAAGGAAATATAAGCTGGGGTTACAATCCTGATTTCTTTTTAGCACCCGATAAATACTACGGAACTGAAACAGCCATTAAACAATTTATTGATGAGTGTCATAGACAAGGCATAGCAGTAATTATGGATATGGTAATGAACCATTGCATGAACAGTGCTCCGCAAGCTCAAATGTATTGGGATGCTGCAAATAATCGGCCCGCAGCAAATAACCCTTGGTTAAATGTTACAGCAACACATCCATACAGCGTTGGAAATGATTTTAACCATGAAGCACAAGCCACTAAAGATTTGGTTGCAAGAGTGGTAAGACATTGGCTAACAAATTATAAGATAGATGGCTTCAGGTGGGATTTAGCTAAAGGCTTTACCCAAACAAATAATCCGACAGATGTAAATGCCTGGAGTGCTTACGATGCAAGCCGTATTGCCATTTGGAAAAGAATTTACGATACTATGCAGGCGGCATCAGCCAACTCAATATGCATATTAGAACATTTTGCTGCCAATGCAGAAGAAATAGAATTATCTAATTACGGAATGCTGTTATGGGGCAACAGTAATTACAGTTATAACCAAAGTACAATGGGTTATGCAAGCGGTTCAGATATTAGTGATGGTATTTCAAAAAACAGAGGTTGGACAAACCCTTATTTGGTTACTTATCAGGAAAGCCATGATGAAGAAAGACTGCTATTTAAAAATATAAATTACGGTAACAGTTCTGGTTCATACAACGTAAAAGACACCACAACTGCATTAAGCCGAAATGCAATGGCAGCAGCATTTTGGGCAATGATACCGGGACCGAAAATGTTATGGCAATTTGGTGAATTAGGTTACCATTATTCAATTAATACCTGCGGAGATTTAACAGTAAATAATAATTGCAGAACAGATGCAAAACCCATCAGGTGGGATTTTTATAATAATGCTAACCGCAAGGCTTTGTTTGATGTGTATTCAAAATTGATTAAGCTTAAACTAACACCTAACTTCTTTACCACCTTTACCACTAATAATGTTACCTGGAATACATCCGGTTTATTCAAATCATTAGTATTAAATGATGATTCATTAAAAGTTGTTGTGATAGGCAATTTTGATGTAACTGCACAAACAGGCTCTGTAACATTTCCAACAGCCGGTATTTATTACAGTTATTTAGGTAGCACTTATCGCACAGCAACAGGCAGTGCAGAAAATATAACACTGCAACCCGGGGAATACTATGTTTATGCAAGCAGGAATATCAATAACATAGTGGTAACTGCTGTTAACAATCCAACTGTTACTGCAAACGATTTACAAATAAGCATTGCACCAAATCCGGTTTCAGGCAATGCAACCATTCAATATACTATTCCGCAAAGCGGCAATGTAACTATCAATGTAAAAAATTTGAACGGAAATAATATAGCAACATTAATTAATGCATTCAAAGCAAAAGGCACACAAACTATTGCTTTAAACAGTAATGGTTTTAATGCACAAACTTTAAGCAATGGTTTGTATTTGCTTGAATTAACAGTAAACGGAACAAGAAGAACTGAAAAATTTATAATAGCAAAATAGAAGAACACACAAAATACTTTATTAAAATTTTTTACTTGTAAAACCAGTAAACTCAACAACTATGAATGTAAAACGACTGCTTGCATTAGTGCTGCCATTGCTATGTTTCAGCATAGCCACTTTTGCACAAGACAAAACAGTTACAGGAAAAGTAACTGACTCAAAAGACGGAAGCCCTGTGGTAGCAGCTTCTGTGTTGGTTAAAGGAACTAAAATAGGAACATCAACAAATGCTGATGGTTCTTTTACTTTGAAAGTTCCTGCTTCAGCAACAACTTTATTTATTTCATCTGTCGGTTTCGGAACTCAAGAAGTTGCTATCGGTAATACTCCTTTGAGTATCAGCCTTCAGGCAACCAACAATAACCTGAACGAAGTAGTGGTTATTGGTTATGGTACCGCCCGCAAGAAAGACGTAACAGGCTCTGTTGCCGTTGTTACTGCTAAAGACTTTAATAAAGGAGCCATCACAACTCCCGAACAATTAATTACGGGTAAAGTAGCCGGTGTGCAGGTTACATCAAACAGTGGTGCACCCGGTAGCGGTAGCACTATCCGCATTCGTGGTGGTGCATCTTTAAATGCCAGCAACGATCCTTTAATTGTTGTTGATGGTGTGCCTTTAAGCAATAACGGTATCAGCGGTGTAGCCAACCCTTTATCATTAATTAATCCTAATGATATTGAAAGCTTCAACATATTAAAAGATGCTTCTGCAACTGCTATTTACGGTGCAAGAGGTTCTAATGGTGTAATACTGATTACTACTAAAAAAGGAAAAAGCGGTAAACCTGTTTACAATTTCAGCTCACAGAACTCTTTAGCTACATTATCTAAAAAAGTAGACGTATTAAGTGCTGACCAATTCAGAAACTATGTTAACGCCAATGGCAACAGTACTTTAAAATCTTTATTAGGCACTGCAAGTACAGATTGGCAGAATGAAATTTATCAAACAGCATTTACCAGTGATAACAGTTTAAGTGTTTCGGGTACTGTTAAAAGCATTAAAATGCCTTATCGTATTTCAGGAGGCTTTTTAAACCAGGACGGTATTTTAAAAACAGGCAATATTCAGCGTACTACTTTATCTGTAAATGTTTCTCCTAAATTCTTCAATGATCATTTAACAGTAAACATCAGTTTATTAGGAGCTCAAAGCAATAACAGATTTGCTAATGAAGGTGCAATAGGTGCTGCTGTAACTTTCGATCCTACCCAACCCGTTTATTCCGGAACAAAAAGATTTGGTGGTTATTGGGAATGGTTAGACCCTACAACAACTTCCGGTTTAAAAAGCTTAACACCCAGAAACCCTGTAAGTCTTTTACAATTACGTAACGATAAAAGTACTGTACAAAGAAGTGTTGGTAGTGCACAGGTAGATTATAAATTCCATTTCTTACCTGACTTACACGCTAAAGTAAACGTTATGTATGATTTATCTAAAGGTACAGGAACAGTATATGTTTCAGACAGTGCAGCAAGTGCTTACAATCGTGCACAGGACGTTAATAATAATTACAAAAGCGGTGTAAATAATCAATACAAACAAATTACTTCCAATAAATTTTTGCAGGCTTATCTGAATTATACAAAAGATATCAAATCAATAAAAAGCCGTGTAGATATTACAGGAGGTTATGAATACAATGATTACTTAACTACCAACTACAGCTTTGCAGATTATTTTGCCGATGGCACTAAAGTAAAAAACTCAGATCCTACTTACTTATATGATGAACCAAGAAATACAATTGTTTCTTTTTTTGGAAGAGCATTTTATTCTTACAAGAATCGTTACATGTTAACAGCAACAATTCGTAGAGATGGTTCTTCTAAATTCAGCCCTAGTTATCGTTTTGGTAATTTCCCAGCGTTAGGTTTTGCATGGAATATGAAAGATGAGTCTTTCTTAAAGAATGTAAACTTAATCAATACCTTAAAACTTCGCTTAGGCTATGGTGTTACAGGTCAGCAAGATTTCGGTTCTAATGGATATATTTCGTTTTATTATTTAAGTAATTCTACAGCTCAATATCAATTTGGAAATACATTTTATCCAATGTATAGACCAAGCGGATATGCTGCCAATACAAAATGGGAGGAAACAACAACTTATAATGCAGCAGTAGATTTCGGATTATTAAATAATAGAATAACAGGAACTATAGAATTTTATCAAAAAAATACTAAAGATTTATTAAATAGCATTGCTCAACCCGCAACTGCTAATTTTTCAAATATTGTAACAACAAATGTTGGTTCAATGGAAAACAAAGGGGTTGAATTAACATTAAACACCATTCCTTATCAGTCAAAGGATTTAACCTGGGAGTTTGGATTTAATGTTACTTACAATGAAAATAAAATAACTAAGCTTACTATTAACGATGATCCGAATTATCCGGGAGCATTGACAGGTGGTATCTCTGGTGGTACAGGTAATACCATTCAAATTCAATCTGTAGGTTCTCCGCGTAATTCTTTCTATGTATATCAACAGGTGTACGATAAATTAGGTAACCCTATTGATAATTTATTTGTTGACAGAAACAGAGATGGTATTATAAGCGATAAAGATTTATATAAATACAAAAGCCCGGACCCAACCGTATTCTTAGGTGTTAACTCAAATGTTAACTATAAAAAATGGAGTGCCGGTTTTGTAATGCGTGCCAATATTGGTAACTATGTATATAATAACGTTGCTTCAAGTACAGGAACTGCGAGAAACATTTTAAACCCGCTTGGTTTCTTAGCTAACGGTTCATCAGATTTATTAAAAACCAATTTCAGCGGAAACGGTTCTCAATATTTCTTATCAGACTACTATGTCCAAAATGCTTCCTTCTTAAGAATGGATAATATTAACGTTAACTACAACTTCGGTAAAGTATTAAACAATAAAACAAGTTTAAGAGTAGGTGCTTTTGTTCAGAATGCATTTGTTATTACCAGTTATAAAGGTGTTGACCCTGAAATAAACGGTGGTATAGATAATAATTTCTATCCACGTCCGAGAGTATTTGCATTAAGCGTAAACCTTGATTTTTAATTCAGCAACACATTAAATAAATTATCATGAAAAATAATATTATCAAACAATGGTTGGTTGGCGGGCTAACTGCAGGGCTATTAGTTTCCTGCACAAAGAACTTAGATATATTGCCTACAAATGGTAATACTGCTGCAACTGTTTACAGCACATCATTCGGTTACAAAGAAGCTTTTGCTAAAGTATATGGAAGCTTTGCATTAACAGGAAACTCAGGCCCGGCGGGTAATGGAGATGTGCAGGGAATTGATGAAGGTACTTCAGATTTTTTCCGTTTATACTGGAAAGCACAGGAATTAAGCACCGATGAAGCAGTGGTTGCTTGGGGCGATCCTGGTATTCAGGATTTTCATAAAATGAACTGGACATCTGATAACCCGATGTTAAAAGGAGTTTACTATCGTTCAGCTTATCAGATTACTTTATGTAACGATTTTATTAATCAGGCTTCTGATGCCAATTTAGCAAGCAGAGGTATTCCAAGTGCATCTGCAGATTCAATTCGCAAATACAGAGCAGAAGCAAGATTTTTAAGAGCTTATCAATATTCTATTTTAATGGATTTGTTTGGTAATCCACCGTTTGCTACAGAAAATGATGCTATAGGTACTTTTCTTCCTAAACAAATTAAAAGAGCAGATTTATTTACTTATATAGAAAGTGAATTAAAAGCTATTGATGCCGATTTATTGGCACCTAAAACAAATGAATACGGTCGTGCAGATAAAGCTGCAGCGTGGGCTTTATTAGCAAGAATTTATTTGAATGCTCAGGTTTATACGGGTACAGCAAGATGGACTGATGCAATCACCTATGCTTCTAAAGTAATCAATGCGGGCTATTCATTAACTACCAACTATAAATGGTTAATGTTAGCCGATAATAATTTAAATACCAACGAGTTTATTTTAACCATTAACTACGATGGTACTAAAACGCAAGGTTATGGTGGAACCACTTTCTTAACACATGCTGCAGTTGGCGGTTCTATGACAGCTGCAAACTATGGTATTGATGGTGGTTGGGGTGGTACACGTTGTACTAAAAAATTGGTACAATTATTTCCCGATGCTACCGGTACTGCAGATAAACGCTCTCAGTTTTATACAAATGGTCAGAACATGGACATTAATGATTTAACAGTATTTACAGATGGCTATGCAGTTACTAAGTATGTTAATAAAACAAGAGCAGGTGCTAATGGTTCTAATCAAACATTTGTTGATATTGATATGCCTATCTTCCGTTTACCTGAAATGTATTTAATTTATGCCGAAGCTGTATTAAGAGGCGGCTCTGGCGGAGATGTATTAACTGCATTAGGCTATATAAATGCATTAAGAACAAGAGCTTACGGTAATACATCTGGTAATATATTAGGCACACAACTTACTACAGATTTTATTTTAGATGAACGTGCAAGAGAACTGTATTGGGAAGGCTTTCGCCGTACAGATTTAATTCGTTATGGTAAGTTTACTACAGCTGCTTATTTATGGCCATGGAAAGGTGGTGTAAAAGACGGATCTGCTGTTAGCGATTTCCGTAACTTATATCCATTACCATCATCTGATGTATCAGCAAATTCCAACTTAACGCAAAATCCCGGTTATTAAGATAATTTGTAACATTAAAAAAAATTATTATGAAAACATTACTTACAAAAATATTGCTGCTAAGTGCAACAATAAGTATGTTATGGTCTTGCCAGAAAGATCAGGCAATGGAAGTATTTCAGGGTGGTACTGCCCCTGTATTAACTGCATCGGTAACCACAACTATTCCATTAGGTTACAGTACAGCAGCTAATGAAGCTGTAAAACTATCATGGACAAACCCTTCGTATCAATTTGCATCAGGAGTTAGTTCTCAAGATGTAACTTATTTAGTTGAGATAGATACAAGTGGTGCCAACTTTACCAATCCGAACAAGAAAACACTTTCTTTTAGTAAAGATTTAAGTGTGTCTATTTCTCAAAGCAGCTTAAATGATTATCTGTTAAATCAATTGTTGCTTAATACCACAATGACTCATAATATTGAGATAAGAGTTACTGCCAGCCTTAATGGTACAACAGCAACCAAACTTGTTTCAAATGTGTTGAAGTTTGCTGTTACACCTTATGCTATTCCTCCTAAAGTAAACCCTCCTACAACAGGTAAATTATATTTAGTAGGAAGTGCTACCGCCGGCGGATGGAGTAACCCTGTTCCTGTACCAACTCAGCAGTTTACGCAAGTAAGTGCTACACTTTATACCATTACTATTAACCTTACAGGTGGTCAGGAATATTTATTCCTTCCATTGAATGGAGATTGGGGACACAAATTTGCCTGCAATAAAACAACTTCTCCTCCTGATGGAAATATTGGTGGAGATTTCGGCTTCGATTGGAATGACAACTTCCCTGGCCCATCAGCAACAGGTACCTATAAAATTGATGTTGACTTTCAAAGAGGCAAATTCACAGTAACCAAACAATAACTTTTCAAAACTTAAATAATAAGACATGAAAAATATTTTTAAACTATTAACCTTTGGTTTTCTGGCAACAATATTTTTTGTTGCCTGCGAAAAAAAGGTTGGCGATTTACCGGTGTACAGCAATGGTACAGCAGTTACGCTTGCTGCATCTGCTACAACCATTGCACCTGCTGTTGCAGACTCAGATAAAGTAGCACTAACATTAACATGGAGTAACCCTAATTATTCTGTTGATTCTTCAACAGTAAAATATGTTATTGAAATTGATTCAACAGGTAGAAACTTTGCTAAAGAAACAACTACTACTGTTATCGGTACACGTTCTGCTTCTTTCACTGCAAAACAAATAAATAACATTCTATTAAACTATGGTTTTGCTTATAATACTGCTTATAATATTGATGTTAGAATTACATCTTCTCAAGGCAACAATAACGAGCAGTTAAAGTCAAATACTATTGTTATTAATTTCAAAACCTATTTAGTGCCTCCAAAAGTAGCACCTCCTGCATCAGGTAAGTTATTTTTAGTAGGTAGTGCAACTGCCAGCGGATGGAGTAATCCTGTAGCTGTTCCTTCACAACAATTTACCAAATTAGACAACACAACTTATCAGGGAACATTCTTTTTAATCGGTGGTAATCAATATTTACTATTGCCTGTAAACGGAGATTGGAGTAATAAATATGCTGTTGCCGATGGCACACTTGCAGGCTTAAGTGCAGGTGGAGATTTTGGTTATAATGGCGGTAATAATGCTTTCAATTCAAACTTCCCGGGTCCTGCAAAAACAGGTATGTACACTATTAGAGTAGATTTCCAAAAAGGAAAATTCACTGTAACACCTGTAGGTACATGGGGATTAATGTATGTTCCGGGCGATTATCAAGGTTGGACTCCTGCAACTGCACCAACATTAGGCTCTCCTAAGAATGACGGAAGTTTTGATGGTTATGTAAATATTCCATCAGGAGGTACCTATCAATTTAAATTAAATACGACACCTGACTGGAGTAATTCATTTGGTGACGGAGGCGGCGGAACATTAAGTTCAAGTGGTGGTAATATGCAGTTTCCGGGAGCGGGCTACTATCGTATTGTTGCCAACACTACTGCAAAAACATGGTCTGCTACTAAAACTACCTGGAGCTTAATAGGAAGTTTTGCTGCCAGCAATTGGAGTACAGATATTCCTATGACTTACGATGCAGGCTCAAACACATGGTCTGCTACTATTACAACTGCAGCAGGTGACCAATTCAAATTCAGAGCCAACAGTGATTGGGGTATTAATTTAGGAGAAACCAATAATACAGGAAGTTTAAGTTATAACGGCGATAATATTGGTGATGCCAGTAAAAATTATGCAATACCGGCAGGCTCTCATAAAGTTACTTTATACCTTGGCAGTTCAGGTTACTATACTTATTACGTTCAATAATAGTTGTTGAGTTTCTGATATGGGTTTTTACAGGGCAGCATTAATGCTGCCCTTCTTTTTGTATATACACAAATAAACATTCATTACATTGCAACAATAATTACTTTGTATGTTGTATTCCATGACAGGCTATGGCAGGGCTGAAAAAAACATTGGCGATAAAACTTTTTTAGTAGAACTACGTTCGTTAAACGGAAAGCAATTCGATTTACGATTACAAATTCCCGCATTGCTGAAACCATATGAATTTGAAATAAGAAATATGCTGAACGAAGGTTTAGAGCGTGGCAGTGTAGAATGTTTAATTAACATCAAACAAAGCGGAGCATCAAAGCCGGTAACCATTAATACAGATCTGTTGAAAGCTTACTATCAATCTGTAACAACAGTTGCTAATGAAATTAATGCACCTGTAAATGATTTATTAGCTGCTGTTCTTCGCTTACCTGAAGTTGTTATTAACTCTACAGAAATATTAAGTGAAGATGAATGGAAGCAATTTGAAAAATTACTGGGTGAAGCAATTGGTTTACTAAACAAACACAGAATAGAAGAAGGTAAAGCATTAGAAACAGATTTATTGGAAAGACTTGCCAATATTAATATTCAGCAAGAAGCAATCATTGCTTTAGAGCCACGTAGGAGGCAAAAAATAAAAGAAGGTTTAACTAAAATTTTAGAGGAAAATGTAGGTGCAGATAAGTATGATGCCAACCGTTTAGAACAGGAGCTGATTTATTACATAGAAAAGATTGATATAAGCGAAGAGCAGGTTCGTTTAAAAAACCATTGCGATTATTTTAAATCTACCTTAAACGGAAAAGAAAAAAGTAAGGGCAAAAAACTGTCTTTTATTTTACAGGAATTCGGCAGAGAAATTAATACCACAGGTTCTAAAGCATACGATGCAGAAATTCAGAAATGTGTGGTATTAATGAAGGATGAATTAGAGAAAGCCAAAGAACAGGTTTTAAACGTTTTATAATTTATTGAAAAGAATTGCATGAAATTATTGGCAGCAATAGCATTTGTATTATTCATTACATCCTGCAATACAATGGGTGTATATGAGAAAACAGTTTTCTTTCCTGAACATAACTGGAAATCGGCAGATACCGCTTCTTTTACTTTTCAGGTAGAAGATACCGCATCTTTATACAATATGTTTATCATTTTAAGACATGAAGATGCTTATGGCTTTAAAAACATCTGGTTAAATATTCATGTAAAAGATGCAGACTCATCTTACACTATTAAAAGAGAATTTCAATTGGCAGATAACAAACACTGGTTGGGTGCTGCCATGGATGATATTATTGAACACAGGATAAGTTTTAATACTGCACCAACAAAACTTAAAAAAGGCAACTATACTTTCACTTTACAACAAACCATGAGAGAAGAGCCTTTGCAGCATATTTTAAATGCAGGCATTCGTGTTGAAAAACAACAGTAATGAGTTTCGTTAAAAAACATCAGTTAGCCATTGTTACAGCAGCCTATTGGTTTTTATTATTGTACATAGTTGCTGCATTATTATGGTGGTTTATTGCATTAAATAAACAAAATAATGCAATGGCTCAGTACAAGCTGGCTGAGTTAAAAAGAGATAACCCCTCTTTTATTTACGATGCTGTAAAAATTGAAAATGAGCAGCACAGAAAAACTGCTCAGTATATTGGTGAAGGAAGTACTTTTTTATTATTGATATTAATTGTTGCTGTTTTTGTTTACAGAATTGTAAGAAGGCAATTAAAGCTATCGCAACAGCAGCAAAACTTTATGATGGCTGTTACACATGAATTAAAAACACCCATTGCCATTACACAATTAAACTTAGAAACCTTACAAAAGCGAAAGCTTGATGATACAACCAAAGAAAAATTAATCAACAATACTTTACAGGAAGCAGGCAGGCTGAATAATTTATGCAACAACATTTTACTTTCTGCCAAGTTAGAAGGTAAATACGATTATCATTTTCAAAATATTGCACTAAGTGAATTGTTATTTAAAACAGTTGCAGATTTTACTGCAAGATTCCCTCAAAGACATTTTCAATCTTCCATTCAGGAAAATATTTTTATTAATGCAGAAGAGTTATTGCTGCAAATGCTTTTTAATAATTTAATTGAGAATGCAGTAAAATATTCACCGAAAGAAAAACCTGTAAACATTGCTCTTCAACAAAAAAATAGTAAAATAATTTTTACTATAACAGATGAAGGTGCCGGAATAAAAAATGAAGAGAAGAAAAAAGTGTTTGAAAAATTTTATCGTTCGGGCAATGAAAACACCCGCTATACAAAAGGAACTGGTTTAGGTTTATACTTATGCAGCAGAATAGCTAAAAGGCATAATGCAACTATTACGCTTACAGATAATCAACCGCAGGGAAGTATTTTTACAGTAACATTTCATTATAATGCCAACAACATCAAAAGCAAATATTTTATTGGTTGAAGATGAAGAAAATCTTCATGAAGCATTAAAACTAAACCTTACATTAGAAGGTTATGAAGTTACTTCTGCTTATACAGGAAGCAGTGCTTTAAAAGCTGTAGAAAACGAATATTTCGATTTGATTATTATGGATGTAATGCTACCGGAAATAGACGGGATAAGCATTACAGAAACCATACGTGTTTCAAATAACGATGTACCTATTTTAATATTAAGTGCTAAAAACAGCGGTACAGATAAAATTTTAGGGCTGAGAAAAGGTGCAGATGATTATTTAACCAAGCCTTTTAACTTAGAAGAATTATTGCTGCGTGTTGAAAAGATGATTAACAAAAACAGAAAGCTGCAGGAAAAACAAACCGTTGGTGATACTTACACATTTGATAATTACACTATAGATTTTAAAGCACAAATAGCTATTGTAAACAACCAGGAAATTACATTAAGCAAAAAAGAAACAATGCTGCTGAAACTGTTAATTGAGAATGAAGGAGAAGTAGTAACCAGAGAAAGAATTTTACAGGTTGTTTGGGGTTATAATGTTTATCCTACCACCAGAACTATAGATAATTTTATTCTCAACTTCCGAAAATATTTTGAAGCCGATAGTCGCAATCCGCAACACTTTCATTCCGTTCGTGGGGCAGGTTATAAGTTTACGAAGTAGGTCAATAATTTTTTCATCTTATTTCTTTTATTAACAACAGCCTGCTTTGCTTTTGTTTCAGCTTTAATTAAATTAAGTTTGTTACAAACCAACTGTACATGAGTTTAGCAACACTTGCAGATTTTTTGAATCCCGTTAACCTTGCTGTTATTTCAGATGATGAAGGTTACAGAGATACACAATTAGGAAAACATGTTACAGTATATGAAACAATTTTTCCTGATATAACCCATGCTGATTTAATTATTGTTGGTTGTGAAGAATACCGAGGCAGCGGGAAGTTTACGGTTGAAGAAGGCAGTGCAGATGCTATAAGAAAAAAATTTTATAGTTTATACCATTGGCATAAAGACGTTAGCGTTGCAGATATCGGGAATATAAAAAAAGGCGAAAGCTTACAGGATAGTTACGCTGCTATAAAAACAGTTGTTAAAGAATTAATTGAAGCAGGTAAACGTGTGGTAATTATTGGAGGCTCGCATGATATTACATTAGCACAATACAATGCTTATGTTGAACAACAAAAAATTATTGAAGCGGTTTGTGTAGATGCCAAGATTGATTTGGATATGGATAGTGCATTGCCGGCTGATAAGTTTTTAATGGAAATGCTTACGGGCGAACCCAACTTCATAAAACATTACACCCATATCGGTTTTCAAAGTTATTATGTACATCCGCAGATGTTGGAAACCATTGATAAACTCAGGTTTGATTGCTGGCGTGTTGGAAAAGTAAAAGAAGCTATAGAAGAAATTGAACCTGCTATTCGCAATGCATCTTTATTTTCATTTGATATATCTGCTATTCAACATGCACATGCACCTGCCAATTATTTAACACCCAATGGTTTTAACGGAGAAGAAGCCTGTACATTAATGCAATATGCAGGTATGAGTACCAACCCATGCAGTATCGGTATTTATAATTTTTTGCATGAGCAGGATGAAAATAATTTAACAACCATACAAATTGCACATATGTTGTGGTATGTAATGGATGGTATACATAAAGGAAAGAAAGAAAGCAGTGTAGAACAACGTGATAATTTTAATGAGGTAACCTTAGCTTTTGCAGAATTTGATACCGTGTTTTTACAAAGTAAAAAAACAGGTCGTTGGTGGATGCAAACACATGATGGTAAAATGTTGGCATGCAGTAAAGGCGATTATTACATTGCCTCACAAAATGAAATACCCGAACGCTGGATGCGTTATGCAGAGAGGAATTAATGTTGCCATGAAAAGCTACAGATGAAGTGATTGCGACGCAACGAAGACGCCATGAAAAATACAGCCGGTATCATAAAAAATAAAAGCCTCACTTGTATGTGAGGCTTTCTTTATATCGATAAGTTATTATTACCAGATATGTGTTCTTTGCTCAGGGGTTTTATACATTTTATCTCCGGGCTTAACATCAAAAGCTTCATACCATGCATCAATATTGGTTATGGGTGCATTGGTTCTGTGTATACCGGGAGAATGCGGATCTGTTTTAATTAATTGTGCTTCTGTATCGGGTAAGGTATTGTTTCTCCAAACCTGTGCCCAGCCTAAGAAGAAGCGTTGTTGCGGTGTTAATCCATCAATCTTTTTACCTTCTTTAAACTGTTTGGTTTTACTGAATGCTTCGTATGCAATACTTAATCCGCCAAGATCTGCCAGATTTTCTCCCAATGTTAATCTGCCCTGTACATGAATGGTATCCTGCACGGTTAATGCATCGTATTGTTTTACTACTTCATCTGCTTTGGTTTTAAACTTATCTGCATCTTCTTTTTGCCACCAGTCTTTTAAGTTTCCAACAGCATCAAACTGTCTTCCCTGATCATCAAAACCATGTGTCATTTCATGACCGATAACAGCGGCAATGCCGCCGTAGTTTACCGCATCATCTGCACCAAAATCAAAGAACGGAAATTGTAAAATTCCTGCAGGAAAAGTAATATCGTTATTGCTCGGACTGTATTGTGCATTAATGGTTGGCGGCGTCATTCCCCACTCGCTTCTGTCAACCGGTTTACCCATTTTGCTTACATTATAGTTGTAGAACCAAACAGCACATGTTTTTACATTTTTAAAGAAATTATCCGGTGTTGTTTCAATGCCTTCGTAGCTTCTCCATTTATCAGGATATGCAATTTTTTTAGCAAAGGCATTTAATTTTTCTAATGCTTTTTGTTTAGTGGCTTCGCTCATCCAATCTAAACGTTTAATTCTTTCAGCAAAAGTAGCCTGCATATTATTAACTAAATTAACCATGTATGCTTTTGCTTCCGGCTTAAAATATTTTTCTACATACAATTCGCCAATCATATCACCCAGCATTCTGTCAATCAAACTACTCATTCTTTCCCAACGTGGTGTAGGTACTTTTTGTCCGGTTTGTGCTTTGGTAAATTCAAAATCTGCATCAACAAATTCATGGCTTAAATAAGGTGCAGCACTTCTTATAAGGTTCCAGCGTAAATAGCTTCTCCAGTCATTTAAAGAGTATTCAGTTAACATGCTGTTTACTTTTTTTAAGAATGCGGGATTGCCTACTAATACACTATCAGCACCATTAATTTTTGCTTCTTTTAAAATAGCTGCCCAGTTTAAGTAAGGTGTTGTTTTACTTAGATCGTTTACCGCAAACTTGTTATACGTTTTATTCGGGTCCCGCATTTCAATTCTGCTCATTTGTGCATTAGCCAAAGTAGTTTCAATTTTTAAAACGGAAGCTGCACTGACAGCAGCGGTTGTTGCATTTTCACCAACCAAGGCAAACATTTTTTGCAAATAGGTTTTGTATGCTTCGCGAATTTTAACGCTTCTTGCATCATCCTTTAAATAATAATCTCTATCAGGCAAAGTAGTACCGCCTTGCCCGATGGAAGGAATATACACCATTACATTTTTTCTATCAGGTCCCACATTCATTCCGAATAACGGGCTACCCAATGCATTTACTCTAAGGTTTACCACTTCATGCACGATTTCTGCAATGCTTGTAATGCTGTTTAATCTTTCTAAATCGGCTTTAATAGGTTCGTAACCTTTAGCTTCAATAGCCAAACTATCCATTCCGCTTTTATAAAAGTCGCCTATCACTTGTGTTTTACGGTCTCTGTCAGTAGCTGTTGCAGCCGCTTCTAATAAAGATTGTAAACGTTTAGAACTCTCCTGTCTTAATTCATCAAAGCTACCCCAACGTGTTCTTGATGCAGGCACAGGATTATTTTTTACCCAATTGCCATTGGCATATTGATAAAAATTATCGCCCGGTTTTACTGATGCATCCATGTTGGCTTTATCAATGTATTTTTTCTTTTCGGGTGGCGTTGTTTTTTTCTTTCCACCATCTGCAGCAAAAGAAACGCTGCTTAATAAAACAGAAGCAATTAGTAAATGATGTTGTACTTTCATCGTGTGTTTTTTTTGGGGGCTTGAAGTTAATGAAATAGTTTTCAATTGGAATTGTTGTTAAAATAATAATCATGCATTTTTTAAAAAGATTCAACCGATATTCTGCTTTATTCCTTTCACTTTCTTCCTTATTTTTTTTCTCCTGTTCAGTTCAAAAACAAATTGCCAAACAGGCCAAAAAATCAATACTTACCGATAGCAATTTTTTGCCTGCACATGTTGGTATTGCATTATTTGATGTAAGCAAACAACAATATGTTTACAGTTATCAAAGCAATAAATATTTTGTACCTGCAAGTAATACCAAACTACTAACCTGTTATGCTGCTATGAAATATTTGGGTGATAGTTTGGTTGGTTTGAAGTATATAAACGATGAAGGTGAATACACTATAAAATTTACCGGTGACCCTACCTTATTGCACCCTGATTTTAAGCAACAACCTGTGTATGATTTCTTCAAAAAAAATCATGATAACATTACTGTAATTCCTGCCGATTGGAAAGCGGAGAAGTACGGTATGGGTTGGGCATGGAATGATTATGATGCAGATTATATGCCCGAACGTAGTGCTATGCCTGTATTTGGCAATACTGTTCGTTTTAATAAAAAAGGCAATGCAGTTATTGCCATGCCAAAAGCTTTTCAGGATTCGTTATTACTATTGGCTGATACCAGACAGAATAAATTCAGCATTACACGTAATCAGTTTACAAACGATTTTACTGTTAAGGCTGCTAATACAACATTTAAAGGAACAGAGATTCCTTTTGTTACTTCATTTGATATGGGCATTGCTTTATTGCAGGATAGCTTACACAATGATATTACTGCTGTTGATGCTGAAGTGAAAAGTACCACAAGCTGGAAAAAATTATACTCTCAGCCTACTGACTCATTATTAAAAATTATGATGCACAGAAGTGATAATTTTTTTGCTGAACAAACTTTATTGATGGTAAGTAATGAGCAGTTAGGTTATATGAGCGACAGTAAAATAATTGATACTTTATTAAAAACAGATTATGCTGCCATGCCCCAAAAGCCACGCTGGGTTGATGGCAGCGGTTTAAGCAGGTATGATTTAGTTACACCGCAGGATTTTGTTTTTGTGTTGAATAAAATGAAGCAGGATTTTAACTGGAACAGAATTACAGGCATTTTACCAACAGGCAATGAAGGAACATTAGCAGGTTTGTATAAAAACTATGCAGGAAAAATTTACGCTAAAACAGGTACACTTAGCGGTGTTGTTGCATTAAGCGGATTTATAATAACTAATAAAGGCAAGCAATATATTTTTTCTTTAATGGTTAATGCACATCAAACAGCTGCATCTAATATTCGCAAAGGATTTGAGAAATTTTTAAGTGGCGTTATTGAGAAATATTAAATAAAAAAAAGAGGCTGCTTTTTTTAAAGCAACCTCTTAGTCTTGATAATTTTGATGCTCGGTACTTACTTACTGATAAGGTTAAGAAATAATCATTACGATTAAAATTAAAGCAATCAAAACAATAAATGGCTTTAACATAACAACTAACGGGGGGTTTAAGGTGTCGACTAAAGTAGTAATTTTTTTATTGATTTTTAAAAGATGTACATGTTATTAAATTATTAAGCCCCGAAATTCGGGGCTTAATAATTATTCAATTATAAACAAACTGTTTGGTTATACCAACATTCTCAAAGGCTCTTCTAACAAGCTTTTCAGCGTTTGCAGGAACGCTGCACCTGTAGCACCGTCAACAACTCTGTGGTCGCAACTTAATGTTACTTTCATAACATTTCCCGGAACAACAGCACCATTCTTTACAACAGGTACCTGTGCAATGCCACCAACAGCCAATATACATGCATCGGGTGGATTGATGATGGCAGTAAACTCATCAATACCAAACATGCCTAAATTAGAAATAGTAAATGTACTTCCTTCCCAATCGCTCGGTTGTAATTTCTTATCTTTTGCTTTTTGTGCAAATTCTTTAACCTGTGTAGTTATTTGGCTTAAACTTAATGTATCTGCAAAACGAACAACAGGTACTAATAAACCTTCATCAACAGCTACTGCTACACCGATATTTATATGATGATTAATTCTTATTTTATCTCCCAACCAGCTGCTGTTAATTTTCGGATGTTGTTTTAATGCGATAGCTGTTGCTTTCAACACTAAATCGTTAAAGCTGATTTTTACTTTAGCATTTTCATTCAGCTTGGTACGGGCAGCAACTGCTGCATCCATATCAATGCTCATAGTTAAATAAAAATGCGGAGCGGTAAATAAGCTTTCACTTAAACGCTTCGCAATTACTTTACGCATTTGAGAAACAGGAACTTCATCGAATGAAACCTGACCAGCAGGTGCAGCAGCAACAACCTTTGGTGCTTCTGCTTTAACAGGCTCTGATGATGCAGCAGGTTGTGCAGAAGGTTTATAATTATCAATATCGCTTTTGGTTATTCTGCCGTTATCGCCACTGCCTTTTACATATCTTAAATCAATGCCTTTTTCTTCTGCTAATTTTTTAGCTAAAGGAGAAGCAAATATTCTTCCTTCATTCACCACTTCCTGTTGTTGAGGTTGAGGCGGAACGGCAGCTTTTGCAGGTTCTGCTTTGGTTTCAGATTTTACTTCTTCTGCTTTCGGACTTTCAGACTTTCCGCTTCCGCCTTTTACAGCAGCAACTATCGCATTCACGTCTAAACCTTCTTTGCCAATAATACACAGCAAATCGTTAACTAAAATTTTTTCTCCTGCTTTTGCACCTTGGTATAATAAAATTCCATCTTTATAACTTTCCAATTCCATGGTGGCTTTATCAGTTTCAATATCAGCCAGCACTTCTCCTTTCTTAACTGTATCACCAACATTTTTATTCCATGCTGCAATAACGCCTTCAGTCATGGTATCACTTAATCTTGGCATTAAAACAACTTCCTCCATTTTGCTTACATCAAGAGAAGCAGATGATGGTTGACTGGTAACAGGTGGCTGATTAGTTGTTGCTTTACTGTCATCTTGCTTTGGTGCTTCAGCAGGTTTTGATGCACTACCTCCGTTAATTAAACCACTGATATCTTCACCTGCTTTTCCGATTATTGCTAATAAATCATTAACCTGCAATTTGCCACCTTTTGCTGTACCGATATGTAATAAAGTTCCGTTTTGGTAGCTTTCTAATTCCATAGTGGCTTTATCGGTTTCTATTTCAGCCAATAAATCGCCTTTTTTAACTGTATCGCCCACTTTCTTGTGCCATGCTGCAATAACACCTTCTGTCATGGTATCACTCAGGCGGGGCATTAAAATTACTTCGGCCATAATCGTTTGCTCTTTAAAATTGGGCGTGAAATTAATGTAATTTATGGTAGTAGCAAGTATTGATTTTTGACTGAAAAAAGCCAGCAATATTTATGAAGGTTGTAGGTTTATTATCAAAGATATTTTCTACTGCCCTTGTGCCAGAGAATATGCTTTCTTGCCATCCAATATATGCAATACTTCAACACTGCATATTTTAAAGTCTCCACTCATACTTACGTACAAACCTATTATATCCTGCTGGTTTAACGGCTCGCCATCAATACTTTCAAAACGGGCATTGTAAACATTTATTAAGTTGGTATAACGGCTGCCTGTTGGCCAAACCTGTGTACCACGATTACTTATGTTGATTAATTTAAATTTCACTCCTGCATGGCGTAAACATTTTTTTGCCAATGCTTCGGGTTGTACATTGCTTTCAATAAACATATCGACACCCACAATTTTTTCACTGCCGTCATCCAGCGTTTCCATCATAGCATTGTTCTCTAAATTTAATACTGTATCTGCTGAAACTACATCCTGCAAATCTTTCCGCGGATTATGTTCTGGCTTCTTTCCGAAATTGCTTATGATGGTTTGTGTGAATTGTTCTGTGTTTAATGGTGGGATTGATTTATCGCCAAAATCTCCGGTATGAGCTCCGTTTTCTAAAGTATATAACAATGCATTCTCAATCATAGCACTGCTTTCCATTAAACCTAAATGCTGCAGCATACCGATACCGCTTAATAATAATGCAGTAGGATTGGCAATTCCTTTACCTGCAATATCGGGGGCTGTGCCATGCACTGCTTCAAAGATTGAAATATGATCGCCGATGTTAGCACTTGGAGCAAAACCTAAACCGCCAACTAAACCTGCACATAAATCACTTACAATATCTCCCTGCAAATTGGTTAATACAACCACATCAAATAAATCGGGGCGTGTTACCAACTTCATACATAAATCATCCACAATAACATCATCGGCTTTTAATTCAGGATAATCTTTTGCCACTTCATAAAAAACTTCTAAAAACAACCCATCGGTTATTTTCATAATATTTGCTTTATGCCCGCAGGTAATACGTTTGGCTCCTTTATTCTTTGCCATTTCAAAAGCGTATTTAATAACCTGCTGGCTTCCGGGACGGGTAATCATTCTTCTGCTTAATGCAACATCATTGCTAAGCATATGTTCAATACCGCCATATGTATCTTCAATATTTTCACGAACAATAGTTACGTCAATCGGAATACCTGCTTTGCTGAAAACAGTATCTACACCATGTAATGTTTGAAAGGTTCTTTTATTGGCGTAAGTATTCCATGTTTTACGGGCAGTAACATTAATACTTTTAACGCCTTTGCCTTTGGGAGTTTCCATAGGTCCTTTAAAGAGAATGCCGTAAGATTCAATGGCAGCCTGTGCTTCGGGCGTCATTCCATTGCTGAAGCCTTTATCAAATACCCATTTGCCCATATCAACAAACTGGTATTGCAGGGGAACTTTTGCAGCATTAAAAATATTAAGTACTGCGTCCATAATTTCCGGTCCTATTCCATCTCCTTTAGCTACAGCAATTTTTGTCATAAGCCTTTACAATTTTAAGTTGCAAAAATAAGTGCAGGCAAGCAAAGGCTGTTTTAAATTTATGGAATGAATATAAGCAATTACTGTTGCCATGAAAAACTACAGTACAAGTGAGTGACACAACGAAGATGCCACGAAGCCAAAAGCCGGTTTCACAAAAAAACTATTGAGCATATTAAGTTTTTAAAAAGTGAAGGGCGGTTTATAAAAGCATATAACAAACACATATCTTTACGTAAAGCAATTGCAAACATGGTTTCTAAAATTTCAGAAGGTGTTGAAATAAGTGTTGAAACATTTTATCAGGCAGATTACAGTAACCCTGTTAATCATGAATTTATGTTTGCATATCGTATAACCATTGAAAACCATAATGCTTTTACAGTGCAGCTATTACAAAGGCACTGGTATATTTTTGACAGTAACAGCGAGCATAGAGAAGTAGAAGGGGAAGGTGTAGTTGGTGTGCAACCGGTGTTGAAGCCGGGAGAGCAATTTCAATATGTAAGCGGCTGCAATTTAAAAACAGAATTAGGTAAAATGCAGGGTTATTATACCATGCAGAACCTGAATAGCAAGCAAAATTTTACTGTGAAGATTCCCGCATTTCAATTGATTGTTCCTATTAAGTTGAATTGAAAATTAAAAATCATTTCCTAACTCACCATTCACATTTCACGGCTTGTATTTCGCTTCATTAAATATTTGCTGTGCAGGTGTTTTGAATAAATCAGTTAATGTTTTTTTATCATTTTTAGCCATCCATTTTTTTACAATTTGCCATCCTGTAAATAGACCGATAAATCCCGGTGCCTCATTACTTAATTCAGGTGTACTCGGCCCTTCAGTAACATAAATACTAATTAAACTCGGTTCACTTTCGTACAACAAATTATTGTCTGCAAAAAAAGCCCAGATGTTTTTTTCATTATCCATACAAGCCTGTAATTGCTTAGCAGTGTAGCCTGTTTTTAAAGTATCGTCAGTGTAAGGCATACAAGCATCTAAAGCATACATTCTTTTACCCGCTTCAACCATTCTTTCAATTAAAGGCCTGCCTACAGATTTATCAGGATACATGTCTTCAATTATGTTCTTTACACAATTCACTGCTACATATTCGGGCTCAAATTTTTTTGATTTATAGGCAGGATAAACCTGACTGATATATTCTGTATGATAGCCTTCAAAATCTTTTCCTAAATAAGCATGTAACCCAACAGCCATGCCCGACGAGGTTAATGCATTAGCTGTTCCATCTAAAGGGCCAATGAATGTAATGATATTTTTGGGTAAAGGATATTGCGGAAAATAATAATGAATGAATTGAAAACCCTGTTCAATTTGCTGTTGATATTTTTTAAATGAAGGAAATTGTTTTTGTGAAGTTTTATAAACCGATTGAAAGGCTGTGGTGAACATTTTTATATACTGTACTACGCTATCAGGCTGCGGCGTTGAACCTAATATATTATACAGGTAATCATTTAAAAATTGAGGATATTTTTTTTGCAAAGCATCTAAAGAAGCTGAAACATGATTGGTATCAATTGTAAAAAAATCCTGCTCAAATCTTTGAACAGTTACAGGTGTTTGAATATGGGATACATCGGGGATTTTCTTGCTGTTTTTACAAGAGAAAAATGAGATAACAATAATTATAATAAACAACTTCTTCATTACACGAATTAAAACGAATTGACTGAATTTGTAATAACTGAGCTTGTTAAAATATGTTTTACTTTTTTGCTTGTCCAAAAAAGTAACAAAAAAAGACCCGGAAATCCCGAAGTTTCGGGATTGTCTTGATTTTTTGCTCCACTTTTTTATCAAGAAAAAAGTGGAAACAAACTAAAGTACATTTGCCTCATGAAAATTTTCTTAGCACAGCAGAATTATCATATCGGCAATTTTGAAAGTAATAGACAAAAAATAATTGAGGCAATTGAAACTGCCAAACAACAAGGCGGCGATTTAATTGTGTTTAGTGAAATGAGTGTTTGCGGTTATCCTGCAAGAGATTTTGTTGAGTTTAACGATTTTATTAATAAATGTTACGAAAGCATTGATATTATTAAACAACACGCCGATACCATTGGTGTATTGGTTGGTTCGCCCGCAAGAAACAAAATAACAAAGGGTAAAGATTTATTTAATGCTGCATTTTTTTTGTATGAAAAAGAAGTAAAAGCAGCCATTCATAAAACCTGTTTACCAACTTACGATGTGTTTGATGAATACAGGTATTTTGAACCTGCATACCATTGGAATGTTATTGAATTTAAAGGAAAGAAGTTAGCTGTTACTATTTGTGAAGACATTTGGAATTTAGGCAACAACCCTTTGTATCGCATTTGCCCTATGGATGAATTAATGAAGCAGCAGCCTGATGTAATGATTAATTTATCTGCAAGTCCGTTTGATTATACCCATGCAGAAGACAGAAAAAGTGTGGTGCGAGAAAATGTTTTAAAATATAAGCTGCCTATGTTTTATTGCAATGCAGTGGGCAGCCAAACAGAAATTGTTTTTGATGGCGGCAGCGTAATGTATGATAAGCATGGTAATCTTTGTAAAGCACTTCCATTGTTTGAAGAAGCATTAGAGAGCGTTGTATTAAATAACGACGGAACCCTTGCTGCACCTGTTGTTGAGCCTGCCGATAAAATTTTTGATACCGAATTTATTCCATCATCGCTGAATGAAAATTTAAACATTCATCAGGTTTATACGGCACTCATCTTTGGCATAAAAGATTATTTTAAGAAAATGGGGTTTACTAAAGCAATCTTAGGCAGCAGTGGTGGAATTGATAGTGCAGTTACTTTGGCATTAGCCTGCGAAGCATTGGGTAAAGAAAATGTAAGAGCTGTTTTAATGCCGTCGCCTTATTCTACCGAGCATTCAGTAAATGATGCAGTTGATTTGAGTAAAAACTTAGGCAACCCCTACGACATTATAAAAATTAATAACATTTACGAGAGCTTTCTCTCAACATTACAACCTGTTTTTACAAATTTACCTTTTGGTTTGGCAGAGGAAAATATGCAAAGCAGAATAAGAGGTAATTTATTAATGGCTATTGCTAATAAGTTTGGTTACATTTTATTAAACACATCCAACAAGAGTGAGCTTTCTACAGGCTACGGAACATTATATGGAGATATGGCAGGTGGTTTAGGTGTATTGGGCGATTGTTATAAATTACAAGTGTATGCTTTGGCAAAATACATTAATGAAAGAAACCTGCCTGCCGGCAGGCAGGTCATTCCAACAAATATTATTGATAAAGCACCGAGTGCAGAATTAAGACCTAACCAAAAAGACAGTGACAGCCTACCTGATTATAATGTGCTGGATAAAATTTTGTACCAATACATTGAGTTAAGAAAAGGACCTGATGAAATAAAAGCTAAAGGTTTTGATGGAGCATTGGTTGATAGAACTTTAAAAATGGTAAATGCCAACGAATACAAACGCAATCAGTTTTGCCCTATTATCCGTGTATCGCCAAAAGCATTTGGCGTAGGCAGAAGAGTACCGATTGTTGGAAAATATTTGAGTTAATTATTCATTCATCAAAAAAAATTAATAGTACCCGTTTCAATCCTATATTGCTTAATTGCTTACGAAATTTAAAAGTCTACTATTTTAGTAGGATTTATTATTTTCGTTTATCAAATTAATTTTTTTATGAAAAAACACACTGCAGTTTTATTGGTATTAATTGTTTTTATTCTTCCCAAAGCAAACAGTCAGGCTGTTATTACCGGTTCTCTTAAAAACGTAAAAGATACCATCAATTGGGTTTATGCTTATTATGCTGTTGATGGTAAAAGAATAGCTGACAGCATAGAAGTCAAAAATGATAAATATGCTTTTAACTTAAATATTACAGAACCAACACAGGTAACATTAAGAGCCAGAAAATTTGAAGTTAAAACCGGCGTTGCTGCTTTAAGCAACAGAACAACCAAAAAAGATATTGCCACTCTTTTTATTGAGAAAGGAAAGATAACTGTTGTAAGTGTTGATTCATTCTCAAATACTACAGTAAAAGGTTCTAAAACAAATGATGAGTTTGTAAAACTTACTGCATTAGCCAAACCTTATAATGACCAGATGCAGGAACTAAACAAACAATTCTCTGCTTTATTAAAAGAACAAAAGAAAGAAGAAGCTAAAAAAGTAGAAGATCAATTAGATGCAGTAGATGCAAAATTGAATGAAGAAGTATATGCTGCTTATGCCAGGAATAACCCGCAATCGCCCTTAGCATTATATGCCTTACAGCGTTATGCAGGTTATGAAAACCAGGAGAAAGCAGAACCTATTTTCAATTTATTACCTAAAAACGCACAGGAATCTTTTGCAGGAATAACATTAAAAAACAAAATAGAAATTTCTAAAAAAACAGGTATCGGTAAATATGCAATGAACTTTACACAAAACGATACATTGGGTAAGCCTGTTTCTTTAGCATCGTTCAAAGGCAAATATGTATTGGTTGATTTTTGGGCAAGTTGGTGCGGACCATGCAGAAGAGAAAACCCGAATGTGGTGAAAACCTACAATACTTATAAAGACAAGGGCTTCCAGATATTAAGTGTTTCATTGGACCAACCCGGAGCAAAAGATAAATGGATTAAAGCGATACATGATGACAACTTAACATGGACGCATGTTTCAGATTTACAATACTGGGATAATGAAGTAGCAAAACAATACGGCATACAAGCTATTCCTGCAAACTTTTTATTAGACCCCGATGGAAAAATTATTGCTAAAAACTTACGCGGCGAAGATTTAGCTGCAAAGCTTTCAACTGTATTAAAATAGTTGCAATTTTGCTGCTTCACAATTTATGCAGCTACCATCAACATTATTAGAAAACGCAGTTAACCAATTTTCAAAACTGCCGGGCATAGGAAAGAAAACTGCACTTCGTTTGGTATTACATCTTTTAAAACAAGATACCGGCGATGTGCAGTTTTTTAGTGATACCATTTCTAAAATGCGTAAAGAAATTCAGTTTTGCCAACGCTGCCATAACATTAGTGACGGAGACATCTGCAGCATTTGCAGCAACAGCTTACGCAAACAAAACATGATTTGTGTGGTTGAAAATATTCGTGACGTTATTGCTATTGAAAGCACACAACACTACAGCGGTACTTATCATGTATTAAACGGAATTATTTCTCCATTAGATGGTATCGGGCCGGAGCAATTACACATTGAAACTTTAGTTGCACGAATTGAAAAAGAACAAACAGAGGAATTAATCTTCGCTTTAAATCCTAATATACAGGGCGATACCACCATTTATTACATTCAGAAAAAAATCAATCATCTTCCTTGCCGTATTACAACCATTGCAAGAGGAATTGCATTTGGTGGCGAATTAGAATATGCAGATGAAATGACGTTAGCTAAAAGCCTTACCAACCGTTTACCCGTTCAGCAATATGTAAAATAAGTTAGAAGTAGAGCAACTATTCGCTATCAATTTACGTATGTACGTATATGAAGAAAATAGTTATTGCATCGTTAGCATGTATAGCGGTAATAGTTTTATTTAGTTGCGAGTATAAAAAAGAAGTTGCTCCTGTTATTACACCCGCTTGCGACACAAGTAATGTACGGTACAGTGTAGAAATTGTAAATATTCTTTCAGCTAATTGTTATTCATGTCATGCCAGCAGTATTGCCAACTCATCCGGTGGCGGTAATAAATTAGATAATTATACTACGCTTAAACCATATGCATCTTCCGGGCTATTGTATAATGTAGTAAACCATACACCCGGTTATGATTTTATGCCAAAAAATCTTCCACAAATTTCATCCTGCGATATAGCTAAAATACGTACATGGATTCGCAATGGATATTTAAACAATTAATCATCAATTGAATGAAAAAGATAATTTTTATAGCATTCGTATTATTTACGCTTACTGCATCGGCACAAAAAATGTATCAAACCAGAACAGGGAAAATAAAATTCTATTCTTCCACTCCGGTTGAAAATATTGAAGCCATTAATACACAGGTTAATTCAAGAATTACTGATAATGGCCAGGTTGCATTCATTCTCTTAATAAGAGGTTTTGTTTTTAAAAATGCTTTAATGCAGGAACATTTTAACGAGAATTATATGGATAGTGAAAAATATCCGAAAGCAGGCTTTACCGGAATGATTACTGATTTAAAGACAATTGATTTTACTAAAGATGGCATTTATAAAACAACAGTAAAAGGAGATTTGGAAATACATGGTGTAAAGAAAAATATAACTGCACCTGCTACCATAGAAATCAGTGGTGGTAAGCTTTCAGCTAAATCTGTTTTTAAAGTAACCATTACAGATTTTGGTATTAAAGGAAATTATATAGGCGAAAAAATTGCCAAAGAAATTGAATTAACAGTTGATTGTAAATACGAGTAAAACACAAACCACATGAAGCATATATTAACTACAACAATGATTGTATTGTTTGCAATAAGCCCTTTTATTTCAAACGCACAACAACCTGATTTATTTGCAGCAGACAGCACTAATAAAACCCAAACAAAAATTACCATTGCCACTTTTAAAAATACCCGTTTAATTAACGGCCATTCTGTTGAAACATTAGGTGCCGGTATTATGGACTTCAGAATTCACCATCGCTTTGGCTTTCTAAATCAAGGCTTGTATGATTTTTTCGGGTTAGATAACGCCACCACATTTTTAGGTTTTGATTATGGTATCACCAACCGCTTAACTGTTGGTATTAGCAGAAGCGGTTATTTAAAACAAATGGAAGGCTTTGCTAAATACCGTTTACTAAGACAAAGCACCGGTAAAGTAAATATGCCTGTATCAGTAACTTTTCAGGCTTCTGTAATTAATAAAACGGCAGACATTACCAGCAGTGTAACCAATTTAAAATACAATAGCTCAGAAAAAACAGCTTATACTTATCAATTTTTAATTGCCAGAAAATTAAGTGAGGGAGCATCGTTACAAATTATGCCAACATTAGTGCATTACAATTTAGCACCTAATACCACTTCTTCAAACGATTATTATTCTTTAGGTTTTGGAGGAAGACAAAAAATTTCAAAGAGAATAAGCATCAATGCAGAATACTATTATCAGTTTAATAAAATTGATAATACCTATTTTAATTCTTTAGCAGTAGGCGTTGATATTGAAACAGGCGGCCACGTATTTCAATTACATTTTACTAATTCAACAGGTATGACTGAACCAACCTTTATTCATGAAACAACAGGAGATTGGGGCAAAGGTGAAGTTCACTTTGGTTTTAATGTTTCCAGAGTATTTGTAATTAAAAAACCAAAAGAGTTCAGAAATTAATTTTCCTCTTTTCAAAAAATTTCAAATTAACATTATACTTCTTGCTTTGTTTCTTTGCAAAAAAGAATTTCTATGTTTAGCAATCTTACAGGAGTTTTCGGAGCAATAGTTTTCAGTAGTATAATATGGACTGTAGTATTTGTTATTGCTTTAATAAGTATTCTTAAAAGAACAGATATACCCGCAAATACTAAATTGCTGTGGCTGATTGTAATTTTTCTGATAGCTGGTTTGGGTTTATTAATTTATGTATTGAGTAATTTTAAAAAAGCAAAATCACTCTTAATTACTGGCATTATCGCATTAATATTAATTGCTGCTTCCGTTTGGTATTTTATTAAATATGACCCTGAACATAATAGAAGAAGCGTTGAAAATGAAAAAGGTTTAGTGGTAAATGCAACAGATTTAATAAAAGAGTTTACAAGCAATGAAGATAGTGCCAACAAAAAGTATGTAAATAAAACCATTGAACTATCAGGTATAGTAAGCAATATTCTGAGCGACTCATTGGGTGCAACCATATTTATTGCAACAGGCGATTCCGTTAATACCATTTCATTCAGATTATTAAAAAGCAATACAGCCATAACCAAAGGAAGTAAGGTTACGGTAAAAGGTATTTTAACCGGTTATATTTTAAATGAAGTGCAGTTAAACGAAGCTGTTATAACTTCTTCAACGCCGGCTCCTGCTGCATCTCAGGCAACACCGGCACAGACAACAACTATAAAAGATTCCCCAACAGTTAAAAAGCCTTCAGTTGATACTCTAAAAAAACAAGTTTTAGTTGCACCAAAAATTTATAAAAGTAAAACTGCATCCATTAAATTTTTCTCTCATACGCCTGCAGAAGATATTGAAGCAACCAATACGCAGATTGTAAGCTCCTTAAACGCAGCTAACGGTCAAATAAGTTTTGCAGCCTTAATTAAAGGCTTTCGTTTTGAAAATGAATTAATGCAGGAACATTTCAACAGCGAAAAATATTTAAACAGCAATCAATTTCCCAAAGCAGAATTTAAAGGTAGTATTACTAACCTGTCTGCCGTAAAATTCAATACCAATGGTACTTACAACGCAACCGTAAGCGGTAGTTTAACCATTCATGGTGTTACTAAAAATATTACAGCAACAGGAACTGTTACTGTAAAAGATGCTGTAGTTAACATTAACAGTGTTTTTAAAATTCATGTACAGGATTATCAGGTTGATGGTGCAGATGTTGCAGAAAACATTGAGGTTACCATTAATGCTTCCTACCAGTAGGCAACTCTTGGCTTATTACTTAATACTTTATACATTTGCACATGCAGGCAGATTTGTTTATTGTTCAGCCTGCAAAATCTTTAGCTTGGCTAAAGGAAAAAACTGAACTAATAAACGATGATATTCTGCATTGCAATTAATCTCCTCGTTTAAAAGTTCGTTTAAAATTTTGTAACAGGCATTTGTGCTGCTATGATGCTTTTCTTGCAGTTTATCCTGAGCGAAGTCGAAGGGCACACTTGTACGTTCAAAACAATACTCAACAAAAATTATTAATTACCCCTGCAATGGTTTTAAACCTTGTCGGCGGTTAATCAATTAATATTATGGCAGATATAAGAAAAGAACTGGAGCAAAGAATTTTGATAATTGATGGTGCAATGGGTACTATGATTCAGCGTCATAAATTACAGGAAGCCGATTACCGTGGTGAGCGTTTTGCCAATTGGCATACAGATGTAAAAGGCAATAATGATTTGCTCAGCATTACTCAACCTGAAATTATCATCGGCATTCATAAACAATATTTAGAAGCAGGTGCGGACATTATTGAAACCAATACGTTCAGTGCCACTACCATTGCTATGGCAGATTATGACATGCAGTCTTTGGCTTACGAACTAAATGTTGCTTCTGCACAATGTGCCAGAAAAGCTATTGAACGTTATAACGCAGAAACAGGTAATACAGTTCCCAAATTTGTGGCCGGTGCTATTGGTCCATTGAACAAAACATTGAGCCTTTCTCCCGACGTAAACAATCCCGGCTATCGTGCAGTTACGTTTGATGAAGTGGTTACTGCTTACACAGAACAAATCAAAGGATTGATTGATGGCGGCGTTGATATCCTTTTAATTGAAACCATCTTCGATACGTTGAATGCAAAAGCTGCTATTTTCTCTGCTAAAAAATTCTTCAGAGAAAATAATGTGGAGCTGCCCATCATGATTTCCGGAACCATTACAGATGCGAGTGGAAGAACTTTAAGTGGACAAACTCTGGAAGCTTTTTATATTTCTGTAAAACATGCCAATCCTTTAAGTGTGGGCTTAAACTGTGCCTTAGGTGCACAGGAAATGCGTGGGCATATTGAAGAGCTAAGCAGCATAGCAGCTTGTTATGTTTCTTCTTACCCTAATGCAGGTTTACCCAACGCTATGGGTGAGTATGATGAAGCACCTGAACAAACAGCCTGTTTTATTGAAGACTGGGCAAAAAACGGTTGGGTAAATATCGTAGGTGGTTGTTGCGGCACCACACCAGATCATATTAAACACATAGCACAGCACGTGAAAAATGTAGAGCCAAGAAAATTGCCTGTATTGGAAACTGAACTTGCTTAATTAACCACAGAGGTAAAGAAGTGTTTGCACAGAGTTGATGGAGTTTATTTTATACTCTTTTGCTTTAACTCTTGTCCTCTGTGAAAACAACTCACTATAACTCTGTGGTTAAAGGAGTTGATGGATTTCAAAATTGATTTATGGAATATATAAATCTGCTTACTGAAGAAATACTTAGATGTGCTTTTAAAGTACATTCAGCTCTTGGTCCGGGATTATTAGAATCTTCGTACAAAGAATGTCTTTGGTATGAGTTAATAAAAGCAGGATTGAAAGTGGAAAAGGAAAAATCGCTTCCATTGGTTTATGAAGAAATAAAATTAGAGATAGGATATAGAACTGATTTATTGGTTGAAGAAAAAGTAATCATTGAAATAAAAGCAGTAGAGTCATTAACCGATGTGCATACAGCACAAGTTTTGACCTATTTAAAATTATCAGGTTGTAAAGTTGGATTATTGCTAAACTTTAATACAAGCAGTTTGAAAAACGGGATAAAGAGACTAATGTATTAACTCCTTTCCTCTGTGAAACAACTCAATACAACTCTGTGGTTAATTAGATATCATGAGCACAACAACTATAAAACCTTACTTACGTTTATCTGGTTTAGAGCCATTAGTCGTTCGTCCGGAAACCAATTTTGTGAATATTGGTGAGCGTACCAATGTTACAGGCAGTAAAAAGTTTGCACGATTGATTTTAAACAATCAATACGAAGAAGCCTTATCTGTAGCACGACAACAAGTAGAAAATGGTGCACAGGTTTTAGACGTAAACATGGATGATGCTTTGTTAGATGGTGTGCAAGCCATGACCACTTTCATCAACCTGTTACAAAGTGAACCAGACATTGCCAAGATACCTATCATGGTAGATAGCTCTAAGTTTGAAATTATTCAGGCCGGGTTAAAATGCATTCAGGGCAAAAGCATTGTGAACTCTATCTCCATGAAAGAAGGAGAAAAAAAATTTATTGAACAAGCATATATCTGTAAAGACTTTGGTGCAGCCGTAATTGTAATGGCTTTTGATGAACAAGGCCAGGCAGATACCATGCAACGCAAAGTAGCAATTGCAGAAAGAGCCTATAAAATATTAACGGAGCAAGTAGGTTTTGAACCGCAAGACATCATTTTCGATTTGAACATTTTTGCTGTAGCCACCGGCTTAGAAGAACACAACAATTATGGAGTTGATTTTATTGAAGCTACCAGAATCATCAAACAAAAATATCCTTTAGTAAAAATCAGTGGCGGTGTAAGTAACCTGTCGTTTTCTTTCAGAGGTAACGATCATGTTCGTGAAGCCATGCACTCGGTATTCTTATATCATGCTATTAAAGCCGGTATGGATATGGGTATTGTAAATGCAGGTCAGTTAGTGGTGTACGATGAAATTGAACCCACTTTAAGAGATTTGTGTGAAGATGTAATTCTGAACAGAAATAATGAAAACAACGAAGCAACAGAAAAACTCATTGCATTTGCCGAAACCGTAAAAGCAAAAGGCAAGGCAGAGGTAAAAGATGAAGCATGGAGAAATGAAACGGTTGAAAAACGTTTGGCACATGCACTCATCAATGGTATCACTGAATACATTGAAGCTGACACAGAAGAAGCTCGTCAAAAATATCCTCGTCCTTTAGATGTAATTGAAGGCCCATTAATGGATGGTATGAACATAGTAGGAGATTTATTTGGTGCTGGTAAAATGTTCTTACCACAAGTCGTAAAAAGTGCCAGGGTAATGAAGAAGAGTGTAGCGGTATTAACTCCTTATATAGAAGCGGAAAAAGAAGAACGCAAGCAAGCACACTTAGCAGCTGGTACAGTAAACGAAGAAGGTGCAGGTGCAGCAAAAATTTTATTGGCTACCGTAAAAGGTGATGTGCATGATATTGGTAAAAACATTGTAGGTGTAGTCTTAGGTTGTAATGGTTATGACATTGTTGACCTTGGTGTAATGGTACCTGCTGATAAAATATTAGATGCGGCACAAAAAGAAAATGCAGACATTATTGGCTTGAGTGGATTGATTACACCATCATTAGATGAAATGGTACATATAGCCAAAGAAATGAAACGCCGGGGTATGAAGCAGCCTTTGCTGATTGGTGGAGCCACCACTTCCCGTATGCATACAGCTGTAAAAATTGCTCCTGAATATGAACATGGTGTAGTGCATGTGTTAGATGCATCACGCAGTGTAACAGTTGCGGGCTCTCTGTTGAACAAAGAACAAAAAGAAAACTTCTTAACCGAAACCAAAACTGAATACACCAAACTGAAAGAAAGTTTTGATAATAAGAAGAGCGTTAAGAATTATATCAGCTATGCAGAAGCGAAAGCTAATAAAGTAAAGATTGATTGGGCGAATTATACGCCTACCGTTCCTTCATTTACAGGAACGAAAGTATTTGATGAAGTTGATTTGGCTGAGTTGAGAAAGTATATTGACTGGAAACCTTTCTTTATTGCATGGGAAATGCATGGCAATTTTCCGGCGATATTAAGTGACGAAATTATAGGCAAAGAAGCTACCAAATTGTACAACGATGCCAATGCTTTGTTAGATGAAATTATTGCGAAGAAATGGTTAACTGCCAAAGGAACCATTGGTTTTTGGGAAGCGTCAAGCGAAGGAGATACAGTAGTCGTGAAAGGTGAATCGTCAGTAGTGAATTTAGAGTTCCTTCGTCAGCAAATTAAAAAAGCTGCCAATCAGCCGAATTTAAGTTTAGCAGATTTCATTAAACCAGCCTCCCTAAATCCCTCCAATGGAGGGACTTTAGAATTCGAAAATTTAAACAACTCTACAATTATTCAGGATGTTTCACCTATCCCCCCTTCGGGGGGTGGGGGGGCAGATTTCCTTGGAGCTTTCGCCGTAACCATCCATGGCATTGAACCACATATCAAAGCCTTTGAAGCCAATCATGATGATTATAACAAAATCATGTTGCAGGCATTGGCTGATAGATTGGCAGAAGCTTTTGCAGAATACTTACATGAAAAAACAAGAAAAGAATATTGGGGTTACGTGAAAGATGAAAACCTGAGCAATGAAGAGTTGATTCATGAAAAATATCAAGGCATCAGGCCAGCACCGGGTTATCCTGCTTGTCCTGACCATACAGAGAAATACAAATTATTTGATTTGTTGAATGCAACCGCAACAATTGGCATCAGCTTAACAGAAAGCTTAGCCATGTATCCTGCATCTTCTGTTTGCGGTTGGTATTTCAGCCATCCGCAAAGCCAGTATTATGGTGTAGGTAAAATTCAGCAAGACCAGTTTGAGGATTATGTAAAAAGAAAAGGTTTAGATAAAGAAGTAATGGAGAGATGGTTAAGTCCAGTATTGGAATAGAATTACATTAGTACTTTTTTAATTTCACTCGCTTCTTTAGCGGCGATAACTCTTTTACAAAATAAGAAATGACTACAATCTTAACTATAATACCTTTAAAAAGAAGTGTTGGATCAAAATATGCATCTGCTAACCATAACACAACATACAAGCTTAATGCTATTATAATGGCAGTTAATGGTTTTGATTTACACCATAATCCCAATAAAACAAATACTAAAGCTATAACCGCTGTTATTCCTACCGAAATATACATTTGAAGCCCATCATATTTAAATGCTAAAAACACGCCCAGCAGTAGCTGAATTACAGCAACTACAAAAATGGTTGTTCGTGCTTTTTTTACTTTTTTATCATATTCAGTTGTATCAATTATCGATTCATCTAAAAGACTTGTTTGATTGTTTGCAGCTTCGTTATCCATATTTTTTTAAGTGAATATACAAAATGATGATTATAAAATGAAAGTACTTGTACTTTATCATAAATAAAAAAGCCTCTATAGATATAGAAGCTAACATGAGAAAAATCTACCCAAAACTATATTCGCTATAAACCGATTGATAATGTAAAATTATTTTGTACTTGTTAGGTTAATGTAAACTTGCTGCAAACAAATTATTACAAAACAAAAGCCCCACTTTAGTGAGGCTTTTGTTCAATTGCTATTACCCTTTATTAGAAGTTATACTTGATACCAAACTGACCTTGCCAACGGGAGTTGATTGGGTCTAATGTATAGTATTGATTGTTTACACCTGTTGGTTTTACAAAGTTGAATGTTGGTGTGTAACCGCTTGCAGGGATACCAACTGCTTTACCATTAGCATCTGTAACATATTTTAAGAAGTTAACAGTGTAGTTGTTTACATTGGTTACAAAGTTTACACGGCCCCACTCGTTATTAAGCAAATTCAATACATTGAAAATATCGAAGCTTATTTGCAATGATTGATATTTATTGGTTTTGCTTAATTTGAACTCATGTAAAAACTTCATGTCTAACTGATGATTCCATGGAGTTCTTAAACCGTTTCTTTCTGCATATTGACCTCTTCTGGTACTTAAATATTTATCGTTTCTGATAAAATTATCTAAGTCTGTCCATTGTTGTGCTGCAGTATATAATGTTCCGTTTAAAGTATAATCAGCTAATTTAATATCGCTTACATTACTTGGAATGTATGCCAACGGAGCATTTGAACCACCGGTACCCGGAGCTGATTGATAAATTAATGAATATGGATTACCTGATTGGCCTGCATAGAAGAATGTTAATGATGTTGAGTTTCTTGCATTCCAAACTGCAGTACCGCCTAATACACCCACTATTCTATGTCTTAAATCAAAGTTAGAATAAGCAAGCATAGGATTGTTTGCACTGATGGTAGGGTTTAAGTTGAAGTTACTTTCCCATGAGTTACGGATACCGTTGCTCATATCTTTACTTAAACCATAAGTATAACCTGCACTCCAGTTAAAATTGAATAATGATTGCTTACCTAATTTTAAGTTATTGGTTGTTTTACTTAACTGAACAGTAATGTTATAACGATAACCTTCGTGTGTATTGCTTAAGAAATATACATTTGAATAAGCACCGTTGTATTTACCATTTGTTTTGCCTGCGGTTCTTGACACATATACAGGAGATTGAGTTGGGCCTGTTGTAAAGTATTGTGCAGAATCTAACAGGTTAATTTGCTGAAACTTCACATCGTTAATTGTTTTAGTGTACAAGAAATCGAAAGTGAATTTGTAACCTTTACCGAATTTATAATCTACAGCAATATTACTTCTCCAGATAGTTGGTAATTTAAAGTTATTATCAACAACATCTACTTCTCTGGTACTGCTTTGTGCTGCACCACCATATTTGGTAACTGTATCTTTCAAGCCATAAGGGTTGATAGCAAGGGGAACAGTTTGACCAGCAGCAGGTCCATTCCAGTCTATATTTCCGTAAGTGCTTCCGTTTAATGTATAACCATAGCCCATCCATGCAAACGGTACTCTACCTACAAAAATTCCTGTACCACCTCTCAACACTACACTACCATCGCCTTTTACATCGTAATTAAAACCTAATCTCGGAGATAAAGTTGCTTTACCTAAGTATTTATTTTCTAATTGAGAGAAAGGCGTATTGCTGTATGTTGGAGTTGTAGCCTGAGAATTAGCAACAGTTGAATTTAAACCTGCATCAACACCCGGTTGGTTGCCAACAAATGAATAATCTATACGTAAGCCCGGCGTTAATTTGAATTTTTTGTTGATGGTAATTTCATCCTGTCCGTAAACACTCATTAAAGCAACAGTAAACGGGTTTGGTGGGTTATTATAAATCTGCTCTCTGTCGTTCGGTAATTTAGGGTCTGTAGTAAATGCACCTCTTACACGGCTTGGGTTATCGGCTAAGAAGCTGTTTACACCACGGGAGTATTCCCATCTTCCGTTCCATGAGTTAATAAAACCATAAGTTAAATTATAAAACTCATTATGTGTACCGAAAGTGAACTTGTTGTTTCCTTTAATTAAAGTAACATTATCGCTTATTTCAAAAGTTTGTTGCTTCATATTATAAATAGAAGCTTCTCTCCATGTTCCTGCCCATATTCTTCCGTTATCAATATCAATAAACGGTGCTAATGTGCCTGGGAAATCTCTGTACTCATGTACATTAATATAACTAACATTTAATTGATTGCTTAAAGTGTTAGATACTTTAGTTTTTAATTCAGCAACTAAGTTTAAGTTATTAGTGTACTGTGTAAAGTCAGTTGTAGAAAACTGGAAGTTAGTTGATGAACGCTCTAAGTTATTACCCCAACCTTTAGTATAAATAGCACGTAGCATTAACGTGTTTTTGGTATCTAAGTTGAAGTCTAATCTTGCAAATAATTTATCGCTGTTGGTAAAGATTTTATATTGATTGTAAGAACCAACATCATAACCTTTAGAAGCCAATCTGTTACTTATTGCTTGTGCTTCTGCCAAAGTAATGGCTGCACCTGTTTCTCCTGCATTATAGAAAGTAGGTTCCTGGCGACGTGTTTGCTCGTAGTTTACAATAAAGAAAGCTTTGTTTTTTACAATCGGTCCGCTAATAGTAGCACCATATTGTAATTCGTGAAATAAATTACCAATACTTGTTTTATTACCATCTACACTTTTACCGGTAATATTTTTATCACGGCTGTACCAATATGCAGAACCATGAAAGTCATTAGTACCGCTTTTCGTTACTGCATTAACAGAACCGCCGGTAAAGTTTCCTAATTTAACATCGTATGGAGAAAGTTGCACCTGTACTTCCTGAATAACATCAATGCTGTAAGGGTTAGTACGTGTACCGGCACCTGCAGCACCGCTTTGTCCGCCACCGCTTACGCCACCAAATGAGTTACTGAAACCGATAGCGTCGTTATTAATAGCACCATCAATAGTTAAGTTATTGTAACGGAAGTTAGAGCCTGCGAAAGAGTTATTATTAGATTGAGGCGTTAAACGTGTAAAATCTGATAAACTTCTGCCCAAAGTAGGAAGTGTAGTTAATTGTCTTCCACCTATTGTTGTTCCTCCCTGAATAATTTTTCTTCCTGTAGATGTTACAGTTACTTCTTTTAACTCTGTTGCAGTGTTTAGCAAAGTAATATTAACATCGGGGTTAGCTCCTAATGTTAAATAAACATCATTATAAACCTCTTCTTTAAAACCTAAATTTGAAATTTTAATAGTGTAAGGACCGCCGGGTTTTAAGTTTGGAATAACAAAAACACCTTTATTATTCGTTTGTGTAGTTGTTGAGAACCCCGTTGGTTCATGCTTTACAGAAACAATAGCCCCTGTAATTAATACCTTTTTACTGTCTGATACGCGACCTGTTAGCGTTGCAGTAGTTTCCTGAGCAGATAGAACTCCAATAGCTAACAGCAATTGAATACTCAAGAGTAGTTTTTTTAACATAGCAATTACTTTTATTTAGGGTGCAAAGGTTGCCTTGTTATGTTACCAAAATGTTAAGTCAATATTACCTGCCTGTTAACTATACCCTTGATTTTTGCCTATGTTACCAAATCATTAATTCTATCTTCTATTATTCACATCCAACCCATACCTTTATTTTTGTTAAAATCAATTGTGTTTATGGGATTAAATAGTATAGGCAAATTATTCATGCCGAAAAATAAAGTGTTCTACGAATTATTTGAGCAGGTTGCTGAAACGGTTAGTGAAATGGGCTTGCAGTTGAAAAAAATTGTATCAGAACCGGATTATGATAAACGTGTTCCTTTAATTAAAAAAATTGAAGATTTAGAGCACAAAAACGACGACCATACTCACAGAATTTTTACTGAATTAGGCAGAAATTTTATTACCCCCTTCGACAGAGAAGACATACACTATTTAGCTACTGCTTTAGATGATATTTGCGATTTTATTTTTGCTTCTTCAAAAAAAATCAACTTCTATAAAGTAAACCCTAACGATAGCGGCATTCAAAAAATGGCTGACTTAATTGAACAAGGTTGCTCTGAAATTAAAACAGCCGTTTATGGCTTACGCGATATGAAAGACTTGCGTAAAATAACCGAAGCTTTAGTAAAAGTAAACAGTATTGAAAATCAGGCAGACGATGTGTTTGACATGAGTATTGAAATGTTGTTTCAGCAGGAAAATGATGCAAAGGAAGTAATTAAGAAACGTGAGATTTATCAGGTAATGGAAGTAGCAACCGATAAATGCGAAGATGCAGCCAACGTTATAGAATCTATCATTATTAAATACGCCTAAGAAAGTGATGAATTATGAATGATAAATGATTACCACTCTCTTTCATTTATCAAAACTCATAACTCATAATTTATAATTCACAAATATGGTTACGCTTCTTATTGTTATTATAGCACTGGCTTTTATTTTTGACTATATCAATGGTTTTCACGATGCAGCAAATTCAATTGCAACCATCGTTTCAACAAAAGTGCTTACTCCTTTTCAGGCGGTACTATGGGCAGCCCTATTTAATTTCGGAGCTTTCTTTTTATCAAAATATTATTTCGGCGGTTTTGGTATTGCAGATACTATTGCAAAAAGCGTAACGCTTAAAACCGGTGACCCGCTTGCCTTATACGTTATTCTTGCAGGCTTACTTTCTGCTATTGCCTGGAACTTAATTACTTGGTGGTTTGGTATTCCTTCCAGTTCATCGCATGCATTAATTGGTGGTTTAATTGGTGCTGCTGTTACACATTACCAAACGTTTGGCGTAGTAGTTACTTCTAAAGTAATTCCTATTATCTCATTTATTGTATTTGCACCATTTATAGGAATGGTTATTGCTTTTATTATAACCGTTCTAATTGTTCATATATGCAAAAAAAGTAACCCTTATAAAGCTGAAAAATGGTTTAAACGTTTACAGTTGGTTTCATCAGCATTATTCAGTTTGGGACATGGTGGCAACGATGCTCAAAAAGTGATGGGCTTAATTGGTGCTGCAATGGTTATTTCTAATTATATCCCTTCAATAAAAGCAATTCCTGATTGGGTGCCGCTTTCCTGTTTTTTAGCTATTGGTTTGGGTACCATGAGCGGCGGTTGGAAGATTGTAAAAACAATGGGTACACGTATTACGAAAGTTACACCGTTAGAAGGTGTAGCTGCAGAAACCGCCGGTGCCATCACTTTATTTTTAACTGAACATTTTAAAATTCCTGTTTCTACTACACATACCATTACAGGTTCAATTATCGGCGTTGGTGCAACTAAACGTTTAAGTGCCGTACGCTGGGGTGTAACGGTAAACCTGCTCTGGGCCTGGATTTTAACCATACCATTTACTGCTGTATTAGCAGCCATTTTTTACTACATTATAAATTTCATTATAAAATTTACTGCATAAGACAGTTGCTTTAAAAAGCTACATTAACTTTCATTGGTAATACCTTACTTTGTTGTAATAATTTTAAGTAATGAAAAAAATTCTGGTTACCGGGGGTTGTGGTTTTATAGGCTCGCATACAATTGTAGATTTAATTGAAAATGGATTTGAAGTTATTTCTGTAGATGATAATTCCCGCTCATCTGAAGAGATTGCTTTAACAGGTATTGAAAAAATTACCGGTAAGAAAATCAAAAATTATAAAGTTGATCTGAAGAGTTTCGATGAAACACATGCTATTTTTCAGGAGAATGAAGATATAGCAGGCATTATACATTTTGCAGCTTATAAAGCAGTTGGCGAAAGTGTTGAGCAACCTTTACTATATTATGAGAACAACATGTTCGGGTTAATAAATCTGTTGAAATGTGTGAAAGAGTTTAATGTACCTAATTTTGTTTTCTCTTCCTCCTGTACAGTTTATGGTAACCCTGATGCAATTCCGGTAACGGAACAAACACCTACTAAAAAAGCAGAAAGTCCCTACGGTGCTACTAAACAAATGGGCGAAACTATTATTCAAGATTTCTCTTCAGCCAATAATACCAACTCTATTTTATTAAGATATTTCAATCCCGTTGGTGCACATCCTTCCAACGAATTAGGAGAATTGCCTTTAGGTAAACCGATGAACTTAGTACCTGTTATTACGCAAACAGCCATTGGGAAAATTAATAAAATGTATGTGCATGGTAGTGATTATGAAACGAGAGACGGTAGTTGTATAAGAGATTATATTCATGTATGCGATATTGCTAATGCCCATACTTTGGCACTGCAATATTTAATTGAAGCAAAAAATAAAACTAAAACAGACATATTTAATTTAGGCACCGGCGATGGCGTTACGGTTTTAGAAGCCATAAATATGTTTGAAGCTATCAGCGGCGTTAAGCTGAATTATGAATTAGGACCAAGAAGACCCGGCGATGTTATGGCTATTTATGCCAATAATAATTTAGCAGTAGAAGCATTAGGCTGGCAAATAAAATTCGGTTTAAAAGAAATGATGCAAACCGCCTGGAACTGGGAACTTAAATTAAAGAAAAAGCAGGACTTACTAAAGCAACAAGCTGCGTTAAACTGATAATAAAAAAGAGAGCATAATGGCTCTCTTTGTTATTAATTCTGATTAGCCATTTTTTCTGTGTTCTCTGCCATTTGCAATGCCTCAATAAACTCATCAATTTCTCCGTTTATTACGGCATCTAAATTATAAGAGGTTAATCCAATGCGATGGTCTGTAACCCTTCCCTGTGGCCAGTTGTAAGTTCTTATTTTAGCACTTCTGTCACCCGTGCTAACCAAGGTTTTTCTTTGCCTTGCAATTTCTTCTTCCTGCTTACGTACCTGTTCTTCGTATAATTTAGTACGTAACATCGTCATTGCTTTTTCACGGTTGCCCAACTGCGTTCTTTCTGTTTGGCAAACAACCACTGTACCTGTTGGTATATGCGTTAAAAAAACTTTCGTTTCTACTTTATTTACGTTTTGTCCACCGGCACCACCACTTCGGGCAGTTTCCATTTTTACATCACTTTCTTTCAATTCAAAATCTACTTCCTCTGCTTCAGGTATAACAGCAACCGTTGCTGCACTGGTATGTACACGGCCTTGTGTTTCTGTATTAGGTACACGTTGCACACGGTGTACACCACTTTCAAATTTTAATGTTCCGTAAACATCTTCACCGGTTACTTCAACCACCACTTCTTTGTAACCGCCAACTGTTCCTTCGCTTTCGCTTACTACAGCAGTTTTCCAGCCTTTTTTAGTACAGTAGCGTAAGTACATTCCCAATAAATCTCCTGCAAATAAACTTGCTTCATCACCACCTGTTCCGGCACGGATTTCAAGAATTGCATTCTTATCATCCTGCGGGTCTTTAGGTATTAATAATTTGGTTAATGTTTTTTCTAAAGTTTCTTTCTTTTCTTCCAATTCGGGCAATTCCATTTTTGCCAACTCTTTCATTTCTTCATCATTACTATTCAAACTTTCTTTGGCAAAACTATAATCTACTAATACTTTACTGTATTCGTTAAAAGGTTGTACTATTTTTTCTAAAGAACGATATTCTTTGCTAAGCTTACCAAACTCTTTCTGGTTATTAATAATTTCAGGATTGGTTAAAGCAACACCAATTTGTTCAAACCTTGCTTTTATAGCTTCTAACTTATCAATCATAGCACATTTTTCAGGACGGCAAAAGTAACTGTTAAGATTTAGAAATGATTAATTATGAGTAATGAGTTAAGTATAAAAAAAAACCGCCTTTTTTCTGAGGCGGTTTTATACAAAAATCTTTTAGAAAACTTAAGCTGCCGGCTTTCTCCCGTACCACCAACCAACAAAAGCACCAATTATGCCTGAAAGTATTGTGGCAGCAATAACATCAACAAGTATTGAAGTTCTTGAACCTAAATTCATTTGTGCAAACATTATGCTGTCCATTCCTGATGATACTAAAAATCCTACAATGGCAGCAATTGTAAAACCCTTTTTAGCATTGTTGCCATTACCAAGTGCCACAACATAAGCTGTTAAAATACCCATCAACAAGTTGCCAATACTCAAGTATAAAAAGTCAGGTGGATTTTTATCAAGTCCGTTATAGTGAAGGGAATGTTTTTTAAAAAAATCCATTAGTAACATGCCATAAATTAACCAGCCCAATAGAAAAGATACGATACCGGCCAATATACCGGCAACTAAAGTTTTTGTATTCATATGTTTTGTTTTTAGGGATATGAAAAAATTAACAACGAAAAATAAAAAAAATTTCCTGCAAATGCAAGCCTTAGCAAAGAATAAAGTTGATTATCTTACCCTCCAAATGTTATGCTTACGAGTGAAGAGAGCAAAGATGACAGTCTGAAGATAATATAAAACAGTGGAGAAGAGTCCATTGTCCATAGGCCACCGTCCATAGAAGAACAACAACCTGAAAACTTAAACTTGAAACCAGCAACCGAAAAAATGGAAGTACATCATCATTCTTCGCATCATAAAAAAAACTGGAAGGAATATGTTTCAGAATTTATCATGTTATTTCTTGCTGTATTTGCAGGCTTTATAGCCGAAAATATAAGAGAACATTATACAGATAGGGGAAAAGAAAAAGAATATATCGCTTCTATGATAAGCGATATGAAGATGGATACCGCACAAATAAATGCTATAGTTAAAGCCAACAATAAATTATTAAAAGGTATTGACAGTTTATTAGTTTTTACCTCCGGTAAAGTTGATACTGTTGTAATAAAAAAAATTTACAAATATTACCCTTACGTTTCGGGCAGTATTTTATTTGAAAGTACAGAAGGTACATTAACTCAATTAAAGAATGCCGGTGGCTTCAGGTTAATAAAAGATACTGCTTCTGTTCACAGAATTATGGAATACGATTATCTAAACCAGATAATTAAAAAACAGGGTGACGCTTATTATTCTCAAAATATTGAACTCATCCATTTAATGGAAGAAATGATTGATTTATCAGTTATTAATAACCCTTCTAAAACAAATTATTATTTCAATCAATCTCCTGATAAGCTAAGGTTACTATACAATAAATGTTTTTATCAAAAACAGATAATTGCAGGCTATTGCAGTTTGTTACAATTTCAATCCGGCAATGCAGTTAAATACATGAACGTGTTAAGTAAAAATTATAATATTAAAGAATGAAAAAAATTATTCTTGTTTTCAGCATTCTGCTTTCAGCATTCTGCATTAACGCACAACAGGCAGATATATTAATTAAGCATGGAAAAATTTTAGACGGCACAGGCAACAGTTGGTTTTATGGAGATATTGCCATTAAAAATGGAAAAATTTTAGACATCGGGCATTTGAATAATTATACTTCACCTAAAATTATTGATGCTACCGGATTAATTGTAGCACCCGGTTTTATTGATGTACACACGCATATTGAAGGTGACGAAAAGAAAAATCCGTTAGCAGAAAGTTTTTTATACGATGGTGTTACTACGGTAGTAACAGGTAACTGCGGTACATCAGAAACAAACCTGAAAAAATATTTTAATGCGTTAGACAGTATTCATCTTTCCATCAATGTGGCTTCGTTAATCGGCCATAACGATGTGAGAAAGGCTGTTATGGGCAGAGCCATGAGAGACCCCAATGAAGAAGAAATGAAAAAAATGGAAGCCATAGTTGAGCAAGCTATGAAAGATGGTGCAGTGGGTTTCAGTACCGGTTTAATTTATATACCCGGCACTTACAGCAAAACAGAAGAGGTGGTTCGTTTGGCGAAAGCTGCCTCAAAATACAATGGCATTTATGCAAGCCATATGCGTGATGAAAGTGATAGTGTAATTTTTGCAATTGAAGAAGCTATCAACATTGGAAGACAGGCTAATATGCCTGTTGAAATTTCTCACTTTAAATTAAGCGGTCAGCAAAATTGGGGAAGAAGCAAAGAAACAGTACCGATGATTACGAAAGCAAGAGCAGAAGGCTTAGATGTAACCATTGATCAATACCCTTACACCGCAAGCAGCACTAACCTTGGAACATTGCTGCCCGATTGGGTTTTAGCAGATAATCAGGATTCTGTAATTACCAGATTAAACAGGCCTGCTGTGCAGAAAGAAGTAACTGCGTACATGTTGGCAAAGCTGAAGAAAAGAAAACTGAAACACTTTAGCTATCCTGTAGTTGCTTATTTTTCTGCCGATACCTCTTTCAATGGAAAAAGTATTGAAGAAGTGAATATTTTAAAAGGAAGAAAGCATTCAGCTAAAGAAGAAACCATAACTGTTATGGAAATGATGAAACAAGGCGGTGCAGGTATGGTATTTCATGGCATGAGTGATGAAGATGTAAAACGCATTATGCAATATCCTTTCAACATGTTTGCAAGTGATGCGGGCATCAGAGTGTTTGGTTCAGGTAATCCGCATCCTCGTGGTTATGGCACTAATGCAAGGGTATTAAGCAAATATGTAAGAGATGAAAAAGTATTAAGCTTAGAAGAAGCTGTAAGAAGAATGACAAGTTTGCCTGCACAAAAATTTCAATTAAAAGACAGAGGTTTATTGCGTGAAGGATTTGCTGCCGATATTGTACTATTTAATGCAGATGAAGTAAAAGATAATGCTACTTATGAAAAGCCTCATCAATACACAACAGGTTTTAAATATGTTATAGTGAACGGAGTAGTAACTATAGAAAACGGAAAGCATAACGGAATAAGAAACGGACAAACATTAAGAAAACCCATCAACTGATTTTAGTTATGAAAAAAACAATTGTACTTGCAATCTTCTGTATGCTATCTTCTTTCTTACATGCACAGAGCTATAAAAAGATTCACAACAAAGCCATATTAGTTGATACACATAATGATATTTTAGAACAATGTATTAATAAACATTTCACTTTCGATAAAGATTTGAAAGGCAAAGCACAAACCGATTTAGCGAGGTTTAAACAAGGCGGTGTAGATGTGCAATTATTTTCAGTTTGGTGCGATGGGCATGAAAAACAACCTTATGCTTTAGCTAATATTGAAATGGATACTTTAGATAATGTTGTTAAACGCAATCCTGATAAAATTGTAAAAGCTGCTGATAGTAAAGCACTATATAAAGCTGTTAAGCAACATAAAATTGTTGCCCTGTTTGGTGTTGAAGGCGGACACATGATAGAAAATGATTTAAACAAATTAGATACTTTCTTCAAACGTGGTGTAAGATACATGACACTTACCTGGAACAACTCTACAACATGGGCTACCAGTGCATTTGAAGAAACACATGATAGTATTTTAAAAGCAAAAAATCAACCGAAAGGTTTAAATGATTTTGGCAAACAGGTAGTAAAAAAAATGAATGCGTTGGGTATGTTGATTGATATTTCCCATGTTGGTGAACAAACATTTTGGGATGTGATACAAACAACAACCAAACCCGTAATTGCATCGCATAGCAGTGTATATTCAATATGCCCGGTATCAAGAAATTTAAAAGATGAGCAGATAAAAGCTGTTGCAAAAAACGGTGGTGTAATTCAGGTAAATTTTTATTCCGGTTTTTTAGATAGCACTTTCGATAAACGCAGTGCCTTGTTTGAAGCAAAACATAAAGCAGAAAAAGATTCACTCAAAAAAATAAACCCCGAGCCCTATTTTTTTCAGGAATTTCTTTTTGCAAAATATCCTGATGAAGTAAAAAATCTTCGACCGCCTTTATCCTTATTAATTGAACATATTGATTATATCGTAAAATTAGTGGGTGTAGATTATGTTGGGTTGGGTTCAGACTTTGACGGCATCAGTTCTTCTCCGCAAGAATTAGATGATGTTACTTCCTATCCGCTTATTACCAAAGCTTTGCTGGAAAAGGGTTACAGCAAAAAAGATGTTACTAAAATTTTGGGTGGTAACTTTTTACGGGTGCTAAAGGCAAATGAATAAGCTATGAAATCAACTACTTATTTATTGCGTTTTTCAAAAGCTATTATAACAATTGCCATTGGCTTATTTGCTTTACTGATAACTTTTGGTAATACAACTGATTATTACAGCAATTATTTTTTTGTTGAGCATGTATTAAAAATGGATACCATATTTCCTGATAGTACTTTACACTAAAGAAGTATTCATTCACCCATATTATTTCATACAGGTTATATACTCATCATTTTATTTGAAGCATTAATGGCATTTTGCTGTTTAAAAGGAGGTGTTTTATTAATAAAAAATATAAAGCAGTCTGCCGCCATTTTTAATGCATCAAAAAACTGGGCTATCGCAGGCATTTTAATTGGTGTACTGATTTGGTTTGTTGGTTTTGAAGTTATTGGCGGTGAATGGTTTGCTATGTGGCAAAGCAATACATGGAATGGTTTGGCTGCGGCCGAAAGAATTACAAGCGTATTATTTTTTGTGTTGATTTTACTTCATTTTAAAGATGAAGAGTTGGTTTAATACATTAGTTTATTACCCTCAAATAAGTATTACGTAACAGAAATTTCTACGCATTATTTTCTTCTATCTTTCAAAAGAAAAAATTATCTTGTCGGTAAGCTTCAACTCTTAAACTTATCGCCATGCAAACTACAGTTGCACCCGTTTTAAAAAAAGACAGAATACTTTTATTGGATTGTATCAGAGGCATTGCCTTATTGGGTATTTTAATAATGAATAGTACCCTTTCAATAAGTTTGGCGTAGCTAAAAACAACCTAATAAAAAACAAACTGAATTTGCATTATAATTATTTGTAGTATTGGGAGATGCAACAAACCTTTACAGCCAATAAAATATTTACAGGAACAAAATGGTTGTATAATCATTCTATTGTTATTGAAGATGATATAATTGTTGATGTTGCCCCTACTACTTCAATCAAAATAGCTGCACATCAAAAAATATATACGTCTATTGCCCCTGCGTTTATTGATATACAGATTTATGGCGGTAATGGCATGTTGTTTTCAGTTTATCAAAATGCAGATGCATTATTTAAGTTGAATGATTATTGCAGTAGTGGCGGTGCTTTGTATTTTTGCCCAACTGTTGCTACCAATAGCAAAACAGTTTTTTATAACTGTATTGATGCAGTTAAAGACTATTGGAATAAAGGTGGCAAAGGCTGTATAGGCCTGCATTTAGAAGGGCCTTGGATAAATACAATAAAGCGTGGTGCACATATTGAAAGCTTTATTCATTCCCCAACAATTAATGAAGTAAAAGAATTATTGGAATACGGAAAAGGCGTTATTAAAATTATAACATTAGCACCGGAAGTTTGCAGTGATGAAGTAATACAACTGATTCAATCGCATCATATTATTATTTCAGCAGGGCATAGCAATGCCACTTATACTGAAGCTACTAACACATTTAATAAAGGCATACCAACTGCTACACATTTGTTTAATGCCATGAGTGCTTTGCAGCACAGAGAACCTGGTTTTGTTGGTGCAGTGCTGAACCATGCTACAGTTAAGGCAAGTATTATTCCTGATGGTTATCATGTTGATTTTGCTGCCGTAACTATTGCTAAAAAAATAATGAAGGAAAGATTGTTTGTAATTACAGATGCAGTTACAGATACAAGTGAAGGAGCCTACCCGCATCAATTGAATGGAGATAAATACGAAAGCAATGGTGTATTAAGTGGCAGTGCATTAACCATGCTGAAAGCTGTTAAAAATTTAGTTGAACATTGCCAGATTGAATTAGATGAAGCTTTGCGTATGTGCAGCCTGTATCCCGCACAGGTATTGGGTTTGGCGAATGAATTAGGTAAAATTGAAAAAGGGTATAAAGCAAGTTTAATTACTTTGAATGATGCATTAACTGAAGTAGAAATTATTTGTTGATTTTTACCGCAAAGACGCAGAAAACGCAAAGTTTCGCAAAGAAAAATTTAACAAAATATATCTGATGAATATTGTACAAAGCGTACAAGTGAGTGACACAACGAAAGCTTATTATTTATTCAAATGTTGGTTAGCTAATCTTCATTTTTCTTTTTATGCCTTTTTAAATCTGCTACCATTTTATCTAAGAAAATAGCACCGCCAATACTCCAGTACCAACCATCAAAACTTGTTTTTAAATCACTCTCAAAAATTGTTTTACGCAAACCCGCCATTGCGTTAATACCAACATAGGTTAGGAAGTGTAAGCCTTTAATATCGGGTATTTTAAAATTATAAGATATACCAACGCCGATAGGTACAAAAGCCTGTCTGTTCTCGTTGTTTTTATAAGTTGTATTTCTACCTTGTACAACTTTTATATTAGAGTCTAATACTGCATTACCATAACCGGCTTCAAACACAATACTCATTTCTACAAATTTTTTTCTGAATAGAAATGGCTCGTAATAAATAGTACCAAAGTATAAGTTGCGTTGCAGTTTAGCAGTAGGGTTACCGCTTCTGTCGTAACGTACAATAGAAGTATCCTGATTTAAAAAATATCCGCCAATGCCAACTTTAAATTTATCATTTACCACTATGCCGATTCTGTAGCCCCAAATATTAGCATCTTCTTTTGCAACAAAAGAAAATCGTTGATCGAAATCTGTGGTAGGGAAAATTTTTGTTCTGGGTCTTATATGCTGAAGACTGTCTTGTGCAAATGCTGTTTTGCCGATAAAAATCAGCAGCACAATGCAATAAGTTTTAAGCAGTTGTTTATGAGTACAGTTTGTTTTCATTACAAAGCGATGCAAAATAAACATTACATTTTAAAGAAAATTGTAATTATTACAAATAATAAGACGATAAATTAAGGTTTAGTGTTGCCTGTAATTAATTTTTTAATGGTAGCCATTTTTATATCAATTCCGGCTTTAATAGCTTGAGAGGAAGGGGGAACGTATACATCTGGCAATACTCCTCTTCCATCTTTTATTCTTTTATCGCTAATAATTACCCTGAATAATGGCAGCCGAACACGCAAATGAGATGTTGGTAAAATAATATCAGGAATTTGCATGGCTGTATTACCATAATAACCGCCGCCTGTTTCTTCTCCAACTATTGTAACATTTTTTTGTCCTTTCATAGCACCTGCAAACATACTTGCTGCACTGTAAGTATAACCACCTGTTATTATGTACAGTTTACCTTTAAAGTGCAGCCTTTTCTTAGGTTGGTAATAATGCTCTTCTGTTCTTTGTTGATGATAGTTGCCATCTGCTTTTTTAGCGGTAAAGAAATTTAAGTTAAACCATTGCTCTATACCCGGATGGATGTATTTGTTGTATGCTAATTTTCTTGTTATGGCTTCAACAGTATCGCCTGTTTTAAATGAAGTATCTTTTAAATATTGGGTAAGTTTTACAAAATTATCTACGTTACCGCCGCCGTTTTCTCTTAAATCAATTATTAAATTTTTTGTTTTGCTTTTATGTAGTGTTCTGAAAGATTGCCTGAAAAATTTCTTCAATCTTGCTCTGCCGAAAGTTGTTAAACGCATGTAAGCGATGCTTGCTTTTGTATCAATATTTAATGAACGTTTTAATTGTATCGGCCGAATTTTCGGTATCTTGACAAGTGGTGTTGTTACAACTGCTTTAACTGAATCTTTCTTAGCAGTTGTATCTTTTTTTAAAGTAAAATCAGTAATAGTTGTTTGTTGTTTATTGCCGATTGAATCTATGTATTCAACTACATAATTTTTTTCTAAGCCAAACACATTTTTATACCATCCGCCAAAGTTGCCGCTAATAACCTGATACTTGTAATTGGTTGCGTAGCCATCGGTATTAATGTAAGGAAACATAGCAGTGGTAATGGTTTCAATATTTTTACCGTTAATAGAAGTGATAACTGTACCTGCTTTTAAAACACTTTTCCCGGCAAATAAATTGCCTATTACTACCATACTATCGGGCCAGATTTTTATACTTAAAGGGAATGCAGGATAAATATGCGTTGATGCCAGCTTTGTGTATTGTTTTGAGAAACGTACAGAAGTATGCCCACAATGAATAATGCTTAATGCATAAGCTATTCTATTGCGAAATTGTACTTCAGTTAATGAATCTGTTATGCTGTTTAAAACAGTATTAAATCTTGTATTGAAAGAATCTTTTGTTGTGTACCAGTAAAGAGACGGATGATTGGCTTCTAAAATTTTTTTAAGCAATACAACATCTGCCTTTAATTTTTCTGCCGGATATTTTTGATTGAATTGATAGTTTACTGTTCTTGTTGATGCACAGGATATAAGCAGTGTTACAACAATTGAAGCAATAAATATTTTTATACCGGAAAGCTTCATTCAATAAATTTTCAAAAATTATTTTACAAAAGCATTCCAGCCTTGTGCAGTAATATTATGCGTATTGCCGCCTTTTGTTTGCAGCTTGCAACCTTCTTCAATATCAGTAGTGTAGCCTATTACACTTATTTCTTCATTCAAAGTAATCTTATCGTAATCTTCCTGCTTTAAAGTAAAAATAAGTTCATAATCCTCACCGCCGTTTAATGCACAAACGGTTGGGTCTAATCCAAACTTAAAAGCAGCTTGCCTTGCTTTGTCGTGCACCGGAATTTTTTCTTCATACACTATACAACCTACATTGCTTTGTTTGCAAATGTGTAATACTTCGCTGCTGAGTCCGTCGCTTATATCCATCATAGCTGTTGGCGTGATATTATTCTTTGCAAAAAAATCAATAATATCTTTTCTGGCTTCGGGTTTTAATAATCTTCCTACAATATAATCTTCGCCTTCAAGATCTGGCTGTATCTGCGGATTTTCTAAATAAATTCTTTTTTCTCTTTCCATTAAAGTTAAGCCCAGATAAGCTCCGCCTAAATCTCCGCTAACACATATTAAATCTCCTTTTCGGGCAGTGTTTCTTTTAATAAATTGATCTGTTGCTACTTCCCCGATTGCTGTAATAGAAATAATAAATCCTTTGTTGGATGATGAGGTATCTCCGCCAATTAAATCAACACCATATTTTTCGCAGGCTGCATATACACCTTCATAAAATTCATCTAATGCTTCTACGCTAAACCTGTTGCTTATACCAATACTTACAGTAATTTGTGTTGGTGTAGCATTCATGGCATATACATCACTTACATTAACTACAACACTTTTATAACCCAAATGTTTTAGGGGTGTATACATTAAATCGAAATGAATACCCTCAATTAATAAATCTGTTGTTATAGCTGTTTGTTTGCCGAAATGGTCTATTACAGCAGCATCATCTCCTATACTTACCACTGTAGATGCATTTTGTATTTCGAAGTTTTTGGTGAGATGTTCAATAAGCCCGAATTCACCAAGTGTTGCTATTTCAGTTCTGTTAGACATAAGATGTACGATGTTAGATGTACGTTGTACGATTTCTAATACTAATTTCTTGATGAATTTATTGTTGCTACAATTATCCTAAGCAATATTTCACCTTCGGTATGCAAAGTTTCAATTACTTGTTTTTTACTCTCATTAAATTCCATAAGTAATTCTAAAAACAATAAAGATTCATCTAATTCTTCTTCTACAATTTTTAATTTATTTATAAAATCGGGCTTTGATTTTGCTCTTCTTACAGCCCTATAATTGGCAGCAACAGAACTACTGCAACGAATAATTTGATTGGGATAATTTCTGTTAATTTCATTTTTATCAAGTGTAAGAACAAGCTTCCCAATATCAATTGCAAATTTCTTAGTCCGCATTTTCAATTCTTCCGCAGTCATAAAAACAATTCAATTTATAAAATTCAGGCTTATACATTGTACATCAAACACCTAACATCTTACATTATTACACTTCTCCTCCATTTACAATTCTTACAACTTCATCATGTATTTTACCATTGGTCGCAATTAAACCGGGTTGATAGGGATTATAATAATTACCTGCCAAATCTGTTACTTTTCCTCCTGCTTCTTCAACAATTAAAAAGCCGGCTGCACTGTCCCATGCACTTAATTTATGTTCGTAGAAACCATCAAATCTTCCTGCAGCAACCCAACATAAATCTATAGCTGCACTACCTAATCTTCTTACAGGAATACCTTTACGAATAAATTTTTCAAACACTTGCAAAGGGCCATTAGGTGTATCTAAATAAGTGTATGGAAAACCTGTAACCAAACAACTTTTAATAACTTCAGTTTTATCGCTTACCGATATTTGTTTATCATTCAGTGTTGCACCAAACCCACGCTGTGCAAAGAAAAATTCATTAATAAAAGGGTTGTAAACAGCACCCATTTCCATTTTGCCGTTATGTTCAATAGCAATACTTACACAACAAATAGGAATACCGTTGGCATAATTTACAGTACCGTCAATCGGGTCAATAATCCATTTGTATTCGCTTTCCTGTACAATTTCTCCTGCTTCTTCGCTAAGAATATAATGGTCGGGAAATTCATTTTTAATTACCTCAAAAATTACTGCTTCACTTTTATGGTCAACCTCCGTAACTAAATTATTAATACCTTCTTTGTTAGAAACAGTAAAATGTTTGTCGAAGTATTCTTTCATTACTGCTGCACCTGCTTCTGCAGCCTTGATAAGTGTTTGTTTTAATAACATGCAGCAAATATAAGCCTGCCATGCCTAACACTTGTTATTTGGCTGCTTGTGGCTAAACATATTACTTCGTACTAATAAATTATTGTTGATAGTTTCTGTTATTATAGTTAATTACAATGTAAAACACTTTTTGGGGCAATGCATTGCTTCAGTAAAAAAAACATTGGCACCCATTACCGGTGAAATAATTGTAGTTGATAACGCCTCTACAGACGGCAGTTGTGATTATCTGAAAGAATATTTTCCTGAAGTTGTATTAATTGAAAATACTGAAAATAAAGGTTTTGCTAAAGCCTGTAATACAGGTGCAGCAAAAGCTTCGGGCGAATACTTTTTATTTCTGAATCCTGATACTTTAGTTGCTGAAAATGTTATTGAAGAAAGTATTCTCCTCATTCAATCAAAACCAAAAGCAGGAGCGGTTGGTGTACAGATGATTGACGGAAGCGGTAAATTTTTGCCTGAAAGTAAACGGTCATTTCCTACAATACTTTCCTCATTGTATAAGCTAACAGGTTTAGCTGCTTTGTTTCCTTCTTCCAAAAAAATAAACGCTTATGCTTTAGGTAATTTGAATAAAAACGAAGTACATGCAGTAGATGTCATTTGCGGTGCCTATATGTTGATTGCTGAAAAAGTATTTACCGAATGCAAAGGTTTTGATGAACAGTTTTTTATGTATGGTGAGGACATTGATTTAAGTTACAGAATTAAGCAGGCAGGTTACAATAATTATTATTCAGGCAATCTATCTATCATTCATTTTAAAGGGGAAAGCATAAGCAAGCCAAATATTCAATACACCAAAATGTTTTATGGTGCCATGAAGGTTTTTGTTGAAAAACATTATGCAAAAAACAAAGCAGAAAATTTTGTAAAGTTTATCAATTGGTTAATTAATATAACTGCCGTTGCAGCTTTTATAAAGCACTCATTAAAAAAAATAGCATTAGCTGTTGCAGATTTAGTTATCGTATTTTTTTCATTGCTCGCAACAAAGAATTTATGGGTTGCATTAATAAAAAACGGTGTTGAGTTTGATACTTTTTTTGTTCCTTATGCAATACCTGTTTATACATTAACTTTTATTACTGCTGCTTATTTTACGGGTATTTATGATAACTTATACAAGCCTTCAAAAGCTTTACTGGCATCGGTTTCAGCTATTATAGTATTGTTGGCATTTTATTCTTTATTACCTGAAAATATTCGCTTCTCAAGAGGCGTTGTTTTAGTTGGAAGTATTGCTGCAACCTTTTTTATAACATTCAGCAGATGGTTATTATTAAAATTGAAATTGGGCAACTATCAAAATTTTGCCCCGCTTAAAACTGTTGTTATCGGTAATGAACTGAATAGTAAAAGCATCATCAATATATTGAAACAAGCCAATCAGGATGAAAAAATTATTGCTGTTATTCCTGTAAAAAATTATTTAATGGCGTTAAAAGAAGTTATATCTCAACTTCATATTAACGAAATTATTTTCAGTGAAAATGACTTAGACATAAATCAAATAATAATTGCCATGAAGTTGTACGAAGGGCAATGTTTCTTCTCATTTTTCTCCTCTTCAACCAATACTATTATTAACAGTTATCATAAAAATGAAACAGGTATTTCTTTTACTGCTTCCGGCTCTTTCAATCTTGCTAAACCATATTATAAAAGGTTAAAAAGAATGGTAGATTTATCAGCTTCACTAATACTGCTGCTTAGTTTTCCTCTTCAATTACTATTCATTAAAAAAAGCAGCAGTTTATTAAAAAACTGTTGGTTGGTATTCAGGGGATACAAAACCTGGGTTGGCTATCATTTTTACAATAACCTTCTCCCTGAAATAAAGCCTTGTGTTTTTCCCTGTTCAAACAAAACCGATATGGATGAAAACATTTTAAAGCAGTTAGATAAAATGTATGCAAAGGATTACGACTGCTGGACAGATATAAGATTTATTATTTTCAACTATAAACACTTGGGCGAATAACTTATTTTCATGCGTTATTTTTGCGTGAATATTGTTAGCTTCGTTAATATACATACCCAATTCACACTGAATGGCTTTATTTGAAATAAAATTACCTAAAACGATTGTAACGGCTTTGGGCTTGCCTGAAAATAGCCCCCGCCGACAACAATTAAAAGTTTTAAAGAAGTTATTGCGTAAAGCTCAGTTTACAGAGTTTGGCCAGCAATACAGATTTGATGAAATTTTGTTAAGCAAACATGTTGGCAAAAAATTTCAGGATGTTGTTCCTGTTTTTAATTATAACAGCATTTATAAAGAATGGTGGCAGAGAACATTAGAAGGAGTACCTGATGTTTGCTGGCCGGGAAAAATTAAATATTATGCTCTCTCATCCGGCACATCAGAAGCTGCAAGTAAATACATACCTATTACCAACGATTTATTAAAGGGCAACAAAATTGCCATGATTAAACAGTTGCTGTCGCTACGTTCGTATGAAGATGTTCCTTTGGCATCTGTAAGTAAAGGCTGGCTGGCATTGGGTGGCAGCACAGAACTGCAAAAGGGTTCAGGTTATTTTGCCGGAGATTTAAGCGGTATTACTGCCAAAAAAGCTCCTATTTGGTTTCAACCATTTTATAAACCCGGGAAAAAAATTGCCAAAGAAAAAGACTGGAATAAAAAACTGAAAGAGATAGTAGAGAAAGCACCGCAATGGGATATTGGTTTTGTTGTTGGCGTACCTGCATGGGTACAAATGTGTATGGAAATGATTATTGAGAAATATAAACTCGATAACATTCATGAAATGTGGCCCAACCTTGCATTCTTTGTGCATGGCGGTGTAAGTTTTGAGCCCTATAAAAAAGGGTTTGAAAAACTATTAGCAAAGCCTATTACTTATATTGAAACTTACTTAGCAAGTGAAGGTTATATTGCTTATCAGGATAAACAATATGCCAAGGGAATGAAGTTGGTTTTAAACGAACATATTTTTATGGAGTTCGTTCCTTTTGATGATGAAAATTTTGATAGTGACGGCAACATTCTTCCCAAAGCCAAAGCATTAATGATTCACGAAGTGGAAGAAAACAAAGATTATGCTTTATTGATAAGTACTTCTGCCGGGGCATGGCGTTATTTAATCGGCGATACCATTAAGTTTATTGATAAGGCAAACAGCGAAATAATTATTACAGGAAGAACCAAACACTTTTTAAGCTTAGTGGGCGAACATTTAAGTGTTGATAATATGAACAAAGCCATTCAACTGGCAAGTGAAGAACTCAATATTTCTATTCCTGAGTTTACTGTTGCAGGCATACCTTATAATAGTTTTTTTGCTCATCAGTGGTATGTTGCCTGTAACGATGTTGTTGATACAGAAGTATTAAGAAAGCTGATTGACGACAAATTGAAAGAACTAAATGATGATTATGCTGTTGAACGAAACAGTGCATTGAAAGAAATATTTGTAGAAGTATTAAGTGAAGAACAGTTTATGAATTTTATGAAATTGAAAGGTAAAGTTGGCGGCCAACATAAATTCCCACGTGTATTAAAAGGAAAAATGCTACAGGATTGGCAGCATTTTCTTCAGAAAGAACTCGTATAAACTATAACCGGATTTTTAAAAACAATTTCATGCTTGCTGCATTGTTAAAAGGCTTGGCTTTAGGTTTGTTGCTTTCTGTATCGGTTGGGCCGATTATTTTTTCCATCATTAAACAGAGTATTAATAAAGGCCATAAGGCGGGCTATCTTTTTGTTGCCGGTATTTCCGCCAGCGATATTACAATGGTTTTAATATGCAATTCATTTGCATCGTTATTTGCTACATTATTAAAACATGAAAAAGCTATTGCCATAGGTGGAAGCACATTCTTAATTATTTTAGGTATTTATTCGTTGTTTTTTAAAAAGCCTGTTGCTGTATCAGAGCATCAGGTAAAACCGGCGGCTTTTAAAAAGCATCAATTATTAGGTATATTTTTTTCAGGTTATTTAATGAATATACTTAACCCCGGTGCTTTGATTTTCTGGTTTGCCTGGAGTGCAGCTATTTTAGCAGATGCCGCCGAAACCACGCATCCTATTCAATACCGTATTATAGTTTTTGGTACTTGTTTATTAACTGTTTTAGCAAGTGATGTTGCCAAAGTTTTATTGGCAGGCAAAATACGTTCTAAGCTTACGCCTAAAAACATGCATCGCATAGACCAATTGCTTGGATTGATTTTAATTATTTTTGGTATTGTATTATTGTATGGTGTTTTGCAGTTTGGCAATAAACTGCATTCCTAAGTTTTAACTTTTTAAATTTAGTTAGTTGAAAAATTGATATTACTTTTCAACTAATGAAACAACTGCTCACAATTACCTTTCTTATATTTTCTGCAACTGCATTTTCTCAAACAAAAGAATGGATGGTTTTACAAAAGAAAGGCATAACCATTGAAACATTTTTTCCGGGCAAATACATAACCATTCAGTTTGATAATTATCAATGGATAGAAGGTGAGATAAGAGAAATAAGAAACGATTCTATTTTTATTAATCAGAAAATCTCCCGAATTGTTGGTAATGCCTGGGGCTTGCCGGTAAGAGATACGCTTTCGTTAGGATTGTTGGCTTATGCTATTAATCAGATTTATGCAATGCCTTTAAGAAATCAGCAGTTAGGCGTTATAACAAGCGGTGCTATTTTTCAGGTTGGCGGTGCTGGTTATATAGTCTTGAATGCTGCTAATAGCTTAATTCAAAATCAAAACTTTTTCACTGCTCAAAACCTTACCGGTGTTGGTATTGCAGCGGGTGTGTTTTTATTTGGAAAAATTTTACAATGGAATCATCCTGTAAAAGTTATTTTAGGACATAAATACAAATTGAAGAGTATTAAAATGGGTGAATAAAGCTGATGCTTGCATTGCTGTACAAGTGTGCGACGCAACAGTTGTTGAATAGACTTACAAAAGCTAATTACCAAAATATTTTTGCATGAGTAAACAAAAAGGCAATAAAAAATCTTTCTTTAAAAAATTATGGAAATGGATTAAGTGGACTTTCATTATTGGCTTTGCAACATCTTTATTGTACACGGTTATTTGCCGTTGGTTAATGCCGCCCATAACTATTACACAAATAAGCAATTCGTTTTCTTATGGCTTGAAAAGAGATTATGTTGGCTGGAGTGAAATATCGTACAATGTAAAGCTGGCGGCTATTGCAAGTGAAGACCAAACCTTTCCTGACCATAATGGTTTTGATTGGGATGCTATTAAAAAAAGTTTTAATCCGCCGAAGAAAAAGAAAAATAAAAAAACAAAAATTCCATTGGGCGGTGCTGCCAGTACCATTTCTCAACAAACAGCAAAGAATGTTTTTTTATGGCAGGGAAGTGGTGTTACAAAGTATATCAGAAAAATTCCTGAGTTTTATTTTACTGGTTTAATTGAATTATGCTGGGGCAAGAAAAGAATTTTAGAAGTGTACCTGAATACCATTGAAATGGGACCGGGTATTTTTGGTATAGAAGCAGCAGCCCAACAATACTTTCATAAACATGCCAAAGATTTAAGCAGAGAAGAAGCGGCAAAAATTATTGCGTGTTTGCCTAATCCTAAAAAGTTTTCTGTAACACCCATCAGCGGAAGAGTTGCATGGCGATATCCGCAGATATTAAGAGAGATGAATAATATTGAAGATGATGAAGATGTATTAGCAATAATAAAATAAATTGTATGCAGTTTCAATCACTTGAACCATTTGTTCCTTCAGGAAAAGATTTTGAAAGTTCAAAGCAACTTTTTCTTGTTTTAGGTTTTAAAATTAATTGGGATAGTGGTGATTATATTGGCTTTCAAAAAGATGAATGCAGGTTTATTCTTCAAAAATTTGACAATAAAGATTTTGCTGAGAATTTAATGATTAGTGTTAAGCTGACGGATGTGGAAGCTTTCAGAAATTATATTCTTGACAATCAATTACCTGAAAAATTTGGAATTAAAGTTGGCAAACCAACACAGCAACCTTACGGTAAAGAAGTTAACATGATTGATATTGCCGGCGTTTGCTGGCATTTTGTGGAATACTAATAATTAATTACTCAATAAATTATCTACGGCATTAACAGCCTTACTAAATCTTTCTTCGTAATTACCGCTTATTTCAACCCAGGGCGTATTTTGGTTGATTAAAATATCTTTATAAATTTTATACAACTCTTTACGTGGTTGCTCGTTGGGGTATTCTCTTAATTCATCTTTAACCCAAGGCAAATCAATATTGCAGAGCAAATACAAATCGTATTTTCTTTTTACAATTTCATCTAAAATAAATTGATGGCATTTGCCGAACACATACTCACACCATACTTTCATTACATACATATCTGTGTCAATGAAAAGAAGTGGAAAATGGGAAGTAGAAAGTGGGAAATTGTTATTTGGAGCCAAATCTCTTTTATTTTCTATTTTCCATTTTCTATTTTCTATTTCACTATATTCTTCTTCCAACCTTAACTGCCCTTTTGCAATGGTTAGCAAATCTTCAAATGAGTAATCGGTTCCATGCTTTAATAAATACTCCCTTGCAAACTCAGGACAGCTTTGTGTTTGATAATGTTTGGCTAATAATTCACACAAGGTACTCTTACCGGTACTTTCAGGGCCGATAATAACAATTTTTTTTATTTCTTTTTGCTCCATGCCGGTTTGCTTTTTATTAGTTTCTTATAAACGGGGCAAGTTTCATCATGTGCTCCGGGTAAAAAACCAATGCTCATTAAAAACTCATTTACAATTTCGCCACCGGTAAATTTAAATGTTTGCTTAAACAACTTTACCCATTCTTCTTTGGTTTTAGGGTGATGGTGTTCTAACCATTTTTTAAATGAGCCGAATTCTTTTTGTAATAACAGAATTGCCTTTGCATTTTCTACGGCTGCATTTACTTTTAGTTTGTTACGAATAATACCTGCATCGTTCAACAAACGCTCAACATCTTTTTCTTTATAAGCAGCAACTTTTTTTATGTTGAAATAGTTGTATGCTTTTCTGAAATTTTCTTGTTTAAGAAGAATTGTATTCCAGCTTAAGCCTGCCTGATTAATTTCTAAAATCAATCTGCAAAACAACTCATCATCTTCTTCAATAGGAAAGCCATAGTGGTTATCATGATACACTTTATGCAGATTATCCTTATCAGTTATTGTTTGAATATAAGAGCAGTAAGACATATTATTGGTGGTTTAATTGTTCATTGGCTCTCTTCATCCATGAAAACAAACCAAATATTGCCATAATTAAAATAACAATGTATTGCAGGCTTGTAAATACTAATGTTTTTACAAAGTATAATGGGATGGATGCCGTATTGGTTGCAATCCACCACCACCAGCTTTCTATTTTTTTCTTTGCCATTAACCACATGCCGGTGTAAGCGGCGGCACTTGCAAAAGCATCTGCCCAAGGTATAGCTCCTTCAAAAAAGCTATTCTTGGCAATAGTTAAGGCAATAAAAATAATTACGTAAAAAGTTGCAAAAAATAATAACTGATACACCCACTCTCTTTTTGTACTGTACGTAATATGTAAAATGGTTTCATGGCTTACTTTATCTTTTCTTGCCCACAACCACCACCCATAAATGCTCATTATTGTGTAGTAAATATTTACACTCGCTTCACCTAATAAAGAAAATTTAAAGCTGATAATAGAGTAAATAATAGTGCTGATTAATCCGATAGGGTACACCCAAATATTTTCTTTCATACTTAAAGCTACACTACCAATACCTGCAAATACAGCCACAAATTCATACCAAGTAGTGTTTTGTAACCCTGTAATTAACCGATGCCAAATTTCAGTCATGCTTGCTTTTTAGTTGAGGTAAAGATAATTGTACGCTAAACAAGTTTACGTTCCAACCTTAATTTAGTATTAACTGTAAGATAAATTTTTCGTTAATAGTGATTCATGTAAAATTTAACTCACGTATTTTTACTTTCATCAATTCTTAAAACAAAAATTATGATACGTAATGCAACTGCCGTTTGGAACGGCTCAGGTAAAGAAGGTAGCGGACATTTAACTACACAAAGCACTACCCTTAACCAAACTCAGTACTCATTTAATTCACGCTTTGCAGAAGGCGTAGGCACTAACCCTGAAGAATTAGTGGCAGCAGCTCATGCAGGTTGTTTTACAATGAAGCTATCTTTTGTAATCGGGGGTTTAGGCTTTACGCCTGAAACCATTACTACTAAATGTGAGATTACTTTAGACAATGGTACTATTACTTTATCTCATTTAATTGTTGAAGCTAAAGTACCCGGCATTAGTCAAGAACAATTTGATGCAGCAGTTAAAGATGCAGAACAAAACTGCCCTATTTCAAAATTGTATAACACTACTATTTCTACAAATGCTACATTATTAGCATAATAAGAAATAGTACGACTTGCAAAAACAGACCTGTAAGGTTAGAAAATCTTATAGGTCTTATTATTTATCTCCCCGTTTTCTTCTGGCAATCATTCCTCTCAACATAAAAACAATAACAACTGCAACGGGCACCCAGGCTAATATAAAATAAGAGATTCTGCCATCTAAAACATCTATTAATTTGATTGTTGCAAATAACATAAAGGTCTATTTAATTGGTTATAGCATACACTGCAAAGCTTGCCAGCCAATGCTCTCCGCCGTATGCACCGCTTGCAACATTAGGCAAACTTGCTTTTAAATGTTTGATAGAAGATTGTAAGAGTAAGGCTTTTCTTTTATCTGTTGCTGCAAGCATATTTGCAATGCCACGCATACACCAACTTCTGCTAAAGCATAAACCATCTAAATGCACAATCTGTAAATCGTTTCTGTCGCTTACAACCGGTAATTGTGTTAAGTGCTGTAAAGAGGTTAAATGCATAAAAGTATTAAACCATTTTACAAACTCGGTCTTATTTAAAACCCTTCGAATTAAGTCTGCTTCTTCTAAGGATGGTGAAAGAAAATCACTTCCATCAGGCTCCCAATCAGCAGGAGCATTTTTATCATTCAAATAAATTCTTTTAGCTGATTGAATAATAGCGTCTTCAAATTTTTTGTTATTTGTTGCTCTGGCATAATCTAATGCAAACACCAATCCGAATGCAGTGTTTGGATGAACACCCGTTCTGTTGGCATAAGTTTGTTTAGGCAAATAATTCATCCATAAATTAACAACAGTATCGCAAAGTGGCTGCAATGCAGCTTTCCAGCGTTTACCATCTTCATCCTTCCAGTTTAATAATTCCTGTTGCAGTTTTAAAATCCAGGCCCAGCCATAAGTTCTTTCAAAATTTTTTGCTAATGGCATAGTAAAATAATCTGTTTCTTTTCTTATGTTTTGTGCATTGATGTTTAATGAAATGGCTTCGCGGATTTTTTTGTTTTCGGGTAATGAGGGGAAATCTTTCAATAACTTAATCAACATCCAATGGCCGTGAACACTACTATGCCAATCGAAACAACCATAAAATGCAGGATGCAGATTTTTTGGAGTTAATACCTGATCGCTATCACCCGATGCTGTATGATTTATTTTGTTAGGATACTGTTGCTGTAAACATTTTAAAGGCAGCGATGCTAAGTGAGAGGCTCCCTGTATTGTTAAGGCAAACGCAGTACTGTCTTTATTTACAGTAAAAAAACTCTGAGCAAGCATTTGCTGTTGAATAAACAGAAGAAGTATAAAAATTAATTTTCGCATAGCATAATTATAAGTAAGTGGGTATTAAAAATAGGGTATGCTTTTTCTTTAAACTAAAAAAGTTTTTCTTTGTTTTATCAACCTAAAATATAGTCATGCAACGCAAAACCCTTTATGCAATTCTTTGTATTGTCTGCTGTTTATTTGCTCAATTCAATTTGCATGCTCAGGAAAAAAGTAAAGAAGAGCAATCTTACTTTAAATTATCAGGTAGCTATTTAACTAATGCTGTATATAATGGCAGAAAAGATTCTGCAACACTCCCATACATAACTCCCTCTCTCGCTTATTACGATAAAAGCGGTTTTAATATTGGTGTATCTGCTTCTTATTTAAACAGTGCAGATGCACATCGTATTGATTTGTTTTCAATTGATGCAGGCTACAATTTTAAAATTGCTAAGCAGGTAAATGGAAGCGTATATGCAAGTAAATATTTCTATAATACTAACAGTACAAATGTTCAGGGCAATGCAAAAGGCTTATTAGGAGGTACTGTTAGTTATGAAAATGATATTCTCTCAATAAGTGGCGATATTGGTGTTTTGTTTTCACAGAAAAATGATTTCTTTTTTATACCATCAATTTATCATGGTTTTAGTTTTGGCAGCGATGATAATGAATGGAATATTGCACCAACAGTAACTGCAAGCATTGGTACTTTAAATTATTATAAACAGTATTTTGAAAATATTGGCAAAAAAAGAAGGGGTGTTGTCTCTCAAATAGTTCAGGTAAAAAACGCAGACGGCGTTTTATTGTTAGATTATGAACTATCATTACCCATAACTTATGATGGAAAAAAATGGGGTTTATTTATTACACCAATTTATGCTATTCCACAAAGCCCTGTTCAGATTACATTGCCCGGTAGTTCTGTTTTTAGAGAAGAAAAATTAGAGAATAGTTTTTATGCCGAGTTGGGTGTGTATGTGAAGTTTTAGTTGAGATTGAATTTACCGCAGAGACACGGAGTTGCAGAGTTTACGCAGATAAGAATTATAAACACTTCTTTGCGGTATAATAAAAGCCCCGTCCCGAGGAATCAGGACAAGGCTAACACTGAGCAAGCAACTGATATAAAACTAAAAACAATATTTATCTGCGTCCAACATTGCATTACAAATTCTTCTTCGTGCATCTTTTGTATTAAAGGGTTCTACTTTAGTAAAGCGTTTTAACCCGATATGCATCATTCTTAATTCATCTCCGTCTGCAAAACTGTTTAAGGCATCTTTACCTGCTTTGTTAATTCTGTCTGCAGCATCGTATAAAAATGTACGCATTATATCTGCATAAACAGCAGTTTCAGTTTCTCCATTTTGTTCAGTCAATTTCATAACTCGCAGTAAAGCACTTTCTGCATGGTAAGTATCAATGGCCATATCTGCTATGTTCATTAATATTTCCTGCTCTTTATCTAAACTCATCATCAGCTTTTGTACTGCAGCACCTGCTACCATTAAAATGGTTTTCTTAAAATTAGCTATGTATTTTTTCTCTTTGGCAAATGCTCCTTCTTCATCACTATTAAAATCAGGAATACTCATTAATTCTTTCTGCACATTCATGGCAGGTGTCATCAAATCAAGTTTTCCTTTCATGGCACGTTTCAACACCATATCAACAGTAAGCAACCGGTTTATTTCATTAGTGCCTTCATAAATTCTATTAATACGGCTATCTCTGTAAGCTTTGCTTATAATGTATTCATCGCTAAAACCGTTGCCGCCATGTACTTGTACGCCTTCATCAACAACAAAATCCAACACTTCACTGCCGAATACTTTCAACATAGCACATTCAATAGCATATTCTTCCGCAGCACCTAATAAGGCTTTTTCAAAGGTTAATCCGCCATGCATTAATTCCTGTTCTTTATCATCAATCCATTTTGCAGCACGGTATAAGGCACTTTCACCAACCCAAATGCGAATAGCCATTTCAGCCAACTTATGTTTAATAGCACCAAACTTTGCAATAGGTATTTTAAACTGCTCGCGTGTTTTTGCATATTGAACAGAGGTTGTTGCTGCATGTTTACTACCACCCAATGCAGCAGCACATAATTTTAAACGACCGATGTTTAAAATGTTGAACGCAATAATGTGGCCTTTACCAATTTCGCCCAACACATTTTCAACAGGTACTTTACAATCCTGAAAATATAATTGCACTGTTGAAGAACCTTTAATACCCATCTTATGTTCTTCAGGACCTTGTGTAAAACCTTCAAATCCTCTTTCAACAATAAAGCCCGTAAACTTATCACCATCAATCTTTGCAAATACTGTATAAACATCTGCAAAGCCACCGTTGGTAATCCAGCATTTCTGTCCGTTTAATAAATAATATTTGCCATCATCACTCAGCTTAGCGGTTGTTTTTGCTCCTAATGCATCGCTGCCACTGTTAGGTTCTGTTAAACCATAAGCCCCTTTCCATTCACCGCTTGCTAACTTAGGGATGTATTTATTTTTTTGTTCATCTGTTCCAAAATATAAAATAGGCAAAGAGCCGATACCCGTGTGTGCTGCTACTGCAACACTGAAGCTAAAGCCACCGCCTAAGCCTTCATTAACAATTGTAGATGTTATAAAATCTTTTCCCAAACCTCCGTACTGTTCAGGAAATGAAGTTGACAATAAACCCTGCTCTCCTGCTTTTTCAAGTAATGATTGCATTAAACCCAGTTCCTGCTTATCAATTCTTTCTATGATAGGTAATACTTCGTTGGATAAAAATTGTTCGCACATATCCATTACCATCTTTTGTTCTTCATCAAAATTTTCAGGAATAAAAGTTTCATACGGATTACTTTCTTTTATAATCCATTCTCCACCTTGTAATGCTTTTGATTGTTGTGTTGCAGTACTCATATGGACATATTTTTAGTGTTTTAAAATTTTGTACTTAGCTGTAGAATAGGCATTAAGCATTGTTGCGTCGCACTCTTGTGCGTTTTGTTCACTGTTCCGCAAATTGCTTATTGCAAATTGTCGTAAACTTTCTGTAATACGTTTTTTACTGTTTCAATTTCGTCTTTAGCAATGCCGATTAAAGCCTCATCCATTGTTTGATTAGCCAGTTCTATAGTTGTTTGCTGTAATTCTTTCGCAGCATCGGTTAAAAAAATAAGGTTCTTTCTTTTATCATCTTTATCAGCCGTTCTTTTAACCAATTTTATTTTCTCCAGATTATCTATCAACCTTGTAATACTTGGTTTATCTCGGTAAGTTCTGTTACATAAATCCTGCTGGCTTAACCCATCTTCCTTCCATAAGTGATATAAGATGCTCCATTGTTCAATAGTTATTTCCAACCCTGCATCTCTAAAATTTTTCTGCATTCGCCTTGCAACTGCGGTTGAAGCCATTGCATTAATTACGCTGTATAGTTCTCCTCTTTTAAAGTGACTGTTTGCCATATAGTTGTTTATGCAACTATTTTCAAAATTCAATTATCTTTACCAAACCACCAAACATTTTAAAAAATATTTTTACGGCTTAACATCCATGCAAAGTACAGTTGCTTATAAAAGTTCAATGATAAACTACTATTGTTTCGGTAGGGGAACAGAGTTACTCATCGCATTGCATGGATACGGAGAAGATGGAAGTTCTTTTAAAATTTTAGAGCAGGAATTAAGCAATACATTTATCATTATTGCTATCGATTTTCCTTATCATGGCAAAACAATATGGAATGAAGGCTTACTTTTTACTGCGACTGATTTATTAAATATTCTGCAAAGCATTACTCCGCTTGCATTACAACCATTTCATTTATTAGGTTATAGTATGGGCGGAAGAGTAAGTTTATTTATGTTGCAACAATTTCCGGAGCAAATAAAAAGCGTAACGTTAATTGCTCCTGATGGATTGCATAACAATACCTGGCATAAAATTTCAACCCAAACAATAACCGGCAACAGGCTCTTTCATTTCACTATGAAGCAGCCTTACTGGTTATTTGCTTTAATGAAAGTAGCTACTGCTTTAAGATTGTTTAATAAAAGCGTTTACAATTTTGCCCAGTATTATCTGAAAGAAAAAGAATCCAGATTAAGGTTATACAACCGCTGGACTACTATGCGGAAGTTCAATCCGAAATTAACCTTACTAAAAACAATCATTCAAAACAAACAGATTCCTGTAAAAATGTTGTTTGGTAAGTATGATAAAATTATTCTTACCAAGAACGGATTGAAGTTTAAAATAGGCTTAGAGCTGTTTGTTTCAGTAAAAGAAATTGAAGCAGGGCATCAATTATTAAAAGAAAAATATCTCGCAGAAATTACTGAGTTATGTAGTGCTTAAAATTGCATCTTTGTAATATGCTGTTGAATATTTATTTACTGCTTACATTAATTATTTTCATTCCGTATTCAGCAATTATTTTATTGTACAGAAAATGGTTTTTAAAGCTAAAACAATTTGTAGTTCCCGCTTCATTTAAACCGCAAACAACTTTTACCATCATTATTCCTGCAAGAAATGAAGATCGGAATATCAGTAAATGCCTGCATTCTATTTTTCAGCAAAAATATCCATCTGTATTGTATGAAGTAATTGTTGTTGATGATTTCTCAACTGATAATACTTCGGGCGTTGTTCAATCATTAAAAAAAGAATATTCACGTTTACATTTATTAAAACTGGCAGATGAATTAGACGGGAGGCCATTAAACGCTTACAAGAAAAAAGCTATTGAAAAAGCTATTAAATATGCAACGGGCGATTGGATTGTAACTACTGATGCAGATTGTACAGCTACTAAAAACTGGCTATTAAGTTATGCTGCCTTAATTGAAGAAACCAAGCCGGCTTTTGTTGCAGCACCTGTTGTATTTACTAACGATGGTACTTTGCTATCTATGTTTCAGTATATAGATTTTGTAAGCCTGCAGGGTATTACAGCAGCTTCAGTTTCTGCCGGCTTTCATGCAATGTGTAACGGAGCCAATCTTGCTTACAGAAAAGATGTTTTTTACAGGGTAAATGGTTTTAAAGGAATTGATAATATTGCAAGCGGAGATGACATGTTGCTAATGAATAAAATAAAACATGAATTTCCCAA
>SAIW01000017.1 GCA_004028795.1 Chitinophagaceae bacterium
ATGCAATTCACCTTTTACAGGTTGAATAATTTGTGAAGGAAATTCATCAACATTCCTATCGCCCTGTAATACCTCTTTTAATACGGTAGCTTTCTTTTCACCGGTTGCTAAAAAAGCAACACATGCAGATTGATTAACAAGAGTTGCTGTTAATGTAACACGATACATGTTTTGAGATGCTAACCATAAACTCGTTACCCATTTTTTATTGTCATGAATTACAGGTTGATAAGGAAATAAAGAAAGTGTATGTCCATCATCTCCCATTCCTAATAAAACTAAATCGAACGTATGTGTTGTATACTGAAAGTATTGCTGCAAAAGAGTTTCATATTGTTGTGCTGAGGCTTCAGGCGTAATATTTTCTGTTGGCATTACATGAATATTCTCTTTTACAACAGGCACATGTTTTAATAAAGTATCAAAAGCCATTTTTGCATTATTGCGTTCATCATTAAATGGAACAAATCTTTCATCTCCCCAAAAAAAATGAAGTTTAGCCCAATCAATTTTATTACTGTACGCTTCAGTAGCTAATAGCTCATGCAGTTTTTTTGGTGTGCTTCCGCCGGATAAAGCAATGGTAAATCTTTCCTGCTGTTGTAATGTAGTTTGAATGTATGCAACTAACCAATCTGCAAAAGCAGTATTTAATTCATCGGCGTTTTTATAAATGTGTAACTGCATAAAAAACTATTTTAAAAGAAAAGTGCTGCTTACCTAATAAACAGCACCTTAAGAATTATTTATTAGCTTAAAATTAAACTTCTATTCTTTTCATTTTAGGAACCAAAAAATGCATTATCAGCCAACCTAATAAATAGGCTCCGGCACAAACGGCGAACATTATGTAGTATGCTGTTTCTATTTGGTTAATGCTTCTGTAATAAACAAACATTTTCTTTTGAACAAACAGAGATAAAGCAATACCTCCAAAGCCGCCAAACATACCTCCAATACCTGTTACAGAACCCGTAGCACTTTTAGGGAACATATCACTAACAGTAGTAAAAATATTGGCACTCCATGCCTGATGTGCAGACGCTGCAATACCAATAATAATTACAGAATACCACATGTTTACTTTTCCTAAAACCAAAGCAAAAACAATTGGCAAAACTAAAAATGCGTAAATAAGCATTGAAGTTTTTCTTGCTTTAAAAGCCGGCATTCCATTATTAATAAAACGCATTGGCAACCATCCGCCCCAAACACTACCTATTGTAGAAATAAGATAAATTGTAGCAATGGGAATACTTGTGCCTGTAAGTTTTACATGGTAGGTACTTTCAAAAAAATCGGGTAACCAAAACAAATAAAACCACCATATAGGGTCAGTTAAAAACTTTCCAATTGCAAATGCCCATGTTTGTTTGTAAGTAAGTAATTTTCCCCATGAAATCTTAGGGGCATTTTCTTCAACTACAACTTCATCTTTATCGCTTTCAATATATGCTAACTCTGCAGGAGAGAGTTTTTTATGTTTTCTTGGCACTTCATATATAAAAAACCAAAAAATAACCCATATAAAACCAAGCAACCCTGTTATAACAAATGCAGCTTGCCAGCCCCAATGCCCGATAATAAAAGGAATGGAAAGTGGTGTAATTATGGCTCCGATATTTGCTCCGGAATTAAAAATGCCTGTTGCTAATGCTCTTTCTTTTTTAGGAAACCACTCTGCCATTGTTTTAATAGCACTTGGAAAGTTTCCTGATTCTGTAACACCTAATGCACCTCTTACAACAGCAAACCCTGTTACAGTATTTACAAACGCTGTACAAATGCCCGCAATACTCCAAAGAAGCGTTGCTAATAAGTATCCTATTTTAGTTCCTAACTTATCAATTACCCTACCTGCACCAAACATGCCGAACGCATAAAACACCTTGAATATAATTTCTATGTTGGCATAATCGCCATCGGTCCAATGCAATTGCTCAGTAAATGTTGACTTTAAAAAACTAATTACATTTCTATCAATGTAATTAATAGTAGTGGCAAAGAAAACCAGCCCGCAGATTGTCCATCTGTATTTGCCTATCGTTGCTTGGTTCATGGAAGTGTTTCGTTAAGAATGATATAGTTAATTTATTTTCCTCTTACTTCTTTAATAGTTGCCAAAACTTCTTTAGTAAGGCTTTCAATTTTAGCATAGTCTTTTGCTTCCAGCAATGCTTTGCTTACCAATTTACTTCCCATACCTACTGCACATACACCGCTTTTAAACCAGCCTGCAATATTTTCTTTAGAAGTATCTACACCACCTGTTGGCATAAATAATACATTAGGAAATAATTCTTTAATGGCACTCATAAAATCGGGCCCCAATAAATTGCCCGGAAACAGTTTTACAAACTTAGCACCCAAACTTTCTGCTTTAATAATTTCAGTAGGCGTCATACAACCGGGTACCCAAAGCATATCATTTTTATCTGCCACTTCCGCTGCATCTTCTACCAAACCCGGACTGATTAAATAATCGGCACCTGCATCAATAAAAGCTTGTGCAGCCTCTCTGTTTTTAATTGTTCCTATTCCTAAATACATTCCTTTTAATTCTGTATCAACTAATTTACGCATTTCTTTAAAGTTGGCTAAAGCTGCTTCTCCGCGGTTAGTATATTCTACCGTTTTAACACCCGCTCTGTATAAGGCTTTTAAAGTTTCTAATGTTACGGTAGTGTCTTTGTAAAAATACAAAGGCAAAATACCCTGTTCAGGTATTAAGGCTAAAATTTCCTGCTTTTTGCTCATAGTTTTAAAATTAAAATATGCTGTTGGTTAAAAAATATTTTTAATGAGAAGTCTTTGCCTGAACGCAATAAAGATAGGTTGATTGAAAATGATTGCAAGCAAACACGGCATTAGTTTTTAAGATGGCTAAGATACGCCTGCTACAAACATTAATTGTATGATTTTAAACAAATACCAATGCTTTTAACGTAAACGTTTTCGTAATTTATTTAAACTTGTAAGTGGTTAAAAAACTACTTTTGTAATCTTTTTAAAAGTCAGTCAATCCATCATTTTTTAAATCAATTTATTAAAAACCACAACTAACGATTATGTCTAAAAAAGTTGTTACACTTGGAGAAATTATGCTCCGTTTATCTACTCCCGATTTTAAAAGATTTGTTCAGGCAGATACTTTTGATATTACTTATGGCGGCGGCGAAGCCAATGTAGCTGCTGCTTTATGCAATTATGGTTTACAAGGAACATTCGTTACTAAAGTTCCCAACAACCCTATCGGCCAAAGTGCTATTAATCATTTACGCCGTTATGGTGTAGATACTCAGTTTATTGCCCGCGGCGGAGACAGATTGGGTATTTACTTTTTAGAAACAGGTGCTTCTATGCGTGCATCTCAGGTTGTGTACGATAGAGCCGGTGCTTCTATTGCAGAAGTAGATGCAAGCGAATTTGATTGGGATAAAATTTTAGATGGTGCAGCATGGTTTCATACTACAGGCATTACACCTGCATTAAGCGATAAAGCTGCTGCGTTTGCTTTAGCTGCCTTAAAAGCTGCCAAAGCAAAAGGCATTACCACTTCAATAGATTTAAACTATCGTAAAAAATTATGGAGTGTTGAAAAAGCAAGAAAAGTAATGACTGAGCTTTGCCAATATGTAGATGTTTGTATTGGCAATGAAGAAGATGCTGATACCACTTTAGGTTTTAAAGCTGCACATACCGATGTTACTAAAGGCGAATTAAACTTAGACGGTTTTAAAGATGTGTTTAAACAAATGAAAGAAAAATTCGGCTTTAAATTCATCGCATCCTCTTTACGCGAAAGCCATAGTGCCAGTGATAATGGCTGGAGTGCTTTAGTATATGATGGTACTGAGTTTTACCATACTAAAAAATACAATGTAAGAATTGTAGACAGAGTAGGTAGCGGCGACAGTTTTGCAAGTGGTTTAATTTATGGGTTAGTTACAGGCATGCCAATGGCTGATGCTGCTGAGTTTGGTGTTGCTGCCAGTGCTTTAAAACATACGATTCCGGGAGATTTAAATCATGCTACTTTAAGCGAAGTGAAAGAGTTAGTTAAAGGTGATGGCAGCGGACGTGTACAGCGTTAATACCCCCAACCCCTAAAGGGGAGTTGGTATTTGTTACGAATATTAAATTATTTGAAATTTAAAATCCCCTTTAGGGTTAGGGCTTATGATATTAGATTCACTTTCCAACATCAATCAATATGCTTCTTTGCATCCTTTATTTGTAAAAGCAATTGAATACATCAACAATACAGATTTACATGCTGCAGAGGTTGGCAAATACGATATTGCAGAAGGTTTAAAAGCTATTTACTCTGACAAAAAAGGAGTAACAGCTGAAGAAAGTAATGCCAAATTTGAGTGCCACGATAAAAACATTGATATTCAGATTTGCATAAGAGGCAAAGAAACAATCGGTTATAAACCCCGTAGTACCTGCAAACAATTGAAAGGAGAATACAACGCAGAAAAAGATGTAAGCTATTATGCAGATGCACCCGATACTTATTTTCAGTTAACAGATAATCAATTTACCATCTTTTATCCGAATGATGTGCACAGCCCAATGATTGCTGTTAATGAGGAGCCGATTAAGAAATTAGTGATTAAGGTGAAGATTTAATTACGTGAATAGTGAATGGTGAAACGTGAGATAATTCAGCAGCTTTCGGGCTGCTTTTTTATTTCTCTCCCAACCGCTTCACAGTTAAAACATCCTGTACGGTACTATCACCCATTTCCTGCAGTTTGCCAAAAGCCGCTGCGGTAGCATAATCCAGCGTTTCCTGGGGAGTATTTTTATTGTATAATCCGTAAATCAATCCTGCCATAAAACAATCGCCGCTGCCGCTTCTGTCTATCACTCCTTTACAACTTAATTCCTGCGACACATATTCTTTTCCATCAGTAAATAAAGTAGTAAAATATTTTATGTTATTGGCTTCACTATCAAACCTGAAGGTATTAGCAACGGTTGTACATTTCGGAAAGCGTTGCATAATTTCTTTAGCTGTTGCGGTGGCATGGTCTATATATGCCTGCCTGCTTTTCTTATCATGAATATTTTCATCAATAGCAGTGTCTAATAAACTGTTGGCACTCCAGATATTACCCATAATCACATCGCAATATTCAACGATTGCAGGCATTACTTCGGTTGGTTGTTTACCATACTTCCATAAACGGCTGCGGTAATTCAAATCAATAGAAATAGTAATATTTTTTTTGCTCGCTGCTTCTACTGCTTCTAAACAAACAGCAGCAACGTTTTCATTTAATGCCGGACTGATAGCTGTTAAGTTCAGCCAATCAACATCTCTCAAAATTTTATCCCAATCTATCATTCCTCTTTTTAATTGAGAGAAAGAAGAATGTTCTCTATCATAAACAACACCACTCTTTAAATCTGCTCCGCGTTCTAAATAATAAATACCTATTCTGTTGCCTGTATAAATAATAGATGAAGTATAAATGCCTTTGTATTCTAAATAATCTACTACGTGGGTACTCATGAAATTATCAGGCAAAGCAGTACAGTATTTTACAGGTGTACCCCATGCAGCCAAAGCTGTTGCTGTATTGGCTTCTGCACCACCCATGTATAACAGCATCGGATGTTTATCCATTGCATGATTATCGGGCGATGGAGAAATACGCAATAATAATTCACCAAAGCAAAGTACTTTTTGCATGATGTGATTTTGTTGTTGAAGTTAAAAGCTCTTACTGTGTTATGTTATATTATTTCTCGCCGAATACACAGAAAACGCTGAATAGCTTTCCGTGCATTCAGCGTCTTCTGCGAGCATTGATAATTATTACTTATTTTGAATCATTACTTCAATGTTGCAATGGGTGCAGGATCCATATCTGTAAATGCCTGATTTTCTCCTGCCATAGCCCATATGAATGAATAGTTAGATGTACCGCATCCGAAATGCATACCCCAAGGTGGTGATATAACTGCTTCTAAGTTTTGCATAATTAAATGCCTTGTTTCCTGCGGTTGTCCCATCATGTGGAATAAACGTTGCTCTGCTGCTAAGTCAAAATAAAAATATACTTCCATTCTTCTGGTATGGGTATGTGGCGGAACTGAGTTCCATACACTACCTGCTTTTAAAACAGTTAAACCCATTACTAACTGGCAGCTTTTTATACCATCTAAATGAATGTATTTATAAATAGTTCTTTCGTTAGATGTTGCAGAACTGCCTAACTCAACTGGCGATGCTGCTTCTTTATGCATTAAAGTATTTGGGTAACTGTGGTGTGCGGGTGTTGAGATAATGAAAAAGATAGCTGGGTTGTCGGCATCTGCACTTGCGAACGAAACATCTTTTGTACCCTTACCTAAATAAACACAACTTAATTTTTCGAAGCTGTAAGTTGTGCCATCGGCTATAACAGTTCCGCTGCCACCCACATTGATGATGCCCATTTCTCTACGCTCTAAAAAATAATCACTTCTTAATTCTGCTTCGTTATGCAGGGCAACAGTTTCATTAACCGGTTTAACACCACCTGTAATTACACGGTCGTAATGAGAATAAACCAAGCTTAGTTTATTTTCCTGCATCAGATTTTCTATCAAAAAATTACTACGTAGCTCAGCAGTATTCATTGCTGCAGTTTCTTTAGGGCTTTGTTGAAAACGCATTTCCATATAACAATATTTAAAATTTGAATTTTTATTACACTAATTGAATCGAATTACAAGAATTACTTTATTTACGTTATATACTTTATAAACTATCTTCCCATCCAACCACCATCAACAGTTAATATTGTTCCGTGAACATAGTCTGCTGCTTTCGATGCAAGAAATACGGTGGCTCCTTTAAAGTCTTCAGGTTCGCCCCATCTTCCTGCAGGTATTCTTCCTAAAATTGATTTGCTTCTTTCTTCATCATTACGCAAGGCTTCTGTATTATCTGTGGCAATATAACCGGGTGCAATGCCGTTTACATTTACGCCTTTACTTGCCCATTCATTGGCTAATGCTTTTACTAAACTGTTTAATGCCCCTTTGCTTGCTGCATAACCGGGTACAGTTATACCGCCCTGAAAACTTAATAAACTGCACGTGAATATTATTTTACCGCTGCCATGTTGTAGCATGTGTTTGCCTATTTCTCTCGCCGTGATAAACTGTGTATTGAGATTGATATCTATTACTTTATCCCAATATTCATCTGGGTGTTCTGCTGCAGGTTTACGCATAATAGTTCCTGCATTGTTTATTAAAATATCTATACGTTCATTTTCACTCAATACTTTTTCAATAAAAGCATATACACTCTTTCTGTCTGAAAAGTCTGCCTGATATGCTTTAAAGGTTTTACCCAAAGCAAGAATTTCTTTTTCTACTTCACTGCCGCTTAAAGCTAATGTGGCTGATACACCGATAATATTGGCTCCTGCTTCTGCTAAACCTACTGCCATTGCTTTGCCGATTCCTCTGTTACAACCTGTAACTAATGCAGTTTTACCTTCTAACGAAAAGAGATTGTTTGACATAATTTTATTTTAATGTTATCAGCTGTTACTTTTCATGGCATCAACTGTTGCGTCGCACTCTTGTACTTTTAGTTTTTATAGCAACAATTAGTGTTCGTAATTGTATTCAGATTTTTTACTAATCATCGTTCTCAAAACCATTTTATTAAGTTTTAAAAAATATACTTCGTACTTAAAAAATTTGAATGTTGTGAATTTACTATATCATTAACCAGGTGTTTATTCTTTTCATTCATTTTAGTTGCCACTAAAGAACGGATAGAAAAAGAACGTAATGCATCAACAACTGATAATGTTCCTTCAGCACTGTCTTTCCTTCCCGTGAACGGGAACACATCTGGTCCGCGTTGACATTGACAATTAATATTTACCCTGCTTACCTGATTTACCAAAGGGTCAATCAATGCAGCCGTTTCTTCAGTATCATTACTGAAAATACTTACCTGCTGTCCATGTGTGCTGGCAATTAAATACTGAATAGGTTCTTCTAAATCTGTAAACGGCACAATCGGAATTACAGGACCGAATTGTTCTTCACGATAAATTTTCATTTTGTCATTTACAGGATATAAAATTGCAGGATACACAAATGTTTCAGCAATGGTGCCGCCATTTTCATTCATTACCTTAGCTCCATGTGCTTTAGCATCTTCAATGCAATCATGTAAATACTCAGGTTTGCCGGGTTCCGGCAACGGTGTTAATGCAACGCCTTTTTCCCAAGGCATACCATATTTTAATTTAGCAACAGCCTCTTTTAATTGCGTAATAAATTCTGTTGCTATTGACTGATGCACAAAAATTATTTTTAATGCAGTACAACGTTGCCCGTTGAATGATAATGAACCTAATACTGTTTCATCAACCGCTAATTGAATATCTGCGTGAGCAGTAATGATAGCAGCATTCTTTGCATCTAATCCAAGAATAGCTCTCAATCTGTTTACCTTAGGATGCAGTTTTTTTAATTGATTGGCTACTTTACTTGAACCTATTAAAGTAAGTACATCTATTTTACCGGATTGCATTAAGCCCGGAACAATAGTATTGCCTCTTCCGTAAATAGTATTTACAACACCTTTAGGAAAAGATTCTTTGAATGCTTTTAGTAAAGGATAATGCAACAAAGTGCCATGCTTAGGAGGTTTGAACAATAAAGTATTACCCATTATGATAGCAGGAATTAATGTAGTAAAGGTTTCATTCAACGGATAATTAAAAGGCCCCATACATAATACAACTCCTAATGGTGAGCGACGGATTTGTGCAATAATTCCCTGCTCAATATCAAAGCGTGAAGAATCTCTGTCTATATCTTTTAATGCATCAATGGTAGCATAAATATATTCAACAGTTCTGTCGAATTCTTTTACTGAATCAGCATAAGATTTGCCGATTTCCCACATTATTAATTTTACTACTATATCTTTCTGCTCAATCATTTTTTTGGTGAAAGCTTCAACGCATTTAATACGTTTATCTACACTCATGGTAGGCCATTCACCTCGACCGTTATTGTAAGCAGCAACAGCAGCATCTAATGCTTCCATTGCTTCTTTCTCTGTACAAACAGGATAAGAACCGATTACCTTTCTTTCGAAACCATTGTCAGTCGGAAAACAAACAGGCGACACAACAGTATGCGTTGCACCGTTCCATTGCTTCATTTCCCCATTGCTTAAGTATTCACGTTGATTGATTTCATGGGGTAATTGATACTCCGCCGGTACATCTTTTTCCGGTACAAAAATTTGTAATAGTTCTTCCTGAAAACTCATGGTAGTGCTTCTGTTTTAATTATTTAAAAGTGGCGGTAAAGTTAAGTTTATAAAATAGTATACAGTTTTAATAGACATTTATTTAATGATAAAATACGTTATCGATTGCGTTTACCAATAGTTCCTAATTACCGCATCCACTTAGGGCCAACTTCCTGTGCTGACAAATAAGTGTACTTGCTTTTTGTAATTGCGTTCAAAATATTCGGTTCAACCCAATCTGCTCCAACTCCTTTATTATAAGTATTGTCAACACTATCTTCAACCGAAGCAATGTAATTGCCGTTACCATCTTTTATCCGGTTAAAGCCTTCACGTTGACTGTTTTTATAATTCAACTTTTCAATTCCACTGATATTATTGTTTAATGAAGCAGAGCACATTTTATTGTTCATGATTGTTTCTTGGTGAGTGTTTGCTTCATTTCTCATAATCAATCTTGAATTAGCCTTATGAATTGTTGTCTATGAAAAATAAGTACCGCCGTTAATATCAATATTGGCACCCGTAATAAAACTACTTTCATCACTTGCCAGATAAGCAACTAAATCAGCTACTTCTTTGGCTTCTCCCTGTCTACGCAAAGGCGTTGAGTTAGCAACCGCCGTTCTTACTTCGGGTTTAGTAAATGTATCATGAAAGCTTGTTGCAATCATACCCGGGTCAACTGCATTAACGCGTATTCCTTTCGGTCCTAATTCTTTTGCCATTGCTCTTGTAAATGTTGCTACTGCACCTTTAGCTGTTGCATAAGCACTTGCACCAAACCCGCCACCATCGCGGCCTGCCTGCGATGAGAAATTAATTATTGAGCTTCCGTTCGGCATTAAAGGGGCAACATGCTTAGTTAATAAAAAAGCAGAACGTACATTCAATGCCATTACATAGTCCCAAAAATCAGCATCCATATCTTCTATTAATTTTCTTGCAACCAATCCTCCGGTTACATTAACTAAAACATGTATTTCATTACCAAAAGCTTTTTTAGTTTCATTTATAATAGTAGCTACAGCATTGTTATCAGTTGCATCGCCTTTTACAATAATAGCTTCGCCGCCGGCATCTTTAATTTCTTTTAATGTTGTATGGGCAACATCATCATTACTTAAATAATTAATAACCACTTTAGCTCCTTCTGCTGCTAACTTTAAAGAAACAGCTTTACCTATATCTCTTGCACCGCCTGTTACAATTGCTACTTTATCTTTCAGTTTCATGATGGTTACATTTTAATATTATTACTTGAAAAAATAAACACACTGATAATTGATAATGGTATTAATAAAGTACCCATTACAAAAAAAGGAAACCAGTTATTGCCTGCTGTTATATAAGGAACCAAGAACATGGTTGCGATTGTTCCTGTAACTGCTGCTGCACCACCTAAACCTGCTAACGAACCAACTGTTTTGCCTGAATGAAAATCGCTTGGTAAGGTTTGAATATTTACAATGGTGAACTGAAAGCCACCTAATATAAAAGACATAATAATGACTGCACTTAAAGCTGTATTTGCATAAGCAGTGGCAATCATTGCGGGAAGTGTTATACAGGCTCCTGTAAGTATAGCTGTTTTCCTTGCAGCATTTATTGTTTTGCCTTTACGCATTAAAAAACCTGAAAACCAACCGCCGATAATTGCTCCGATAGCAGCACCAACATAAGGTACCCACGCAGAAAATGCAACCTGCTTAATATCTAACTTAAATTTATTACTTAAATAAATGGGTAGCCATGCTACAAACATCCACCAGATGGGGTCTAAGAAAAATCTTCCGAGAATTACTGCATAACTTTTTTTATCAGCAAATAATTCATACCATGTTTTAGCAACATCATGTACATTTTTATTTTCCAGCTGTCCGGATAAAATATAACTTTTTTCTTTATCTGTTATCCAGGGATGTTCAACAGGTTTTTTTTTGTTGATGATTAACCAAGGAATAATCCATATAATTCCCAATGAACCTACAATGATAAATGTTTGCTGCCAGCCGAAGCGAATGAATAACATTGAAATAATAATGGGTGCAAATATGTTTCCTATAGAACCGCCGGCACCGAATAAACCTTGTGCCAATGCACGTTCTTTTACAGGAAACCATTCTGCGTTTGATTTTACCGTTCCGGGCCATGGACCCGCTTCACCCAAACCTAACAATATGCGGAAGAAACTTAATGATGCAACGCCTCTTGCTAACGATGTTAACATATCTGCTGTTCCCCAAATAATTGCCGAAATAACAAAGCCTTTTCGTGTACCGACTTTATCATATATTTTTCCTGATACTAATTGACTGATACCATAAGCCACCATAAAAAACATATAGATGTATGAATATAATTTTTTCAGCTTGTCATCAATAACAGATTGCGAATCATTTATGTTAATTAAGCCCAATTCGTATGCAATACCTCCTCTTTTTATATATTGAACAGTTGCATCCTTTACAGTGATTTCCTTTTCGTCAACAATTTTATTTGTTCCATCTTCATTAAACAATTGATATTGTTTTACTGAAGATTGATATACTGCATAAGGCAATTTTTTATCTGTATTACTTTCATTAACAATTGTATAAACTTGTTTTGTATTGGCAACCCACATATAGTTTAGTGTACCCCTATCGAGATAATTAATAATGGTTATTAAAACCACTAAACCCAATATCCACCAACGCAAGTTTTTTATTTTCATTAATAATTTTTATGCGGTTATTACTGATATAAAATATCAAGTAACACGTTGCTGCTTTTAATTTTTTCTGCTGCTTTTTTATAACTATTGTCTTTATATTTTTCTGCCGCCTGTATTAATAATGCATAGTATAAACTTGTTTTGTACTCACTGATTTGCTGATGAGGCCAAGGCTTTTCATTTAAAGCATAGGGTAATAAATAATCAAATGCTTTGCGAAGGCTTCTGTTATCTGCTGTTTGATAGTTCCATAAATCAACACCTTTTTGTTCTGCAATACCGGCTAATGAAAACCATGCTTGCAGATTAAAAGTTGAATACCACAATGATAATGTTCTGCTTAATTCTTCAGGCTGTTTACCATCTGCTTCAATCTGATGTTCTATAAGTTTTTTAGCATTTTCAAATACTTTCATAGCAATATCATCTTTACCCACAAACAATGCGATAGATGCGATTTGATTTTCATAAAATGTTTTATGATTATTTGTAACCTGAGATTCTTTAATTCCGTTTTTGCTTGTCATCATCCAGTTTAAATATTCTGCAAACCATTGTTTTATTCCTGTTTCATCTGTTACCATCCATGATTTTGATAACCTAAGAAAACCAATAGCATCTAGCAGTTTAGGTAATTCATGTGTATCAATTATTCCGGTTCCTCTTCCTGTATCAATTCCTTTTATCATTTGAGCATGATTCAAATTAGGAAGCATTCTTGTTGCAGTATCTAAAAACCAAAAACGCAATAAGCCGATTGCTTTAGCTGCGTACTTTTCATCATCAGTAAAATAATAAGCCCATGAAAGTGATGTTGCAGCATTAATTATATCATTAAAATTTCTATCATCACTTACTAAATCAATTTCAGGATTTTTTTGTCCGTCTTTTCGTATATATGGTAAACCATCGGGTTTAGAAGGGTCTGGCCAATAGTATCTTGCCCAACTCATATACTCATGCATATTACCACAAGGCGGAACAAATTTTTTATCCATTACAGAGCCAAAGTTTTGAGATAAAAGTTTATCTGCCTCTTTTGCTAATCTGTTCACATTTTTTGCAAGCTCTTTATTGTTTTTAATATCTTTTTTTATGGCTACTACTTTATCTGTATTGATAAGATATAAAACAGGCTTTTGGGCATGTGCAATATTTATTAACTGCAATAAAGTAATTGCAATAAAAAACAGATAAGTAGTTTTACTTTTTTTCATTAGTTAAATTTTTACTGAATAGCTTTTATCTTCTTTAAAAAAGCCTTCACAGTTTTACATACATTGATTACTTCTTGCTTTACTGAATGTTTTATGCTGCAAGAAATCAGGTTGCTATTTTAAAAAGTCTTCCCGCATGGGGCTAAACACATCAATCAATATACCCGGCTCAATACAAGTAATACCATGTGTTACATGCGGAAGTACATAATAGCCATCTCCTTTTTTTATGCGTTTTGTTTCATTTCCAATAGTCATATTAAAAACACCTTCTTCAACATAAGTAACCTGTGAGTGGTGGTGTGAATGCATGGCACCAATGGCTCCTGCTTCAAATTTTACTTTTACCAACATTACTTTATCATCATAACCAAACATCTGGCGTTGTATACCGCTGCCTACATCCTGCCATGCTATCTCATCATTAAACTGAAAAGCTGCACTGTTCATTGTTAATTATTTAATAGTTATAAATTGTTGTTTGTTGTTGTATTGCAATTGAATAGTGTATGTTTTATTATTATAGTCGAATGAAATAGTTGAACTATTATCATCATCACTAATCAACTTTACATTTTTTGTTACAGGCATAAACCCTACTGTAAATTCTGCGACAGGGTTATTTTTTCCATGAGGCTCTGTAATGTTTACAAACGTGTGGTTGGTTGCATTGGGTTGAGTAATGATAAAAGCCTTTTCACTTCTTAAATTAAATTCAGGGTCATTAGCACCTAATGTTACAAACTCAACTTTGGTATTGTCATCTGCAAGGAAAGTAGTGGTATAAAACTTTCTGTTATTTAAGAAAGTAATAGCTCCGTTTGCTTTACCGACTTTTGTTTCAGCATTTAGCCAAATATGTTGATAGCCATCTTTTGTTCCCAGTGTGTTTAATTGATTAGTGTTGCTTTTGTATTTGAAGTTGATATTGGTTAAATGACCCTGATACCAAAACGGTAAATCGTATTGATGTTCTGTATTACTTCTTACTTTAAAAACATCAATTAATAACGGACTTTCAGCACCTTCAGGTTTAAACAGAATTGCAGTCCGCAACATTTTTATATTACTGTATGCATTATTTTCTTCAGAGGAAACAGCCTGATAATTTTTACCTGTCTGTCCGGTAGGAAGGTTGGCATCAAAGTAAATTAATGACGGTGTTGCTTTCTCTGCTTCTTCCCAATTTCCTTTATAATGGCTTGTTTTATCTGCAACCAACGTATTATGTGCAACAGTTGCCTTAGCCCATGTATCGTTTTCCTTTGTATAGCCACCACCGGTTTTTGTTTCAACATTTAAAAAACGTACGGCTCCATAATCACTCAATACCTCTACATTATTATCAAAGAAAATTAAATTCAATCTGTCGAAATGCCCATGTCCCATGCCTTGTGTACCTGCTTTCATTAGTGCACAAGTTTGGTTATCATTAGTACCGCTTCTTAAAATTCCAACACCGCCGCCTTTACCATCAGGCCCATCTGTAATGAATTGAGGTTTATAAATAAACGGTTTTGTTTTCCCCTCAGCAATCGCTTTTGCCACTTTTAATCCTGCATCACTTACAATTACTCTTTTCTGTTGCTGAGCAATATCTAGTAAATCATCGCCACTACCTATATCTCCATAAGCAATATCAACAGCATACACGAGTTCTTCTGTTTCATAAGTCTTATCTTTCAAAGCATCATTTATAGGAAAGAAAACTTTGTTTGTGTAAGTGCATTGCAAATCGCAATCAACTGCTTTCTTTAATAAATGATTTCTGTATTCATAAATTTTTAACTCAGGTTGATATTGCTGAATAGCTCTTGCAAAAATGATAAATGGCTGTATGGCATAACGCAAATAATACGGACCTTCTTCATAATAACCATCGGGAGAAAATAAATCATCAATCTGCTTTAAGAATCCTGTTTTCCCATCTTTATTGCTTCCTCTTAAAGCAATATCTACCCATTCTTTTTTACCGCATACATAACCTGCCATACCAACGCCTGCTGTACTCCATGTTGCATGATTATGAATAAGATTGAAAATTTTTGAATTAACAACAGATTGTTCATTTACAACCGGCGTCCATAAACTATCTAATAAATATTTTCTGTCTTTTGCATTGATGTAATCATATACACAATCATATCCTTGAATCATATACACTAACCAAACATCATCATTCAAATTTTGCCAGAATATTTTTCCGCCTGGCTCTTGTTTTCTTTTAGGATGCCTGCCCCAAGTATTATACACTTTAGCATAAGCAAACAGCATGTCTTTTATATATCTGGCATAATGTTCATTATTCGTTAATTGATAAGCAATACCACAAGCAATTACTGCTTTGTAATTATTTTTATGTTGCTCATGTGTTATACCGCCGCCGGCATCTGCAGGTGTTGGAACACTAATTGGTGCAGCTAATGCTTTATCAGCGTCTGCTTTTACTTCCTTAAAAGATGATTTTAACAAAGGATATTTTGCTATGCCTTCTTTAACTGCCGGAATGTTTTTCTTAGTAAGCATTATAGATGGATGCGTTTGACTAATTGCAAACAAACCCAAGCCTAATGCCGTTATCGTAAAAAATTTCTTCATTTTATTATGCTTGTATTCTTATTGAAGCCCGATATTTTTCCCATCACTTGCTTTTGTCTTTAATAGAGATGAAGCATGTAATGAGAAATTATTTTTGTTTTCATCTGTAAACATTGGCTTTACTTTTAAATTATGTATGCCGAATAATTTACCATGAAAAGTTTGTACTCTTCCTGCATTATAAAAATCGCAGTTATCAACTTTTACATCATCCCAACTCAACTCTTCAAACCAAACTGTTCTTCCACCCTTACCGCTATTATTAAATATTGAGTTTATAACTCTTGCATATTGTACTCCTAATAATTTTATCACGCATCCCTGTTCTCTGTTGTCAACATCGTTAAAAACGCAATGGTCAATAGTTACATAGGGGCCTGTTGTGCTTTCATCATTACCGCCTCTGTAAACATTGATTGCTCCCGCCAGCATATTGGTGAACACGCAGTTTCTAACAATTACATATTCTGCATTATATATACCCTTATCATCTTTTTCGCTTGATAAATTAATAGCAGAACCACTCATATTTCTGAATAAACAGTTTTCAAAAACAATACTATCAGCAAACGTGCTTTTATTAGCTAAATAACATGAGTAATTACTTTCGTTGAAGTTGAAGAACTCGCAATCAACCATTTTTAAAGTATAATGCTGCACCATGTTTTTCTTTGAAGATGCAACTGCACTTTGCACATCTCCATAACTTTCGTAAGCACTGTTAAATATTATACCTTTTATGTAAAGGCTTCCGCCGTTTTCAATAGAGATAAAACTACTTAAGCTTTTTTCTGCAACGTTTACCAACTCAACTTTCGAGTCAGCAATAATAGAAACAGGTTTTGATACATTAATGATATTATCAATTTCATATCTGCCTTTATCTGTCAAAAGAAGGGTATCATTACTATTTGCTTTTGCAATAAGTGAAGGCAATTGTTTGCTTTCTGAAATACTTACTTTAATTACTTTTCCTTTAACTGTAGTTTTTGTTTCAGGTTTATACCAATAAGCTCCTGTTTTATTTTTTTCTATAAATCCTACTTTACTTAAATCTGCTCCTGTATTGTTTGTTACGGGATATTCAAAACTCAATCCGTTCCATTGAATTGTTTTTGTTTTGATTGTTGTAAAACCTTTTTGATTGGGAATAATATTGGTTGTGTTTGATTGAATAATCATACCACCATCATTATTCAAATCTTCATACAGTTTATTTTGTTTTGTATAAACGAAATTGTTGGCAAACAAAACATTCTTAGGTGCTGCTGTTCTTTCATTATCCTTTCCGGCACCGAATGTTATGTTAGAACAATTAATAAAACTGTTGTTAGTAATTTTAGAATCTGTTACCTGAAAATATCTGTTGAGTTGCGAATTAGGTACACCATTTAAAACACCCAATGCGGAACGAAAGCGAACACCAACACAATTCAACAATAAATTATTGGTAACTGTTTGATTGGGATTGATAACTCTTACACCACCTGTATATATTTTATTATTGCCAATAAATAAATTGCCTTCTACTGTATTATGATTGCCGTGTCTTAACACCAAACCACCTTCACATTCATAAAAAACATTTTGTGAAATAGCATTGTAACAACTTTTTACAGAAATAATCTCTACTTCTCCACTGCATTTTTCAAAATAATTATGAACAATATTTGTGTTGGAGGAAGTGAGAGAATAACGTGATATACCAACACGAATAGTTTCGCCCCCATTACTACCTAAAGGAGAATGCAGATAAAAATGATTACTATCTATTGAATGATAATTCTGTTGGCTTCTTTCATCGTTTAAGTTTACAATTAAGGTTGTACCTCCGTTTAATTTATCGCCGATGGTGCAATGATCAATTCTATTATTCTTTCCCCATAAAATAATCCAGCTATCAACTTCAAATCTATCGGGCTTGCTGTAATTTTCTATTACACAATTAGTAAGTCTGCAACCGTTAGCTAAAATTTTATCGTCCTTCCTAAATTCAACAACAGCATCTTTTGCAAAACCATCAGTAATAAATAAACCATCAATTACTAAAAAATTACCGGCAAATTTTATAGATGAATTGCCTGTTAGTTTAGTTTGTCCTGCAACTTCTGCATTAATAATAACAGGTTTATCTTTTATGCCATTAGCTTCAAAAACAAGATTTAAATTTTTCCAATTGCCTTTAGCCATTGTAATAATATCGCCGGGCTTTGCATTGGCAATAGCTTGATTTAACTCTGTTTCACTATATACAATTGTTACTTTTGTATTTAACATAGGTGCCTCATCTGGAATTACTTTTGCGGCGTTAGTAATTTGTATATCAGAAAAATTGTGATTTTTATGGGCATTCACAACTAATTGAGATTGGCTTTTAAGCGAAACCATTTCAATTAAAATGATTGTAAAAAACAATTTTAAAATACTAAGTCTGGTTATTTTCATACAACTATAAGTGTTATACAGTTTAAGTTATGTGCTACAATAAAGTAACACAATCAATAAAATGATATACGTTATTAATCGTGTTACTTATACTATTAATCAGTAGCCGGGGTTTTGAGGTATTGTCAATTGAGAATTAGTATCTATTTCGTGTTGCGGAATCGGCAACAATAATTTATCATGTGTTACATATGATTGTAATGTTGCTAATGGCACAACAGGACTGTATTGTGAATAATGGTTTGCAAATTCTTTTGCAAAATGATTTTTTATTGTTTGTTCTGCTGTAATAGTTGTCATTGTTGTATTGTAGCGAACTAAATCAAACCATCGCTGATTTTCAAAAGCAAACTCTAATCTTCTTTCATTAGCTAAAGCCTGTTCAAAAGCAGCTGTATTATTTACAGTTGCAGGCAAAGCTGTTAAGCCTGCTCTTGTTCTTACCTGATTTATTAATGCTATGCTTGAAGGGCTATAACCTTGTGCTTCTGCCAACATTAATAAAATATCTGCATAACGTAATACTGGCCAATCACTCTCCCCATCATTTATTGAAACGACCGGGCTTAAATATTTTTTTACATATAATTGTTTACTTACTCCGTAAACTGACATACAAGTTGCTTTTCTGGGATCAAGTGGTATGACTGTTCCGCCAGAAGTATAACCACCCATTGTTGTATCAATATCATTAGTTGGATAATTCAAACCTAAACCGGAACCGTTAATAACCGCGGTTCCGCTATTTAAAGGGGCAAAATCATTTCCGAAGCTGGAACCCAAACCAAGGTTACCGGCTTTATAACGAACAGTAAATAATATTTCACTATTCATTTCATTGCTGATAGAAAAAACATTTGCGTATGTACTTTGTAAGGAATAACCGCTATTACTGATGATATCCTGTAACAATGCAGCGGCAGCTGTTTTATTATTCAGTGTTAGCTGAACTTTTGCCAATAAACCTTTGGCTACCCAGGCATTTACCCTACCGATTGTTGCTGTTGGTATTTGACTGAATTTTAATGCACTGCAATAAGTTGTAGCTGCTGTTAAATCTGCAACAATCAGTTTATAAATATCTGCAACACTTGAACGGTTAATTTGCTTGGCTGCCTCTGCTGTAACGGGTTGATACAATAAAAACACACCGCCGTATAAACGCACTAAATTGAAATAAGCATTGGCACGTAATACCATTGCCTCGCCTGCATATTGCTTACGAAGCGAATCAGACATTTTAATGGTAATGGTATTTAATGTAAATGTTCCTGCAGATGGGTCATACGCTACCCCAAGATTTTTTAAAATGGTATTGGCATTACGGATAACATTATATGTATTCAACCAATAATTATATACAGCAGAATGCCCTGGTGATGGAATAAATTCATCTAAATCGCTTAAATCTCTGTTAGTTGTTGATGAACTTGTTGGCACACCCATTTTGGTGTTATCACTTCGTAATTCTGTTAACTGCCACTCGTAATACATTGGCTTTTGCAAAAGACTATAACAGCCTATTAAAGCGGTTTGAACTTCATCGGAAGTGGTGTAATATGTATCTGTTGTAGGGTTTGATTCAGGATATAAATCAATTATCTTTTTACAAGAACAGAGTGAAATAAGACAAGCTAATATTATATAATTACTTAATTTTTTCATGGCAAATAAATTGAGATTTAAAAGTTTACATCAATACCAAACAATAGTGATTTATTAATAGGAAATGCACCTCTTTGATAACCATCTAATAATGGTGATGCATAAACTCCGGTGTTAGTTCTTGCTTCCGGATTAATACCTATATAACTTTTATTGAAGAAATAATATGGATTTTGAGCAGATATGTAAAAGCGTAAAGTATTCAATTTCATTTTCCGAATAATGCTTGATGGCATCGTATAACCAATTAACACTTCGCGTAACGCAAAATAGGTTGCATCATAAATTACATAATCGCTTTGTGTCCATGCATTGGTATAGCCATTTGTAAAGTAGGGTGTTTTACCATCACCGGGGTTGGCGGGGCTTATCCACCTGTTTGTACTGTAAGCTCTGTTATATTTTCTTGTTTCATTATAAAAACCATCTCCATTAATTAACTTTCCACCCTGCACTCCCTGAAATGTAAAACTTACATCAAAACCTTTGTAGTTAAAGGTATTAGTTATGCCCCAGGTAAAATCAGGATAAGGGTTTCCTAAAACAGTTCTATCATTTAAATCAATAATATTATTACCATCAATATCTTTAAATTTCAAAGCTCCCGGAGTAAAATAACCGGATAAGTTTGGAGCTGTTAGGCCTTTTGCTATAGCTTGATTTACTTCATTTTGAGAAAGCCAAATACCATCTGTTTTAAAATTGTAATATTGAATTAACGGACCACCGACTTTACTTAAATAAACATCTTGTCTTTCTCCTGTATTTAACAGTTGCGATTCAGATCCTAACTCTAAAACTTTATTTTGTACATGAGCAAAATTGGCACTTGTAGTCCATTTGAAATTTTTCCTGTTAATGTTAACAGTAGATAATTCAATTTCTACTCCGTTATTTTGAATACTTCCTTTATTATTAATAACTCTTGAAACACCGGTAATACCCATTGCTTCCTGCTCTAATAATAATTTTTCTGTTCTTGATTGATATACTTCAACAGTTACATTAACCTTGCCTTTAAATAAACTTGCATCTACACCGCCATTAAAAGAAAATGTTCTTTCCCAGGTAATATTTGGATTGGATTGAACCGATGATGATGGTGCTAAACCTTGCGTTAAAGCTCCTGTTCCTGCACCAGTTATATAATTAGATGAAAAAAGTTGTTCTGTAAATAAATAATCTTTAATACCATTATTTCCTAAACCACCATAACTACCTCTTAATTTTAAATTATCAAGCCATTTAACATTGTTCAAAAATTTTTCTTTGCTTATAACCCAACCAACAGATAATGAAGGAAAGTATCCCCATTTTTGAGAAGGCCCGAATTTAGCACTACCATCTGCTCTTACACTTGCAGCAAACAAATATTTATTTGCGTAACTATAGTTAATACGACCGAGATATGATAACAATCCTTGTCGTGTTATAAAATTATAAGTCTGCTTAGGGTCTTGAGTTATTGATAATGCGGTATTTAAAGTTGTTATGTTATCACTTATAAAATTGGTAGCAGTAATTTGTTGACTATCTATTCTTACTTTTTCAGCAGTAAAACCTGCTAAAACAGTAAATGAATGTTCTTTAATTTTTTTAGTATAATTAAGTGTGTTTTCGTTCAACAAATCAAAAAACATATGATTTATATAAACGCCTTTATTAACATCGCCCGGCGTATTAGAGCCTGTTTTTGCAAAATCTAATCCTGTATTATAATTCATATAAACACTTACCATAGATTTTGCTACAAGACCCGGAATTATGGTATAAGATAAATCTGCAGAAGATAAGATTCTATAGTTAGTTGTTGTAATTTTTCTTGTTTCTAATATTGAATACGGAGAATTATTAGCACTGCTACTAATAGCAACAGCTCCTGTTGATGAAAATGTACTACCATCCGGCATGGTACCCGTGTAAGGTAAATCGTTAAACATTTTCGGCTGACCGAAATCGCCTGCTTTTACTGTAGCATAAGTTGGATTTTGTCTTATCCATGCAGCTTGTGTTTCATTTAATGTAACAGGTAAATATGATTGTACCCTTGCAAAGTCTGTAAAGTTGGTTGAGGGCCTTTCTCTTGTTATGTAAGACGGATTGATATTGATTGTAAGTTTTAATTTTTTTGCTAACTGAATATCTAACTTACTACGCAGATTAAATCTTTCATATTCGCTGTGCTTTATCATACCTTGGTCGTTTTGATATGAACCGGAGATAAAATATTTGGTAGTTGCATTACCTCCTGAAACACTTAAATCAACATTTTTTAATTGACCTGTTCTTAACCCTGCTTGTTGCCAATCTGTTGGAATGCCACCGTTAATTTGTTGTTCTACCAAGTATGCTGCTTTTTCTGCTGCTGTAGCCAAATTTGCTTTTGCGTTTATTTGTGCAGGAGTTGCATAATTTGTCCATGCTGTATCTGCAAATCTTAAAGCAGCTTCTGAGTAAAGCATTCTTAAATAGTCAGAAGTTGTCATTATCGGATAAACTTTGTAAGGATTTTTTACTCCGTAAGAAACTTTCAAATTATATCTTACTTTATCTGCTCTTCCGCTTTTTGTTGTAATTAATATTACACCACTTGCACCGCGAGAGCCATAAATAGCGGCAGAAGCAGCATCTTTCAAAACTTCAACAGATTCTACATCAGTCATGTTTACAAAAGCCAATCCATCAGGTACAATTTGACCATCAACCACAACCAAAGGGTTTTGCCCGGCATTAACTGAAGTAACACCTCTTACCTGAACTTTCGGGTCTGAGCCTGCTTCAGAACTGATATTACTTACCTGAACGCCTGCAATTTTTCCCTGCAAGGCCTGGTCTAATCTTGAAACAGGGGATTCATCTAATCTTTCATTTTTAAATTTTGATACCGCACCTGTAACGCTTGAACGCTTTTGTGTGCCGTAACCAATTACCACTACTTCATCGCCAACAGTGGTAATTGTTTTTAATTCAATTAATACAGTTTGAGATTTTGAATAAACAAACTCTCTGTTTTCAAAACCCACATAGCTGAATATGAGTGTTTGCCCTTTAGGAATTTTTATAGAGAAAGCTCCGGAAGTATCGGTACTTACTCCTTTTGATTGACCCTTTAATAAGATGTTTGCCTGAGCTAAAGGTTGCCCGTTTTCTGCATTTACAATTTTTCCTTTAACCGTTATTTGTTCGTTCTGAGCAAAAAGAGAGGAAAGCAGCAGCACGAGAAACACACTAAGTGTTACAATTTTTTTCATAATGGCAGTAGTTTTAAATAGCAATCGTTGTTTTATAATAAAACCGTTTTATAATCACGGCTTACTTTCATAATTTCTTCCAAATGCAAGTGCATAGCGGCTTCTGCAGTAGCAACATCTTGCAATGCAATAGCATCTAAAATATTTTTGTGTTCTGCAATAGCCCTTGTGCTTCTGTCTGTTCCGCAGATTTTTCTTTCTACAATTGTTCTGATTAAATCTGGAACAACAATCAGCATCATACCTTCTATAACCTGATTTTTTGCAGCAGAAGCAATTTTCATGTGAAAAATCATATCTTCTTCAAAAGCATTTAAGCCTTTAGTAGCTCTCTTTTCATGGTCTTTTAAAGCAGTTTCAATTTCAGCAAGGTCTGTATCAGTTCTTCTCTGGCAGGCTAATTTGATAGCATTCAATTCCATGTAATAACGAGCTTCTATTAAAGCTCCGAAATCATCTTTGTTTAAATTGATAACATCTCCCAATAAACTGTCTAATACTTTAATGCCTAAGCCGGCAACATAAGTTCCACTTTGTGGGGAGGTTTTAAGCAACCCGTAAAACTCTAATTTCATAATGGCTTCTCTAACGTAGCCGCGGCCAACGCCGAAGCGTTCTGCCAAAACTCTTTCGGCAGGAAGACGGTCTCCCGGTTTTAGCTGACCGGAGGATATTAACTGTTTTAATTGTCGAATGATTTTATCAACGGGACTTTCAAACTTAATGGCAGTAATAGTTTCAATAATATTTGGTGATTCCATATGTGATCATTTTGGCAAACCAATCATTGGTAAACCAATTTTTGGTTCACCAATATTAGAGTAATTTTTCAAGTCACCAAATTTTTTATAAAGAATTTTTAAGGAAAATCGGTAAAAGAAAAAACCGGATGAAAATCATCCGGCTTTAAAAAAGATTAATTAACATCAATTTTATGCAATAACCGAAGGGCTGCCTTTCTTTATTTTCCAACCAAAATAATTGTTGGCATTATTGAAACAGATGTCCTGAATAATTTTTCCAATCCAGGCTATATCATTCGGTAATTCGCCGTTTTCAATTTCTTCTCCGAATAAATTACAAACTATTCTGCGGAAATATTCATGGCGGGGGAATGACAAGAAGCTTCTTGAATCTGTAAGCATACCAACAAATCTGCTTATTAAACCCATATTACTTAAAGCATTCATTTGACTGATCATTCCATTTTTCTGGTCTAAAAACCACCAACCGCTACCGAATTGAATTTTACCTGCACTGCTTCCATCATTAAAGTTACCAATCATGGTGGCCATTAATTCGTTATCGGCAGGATTTAAATTATATAGTATTGTTTTTGCTAATTTGTTATCAGTATCTAATTTATTTAAGAATCTTGCTAATGATTTTGCCTGAGAAAAATCGCCGATACTGTCCCAACCTGTATCTGGGCCTAACAGTTTCAACATTCTTGAATTGTTATTTCTCAATGCACCTAAATGATATTGCTGAATCCATCCTTTCTCACAATCCCACTCTGCAAATATGATAAGCATAGCAGATTTGAATTTTTTTCTTTCGCTTAATTCCAATTCTTTACCTGACCGTATTTTATTAAAAATTTCATTCAACTCCTGCTCTGTATAATCATCAGCATAAATTTCTTCCAAACCATGATCACTTACATTACAACCATTGGCTGCAAAAAAATCATGGCGATTTTTTAAGGCATCTAAATAATCATTGAATGAAGTAACAGTTGTATTACTTGCTTTTTCAATGCGGGCAACATAGTTATTAAAGTTTACTGCATTATCTACATTCATAGCAGTATCTGGGCGAAATGCAGGCAGAATAGGTATTTCAAAGCCTTCCTGTTTTAGTTGCTGGTGGTAAGCCAAATCATCTGCGGGATCATCAGTAGTACAAACAGTAACCACATTCATTTTACGCAATAAATTTCTTACTGTATAATTTTCTGTTTGTAGCCTGGCAGAACATTCTTCATATATAGCATCTGCACTTTGCTCATTTAACACATCATGCACATCAAAATAACGTTGCAGTTCTAAATGTGTCCAATGATATAATGGGTTACGCATTGTGTATGGTACAGTAGCAGCCCACATTTTAAATTTATCATAATCACTTGCATTACCGGTGCAGTATTTTTCATCAACGCCATTGGTTCGCATAGCTCTCCATTTATAATGGTCGCCATACAACCAAGGCTGGGTAAGGTTTTCGAACTGATGATTTTCTGCAATTAACTTTTGCGGTAAGTGACAATGATAATCTATAATGGGCATGTCTTTCGCATACTCATGATATAGTTTTTGTGCAGTTTTATTGTGCAATAAAAAGTTTTCAGTTAAGAAGCCCCCAGACCCTGAAGGGGAGTATTGAAACTTACTCATAAAATTCAAATTCATAATACTTATTCTTTAGTCAATTTATAATATCCCCTTTAGGGATTAGGTGCTTACAAACTCACCCCTCTCTTCCATGGTATAAAATCATCTTGATTTAATAAAACAGCTTTCGGTATTACTTCACCGCTGGCTGCTTTAATACAAAACTCTAAAATATCTTCCCCCATTTGTTCTATTGTCTTTTCTCCGTCAATAACAGGGCCTGTGTTTATATCAATAATATCTGCCATACGTTTTGCCAATGCATTATTGGTGGCTACTTTAATTGTAGGGCAAACAGGGTTACCTGTTGGTGTACCCAAACCTGTAGTAAATAAAATAAGTGTTGCACCGCTGGCTGCCTTACCTGTTGTTGCTTCCACATCATTACCCGGTGTACAAACTAAATTCAACCCCGGTTTTGTGGCAGGCTCTGTATAATCCAACACATCCTCAACTGGGGATGCACCACCTTTTCTTGCTGCACCTGTGCTTTTAATGGCATCGGTAATTAATCCGTCTTTGATATTACCCGGAGAAGGATTCATATGAAAACCGGAACCTACTCTATGTGCAGCATCATTGTATGCAGTCATTAAATGAATGAATTTTTTGGCTGCTGCTTCATCTTTGGTTCTGTCAATTAAATTTTGTTCGGCTCCGCATAATTCAGGAAACTCTGCCAATAAAACTGTTCCGCCTAAAGCCACTAATAGGTCACTTGTATAACCAACAGCAGGGTTGGCAGATATACCGCTGAAACCATCGCTACCGCCGCATTTTACGCCCAACACCAATTTGCTTAATGGTGCAGGTTTACGTTCAATTTTATTTATTTCAACTAAGCCTTCAAATGTTTTTTTTATAGCTTCACTTATTAATTGTTCTTCACTCTGGCTTTGTTGTTGCTCAAAAACAAATAATGGTTTATTAAAGTTGGGGTTGCGTTCTTTCAAATCATTTAAAAAATCCTGTGTTTGTAAATTCTGGCAACCTAAACTTAATACCGTAACACCGGCAACATTGGCGTGGTCTGCATAAGCAGCCAATAACTTACTTAATACAGCTGCATCCTGACGGATACCACCGCATCCACCCTGATGATTTAAAAATTTTATGCCATCTACGTTTTTAAAAACACGATGAGCATTATTTGCAGTTGAAGGAGACAGGCTTATACTGTGAATGTCTTCTCCTTTTTTATAAGCTTCTAATAGTTGATGTGTAAAGCTTTTGTATTTAGGTGTTACGGCATAACCCAATTCATTATGCAATGCTTCTTTAATAACATCTAAGTTTCTGTTTTCGCAGAATACAGTGGGAATGAATAACCAATAATTAGCTGTACCTACTTTACCATCTGCTCTGTGATAACCATTGAATGTTCTTCCTTTAAATTTTGAAACATCGGGTGCATGCCATTCATAATGATATGGTCTATACTCAAAAGGGTCGGCGGCATGTTTTAAGTTATCAGTTGTCATTCGCATACCACGCATTACATAATGCTGAATTTTTCCAACCAATACACCATACATAATTACTTCATCGCCTGTATTCATATCGTTTATATAAAACTTATGTTTTGCGGGGATATCTTCCTGCAATACATAGTCCTCTCCGCCATAACTAATGGTTTCACCCTTTGTTAAATCCTGCAAAGCCACAATTACATTGTCTTTCTGGTGAACTTTTAAAACTTTATTTGCCATGATTACTATTATTCGTCATTTCGAAGTTCTTGCTGAGAAATCTCATCATTAAACTTATTGAGATTTCTCGTTGGGCAAGAACCCAATCTCGAAATGACACTTTATTATTTTAATATTAATTGTTCAATAGTTGCTGTTGGATTAACTGCCAGGCTTTGCAAATAATGATTGACTGCTTCTTCAAAACCATTCAATTTGGTTATATCACTTCCCCATAAATCTGTATTGCTCAACACTGCATTTACAATAGTTGATTGATTGTTGGCTTGCCATATTGCATGCAATAGAGCAGCACTATCATCTTCAATTGTATAATTACCATTTATATTGCTACCCACAAATTTTCCGTCAACATTTTCAGTTTGCATGAATAAAATATAAGCAGCAAAGCCTAATGCCATGTATTGCGGAACACTTGTATTTTCTTCATAATGTTTTAACAACACAGGCAAGTTACGCATCTTCATTTTAGATGTGTACTGAACAGTTATGCTTAACCATTTATGCTCTATATATGGATTACGGAAACGGTCAATTACTTTATTGGCAAAATCATTTGCCATTTCTTTAGTAATGGCTCCTTTAGCAATAACCGGAACAATTTCGTTTAACATGATGTTGCTTATAAAAGCACTCATCATTTTATTTTCCATGGCTTCTTTAACTGTTAAAAAGCCTGCCAGTACTGCCACTCCGCAACTGTAAGTATGTGTACCGTTTAATAAACGCAGTTTCAACTCACGAAACACATTAATATCCGGTGCAATAATTACTCCGCTATCTGCTTTTGCAAATGATAACGCATTATTTACTTTTTCTGATGATGCTTCTATTGCCCATAAACGATAGGGTTCTGAACTGATTAATAAAGCATCTTCATAACCTAATTTTTCTTCAACTGTTTTTTGTTGTTCTGCCGGTAGCTTACCGGGAACAATTCTATCAACCAAAGAACTGCAGAAATAATTGGCTGAAGTAAGCCATGTAATAAAGTCTTCGCTTAAATTATTATTCTTAGCTAACTGAAGAACAATAGCTTCTAATTTTTTTCCGTTATCAACCAATAATTCTGTAGGCACAATAACCATCCCTTTATCAGCAGCACCGTTAAATACTTCATAACGTTTATGCAGGAATGCCAATAGTTTACCTGGAAAGGAAACAGGTGGTGCAGCGGTTATTTTATCCTCTGCCAACAAACTAATGCCCACTTCTGTTGTGTTGGAAATAATAACTTCCATTGCGGGGTTTGCTGCACAATTTAAAACTTCATTCCATTCTGATTGTGCACTTAATACCCTGCTTACTGATGCATTGATTAAGGTTTCTTCAACCCGCTTACCATCTTCAATACCCTGAATAACATGGGTATATAAGCCATCCTGCGTTGCAAAAGCATCTGCTCCGCCGCTCGCTGTTGATTTTACAATAACTACTCTGCCGTTAAAAATATTTTGCTTATTGGCTTTGTCAATAAAATAATCGGGTAAGCCACGTAATAAAACACCAGTACCAAATTGCAATACTTTTTCTGGTAATAACAAAATATTTTCTGCAGGTACATTTACATTGCTATTGTTTACACTCGTTAAATTGTTCTTACTAAGTATCATTTCTTTTAATAATCATTTACATATTTACATTCCATCTGTTACCAAAAACCCATGATGGATTTATATTCTTTGCTTCAGGTTTATTTTTTGCCGTTTGTAAATTATCAGCAAACCATTTATAATCTCCCGCTTTTCTATGGCAGTTATAAAAATAAATTCTTTCGCCCCAATTTATAGTATTGCCTTGCACAGGTACTAAATAAATCGGTTTATCTGCCATGTTGTTTGCAAACGAGCAATTGATTAAATAGAACTGTGCATCTTTATGATAACGACCTAACATAAAGCCATCGTAACCTTTAAAAGTACAATTTACTAAAACCGTTTTTTCATCTTCATATTTACTGCCATCGTGCCAAATACTTGCAGGGCCTGTGTTTGCCATGAATGTGCAATTTTCTGCATAAGCCCAGCCACGCGGACAATAAAAATCTACGCCGCCTTCCATTGCACAATCTTTAAAATAAAACATGCCATCTTCTAAATTCCATGGACTAACCGTATCGCCTGCAAAAGCCTTTAAATTACAATTGATGACTTTTAATCTTGTTGTTTGAAAAGAACGTAATGCCATTTGATGACCATCTTTTCTGATTGTTTTTTTATGAGTAATGGTATCTGCTGCACATGGAATTTCTTTTGAGGTATTATTATCAAAACCATAAGTGTTTTGAATAGTAAGGTTTTGTAATGTAATATCGCTGCCGCGAAGATTTAAAGTTGCAACGCCCCAATCATCAATATGGTCGCAACGCCATTCATCTCTTGCAATGGCTTGCGTTAAAATGGTTGTATTTTTATCATCGCCTTCTAACACAATATTATTCTTGGTAATAAAAATCTTTTCTTTATAAATACCTTTTTTTATGTGAATGATGCATGGTGCAACAGCATTATCACTTAAGCTGTTAATGGCTTCCTGAATGCTAGTAAAGTTCCCATTACCATTAATATCAACAACAATAGTTTGTGCCTGCAGCAAGCATGAAGCCAAAAGCATAAAGCTGAAGGCTAAAGACTTTATAAGACGATATGAAGCTTTTTTATTAAACATTATTTTTTAGACTGTGCTATCAACCATTTAACTAAACTGTTGGCAGCTTTAAAGTTTTCAAATTCTAATGGCAATCTTCTTCCGTCTAAGTATTCGTTATATAACCACGGGTCTCCGGTTGCAAATACAGTTCCCTTGCCCACTTTAGCAACTGCAAAAACATTGATACTGTCTTTTTGAAGTTTAACCTCAGCAGGGCTTTTAACGGTTATAGATGCAATTTCTTTCTGATAAATTTTATTGATGCCTTTTAAAATTTCATTGTCTTTGGAAACATACACTGCACCAAATTCATAGCCCGTTCCGCTTAACCTGTTATAACTATCTTCATTAAAATGTATACCGAATTTTTCAGGTAGTTGATTAAAGTGTTCAAACTCTGCATTGCCTTTATCATTATGAAGTATTACTAAAGTGCCGCCTGCTTTCACCCAATTATAAATTACTTCTGCATCTTTAGGCTGCATATAATTAGGGGTTGGGTTATCTGCTGTATTATCAGCATCAACAATAATATAAATATCTGCTCCTTTTAAATTTTCTGCTGTGGGTGCTGTGTATAAAGTTTTAGTTGCTACACCATAGCTATTGAATACATTACCTAATAAAGAAAAGCCGCCATCATTTTTTTGTTCCCATACATAATGAAATGGTTTTAAAGTTCCTGTTACATCTTTCTTCATTTCAGCATTAAACCAATGGTCTAACAAAACAGTTTTGCCTTTGCCTATAGGTAAGGTTGGCAATAATTCCATTTCATTGGCTGCTAATAAAAATGCACCAACACCTTTAGGGTCGTTTACAATAACGGGCTCACTCATGTAATAGCTGAAAGTTCCATCTCTGTAAGGGTTTCCGCCCAAGCCACTTACTTTAACTGTACCGTATAAGTTGGTTTGACTGCCTGCCTGTCCGTTAGGCAGGTTTTCTTCTTTAATGAATTTTGAAAGAATACCATTATATCCTTTTTTAGCAATGGCTAATTTGGTTTCAGGTAAATAACCTTTGCGAACACCTTTTGCAACAGCATACACATATTGGCAAGAGGCAGACGCTTCAAAATAATTTTTCTCTTTTCCTTCGCCTGTATAATTCAACACATCGTACCATAAGCCTGTTTGTTTGTCCTGCACTTTTTCTATTGCATTTACCAATCTGTTTAAAATATCAATTAATGCTTTTCTTTTCGGATGATTGGCAGGAAAGTTATCTAATACATCAACCAATGCATCTGCATACCAACCCATTGCTCTTGCCCAAAAATGTGGTGATGTACCTGTTTGTTTATTTGCCCATTTTTGTCCTTTGCTTTCATCCCAAGCATGATATAACAAACCAGTTTTTTCATCTCTTGCATGTTTTTCCATCCATATAAACTGATTGGCAATGTCATTAAAAGCACTGTCTTCATTAGCTAACATCGCATACTCTGCATAAAACGGTTCTCCCATATACAAACCATCTAACCACATTTGATTGGGATAAATTTTCTTATGCCAGAAGCCTCCTTCTTTTGTACGGGGTTGATGTTTTAATTGTTCACGCAGAGCAACAGATGCTTTCCAATATTTTTCCAAGCCGGTAACACGATATAACAATAAAGCCAGCTTACCATCGTTCACCATATCAATATTGTATTCATCCTGTTTATACCCTTTAATGCTGCCATCATTTTGTATAAACAAATCCATTTGTTGTTGAATGTATTTAAAGTATAAAGGGTTACCCGTTTTATACCAAAGCCCTTCCATGCCTTTTAAAATAACACCCATATCATAGCTCCACTTTGTTTGTTTGGCTGTAACGCTATCAGGCCAAAGTTGCATAGCTGTTGCAGCCATTTTTTCTGCATTTGATTGAGCACTCATTTGTAATGATGCCAACAACAAAACAGGTATTACTATTTTTTTCATTGTGTAATCAGCTTTTGTTTTTCAATACGGCTTTCGTTGCGTCGCACACTTTTACAGTTTGTTCGTTATTCATCTTTCCTTCTCGTCATTTCGAGGTTCGTGCCGAGAAATCTCATCGTTAATACTAATGAGATTTCTCGTTGGGCAATCCCGAAACTTCGGGACAATCTCGAAATGACGAATTAATTATTTAATTAATACTTACTTTCTTTTCATCTGCACCAAAACCTACTTTCATTTTTTCTTTCGCTTTAGCTGTATCTGTATTTTTTACTTGTACAGTACCGCTTCTTTCTCCCTGCACCTGTAACAGCAAAGCTGCACCATCGTTGTATTTCAGCTTATCTATAATAACGTTATCACTATTCAGCACATAAGCCATAGGGTTGGTATCTTTTGTAAGTATGGTTGCATTTTTAATAGTAATGTTATTGGCTTCCTGAATATCAATTCCTTTTTTTGCCTGTAATACTAAGTTTTCCAAGTTAATGTTTTGTATATGCATTTCAGGAATGCCACGAATAAAAATGGCTTTATCGGCACCATCGCAAACAATATTCTTTACATAAAAATTTCTGAATTGCGGTGTGGTTTCATCAACGGGTTTTGTTTCCACTTTTGGTGGTTCTCTTTTTTCGCCTGCCAACGGAACCGGATCTTTAGCCATATAATACATATCAAACAATATGGCTTCGCCGGGTATATCTTTCATTCTTATATTGTTCACATAAATATTCTCTACAATACCACCCCTACCTCTTGCAGTTTTAAAACGCAAGCCTATATCTGTACCAATGAACGTACAGTTTTCAACAAATAGATTTCTTGCTCCGCCACTCATTTCACTGCCAATAACAAAACCACCGTGAGCATGATACACAATACAATCTTTTATTAACCCGTTTTCGGTTGGCATATTTCTTTTACGGCCTTCAGCATCTCTTCCGCTTTTAATGCAAATACCATCATCACCAACATCAAAAGTTGAGTTTTGTATAATAAAGTTTTTACAGCTTTCAATATCAATACCATCGCCGTTTTGAGCATACCAAGGGTTTTTAGCATATACATCCTGCACAATCATGTCTTCACACATTAACGGATGTAAATTCCATGCAGGTGAGTTTTGAAAAGTTATCCCTTCCAACAGAACACGTTTGCATTTAGTTAATACAACCAAATTGGGGCGAAGAAAATCTTTATAGGCTTCCACATCTTTTAAAGTAACTCCTGGTTTAATAACGCCTGGGTCTGTTGTTTTTGCTCCTAAAAAATTTTTTTCTGATGGATACCATGTTTTCTTATCATCACTTAAAATACCGCCGCTTTCTACTTTATTTTTCCATTGAGATTCTGTTAGTTTATCTTTTTTTACTGCCCTCCAGTAATCTCCGTTACCATCAATAATGCCACTTCCTGTAATAGCAATATTTTCTGCATTGATTGCAGAAACAGGAGATTGATTTCTGTAAGCAGGTAAACCTTCCCAATTGCCTTCAATTAAAGGATATTGATTAAAATCTGAAGTGAATTGTAACACCGCACTTCTTTCCAAATGCAGATTGACATTGCTTTTCAACACAACGGGACCTGTTAACCAATAACCACCCGGAATTAAAACTACACCGCCACCTTTTTTACTGCAATCATCAATAGCTGTATTAATTACTTTGGTGTTTAGCGTTACACCATCTGCAACGGCTCCGTATTTGATAATGTTGATAGTATCTTTTCTGAATGATGTTTTTTTAACTTCAGGAAGGCTTGCGGCTGTTTTTATTTGTGCAAAAGATGATACACCAATTAAAAAACAAATTACTGATAGCTTTAATTTTTTCATTTGGCAAAAGTTCTGTTTTCAAATGCTTAAACCTGTACAAGTTTACAGCTATAAGGTTGTAAATTATCCTGTTGCATACTGTTTATTTACGCAAACGTTTTCCGTAAAATTTTGCCTTCACTTATTTATTTCAGGCATCCACTTGTCGTTCTTACTGAAAATGTTTTCTAAAGTGTACTGCTTTGCTTCTTTGTCTGTAAGTTGTTTACTCCATAGAGCACGTTTACCTATAGCTGCTCCTTCACCGGTATTGTGATACTCGGCATAAAAAGCAGTTTGCTCATTTTCCTTTTTACTCCAGTTATTCCAGCCTTCCGGTACAATATGTTTGCCCAATTCGCAATCAATAAAAACTGTTTTGGCATAAGCCCGCCAAGGTCTGCCGAGAAAAACTTTTTGAGCTTCATTTGCTGCAATCAGTTTACAATTCAAAAACACATACCCGAATTGCTGATGCTCGGTTGTTGATGCAGCAGTTATAAAAGAGTTCAGTAAACTTTTAATGGTACAATTTTGAAATACTGCTGTTGCTGCCCCGAAAATAAAATCGGTTGTGCCTTCTATGTAACAATTGTAGTAATACTGTCTGCTTTCGCCGTTAGCAGTTAACAATGTGTCCTGATTACCTAACAGATTGCAGTTTTGAATAACAAATCTGTCGCCATCAACATGTAAAGCAACAGCCTGGCCAACTCTTCCCGCTGTATTTCTGATGGTTATATTTTTTATATCAACATCATTGCCTTGTACCCACATCGTGTAAGATGTAAATGTTGAATGTTTTGCTTTGTTGGTTAACGTATCTGCACATTTTGCAAAATATTTTCCTGAATAATCTGCATAACTGATAATGGTATTTTCTCTGCTTTCACCAACAAAAGAAATATTTGTTACCCATGCCGGCACTGTAACCTTCTCAATATAAATTCCGTTTTTAATAGTGATAGTTACATGCTCGGGTGAATAGGCTCTTACTGCATTAATTGCTTCCTGAATGGTTGTATAATCTCCGCTTCCATCTTGTGCAACAGTTAATTGTTGTTTGTATTGCGGTGTTTGTGCATTTGTATTAAAGCAAAACAATACGGTTACTAACAACAGCAAGTTTTTACAGAAAAGCATAGTAACAATTTTAATTGATTAAGTATTTTACTAAATCTAATTTCAATTCTTTAATTCCTTCAACCGCTAACGCTGCTATTTTTTTGGCACCAAGCGGGCTGAAATGTGTATCATCTTTTTTCCCTTCGGGATAATTTTTATGCCCAGCTTCTAAATAGTTATACAATGCTTTAGATGGCTCATCGCCCATTGAAGTAATTAACGCAATACTTTTTTTATGCATATCTATTAAAGGCACATGTAAGCTATCAGCAACTGTTCTTACAGCATCAGGATATAAGCCATGTGTTTCTGTAAATACTCCGTTTTTAAAACTTCTTCTGGTGATGGGTGTAAGCAAAACCGGAATAGCTTTTTTACTTCTTGCTTCATTAACAAAGCGTGATAAATTTTTCTTGTATTCATCAATTGAAACACCAACGCCGGGCTTATCAATCTTTTCATCATTATGTCCGAATTCAATAAACACATAATCACCTTCTTTTAAATTATTATACACCTCATCCCATCTTTTTTCATTAATGAATGATAATGTACTTCTTCCGTTTTGTGCCCTGTTATCAATGGTAACATCTTTATTAAAAAATTGTCCAAATGCCATCCCCCAGCCAGTTTCAGGAAAAGCTTTCTCTTGTTTGTTAGCCATCGTACTATCGCCAATCATCCAGATAGTTATTTTTTTATCAGGCTTTATAAATGCTGCACAAACAGCTAATGCAATTGATAATACAAGATGTTTTTTCATAAGTTGTTTTAAAAAAACTATCCCCGCTATAAGCGGGGATAAATGTTTGAGGGTATGTTTAATTTAGTAGCCGGGGTTTTGTGATAAATTAGGATTAGCATCTCTTGCTGCCTGAGGTATTGGTAACAATTCAGATTTATTGGTGGTAAAACCAGTGGCAAATCTTCCTAACGGCGATGATGTACCTGTTGCAGTTATAGTGCTGCCAATCCATGTAATTTTTGTAGTACCGCTTGGTGTGCTTGATGGTGCTGCTTTATAAAAAGAATTAGCCCATGCACCTCCGGTAATAGTATTATCATCAGATGTGCTGTTTGTTTTAAAGTACATTGATGCAGGCAAACCTGTGTAAGGAGCTGCTCCTGTAGCCAATACCGTTAAAGCAGTTTTAGTATCATTTATTTTTTGTGTCAGTAAATTCCATCTTATTAAATCGTACTTTCTTATACCTTCTCCGCCTAACTCAAAAGAGCGTTCATTTACTATTGCTGTAAAAAATTGTGATTTGCTTAAACCCGCAGGCAAATCTACTGTTGAGGTTGCTGTCAAGCTTTTACCAAAGCCCCTTCTTCTTACCATATTTACAGCATTATAAGCTGCTGCTGTAGGGCCATTATTAATTTCATTATCTGCTTCTGCGAACATTAATAATACATCTGAGTATCTTATAATCTGCCATTTTAAACTAAAGTATTGTACAGCGTTGGTTGGAGAAACAACGGGATTGGTAATCCAGTCTCTTCTGTATTTTCCATCATTAATAGCAGTAATGGCGGTTCCTGCTTTGGTGCTGCCATCGGCATTTACATTATAAACACAGCATGTAACATCTCTTCTTAAATCTGCTGAATCAAATGCATAAAAATAAGTAGGCATAATATTAATACTCTTGTTACCGAAGCTTCCAACTGTTGGGCCGTTATAGAAACCCAACTTGGTATCTTCTGTTCCTGTAGCACCAACTGCACTTGCCTGAAACATTAATTCGCCATAAGAATCTGCAATTGCATGGGCACAAACATTATTCTTCCATAAGTTTTTATAATCTGGGTTTAGTGCATGTTGACCCGAGTTAATGATATCATTACATTCATCTCTGGCAATTTGGTAAAACTTTAAGTAGTCTGCAGAACGCTCCATTTGGCCCGATGTGTTTCTTAGTGAATATCCGCCTCTGAATAAAGCTATTCTTGCACGCAAAGCTTTCACGGTTCCTTTAGTAATTCTTTCATCTACAGGATCGCCGATTGATGATAGTTCATTTTTCCAGGGAACAAGGCTTTCTGCTGCCAATAAATCATCTAAAATTTTATTATAAAGTGTATCTCTGTTTACTCTTGAAGGAAGCGGGTTAGCTGCTGCTATTTCTGCCGCCGGTTGAAAATTGGCAGGTAAATCTCCCCAATTTCTGATAGCTTCAAAATAGTATTGAGCTCTTAGTGTTAAAGCCTCACCATGCATGCGTTTTAATTGTTTTGCAGTTGCATCGTTTCCATTGTATTGTGCCATTTTAGGAATGTTGGCAATACAAATATTAGCATATTCAATACCGGTAAATAATTGGTTGAAAGGGCTGTTTAATTGTGCATTGCCCGCTGTGGCAGCGTAACGTGCAATATCTCTTCTGTCATTATCAGAAGCACCGGTCGGGCCTTGTGTTTCATCATTATCAACAGTATAATAAAGGCTTAAACGAATGCCGTAGCCTTGGTCTCCAACCAAACGGCTGTACACACCTGCTATGGCTTGGTATGCATTATCTCTGGTACTGAAAACAAAATCGGTTCCGAACTGTGTAATCGGCTGTTCGTCTAAATAATGTTTACAACCGAATAAAGCGGTAACAGCAATAAGGCTTACTAAAAAAATGGAAGTTTTATTTTGAATTAGCTTTTTCATATGCAAATTTTTTATACAGTTTAGAATGTTACATTTAATCCGAAAATGAATGATCTGCTTTTAGGATATGCCGAATAATCTAAACCGGGCGTTAAAGGGTTATTTACATTCACATTTACTTCAGGGTCATAACCTGAGTAATTAGTTATTACAGCTAAATTATTTATAGTTGTATACACTCTTAATTTGCTGATATGTAAGCTTGATAATGATTTTGTATTGAAAGAATAACCTAAGGTTAAGTTATTAATACGTAGAAAGCTTCCATCTTCAATTGCCCATGAATGCGGATAAAATGCACCTGCACTGCTTATCGGTCTCCATATTTTAGCATTTGCATTTAATGCAGCTAAAGCATTTGGGTCTGTAACTACTGCACCGGTTGCCGGGTCTACTGTTTTCCATCTGTCTCTCATAAAACCTAACAGGCTTGAGTTTGGTGTATAGCCGTTAGAGAACTCAATTTTATTGGCATTGTAAATATTGTTTCCGTAAACAAAATTTACAAATAAGCTGGCATCAAATCTTCCGATAATAAACTGGTTATTCCAACCACCGATAAATTTTGGTGTTGCTCTGCCTATAATGGTTCTGTCGTTATCAACATCTACTTTACCATCTCCGTTTAAATCTTTAAACTTAATCATACCCGGCTGTGGTGTACCAACAATACTTGCATCTGTAACCACCCCTGTTTTTAATGTATAAGTTTTTGCAGAGGCGTTGTAATCAAAATCTTCTACTTTATAAAAACCATCAGTAACTAACCCATACATGGCACCAACCGCTTCTCCTACTTTAACAATATAATCGGCTGGTTGCCCGGAAACACCAGACCAACCTTGTTGTAGGAATGAAGTTTGGCCTTTTGCCAATGCTTCAATTTTGTTTTGATTGAATGAAATATTGAAGTTGGTATTCCATGAGAAATTTTTGTGCTGCACAATACCTGCATTAATTTGAATTTCAACACCTTTATTTGAAGTAGCACCGATATTTTGTAATTGTGTAGTATAACCGTAAGTAGGAGCTATAGGTGTGTTTAATAATAAATCAGTAGTTGAGTTACTGTAATAATCTACCGTTAAATTAATTCTGCTTCTGAATAAAGATAAGTCTAACCCTATGTTTCTGTTTACTGTTGTTTCCCATTTAAGATTCGGGTTAACCAAACCCGCTGAAGTATAGCCATATACTGTTTGCCCGTTAATACCATAGAAGTATTGGTTATTATTAAAAACGTTAATATATAAATAATCAGGAATTCTGTTATTACCTACTTCTCCATAACCTAAACGTAACTTCATATCACTGATAAACTTGATATTTTTCATGAAGTTTTCTTTAGATATTCTCCAGGCAAATGATGTTGAGGGAAAATAACCCCATCTTTTATCCGATGCAAATTTTGAAGAAGCATCTGCTCTGAAGTTTGCAGAGAATAAATACTTTTTATTAAATGTATAATTTACTCTTCCGAAAAATGATAGAGAAGTAAATTCTGATTTAGAAAATTTAGGATATCCCGTAAAATAGTTTACAGTATTTTGAGTTTGAAAAGCTTTATCCGGAGAAGTAAATATTGGAAAATCTCTGAACACATTGGTTGAAGCATTGGTATTTACTCTATATGTTTCTTCCCCAACTAAAATATCAATATCATGATACTTTTTATAATTTCTTAACGTATAGGTTAGAACATTGGAATTATTTAATGATATTCTTGTTGTAGTATCATTTTCTGCAATAGGTTTTGATGCACCTTGTATAACAGCAATAGGTGTAATAGAATCTTCAAAAATTCTATCATTTAAACTATTATAATCTAACCCAACGGTACTTCTGAAAGTAAGGTTTTTTGCCATTTCCCAAGTTATAGACGCTGTAATATTACCTGCATAGGTTTGCTTTTTTCTGTACTCTGCATTATCTAATGCAATCGGGTTTACTAATGATAAACCATTACCAACAGACGGGTCTACAAGGCTTGGATCAATGGTACCTGCATCTAACCCGGAAGAAAGGAAAGGCCTGTATTTAACTGCATTTCTTAATCTGTTATAAGATGAACCTTGTGTTGAGGAAACCCCTGCTCCGTATACAGCTTGATCTGTATATCTTGTAGTTAAATTTAATTTTAATTTATTGGTTAGTTTATGGTCTAATTTAAACGATACTAAATTTCTTCTGTAAGCAGAATTTAAAAGAATAGTCTTATCATCGTTATAAGAATAGCTTAAATAATATTGTGTGTTTTTGTTACCGCCACCTAATGATAAATTATGTGTTTGTGTAATACCGGTTTGGCCAATTACATCTTTTTGCCAATTTTCGGCTGGTACATTTTTATAAACACTTAATGTATCCCATGTTGTACCGTATCTTTTAGCAAAAGTGGCACTATCAGCAGTTCCTGCGGTTGTCCATATACCAATTCTGGTTCTTTCATATTCCCACATTACAAATTCATAAGGGCTTAACACATCTAACGTAGAAGGCAGTTTTTTAACACCGTAAAAACCATTATAAGACACTACAGTTTTGCCGGGCTTTGCAGATTTGGTGGTAATAATTACAACGCCATTGGCACCCCTTGCTCCGTAAATAGCCGTAGCAGCAGCATCTTTTAATACATCTATACTTTGTATATCCTGAGGAGAAATAGTAGATAAACCATTTTCTACCTGTACCCCGTCTATTATATAGAGTGGTGAATTATCCTGAGTAATAGACCCTCCTCCTCTTACGCGTATTTTAATATCAGCATCAGGCGAACCTTCTGCAGTTGTAATTTGTACCCCTGCTAATCTGCCCGCTAAAGCTTCAGCAGCAGAGTTAATAGGAATATCTTTTAAGTCTTTTGCACTAACTGAAGAAACAGAGGCTAAAACATCTCTTTTCTTTACTGTTTGATAGCCAATTACAACTACATCATCTAATTGGTCTACACTTTTTACTAACTTAACGCTAACATCTTTAGAGCCATCAGCAGAAATTGTTTGGCCGGTAAATCCTGTAAAACTAACTACTAAATCTACCTTGCCGTTTTCTGTTGTTTTAATGGTAAAATTTCCTGAAGCATCTGTTTGAGTTCCTGTTTTAGTTCCGCGAATTAATACAGAAACACCTTGCAAAGGGCTTCCCGCATCATCTGTAACCTTTCCTTTAATGGTTCTTGTGGTTTGTGCAAAGAGGGAAATAGTACACACCAAAAACGACAGGAAAGCAATCATTCTTTTCATACAGCAAGTAATTTATTTTGGTTGTTTTAAGGTTTTTTAACCTCTTGACTTTAAAATTCGATTAAAATCAGACTGCAAACTACCTAAGATTGATGCATACTACAGTTGAGGGTATTGGGTTTTTTTACGCAAACGTTACCGATAACGATATCAATTGACTGCATTTGCTTTAACCTATTCATTTTGAATAAAAAAGCAGCTTCACTTAATATTGTATTTTTACCACGTAATCTTTTATTATGAAGTTTGAAGCAACTACCATTAAAGATATTGCCAAAGCATTGGGGCTTTCAACTTCTACCATTTCAAGAGCATTAAGAGATAGTTATGAAATTAGTGAAGAAACCAAAAAGCTGGTTTTAGAGTGTGCCGAAAAATTAAACTATCGCCCTAACCCCATTGCCTTAAGCTTAAAAGAAAGAAGAAGCCGTTCTATTGGTGTTATTGTTTGTGAAATTGCCAACAACTTCTTTTCTCAAATAATTAATGGTATTGAGTCTGTTGCTTATGAAAGAGGTTATAATGTAATTATTGCACAAAGCCATGAATCTTATGAAAGAGAGATAATGGACTTACAATTTTTGGCTTCCCGTTCTGTTGATGGTTTATTAATCTCTGTTTCAACTGAAACAAACGATATCAATCATTTAAAGTCGCTGCACGACAGAGGTTTACCCATTGTTTTTTTCGACAGAACATTAGAAGGTTTAAATACCCACAGCGTTATTGTAGATAATTTTAATGGTGCCTATCTGGCAACAGAGCATTTAATAAAAAACGGTTATAAAAATATTGCAGCTATTACCAATTCTGAGTTTCTTTCTATTACTAATGAAAGATTAGCCGGCTACAAACAGGCTTTGATTGATAATAATCTTCCTGTAAAAAACAGTTTTATTCAACATTGCTTTTATGGCGGAATGGTTTTTTCTGAAGTGGAAGAAGCGGTAAATAAACTGTTTACTCAAAAACAAAAACCCGATGCCATTTTTGCCACCAGCGATAAATTAAGTTCCGGATGTTTGAAAACTTTAAACAGAAGGGGACTAAGCATTCCTAATGATATTGCGTTGGTTGGCTTTTCAAATACAGATATTGCCGAATTATTAAAGCCTTCTTTAACCGTTATTCGCCAACCCGCCTATGAAATGGGCAGGGCTGCAACAGATTTATTATTACAACAAATAGAAAGTAAACGCCCCGTAAAAGATTTTGAGAAAAGAGTTTTATTACCTGAGTTAATTATCGGCGATTCTTCTTCGCCATTAAAAAAATAAAAGTTCATTAAAACATTAAATAAAATTTGTATGATTCAAAACCATGAAATTGATTACAAAATTTTTGGAGAAGAAATGCAGTATGTTGAAGTAGAATTAGACCCCAATGAAACAGCAGTGGCAGAACCCGGAGCATTTATGATGATGGATGATGGCATTGAAATGCAAACAATGTTTGGCGATGGAAGTAACCAGCAGCAAAGCGGTTTGTTAGGCAAATTATTCAGTGCAGGCAAAAGAATGTTGGTGGGTGAAAATTTATTTATGACTGCTTTTACAAACACCTCTTATGGTAAAAAGCGTGTAAGCTTTGCTAGCCCTTATCCAGGTAAAATTATTCCGTTGGATTTATCACGTTTAGGCAACCGTATTATTTGCCAGAAAGATGCTTTTTTATGTGCAGCAAAAGGAGTAAGCATTGGTATTGAATTTCAAAGAAAATTAGGCACGGGTTTATTTGGTGGTGAGGGTTTTATAATGGAAAAATTAGAAGGTGATGGTATGGCTTTTATGCATGCAAGCGGTTATGTGCAACAAAAAGAATTACAGGCAGGAGAGCTTTTAAAAATTGATACCGGTTGTATTGTTGGTTTTACTGCAAGTGTTGATTATGATATTCAATTTGTAGGAGGTATTAAAAATACCATTTTTGGTGGTGAAGGTTTGTTCTTTGCAACACTACGCGGGCCGGGCATTGTATGGATTCAAAGTTTACCCATAAGCCGTTTGGCAGGAAGGATTTTACAATATGCAACAACAACAAGAAGAGAAGAAGGAAGTGTATTAGGTGGCTTAGGAAATTTATTGGATGGTGATGGTTGGTAGAAAATTGTAATAAATATGACTGTTTATTTTCTTAGTGGCTTAGGTGCAGATGAAAGGGCATTTAAAAAATTAGTTTTACCCGATAGTTGGAAAATAAATCATATTGCCTGGCCTGCAATTGATGATAATGAAACACTGGTTTCTTATGCAAAGAAGATTAGATTACTAATTAATACACAGGAAAAATTTGTTTTAGTCGGGCTTTCATTCGGAGGAATAATGGCAGTTGAATTAAATAAAATTATTCAACCGCAATTAACTATCATTATTTCAAGTATTGCAACCAAAAGTGCATTACCGTTTTCTTTTAAATTAATTGCTGCGACAAAATTTAATAAGATTGTTCCATCATTTTTAATGAATAAAGTTTATCCCTTTACTTACTGGTATTTTACCGTAAAAACAAAAGAAGAAAAGTTGTTGTTAAACCAAATTGTACATGATACTTCAGCTTCATTTTTACGATGGGCTATTAATGAAATAATTCATTGGCAAAATACTGACCGGCCAAAAAATCTTTTTCATATTCATGGAACACAGGACAGAATATTTCCATGTACAAAAACAAATGCTGATGTAAAAATTAATACCGGCGGGCATTTTATGGTTTACAGCAATGCAGAAGCAATATCAAAATTGTTGATTGAAAAAATTAATGCATTGTAATTATCCTTTCACCCATTCAACTTTTTCTTCTAATGGCTTTCTCTTTGCAGCAGGCGATGGCACAGCAACATGACCGATATAAAAGAAGCCTAACAATTTGTCTTCTTCACCCAAACCGAAAAAAGTTTTCGCTTTATCTATATAAGTAATACCACCGCTTGTCCAATAACCGCCTAAACCATACGCACTCACACTTAAATAAATATTTTGCACAGCACAAGCCACAGCTTCTATTTCTTCAATCTCGGGAATGCATTTAGCTTCATTTCGTTTCATACCAATTGAAATAATATGCGATGCCATTAAAGGCTGTGTTTGCATCTTCACATATTTATCTTCTTTAAAGCTTGCTCCTGCTTCCTGTTTATATAACTCACTTTGAAAGTTGGCAAATGTTTGTAATCCTTCATTACTAAAAATTTTAAAAAACCAAGGCTCTGTTTGTGCATGATTAGGAGCCCATGTAGCATTGATTAATATTTCTTTTATAATATTCTCATCAACTTTTTTACCTGCGATAAATTGATTGGGAAATACTGAACGACGATTACGAATTAAATGGTTTATGTCTTCTGTATTATACTGCATATTATTATTTGCCTCAAAGAAAATACAACAAGTTTAAAAACAGTTTCGTTATAAGAAGTTTGTATTTATTAGTTTCAATTAAACAATTACCATGCTTCATTATCATCAACAGGTTTATGCTTGTTGAATAATTTTTTAGCCGCTTCTTTCTGTTGCAATCTTTCTAAAATCATACTTGCTATTAATGCAGTTGTATTGGTGCCATTATTTTCATTCAATACTCTTTTTAATTTCTTTTCATCAACATCAATCTTATATAACAGTTGAATTAATGCAGTAAAATCTTTAGCAATTAAATTATCTAATGCCATACATAAATCATCAAAACTCATTGATTGTATTTTTTCAATTGCTAACATAAAACTGTTATTAAAATAATTTCAATCATTCATTCCAACCTTTCAAAGCTTATTTACTCTTATTGCCATACAACCGATTTGCTGCCGCAAACAAACACGCTTATGAAAAGGTTTATACCATTATATTTTTTAATTTTTTGTTGCTATACAGTAAATGCTCAAACAGGCAGCATTACCGGAAAAGTTACAGATAGCATCAGCAAAAAAATTCTTCCGTTAGCAACTGTAACTGTATTCAAAGCAAAAGATACTACAATTATAACGTATCGTTTAAGTGGTCCTGATGGTGAATTTAAAATTCCCAGCCTTCCTTTAGATATTCCTTTGCGTGTAATGGTTACCTACTCCGGCTTTGAAGCATTCAGAAAAGATTTCATATTATCTGCAAATAAAAGTTCAATCCGTTTTGATTCTGTATTTCTATTGACAACATCTAAACAATTAGATGAAGTTATTGTAGTTGCAGAAAGACCGCCGGTAATGATTAAAAAAGATACAATTGAATTTAATGCTTCAGCTTTTAAAACCTTGCCCAATGCTTTGGTTGAAGATTTATTAAAAAAACTCCCGGGTGTAATGGTTGATGCTGACGGTAACATAACTGTGAACGGTAAAACCGTGAACAGAATTCTGGTTGATGGAAAAACTTTTTTTGGTGATGACCCTAAAATGGCAACACGTAATCTTCCTGCAAACATTATAGATAAAGTGCAGGTAACAGATGATAAAGAAGAATTACTGAAAAACGGAGATAATAATACCAATAACATTGGTAAGGTGGTAAACATTACATTAAAGAAAGGTGTTAAGAAAGGTTGGTTTGGAAAAATGTATGCCGGTGCCGGAACAGAAGAACGTTTTGAGGCAGGTGCCATTGCAAATGTTTTCAGAGATACATTACAGGTTAGTGCATTGGCTTATACTAATAATTTAAACAGACCCGGTTTCAGTTATTCAGATTTATCGCAAACAGCAGGTTTGCAGCGAAGCTCTTCTGTTTCAGGAGGCAGTAGTACAAGCATCTGGAATAACGGTAATGGAGGAAGTATTTCTATTAACGGGGTAAATTTTGGTGGTACTACAACCGGCGTTGCAACAAGCAAGGGTGCCGGCTTTAATATTAATCATGCCCCCAATCTTAAAAAATCTTTCTTTTTACAATATTTCTTTGGTAATGTTCAAACAGATAAACAAACTTTAACTGATATTAAGCAGTATAATGTTGATACAGTAATTACCAATCATATTGATCTTGCAGGCACAACATTTAATACTACACATAATATCGGCACAGGTATCAGGTTAAAACCGGATTCTGTAACAAGTTTTGTTGCAACTGCCAATTATACAACAGGTATTCAAAATGATTATAAGAACAGTAATATTTATGCAGTAAATAACATACTTGGCTCTTTAAGTAACGGTAGTATTTTAAACAATAATGTAATTGATAATTATTACTATCGGCATTCATTAACTTATATAAAACTATCCAAAACAAAGGCAGGAAGAAGATTTGTTTTATCTCATAATCTGGATGTAAACAATAAGTATAATTTTTATACAACAGATGCTTTCATTCATTATATATATCCTTCTGCCTACGACAGTATTTTACAACAACAACGTAATGAAGGCATACCAAGAACAGATGCAAGTGTTACCGCCAATTACACAGAGCCGTTAAGTAAAAAAATATTTATTCGTATTATAAGCCGTTATGAGTATAGTAAGTTGAATAATACTGTAAATACTTTTAACAAAGGAACAGGAAATACATACGATAAATTAAATACTTCATTAAGCAGTTTCTTAAGCAGAGAATCTGACAGATGGAATTCAAGTGTAAACTTTGATTTTAAATGGAAGAACTTAACAATTACCCCGACTATAAGAGCTTTATGGCAAAAGGCAGATAATTATTTAGCAACATTATCTTCACCTGTTAAACAAGAATACTTTAATATTTTGCCGGGCTTTGTATTTAACTATAAACAACTATACGTTAATTTTGATGAAGGAATTGTGTTACCATCCTACACTTATTTAATTCCTATTCCCGATAACAGTAACCCTTATAATATAACAAAAGGTAATGTAAACTTACAACCTGCAGACAGGCACAATATTTCCATCAACTACTATATAAACAATAGTAAAAAACTGTTGAACATCAATTTAAATGGCGGGGTAACTTTCTCTAATAATGATGTTATTCAAAATATTACGGTAGATAATAAAGGCATTCAAACAAATACACCTGTTAATGTAAATGGCAGTAAAAATGCATGGTTAAATTATAACATTAACAAACAACATAAATACAGTAACAACTTTATACTTTCATGGAATACAGGTGCTTACTATGAATACAATCATACAAAATTATTATACAATGGGGAAGACAGTTGGCAAACAACAAATGTTATAAATCAATGGGCCGGTTTTAACCTGAACTTTAATGATAAGTTTGAGTGGAATAACAATTACTCAATAAATTATGTTTTTACTCAATATACAAGTAATGCTTTTTCACAGCTTTCTTATACAAGGCATTATGCCAATACAGAGTTTATTGTAAGATGGCCTAAACATATTATTTGGGAAAACAGTTTTAATTACAGTTATAACAGCAGTGTATCTCCGGGCTTGCCAAAAGATTTATTACGTTGGAATGCTGCTATAAGCTTTACTATGTTAAAAGATGAAAAAGGTGTTTTACGCTTAAGTGCTTATGATTTATTAGAAAGAAATAACAACATAAACATGTATGTAAACAGAAATTTAATCAGCACTATTCAAAATAATATTATACCAAGATATTTTATGGCAACCTTTACTTATAATATCCGTACAATTGGTGGTGTTAAGAAAAAGGTTGGTGGTGAACGATTATTTATGTTTTAAGTTTCATAATACGAATTATTTCTGATTACACAAATGAAATAAACACGCTAATTAATTAGTCAATTAGTATAATCAGAGTTAATAGGTGTTATACTTTTCCATAACACCTATTCCAAACAAAGCAAAGTCATATTTAACAGGGTCTTCGGCATCAAACATTTTTAAGTATTCTGTTAATTCAACCGCAGCCTGCCAATCAATTGGTTTACGCTGTAATAAATTAAAGTGCTTAGCAACTCTTGCAACATGCAGATCAACAGGCATAATTAATTGAGATGGTGAAATGTTTTTCCATAAACCAAAATCAACACCTTTATTATCATTCCTCACCATCCAGCGTAAAAACATATTTAACCGTTTAGCATTTGATTTTTTATGCGGTGTTGCAATATGTTTTTTTGTTCTTGCAGGAACATCTTCTAATGAAAAGAAATAATTATGAAAACCTGTAAGCATTGTCTCAACAGTATTACCATACTTAGCAAAAGCAGTTTCTAAACTTTTATGTTTTGAATAGTGCTGTTTTAAAAACTCAATAAAGTATAATAAATCTGTAGTATTAAATGTGCGGTGCTTAAACTGTAATAATTTTTTTAAATCGTTTGAAGTGTGTTGAGTAATAAATTGATGCGGTTGCATTTCAAACAACTGCATTAACTCTTTTGATTTATTGATGATGATGGTTCTGTTGCCCCAGGCAAATATGGCTGCAAAAAAAGCTGCAATTTCTATGTCTTGCTTTTTAGTAAATAAATGCGGAATGCTTATCGGGTCTTTTGTAATAAAGCCGGGGTTATTGTATTCTTCAACTTTACTGTCTAAAAATTGTTTGAGTTCATTATCATTCATCCTGCAAACTAAACATTATCATCATTCATTAACCGCTATCGGTTCCTCTTCTTCAATGTCTTCTATTTCTAATTCAATGCGTTTAGTAATATCGCTTAAAGAAGTAAGGCGTTGTACTGTATAAGGTATTGTATCAAGCCCTGTAACAAATTTTAAAATGTAATTGTAAATACCAATCAGTTCACCTGCATAGACTCCATCAATCAACACTTTCTTTTGTGTTACCAATAAAGCTCCGGCAATTACAACAATTACAATTATTTCCATCAAACCAAAATTCCATGCTTCCTGGTCTGAAATTTTTATTTGCCATTTACGCAGTTTATCATAATGGTGACGGATAGACAATATATTTCCTGTACTTATAATATTCACCTGTTCTTCTAATTCATCGTTCTTTACTTTATTTAAACGCCTCATTTTTTTTCCATAGAAGTAGCTCATAAACGAAACAGGAATTAACACTACCAAACAAATTAATACTACTTTTCTATCGTAAAAAAACAAGAGTATTAATGAGCCCAGTAAATTGTAAACTGCTTCCATTACATAAATTAAATCGTACTCTAAAAAATCTACAAATTCTCTTGCCAATGTTGAGTGTGCACTGAGTTTTGAAATTTCAACAGTTGAATATTTTCTGCTTAAAAATTTGGTAACTAATGAAGTATAAATAGCAGAATAAGTTCTTGTATCATAACGCTGACGAATAACCCCGATAATAATCCAGGTAAAATGTACTAACGATAAAATAATTAAACCTCTGTAGCTACCTTCAATTAAATCATCTACTGCTTTTCCTAAAAAGAAGGGGCGTAATAATGAGCCCAGCATTTCTAAAGAAAATAAAGTATAAGTAAGTAATAATTGTAATCTATGCTTTTGAAAAATAGCCTTTAAAATCGTTAGCTGCGGCATGGGTTCATTTCCTTTTCTTGTTTATTAATTTAATACAAAGCATGGAAAATAATGATGCATAACTTAATTACGCATTGAGTGCGGGGTTAGTAGAGGGCGAATTTAAAGCAGAATTTAATTGGTAGCAGCAATCCTTTTATCAACCGAATTATCAGCCGTACCTTTTATAGTACCTCTGCAAAAGCTGCTACCACATTGGCATTCAAAGGGTTGGGCTGTTTCATCCAGTATAGTTGCGTAGTCTAAAGTAAGTTCTTCACCTTTATTAATTTTTCGTAAAGCGATAACATTTAAGCCTTTGTAAGCTGTGTTTGCTTCGCAACTATGATTTTGCGGAGCCCACTCAGCAGCATTATCATCCCATAAAATATAAACCTGGTTACTTAGGGGGTAAGCATATCTTTTAAAATCTTCTTTTTGTTTTTCATCCCAGTTAGCATCAACATATTTTTTAGTTACAATACGTTGAGCTTTTTCTTCCCCTTTAAAAATTATTTCTCCTGCCTCAATATTTTTTTTTGCATAAATACCATACCCTGCAATAGCGTTACCTTTTACAGTATATTTTTTTTGCTTGCGATTATGCCTTGTAATGCCTTCTTTAATAATATGGTTGAGAAACCCTTGCTGGCCAATACCATCAAACCTTAAAATATAATCTGCACTGCCTTCGTACCCATCTTTATAAAAAACAGAACAGGTAAAATTGATTTCTAAAAAATACAATTCATTCTTATCATTCATTCTAAAATCTAACCTTGCATAGCCAACGCCGTTAAATGCAGTAAAAATTTCTTGTGCTGCTTCTTTTAATCTATCAGCTAAGTTTTCATCTTTTACAGGAATATTGGCATCAGTATGTAATTCGCTTGTTTTAAGTGCATAGGTTTTAAATTGATTGCCTTCGGGAAAAATAAACTCAACAGGCTGTAATGTTTTACAGGTTTTACCATCATCATTAGCAACAACCAATACAGTAAACTCTCTTCCTGCAATATATTCTTCCACTAAAATTTCATTATACTCATTACTAATAGCACTTATCTTTTGCTGCAATTCGTTTTTATTATTTACTAAAGAATGTTCATCAACGCCAAGGCTATCTCCTGCTTTGGCAGGTTTTACAAACAACGGATATTGCAGAGAAGCTACGTCTTCATCATTAAAAGTTGCGTTTGTAATAACAGTATAAGCAGGCGTTAACACATTGCTGCAATAAGCCACATACTTCATTAATTCTTTGGGTGGATCATATAATAAAGTGGATGGCCCGGTGTGCGGAAGGTTTAAAATTTCTAATGTATAAATAACATCTATGCTTGGTACTTCCCACTCTAAATAACCTTCGCATAAATTAACAAACACATCAAAGCCTTGCGGGGAAAGGCTTTTGAGTTGTTTGTAAGTAGTTAATTTATTCAGAAATACAGTTACCACTTCATCATCGGGTAACAAGGCGGCTAAATCTCTTGGTGGATCGTAATATTGATAATCTACATCAGTTGTTGAATAATCGGGTAGCAGTACACAAACTTTCATGAAGCAGTTGCTGATTAGTTATTAAGAAGCAGCAGCTACTGCTGTTTTTGTTTTTCTTGTTTTTACCTGCACCACTTTTGTTGCAGATTTTTTTCTGCTGATGGCATCTTCTAAAATCTGTACAATTAAATCTTTAAAAGTATTTCCGCTTAAACGAAGTATGGCTCCTATTGATGTAAAGTTTTCATCTTCACTTAAACCGCATTGTGCATTTACTTCCAGTACATAAATATTTCCTGTTTTCTTATCCATCCGCAAATCAACTCTTGTGTAGCCTTTACCTTTTACAGCCACATAAGCGTCCCAACTTAATTGTTTAATTTTTTCGTGCAATGAAATATCCGGAGCAACATATTCATAAAAGTTCTCATCGTTAGGCATAGGGGTTTCATCTTCATAAATTTCCCAAAGCCTGTCGAACGATAAAAATTTTTCATTATCGGGCAATGATGCATGAAATGCTCTTTCAACAGGTGCATACACAACAGCTTTGGAAGGGTTATTATAGCTGCCTGCAATTAATACTGTGTATTCAGCACCATCAATAAACTCTTCAGCAATAATACCATCGGTTGTTAAGTGCCAGCCTCTGTAACCATCAAACATTTTAAAAACCTGTTCCTGCAATTCATCATTATTATGAACAATATTTTTTATACCTACACCCATGCTGCCACCGCTTACAGCAGGTTTTACAATTACGGGTGAACCGAGTTTATCAAACAGTTTTTTATCAATACCATTTCTGTTTGCAATAGCTAACCATTTTGCAGTGGGTACTTTGTATTTATCAAATGCCTTTTTCATTGGCAGTTTTGATGTAGTGATGTTATAGAAATAATCATCAGCCCCTGTATACAATAAATTATTTTTTTCTAAACAATGAATTACAGAAATACCCGGTGTTCCGTTTACTTCATCTCCATCACATAAGTTTAAAACCACCGGAATTTTTCGTGCATTGTTTTGTAATGTAATGCTTTCAATTATACTTACATAGTTAAGCATTGTTACAGGTTGCCATATCCATTCAACATTTAACTCAGCAAAAATTTTTGTGTATTCTTCAATACTTTGAGAAAAGTCGTAGTAGTAATTAATATTAGCATCTTCTGTAATTAAAGAAGGTACTAATACAAATACTTTTATTTTTTGTAAGAAATTATGGGTTTGGTTTAATTGCACTGTTATTGATTTAACATGCTTTGTATAAAACGTGTAAGCTTATATTTAGTAAGTATTTGCCTGTCTATATAAACTGCTCCGCTTATGGTTTGTAAGCAATCTTTACTTCCGCAGGTACATGCAAAAGGTTGCACCATATTCCATTCGGTTGAGGGGTAGAAGAATGTTAATTCATCTCCCGGTTCTATTGTTTTCAAAGCAATTAATTCAAACGAGTAAGTATCAAAGAAAACATTAGGAGCACAACTGTGATTGATATATTGCAGAAAAACAGGATTTAAAGTAATGTGCTCTGTTTCTGTAACCTGCACTGTTAAATACGTTGGCTGCGATAAAGTTTTACCTGCAGAAAAATTACATAATACATCTCCGGCTTTGAATGATGTAATACTGTGTAATGATTTTTCTCCGTTGGTTTCATGTTGCATTATTTCAGCAAAACCATGATTACTGATAATGCGATAACCGGTTTGAATGGCGGTGGTTGCGGCGACTGTCATAAAATGTAATGGGTTAGTAAAGCTGTGATTAAAGTAACTACAAATAGTTTAATAAAAGAAACAATAAAATAACCTTGTGGATAAACTTATATTAATGTTGATTATTACAAAATGCGTGCAGTAAAAGCTTTTGTAATGAAGATTAAAAAACTATAAAAATAAAAATGTTAAAGGCTAAAGGTTATTACGTTAATTACTTTAACCGCATTATTTTTTGAGTATATGTTTGGTTATCGTTTGTTCTTAAAATAACGATATATATGCCCGAAACAAGATTGGCAAAGCTGATTACATTTTTATTGCTGTGAATAGTATTGGAATAAACCTTTCTTCCCGTTGCATCGAAAATAGTAGCAGAAGTAAACGTATTGCAATTACCCTGATCTATTGTTATTGAAGATGTAAAAGGATTAGGATAAAGATATACCTGAGGTAATACTACTGCTTTAGATGAATCTGCACAGGTTGTTTTTAAATATTTGGTAAGTACCTGCATCTGAACTCTATCGCCGTTATTATCCGGTTGAACAGAGAGTGAATAATTATTCCACCATTCTCCGCCTGCCCAATAAGTTCCGTTTACACAATTGGCACTTATATAATTCAGAAAAGTATCTAAAACTGTAAGCCAACGCGGGTCGTTATTCGGCACACCATAAGAGCTGATAATTCCTTTCTTATTATTTGTTTTCAACCATTCAATAAAAGGCTTTGCCCTTTTTACACCCGTTAATACATCGGCTTCTAAAGAATCGTAAGAAGTAGTTGTATAATTACCTACACCATCTTTATCAAAAAAGTTATGAGCAGAATAAACAATTTTATTATAAGGATCACTTACTTTACCTAAAAGGCTGTTGCAGATAGCCCAGCATTCTGCCAAAGACTTATAAGGCATACTATCCGGCTGATTCATGATATCGTATCCGTAAATATTGGTTCGTGTTTTAAATACAGTAGCTAATTTTCTCCAAACGTTTCCAAAATATGCTTTAGTAATAGTATCACCTGTTTGGCCTAAACCAATAGAATAATCGGTATTACCGATTCTGTACCTTCCGTAATTATGCATATCTAAAATAACCTGAATACCTCTTATGGCACAACTGTCAGTAAAAGCAGTTAGCCTGTTTAATTCGGCAGAATCTAATTCGGCACCCATAGCATGTTGTATTCTTTCCCACCGAAATGGAATACGCAATAATTTAAAGCCTTTAGAAGCAAAATAATCTATAGTACTAACTGTAGGGTAAGTATAATCAGTATTGTAAATACCGGGCATATTAGTTTGTCCGAACTCTGCTCCGGCAAGGTTTACACCAAATGGCAAAGTATCTATAACAGGTTTACTGTATAAAAATCGGGTACAGAATAAAAAGAAGAAAACAAGAAAAAACTTCATAAAAGTGCTGTACAAATTTAACACCATTAAGCATACAGCAGTTGAAGCAATAGTTTTTTATCTGCAACAGATTTTATTATTTGTTTGATGCCATTAAATAATTTCGATTGGCTGATGTTTCTGCCAAAGTATTTTTTGTTCTGGTTACAGTAGTATTATTTTTAGCATACATGTATTTCTGCAAAACAAAAATCTGAGGTTTATCAGTTCCGTAAACTGGTTGAATAGATAATGAATAGTTATACCACCAGGAGCCAGCAGCCCAATAATTACCTGTTACATTTTCTTCACTTAAATATGCCAGAAAATTGTCCAATACTTTCAACCAACGGTTATCATAACTGGGTACCCCAAACTCTCCAATAATTCCTTTTTTATTATTTCGTTTCAACCATTCAACAAAAGGTCTTACTCTATCAACACCTATATTTTCATAAGCACCGTCGTAAGTATATTCATTATTATATCTGCCCGATCTGTCGCTATCAAAATAACAATGGGCATCATAAATAATTTTATTACTTGGGTCTTTTAAGTATTTCAGATTATCGTTGTACTTACTCCATTCTATCGGGTTTGAATAATCATCTCCTGCAACAATTATGTTTTTAGTTTTTTCAACTTCTCTAATACCATCTATAGCCCATTGTGCAGACGATGCCCAAGTATAACCCATCATATCATGCGGTTCACTCATGATATTAAATGCGTATACATTACGATATTGAGCAAATGTTGCTGCTAATTCTTTCCAAATAGCTTTATAATGCTCTCTTGTTACTTGCGGGCAACCGATAATGTATTCATGGCCATACATTTTAAACCGTCCGAAATTGTGCATACTCAAAATAACTTTCATGCCTCTTTCAGAGCATTCCATCACAATTTCTTTCAACTCATTAATTTCATCTCTTTCCAAAGCTCCGCCAGGAATGTGTTGTATCCGTTCCCACCTGAAAGGAACATTTACAACTTTAAAACCTTTTAATGCGAAGTAGGCAATCTCTTTTGAATTAGGATAAACATAATCTATACCGCGAATACCGGGAATTTTGTTTTCTCCGAATTCTCCACCACATAAGTGTACGCCTAATGGTAAATAGTTTTTTTGAGCTTTTGCAGTAAAAAAAAGAATGGAACATAGAATAAACAGTATGGCCCGGTTTTTCATAGCACCCATAGGATTTTCAGATTGAATAAATATTGGATCTGCCTTTGGCAGGAGCGTAAAAATAAAAACTACTTTTTAAATAAACAAACTTTACATACAAAATTCCCTTATTTAAGGGGCAAGCCCTTTACTATCAATAAAATTTTACCTTCATGCTATGTTCCGGAAAAGTTTTTCTTACATAAAAAAGTTTAATCAACTATTACCATGCAGGACCTGTATATTAATCAGGTTAATTTAAGAATGAATGAAGTAATGAAAGTGATGACGATTGTAACCTGCCTGTTAGCACCTGCCGCAGTAATTGGTGGTATTTTCGGAATGAACTTTGAAACCGTACCATATAATACATAACCGTTACGGATTTTTTATTCCCGTTGGTTTAATACGGTGAATACCGGTTTGGATGATTTATATTTTCAGAAAACGCGGATGGTTTTAAACAAAAACAGTTTTCATTTACATTTGCAACCCGATCAATATTATCGGATATAAAAATGACTCCGTAGCTCAGTTGGTAGAGCTACTGACTCTTAATCAGTAGGTCCAGGGTTCGAGTCCCTGCGGGGTCACAAGTTAGATATATTACCAAACAAGTAACCTTTTCATACCAAGGGCACAGAAAATATCAGTTTTCTTAAGAAATTTCTGTAAAATTACACAAACATTCCCTACATGACCCCCTTTACCTATTTAAGAAAAATAGGATTTAGACTCTTTTTAATATTTATACAAGTTTTTTTATTTTTATTTGCTGAAGGTCAAGCACCTATTCCCGTAAGTGTTTCAGATTTTTGTAATGGCAGCACTAAAAGTTTAGACAGTTATTTACCCGCCGGAAGTTTTTTCAGGACATACAGTTGGACAACAAGTTCAATAAACAATGTAAGAGGCTATACAAGTGTTGCAGCAGCCCAATCGTCTATTACCCAAACATTAAATCTAAATACATCATTAACCAATAATGGAAGTATCATTTATAATATTATTACTTCTGATGGTTTTGCATTTAAAATGACGGTTACTGTTTTACCAACACCTTATATTGCAAACAGACCTTCTGCCTCGGCAACAACAGGATGTGGATCTGTGAATATTTCGGGTTTAATTGCATCAGTTAGTACTCCTTCTAACGGTTGGTTATGGACAAGAGCAGCTGTTTTAGGTACTTTACAACAAAGCGGAAATATAAATGGTGTTCTTGACAATTTAATAGATACAACAACTAATCAGGTTGCGGTAAAATATGCTTTTGCTATTACAGCAGCTAACGGTTGTGTTGGCAATGATACCATTACTTATACGGTTTTACCAACACCGTTCATTACAAATGTTATAAGAAACGATAGTATTTGCAGCGGGTTATCTTATATTCTGAATCCAACAGTAGCCCCTCTGAGCAATAGTGCCGGTGGAGCAGGTACTTATTTTGCGTGGACAAATCCAAGTGTTACTGCCGGTTTATCCGGTTATTCAACTAATCCAACAAGTACTACTACCAATTTTGTACAAACTTTAAATAACAATACATCAAGCATTATTACAACAGCTTATTCCCTTATACCTTCTTTTAAATATTCAACTACAACATGCGTTGGCCCTTCTTATCAAGTATATTTATCAGTTAATCCCAGACCTTATTTGCCAACACCAATATCTATTAGTTCATGTACAGGGGTAGCATTTTCTTATTCTCCAACAGATGGTGCATTAGCAGGTACACCCTCTAAAACAACTATATTACCTTCAAACACACAGTTTACATGGGCAGCACCCATTTATTCTGATACTTCTGCTGTAAACGGCGGTTACGGCATTATTAATACAGCACCGCCAAATGCAGGTTCCGCTTATGTTTCAGCTCCAATCAGTCAAACACTAAACAATAAATCTCTTAACAATCAAACAGCAAAATACAGTGTATATGCAACTTCTACCTATGGTACAGTTTCATGCTCTGCTCTGGCTCCTTTTGATTTGATTGTTACTGTTAAAAGTGCCCCTAATGTAAACTTAGTACAAGATACTTTTGCTGTTTGCAGTGGCTCTGCACCTGTGCTGCCAAATATTTCAGGTGTATCTTCTTACAGTTGGGGAGCACCGCAAATTTCGCCTGCTAATTCATTAACAGGTGCTACCGGAAGCGGAAGCGGAAATAGTTTTTCTCCGATATTATCAAATACTACCACAACATCTGTAATTGCTAATTATACATTAATACCTTATTCTCCGGGAAATTGTGCAGGAAACCCATTCCCTGTTGTTTTAAATATTAATCCTGTTGCGAATATCTCAACTCAAAATCTATCTACCTGCAGTGGCAATAAATTTAGCTTTACACCACCGGGTGTACCACAAAATACTACTTACACATGGAGCAGCCCTTATTTAAACAGTGGCTCTTTAAAAGTTACGGGAAGCAGTACCAATTTGTTTTCAACCGGAGACTCAAGTATAAGTGCAACAATTAATTATTACGGAACAGATTCTGGCAGCACAGCAACTTTTACTATTACACCAAGAACAGGAAACTGTTTAGGCACTCCTTTTTTATTAAATTCATATGTTAAACCATTGCCTTATTTGTCAAGTGCCTCAACTAATGTTTGCAGTGGAAGTACATTTAGTTATACCCCTACAAGTAATTTAACACAAGTAAGCACCAGCTATACCTGGAGCTTACCGGTAACAACTCCTGACAGCAGTTCAGTAACAGGTGCAACTAACAATAATGCTCCAAGAAATAATATCAGTCAAACATTATCTAATAGTTTCAACCTGATTGAGCAAACGAATTATACCATTATACCCACAGCAAATGGTTGTACGGGACCATCTTTTTCTTTGGTAGCAAATGTAAACCCAACACCATCTTTTACTAATAAGGATACTGTAATATGCTCGGGCTATCCTTTTTCAATTAATCCATCTCCGCTACCATATATCACTTCTTACACATGGGAAGCACCAGTGTATAATATTCCTAATTCTGTTTTAGGCGGATACAGCCAGTCTTCTCCTTTATCCACAATCAGTCAGGTTTTAACCAACACCAATAGTTCGTTAGATGTATTAGCTACTTATAAAGTAACCCCGAGTTTTAATAATTGTGTGGGTAATCCTTTTAAATTAACTGTTACTGTTAAGGCATCGCCATATATAACAGATACGATAAGGTCTGTTGTTTGCAGTGATAATGCTTTTACAGTTAAGCTGCCATCTACTATTCCAGCATCTACTCAATTTATATGGGATAACCCCACTTATTCAAATGGAGTTACGGGTGGATTTGCCAATAACGTTATGCAAAAAACAATCAGCCAAACTTTAAAAAATATTAACAGCGATACTACCACCGGCTATGCCTATTACAGCATAACACCTATAGCCAATGGTTGCTACGGTTTGGCTTTCCCTTTAAAAGTATCAGTTAAAACAAGTTCTGCAAGTTTAATAAGCCCTGCTACATTACCATCAATATGCAGCGGTACTAATTTTACCTATACACCTGTAAGTAATTTTCCGGGTACTGCATTCAGTTGGGTAAGAGATAGTGTTCCGGGTATCGCTAACCCGTCTAAAGACGGTTTTGCTGACATAAACGAAGTACTGACAGATACCACAGGGCAGCCGGTTAATATTACTTATAAATATACTTTACAATATAACGGATGTGCCAATTTAAAAACGCAGTTTGTAACAGTTACTGTTAAACCGATACCTTCATTAGTTTCTCCGTCTCAGGGTACGCCTATTTGTTCAGGAAATACATTTAATTATATTCCTATAAGTAATACTTTAAGTACAGGGTTTAACTGGAGACGTTCTTATGTAGTAGGTATTTCAGAAGCTTTAAATACAGGTTCAAACAGCATCAGCGAATCGCTGCATAATACAACATTAAATCAGGTACAGGTTCCGTATGTTTTTTCTTTATCGGCAAATGGTTGTACTAATGAGCAAACGATTTATGAAACTGTGAATCCGGTTTTGCAATTAAACGACCAATTAAATGCTGTTTGCAGTGGTTCTAATTTTCAAATTACACCTCCCAATACGGTTAATGCAACTTTTTTATGGAATGCTCCTGTTGTTGGTAACGGTATTGTAGGCGGGGCAGAAAATACATTGATACCTAAACAGTCTATTACAGGTAGCTTAACTAACCTTGCAGATACACCAAACGTGGCCAACTATACAATTATTCCTTATATACCTGGTGCAAGTACAGGAAATTGTGCAGGTGTTCCTTTTAATATTAAAATAATTGTAAACCCGATACCTATATTAAGCAGCAGCACAATATTACCTGATGTATGCAGCGGTACTAATTTTAATTATCTGCCAACCTCAAAAACCCCGGGAACTATTTTCTCATGGACGAGAGATAATATTTCAGGTATAAGTAATGCTGCAAGCGGGGGCTCATTTGCCATTAATGAAACTTTAACTGATACAACTGTATTCCCTGTAACAATTAATTACAAATATAAAACAACTTATAACGGTTGTACCGATAGCAGTAAAACCGTAAGCTTTACCTTAAACCCTTCGCCTTTAGTTGCCAATCAAAATATTACCATTTGCAGTAATACCTCTTTTAGCGTGCCAACCAATTTAGAACCAAGCGGAACAACTTATACATGGAATACACCCACCATTATTCCCAATAACAATATTACAGGAGCGAGTACCCAAACAATACCCCAAACAATTGTTTCAGAAACATTAAACAATACATCGTTAACAAATGCTACCGCAATATACACCATACAACCTCAATATCCGCTGTGCCAGTTAAAACCATTTACAGCAACTATAACTGTTAAGCCCATTTCTTTATCGGGAAATCAAACGGCAACTGTTTGTAACAATAAGCTGTTAAACTATGTGCCTGTAAATGTGCCTGTAGGTACACAATTCAGATGGGTATTTAGTAATCCTAATCCTCCGTTTTCTTTAGGTGGCTTTACAGATAATGATACACTTTATCAAAACAGTATTAAACAAACTATTACAAATGCCGGTAACAGTTTATTGTATGCTGATTATTTAATCAAACCCATTACTAATGGATGTACAGGCAACTTTTTCGGTCTTAAAGTAGCAGTAAATCCATCACCAACTGTTCAGGTAAATACGCAGCCTTTTATTTGCCAGAATGCTGTTGACACAGTTACACTCAATTTTACCGGAACATCGCCTTGGGCATTTAGTTATTTTGATAATAAAAATAATACACTTACCACCATTAATGGCATCACACAAAACCCGTATAGTTTTGTACAACCTAATTTACCTGTTGCTGCTAACTATACTTTTAATGTGTTGCATTTAAACGATGCTTATTGCAATAATGATACTTCATTCAGCAACCCAAGCCTGGGCTTTATTAATCAGGTAATAAAAAAATTACCGGCAGATTCTATTTTAGCACCATCAGGTAATTTAATCTGTATCGGTTCTTTTCAGCCCATGCAGATTAATAAAACTGAAAGCAGTTATCAATGGTATTTTAACGGCAATGCTATTGCTAACGGAATTGGTATTAACTATAATGCTTACTCGGGGGGGCTGTATTCTGCAAAAATTACTGATAGCTTCGGCTGTGTAAACAACACGCTTAATAATGTTGTAATGTATGATCTGAAAACCTTTAATGTAAACTTTACTACAGATAGTTCATTCTGCATTAACACTCCGAAACAGTTTATTAATTTAACAGATACTTCTGCTTTAAGAAACATCAGCTGGAAATGGGATTTTAATGGTGAAGATTCTTCTACCAATTATTCTGCCCTTACTTCCTTTAAAAAAGCAGGTACTAAAAAAGTTACGTTGTATGCTAAAATTCCTACCTGCACTTACTCGGTATCAAAAGATAGCATCATGGTATTTTATGCCCCTGTGCCTAATTTAGTTTTACCAACTGTTACCACTAATTCAGGCCGCAGTTTAGCATTACAGGCCCGCCATTTTGAAGGAGCTCCATATCAGTATAAATGGCAACCCCAAACGGGTTTAAGCAGTAATAATATTTATAACCCTGTGTTTAATTATTTCAGAAGTCAGGACTTCTTTATTCAAATGACATCTCCTGAAGGTTGTATTACAACTGATACTTTAAAAGTGAGGGTTTTTGATTCTGCATTGGTAGATATTGTTATTCCTAAATCTTTTACGCCTAACGGAGATGGTAACAATGATATTTTATACGCGTATATGGCCGGCATAAGCAATCTTAATTTCTTTAAAATATTCAATAAATACGGCAAACTGTTATTTGAAACAAGAAATCCCGCCCAAGGTTGGGATGGTAACAGCTCGGGTACCAAGCAACCGATGGATGTATATGTTTGGATAGCAGAAGGCATTGATAATAACGGTAATGTTATTCGCAGAAACGGTAATGTATTATTAATAAGATAGTAATGAACAAACTCATTCCTGTAAATATTTTTTTATCAGCTATAGCTGCATTGTTTATTGTAGGTAAAACAAATGCACAAGACCCTAACTTTTCTCAAATACTATCGTCTCCAACCAGTATCAGCCCTGCATTAACCGGTTTTGGCGAAAGCTCTTTCAGACTTATGTCAAATTACCGCTCTCAATGGATAGGGCTCGGTTCTACTTATAATACTTTTGCGGCAGCAGCAGATGGTAAAATAAACAGCATTAATAACAACAGTTATTATACCGCTTTGGGTGGAAGTATTATTCAGGATAATGCAATGGATGGTATTTATAAAAACACTACCGCTACACTAAATGCTGCTTATCATTTAACCATGGATGAGAGAGGCAACGGGTTAACTTTTGGCTTAGGTGCTATTTATAATAATACCAGAATAGATTTTAGCCAACTAACTTTCGATACACAATTAAGCAGTGCCGGCTTTAACAGGGCTTTACCTACAGGTGAAGTATCTCTTAAAAATATGAAAGGTTATTTTTCGCTTTGTGCCGGTTTAATGTTTACGCATACATCAGATGAAACTTATTATGCAATTGGCGTTGCCGGTTATCGTTTTACTAAAACCCAAAGAACTGTTTTAGACGATGCCTCTCAATACGATGCACCCCGATACAGCATACACGCAGATTACGCCACTGCATTATCTGACAGATTAAATTTTAATGCCAGTATTTTTCATATGATAAAGGCGGGAACCAGTACCACAATAGCAGGCGGAATATTTGGTTTTATAAATAATTCAACAGTATATGCTGATGGCCCTTTAAGTATTTTTAATTTAGGAGCTTTTTACAGATTAGGAAATGCCGTTATTCCTTATGTAGGTTTTGAATATCATAACTTAAGTATCGGCCTTACATACGATGTAGATGTATCAACGGCTACAGCCGGCTCTGCTGTTGCTAAATCTTTTGAGTTATCGCTTGTATGGAGAAAATTTGCAGAAGATGCCAAACCTGCCGCCGGAAAATATCATTCTCCTTTTTAAATGCATAAACGGTTAATGAAAGCCTGATACTTATTTTACCTTTGCCCCTACTTCTTTAAATTTTTTGATTCATATGCAACGAATCCAGCCTATGATAGACATGCACAAAGTGCCTTCGAATACAAATTATACCGGGTGCTGAAAACTTACTTATCTATTATTAATATGACCATTGTATTATCTGATAATAATAATTATATTGCTCATCATTTATTCATTTCAACCCTAATTTATGAAAGCTCCCTGGAAAGAAATGCTTCCTGAATTACTACCCGAGTTCAAAACAGTAAATAAAAAAATGGTATTCAGTGAACGCACTAAAAAATTCATGCATATTATTGAAAAAGGTATCGGTAAAACAAAACATCCAAAAGAAGTAGCCATTGTAGGAGCAGGTATGTCGGGCATGGTAGCTGCATCATTGCTGGCTTCAGCCGGACATAAAGTAACTATTTATGAAGGTAGTATGCGAATTGGCGGACGTATTAAAACCATAAGGGAACCCTTTATTAACGGACAGAGTGGAGAAGCGGGAGCAATGCGTTTGGTAAACTCTTATCAATTAGTATTAAAATATCTGGAAATATTTAAACTTAAAACACATGTATTTGTAAATCATGATGTAAAAGGGAATGAGTTGATTTATGTAAATGGGGTTAAAATAACACGCAATGAATATGAAAAGAACCCCGACAAACTAAAGTTTAAAACAGTAGGTGCAGAAAGAAACAAAACAGCAGATGTATTATGGGCAGAAGCCATCGCACCGATCATGGATATGATAAAAGATGATAATGTAGAAAATTGGGCAAAAGTGATTGAGAAGTATGATAAATATTCTGTGCGTGGTTATCTTAAAACAGAAACCAATCTTTCAGAAGGTGCTATTGAAATGATTGAAGTAATGCTTAACCTTGAATCACGTTCTAACCTTGGCTTTATTCAACAAATTGTTGAAACTACTGATCATAACCCGAATGATGTGTATTATGGCATAACGGGCGGAATGTATTTACTACCGGAGCGTTTTTACGAACATTTAAAAAAACTGGGCGTAAAAGTATATTTTAATCATATGCTTACAGCTATTGACCGCAGTAAAAAAGACAAAGCCAAATTAAGTTTTGAGGGAAGCAAGCCACAAGCTATTGATGGAATGGTAGGTGTTGGCATTGCTGCTAAACCTTTGCTGCATAAAAAAGTTATTGCTGATGAGGTTATCTTAACTATTCCTTTTCCCGCTTTAAGAACCATACAGGTAAAACCGGCTTTTTCTCAGCAAAAAAGAAAAACTATTCGGGAATTGAATTATAACGGAGCTACTAAAATATTTCTGCAATTCAGCGAAAGGTTCTGGGAAACAGAGCATGGTATTTATGGTGGACAGGTAATAACTGATTTACCTTCACGTTTTATTTATTTTCCAAGTACCGATTTTAATGGAAAGAATGGCGGAATTGTTATTTCCAGTTATACATGGGCCAATGAAGCCAGCGGTTGGGACTCTCTCACAGATGAAATGCGGGTACAATACACGTTAAATGATGTTGCGAAAATTTTTGGTGAACATATCAGAGAATACTTTGTGTTGGGTACTTCACAATCCTGGCAAAATGATATTTATGCTACAGGAGAAGCAGCAATGCTTGCTCCCTATCAGTTTATAGAGCTGGAAGGTTATGTACAGATGCCGGAAGACAATATCCATTTTGCAGGCGATGCTACTTCTTTTAAAATTGCATGGATTGAAGGGGCAATTGAATCAGGTATTCGCACTGCCCTGGAAGTAAACGAAAAATAAATAAGAACTCATATTTGAGATAAAAATCTTAATTAGTAAATACAGATTCAATCATTCAAATTCAAATCAATAAAAAGCTCCTCCGAAACAAGTCTTTCAGAGGAGTTTTTTATTGATTACCAGATATACCGTAAACTCGGGCTTATAAAAATTAATTGTCAACTTTATTATAATAAATTGCAGTAAGCAAATACTTAGCACTATGAACCAAACAAACCCGAAGGTTGATGCTTTTTTAAGCAAAGCCAAAAAATGGAAACCGGAAATGGAAGCACTGAGAGCTATTGTACTTAGCTGTGGATTAACTGAAGAATTAAAATGGTATCAGCCCTGCTACACTTATAACAACACCAATGTTTTAATTGTAAGTGCCTTTAAAGAAAACTGTGTGCTTAGTTTTTTTAAAGGTGTTTTATTAAAAGATACACATCAGCTTTTAACTACACCGGGAGAAAATTCACAGTCAACAAGGTGGATTAAGTTTACTGATACGGCAACCATAAAAAAACTGCAACCTGTTTTAAAGGCCTATATTAAAGAAGCCATAACCATTGAAAAAGCAGGAATAAAAGTGCCTTTAAAAAAAATTACGGAGCGTACCATTCCTGCAGAATTAGAAGAAAAATTTAATCAGGATGCTGCTTTAAAAAAAGCATTTACTGCTTTAACACCCGGCAGGCAAAGGGCTTATTTACTACATTTTTCACAGGCTAAGCAAGCTGCCACACGTATAGCAAGAATTGAAAAATATGTCCCTAAAATTTTAGTAGGTAAAGGCATTAATGATTAATGTAAATTAATTTCATTACCAACAAATCAGTCTGCTTATTCTTATTTATATTGCATTTTCAACCACTTATAACCTTTTAAAAACTGTTTAATAATCTTAAAGTAAACAGTTAATTATGTTATATGCACCTTTTCCGGTAAATGAGGTAGAAAGATTGAAAGACCTTTATGTATTTGATATTTTAGATTCAGAAGCCGAAGAAGATTTTAATGATCTGGCAGAATTAGTTGCTGAAATATGCAAGTGCCCAATAGCCAGTGTAACTTTTATTGATAAAGACAGGCAGTGGTTTAAAGCACAAAAAAATATGCTTACCAAACAGGGGCCACGCAGTACCTCTTTCTGCGGGCATGCTATTCTGGAAAAAGAAATTTTTATTGTTGAAGATGCTGTAAACGATACCCGTTTTTTTGATAACCCCGATGTTGTAAGCGGATTGAAAATCGGCTTTTATGCAGGTGCTCCTATTAAAAGCTCTAACGGATTTACTTTAGGCAGTGTTTGTACTATTGATAACAGCCCTCGAAAGCTTACGCCCGACCAACTAAACTGTTTAAAAAAAGTAGCCAATCAGGTAAGTAAGTTGCTTGACTTAAGAATAAAGAATAAACAAATAAAAGAAAATACAGAGCTATTGTTAGCTGCTGAGAAAAAGATTGCTCAGTTAAACTTTAAAAATGCTGAACAGGAAAAATTCAGAACCGCTTATTTATTGCATGAAGAAATTGCACAAACAGCTTTAGCTATAAAAATGTATCTGAATCATGTTAAACAAACCTATAACATTAACAGTAATATTCTTAACCATAGCATAAATGAACTTGAGAATTTAACCACTTCTATAAAACAACTATCAAGAAAAATTACACCTACTACTTTACAGAATGATAATTATGCTTTGTACATTAATAAAGCAATTGAAGATGTAAAGCAGGAAAATAATATTGCTTTTGACTTACGTTTAGACGAATCTTTAAACTTAAGTGCAGGTTGGGGTTTACTTATTTACAGAATTATTCAGGATATTTTAAAACTCTCATCTATCCTTCAACCGGAAGTAGTTTTTTTAGATATTTTTTCTAAAGAAGATGTTATAATAAATGTTGAATATTCAGGCATCAATACAACCAAACTCCAATGGTTTGATATGCAACTGCATCAATCAAATATTTTTAACAGAATTGAGATGCTGAACGGAAAGCACAATGTTGGGTTTGATACTGACCAAAAAACAAAATATAAAATTGAAATTAATATCCCTTTTGAATAAACAGTTATGGCTTTTCAACTGCCGCTTCTTTCTTTTTGGCAATAAAATTAGCCGATACATTCTTTATTAAAAAAGGTAAAGCTAATCTTAATGGCCAGCTTAATTTTTTTAAGAGGCCTGTTTTAGTAATTAAATCTGTTCCTAAATCAACGGCTGAATTAATTAAGAAATTTTCTTTATTTCTTGATGTAATCTGCTTTAAAAAATTAAACGCTTTAAGAACCGGTTTTATTTCTGTTTTTAATTCCGTTAAATTGTTATGAATAGCCTGCTTCTGCAATTGCAATGTTGCCTGAAGTTTTTCCTTTTCTTCTATCAGTTCTTTAAATGTGCTTATCTTCTTATTCATACACCTGCTTTACAATTGCGTTTTTAAGAAAAGGGAAAATTATTTTTTTACGTAAAACAAATACTATCAAAGCAAGTAGTACGAAAAATCCACATACTATAAAATAACCGGCATATAAACTATGCAGTGTTGTATTCAGATATGCAGCCAGACCTATTCCTCCAAAAAAAATAATCATTAAAAACAAAAAAAGATAAACAACCATTACAATGCTTATACTGCCCACAACAGTTGCTTTTTCTGTAACAGTTACCTGTGCCAGTTTATAATAGGTTTCGCCTATAGCTGTAATATTTTCTGTAAGCTCTTCTATGGTGCTTTTTTCTTCCATACATACTGTTTATTTAAAATAATGCCAACATTTTTTTCTTCTCTATTAAAGTTAGGGCATGTTTAATTAAATGCCTTACCAATGTTTCAGCTTTAAACGTTGGTAAAGTTATTGATTGAAAAAGATGCTGCAGCTAACCAACCGGTTGTTTTAAATTTAAATTAAAAACCGCAGAACCTATTCTACGGTTTTTTGTTACTGTAATAAGCTCTTATTTTTGCAACCTTTATTATTATTGCCCGATAGTATAATGGTAGTACTTCAGATTCTGGCTCTGATAGTTCAGGTTCGAGTCCTGATCGGGTAACATTGCTACTCCGTAATATGAATTTCTTTCGCTTTATGCTTTCCTGATATGTATGTGTAAACAGATGGTATTACAAACAAAGTAAGTATTAAAGAAAATAATAATCCGCCCACAATTACAATACCTAAAGGAATACGGCTGGTTGATGCTGCACCTAAACTTAATGCAATAGGCAATGCACCTAAAGTAGTGGCAAGGCTCGTCATTAAAATAGGTCTTAACCTTTGTTGAGCAGCTTCAATTACTCCTTCAAATTTATCTAAGCCCTGTTCTCTTTTCTGGTTAGCAAATTCTACAATTAAAATTCCGTTCTTGGTTACCAATCCAATCAACATAATCATTCCAATTTCGGAGAAGATATTTAATGTTTGATTGAAAAGATATAAGCTTAATAAGGCACCTGCCAAAGCTAATGGCACAGTAATCATAATAGTAAACGGATCTAAGAAGCTCTCAAACTGTGCAGCTAATACTAAATAAATTAAAACCAACGCTAAGCCGAATGCAAATAAAATGTTGGAAGAACTATCTGCATAATCTCTTGACGGACCGCTTAAGGCTGTTTGAAAACTCTGGTCTAATACTTTAGAGGCTATAGCCTGCATGGCTTTAATGCCATCGCCAATTGTTTTACCATCTGCCAACGAAGCAGAAATAGTAGCGGCTTTATATCGGTTGAAGTGATATAAGGTGGAAGGGTTGCTGCTTTCTTCTAAATGTACCACAGCATCTAAGGGAATACTAACGCCTGCATTATTTTTAACGTATAATTTTTTTATATCGTTGGGAATATCTCTGTCTTCTCTTTCTACCTGAGCAATTACCTGGTATTGATACCCGTTCATTATAAAATAAGCTAATCTTCCGCCACTAAAAGCAGCCTGCAAAGCACTAACTACATCCTGTGTTGTTAAACCTAAATCTTTCACCTTCATTCTGTCAACCGTCATTTGTATTTCAGGCTTATTGAATTTAAGGTTTACATCAATGTTTGAAAATGTTTTATCTTTTCTTGCTTCATCTAAAAACTTCGGAATAATTTCTTTCAGTTTACTGATATCCTGATTTTGTAAAATAAACTGAACGGGCAATGAACCTCTTGAACCCAGACCTACCGAAATGGTTTGTTCCTGCACGGCAAAAATTCTGGCATCATTAAACCGTGATAATTTTTTTTGCAAGTCGTTGGCTATTTCCATTTGCGAACGCTTTCTGTCTTTCGCATCAATTAACCCGACACGCGGTTGTGTAGTATTGGTTGCAGAGCTTGAAGTACCGCCAAAGCCTGCCGGTGTTCTTGAAAAAACAAAATCTCTTTCGGGTACAGAATCATATAAATAGTCTGACAGTTTATCGCCAAATTTTTGCATATAGTTATAGCTCGTTCCTTCGGGTGCAGTTACCGTAAAACGTATACTGCTTCTGTCTTCCATTGGTGCCAATTCGCTTTGCAGTGTTTTAAAAATGAAATAAATCATACCGATACAAACTACAATAATTACAATAGCAAGCCATCTTACTTTAATAAATGCTTTCAGTAATTTTTTATACCCGTTTTCCATACCAACAAAGAAGGGTTCTGTCTTTTTATAAAACCAACCTTCTTTAGCGTTCTTGGCACTTAAGTAAACATTTAATACCGGCGTAATAGTTAACGATACAAATGCAGAAATTAATACCGCTGCAGCTAACGTAACCCCAAACTCTCTGAATAATCTTCCTATAAAACCTTCTAAGAAAATTACCGGCATAAATACTACAGCCAATGTGATGGAGGTAGAAATTACCGCAAAGAAAATCTCTTTACTTCCTTCTAATGCAGCTTTACGTATTGGCAAGCCTTCTTCAATTTTTCTGAAAATGTTTTCTGTAACAACAATACCATCATCCACCACTAAGCCTGTTGCCAACACAATACCTAAAAGCGTTAAGATATTAATGGAGAAGCCAGCTACATACATTATAAAAAAGGTTGCTACTAACGAAATAGGAATATCAATTAATGGTCTTAATGCTACCAGCCAGTTTCTGAAGAATAAAAAGATAACCAATACCACCAAGCCGAAAGAAATCATTAATGTTTCTTTTACCTCTTCTAATGAGCGGCGTATGTTCACCGTATTATCAATTAATACTCTTAATTCAATATCGCTTTTATTGGCATGTTTTATTTCTTCTAATTTTTTATTGAAGGCATCTGCAATTTCAATATTATTGGCACCGGGTTGCGGTATTACGGCAAGCCCAACAGCATTTAACCCGTTTAACTTCCATGATTGCTCTAATGCTTCGGGGCCTAATTCTACCTTAGCCACATCATTTAATCTGATAATACCATTTACATCTTCTTTAATAATTAAATCTCTGAATTGCTGTTCTGTAGTTAGTCTTCCTAATGCACGTATTGTAAGCTCGGTATTATTCCCGTAAATTTTACCCGGAGGCAGTTCAATATTCTCTTTGTTCAGTGCCGTTGAAATATCGTTAAAAGCAATATTGTAAGCATTCATTCTATCCGGTTTCAGCCAGATACGCATGGCATAACGTTTTTGCCCGAAAATGCCTACTGAGCTTACATCTTTAATAGTTTGTAATTGCTGTTGTAAAACATTTTCTGCATAATCACTTAACTCTAATAAACTTTTGGTACGGCTTTGTACGGCAAGAACTAAAATCGGGTCGCTGCTGGCATCGGCTTTTGATACAACCGGTGGAGCATCTATATCCTGCGGTAATGCACGTTGTGCCTGACCGACTTTATCTCTTACATCGCTGGCTGCTGCTTCAAGATCTACTCCTAAATTAAATTCTACTGTTATAGAACTGCTGCCTAATGAACTTGATGATGTAATGGAACGGATACCGGGAATACCATTAATTTGTTTTTCTAAGGGTTCTGTAATCTGGCTTTCAATAATATCCGGGTTAGCACCGGTGTAATTGGTACTTACAGAAATTACGGGAGGATCAATAGCAGGATAATCTCTTACTGCCAGGTAAGTATATCCCACCACACCAAATAATATAATGGCCAGATTCATTACCGTAGCAAGAACCGGACGTTTAAGAGATAATTCTGAAATATTCATAATATATCCTGATAACCTTTTTTATTAATTGCATTGCTGCTATGAAAACAGAACGTACAAGTGAGTGATACTTCGACTTCACTCTGTACAAGCTACACAGGCGATGCCATTGGCATTACAACCCGTAACAAAAATTATTGATTGCTTAATTGCTCTAAAGTTTTTACACTGCGAACTTTTACAGCAGCCTTAGGCCTTACAAACAATACACCTGTAACCACAACAGAATCGCCAATATTTAAACCTTTTGTTACTTCTACAAATGCTGCATCTCTAACACCTGTTTCTACTTTGGTATAGTTAGCCTTGCCATCTTTAACCACAATTACAATTTTGTTTTTATCGTCGGGAATAATACAGCCTGTAGGAATCATGATAGCTTTTGCATCTGCACCGGCAGATAATGTAACTTTTACAAAAGTGCCGGGGTTTACTTTGCCTTCACTCAAAACAGCTCTTACTTTTAAGTTGCGAGAATTTTGATTGATTTGAGGCTCTGTGGCAATAATAGTTGCTTTTGTTGCCTTTTGTTTCAGGGCATCTATAGTTACATTAACGGTATTGCCTTTTTGAATGATAGAAGAATATTGTTCGGGAACAGTGAAATCTATTTTTACTTTATCAACCTGCTGCAAGGTAGCAATAACTGTTGCCGTTGTTACAAATGCACCGGGGCTAACCTGCCTTAAACCCAATTCTCCGTTGAATGGTGCTTTTAAAACTGTTTTATCAATTAAAGATTGTGTGTATTGAATGTCTGCCTTGTAACCGTTTACTGCATTTAAAGCATTGTCATAATCAGATTGGTTTACGCCATTTACAGCTAACAGTTTTCTTAAACGCTCTTCTGTTTTTTGTGCCAACTCAAGCTGTACTTTGCTTTTATTTAACTGTGCCTGCAAATCTGCATCGTAGACTTTAGCAATAACGGTTCCCTGTTTTATAAAATTGCCTTCTGGTACATTTAAATAAGTAAGCCTTCCGTTAGCTTCGGGGTGCAGTTCTACATACTCATTGGCAACCACCATACCGTTAACTTCAACATTATTGGTGATGGTTTTTTGAGAGGTAATTAATACATCTACCACTGCCGGAGGATCTTGTTTTTTTACATTGGCAGTTTTATCATCTTTTTTATTGCCACATGAAATTAAGAGAGAAGAAAAAATAATACCTGTTGCAAGTTGGTTTACTTTCATTGGGAATAATTGTGTGTTGCTACATTAAAATCGGGTTAAAGATAACAGGAATTTTTACCCGATGTTTAAATAAGATGGATGAATGTATGGTTTGAATAGGTAAGCAACAATTTCATAATGTGCATTTCATTTCTCTGTCAATAATTTTAGTAACATTTTACTAAAAAAATTAGTGTGTGTAAATAAATTTCCATACTTTTAACCTCTCATTAATTTTGAAACATTAAACAATTATAATATGAGTAATGCAGAAAAACTAAAAGCTCTAAAACTTACGATTGATAAAATAGATAAGGATTTCGGAAAAGGAAGTGTAATGCTGATGAGCGATAGAGGCGAAAAAGAAATGGAAGTAGTAAGTACCGGTTCAATCGGTTTAGACATTGCTTTAGGCGTTGGCGGTGTACCTAAAGGAAGGGTTATTGAAATTTACGGCCCTGAAAGTAGCGGTAAAACCACCATTGCCACTCATATTATTGCAGAAGCACAAAAAAAAGGCGGCATGTGTGCTATTATTGATGCCGAGCATGCTTTTGACAGCAACTATGCTCAAAAATTAGGTGTTGATGTTGACAGCCTTTTGATTTCTCAACCTGACTACGGTGAGCAAGCTTTAGAAATTGCAGACCGTTTAATTCTTTCCGGTGCATTAGATGTGGTAGTGATTGACTCTGTTGCTGCATTAGTACCCAAAGGAGAATTGGAAGGAGAAATGGGTGATAGCAAAATGGGTTTACAGGCACGTTTAATGAGCCAGGCTTTACGTAAATTAACAGCTACCATCAGCAAAACCAATACGGTATGTATTTTCATTAACCAGTTGCGTGAAAAAATAGGTGTAATGTTTGGTAATCCTGAAACTACAACAGGTGGTAATGCTTTAAAATTCTATGCTTCTGTTCGTTTAGATATTCGCCGTATGGCACAAATAAAAGATGGAGATGAAGCCATTGGTAACCGTGTTAAAGTAAAAGTGGTAAAAAACAAAGTAGCTCCGCCTTTCCGACAGGCAGAATTTGATATTGTATTTGGAGAAGGCATCAGCAAAGTGGGTGAAATTATTGATATGGGTGTTGAATTAGGTATTGTTCAAAAAAGCGGAAGCTGGTTTTCTTACGATAGCAACAAACTCGGCCAGGGTAGAGATGCGGTAAAACAATTATTGATTGATAACCCTGAATTGGCAACAGAAATTGAAAATAAAATTCGTGCAAAAGTTGCCGATATTAAAACAGGTGCAGTTAAAGAAGAAGCATAGCTTTTTGTATAGGTTGTACAGATTAGTAAGTAAAAAATCTTCATCATGTTTTGATGAAGATTTTTTTATTCAGTGTTATCTGCGGCTTCTGCGAGATAAAACAAATTCATAAAATCATTCACCGCAATAATTTATCATTTAGTTTTACGTAAACAAGCAGGCATTGATTCAATTCACAAAAATATTTTTTTTCTTTTCAATAATTGTTGCGTTTACTAATTCATTTGCTCAAATCAAATTGCCGCTTTCCATTCAATTAAAACCGTATAAAAAAGATGCTCTTTTTCATTCAGATGATGATAAAATAGGCTTTGCTCTTAAACTTAAAAATGAAGTAAAAGATATTCAACGCGGCAACTATTATTTTGATGTAAGGAATGATAGCGGCCGTTCTATTTTTAATGATCACAATGGATTTGCCATTAATGAACATAGCAGTTTTTCAAAAGATATTACACTTGATAAAAAGCAACTGAATGCGGGCTGTTATGAAGTGAAGATTTACATTCAAACCAATTATTATAAAGACACGCTTAAACATTTTTTTTGTTACAATGCAGAAGAAGTTGCTTTTGCAGACAGTACCAAACCAACTGATTTTTTTCAGTTTTGGGAAGAAGCCAAACGCGAATTGGTAAACACCAATCCGCTTTTTAGAGCAACAAAAATTGATACACTGTGCGATAAATTTGCCAATGTTTATCTTGTTCAATTTCAATCAACAGAAAATAATATTATTAAAGGATGGCTAAGTGTGCCTAAAGAATATGGTAAGTTTCCGGCACTCTATAAATTATACGATTTAAAACAACCAAGCTATCCCGACAGGCAAAGAGAAGCGGTTACATTTTCGATTGATATAAGAGGCTCGGGCATGAGCACTAATGCGGTTGCTCTTTCTTCGCAGGATTATTTTGTATTGAATGCAGACTATAAACGCCGTTTTATTTTACGTGGTGTTTATATGGATTGTTTGCGTGGTTTAGATTTTTTATTCAGAAACGATTCTGCAAAAATTGATAATAAAAAAATTGTTGTAATGGGTTTCGGGCAAGCTGCACCAATGGCTGTTGCTACTGTCGCTTTAGATGGAAGAGCAGCAGGTTTATCGCTTGAAAGGCCAGTTGGCATTGACATTCCCAATTTTTTACAAAATGATGATGCTCTTTACAGAAGTGCTGTTGGCAACACAATAAGAAATTATATCAGTAACCCTAACAATAAAACCAACATTTTTCAGTTTCAGCAAACCTGGAGTTATTTTGACCCCATAGCTTTTGCATCACTTATTCGTTGTAAGTTTTTAATGGGTTTAACTTTACGAAACGATTGCCCGCCAAAAACCGCCTATCACTTCATTAACAAACTGTCTATCGGCAGGCGTGATATTTATGTTTGTCCGGAATGTAATAATGAAATGAATTCTGCGTTTATAGAGTTGCAGAAGTTGTGGTTACATGAAATTTATTAGGCTTCTGTTTTAATTTAGTGTATGAAAAAATGCTTTGTTACAGCAACTGTTGTTGCAATGTGCTTATTTTCTTTTACTGCCAAAGCAGGTTTTCCTGTTGGTGCAGGTAAATGGTTACTTTCTCCGGGTTATTATTATTATAGTGCCGATGGTTATTGGAACAGTAACAGAATATTTACTTCCTATTCTAACAACGGTCGTTTTACATCCCATTATTTTGGCTTATACGGAGCTTATGGAATAAACAGAAATTGGGAGTTTGTTTTTAATGTTCCTTTCGTTTCTCAAACTTATGCTGAAACAAATTTGTTGATACAAAACTCAAGCATGGGCGATGTTACAGCAGGTTTTGCATATTATCCTGAAATGAAAAATTTAACTACACATTTTTCTATAACAGGAAGTATTATTATTCCTTTATACCAAAATGTAGCTTATCCCAGTAGTTTAACAGGTACGGTACCGGTAGTTGGTTTTCAAAGTGTAGGTGCAGAAGTAAAGGCAAGCTTAGCAGGCAGCCCTGAAAATTTTATTAAAAATTGTTACTACGATATGTCTGTTGGTGCCAGACAATATTTTTCAACTTATGGCCCAACTCAATTTTTCTTTGATGGCACTTTTGGTGTTGCTGTTGATGAAGACTGGAAAATTTACGGCAACCTTAGTACTGTAAGTTCTCAAAGCAATTATACAAGTACCACTTCTTCAGACGGTATCAACAGAGACTTCAGCTATTTCAGAATGACAACAGGTGTTGGTTACAGAGTAAATAAAACCGTTCAGTTATACGGCAATATTTTTCAGGATGTTTCGGGTAAAAATATCGGTCGAGGTCATGGCTTTGGTTTATTTGCTGTAATAAAATTCTAATGCTTACCGCTATTCAGTCTATATAAAAATGACAACAGCCCACACTTTAGGAAAAAGAAAAAAAATTGCCTTAGTTGCACACGACAGAAAAAAAGAAGATTTAATTAATTGGGCAGTTGGTAATAAAGAAACTCTTTCTAAACATGAACTTTTTGCCACGGGTACTACCGGTAAATTAGTTGAAGAAGCGTTAGACAGACCCGTTAAAAAACTATTAAGCGGCCCTTTAGGCGGAGACCAGCAAATAGGCAGCATGATTGCTGCCGGAGAAATTGATATGCTTATTTTTTTCTGGGATCCGATGGAAGCACAACCGCATGACAGTGACGTAAAAGCTTTATTGCGTTTAGGTGTTGCCTGGAATATTCCGATGGCTTGCGATAGAGCCACTGCCGATTTTTTGTTTACCTCTTCGTTTATGAATGAAGAATATAAAAGAGTTATTCCCGATTACAGTACTTACTTACAGAGAAAAATATAGTTGCTTTGTTTTTTTATGAATGTTTATCTTGTGTGAAACTAATACACACATGAGACAAGCATTATTTGCAGCATTATTATTCTGCTGCTTTTCTTCTTTTTCGCAAGACACAACCATTACCAAACAAGATTTAAAAAGTGCTGCTAAACTGTTTGATATTTCTTTCACACAAAAAGAAATTGATACTATGTTTACTGATGTGAAAGATAATTATGAGAATTATAAACTCATGCATAAGCTTTCACTCAACAACAGCGTACCATTAAGTTTATGGCAAAGTCCTGTTTTACCGGGTATGAAGTTTAATGAAAAGCAGGAAGCTATTAACTGGAATATTCCTGCCAACGTTTCCCTTCCTTCCAACAAAAGCGATTTAGCTTTTTATTCTATTGAACAATTAGCATCGCTGATAAAGAATAAAAAAATTACATCTGTTGAGTTAACCAAGTTTTTTATTGAACGGTTAAAAAAATATGGTGATAGTTTACAATGTGTAATCTCCATAACAGAAGATATTGCTATGCAACAGGCAAAGCAGGCAGACGATGAATTAGCCAAAGGAAAATACCGTGGTTTATTACATGGCATTCCCTATGGCTTAAAAGATTTATTTGCAGTGAAGGGAACCAAAACAACCTGGGGTGCTGCTCCTTATAAAAATCAGGTGGTTGATGAAGATGCTTATGTATATACCAAGTTGAAAGAGGCAGGTGCTGTATTAATTGTAAAATTTACTTTAGGTGCATTGGCAATGGGTGATTATTGGTATGGTGGCAGAACAAAAAATCCCTGGAATTTAAAATACGGTTCATCCGGTTCTTCTGCCGGTTCTGCATCTGGTACAGTGGCAGGCTTGGTACCTTTTGCCATAGGTACAGAAACATGGGGCAGCATTGTTTCTCCTTCCTCAACATGCGGTGCAACAGGCTTGCGGCCTACATTTGGCAGCATTAGCCGTAGCGGTGCAATGGCATTAAGTTACAGTTTAGATAAAGCCGGACCTATTTGCAGAAGTGCCAACGATGCAGCTATTGTTTTTAATTATTTACACGGAACAGATGGCAAAGATTTATGTGCTATAAACAAACCTTTCAATTATAAACCAACAGTTGATATTAAAAAATTGAAGATAGCTTACGCCAAAAATTATTACGATAAAATAACAGATACATCACGCAATGAATGGAAAGTGTTGAACGAATTTAAAAAGATGGGCGTGCAATTAATTCCAGTAAACTTTCCTGACAGCGGCGTGTACAATTTTAATATTATGGATGTGGTTATCAGTGCAGAATGTGCAGCACAGTTTGATGAATTAACACGCTATAATATTGATGATGAATTAACCATGCAGGGCAAAAATGATTGGCCTAATCAATTCCGTACATCCAGGTTAATTCCTGCTGTTGAATACATCAATGCACAACGTCATCGTTTTTTATTAATGCAAAAAGTAAATGAAGTAGTTAATCAGTACGATGTTATTATTTGTCCTACCAGAAACAGTGGCAACCAGGGTGCTATCACCAATTTAACAGGTCATCCTGTAGTATGTGTGCCAATAGGTTTTGACAAACGTTTCAATCTTCCTACAAGCATCACCTTTATCGGTAAGTTGTATGATGAAGCAACTATTCTGGAAGTTGCCAAAGCATATCAACAAGCCACACCGTGGGATGAAATGCATCCTGAAATGTTTAAGAAATAATTTTTTATTAATTTATAATACGTCATTTCGAGATTGGGTTCATGCCCAACGAGAAATCTTTCGTAACTGGTGAATGAGATTTCTCAGGCAGGAACCTTCGAAATGACGAGAAAGAAAGTAAATTCAATACATTGCTGTAATCAATCCAAACAAACAATCATGAGAAAAATTTTTGTATTCATTGCTGTTATCTCCTTTCAGCAAATCATTGCACAAAAAACCATTAGTGGTTTTACAGAAAAATCTGCTGCAGAACAAATTGCTTTAGAGCAAAAATTTGATGGCTTCATAAGTGCAGAAAAAATTGGTGCAACTATTAAAGAATTGTCTGCAAAGCCACACCACATAAGCTCTCCGGGCGGTAAAGAAGTAGCAGAAAAAATTTTAGCAAAGTATAAAAGTTGGGGATGGGATGCAAAGATTGAAACCTATAACGTGTTATTTCCTACACCAAAAACAAGAGTGTTGGAAATGACTGCTCCTTCTGTTTATAAAGCTTTATTAAAAGAGCCCGGTTTAAAAGAAGATGCCACCAGTAATCAGGATGGTCAACTGCCGACATACAATGCATGGAGTGCAGATGGTGATGTTACAGGCGATTTGGTTTTTGTGAATTATGGTTTACCGAGTGATTATGATGAGTTGGAAAAATTAGGTACTGATGTAAAAGGAAAAATTGTAATTACAAAATACGGCAAAAGCTGGCGTGGTATAAAGCCAAAAGTGGCTTACGAACATGGAGCCATTGGTTGTATTATTTACAGCGACCCGAAAGATGATGGTTATTATCAGGGAGAAGTGTATCCGAAAGGTGCTTTTAAAAATGAATATGGTGTGCAACGTGGCAGTGTAATGGATATGGTTATTTATCCCGGAGATCCTTTAACACCCGGCATTGGTTCAATACCAAATACGAAGGGTTTGGAAAGAAGTGAAGCTCCAACTATTTTAAAAATTCCTGTATTACCTATCAGTTATCATGATGCCAAACCATTGTTAGAATCTTTAGATGGTGCTGTTGCTCCTGATGATTGGCGTGGTGCATTGCCATTTACTTATCATGTTGGCGGAACAAATAAAACTAAAGTTCATTTGAAATTGGAATTTGATTGGAGCATTAAACCATGTTATGATGTGATTGCTATGATTAAAGGCAATATTTATCCTGATGAATGGGTAATAAGAGGTAACCATCATGATGCATGGGTAAATGGAGCAGATGACCCAATCAGCGGTCAATCTGCTTTATTAGAAGAAGCAAGAGCTATTGGTGAATTAGTAAAGACAGGCTGGAAACCCAAGCGTACATTGGTTTTCTGTGCATGGGATGGTGAAGAACCCGGTTTATTGGGAAGCACAGAATGGGCAGAAGACCACATAAAAGAACTGCAACAAAAAGCTGTTTTATATATTAATACAGATGATTACAGCAGAGGTTTTTTTAATGCATCAGGCTCTCATGCTTTAGAAAACTTTATGTATGAAATTGCTAAAGATGTAAAAGACCCGCAAACAGATGTTAGCTTATTTGACAGAAGTAAAGCTGCCGACGCATTGCGTGCAACATCGGCAACAGCAAAGAAAAATGCATTGCAGAAAAAGAGTTTAACATTGGGTGCATTAGGTTCGGGTTCAGATTATTCATCTTTCTTACAACACGATGGTGTGCCGAGTTTAAACTTAGGTTTTGGCGGTGAGGGAAGTGGTGGCGAGTATCATTCAATTTATGATTCTTATGATGACTTCTCTAAATTTAAAGACCCCGGTTTTATTTATGGTGCAGCATTAAGTAAAGTTGCAGGAAGAACTGCATTAAGAATGGCAGATGCAGATATATTACCTTTTGATTTCAGAAGCTTACACAAAACAGTAAGCAGTTATGTTGGTGAATTAATTGAGCTGACCAATCAGTTAAGAGAAAGTACTGCTGTTGAAAACGAATTAATTAAGAATAAGGTTTATCAATTAGCCAACGATCCTTCAAAAAATTTAAAAGCACCAACAACAAAAGAAGAGGTACCGTTTATAGATTTTTCTCCATTACAAAATGCTGTTGCAAGTTTAGAAAAAGCTACCAATCATGTAAATGAAGTATGGACTAAATCTTTAACCAATACAGCTAATGCCGATGCATTCAATCAACAATTATACAAAGCAGAACAACAACTGTTATTAAACAATGGTTTACCAAGAAGAAGTTGGTATAAGCATAGTTTATATGCACCCGGTTTTTATACAGGTTATGGTGTAAAAACAATGCCCGGTGTTAGAGAAGCTCTTGAACAAAGAAATTTTAAAGAGGCACAGGAACAAATTACGCTTGCAGCCGATGCTATTAATAAATTGAGCAGTTATTTGAATGCCATTCAATAATAACAATTAAAAATTAATTTAAGTCGTTACCAACTGTAACGACTTTTTTGTTGTCTATATTTATGTTTTGAAAGTTTATTTATGCAATCAATCTGTAAAAAAATAGTTGCCGCTTTTATCTTTTATCTTTTCACATTTCACTTTGCTACAGCTCAAAAAATCAGCAAGCTTAACTTTTTAAGTGAATATACGGTGCCTCATAATCTTCAATTCAAAGGCACTACTGTTGGTGGTTTATCGGGTATTGATTATGATGCAAAAAACAATTTGTATTATATAATAAGTGATGACAGAAGTGCTATTAATGCAGCCCGTTATTATACTGCTAAAATTTTCTTTTCGAATAATAAAATAGACAGTGTTGTTTTTGTTGATGTTAAAAATATGCTGCAGCCTGATGGTAATGTTTATCCTAACAGTAAACAAAACCCGCAACAAACACCGGACCCTGAAGCCATAAGATATAATCCTAAAACAAAACAATTAATATGGACAAGTGAAGGTGAAAGAATTGTAAGAAAAAAAGATACAGTGCTTGAAAACCCTACTATAACAATCATTTCAACAGATGGTAAGTTTATAGATACATTCCCTTTACCTGAAAATTTATACATGCATGCTTTTGAGAAAGGGCCAAGGCAAAACGGTGTTTTAGAAGGAGCCACTTTCAGTAAAGATTATAAAACGTTTTTTGTAAATGTTGAAGAGCCTTTGTATGAAGATGGTGAACGTGCTGATACAAAACCTAACGATTCATGGATACGTTTATTTGCTTTTGATACCAAAACAAAAAAGAATACTGCACAATATGCTTATCATTTAGAACCTATTGCATACGAAGCAACGCCTGCCAATGAATTTAAAATAAATGGTGTTCCGGATATTTTATGGTTGAATAAAAATAAGTTCTTGATAATGGAACGTTCTTTCTCAACCGGAAGAATACCCTGTACCATCAAAATTTTTGAGGCAGATATAACCAATGCAACCAACATAATTAATAACCCTTCTTTAAAAGAAAATAAATCTTTCACTCCGGCTTATAAAAAGTTATTGCTGAATCTGGATGACTTAGGAGTGTATACAGATAATATTGAAGGCATGGTTTTCGGACCTTTATTACCGAATGGTCATAAAACATTACTAATGGTGGCCGATAATAATTTTGCCGCTTTTGAGCAAACACAGTTCTTTTTATTTGAAGTAATACCTTAATAATTACTTGTGTTGCCTGAATAACCATTCTATAATTAATGGATCGCTGTATGCAGCAATCCAGGAAAAATGCCCTACTTCAGGATATTGCGTATAACCGGGTTTTGCACCTGCATTAACTAAAGCCTGTAACATTTTTAAAGTAAGATTTGGATTAACTGAGGGGTCTTCTGCACCGGTAACAATCCACATAGGAATGTGTGCAGTTTTAGCAGCATAAGATGTATCGCCTGCTCCGCAAACAGGTAACGCAGCAGCAAATAAATGAGGGTATCTGGCAATTATATCGAATGTTCCGATACCGCCCATAGAAAGCCCTGTTATATAAATGCGATTAGTATCAATCGGAAATTTTTGAACAGTTTCTTTTATTAATTCAACCAATAATTCAAATTGTTTGGTGGGTGTTGGTTTTAATGTAAGGTCCGGAAAATTACTATTTCCCCATGATTGGTTCGCAGGGCATTGCGGTGCAATAACAAATGCAGGATGCATTTTCAAATTATAGTCAGTTGCAAAATTGGTTACTCCCCATTTTAATTGTGCTTCATTATCGTTACCTCTTTCTCCTGACCCATGTAAAAAAATAACTAAAGGATATTTTCTGCTTCTATTGGCATCGGGAAAAAGAAATCGATACAATAAACTATCGCCTGACTGATTTTTATATTTATTATAGCTGAACAAATTTGCTTGTGCGTAAATGGTATTCTCAAAACAGCAGAAGGTGGTAATGCTGATGAAAACGATAATGACTTTAAGTATTTTCATATAAACAATTTAAATTAAATTTAGCGATATAATTTTACAATGCATGAAAAACAAAAGCCTTCGAAAAAATCGAAGGCTTTTGTTTGCGAATCAAATTCAATATTTATTTTCTTGCCAATACTTTTTCTGCTGCTTCAACAATATACGGTGTATCTAAACCATACTTAGTTAACAATTGTGTGGGTGTTCCGCTTTCACCAAAAGTATCTTTTGTACCAATATATTCAATAGGTATTGGTAAATGTTTGGCTGCCACCTGTGCAATGCTGTCTCCTAATCCGCCAATAATATTATGTTCTTCAACAGTAACAGCACATTTTGTTTTTTTGATAGAATTCAAAACAGCTTCTTCATCCAATGGTTTAATAGTATGAATATTAATTACTTCAACACTAATTCCTTTTTCTTCTAAAATCCTTCCTGCTTCAATAGCTTTCCAAACCATATGGCCGCAGGCAAAAATGGAAATATCTGTTCCTTCACTCAATTGTTGTGCTTTACCAATTACAAAATCGCTGCCGTCTTCTTTTGTAAAGTTGGGCCATTTAGGTCTGCCGAAGCGTAAGTAAACCGGACCTTGATAAGAGGCAATCGCTTTTGTTGCAGCTTTTGTTTGATTAAAATCGCAGGGAACAATTACCGTCATGCCCGGCAACATTTTCATTAAGCCTATATCTTCTAAAATCTGATGTGTTGCACCATCTTCACCTAAAGTTAAACCTGCATGGCTGGCACAGATTTTTACATTTTTGTTGCTGTATGCAACGCTTTGACGAATCTGATCGTACACTCTTCCTGTACTGAAGTTGGCAAAAGTGGTTGTATAAGGAATATGACCGCCGATTGTTAAACCGGCAGCTATACCAATCATATTAGCTTCTGCAATACCGCATTGCACATAGCGTTCAGGAAATTCTTTAATGAACGGAGCAATCTTCATTGAGCCGGCTAGGTCAGCAGTTAATACCACAACTTTATCGTTAGCCTTACCGATTTCATAGATGCCTTCACCAAAACCACCACGTGTTTCTTTCTCATTTAACACTTGAATATCTTTCAATGCCATATTGTAAAAATTTGTGGTGCAAAGTAAAGGAAATTGAAAGGAATTAAGCCTTTTGATATTTTATTAAAAGGCTAAGTAGCAGCTGTAACTGTTACATCTTTTACATTACCTGTTCTTTTTAAAACGCCCCAGTACTGCAGCTCGCCTTTAATGGCTCTTCGAATGGCTCTGAATAAAACCACCATCATTAACCAACGATAAATTAACCGTTGCGGAATTAACCAAATGAGTTTCCAGGGTTTTTCTTTTTCAAACAAAAATGCTAACCCTGCTATTAATGCATCTACCGCTAAAAAGATTAGATAGTAGTTTATTATTTGTGAACGGTTTTCTGTAAGTAAACCGAAAAGCATTAATACATCTCCTAAAGGTGAGAAAATCGGAATAATGTATTTGAACAATAGAATATCGGGCAAAGCAATCCATGCCAATGCTTTATATCTGTTTACAAACAAAGCATCTTTATGTTTCCAGAAAGTTTGCATTACACCGAAAATCCAACGGAAGCGTTGTTTAAAAAATTGTTTTAAACTTTCCGGTGCTTCGGTAAATGCAACGGCTTTAGGTTCGTTAGCAACAACATAACCTGCTTTTAAAATGCGAATAGTTATATCGCAATCTTCTGCCAATGTATCGCTGGTAAAGCCTTCTGCATCTTCAATAGCCTGCTTTTTAAATGCTCCTATTGCACCGGGAATAACAGTTATGGCATTTACATAAGCAAAAGCTTTTCTATCAAAATTCTGGCTGGTTGTATATTCTATACTTTGCCATTTGGTTAGCATATTAACTTCATTACCAACTCTTACAACACCTGCAACCGCTCCGATATTTTCATTGCCTGCCAAAAGAAAATTTCGCATTAACATGCTTATAGCATCTTTTGCTAATTTAGTATCTGCATCTATACAAACAACGTATGCTGCATCGGTTTGTGCAATACCATAATTTAAAGCAGAAGCTTTGCCGCCATTAGGTTTGGTATATACTTTTACTAAGTTATTATTGGCAAAAGCATTTGTTACATTTTGGTAAGTATTGTCTTTACTGCCATCATCAACAAAAATGATATTGAAGTTGGGATAGTTACACTTTAATAAATTTTGTAATGAGCTAACAGCGTTAATTTCTTCGTTATAGGCTGGAACAATGATAGAAACTAAAGGATAGTTGGTAATTGTATTGGTTAAAAAAGAGGCATTTAACTTTTTTTCTTTTCTTTTTTGAAGAAGGGCTAAAAAGCCTAATATGATTAACCGTAATGAACTAACAATTAAAAAGGTTAGAAAGAGCGAATAAAAAGTTTGACCAAACCAATAAATTAATTCCGCTAAAAACACATTAAACCTAAACAAAACATAACCACTATTGGTTGGCACAGGTGGCATTACATCATCAGGTTTTTTATTAAGCAAGTTGGCTATAGTAACAAATTGGTATCCTTTTGCCTGAAAGTATCTTATAATTTTTCCTGTTGCTGCTACTGTTGCACTTCTATTGCCACCTGCATCGTGCAATAAAATAATATGTGTTTCTCCCTCCTGATCATCAACATTAATTCTTTTATCAAAGGCTTTAATAATTCTGTTTAAAATAGTATCTCCATTCATTGTTGGTACAGCCTCTTTTTCCCAATCATTAGGGTCCAAACTTTCGCCGATAGTTAAATAATTTCGCTGTCTGCTTAAAGCAATGGGTACCATTTCTTCTCGAGCTTCGGGATCACTATCTGCATTAAAAGGAGCCCTGAATAAATACGTACTATGACCCGTTATGCATTCTATCAAAAGCCTTGTGGCATCCATCTCAAACAAGGCCCGTTGTTTGCCAACTTCTGCCATATTGGGATGAGAGAATGTATGATTACCTATTTCATGCCCTTCTCTATAAATTCTTTTTACTAAAGGAATATTATTTTCTGCATTGAAGCCTACCACAAAAAATGCAGCAGGTACATGATACTTAGAGAGTGTGTCTAAAATTTGCCTGGTATATAAAGGGTCAGGCCCATCATCAAAAGTCAATACTAATTTTTTTTGTAATGTACTACCCCATTTTTTTACAACATATGTTGATGGCAAAGTGTCGTATCGTTCTTCACTAATCAACATATCAACAGTATCTATTTCAGGAGTTATACGACCATCTGCGGGAGTAGAAATCATTTCTAAAATTTCTCCTTCTTCTTGATAATCTACATCTTCGGTACCATCAACATCACTGAAATCTTTAAAGTTGAAAGTTTTTAATGCCTGCCTTGTCATCGGCTTATTATAAAAATCCCACAATCTGGTGTCTTCACTACCTAAACGCCAAATTGCTGTTCCTGCCAATTGATATTCTGTTGCAAAACGAAGTGTATTAAAATTGGTTGCGGCATCTGTAAAGTGTACTTCGTGCATATTATCATTACCATCGTAATAACTGTAATGAAGATTATAAGTATCATTATCAAAATCAACTACTGCCTGGCTTTCTCTTGCAGTAACCAATGCCTGCTGATAAGTAATTATTTTATGTTTTTTATGGTCTTTTATGTTCCAGTCATAACCATAGGCTGCTAAGTTTAAAACTATTTTTGAAGCAGGAACATGGTTGGCCATATTATCAACCGCTGCTTCTATCCATTTCTGGCTGCTGATAGGGCCGGGCTTTGTATCTTCTGAATGTTCGTCGTAAGCCATTAAAAAAAGATAGTCGTTGTATTTATTCAACTCAGCATAATCATAATCTTCATTAAAAGGAGAAACATTTTGTGTAACCAATAAACCTTCTGCATGTAAGGTTTCATATAATTTTTTTTGAAACTTGGTTAACACTTCATTTTTTGTTTCTACCAATTCTTCAAAATCAACATTCAATCCGGCAAAATCGTATTGCTTTAAAACCTTAACAACATCGTTTATTAAGCGGGCTGATTTTTTTTCATCTGTCATTATTCTATGTAAAGCAGCACCGTTAAAACCTTTATCAATTTCATTATAGTTAGAAAGCATCGGCATAACCTTAACGCCTGATGCTTTAATAAATTTATAGGCTTTGTCATTCTCATCAAATCTGGTATATAAAGTATCTGAATTAGGGTTAATGAATAACCATTCTGGTAATACCAGATTTAGTTTTGAAATATTTCTTTTAAGTGAAAAAAGAGATTGTGGATCCCATGCAACATAGAATGCAGCACGTATGCCTAAGCTATCACTGAAGTAAGGGGAGTTAGATAAATCAAGTTTATTATTCTGCCCGCAACCTTGCCCTTTTGCCCATTTATTCTGAATAAATTTTCTGATACCTCTGTATTGCCTGCCCAAATTACTTTCACGATATGATGGAATTTCTGAGGTTAGTACTTTTTTAATAGCCTTGTCTTCAACAGGTATATCATTATAGTTCTTTGTGTTAGCCTCATTTTTAACAGCAATTATAAAAAAGATAACTGCAACAATACCAAACACACTCAACATGCGTAACGCCCATTTATAGCGTTGCCAGCGTGTAGGTTTATTTGTTTGAAATATTTGTGTAGAATGTATACTCATGCAGCGTTATGGCTTGCAAAGATGATGCAGTTATTTGAATGCAAAATACTATGCTGCAACAAAATGCGTTAAAAAAAAGTAATAAAAATTAAATTTGTCCTCTTAACCCTGTATCAAACACCTTAATGTGAAGAATTTTTTCAAGCAGTACTTAAACATAACAATTGCATTTATCATTACTATTTGCCTCATTAGGGTTTATGAATATTTTTTTATAGCAGCCCATTTATTTGTTAATCATCCTTTTTTATTTGAAATAAGCGGTTGGTTGTACGATGTATGGTTTTGTTTAATTTATACAACAGTCGCCCTTGCACCTGCAATGCTTTTAGCATTAATACATAAAAAAGCAGGGCTTGTGTTTGCCCATGCATTAAATGTTATTGCCATTATAATGTACGTTAGTTTGTTAATTGTTTTTTCTGAACGCAACGTACCTTTTGATCATGAGTTTTTTACAAGAAGCAGTAAAGACTCATGGCTTACCACCAAACAAATGATGACAAGTGGTTTTAAGCTTTACATTCCGTTCATCATTTATATTAGCTTCTATTTTCTTTTTTATAAAACCGTTATTAAAGGAAAAGTTTTCAGAAAAGTTTTTATAAAAACTGCAGCGGTTTTAATGTTGCTCTCTGTTTGCTTTATAAAATTTGCAAACCCTTCTGCCGATTGGTTTGCACAGGCAACGGGTTATTATTTAACCAGCAATAAGTTTAGTTATTGGGTGAAAGACAGCTACGAATATTTTATAACAAAAGATAAATTTAATGCCGGCACATTAACAACTGAACAGTTATCAGAAGCCATTAATTTCTATCAGCAAAATCAACCTTTTGAATTTACAAGCAAAGAATATCCTTTATTACATAAAGAGGAAGGCAAAGATGTTTTAGGAAATTTCTTCAACTTAAATCCTGACACGCCGCCTAATATCGTATTAATTGTTTCAGAAGGTTTGTCAAAAGATTTCAGCGGCGAAAATGCTTACGCCACCAGCTTTACACCTTTTTTAGATTCTCTTTCTAAACATAGTTTAACATGGGATAATTTTTTAAGTACTGCACCCGGCACTTTTGCTGCTCATCCTTCTATTACAGGTTCATTGCCTTATGGCAAAAGAGGTTTTTCTATTATGAATGTTATGCCCGAACATTTATCACTTACCAAAATTTTAAGAGCCGATGGTTATACTGCTAATTTTATGGTTGGCTTTAATACAGACTTTGATAATATGGGCGGATACATTCGAGCTCAGGGAACAGATTTTATATTAAATCAATATCCATCAAAGTATAAAGAAATGGGCGTTGGCAGCGAAGGGTGGAGTATGGGTTACCCGGATGATGCTTTATTTGCAAGAAGTTTTGAAGTGATGGATTCAATACCTCATCAACCTTACTTCAACATTTATCATACTGCTACTACGCACATGCCTTATTTGTTTGAACAGAAGCCGGCATACGATAAACTGTTTGATGAAAAATTGAAAACATTAAATGTAACACCGCAAATAAGAAAGACATTAAAAGAAACAAAAACGGTTTTGGTTACTTATCTGTTTAGCGATGATTGCATAAAAAAGTTTTTTAAACAATACGCTAAACGTGCTGAGTATAACAATACTATTTTTATTATTACCGGCGACCACCATATCGGCTCATTCCCTATTACCGGGCAGATAGATGATTATCATGTACCGTTAATTATTTATTCCCCCATGTTGAAGGCACCGAGAAAAATGTTATCTGTTAATTCTCATTTGAATCTTGCTCCAACACTTAGTTCATTGATTTTAAAAAATTATAACCAATTGCCTTATCATCCGCAGGAAGTGCATTGGTTAGGAGCTGAAATGGACACTGCCACTACATTTCGCAATATTCAATCAATGCCGTTTATGCAATGGGGCAGAGAGATAAACGATTATTTGTACAAAAATTATTTCATAACAGACGGGCAGTTGTATAAAATATTACCGAATCTTTTTTTAGAAAAAATTAAGAACGATTCAGTCAAAAATTTTATTGAAAAACTACGTACCAACTTTTTAACTATTAATTCTTATGTGTGCGATAACAATAAAATTTTTCCTGCAACATTAGCTACAGCTATAGGCAATAAAAAGTTATTGGTTGATTATGCAGATACGGCAACTAAAAGATACTTCACTTATTTACCTGACACGATGTTAATGAGTGATTATAAAGTACCGAAAGAATACAAATACTTATATGTTGAAGCTACTGCCGATGTTAACCTTCCTGCTAAAGAACAGGATTTACACCCAACTTTTCGTTTTGCGTTAATTGACAACCAGGTTAAAACACGTAATTATTTATACTGGAGTAAAAGAGATATTGCTACGTTGAGTAAGGGAGATTTTATAATGCGTGAATGGAACAGCGTTAGCACCAACGACATGTTTACATTAGATGATTATAAAAAAGTAAATAATCTTGTTTTTAGTGTGGCTTTGTATACAGATTCTGTTCCTATTAATTTACAGATACGGAATTTGAGGGTGAAGATTTACGGAGTGAAATAGTTATAATCAAACCGCCCCGCAATTGCGGGGCAGTTTGGTATACTTTAAGAAAAATTATCAGTTTTCAAACGTGCTGTAGAAGTAAGGTGTTTTAGCTTCAAACTCTGCACTGCAGGTATCAACCATTTTATACACACGTGTAATACCTAAGCTTTTGCGTTTTTCATACACCTGTTCTTCATTGCATTTACCTTGCAATATTTTAGAAATCTGTACATCGCTAAAGCCTTCTTTTTTAGCATGTTTTAAAACATCAACAGGTAATGTATCTAAAGTATATTCTGTTAATTGTTTTTCAATGTTGCAAATGTTTTGAATCTGGTATAAAAACCATCTGTCAATACCTGTTGCCTGTGCAATTGTTTTAACAGTTACGCCCTGCATTAAAGCATCCTTAATACGGAAAATTCTATCCCATTTCGGCGTTTTAATATACTCTACAATTTCATCGCTCTTCATAAGGCTCTTTCCGTAATAACCTAAACCTACAGCTTCATTTTCTAAACTCTGACAGGCTTTTTGAATAGCTTCTGTAAAGCTTCTGCCGATAGCCATCACTTCACCCACACTTTTCATTTGTAATCCTAATGTATCATTAGCTCCTTTAAATTTATCAAAATTCCAGCGAGGTATTTTTACAATTACATAGTCTAATGCCGGTTCAAAATAAGCTGAAGTTGTTTTGGTAATCTGATTTTTTAATTCATCTAAGGAATAACCGATTGCCAGCTTAGCAGCAATTTTTGCAATAGGATAACCTGTTGCTTTACTTGCCAACGCAGAAGAACGGCTTACACGAGGATTGATTTCTACTGCAATAATTTCTTCTGTTGCAGGGTTTAATGCAAACTGCACATTACAACCGCCGGCAAAGTTTCCTAATGAACGCATCATTAACATTGCCTGATTACGCATTTCCTGAAAAGCGGTATCACTCAAGGTCATAGCAGGTGCAACAGTTATCGAGTCTCCTGTGTGTACACCCATCGGGTCTACATTTTCAACCGTACAAATAATAACAACGTTGTCATTTTTATCTCTCAGTAATTCCAATTCATATTCTTTCCAACCCAACACTGCTTTTTCAACCAATACTTCGTGAATGGGGCTGGCCTCTAAACCATGTTTTAAGGCAGCATCTAATTCATCTTTACTATGTACAAAACTGCCACCGCTTCCGCCTAATGTAAAAGAAGCTCTGATTACTAACGGAAAGCCGATTTGCTGTGCAAACTCTTTTCCTTCTAAAAAGCTGTTGGCAACATGGCTGGGTGCTACTTTAATTCCGATTTTTACCATTAACTGGCGGAATAAATCTCTGTCTTCAGCAGTATTTATTGCATCAACATCAACACCTATTAAACGGCAATTGTATTTTTTCCAAACACCCAATTCGTCTGCTTCTTTACAAAGGTTTAAAGCAGTTTGTCCGCCCATGGTAGGCAGTACCGCATCAATTTCATTTTCTTCTAAAATCTGTTCAATGCTTTCAACCGTTAATGGCAATAAATATACTTTATCGGCCATCATCGGGTCGGTCATAATAGTAGCAGGGTTGCTGTTGATAAGAATTACTTTAATTCCTTCTTCTCTTAAACTTCTGGCAGCTTGAGAACCGGAGTAATCAAACTCGCAGGCCTGACCGATGATAATTGGACCGGAACCAATAATGAGAACGGATTTGATGGAGTTGTCTTTCGGCATTGTTTGAAAAATAAATTGTGCAAATGTAAGGATGCAAAAGGTTTAAGCGAGTTTAATTTTGTTTCACTGTACAACAAATATTTTCATTGGCTGTTAATTTGTAAAAATTGTTTGATACATGATTACTTTAAAAGAAGGCGACAAAGCCCCGCAGTTCAAAGGCAAAACACAAAATGGTGAAACTGTTGCTTTGAAAGACTTTAAAGGCAAAAAAATAGTATTATATTTTTATCCGGAAGATGATACACCAACCTGCACCATACAAGCCTGCAACTTACGTGACAATTATGCTTTGCTGAAAAAAGAAGGTTTTGAAATTATCGGCATTAGCCCCGATGATGAAAAGAAGCATAAAAAATTTGAAGCAAAATTTAACCTACCCTTTGTTTTAATTGCCGATACCAATCATAAAATCATTGATGCTTATGGTGTGTGGGGAGAAAAGCAATTGTATGGTAGAAAGTATATGGGCTTACACCGCACCACTTTTTTAATCGATGAAAAGGGAATAATCAGAAAAATATTTTTAAGACCGAAGAACAAGCAACATGCTGAAGAAATTATTGCTGCATGGAAAGCTTTGTAGCTTTTTTACTACAAATTAATCCTTATTCCGTCTATGTTTTCTGTGGCAATGGCTTTATAGTTTTACACAAGAAATAAAGCAAAACCCACATATTTTAGGAAGGAGTGAGTATTAATAAAACGGCTGAAATTCTTTTCTGGCCGTTTATTTTTTATACAACTAAGCTTTGAGGAAGCATTTGTAAAAAATTATTTGCATTAGCATAATTCAATTGGTCATAAAATATTCCAAGCCGGTTTAAGTTTTTGTAATATTCATTTACGTGTTGGTAGTAATATTTTTCTGATTGAATATACCAGGCTTCTTCTCCGAGCATAGTTACTAAAAACCATTTTTCAAGCAACCTGGCAGCTCTGCCATTTCCATCATTAAAAGGGTGAATATTTACAAATACCAAATGAATAAAAGCAGCATAATAAAAAATAGCTTCTGTCGTTAGTTTTTCAGTAATCAACATTTCTACATCATTCCACAATTTCTCCATTTCTGTATGTATAATACTAAAAGGTGCCGCTTCAAATTGTATTTTACCGGTATTATGTTCCATTACAACCATTTCATTTTGCCTGTATTTCCCTCTCCATTTTTCTGGCAATAAATGTTTAGATAACAATACGTGGCAATGCAAAAAATTGTCTTTATTAAGCTTGTTTTTTTTTGCAAACGTATATGCTTCAAATAAATCATTCGGCTTTTGTGTCAGCTCCGGCAAATACTCAATATTTTGTGTTTTGTGTTTTATGTAACTATCCACTTCCATTACTTCTCCTTCAATTTTTGAAGAAGCAATAACAGCAACCGAAGTATAAAAAGTAAAGGTTTGCGGTGTTAATTCTATTTCATGTAATTGCTGCATTGCGTGCTGCAAATCAATCTGCAAAGAGTTTACATAATCTTTAAAATATTGCTGAAAAAGAATTTGCATGGTTATAAAAGAGAATACAATAATTATTTGCCAAATTACAGTAATTTGTTAAACATCATTTTTTTATAATGGTTTGCCAAACAGCATTATTCAGTTTTACTGGGTATTTTTCTTTCAGTTGTTGCAGCCATTTATCTTCTAATACCTGCTGATAATCGTTTACCAATAAAGCTTTGGCTTCATTAAAATTTCTTGGCTCTGTATTGTTATAAATCCGGGTTATATAAAAGAAGGTAAAGGGTTCAGCATTGTTTATTTTTTCAATTTCAGTTATCGTATTTTCTTTTTTATTTTTTATTTCATAAGGTAATTGGTTGTTTTCAAACCTGCCGCTATCTGCACTTACCAATGAGCCATAACTTGAAGTGATATTTCTCCAGTTAGTCGGGTTAACTTTTATTTTATTATAAACATCATTTGCAGAAACTGCGTTGCCCGCTGTTACAACAATGGCAGCAATACCCGGCTGCCAAACATATTTTGAAGCATGCTGTGTATAATAATTCTTTAAAGCAATAGAATCTTTAGAAGCATTACCCCAAACATGTTTATCCATTACAGTAAACAACAAATTAGCTTCTGTAAATTCTGTTGTTTGTTGTTTCATTTCAGTATTGTATTCTTCTAAATGCAGCCTGTAATATTCAGCAATTTTTTGTTCTGTAAATTTTTTTAATAAGGTTGAATAATTTTTTTGTTCTTCAACATTCAACTTTACAAATACACAAAAATCTATAGCATACCATTTTTGCTTTAGTGTTGAAAAAATAACAGTTGAATCTTTTATTGTTTGGAATGATTGAAAGGTTTTATTCTGAACAAAACTATCTACATACCTGAACAACTCAACTTCATTATACATTGCTTTTTGATAGCCGATTTGCTTCATCCATTTGGGTAGTAACTTTCTTTTTTCAATACTTAATCTATCGCTGTTTTCTACTTTTTGTTTTAAGTTATTCAGTGTAACAGCTTCGTCTAATGTTTTGGCTAAAGGAGTAATTTCTTTTAATTGAATAATTCTTACACCATCTGCTGAAATTATTGGCTGGCTTATACTTCCGGCTGCTTGTAATTTGAAAGCAGCCTGTTCAAAACCTGCATCGTATTTACCACTGCTTACTTCAATTAATAAACTATTGGCATCATCGCTGTATTGTTTGGCAATGCTGTCAAATGCATTATGCGTCTGTAATAATTGATAAACAGTGTTTGCTTTTTGAATGATTTTATTTTTATCTTTTTCGTTGGCGTCGGGTGGAAATGAAAAGAATATCTGGGCAACTTTTCTTATTGGTTGCGGTACTCTTTCACTTTCATTATAAAAAATATGATAGCCATATTTTCCTTTATAAATAGCAGAGAAAGTTTTTAGCTTTAATGCATACACTATATTTTCAATTTCATAAGGCAATGAAAAAACCGTTATAAAACCTAACAACCAGTTTGATTTTTTTATATTCTCATCGGTTGAATAAATCTGCGTAATGTTATCAAAGTTTTTTCCTGCTTTTAATTGATTGTATGCTGATTGAATTTGTTTGAATGAAGCTGCTGTATCTTTCCCATATTCAACAAAAACCTGTGCTAACAAAATTTCTTTTTTGCTTCTTTCATAAGCCTGTTCCAGCAAGGCATTAATATTTACCTGCTTATTGATAATATTATCAGCTATTTGATTTTTAAATTGTTGTGCGTCGGTATTTACGGATGGTTCTTTATCTAAACCTTCATCCAATGCAGCCTGTACTTTCAGCTTATAGTTAGTAAATAATTGCAGATAATTTTTTAAAGCCGTTGCAGAACTATCGCCTGTATTATTTTTTCTGAAAGATTGTAGAAACTCTTGTTTACTTACAGCCTTTTTACCATAAGTAAATAATGTTTGAGCATGAGTTTGCGTAACTAATAAAAAACAACATGCAGTTATAATAGCCTTCATAGAAATTTTGTTGAGAAAATATTTAAACAAATTATTTCTCGCCGAAAACACAGAATTCGCAGAATATCTTTTTAGCGTATTTGGCAATTTCTGCGAGAAGTTGTAAACTATTTTCCTGAATTTTTTTGTTTCAGTTTAGCAGCAATTAAATCGTCAAACTGTTCTATACTTAATTGTTTACCGATAATTCTTTTTTCACTATCCAACAAATACATAGTTGGTGTTTTGCTTACATCGTATAACTGCCTGTAGTTAGGCTTTCCGGCCTGTTGTTCTGCTTTTAATGCTGCATCGGTTTGGTACACATGCACCCAATCTGTACTGAAATGTTTATCGGCAACAAACTGTTTTAATTCTTTCATGTAATTCTCATGAATATTAACAGCATACAACTTAACATCTAATGCTTTCCATTTTGCTTTGTAAATAGAATCAACTCTTGGTAATTCTTCTTTGCAATGCCCGCAAGTAGGGTCCCAGAAAATAACAACTGTAAATGCTCCTTTCAAATCATATAAAGCATTTGTTTTGCCCGTTGTATCAACTAAATCTAATGGTGCAGCAGGGTTACCAACCTGATTAGCCATCATGCTGTAAGCTCTTTCCGTTACTGTTTTTCTGCCTGCAGCAGTTAAGTAAGTAGTATCTCCTTTCAAATAAAAATTTTCAAACAAAAACAAGAACACTTTATCCTGACCCATATACTCAGGGTTCATGTATTTATTGGTAAACTTAGTAAGCAGATAGGGATAAATTTCTTTGCCTGTTCTTGCAAACAGTAACATGTAGTTTACTTCTTTTATAATTGAATCCGGTTCGGGAGAAACATAATATTTATAATAATCATCCAGCTTTGGTTCAAAGAAAGGTGTACGCAATAAACTGTTATCGTTAAAAGCAACATCATCCCAGTAATGTTCTTTTACAAAACGATACGGATATGTTGAATCTGCTTTGCCGTTAATTACAGGAATAGCAGGTACTTCAGGCCTACGCATAGCTGCTAATAGAGTAGCTAATAATGAGCTTTTGTTTTCTTTAATAATTTTATTTCTGTACTGCTGAATTTCATTGTTCAGTGTTGCCATTTGTTTCTGAATGTTGGAAGAATCTGCCTTATTTCTTGCAACGGCTAATTGTTGCGTAAGCAGGTTTAATTTTTGTCCTCTTTCTGTTGTGAATGCTGAATATTGTTTAAACAAATCGTTATCAGCCGAGCCTGTAATAACTACTTTATCTTTTTGAGTGGTGTCGCCTTTGATAGAAAAGTTTTGATTTTTTCCTACCAATATTTCAAACTGAATAGTATAGTTGGGTGAAACAACAAAGTAAATACCGGGCGTTAATTTGGTTTTGCCTTTAAATGCCCCTTTGCCTGTTGCATCTAACAAAGCAGAATCTGCAATTACCTGAGATTTGCCGTAATTACTACCCAAATAAATCTTACAGTTTTTTAAAGGTGTTAGGGTAATGTTGATGTTTTTAGGCAATGCTGGTGCTGCAGGTTTGGTTTGTGCATGTAAAACACTATAACAAAAACTAACTAAACAAAATACAAGTAAACGGCTCTTCATAATTAAAATTATTCTGTGGTAAATGTAAATAAAAGAGGAAAGCGGTTTGTTAAACACAAGTAAAATCAATTACTCAAAATAAAATATTTATCTGTTCGTCATTACCATCATGCAATAGTATTTTTGCAGAGTGAGAAAGCATAAGCAACCGCAAATTTTAAAACAGGTACTCATTGAAGACTGTGCAGCAGAAGGTAAATCGCTGGCAAGAGTAAACGGCAAAGTGGTTTTTGTTGAAAGAACTGTTCCTGGAGATATTGTAGATATTCAATTAGCAAAAAGCAAAAAAGATTGGGCTGAAGGTTTTCCCTTACAATTTATTGAATACAGCAAAGAACGTGTGGAGCCTTTCTGTAAAGATTTTGGTGTTTGCGGCGGCTGCCAATGGCAAATGCTTCCCTACAACAAACAATTGTTTTACAAACAAAAACAGGTTACAGATAATTTACAACGTATTGCCAAAATTGATTTGCCTGAAATTTTACCCATTGTTGGGGCAGATGCAATACAACAGTATCGTAATAAATTAGAATACACTTTTGCTACTGAAAAATACATAAGCACCGAAGAATTTAAGCTACTGAAACAGCAAGGCATATTCCCCGAAAGTATTGGTGCAGCAGGCTTTCACGCAAGAGGGTTTTTTAATAAAGTAGTAGCTATTGATACCTGCCATTTACAACACGAACCAACCAATTTAATAAGAAAGGCAATTGAAGATTTTGCAAGAAAAAACAATTACCCCTTCTACAACATTAAACAGCACGAAGGTTGGTTGCGTAATATGATGGTACGTATTGCAACAACAGGAGAAATAATGGTGAATCTTGTGGTGGGTTATGATAATAAAAAAATGATTGATGCTTTGATGAGTTTTATCATGCATCAGTTCCCCAACATTACCACATTGCTTTATACGGTTAATACAAAATTCAACGATAGTATTTACGATTTAGAGCCTGTTGTTTACTATGGTAAAGGATATATTGTTGAGCAATTGGAAGACTTCAGTTTTAAAATAAGTCCGAAATCTTTTTTTCAAACCAATACAAAACAAGGAGAAAAGCTTTATCAAATCACCAGAGCATTTGCGGAGTTGAAGGGAACAGAAATTGTGTACGATTTGTATTGCGGAACGGGAAGCATCGGGATTTTTTTAAGCAGGCAAGCCAAAAAAATTATTGGTGTTGAAACTGTTGAAGATGCTGTAAAAGATGCGACAGAAAATGCTTCACTAAACAATATACAGCACGCAGCTTTTTTTGCCGGCGATGTAATTGATGTTTGCAATGATGATTTTTTTGCCACACATGGCAGACCTGATGTAATTATTACAGACCCGCCACGTGCCGGCATGCATGAAAAATTAATTAAAAAATTGTTAGAAATTGCGGCTCCAACCATTGTGTACGTAAGTTGCAATCCCGCTACACAGGCAAGAGACTTAGCTTTGCTGAATGAAAAATATGCAGTAACAAAAATTCAACCTGTTGATATGTTCCCGCATACACACCATATTGAAAATGTAGCACAACTAAAACTTAAAGATTAAAAAATATTATGCAAGAGTTCAGGCCCACAAGGTTTCAGATATTACCGTTGGTTATTAAAAATCTTTTAATTATTAACGGCTTGGTTTTTCTTGCCCAGAATACCATTGGCGGTGGTGAAAATGCAATGTTTAATATGGATAATTTGTTTGCATTGCACACTTTTCAAAGCCAGCTTTTTAAACCATGGCAATTGGTTACACATATTTTTATGCATGGCGATTTCGGGCATTTATTCAGCAATATGTTTGCTTTATGGATGTTCGGTTCTATTCTTGAAAATGTATGGGGACCTAAACGTTTTTTAATTTTTTATATGAGTTGCGGTTTGGGTGCAGCTCTTTGCCATATGGGCGTTTTGTATTACGAGTCTGAACAAATGATACGTGAATACAGTACTTTGACTGAAGCAGGATTAAGAGAATTTATCGTTAAATACGGAACTAATATAGTTGGTAGAATTCCAATAACTCTTGATGGAGCTAAAGATATTGTGATTCTCAATTTGAATGAAGCCACCTTAGGTGCAAGTGGTGCTGTATTTGGCTGTTTGGCTGCATTCGGTTATTTATTCCCGAATACCTTAATTTATTTATACTTTTTTATTCCTTTAAAAGCCAAATGGTTTGTTATCGGTTATGCGTTAATTGAATTATTTGCAGGAATAAGAAATTCTGCGGGAGATAATATTGCACACTTCGCACATTTAGGTGGTGCATTGGTTGGTATTATTTTAGTTTATACATGGAACAAGAAAAACAGAAGAACATTTTATTAAATAATAAGCTATGAATCTTCAGGAAACAAAAAAAAGCAGGGTGCCTTTATTGGGCGATAATAATAACACCCTGGTTTTATTATTTGCTATTAATGCATTGGTTTTTGTTTTATTGAACGGTTTAAAAGTAGTTTACCTGCTTTCTTATGATAATAATTTTCAGGCAGAAGAATTTTTTCAAAAACAAATTTTACAATGGTTTATCCTGCCTGCACACACAGAAAATTTATGGAATAAGCCCTGGGTTATTTTTTCGTACATGTTTAGCCATTACAGTGTTTGGGGTTTAATATCAACCTGTTTATGGTTATGGGCTTTCGGTTATATACTACAGGATTTAACAGGCAATAAAAAACTGTTTCCGTTGTATTTATATGGTGGCTTTATTGGTGCCGTTATATTTTTAATAAGTATAGAATTCGTTCCTGCATTTCAGCAAAACATTCCGCAATATTTTATGGGCGGCAGTGCTGCTGTTATGTGTGTAGCTGTTGCAGCAACAACATTGGCCCCTGATTACAGATTATTACCAATGTTAAACGGTGGCATTCCTCTATGGGTACTAACACTTATTTATGTTGCCATAGATTTTGCAAGTGTTGCTCAAAGCGGCAGCAGTATTGGTATAGCTCATTTAGCAGCAGGTACTTTCGGTTTTATATTTATTAAGCAATTAAGAAAAGGAAACGATTTGGGTGAATGGATGAACGAATTGGCTGATTGGTTTAACGATTTATTCAACCCTGAAAAAAAATATAAAAAGCAAAGTGAAAGAGAAAAGTTGTTTTATAAAGTGCAGGGTAAACCTTACAATAAAAAACATAACCTTACACAAAGTAAATTAGATGAAATTTTAGATAAAATAAACAATGAGGGTTATCACATGCTTACAGATGAAGAAAAAGAATTTTTAAATCGTGCAAGCAAAGAAGACTTATAACTTATATGCAGTCTGCCAAACAAAACATTATAAAAAAGACATTTTTGGTTGGCAGTTTTGTGTTTTCTGTCATTTATATTTTAAGTTGTTTAACCCCTTATATTAATCCTTCTTATAGCTGGTTGTTCAGTATATTGGCTTTGGCATTTCCTTTTTTATCAGCAGGCATGTTAGTATTGCTGTTGTTAAGTTTTTTCTTTTTTAAAAAATATCGCTTACTGTTTTTCATACTCATTTTGCTGGGGTACAAAAACATTTTTGCTGTTTTTGCGTTTCATCCGTTCAACACTTTTAAGAATGAAAAAAGGGGAGATTTCAGATTGCTTTCATGGAATGCATCCGATTTTGTAAACACACAATTAAGTACAGATACTACCGGAAACCCACGCCGTACCATGCTTTCATTTATTAAAGAAACCGATGCAGATGTTATTTGTCTACAGGATTTCAGCAATAAAAAGGGGAAAGGTTTTTTTAATGTGTTCCATTATATAAAAGATACCCTTGGTTATCATTATACTTATTTTCCGTTAAGCTATACTTTTTATTTAACAGAGTTAGAGCAAGAATATGGCAATACTATTTTTTCAAAATATCCTATAACAGATTCAGGTAAAACTGCTTTACCATTTTCTGGACCTGATGAATTTCTTTCTTATATAGATGTAAAAATTAAAGAAAAAACAGTACGTTTTTATACAGCTCATTTACTTTCATTAAGCTTACATACTTCTTCTAATAGGCCTGAGCAAATTAATTTCATTAACAGAGATTCCTCTTTAATTCTTCATAAAAGCACTTTAAAAAAACTATCACATTTCGATAAAATACATGCTCAACAGGCAATAGCCATTAAACAGGTTTTAGATGCTACTCAGCTTCCTTACGTGTTTTGTGCAGATTTAAACAGTGTTCCGTCAACATATACTTATCATCATTTAAAAAGCGGTTTACAGGATGCGTTTTTACAGAATGATTTTGGTATCGGCAGAACATACGATAGTATTTCACCCACACTTCGTATTGATGTTGTATTGCTCAATAATCAATTAAAAGCCGTTCAACACAAAACACCTGTTTTACATTTATCAGATCATTACCCCAATATAACAGACTTTCAATTCAGGTAAATAGTTTCCTTACTTTTAAGGCATGATAAGAAAGGTTTTTAAAATAATATGCATGGCTGTAAGTTTTATAGTGGTGCTGTTGTTTTTATTAACCTGCTTAACACCATTTTTAAATCCGCAAACTTTCTGGTTTATTGGTTTTTGCGGTATTATGGCTCCTCATTTAATTGTGTTGTTATTACTTTCTATTATTTTTTGGTTAATAGCCAAACCCAAGCTGGCATTAATTCCTGTAATAACGCTACTTATTGGTTATAACCAGATAAAAACAGTATTTGCATTTCATATAAAAGAAAGTTTTGTAAAAGAAAAAAAGGCAAACACTATTCGTATTGTTGATTGGAATGTGCAAAGCCTTTTAGGTTTATCTAAAAACAAGGAAGTTAAAAAGCATATTAAAGAAGATATTGCTACCGCCATTTTAGACCTACAGCCAGATATTATTTGCATGCAGGAATTTAATAACACTCCATTAGTTGCAGATAATATTTCGCTCTTTTCAAACACATATCCTTATTATTTTTTTTCCGGAGATTATGCAAGAAGAAACGGCTATCAATCCGGCTGTATCATTTTTTCAAAATACCCGATTATTCATTCAGATAAAATAAAATATCCTGTTGCTGAAAGTTTAATTTATGCAGATCTTGTAAAAGGCAACGATACCATTCGCATTTATACCACACACTTACAATCTTTCAAATTTAAAAAGCAGGATTATGATGATATTGAAAAAATAAAACAGCAGGATGAAGATGCTTTAATAGCTTCAAAAAACATTTATGCTAAAATGAAATTAGCGTTTAAAAGAAGGGGCAAACAAACAAATATTGTAACAACTGAAATTGCTAAAAGCCCTTATCCATCTGTTATTTGCGGAGATTTTAATGATGTGCCTAACAGCTACACCTATTTTCAAATTAAAGGCAACAGGCAAGATGCTTTCCTGAAAAAAAGTTTCGGCATCGGCAGAACATTTAATTCGTTGGCATTAACGCTTCGTATAGATTATATTTTGCCAACAAAAGATTTTACAGTTCATCAATTCGGTTTAATTGATGAAGGCTTAAGCGACCATACCATGCTCGTAAGCGATTTGAGTTTGAATAAATAGATTTTAATTGATAGTAATTCGTTTTAATTGGTGTAATTCGTGCTTCTAAAACAATTATCTTCGCCCGACTACAATGAAATTTTTCTATACATATTGTTGTTGCTGCTGTTGCTAAAGGCAACTAATTTTTACTTTTGCGGAATGCTCAGCCATTTTCATTTCATTTATATAACAAGTACAACCAAAAAATATGTCGCTGCAAGTTTATAATTCACTTACACGCAAAAAAGAAACCTTTCAATCTATAACGCCGGGCCTTGTGGGTTTATATGTATGCGGACCAACCGTTAGCGGAGAAAGCCATTTAGGCCATGCCCGCCCTTATGTTACGTTTGATGTTGTGTATCGTTACTTATCACATCTTGGTTATAAGGTTCGGTATGTAAGAAACATTACCGATGCAGGACATTTTGAAGAAGAAGGCAGAGAAGCAGAAGATAAAATTTCAAAAAAAGCAACCTTAGAAAAATTAGAGCCGATGGAGTTGGTGCAGAAATATACCAACCTGTACCATTGGGCAATGTTGCAGTTAAACAATATTGAACCAAGTATTGAGCCAACCGCAACAGGCCATATTGTTGAACAGATAAATATGATTGAAAAGATTATTGCTGATGGTTATGCTTACGCAGTAAACGGTTCAGTTTATTTTGATGTAGAAAAATACAATACCGATTTTTCTAAGAAAGGTTTGCCTTACGGCATGTTAAGCGGAAGGGTTTTGGAAGATATGCTGGAAACAACTCGTGATTTAGACGGACAGGATGAAAAAAGAAATAAAGGAGATTTTGCTTTATGGAAAAATGCACCACCCGAACACATTATGCGTTGGAAAAGCCCTTGGGGAGAGGGTTTCCCGGGTTGGCATATTGAATGCTCTGCAATGAGTACCAAATATTTGGGTGATGAATTTGATATACATGGCGGCGGAATGGATTTACAGTTTCCGCATCATGAATGTGAAATTGCACAGAGTGCTGTTTGCAATCATAAAAGCCCTGCACGTTATTGGATGCATAATAATATGATAACCATTAATGGCAGAAAAATGGGCAAGAGCTATAACAATGTAATTAAGCTAAGCGAGTTGTTCAGCGGGCAACATCCCTTGTTAGCACAGGCTTATCATCCGATGGTTATTCGCTTCTTCATTTTACAAACACATTACCGCAGCACTTTAGATTTTGGTAATGAAGCATTACAGGCAAGTGAAAAAGGTTTAAAGCGTTTAATAGATGCTTATGAAAATTTAAAGAAGTTAGAAGTTAGAAGTCAGAAGTCAGAAGACATTGTATTAGAAGAACACATTTTAAAATTATTGAATGAGTTAGATGAATTTATGAACGATGACTTTAACACCGCAAAAGTATTGGCTAATATTTTTGAATTGGTTCCAACCATTAATTCTTTAAAACATAAACAATTAGCAGAAGATGCTTTAAGTATTGATGTTATTGCTTTTATGCAACAAAAACTGAAGTTGTTTATTGAAGATATTTTAGGCTTGAAAAATATTCATGCGACAGATAGTAAGGTTGATGGCGTTATTCAAATTTTAATCAACTTAAGAAAAGAAGCAAAGGCAAAAAAAGATTTTGTAACGAGTGATAAAATACGCAACGAGTTAGCAGTTTTAGGTGTTCAGTTAAAAGATGAAAAAGATGGAACCGTGAGTTACAGTTTATAAAAATAAATTATGAAGACAGTAACTATTATCCTTTTTCTTATTAGTTCTATAACGGGTTTTTCTCAATTGAATGACTCAACATTAAATCTTTTGGCAAATAAAATTGAAGCCGCTTTTATTAAAAATAGCAAAATGGAGAGTGGAGACCTTTCTCCATTCTCTCCAACAAATGTGATGTTTGCCAATTTTGAAATATTTGAAAACAAAAATGATATTGGCTTTCTCTCTTTCAGAAAACTTCAGCTTTCTCATAAGTTTAATAGCGACAAACAAATTTTTGAATGGCTTATTCCAACAATCAATAAAAGGTTTATGGAAAAATACATTTCTGATAACTATTCTTTTATTGAGAAGTATACAACATTGTACAGCACGCTTAATACTCATATCTGCGATTGCTTAGCAATAGCAAAAAATTCAAAAGGTACCAACCCTCTAGTAAATAAGGATTTAAACAGTTGCTTACAAACCTATATGAATGATTCTGCTTTAATTAATAAATACATTGTTCTATTCAAATTTTTAAGTATTGAAGAAAAAAGAAATTTAATTTTAGGTGCTCTTTTCTATGCTCAAACAAACTGCACTTCTTATTTCAAATCATCAATAAATCTTACTTTACAGGAGCTCAATAAATATATAACTGATTTAGTTAATGAAGCTAAATTTAGCTTGCTTAATCAAGCTGTTGATTATAAAAAATCTAAATCTCTTGATTCACTAAAGATTATTTTTCCTTCAATCCAATCTTCAAGTGCAGCTTTTGAAGAATTATTTGCTGCTTATAAAACATTAAACTACAACATAAACTACTCATGTGATTTTTTAGTAGGTGATAGAAATTTTGAAAGAATATCTTCTTATTTAGTTACCCGATTACCTGGGAAAAAAATAAAATTAATTGGTCAGGCTGTTTATGAAATTGGTTTAGACAAGCCATCTTTTTATATAAAGAACTTAAAATATTATCCTGCAGAAAAACTACAAGGTCGAAATAATATAGAATTAAACTTAATGAAATCTTTGCCTGATAATTTCTTCCATAATTAAAGGGGCTCTTTTTTATTTATGGAAAATGATGCTTTCGTTTCTCTTATTAAAAAACTGTTTTATGGCAGAGATTAATCAACCCGAAAGCAAGCATAAAAGGCATCAACGCAGAAGGAGCAAAAAGCTATCAACCCGTGTAGATTTAACCCCAATGGTAGACTTAGGCTTTCTGCTCATTACCTTTTTCATTTTCACCACAACTTTAAGTGAGCATAAAACAATGGGGATGGTTTTACCCAATGATAAACCTGTGAAAGAACCGCCATTAGCCGGAAAAAGCAAAGTGCTCAACTTAATTTTAAAAGATGATAAAAATATAATCTGTTATAACGGAGATGATTTAACAAACCCTTTTTCCGCCACCTACAACGCAGAAAGTTTAAGAGCCATTTTAATAAAGAAAAAGCAAGCTGTTGCTGCTAAATTCGGCGATGGCAATGAAACCATTATTCTTATAAAACCTACGTCCAACAGCACTTACAGAAATCTTGTTGCGGTATTGGACGAAATGCAGATTAACAGCATAAAAAAATATATGTTGCTGCAGCCATCTAAAGAAGAAACGGTATTGTAAAAAAATTCTAAAAACTTATAAAAATCTTCTTAATAAAGCAGCATTTAAAAAAACTTGCATGTCTTTTGCAGTATAAGCCCCGTTTGATTTAAGCTATTTTCAAAAACATTAAACGCTGTTTTATGTACGTTCAAAGCTTTCAGCCGATTTCGGTAGCCGATAATGGGGTTTTACATGTAATTACTACAAAAGCAAGTAAGCTTACCATTAAAGTATTAGATATACAGGGTAAGATTGCAAAAACTTTACAAACAACTCTTGAGGAAGGAAGCCAACAGATTTTGGTTGATATGAATGATTTGCTTACAGGCAATTATGTGCTGAATGCATTTTCAGGAGATGTTTTTTTACGATCAATAAGGTTTACTAAACAATAACTTTTTCAATTGGGGGTATGTATAATACGGCCTTGCTTTTCAGCGAGGCTATTTTTTTGTTATTACTTTTTCCAAAAAGCGTTTACCCTTTGCTGCACATTTTTTCTAACGCTTAAATAATAGAAATTATAATCTGCAATATGATAATTTTTAGTTGTATAAAAAATACTTCCGAAGAATTTTGGTTTGGTGGTAAATAAAACGCCGCTATCAATTCTGGCAGCCGCTACATGCTTAACTAATTTATTAAACTTAAGCAAAACAGCCCCTTCATTTAAATGCCTGTCTGCATCAGGCTGCAGGTTGCTCCATGTAAGCGGATTGGTTACAACTGCAGTATATTTTTCATTCAACATATAATCCGGTTTATAACCTTCCTGCAAAGTACGCCAACTGCAAATGCATCCTGTTTGATTAGGACTGATACAAGGTTTTATTGTTGTAAAATAATCGGGCTCTACAGGTATGCCTACCAGATAAGCTGCCACTAATCTGTTTTTAAGGTTACTGTTTTCAAAGAACTCCTTTAATAATCGCTTTGCATGTGTTGTGCCTTGGCTATGTGATGCAATGATAACAGGCCTGCCGTTATTCCAATGTTGTAAATAAAATTCGAATGCAGTTTTAATATCGTTATATGCCATATCAAAAGCTTTAATGGCGTTTAACGTATCTTCTTTTGATTGCGGAAAATAGCTGTAATAGTTTGCCTGCCTGTATCGCGGGGCAAATACCCTTCCAGCTTCATTAAAAATACTTGCCTGAAATAAAATAGAAGTGTAATCTGTTTTGGCATTCAATGTATCATTATCTATTGATGCATTCCAGCCGCATTTTTTTTCTTTATCAGTATAAGTAGTAGGATGAATGAAGAAGATATCAACCGTTGAATCGGGTTGATAGTTTTTTCTTAACGGTTTCGGTACACTATCTGCAACATCATGTTTATAAGGGTGTGCAGCCCAATAATTCAAATCATTATAATCGGGTTTTCCATCAGCAGCATGAAAAGTATACTCTTTAATGTGCTGCTGATATTTATTACTGCATGAAGTAAGAATTAAAAACCATAATAGTGTAATAACAGTACTGCTCTTCATAAACTAAAGTTGCAATATTTTACCGATAGTTTTTTGATTTAAGCAGATTCTTTACCCGCTCTTACATAATATTTCATTTACTTTATTGTTTAATATACCTCCATCATCTAATGCAATTGCTTAGACATATTCCTTTTCTGCGTACTGTGTTATGGTACAGCGTAACTGCCTTTGGCGGTCCGCAAGGGCATTACGGTATGATGGCAAAAACTTTTGTAGAAAAAAGAAGAGATATTACCGAAACAGAACTCCTTGAGTTTGTAAGTTTCTGTAACATGCTACCGGGTGCATCTTCTACACAAACAGTAACATTAATAGGCTATAAACGTGGTGGTATTCCTTTAGCCATTCTTACTTTATTAATATGGATTTTACCTGCCTGTACTTTAATGGGTGCCTTATCTTTTTTGCTGGATTATTTTGATGATATGAAAATTAATACTCAATCTTTCAGGTTTATTCAACCGATGGTAATAGGCTTCATCATTTATTCAGCTATTAAAATGTTCGGCATAGCAGTTAATAATACTATTACCACAGTTATTGCTTTTGCAACGGCTTTAATAACATTATTAGGTTTTAAAACGCCGTGGACGATTCCTGCATTAATTTTAGTTGCAGGCATTATTACCAACTTCAGCGATAAGCGTATTCCTCAAAAAGAAATTCCGCCTAAGAAAATTAAATGGGGCAACATATTAATATTTTTTACACTGTTTGGTTTGGCGGGTTATTTATCTGAAACAGCCACAAGAGAAAACTGGAAGCACAGAAAACTCTTTAATGTATTTGAAAGCAGCTATCGCTTCGGCAGCATTGTGTTTGGTGGTGGCGATGTATTAATTCCGTTAATGTATAATCAATATGTGGTTCGCCCGCAAACCAAACATATTCAGGAAAATAAACGTGATGTATTAAGTATTAAACAAGACGATTTTTTTACTGGAAGCGGAATTGTTCGTGCCATACCGGGACCTGTTTTTTCAATCGGTTCTTTTACGGGTGGTATTGCAGTAAGAACGGAAAACAATTTTTTTACCCAGCTTGCAGGCTGTGTTTTAGGAAGTATTGGCATTTTCCTGCCGAGTGCATTATTGGTATTATTCTTTTTTCCCGTATGGAATAACTTAAAAAAATATGCAGTTATCTATCGCTCTTTAGAAGGTATTAATGCGGCAATTGTAGGAATAATGATAGGTGCTGTTTTGTTTTTAATAAATGCAATAGTATTTACTCATTTTGAAACCAATAAAGTAACAGGTTTTATTGATGTATTGGTTTTTACTGTAACGTATTTACTGTTGAGATATACCAAAGTAAAACCTCCTTTTATTGTGATGGGTTGTTTGTTGTTAGGGTTTTTATTGTAGGTGTTTACCGCAGAGGCGGAGAGAAGCTAAGTTTTTTGTAAAGAATGGATTAGCTTATTCTTTCAATTGATGGTATAACCATTAAACTGTTGAACCTTAAACTATTCAACACAACCTATCTACACCGCACATTTTTCATGATAGTTAATCAATTCAATCGGTGTTCTTTCCAATTCATACCCTTTATAATAGTTTTCGATTTCGTTTAATACAGCTTCTATTTCTTCTATTGTTTTTAGCTGCACCAATCTGTTTCTGAACTCTTTTATATTGGGAAATCCTTTTAAATAATTAGCATAATGACTTCGCATTTCTAAAATGCCCAACACCCCGTTTTTCCATTCAACACTTTTGTATAAATGCTTTTTAATAACTGCAATGCGTTGATGAATATCAGGCGGGGCAAGCATTTCACCGGTTTTTATAAAATGCTTTATTTCATTAAATATCCAGGGGTAGCCAATGGCTGCTCTGCCAATCATAATACCATCAACACCAAAACGATTTTTATATTCCAATGCTTTTTGCGGAGAATCAATATCGCCATTACCAAAAATGGGGATGTTAATTCTCGGGTTGTTTTTTACTTTGGCAATCAATGTCCAATCCGCTTCGCCTTTATACATCTGGCAACGGGTTCTTCCGTGAATACTTAATGCTTTAATGCCTGCATCCTGCAAACGCTCCGCCACTTCTTCAATATTTCTGCTGCTGTCATCCCAACCCAAACGTGTTTTAACAGTAACAGGTAATGAGGTAGATTTTACCACTGCAGTTGTTAAACGTACCATCAAATCAATGTCTTTCAACACACCGGCACCGGCACCTTTGCTTACTACTTTTTTTACAGGGCAACCGAAATTAATGTCCAATAAATCAGGGTTTACCGTTTCAACAATTTTAGCACTCAATGCCATCGCTTCTTCATCTCCACCAAAAATCTGAATACCTACTGGGCGTTCTTCTTCAAATATATCGAGTTTTTTACGGCTTTTTATGGCATCGCGAATTAAACCTTCGCTGCTTATAAACTCAGTGTACATTAAGTCTGCACCATTGTCTTTACACACAGAACGAAATGGTGGGTCGCTCACATCTTCCATTGGTGCCAGTAACAAAGGGAAGTGCGGTAATGGTATGTTGCCTATTTTTATCAAAATGCTTATATTATCTTAGCCCGCAAATTTACAGTTTGATTTTTTAATGACTAATTATGAATGAACTACAACCCTCAATATTAGAAGACTCGCAAGAGTTTCAAAATTTTTTTAACGAAAGCAAAAGCAAGCCTGCTATAAGTTATTTAGGACAGTTAGCAATATTGATAGGCTTATTGGGAGTGGGATTAATCGTCGGCTCTTTAATTGCAGGAATTGTTTTTGTAGCAATGACGCATACTAATTTGTTGGATTTAGAAAAAGCGATGAGCAACCCCGCTTATGCCAATGCATCTAAAATTGCACAATTAGTTGGCTCTGTTGTTATATTTTTTGCTCCGGCATTTTTTTATGCTTTAATTGTAAACAAGAAACCTTTTCAACAATTAGGTTTTAGTAAAAAGATAAGTGCGGTACAAGCAATAATTGTTGCGGGTATTGCTTTTACAGGATTGTTTTTGAGCGGGGCTTTGGCTCACTTAAATGAAATAATACCCATCTCTCACAAGGCAGCAGCCTATTTTAAACAGCTTGAAGATAAATACAGCGAACAGGTTTTAATAATGGCACAAATGAAAACGGTAGCTGATTATATTGTATCATTATTTGTAGTTGCTTTAGTTCCTGCTATTGTAGAGGAAACTTTATTCAGAGGTGGCTTACAAAACATATTAGTTAAATGGACAAAGAATGCCTGGGTTGGAATTATTATTACCAGCGTTTTATTCAGTGCTATACATTTCAGTTACTATGGTTTTTTATCAAGAGCCATGTTAGGTATGGTATTGGGGTTTGTTTTTTATGAAACTAAAAATTTGTGGTTAAGCATTTTTATGCATTTTATTAATAATGGTATTGCAATAACCGGTTTATATTTTTCTATGAAGAAGGAAAAGGTAACCAAAGAGTCGTTAAACGATGATACTTACCCTTTGTGGATTGGATTAATTGCTTTACTGATAATTATTACCTTATTTCAATTATTAAAAAAAGAAACTGCTAAGCAAAATTTATCTGCCTGATGCAAGCATGGCAACTATTAAAAACTACCCGAAGCATTGCAGAAGCCAATATAGTAAAGGGTTTGCTGCAGGAGAATGATATTCCCGTTCAGTTATTAAATAAACAAGACAGCAGCTATATTAATTTTGGCGAGGTTGAAATTTATGTTCCTTTTCATTTAAAAGAAGTAGCGAATAATTTGTTGAATAAGGCTCTTCTTAACTAATGTTATAATAAACGTCATTTCTCACTTCGTTCGAAATCTCATTTTATAAAAAAGATTTCTCGGCACGAGCCTCGAAATGACGAAAACAAATTAAAACATACACATGGCTCTTAACGCACAAACATTTAAAACAAGAACACTTACAGCCATCATATTTGTAGTGGTAATGTTGGCGGGATTATTAATAAATCACTGGAGTTTTTTTATTTTATTTTCTGTTATTCATTTTGGTTGCTGGATAGAGTATCAAAAATTAATCGGTTTAATTGATAAAGATTATTTAAGCATTTCTTCTTTTCACAGAAATGTAATCATGTTGATTGGTTGGTGCTTTATGCTATTTATGTGCAACAGAGCCTACAGCATTAATAACATTAGTTTTAAAGGAATAGGTCAGTATGGTATTTTAATACTCACTATACTATTTTGTTTGTTTGAAATTGTATTCAAGAAAAATCTGAATGTAAAGTTGATTGGTTATTCAATATTAGGCTTGCTGTACATTTCTTTAAGTTGGGGGTTGATGATTGGATTAAGGAACGATGGAATGATGTTTAAAGGGCAAACACTGATGTTAGATTTTGGTTTCGGTTTTGTAACTCCAATATTATTAATTGCTTCTATCTGGATTAATGATACCATGCAATACATTGTTGGTTCATTAATCGGTAAAACGCCGTTCAGTAAAATATCTCCTAAAAAAACATGGGAAGGCACCGCAGGCGGTTCTTTGCTTTGTATTGTTGTTGTTTCAGTGGTTGGTTTTTATGCAATACATCTTCCGATTCAATTATGCATTGGCGTTGCTGCTATAGCTGCCATAATGGGTACGTTAGGAGATTTATTAGAAAGTAAACTGAAACGTTTAGCCAATGTAAAAGACAGCGGTAGTTTTATGCCGGGTCATGGTGGTTTTTTAGACCGGTTTGATTCTTTATTATTAGCCACTCCGTTTGTTTGGTTGTTTGTTTATTTTTTTATGTAGCTGGAAAGGAAGGAAGACAAGAAGTATCTGCTCGCCGCAAACACTAAAGCCACCAAAAATATTCTGCGATTTCTGCGTATTCTGCGAGAAACAAAATTGTTATCAGTAATCCTTTAAGTAAACAAACAATATTGCTGCATAACGAACAGAACGTATCCCGAAGTTTCGGGATGCTATACTTCGACTCCGCTCAGTACAGGCTGCTCAGGCGATGCCATAAAAAACTGAAGTTGGTAACATAACAAATCTTCATCTTTGCAGTCCTAAATTTTTTATGATGAAAATTGCTACCAAGTTTATACATGCAGGTGCCGAACCCGATCCAAGTACAGGTGCTATTATGACACCTATTTTTCAAACTTCAACTTATGTTCAACAGGCACCCGGTGTAAACAAAGGTTATGAATATGCACGCAGCCAGAACCCTACACGTAAGGCTTTGGAAGATGCATATGCACAGATTGAAAACGGAAAATTTGGTTTGGCTTTCAGCAGTGGTGTGGCAGCAACAGATGCGGTAATTAAGTTGTTACAACCGGGTGATGAAGTTATTTGCGGGAATGATATGTATGGCGGTACTTACCGTTTATTCACTAAAATATTTGAGAAATTCGGTATCAGGTTTCATTATGTGAACATGCAACATGTAAGCAATATTGAAGCATTAATAAACAGCCACACCAAATTAATATGGGCAGAAACGCCAACCAACCCTTTAATGAATATTGTTGATATTGCTGCTGTAGCTACGGTGGCTAAAAAGCATAATATCTTGTTATGTGTTGATAACACTTTTGCTTCTCCGTATTTACAAAACCCATTAGACTTAGGTGCCGATATTGTTATGCACAGTGCTACCAAATATTTAGGTGGTCATAGTGATGTTATACAAGGTTGTTTGGTAATGAACGATGCAGCGTTAAGAGAACAATTGTATTTTATTCAAAAAAGTTGCGGTGCTGTACCCGGACCGCAGGATTGTTTTTTGGTTTTACGTGGTATTAAAACTTTGCATGTACGTATGCAACGCCACTGCGAGAACGGAGAAAAAATTGCATATTGGTTGCGTAATAATAATAAGGTTAGTAAAGTGTATTGGCCCGGCTTTGAAGATGCAGCCGGTTATGCAGTTGCTAAACAACAAATGCGTGGCTTTGGCGGTATGATAAGTTTTGAATTGCAGAATGATAGTGTGGAAGAAGCTAAACGTGTTTTATCATCTACACATTTATTTTCATTGGCAGAAAGTTTAGGAGGTGTGGAAAGTTTAATTAATCATCCTGCAAGTATGACACATGCTTCTATACCGAGAGAAGAAAGAATTAAAAACGGATTGAGTGATTCTTTAATTCGTTTAAGTGTTGGTATTGAAGATGCAGATGATTTAATTAACGATTTACAACAAGCTATAGGATAATGAATATTGCCATTGAAGTTATGGGTGGAATAGCAGGCGTATTAATTGTAGTTTGTTATTTTTTAAACATAAGGGGTAAGCTAAAAGTAAGTTCTCCGTTTTATATATGGGGTAATTTAATAGGTGGTATTTTCTTTATTATTTATACACTTTTTAAAGGTGCTTATTTTTCCATGTTTGTAAATGTGGTATGGGTTATTGTAGCGTTAGCTGCGTTGTTTAAGAAGAAGCAATAAATTTTTTGTCCTAAGCTGTAGCATAAATATTAAGCATTTGTTGCGTCGCACACTTATAGGTTCTGTTCATCACTCAGCATACACATTCGGATTATGCAATTGCATAAACCGCTTGGTTTGTTCTTCACCAAAATTTTCCCAACCAAATTGTTTGTATAAGCCATGTGCATCTCTGGTTCCCAACAACCATCTTCTTAAACCCTGTACTTCTTCATTACTATGTATAAACTGCATTAACCATTTACTCAAGCCTTTACCTCTGTGTGTTTCTATAATGAATACATCGGCTAAATAAGCAAAGGTTGCATAGTCTGTTATTAATCTTGCAAAACCAACTTGTTCATCTTTGTATAACACTGCAAAACAAAATGAATGTTCTATAGAACGTTGTACCACATGCAACGGAATATGCTTAGCCCAATAAGATTCGTTTGCTAAGTAGTTATGTATAACAACAATATCCATTTTATTTTTATCTGTTGTTATAACATAATCATTATTTGTTGCTTCATAATTTTTCATGTTGGTGTTATTAAAAAGTTATATGAATGAAGAAAAAAATCAGCAATAAAAAAGCCTCGCAGAAGCGAAGCTTTGTATATGGATGGGTTAGTAAGTACCGGAAACATTTGTTTCCAACACAATATTATAAATAGTTTTTTCCAACACAAAAAAAATTGAACAGAATTTTATTAACATTTTAAAACAATTTGTGAATTGCATTTGTAGTCAACATCAGTATCCTAAGTTGTTAATCAGTTATTATTTTATAGCATCAGCATTTTTATTATTTTATCAATTGCCTGAAACATGCATAAACACTGGTATTACAGAGCATGTACTGTTTATACCATTAAACTATTGATTAATAAAACCAATTGTTATTCCGGAAAAAATGTGTTATTGCCAAGTATCCATCATTAAAAAATTTTCCTGCACTTCATTGCCTTTACCTTTGATGCAATAAAAATTATGGCTGTATGAAGTTTCCTTCTCCTGTTTCATTACAATGGTTATCAACATTAATTAATGCGGAATTGATGGGCAACGTTACTGCTCAGGCATCAGGCATTAATGAAATACATAAAGTTGAAGAAGGTGATATAGCTTTTGTTGATCATCCTAAATATTATGATAAATGTTTAAACAGTGCTGCATCATTTATCATCATTAATACTAAAGATGTTGTGATACCAACAGGTAAAGCATTATTGGTTACAGAACAACCATTTGAAGCTTATTTAAAAATTATTGAACACTTCAGACCATTCGTTCCACACAGCAAACAAATCAGTGATACTGCAACTATTGGTATTAACACGGTTATTATGCCGAATGTATTTATCGGTCATCATGTAACAATCGGTAATAACTGTATTATTCATCCCAATGTTACTATCATGGATTATTGCGAGTTGGGTGACAATGTTGTGATACAGGCGGGAACAGTAATTGGCAGCGATGCATTTTATTATAACACAAAAAAGAACAGAGAAGTTTGGTTTAAGAAAATGAAAAGTTGCGGAACTGTTGTTATTGAAGACAATGTTGAAATTGGTGCGGGTTGTACAATTGACAGAGGTGTTACGCATGAAACAAGAATTGGTAAAGGAACTATTCTGGATAATCAGATACAGATTGGTCACGATGTTGTAGTAGGTAAAAATTGCTTAATCTGTTCGCAGGTTGGCATTGCCGGTGCAACAACTATTGAAGATGGTGTTACACTTTGGGGGCAGGTGGGTGTAAGCAAAACATTAACCATTGGTGCTAATGCAGTAGTGTTGGCACAAAGCGGCGTGCCTTCTGATTTAGAAGGAAATAAAGTTTATTGGGGAACACCAACCATAAATGCAAATGATAAAAGAAAAGAATTGGTTTGGATAAAACGTATTCCTCAATTATGGAAGAAAGTAATGGAGTAAAAAGTAGTGAATGGAAAATAGTTAACAGGTCTTACAAATTATATTTTTCCTTCAATTCTTCACAAACTCTTGTTATTGTTTCTTCTAATGCTGTATATTGAAAATTGGGTAAGACTTTTAATAATTTACTGTTATCAAAATTTACTTTGGCTTGTGCGGTGTTAGCGGTTTCTTTTGTAAGCAACGGGTCTTTGCCTGTAAGCTTTCCTTTAATAGCTTCTAAACGCCAAACTATTGATGCAATGAATGGTGTTACTTTTTTATGCGGTGGCTTTTTATTGAATGCTTCAGCAATTAAAGTAAATATTTTTTTGTAGGTAACATTATGTCCGCTAACAATAAATCGTTCTGCATTAATATCACTTTCCATTAAAGCAATCATTGCATTTACAACATCTGCAACATCTACAAAACCACTGATGCCTTCAGTGTACCAGGGAAATTCATCGTAAGCAGATTTAAATATTTCTGATGAGCCTTTATTCCAATCTCCTGCACCCAAAATAATAGTCGGGTTTACAATTACAGCATTCAATCCTTCACCTATTCCTCGCCATACCTGCATTTCTGCCAGGTATTTTGTTTTGCCGTATTCACTATTACTTGTTTCTTCACTCCACTTCATTTCTTCGGTAATTGCAACAGCCTCTCTTATTCTTCCTAATGCAGCAACAGAGCTTACAAACAATAGTTTTTTTATACCTGTATCAATACAGGCATTTACAATATTGGCTGTACCATCAATATTGGTTTGCTGTAATTGTTTTTTATTTTTTGGATTGAATGAAACCGCAGCAGCACAATGATATACGTACGTTACATCTTTCATTATTTCTTCTAATGCAACAACATCTAAAATATCTCCTTTAACCCAATGAACATTTTGATGACTATAAGTTGGTTTTGTAAAATGGTACAATGCTTTAACAATAGTGCCTTTCGCAGCCAATTGTTTTATTAAATGAGAACCTACTAAACCGGAACCTCCGGTAACTAATATCATTATGGTTTTTTTAAGGGTTGACTACAGTTTTTACAAATACCGCTTAATACAATATCTGAACGTATTTTATTAAAACCTTCTGGCAAACTTACTTCGGGTATGGCAACATGTTCTAAACAATAAGTAACATCGCATTCATCGCAGATAAAATGTGCATGATTATCGTGGTGGTGGCCTTGTGTACAATCATCTTTACACAAAGCATACAAAATTGAATTATCTGTTGTTGGAATATTATGGATAATTCCTTTTTCTACAAATGTTTGCAGTGTTCTGTAAATAGTAACTCTGTCAAATTTATCAGAGGATTGTTTTTCAATATCTGCATGTGCCAATGCTCCGCTGCTTTTTTGAAACATTTCTAAAATTGCAGTTCTGCTTGCAGTAACACTAAGCTCATTACGTTTTAATATTTCATTTATCTCACTCTTCATATTCATTTATTAATTATTGGTAAAGGCACCGTTGGCAAAATTACCTTCACCCTGCTTTTCTTTTAA
>SAIW01000018.1 GCA_004028795.1 Chitinophagaceae bacterium
CAATAGTTGTATACTATTTGCTGTTTGAAACATCCAATCATGTAATAAAATTACAATATGATTTTCAATAAAGCTTAATTTATTGTCCTCTATAAATTTTAATTGTAAATAAAATTTTTCTGTAAGATTTTTTATATCGTAAGATTTGACAATTGGCAATCTAAATTCTATATCCCATCCAATAATTGAGTAATTATCATTAAATAATTCATTTACAAGCGGTCTTGTCAGATTTGATACTCTGATTTTTTTTGGTATTGCCCATGAATTATTACCTGGTAATCGAATAATTTTTTCATCTAACTTTAATAGTTTTTCATTAAGTAAAAAGTCTTCTTTTGCTTGACGAAAGTTTTTATAAAATTCTACATATTCTTCATTGGCATGAGAATAACTATGATTACCAATAATCAATGAATCTGATTTTCGTAAGGTATCTATAATGCTCTTACCTCTGTTGTTAGAGGCATGAATTCCAACAAAGAAAAATGTTGCTTTTAAATTATTTTCAATAATCGCTTTAAAACAGTTTAACGTACCATTTAGAGGTCCATCGTCAAAAGTTAAATAAATATGCATAATAGATGAAACTTATTTTTTTAGATAAACAACACCTAAAATGACTAAAAACATAAATGTAATTATGCAAACAATTTTCCAGAATAAACTACCTAATAATAATAAACAAATTCCTGCAAATAGAAAACTAACTCCTATAAAGAATATCAGAAATACCCAAATAACCATAGCGATTGCAATTACAGTTCGTTTTAAAGGGTAAGGTGAATAAAATTTATAGAAGTATTTGTTTTCTTCCTTGGACTTATTAATCCACAAAGACAATTCATTATCTAACTTTTCAATTATTGCTAAAGTATCTTTTGTAGATGATTGTTCAGTAATTGAATATTTTATAATATCCGCAAACAGTATACTATCTATATAAGCTGTTTTTCCATCCCGTAATAGTATATCTTGAATTTTTTCCTTTAACTCAATTTGTTTAGTTGGGAAGTATGCAATAAATGTTAAATGTGATTTCAATTCTGATAAAATTTCAATTTTGTTAAACATTAGTTTATAAAAAGTTTCTTTAGCCCCTGTAATAGGCAACTCAATGAGCGTTTTTGTTATCCATGCTAATAATCCAACTATTATTGTGATAAATATGCCAATAATCGAAACCATTGATGGCGATAAACTTTTGATATACTCAATTAATTGATTCATTGATTTAAAAATGAATAGTTTCTTTTCTTTTTTGGAGAATATACCTTGTTTAAAAAATTTTTGATGAAACTGTTGAAACTTGGACTTTCTTTAAAATAATCTTCTTTGGTAATTTCACCTCGTGAAAATGCATATACAAAATCTTCTCTTGTCGCAACAATTATTTGGTCTTTATTATCGTTCGTAGTTCCAGATTTTAAAAATAAACCTTCAAAAGAAGTATTTAATTTCTCAATTGATATATTATGCAAAATTTCTTTACATTCTTCTTTTATATCGCTTTCTGAGGAATCCTCAATAAAGAAATTATGATATGCAAGAGCTAATTCAAATAAAGAAATCCCCTTTCTCGTAGCCCCTAAAATACTAGATGGAAATAAATCATCATTATTGATATTTAGAGTTTTTGCTAAGAATGATAAAGTTTTTTCGATACCAATAATATACGATGCATTTACAAAAGCATTATTTGTAGAATTACGAAGAGCGTTTTTTAAACATGTATTTTTAAAATTATCGTTTATTTCTCTGACTTCCCAGTTTGTTAAACTAATATTTGGAATAGGTGATTCACTATTAAATCCATTAAGTCTTAGAAAAACATAGAGAAAAGGTTTTAATGTTGAGCCGACATTGGATTTGTATTCAAATGGATGGCTTGTCCCATAAGTGCTATACGTTCCAACTATTTTCCCTTTTTTTAAACAAAGAATTGATACTGGGAATTTTGAGTTATTGACAAATTCGACACAAATGTCTTGAATCGATTTTTGAATCGTTGTACTAATTGTAAAAGTTTCTTTGTTTATATTATTCGCAATATACTGGATTGTTGATTCTTTGAAAGTTGGTATAAATCTGTCTATCGCCCTTACTTCTTTATTTATTGATTGAAATTTTTTTGCATCCTTAATTACTTTACTCGTATAAAGTTTATTGATAATTAGTAATAATCGATTCTTAAAAAGAGTATTATTTGTAAGATAGAGATTCGGACCTCTTAAAAGAGTCAAAAGAGCAATTTGCTCTGATAGAGATAAATATTTTGGTTCTTTATAAAAATACGTAATACTTGCAGCCCTTAACCCATAATTTTTTCTACCCCAAAAAACCTCATTAAAATACAAATCTAGTATTTGTCCTTTTGAAAGACTTCTTTCTAATTTAATAGATAGTTTTAATTCATTAATTTTTCGTGATAAACTTCTTCGATTATCTCTTAAAATATTTTTAGATAATTGTTGGCTTATGGTGCTTCCACCCTGTACTATTCTAAAAGCTTTTATATTTTGATAAATAGCTCTACAAATGGCTTTAAAATCAATAGCCTTATGGTATAAAAACCGCTTATCTTCAATTTCAATCAGGGCGTTCTTTAAAAATAAAGGAATTTCTGAACAGAAAGACTTTCTTTCACCGTTGTTGTTTACAAAGCCAATGGGTTTTCTTTTATTATTTGCTATACCATAGATTGTATATCCATCATAGGAATTCATAAATATAAATATAGATAATTTAATGGTCATTCAACGGTAAACCTTGTTCCTGCCACATTTTCCAGTTAATGTATTCCGGTGCAACACGCTGTTCTTCCATAGTAATGCAATTGTCAACAGGGCAAACCAACTTACATAAATTACAGCCTACACATTCTTCTTCTTTAATGGTGTAGGTATTGTATGGCTTGCCGTAAGTTAAATTAATGGATTGATGCGATGTGTCTTCACAAGTAATATAACATAACCCGCAATGAATACATTTATCCTGATTGATTTTGGCAATGTGGTGATAGTTGATATCTAAATCTTCCCAATGCGTTACAGTCGGTACACTCTTGCCGATAAAATCATTCAATGTTTTAAAACCTTTTTCATCCATCCAGTTATTTAAACCTTCGCACATATCTTCAATAATTCTAAAACCATGTTTCATAGCTGCTGTACAAACCTGCACATTGCCGGCACCGAGTAACATAAACTCAACTGCATCTTTCCATGTACTGATACCGCCAATACCACTAATAGGTACTTTACCTGTTAGCTCATCCTGTGCAATAGTAGTTAGCATTTTTAATGCAATAGGTTTTACAGCGGGACCACAATAACCGCCAAACACACTCTTACCGGCTACATAAGGATTGGGAACAAACGTATCTAAATCAACACCAGTAATACTTTGAATGGTGTTGATTAAACTTAACCCATGTGTACCTGCTTTAACAACAGAACGACCTGTAGGTACCACAGAATGCACGTTGGGCGTGAGTTTGGTAATAACAGGAATGGTTGCTTTTTCCATTACCCATTCAACGACCATGCAGGCAATTTCAGGATCCTGACCAACAGCTGCACCCATGCCACGCTCCGTCATACCATGCGGGCAACCGAAGTTTAATTCAAAACCCATAGCACCGGCATCTTCACATTTTTTAATTAACTCATGCCAACTCTCACGGTTGTTATCTGCCATTAAAGAAACAATGGTGGCTCTATCTGGAAATAGCTTAACCACTTCTGTAATTTCTTTTAAGTTTATATCTAATGGTCTGTCGCTGATGAGTTCAATATTGTTGAAACCCATAACACGCTGGCCACCATAGTCAACTGCTGAATAACGCGATGAAACATTTTTAACCTGACTGCCTAATGTTTTCCATACAACGCCGCCCCAACCTGCTTCGTAAGCACGAATAACATTTATTTTTTTATCAGTGGGAGGGGCACTTGCCAACCAGAATGGATTGGGAGATTTTATGCCGAGAAAGTTTGAACTGATGTTTGCCATACAATTAATGTTTGCCACGAATGCATGAATAGCACAAATGGTTGTTAATAGATAATTCTTTTATGCTCTAACTTGCCTCTTGAGAAATTGACTAACAAGGCAAGCCTGTTATTTGATACTTTTAAATAGTTAATGGCTTGTGATTCATGTTCATCAACTAAACTTTTTACACATTTTATTTCTAAAATAATTTTATCAAACACAACAAAGTCAGCATAAAATTGATGCTCTAAAATTTTTCCTTTATAATTTACTGAATACTCCTTTTCTCTTTGATATTTTACCTTATTCAGATTGAATTCATATTCCAAAGCATCTTTATATACAATCTCCGCAAAGCCATGACCAAGTTGGTTATGCACTTCCATACATAAGCCAATAATTTGATAAGATTCTTCTTTATAAATAAGTTCACTCATAATGTTTTCTTTTGCCACAAATGCACTAATTGCCACTAATAAAAATTAAAAAATTATTTGTGTTTATTCGTGCATCTGTGGCATTATATAATTCAAAATAGCTTTTGCTCCATCTTTACCAGCTTGCACCGCATCAACCACTTCTTTACCGCCGTTAACAGCATCTCCGCCTGCAAATACACCTTTAATATTGGTTGATTGATTGGCATCAATTATTAATTTACCATGATTATTATTCAATGCACAATCTTTAATTAATGCTTCATAAGGAATTTGTCCTGCAGCTTTAATAACCATATCAACGTTTAAAGTGAAAGTTTCACCTGTATCAACAGGGCTTCTTCTTCCGCTGGCATCAGGCTCACCTAATTGCATTTTACTGCAAACCAATTGCTCAACTTTACCATGACCTTTAATTTCTTTAGGGGCTGCCAACCAAATAATGTTACAACCATCCAGTTTAGCAATATCTAATTCAACATCGGTACAAGGCTTTTCATTTTCGGTTCTTCTGTACACCATAGTTACTTCATTGGCACCCAAACGTTTGGCTTGTGTAGCAGCGTCAATGGCTGTCATACCCATACCGATTACTGCAACTTTATCTCCAACATTTACTTTTTCATATTTTGTGTTTCGTATCTCATATATAAATTTGATGGCATCTTCAACACCTTCCAAATCTTCTCCGGGTATTGCTAATTGTCTTGCCAAACCCACACCGATAGCGAGATACACGGAATCATAATTTTTTTGTAGTTTAGCAAGTGTTATGCCTTGCCTACCGGCAGGCAGGTCTTTTCCCAATTCCTGATTATACTTTATTTCAATACCACCAATACCTACAATATAATTTACTTCATCTTCACAGAATTGCGGTGTTACTTTATAAGCAGCGATGCCGTAAGTCATTAGTCCACCACCTTTACTTTCCTTTTCATAAATGGTTACATCAACGCCTTCTCTTGCTAAAACATGGGCACAGCTTAATCCTGCCGGCCCTGCACCAACTATAGCTACTTTTTTACCGGTAGATTTTTTGCGTTCGAATAATTGCCAGTTATTGGCTAATGCTTTCTCAGTTGAATAACGTTGCAGTTTTGCAATGGGTATAGCAGGTTCATCCATTAAATTATATACACAACTGCCTTCACATAATTTTTCTACAGGACAAACTTTGCTGCAACCTGCACCCATAATGTTTGATTGAAAAATAGTGTGTGCAGAACCTTTAATATTTTCTGTAGTTATTTGTTTAATAAACTTAGGGATGTTGATGCTTGTTGGACAAGATTTTGTACAAGGGGCATCATAACAAAACAAACAACGGTTAGCTTCTACCAATGCAGCATTATGTGTTTCAAAAGGTGGGTGTATGTCGCTGAAGTTTTGTTCGTATTGTTCTGCTGTTAGCCTGTTATTTTGAATTGCCATACTTTTTGTTTTTGCCACGAATGCACAAATGGCACTAATGGTTTGTTCAATATTTATTCTTTTGTTGAAGTGTGCGACGCCACTGAAGCTTAATTGAAATGCTGTAGCCCGTTACACAAAAAGAAATCTACATAATCTTCTCCATTTCCCCTTTGGGGGATAGAGGCTACAACTCCGTTATTTTTCCGTAAGTCTCAGGTCTTCTATCTCTGAAGAATTGCCACTTGCTTCTTATCTGTTCAATCAGGTCTAAATCAAATGCTGCAACCAGCAATTCGTCTTTGTCTTCACTAGCTTCTGCAATAATTTGTCCGAGTGGATTTACAAAATAAGATGTACCGTAAAACTTACCTAAGTTCCAAGGTTGCTCTGTTCCTACACGGTTGATGCAGCCCATAAAATAGCCATTAGCCACTGCATGTGCCGGCTGTTCTAACTTCCATAAATATTGAGATTGACCAACTGTTGTTGCAGAAGGATTGTAAACAATTTCAGCACCATTCAATCCCAAACATCTTGCACCATCAGGAAAATGTCTGTCGTAGCAGATGTAAACGCCCACCTTCGCATACTTTGTCTGAAACACGGGATAGCCAAGGTTTCCGGGCTTAAAGAAAAATTTCTCCCAAAAACCACCTGTATGCGGAATATGATTTTTTCTGTACTTACCTAAGTAAGAACCATCAGCATCAATTACTGCTGCTGTATTATACAAAACACCTGCTTGCTCTTTTTCATACACCGGCACAATAATGACCATGTTATATTTTTTTGCATACGCCTGCATACGTTCAATGGTAGGGCCGGGAACAGTTTCAGCACTGGTATACCAGGCAGCATCCTGGCCCGGACAGAAATAAGGCGTATTAAAAATTTCCTGAAAGCAAAGTATTTGCACACCTAGCTTGCCGGCTTCTTCAATTAAAGGAATATGCTTTTGCACCATAGCTTCCTTTATTTCTTCAATAGTGCCTTCACCTTCTGTTTTCGGAAGGCTCATTTGAATAAGACCGGATCTAATGATACGTGACATAAGCAATTTGAAGTTTAAGGTTTATGTACTTAGCTTTTGTATTTCAATTAAGCTTCAGTGGCGTCGCACACTTATACTTTTGTTCTTTATTCAGCAAATATTTTCTCAATATTCTTATCGGGTATAAACCAAATTACTGAAACAACAAAGAATAAAGAGCCTGCTATAAATGAATTAAAAAATAATGCGATAGGTATAGATGTTGCATACAACACAACTGACATGATTGATTTCCAATTTGACTGTTTGGTATTTATTCTTTTTGATGTTTCTGCATCATAAGTTTTACAAATAGCACTTTGTAAAATATTATACGATAGCCCGCAAACTAAAGCTAGCACTGCGTAAGAGGCAACAGTAACTTTATCAAAATGATTTTCTCCCATCCAGGCTGTTATAAACGGAATAAGAGATAACCAAAACAATAAGTTCATATTAGACCAAATAATACCCGATGTTACTTTTTTTGCTGTATGTAATAAATGATGATGGTTGCCCCAATAGATGGCAACAAACAAAAAGCTTAAAATATAACTGAGCAATTTTGGTATTAATGGTTTAATGACTTCCCAGCTAACACCTTCGGGTGCTTTCATTTCCAATACCATAATAGTTATGATAATTGCAATAACGCCATCACTAAATGCTTCAAGCCTTGTTTTATTCATACTAAATAATTTGAGCTACTTTATTTCTTTTAATAAACCTGCCATAACCTTTTTCTACTTTACATTCATCGTTATTAATAACTACTTTACCTCTTAATAAAACCGTTTTTACTTTACCTGTTACTTCCCAACCTTCATAGCCACTGTAATCCACATTCATGTGATGTGTTGATGCAGATAAAGTGTGTTTTTCATTGGCATCGAAGAGAATTATATCTGCATCACTGTCAACAGCAATGGTTCCTTTCTTCGGGAACATGCCAAAGATTTTGGCTGCATTGGTACTGGCGACTTCTACAAACTTGTTTAGGGTGATTTTGCCTTTGTTTACGCCTTCACTGAACAGTAATTCTATTCTGTTTTCAATAGCCGGATGGCCATTAGGAATTTTAGAGAAATCATCCTTGCCCATCAATTTCTGCTGCCACATAAAAGGACAGTGGTCTGTTGCCACCACTTGCACCAACCCTTGGTTGATGCCGGCCCATAATGTTGCTTGGTCTTTCTTTTCACGCAATGGTGGGCTCATTACCCATTTAGCTCCATCTTCTCTTTCATATAAAGAAGCATCTAAAATTAAATATTGAATGCAGGTTTCTACAAATACTTTCTGATTTCTGTAAGTACCATTACGAACAGCATTTAATGCTCCTTCGCAAGTGAGGTGAACAATATAGCCCGGGCATCCGGTATAACCAGCCATCTCCACAAAACGTTCACTCGCTTCTGCTTCCGTTACTTCCGGTTGAGACAAATAATGATATAAGGGAGACAATTTGCCTTCGCTTTTATGCTTGGCTATGAGGTAATCAATCATGTCTCCATTGGTAGCATGAACATTGATGAGGCCACCATGTTTTTTTACTTCTTCCATTAAACCTATCATTTGCCTGTCATCAATCATTAAAGCTCCTTTATAAGCCATAAATGTTTTGAAAGAAGTAATGCCTTCCTGTTCTATGAAATGCCGAATTTCTTTTTTTGTTTCATCATTGAAATCAGTCACCGCCATGTGAAAGCTATAATCACCTACACAGTTATTAGTGCTTCTTTCTTTCCATTCCTGTAAAGCAGCTTGTAAACTATTGCCTTGCTTTTGTAAGACGAAATCTATGACTGTTGTTGTGCCACCAAACAAAGCTGCACGTGTACCGGTTTCATAATTATCACTTGAATAAGTACCCATGAACGGCATATCTAAATGCACATGCGGGTCTACACCTCCTGGCATAACTAATTTGCCTGTTGCATCAATCACTTCATCAGCAGTAACGTTTAAGTTTTTACCTATGGCTGAGATGGTTTCGCCTTCAATAAAAATATCAGCAACATAATTATCTGTTGCGGTGATGATGTTTCCTTTTTTAATTAAAATACTCATGTTTTATTTTTTGCCACGAATGCACAAATGGCACGAATGGTTTGTTCAGTTATATTCTATTGTACAAGTGTGCGACGCAACTGAAGTTTAATTGAAATACTTAAGCCGGTAACATAATTATTTCTTCTTACTTAATATCCAATAAACAATAGCACTCACTGCAAAACCCACAAACCAAGCATAGTGATATAAATCTACTATCCATGCTGGTATGGAGGCTGCATCTAACACTTTAATAGCAACCAAGAAACCCGGTACATTGGGTAGCACGCCCAACAACAATGCTATGATGGCTTTAGGATTGTATCCATTGCCAAAACCATAAATTCCCTTGTGGCTGTACAAATCATTTACACTCAATTGCTGTTTGCGTATGAAGTAATAATCAGCAATCATAATGCCGCCAATAGGACCTAACAAACCTGAGTAAGCAATCAACCATGTGAAAATATAACCACTTGGGTCTGCCATCAACTTCCAGGGAAAAATCAATACACCAATAACACCGGTTATGTATCCACCGATTTTGAAATTAATTTTCTTAGGATTTAAGTTGGCAAAATCATTGGCAGGGCTAACAATATTGGCTGCAATATTTGTGGCCAATGTAGAGATGATGATACCAATCATAGCAAAGCTCACCACAAATTTGTTTTGAAATTTTCCTGCTAATTGAACTGGATCCCACTCAGGCTGACCGTAAATAATAGCTGATGCAGATGTTACCACTACACCAACAAATGCAAATAATGTCATGCTTGGTGGTAAACCTATTGCTTGTCCTTTTATTTGTGCTTTCTGGCTTTTAGCATAACGGGTAAAGTCGGGGATGTTTAAAGATAAGGTTGCCCAAAAACCTACCACAGCAGTTAATGCAGGAAAAAAGAAATTAAAAAAAGATGCAGTATCAGAAAACTTGGATGGTTCACGTAAAATGGGACCTAAACCTTTAGCTGCAATTACTGCCCAACAAAACAAAGCCAATGCAGCTAATGGCAAAAAGAAAGCTTTGAATATGAGCAGCTTTTTTATGCTATCAACACCTTTATAAATGATGAACATATTCAATGCCCAGAACAATAAAAAGCAAACAGCAGGCAATGCTTGTGGCAATAAACCGGTAGTATTAATAGGCTCTAAACCTGGGCTCCATGCTCTGATTAAGTTATACAAGGATGCTCCGCCAATCCATGTTTGAATGCCAAACCACCCACAGGCAACTACTGCTCTTAACATAGCAGGTATGTTAGCTCCTTTTGTACCAAAACTGGCTCTAGCAAATACCGGAAACGGAATGCCAAACTTAGCACCGGCATGCCCATTCAATAACATAGGCACTAACACAATAGCATTACCGATGAAAATAGTAAGTACTGCTTGCCACCAACTCATACCACTATTAATCATGGAGCTTGCCATTGTATACGTTGGGATACACAAGCTCATGCTAATCCATAAGGCTGCATAATTCCATGTACCCCAAGTTCTTTTGTTTTGAGGAACCGGAGCCAGGTCTTCTGAGTACAGAGAGGAAGCCTCCCTGCCCTCCAAAGGAGGATTTTCAGACTCTAATTGTTTAGAAAATTCATTATTCATAAACAGTTTAAAAGTTCAGGTTTTAAGCCCCTACTTTGGAGGGGTTTGGGGAGGCTATTTCATCAGCAATCTTCAATGCCTCACTAATTATAGCTAACCCTTCATCTATCTGCTCTTTGGTAACAATTAGTGGCGGTGCACAGAAAATATAGTTCCATCTTACAAAAGTGTACATGCCTAATTCTTTAATCCTGGCAGCCACTTTATTCATCACTACCATTTCATCGGGCTTTGCATTGAAAGGAGCCATCGGCTCTTTTGTTTTTCTATTCTTCACCACTTCAATACAACCCAGCAAACCTGTATTTCTAAAATCACCGATAGATGGATGAATGTCTTTTAATTTATCAACCTGCTGCTCCATGTATTTGCCCATCTCTCTGGCATTTTCTAACAAATTATCTTCTTCATATATTTTCAATGTTTCTAATGCTGCTGCACAGCAGACAGCATGAGCAGAATAGGTTAATCCCAACGGCAAAATTGCATCATCATACTTAGCAGCAATCTTATTACTCACTTGTAAACAACCAAAAGGCAAGTAACCACAAGTTAATCCTTTTGCCATGGCAATCATATCAGGCACAATGCCATGATTTTGAAAACCAAACCATTGCCCGGTTCTGCCAAAGCCACTCATTACTTCATCCATTATCATTAATATGCCATGTTTATTGGTTATTTCTCTAACGGCTTTTAAATATCCTTTAGGGTATTGTAAACAACCACTTGTTCCACTTTCACCTTCTAATAAAATAGCAGCAATATTAGCAGGACCTTCATAAGCAATAATCCTTTCTAAACCGGCAACTGCTTCTTTCAATAAATTTTCTTCGCCATATTCCCAACGATATAAATTAGGTAAATCAAAATGTACAAAATTGGGTGCTTGTTGTGCATCCACAGGCAGTTTACGTGGGTCGCCGCCGGCAGAAATTACGCCCATCGTTGCACCATGATAGGATTGATAACGGGTTAATATTTTATGTCTTCCGGTACATAACCTTGCCAGCTTAATACCGTTTTCAATAGAAGTAGCACCACACAATGTGAAGAAAGATTTATTCAAATCACCGGGACAAATCTCCGCCAACTTCTTGCCCAAATCCGCTCTTGCTTTTGTAACACAACTCGGCGTTACATAAGCCACTTCTTGCATTTGCTTAACCACCGCTTCCGTGATGCGTTGATTACCATGACCGATGTTCATATTAATTAATCCACTTGAAAAATCAATTATTCTGTTATCATCATAATCATACAAATACACGCCCTCTGCACGTTTCACCGCAATCGGGTTAGTACCTTTTTGTTTGCTCCAGCTAAACAAAGTATAGTCCTGAGCGTCATTAATAATCTCTTCCGCCAATGATATAGTTTCTGTTTGCATAGTTTTATTTTTATGTACTTAACTTCCTGTTATTAATTAAGCTTTAGTTGCGTCGCACACTTGTACTTTCTATTTATAAATCATCTGGTTTAAACCCGATTCTTTTCCTTGTTTTTGGTATTGATTCTTTTTCACTTTTATCATCTAATAAGTTTTCAATAGCATCATAAATCTGATTCAACTGAACATCATGACTATCAATTTTATCTTCCAGTTTTTGTAATTTTTCTATCATCAACTTGTTGGTTAATGATAATTTTCTAATAGCTACAAAAGCTCTCATTATAGCAATATTCATTGCAATGGCTTTTGCTGAATTAATAACACCGCTCAGCATTGCAACTCCTTGCTCTGTAAAACAAAATGGAGCATATCTTAAGCCCATTAAATCCGGTGAATTGGAGGTCACAAATTGTGACCTCCAATTCCGGAACTCATCTAAAGACATTTGAAACATAAAATCCTCCGGAAATCTTTCTATGTTTCTTTTTACAGCTTGTTTTAAAACTTTCGTTTCAATGCCATACATGGCCGCTAAATCTCTGTCTAACATGACTTTTACACCTCTTATTACATAAATCTTATTAACAAGAATTGTATCAACAAGTATCAAAGAGGGTTTATGTTGGTTAAGTCTTGCCATTCTACTTCAACGATTCTTCAACAGCTTTTTTAATATTACTTTCAATAGCTCCTTTAAAGAAAGCCAATGTCATCGGAATTTTTGCTTCAATATCAATCGATGCATCGTTAATTATCATTGTTCCTGAAACATCAAAACCCTTGGCAGATAAGGTAAATTTTCCCGTATAACCATTCCATTCTTCGCTAACGCTGTCAATCATTCCGGCAAATTTTTCTTTCAGATTACTAAGCATGTTTTTTGTTTTAGCTGCAACTTCATCTTTACTTAATGAATGCGGAATACTGATGTTAATTGATGACATGTTTTTATTTTAGGTATTATGAAATTTGTTAATGCTGCAATATAAGCTTTAACTCATCCAGTTAATACCTGCTTCTGGATTCCATTTGGTGGTTGATTTTTTTAGTTTTGTCCAGAATTCAATAGAACTTTTTCCTGTAATATCTCCAACACCAAATTTACTTTCATTCCATCCGCCAAAGCTGAAAGGTTCACGTGGTACAGGCACACCAACATTTACACCAATCATACCTGCACTGGCTTTTTCAATAACATATCTTGCATAACCGCCGTTTTGTGTAAACACGCTGGCCGCATTGCCATAAGGATTGCTGTTTTCAATAGCAATAGCTTCATCCAAAGTATTGGTACGCATAATTGAAATAACGGGCCCGAATATTTCTTCTTTGGCAACAGCCATATCAGGTTTTACATAATCTATTACAGTAGGACCAACATAAGTACCGTTTTCTTTTCCATCAACAATAGCTTTTCTTCCATCAACTAAAACTTTGGCTCCCTGCTGTTCTGCTTCAGTAATATATCTTTCAATTCGCTCTTTAGATGCTTTGTTAATTACAGCTCCTAAATTCTTTCCCGGAACAACTTTTTGTGCTTCAGTTACAATTTTATTTATAATATGATCAATATTTCCAACACCAACCATGGCACTGGCTGCCATACAACGTTGGCCTGCACAGCCACTCATACTTGCAACAACATTAGCAGCCGTCATATCTTCCTTGGCATCGGGTAAAACCAATAAATGATTTTTTGCACCACCTAAAGCCAAACATCTTTTATAATTATGTGTTGCACGTTGATAAACAATTTTGGCAACTTTAGTAGAACCCACAAAACTTACAGCTTCAATTTCAGGATGGTCACAAATAGCATTTACAATATCAACATCGCCATGAACAATATTCAATACACCATCCGGTAAACCTGCTTCTTTTAAAAGCTCTGCTAATCTTCCGCAACTCAACGGCACTTTTTCACTTGGCTTTATAATCATACAATTGCCTAACGCAATGGCATTGGGTATCGTCCAATTAGGAACCATTGCAGGAAAATTAAAAGGAACAATAGAAGCTACAACACCTAATGGTACATGCTCTGTTCTACATTCAACACCTTTACTAACTTCTAATACTTCACCTGTAACTAATTGTGGTAATGAAGTAGCAAACTCCGTTAATTCAATACATTTCTCTATCTCAGCAACAGATTCACCATAAGTTTTACCGTTTTCTTCTGTACATAATGCTGCTAACTCTTTTAAATTTTTTTCTAATAAGTATTTATAACGGAAGAAAACCTGCACACGCTCTTTAATAGGCATTTTGCTCCATTTTGGAAAAGCTGCTTTAGCAGCTTTAACTGCATTAGCTAAATCTTCTGATGAAGACAGCGGAACTGTAGAGAGATGCGTACCATCAACGGGAGAAATAACATCTAAAGCCTTATCAGTTGATGCATTTACAAATTGTCCGTTGATATAATTCTGAACAGGAGCATATTTCATTGGATGAAAATTTAATAAAAAAAACAATGAAAATAAAAATTTTTTAGAAATATGCAAATTATTTTAGTGATTTTTTATTTTAAAGTCGCATTTTTGTTGGTAACTATTATATGCAGAAAACTAATACTACATTAGACGAGCTTGATTTTAATATTCTTTCCTGTTTACAGCAAGATGGAAGAATGAGTTTTACGGTGATTGCAGATAAATTAAAAGTATCTGTAGGAACAGTAAGAACCCGTATGAATAAATTAATTGAAGAAAGAACAATTAGCATTATAGGAAGAGTTGATGCAGATAAAGTTGGCTTCAGATCTTATGCTCATATTGCGGTATTTGTAAGACCTGCTACTTTGAAAGAAAAAGTAGCTAAACAAATTGCCAAGTTTAAAGAGGTTAGTTTTCTGGCAATGACGAGCGGCGATTATGATTTAGAAGTTGACGTTATGTGCAGAGATAATGACCATTTGGTTGAATTTGTAAATAAAATTTCTGCAATAGAAGGTGTGCATCAAACCAAAACAACTTTATACTTTAAGGTATATAAATATGCACAGCCCGATTTGAATTTGTTGAAGTAGTTTAGCAGCGTTAATTAAACTACATGACTTCGGAAAGAACTGCCAAGCTTTTAAAGGTTTTAAGTAAACGCCAGAGCAACTTAACTGTTGTAATAGAAAATGTGCAAGACCCTCACAACATTAGTGCTGTAATGAGAACCTGCGATGCTGTTGGTATTCAGGATATTTATATTCTTAACACAAAAATTCCACGGCATAAAAAATTTGGTGCTAAAAGCAGCAGCAGTGCATTAAAGTGGTTAACTCTTCATCAGTTTGATAATGCAGAACAGTGTTTTGTTGAATTGAGAAAGCATTATGAAACTATTTTAACCACACACTTATCAAGCGATGCGGTTGATTTATATGCAATTGATTTTACTAAAAGTGTGGCATTGGTTTTTGGCAACGAACATGAAGGTGTAAGCGAAGAAGTAAGAAATATGGCTGATGGAAATTTCATTATCCCTCAAATGGGTATTATTCAAAGCTTAAATATTTCTGTGGCTTGTGCTGTAAGTATTTATGAAGCGTATCGTCAAAAGCAAATTGCGGGACATTATAACGAACAATCATTATCTGCTGAAAGAATGAACAGTTTAATGGGAGAGTGGGGCTTTATTGACAATGATAAATTATAAACGATACATTATGAATTGGAAGAAAATATTGTTGGTAGTAATGCTAATAGGGGTGATTAATACGCTTCAATCTCAACAAATAAAAAAAGTAAAGATTGAAGATGTTAAAAAGATAATTGATACTTCAACAGTACCATTGGTGGTAAATTTTTGGGCTACCTGGTGTAAACCATGTGTACATGAACTGCCTGGGTTTGAAAAGAATATTGCAGCAATGAAAGATAAAAAGGTAAAACTTTTGTTAGTCAGTTTAGATTTGGCAGACGACTATCCTAAAGGTATAGCTGAGTTTCTTAAAAAGAATAATTATACTGCTCAAACAGTTTGGCTGAATGAAACAGATGCGGCAAGCTTTTGCCCTGTTATAGACAAAACCTGGGAAGGTACCATACCTGCTACAATTATGGTAAACAATAAAAAACATTACCGAAAATTTTTCGGGCAACAATTGCCTGAACCACGCCTGCAGCAAGAACTACAGCTTTTGGTAGAATAGTTATTCCTCTTCAGGTATTTCTCTTAATTTTTTTAAAAGGTGCAGGCAGAAAACTAATGCCGTAAGGCTTCCTAATGCCATAATAATACCTGCAAAACTGCCATATTTAATACCGTCTGAAATACAGATAAAATTCAGGGCAACTACAATTACAATTAATAAAATGCGGATGATGGAATGTTTGCTCATAAGCAAAGTTTTATTGTAAATAAAATTGTGATGCTTTTACTTGCTGTTTCCATAAAATTCAACAAAAAAATTAAAATAAAAGGGTCTCGTAAAAACAAGACCCGGAAATAAAAATAACGCTGGAAAAATGAAAACTATAACGGACTATAATGGCTTTATAGATTAGTCAAAGCATAATTATGCTTACTAAGAAATTGTTAGCTGCCGATAAATTGAAAGATTGTATCGGTAATTGAAAAGAAAGTAGAAAACGGGAAATAGAAAATTGAAAACGAAAAGCTGAAAGTGATACTTACAAAGCATATGTTCAACATTGTATATCGTACTTATTTCTTCATCATGTTATTAATAAACTCAATATAACTGTTGCTTACAGGCAATTCTTTGCCGGTATTCAGCAAAATTTTTTTATTTACAAAAGATTGAATCCTGTTTAGGGGAATAATATAACTGCGATGTATTCTTGTAAATTTTTCGGGAGGTAATTTTTCAAGAATGCCTTTCATAGTCATTAAGGTTAGTAAAGGTTTCGCATTGGTGAAGTGAATTTTTATATAATCTTCCAAACCCTCAATATATTCAATATCGTTTAGCGGAATGCGAACCAATTTATATTCTGAACGAACGAAAATGCTTTCATTACTTTCATCTTTCATATTGTTTTTATACTCGTGAAAGTCAACAGCTTTTAATGCTGCTTTTCTGAACCTATCAAATGTGATAGGTTTCATTAAGTAATCAATGGCATCTAATTCAAACCCTTCTACTGCAAATTTTCTGTAAGCAGTAGTAAAAATAATTAATGGCTTATGTTGTAAATTTTTCACTAAATCAATACCGGTAATATCGGGCATATTAATATCTACAAACAATAAATCAACTTTATTCAATCTTAAAAATGAAGCACCTGCAACGGCATCATCAAAGGCTTGCAATAGCTGTAATTCACGCATTTGCTTAATATGATTTTTTATAAGCTCTAATGCCAATGGTTCATCATCTATTGCAACACAATTCAGCATGTATAATAATTTATTATTGTAAAGTTAAGTGTACCTTATATTCTCCATTGCTGTCATCAATATTCAGTAAAAACCTGTTAGGGTAAAGATGTTGTAATCTTTTTATGGTGTTAGCAATGCCTACACCTTTGCGTTCTATACTTTCTTTATGAATGAAGATTTTATTGGAAGTAAACAGGTTTACAGTTAGTTCTTCTACAATTATTTTAATTGTTATTGTTGATGGTTCATGATTACTTGTACCGTATTTAAAAACATTTTCAATAAACGGCATTAAAATTAGCGGAGTGATTTTTTTATAAGAAGCATCTCCTGAAATATCATATTCAAGTGTTACTTTTTTACCAAGCCTTAATCTTTGCAGTTCTATATAATCTGTTAAGCAGTTTATTTCATCCTGCAATGGAACAAAATCTTCAGTGGCTTCATCTGTTACATACCGCATAATATTCGAAAGCTTCATAATACTATCGGCTGTAACCTCGCTTTTAATTACTGCTAATGAATAAATATTATTAAGTGTATTGAAAAGAAAGTGCGGATTAATTTGTGCTTTTAAGAAACTTAGTTCGGCATTAGCTTTATCTGCTTCTGCACGTGCTGCATCCTGAATACTTTTCTGCCATTTTCTTGCTATTTCTAAAGCAAAACTTAAAGCTAAAACCATCATTAAAATAAATACACCAACAATATCTAACCTTTGCTTAGAAGGAGGGTGAGGTGGATTTTTAATGAAGTTAGGAGGAAAAGACAGAGGTGGCTGAAAGCCCTGTCTGCCTTGAAATTGAGGCCGTTGAGATTCAATCAGAGTTCCGAATGGTTGAAGCAACAAAGTGATAAGAAAAAGCGATGCAATTATCGTTATGTAAAGTGCGATTTTCTTTTGTAAATAAAACCTCGGTATTATGATATTGCTATGCAGGTAAAATACACTTATATAACAGCCGGCAAAAAGCCAATATTGATAAGAACTTAAAACATCTAAAAATTTATCGCCATTCTGACCCGAGAGAAATATTAAAGGAAGACTTATAAAAACAAGCCATCCTAATAAATGATAAATAAAATAAGGTTTTAGCTTTAATGGCATGCTGTAAAGAAAAATTTATCTTTTTATTTTGCATTACTGTATCGGCATTGCTTATAAATGAATAGATAAATGCTTATTGAGAAGCGGCAATTTCTTCCTGTTTTCTTTTTTCAACTTCTGCCTGTAAATAAGTTATGCTAACATTTAATTCAAAACCAATTAAAAGAATTAACGAGTTAAAATAAATTAACAGCATAATAATTAAAACGGTACCGATTGAGCCATATACTTTATTATAACTGGCAAAGTTATTAACCCAAAATGAAAATAGAATTGTTGTAAGTAATGTTAGTGTTGTTGCTAAAATAGAGCCGGGAGAAATAAGCTTCCAACGTTTTTTTATAGCAGGCCCGAGTTTATAAATAAATGCAATACCGTAAAATACGAGAGCAATTATTATTAACCATCTTACGCCGTTCCACCAGGGAAGATTAGCTTTTTTCTTCATATGAAATAAACCTTTCAGCACTACTGCTAATTGTTGCTGACCTAACAAAACAAGTGTAGAGCCGATAAATAACAGGAATAAAACAATTGTTAATCTTATAGAACGAAGCCTTTTATGTAAGAAGTATTTTTTGTTTTCAATAATTGATTTATCGAAGGTTCTTATAATACCCATAGTTGCATTGGAGGCATAAAAAATAAGTAGTAAAAAGCCAAATGAAAAAACAGCAGTATGCTTTTGCAACAAGTCGTTTATTATTGTAGTTATTAAATTATAAGTGGCAGAGTTTGGCGTTAAATCTTTAAATAAACCAAATATTTGTCTTCTTAAATCAAGTGATTCAGGTAAATACGGAATAATTGAAAATAAAAATAATAATGCAGCAGGCAATGCCATAATCAGGTTATAAGATATGGCAGCAGCTCTTTCATTCAACCCGACTTTTCTTATTTGTCTAAAGAAAAATTTTGTTACATCATATAATGGTATGCCCTGAAAACCCGGAATATAGGTGGCTTTACTTTTCTTTCTGATAAAAGAAATCGGTTTTGAGCTTACTATTATTTTTTCCAGTTTGGTCATTTACTTTCTTGCTCTTTTTGTTGTTTGCGGGCCATGTACTCGTCTAATGCTTTTTGATATTCTTTAGCATATTGTGCATGTTCTGCAAATGTGCTGCTGAAATGATGATAACCACTGAAGTCTGCTTTAGCAACAAAAAACAAATAATCTGTTTTAGGAGCATTTAATACCAAATCTATACACTTTGGTTCCGGTGTACAAATAGGGCCGGGAGGTAAGCCTTTATTTCTATAAGTATTGTATGGGGATGGATTAAATAAATACTTTTCATAAATGCGTGTTAAAGCAAAATCTTTCATTGCATATTTAATGGTTGGGCAAGCCTGCAAAGGCATATTTTTATTTAACCGGTTAATATAAACACTTGCAATTTTAGCCCTGTCGCCTGCATCATTGGTTTCTTCTTCAACAATAGAAGCCAGTATATATGCTTCTTTTGGTGTAAAATTTATTTCAGATGCTTTTGCTGTTCTGTTATTTTTATTCCAGAAGTTAACAGATGCATCGTATAGTTTATTAAATATTTTTCTTAAAGGGGTATTCCAGTAAAATGTATAAGTATCCGAAATGATAATGGTAAAAACTGTACTTGTATCAACATTATAATCTTTAAGCGAATCATTGCTGTTTAAGAAGTTCATTACACTTACAGAATCGCTCGCAAAATTTTTATTAATCAGTTTTGCCAAATCTTCTTTTAATCTCAACTTATTAATTACCAAATTAATCTGTGCCTGCCTGTTATTTTTTAATGTTTTAGCAATGGTTAAAAGGTTTTGCCCTTTTTTAATTTCAAATTTTCCGGGTTTTATTTTATCCCATAAACCAATACTGCTTCCTAATAAAGAAAAAGTTGTTGTGTTAGTAACAATGCCTTGTTGTTGTAGGGCTTCAAGAACATCGGTTTTATTGGTTTTGCCTTCTTCAATTAATAAATACTTTTTGTTTTCATTGAATGAAGTTGCCTTGCTGAAAATCATCCATCCAAAAATTCCAGCACCAATAATTATTAAAACAAAAAGTAAGAGAATAATTTTTTTCATGATTTCAAATTAATAAAAATCCCCGCTTGTTTGTATAAGCAGGGATTAAATAATTATGTAAACGAGCTTATTTACCTGTAGCAGGTTGTTGCGGTTGTACAGGAACTGTATTAGCCGGTGCAGCAGGTGCCTGGTTTGGATTTACTTTCTGAATAATAGAAGTATCCGGCCCTTTACTTGCATTACCTTTAAATATTAAAGTAGAAAAAATAGATAACACAACAATTAATGCTGCAAATATCCATGTACCTTTTTCTAAAACATCAGTTGTTTGTTTTACACCCATTAACTGGTTGCTTAAGCCACCCACATTACCGGCTAAGCCGCCGCCTTTTGGGTTTTGAATTAATACTACAAAACCTAATGCTACACAAGCAATAACAATTAATGATACAAATAAAATAGTCATGTTTAAATACCTTTAAGTTCTTGAATTTTGGCGGCAAAGTAAGAGGATTTATCCGGCTCCAAAAAACTTAATTTAATATACAACTGCACAGCCTTCTCAATCTTACCTTGTTTTACAAAAACATCAGCCATTGTTTCTGTAATAATTTCTCTCGCTTCGTTTGAAGTTTGAGCAATACCCTGAATAGCATTTTCCAGTTCAGGGTCTGTACCTAAATCTGTTGGATTAGGATTAGATTTCTTAATAATTTTTAACCAATCAGTAAACTTTAATAATTGAATGGTTAGTTTATCTTGTGGTTGTTTGGTTAAATCTGCTTTAATACCCTGAGATGCAAAATAATCAACTGTATAAGCAGGTTCTGTTTCGTAATCTAATTTGGCTTCCTGTGTTACGGGCTTTTTAAAATCTGCAATGGATGATGATAAAACAGAAGATAATTTTTCAGCTTGTTTTTCACTGAAATTATCTGCAATATCATCAGGTCTGTTGCTGTTTTCTTCTTCATTTGCTTCCGGTTCTTCGGGGCTGTCTGCTGCTTTGTTTTGAAAGAAAGAAGCATAAGATGGCATAGCACCTAAAGAAGAAATATTCTTGCTTACTACACTTGAAAAGCCTTGCTGAACAGGACTTTCAGGGGTAATAGGTTGTACAGTTGCTGTATTAATTGTTGTTGGAAGAACATCTGTATGTGCGGTTTCTTCTTTCTTATCAATTCCTTCTATTATTCCTTTTACATTCTCCATTGTTGGAATTTCAATGGTTGAAGGAAATGGAATAACCGGTTTAACTTCTTCAGTTATTACAGGTTCTTCTTTTATGGGCTCAGGCTGAACAGGAGCAGGTTGCGGCTGCTGATATACATTATTGTTTTCTGCAACAGGTTCAGTTTTATCAGTATGAATTATGCTGATGTCTTTTGCTTCACCATTAAATAAACCATGTTCTAACCAGAATGGGTTATTAACAAATAATGCTGCTTTTTGTAATTGAGAAGAAGCCTCGTAACTATTCTCAGATTTTAATTTAGCTGCCAGCAAAACCTGCAAAGGAGCGAAGTATGGGTAATGGTTGACTAACTGAGATAACTCAGCAGTGCTTACATCTTCCAAGCTTTGCTTTTGGGTAATTTGAAATAGTGTTTTTGCTATTGCAGCGTTCATAAATGTGAAAATAAGGTTTACTTACCAGTTAGAAAACAGGTGATTAAAAATTTCGTCTGTAACATTCTTTAAAATATCACTCATTAAAGTCTGTTGTGCTTGCTCTAAAGAAAGATTGGCTGAAAAATCAAAGTTTCTGCTAACATCAAACTCATCTGTTTTATTATCAGGTAAGTTCTTTACAATCATGTGAACAGTAACAGTTAAACGGTTGGCTGTTGCCTGTTGTGTTGTAATAGCTGTTGTGCTTACATCATACCCTGAAATATAACCACCTAATTGTAAGTCTGCATTATCGTTATTGGTTCTGGTAAGTTTGGTTTGGCTCGCAATTTTCTGTTGTAATTTATCATTTAACTGCGGAGCTAATTGCGGGTTAACATACCTGGCTCTGTTTTCTAAAACCCCGATTTTTATAGTTTTGAATTTTTTATAATCAATTGAAGAATCTTTGAAAGTATAAATACCGCAGGAGCTAATGAAGAATGAAAAAATAATAATGAATGATGAAAAGTAAAAAGTGAAAGGAGAAATGCGAAGTTTCCTTTTACTTCTCATGTTATTAATCTCAACAAAATTTCTATTACTCATAAATCAATTTTTCATTGTTAATTCTTAATTACTCATTATCCTACAGGTCTTCAATATCATATTCTTTCAACTTTCTATAGAGTGTTCTTTCGCTGATACCTAAATCAGCACTCGCATCCTTACGTTTGCTTTTATGTTTTTTTAAAGCTTTAATAATGAGTTCTTTTTCTTTATCCATTATGTTTAAAGATTCTTCTACTTCTTCATGATGATGAATGTCGTCATTATTAATGATAACAGGATGTTGGATTCCGTTAATAGGTTGCAAAATTGTTGGCTGCACAATTTGCGGTTGATGTACTACTGCATGTTGCACTTCATTGCCATTCGCTTTCGGAATATTAAAATCGTTCAATAAACTTTCTTTGGTAAAATTCGCTGCGTTGCCCGCCAATGAAGGGTTTTGCAGAATTTCCAAAAACATTTTCTTTAACTCTGTAACATCTTTTTTCATATCAAAAAAAAGCTTGTACAGAATTTCTCTTTCATTAGCAAACTCGCCCTGTGGCTGTGTTGAAGCTAATACTGGCATTCTGTTAATATTGTTATTTCTATCAGGTAAAAATTTATTTAAAGCAGCAGCATTTAAAACATTGGTATTACTTAATACTGAAATCTGTTCTGCCAGATTTTTTAATTCACGCACATTTCCGGGGAAGGGATAATTAATTAATACCTGTTTGGCTTCTTCATCTAACTGAACGGCTGTGGTTTTATATCTCTCAGCAAAATCAACCACAAATTTTCTGAAGAGTAATGCGATATCTTCTTTTCTATCTCTTAATGAAGGAACACGGATAGGCACTGTACTTAAACGATAATACAAATCCTGCCTGAACTTTCCTTTCTCTGCAAACTCTAATAATTCTCTGTTCGTAGCTGCAATAACACGTACATCTGTTTTCTGCACTTTAGATGAACCTACACGAATAAACTCACCTGTTTCTAATACACGCAATAAACGGGCTTGTGTACCCAAAGGCATTTCGCCGATTTCATCTAAAAAAATAGTACCGCCGCTTACTGTTTCAAAATAACCTTTACGGCTATCAACTGCACCTGTAAAAGCTCCTTTTTCATGACCGAATAATTCTGAGTCAATGGTTCCTTCGGGAATGGCACCACAGTTTACTGCAATAAAAGGATTGTGCTTTCTTGCAGATAATGCATGAATAACCTGTGAGAAAACTTCTTTACCCACACCACTTTCACCAACAATTAATACCGTTAAATCTGTTGCTGCTACCTGAATTGCCGTATCTAATGCATGATTTAATGCAGGTGAATTACCGATAATACCAAAACGATTTTTTATAGATTGAATGTCTGCCATTTATTAGTCAATTGTCAACAGTTAATAGTCCACAGTAACTGCTGTAATTTTTAAAGTTTGCTATTGACTATCGACAGTGGACTGTCGACTGCTGCTATTTCTCCCAACAATGTTCCCTGTGTGCACTCATTTACTTTTACATGCACATAATCGCCGGGCTTTAAATTGTAATTTTCTTTTGCAAAAACAATTACTTTATTTCTTGAATTCCTTCCTTTCCAATCGTTGCCGCTTTTCTTACTTTCTCCTTCAATTAAAACTTCAAATGTTTTACCGATATCCTGCAAATTGCTTTCGTAAGAAAGTCGGTTTTGTAAGGCTACAATTTCAGCTAATCTTCTTTTTTTAACTTCTTCAGGTATATCATCTTTATATCTTCTTTCAGCCAATGTACCCGGGCGTTCACTGTAAAAGAACATATAGCTGTAATCGTATTTGCTGTATTCCATTGCACTTAATGTATCCTGATGTTCTTCTTCGGTTTCACTGCAAAAGCCGGCGATAATATCGGCACTTATACCGCACTCGGGCATAATTTCTTTAATTCTGTCAACCTTTGCTAAATACCATTCGCGGGTATAGGTTCTGTTCATTAACTGCAATACTCTTGTATTACCGCTTTGTAATGGCAAGTGAATGTATTTACAGATATTGTGATACTTAGCCATTGTGTACAATACTTCATCAGTAATATCTTTTGGGTGAGATGTACTGAAACGTACACGTAGTAACGGAGATATCAAAGCCACTTTTTCAAGCAGGTTAGCAAATGTCACTACTTCATCTTTGGCTTCATCAATAAAATGATAGCTGTCTACATTCTGTCCTAATAGGGTAACTTCTCTGTAACCTTTTTCAAACAAATCTTTCGCTTCTGCAACTATGGAGTTCGCATCTCTGCTTCTTTCTCTTCCTCTGGTAAAAGGCACTACACAAAAGCTGCACATATTATTGCAGCCCCGCGTAATTGAAACAAAGGCAGAAACACCATTGCTGTTTAAACGAATGGGAGAGATGTCTGCATAGGTTTCTTCTCTGCTTAATAAAACATTTACAGCTTTTTGTCCGCCTTCTGCTTCTTCAATTAAGTTCGGTAAACTTCTGTAAGCATCCGGCCCTACAACTATATCAACTAATTTTTCTTCTTCTAATAATTTGGCTTTTAATCTTTCAGCCATACAACCCAGCACACCCACCAGCATTTGCGGTTTACTTTCTTTTATTTTTCTGAATTCAGTTAACCGTTTGCGAACCGTTTGTTCTGCTTTTTCACGAATGGAGCAGGTATTCAAGAAAATTAAATCGGCATTTTCTACATTGGTGGTGGCACCAAAACCCTGTTCATTTAAAATGGAGGCAACTATTTCGCTATCGCTGAAATTCATGGCACAGCCATAACTTTCAATATAAAAATGTTTCTTAAAACTATTAACCTCATTGGTAAAAGGGGCAAAAGCTTCACCTTGTCTTGTTTCGTCGTGTGTTTTATTTTGCAGTTCCAACACTTCCATTTATTCGTAAAATTTTAACAGCAAAAATAGCAATATTCAGTGTAATGATGTCGTTTTGTCAGCATTCATTTAATATTTTCGCAACTTTAAAATTCTGTTAGGATATGTATAAAGGCTTGATAGTTCTTTTTATGCTCGGTTTGAGTGTTGAAGCAAATGCACAAGATATAGTAGTTAATAAGTTAAGAAGTGAAACTGCAAGGCAAATAAAAAAGGAAGCAGACACAACAAAATGGAATTGGAAAAGAGGCGGTTTGGTTAGTGCTAATCTTTCGCAGGGCTCGTTGAGTAATTGGGCAGCAGGCGGTGATAATTTCTCTATGTCGTTAAGTTCTTATCTGAACTATTACATTTATTATTTGAAAGGAAGAAACAGTTGGGATAATAATATTGACGTGAATCTGGGCTTTGTTCAATCAACAAGCTTGGGAACCAGAAAGAATGACGACCGTATTGACTATTTATCAAAATACGGTTACCGAATAGATACTTCTAAAACTGCCAAATGGTATGCTTCTGCCTTGTTTAACTTAAGATCACAGTTGTTTGATGGTTATACTTACAACAATGCCGTTCCTGATTTTTCTTCTACCATTTTATCGCCTGCTTATATTATACTTTCTGCAGGTTTTGATTATAAACCCAATGCTAAAGTTTCTGCCTTCTTTTCTCCCGTTACGGCAAGGTTTACAGTTGTAACGAATAAATATTTATCAAACAAAGCTTCTTATGGCGTTGATACAGGTAAACATGTAAAAAGTGAATTAGGTGCTTACATTAGTGTAAACTACAATAATGCTATTTCGAAGGATATTACTTATAAAGGAAGGTTAGATTTATTCTCTAACTATATGGATAAACCGCAGAACATTGATGTGTATATGACCAACTTAGTATCGTTTAAAATAAACAGATATTTTTCTGCAACCTATAGTTTAGATTTAATTTATGATGACAATATCCGTTTGTTCGGGCCAACCAATTCATCGCCTGCATTACAGGTTAAAAGCCTTATCGGTATTGGTTTCTTAATGCCTTTAAAGCCGATAAAAAAAGCTTAGGCTTTTACTTTTAAAAGGTGTTTTATTTTATTGGCAGTATGAGTTAAGTCCTGATAATCTTTACTCATAATCGTTACATGACCCATTTTTCTTCCGGGTTTTGTGGTTGTTTTACCGTATAAGTGAACATACACATTCTCTATTTGCATGATTTCTTCCAAACCTTCATAAACAGCATTGCCACTATAACCTTCTGCTCCTAATAAATTAACTATGGCTGATGGAAGAATAGGTTTTGTATTGCCTAAAGGATAATTCAACATAACCCGCCACAACATATCAAACTGGCTGCAATAGTTAGCCTCAATAGTATGATGCCCGCTGTTGTGAACGCGTGGGGCAGTTTCATTTACCAATACATCGTCTTTATCATCAATAAATAATTCAACGGCAAACAAGCCCGGACTATTTAAATGTTTTACCACAGCTCTTGCAATTGCTTCTGCTTTCCACAATGTTTTTTCAGGAATTAATGCAGGCGAAAGTTGATAATCTAACAGGTTTAAAACAGGGTTTGCTACCATTTCTGCCGGCGGATAAATAGCTGTATTGCCTTTTGCATCCATCGCTACAATCATAGAAATTTCTTTCTTAATTTTTACCATTTTTTCTAAAACAGAAGGGGCATCAAACCCTTTGTGAGTGTGAGTTTCATCATGTAATAATTGAACACCTTTGCCATCATAACCCCCTTCTCCAACTTTATGAACGGCTGGCAAAAAATGAGCGTGTGCTTTTAATTCATCCAATGTTGCAGTAATTACAAACTCTGAAGTTGGAATTTGATTTTCTTTATAAAACTGCTTTTGCAGAATTTTATTCTTAATGATTTTTATAGCCGAAGGTTTAGGATAAATTGTAACGCCTTCAGCTTCTAATTTTTCTAATGCTGCAACATTTACACTTTCAATTTCAATAGTTAAAGCATCTAACTGCTTACCGAAATTATAAACATCATTAAAATTGGTAATATCTCCTTTGGTAAAATGGTGGCATAAATGTGCTGCAGGGCAGTTTTCATCGTTTTCTAAAACATAAGTTTCTACAACATAATTAGCTGCCTGTTGTAATAACATTCTGCCTAATTGCCCGCCGCCTAAAATGCCGATTTTCATATAAAAAGATTTACGGGCGAAGATATTTGCACTTGTTTTTAAAAGCATAAATTTGTTTCCACGATGCTGCCTGATTATCCACATAAAATATTTAATGACAAGCGTTGCAACTACTCGCTCTTAATGGAAACGCTTGCTATGGATAGATTTTAGAATTCGAATTTATAAGTCCGAAATGCTAATCGGGTTTCGATTTTAATATTTCTTATTTCTCTTAGTAATCACCAAAAATGTTTTTTATGGAAGCACCTTTTATTGAATTAAATCATCAAAAAACAACAGAAGATTTTTTGCCTTTACAAGGCACAGACTATATAGAATTATATGTGGGCAATGCCAAACAGGCTGCTCATTTTTATAAAACTGCATTCGGTTTTAAAAGTATTGCTTATGCTGGACCTGAGACCGGAGTGAAAGACAAAGTGAGTTATGTTATTCGTCAAAACAAACTAACATTTGTATTAACTACTGCATTAAAAAATAATAACATTATTGCAGACCATGTTTATAAACATGGCGATGGTGTTAAGTTTTTAGCATTAAGAGTTGATGATGCAACCGATGCATGGGAGCAAACTACAAAACGCAGTGCTGTATCTTTTTCTGAACCCAAAATATTAAAAGATGAATCCGGAGAAGTGGTAATAAGCGGTATACATACTTACGGAGAAACTGTTCATTTATTTATTGAAAGAAAAAATTATAACGGTGCTTTTATGCCGGGTTTTATTGAGTGGAAAACAAATTACAACCCATGTGATACGGGGTTATTATATGTTGACCATTGTGTGGGTAATGTTGGTTGGAATCAAATGAATAAATGGGTTAGTTTTTACGAAAATGTAATGGGCTTCCGGAATATTTTAAGTTTTGATGATAAAGACATCTCTACGGAATATTCTGCCTTAATGAGTAAAGTAATGAGCAATGGTAATGGCTTTGTGAAATTTCCTATTAACGAACCTGCAGAAGGTAAAAAGAAAAGCCAGGTTGAAGAGTACTTGGATTTTTACAATGGTGAAGGCGTACAGCATGTGGCTATTGCAACCAATAATATTATAGAAACAGTTACCGAATTACAAAACAGAGGAGTAGAGTTTTTGAAAGTACCCGGCAGTTATTACGATACGGTTTTAGATAGAGTAGGGCATATTGATGAAGACTTGCAACCCTTACGTGAATTAGGTATTTTGATTGACAGAGATAATGAAGGCTACTTGCTGCAGATATTTACCAAGCCATTGCAGGACAGGCCTACTTTATTTTTCGAAATCATACAACGTAAAGGTGCCAAGAGTTTTGGTAAAGGCAATTTTAAAGCTTTGTTCGAAGCTATTGAGAGAGAGCAGGCTTTGAGAGGGAATTTGTAATTTATAAAAAGGCACATTATTAACTATGTGCCTTTTCTTATTCCTTTACAAAAAGAAATCAACATTAACTTTATTGAAATGCTTTGAAAGATACTTTTGTAAGCATGAAGCAGTTGATTTTATCTCTTTCCATTATTCTTATAACCTTTAGCGGGTTTGCCCAATATTCATTTGTTGATTTACAAAAAACGAATTCAAAAGTGGCAGGTGTTTTTAAAGTAAAGGAAGACACACTGCAAAAACAATTTGAAGCAGCACAGTTACAGTGGCCGCCAAAGCAATTATACATCCGCAGCTTTAAGTACGATAGTCAGTTAGAAGTTTGGGTACGTAATAACAGTAAAGAAGCTTTCAAGCTTTTTAAAACGTATAAAATTTGTGCATTAAGCGGTGCATTGGGACCAAAGAGAATTGAAGGAGATTATCAGGTGCCGGAAGGTTTTTATACCATCAATTTATTCAATCCAAAAAGTACTTATCATTTATCGTTGGGGCTGAATTATCCCAATGCTTCTGATGCGTTATTAAGTGATTCAACCAAACCCGGTGGCGATATTTATATTCACGGCAATTGTATTACTGTTGGTTGTATTCCGATAACTGATAAACAAATTGAAGAGTTGTACATTTTAGCGTCTTATGCAAAAAACGCGGGACAGGATTTTATTCCTGTACATATTTTTCCTATCAGATTTACCAATCCTAAAAGTGTAGAATATTATAATAAAGTAACTAAAGATGATGAAGCTTATCATCATTTTACTTCCCGCATAAAAGAAGCTTTTGATTACTTTGAGCAATACAAAAAACTGCCATTGATTTCCGTGAATAAGAAGGGGGAGTACGTTATTATGTAATTATCTGTAAAGTACCTGTACAGTATCTTTTGTTTGCTGCCTTAATACTATTTCTTTTCCTTCAATCATTTGCTGCAAAAGGCTTTCATTGTAATGACGAATAGTTAATAAGGTTAAATTTTTTTCAACCTGTATTTCAAATAATTCGTTAGTAGCGAAAGCGAGTTTTTCAATTTTCTCATTTTTATCATCCATACATAACTGTACATTAATAGCACCGGTTTGTATTAGATTCGGTTTTATTTTCAAATCATTAAAACTGCTGTATAGGCTTGCCATTGGTTGCTCGCCCACAAAAGAAAAATCTGTACTGTTTAAATGAATTAAAGCCTGTTTTTCTTTTATGACAATTATAGGCGGAAGGTTTTTAATTTGCCTGTTGTGAATAATTGTTCCGGGTAAAGCGGCATCAGAAAAACATTTTACATACAAAGGAATACGCTTGTTCTGTAAGGGTTTGATGGTTTTCGGGTGGATAACCTGTGCACCGTAATACGCCATTTCAATTACTTCACTAAAGCTAAGCTCTGCAATAAATTGTGCATCGGGAAATTGTTTGGGGTCTGCATTCATAATACCTTCTACATCTTTCCAAATGGTAACACTTTCTGCATTTAATATATTGGCAAAAACAGATGCAGTGTAATCGCTTCCTTCTCTGCCTAATGTGGTGCTTTCATTCTCATCGGTGCAACCGATAAAGCCTTGTGTAAGATAGATGACAGATGATTGATTAACAGACAACAGATTTTTAGCGGCAATTGTTGTTTTGGTGAAATCAATATTTGCATCACGAAAATTATCATCTGTTTTTATAATATCCCTCGCATCTAACCATTCATTGTTAATATTTACTTCGTTTAAATAATGGCTGATGATGGCAGTACTTAACAGTTCTCCGACACAAACAATCTGGTCGTAGTAATAATCAAATTCTCTTACAGGTTTATCGTGTAATAACCATTCTATTTCAGTAAAAAAATCGTTGAGTTGTGCAAAGCAGGCATTGTAATTTTTAATTAATAAATATTTAGCAGTAGTTACATGCTGTTGCTTTATTACAGTAAATAATTGAAGGGCATTTGTTTTATCATTATTATAAAATGCCTCTGCCACTTTTTCTAAAGCATTGGTGGTTTTACCCATTGCAGATATAATGATAACAAGGCTTTCGTTGCTGTATTGCTGAAGAATGGAAGGAAGATTTTGAATACGCTCTACACTGTTTACACTTGCTCCACCGAATTTAAAAACTTTCATGAGTTATAATTACTTGCAACGAAGATAAGTAGGCAACTCTTTTGATGCATAATGAACAAAGCGTAGAAGAGTGCGACGCAACCGGGCTGATAATGAAAAACAAAAGCTTAGTTCAAAAAACTATCCGTCTAACAAATCTGCCAAAGCCAATAACTCTGTTTGTTTGTATTGATTAGAAGGAAGTGTAAAGCATTTAGATACTTCTTCTAACATAATCTGAATAGTTCTTTTATGTGAAATGGGTTTGTAATAGGAAGCAACAGAAGGCACAGAAACTCTTTTGAAATAAGCTTCTATATCGTTATGAGAATAGGCATGTCCGTTTACTGCATCCACATAAAAATGTATTTTTTCCTGCGGATGCCCTTTATGTGTTGCAGGGTCATAATCTGAATGATAGAATGCAATAATTACCTGCTTGGGTATGTTGATGATTTTTGCATTTATGTCTAACAAATCGCACATTACCTGGTAAATAATACCATTGCTTATCGCATTACCTTTTTTTGTTTCCAGCACTTTATGTAAAAAGAAATCATCTGCACTGTTATAATTTACTTCAATGCCTTTAAGGTTGTAATAATTGTATAAAATACTTGATAAAACATTGGCTTGTTCAAGCGGAGTAAGATAACTGTTTAACTCTAACCAAACATTGCGACGTATTTTTTCAATTTCCTGTAACACAGGCGTGGTATGCAAATCTGGGTATTGATATTTTGCAACCAATAATGCACCGAATAATAAATCATGATAAGCACCGTCTCTCCATTCTTTTAAATCGTTGGTTAAATCTGTGTAGTGCAGGCGATGAATAAGCATTTCAATACGCTCCTGTACATCTTCACTTACCGTATTTTCCCAAAGATTTTCTAAGTTGGGGATAATACCTTTTCCAAACTCTATAATTTTATCAGAAACAGTACTGTACACTTCCTGATCGGGGTCGTCAATTAGTGTAAATAAAGCGTTAAGTTCTTTAGTTTGCTGCATGTTTTGAGTTTTTGAGTGATGATAAGCAGTTCACATAACTAACGTTGAATATTGCATTATCATTTCATCATCAAACTAAAATATTTTTCCCCAAAACTGGCCCTTTTAGTTATTCAATACTGTGGAAAGATTATTGAGCATCAACACAATTAAAAATAAAACGATACGTTGCTGAGGGCTTGTAGAAAATAATTAACAACAACGAATCTTTTTTTACGTTTACTTTGCTTCTGTTTTAATGTTTCTATATAGTTATGCAAGTTAAAAGTGTTATCCCCAAGTATCCTGTTACTACTAATTCATTGCATGCCGATTTACGTAAAAGAGTGCAGCAATATTTTGAAGAAAACAATATTTCAGTAACGGGCAATTTAAGTTTATTCAGTAAAGCCATTATTTTAATCAGTGCGTTTGTGTTAGTGTATCTGCACCTGTTAATTTTTACGCCGGTATGGTACTGGGGTTTGGCAGAATGTGTTGTTTTAGGCGGGTTAATTGCTGCCATTGGTTTTAATGTTATGCATGATGGCAGCCACGGTAGTTTCAGCAAACATAAATGGCAGAATGAATTGGCAGCTTACTCATTAAATATGTTGGGTGCCAATCATTTTATGTGGAATATGAAGCATAATATGATACACCACAGTTTTACGAATGTAGATGGTGTGGATGATGATATTGAAATTGGCTTTTTAATGCGAATGGCTCCTTCGCAGAAAAGGTATAAAATGCATCGCTTTCAGCATTTATACTTCTGGGTATTGTATATGATGTTGTATGTGTTCTGGATTTTCTTCAGCGATTATAATAAATATTTTACCGGAAAAATAGGAGATGTGCCTTTAAAAAGAATGAGCACAAAAGATCATATTGGTTTTTGGTTGGTAAAAATTTATCATGGGTCTGTGTTTATTGTTTTACCGATTATTCTCTGCGGATGGCTATCATGGCTATTGGGCTTTATTACATTTACTTTTGTAGCAGGATTTATTTTAAGTATTGTTTTTCAATTGGCACATACTGTTGAAGATGCGGAATTTCCTGTTGCTGATGTTGATGAAAACCGCCTGCCTGATGAGTTTGCAGCACATCAAATTAAAACAACCGCCAACTTCGCAACTCAAAATAAATTAGTGAGTTGGTTAGTAGGGGGATTGAATTTTCAGATTGAACATCATTTATTTCCTAAAATTTCTCATGTTCACTATCCCGCTATCAGTAAAATTATTAAACAGGTTTGTGAAGAATATCAATTAAGATATATTGAATACCCAACTATGCGAAGAGCAGTGGTAGCCCATGTTCGTTTCTTAAAGCAAATGGGTAAAAGAGATTAATTCTTATTGAACAATAATAAATTGAAATAGTCAGCAATTCTGCTGACTATTTTTTTGGGACAGATTTATAATTTGTCGGCAGTAGTGTAGCCATTTTCTCACTCCAACTCCAATAGTCATAAGATATTAAATTAACAGGCTCAAAATAATTGCCATCTGCAAAAACACTTACATAGCTTGCATTTTTTAATTCAATTCTTGATGTAGGATGTAATGATGGTTTAGAAAAGCCAAAGGTTCTTTTATAATCATTGGGTGTATTTTTCTTAACATACATTATTTCAAGATTATCAATAAAACTTAAGCCTGCAGTGGCACTATCAATTGCATAAGCAATACTATCGCCGGGTAATACTTTATTAATTAAAATATCAAATTTACCAACCCTGCCGAGCGTGTCTTTCATTTTCCTTATCTGTCTTACTTCAAAGCCTTCTTCAATTAATCTGTTTCTGTATAATGATCTCATAAAATGCATCATTGAACCTTCATAAGCATATTGCCTGTTGCGTTTCCAGCGTTCTTCTATTCTTTTTTTTGTTGTATTTAATTCTATAAATAGCGGATAACCTTTATAAATAAGCTCTCTTGAATTGAAATTGTATTGAAAACCTTCTAATTGAAATTGTAATTCATATCCCAAAGCTTTATTAATAATTTTTAAAGGTTCATAAGCAACAGCTCTTAAAGTATTTGTTTTGACAGAACGGATGAACTTTACCGCTTCTTTATTTTTCAGTGTACAAATCGCAGCAAAATCTGATGTACCGATAAAACTTTCTATGAAGAATTGTCCCCATTTTTTCCAACCATCCTTTTCAAAAGCTTCAACAATAACTTCTTTTAATGTATTTACTCTTGGTACTAATTTTATAGTTAATTGAAGCGGTAATTCATTATTGGCAATAGTTTGAGAGAATGTTTCATAACCAACAAATGAAACAATTAAATCAAATTTCCCGACAGGTAAATCATTCAATTCAAATTCTCCATTGCTTTTAGTGATAGTTTTTATAGTGGTATTACTTATAAAAACAACTGCAGCCACTAAAGGCTGTTTGGTATCGGAAGCAGTTATAATTCCTTTAATTGTTTTTTGCGATAAAAGAATATTTGAAACGAAAAGGAAAAGAATAAAAAATACTGTTCTCATAACTGCAACAAAAAACCGAAAGTACTTACTTTCGGTTTTAATAACTAAAAAATTAGGTAAAGGGTTACAATCCGAATAAACCTTTATTTAATAACTGCAACATTTGCTTTTTGTAAGTATCATTCACCAATAAAGAGATATTGTGCGGGCTGCCACCATAACTAACCATTCTTACAGGAATACCTTCAATAGCATCAAACAATTTTTTTAATACTTCTTTAGTTTGGGCAATTTCATTACCTACAATAGAAATAATGGTTTGTTGTTTATCAACTTCAACAGTTCCGAATGGTTCTAATTCACGTATAATATTATCTAATTCAGTATCACTATCAATCGTTACAGATACGGCAACTTCTGAAGTAGTAACCATATCAATAGGTGTTTTATACTTTTCGAACACTTCAAAAATCTTTCTTAAAAAACCATAGGCTAACAACATTCTGCTGCTTTTAATTTTAATAGCAATAATGCCGTCTTTAGCCGCCATTGCTTTTACGCCAACACTTCCGGCTTCTTCCATAATAACTGTCCCTTTAGCTTCCGGCTGCATAGTGTTTAATAACTTAACAGGCACATTAGTTTGTTGTGTTGGCCAGATACAGGTAGGGTGTAAAATTTTTGCACCGAAATAGGCTAACTCTGCAGCTTCTTCAAAGCTTAATTGCTCTATAGCAACAGTTTTATCTACAATGCGTGGATCATTGTTATGCATACCATCAATATCAGTCCATATTTCACAAACATTGGCATTAATAGCTGCGGCAACTAACGATGCTGTATAATCACTTCCGCCACGTTTTAAATTATCTACTTCACCTCTTGAATTTTTGCAGATATAACCTTGTGTGACGAATAATTTTTTGCTGCTGTTTTGTTGTATAATTTCTTTTAGTTTATTGCTTATTTCTTTAAGCTGCGGTTCTTCATTTACATCAATGCTCATAAACTCTAAAGCAGGCAATAGCATATGATCAATACCTTTTTCTTCTAAATACACTGAGAACATTTTGGTACTCATCAATTCACCCTGAGCCAGAATATCTTTATTTAATGCTTCGCTGAAAGATATTTTTAATATGATGTTTAAAAACTCGAAATGTTCAGTAACTACTGCATTGGCTTTAGCTTGTGCAGCCTCGGTTTTTACTAAGTCTAATACAAATTTTCTGTAGTGTGCTTCTAACTCATCTATCTTTTGCTTCGCTGCACTTTTATTGCCTTGTGCAAGGCTATCGCTGATGCTGACTAATGCATTGGTTGTTCCGCTTAATGCACTTAATACTACAATTTTTGGTTCGGCATCTTTGGTTATCAGTTCTGCTACCTGAAACATACGTTCAGGTTTACCTACACTTGTACCGCCGAATTTCATCACTTTCATGAGTAAACTTTTTATTAAATTTTTAGGTGCAAAAATAGAGAAGTGAACTATACGGATACGATATTTTTTAACGCAATAAAATGCAATGCCAATAAGGATTGTGCAGGATTGTAATTAACGGATTACAACTTCAGTAATTACCTTTTCTTTAAAGGCTTCATTAACACGTTGAATGATTAATGTTTTTTGATAAAGCAATTCGTTTTTTAAAGGACCAACATGTGTGGTAATGAATAGAGTTTGATTGATGATTTCAATTTTTTCTGTGTACTTGGCAATGGTTTTACCCATCATATTTTCCCATACTTCATCAATTTGTGCTGCACGCAAACCATTGGCTAACCTGCTTTTGGAAAGAAAGTTTTTAAGTGCATCACCCATTGAATATTGTGCCATACTGCGAATATAAGTATAAGGTTTAAGGTATAAAGTATAAGGCTTGTGGTTTTAAGGCATAAAAAAAGAAACGTTCCTTTTCCTTACTGCTTAAGCCTTCTGCCTTACACCTTGGTTCATAATTCAACTAATTGAAATTTCACCTGTAAATTGTTTAAATGTTGTTCTAATCTTTCTTTATGTGTATCGGTTATAAAAACCTGACAATCGTTTTCAACACAAACTTTGTGTAATAAAAAATGCATTCGTTCAGCATCTAATTTTTCAAACACGTCATCTAATAATAAAATGGGTGAGAAGCCTTTCTGTTGTTTAATGGTTTCAAATTCAGCCAACTTTAAAGCAAATAACAAACTTTTTCTTTGCCCTTGTGATGCTGTTGTTTTGAAAGATTGATTATTCATGTTTATTACAACATCATCTTTATGAATTCCAAAGCCGGTGCGTTGTAAAAACAAATCTCTTTGCCTGTTTTCAGTTAACAGATTTAATAAATTATTATTGGTTAATTGGCTTTCATAAACAATCTCAATCTTTTCATCCTTTCCTGCGATAGCTTTATAGCAATTAAGAATGGCAGGTATGAATGTTTCAAAGAATTTTTTTCGCTCTGTAAAAATCAGTTCAGCTTTTTCCGCCAATTGTTTATCTAATGTTTCCAACAATGTTTCATCAAAATAATTTTGAGTGGCAATATGTTTTAAAAAGCTGTTTCGCTGCTGTAAAATCTTATTATAATCAATCAGCCACTGTAAATAGTTACTGTTGATTTGAGAAAGAATGGTATCAATAAATTTTCTTCTTTCTTCACTTGTTCCGGTAATAATTGCAACATCATCAGGTGCAATCATTACACAGGGAAACCGGCCTATATGCTGCGATAATTTTTTGTACAATTCATCATCTACCAGAAATTCTTTTTTATTATTTTCTCTTAGAATGCTTACCAATTTAAAGGCATCTTCATCTTTTGAAAAATTACCTTCAATCCGCATTCCTTCAGTATCATGTTTTATAACTAAGTTATCCTGTTTTAAAAAATAACTTTTAGTAAAACAGAGATAATAAACAGCATCTAATAAATTGGTTTTACCGCTTCCGTTAGCTCCGCAAATTGCCACAATATTTTCAGTGAAACTCCATTCGCAGGTTTCATAATTTTTAAAGTGGTATAATTTTAAAGCAGTTGCTGCTAACATGGCTTGCAATATAATCTTGTAAAAAGGCTTTAAAAAATAAATGAAAAAATATTGCTCGCTGAATACACAGAATCCTCAGAATGTTTTCAGCATATTTAGTGATTTCTGCGAGAAAATATTAGCTGAATAATTTTGCACGACTACTTAGCTGTATTTTTAGCAAAATTTTTTTGAGTGAAGACAATTCTTTCTCAACAACAAATGGCATTAACCATTAAAAGGCTGGCACATCAGATAATGGAAAGCCATGTGCCTTTTACTGATACGGTTATCATCGGCATACAGCCGAGAGGTGTTTTATTCAGCGATAAAATTGTTGCTGAACTGCAAACCCTTATCAGCCCTTCAAAACTTCTTTACGGTAAATTAGATATTACTTTTTACAGAGATGATATTCGTAAAGAATTGCATGTTGCCAATAAAACCGATATACATTTCAGCATTGAGAACAAGAACGTAATTATTGTAGATGATGTGTTGTACACAGGCAGAACCATTCGTGCTGCATTAGATGCTTTGCTCGATTTCGGCAGACCGAAAAAAGTAGAACTCTGCGTTTTAATTGACAGAAGATTCAGCCGTGAGTTACCCATTCAACCCAACTTTACAGGAAGAGCTATTGATACTTTTATTTCACAAAAAGTAAAAGTTAATTGGGGTGTAGAAGAACAGGTAATATTGTTATAGCTTATTAAAGTATCTGCAATCAATAGCGTTTGCACTGCATTAAGTTTAATTACTTGTAACCTGAAACTTGAAACTTGTAATAAACCTTTTATCTTCGCTTTTTAATGAAACTATCTACCAAACACTTACTTGGTATTAAAAACCTCACTAAAGAGGATATAGATTTAATTCTCTCTACAGCAGCCAATTTTAAAGATGTTTTACAAAGGCCCGTTAAAAAAGTTCCTTCCTTGCGGGATGTAACTATTGTGAACCTCTTTTACGAAAACTCAACCCGAACACGCATTTCCTTTGAATTGGCTGAAAAAAGATTAAGTGCAGATACCATCAATTTTGCAGTAAGTGGCTCCAGTGCAGCCAAAGGCGAAACCTTATTAGATACTGTCAACAACATTTTAAGTATGAAGGTTGATATGGTGGTAATGAGGCATAGTGCAAGCGGTGCTCCGCATTTTCTTTCCAAACATATTCCCGTACCTATTGTAAATGCCGGTGATGGTATTAACGAACATCCTACACAGGCTCTATTAGATGCTTTTTCAATGAAGGAAAAATTTGGTGAATTAAAGGGTTTGAAAGTGGCAATTATCGGCGACATCATGCACAGCAGAGTGGCATTAAGTAATATTTATTTGTTGAAGAAAATGGGAGCCGAGATTGTTATTGCCGGTCCGCCAACATTAATTCCTAAATACATTACTGAAAGTTTTGATGTTAAGGTTGAATATGATTTGAAAAAAGCTTTAATATGGTGCGATGTTGCCAATGTATTACGCATTCAGTTAGAAAGACAGAATCAACCTTTGTTTTCATCATTGCGTGAATATAATATAGCTTATGGCATTAACAGAAGGCTATTAGAAAGCTTAGGAAAAGATATTACCATTATGCATCCCGGCCCCATTAATCGTGGTGTTGAATTGGATAGTGATGTTGCCGATGGACCTTTCAGTATTATATTGAACCAGGTTGAAAATGGTGTAGCAGTTAGAATGGCTGTTTTATACCTTTTAGCTAACAGAGAAAATTAAAACCGTATGTTAACCGCAGTTTTAGCCGGCATTTTTGAGCGTGATATCAATAAGCTTAAAAATGAAATACTGCAATACAAAACAGAAGAGAATCTTTGGATTGTAGAAAATAATATTGCTAATTCTGCCGGTAATTTATGTCTTCATTTAATAGGTAATTTAAATACTTATATTGGTAAAGAATTAGGTAATACCGGTTATGTAAGAGACAGACCATTAGAGTTTTCGGCAAAGCATGTTCCCCGCCATGAACTGATTGATAAAATTGATGATGTTGCTGCCATTGTTGCTGAAACAATGCAGCATGTTTCAGAAGATACTTTGGCTAAGGAATATCCGGTTGTTGTATTTCAGGAGCCTTCTTCAACAGAATTTATGTTAATTCATTTAGCAACACACTTAAGTTATCATTTGGGGCAGATCAATTATCACAGGAGATTGTTAGATGCATAACCCATACCTTTAACGGCTTAAAACAGTAACATGCGAATCTGCTTATTTCCCGGAACATTTGACCCTGTTACTTTAGGGCATACCGATATAATACAAAGAGCATTACCATTGTTTGATAAAATTGTTGTTGGTATCGGCGTTAATGCTGCTAAAAACCCAATGTTCACCGCAGAACAACGAATGGAATGGTTTAATGAAATTTATGCAGATGAACCTAAAGTTGAAAGTGTAACTTTCGATGGATTAACTGTAAATTATTGCAAAACAATCGGTGCTAAATTTATTTTAAGGGGTATACGTTATGTAAGCGATTTTGAGTATGAAAAAACCATTGCAGATGCTAACAGAACTTTAGATAATACTATTGAAACTATTTTTTTAACAGGGGAGCCTAAATACACATCAGTTGCATCGACAATTGTGAGAGATATTTTAAGAAACGGTGGAGATGCTTCTCCGTTTTTACCTGAAGCTGTAATAAAAACTCTTAAAAAGTAATCAGATTATTATTGTTATTTCAAAAATTCTTATCGGGAAATCTCTTTCCATTTTTCTATTATCTCAATGATGCTCGGATAACTGTTTGATAATTTTTCTCTTAGTTCAGTATCATTAACCCATTTAATTGCTTCAATATCTTCTTCTGTTTGCGGAATCAATTCTTCTGTTGAAGTTGTTTTCATTTCATACCACCAGCTTTCTTTTACAACATCTTCATTTACCCATTTATCAAAATACTTGTGATGTGTTTTACCAATCAGTTTCCCTAATACCAGATTCCGTATTCCGGTTTCCTCCTGTACTTCTCTTACAGCACAGCTTTCGATACTTTCACCTTCATCTAATTTCCCTTTTGGTAAATCCCATTTTCCTCTCCTGAAAATCATCAATAACTCATTCAGCTCATTAAATACCAATCCGCCTGCAGCAATAATAGTTTTCATTGTCAGAACCTTGATTTGTTTGATTATCAGATTAGCAAGATTATAACTGCTCAATAATTTTTCAACAATCCGTGTAATTTGATATAATTCGTGCAACTAAAATAAAATTACCTTAGCAGCATGACAAATGAAAAAGCTGTTGCAGAAAAATTATTACAGATTCAGGCAATTAAACTAAGTCCCGAAAAGCCTTTTACATGGGCAAGCGGTTGGAAAAGCCCGATTTATTGCGATAACAGAAAAGTGTTATCTTATCCTTTTCAGAGAGATTTTATTAAGAGTGAATTATGTAATGTAATTTTTGAGAAATTTCCAGATGCTCAAATGCTTGCAGGCGTTGCAACAGCCGGTATTGCATGGGGTGCTATGGCTGCAGACCAGCTAAAACTTCCTTATATATATGTTCGCCCAAAACCTAAAGAACATGGCTTGGGTAACCAGATAGAAGGCTTTTATGAAAAAGGGCAGAAGGTGTTGGTTGTAGAGGACTTAATTTCTACCGGAAAAAGCAGTTTGCAAGTGGTTGACGTTTTAAGAAAAGAAGGCTTAGAAGTAGAAGGAATGGTTTCAATATTTAATTACGGTTTTGATGTGGCGGTTGAAGCATTTGCAAAAGCGGATGTTAAATTTCAATCTCTAACTGATTATGCAACGCTTATTCAATTAGCTTTAGAAAAAAATATTGTTTCTGCCGAGACAGAAAATTTATTAAATAGCTGGAGGGAAAACCCTTCAGTATGGATGCAATAAAACTGATTTTGTATGAAGAAGTTGTTCTTAACAATTGTTGTAATGCTTGTAATAGGAATGGCAAAAACACAGGTTATGTCGGCCAAAATGGAATGGATTACTATTAAAAGTGCCAATTTAAAATGTTGGGAATGTAAAGAAAGACTGATGAATTATTTAAAGTCTGAAAATGCTGCCAACATGCAAAACGGAATGGTAGATTACCGGTTTAATTTGTTGCAGGGAGAAATACGCATTTTCTATCATCCTGATAGAGTTACTGCCGATGAAATTAGAACAGCTATGAATAATGCAGGTTTTGATGCCGATAGTACCAAAGCCGAACCGGATTCATACAAAAAATTACCTCCTATTTGTAAAAGAGCGGAAGACGGCGGCGGCCCTACAAAAGGCAAACCTTGCCATATTCAACCGTATTAGAAGACCATAGACCATAGTCGATAGACCACTGAAATGGCTGGTTAAAAAAATTTTGAAGTAATGAGCTATTGTCTGTTGTCCATCGTCTATTGATTGCTAAACAAATCAACTTTGTGCCTCGCCTCATAGTTAAACGGCACATTAATAAAAATACCGGCTTTACCCACTCTTGTGGTTCCTTTAACTGTAACCAATACTTCTCGGCTGAATAAAACGGAAAGTGTGTTCTTGAAGATATTCTTCATATCAACGTCCACCCTTGAAGGCAGGCTGAATTCAGATTTTCGGTCAATATGCATGGTGGTGTCCAAAACAAATTTCCCCAGATAATTCTTATCAATGTAAATATCACAATCAACATGCTTTAAATCAACCCCAAAATTATTTGGATTGAAGTAAACCAATTCCATTCCCAATTGAGTTTTATTAAAGCCCAATTGTTTTACAGTTACATTCTTTACATCTCTGTATTCAAAACCCTGAGGCTTGTGGCAACTGAATATTGCAAAAGAAACTAAAAGGAGAGAAGCTAATTTTTTCAAGCAATTAATTTCCTGCAAAATAGAATTACTCAATTTTTTTAGCAAATTAATTTTATTTTTGAAGCTAAAAAATTGAGCATTTGTAAAGTTTAATTGGCTAAAATAATTTGCTATCTTTTTTAGTTATTTATTTATAATTAATAAACTGATTTTCAGCATTTTAAAATAAATATTATCTTAATTTTAATCATATTTATAGTTGCGAAATTTTAACTGAATTACAACTATACTCAATTTCTTAAAATCCTTTCATTTTGAGCAAAATAATTATTGATAATCAATATTTTGGGTGCATTAACTACTATTTAATTTTATTTCAATCAAAGTATATAAAAATTGAACAATTTGAGAACTGGGAAAAAGCCAGTTTCAGAAACCGTTGTGTAATTGCTACGTCCGGTGGAATGATTAATCTGACAGTTCCGGTACAAAACGGACGCAATCAGAAATCGGTTTTTAAAGATGTGAAAATTGATTACTCTCAGAATTGGCAACAACAGCATTGGAAGACTTTGTTATCAGCTTATAACAAATCGCCTTTCTTTGAATACTATCAAACCTCAGTTGAAAAACTGCTAAACGGTAACCATATTTTTTTATTCGACCTGAATCTGGAAATTTTAAATTGGGTTTTAAAAATGCTGAAGATTTCTGCTAAGGTTTCAGTTACTGAATACTATGAAAAAGTGTATCCTTCTGAAACAGCAGATTACAGAAATAAATGGTTGCCAAAGAATTTTCAGCAGGATGCATTTTCGATTAAATACAATCAGGTTTTTCAGCAACAGACAGGTTTTTTACCCAATCTGAGTATTTTGGATTTATTATTTAATGAAGGTCCTAATAGTGCTAATTTACTCAGGCAGCATATGTTATGATTAAAGTCTCTTTTCAGGTAACTTTTATGAATATAGCTTTTGGCAGTTAAACCTTAATTCCTAAATTGCATCTTTGTGTTCATTCCCCCATTAAAACCAATGAAACTTAACTGCTGCTTAGTTGTAATATTTTTACTGTTCGCTTTTGTGGCTTTTTCGCAGGATTATTCTAATAAAGGCAAAGATTTTTATATTACTTACCCGGCACATATTGATGGTAATGGAACCTCCGGTTCAGTAATGGGTATTTATATAACTTCTGATGTGGCAGCAACAGGTACTATAACTGTAGGCACTCAAACAATTAATTTTACTGTTGCTGCAAATACAGTTACGAGAAAATTTATCGGAAATGTCTTAAGCGGAATGGATGCTTCCAGTTCTAGTGTCTATCTTTCTCAATCTGATGGAATTACCACAAATGGTGCAGTACATGTGGTTTCAGATAATCCCGTTGCAGTATATGCACATATTATTAAAAGTGCAAGGTCCGGAGCAACGCTCGTATTACCCACCAGTGTTTTAGGGAATCAATATATTGTACCGAGTTATGCAAGTGTTGCTACTTCCGGTGCTAACGGCGGGCAGCCGGCGATAACCGTTGTTGCAACAGAAGCGAATACTACTGTACAAATTACACCTACAGCTACAACATTAAGCGGTAAATCATCTGCATATACTGTTACGTTGGCAAATGCAGGGGATGTTTATCAGGTTTTATTTACAGCGAGATCAGACATATCAGGAACTAAAGTTCAGGCGATTGCCGGCAGCGGAGGCAGTTGTAAAAAAATAGCTGTTTTTTCAAGTACAACATGGAGTGCTTTTGGATGTTCAACCGCTGGTAGTGGAGATAATCTTTATCAGCAATTATTTCCCGTTGTAGCATGGGGTAAAAATTTTTTAACAGCACCTACTAAAACAAGAATTTCAGACATTGTTAGAGTCTATGTTGCTGATGCCAGTACAGTAGTTACCAAAACTGAAAATGGAATTACTACTACCTTAACCGGACTGAATGCAACAGGAAATTATTATCAGTATACAACCGGTAATGCTACTTTTATTCAGGCAGATAAACCTATTTCTACTGTTCAATTTATGACAACTCAGGCTTGTCAAAATGGTGCTACAATTGGAGACCCTGAAATGATTGTACTTAACCCGATTGAACAAACTATTAACAACATTACAGTCTTTTCGGCATACCCAACCTGGGTGCCTCCTAATCAAAGCCAAATATCAAATTGTTATTTAAACATAATTATTAGAACTAATGCTGTAAGTTCTTTTAAAATTAATGGTAGCTCACCATCATCAAGCTTTATTCCAATTGCAGGAACTCAATATTCATATTTACAGGAAGAAATTACTAACAGTGTAAAAACCAATCCAATTTCAACTTTAACTGCAGACTCGAGTTTCATTGCCATAGCTTATGGCTTGGGTAATGTGGAAAGTTATGGCTATAATGCCGGAACCAGTGTAAAGGACTTTACCAAAATTGCCACATTCCAAAATCAATATACAAGATTAGATTCTGCCGTTGCATGTATTAACTCACCATTTAAGTTTGCTGTGCCTCTTTCATTTCAACCAACAACTATTAAATGGGATTTCTCCGCTGCTCCGAACATTTCGCCTGCCAATATTATTGGTCCTATCGCCAACCCCGTAGCAGACAGTACGCCCGTTTCTTCGGGTTTACATTATTTCAGCACAGGAAATACCTATACATTTTTAAACTCCAACACTGCTACTCAGAGAGATACTATAAAAGTATATACAACTTCTGCAACGGCAGATGGCTGCGGAAGTACAGACCAAAAATATTCTATTCCGGTAACGGTAACCGGGCTGCCAATTGCTAATTTTTCTGTTCCGTCAGTAATTTGCATTTCAGATTCTGTACAATTTAAAGATGCATCCGGTAATTTGGGAACATCATCGGTTATTTCAGGTTTATGGACTTGGGGAGACGGCACAACCGATAGCTTAAAAAATCCTAAACATAAATATCTTCAGCCCAATACTTATAATATCAGATACCGACCGATAACAAGTTATGGCTGCATCGGAGATACAACTATTCCTTTTACAATGGTTGCCACAGCCGTACCTAAATTTGTTTATAGTGATAGTTGCATTGGAAAGACAATAACTTTTACAGATTCATCAACTATTGCAAGTGGTTCCATGGCTAAATGGTATTGGGACTATGGTGATGGAACAAAAGATACCCTGACGACTAATGCCAACCGAACGAAAACATATACCTCAACAGGTACTTATAATGTTAGTTTAGTGGTTGAAAATAATACAGGTTGTAAGAGTAATCCTTATACAATTCCGATAAATGTAAAGCCAAATCCCGCAGTAAATTTCGGAGTACCATCAATTGTATGTTTGCCTGTTGGTGCTGCACAATTTAAAGACTCTTCAACTATTGCAGATGGTACATCTTCAAGCTTTAAATACAATTGGAGTTTTGGCGATGGGGGAACAGATACTGCAAAAAATCCATTACATTACTATACTGCAACAGGAACCTATAATGTTAAATTAACAACTACTTCGAAATATGGTTGTGTAAAGGATACTACTATTCAGTTTAGTAATATTTATTCTCAACCGCATGTAACATTTACAATTGGTAATCAGATTTGTTTAAGAGATAGTACTGCATCGTTATCAACTCAGTTTAATGAAACAGGCCCTAATGCTTCTTCATTATCACCCTTAAAATATTTCTGGAATTTTGGCGATGGCAGTTCAGATACCACTGCTTCACCCAAGCATAGATATGCAGCCAAAGGTATTGATACAGTTAAATATTGGGTTATCTCAAATGTGGGTTGTATGAGCGATACTGCTAAACAAACAGTTACCGTAAATCCTTTACCTACAGCCAATTTTACTACATCTGCAGCAAATAATTATTGTGAGAATAAGCCTATTACTTTCATTGATAAAACAACAGATTCTTCTATTACAACGGGTGTAACTATAAATAAATGGTATTGGGATATGGGTAACGGTACAATCTTAACACCAACCGGCGGTTTCAATACTTCATTTAATCAATATTATAGTGTTTATGGAGTTTATAATGTAAGAATGGCTGTACAAAACAGTATTGGTTGTAAGAGTGATACGATTACTATTCCGATAAATTTAAAATCCAATCCAGCAGTAAATTTTGGCGTGCCATCAGTTGTATGTTTGCCTGTTGGGGCTGCACAATTTACAGATTCAACTACAATTGCAGATGGTACAGCTTCAACCTTTAAATACAAATGGAATTTTGGAGATGGTGGTGTTGATAGCGTTAAAAACCCTTTACATAATTATACCGCAACAGGAACATATAATGTTAAACTATCAGTTACCTCACAATATGGTTGTGTGAAAGACACAACTATAGCAATGAGTAATATTTATTCTCAACCTCATGTTGCATTTACTTTTAGTGATAAAGTTTGTTTAAGAGATACAGCTAAAACATTATCAACACAGTTTACTGAAACAGGTCCTAACAGTTCTTCTTTAGCACCCGCAAAATATTTCTGGAACTTTGGTGATGGCGGTTCTGATACAACTGCATCGCCGAAGCATAAATATGTATTAAAAGGTATTGATACAGTTACATACTGGGTTATCTCAAATGTGGGTTGTATGAGTGATACAGCTAAACAAACCATAACCATCAATCCTTTACCAACAGCCAATTTCGTAACTGCTGCTGCCAATAATTATTGCGAAAACAGGCCGATAACATTTACTGATAAAGCTGTTGATTCTTCCATTACAACCGGTGTAACCATTAGTAAATGGTATTGGGATATGGGTAACGGAACAACCTTAACACCAACAGGTGGCTTTAATACAAGCTTTAATCAATATTTTAATGCTTATGGAGTTTATAATGTAAAGATGGCTGTGCAAAACAGTATTGGTTGTAACAGTGATACGCTTACAAAAGCAGTAACTGTTAATCCACAACCGCATCCCGGCTTTATTTTGCCTGAAATTTGTTTAAGTGATGCTACTGCTGATTTTATTGATACATCTACTATTGCTAACAATAATACTATTCCATCTTATCTATGGAATTTTAATGCAGCGGGAAACAGTCATTTACCATCACCGGGAACAGCTACAACCCATAATGGTATAACACATTATACTTTTTATGGCAACTATACGGTGTCATTAAAACTGGTTTCAAATAACGGCTGCGATACCACATTATCAAAAGCCTTTACCGTAAATGGTTCAACACCTAAAGCCGGTTTTACTTTAATTAAGCCGAATAATTTATGCAGTAATGATTCTGTAAGATTTATAGATGCTTCAACAGTAGATTTTGGTACTGTAACACAAAGCGAAATTTATTGGGATGTTATAAACAAGCCAACTGTTTATGATGCAGACCCTAATCCTTCACCACAAACCAATAAACAGTACGCTCACCTGTACACAAAATCTGCAACAACAAAAACATATAAAATTAAATTGGTTGCCCATTCCGGTATTTCCCCGGTTTGTGCAGACAGTATAAGCAAGGTTATCACACTCAATCAAAGTCCATATGTTCAGTTCACCACTATACCGGGTATTTGTAATGATACAACAACCCGATTAATTACACAAGCTTCTGAAGTGGGTGGTGTACAAGGTTCTTATGCCTTTTATGGAACGGGTGTTAGTGCAAATGGAACATATACACCACAATCTGTTGCAGCGGGAACATATCCTGTAAAATATGTTTATACAACAGCCATCGGTTGTGCAGATTCTGCAACACAAAATATTACAGTGTGGCCTTCGCCTGTTGCTAAATGGGGTGTAAATGCTCTTTTGTGCGAAAAGAATAATATTTCATTTACAGATTCATCTGTTGCTAATTACAGCAATATCGTAAAACGTTATTGGAACTTTGGAGATAACAACACTGCCATTTATTCCAATACGAATGCATTCAATTACACATATGCATCTGCGGGTTCTTATACAGCCAGTTTAAGAGTAATGACAGATAGTGGTTGCCGAAGTACATACAATACACAGATTTTAAAGGTGAATTATCTACCTGTTGTAAATTTTGGTTTGCCAGGTATTTGTCTGCCAGATGGAAGAGGAACATTTACAGATTCATCAACTATCGGAGATGGTACAAAGGCATTATTCAGTTATTTATGGAACTTCGGCGATGCTAATGACCCAACGCCTTCAACCTTACAAAACCCGACACATAAATATGTAGCTTTAGGGCCCTATTCGGTTAAACTGAAAATTACCAGCAGTGCAGGTTGTATTGATTCAACAACCAAACAATTAACTACCGTTTATCCGCAACCAAAAGCAGCATTTACAGCAACACCTGATACTGCTTGTTTCGGTAATATAATTGCTTTTACAGACAGCAGTAATGGCATGACCAGTGCTGCACAAAAATGGTATTGGGATTTATCTGGAGGTACTACTTCCAATCTTCAAAATCCTAATAAGAAGTTTACAGATACAGGTTCATTCAACATTAGCTTATACATTTATAATGCTCAGGGTTGTATTAGTGATACGGCAGTTAAACAAGTGGTTATTTATCCTTATCCGAAATTGAATATAGGGCCAAGTTTATTTGTGTTACAAGGTGGAACAGTTGCACTTATACCAACCTATATCTATGGTCATAATTTGCAATATGCCTGGACACCAACTACATTCTTAGATAGCCCTGCTATAAGAAACCCTCATGCAACACCGCCTGATGATATAACGTATACACTAACCGTAACCGGTGATGGTGGTTGTGCAGTAAATGATAATGTGTTTATTAAGGTATTAAAAGCACCAACCGTTCCTAATGCTTTTTCACCAAACGGGGATGGTGTTAATGATACCTGGGTAATTAAATATTTAGAAAGCTACCCCGGTGCAACAGTAGATGTTTTTGATAGAAACGGACAAAAAGTATTTCATGCTGCCGGAACCGTGCAATGGGATGGAACATTTAATGGTAAACCTTTGCCTGTTGGTACTTATTATTACATAGTTGACCCTAAAAATGGTAGAGCGAAAATATCCGGCTCTGTAACCATTATTAAATAAACCTTTAAATGTTAAACCTTTAACCAACTAATTTTTGTAAACTTTTTTTAAGTTATTTTCACCATTCAATGAAGCGTTTTCTTACAGCCATTATACTAATAGTTGTTGCATTTGTTGTTCATGCTCAGCAAAGACCCTATTATACGCAGTATATTCTTAACAACTATATTATAAACCCTGCTGTAGCGGGTATAGAAAATTATACAGATGTCAAATTAAGTCATCGTATGCAGTGGGTAGGTTTGCAGGATGCACCTGTAACAACATATTTTACTATTCATGCCCCGCTAAAGAAAAGTGATTATGAAAGAGAAACTGCTACTTCTTTTCATGCAAGAGGGTTTAATCCGAGAGGACAAGCTTACTGGCAGGATTATCAGGCAGCAGAGCCACATCAGGGAATTGGCATGACAATTTTGAATGATATAACAGGCCCGTTAAACAGATTTGCTGCTTACGGTACTTATGCGTATCACTTTGGTATTGCCCCTCAAACAAGTTTATCTTTTGGTGTTTCTGCAGGAATAACACAGTTAAGTTTAAATGCAGATAAATTAAATTTTGCTACACCGGTTGATCCGGCTGTTAACGGAAGTGGCATTTTAAACACCATAAAACCTGATATCAGTGCAGGCGTTTGGTTATATTCTAAAGATTATTTTTTAGGATTGAGTGCTCAGCAAATTGTTCCGCAACAGGTTGCTTTCTCCAATAATACCGTTGCTTTAGAAAATGGGAAATTGGTACCACACATGTTTTTAAGTGCAGGTTTCAGAACAACGATTAGTGAAGATGTAAGCATGTTGCCATCAATTATGTTGCGTTATGTAAACCCATTGCCATTAGGCGTTGATGTAAATGTGAAATTTCAATATCAGGATGTTTTATGGGCAGGGGCTTCTTACAGATTAAATGATGGTTATGCAGCAATGGTAGGTGTTAATTTAAACCACATGTTTAACATCGGTTATTCTTACGATTTAACTACCTCTCAATTAAATACTGTCAGCAAAGGAACACACGAAATAGTATTAGGTTTTTTATTAGGTAATAAATACGGGGATTGGTGTCCGCGTAATCTTTGGTAATTTCTTCAATCAAAATAAAATGAAAAAAACAATTGCTTTAGCCACAGTAACGTTAAGCGTTATCTGCTTTTCATTCATTCAACCTAAAAAAACAAAAGTTGTTTTCTTTGGAGATTCTATAACCCAACAGGGAGCAGGTAAAACAGGTTATATACCTAAAATTGATAGTCTTTCGCAATTAGAAGGATTGAATAATAACTATGAATTTATAGGAGCAGGTGTTGGCGGTAACAGGGTGTATGATTTGTATTTAAGAATAGAAGCGGATGTGTTGGAAAAGAAACCGGATGTTGTTTTAATATACATCGGTATTAATGATGTTTGGCATAAAACAACAAGCGGAACAGGTACAGAACCTGCTAAATACGAAACCTTTTATCGTGCAATCATTAAAAAATTACAAGCACAGAATATTAAAGTTATTCTTTGTACACCAACAGTTATAGGAGAGAAGAATGATGTAACTAATTTGCAGGATGGCGATTTGAATAAGTACAGCAATATTGTTAGAAGTATTGCAAAAAGTTTATCGTTGCCTGTTTGTGATTTACGTGTTGCATTTACAGAGTATTTAAAAAATAATAATCCGAATAACCTTGAGAAAGGTGTTTTAACTGTTGATGGTGTGCATTTAACCCCAGCAGGGAATTTATTAGTTGCTCAGGAAATGTGGAAGGCTATTAAGCAGTTAAAATAAAAGCCGCCAAATCAATTTTTGAACATCATGAAATAATCATGATGTTTTTATTTTTATTTGCCTTCATTTACAACATTAACTTTTAATCGTAATGTCTAATCATTTCATACAAACCATGCGGTGGTTTGGCCCGAATGACCCTGTTAGTTTACAGGATATTAAACAGGCAGGTTGTACAGGTGTTGTTACGGCTCTGCATCATATTCCCAACGGCGTTATATGGAGTATTGAAGAAATTGAAAAAAGAAAAAATGAAATTGAAAGTGCAGGTTTAAAATGGGATGTTATTGAAAGTATTCCAGTTCATGAAAATATTAAAACACAAAAAGAAAATTTTCAGCAATACATAGATAATTATAAACAGTCTATACGAAATGTAGCAGCATGCGGTATTAAGATTGTAACCTACAATTTTATGCCTGTATTAGATTGGACAAGAACCGATTTGGCTTTTACAGTTGAAGACGGAAGTAAAGCTTTACGCTTTGAAAAGGCTGCCCTTATTGCATTTGATGTGTTTATGTTGAAAAGACCTGATGCAGCAAAAGACTATACAGCGGAAGAACTGAAAAGGGGTGAAGCAAAGTTTAATGCGATGAGTGATGAAGACAAACAATTGCTGCAACGCAATATAATTGCAGGGTTACCAGGTAGTGAAGAAAGTTTTTCATTACAACAATTTCAAGAAGCATTGGATACGTATAAAAGCATTGATGCCGATAGATTACAACAACATTTATTTTATTTCTTACAGGAAATAGTTCCTGTTGCAGAAGCATGTGGAGTATTATTGGCTATTCATCCGGATGATCCCCCTTACGATATTTTCGGTTTACCAAGAGTAGTAAGCACTGCAAAATTTGCTGAAGCATTATTAAATGCAGTACCATCAAAGGCAAATGGTTTATGTTTTTGTACCGGTAGTTACGGTGTAAGAGCAGATAATAATTTACCTGCAATGGTTAAACAATTTGCTGACCGTATTCATTTTGTGCATTTACGCAGCACAAAGAGAAATGAGTTTGGCGATTTTTATGAAGACAATCATTTAGAAGGTGATGTAGATATGTTTAGCGTGGTTAAAGAATTGGTGATTGCTATGAACGAATTAAAAGTAAATATTCCGATGAGGCCTGACCACGGACACCAAATGTTAGACGATTTAAAAAAGAAAACAAACCCCGGATATAGTGGTATAGGGCGTTTAAGAGGATTGGCAGAACTTCGGGGTCTGGAAATGGGTATTGCAAAATCTATGGGCTATTAAAGCAATTATATTTGCAATCTTATTAGAATTCAATGAAATATTCTCAAACTATAGGCATTGTTGCTGTACTAGCTTTATTAACTTGTTGTTTTTTACCATGGATAGAAGTAAGCAGTTTAAACAAAACATTTACAGGTATTAACGGTAAAGTGAACGACAACTTAAATTTAGGTAAGCCCATTCTTTTACATACTTTTTTTGGTGTTTTTTTAATTGCATTTTTTGCTGTTAAGAAAATATGGGCAAAACGAACCAATATCTTTTTCGGATTAATCAATTTTGGTTGGGCTATAAAAAATTATATCATCTTCTCAATGTGCCGGCAAGGTGATTGTCCTAAAGTGTTATCGGGATTGTATTTGACACTGATATTATCTTTTATAATTCAGATAATGGTTTTACTTCCAAAATTAGAAGTAAAGCAAGAGCTTAATTAATAAAACAGTATCAGCATAACTATCGGAACAATTAACCCGATAAGCATCATCCACCAGCCACGTTTACTGAAGCTGTATTTTCCTTTCATTAAAAATAGTCCGCTTATTGCAATAAAGATTAATGCTAAAGCAAAAATATCTGAGTACAATAACCACCAGTTATTACCATTAAACTTGTGCAGAAAAACCATTTGAGCCAATACCGGTTTCTTTTTCCAGATATTAATTTCTCCTTTACCTGTTGCTAATTTAATAGTTACATCTGCATCTTTATATGCAATAACAAGGGTGCTATCTTTTCTTACATCAAACTGTTTAAAATCTTCTAACTGATATTGTTTTGAAAAGGCTTCTACAGCTTCTTTAGTAATGGTTTCTTTTGGTAAACGAAAATCGGTTTCTACCCTTTTAAATTCATACACATATTTTTCAGGCTTAAATTGTTTACGATGATTTTGTGCAATACCTGAAATAGCAAATGCTATAATAAGGCCGACAAATACATAACCAATATCTCTGTGTAAATTTCTTAACTTCTTGTTGCTTAAATTAAATGCCATTATTTAGGGTTGAGTTATACAATAACAGATTTTTCTTTTCAGTTTATTTTACTATCCCGTTAATTATCTGCCTTCAATTAATTTGGCAAAACCGAAAGCTGCACCGGCTGCCAATGCACCAATCAGCATTACTTTTAAACCACCTAACCATGCGTTTACACCAGTAAGTTTGCTTTTGAAAAAACCGAAAATATACAGGCATATAAGCGTTATAATTACTGATAGTTTTAATGCATCGTAAGAGTTGCTGATGAAGAAGTAAGGTGATAAAGGCACTAAACCTCCAACGATATAAGACACTCCGATATTGAATGCACTTCTTCCCGCACGTTTAGGGTCAGGTTTTTCTAAACCTAATTCATGCTTCATCATAAATGCAACCCATTTGTCTTTATCTTTTATAATTTCATTCGTAGCTTGTGTTTGTACTTCTTTGCTCAATCCCCATTCTTCAAATACTTTTCTTACTTCTTCAATTTCTATATCGGCTTTATTTTCTACTTCCCAGTATTCATTTTTTTCTTCACTGGCATAATGGTCTTGTTCTGTTTTACCTGCCAAATATCCGCCTAAGCCCATTGCTATAGAGCCGGCAGCAATTTCTGCTATACCCGCCACAACAATAACAGCGGTTGAACTAACTGCTCCACTTAAACCTGCTGCCAAAGCAAAAGGAACTGTTAATCCATCACTCATGCCTATCACAATATCTGTAAGTAAATCTGAACTTTTTAAATGGTTTTCAGGGTGAAGATGTGTTGCATTCATGCATAAAAAGTTTCGCTAAATATAAGCAATCGGTTGATGCTTACACTTTTGCATGCTATTATTTATTCAACAATAAATTATTTCTTTGCGTGAATGAATGAAAGTTTCTTAGATAAAAAATTAGCTGAACGTAAAAACCAAAATGCGTTTCGTTCATTAAAAATAAATCAGCAGCAAATTGATTTTTGTTCTAACGATTATCTTGGAATTGTAAAAAGTAAGCTGCTGTTATCTGTCAACACTGATCTGTCATCAGGATCTACAGGCTCAAGATTATTAGCAGGTAATTATGAATTAATTGAGACAGTTGAAAACCAGATTGCAAGTTTTCACCAAAGTGAGGCTGCTTTAATTTTTAATTCCGGCTACGATGCTAATGTAGGTTTACTATCCAGTGTGCCTCAAAAAGAGGATACGATTATTTATGATTTTTTATCTCATGCTTCTATACGGGATGGTGTTCGTTTATCATTTGCTCAAACTTATTCATTCAAACATAATGATATAGCAGATTTAGAAAAGAAACTGAAGCATGCAACAGGAAATATTTTTGTTGTTACTGAATCTGTGTTTAGTATGGATGGAGATATTTGCCCATTAAATGAAATTGTTTCAATCTGTGAAAAATATAAAGCTCATTTAATTATTGATGAAGCACATGCAACAGGCATAATAGGAGAGCGTGGTGAAGGGTTGGTTCAATTACTGCAAATACAGAATAAAATTTTTGCAAGAGTGCATACTTTCGGTAAAGCCTGTGGCTGTCATGGTGCAGTAGTGTTAGGTTCGCAAACTTTACGTGATTATCTTATCAATTTTGCGAGAAGTTTTATTTATACAACTGCGTTACCGCAACATGCCGTAGCTGCTATTCAACGATCTTATCAAATATTTGCTCAAATGCAAAATGAGAGAAAGCATTTGGCAGATTTAATTGTACAATTTCAAGCGGCTGCTATTCAATATGAAAAACTAATTTCTCATACACCTATACAAGCTGTAATAGTAACCGGTAATGAAAATGTAAAAGCATTGTCTGCGAAAATTCAACAGGCGGGTTTTGATGTAAGGCCTGTATTATATCCAACTGTTCCGAAAGGAAAAGAAAGATTAAGAATTGTATTACATGCTTTTAATACTGAAAAAGAATTACATGCTCTTCTTAATCTCTTACAATAAGCTGTTATACTATTTTGCCATAATCATTTGATGAATAAAAACATTAGCAGTTGAAGCATTAATTACACAGAAGTTTTGCTTTTGTGATTTTTAGTAAGCCTTTTAAAAGCTGAAAGTTTGTTGTATATTGTTAATCAATCAAACTAACTATATGACACACGAAATTGTTTCAGAAAATTTACCACATCCTAAGTTTGTGTATTCTCAGGCTGTAAAAGCAGGTAACCTCGTTTTTGTAGCAGGGCAGGCAGGTGTAAACTTCGCAACAGGTTATTTAGCAGAAGACTTTCTAACGCAAGCCAGACAAGCATTTGAAAATGTAAAATTAGTTGTAGAAGCTGCCGGAACAACTATGGATAAAGTTATTAAAACAACTATCTGGCTCTGCAATGCTGCCAATTTTGATGCGTTAAATAAACTCTATGCAGAATATTTTCCGGTAAATCCACCTGCACGTTCTACGCCGGTAGTTGCTTTGCCAAAAGATAACCTGATGATATCGATAGAAGTTGTTGCTGTAATCAATTAAGTTAGTAAGTTATTGTTATTTCTTACCACCATTAGTTGTTGTATCTGAACCAACAGGTTTGAACTGTATATCCTCTTCCTTCTTTACAGGTGTTTCTTCTCTCTTTTTAAAGAATTGTTCAAAATCTCTTTTGTAAGATAAACCAACACCTTGTCTGTTTACTCTTCCGAATGCAATACCATTCGCATCTGCACTTGTTTTACTGAAGATTAATGCACCTAATCTTTCATTTTTATTATTGTCTTTTATCAATACAAACTCCACATTCAAATCTGGCAGCCATTGAAAGTTTCCTGTTTGTGCAGCAGTTTTTCCAAGGTCAAAATCATTACCAAACGTTACTATTACATTATCGTTTAAAAAACTATATCCTAATTTAAAATTTAATCTTTGCCTGTCTAATGCTCCATTATTTGAAACACCTTGTTGTTGTACTGCAAGGTCTGAACTGCTATAGAAATAATATCCTAAGTCAATTTTTAAACTCTTATTTTTTGTGAGTTTATATATGGCATTTGAAATAGCATTACCTAATTGTTTGGCAAGTAATTGCGTTAAAGTATTTACACCGATTGAAGTAATATTTATTCCACCACCGCCGGATGCTAAATCTCCGTAAGGAGCAAATGAATTAAACACAATTAAATAAGTAACCTGCTTCAACATTTCGTTATCATCTTTTTCAATTTTTGAAATAAAAGCTGCGAAACTGGGATCATTTTTAAGCGGACTACCTTGCGGGAAATCGAATGAAAAACTAATTTCAGGGCGACTGAGTTTGTTTGTTAGTAATGCTGTTATATAAATTGGGCCTCTGTAAGATTTGGTACTGCTATTTGCCCCAACAGATTGGTTAGATATTAAATCATTTACACTTACATTTTCAGCAGTGTATTGTGCTGCAATATAAATATCCGCATTAAAAGGGTCTCCGTTCCATTCTATATAATTGCCTGAGTTAGGTTTTAAAATAAACGGTTTACGAATAAATGATTGAAAGTTAAAATCATACTTACCATTATCAATATTATATCTTCCTTTTATAGTAAGCGGGTCAATAGTTCCGGCATGTATCTGCAATCTTCCTTCGCCGTTTGCTTTAATTACATCGCCTGTTAATTCATCTAAAATAACATCAATAGCTACTTTTTTATTTGCGGTAACATCTAAATCAACAGATAAATTAAAATTGCTGTCATCTGTGGTTGAAATTTGTTCATTACCTATTTTTTTAAACACAATAAAATCCGCATCGCCGCTTTCTCTGCTTGATGAGCTTTGAATGGAAATATGAGATACATCATTGGCTTCAGCAGTAATCGTCATTTTAGCATCTGTTTCAGCACCTTTAAAACTTAAGTTAGCTTTACCTATTGCCTTGCCGAAGAACTGTTTATTATCTTTTGGTTTGGTATCAATTAATAATAATTTATCTGTTGAAAGGTCAAAATCAAAATTCATATTCTTAAAGCCTTTCTCAAATAATTTACCGGTAACGGTTCCTTTGTTTTTTAATGTATCTGTAATTGTAAAAGTTCCGAAGTCAATACCATCTTCCTGAAAAGCAATATTGGCACTATCAATATTATAAGTAACCTGTGTATAATCAACTTTTAAGGAACTTTTTCGTAATAAAACTTTTCCTGATAAATTCGGAGAAGATGGATTACCGCTAACAGTAAGCTTACCTGTTGCAAACCCTTTTACATTACTGAATATTCCTGTAAGAAATTCCTCTACCAAATCAATCTTAGTGTTATTCAAATTAACAGCAACTGCTAATGGAGATTGCACAGAGTCTTTAGTATCGTAGCTTCCATCAAAATCAAATTGATAATCTTTGTTAGGAGCGGAGCCTTTAAAAGTTGCTTTGCGTGTTTTGCTGTCGTAATTGCCTGTTATATTAACAACGCCGACTGAGTCATTATTATAAAAGAATTGTGTAGCTTTTAAATCTGATACAATATTAAACTTGCCGAAGAAATCATGTAAATGAACTGAGCCGTTAAGCACACCTTCCAACTTTGGTGTTTTCATTATTAATGCTGATAAATCTCCCAATACAACATCTTTCAATTTTACTATCAGGTTATTTACATTACCGCCATCTTCTTCTTCAGTAGCAACTGATATTTCCTGATAACCTTGCGAGAATTTTACGTTTTGTGCTGAAATAAAATTCTTTCGCAACACAATCTCTCCCTGCTTTTCAAGATTCCAGTTCTTTTCATTTAAAATAAAAGATGAAGGGTTAAAATGAATTCGAACTCCATCATTCAATGTGTAAACATCTGCATTAATACTTGCTTCATTTATAGTATTGGTAGCATTTGTTTTTAATGAAACAATTGAATGGTCGTTAGCGGCTTTGATGTCTAAGTGAATTTTAGGAAACATTAAACTATCACTTACATCAAAAGATGAAATATCTGTAGTTAATGATACACTGTCTAAACTGCCTTTGCCTGTAATAATAGCATCGTTCAGCGTATAAGTTTTATACTTGAAATAAGGAATATTAATATCTAAACTAATAGCATTTTTTTGAGTGTTTACAGAGCCGTTAATATCTACATTCTCTAAGCCATGAATATTTTTATCAAACAACTGAACATAAGGCTCAATATAGCCTGTACTGATATCAACAGTAAAATCCTGATTGGGCGGAATGGAACTTGGCGGACTAAAATAGGATGGATAGTAACGATTGAAAAACAACTGAAAACTTTTTGGCAAATCAAGAATATTAAACTTGCCTTTTACATCGACGGTAAAATCATTACCATTTATCTGAAAATGTTTGATAGAGTCTACATACGCTGAATTAATTGATAATGAATCGAAGCCTAACTCTGCGTTATCGCTTTTAATATAGGCATTAATTAATTTAGCCGAACCTAAAAACCGGTCGATATTTTTACCAGTAAAGTTTACATCGACTAAACCTGTAATACTTAGATTTTTTGGAAAAAAGTTTAATGGTAAAAGATTGGAATTGTTTATATCGCCAATAATATTGAATGATGGTTCTGCTTTAGATAAATCAAGCTCAACATTGCTTTTAAAATTAAAGTTGCTATCGTTAATGTTTAATATCCCTGCAAAAGCCTTCTTTTGAAATACACCCGATGCTTCAATATTAGAATAAGTATAGCCGTTAAAGTCAAGTGTGGTAACATTACCTTCAATCTTGGTTTTTAATCTTTCTAATACAAAGCTGTTACCATCAATTTTACCGTTGAATGTTACATTACCGAGAGATGGTTCGTTTAAAAATTTTCCGATATTAAAATTGTTGGTAGTTAACGAACCTGTATAGACTGCATCGCCTTTTCTCGGAATCTTCATAGTAACATCAGCAGCCATAGCACCGATATTGGTTGATGCTGTTCCCTTGGCAATAAAGTTGTTGAAAGTACCATGAAAATCTCCTCTGAATAAAACATTTCCAAGCCCAGCAAGATTGGGAGATTTCACATTTTTTACCGCAGGAATAATGGTAGCTATATCATTATAATTTGTTTTAATAACACCATTGGTAAAGCTGATAGCTGTTTTATCAATATGCGGTAAACCCTTCATGCTAAAAGCACCTGAAACATAGGTATCAGGGCCGGAAGAAGCAAATAGGTTTTTAACATTAAAATCTGAAACTGTACCTAAAAAATTTCCACTTATGACGGTTTCTTTTTTCCAGGTTGAAAGTTCCGGAGCAAAATAGGCAACGTCATCACTTGATACTTTTGCATTTTTAAATGATACGTCCATCACAACATTCGTAACATACTCAGCAAAGTCATCATCAAAGTGATGAAATTTTAAAGCAACATAATTACCCAACCTGCTTTTATTGGTATGAATATCTGCTTTGGCAAACTCCATTATTTGCGGCGTAATTCTAACATGGGCTTTAAACTTTTTTACTTCAAAGCCACTGCGTTCTCTGGTTGCCAAATCCATTTCAGTTCTTAACGTGTCTCTGTGTAAATCGAGATTATTAAAAGTTGCATTGATATTAGAGAACAGAAGATATTTTCCATCAAAATACGGAAGTGGTTTTTCAGTTGATGAATTGTTATGGAATGTGCCGTTGGTAATAGTTAACTTCTTGAGCTTAACTAACATATTTGATGGATTGAGTAATAAGCCGGTGTCTTTTGTGGGCTTGGGTTTCAGGCTGTCTGGTCTTAATCCATCAAAATTGTATAAAGCAAAAGAGGGTTTATTAATATTAAGTGTATTAATCTTAAAACTATTCTTATCAAAATTAATTGTATCTGCATCTAACAATAAGCTACTGATATGAACCACCATTTTTTCTCCACGCCATAAATCGTTTTCAAGAAAAGAAACATTTTTTAAATCTACTTTCTGAAGGTTTAAAACCAACCCCTTTTTATTGTTTGTTGTTTTCTTTTTATCGGGTGAAGCAAAATAGTCTGCAATAAATTGATAGTTCCACTTGGCATTTGTTCTTTGCAGTTTTACAACTGCATCTTCCAAACCTATGTATTTTAAATCTGCTTTGTCTTTCAGAATAAACCAATCTGTTATTCTTACTTTTAAAGCACCTGCATATAAAATGGTATCTTTTTGTTTGTCTCTTATCAAAACACCTTCAAGGTTTAATTTATCTAAAAGAGAAAAACTAATGTTCTTTATACGTACTTCTGTTCCTAAATCTTTTGATAATTTATTGGTTGCTAAACCAACAGCCCAGTTTTGAAAAAGATTGGTTTGAATAATAAGCAGCAAAATAATAAGCACAGCTAAAACACTAAATACAAATACCCTTAGTTTTTTCAGCGTGTTTAACCAAACTGCTAAAGCAGCAATTATTAAGATTAGTATGGCAATTGTAGTTCTGTAAAGCGGTGAGAATAGCGGAGAAAATTGGGCAATACTGAATAAAAGCACTGCCCCTATTGCAATATAAAAATTTCTATGCGATATATTAAACTTACGTTCCAGGGCTGTAGACTTTATATTGGTAAAAATAAAGATTAGCCTCTTTAAACCAAATACAATACCAAACTATTTAACCCTATCAATGCTTAATACTGTATTAGTTTTTTTGAGACTGCTTAACGCGTTCTAAATAAGCATGGCTGCCGCCCTTGGGTATGCTTAAACTTTTCCAGTTTTCGTTTTTTATAACAGTACCTATAAAAACAATCTGACCAACATGATAGGGGTAATGTGCCAATTGTCTTAATATGGCATCATACACTAATAGAGGTTCTGTTCGTATGGTAATAGTTTTTAATAAATCGTCGGGTTGTAAATTTTCTAATGTGTTCAAAAGGCAGGCCCAACCTTCGTTCCATAAATTAATTAAAGATGCTTTTGTGTGAGTTATATCATCAAACTCAGCATCACGTTTACGCCATTCTTTTTCGCCATCTTCAGTTAAAAAATTCGTCCACCTGCTAAGCATATTGCCATGCAGGTGTTGAATAATGATAGCAATATTGTTGCTTTCAGATGATGGTTTAAAGAAGAAATCTCTTTCTTCTAATTGTTCAAAAGTTTTATCGCCTAAATCTTTATAAGCTTTAAATCTTTTGATAACATCTTTCAGAAAGCCTTGCTGTAGTTGCATATTACTTGGTTATAACTAAATAATAATTTTTCTTTCCTTTTTGAACAAGAAGGTATTTGTCTTGAAGTAAGTCTGCACGTTCTATTTTTAATTTTCCACTTTCCACTTTCAATTTATTGATTGAAACGCCGCCTCCCTGTAACATTTTTCTTGCTTCACCTTTGCTGGGGAATATTTGCGTATCTGAAAGAAAAGCAATTAATTCATAACCTTCTTCAATTTGCTGCTTGCTTACTTCTACAGTTGGCACACCTTCTAATACCTGCAATAGCTGTGTTTCATTTAATTGTTGTAATACTTCTGCAGTATCATTATTAAATAATATGTCAGATGCCTTCACTGCAAAATCATAATCAGCTTCGCTATGTACAAAAATAGTTACTTCCTTTGCCAGAGTTTTTTGTAATAAACGCAGGTGAGGGGCAGATTCATGTTCTGTTATTAGTGCTTCAATAGTTTCTTTAGAAAGTAAAGTGAAGTATTTAATCCACTTCTTCGCATCTTCATCACTTGCATTTAACCAGAACTGATAAAATTGGTAGGGCGAAGTTTTCCCGGCATCTAACCACACATTGCCTTTTTCTGTTTTACCGAATTTACCACCATCTGCTTTGGTAACTAAGGGGCAGGTAAATGCAAATGCTTCACCGCTTGTTTTTCTTCTTATTAACTCAGTTCCGGTAACAATATTACCCCATTGGTCGCTACCGCCCATTTGCAGCTTGCAATTCTTATTTTCATACAACCAGTAAAAATCATAACCCTGTACTAACTGGTATGTAAATTCAGTAAAGCTCATACCATTATCACCTTCTAATCTTTTCTTTACACTATCCTTACTCATCATATAATTCACGGTAATATGCTTACCCACATCACGAATAAAATGAAGGAAACTAAAATCTTTAAACCAATCATAATTGTTAACCATTACAGCAGCATTAGGTTTGCTCGCATCAAAGTCTAAGAACTTTTCCAGTTGCTTTTTAACGCAGCTTAAATTATGATTCAGCACCTCTTCACTCAATAAATTTCTTTCTTCACTTTTACCGCTCGGGTCGCCCACCATACCCGTTGCACCGCCTACCAAAGCATAAGGTTTATGGCCTGCACCTTGTAAATGCACCAATAATAAAATAGGAACAAGGCTACCGATATGTAAGCTATCTGCGGTTGGGTCAAAGCCGATATAACCGCTGGTCATTTCTTTGTTTAACTGTTCTTCTGTGCCGGGCATAATGTCCTGAATAAGCCCTCTCCATTTTAATTCTTCAATTAGATTCATTTACCTCAATTTTGCGGCAAAACTAACAGTTAATTCTTTAGTATGCGTATTGTTGGAACAGGTACCAGAGTTTTGAATTTTTTAGTAGATACATTGATTGTTTTTGCTATTGCTTTTACTGCATTTAAAATAAGGCAATGGTATGTTGTGTATTACCGGGCTCAGTTTATAAGTTTTGCATGGTTCTTTTTTTCTGCTCTGTTTGTATATTATTTTCTAATGGAATTTTTATTAGGAAGAACTGTTGGAAAATTATTGACTTACAGTAAAGTTGTTGGCAATAATGGAAAGAAAGCCGGTGTGCTGCAAATTTTTATCAGAAGCCTTGCAAGAATAACGGTTATCGATATGTTCTTCATTCCTTTTTTAGAAAAGCCCTTGCATGATTATGTAAGTAAAACAGAAGTAGTGGAAGTGTAGAATGTTAGTTCTTTCTTCTTTCGCAAAGTAGGTTAAAGGCATTCTTTTACTTTTACAATTCTTAATTTTTCATTTTTAATTCTTAATTGAACCAGTGGCAAAAATTGCAATTAATATAGCAACCGGAAGTTTACAACAAGCTGAAATGATTGTGGGTATTGATTTAGGCACTACTAATAGTTTGGTTGCCATTATTCACCCTGAAACAAAAAAACCTGTTGCCTTACGTGAACATAACAGCAGCAGCTTAGTTCCAAGCGTTATTCATTTTGATGAAAATGGAAACATTACAGTTGGCGAAGACGCTAAAAATTATTTAGAAACAGAACCGCAGAACACCATTTTTTCAGCTAAGCGTTTAATGGGTAAAAGTTATAATGATATTAAACAAAATGCTTCTTTCTTTACCTATAAAGTAATTGATAATAATGATGAAAGTTTAGTAAAAGTGCAGGTGGGTAATCAGTTTTATTCACCAATAGATTTATCTTCTTTTATTTTAAAGGAACTGAAAGCAAGAGCAGAACATATTTTAAAAACACCCGTTACAAAAGCAGTTATAACTGTTCCCGCTTATTTTAATGATGCTCAACGTCAGGCTACCAGAGATGCCGGAAAGTTGGCAGGGCTTGATGTTTTAAGAATTGTAAATGAACCTACTGCTGCAGCATTGGCTTACGGGTTAGGAGCCTCCTCTAACTCCTCCAAAGGAGGAGAAGAAAACTCGCAAACCATTGCTGTATATGATTTAGGTGGCGGTACTTTTGATATTTCTATCTTACAAATTACCAATGGCATATTTGAAGTATTAAGTACCAATGGTGATACTTATTTAGGCGGTGATGATTTTGACAGAGCCATTGTAAAACATTGGATGGAACAATTGTCAATTGAAAATTCTCAATTGACAACTGAAGTGAAGCAAGGCTTACGTTTAAGAGCCGAAGAAGCTAAAAAACACTTAAGTTTTAATGATGCATTTACAGCTTCGTTTAATGGCAATGATATTTCTATTACCAAAGAGCAATTTGAAAACTTAATTCAACCGTTGGTTGATAAAACTTTACAATCCTGTAAAAATGCATTAAAAGATGCAGGCTTACAGCCGGGGGATATTGAAACCGTTGTTATGGTTGGCGGAAGTACCAGAGTGCCATTGGTTAAGCAAAGTGTAAGTAAATTATTTGGAAAAGAAGTAAACGATTCAGTTAATCCCGATGAAGTAGTGGCTTTAGGTGCAGCAGTGCAGGCAGATATCCTGGCAGGGAATAACAAAGAATTTTTATTGTTAGATATAACGCCATTAAGCTTAGGCATTGAAACAATGGGTGGATTGATGGATGTATTAATTCCACGTAATGCTAAAATTCCTGCTAAAGCGGGAAGACAATATACAACGCAGAAAGATGGTCAGGGAAGTATGCGTATTGCTGTGTATCAAGGTGAAAGAGATTTGGTAAAAGATAATCGCAAATTGGCTGAATTTAATTTAACCGGTATCCCGGGAATGCCTGCGGGTTTACCAAAAGTGGAAGTGAGTTTTTTAATTAATGCCGATGGTATTTTAACCGTAAAAGCCAAAGAATTAAGAAGCGGTGTAGAGCAAAGTATTGAAGTAAAACCGCAATACGGTTTAACAGATGAAGATGTAGAGAAGATGCTGTTAGAAAGTATTACACATGCTAAAGATGATATTGCTTTACGTGCATTGGTAGAAGCTAAAACCGAAGGGGAACAACTATTAGCTACTACAGAAAACTTTCTTACAAAGAATACTTCATTAATATCAAAAGAGGAAATGATGGCAACAGCCGCTGCTATGCAAGCTTTACAGTTAGCATTAACGATGGATGATAAAAATTTAATTCAAACTAAAACAGAAGAATTAAATGAAGTAACCAGACCTTTTGCTGAACGTGCTATGGACGCTGCAGTAGGAGTGGCTTTGAAAGGAAAGGTGTTGTAGCAGGTTTTGGAATATTTATTATATTTGAAACATGAGAGCTAAGCAAACACAATTTATAACAGATGATAAAGGCAATAAGCTGTCTGCTGTTTTACCCATTAAACAATATGAGCAATTACTTGCTGAATTGGAAGAAGTTGAAGATATTAAATTGTATGATGCCGTAAAGAAAAGAAATGAGCCAATTATTTCTTTTGACACTTATTTAAAGCAACGTGCTAAAAAATAAAATGTCCGTTTACTCTATAACTATTACAAAAACTGCACGAAAGCAATTAGATAAACTACCAGATAGTATTGCTAACCCCATAATTGAAACAATAAAAGCATTAGCGACGAACCCACGACCAATTGGCTCAAAAAAGTTAAAAGGTAGAGAAGGTTTTAGAATTCGAAAAGGTGATTACAGAATAATTTATGATATAATAGATAAAGTTTTAATAGTAAGTGTCATAGCAATCGGACATAGAAGGGATATTTATAATTAAATCTTCAATTGAGCAATTTGCCGGAAAGAAACCATCACCATCTTACAAATATCTTTCTTCCAAAATTCTTTTGTGGTGAAGTATATGCCCAAAGATGATAAAGCAAATAGCATTTACTGTTATGGAATGATTACTTGTTGTACCTACTTGCTGTAATTGCTCCTCACTAAAAGATTGTAACAATAAATCTGTTGATTGTCTTACTGCAACAAATTCCTCTTTTAAAGATTGAAAGGTTTTGCTGCTTACGTCAGCATTGGCCGCATAACTGTTTTCATCAAAGCCGGGCAGGGGAGTGGTATCTTTTCTGGCAATACGCAATGCTCTGTACGAAAAAATTCTTTCCGCATCAATCATATGTTGCAATAATTCCTTTACTGTCCATTTGCCTGCTGCATAACTATAATCTGCTTTTGCTTCCGGTAAGTTGGTTACAAAATCATTCAACAGAGCTGAGTAGTTAATTAATAATTCAGCAACAGAATCGCCTTTAGCTGTTTCAACATAGTTATTGTAGAAAACATAATAATCAGTTGCAGATGGACGTGGCATAAGTTTATTTTTATTGATGATAAAAAAACTGAACGTATAAGTGCCTGCCTGCCGGTAGGCAGGTGAGATACTTCGACTTCGCTCAGTACAGGCTATACAAGCGATGCTATGAAAAACAAAAGTTTGTTAACAAATAAATTTTAACTGCCGTCGAGGTTTGTAACCGTTGACAGGGTTGTAAATTAATTTTTCTTTTTATTACCTGATTGTTTTTTCTCATTAACCGTAGCTTCTGCAGCAACTACTGCCGTATATGCATTGGCTATGCCGCCGGTTTTACTAAGGCTTGAAAAAGGTACCGGCTTAGGCTCCTGACCAGGCAATAAACAGGTAACAGAATCACTGATTTTAATTGCTGCATTTTCTATGCAGGCTTTAACCTGCACAGCAGTTAAAGCAGGATAATAAGAACGTATAATAGCTGCAATGCCCGCCACCACAGGGCTTGCCATACTCGTGCCCTGTAGGTTGCCGTAACTGTTGCCGCCGGGAAGTGTTGAGTATATTTTTACTCCCGGAGCAAATACATCAACATTTTCTTTACCGTAATTACTGAAATCGGCAGCAATACTTTTGGAAGTAATTTGCAAATCGCTGCTGGCACCCACATTAATAAAGTTTTTCACTTTATAATTTTCCATCATCATAAAAGGATTGGGGAAGTTGGGTTTTTCATCAACATTGGTTGATTCATTGCCTGCAGCATGAACTAACAAAACATCTTTCTTTTCTGCGTAGCGAAAAGCACTATCTACCCAACGTTTATTAGGGGAATAAGATTTACCGAAACTCATGTTGATGATTTTTGCACCATTATCAACTGCATAAAAAATGGCTAAAGCAATGTCTTTATCGTATTCATCGCCGTTAGGTACTACACGTAATTCCATTACTTTAACGTTATCTGCAACGCCGTTTATTCCAATACCGTTATTTCTTTGTGCAGCAATAATTCCGGTAACATGTGTACCGTGCATTGCATCGGGACCTGTTACATCGTTATTGCCGTAAAACTTATCTTTTATGTCTGCGTAATTATCTTTTACAATCTCACCTCTGTAATCTTTCGGTGCAGTTGTTTTAGCTGCTATTTCATCTTTCTTAGCGTCTAATTCACTCTGTAATTCTTCCAGAATTTTTGTATTTTTTTCATCATTATCTACCTGAAACAAATGCATGGCATTTAAAAAGATAAACTTGGAATCCTTAACTGTTTTGCTTTTGGGTTCGTAAGCTTCCAGTTCAGCAACCGTAAAATCTTCTTTACCTATTTCATCAGCAATAATTTTTGAATGTTTTTTTAAAGCCTTGGTAGTAGCTTCAATCATCATTACTTCTACCTGATCATTTTCGCCGCCGTTTATTTCTGCTTCTGCTTTCTTCCAACTGTTATAAATGTATTTTTCTTCTGTTGAAAGCGAAGTGGTATCAATTTCTTTACCTGAAAATTTTGATTTGTAAGCATGATAAAAACGGGATTTTTCATCGCTTGCTTTTTTTACATTACTGCCATCTTTATTACCTAAAAAATTCCAGCCATAAATATCATCCACATAACCGTTGACATCATCATCTTTACCGTTATTGGCTATTTCTTTAGGGTTATGCCATAAAATATTTTTGAGGTCTTCATGGCTTGTATCCGCACCTCCATCAATAACTGCAACAATAACTGTTTGTGCAACTTTATTTTTTTCTTTTAAAAATTGATAAGCCTTTTCAACACTTATGCCATAATAGCCATCTTTTTCTTTATCTAATAAATGCCAGCCTTTGATATTATTTTGTGCTATGCTGAAAAGGGGAAAGGCAATAACAACAATAATTGCCCGTAATTTGAAGTAAGTAGATTTTATCATGAAACAAATTTCAATATTGATGTTTGAATGAAAACAAATGAGATTGTTTTTTAAGAAATGATTACAATTTATAAACTGCCTGTTTTGCCGCCATCAACAGGTAAATTAATGCCATTGATGTACGAAGCAGCAGGAGAGGCTAAGAAAGCAACGGCTGCACCAAAGTCTTCCGGTTTGCCCAAACGCCCTGCCGGTATGGTTTTTACAGCAATAGCTTTTTCTTCTTCTAAGGAAGTTTTTTTCTTTAAAGCATTTTGTCCTAACACATAATCTAATCTTTCAGTTTCGGTAAAACCGGGTAAAACATTATTTACTGTAATACCAAAATGGCCCAACTCATTAGCCAATGTTTTGGCCCAGCTTGCCATTGCACCACGAATAGTATTAGAAACCCCTAAACCAATAATAGGTTGTTTTACAGATGTTGAAATGATATTAATTATTCGCCCGAACCGTGCCTGCTTCATTCCTTCAACAAATGTTTGGACTAAAAACTGACTGCATAATACATGCATTTGAAATGTTTTTTCAAACTGTTGTAAAGAAGCGTTTATAATATCTCCACCGGAGGGACCACCTGTGTTGTTGATTAAAACATGAACAGTTGAATTTTTTGAATGATAATCTTCAACAACTTTTTTTACCTCTTCAATATTTTCAAAATCTGCAACTACATATTGATGTTGTTGATTTTCTGAAGTATCTAATTGTAGAATTGCTTTTTTTAATTTTTCCTCATTACGGGAAACAAGTGTAATGTTTGCACCCAATAAAGCCAGCTCAATTGCCGAAGCCAAACCTAAGCCCTGCGAGCCCCCGCAAACAAAGGCGTTCTTTCCGGTTAAATCTAAATTCATTGTGATAATTTTTGATAGTCTTCTCTAACAGGATTAAACACATCCAATAATTTGCAATCTGTTATCGCCAAACCTGAATGTTTTACATTAGATGGAATGATAACTATTTCACCTTCCTTAAAAATAACCGGTTGGCCATCTAATGTTAGTTGAAAGGTGCCTTCCTGAATGATAGATACCTGTTCATGAGGATGTGAATGTTCTCTCAAAGCCTTACCAGCCTTCACTTCTATGAAAGAAAAAGTCATTCTTTCCGAATGAATTAATTTAGAAAAATAGCCTTCGGCAATTTCTTTGGCAACAATGTTTTTTAAGTTGATAGCTTCCATATTATACAATCTTACATTTTATTAAAGCATCTTCATCAAATGAATAAACAGCACACATTCTGTGATACCCATCAGCAATAATAACAGATTTATTTTGTGTGTCTCTTACCAATAATAATGGAGATAACGGCACACCTTTTTTTATTTTCTTTCTGTCTTTCTCAACATGAGAATTACTAACGCCCAAAAGAGAAAGCTTCGAAGCTCTGAAAATATCTTTCGCTTTAAATTCAACAACTTTTGCTTTTCTTAATTGCTTGATAATAGCTGCTACCTCTTCATCGTTTAACAAAATATTTAAATAAGAAGCTGCTGCAGGGTAATCGTGTTCTTCGGGTTTACTTAGCCATTTTATAGTAACATCTTTCATAATATAAATTTTAGTATTTTAAATATTGAATTGAATGCCTTGAGCCAATGGTAAAGAATCGCCCCAATTAATGGTGTTGGTTTGTCTACGCATATAAGCTTTCCATGCATCGCTGCCGCTTTCTCTGCCGCTACCGGTTTCTTTTTCTCCGCCAAATGCACCACCGATTTCTGCACCGCTTGTTCCAATATTTACATTGGCAATACCGCAATCACTTCCGCTGTGGGATAAAAAGTATTCAGCTTCCCTTATGTTTAATGTAAATATGGAAGAAGACAAACCTTGAGGAACATTGTTCTGCATAGCAATGGCTTCATCAATGGTTTTATATTTCATAATGTACAAAATGGGAGCGAAGGTTTCCTGCTGAACAATTTGCAATTCGTTGGTTACTTCTGCAATACAGGGCTGTACGTAACAATCGTTGATTTGCTTTCCTTCAATAATAAATTTACCACCTTGTGCTTTACAATGTTCAATGGCATTGAGATACATTTTTACAGCATCTGTATCAATTAATGGCCCAACATGATTGGTTGTATCTAAGGGGTTACCTATTTTTAATTGAGTATAGGCAGCAACTAATTTTTGTTTAAAGCCTTCGTAAATACTTTCATGAATAATCAGCCTTCTTGTTGTTGTGCAACGTTGCCCCGCAGTACCCACAGCACCAAACAAACTTCCAATTAATGCCATATCAATATCTGCATGTTGAGAAATAATAATAGCATTATTTCCTCCTAATTCTAAAATGCTTTTGCCTAATCTTGCAGCAACAGCAGTGCTGACAGCCTTACCCATTCTCGTACTTCCTGTAGCACTGACTAACGGAATATTTACATCATTGCCTATCCATTCGCCAATTTCTCTGCCTCCCTGCACTAAACAATTAACGCCTTCAGGCACATTGTTTCTTTGTAAAACTTCAGTAACAATATGATGAACTGCTATAGCACATAAAGGTGTTTTTTCGCTTGGCTTCCAAATACAAACATTACCGCAAACCCATGCCAATGCTGCATTCCAGCTCCACACTGCAACAGGAAAATTAAATGCTGAAATAATGCCTACAATACCTAACGGATGCCATTGTTCGTACATTCTATGTTTGGGTCTTTCGCTGTGCATGGTTAGCCCATACAATTGCCTTGAAAGTCCGACTGCAAAATCGCAGATATCAATCATTTCCTGCACTTCTCCATAACCTTCCTGCAAACTTTTGCCCATTTCATAGCTTACTAATTGCCCTAATATCTCTTTTTTATTTCGCAAAGCTTCTCCAATCTGCCTTACAATTTCACCACGTTTAGGGGCAGGCCAATTACGCCATTCTGAAAATGCTTTTTTTGCCTGAAGAATAACCTGTTCGTAAGCATTTGCATCAGTTGAAATAACAGAACCGATTAATTTATTATCAACAGGAGAAAAGCTTTGAATACTTGCCCCGCTTGAGTTTAGCCAATTAAAACCTGTGGAAGTACCGTGCTGAAGAGCTGTAATATTTAATTCTTCTAAAAATTTCATTGCTGCGGTTTAGCATGCAATGTATTAATTAAAAATCAAAAGGTACTGCTTGATTGAGAACAACCGGCAATACCTTTGAATGTAACCCTGCATGAAATAGTTACAATAATTTAACTTAAACAAGCAACAGAGTAAAAATAGCCGAACCTTAAAATAACCTTAAAAAAGTTAGGTGAATTTATAAAAAGTATAGGTGAATTTATTGTTGAGACATTGAAAGCAATTTTTCGTACACATCTGCATAACTGCTGCCGATAGGAATTTCTTTACCCGCAACTATTATTTTGTTTTTACTGAACTTTTCAATTTTCTGAATGGGTACTATATATGAACGGTGTACTCTTGCAAATTCTTTAGCTGGTAATTTTTCCTGCATAGACTTTAAGGTCATTAAAGTTAGAACAGGCATGGGTTTAATGTGAATTTTGATGTAATCGTCTAAAGCCTCCACTAAATCAATGTCTTTAAGATTAATTTTCATCATTTCATAATTCACTTTCACATAAATTGAACTCAGTTGCATTTCCTGAGATGAAAGGAATTCAATATACTCTTTGGCTTTGTAAACAGCTTTTAAAAAACGGTTATACTCAAAAGGTTTTAATAAATAATCGACAGCATCTACATTAAAGCCATCAACAGCATAATCTTTAAAAGCAGTAGTAAAAATTACCAAGGGCTTTGTTACGAGATTTTTATAAAACTGCACACCGTTAATATCGGGCATTTGAATATCAAGAAAAACCAAGTCTACACTGTTCTGTTGCAAAAACGCTTTAGCCTCATCAGGGTTGGTAAATGTTTTTTCCAACAGCAGAAAAGGAATTTTATCGCAATACTGCTTAATTACTTCTAATGCCAAAGGCTCATCATCAATTGCTATACACTTTATCATGTAGTTTTAATATCTAATTGAACAATAAATTGGTTGCCATCATCCTTCACATCTAAACTATATCTGTCAGGATACAATAATTCCAACCTTCTTTTTACATTATTGATGCCAATACCTGTTGTATCATGAATGCCGTTATCTGCCTTTACAATAGTGTTCGATACAAATAAACTTACTGATTCAGGATTTGCAGATAATCTTATTTCAATACTTGTTTTTTCTTTAGTGCTTACGCCATATTTAAAGGCATTTTCAATAAAAGGAATAAACATTAATGGAGCTATTTTTTTATCCTCAATATTCCCTTCGCAGATAAAATTAATGGTTACTTTATCTGTTAATCTTACCAACTGTAAATCAATAAAGTTTTTAATAAATTCAACTTCATTCGGTAAAGCTACTTCTTCAACCTGCGTTTCTGTTAAAATATAACGCATGATGGAAGATAGTTTCAAAACCGCTGTTGCAGTTTGTTCACTTCTAACAACTGCTAAAGAGTAAATATTATTAAGTGTATTGAAAAAGAAATGCGGGTTAATCTGAGATTTAAGGAACGATAATTCAGTATTCAGTTTTTCATTCTGAATTTCCTGATTGGTTCGTTCAGTATGCAACCAACGCTGCATTAACGCAATGCAAGTGCCGATGGTATAAATTAATAAAAAAACAGTGTAAGCAGGAGGGTAGAAACGCCAACGTACAAAATTTCTGTTAGGAGGCCCGTTTCTGAATTGTTGATTGGGTGGTTTAGGCGGTGATTGAATTTCTTTGTTTTGAATTTCAACTGTATCCTTAGTTGCGGCAACAGGAGCGTTCTTTTTAATTTCTGTTTTGTTTTCCTGCAGAGATGATAAGGTTAAATCCCCTAACCACTTAGGAACATACAGAAAAGTAATAAAACAGGCAATTATAATGATGCTGTACCACCACCATTTGGCTTTGAATAATAGTTTGGGAATTAAAACCTGCGTATTGAAATAATAAAAAGGTATTAAGAAAAGGGTAATGAATAAGTGCCCTACAACAATTCGCTGCCTGATTCTTTCAGGCATATCTTTATATAAGTCAGGAAAAAAAATAAACGGTAAAGCAATAAAGCAAATCCATAAAGCAATATTTACTATTGCAATAACAACGCTCTTATTCTTTTTAATTGTAGCTGTCATAATTTAATATCGTATTTACCCCAAAAACTTTGTTCTTTAATTGCTGCTTCATAACTGTTGCCATTATTGTTGCTACCGCCGGGTTGAGTAAAACTGTTGCCGCCACGCCCACCGCCTGCTCTGCCGGTAGCACCTGAAAATGAAGGGGTGTTAGAAGAAAATGATGAAGGCATTTCCATACCATTAATCTTCCAGCCAATAGCTAAAGATTTTCCTTTTAAAGCAGCTACATTGTTATTGATATAACTTAATGGCACACTGTATTCGATATACATTACTTCATTATCATCCCATGAAAAAGCAATATTTATACTGCCTTGTTGACTCAACCCTTGCTTTTTATCTTCAACACCATCAAACCCGAAAAGATTTAATGTAAACAAATTCATTGCAAACATTTGTTTCATTGCTTTAAAATCGGGTTTAGTTCTGCTTTGGCCATCTTGTTGAGCATCCTGATTTCTTCCGCCGAAACCTTGTCCGACTTGCTGTGGAGCAACAGGTATATTTTCATTTTTTACCGGAAAGCCAACACCCATACCTTCTCTGTGTTTGCCCTTAACATCAATATACATCTGCATACCTAAACGCATCAGTTTTAATTGTATGCGTTGGTCAGTACATTTCAACGCAACAAATAAATGTGTGTCTGTATTAGCAATTGCATAACTGATATTGGTTGCAGCATCTTTTTTAAATGAAGAATCACTCCACTCTTTTAAATTTCCATCAACTTCATGGGTTGTATCTGCATCAAATTTCTTATTCAGAACATTTGCTTTACTTATTAATGAAAATAAGCAAAGGGCAATTAAGAGTAAGAGTTTTTTCATCTTTGCAGATTTTTTCAAAACTATTCGTATTAAAATAACATGCAAATATGTTTTTGGTGAATAAACACGATTAATCGGTGAAAGAAAATGATTAATAAGACTCGTTATCTGAAGGGAAATTGCCTGATTTTACATCTTTAATATAAGCTTTGGAAGCATTGATAATTAACTCGTTGAGATTGAGGTATTGACGAAGAAAACGCGGTTTAAATTCTGTATTAATACCCAACATGTCATGCATTACCAAAACCTGACCATCGCAATGTTTACCAGCACCGATACCAATAGTTGGAATGGCAACTGATGCTGTTACTTCTTTTGCCAAAGCAGCAGGAATTTTTTCTAATACTACTGCAAAACAGCCAGCCTGTTGCAACAATAAAATATCTCTCTTCAACTTATCTGCTTCTTCTTGATGTGTTGCACGAACAGAATAGGTACCGAATTTATAAATGCTTTGCGGGGTTAAACCTAAATGTCCCATAACAGGAATACCAGCACTTACAATTCTTTTAATACTATCAATTACCTCTTCGCCGCCTTCTAATTTAATGCTGTGTGCACCTGTCTCTTTCATTATACGAACTGCTGAAGCTAAAGCCAAATCGTTGTTTGACTGATAAGCTCCAAACGGCAAATCAACCACCACCAGGCTTCTGTTAATACCTCGTATAACTGAAGAAGCATGATAAATCATCTGGTCTAAGGTAATAGGCAATGTTGTTTCATGCCCTGCCATAACATTGCTGGCACTATCACCAACAAGAATTACATCTATACCGGCAGCATCGAAAATTTTGGCAAATGAAAAATCATAAGCAGTAAGCATGGAGATTTTTTCTCCCTTGGCTTTCATCTGTAATAGTGTATTGGTAGTAATTTTTTTTACTTCCTTTTTCGTTGTACTCATTTGAATAGTTTTTTGAAGGATAAACTGAATATGGCTCTGCTTTAGAATAAAACATATTCAAATGCGGATGTAATTTATAGAGAGTTTATTGAAATGAAGATGATTATTTCACTTCTTCATAAAGGCTTTGTATTAAACCATCTGCCAAACCTATTTTAGGAACATATATTTCTTCGATATCAGCCCAACGCATCACATTAATATAAATCTGCAAGGCAGGAACTATAACATCGGCTCTGTCTTCACGCAGTTTATAAATACGCATTCTTTCTTCTAATGAAACACTGGAAAGTTCTTTGTAATAATCTTTAAGCAATTGAAGTAGTAAAGGCTTTCCTTCTTTCTTTTTACTTAGCGAAAAAACCTTATTAATGTTGCCGCCACTGCCAATAGCTATAACCGGCAAATTGCTTTTGGTATATTGTTTAATATAAGTTTTCATTTCTTCCCAACTGTTTTCTTCCACATAACCTTTTAATAAACGTATGGTACCAATGTTGAAAGACTTTTTATATTTTAATTTACCATCGGCAAAAAAAGTTATTTCTGTACTTCCGCCGCCTACATCAATATATAAGTAAGAGTGTTCTTTATCTAAGTTCTCGGCTATGTGATTTTCGTAAATAAAAGCAGCTTCTGCATCGCCGGTAATAACTTTTATTTCTATACCGGTTTCTAATTTTACTTTACGGATAATATCTTCACTGTTTGCTGCATCCCGCATGGCACTTGTGGCACAGGCTTTTGTATATTGTACATTGTAAGCTTTAATTAAGTGGCTGTATGCTTTCATGGTTTGCATAATCATACCACGTTTTTCTTTGGTTATTTCGCCCCGTTCAAACACATCAAAACCTAAACGCAAAGGAACACGAATAAGATTCAGCTTATTAAACTCAGGTTTATTGTAATCATCCAGCACTACTTCAGAAATTAATAAACGTGCTGCATTACTTCCGATATCAATTGCTGCCAATCGCACTTTGCTTTGTTATTTTTTGTTGCAGATAATTATACGTTTCAATTTGAGAACGTATTTTCTTTTTACCTGCGGAAGGTACATAGTTATTCTGCAGCTCATTATCTAAGATTCTTGCTTTTACATTATCTCTTAATTGTATGTGGATAATCTCTTTTAATTCAGTTGCAATCTGTTTATCTAAAACAGGTGCAGCAGCTTCAATTCTGTGGTCTAAATTCCTTACCATCCAATCTGCAGATGATATGTATATTTTTTCTTTACCACCGTTATGAAAAATTAATACCCTTGCATGTTCTAAGTATTCATCAACAATACTTATTGCTGAAAAATTTTGCTTTAGTTTTTTTGCTTCTGTAATAGCACAAAAAATGCCTCTTACAACCATTTGTACTTTAACGCCTGCAATGGCTGCTTCTGTAAGTTTGGTTATTAAAATTTTATCGCTAAGCGAATTGAGTTTAACAGTAATGGCAGCAGGTTTTTTAAGTTTTGCGTTTTTTATTTCCCGGTTAATAAGATTAATAATTTCATTTCGCATATTAACAGGTGCAACCAATAAAGTTTTGCATTGGGTTAAAGCGGTTGAATTTGTTTTATGATGTTGCAGATGATAAAATATTTTATTGATGTCTGCCATAATATTTCTGTTGGCAGTCAGCAAACAATGGTCGCCGTAAAATCTTGCAGTCTTCTCATTTAAATTACCCGTACTAACAAAGCCGTATTGTATTGTTTTGTTGTTAACTCTTTTTTTAATAATACAAACTTTGGCATGCACCTTCATTAACGGAATACCTAAAATAACTTTTACACCTTCTTCTTCTAAAATACTTTTCCATTCTAAATTGGCTTCTTCATCAAACCTTGCTTTTAGTTCAAGCATTACTTCTACCTTTTTCCCGTTACGCGAAGCATTGATTAGTGCATTAATAACTCTTGAGTTTTCTGCTAAACGATAAGCAGTAATTTTTATAGAACTTACATGCGGATCCATGGCAGCCTCTCTTAATAAATCTATTACTGCATTGAATGAATGATAAGGAAAATGTAACATTACATCTTGCTTAATAACAATATCGGTAACCCTTGCAGTAGTTTGAAAAGCGGGGTGTGTAAAGGGTTTGCGACGTGTATTCTTCTCAGTAAACACATTGGGAAAATCCATAAAATGCCTGAAATTATGAATTCGCCCACCTGGTATTAAACTGCTGGCATTAGTAAGATTTAATCTTCTTATTAAAAAATCCAATAAAGCAGGGTTCATATCTTTATCGTACACAAAACGCACCGGTTTACCCTTTCGTCTGTTCTTTAAACCTTTTTCTATTTTTTGTACGAAGGAAGTGGATACATCATTATCAATATCAATTTCTGCATCTTTGGTTACTTTAAAAACATGTGCTTCAAAATAATCGTATTCAAAATATGAGAAGATATAAGGCAGGTTATAACGTATAACATCTTCTAATAAAATAATATGCTGTTCTCCTTGCTTGGATGGCAGTTGCACAAATCTTCCGACTGCTTTAGCCGGTACTTCAATTAATGCAAATTTCTGTTTATTGGTAAATTCTTTTTTACGCATTACAACACCGAGATAAATACTTTTATCTCTTAAATAAGGCATTTGCGGAAGGCTCTCAATCATTAACGGAATAACATTATTGCGAACCTGTTCATCAAAATAATTCCGTACAAAATTTTGTTGTTCTCTGTTTAAATGTTTTTCATCAACCAATAATATTCTTTGCCTTTTCAGTTCTTTTAAAATGTTTTCCCAAATACGGTTAAACTCATGCTGTTGCTGTAATACGGCTAATTGAATATGGTCTAACAAACGTTGCGGGTCTTCTTCCATGTGCATATTGAGCTTCTTGCGTTTTTCAGAAAATTCAATCATACGTTTAATAGTTGCTACACGTACTCTGAAAAACTCATCCATGTTATTGGAGAAAATACCCAGAAAGCGGATACGTTCACTCAACGGAACTGTTTCATCATTTGCTTCCTGTAAAACTCTTCCATTAAAACTCAGCCAACTGATATCCCTTTCTATAAACTTTTTTTTACTCATATGAGCAGCTTGTTTACTATCAAAATTAATAGTTGCCAACACTGTTTTGTGTTAAGTTTATAAAATTTGAAATTTTCTTTTTTTCTTACACATTTGCTGTATGAATAAAATTGTTATTGCAATAGATGGTTATTCAAGCTGCGGAAAAAGTACCATGGCCAAACAATTAGCTAAAGAGTTGAATTATGTATTTATTGATAGCGGTGCTATGTATCGTGCAATAACGCTTTATTTTTTACGTAACAATATTAATTTGAATGATAGTGCTGTTGTTGAAAACGCTTTACAGCATATTCAATTACAATTTGCATATAATATTGCTGAAGGTAAAAGTGATATGTTGTTGAACAATGAAAACGTTGAAGCAGCCATTAGAAGTATGGATGTAAGCAATAATGTAAGTGCTGTTGCTGCTTTAGAAGCTGTTAGAACTTTTGCTGTAGCCCAACAACAACAAATGGGAAAAGCAAAAGGTATTGTTATGGATGGAAGAGATATCGGCACTACCGTTTTTCCTGATGCGGAATTAAAAATTTTTGTAACTGCTGATGTTGATACGAGAGTGCAAAGACGATTGAAAGAATTACATGACAAAGGGAATACTGATATTAGTTTTGAAGAAGTAAAGCAGAATTTATTAAGTCGCGATTATATTGATAGTACCAGAGCAATCAGTCCTTTACGCAAAGCAGATGATGCGGTATTGTTAGATAATACCAACCTTACGAGAGAAGAACAATTAAATATAGTTTTGAATTTGGTGATGGAAAGAGCCAGTGGGAAGTAAAAATAGAGCGTAATGTCAATTACCTGCAACCTGTAACTTGTATCTTCTTTCTTATATCTCTAATTTTCTTTACTTTCATTATCCTAAATCATTGCCATGCGAATTGTTCCTGCAATTATTACTGCAACTGTTACCACCGCATTAATTATTACATTAAATACACAATTGCCTGTTGGTGAAAGTAAAACACCAAGATTGGGTTATTTTCTTTCTCCGCAAAAAGGCTTTTGGAAAAACGCAGAACCCACTGATATTTCATTTGATGAAGACATTAAGCTTACGGGTTTAAAAGCGGCTGCAGAAGTTTATTTTGATGATAGGTTGGTTCCGCATGTGTATGCAGAAAACGATTATGATGCTTATTTTATTCAGGGTTACCTACATGCCAAGTTTCGCTTATGGCAAATGGAATTTGAAACTTATGTGGCAGCAGGAAGATTAAGTGAAATTGTAGGAGAGGGCAGATTGAATACCGATAAGTATTTCAGAAGATTGGGAATGGTGTATGCAGCAGAAAATTCATTGAAAGCTATTGAAGCTAATCCCGATACTAAAAACACAATGGATGCTTACACTGCCGGGGTTAATAGTTATATCAATTCTCTGAATGATAACGACATTCCTTTAGAATATAAGTTATTAGATTATAAACCTGAACCATGGACGAACATGAAATCAGCCCTGTTTTTAAAGTTCATGAGTTTTGATTTGTCGGGTCAGGGTGATGCAGATTTGGGAATGACGAACACGAAAAATTTCTTTGGTTGGGATATTTATAAAAAATTATTCCCAACTGTAGCAGATTCATTAGACCCGATAATTCCTAAAGGCACAACCTTTGAAAAAGCAGGTATTAATGTTTCGTTCCCTAAAAGTATCGATTCATTATACCTGAATAAAAATGATAATATGATTGCGGCTGTTCCGCCTATGATTCCTGATAAAGATAACGGCAGCAATAACTGGGCAGTGGCAGGCAGCAAAACAAAAAGCGGTAAACCTATTTTGTGCAACGACCCGCATTTAGGTTTAAATCTTCCATCAATTTGGTTTGAAATACAGATAACCACACCAAGCCACAGTGCTTACGGGGCTTCATTTCCGGGTACACCAACCATCCCAATTGGCTTTAATGATAGCTGTGCATGGGGTGAAACTAATGCCGGCAGAGATGTAAAAGATTTCTATGAAATAAAATTTAAAGACAGTACCATGCAGGAATATTGGTTTAATAATGCATGGGTTAAAACACAGTTCAGAAAAGAAGTTATTAAAGTAAAAGGGAAGGAAGATGATACAGAAAATTTAGCAATGACAGTTTTCGGCCCCGTGATGTATGATAAAAAATTTCAAAGCAATAATAAAGATGGAAAATACTATGCAGTAAGATGGACAGCACATGATGCCAGCAATGAACTGCTTACTTTTTACAGATTGAACAGAAGCAAAAATTATATTGATTATGTGGATGCTATTTCCACTTTTGAATGCCCGGGGCAAAACTTTGTATTTGCCTGCAACAATGGAGATATTGCTATTCGCCAGCAAGGAAAATTTCCTGCCAAATGGAAAAGACAAGGCGACTTTGTAATGCCGGGAACAGACAGCAGCTATCTATGGCAGGGCTTTATTGATATTAAAGAAAATCCGCAAATGAGTAATCCTGCCCGTGGTTTTGTAAGCAGTGCCAATCAAATGGCGGTTGATTCAACTTACCCCTATTATCTCGGCAGAAACGGCAACTTTCCTTTATACAGAGGTATTGCTATTAACAAGCGTTTGGTTGCTATGAATAATATTACACCTGCCGATATGCAGGCATTACAAACGGATAATTTTAATGTATTTGCTGCGACAGCAAGACCTGTTTTATTAAAATATATTGATGAAACAAAACTGAATGCCAACGAAAAAAAATATTTAGACATTTTTAAAAGCTGGAATTTAAGAGCTGATGTTAAAGAACAAGGCAGTACTGTATTTAAAGTATTGTGGGATAGTGTATATGCAGAAGTGTATGCTGATGATTACAGCAAAGCCAAACTGCCCATGTATTTGCCTGAACCATCTACTTTATTAGAAAGTTTATTGAAAGACAGTAACTATGTGTTTGCTGATAATATTTTAACTACCGATAAAACAGAAACCATGTATGATGTGGTTGTAAAGGCATTACAAAAAGCTACCAAAACATTAACTGATATTGAAAAAGCAGGCAAATTAGAATGGGGTAAATTTAAAGATACACATGTATCACACTTATTAAAACTACCTGCTTTAAGTAGATTACACTTACCTATTGGTGGTGGTGAAAACATCATTAATGCTACCAAATCAGATCATGGACCGAGTTGGAGAATGATAGTACAACTGACAGATAATATAGAAGCGTATGCGGTGTACCCCGGCGGACAAAGCGGTAACCCCGGCAGTAAGTATTATGATACGTTTGTTGATACATGGGCAGCCGGTAAGTATTACCCTTTATTGTTCTTAAAAAAGCAGGAAGCCCGACACAACAACCGTGTAAAATGGCATATCACATTTATTAATGGTTAATATAGTTTTCGTCATTTTGAAGGTTCCCCGAATTAGTCGGGGCAGGATGTGCCTGAGAAATCTCATTTAGTATAAACAGATTTCTCGTTGGGCGGGAACCCAATCTCGAAATGACAATTAAAAAATAAAAACATTCATCAATGAAATTTCTAACAGCTATACTGCTAACAGCCTTATTAAGTTTTGCATTCGGGTTATTTACTGCCTTACCTTGGTTCAGTTTTGCATTCTGTGCCTTATTGGTGGCATTAGGTGTGCATCAAAAGCCCGGTAAGGCCTTTTTAAGTGGTTTTATTGCCTTGTTTTTATTATGGGGCATCATGGCTCTCATCATAGATTTTAAAAACGAGCATATACTCGCCACAAAAATTGCAGGCGTATTACCCTTAGGTGGTGCTGCTTATGCTGTAATATTGGTAACCGCCATTGTTGGCGGATTGGTAGCAGGCTTTGCTGCTTTAACAGGAAGTTACTTGAGGAAGAAGTAATGAGGAGATTAATAATTTCTATTTCTGCTATGAAAAAATGTATATGGTGTGAAAAAGAAGAATCTTTTATTCAAACTTTTAATAGAAAAGCACACACCTTTCCTCAATCTCTAAATGGAGTTAATGTTTGTGAAAACGTCTGTGACTTATGTAATTTATATTTTGGATCGAAAGCAGAATCACTACCGTCAATAGAACTAGTTCTTAAAGAGGCTTTTCATCTTTCACAGTATATCTTACTTCTCGCAACAAATCAAAATAAAAATAAAAGGTATACTTCTGAATTCTTTAAGTTAAACTTTAAAAGCAAAACCATTACTTCTAAATTTAAGTATTCGATTTTGTCAAATTTTCAATTAATGTTAGGGAGACAATTTAGAAGAGGAGTTTATAAAATTTATCTTGAAGAACGTGAAAGGCAAGTTGGAGATGCTTTAGAACAAAGATTTAATTTTATTAGACAATTTGCAAGATATAATGTAGGAGATTATCCAGTATTTTACCATAAACCCAAATTTAAAGTTTTACCATTTTCCTTGCCCGATATAAAAAATCCAACAATTCGATTTACTGAATACAGTCATTTGATGGATAAAGAATATCGAATTTTCGACTATCAGATTATGGGATACAAGTATGTGATACCAACATCAATGCAATATGAGATTATTATTGAACCTTATTTAAAAAAGATTCAACTTGAAGATGACCCATTTGGTACAACTTTAATACAAATCAAAGAATTAATCGATATTGACTTTATGTATCTTTTCATGAATGATTTTAATAATTATTAAATTACTTCGGCAATGTTGGTGTTCTTCACCAACTTCATTTAGATTAATAACGGTCTCATAGTTGTTTGTCAAAAGACACAACAACGGCGTCCTTCTCAAAATATCACTTCCCATAAAATTTCCAACCCGTCGTAAAATCTTCCGCCAATGTTGGTGTTCTTCACCAACATCTTTTAGATTAATAACGAGCTCATAGTTGTTGGTCAAAAGACACAACAACGGCATTACCTTTCAAATTTCATTTCCCATAAAACTTCCAATTCGTACTAAAATCTCTTTTTAATTTCTGGTTGGTTAAAATAGCCCGCAATAATTCAATCGGAATACTATTTTCTCTTAAAACAGCGTCGTGGTATTGTTTGTAACTCATCTTGCCGCTATCAACCAATTCTTTTTTCAAGGCATAAAATTGAAAAGCCCCCGTCATATAAGCTAATTGGTACAAAGGACCGTAACCACCTGTAAAACTTCTTCTTACTTCCCCTTCGGCGTTGGCTCTTTCATGGCCTACACGGTCAACCAAAAAGTCAATACACTGCTGTGGCGACCAATTACCCAAATGATAATTCAATGAAAAAATAATTCTGGCACAGCGGTGCATACGCCAGAACAACATACCTATTCTATCTTCTGCATTGCGTGGGAAATGCATATCCCATAAAATAAATTCCCAATATAAACTCCAGCCTTCTGTCCAGAAAGGTGTATTAAAATTCCGATAGCTTTTATATCGGTTATTCATAAACTGTTGTAAGCCATGGCCGGCAATTAATTCATGATGTACCGTTGCTCTTGAGAAATGCGGATTATTGCCACGCATACTCATCATTTTGGCATCATCATCCATTGCAGGAGTGGGGTAAGCAATTAATAAAGTTTCGCCGCCTAAGAAAAAAGGGCTTACCAATTGTTGCCTCGGGCTCATCATTGTCATTCTCCATGTTTCTTCTGCCAATGGCGGAATACTTACCAAATCATATTGCTTAATAAAGTTCACGGATTGATTGTATAAGTCCATAATCATTTCAGGTTGATGCCCTTCAGGAACATAAGTTTGTTTCACTTTCTCCAAAGCTGCTTTCCAGTTATCGCCGAACCCCAATTCCTTAGAGGCTTTCAGCATTTCAGCATCGCACCATGCAAATTCTTTATTGGCAATATCAATTAACTCTTCTGGTGAATATGGAATGAATTCATATTGCAGTTGACGAATTAATTCTTCTCTGCCAATAGGGTTACCCACAATACCGCTGCCATCATCTTTTTGTAAAGAAGCGGTATTGCCTTTGCTTCTTAATTGCGAGGCATAAACCGCTAAACTGCTATCTACCACTGCATAAGGCTTTGCCATCCACCAAGTAAACTGTGGGTCGTAGCCATAATAAAAATCGTATACAGACTTCAAAGCATTTTGCAAGCCTTTAACCGTAGCTTCTGCACGAATAGCCAACGGCATATCCATCGCAGCTTCTTTGCTGATTGATTTTGATAAGGTTTGAATTTGTTTATTAATATCAAACAAAGTATGGGCAAGCCTTTCGCTGTTTAAATAAGTACCCCGTCTGCGAAGTTTTTCATACGTATAAATACTATCGGCAAAGGGAATGTATTTGTTGATTTGATTGTATTCAGTTGCTTCTTTGTTTAATAAACGCAATTCATTATTTAACTGGCGTTGAAATAAAATATAATCAACCTGAGAGGAGGTTTTCATTTTATCAAAATTCAACGCTTGTAATTGTTGGAGATAATCGTTACATAGCTGAATAAAACGTTCTCTGCGTTCGGGAGAATTGATGATAGTATAGAAGCGGGAGAGATTGCCTTTATCAGCATCATAAGTTGCCATTAAAGGTTGTACATCGCTTGTGTGATAATAAGTATCAGAAGGGTTACCGTTTTGTGCGATAGCGGTTTGAAACCATAAACAACAGATAAAAACAATTTTTCTCATAGCAGTTTGTTATGCTATGAATGTATGCAAAGTTTTTATTTGTTCAACTTAATACACCGCAGTAACACCTACATAATTATGCGGTGTAATAGCTTTCAGTTCTTTTTTAATGGCAGCACTAACTTTTAAACCGTTGATAAATTCGTGAATCGCTTTTTTATCAATCGCATTTTTGCCACGCGTTAAATCTTTTAAAGCTTCGTATGGGTTGGGATAATTTTCTCTTCTTAAAATAGTTTGAATAGCTTCTGCCACCACCGCCCAATTATTTTCTAAATCTTCTTTCAGTTTTGCTTCGTTTAATACCAATTTATCCAACCCTTTTTGTAAAGATTTTAAAGCAATAATAATATGAGCCATCGGCACACCGATATTTCTTAAAACGGTACTATCAGTTAAATCTCTTTGCAGGCGGGAGATAGGCAATTTAGCTGAAAGATGCTCCAGCAAAGCGTTGGCAATGCCTAAGTTACCTTCTGCATTTTCAAAATCAATCGGGTTTACTTTATGAGGCATGGCAGAAGAACCCACTTCACCGGCTTTTGTTTTTTGTTTAAAATAATCCATGCTGATGTATGTCCATACATCTCTGCTTAAATCAATCAGAATAGTATTTATTCTTTTTATGCAATCAAACTGAGCAGCCAGATTATCATAATGCTCAATCTGTGTGGTGAATTGCATGCGTTGTAAATGCAAATAATTTTCTACAAAATCATTGCCCAGCTTAACCCAATCTTTTGTTGGATAAGCAATATGATGTGCATTAAAATTACCTGTAGCTCCGCCGAATTTGGCAGCATAAGGTATAACAGAAAATAGCTTTACCTGGTTTTCTAAACGTTCTGCAAACACCATAATTTCTTTACCCAATGTAGTAGGAGAGGCAGGCTGGCCGTGTGTTTTTGCCAACATGCTTATTTGCTTCCATTGTGTAGCAAGGTTGTGTAAATGATTATGCAGGTTAATAATGCCCGGTAAATATTCGTGTTCAATACTATGCTTCCATAATAATGGAATAGCTGTATTATTTACATCCTGAGAAGTTAAACCAAAATGCACCCACTCTTTCAACTCATGTAACCCAAGTTTATCTAACTGCTCTTTCAAAAAATATTCAACCGCTTTTACATCGTGGTTGGTAATGCTTTCAATTTGTTTTATTTGCTGAGCATCGTTTAAACTAAAATCTGCTGCAATATTTTTTAGTTGCTGTTTTTGTTTGGTGCTCAGTTTAAAAAACTTTTTATCTGCCAGAAAAATAAAATATTCCACTTCAACCAATACACGATATTTAATTAAAGCATACTCAGAAAAATATTCGTCTAATTGAGCAACTTGTTTACGATAGCGGCCATCAACGGGAGAAATTGCAGTAAGATTGGTAAGTTCCATTTGTGGAATTAGGAATTTGTAATTAGTAATTAAGAATTGATTTTTTGTAACAAGCTTTTGTATTTCATGTCATCACCTGTTGTGTCACTCACTTCAAGGTTCTGAGCAATGCTGAACATTGAACAAAAAGTACAAGTGTGCGACGCAACAGAAGCCTAATTAATAATCAACAGTTGGTTACCAAAAAATCATTTTTCTTTGCACGCAAATTTAGATGAATTGAAGAAGATAAAAGTTGGAGCGGTAAGTTATTTAAACACAAAGCCATTATTGTACGGTATTGAAAAAGATGCTGCCTTGCAGGAAAATATTGAATTAATTATTGATTATCCGGCACGAATTGCAGCCATGTTGTTAAACAATGAAATAGATGTTGGATTGGTGCCGGTAGCTGTTATTCCTAAACTGCAGGAGCATTATATTATAACTGATTATTGTATTGGTACCAACGGCGAAGTGGCTTCTGTAGCCATTTTCAGCGAAGTACCGATGGAAGCAATAGAAACTGTATTATTAGATTATCAGAGCCGAACATCTGTTAACCTGGCAAAGGTTTTATTACAGCATTACTGGAAAAAAGAAGTTGTTTTTGAAGATGCTAAAGCAGATTTCAGAGATAAAATTAATGGCACCACAGCAGGTGTTGTAATAGGAGACAGGGCTTTGGAACAACGCCATAAAAACCAATTTATTTATGATTTAGGTATAGCATGGAGAAACTTTACTGGCTTGCCTTTTATGTTTGCTGCATGGATTGCTAATAAACAACTTCCACAAACATTTATTGAACAGTTTAATACAGCCAACGGTTTAGGTATGCAACATATTGATGAAATTGTGGCTGCCAATCACTTCACTGGTTACGACTTAAAAAAGTATTACACTGCAAATATTTCATACGATTTAACTGAAGAAAAAAGAAAAGCTTTAAAAAAGTTTTTAGGATTTTTGAATACAACTGTATAATTGTGCAGACCATCTCCATCATAACCATTTGTTTTAACAATCTTGCCGATGTACAAAAAACCTGTGCAAGTGTAGATGCTCAAACAATTCAACCTTTTGAGCATTGGATTATTAATGGTTCCACTAAAAATGATATTGCAGATTGGTTGAAAGCTACATCACAGCCGCCTTACAGGAAATGGCTGAATGAAAAAGATAAAGGTATATCTGATGCTTTTAATAAAGGAATTGAAAGAGCTAAAGGAACTATTATTCATTTATTAAATAGCGGCGACATTTATGCTGATGAAAGTATTCTTTCAATAGTTAAAGAAGCCTTCCAAAACAATGCAACTATTCAATGGGTTAGTGGTAAGATTAAAATTAAACGTGCAGGGCAATGGATAGAAGTAGGTAAGCCGTTTGATAAAAAGCAATTGTATAAGGGAATGCGAAGTATTGCTCACCCTACCTGGTTTTTAAGAAAAGAAGTTTATAACAGAGCAGGAATTTTTAATTTGAATTATTCAATTGCAATGGATTATGATTTGATGTGCCGAATAAAAGATGAGCCTTATCAATTCATTAATAAAACCATGATTGTTTTTGATAATACGGGTATAAGCAGTAATAACTATATAAAATCGTTACAACAAAATGTAACTGTTTATGAATCTTATTTCGGTTACTCTGTAAAATGCAGGGTATGGCAAATGCGATTGAAGTTTTTACATTATTTATTGCAAACTTCTTTTGGTAAGTTTTTGTTTAAAATAAAAAAAGATTTTAATTCATATATTCTTTTCGGCTAAATTTGGTAAAAAAGAAAAATGCCTCGTATTACTTTAGTTGCAACTGTTGTATTGATATCCATATTAATTTCTTGTTCAAAGAATAATCCTGTTACACCTACGCCTACTCCTGTAAGCACAGTTGATACGAATATAGTGCTGATTACAGGAAGTGTAGGTTACAATTTTGTTGATACCATTCAAATCCAAGGGACTATAACCGGTGTTTATAATAATGAGATAATTAAAGAGTGTGGCCATTTTGTTTCCTATAGTTCTAAAATAACTGATTCAAAAGTTGATAGTACTGTTAAAACCGGCATTGGTCTGTATGGGAATATAAACTCCGGCTTTAATTTACCTTTAGGAGATACTACTTATTACATCACTGCATATGCAAAAACGGTTAGTAATAAAATATATTATGGTTTAACGGTTGCCTATAAAGCTCCGAAGTTTAACTCACAACTATCATTGAATTTATTGGCTTATTATCCATTAAATGGTAATGCAGGAGATAGTAGTGGACATAATTTAAACGGAACTGTTTCAGGTGCTACATTAACTAACGATAGATTTGGCTTAGCTAATAAAGCATACAATTTCGGAAACGCAAAAAGTATCTATGTGTCAAATTTCACTATGAATGTGAATAATTTTACGTTGAGTTTTTGGTTTAAACAGAATACCAATAATTCTTCATCGCAAAGAATAGTTACCCATCATTGGGATGGCGGAGGTACCGGCTCATTTTCAAGTGCCATAGTAGGTAATACAATTAGCGGAAATTTTAAGAGCTCATTAAATGCGGATAATGGTTTTATCATTCCTTTCAATCAAACTGCCAATACTTGGTATTTTTATACCATATCATATGATGGTTCAACCATGAAATGTTTCATCAATGGGGTACTTCAATGGCAAAATGCTTATAGTGGTGGCATGAAAACAAGTACTGATATTCTTTATTTTGGTGGCGATACTTTGTATCCTTTTTTGGGTGATGTAGATGATATTAGAATTTATGGCAGAGCGTTAAGAGTTTCTGAAATTAAATATTTGAATGCTAACTAAGCTTGCTTTACAGCAATTCTGCCTGTTTCATCCATTCTGTTTAAAAGAATAGATATTTTATTAGCTTCTAAATATTCATCAACGGCTTTCCTGCTTCCTTTCCAGAAACCATAATCATCAATAATTAATACCCCGCTTTTTTGTAATAAAGGATATAAATGAATCATTTCATGTTTGGTTGATTCATACCAATCGGTATCTAATCTTAATAAGGCAATTTTACCCGGTAATTGTGCAGGGATGGTTTGCAGAATATCTCCTTCAATAAAATGAATATTTACATATGGGTATTGTATTTTCTTAATATTAGCTTTTACTTCTTCCAAACCTGAATAAGCCCAAACTATGCTTTCTGTTTTCTTATCTATATCATCCTTTAACTGAGAATTTGCATCTCTGTTTAATTGATCAACATCTTCTTCTGTAGGTGCAGTCATGCCTGCAAAAGTGTCGTATAAAAACAATTGTCTGTTTGTATCGCCTAATTGCTTTAACGTTTCAGCGATAGCCATCATACTGCCACCTTTCCAAACACCGCATTCAACAATATCACCTTCAATCTTATTTTCTATAATATACTTAACAGCTTCAATCAATCCATACAATCGTTCATTGCTTGTCATAGTATATGGACGTACTTTATTAATAATGTTTTTATGGAAGTCTTCAAAATCCGGTGGGAATAAAGCGATATTATTATCAAGACCAAATAAAACTTTGAATGCTTTAACAGGTTTAAATTTCATGTTGCAAATTAAAGTGATTTATGAACCCAATGTTTGGTATACAGCTGTTGTTTTCTGTAAAGTGTTTTGCCATGTAAAATCCTTAGCTTTTAATATGCCTGCTTTAGTTTTAATTTCCCGTTGTTCATGGTTATGTAAGGCATTTAAAATATCAGTACACATTTCTTCAGGATAATTTGAAGAAAAATAAAATGCCTCATCAGCAGCAATTTCAATCATGCTCGAGGCTGAATTGGTTAAAACCGGACAACCGCAAGCAAATGCTTCTACAATTGGAAATCCAAAACCTTCATATAAACTTGGATAGATTAATAAACTTGCATCTACGTATAATCGAGCTAATTGTTCATCATTTACTATTGCTTGATGAATAATTTTATTTGATAAATTATATTGATTAATTAAAGCAAGTTCCTTTGCAGTAAAAGGGTTATCACCTGCACAGATTAATTGATAATCACTTTCTTTTTTAAGAAATAAAATTGCTGCATTAAGGAATGCAGTAAAATTTTTATGAATGCCTGATCTGCTGCCAACATACAGAATATACTTTTTTCTGTTGCCTAAAGGGTTAATATCTGCTTGTAAAGAATTTCCATGATATATTGTACATATTTTATCAGCGGGAATTGAAAACAGTTCTAATAAATCTTTTCTGGTAGATTCAGAAATAGCAATTACCCTATCTGCCCTTTGAATCATTTCTTTCCGTTGAGCAATTAATCCGGTAAACTTCGGATTGATATTATTAAATTTTTCATCAACCAAATCATGTACAGTAACCACTAAAGGTTTACCGATATTATATTTTAAAAGATGGCTGTTATAATACGTAGGATGATAGATGTCAAATTCCTGCTTTTGCAGTTTTTTTTGTGTAATAAAATCATTCAACAGTCTTACTATATCTTTCTTGCCTTTAAAAGAAGCCGTTGAAAGTAAATTTCTTTCATTAATCAATTCATTTGCAAAAAAGTTATTAGTAAACCTTGCTGAAAAACTTGATTGTATTTGTTGATTATTTGCAAAACCTTTTATCAATTCAAAAAAATATCTTGATATGCCACCAAAGTTTTGTCTGCAAAAAATCTGGTGGTCGTAAAATACTCTCATGCTTATTCTAAATTAAATTACTTTATTTTGATAGCTTTAAATCAATCGGTTTCTGAATGAAAGATATGGTACCTAAAGACTTTAATCCTCCTTTATCGCATCCTTTATATTTTATGCGAAAAGGGCTTTATAACAAAATTAGCCAGTACAGCAATATGCTTAGCGGTAAACTGCTTGATTTTGGTTGCGGTGCAAAACCTTATCAATCATTATTTGAAAATATTGAAACTTATACGGGTGTTGATTATAACAGTGATGGACACAGCCATACTAATGAACAGATTGATTTTTTTTACGACGGTAAAACTTTGCCCTTTGAGAATGAGCAATTCAACAGCATTTTTACCAGTGAAGTTTTTGAACATGTTTTTAATTTGAATGAAATATTACCCGAATTACATCGTGTTTTGAAAAAAGATGGAAGGATTTTAGTTACTTGCCCTTTTGTTTGGGAAGAGCATGAAATACCTAATGATTATGCCCGATATACTCAATTTGCCTTAAAAGATTTACTACAAAAAAATGGCTTTGAAGTTGAAGTAATTGACAAAAGCGGGCATACACTATCGGCTATACATCAATTATTTATTATTTATCTGAATGATTACTGGTTGCACCATGTTGTATTCTTCTCAAAAATTAATTTCTTTAAAAAAATAGTACGACAAATTGCAGTACCTTTTTTAAATGGTTTATTCAAACTGGTTGAACCGGTTTATCCTAAAAATCAAAAATTATATTTAAGCAACATTATTATAGCTAAAAAATTATGAAGAAAATAGCTTACACAGTTTGTTCTGCTAACCATTTGGCTTATGCTAAAACAATGGCTGATTCTTTTAGTAAGCATAATAATGATTACCATGTATTTATTTGTTTAGTTGATAAAATAAACGGAAGATTTGACAGTAATTTTTTTAAACCTTATTTATTAATAGAAGCAGAAAATATTGGTATTGATTCATTCGAAAAAATGAGTAATCAATATACCATTATAGAATTGAACTGTGCTGTAAAACCTTTTATGGCTCAGTATTTAATAAAAGAATACAATCCTGAGATATTGATTTATGTTGATACAGATATTTATTTTTATCAATCTTTAAATACCATCGAAAAACAATTAGAAACTTCATCTATTATTCTTACACCACATTATACAACACCAATTAATGATAAAAGACTTTCCACAGAAAGAGATGTTATACGCTCCGGTTTATATAACGCAGGCTTTATTGCAATGAAGGTTACTGATATAACCAAAGATTTTTTACAATGGTGGAGTAATCATTTAATTGATGAATGTTATTACAATTTTGCAGAAGGTATGGGCGTTGACCAAACCTGGTTAAATTTAGTTCCTTTGTTTTTTGATGAAGTAATTGTTTCAAATAATAAAGGTTTAAACGTTGCTTATTGGAACCTGCATGAAAGGAGTTTATCTATTAAACACAATTCAGTTGTAGTTAATGAAAATGAGCCGTTGATATTTCTTCATATCAGTGGATATAAATTTGAGATGCCCGAAATACTATCTAAACATCAAAACAGATTCGACTTAAGTAATCTTCCTGTATTAAGAAATTTATTGGAAGATTATACAAAAGAAGTGAAAGCGAATGGCTATGATATGTTTATAAACTTAAATTGCTTTTATTCAAAACCGGTAAAAAAATCTACCGGATTAATGAGGACAATAAATAAGTTGTTAAAACCTTTAGGAGTTAAAATATCGAATTTATAGCTTCTCAACTTTTAAAACCATCACAACATTGTAATCAATTTCGCAATCACTTTTAAAAATCAAATCGTATTTAATGTTCTCAATTTTATTCAATTGATTTGTCATGTATGCTAAACCCATTTCCTGATGAACATGATAAGGATTTAAAGGCTGCCCTCTCTTATTGCAAACCTCTTCATATTTTTTTTGGTTGGGAAAAACTAATATCAAATTACCTCCATTCTTTAGAACACGAATAAACTTTTTAAGTCCATCAATGGTATCAGTAAAATCTTTAATTAAGTGACTTGTATAAACATAATCATACGTATTGTCAGCAACAGGTATTTCTCCATTAATAATATCGCAGCCTATATCAACTTTATCTCTTCCTGCTTTTGCATATGGATTCGGGAAGTCAATTCCATCGCAGTTTTGTTTAACAATTTTATCTCCGCCAAAGCCTATATCACAACCTTTTCCAACACAGTATTTTATTACCAGATGCCTAACTTTTTTTGTTTCTGAACCATAAGTAAATTCAATACCAAACCATCTATTAAGAGTTCCTTTAATCTTTCTGTTAATAAAAATTTCTAAGTCCATAACTTATTTTTTATTTCCCCACTAAACCTTTCCATGCATCTATTCTGAATTGAATAACAGGCATTGCTTTAGCAGAGTTACCTTGTAAAATATATTTAATAGCAAGTACAACAGATGCTCCGAGTTTTATAAAGTATTCAACATTTTTTTTAATGTAAGCAATATTACTGATTGCTTTTACTCTTCTTCTTTCGCCTCTGCCGATACCGCTTGCAACGCGGTACATATATTCTTTAGTCAGTTTTTTTACTTCAACAACATGCTGAACAATTATAGCTGGGTCGTAATAAATTTTATTTCCTAAAGCTTGCAACTTATAGAAAAATTCTTTGCCTTCTCCGCCAATACGCAATGTGCCAACAACACCCGGCAATTCAGTATTAAAACCGTTTACTTTTCTGAAGTCATCGGTTTTAATAATCATGTTAGATTCTAAAGGATATTTTCCTTCTGCGAACACACAAACTTCTTTACTGTAATCAAAATTGCCAACCAATGACGCAACATAATAACTCATCCATACGGGTTCTGCGGGAATATACTTCGGAATAATTCTTCCGCCTAAACCTCCTGCATCTGTATGTTCTTTAAAGAAATTTACAATACGTTCTAAATAATCTTTTTCAGCAATCGCATCATCATCCATAAAACATAAAAGGGGAGAGGTTGCTAAAGCAGCACCTGTATTTCTTGCATAAGATGCACCTTGCTGTAATTCTTCAACATAAATAAAATTAGCATCGGTATGAGCTAAAATGTATTCTTCAACAATTGCTTTGGTGTTATCTGTTGAATTATTATTGGCAATAATTACTTCAAACCTGCTTTTATGTAATGTTTGATGATACAGACTTTCCATGGCATCCTTTATATAGTCTGCACGGTTATAAGTACATATTACTACTGATATTTCCAAAGCTTCACTCATGCTTATTTAAATTTTTTTTCAGACATCCATGCTGCCAGTTCCATCTTCAATGCTTGCCCTATTTTCTTTCTCCCCTCATTACTAAGCAACAATGTTCTGCTTGCTTCATTATCACCTATTTCTAACAATACACGATAAGTTGCAGTATTTACATTCTCGTCTAAACTATAAAAGCTTAGTTTATTGGTTTCTTTACAGCGATAATCGTTTCTGCCGGTTGTACTGTCTAATAAAACACCCCTGTTTTCTAAATCAGTTGCTGCGGAAATTGCTTTAATTAATCTACCTGCTAATTCTCTGTTTTCATTTTCATATTTATCTCCATAATGAATATAACCCCATACTGCATTGCGTTTTGTGCCACCGTTATTATGTACAGCAATAAAAATAGTAGGGTGTAATTTATTGGCTTCCTGTAATTCAAAAGCATAGCCGGAAATCTTTCCATCAATTATTGCTGCCGTATGTTCAACAGAAGTGTTACTACCTCTGTCTGCATGATGCACATTGTTATTCCCCAAACTCCACACTTTATATTCTTTTAATTTGGGGTTGGTTTCTATTGCGGCTTCAACTATTGCATTGCATGTTTCAGCTTCAGAGAAATCTTTTCCTGTATCTGTTTGATGAGATGGCTGCCAAACCACAACTACTTTGTTTTTCTCAATTACAAAAGATTGACTGATTGCTGCCATGGCCAATAAAAAAAGAAAGCTCTTTTTCATTTGGAACTGTTTAATGATTGTAAAGATAAAGTTGCATGATGAATGATATTGCCCCAATAATAAGTATCATAAAATGATGGTTGTGTGTCTTCATTTTTAATAACCTTTATCTTCATCATTGCTTCGCTGAAAGCCTTATAATTATTGGATTTTACAGGAATCAGTTTATTGGGTGCAGTTGAAACGCCAATTCCTTTTATACTTTTTTCATCAGCAATTACTAAAGTGTTATTTGCCAATGCTTCAATAATTTTTGTTTTAATTCCTGTTGCTAAAGAGGAGGGAACAATAAATGCATCAGCAGCTTTCAGATAAATATTGATATCATCAACAAACCCTGCATAAATTATATTATTACAAGTATTTATCTCTTTCAATAAATCTTCTTTAATCCTGTTGCCGCAAATAATCATTTTGTATTGAAAATGATAGTGCAGCAATAAAGGCGTTAACTCTTCAATAATAATTTTTATTGAATGAATATTCGGTTCAAAATCTAATGTTCCGTTAAAGAGAAAAATAGGTTCTTGCTTTTGAATGGTATGTTTTTCACAAATCCGGTTTCTGCATATTGCTTTATCAGTTGCAGAAGGAATTGCTTTCAAATCTGTTCCAAAAGGAACAATTGAATAGGAGCGATTTTTTATTTTCCAAACATTGTTTGCATAGTCAGCATCATCTTTTGTTTTATAAAAAATATGGTTTGCTTTTGTATGAACAAATCTTTCATACTGTTCATACAATTTCCACCAAAACTTACCTGCTGTTTTAAAACGCTGAGCTTCTATATTGTGTGAGTGTATTACGAAAGGCTTTCCTGTAAAGGCTTTCAGTAAAATACCTATAATTCCGAAATAAGAATGTTCTACAATAATTATATCAATCTTATGTTGCCTTATTAAATACACCAGCTTATTAATGTAAAAGATATTTAACCAGCCCCAATTATGATGAAATAAAAAATGATACTGTTTCTTTACAGCGAAAGGAACAGTAACATTATCACTGGAAGTAACCAAAATTGTTTCAACTTCTTTTGAAAGATATTCATAGAATTTAGCTACACCTTTTTGTCCGCCCATATAGGCAGGAAAAACTTTGTAGGAAACAATTCCCATTACTGTCATTGCATTATGCTTGTATTTCTTTGCGTTTGCGTAATGAACTTACAATGGCTCCGATTAATAATAACCATGTTATGGCAGATGCACCAATTGCCAATCTGCTACCGGTAACAAAAGATGCAGGCTTAAATTCAAACAGAATTTTATGTTTGCCTTGTGGTACCTGAATGCCTCTCAAAACATAGTTGGTTTGATAAATGGGTGTTTCAATGCCATCAATGGTTGCTTTCCATCCCGCATCGTAATATATTTCACTGAACACTGCAAAGCCATTGGTATTTGATGACGATTCATATGCTATCACATCATTATCATTCTTTATTAAACGAATAGATGCAGTTGAATCATTACTTCCGGTAAAATTAATTTTAGCTTTTACTGAAGCATCTAATACAGCAGTATCTTTTGGATTGAATTTACTTAACGATTGAATAATTTCTGAAGGTGTGTTTTTATATTCAATGGCTTTTACAAACCATGCAGCACCTAATGCATAAGGGTTTTGCTGTACGATTGGCTGATTACCTTGTTGGTTGGGAGTGATGATATACTTTGTATTCAACATATTAATTACAGGCAAACAATCAGGGAACTTATACAATTGGCTATCAATCAAATCCTGATAAATACTAAGCTTAGCAGGATGATAACCGCCTATTGATTTATGAAAGTAAGCTGTTAACGCACTTCCATTAAAGGCATCATTAATGCCATGCGAAACATCGAATACACGGTAATAACTTGTATCCTGCAAGATTTGTTTATCAATAGTAGTAGGAGCAAAGTTGTTATCATAATCTGCCTGTTCCTGATAACGTTCTTCATTCAGATATTTAGTATCAATCATTATCACATCAATAAAAGCAAATAAACCAACTACAGCTATAACAACTACTGTGTTTATTTTCTTTTTGATGTATAACCATAATGCAATACCTGCTACTGCAATAAATAGTAATGAACGCAGCAAATCTCCCAGAAATAAATTTTTTCTATCTTCCTTCAAGCCATTAATGAAAGTTTTAACAGGTTCTAATATGGCAGCTTTCTGTTGTTCGTCAGGTATCTGATTAATTTGTTTTAATAAATCATGATCATTTGGTTGCCCTGCAGCACTCATAAAATCTGATGAAACATAAACCAATAAAGCTAATACGAAAAAACTTCCCACTACAATTAATCCTTTTTTATATTGTTTCCACAAAGCTTCTTTATCATCTACTGTAATTATTTTATCAATGGTTAAAGCAGCCATCATACATAATAATAAAGTTGGTACTACCATTATCATGCTTGGTGCTCTGAACTTGTTATACATGGGTAAAGCCTTCAACAACAATTCATTAAAACCAGCAAAATATTTACCCCAACTCATTAATGTGGTAAGCACTATTGCTGATAAAATCCACCACTTATATTTCCCATCTAATAATACAAAACCAATTAATGCTAAGAAGCAGATAATTGCACCAACATACGGCGGGCCTGCTGTTCCCACACCATCAATGCCACCCCAATAAAAACGTAAATAGCCTTGTATTTGCTGACCTAACTGTTGAGGCATTTGTTGTAAAGCTTCAATAGCTTTTGATTTATCCTGCTCTACTTCTAAATTAAAACTGCTGCCACCATACATTCTCGGAAACATCAATACCAATGGTTCCGTTTTATACATACTGTAGCTTAAAGCATAATTTGTACTTAAACCAGATTTAGAATAATTTCCTTTATTGGATGAAGCTAAAGTTGTTCCGCCACGAATGGTTCTTTTAGCATATTCATAAGTGGTAAATATGGTAATGGCGTTAACTAAAACACCAATAGCAACAGCTACAATTGCAATACTAACAACTTTTACTAAATGTTTGTATTCTTTTGCTTTAATCCATCTTACCACATAAGCAATGCTCATTATACCGGCAATAATAAAAGTGTAATAGGTAATCTGCATGTGGTTGGCACCTACAATTAATGCGGTGGAAACCGCTGTTAATGCAGCACCCCATAGATATTTTTTCTCGTAGAGTAATAGTAATGAACCAATTAATGCAGGCATATAAGCAATAGCATTCATTTTCGTATCGTGCCCTGCTGAAATAATAATAGGATTGTAAGTTGCATAAGCATAACCTAATGCAGTAAAAATGCCTATGTATGGATTAACTTTTAATACTTGTGTAAGAAAATAAAAACAAATACATGCCAGAAAGAAAAAGTAAACAGGTTTTGGTAAACCCAATGTTAATAAGCTTCCTATATATCCAATGCCGATAGGGTTTTCTCCGATACCTGTAATCTGATAAGCAGGCATACCGCTGAACATACCATTGCTCCACAACGGAAAAGTGCCATGTTTATCTTTATATGCAAATGAATTTTGAGCCATTCCTTTCCAGTGAATCACATCTCCCTGTTGTAATACTTTACCTTCTAATGCAGGCTTACAATAAATTAATGCAACAATTAAAAAAACAGCTATGGCTATTGCATGAGGCAATAATTTTTTCCATTGAAAATTTTTCATCAGTTCTTTGTTAAGTGCAGCAAATTAATGCTATTTTGAACGAAAATTTTTATGCGTTGGTTATTATTTATCAGCAGGGTGGTTTTGTTATGTAACATAGCAAGTTTGATTTTTATTGTTATGAATTTAACCATGGATGTTGGTAAGAATGATTTGATAGGTTCAAAATATCAAGGTTTTGTTGGAACAATTATTATTTTAACATTATCAGGTGTTATTTTAAATTTCATTCTAAATATTATTATTTTAACAAAAATAATTAGCAGTAAAACAGTTAATGTTCCTGCATGGTTAAGAATAACTAATCTTTTATTTCTCATTATTCAAATTATCTTTTTCTTTCGTTAATTATGATACATCAAATTCTGAAAGACAAACCCACTAAGCTTTTTCTTGGCATGAGTGCTTTTTTTGTAGCCAATGCTTTAATAGCAGAATGTATCGGTGGTAAAATATTTTCATTAGAAAGTACATTAGGGTTTAAGCCTTTTAATTTCACTTTATTTGGGGAAGGTGGCTTATCATTTTCACTTACCTGCGGTGTATTGTTATGGCCGTTGGAATTTATTATGACTGATATTGTGAATGAATACTACGGCCCTAAAGCCGTGAAAAGAATTTCATGGACGGCAGTTATTTTAATCAGTTATGCTTTTTTAATGTTTTATACAGCCATGCAAACCACGCCTCCGGGCTGGTGGATTAGTTCTAAAACAGATTCGGGTATACCGAATATGCAATCTGCATTTTCAGGTATTTTCGGGCAGGGTATGTGGATTATTGTAGGAAGTATTGCAGCTTTTTTAGCCAGCCAGTTAATTGATGTGGCTGTGTTTCATTGTATAAAGAAAAGAACGGGTCATCGTAAAGTTTGGTTGAGAGCAACAGGTTCTACTTTGGTTTCTCAATTGGTAGATAGTTTTATTGTATTGTTTATAGCTTTTAAATTAGGTAATAACTGGAGTTGGCAAAAAGTATTAGCCATTTGTATGGTGAATTATACCTATAAGTTTACGATGGCCATTGTATTAACACCGGTTATTTACGGAGCTGAAAGAATAATTGATAAATACTTGGGACATACTGTTGCCGAACAAATGAAAGAAGCAGCAATGGGGCAGGGGGAATTTGAAAATATTATTACTGCAGGATAGTTTTATTAATCACAGAGGCGGAGAGTTTCGAAAAGGTTGATTCGTCATTTCGTGATTGGGTTCTTGCCCAACGAGAAATCTGTTTAATGATAAATGAGATTTCTCGGTACGAACCTTGAAATGACTTAACTGTAGCCAACTACCTCTTCGCCAAAGCAACAATATCTTTTACTTCTAAAATATTCTTTTCATAGCCTTTTATAACACTATTAATCATTGCTGCAGCAATATCTTTTAATGAACAGATATTAGATGGTGAAAGAATTTTTATTACCGGCATTAACCAGCCTAAATAAGTATAAATCTTCAATGTGTTTTTTTGCCCTTTAATCGGTTCTATAATACCCGGCCTAAAATTATACACTGCTTTAAATGATAGTTTCAGTAAATCGTTTTCGGTATTGCCTTTAACTTTTTGCCACATCATGCTGCCATTAGCATTGGTACCTTTACCAGATACATAACAAAACACCATATTGCTATTTAATTTGCTTAAGATTTTTGCTACATGCAGGGTTAAATCATAAGTAAGGTGTTGGTATTGTTCTTCTTTCATACCAACAGAAGAAACACCGGCACAAAAGAAACAAGCATCATAACCTGATAAGTGATTTTCAATGGGAGATAAGTCGTGAAAGTTGCTATGTATAATTTCTTTCAACTTTATATGTGTAACACCGCAAGGCCTTCTATTAATGACTAACACTTCTGAAACAATATTGCTTGATAAGCATTCCAATAAAACACCTTCGCCCACCATACCCGTTGTACCGGTTATTATTACTTTCATTGTTGCAGTTTTGTTGAAAGACGGATGAGGTTTTGTTTTATTGTTATTTACCGCAAAGTCTCAGCAGACAGCGGGTTTCGCAGAGATTAATTAATAAAAAAGGCTACGAATACATGGATAAACACAAATTTTTAATACATTTTTCGTGTAAATCTGTGCATCTGTGGCAAAAGACTATTGCTTCAATAGCTTCACCACAATTTTATCAATGGGTAAATGAACAGTGGCTTCTGATAAATCGTTCCATTCAACCCAACGCAACACTTCTGCTTGTCCTTGCGGGTTAGCAGTTTGCTCAGTTGTAAAATCAAAATGTTTTGTTTTGGTTGGCAGTATTGCTAAATCATTCGGGTTAACAGGATAAGCATAATAATAAATGGAAATAATCTGGTCGTTAAAATTAAAAGCAGATTGCTGATAGTAATCTGTTGTATAAATATGTTCGCCAATGGTTACATCTAATCCTGTTTCTTCTTTAAACTCTCTTTGCAAACAAGCTCTGGTGCCTTCGCCTAATTCTAAACCGCCGCCGGGAAATTTAGTAAAGTAATTACCACGAATAAATTCATCGCTTACTAAGATTCTTTTATCGGCATCTAATAAAATACCGTATACTCTTATTGTAAATTTTATGGGTGCAGGTAAGTTTGAAAAGTCTATCGGTTGATTCATGTTTGTTGCTTATTGTTATACAGTACAAGTGTGCGACGCCACTGCTGCTGAGTAAAGTTTTACTGTTGGGTACAAAAATTAAAACCACTTTTTCTTCATAAAATACCAGGCAATAATTACAGAAACAATTAATGAAATTATTACCGGAATATAAAATGCATGGGCTGAATGTGAATAGGGTATATCTACATTCATACCGTAAATACTGGTGACTAATGCAGGTAATGAAAGTATGATGGTAATGGATGTTAAGCGTTTCATTACGCTGTTTAAATTATTGCTGATGATGCTGGCAAATGCATCTAAAGTACTGCTTAAAATATTGGTATAAGTATTAGCCATTTCTAATGCCTGGCTGGCATCTACTATTAAATCCTGCAGAAACTCTTTTTCTTCATCATTCAATTGCAAAAAGTTGGTGCGTTCTAATTTTAACATCAATAATTCATTGCCTCTTAATGCTGTAATAATGTACACTAAACTTTTTTGAATTCGCATCAGCTTAAGTAAGTCTTCGTTACTGTTGCTGTCGTACAAGCTTTGCTCATATTGGTTTCTGCGGTTGTTTATTTCTTTAAGATATTCCAGATAGGTTTGAATAACTTTCTCGAAAATTTTTAACACCATCATGTTTCGTTTATCGGCGTTTCTTTTTTGAAAGGAGCTTAAGAATTTTTTGATGGCACCGTTATCAAAAGAATTTACGGTTATAATTTGATTGTGTGTTAAGATGATACAGATAGGAATGGTAATATAGTATGCATCGCTATCATTAAAAGAATTGTTCTCGGTAGGAGGTTTGATAACAATGAATTTTACATTGTCTTCAATTTCATAGCGTGGTCTTTCGTCTATATCTAAAGAATCTCTCAAAAATTCTATAGGCACTTCTAATTCTTTACTTATTTCTACAAATTCTTCTTCTTTAAACGGGGGAGCAAGGTTTACCCATGTACCTATTTCTGCTTTGGTTATTTCCGTTACCTGTCCGTCTTTGGTTTGAAAATATTGTATCATGAATGTAGTAGGTTGTCAGTAAGAATTATGTTGAATGGGTTAGTATAGAAACTTGTGCAAGATACCATTGGAAATTGAATAGGAAAGTTCTTTTAGTTACTTAACATAATATAAATTATAGGATAATTTGATTTAACTGTCTGGTTATCAACTAAAGTAATAAAGCCCTAATCAAATTCAGATTAGGGCTTTAATCATAGTATATGTTTTATTAATTGCCTTTTATACGGCTTTGCTCATCATCGGCACCGCCGGTTTTTCTTTTTTGAATGTTAGCAATCTTTCCTTTTGTTTTATTGAATCTGTAAGTAAAAGCAATGCTAACCTGTCTGCTGTCTCTTTGCTGATGAAATGCTGCATCTATAGTTCCGAGCTTATTATAACCGCTGGCTTTTTGCGTGTATAAAATATCAGCAACTGCCAATCTGATGCTTGCTTTATTTTTCAATAATTGTTTACTTACGCCCATATTCATTTGCCCCAATGGTTTTATAGTAAAAACTCCCTTAACACTTTCAGTTCTGTAAAAACCACTTAATTCAGCTCCCCAGCCTTTATTGAATTTAAATTGCTCGTTTACATTAAAAACTGCAGTTGTAGCACTGATTACTTCATATGAATTGTTGATGATGCCTGAAAACTGATTATTGTAAACATTTACATAGAAATTGCTTGTCCACCATTTTTTAAATTGCGTTGCTGCGTTAACTGCAATACCGAATTGGCGTTGTTGAGCAATATTGGCCTGTTTTACATAGGTTTCATTTTTGGCTGTATTCTGCTCTAAAACCTCTTGAATAATATCTGTTGTATTGGTATAATTTAAAGTTGTTGTAAGGAAATTTTTATAAGTATGTGATAACTCAATGTTATGACTGAACTGCGGCTGCAAATCAGGGTTACCTTGCTGATAAGTATATCTATCTAAAAACTCCACAAAAGGGTTCAAACTTTGGTAATCGGGCCTTCTTATCCTTCTTCCGTAATTCAATACAAAAGTATTTTTATCGTTTAAGGCATATTGAAAATAAGCAGTGGGAAATAATTGCACATAATCTCTGTTAAACTGGATATTTGTTGTAATCTGATTGCCCTTTGCAATGGTTTGTTCTAACCTTAAACCTACTTGTGCACTGAATTTCTTTGAAATCGGCTTACTGAAATTTACATAAGCTGCATTAATATTTTCCTCATAAATAAAGTGATTACTTCTGTTATAATCATGAACGGTACTACCGTTTTTAATACTGTCGTAGCTTGCATTTGCATCAGTTTTTACATAACTTGCTTTTATGCCTGCATCAAACCTTGCCCCTTTTTGTAAAGGCATCGTATAATCAACTTTGGCACTGTAAATAGTAACCGTTTGCGGAAGCATTCCTAATAAAGTATCAGGTCTTAAAATAGTGTTACCACTATTATCAAAATAACTGTTAGTAACTGTTTCATTGCTTGCTGCATTATAATAGATATAATCTAAATCTGCGGTTAATTCTTTTCCGGTACTATCAATTACCCTTCGAAAGTTGATGTTGGTGCTAAAGTTTTTGGACTGTAGCGAGTTAATCGATTTTGCCATAGTTTTGCTTTGCAATACATTATTAGGGTCTGAAATATTGATATCCCCATTGCTGATAAAATCTCCGGGATCTGTTGCTGCATTTATTACAAATCCGATTGTTGTTTTTGGTGAAGTATACCAATCCATTCCAACTTTTCCCCTGTATGATTCACCACTATTAAATAAACGATTGGTTTGGTTGAAAATTGACAGTACATTTTTGCTTGTGGCATCTATAAATTTCCTGTCAATGAATAAATCCTGATAATTTTTTCTGTAATTGTGGTTAAGATTTCCGAAAAAATTGTACTTATTTTCACGATAGTTTAAGTTTAGATTCTCTCCTCCTCTGCCATAAAACCCTTGTGAATAGTTTACACTTGCCGAGCCGTTAAAACCGAAAGCTTTAGTTTTCTTTGTTTTGATATTGATAATACCGGCATTGCCTGCTGCATCATATTTTGCGGGCGGATTGGTCATAATTTCAATTTGGTCTAATTGGCTGCTCTGCATGTTTTTCAACATATTAGTTAAATCCTGTCCTGATACATACGCAGGTTTTCCATCAATAAAAATCTGAACGCCTGCTTTACCTTTTAGGCTGATATTTCCGTCTTTATCAATGGTAACGCCGGGAGATTTTTCTAAAACATCAAGAGCTGATGTACCGATATTGCTGATGGAAGCTTCTACATTTAAAACTGTTCTGTCAATCTTCTGCTCTATCAACGGCTTTTTAGTTGCTACAGTTACATTGTCTAATTCTTTAACCACCTGTTTAAGTTGAATAATTGGCAGAGATATAATATTCTGTTTTTCAAATAGTTCAAAGGGTTGACTGAAATATTTATTAAAGCCAACTGCTTGAACTGAAAGTAAAAATTTACCGGGTTGCTGCGTTAATACCTCAAAGCTTCCGTCTTTTAAGGTTGCTGCAATTTTAATTACTGAAGAGTCTTTCGCTCTTAAAAGAGAAACAGCTGCTGCTTCTACCGGCTTTTGATTATCAACAACTTTACCTGTAGTTTTTAAAACAACTGGCTGTTGAGAAAAGCTTATTTGAGCGTAAAATAAGCCTGATAAGAGAAATGATATTATTTTCATACACTTAGTTTATGGTTCTTGTTTTAATCAATTACAGAACGAAACTAAGTAGTATGTTTTAAATAGTACATGTTTAAAGCATGAACTGTAAATTAAAATAGTTAAGTGGTAAGAAAATGTGGTTAAGGCTTGCTATTGGCTTTTAAAAGCTTGGGTGCCTGAAAATAAAGCACAGTCCCGGCGATAATTAATAAGATAGCTATTATTTCTGCCTGTGTAGGATGGAAACTGCCGAAATTGTATTTGGTATTTACACGAATTTTTTCAATCAAAAATCTTTCTAAGCCATTAACAATTAAGTAAATAGCGAATAATCGGCCTGCAATTTTAATTCTCTTTCTTAAAAACCATAAAAGGAAAAATAGAGCTGAACTCATTAAAGTTTCGTAAAAAGGTGTAGGAAAAACACTGATAGGTAGTTGGTGGCAGTAATTGCCCATGCAATTGGCAATAGCTGTTCCCTCATTAATTACATTGTGTGGATAGTTGTAAGCAAAAAGCCAGTTTGGTAAACCCCAAAACGGCTGAATATTTAAATGTTGAACATTTTGTAAGCTGCCGAATTGATTAATATAAAAACCTGCATTAGCGTTTAATACATTTTGAAATTGAGTGGTATCAGCAGCTATTAAAGTTCCATTAGTATTACTTACAAAAGCACTGTTCAATATTCCCCAATCACCATCTCCCGCAACCTGACAACCTATTCTTCCAATAGCATAAGCAAGTATTAATCCCGGTGCTGCAGCATCACATAAATGTATAAATGCAATTTTATGTTTTCTCGCATAAAAATAAATAGCCAGAGCAGCACAGATTAATCCTCCGTAAAAAGTTAGTCCGCTGAATGACAATAAAGCATCGATAGGGTTTTTAATAAAGTCGTTCAAGTTTTCTAAGTTGTGGAATATTTTGGCACCTAAAAAACCAAAAATCGCAGCATAAATAACTAAATCCCCTACTCTCTCATGTGGTTGAATTCTTGTAATTTTCTGTTCAGGCTTTTCTTTCTTCTGAGCATTTTTTTCTCTCCATTTCAACCATAAAAAAAATCCTCCCAATAATAATCCTGTAAGCCAATTTCCCTGAGAAGAAAAAATAAAACTCTGTGGATCATTCAGAGCATCAGGTATGGTAAAAGCTCCTATTATTTTATAACCAATCAAAAAGCCTAATAAAAAATTAATTAACAGCTCTGCGAATGAAGCAGGTTTTCCAGTTATTATAGTTTCTTCTGTATAGTTTAGAAGCCCTTCAGTTTCTTTTCTTTTTAATTCTTTTGTTAAGGTATAAGCAGCTCCTATAAATGCTATGGCAACAAAAAAACCAAATGTGTTAATGAGTTTTAAACCATTAAGGTTTATTCCGAATAAGTCTTGAAAAACATAATACAGATTAGGATACATGCTTTATAAATTAGATTGCAATGTTAGTTTAATTGGCGATGGCTTCAAAAAATAAAGGACTCTTAAAAGAGTCCTTAGATTACTAACTAACCCATCAAAAAACAAAACTTAATCAGTTGCAATATTTATTGAATTCTGCTATTAAATGTTGAGCAATAACCTGTGCAGGTCTGCCTTCAATTTGATGACGCTCAACTATACTAACCAATTCGCCATCTTTAAAAAGAGCAATTGCAGGTGATGATGGCGGATAAGGCAATAAATGCTCTCTTACCTTTTGAACCGCAGCAACATCAAATCCGGCGAAACTTGTAGCCAGATTATCAGGTTTTTTTGTTGCGTTATTTACAGCCATAACTACTCCCGGTCTGCAGGTTCCTGCTGCACAGCCACACACTGAATTTATAACCACTAATGTTGTTCCCTTTTTCTTTAACGTATTGTCTACTTCGTCTGAAGTTAACATCTCTTCAAAACCGTTTTCTATTAATTCCGCCTTCATCGGCATTACTATTTCTGCTGGATACATCTTAAATATTTTGAGCAAAATTAAATTGATTGAATTAAACAAAAAAACGTTTAAACAAGACATGATGACTTTTTTCTTCTATCGAAAATGACATACTGTCTTATTTTTAAGGCTATTATGATAAATTGACTTTAAAATTTGCCTTGGAATGCAATTTGAAATTTCTCATTCAAATTATAAAAACAAAAAACTTAATACTATGACACTCGTAAAACATCATGCAAAAAATTTAAACAACGTGTTTGATGAATTCTTTGGTTTCCCATCTGCTTGGGGTAGAGATTTTAATCAAAACTGGAATATTCCGGCAGCCAACATTCACGAAACAAATGATGGTTTTCACATTGAATTAAATGCACCGGGACGTAATAAAGAAGATTTTAAAATTAGTGTTGAGAATGGATTATTAATCATTGGTTTTGAGAAAAAAGAAGAAACTGAGCAGAAAGATTATAAAACTATTCGCAGAGAATTCAGCTATAATAGTTTTAAAAGAAGTTTCTCATTAGATGATAAAGTTAATGCTGATAACATTCAGGCTAAATATGAAAACGGAGTATTGAAATTATTCATTCCTAAAAAAGAAGAAGTAAAATCTGCTCCAAAACAAATCAGCGTTCAATAAATAAATTGGTTATAAAGTTTGTTTCATAAGCAGTTGGTTTTGGTTAAAGCCTTGTATTTTTATACAGGGCTTTTTTATTGTAATATTTTGTTTCCTTTTCATACTAACCTTATAAACTTATGAAACATCTGGTAATTGTTTTATTTTCCTTCATACTTATTAAAGCGTCTTTTGCACAAAAGCCAAACGAGAAATCGTTATTATGGAAAATCAGCGGTAAAGGAATAGAACAGCCGTCTTATGTATATGGTACATTTCATTTATTATGTGCAGAAGATTTTGTTTTGCCCGATACTTTAGTGACTTTGCTGCACACAACCAAGCAGGTTTATTTTGAATTGAAGTTAGATGATGCATTAATTAATACTAAAATGATGCAGCATATCAAAATGAATGACAGCCATGAATTGAAGGAGTATATTTCAAAAGAAAACTACGATTCTGTTGCAGCTATTTTTCAAAGAAAATCTCAACTGCCATTCAATTTAGTAAGCCAGTATAAACCGTTCATTGTTTCTTCCCTTCTGTACCCGACGATGTTAGGCTGCACACCGGTTAGTTATGAAAATGAAATTATGAAGGTTGCGAAAAAAGATTCATTACCCATAAACGGATTAGAAACTGTTGAATTTCAATTACAAATTTTTGATGAAGTACCTTATAGCGTTCAGGCAAAAATGTTAGAAAAAACATTGTTAGATTTTGATAAGTCAAAAAAGGAATTGAAGGAGTTAGTTTCTATTTATAAGTCGAAAGATATTAATAAGATGCAGCAGGAAGTTGCCAATGAGCTTGAATACGGGCAGTATGAAGATTTATTGATAAAGAAAAGAAATAGTAATTGGGTGCCTCTAATCAGTAAAACTGTAAAAGAAAAATCAACTTTTATTGCGGTTGGTGCAGGGCATTTAGGTGGTGAAAACGGTATTATCAGTTTATTAAGAAAAGCAGGCTTTACTATAACTCCTGTTCTATATTAAAAGAATGCAAGTGGCTGAAAAAGTTTTTATTGATTTAATTCAAAAGCATCAAAACATTATTCATAAAATATGTAATGTTTATGAAAATGATGTTTCGAATAAAGCTGATTTGTATCAGGAAATTATTTTACAGGCTTGGAAATCCTATCATTCATTTAAAGGCAATGCCCAATTCTCAACTTGGTTATATAGAGTTGCTTTAAATACGGCGATTACATTTTTCAAACAAAACAAGAAGCAATCTTTTATAATACATTCAGAAACAATTCCTGATATTAAGGAAGATGTTTCTGCAACACTGCAAGAACAAACACAGGCAATGTATAAAGCCATTGCTCAATTAGATAAAATTGATAAAGCTTTAGTGATGCTTTATTTAGACAATTACAGCTATGATGAGATTGGAGAAATAATCGGTATTACAGCTAATTATGTTGCAGTTAAAATGATCAGAATTAAAGCAAAACTTAAAGAATCAGCAATTAAATATTACAATCACTCTTCATAAAATATTTATGGAACTGGATGATTTTAAAAACCTTTTAAATGAAAAATTTGAGAAGTCTGATGTTGAGTTAGGCTCTGAAAAAATTCATTTATCGCTTCAGGAAAAAACAAATTCTGTTTTATACAAACTAAAGAAAGGTGTTTGGTTTGAATTGACATCAACCATAACAGCCATTATTATTTTTGCTGTTTTATCTTTTTTATTAAGCAATAAAGGTTTGAGAATTTATTTCGGAACTTTTGCTTTAGTCATTGTCGCTTTCATACCCGTATTTGTACGGTTTTTAAGAATGATAAATAATCAAATGCTTTATGTTGATGCACCGGTAAAAGAAAATCTTACTACTTTAATTGCAAGTATTAAACTGTATATGAAAAGATACAAGCAGTTTAGTTTATTATTAATTCCGGTTTGTATCAGTTATGCTTTTCTTTTAGGGTACAATACAGATGGACACTTCAGCCAATCTTATATAGTTAATCAACTTACTAATAGCGGGTTGAACGAAACAGTTATAATACTTTTAATACTTACTTTAATATCAGTATTAGCTGTTGCAGTGCATTACATAAACAAGTGGTACTTAAATCTTATTTACGGCAGGTATCTTTCAGAATTAGAAAGTGCAATTGCTTCACTTAATGAAAATAAATAAAGGCAGGTACTGCCTGCCTTTACTATACTCATTTACTATTAATAATTTTTTATCTCTTTACTAAAGAATGTGCTGCCATTCTAACGCCATTTGCATTTAATGCTTCTACAAAATAATTACCTACATTAATGTTTTGAATGTTTATGGTAATAACAGTTGTATTTCCACCTGAAGCAGGTTCTGTTCTTTGTACCACTACCCTTCCGTTAAAATCAATTATTCTTACAGCAATTGAATTATTGTTTTGTTGATTTTGAACACGAATTTGTACAAAATTTTGAGCCGGGTTCGGATATACATTAATTCCTCCTGCATCGGCACCTGAAGAAACATTGTTATTGTTAGTGTTTACAAAACTGTTGTTAACTACACGTGAAATACCATCAACCATTGAAATAGTTTTTGTTACAGTTTCTGAGCAACCTTTATCTGTGCTTACTGTTAAACTGATTGTTCTTTCCGCAACATTATTGCTGTAAATATGTGTTGGATTTGCACTAACAGAACTTTGACCATCTCCAAAAAACCATGCATAATTTAAACTACCACTTGCCACAGAAGCAGTGCTATTAAGGTTTACAGTTAAATTATTGTTTGTGTATGATGATAAACTTGAAGAAAAATCTACAGTAGGGCTGGGATTTACCGTTAACGAATGAAATATAGTATCTGCACAACCATTAGACGGCGTTTTAGCAATTAAACGAATGTTGTATGTACCCGGTGCATTAAAAGAGCGGGAAGGGTTTGTATTAGTTGCAGTAACACCACCGCTTAAATCCCAATCATATTGCAATCCGCTTGTTGATGCATGAGATGAATTGGTAAATATAAACGCATTGTTTTTAAAGCATTGAATTGAAGTAGGATTGATAGTAAACGCAGCAACAATTTCAGGAGCAGTTATTTGCCTTGTTGCTGTATCATTACATCCGTGGCTGCTTGATGCAATTAAGGTAACTGTATGTGTTCCCAAAGTTGAATAAGTATGAGAAGGGCTTACATCTATTGAACTGTTATTATCTCCAAAAAACCAGCTGTAATTAACCCCATCTCCATTTATAGATGAAGTATTATTGAATGAGAAGTTTTTTGCATTACATGTTTGCGGATTCACTACTGTGAATGAAGCTACCGGTGAAGGGTACATTTTTACCGGAACATAAGCGGTATCTGTACAATTTGTTACAGGGTCATAAACAGCTAATGAAACATTATAAGTACCGGCATTGGTATAAGTATGTGTTGGGTTGGCTGTTGTTGCTGTTGCTCCATCTGCAAAATTCCAGTTGTAAGTAACACCATTTCCTGCTACGCTTGACTCATTTGTAAAGTTTACCAAATTATTTTTTAAGCATTGTTCAGAAACAGGATTAGGAACAAACTTAGCTTCAGGGCCAACTACTTTTATTAGACTTGTTACTGAAGTACTGCAAGTGCCATTTAAACTATTAGTAACTGTTAGTTTAACTGTATAGCTACCTTTAAGAACATAAATTTTTACAGGATTTGCATCTGTAGAGCTTGTACCATCGCCAAAATCCCATGCGTAAGTTAAGCTTCCTGAACTAACTGAAGAGGTATTTGTAAAATTAAACCTGTTAGTATTTTTACATTGCTCAGGGGTATTTACTGTAAAAGCAGAAACAGGCGAAGGACAAACAGCTACACCTTGATTGATTACTTCAGTAATACTGTCTTTACAACCAAAATCGCTGGTTACAATAAGTTTTACATTATAAGAACCGGCAGCAGTAAATGCTTTGGTAGGGTTAATTGAATTTGAAGTTGTGCCATCACCAAAACTCCAGAAATAATTCATCGTACCGCTTTCAATGGTTGAAGAGCTGATAAAAGTGTAGCTCTTACCATCATAAGTACCTTTCAATGTATTAAAACTAACATTAGGCTTAGGCATTACATCTATAAACTTCTCAACAAAAGCATTATCGCTTCCGTTTCTTACTTCTAAATGTATTCTGAAATTGCCTGAACGGTTGTAAACTTTTACAGGGTTTGCATCTGTAGAAGTTGTGCCGTCACCAAAGTCCCAGAAATAACTTGTTCCCGCTGCAGCAGACGAACTATTGGTTAATACAAAACTGTTTCCTGTAATACATTGTTTAGCAGCGTTTACAGAAAATGCAGCTGTAACAGTTAAAGGAACTGTATTTTCCTCCGAAGGAGAAACCAGGTTTTGGGAGAATAATATTCCACAGAAAAATGTGCTTAACATTAAAAGCACACATCTGTAAAGATGTTTGTAGAAGTTCTTCATAGAAAATTGATTAGGATTTTGGATGGTTTTATATGGATATTGGATTTTAAAAGCAGTTTACATAGCTATTCTTTTTTAATGGGAATAACCAAAAAATTCGGAGATTGGTTTTTAACCAAACTGTTCATTAAAATATGATTTGTTGAAATTTGCTGAAGCCCAGCAAGATGTAATTGGGCTATGAATTTTAATATAAAACAGCAATTACTTGTAGTAATAACTGGCATAGGAATATTGGTTTTATTTGTTTTGATTTTCTACATCGGGTAGTAAATCGGTTACAAAATAACTACAAATTCCAATATGCCAAACAAATTTTCGAAAAATTTTCTCGAAAACCCTTATTTAAGGGGTAATTAATTGAATATAAACACAAATTCTATCTCAAATAACCGAGAATTTTAAGCATACTGGCAGCAGTTTGCTCTTTAGCATACACCCAATCAATCAATTTACCACTTTTATCATGCTCAATAATGATATGTTTGGGCGAAGGGATTAAACAATGCTTTATTCCGCCATAACCGCTAATCTGATCCTGATAAGCACCAGTATGGAAAAAACCTACATAAAGTGGTATTTTATTGTCAGGGTCATCAATATCGTTACTCTTAATTTTTGGTAAAAAAACCTCATTAATATGTTCTTCACTATCGTAGTAATCATGACTATCACAGGTAATTCCCCCTAAAACGATTCTCTGGTATTCATTATCCCATTTATTAATAGGCAGCATTAAAAACTTCTCTCCTATACCCCAGGTATCGGGTAATGTGGTTATAAAAGAAGAGTCAATCATGTACCAGGTTTCTCTATCGTTTTGCTGTTTCTCGGCTACAACACTGTAAATATGTGCCATACTTTCACCCACTGTAAAACTTCCGAATTCTGTGAAGATATGAGGCATCGGCACTTTTGCTTTTTTACAAGCTTTCTTAATATTTCCAACTATTTCATTAATCATGAATTGATAATCATATTCAAAGCCTAATGAATGCTTTATCGGAAATCCGCCACCGATATTAATGGAGTCTAATTCAGGGCAAATCTTTTTTAACTGGCAATACAGGTTAATAATTTTATTCAATTCACTCCAATAATAAATATCATCTTTAATGCCTTTGTTTAGAAATATATGCAGCATTTTAAGTTGAAACTTTTCTTCATACCCTTCAATCTCATCAACATAAAACTCAAGAATATCTTTTGCTCTGATTCCTAAACGGGAAGTATAAAAAGGAAAATTCGGCTCTTCTTCAGCCGCAACCCTGATGCCCAATTTAAAAGTTTCCTTAACCGATTTTTTGTATGCTTTTAATTCTTCTTTATTATCTAAAACAGGAATAACATTTTTAAACCCGGAGTTAATTAGTTTAGCAATTCTTGAAGTATAGTTTCTTTGTTTAAATCCATTGCAAACAATAAAAGTGTCTTTAGTTATTTTTCTTCTTTTATAAAGCTGATTTATTATTTCAATATCGTAAGCATAAGATGTTTCTAAATTAATATCATGCTTTAATGCTTCTTCTACTACAAAAGAAAAATGAGAACTCTTTGTACAGTAGCAATAATTATATGTTCCCTCGTACTTATGTTTTTTAAAAGCTGCTGCAAACATTTGCTTAGCCTTATTTATTTGCATCCCGATTTTAGGCAAATAAGTAAGTTTTAAAGGCGTACCGTACTTTTCAATCAATGGTTTTAAATCAACACCATTAAACTCTAAGTAATCGTTATCATTAACATCAAATCCTTCTTGCGGAAAGTGAAACGTTTGGTTCACCAACGAAGTATAGCTGTTTGTCATTCTTACGGGTTAGTTAAACAAGAAATGATTTTTATCAGGACAGCAAAAGTAATTGTTTGAAGCATATTGAAAACAAAAAAGCCGAAGCTTTTAAAACTTCGGCTTTTGTAAAAAGAATGCTGTATAAATTATTTAACTGAAGCAATCAAAGCTTTGAAACTTTCAGGGTTGTTCATTGCTAAATCAGCCAATACTTTTCTGTTTAATTCAATTCCTTTAACAGCTAATTTGTTAATAAATTGGCTGTATGTTAAACCTTCTTCTCTTACAGCAGCGTTAATACGTGCAATCCATAACTGGCGGTATTCTCGCTTTTTTAATTTACGACCAACATAGCTATAAGTCTGACCTTTTTCAACAATATTTTTAGCAACTGTGTAAACATTTTTACGTTTACCATAAAAGCCTTTAGCAGCTTTTAATATTCTTTTGCGACGTGCTCTTGAAGCAACTGCATTAACTGAACGTGGCATAATTAATTATTTTGTAAACCCGAATTTCAAAGTAGAGAAACCCGAATTTTAGTTTTCGAATTTGTTTTTGAAATTATTTTCTTCCTAATAAACGTAATACAAAATCTTTATTAGGGGCACCTATTAAACCTTTCTGGCGAAGTGAGCGTTTACGCTTAGTAGATTTTTTAGTAAGAATGTGGCGTTTGAAAGCCTTTTGAAAAGTGATTTCGCCTGTGCCGGTTACTTTAAACCTTTTTTTGGCACTTGAGTTTGTTTTTACTTTTGGCATTTTAATAATCTTTACGATTACTCCCTGCTGGTGTTCCCGAACAGACGGGAATCTTGTTTTGACCTTACGGGAAAAATTTTGGATTGCAAAAGTAAGGGATAATTGGTTAAAAAATACAGTATTATCATTCTTCGCTGTCCACTATCGTTCCATAATCTATGAAGAGTTCTTCGCCTGCCTTGATATTTCTGGTTGCTTTGAAAAATTCTCCATCATTCACAGAAATTAAATTGGGCTTATCAGAATGATTTAAAAACAGAGATAAATCAAGTTGTTTAAACCCATTGGCAGGAACAAAATATTGCTTGTCGTCAAACAAACAGAAGTTTTCAATTAATGCTTTGCTGTGTGGGGGAAGTAAAGCTACTTCCTCAAATGAAAGCTCTATCCACTCTCCCATTTCTTCACTGAACATAGTTGTACAGCCTTTGGGAATATCAACGGCTGCAAAAACACCAATACCATGCACACCGGATGGTTTTAATTGTACGTAGGTATTGTAAATTAATTCTTTCAGTAGTTGCTGCTTTTGTAAACCATTTTTCATGGTTTGAAAGATAATAATGAATGATTATTGAGCAGCATTAAAATCTGTAAGTTCTTACAATTTTTAAAGTATCGTTACCCATTTTGAGGAATTAATTCAACAACAGATTGCTTGTTTTCTATAACTCATTACAGCAATTTCTTACTGCAGTATCTCTGGCACAGTTTTATGTTTTTGCTATTATATCTTTTAATCTTAAACACTCTTTATGAAAAAATTATTAAGCGTTGTATCTCTTTCTTTATTATTTATTGCATGCTCTGATAAGAGTGAAAGAGAAGCACAAAAAATGCGTGCAAAGCAAATGACAATAGATTCAATTAATGCTGAGCAAGCTAAACAAAGAATAATTGATTCTATGAAAGCTGTTACAGCAGAACGCGAAGCCAGAGCAGAAAGAAGGGCAGCCGATAATACTTCGGGTAATAGTTCAACAACTGAAAAAACTTCTTCAACAACTAAAAAGAAAGGTCTTAACGCAACTGCTACAGGTGCTTTAATAGGTGCTGGAGCCGGTGCTATTACTGGTGCAATGGTTGATGGTAAAAAAGGAGAAGGTGCTATTGTTGGTGGGTTAATAGGTGCTGCAGCGGGTGCAGGAACTGGTGCTATTATTGATGGTAAGAAGAAAAAGAAAGCCGCCAGTCAAACCAATCAATAAATTATAAAAACAATTGGTGACATTTTAATAGTAATCAGAATCGTAATATTATAGTTTCGTTATTTCGGTTACATTTAAAAAGATAAAATAGCAGAGATAACCCTCAGGAAAATTAAAGCCATACATTAACGTGTATGGCTTTTTTATTAAGTTCATGGATAGATATATTCAATAACATCTTCTCCCATATAAGTACCACCCGGATAATAAGCAGTATAGTCTAAATTCAACCAGATATTCTTTGCTTCATCTTCATGATAATTCAATTGCTTGCCTTTGCTTTCATTTATAAATAATTGGTTTACTATTAAAGAAGCAACAGTTTTTAATTTTGTTTTATTGCCGATAAATAATTCAGGGTAAATATGCCCGTTAATACAAACCAATCTGCATTTGCCTCCTATTGCTTTAATACATGCAGCGGTTACAATTGAATAATCATCACAATCACCTGCTAATAATTTCACAGTTTCACTTGCTTTTGCAAAATATTCTTCATTAGCGGGGTCGCTAACATAATTCCATTTTGTTCTTATTTGTTTAAATACTGCAAATGCCTGAATAAGTTGCCATGTGTTGCCATCATTACCTGTTAACTGTTGCTCTTTTCTGAAATACTTATTAGCAGCAGCTACAGCAAAATCTCTAACAGCAGGTTCATTATAATCAATAGCATTTAATATCTGCTTATCAGTTAATAAAGATTTGTAACCAACATACACAAAACTTCCGTTTTTATTGGTTTGAATATTATTGAATACTGCTCTGGTATCATTGTAAAAACTCAATAAATCATAATTGGTATCTCTGTTCTTATAATAAAACCACATTGATACGCCGATAATAAAAAGAAAAATAAATGGTTTAAAGAGTTTTACTAATAACACAATAATTAATGCAAGTACAAACAGTATAAAAAACTTATCAAGTTTATAAGGCCATTCTAAATCCGGTAATAAGTTGTATGAGAGAATGAATAACACAATTGCTATGGCAAAACTTAATAAGCCATAAAGCATTCCTGATAGACTTTGTGATTTGAATATTCCGCTCATAATAATTGCTCTTATAAAGTTGATGCAATTATTTGAAGAGTATTTATGGCAGAACGCTAAAAAATTGCAAAGATTATTTTATTACTGTATTATGCATAAACAAATCGTACCAACCGTAATAGCTGTTCGTCCAGCCGATACACCATGCTGTAAATTGTTCCATTTGCTTATGGGCAATATCAGTATATGTTTCTAACATAATGCTGTTAGGAAAAACTGATTTCATTTTTTCCAATGCTTCAGGATCTCTATAAACTTGTTTATCCTCGTAAATATCTTTTGCACCAAACAAATGTAACATTTCATGTAATATTACTCCCGCCGTTACAGGATAACCATTATAAGCCTGACTAAAAACTACGGAGCCTTCCAAAAACCTTTCATTATTTACATTATTTGTACCGGATGCTTGTGCATGGCTTCTGCTTTCTCTTTTAGCAAAAACCATTACAACGATGTTATCTGCCTTGGTTGCCGCTTTTACAGAATCATAAAATGCAGGGATATTATTGTAACCAGCTGCATGTAATACAGTGGTAACCCATTGTGTTTTCATTTTAGTGAAATCCTCTGTTCTTTCAATTTCATTTAATTTAATATCAGTATCAAATCCAATATTGTATGTGTCAAAGCTTAATCCGCTGATGCCCCACTTATTAGCATGCCATTGTATCCAACCCAATCCTTCATTCTGTAAGCGTAAAACATAATTCTTGTCTGCCATATTCCACCCCTTTCTATCTGCTGAAACGAAGCAATTAATAATGTAAGTGCTGCCCAATAATTTTTTAGCACTGCCATAAGCAGGGTTTTCTCTTGTATCGTGATACAGATATTGATTACTTATTTGAGAAAAAATAAAACGGGGTACAGCTATGAAGAAAAGAATAAAAAAAAGTTTAGCCATCATATACAGAATAGATTACTTTTTTTCCAGTGCATTTATACGTTGAACAATATTATCAAGATTGCGAAAATGCACAAATGCTTTTCTATATTTATTTGCATCAAAGGCAGGAGAACCCATTAATATTTCGCCCGATTTATTTACACTTTTTGAAATGCCTGATTGGGCAGTAATAATGGTATTATCAGCAATAGTTAAATGGCCAACCAAACCAACCTGACCGCTGAACATACAATTCTTACCAACCTTTGTAGAACCGGCAATTACACCATGTGCAGCAATATAAGTACTCTCTCCTACTTCCACATTATGAGCAATATGAATTAAATTATCAAACTTTACACCTTTTCTTAATATGGTAGAACCTAAGGTAGCTCTGTCTATCGCACAGTTGGCACCAATTTCTACGTCATCTTCAATAACCACATTACCTATTTGCGGCACTTTGCGATTACCCTGTTCGTTTTCTGTTGCAAATCGGAAACCATCACTGCCGATTACCGTACCTGAGTGAATAATACAATCTTTACCTATAACTGTTTCAGAATAAACTTTAACTCCTGCAAATAATGTAGTGTTATCGCCGATAACGACATTATCACCAATATATACCTGCGGATAAATTTTTACGTTATTGCCAATCTTTACGTTTTCACCAATAAAAGAAAATTCGCCGGCATAAATATTAGTACCGATAGTTGCCGATGCTGCAATAAAACTCATTTTAGAGATACCACTTTTATTCAACTTTACATGATTATACATTTCAAGCAGTTTAGCAAAAGCTGCCTGTGCACTTTCCACCCGTAGCAGATTTGTTTTTACAGGTGCTGTTAATTCAAAATCTTTATTGATAATTACCAAAGAGGCTTCTGTGCTGTAGAGATATTGATTGTACAAAGGATTAGCTAAAAACGAAATGGCTCCCGGAACACCTTCTTCTATCTTGGCTAATTTGCTGATGGTTACTGAAGCATCACCTTCAATGGTGCCGTTTAATAAGTCTGCTATTTGTTGGGCTGTAAATGTCATCGTTAGTTGTTTGGTTTGTGACTAAAGATAACAGTTTAGGAGATTTAATTGAACTGTTCATTATTAAATACCTGAACGTGGCATTCTTTTTATAAGGGGACTTTTACAAGTGTAAGAATTGTTTGTCGGGAATGTATATGTTCTTTGAGGAGTGATAACATTAAATTAATAGTAGTATTTTATAACTGATATTTTATTTGATATATTTAGACATCTTAAACCCTAAAAAATATTTTATGTACGACAATGATCCTTTCGGCATTTTTAGTCCGGGCTTATTGATAGGCTTCGGTATTTTATGGTTGATATTAATTATCGCTCAATGGAAAATTTATGAAAAAGCAGGCCAACCTGGATGGGCTTCTATTATCCCTATTTACAACGTTATTATTTTGCTTAAAATTATCGGTAAACCGTGGTGGTGGCTTTTACTGATGTTGGTACCTTTTGTAAACATTGTTTTTGCTGTATGGAGTGCTAACCTATTATCTAAGAGTTTTGGCAAAGGCGAAGGCTTTACTGTTGGGTTGATTTTATTAGGAATCATTTTCTATCCGATTCTTGGTTTTGGTAGTGCAGAGTATCATGGTCCGGCTGGCGACCCAGTTGCATTTGCATCTTATAACGATAAAGACCATGAGTTTGGTGAAAAGCAATAAAATTTTGGCAATCGTAGTTATAAAGAAAATCCCCCCACAAACTGTGAGGGATTTTCTTTATAAACTTTATTTACTTTCTATAATTAGAAACAATCTTACTTCACTTCTTCAAACTGAGCATCCTCAACATGGTCGCCGCCACCTTGTGGGTTAGCACCAGTTCCCGCTTGTTGTTCTGCTCCCGGTTGTGCAGCACCACCTGCAGCTTGTTGAGCTTTGTATAACTCTTCACTTGCAGCAGTCCACGCTGTATTCATTTCAGCAATAGCAGCATCAATAGCAGCAGTATCCTGAGATTTGTGTGCTTCTTTCAATTTGTTCAAAGCAGTTTCAATAGGTGCTTTTTTATCGGCAGGTACTTTATCTCCAAACTCTTTCAATTGCTTTTCAGTCTGGAAAATCATACTATCTGCCTGATTGATTTTCTCTACTTTTTCTCTGGCTGCTTTATCTTCTGCTTCATGGGCTTTGGCTTCCGCTTTCATTTTTTCCACTTCTTCTTTGCTTAAACCACTTCCACCCTGAATGGTAATTTTTTGTTCTTTACCGGTGCCTTTATCTTTTGCGGTAACATGTAAAATACCGTTAGCATCAATATCAAAAGTTACTTCAATCTGAGGTACGCCTCTCGGTGCCGGTGGAATACCATCTAAGTTAAACACACCTAAACTTTTGTTTTGTGCAGCCATTGGTCTTTCACCTTGTAATACATGTATCTGTACGCCGGGTTGGTTATCGCTGGCTGTAGAATATATTTCTGTTTTCTTGGTTGGAATGGTTGTGTTGGCAGCAATCATAGTTGTCATAACACCACCCATTGTTTCAATACCAAGGCTTAAAGGTGTAACATCTAATAACAACACATCTTTAACTTCACCTGTTAATACTGCACCTTGTATAGCAGCACCGATAGCAACAACTTCATCGGGGTTAACACCCTTATTTGGTTTTTTGCCAAAGAATTTTTCTACAATTTCCTGCACTTTAGGAATACGGGTTGAACCACCCACTAAAATAACTTCATCAATTTGTGAAGCTGAATAACCCGCATCTTTCAATGCAGCTTCGCAAGGTTTTAAGCAACGTTCAAATAATTTATCTGCTAATTGCTCAAATTTTGCACGTGTTAATTTTTTTACCAAGTGTTTAGGTACACCATCCACAGCGGTAATGTATGGTAAGTTGATTTCGGTTTCTGAAGAAGATGATAATTCAATCTTAGCTTTCTCAGCAGCTTCTTTCAAACGTTGTAAAGCCATCGGGTCTTTACGTAAATCAATAGCTTCATCGGCTTTAAATTCATCAGCCAACCAATCCATAATTATTTTATCAAAGTCATCTCCACCTAAGTGTGTATCTCCATTGGTAGATTTCACTTCAAACACACCGTCACCTAATTCCAACACAGAAATATCGAATGTACCACCACCCAAATCGAATACAGCAATCTTCTGGTCAGCATGTTTTTTATCTAAACCATAAGCCAACGCTGCTGCAGTAGGTTCGTTTACAATACGACGAACAGTTAAACCGGCAATTTCTCCTGCTTCTTTAGTAGCCTGACGTTGAGCATCATTAAAATAAGCAGGTACCGTAATAACAGCTTCTGTAACTTCTGTACCTAAATAATCCTCAGCAGTTTTTTTCATTTTCTGCAAAACCATTGCAGAAATTTCTTGCGGAGTATATTGTCTTCCATCTATGTCAACACGAACAGTATTATTGTCACCTTTCACCACTTTATAACTCCAGTGGCTTATTTCTTCGGTTACTTCGTCATATCTTCTACCCATAAAACGTTTAACACTGGCAATAGTGTTATGCGGGTTGGTAATGGCCTGACGTTTAGCAGGGTCTCCTACTTTACGTTCTCCATTCTTTAAAAAACCAACAACAGAAGGGGTTGTACGTCTTCCTTCTTCATTGGCAATAACCACAGGTTCGTTACCTTCCATTACAGATACGCAACTGTTGGTTGTTCCTAAATCTATTCCGATAATTTTTCCCATAATTTTTATTTTACGGGATAGGGAAAGTCAATGATTATGCCATTGGCCGATGAAATGTAAAAATGACAGTAGGTTTTTCTTTCAACTCTTACCATTTCACCTAAATTGCATCAAACTAATTATTCTCCCCGCTGAGTTTGAATATGAGTGCAAGAAAAACAACCACTCTTTCGGGCAAACTTATGGTTTGCTGCTTAACCATGCTATGCATAACAGTGCAATATTTGCATGCACAAAGTTTTTCTATTAAAGGCAGAGTAATTAATTATTTTACTAACGAGGTAATGTCTTTTGCAAGTGTAAAATGGAAATTGGCAGGTAATGGTATTTTAACTGACAGTATCGGGCATTTCACCATCAAAAAAAACAATTCTCAAATTGATACTCTGGTTGTTAGTTATATTGGTTTTGAAGATGTGTACAGACCGATTAATCCTAAAAGAGATACTACAGAAATTGTTATAACTGTTCCGCAAGTTAAAGTGTCTCAGGGCGTAGAAGTAAAAGCAAAATTTAATAAAGGGTTACGTTGGTGGAAGGCTATTGTTGCACATAAAAAAGAAAACAATCCTTATCAGTTTTCAAGTTATTATTATGAGTTATATAATAAATTAGAACTGGATATTAATAACATAAAAAAAGAAAGCTTTGAAAAGAAGAAAATTCTGAAACCGTTTGCTTTTGTGTTGGATAATATTGACAGTACCAGCGAAGCAAAACCTTTTCTTCCCATCTTTCTGACTGAATCTTTATCTGATTATTATTACAGCAATAATCCATTAAAGGTTCGTGAAGAGATTAAAGCTGTGCAAACCAATGGTATTAAGAACGAAACTGTTATGCAGTTTATGGGAGGCGTAAGCCAGAAGATTAATATTTATGATGAATACATAACTGTTTTTGGTAAAGAATTTATCAGCCCCATCAGTAATATTGGTGATAGGTATTATAACTACAAAGGAGCCGATACACAAACTATTGGCGGGCAAAAATTTTATCATTTATTATTCACACCAAAACAGGAAGGCAGTAATACGTTTATTGGCGATTTATGGATACACAGCATTACATGGGCTATTCAAAAAGTAACGTTGAATATTTCAGCAACCGCTAATATTAATTTTGTTCATCAGTTAAGTATTATTCAGGAATTTACCCAAGCAGCTACAGGCAAATGGGTGTTTGCGAAAGATAAATTTGTAGCCGACATTTCGCCCTTAAAAAAAGATAAATTCAGCTTTATTGGCAGGAAAACTTCTACCTATAAAAATATTCAGATTAATCAAACTTTCATAACAGAAAAACTTACAAGCAATAAACTAAAAGAAGAAGTAATTGTAAACGCAGGTGCTAAAGAAAAGAAGTTTGATACGTTAAGGCATGAACCTTTAAGCCTTAATGAGAATAAAGTTTATACGATGATTGATACATTGAAGCAAATGCCCGTTTTTAAAAAATACAGCAATACGCTTCAATTTATTTTTGATGGTCATAAACAGTTAGGTAAAATTGAAATAGGCCCTTGGTTTAAATGGTTTAGCGGAAACCAATTAGAAAAAATAAGGTTACGCTTCGATTTGGGAACTACCGCAAGATTCAGTGAACATTTACGTTTGTTCGGTTACTTAGCTTATGGTGTGCAGGATGAGAAATTTAAGGGCAAAGCTGCGTTTGATTACAAACTAAACCACAATGAAAGTTGGAATTTTAAAGGGTCTTATACAAATGATTTAGATAACGGAAGAATAAAGTATAATGAAGATGATGATGCTACGGTGGATAATTTATTCAGCCAATTAATACGCAGGCAAGGTATTCGCCAAAAATTTTTAGGCATTGAAGAATACAGGGCAACTTTTGCAAAAGAATGGCCAAGCCGTTTTGCTGCACAGGTTTCATTTGCTAATACTAATTATGTTACTTTCGGGCAGCTACCGTCGCAGGCTTTGTTTGCATTAAAAGGTGATAAAGTAATTAATTCAGAGTTAAGTTTAAAACTTCGCTATGCACCCGGAGAAAAACAAATTACCACACGCAGAAGAACGCTTCGCTTAAAAAGTAATCTTCCGGTTTTTGAAGCAAAATATTCTGTTGCCGTGTCTGATTTATTCAGAAGTGAATACAATTATCAAAAGATTACTTTATTCGCCACACAAAAATTCAGAATACCTCGTTGGGGAACGATTGATTATACGGCTTATGGCGGAAAATATTTTGGCGAGAATATTCCGTTTATGATGCTGGAAATTCATCCGGGCAATGAAATTTATTATTACAATAAAAATTCATTCAATTTAATGAACCGTTTTGAATATGTTAGCGATGCTTATGGTGGCTTTAATGTTGAATACAATTTTGAAAAAAAGTTAATGAACTTAATTCCTTTCTTACGAAAATCAAAAGCAAGGCAGTTTATTAATACGAAAATGGTTTGGGGAGATTTGAATTCAGCTAACAGAAGCTTTAACAGGCTTGAGTTTGGTAACTATCGCTTAAAAAGCTTAAGAGGAGAAAATTATACAGAAATAGGAACAGGTATTGATAATTTATTTAAATTTTTCAGAATAGATTTGGTATGGAGATTAGACCCTCCATTTGTTATACCTGCAGGCTCTACGCTGGCTAATAACCCTCAGAAATTCGGCATCTTCGGTAGTTTTAAATTGCAGTTTTAAAGCCTGTAAATAATTCTGTAATCTATAAAATCTGCTTCATCGTCATGTACTTTTAAGTTAAAGCCAACCTGAAAATGTTTAGACATTTTATACCGCAACCCGAACCTTTTAAAACTGTCAGAGAAATAAGATGAGTGAGGTGTAATATAAAAACCAATTTGTTGACTGAAAATAATTTTACCTATAATAAATTCATGTCCGCCATAAATTCCGGCAAATAGATATGGGTTAGTTTTTATCTCTGCATTTGTTATGTTTTCAAATTCATTATGATAAGCTTCGGCACCAATACTTAATGCACTTGTTCTTCCTATTTGTTTAGTTAATTGTGCAAACAAGCCAAAAGTGTATTGCCTTTCAGCCTGCAACTTATAATTATATCCCTGTTCTGGAACATACAGCAAACCTATATCCAATGTGGGTTTTAGCTTTCTGTAAAAAACCCTTGGTATAGTACCATATTTTTTTAATTCATTAGTATTCGGAAAATAATTAATTGATAAAGCAGTTGTTGTATAGTTTAAACCCGAGTTGGGTTGATGATTACTTCCATTAGATAAGTGATGAAAATTAGTTGCTAATGAAACAGTAAAATGCTGCGACAATCTATAACCCAAGCCAATTCCAAGTTGCAGATAAGGTGTTACATACTGACTGTAATTTTTATTAGTAGGATTGTTTATTGAATCAAATGGATTAGTTAAATATCCTAAACCAACAGCACCTTTTAATTGAACATGCAATCTGTTATTAATTCTATAATTCGGTTGAATAAAATAACTGGCGATGTATCCCTCACCCAAAATTTTTGTTCCGTAATTAAAATAAGAGAATGAAAACCCTTTTTGCGGGTAAGCACTACTTAATTGATAGCTTCCTTCATCATTCATCAACTTAGCAAAATCAATTGAAAACCCTGAAGGTTTTGCTCCTTCAACACTTTTTACACTTTGTGTATGTACTACCACATTACCTGTATAACCGATTATGCCAATACTTTGCTGCCAATTGGTTTTATTAATTGGTAATAAACTGTTTTGGGCATTGGTAACAAAAGGTATTATAACCAATAAGAACGCAAGTTTTTTCATGTATTAATTAACGATGAAAAACACAGTATGGTTTTATGGTTCAAGTGGTGCTTTAAAAGTAAAATTGCGTTGAGATAAATAACTGAATACTACAACAAATGCAGTGGTTAAAATTTTCGAAACCAAAAACTTCCATTTCAATACTTCAAAAAAGAATTTTAAAAAACCATAATTTAAAACCACACAAAACATTACTACCAATAAATACTTAACCAATTGCCATGATTTTTTTGCACTTGTTTCCTGAAAAACAACATACCTGCTTAAATAAAAACCGACAGGGAAAGTAACACATAAGCCACATATCAATGCAGCTATGTGCTGGCTTACAGTTAAATGGATAGATGGAAATAAAAAAGTAATGTTATGGTTAACAAAATAATTGAAGCAGAAAGTAGAAACTAAAATATCTAATACGGTATTACCACCTCCGCAAGCTGCATAGCGAAAGGTTTGCAGCGGCATAATTTTTTTAAACCAAGGGTAAAAAAAATCAATAACTGCTAAAAGAAAGTTATTGATAGAATGGTGTACTTGCTTCATAACTTCTGGCAAATGTAGAAGATAATCTGTTAGATTTGCAGCCCAAAATGTTAAGGCTAATGAGTGTTGTGCAACAAGTTAAGCAGGCAGCAGTAAAAGCAATTACTTCTTTATATCAAATTGAATTAAGAGAGGAAAGTATTTTAGTAAATGCTACCAAGCCTGAGTTTGAAGGAGATTATACCATTGTTTTGTTTGCATTTGTAAAACAAATAAAGAAAAGCCCCGAACAATTAGGCAATGAATTAGGAGAATATTTAGTACAACAAAACCCTTCTTTGTTTACTTCATTTAATGTTATTAAAGGTTTTTTAAATCTTAGTATCAGCAATGAATATTGGATAAACTTTCTTTCAACCAATTATGATAATGCACAATTCGGTATTAAAGAAAAAAATAATGAGAAAGTAATGGTTGAATACTCCTCCCCTAATACAAACAAACCCTTGCATCTCGGGCATTTAAGAAATAACTTTTTAGGATGGAGTATTGCTGAAATTTTAAAAGCTAATGGAAATGATGTTGTAAAAACCTGTGTGGTTAATGATAGAGGCATTCATATTTGCAAAAGCATGGTTGCCTGGCAATTATTCGGAAACAATGAAACGCCGGAAACGAAAAATGTTAAGGGCGATCATTTAGTGGGTGATTATTATGTGAAATTTAATGACGCTTATAAAAAAGAAATAGATGAACTGATTGCAGCCGGAAAAACAAAAGAGCAGGCAGAGAAAGAAGCACCTATTATGTTGGCTGCCCAACAAATGTTAGTTGATTGGGAAGCCGGAAAGCCCGATGTAATTGAGTTGTGGAAGCAAATGAACAGTTGGGTGTATGCAGGTTTTGATGAAACCTATAAAAACATAGGAAGCGATTTTGATAAAGTGTATTATGAAAGTAATACCTATTTACTGGGAAAAGATTTAGTAAAACAAGGACTTGAAAAGAATGTATTTTATAAAAAAGAAGATGGTAGTGTTTGGATTGATTTAACTAAAGATGGCTTAGATGAAAAAGTGGTGCAACGTAAAGATGGTACATCAGTTTATATAACACAGGATATTGGTTTAGCTGAACAGAGACAGAAAGAGTTCAATGCCAAGCAAAGCATTTATGTGGTTGGAGATGAACAGAATTATCATTTTAAAGTATTGAAATTAATTTGTCAGAAATTAGGCTTGCCTTCTGCTGATGGTATTTATCATTTAAGCTACGGAATGGTTGAATTACCAACAGGTAAAATGAAAAGTCGCGAAGGAACTGTTGTTGATGCCGACGATTTAGTTGCTGAAATGATAAACATTGCCAGACAAAAAACTGAAGAACTGGGTAAAGTAAAAGACTTTACTGAAGAAGAATTGATTGAGTTGTATAAAACAATCGGCTTAGGAGCTTTAAAGTTTTTCTTACTACGTGTTGACCCTAAAAAGAAAATGATTTTTAACCCTGAAGAAAGTATAGATTTTCATGGGTTTACAGGGCCTTTTATTCAATACACACATGCCAGAATTAAAAGCATTTTGAGAAAAACTGACGAAGTTGCAAGTTTCGGGTTTCAGGTTTCAGGTTCTTTATCACTGCTTGAAAAACAACTGGCTGTGCAGTTAGAAACTTTTCCTGCTATTATTGAAGAAGCAGCCACAGAGCATGACCCAAGCAAGTTGGCCATTTATGTTTTTAATATTGCACAAACATTTAATTCGTTTTACTCACAGCATTCCATTACCAATGCCGAAAATGAAGAAAAGAAAATGCTTCGTTTGCAATTGGCAACACTAACAGCACACACTTTAAAAACAGGAATGCATTTGTTGGGAATTAATGTTCCTGAAAGAATGTAATTTTACTATAATGAAACTAAAACTTTTTCTAAGCCTTATTTTTTGTTTCGGGTTTTATATTGCTTTTCCTCAATCAGCAAATCCTGAAAATACAGATGAAGAGTTTAACTTGTTTCTTTTTACTATTGCCTTAGCAACTTTCTGTTTTATTGTAGGAATGATAATTGTAGGAGTTTTATTTGCTATTTTAATATTCCTCATTTTAAGTTTTCTTGTAGCTGTAGGTTTTATATCAGTTTCTGTAATTATTGGCGTCCATCAAAAATCTTTTAAAAAAGGATTTACGTCTTTTATTACTCTATTTATATCAACAATTTGTGGTATTGTTGGAGGCATATTATCAATTCCATTTAATTGGATATTTAAACTTAATATTAAAATCTCTACGTTAATTATGAGCGGAATTGGGTTAGGCTTAATTTCAGGAATAATATGCTCTTTGTTAATAGTTAAGTTTTCCTCTTTATTAATCAAGCTTTTAAGGAAACAATATTTAGAAGCATGATTAATTTAGAATTTAATTTATTTTCATTAAAAGCCCGGGTGTTGAAATTGGTAGACAAGCCACTTTGAGGTGGTGGTGTTCGAGAGAACGTGCAAGTTCGAATCTTGTTCCGGGCACCAAAGTGGACAAATCGAAAATTGGTTCGGTTTGTCCATTTTCATTTTGGCTGAAACCCTTGTCCATACTGTATATCAGCTGAACGGCTTCGTTC
>SAIW01000019.1 GCA_004028795.1 Chitinophagaceae bacterium
TCGTTACACTATTTATGAATAGGAATAGATATTAATATGATAATTATGAAACGAAACGTGGATATGTTGTAATTTTTTTACTACAACCTTATAGAATTAATTAACGTTTCGGGCAATACTTTAAAATAACGAGTTGTCTTGAGGTGATTTAAAAAGTAAAGAGGCCGATAGTTTAATTTAAAACTTTCGGCCTCTTTTTGAAGTATAAATTCTTAGCTATGTAGTAATAATTCAGGCTATGCCTTTTTCCAGAGAATATTTTATAATATCTGCTGTTGAATGAAGATTTAATTTTTCTAAAATTCTTGAACGATAAGTACTTACTGTATTTACACTCAGCGATAAATACTCTGCGGCTTCAGAAACTGTTTTCCCTTGTGCTATTAATTTCAGAACCTCGAATTCTCTGTCTGAAAGAGATTCATACTCTTTATCTTTTATGTCTCCTGAATAAGCATCGGCTAATAGTGCAGCTACATCGGGCGTAATAAATTTCTTTCCTTTTAATAAGGTTTCAACGGCATTTACCAAATCTGTAAAGGCACTTTCTTTATTTAAATAACTGCTGGCTCCTGCTTTAATAGCTCTTACAGCAAATTGCTCAATAGGGTGTGTGCTTAAAACAAGTAAAGGTGTTTTGGGTGCAATTTCTTTTACCTGTTTTACAATTTCAATTCCAGATTTACCGGGCATTGATAAATCTGTAATAACTACATCGAAACTGTTTTTAGTTAAATGTTTCATTAATTCTGCAGCATCTGAAGCTTCGGTAATTTCTGCAAACGGATATGATTCCTGTAAAATCGTAATCAATCCTTTTCTCACAACAAAATGATCGTCAGCAATAATAATTTTCATGTTAGTTAATTTAGTTAGATATTGGAATTTCGAGAGAGCTTTCTGTGCCTTGTCCTAAGTCACTGTTTATTGTAAATGTACCACCCACCATTTTTATTCTCTCTTTAATTCCTAATAATCCGAAAGTGTTCTTTTTTTCACTGATATTGAAGCCAACACCATTATCTTTTATAAACAAGTATAATTTGCCGTTATGGATCGTCATATCACAAATAACTTTTTTTGCTTTTGAATGCCTTATAATATTGGTTAATGATTCCTGAACAATTCTGAAAACATGTGTAGAAATTTCTTCACTCAACTTTATGCCATCTACACTGTGATAAAATTCTGCTTCAATACCCGTTCTGCTTTTAAAATCATGAAATTGCCATTCAAGAGCAGGAATTAAACCCATGTCATCTAAAATACTTGGTCTTAATGCCTGTGCTAAATGCCTTACTTTTTTAGCGGTTTCCGATGATAGTTGAATAATATCCTGAGTTTTTTTCTTAAGTTCTATTTCTTCATCTCCTATTTTTTTATTTAGCCATTCAGCATCTATTTTAATAGAAGTTATTAATTGGCCTAATTCATCATGTAATTCTCCGGCAACTCTTTTTCTTTCTTCTTCTCTTATTTTTTCCTGATGGGCAGAAAGTGTACGAAGCTGTGCATTAATATTTATCATGTCTTCCTGCATTTTTTTTCTTTCAGTATAAGGGGGTTTAAACAAAAGGTCATAAAATAATAAAATAAAAAAAGTGCGAAAAATGCACACAGAGTAAAGTTTTCAGAAGATTTTGAACAAAAATTGTGTTTTTTTGAAACGTCATGATAGTTTAATTATAGTATAGCTTCACTTTAATTGGTGAGGCTATTTTTATGCATTTAAATGGCTTTTAGTTGAATAATGGATACATAATGCTTTAATCTTAAGAATCCGCTTGTAATAAAGGTTTTCTTACATTTAAAGAGTAAATAATCTGCTTTAAAATCAATTTTAAAACAAGTAATTATAAAATATGACGTTTGGAATTAAATTTAAGTTGGGTATTCGGTTGGGTATTCAGTTGGGTATTCAAATATTTTTTTATTAATACCCCAAAAAGAGTTGATAAGAAGATTATTTAAGCTTTTGTAACTGGGATAGGTACTTAAATTTTGCAAATAAATTATCTAAAATTCAGCCAAGCTTCTACTAAACACATTCTGATGACAATACTTTTTTTAATTACTGAAGGTTTTATTTTTTCATTATGTGGTATCAATTTTAATTCATCATCATTATCACCACTTTGAACATACTTGACTGTTTCAAATCCGTTAGTAGTAGAAATTAGATACATCTCACCTTCATCAAAATATTGAAAATCCTTAATAATTCTGCAAACTGCTATACTACCGCTTTTCATTAATGGATACATACTATTTCCGCTAACAATAGCTGCAAAATCACAATTTCTAAGTTTCGGAATTTTTAAATATCCAATAGGTTCGTATTGATCATTATCTTCCCTGTATCGTTCTAAAAAAGAGGCATCAATCGGGATGTTGTAAATAGGTACGTCTTCTAATTGATTCTTATTTTGAATTGTATTTTTATTTTGTTTGAGTTTTCTTCTTTCAACAAGATAATCGCTTCTTTGTTCTTCGACTATTCCTTCTTCACCAGTAAGTAAAAAATTTAGACTAATGTCTAAATATTCAGCTATTTTGGGAGCAATATCACCACCAATATTACCTTGTCTTTTTTCCATTGTTGCAAAATAACCGTTAGAAAGCCCTAAATCCTGTTCAACACGAGCAGGTTTCAAACCCTTATCCCTTATAAGCTTCATTGCTCTATTTATTGCTTTCATGTTGATAGTTAAACTTTAGTCTAACATTTTATCCACAATTTAAAAAATAGTCTATTTTATATTTGGATAATAGAATAAAGTCTATTTGTTTTGTGTTGCAATACTATACAGAATGATTGAAAATAAAGAAAAAAAAACGAAAAGTCATAAAAAAAGCAAGAAAAAATCAACAATGAAAGCTGCTAAAGTTTCAAAGATTCCTGCTGATTGGGTGGCTGAAGCTTCAGGAACATCTGTTAGCACCGTGTTTAGTGTTCGCAACGGGAATAGAAATAAAGATGGAGAGAAGGCCCAAAAAATTGTTGTGGCGGAGATTTTATTAGAGGAAGGAACAAACAAATTAATTAATGAAGTAAAAAGAGTGGTTGCATTATAATGAAATATTATAACCATACAATACTGTGCTTGGAGTTTGATGAATTATTTAAAAAGGAAGATGGTAGTGGCAATGGTATTATACCTTATTCAACATACAGAAACTGGCGTGTTAGAAATACAGTAAAGTTTCATGGTGTTGGTGGAAATGGTAGACAAGTTTTAATTGAGTTTGAATCGTTGCCTGATTTATATAAAAACTTAGTTATTGGTATTTATGGAGACCCATATCAATATGCAGCACTTGAACCCTTGAGATTATTGATTAAACCTGATGTAGAAGCTATTGAGTTCTTTGACAGATATGAATTAGCAAATGGTAAACCGTTGAAGGATGAATTGAAACGTGAGTACGTAAAGCAATCATCTATCATGAATATGATAGACTATGCGTATGCAAATAAGAAATGGCTGAAAAAGGAAGTAAAAATTGGTTTAAGCCAATTATTTGAAGTAGTTGTAAAAATGAAGGAAGCAAAAGACTGTGGATTAGATATAAGCAGTAGAAAATTGTTCGATAAATACAATAGATGGAAGGAAAGTAAATACGATGGTTTAGTGAGTGGTAAAGTTGGAAATCAAAACAGGGCTAAGGTTACACCTACACTCGAAAGATTAATATTAAGCTTATATGTTCAGGATAATAAACCTTATGCACAAGATGTATTAGATGACTTTAATCAATTTATGCGTGGTGAAAAAGAGATTGTTGATATTGAAAGTGGTGAATTGCTTTACGCTGCAATGTTTACAGATAAAAATGGTGAACTAATTGAATTAAGTAAAACAACTGTTTGGAGTATTATAAACGAACCTGCGAACAAGATAATAGTTGATAAGCTAAGACTTAGCAGGCTTGAATTCAATAATCGTCATGTTCCTTATGCCAGCCGAATTGCACCTACTTATGCATTTAGTAAACTTACTATGGATGATAGAAGTATTCCATTTAAAATGGAAGATGGAAGCCGTGCTTGGACTTATATAATTGCTGATGTAGCCAGCCAATGTATTGTAGGAAGAAGTTATAGCAGAAGCAACGATGAAGGAAGCGGAAAGAACAGAGAGTTATTTAAAAATGCTATGAATAGCATGTTTAGATTGATGGTTAATAATAATTGGGGAATGCCTGCGGAAATTGAAGTTGAGCATCATATAAGCAACACGTTTACAGGCAAATTAAAAGATAACGGATTGTTTGTACCTGATTTATTAACGGATAATTATCTATTCCCTTTTGTTACTTTTTGTAACCCTGCAAACCCGCAACAAAAAAGAGCAGAGCATATTATCAGGCAAATAAAATATCAATTTGAAAAGAATATTGATGGTTTTCAGGGTAGACCTTTTGCAAGACAAGATGCTAATAGATTGAATACTGATAAAAAGTCTACAAGATACACATTTGATTCAGTTGTTGCCAATATTGAAGCTATAATTAACGAATGGAATAATCAATTACACCCAGACCAAAATAAATACACCGGGCTAACAAGATGGCAAGTATTAGAGCAGTATCAAAACCCTCAATTGGTAAAGCCATATCTACCTGCAATAGCTAAATATATAGGCATAAGCAGAACATCAACTATTAACAGAACAGAAGTAAAGGTTTTTAATAAAAAGTTTATCGTACCTGCTAATCAACTAATAAATAACACTACCGTTAATGCCTTTGCAATACCCGATAAGAAAGGTGTTATTGATGAAATATACCTGTATCAAAATGATGATTTTTTGTGTATAGCAACCGATAAAGGAGCATTTAATGAAAGTAAAGCCGAAAGAACAGAACGTGATGAAGCTAATAGAAAAATGCAATCTGAACACAGAGCAAAATTTGATTCAATTGTTAAGCAAAGAACGAATGAATTACAAAGACTTGCTGTTATTAAACCAACTGTTATAAGAGATATTAAAGCTGAAACTGTTGAAATAGATGATTCAAATGATTTACCTGCATATAACAGTTTTGATGAAAGCTTTTGGAATGAAAAAGCATTAAATGATTTATAACTATAAAACAAATAGATAATTATGAGAAAAATTAATGCATACATCTGCCCGGCATTGCATCATACAATTACAGTATGCAAAGATGAAGGTGCTACAAGCATGTTTATTAAATGTCCCACTTGCGAAGCAACAGGTAAAAACGAAAAGGCAATAAGTATGATGGGTAATGTTCATCAACATTTTACTCCAACACATGAATGGTATAAGCCAACATTAGAAGATTGGAACAACCTCAATGCTGATATAGCTAATAAAAGTTTGCTATCGCAATTAGAGCTTCATGTAAAAAGAGGCGGCTTATTGTTTAGACCTATAAAATAAAAAATGCCAGTGCGGTAACACTGGCAGAGATAACAATAAATACTAACTCAAAAACAAAAGTAATGCTTACAGAACAAATTAAACACAGAATCATAAAAGCAGTAGTTGATAACCGCAGTTTATTTAGCGGCAGCGATGCTAAATATGCAAATTCATTAGGTATCAATCCTGCTATTTACAACAGGCTTAAAAAGAATGAAACAGAACGAATAATGGCAGAGCATAAATGGATAACACTTGCCCGTCGTTTTGAAATAAGATTTGGTAATGAGCCTGAATGGATAACTGCTAAAACTCCGGTGTTTACTTATATAGAAAAACAACTTCAATTCTGCAAAAAAGAAGGTGCAAGCGGTATTTATTGCGATAAGGCTGATGTTGGTAAAACTCATGCTGCTAAAGAGTTTGCAAGAAGCAATCGGAATGTTGTTTACGTTGATTGCAGCCAAGTAAAGAGTAAACAAAAATTGGTAAGGCTTATTGCCCGTGAATTTGGTGTTGACCACACTGGTAAATACAGTGAAGTATATGCAGACTTGGTTTATTATTTAAAAGTAATTGATACTCCATTAATAATACTTGATGAAGCAGGCGACGTTGACTACAGTGCATTTTTAGAATTAAAAGCAATGTGGAACGCTGCTGAAGGTAATTGTGGTTGGTATATGATTGGAGCAGATGGATTAGAAGCTAAATGGAACAGAGCAATGGGAAATAAAAAAGTTGGTTATGCCGAATTGTTCAGAAGATATGGGAGCAGGTATCAACGCATTGTTCCTGAAGGTAAAGATGAACGTAGAGAGTTTTTAGATAATCAGGCTGCAATGATAATTAAAGCGAATGCTGCTAAAATAAACAGTGAAGACCTGCACAAATTAATAGTTAAGTGCAATGCTACAAAAGATAAAGCAATGACAGGTGCAAGCTTAACACGTGTAAAAATTGAAATAAAAAAAATGAAACAAGCATCTTAAAAATTACTGCCATGAGTAACCATGTTCAATTATTAAAAGCCCAAGCAGAGTACAATTTAAAGCAAGTATTATTTCTCTGCTCAATATCAGAACAACAGTTAAAACACTTTAAAATAGATACTGCACGAGCGTTTTTAGAAGCCTATTACAATGGTCTTAACTACGACGCTTTACTTGACAATATAAGCTTTTGGCAATGGTGGAATTTCAACTGGATTAAAGAAGATGATGAATGGATAATTGCCGAATTGTACAAGATGTATGAAACTAAACCAAAGCAATGTTACGGTTACTACAGAGAGCTTCATCAATACTTGTTTGCATCAGGAACAGAGCGACATGATATGTTGCTTAATGATTTCAGAAACATGCGTGAATATTTTGAAAAAGAAGCAGCTTAATGAAATTGAAACTTAATAATGACCAAATGATTGTGTTTGTAAGTCTTCTCTACAAAAGCATTAATGAGTACAAACAAATGAAGCAAAATAAAGCTTTAGATGTGCAGGGAATGGTTTACAAAAGCATTTTGGAAAGTATATGGATAAGGGCTACAAAAAAAATGTTTCAAATGCAAAAAAAGTACAGCATGAAAATAGAACCTCAGGAAGCATTGGTATTGTTTGAGGAATACACAGGTCAATTCGAAGAAGATTTATATACACGTTCATTTATGCAACCTTTCTGCGATTATATACATAAAACACTTATATGCTCACCATTTTAAAAACAATAGTTGGGTTTCATGTGTTCAATTGCTTATTGAAATCAATACCCAAAAGGAAAGTAAAAAATAAAACCAATTATAAACAATTAAAAATTAAAAGATGAAATCACAGGTAAGTATTCAAACTACAAAACAGCAATCTTGGGTTGATGCAACAGGAATAACTGTACCCTTAAAATTTGTTCCTGCTATGGATAAAAAGAAAGAAATATTAGCAGGGAACATTTATAAAAAAGCATTAGCAGTAGAAAAAATATTGCAAGAATTATACGAACTGATGAATGAAGCTACTACAGAAATCAGAATGATGATTAAAGCAGAACATGATTTAAAAGGCAAATCAGTTAAAGACAAAAAAAGAGAAAGCAGTATTACATGGTTCAGTTTTAATAAGTCTTTAAAAATTGAAGCTGATATGCATGATATAGTAAAGTGGAATCCAACATTAATGGCAGAAGCACATGAACTTCTAAAAGATTTTTTAGGTAAAAGCTTAAATGCTGATAAAGAATTTATTGGAGAATTAGTAATGGAAGCATTTAGCAATAGCAAGGGCGTTATTGACAGCAAAATGATTTTTAAGTTGTTGAAATATGAAAACAAATTAAAAAATGCTAAGTATAGCAAAGCTTGCCAGTTAATGCGTGAGGCACAAGATATTGATAAAACTAAAATGTATCAACGAGTGTGGGAGAAAATGGAAGACGGGAGTTACAGAAATATCAATCTCAATTTTTCAAGCCTTTAAATTTTTAATATGAAAGAATGGAAAGCGTGGACACCCGAAGAAAGAAAATTACTTACAGATTGTTGGAAAACACATACACCTGCTCAAATAGGCAAAGCTTTAAAACGTACAGCTAATCAAGTAAAAAGTGAAGCTTGGAAGTTGGGATTAAGAAATCCTGTTGGTTCAGTAAAAGTAAACAATACTAAGCCTATAACACTTACAGGTGTGCTTTTAAAGCAAATTGAAAAAAGTAAAAAACAGCCTAAAATATTGGCAGACCCAACAATTGGTAAAGTGCCTTTTAGAGTAAATGCAAAAACAGTTGTTTATATAAATGCTAATTCAACACCAGAACAAAAAGAAGCATTAATTAAACAATATTCAAACCCCGTTTAAATATGAAAAGAGCCTTAGGAGTAACCGAATTCTTATCTAAGAAATTTATTGAATTTGATTTTGAAGGTACATGGTTAGCTGCGATGGGTAAACCTGAAAAGAATTTTAAAGCTATTATTTATGGGAGGCCCAAAAATGGTAAAACAGAATTCTGCATCATGTTCGCCAAATATCTAACTAAATACGGTAAGGTATTGTATAACAGCTTTGAGCAAGGCCATAGTAAAAGTTTGCAAGATGCGTTTCGGAGGCAACAAATGATGGATGTAAAAGGTAAGATAATCGTTACTCATAAAGAACGGTTTGAAGAAATGCATCATAGGCTTAAAATTAAAAAAAGCCCTAATATAGTTTTCATTGATAGTGTACAACATATAAAGCTTACGCAAGACCAATGGAAACAATTAATTAATGACTTCCCAAAGAAAGTATTTATTGTTATCAGTCATGCACAAGGTGATGAACCTAAAGGCGGAGTTGCAGATTTTATTCAATACGACGTAGACATAAGTATTCATGTAAAGGGATTTAAGGCACACTGTCAGGGTCGATTTGGAGGCGGTGATGATATTATTATTTGGGAAGAAGGACATCAACGTTACTTAAATAGAATTAATAAAACAAGAAAAACAAGTCCTTCAGCACAACCACAATTATTTAATGAAGAATCTAAAACTCAAACAAATGAGCAACAATAATACATTTTACAGAAAAGATTTTAACGGTCATAATTTTTACATGATTGTTAGCGGAAACAGAATGATTACTGTTCGCAAAGGTTTTAAAGGATTGAGCCATACAATTACATCTTCTACAAATCCTATAAGTATTGAAGAAGCATTTAATGCAGAGTGTTCCGGCGATGCAACAGAAGAAGAATTTGCGAAAGCATACAAAATAGCACAGCAAGAAATACTATCAATAATGATAAAAAAGTAATGTATGCAATTTCCTAAAGAACAAATTGATTTAGTAAGAGCAGGCTTTGAAATGCGTGAAGCACAGCAAAACTATTTTCATGAACGTACACAATATAGGCTTCGAATTGCTAAACAAAAAGAACAAACTTTTGATAGGTTACTCCAATTACAAATTGCAGCAGGTGTTATTAAAGTTGAACAAAAACATTCAGTTGAACAAAAAGATTTGTTTGTATGAACATAGCAGATTTAAAACACCAATTAGGTATTGCAAAAGAACAGGCTAATATCAGTGCCAAGAAAATGCAAATGCATCAAAGCAATGGTAATGAATATGCTGCTAAAGTTTATCGAACACGAATGAATGCTTTAAACAATTATGTAACAACTATTAAAAAGAAGTTGAAAGAACACGATAGAAAGACATTCAAAAAAATAAACAATCAATAATATGACAACAATTAACAAAAACGAGGCTTTGAAAAGGCTTACCTCTTTAGAAAATGAAGCCAAAGAATTACGCAACATTATTAATGCACCTGTTAAGATTACAGACCGCATTAAAACCTTTTCTGATGTGCTTGCAGTAGCAGGCAGAAAGAAAGAAGAGTTTGAAGAAATGCCCGGTGAAACTGCTGACGAATGTGCTTACCGAAAACTAAAGCTTATTGCTGAAGTGTACAATGAAGGTGAGGTATTAGACAGTATGAATACCAACCAGTACAAGTATTATCCATATTTTAAAATTGTTCCTTCGGGTTTCGGCTTGTCGTGCGACTACTACGATGACTGGTTTTCGCTTTCGGTTGTCGGCGTTCGCCTTTGCTTTAAATCTTCTGAATTAGCAATAGATGCAGGTAAGAAGTTTACAGACATCTATGCAACATTTTTAATCAATAAACAATAATCATCATGGCAACAAAAACAAAACAGCCAACAAAAAGTGCTGAGTTTAAAAAGCTTTGTAAGCAGCACGACGTGGATTATACATTAATCCCCGAAGTAAAAAGCTTTGAAGAGGCATGCGAAAAGTTAGGTATTGACCCAACTAAACTGCCAACAGTAAAAGGTCTTTCACCACGTTATCAAAAGCGTTTGATAGCAGATTACAAACTAAGTGTTATTGCAGATGCATTGCGTGAAGGAAAAGATGTTGATTACACCGACACTGACAAATACAAGTATTTCCCTGTATTTAGTGTGCAGGCAAGCGAAGATAAACCTTCGGGTTTCGGCTTGTCGTCCTTCAACTACGATTACTGGAATTCGAATTCGATTGTCGGCGTTCGCCTTTGCTTCCCAAACAGAGATTTGGCAAAATACTTCGGCAAGCAGTTTATTGAATTGCACAAAGACCATCATTTGTTAACGTAAACTAACCCGGTTGTGCATTGCCTTCGCTGCTGTTCCTTCAGGTTTCAGCTTGTCGTACAACAACTACGATAACTGGAATTCGAATTCGAATGTCAGCGTTCACCTATGCTGAATTTTTATAGCTATGCAGACCATGCCACTCGGCAAAAAATAAACTTCTCATTCAAACACTTTGGTATCCTGTTTTAGTAGAGAAGAAGTGTTTTGAAAAGCAAAGCAGAATGAAAAGAATAAACAACATATACGAACAAATTTGCAGCATTGAAAACTTACGCCTTGCTGATGCAAAAGCACAGAAAGGCAAGAGCAATCAATACGGTGTTATTCTGCACAACAAAAACAAAGAAGCCAACCTGTTGAAGCTGCACGATATGTTGTTGAATAAAACCTACCAAACAAGCCCATACACAACATTTAAAGTATTTGAGCCGAAAGAACGTGAAGTGTTCAGATTGCCATACTTCCCTGACCGGATTACACACCATGCAGTTATGAACGTTTTAGAGCCTGTTTTCATGGCTTGCTTTACCGCCGATACATATAGCTGTATAAAAGGCAAAGGCATCCATGCTGCGGCTAATAACGTTAAACACGCACTAAATGATGTTGCAGGTACAACTTACTGCCTGAAATTAGATATTAAAAAATTCTATCCTTCTATAAACCATGAGATTTTAAAACAATTATTAAGAAGAAAGTTTAAAGACAATAACCTGCTTTGGTTATTAGATGAAATTATTGATAGTGCAGAAGGTTTACCCATTGGAAATTATTTAAGCCAATACTTTGCAAATTTTTACCTCACTTATTTCGACCATTGGATAAAAGAAGAAAAGCGTGTTAAATACTACTATCGCTATGCAGATGATATCGTGATACTGGCAAGCAACAAAACCTATTTGCATGGCTTATTTAAAGAGATTGAGCAATACTTACATAAAAGGCTTGCATTACAAGTAAAAGAAAACTGGCAAGTATTTCCTGTTGCTGCACGAGGCATTGACTTTGTTGGCTACAAGTTTTACCATACTCATACATTATTACGCAAATCAATTAAACAACGCTTTGCACGTATGCTAAAATATAACCCTAATGCAGGCAGTATAGCAAGCTATTACGGTTGGGCAAAGCATTGTAATTCTACTAACCTATTAAACAAATTATTAAAACCACATGCACAGCTTTAGCGAATTCGGAATTAAAACAACAGCAAAAAACTTTGAAGGAGAAAAGATTAAGATTGACAGGGTATTAAATAAACAGATAACAGTTGAAGCTTACAAAATTGAACAATCAAAATTTGAGAAAGGGAATGGTAAACGCTTAGACATGCAGATAACAGTTGATGGCACCAAGCGATTATTATTTACAGGTTCAATAAACTTAATGGATATGATACAGCAAGTGCCAAGCGATAAGTTCCCTTTTACAACAACAATAGTTAGAGAAAACGAACGATTAATATTTACTTAAAAAAATAAATTATGCCCGCTTATTCATTTAAAGAAAGATTTATTCCACTTATAAAGAGTGGATTGAAAAAACAAACTATTAGAAAGAAAAGAAAAGGACAGGCAAAGCCCGGTGATACTGTTTATCTGTATTACGGCATGAGGACTAAATGGTGTACTAAAATTGGTGAAGCTATTTGCACTGACACTAAAGATATTACCATTACAAAGGATAGTTTATTAATTGATAATATTAAAGTTTCTAAAAAGCAATGCGAGGTATTAGCTAAAGCAGATGGATTTGAAAGCTTTGAAATTATGATGCACTGGTGGAATCAAACCCATCAACTTCCTTTTAATGGGGATATTATTTATTGGAATGAATTAAAAAATAGTCATGCGTAGATTCTTAATAAGCAATAGTTCAAAGTTTGAAGGAACAGCAGAAGTATTGTACAACACACAAGGCTTACTTTCAAAGATTGATTTAACGCAGTGTATAATGCATGGAGAAACTATTAAACAGTTTAAAGCTGTTGTGCCTTGCTTTATTGAATTGTTTTTAGAAGGGAAATGGTGCGGTGCTGATACTACTGTGGTAGAAGATGAACTGCAAATAACATTTGAAATGTTTTGGCTGAAGTACAATAAAAAGATTAATAAAAAACGTGCCGAAGCTATATGGAATAAATTGAGCAAAACAGAACAGGTAAAATCTTATTACGGTATTGAGCCTTATGACAAATATTTGAAAGAAAACAAGTGGCGAAGTAAAGCAGACCCTGACACCTATTTGAGAAACGAAATGTACAATAACGAATACAAATAGACACCCACTTATTACCCTTTTTATAAGGTATAAACTGCACTAAAATGACCATTACAAGCAATCAAAATAAACAATTACACAGCCTGTTAAGTGCTACTAATATGTATAAACAGAAAGCCAATTTAGTCTTTGGTTATAGCAATGGAAGAACTGAAAGCAGTAAAGAACTTACCATATACGAAGCACAGGCATTGATTAATTATCTGAAAACTTTAGACAATACGGCAGAGCAAGCGAATGTGATGAGGCGTAAAATATTAAGTATGTGTCACCGGATTAAATGGGAGAATGCTGATGGCAGCGTTGATATGGATAGATTGAATAAATGGTGTGTTGAACAATCTTATTTAAAAAAAGAATTAAATGCATATACTTATAAAGAGTTGCCTACCTTAGTTAGTACCTTTCAAAAAGTGTACAGGTTTTATATGAAAAAAATCTCTGTTTAATTTAAAAAAATAATTATGAAAAAGGTAGTTACATTTTTATTGATTCTTATAATTTGTATTGAAGTAAATGCACAAAGCTGCAAGGTTTTTATTGGCAATTCTGTTGACAGTATAAATACAATAGTTAGTAAAATAGAAATTGCAATACATAGCAAGTTTATCAATAAAACAAAAAACAATAACGGCTATTCCTTTTCAGATGATAAAGGAAATGAATTACAAATAAACGGTGAAGATGAAATTGAAAAAGTTATTGTTAACTGTGCAGATGCAAAAATTAGGGTAGCGTTTTATAATTTATTAAAACAACAAGCTTCTACCTGCCCAAACTATCAATTGATTGAAAAACCATTTGAAAGTATTATGTTTAATAACCGAAGCAGATTATATTTAAAAGGTAGTAATGTTTATATTGTAAAATAAGTTGCTCTATTAGTTTTAAAAGCCTATTCACATGTGTGGATAGGCTTTTTTGTTTACGTATAACTTGAAAATATTATATTGGCAACTTCTCGCTATGCCCCACAATCCTTTATTCATACAAAAACGTAACGAGCATATAAAACAAAGATTTCGTTATCACAGGAAAAAAAATCCGAAATGGACCCTTATCGCTGTTATAGAAACTGTAGCCGAGGAAGTTTGGTTAAGCCCTGCAAGTGTGAGTAAAGTTTTAAGAAAGGATGACCCTAAAATTCCCGATGTAAAAACGATTCGTAAATACAGTACAGCATATTTAACGGCGTAGATAAATATCTGTTTGATATGTAAGAATGCTGTAAACGCACATGTCTTCAAATTTATTTTCACTTGAATTTATTAAAATAAACTGATTGGTTAAAGCTTTTTCGCCATCCTTCAATTGCAGGTTATCAACTAAAGTATGTATTGCTGCTAATTGTGCTGTATGTTGTGCTAAAGCTGCATCCTGAATAGTATTATCATTGTCACTTTTAAAAGGTGCATAACTGATATAGTGTATTTTTATTTGTTGCTTTAATAGCACTTTTATCTTTCTGTTAAGGCTATCTACTTTTGCATTAGTTGGCATTTCAATATATACAGCAGGAACTTTGTAGCTTGTTTTATCTTTATTTCTTGTGTATTGATTAAGATAATAAAAGACAGGCCCAACATTACTGATGACCTGTTTTAATTTTTTATACACCGGGTAAGTAAACATTAATTATATTTTAAAGGTTATTTAATCAGGCAGCTAATATTTTGTCAAGGTCTCGTGTTATTTTATTTACAATTGCTTCATCTAAAACAACACTATCGCCCATGTATTTTCTTTTAGGCATAACAATAATTTTAGCCAATGCCATTCCTTTATATTGTTCTGCTGCAATTGTATTGCTCTGTTGTTTTGCTTCATAATGCATAGCCCAAAAGTATTTACGCATTTTGTCTGTTACAGTAATCTTACCACCTTCATTGTGTATTTGTGCATATACTTTATCGCTATAAATAATTATTGTATTTCCTTGAATTCTAAAATCAATACTATCTGCCAGTTCTCCGCTTTTTGATAATATTTTTTGATTATCTGTACTGCCAAGCCTTTTTATTTTTCTTGCTTCCCACTTTTTCAAAACCCTGTTAAGAAAACCTTCTAATTGAAAATTATTTTTAAAATGCTTTACAGCTTCTACACCAACAACTGTAGGAACTTTATTTTGCAAATAGTCTTTTGCATTCTGCAACTTTCTAATTACATCATCTAAACCATTAATATTTTTGTTATCTACAGCCATGTTGTTATATTTGCGGTGCAGATGGGCATGCCACATCGGAAACAGAGCCAACTGCTCCCAAAAGCCACTTTTTACGAAGTGGCTTTTGCATTTAAAACCATTTACCTTTTAAAATATCTGTTCTTGTAAACACCTTCCATTCTCCATTAAAGAATATCCATAAGTTTTCAAAATCTTTATATTCTTTCCTGCTCATATTGCCTTTAATGTATCTGAATAAGTCTGCCGATACAATAACGTTGTTTTCATCAATCTTTAAAACAATATTGTTGCATTGTTTATGGCAATTGCTAATTGCACCTTGTACTGCTCGTTTAGTTGCTTCATAAACAATTTTTAAATCAGCAATAAATTTGTCGTTGATTATATAATCAGGATTCTTGCCGTCTTTGGTTTTTTCAGGCAAAAATTTAGAACGAATATCAGTATCATTCGTATCAGGAAGGATTGTAACCTTTTCACCGAAATTTGCCAAGCTACGTGCTTCTCTGTACACTTCTTTAAAGTCAGTGTTATTGTAAGCCATTCTGTTTATTTCAACAGTTCCTCCGCTTTTGCTTTTATATGCATCTTCTGTTAAAGCATCTTCGTTATCTAAAACAAAATCCTTGTTTACATATTTCTTAGCTTCTTTAATTAAAGCAGGTTGTTCTTTTAAAGGAACAGAATCTATATAACTGTTATTCTTAAGGTCAAATACTTCTCCTGTAATACCGGGATTGAATCTAAAAGCTTCATCAATTTCAGGTAAGTCGTGTGGTAAAGCTGTAGGGTCTTCATCTGTTGGCTCCATTCCGCATTGGCAGTTCCAGCCATTAGGTGGCCATATTGTTTTTAATATTGGGTCGCTTAAATGAAAAATTAAACCATAATATTTTTTATGGTCTTCTCTGGGATGTGCTGCTCTTGAAGGAACATATTTAACAGAAGGGTATAAATCTTTTGTCTGTTCACATCTTTTCCAAATAACAGCCATACGTGCTGAACGAACAGCAGTATCGTATTGTGTGTTTAAATGATTTTGATTGTAAGTGCTATCAATCTTTAATGCATCTTGCCTGAATTGTTCTTTGCTTTTTAAATTTCCGTGTTCATCTTTTAATGCACCAATCAATTCTTTTTGATAAGCATAGCTTTTGAATATGCTGAAAATGGCAGTATTGGTTTGCAGTTGTTTCAAAAATTCTGCGTTAGGTGTGCCATATTCTATTCTGTTTTTACCAAAGCCTTCGTTTACACCTTCCTTTAAAGGTTTATACATGCTTTTGAATAATTCCTTTTTTTGTTCAGTAGTGAGCTTGCCTTTATCGTGCAACTGATTAATAACCTTATCGGTTATTTTATCAGTATCAATACCCAATTCCTTTTTCTTGTTATCAGAAAGAAAAAAGCTTTCAGATTTATCGCAACAAATATGTTGATGCTTATTCTTCATTACTTGGATTTGGTTGTGGTTCTTTTATTGGCTTTGGTGCTTGTGTTAAAGTTGGTAAGACTTTTATTTTCTTTTCCCTTTCTCGCACTAATGCAGGATAATCGAATGTTACATCTTCTGTTATATCTGTGAAACCTTTGTAACGCAGGTAAGGAAATAACTTAAGGTTTATATTATCAGACACGTTTTGCAAACGTGTTAATGTAAGGTCTTCAAAATTTCTTTCCTGCACTTCGCTACTTCCTACAAAAGATTTTTCTGTACTGGTAGCAACCTGACCATTTATAAGCAATGTAAATTCTTCATTACATAACTTTATGTTATCTAAATAAATGTCGTGCATTTTTTGACCGCTTCGCTGCATTATATCAACTTCATCACCAGTTTGACCAATGTAATAACCGTCTGCTCCAAAATTTGAAGCCCTTGCTTCGTATTCGTCTAATTCATTATCGCTGTTTGTGTCTACTAATACTTTTAACATGGGCATTCCCCACTTTTCACTTGCTCTGCTCCAGTCTGTTCGTGCATAGTATTTCCAAATAACATTGTAAGAGGCTTCGAGTAACAAACCATAATCTGTTCTTGTATCGAAAAATTCAATTAAGTCAATATCCCACATTATATCTTTATACTCTAAGTATGAACCATTAACAGAAGCTTCAATAAGAATAGCTTGTTTTTCTATGCTTACATATTCACGGTCAAAGCATGTTATTTCGTCAATATCTCCTGTTTCAGGATTAATTTTATCAAATTCTAAAACAGAGTAGCCATGCATTTCTGAATGAATTATGTATTTAATTACATCGTTCATCCATTTCTTTCTGTACTTTTTACTAAGTTCCTCATTGGGGGTTAAAGTGTTTTTGTTATAAAGCATCCAAGGTTCACTTAACACTTTCATTACTGCATCTCTTATTTGGCTTTTTAATCTCGCATCCCTCAATACGTATCTATAAATTTGATGTAACTTTAATCTGTCAGGGTTAAGCGGATTGGTTGCCATAACCAATGCTGTTTTAATATCATTTATCTGAAAACTTACTTCCCGTTTATATTGCTTTCTAATAACAGTTGAAGCACGTTTTCTTTGCTTATTGTTAACAGGGGCATTATTTTGCGTTTTAACGGCATTTTTGCCCAAATTGATAGAATACCCGAATATTTTAATTGGACGCATAAAAAGTGTATAAGAATGTTTAAATGAGGTATTTTTTAAGGTAGGTGACTTCTTTTAGGATTACTTCCGAATCTTCGCAAGCCTTTTCCTTGAATTGTTGTTGTTTCTGAAGCAGGTGCATTTGGGTCGGGCTGCTGTTCGGGGTCGTTTGGTCTCGGCGGTAAATCAATTGTTGACTTTCCTTTGCTGATAGCCTGCAAATCATTCATTGCATCATCATGATTCTTTATTACTTTTTCAGGAATATCATTATCGTCTGCATTTTGATAAATATTGTATAAAGCAATGCTTATGGCTAATGATAGAATGTAATAATTACGGTCTGCACCCTGTTTTTGAAATTCAGGTCTTATGTCATATAACACACCTGCACTGGAGGCAATAGCATCTTCTGCTATTTTGCTGGCTTCAGCTAAAACATCATTTACGGTAACACCATCAACTGCTGCATTTTGTAACAGCATATTCAATAAAGAAATGTTGATACGTATTTTATAATCATTTTTTTGAACGTACATAACAAAAAGTTTAAACTAAACCCAATGTTTTATCGGTTAAATATTTTAATAATGGTGCTGCACCAGTTTGTGCGTCTATTAATTTGTCATTGTAATGACCATCGCTATCAAATTTTCCTTTTTGATAATGTTGTGTGCCACTCCATAAATAAGGTGTATTAATAGATTGTTTTAATCTTCTGTAACCAAAACCATTGTTTGCTTCTAAGTAATACAACAATGCGGGCATAGACCATTGAGGAACTTTATCCCAACCTTTCAATTGAATTAAATCAATTGCCGATTCTTCAAATGTGTAGCCTGAAGGTGATGCAGGATTTTTTAACGGTCTTCCGGCAGGCACATCGTAAGTTCTTTTTCTAAGACTATTACCATTATGTATATGACCTTTAAATGTGCAACCGTCTTCACGCATATAAATAATACCAATAAAATACCAAGGCACTTTATTGCCTATAACATTGGTAACGTTTTCAAACCTTCGGCGATATTTAATAATTGTTTTTGCATCATTAATAATCTGTTGTACTTTTTTGGGGTCAATTCTCATTAAATCCCACAACTTTTGGTATTTATCAATGGTTCGTTGACTGGCGAATAATACTGACATATATAAATTTTTAAATTGCTCTTAAATTGTTTTTTTTATACCTGCCACTTCGTGGAGGCTTTGATGGTTTTGTGTATTTGTCTGCCATCCATATTGCACCCTCTAATGCATCAGGCCCGTCATCATTTATTTTACTACCCTTTTCAATAGAAAGAATTTGGGTGCGAAGAAGTTTCATATCAGGATTATCTTTCTCATTAATATTGAAGCGTATTAAACCACGTTCAAATAATGGTTGCATTGTTTCAATGCGTTCAAACTTGTCTCCTTTATTTCTGTAATCATAGGCACAACGTAATTGCCTTTTCTTTTCTTCCGCAACTCTGTCTAACTCTTTGCCATGAACTTCATCCTGAATAAAGTTTGCTTCCATAGCATGTTTAATAGTATAAGTATCAAAGTCATCATCTAATCTGTATGCATATTCCCACATGTGCTTGCTTGTGGTTCTGCGAAGCCAACATTTTATAATGTCGTAATACTTGCCGGTTTTGCCAATTAACACCCAAGCTTTATAATCGCTTTTATCTGTTGCTTTATAAGATGGATCGCAGTAGTTTATTAATACACCATCGTATTTAATCATAGAAGCGTCAACCCAATTGTTTAACCACTCTGCTTTAAATGTTGTTCCTTCTTCAAAAGGAGTATTCATTCTTTCACGGGTAAAACCTGCACCTTCACCTTCAGATAATATTTTAATATTTTCATTTGAGAAATCAGGATTTTCTTTCCAGTTGCTGTTACCATCTTCATTAATAATATCAACACGATGAACAGTTGTTTTAATCGCTTCATCTGTTTCTAATAATGCTGTAACAGTATTATCGTTAAACTTATTTTGTGCAACTACAAGCCACCATTGCCGTGTCCATAAAGCAGGCTTTAATTCTTCTAAAACCCATTTCTTATCTTCTAATGCAATGGCATCATTTTTTAATTGTCTGGCGTCATTCAAGTCATCTACTAAACCGTAGTTAGGTCTTTTCCATTTAAAACGTGTGCCTCTTGGTGTTTGTTTTTTACCGAAAGCATAAAATCCAACATCATCACGTGTTTTAAAACTTCCATCTTCCCAGTTGCCATAACTAAACTGTTCTCCGAAATCGTTAATAATTCTTTTGTTGTTTTGCAGATTAGATTGAATATCAGACAGCTTATCATTTGCCATGTCTTCATTCAGACTGCCTACAGCAATGCCATTTAATTTGTTATTAAACTTTATAAAAAGGGGAAGGAATAAACCGAAATGTGTGCTTTTTGCAAAGCCCCTGCTCCATTGCTCTAAAAAAATATTATTAGGCTTATTGTAAACTTCTTGCTGAATGTTTTTATGAAATGTTGCGAAGGGAGCAAAGCAGTATAAAGGAAAGTAATAATTACAAAAAGCTTCATAGTTGGCTAATAAACGTTGAACTCTTTTACGTTTATCGCCAGCACTTTCATAGAAGTCAATAGGTGTAGTTTCATTAATCAACTCTCCTAATTCTTCAAAGTCACGTAATAGTTTATTATCGTTTTTATTAAGAAGCATTTTTTAATTCGTTCGATTTGTGCTTTAAAAATTCTAACATAATAGGATGAAACAACTTTGCCTTTTCATTATCGCTTTCGTTCATCCACATTAAACATTCTTTTAATACACCATGATAATTTGATAGGTTGTACTTTTTACCTATTGCCTGAATACTGTTAGAAAGCTTAACTATTTGGTCTGATTCGACTGGTAGCAATGAGCGTTTTTCTAATGTTGCTGTTTTTCTTATTTCAGCTATATCTTTATAAAGACCTATAACTAATTTTTCTTTAGTTACGGATTTTGCCTCTTTATCTAATTCCCAATCATCATCTTTTATCCATTTGCCTAATTGCTGTTCGCTAACACTTGCCACTTTAGCAATTTGTTTGCGTTGCATATCTGTATTGCAGAATAAATCGTATGCGGTATTATACTCATCTGTTTTCCGCTTACCCATAGTTTAATTATTGTTTCATCACAAAACTGCGATGATTAAATATGGCATTAAAAAAACCATTTCTATGTGAGGTATTAAATGGACTAAGTAAGTCCAAATATAGGTGCAGTAAGGATTTGCGACTTTTTTACAGTTTAAAAGTATTTCATTTTTGTGCTGTCAAACCGAATAACAGAATGGCATTTCGTAAAACATTTTTGATAAGCGATGAAAGTGTAAACACTTATGGTTTTGCAGTTGCAACATCAGGCATACGCTTAGATAATGCTAAACAAAACTGCCCATGTTATTATGAACATAACAACGACGAACTTCCTTTAGGTCATTGGGAAAATTTCAGGCTTGAAGGTGTAAAACTTTATGCTGATTTAGTTATTGAAGGTGCAAGTGAAGTAGAGCAAGAGTATATACGAAAAATAAAGAATGGTGATATTAAAGGTGCAAGCATTGGTGCAGACCCTATTAAATGGGATGAGTTTAAAACAAAATTGGATGGTCAAACAAAACCTTGGTTAACCGAATGTGATTTATTTGAGGTTAGTATAACTGCTTTACCTGCTAACAAGAAAGCCCTTGCATTAAAAAAAGATGGTGCTGTTGTGAAATTAAACAGTACAAACACCGTGTTATTTATTCCTACTACAACTACTAAAATCGAAAATGATATGAAAGCAATTGCTTTAAAACTCGGATTGCCTGAAACTGCAACCGAAGCAGAAATATTAAGTGCTATAGGCACAGTGCAATTGAAAGCTTCTAATGCAGAGCAATTGCAAAACACAATTTTACAAGAAGCAGAAGTTGGTTTAACCGATGAACAGAAAGAAATGTTTGTTGAGTTGAAAAAAACAAATCCTGCTGTTGCTTTAAAATATGCCAATAGTGTAAAAGCTAATGATACAACTGAAGAAGGAACTGTAAACCCGAACGGAAGTAAAAAGCCTGTTGCAAATACAAAGGTTGTAAAAGATGTAAAGGTTTCCGCTTTGCTGAAAAAGGGTTTAAAACCCGGTGGAGAAAACGATGAAGAAGAATTTACAGGTAAAAACAGCTTTGATTATCTGCAAAGGAAAAATCCAACAGAGTTAGCAAGAATTAGAAAAGAAGAACCTGAAAAATATGCAAGGCTTACAGCCGATTACGGCAAAGGCTTACGCTATACAGACAAATAATTTACTAACCCAATAACGCCAAAGAGTAACACGCCTGACACTTAAACACGAATTACAAAAAACTATTATGAAAAAGTTTAAATTTTTAAATGCGGTATTGTTCAACATTATTGTTGGAATTGTTTTGGCGTTAATTATAGGTGTACATCCTGCTGTTGGTGCAGTTGCTGTAAATGCTGTTGGTGTTTCTATGGCTTTAGTAAAACAGCAAACAGGTTTTGTTTTTTGGGATGGATTGGCACAAGAGGTTTGGTTGGCAGATGTGTTGCAAAATTTTTATCCTGATAATCACTTTTTAAGTGCAGCGGTTGATTATAGTTCTTTAGTTGACAATCATGCAATCAACTTGGCAGAAGTTGGTGCAGACCCTGATGTGTTGGTTAACAATGCTGTGTGGCCTATACCTTATACTGTTGCTGCCGATAATCCTTTGCAAGTTATTTTAAAAACTTACGATACTACCAGTACAGTTGTAAGAAATGCTATTGCTATTGAGCAGGCTTATGATCAACGTGCTATTTATGTTGGGAAACATCAAAAAGCCTTGTTGAAAAAATTAGGTATGGATGCTGCATGGGCTTACGGCGTAAGTGTTGCTGACCCTACAAAAAGCAATTTTATTACAGAATTGGGTGCTAATGACAGCTTTATTGACGCTGTAATTGATATGCAGGCTACATATTCTGATATGGACGCCGAGGGCAATGAATGGGTTGCTATTTATAATCCTTTTCATATGGCAAAAATTGCTAAAGAAGACAAAGTGTTGTATAAAAATATTATGGCAAAGCCGGGTGAAGTTTTCTATGGCTTTAAAACTTACACTTATAGCAAAAACCCATATTACATTACTCCTGCCAATGCACCGGGTGGTGTTGCAACAAAAGCTGCTTATGGTGTAGGTTTTAATTCTGCTATCCATAAAAGGGCTTCGTTGTTCTGCTTAAGCAATGAAATTATGAAGGCACAAGGAACTTTTGAGTTCTTCAGCATATTAAAACACCCTGATTATAAAGGTGACATTTTCAACTATCAAATGCGTGGATTGGCAATGCCTTTACGCAACAAGCATTTAAGTGCAATTATTCAATAATTATTCAACTAATGGGGTGTTACTCTGGCAAGGGCAATGAGCGGTTAAGGGCAACCGCTCTGCTTTGCCCCATAAGTCTAATATAAAAATGGAACGAAGCGTGCAACATAATAACACTTGGATTGGCTTTGTAACAGGCATGTTTGGGGGCTTTGCGAAATACTTACTGCAATTGCAGTTAAACGTTGATGCAGCACAAAGAATTTTTGAAGCAGGCGTAACTGCACTTATATGCGGAGTATTGGGAAAGCTGGGTGCTGAAGCTGTGGTTTTTATTAAACGAAAAATTAAAAAATAATAATATGAAAAAGCTTTTGTTTTTTATTGGCTTTACTGCCATTGCAATTTTAGGGCTTCCTTTTTTGATGCATGCACAAGATACTGCTAATGCAGTTGTATCAGGTGGCAGCGATGTATTAAGTGAATTATTTAATACAATAAGTAAAATAATTCCTTCATGGGTTACTACAATGATTGAATGTTTAGTTGTTGTATTACCTGCCGTTCAGTTTATTCTTAAGAAAATACCAACTCCTGCCAGTGTAAAAATTGGTGGTGTTCTTGGTAAGGTTTTAGACTTCTTAACTTTTTTTCAAAAAGATACAAAAGCTGGTGGCGGCTTGCATTAATGCGTTTGTTTATTATCATATTAACCTTAGTAACTATTGTTAGCTGTAATAGAAAAGTTATAGCCAATAAAACAATAGAAACACATAAAAAAGATAGTGCTTCTGTTTCTATTGATACAAGCAGCTATGATAAGATTGATATTAAGCATACTGAAACTATTAGTGGAGACAGTTTAAAAGGCATTTTGTTTTTTGGTGATGATGATATACCCGGTGATGTAAAAGAAGACAGTCTTGAGAGTTCAGGAATTAAAATAAAAGTAGGGATAATAACCGTTAAAGGTGGGTTTAAAGCCCGTATAAATGCAGTTTCAAAACCCGTAAAACAAGTTTATACAGAGGTAAAGGCTGAAAATGAAAAGCGTGGCAAGTATGATTCAACACATTTAAGCCGAGATGATAGTGTTACAAAAAACGATTCATCTAAAACAACTAATAATAATGGATGGATTTGGTTTGGAGTAATCGTGTTTTTATTGATTTTAATAGCAATTTATTTTTTAATAAAAAAATACTTACCGTGAAAACTACACACACAGTAACAGCAGAAGATATTGAAATGAAAAGATTTCCTAACGAAAATCTTAAAGAAGGCGATGTGATTGAAATTGAAGTAGGCAGTGAAAAAACTGAAGATTTGGATAAAGAAACTGCTGAAAGGCTTGCATCATATAAAAAGCATTATCCTGATGAAAAAGTGTTTCACATGACAAGTGATGGACAATTCTTTTTAGATGCGAATAAAACTGATGCAATTAACCATCAGAAATTATTGGATGAAAATAAAAATGTAAAGGTTTTAAAAGCCTAAGCATTCGGTACAAGAATTTAAACTTTTAATTTTTTTAAGATGTCATTTCCTTCAGTAAACATACCAAGGCAGAACGGTCAATTAAAAAGAGTACAGCCAAGTGAAGATGCTGTTGTTTGCTTTCTATTAAGCGGTGTAGCAGTTGTAAATGGCGTACAATTGGGAACACCTTATCAAGTTTTTGGCTCATCTGCTTTAGATACTTATAAAATTACTGCTGATACCAATGCTTTGGCACTTGCTGAAATAACTGACTTTTACGATAAAGCAGGGGAAGGTGCTGAATTAAACTTTATGTTGGTAAATTCTGCAACTACTTTGGCTGATATATGTAACAAAAATTTACAAATAGGCAAAAAGTTATTGGATAGTGTTACAGGACGTGGTGTGATTTTCATTGTAAATAAAACATTGCCTAACGGCTATAACCAAGTAATAACAAATGGTTTAGATTCTGATGTTTGGGCGGCTGTTGCAAATGTTAATGCAATGGCTAAACAATACGATGATGCAAACACTCCTTTTGTTGCTGTATTACCGGGTATCGGTGCATCAAAAGCAACATTGGCAAACCTTTCTAACAGAAACACATTGGCTTACGATTATACTGCTATTAGCCTTGCTTGTAAAACTAATAATCAAATTGTAAGTATGGGGATGTTAGCAGGGATTATTGCTAACAGGCAGGTGCATAGAAATATTGCACGTGTTGCCGATGGTGCTGTTTCAGATGGTGGTTTTTTACCAGACGGCACTTCTGTTATTGACCCTGATAATATTGATGTAATGCCAAACGTACACGACAAGGGTTATATAGTGTTACGTAAAATTGGAGACTACGCTGGATATTATTTCAGCGATGACCCAACATTAACAGCTTCTTCGGGTGACTTTACTTCTATAAGTTGGAACAGGGTAATCAATAAAGCAAAACGTATTGCTTTTAAAAGAATCATTTTAAAGTTAAATGATGATGTTGATACTAACCCTGATACAGGGAAGATTGAAACTGGTGTTGCAAGCGATTGGGAAAGTGATATAGAAAGTGCAATTAAAGCAGAAATGATGCGTACCACGCCAACTAAAGTAAAGGAGATTGATGGTGTTAAATGTACGGTTGATGTAAATAGTGATATAGCAAATGATCAAGTTGATTTGTCGTTACAGATTGTAAGAAAAGGGCAAGCTAAAATTATTAATGTAAGTATAAGCTACGCAAGAACTATTTAAAAAAATTTATAACGTGAGGTAGAGCAGTGGTCAGCTCGGTTGGCTCATAACCAACAGGTCAGTGGTTCGAATCCACTCCTCGCAACAAAAACTTTTGTTATGGGCTTAAAGGTAAATGGTGTTGAATACGAATGGGGTGACATTACTGTAACCACATTGGGTAGAACACTTGAACGTGTACTTGAAATTGAGTACGATGTAAAAGTTAGCAAAAAACATTTGTATGGTCGTGGTAAAAAGCCAAAAGGTATTGGCGGAAGCAATGAAGAACCAACAGGAAGTATAACTATTGGGCAAAGTGAATTTGAGGCAATGATACGTTCTGCACAAGCACTAAAGCCGAATGTCAAAATTACAGATATAGTTCTCGACTTGCAGGTTCACTATTTGCAAGGAACCGATTTGGTGAAGGATAGAATTATTCAACTTGAATTTACGGAAGCAGCTAAAGGAATGAAGCAAGGTGATAGCGATATGATGATTAAGATGCCTTTTCTTGCTTTAGATATTCAATACAACTATTAATTTTTAAATAACACTAATACACACCCATGAGTTTCTTAAAAAATAACCCAGAGCTTAAAGAAAAAGTTGATGCGTTAAAAGCCAAATATGGTGATAATAATGTGTTTGCCTATAAAGCAAAAGATGGCAAAGTAGCTTTTTTTAAAAGACCGGACAGAGCTACAGTTGATGCATCTACATCTGTAGCTAAAAAAAGTGCTATAAAAAGCGACGAAGTAATTGCAAAAGCCTGTTTTATTGATGGGGATAAAAGCATTATTGAGGATGACAAATATTTCTATGGCTTAAGCAAATGGTTGGGAGGTTTAATTGAGATTATTGAGGGGGAGTTGTCGCCGCTATAATAGCGGCTAAAAAAAACGTACAAGTTGGCTCGCTTGAATATTTACATTATCTGATAAAGTATTATTATAAAATTGACCCGTACCAATTAAGTGATGAGGAGTTTGCGAAACATGTAGCGTATTTAGAAATTATACGGGAAAAAGAAAAAATACAACAATTACAGAGCCGTTTATAATAACGGCTTTTTTTATACATGAGTGTTAGTTATAATATAGATGTTAATGCAGGTAAGAGCCTGAGTGTATTGGATTATTTTATTAATCGAATGCAGGCAAGCGGAAATGAAACTAACAAACTCAATGATAAATTAAAATTAGTTGGCGATTCAAGCGGAAAAGTTTTTAAGAAATTAAGTGCAAACACTAATGAAGCTTTAGGACATAACAAAAGAATGACCCAAAGCACTAAAGAGTTGGCAGATAACCTTAAAAGAGTAAACGAGTTTAGCGGAAAGCTTGCAGGTGAATTTAAAAAAGCCTATGAACAAATTGATAAGATAGAACGCAAGGTTGATGGAATAAATGGAAAAGGGAATAGTTCTTTGAATGGCGGTTTACTGGGTGGTCTCGGTAAAAAATTATTAGGGGTTGCAAGTATTGCCAGTGTACTTTCTTTCGGAAAGTCGAGCATTGAAAGTGCTATGCATTTCGAAGCTACTAAGAAAAGCTATGAAGTGTTAACTGGCGACAGAAAGCAAGGTGGAAAATTAGCAGATGATTTAAACAAGTTACAGCAAGACACGATACTTGGGCCTGAAGTATTTAAAGCTGGGCAAACATTAATGGGTTTTGGTATTGCCGCAAACAAAGTAATGCCAATTGTAAAAGAGTTAGGTGACATTGCAATGGGCGACAGTCAACGCTTTGAAGCTTTAACCGTTGCCTTTTCTCAAACACAGGCAGCAGGAAGATTAATGGGTCAGGATTTGTTGCAGTATATCAATGCAGGCTTTAACCCTTTGCAAACAATGAGTGAGCATTGGAAAGAGTTTGGATTTACTGCTAAGAAAACTGTTGGTGATTTAAAGCAGGAAATGGAGAAAGGCAATGTAACCAGTAGCATGGTTGCCAAAGCTTTTGAAATTGCTACCAGTAAAGGGGGCAAGTTTGATGGCATGATGGATAAGATTGCTGACACAAGTTTTGGTAGGCTTAAGATATTAGAAGGTCAATGGGAAAATTTTAAAATACAAGCTGGTAATGCATTAATGCCTTTAGCAGAAGGATTAATGACTGTTGCGAATAAAACTCTCAATTTTTTAGATTTAAGTAAAAGTGCAAGTGAGCAATTAAATGCAGAAAAAGGTGAAATAAACGGCTTGGTTCATGCAATTACTAATTTGAATGAAAGTGATAGCACACGTACTTCTTTAATGCAGACTTTAATAGACAAGTACCCTGATTTATTTGCCAACATTGATAAAGAGTGTATAGATAATAACAAGCTTCTTGACACTTTAAAAGATATAAATAAGGAATATGATAAACGGATAAACTTAGCAAGTAATAAAGAATTAATCGGAACTTATAACAAAGAATATCAGGAAAATGCAAAAGATGTAGCACACTATACAGCCTTATTAAATGCTGCAAAAAGTGGAGATATAAATGCCGTTAAAGCATTAGGAACAAGATGGGAGAAAGCTAATCTTTTCTCCGGTGATGCAGGAATCAATTTCGTAACCGGAAGTTTTGGCAATAAGCTTAGCAGCAGTGGTATTGCAAAGCTTGAATACATGCTAAGTGATGCAAAGAATAAAATGTCTTCTTCTGAAATTGGACTTGGAATTGCAAAAGCTAAAAATTATAAAGATGAAAAGCAATACACCTTAGAAGAAGCAAATAAAATATACTTCGATACCAAAAAGCAAGATGAATTATTTAAAGGCAGAAATGCCGATAAAAAAAGCTTTTTAGAAATAGCAAAAAACATTACTGATTTTAATGAAGGTGGTAATCACACGTATAATTTGTTACGAGATACTAACGGTAACAACCTTGAAAAATTAAAACAATTGATGAACCCGGTAAGCAAGAGTATGGGCGATACCGGTACTACAGGTGGAAAAACTAAAGGCTTGCATACTATGGCAAGCAATATTACAGGTGGAGGGCCCAAAGTAGTAACCATTAACATTACTAAGTTGGTTGAAACATTGACTATTAAAACAACAAACCTTACAAGTGGTGCTAAAGAGGCAGCGGATGAAATAGTTGAACATGTATTAATGGCACTTAATAGTGTAAACGGAAAATTGAATAATGAGTAGTGTATTTAATATAAACGATGCGATTGATAGACCTATTGTAAACGGCTTATCAGTTTTCAATGTGTTGCAGCAGGTGTATGGAGCTAAAGGTATTCCGTTTCCTCAAAAACCAAAACAGGGAAGGCCGAGTATGATTGCGGGTAAATACGATGTTCAATTTCCTAACGAAGTTCTTATTGGCGATAATGGAACAATAAAAGAATATACTGATACTGTTTTAGGCAAATACGAGTTTTTGCCTTGTACTATAAATGGTTATTTAATACCGAACAGTATTGTTTTAATAAGTGGCGAAAAATTGTTGATTGAAACAGATGTAATTGAAAGCGGAACTGTGTTTGAAAAAGTATTTATACGCCCTTACGATATAACTATCATTAGCACTTTAATAGGTTATGATGGTAACTGGCCTGAACAGGATTTTGAAACTATGGCTAATCTTTTTAAAGAACAGGACTTAACAACATTAAAGTGTATAAGCACTAATATGTTTCTGCAACCCAAAGACAATTTTTTAATAAAAAAGATAGACGTACTTGATAGCAGAGGAACTGAAAATGTTGAAGTGATACAGTTTAGCGGAAGCAGCAATATTGATTTTGAACTTGAAATTTTATAAGTATGTATTTAGGTACAACAACAGGCGAAGTAATTTTTGCGGATGCTTATAAAATTAATGGCTTTGAAGAAGTTGAAATTAAAAAAAGTGTTCATCAAATTGTACAAACAGCTAAGCTTTCATTACCGCTAAGTGTGATGATTAAAAATAGTGACTATGACGTTTTAAAAAGGATTAAAATAATTGATAAGATAAAGGAAGGAGACACTATAAGTATTGCTTTTGGATATGATGGAAAAAATAATGTTGAGTTTACCGGCTTCATTAAAAGAATAAACCCAAAGCAACCGCTTGAACTTGAATTAGAAGACGAGATGTATTTGTTGCGAAAACTAAGACTTAAAAAAAGCTTTAAAAAAAACGACATTAAAGATGTGTTGAATTATTTAATGGATGAATTGTATAGAAGATTTAAAATCCGCTTTGCTCTTTATAAGTATATTCCGAAAGTAACTATAACAAATATGTTAATTAATGGTGCTAACGGGATTGAAGTATTACAAAATTTGGCAGATAAATATTTAATGCATAGTTATCTGTTTAATGATAATGGCGTTAAAACACTTTACTGTGGATTATTGTATGGAAGAAAAAGAAAAACAGTAAAGTATGTATTAAATAAAAACACGATTAATATAGAAAACCTGAAGTATCAAATTAAAGGTGATACTACTTATAAGGTTGAAGTAATTAATCATTTGCCTAACGGCTTGGTAAGAAAATTTGTTTTTGGAGATACACTTGGCGAAGAATTGAAAATTTATGTGCCGGGTAATAAAACAAAAGAAGAATTGAAAGCAAGAGCAGAAGCTGAGATTGCGATGTATGGAGCTACAGGTTATAAAGGAAAGTTTGAAACCTTCATCTTTCCATACATAGAGCCGGGAGACATTGCGAATTTGCAGGATAACCAATTTAAAGACAGGCAGGGGAATCATTATACAGGAACTGTTGTAACAAAGTTTGGAGTACATGGTGGGCGTAGATACCCTGAAATAGACATTGTATTATGAAGCAGGCAAGAGAATTAGCAGAAGCAATTAAAATGCTTACAGATAAAGGAGATAAAATCTTTCCTGCTGTTGTTAAAAGCGTTGATAAAAATAATGATGTATGTGATGTTGAATTTGATGAATTGGAAATTGGAGAAGTAAGATTAAGGGCAACCGTGAATGAAAACGCAAAAGGTTTTAAAATATATCCTACAGAAAACAGTAATGTGTTAGTTGAGAAAATAAATGATGAGGAATATTTTATAGTGATGGTTAGCGATATTGATGAAGTAGTTGTAAATATTGATAATACCTTATTGAAAGTTAATGCAGAAGGCATTTCGATAAGCAAAGGAGAAGATAGTTTGATAGATGTATTGACTTTAATAATTGATGCTGTTAGTGAGATAATGGTTTTGTATGGTAAAAACCCTAATTACTTAAAATTAACAGAAGCGAAAATGAAGCTTAATAATATTTTAAAATGAGTTTAAATAAAGACTTATTAGCACAAGCAAGGTATAATGCAATGCTTCCATTTGCTAATAAAACAAATGATGAATTGTTGCAAAATTATGACACTATTGAGGACGCAAGGTTAGCTGCATTGAAAGCCGATAGTGATGCTATTATAAATCATTTTACAACTTATGGTGTAGTTCCTGCATTAGGTTTAATTGCACCAAACGGAAATGTAACTGGTGCTGCAAAAATTCAATAAGATGAATGATTTTATTAACGATACAAATGATGACATGCTTATTGCTAATGGAGATTTTGTTGTTGATGTAAGTGATGAGCAAGGGCAAGGGCATATTCTTAGAGCATTGCCAGGTTCTTTTAAAAACGTTCCTGATGGAACTGTTGGGTTAGAAAGATTTTTATTGGATGATGATATTGACGGCATGTTGAATGATATAAGAGAAAAGTTTAAAGCCGATGGTTGCCCGGTGCAGAAGATAAGCTATGACGAAGAAACTGGCGACTTAGCATATTATGCAAAATATACAAGTTAGCGGAGATATAAGCTTAGTTGAAATAGCGGCACTTAAATATGGAAGTGTTGAAGTTCTTTTTGATTTAGCAGTTGCTAATGGTGTTAATGAATTAGAGAGCATACCTGCAAGTGGCTTTTTTGTTTTGCCAGACATTGATGTTAAACAAAGCAAAGCTTTTAGAAAAAACACAACAGGTTTTATTAACCATTTTGTTTCGGCTTTAGCAGAACAGGCTTTAATTGATTTAGCTGTTGCAGAAGGTGGTAGCATAGAAGCTTTATTTGATGCAGCGGTTTTAAATGATGTGTATGCTTTGGAAAGTACGCTTATTGCTAAAAAAGATTATTTAAAACCAAGTGTTATTAATGCAACTGTTGTAGATAGATTAAAAGGCATAAAACCTGCGAGTGCAAATAATGTTCCTGACTCGCAACTGCCTATTTTATTAGACGGAATTGATTATTGGTTTATTGAAAATGACTTTATAATAAGTTAGTTATGGCAAGAACAATAGATGAAATATATAACAGCCTTTTGATAGAAAAAGCTAATCATGCAGAATTGAATGCACTTAATAGCGTAAGCAGGGTTGCTATGTGGAAGCTGTATTTCTATGTTGTTTCAGTATTTCAATGGGTTAATGAAAAAATGTGGGATGCTTTTGCTTTATCAGTTGATGATAAAATCGCCAATCAAACAGTTGGTAAACGTGAATGGTACAGACAGCTTGCTTTAAATTTTCAATATGGTTACAATTTAACAAGCGATGGTAAGTATGATAACAGCAACCTTACACAGGCTCAAATTGATGATAGCAAGATTATAAAATATTGCAGTGTAACTGAAACAAGTGACGGTAAATTAAGAATGAAAGTTGCTAAACAATTAGACAATAAACCAATTCAATTAAATGATGGTGAGTTAGCTGCTTTTTCTGTTTATATAGATAAATTAAAGTTTGATGGCGTTAAAATTTTAAAAGAAAGTCACGCCGCTGATAATTTGAAATTGACTATTGATATATGGTATGACAGCCTTGTTATAAAAAGTGATGGTAGCAGAATAGACGGTTCTTCAGCAACGCCTGTTAAAGATGGTATTATAAATTATCTGAATAATCTTGACTATAACGGAGAGTATAGTAATACAAAATTGCAGGATGCTTTACAACAAGTTACGGGTGTTAAACTGTGTACTATTAAGTTATCACAAAGCAAATACGGGTTATATCCATTTGTAAATATTGATGAAAAGATAGTTGCAGATGCAGGCTTTTTCGTAGTAAATGATGCTGATTTAATAATTAATTACAGGCAATATGTTTAGTATAGATTATGATAAATTTTTGCTGCAACTGCTGCCAAGTTTTTTAAGAACACCTAAACGTGTTTCCTACTTAAAAACCTTGTTAAGTGCCAGTAAACAATTGTATCAAAAATTTATAATTTATGCAACACAGAAGAACTATGAATTAGAACATAATGGGCAACGATACAGTATTGAGAATGTATTAAATGACAGGTTTGACCCTATACAGCGAAGAATTTATAATAGTGATGGATTTAATAAGGATAGGATTTATATATACGGAACGATTGAAAATAAACCTCTCTTTTTGCCAAAATACATATATGGCAGCGATGATTATAATGACACTGGTATTGATTTTATTGTTTGGATTCCGAATGCGATTGTTTTAAGTGCTGATGATGTATTAGAGTTAAACGCATTAGTAAAAAAATACAAATTGGATGGCAAAAGGTTTAAAACAGCAAGAATATGAAGACTATTGACTTTACACCGATACCCGGTAAGGGCTTTCCGTTAGATGAGAACACTTTACTAACTGTACAACAGGAAGTTTTTGATGTGCAGGATGTTAGTTTGCTTGGTGGAAATCTTTACATATTAAAGGGCTGCAATGTAGTTGGCGGAAACGTTAGTGATGGCGTTGTTTGTATTAATGGTGAGCGATTAAATTTTATTGGTGGAGCATTAGGTGCAGAAGTTGTAATAATTGAAACTGATACACCTTTAAACTTTTTTGATGACGCAACACAAAGTATTGTACCTATTAATGTTGTAAAAAACAGAATAGCAACGTTTGGTGTAAGCGGTAGTTTGAATCCTTATTTATGGGCAAACTTTAAACGTAATGACCCAAACAACGGATTGCTGCAAAGAGTAGATAAGATTGAAAAAATGTTAAAGCCTTTGTTGGGTTATGATGACCCTAATAATCCCGGCACCACAGTTTATGGTAGTTGGATGTTTTGGGGAAGACCTGCTGCTGAAATACCTGATGGTTGGCAAGCTGTACCAGATGCAGAATGGAAAGGTAAGTTTCCTGTAGTGATGGATAATACCGATGCAGATTTTATTGATACAACTATTACTGGCGGTAGTAAAACCAAAACTATTGCTCAAGCTAATTTGCCTGCTGTACAAATTGATGTTCCTGTTCCTAAAGAAGCAACCAATGGTGACGGCGGTGGTATTGGGCCTTATTTAACAACAGGACATGACCCAGAAAATATTGAACCGGGTCCAACATTAAAAACTGCCAATTTAGGAAACGGCACACCGCTAAATATTTTACCACCTTATAAAGTAGTAATGTTTATAAGATTTATAGGTTAATAATATGAGTAGTAGAAACACTTGGTACAATTGGTTTGGAACTGGCAAGAAACCGCTTGCTACACAATTCAAAGATGTGTTTGATACTTTATTTCATAAGGATGAAGACACTTTACCGCTGAACAAAGTACAAGGTTTGCAAGACATTTTAAATAATAAAGCAGATAAAGTTGCTTCAAATAAAATTGTACTTCCATCAGGTGTTTCTCATTATGATATGCCAGCAGGAAGTATTTTATTGATAACGTGGTTTATAGCTCCAACTATTATTTCAGCAGGTGTGGGTACTGCTCTTAATGTTAATGATGTTTTTGAAATTGAAGGTGACAGTTCACCAAACGGATTTTTAATTTACCAAGGCTTTAAACCTTTTTTAAATGCAACACGCATTTATTTCAACGGTATACAACCGGACACAATACCAATTATTTATTTACTATGAAAAAAGAAACTATTAAAATAATAGCAGCCATTACATTAAAAGTTGCTACAGTAGTATTAGCCATTATTATGAGTGTGCATGGCTGTTTTAGTCAAACACAAATTGACAGCCTTACTGCAAAAAGAAGTATTAAACTAAATGGCACTCGTGTAACAGGCATAAGCAAAGACACTACAACAGCTAATAAGCGTGATACTATGCTTATTACTGAAAAAGCTGCCAAAGATTATGCTGACAAAGTTGCTGCTTCGAGCAGTGGTTTAGATACGAGTGTTGCTGATGCAAGATATGTTCGTATTCAAACGCAAAATCCAACAGGCTCACTAAGCGGTGGAGGTAATTATGAATTACATTCTTCGGGTACTTTTTCATCTAATTTAAGTTGGAGTGTAACAAGGTTGGCAGCAGGAACGAACTTAGCACCTACTGCTAATATTGATAGTATTAAAGTAGCGGGCATAAATCAAACATATACACCACCCGCACCGGGACAGACTGTATCTGGAACACAAAGTGTAAATGTTACGTGGAATACACCCACAGCATTTTATATAACGGCTTATGCACATGATGGTAAAACTTATACATCATCGGTTAGTTTTAATTTTTACCCGTCCAATTATTATGGTTACAGTGCTTCATCATCTCCCAATGCTTCTACCATATTAGCAACAGCAGGCGGAAGTAGCTTTTTAAGTGCAACTAAAGCATATTCACCAACAGTTACACTCCCTAATAGTGGTTATTACTATGTGTATTATGCTTATCCTACTTCTTTCGGTGCATTAACAAGTATTAAAGATGGTGCAGGTAATCAGGTTATCAGTGCCTTTACTCAAACAACAGTAAGTGTTACCAATGCTTCGGGCTATACGCAGAATTATTACGTGTACACTTCAAACAATAACTATTCAAATACTTCAATATATGTTCAATATCAATAAATTTTTCATCATTTTATTTTCTGTGTTGGTTTCTTTTATTGCCAATGCACAAGAGCAGCATCTTGCAGAGATTGTACCTGCAGGTGGTGGTACGTTTGCACAGTTAGATGCTATTTATTTACGTGGTGGTTGGAGAGAAGTAACACGTATAACTGAACGTGATAGCATAACTTATGACAGGCAACGAATAGGAATGGTTGTATATGTTGCCAATACTGATAGCTGTTATAAATTACTTTTAAAATCATTCTCTTTAAATTACAGTAATTGGATGCCTTTTAAATTGGGTTCAGTTGATTTGAGCAATTACTACAATAAAACTCAAAGCGATTTAAGGTATTTGCAAGGCTCAGGAAGTAATACCTACTTCCCAATTTTTAATTCAAGTGGTCAATTACAAAACAGCACAGTTACCGATGATGGCACAGATATTTATTTTAATTATCGTGGTATAAGAGGTAATCAGATTTACGGCAACTTTTTTGCAACAAATGCGAGTTATGGTGGAGTAAATGACAGTGGTATTGCTGTCATAAAAACAAATGGAAATATTGCTATCCAAAAGCCTTATACTTTTATAAAAAGATACACTGATTTATACGGCTATCAACCTGCTTTAGGTTTTATTCCTGAAAATGTTGTCAATAAATCAACATCATTAAGCCCGAATGATAATGTTACTTATCCCACAACGGCTGCGGTTAATACAGGTTTAAATGCTAAATATAATCTTGCAGATACTTTGAATAAATGGATTGCTTTAGGGTGGTTGTCAGCAATTATGAAATACACAGATACAGCAGCAGCTTTTGCAGCTTACAGAACGCAGATAAATACCAATACGGCAAACATAGCAACCAACACAACAAATATTGCTACTAACACATCAAACATTGGGCTAAAGCTAAATATAACTGATACAACCGGAAAATGGTTGGCTCAGGGTTGGCTTACTTATTTAATGAAATATACTGATACTGCGAGTGCATTGAACCCTTATCGTGTATGGTTGAATAGTTTACAGGCATCTGTAACTAATGCTACCAATATAACTTCAGGTACATTAAATAAACAACGAATTGATACTACTGCTAAATACGAATGGACAGGAATTCATCAACACGATAGTTCAGTTGTTATTAAAATGACTGTGCCAACTCAAACATGGCAAACACAAGATGGCAATAGTGCAACAATTCAAAGAACTACTGCAAATAATGCTTTAAAAATATCAAACCAAGTTTTAGGGCAAGGTGGGCCCGGTAATTGTGTGAATGGTTCACCACGTTTGCAAATTCCCACAACAGGGTTAAACATAAGTAGCAATAGCTTTTCTTTTAGTCTATGGTTTAAACCAACATCATTTTTAAGCAACAACCCGTACAACGATGGTATTATAGGGTTTGGTTATTCAACTTATTCAGGCAACACTGATAATGGAACCTTCGGAGTGATGCTAAGTAATAATGCCTTAAACCTTAGAATGGCTGGGTCAACAAGTGGAAACCTTTCTACCATTTCTGCAAATACTTGGTATCATCTTGCAGGTGTAGTGAATGGTAGTACTGTTCAACTTTACTTAAATGGTACACCTTTAACTTCTCAAACTATTTCTACAACTAATTCAGTAAGCTATATTTATTTAGGTTATAACAATCAATACGACCAACAATTTCGTGGTTATATTGACCAAATTGCTTTTTGGAATGGGCAATTAACTTCTACTGAAGTTGGAAATATTTATAATAGTGCCGCAGGTACTTATAACATGCCTTCAACGACTGCAACATTGAAGAGGTTATATCAACTCGATGAAGGAAGTGGAACAAACCTAACAGATTTAATCAATAATGTTTCAGGAACATTAAATGCAGGTAGTTGGGCAGGTTTAGGTAATGGTAAAGTACCTACTTCTGCAACGCTTGGAACTGTGTACCCCATCGCAATTTCTGACGGCGTTAATGCTTCTGAAAAATACTTATTAAATGTGGGAGATAATCAGGGTCAAACAAAAGTTGAAGGATTAGTTGTAAATATTACCCAAAATGGCATCAATAAAATCAATGTAACTAATAACGGTGTTGTAATGAACGATAACACAGGTATTAATGTTACTTCACCAACCTCGCAGCTCCACACGACTTCTTTCGCAACAGGTTATGTTAGTAAAGCTGCTAATTATACTTTAACGATTAATGATGAAACAGTTGAAGTAACCGCTTCTTCTGTAACAATTACATTACCAACTGCCATTGGTATAACCGGAAGAGAATATACAATTAAACTAACAGCAAATACAACAAGTACAGTTGCAACAACAAGCAGCCAAACAATAGACGGAAGCACAACTTATTCTTTATCGGCACAATACAAATATGTGCGTGTAAAGAGTAATGGTTCTAACTGGATAATAATTGCAAACAATTAAAATTTTATAAAATATGTCATTCATTAAAATTCAACCAAAGGCATTTGATAACGGTACTGCTTCACAATTAGACTGGTCTGTTACATCATACCCTCGAAATGGGCAAATGGTACAAGTAGGATTCACATTATTGGATGATTTAAACAATCATGTAAAAAGTGATGTAATAACCTTCGGAAACGATGTTGTTAGTCAATGGAACAGTGATGATAGTGTTATTACAAATGCTGTTATTAATAAACTTCAATTACAATTATTATGAAAAAGTTTCTACCAATTTTATTAATCTTTTTTTCTTCCTGCACGTTATATGTGTACGAAGGGCAGAAGCTAACTAAAGCAGAAAAAATAAAATACAAACGCTATTGCGATAGTATTAATGCTTTAGCTAAAAAGGACACTAATTTCTTAGATAAATTGAATTTTAAACATTAATTGTTAACCATAAATGGGAACGAGCAAGACCATTTATGAAACAGAAAGTACAGTTAAGAACACCAATCAGCTACTATGGTGGCAAGCAACGTTTAGTAAGTAGCATTCTTCCTTTAATTCCTGAACATAATCTTTACTGTGAACCGTTTTTGGGCGGTGCAGCAATTTTTTTTAGTAAAGAGAAAAGCAATGTTGAAGTGTTGAACGATACAAATAGGGAGTTGATTAATTTCTATAAAGTTTGTCAAAATCGTTTCCATGAATTACAAAGTTTAGTACGTGTAACATTGCACAGCAGAGAGCAGCACGACGAAGCACATATTATTTACAATAAACCGCACATGTTTGATGAAGTAAGACGGGCATGGGCAGTATGGGTTTTAGCAACTCAAAGTTTTAGCAGTGTTGTTGACGGTAGTTGGGGAATGGATAGAAGTAAAAGCACACTGCCTTTAAAAATTACTAATAAGAAAGCTGAGTTTACAGAAGAATTGGCAATACGATTGCAAAATGTACAATTAGAATGTGCAGATGCGTTATATGTGATTAATAGCAGAGATACTGTAGAATCCTTCCATTATATTGACCCGCCTTATCACAATGCCGATATGGGTCATTATGATGGTTATACAGCCGATGATTTTGAAGCGTTACTAAAACTTGTAAGCACTATTAAAGGAAAGTTTTTATTAAGCAGCTATCCAAGTGATTTACTTACTAAGTACACTTCTGAAAACAATTGGCATACTATTACTATTGAACAGATTGTAAGTGCAGGCCCATTGAAAAACAGAAAGAAGATTGAAGTGTTAACAGCTAATTACGATTTAAAAACCATTTAATTAAGCTTTATCTTAAAATTAAAGCCTGCTGTATTTGATACAAGCAGGCTTTTTTATTGGGAACGAGCCTATTTAAATGGGCCCGGACGGTTATGTGATTGCGAGTCAAACAAAACCCCATTTGAATGGTAGTCCGGGCTTTATTTTGTTAAAGTCCGAATACACTCAAATGGGGGAAATCAGTATTGTTTAACTCGCCGTGCGAATATATGTATTGAAAGTTGTTTAAGACTTGTTTTTTACCAGCGATTTTATGACCTTTGGATTTGAATTTTACGCCGTTTGGTTTCGGCGATTATAAGTAATATCTCTGAAGTAAATAGAAACGCCAGTTTCTGAAGGAAAAAAATAAGAAGCAATCCAAATATTTAAGCTTTTTGAAAAAAATTCGCAGTATTGAGTTTTTTGAGTTTGAATAGACTTGTAATAAGCATTTCTGAATTCATTTTCAACGTTGGGAAAAACAGACCATCCGTTTTTTCCTAAAACCTCTTCTTTCTTTTTATGTAATAATTCAGAAGCTTTTGGATTGATAAAAATATATTCATCATTTACATTAAAAGCACAGAACCCCCAATCTACTCTGTCGAAAATTTCACGCATTTCTGCAGTTTTTTCTTCTACTTTTTCTTCTAATGCTTTATTAAAATCAAGCAGTTTTTTTTCAACTTCTTTTTGCTCGGTAATATCAGTTATAATTCCAACATAAATATTCTGATTATTTTCCCATTTAAAAGGAGAGAAGGAAACAAATACATTTAAAGGCTGCCCGTTTTTTTTAAAGTGCAGGTCTTCACTCTTCCAATAACCACCAATTGTTAAATTTTTAAGTGTATCTGCTAAAAACTTTGATGAAGTTTGTTTTGCCAGAAATTCCGGAATAATTTTTCCTTCACTTTCTTCTGCGGTATAGCCATATAAACGCTCAGCACCTTTATTCCAGTTGGTTATTTCTAAGTCTTCATTAAAAACAATAATAGCGTCATTAGAAGATTCTACCATTAATGCCAATTGACCGATTCTTTCTTCCGCCTTTTTCTGAAAAGTAATGTCTGTACATATTCCTGTAAAACCTGTTATTAATTTGGTTTTATCATCTTTAATTGCAGCAATTGAAATTAGAGCGGTAATACTTTTTTTATGGGTGGTATGTTGTTTAATAATATCCTTCCAAAAACCATTTTGTTTTAATTGCACCCATACTTCATATTTTTTATTATCTGTAACATCAGATTTGATAAGATTAAAAAGTTTATTGCCTATAGCTTCTTTTTCTGTATAGCCATACATCTGCTCTGCACCTTTGTTCCAACTAATAACGTTTAAATTAAAATCTGTAGAAATAAAAGCATCACGAGATTGCATGAAAATATCATGATATTGTTTTAATACTCTTTGAAACTCTATTCTTTGTTTTCTTTTTCTTTTATAGATGAATAAGGTAAGCATTGTAGTTAGAATTACAGTAGCCAGTATAGTATATGCTAACCTTGTAATTTGGGTTGATTGAATAACAAAACTGTTTTGAGAGTAAGATATTTCGCCTATCAGCAGAAAAGCAACAGAGCCTGAAAGAAGCAAAATAATTGCTACAAGCCATGCAGTACTATTACTGTTGTTTGCTCTCATTTGTAGGATTTTGGATATTTTAAGTGTGTAAGGTAGGTGTTTTTTAAGCCAACCTTAATATATTTTTAAAAATTATCTTATTTCAAAAGTAATTTTTATAATTTTTTTGTGGAACATTTATAAAGCAACAGTTTAGTAGCTTGTTTTATAACGGCTATAAATTTATTGTAGGATTTTTTCTAATGATAAATGTTTAAAATTTTACTTAATAAATTAAATAGTACTACAAATTTTTACTTATTTACGTTACACGCATATCAAAAGCATATTTGATTATTTCATTGGTTTTATGTAAATGCAGCTTCTTTAAAATTCGAATTCTGTAAGTGTTAACTGTAGCGACGTTTAAAGAAATAGAGTGGCTTATATCAGAAACGCTCATCCCTTTTGCAAATAATTTAAATACTTCAAACTCTCTGTCAGAAAGCTTTTTATGAGCATCAATTTCACAATGGTTATCTATTGAATCTGCTAAAAGAAGTGCAACCTCAGTTGTAATATATTTTTTACCATTTAGCAGGGTGCTTATAGCTCTGTACAATTCTTCTCTACTCAAAGATTTACTTATATAGCCCCAAGCACCTGCTTTAATTACTCTTGTTGCAATTAATGATGGTTCAGAACTGCTAATAATTAATACAGGTGTTTTGCCAACTATTTCTATAATATTTTTTACTAAATCAATACCACTTAAGCCAGGCATGTATAAATCTGTAAGAATAATATCATATTGGGTGTTACGTATTTTTTCAATCAGTTCATTGCCGTCAGTGGCTTCGTCAATTTCAATTTTTTCAAAATTGTTTTGTAGAGAAATACACAGTCCGTATCTCATAAAATCATGATCGTCTGCTACTATTACTTTCATAAATCGGTTTTTAATTAAGACTAAAAAGTACTAAGACTTATAAGGTGAAGGATTCAGGATATTGGAAACCAATGCTTAGTACTTATATAGTCTACGGGGTTTGGGTATTAAAGTTTTCATTAGTATTTTGGATTTTAAAACGGAGCTGCTTTAAAGTTTGGAAATGCTAAGTACGAATAAGATACCAAAGAGAGTTTTTTAATTAAGATGCTGATAATCAACGAAAATTAGTTGCTGCTGATAACTACTGTTTTCCAAGAATTGGAAAACTATTTTAAAAGATGGAAAGTTAAATTGCAAATTCTTCTTTCAACTGCTCAAAACTAATTTGTAACACTTCATTTATTTGTTTGAATAGTTGGTGAATTTCAATAAGTGTATCTTCTGTTTGCGAAGTATTGCTTAAATCTTCAATTTTTTTAATGGTCTCCTTTAACCCAGAAATATTCATACCGTTTATTCCGGCTTTCATTTTATGCGACCAAAATGCAATATTCTTCCAGTCCCTTTTTATTATTGCGTTTTCTAAATGCTTTAAATCTTTGGGCGTAGAATCCAAAAAAATACCAACCATTTTATGGAGGAATAAATAGTTGTTGCTACATGCTTCTTTCAAAGATGTTAAGTCGTAAACTTTTAATTCGTTAGCCATTATCAGCTAATAGAAATTTTGTGTTCTTTGATAAGATTGTAAATAGTTGATTTACCAATATCTAACTTTTTAGCAACTAAAACAACATCATTATCATATTTATTTAAGAAATGCTGCACTACTCTTAAGTTAAATTCTTTTAAAGTTATTTCGTAATTTAAGAGAGCATTGAGTGTTGCGTTAGAATTTATCTGCAAATCATTTTCTTCAATAATATCATTACTTAAAACAACAGCAAGTTCTATAATCGATTTCAACTCACGAATATTACCCGGAAAAGGGTAGGATAACAATTTTTCCTGAGCATTTTCAGAAAGTTGTTTGGGCTGCATATTATTTTCTTCAGTAAAAAGTTTAATAAAATGGTTAGCCAGAATAAGAACATCTTTACCTCTTTCTCTTAGTGGCGGAAGATGAATATTTAACCCCAATAATCGGTAATATAAATCTTCTCTGAAAGTTTTATTTTCTACTTCCTGTAATAAATTTTTATGTGTGGCAACAATTATTCTAACATCAATAGGAATTACTGTGTTTCCGCCAACTCTGTTGATTTGTTTTTCTTGTAAAACCCTTAGCAGTTTAGCTTGCAGACTTATTTCCAATTCTCCTATTTCATCAAGAAAAAGAGTGCCTTTATCAGCTTCTTCAAAACGCCCGATTCTTTTTTCTGCAGCACCCGTAAATGCTCCTTTTTCATGCCCGAATAATTCACTCTCTAATAATTCTTTCGGAATGGCAGCAACATTAATAGCAACAAAAGGTTGTTTTTGCCTTGCAGAATTATAATGAATAGCTTTTGCAACAACTTCTTTACCGGTACCGGTTTCGCCGGTAACTGAAACAGTAATATTTGTTTCTGAAGCTTTTTCAATTAACTGATAAATTTTTTTTATTGCATCACTTTGTCCGATAATTACTTTAGAAAAATCGTAATTTTTCTTAATCTCTTTTTTTAAAACTTCAACTTGTTTTTTAAGCTGCTTAATTTTTGAGAGATGCGTTAATACACTCCAAAGCCTCTCTTTTGTTTCATCATTCTTAACAATATAATCAAAAGCACCTTCTTTAATAAGTTTAACAGCAGTATTTATATCATCCTGCCCTGAAACAATAATTACTTCAATATCTGCATCAAATTCTTTAATTTTTTTAAGCACTTCATTTCCGTTAGCATCCCCTAATGAATAATCCAATGTAATTACATCAGGCTTGTTATGTATTTGCGTTAAGAGGTCTTTGGCAGTAAAAAACTTCTTTACAATATTATCCGGGTTAAGTAAAAGGTAATACTCAAGCATATTGGCATACCATTCATCATCTTCCAAAATATAAATTAATGTATTCTGAGTTTGTTTCATTGCAGTAAGTTCGATAAAATAAAAGTAATTTTATACTTCAGCCAAAGTATCCTTCAACCAAAAATTAAAAATAATTTAATTTATGTTATAAAAAAAACATATCTTGCTGATAGAACCGGGTGGGTTTTAGTGCAAAGCTATTTTTAAATAAAAAACACTTTGTTATGAACAGCGTTCCCATTGAAATTTTGTTAGTAGAAGATAACCATGACGAAGCTGAATTAGTTATCAGAAATCTTAAGAAAAACAATCTGGCTAATAACCTAAGGCATATTGATGACGGAGTAGAAGCGTTAGATTTTATTTTTTCAAGAGGTGTATATAAACATAGAAAAGATTTTTCACACCCTAAACTTATTCTATTAGATCTAAAGCTGCCCAAGGTAAGCGGTTTAGAAATCTTGCAGGAAATAAAAAGCAATGAAGAAACTAAAACGATACCTGTAGTAGTTCTTACTTCCTCTAAAGAAGATGTTGATGTTAGTGAAGCCTATCGTTTTGGTGTAAACAGCTATATTGTTAAGCCGGTAAATTTTGAATCTTTCTCTAAAGCAGTTATAGATATAGGAATGTACTGGATGGTACTTAATCATGCAAAGCAATAATCTCCACAGTTTGCTCACAGTTTTTTCTGTTTTTTTCGCAGTTTATAAGTTTGGTTTATCTTGCATGGTATGCAGCAATACCTACAGTTATTACAACATATTTTAGATAATGGTGTAACTAAAACAGACAGAACTGGAACAGGTACTATAAGTTGTTTTGGCTATCAAATGCGGTTTAATTTAAAAGATGGATTTCCTCTTGTAACTACAAAAAAATTGCACGTAAAAAGTATTATTTACGAGTTACTCTGGTTTTTGAAGGGTGATACCAATATTGGATACTTAAAAGAAAACGGTGTTAGAATTTGGGATGAATGGGCTGATGACAATGGCAATCTCGGTCCTGTTTACGGTAAGCAATGGCGTAGTTGGGAAGGGGCTGATAAAGTAGAGATTGATCAGATTACAGATGTGGTTAATCAGATTAAAAAAAATCCGGATAGCAGAAGATTAATTGTTAGTGCCTGGAATGTAGCCGATTTGCCCAAAATGGCATTAATGCCCTGCCACACATTGTTTCAATTTTATGTAGCTGAAAATAAGTTGAGCTGCCAGTTATACCAACGCAGTGCAGATGTTTTTTTAGGAGTCCCGTTCAACATTGCTTCTTATGCTTTGCTTACATTAATGATCGCTCAGGTTTGTGATTTAGAACCCGGTGATTTTGTACACAGTTTTGGCGATGTGCATTTATACAGCAATCATATTCAGCAGGCAGAGTTGCAACTAACAAGAATGCCTTATCCTTTACCAACTATGCATATCAACCCTGACGTAAAGGATATTTTTTCTTTTCAATACGAAGATTTTCAGCTTGAAAATTATCAAAGCCATCCATCAATAAAAGCTGCGGTAGCAGTGTAATACTTCTATGATAATTTCTCTTATTGCAGCAGTTTCAACAAATAATGTAATTGGTAAAGACAATAAATTGTTATGGAATTTACCAAACGATATGAAGTTTTTTAAAAACAAAACATGGGCAATGCCCATTGTTATGGGAAGAAAAACCTTTGAAGCATTAAACAGCAAAGCGTTGCCAGGGAGATTGAATATTGTAATTACAAGAAACAAAGATTTCAAGGCAACAAATACAGTTGTTGTAAATTCTTTTAGTGATGCGAAGTTTATTGCACAATCTCATAATTATAAAGAACTGTTTGTAATTGGTGGCGGTGAATTATATAAACAAACTATTGATAGTGCAGACCTACTCTATATTACAAGAGTTCAGGCAATAGTAGATGGAGATGCTTTTTTCCCTGAAATTGATACTGATAAATGGCAAATTAATTTTAATGAAGGACATTCAGTTGATAACAAACATGCGTATGCGTACAGCTTTCAAATCTGGAAGCGAAAATAAAAGCCATGATTTTTATTGCTGATTATTATAAATATTTTGCTCTTGTTGTTTTATTAATTTCTCTTTTTAAAAACAATTATCAATTAGTATTTAAGAATGTTTTAGCTGTAATGAATATTTTAATTTTATTAAACACTTTCATTTTCTTAAAAACTTCGTGGGAATTATATGAAGCATTTCAGCAATTGCATTTTTCAAATTCAAAATATAATTGGTTAGATAGTTTTTATTTAGGTAAACAAACTGTGTTTTTAATTATTGAATTGTTACTACCCGTTATTTTTTTGTTTAATAAGCTGTCGGCTAATAAAATATTAACCACTGTTTTATTAGTATGTTTTTGGTATAGTTTAGGCAATGAACAACCTGAAATTTCAATTTTTAAATTTCTCAATTACGCCTCATTATTCATTGCTGTTTATGCTTTACTTTGGCTTCTAAAAAGATTACCTTCCCAACGACAAACGAATGTATAGTCCTGTAAAAACAGTTTGTAAATTCTTACACTATTACCTTACTTCTTCTAATGGTAAAGGGCATGGAATGCATTCTCCGTTTGTGTTTGACTTTATTGTGAATGTATTAAATGATAACAGGGAGTTTTATGCATATAAGCAAATTGAAAATATAAGAAGGCAATTGTTGAGTAATAACAGAAAAATTACAGTTGAAGATTTTGGTGCCGGTTCAAAGAAAAATAAAACCAATGAAAGAACTGTAAGAGATATTGCTTCTTCTTCTTTAAAACCTGAAAAATTCAGTAAACTTTTATTCAGAATTGTAAATTATTATCAGTGTAAAACGGTTATTGAATTGGGCACCTCATTAGGTATTACTACTTCTTATCTGGCATCTGCAAATACAAATGCCCATGTTTTTACAATGGAAGGTTCATCAGCTATTGCATCTATTGCCGCTGAAAATTTTGCAATACTTCAATTAAAAAATATTCAGCAGCTATCAGGAAATTTTGATGATACTTTACCAAAATTGCTTGAAAGCATTAATAATATAGACTTAGCTTTTATTGATGGCAATCATCAATATCAACCAACAGTTAATTACTTCAATCTGTTACTTGCAAAATCTCACGAACAAACTATTATTATTTTAGATGATATTCATTGGAGTAAAGAAATGGAAGATGCCTGGCAATATGTTCAGCAACATGAAAATGTAACTGCAACTATCGATTTGTTTTTTATAGGCATAGTTATATTAAGAAAAGATTTTAAAGCAAAACAACATTTCAATATCCGTTTTTAAATTACGCCGGTTTGAAAATTCCTGAACAACTCATACAATCCCTGCATAACACTAAAGGCTTTAACAGCAAGGCTTTTGAAGCTTTGCATGAAAGCGGTGAAACGATAACTTCCATCAGAATAAACCCGTTTAAAACAACTATTGAAAAATCAGCTTTCAATCAGTATGAAAATATCGGTTGGTGTGAAAATGGATATTATTTACCAGAGCGTCCATCATTTACTTTAGACCCCTTATTTCATGCAGGGGCTTATTATGTGCAGGAAGCAAGCAGCATGTTTTTATGGCAAGTATTACAACAAACAATTACAGATACAGCAGATAAAAAAGTATTCGATGTTTGTGCTGCTCCCGGTGGTAAAAGTACCTTGTTGGCAACTTATTTTAAAGATGGATTAGTTGTAAGCAATGAAGTAATTAAGCAACGTGCTAACATCTTAAACGAGAATATAACTAAATGGGGTTTACCGAATGTTGTTGTTACAAACAATGACCCCAAACAATTTCAATCATTAGAAAATTATTTTGATGCTATAGTTATAGATGCTCCATGCAGTGGCAGTGGTTTATTCAGAAAAGATGAAGAAGCCATTGATGAATGGAGCGAAAATAATGTGCAGCTCTGCAGTCAGCGTCAGCAAAGGATTATAGCCGATACATTCAATTGTTTAAAGCAGGGTGGTATCTTAATTTACTCAACCTGTTCTTACAGTACAGAAGAAGATGAAGCTATTGCAGATTGGATTTGTGATAACTTTAATGTAACAAATATTCAAATACAATTACAAGCTGAATGGAATATTACAGAAACTCAATCAGTTAAACATCATGCTTATGGCTATCGTTTCTGGCCATACTTAGTAAAGGGTGAAGGCTTTTTTATTGCTGCATTTAAAAAGAATGATGGTGATACAGATGCCAATAAAATAAAAACACAGCAATTAGTTACTACTTCAAAAAATGAAATAGAAGTTTTGCAATCATTCATTCAATTGTCTTCAGCTTATACATTCTTCAAACAAAATGAAACTATAAGAGCCATAGAAAGCAAATGGCTGAACGATATACAAACACTTGCAAAACATTTATTCATTAAAAAAGCAGGAATAGCAATTGGTTCAGTAAAAGGTAAAGATTTTATTCCCTCACATGAATTGGCTGTTAGTATATTATCTTCTGAAACCCTTGCTGTTATTGACTTGGATAAAGAACAAGCTTTACAGTATTTACGCAGACAAGATTTCTCCGTAACATCAGAAAAAGGCTGGCATTTGGTTGCTTATTGTGGATTACCCTTAGGCTTTATAAAAGTTTTACCCAATCGGATTAATAATTATTATCCGAATGAATGGAGAATTTTAAAACAGTAATTTTACTACAATGAATTTACCCTTATGAAGTGTACAAAATATTTGCTGTCGTTGGCCATGTCAATCTGTTTTGTATTTGTTGTTAATGCACAAACAGGCGATTATATGGTTCATACTATAAAAAATGGTGAAACATTATCTGCTCTTGCAAAAAAATACAATACAACTGTTGGAGATATTATGCGTTTAAACGGTATGAACAGCAAAAGTATTTTAAAGTTAGGCCAGCAGGTAAAAATTCCTATAAAGAGTAATGATGTAGCTGTTAAAGATACTACACATCATACCGTAAAAGTTAATGTGATAACACAGGAAACTGTTCCTGAAGTAGCAGTAAAACCTGAGAATAGCGTAACTTATAAAGTGCAACCTAAAGAAACATTATACGGTATTGCTAAAAAGAATCATGTATATGTTTCGCAGTTAAAAAAATGGAATAACTTAAAAGATGATAATATTAAAACAGGGCAGGTTTTAATTGTAGGCACACAGCCTGAAAAACCTGCTGCACAAACACTTCCGCCCGAAGTAATTGTAAAACCCGGCAGACCTGATAATGACCCGAACCAACCTAAAGCAACTATTACAGAACCTGCAGTTGAAACAAAACCAACTGTAAAAGTTACGGAAGAAAAACCTAAACCAACTGCACCTGTCGAAGAGCAAACAGCACCGGTAACGAATGCACCAAAAGAAGGATATTTTAAAAATGAATATAAGAAAAACGGACAGGAAGCAACAGGTACAGCAGCAACTTTTAAAAGTGCCAGTGGTTGGGCTGATAAAAAGTTTTATGTACTAATGAATAAGGTTGATGCAGGTACCATTGTTCGTGTATCAAGCAATAACAAAACCATTTATGCCAAAGTGTTGGGTGCATTGCCCGATATAAAAGAAGATAACGGTTTACTGCTGCGTTTAAGTAATGCAGCCACTTCAGCTTTAGGTGTTGCAGATAAGTTTGATGTTATTGTGAATTATTAGTGTGAAACCAGCTTTTGTTTTTTATGGCATCAACTGTTGCGTCGCACACTTGTACTGATGAATAAAATGCAACAAAATCAATCAAGAACGTCATTTCAAAAGCTTCTTACCTGAAAAATCTGTTAGTTAATACTATAACTATAATTCATGTCTTCACGATTTAAAAATATATGGTTCGTGAAGACACAAACCAAAGTAGTACGAAACATCATCCATTAATTAGTCTTCAATAAAAATGTTAAGGGGATAGCTAACCTTTTACTCCACGCTTTTTCGCTATGGTCTTCTCCGGGAAAATATTTAGTAATCCATTGCTTGTCTGAATAACCTTTCACTTTCATAATACTATCAACCCTTTGTTGTATAGGCGGATACAAAGCATCTAAAGTTTTGTCGCCGCAATCAAAATAGATACGATGATTTTTTGCATCAGGAATTTTTTTACTTACATACTTAATAAATGCATCAGGAACAGGATTATTGTTTAAAGTAAAAGTACCTGCCCAATGTGTAGATAAACAGGCAGCACCACCAAATACTTTCGGATACTCACAAATAGCATACATAGAAATGAGTCCACCCATGCTGCTTCCTGCAATAAATGTATTGGCTCTGTCTTTATACACAGCATAATGTTTATCAATAAAAGGCTTTACTTCCTGTACTAAAAATTTCAGATAATTATCAGATTTGGGTTGAAACAGTTGTTTGGTTCTTCCTGCTCTTTGCAGTTGAGCAGTAACGGTATCTTTTTCTGCTTTTGTTAGTTCTTCAAAAGGTTGCTGCGGAAAATAATCGGGATGTCTTGTGGCATCACCATTCCAGATACCCACAACAATAAATTTTTTTACCTTGTTTGTTGTTAATAAATCAGATGCAATTGAATCAACCTTCCAGGCTTGTTTGTTCCATGTTAGAGAGGCATCAAATAACATTTGACCATCCTGCATATACAACACGGCATATTTAGCTTTGTCATCATATCCTTCGGGTAACCAGATATCAATGTTTCTTGCAGTAATATATCGGGATTGAAAATTTTCAATCCGAACAACTCTACCGCTAACAACTTTGGGAATAGGTAGCTGAGCATGAGTTTTTGCAATTAATCCGCTTAACAGTAAAAATGCAACAATCACTCTTTTCATTAAATTACTTTTAAAGTTTATCTATTTGATGTGTTTAAGGTAGTTAAACATTAGATTATATTTTATTCCCCCTTAAAAAATCTTCTACTAACATTTTCCTTTTTCCTTCTAACTGTAATTCTAATAAATGAATAAAACCATTGCTGCAACTGAATTTCAGGTATGTTTTATTATCACTGAAAACTTTACCTGCTTCATAATTGTGTTGCGTTATTTCTTTTTTGCTTTTATATACTTTCAACATTTTATCATTCAGAAAAGTAAAAGCAGCAGGAAAAGGGGAGAGGCCTCTTATTAAATTATGAATCTCTCCGGCAGATTTATGCCAATCTATTTTACAGGTTTCAGTAAATATTTTTGGGGCATGATGTAAAACTTCGAATTTCGAATTTCGAATTTCGAATTCTTCCTGAGCCGTTTCTTTTAAACTACCTGCTGCTAAACCTTTTACTGTTTCAACCAAAACTTTTGCACCTATTATTTTCATGGTATCATGTACTTCTCCGGCAGTTTCATCTTCACCAATGGCAAAACTTTTTTGTAATAAAATATTGCCTGTATCAATTGCATGCTGCAATTTAAAAGTGGTAACACCTGTTTCTTTTTCTCCGTTAATTACCGCCCAGTTAATGGGTGCAGCACCACGATATTGCGGTAGTAAAGAACCATGTAAATTAACAGTACCCATTGGTGGCATGCTCCACACAAGTTCGGGCAACATTCTGAATGCCACTACAATCTGTAAGTCGGCTTTTAAAGCTTTTAACTCCTGTAAAAAATGGTCGTTCTTTAATTTTTCAGGTTGCAGTAAGTATAAATTTTTTTCAACAGCATATTTTTTTACAGCACTTTCATTCAGCTTCATTCCACGCCCGGCAGGTTTATCGGGTGCAGTAACAACACCAACAATATTACATCCTGCACTTACCAAAGCATCTAAACTTGCTACTGCAAATTCAGGTGTGCCCATAAAAACAATTCTAATGTCTTTATAATTCATAAAGCAAACTTACTGGTTATAAAGTTTATCTAAACCGCCATCGAAGTTGATAACTGTCGGCGGGGTGAAAGATAACCCCGTCAACGGCTTTAAGCCTTGACGGCGGTTTTTTGTATCATAAAAATTAAATTGCCGATATGCTTTAAATAAAGGTACTTTGTTGCCCTGCTGCATAGTATTACCAACCGTACAAAGGTGCGACGCTCCAAAGGAGTCTTTTGGACAAAAGAAGCATAATAGTAGTGCTGCAGCCGGTAACATAATATTCAATTAATAACAATTTACAATGCAACAAGCAAAAAAAGGTGATAAAGTAAAAGTACATTATCACGGAAAGTTAACAGACGGCACAACATTCGATTCATCTGCAGGCCGCGAACCACTTGAGTTTGAAGTAGGTGCAGGTATGATGATTCCGGGCTTTGATAAAGGTGTTGAAGGAATGAGTGTAGGCGATAAAAAAACAATTCAGATTGTTGCTGCTGAAGCTTATGGTGAGGCTAATGAAGAAATGATTTTTGATTTTCCGAAAGAAAGATTTCCGGCAGATTTAGTGCCTGAAGTGGGTATGCAACTGAATATGAATAACGGACAAGGTGGTATTATTCCTGTAACTATTATTGAAGTGAAAGATGATGTGGTTGTATTAGATGCCAACCATTCTTTAGCGGGTAAAGATTTAATTTTTGATATTGAAATGGTTGATATTGAAGCAAAGAGCATGATTATTATGCCATAATAATTAAGAATTAAAATGAATAATTAACAATAAGCTCACTGAATTTTCAGTGAGCTTATTATTAGGTTACTTTTTGTGCCTGCCATAATGGTTATTTGTATTAACATTTTTATAATGCCCACCTTTGTGTGAGCTGCCTTTTCCGCCGGTATAACTTCCTCCATGGCTTGTAGTATGTTTGCTTCCTGAATATTTTTTCTGTGCAATAATGTTTGATGACACTAACAGAAACAATGCAACAAAAAAGAAGAAGTGTAAAATCGTTTTTTTCATGTTGTTTTTTTTATGATGTGATTAATTAAGCTAAGTATATAAAATTAAAGTGTATTCCTAACTCGATGGGCTTTTTCTTCGAAGAAAATCCTCCATCTTAGAAACTCTATTTACTTTTTATACTTAATCTACTTCTTATTCACCCACCATCCAAGCCATAGTCCGCATAAACCCCAGCTTGCAAGAGCGTCAATTAAATGTGCTTTTATATCGAACAGTTCATACCAGATATGTGTAGTATAAGGTTGATTGGTAAAAACAATAATACCAATAAATAAAGTGGCTAAAAACGTTGTGAAGAAACTTTGTCTGCCCATTTTACTGAAAATCCAAACTAATAAACATATCATCACAATATTTGCTAAAAAGCCACGCAGCATATTCATTCCCATTGCTTTCATATCAACCTTATAATCTTTATGGTATTGAATTTGAGCCCAGGGTTTATGCATCACTTTTTCGCCAAACTTATTCATATCATCCATTGTTGAGCCTTGCGGGAGTGTTGGCATAATATACCCTCCTTCCTTTCCGATAGTTGTATTTAAGAAAGCCATTATACTGTCTTGCTTAGGATGATACTGTTGTGCGGGCTGATGCAGTTGTAAAACTGTCCATGATAATGTTTGCCAGATAAAGATTAATAAACCGCCTACAAGCCCGCCGATTAAAATTTTTTTCATGGTGTATGTTTTAATTAATGTTCAAAATAGTAACTGCTTTTAATATTTACAATAGTTGTCTTTAAAGTTTATAAAGTAGATAAGGTATATACAGTAAAAGTGTGTTTAAATCAGATAGACTTTTTTCAGTGGAATTACTTTATAAACCTTACATACCTTATATACATAACTACCTGACACTAATTTTTCCGTTTCTTTGAAAGATGAATTATCATTATACAGTAGCCGAACGTTTTACGCGTTATGTGCAGATTGATACACAGAGTAATCCGCAAAGTGAAACCTTTCCTTCAACAGAAAAACAAAAAGATTTATCGAATGTTTTAGTGCGTGAATTAAAGGAGATGGGTATTGAAGATGCTCATGTAGATGAATTCGGTTATGTATATGCAACCATTCCGTCAAATACTGAAAAAAAAGTACCTGTTATTTGTTTTTGCAGCCATGTAGATACCGCACCTGATTGCAGCGGAACTAATGTAAAACCATTGTTGCATAAGAATTATAACGGTAGTGATATTGTATTGCCTGATGATGCCACGCAAATTATTTCGATTGAAAAATACCCTTACTTAAAAGAACATATCGGGCATGATATTATTACTGCAAGCGGTACAACCTTATTGGGAGCAGATGATAAAGCGGGTGTTGCCATTATAATGGATATGGCAAATTATTTAATACAAAACCCATCAATTAAACATGGTGATATAAAAATTTTATTTACTCTTGACGAAGAAGTGGGAAGAGGTACAGCCAAACTTGATTTACAGAAATTAGGAGCTGCTTATGCATACACATTAGATGGAGGTGAAGCAGGCACTTTAGAAGATGAAACTTTTAGTGCAGATGCTGTTACAATAACGATTAACGGGGTTATAGCTCACCCCGGTTATGCTAAGAACAAATTAGTAAATGCCCTAAAGATTGCAGGAGAAATCATAGCAGCATTACCAAAAGCATTAAGTCCCGAGGCAACTGAAAAAAGAGAAGGATTTATTCATCCAGTGCATATAGAAGGTGTGGCTGAAAAAGCTACTATTGAATTTATAATCAGAGATTTTAATACAGCACAATTAGAGCATCATGAAAATGTATTGGAAGAAATAGTTGAACGTATCATGAAAAATTATCCTGCCTGTTCTTTTTCCTTAGAAGTAAAAGAACAATACAGAAACATGAAAGAAGTGTTGGTTCATCATCCGCAGGTTGTTGCTTATGCTGAAGAAGCTTATAAAAGAATTGGTTTAATACCTGTTAATAAACCGATACGTGGCGGTACCGATGGCAGCCGATTAAGTTTTATGGGCTTGCCCTGTCCTAATTTGTTTACAGGTATGCAGGCTATACATAGTAAACATGAATGGATTGGTGTGAAGGATATGCAATTAGCAGTGCAAACTATTGTTGAATTAATAAAAGTATGGGGAGAAATGGGTAAGGTGATATTTATGTAATTTCACATTCAACTCACTATTATGAAATCACTGTGTAAAATTTTAATTGTTATAATTTGTACATTCAACTATTTGTATGCACAAAAATTTATATCTGTAAAAGGTAAAGAGATTATTGGCGTTGATGGGAAACCTTTTTTAATGAGAGGTACCAATCTTGGCAATTGGTTATTACCTGAAGGCTATATGTTTAAATTTAGCGAGGCTAATTCACCAAGATTGATTAATGAAGTTATCAGCGAACTGATTGGACCTGCCGCAGCAAAAAAATTCTGGAAAGAACATTTATCGAATTATGTTACACGAAAAGATATTCAGTATTTACATTTTTTGGGAATGAATTCCATTCGTATTCCTTTTCATTATAAATTATTTACTAATGAAGAATATCTTGGAGAAAGCAACTCTCTGCGTGGGTTTACTTTGATGGACTCTGTTATCAAATGGTGTACTGCTGAAAATATATTCGTTATTTTAGATATGCATGCTGCCCCCGGCGGACAAACCGGCGATAATATTGATGACAGTTACGGTTATCCTTTTATTTATGAAAACAAAGATTATCAAGAACAAATTTGTTCTATTTGGATGAGTATTGCAGAACATTATAAAAACAATGCAACGGTGCTGGGTTATGATTTATTCAATGAACCAATTCCGCATTTTATGGATACTGCAAAATTGAACCCGTTGTTGGAACCTTTATTAAAGAAGATTAAAGCAGCTATCAGAACGAAGGATAAGAATCATATTATTTTTTTAGAGGGAGCACAATGGGCATCTAATTTTAATGCTTTTGGTAAACCTTTTGATAATAATTTGGTGTATCAGTTTCATAAATACTGGACTGCAGCAACTGTTGATGTAATTCAATCTTACATTGATTTTCGTAATAAATATAATGTACCTATTTACTGCGGTGAAACAGGAGAGAACGATGATGTGTGGATTGAGACTTTCAGAAAAGTGTTAGAGAAAAATAATATTGGTTGGCATTATTGGCCGTATAAAAAAATGGATGATTCAAGAGGTATTGTGCAATTCGACAGACCAAAAAATTATCAACTTATTATTGATTTTGCAAACAGCAACAGAAATAATTTTGAACAGATAAGAAAATTCAAACCTTCAGATATCAATATTGTTAAACAAGCATTATTTGATTATACACTCAACAGCAAGTTTGAATTTATAAAGCCCAACACTTCTTATATCAAAGCATTAGGTTTAAAAACAAATTAGAATTTAGTTTTTATTGTTGTGCTTCTTTTAAAATCAATGTATAAAAAGAAATAGCTTTTTGATAATCTTTTATCGGCAATCTTTCATCAATACCATGATAGCCCTTGCTATCAACTACAGGTGTAAAATTTACCACACCATCACTTATTGCTCTATACACCCTGCTATCCGTTGCTCCTAACATTAAAAAAGGAACCGGTATTACATCATCTTCAATCTTATAAACAGCATTTTCAATTCTTTTGAATGCATCGGAAGTAAAAGGTGTTGCAGCCGAAGGCTCCGTATTAAAATCGCCGGATATTTTAATTTTCACTCTTTCATCGTCAATTACTTTTTTCATAAAATTAATTACATCCTTCGTGGTTTCACCTGTCAGTATCCTGCTGTTCACAATAGCTTTAGCATTGGTTGGCACTACGTTTTCTCTTACGCCACTTTCAAGCATAGTAGGAACAATAGTGGTATGTAACATGGCTGCTCCTTCTGCACTTTCATTCATAATTTTTTTCACCGTACTTCCAAATAACCAACGGTTGCTTAAAGCCATTTTATTTAAGAAATCTGTTGATGATCCGCTTGTTCTGCTTAAAAATTCTTCAACACTGGGTGTGAAGGTATCCGGCATATGTTGCAATCTAAGCTTATATAAGGCTCTCACTAAAATATCTACAGATGTTTCTTTATCGGGAATTGAAGAATGCCCTCCTTTTTTTTCTACAGTTAATTCAACTGTCAGATAACCTTTTTCTTTAACACCAATAAATGCAACCGGGCGTTGAACGCCCTTTATTTTATTGGTAGAAATTTCTCCGCCTTCATCCACCACCATTTGTGCTCTGATATTTTTTGATTGTAAATACCGAACTATGGCAATGGCTCCTGTACCAGTTGATTCTTCATTATGCCCGAAACATAATAAAACAGTTCTCTTTGGTGTGTAACCTTGTTTCAATAAATTCTCTGTTGCTTCTAAAATAGAAATTACACTTAGCTTATCATCAATACTTCCCCTTCCCCAAATGGCACCGTTTTTTACTTCTCCGCCAAAAGGCTTGGCAGTCCAGAGTTTCATAGCACTCTGCTCTACCGGAACCACATCATAATGCCCCATTAAAATAATGGGTTGTAAAGATGTATCTGTTCCCTTCCATTCAAAAACATAACTGTAATTAGATATAATTGTTCTGTTAAGTTTTTGATGAATGAGCGGATAAGATTGTTCTAAAAAAAATCTGAATGCATTGAAATGAAGGGTATCAATATGTGTAGTGTCTTCAGGAGAAATAGTTGCAATCTGAATGCCTTTGCTGAAATGACTGATGGCAGAATCCGGTAATGGAACGAGTGCTTCTGCTTTATGATGCTGCCAGGGCTTTTGCATCAATGTTCTTGCAACAACAATAATTCCTACAACTACAATGATTATGATAAGGATGCGAAATAAATTTTTCATGATTTTTTGGTTGTTCAGAAATTACTTTACTACCGGTAACTCTATATAAGTTGCTAAATTTTTATTACAATAAATAGTATGTGTTGCTTTAATAAAATCTGATTCTTTAGCTTCAAAAATATTCGGGATAAATTTTTGTGGATTTCTGTCAATAATAGGAAACCACGTACTTTGAATCTGAATCATTAAATGATGTCCTTTTAAAAAAGTATGATTGATCTGATGTAAATCAATCACAATTTCTTCCGGTTTATTTGGAACGAATGGTTCAGGCTTTTCAAAACTTTTTCTGAATCTTGCTCTGAACACTTCCATGGCAAGAGGTAATTCATAACCACTCATTGCTAAACTTTTTTTATCAAATGCAGGATACACATCAATTAATTTCACTACAAAATCTGCATCAGTTCCTGTTGTACTTGCAAAAACATGAGCAGTTATTTTTCCTGTTACAGTAAGTTCTTCGGTTAAAGAATCGGTTGTAAAGCTGATTACATCAGGTCTTGAAGTAACAAAGCGTTGGTCTTCTACATGCCAGGAATACCATCTGCTTCCTTGTCCGTAGGTTGCTTCAATGGGTTGTGTTCTGTAAGGAACGGGTTTGGCCGGGTCGCTAACATAGCTTACAGAACCCTTATCTGTATTGGGTTTTGTAAAAGAGGCTTTATTATTTGCCTGTACGTAAAGTTTAGTAATGCTTGCATTTTTCGGTGGCCATGTTTCGTATGTTTTCCATTTGTTGCTGCCTGTTTGAAAACAATTTGCTTCTTTAAAATTACCATCGCCGATTCCTTTCAACCAATAATCAAACCATTGCTTTTGTAAATTTTGAAACCATTCTGCTGTATTACTTTCAAAAGAAATTTTCCCCAAGCTGTCTGCTTTTGCTCTGCTCCATTGACCATGATTCCACGGACCGAGTACAATGAAATTTTTATGTGCCGTATCATTTTTTTCCATGAACTGATACATCAATTGCGGGCCATTCATATCTTCCTGATCAAAATATCCACCAACATGTAATTGTGGAATTTCTGCACCACGAACATAATTTAAGGGAGAATTCTTTTGCCAGAATGTATCGTAATCAGGATGTTTTGTAAAGTTGTTCCAGGTGGGAATTGTTTTCTTAAAATAAACATCATTAACATTTTTTAGTGAGCCTAACTTTAAATACCAATCAAACAAATCATATTGCGGAAAAGGGAAATCGCTGTCGGTAGTTTTATCATGTTCAACTTCATAACTGTATTCCATTCCATAACTTAATCTGAATGCACCATTGTGATGAAAATCATCACCTAAAAATAAATCACCCATACAAGCTTGTTCAGAAGATGCTTTTAATGCAGGATGCGGGTCAATAGCACCCACCAAAGCCAACCATCCGGGATAAGATACACCAAAAATGCCGGCTTTATTATTATTGTTATTAATATTTTTTATCAGCCAATCAACAGTATCATAAGTATCTGTGCTTTCATCTACTGCTTTCTTTTCCTGCAAGTGAATGATAGGTTGATGAATTTGCATAGTGCCTTCACTTTTGTACTTCCCGCGTATATCTTGCAGAATAAAAATATATCCGCCTTTACCTATTTTTTCTAAGCTTGTTTTAGTAAGATTAATAGTTGCACCATCTTGGACGGGGATATTTGCACCATAGGGCGTTCTTTGTATTAAAAAGGGAAGTGAAACTGTATGATTATTAGGGGCAAGAATAACAGTATATAATTTCACACCATCTCTCATGGGTATCATTACACTTGTTTTTTTATAAACTGTAAATGTGTCTGTTTGTGCTTGTAGTGAAAGCGATAATACAAGGAGAATAAGGGAAAATATTTTTTTCATGCTGAATGAATTTGTTCCGAATATAATTTATTTAAAACAAAAGCCCCGCTACGTTTTGTAACAGGGCTTCTTATATAACTATCAATTTATTTTACTTAGATTCTACTTCCATATAACTTTCAATCGGTTCGCAACTGCAAACTAAGTTTCTGTCGCCATAAGTATTGTTTACCCTTGCAACACTTGGCCAGAATTTATTTTGTGTAACATAAGGCAAAGGAAAAGCAGCTTCTTTTCTTGTGTATGTATGATTCCATTCATCTGCACAAACAACTTTTTGGGTATGCGGTGCATTTTTTAAAGCATTATCAACTTTATCTGCTTTGCCTTCTTCAACAGCTTTTATTTCTTCGTAAATAGCAATCAGTGCATCGCAGAATCTGTCTAATTCAGCTTTGTCTTCACTTTCAGTAGGCTCAATCATAATAGTTCCTGCAACCGGAAAACTCATGGTTGGTGCATGAAAGCCATAATCAATTAAACGTTTAGCAACATCTTCTGCTTCAATACCCGCACTTGTTTTAAACGGACGTAAATCAACAATAAATTCATGTGCAGCATAGCCATTACTTCCTGTAAATAAAATAGAATAGTATTTTTCTAATCTTGCCTTCATGTAGTTGGCATTTACAATTGCATATTCTGTTGCCATTGTAACACCATCGTAACCCAGCATTCTTATATAACCATAACTGATTAACAGGATAGAAGCAGAACCGTAAGGAGCGGCGGAAACCGCATTAGAGCCAAAAGCTGAAAGCTGAAGGCTTAAAGCGTTTTGCGTTAAGCTTTCGGCATTTTGCACATGCTTAGGTAAGTGTGCTGCCAAATGTTCTTTCACACAAATCGGTCCCATACCCGGGCCACCACCACCATGAGGAATAGCAAATGTTTTATGCAGGTTTAAATGGCAAACATCTGCACCAATATTGGCAGGAGATGTTAAGCCAACCTGTGCATTCATATTAGCACCATCCATATAAACCTGCCCGCCAAATTCATGAATAATATTACATATATCAACAATACCTTCTTCAAACACACCATAAGTACTCGGGTAAGTAACCATTAAAGCACCCAAAGTATCTTTATATTGTTCAGCTTTAGCTCTTAAATCTTCAATATTAATGGTTCCGTCTTCATTACTTTTTACAACCACTACTTTCATGCCCGCCATTACTGCACTTGCAGGGTTTGTACCATGAGCAGAAATAGGAATTAACACCACATTCCTATGAGCATTATTATTAGCTTTATGATAAGCCATAATAGTTAATAAACCTGCATACTCACCTTGTGCACCACTGTTGGGTTGCAAACTGCATGCATCAAAACCTGTAATCTCACATAGGTATTTTTCTAATTGGTTAATAATGTGTTGATAGCCTTCTGCCTGTTCTTTCGGAACGAAAGGATGCAGTTGAGAAAACTCAGGCCAGCTAACAGGTATCATTTCACTGGCAGCATTCAACTTCATGGTACAACTTCCTAAAGTAATCATGCTGGTGTTTAACGATAAGTCTTTATTTTCTAATTGTTTAATATAACGCATCATCTGGCTTTCGCTGTGATGTGTATTAAAAACAGGATGCGTTAAAAACAATGATGTTCTTGTTGCAAAAGATGGTATGTTGGTTAAAATATCATCGCTGTTAAATTCTATTTCAGCTTCATTCTTTCCTAAACTTTCAGCAAATACATATACAATATCTAACACATCTTTTTGAGTGGTAGTTTCATCAATTGAAATACCGATGTATTCGTTATTAAAGTATCTGAAGTTAATTTCATGCTTTTCTGCAATAGCTTTTACTGTTGCAACATCAGCTTTAATTTTTATTGTATCAAAGAAGTAATTGTTTGCATTCTCAAAACCCAAAGCAGTTAAACTATCACTTAAAACATTGGCTAATGTTGATACCCGTTTAGCAATATTTTTCAATCCTTCAGGGCCATGATATACTGCATACATAGCAGCCATGTTAGCCAATAAAGCCTGAGCTGTACAAATGTTTGAAGTGGCTTTTTCACGTTTAATATGTTGCTCACGTGTTTGCAAAGCCATACGTAATGCACGGTTGTTTTGTGCATCTATGCTTATGCCGATAATTCTTCCGGGCATACCTCTTTTAAACTCATCTTTCGTTGCAAAGAAAGCAGCATGCGGACCACCATAACCTAAAGGAACACCAAAACGTTGTGCAGAGCCAACTGCAACATCAGCACCTAATTCTCCCGGAGAAGTCAATAAGGTTAATGCCAGCAAATCTGTAGCCATAACAACATATCCATTCACAGAATGAATAGCATTAATAAAACTTTTATAATCTTCAATACTGCCGTTATCATTCGGGTATTGAACAATAGCACCAAAATAGCTTTCATCTATTAATGCAGTTTTATAATCACCAAAAACCAAATCAATATTTATGGGTGTTGCACGGGTAATTAATAAATCTTTTGTTTGCGGAAAAACAGCTTCATCAACAAAAAACTTTTTCTTTTTATCGCTATCACCATGATGAAATAACATTGCCATTGCTTCGGCAGCAGCAGTAGCTTCGTCTAATAAAGAAGCGTTAGCCAAAGGCAATCCCGTTAAATCACCAACCATTGTTTGATAGTTTAATAAGCTTTCTAAACGCCCCTGAGAAATTTCTGCCTGATAAGGGGTGTATTGTGTGTACCAACCCGGGTTTTCAAAAATATTTCTGAGAATAACACTCGGGGTTATGGTATTGTAATAACCTTGACCAATATAAGTTTTATATAATTTGTTTTTAGCTGCAACAGTCTTCAACTCATTCAAATATTCTGCTTCGCTTTGTGCACCGGGCAGATTTAAATTGTTTTGCAAACGAATAGCCTTGGGAACTGTTTTATCAATCAATTCCTCTAAACTGCCAACCCCTATAGTTTGCAACATTTTTTTAGTGTCTGCTTCATTAGGGCCAATGTGTCTTCTCTGAAATTCTGTGTGTTGATGCTCAAATAAACTCATGTTGTAATATTTATAATGAACCAAGCTGCTGAATAAGTAAGATGCTTTTGTGAAGCCTGTACTGAGCGAAGCCGAAGTATCGCACTCTTCAACGCTTTGTTCGTTGTTGAACTTTAAAAAACTGCCGCAAATGTACAAGCTAATAAACTAAAGAAAAATGAAACCATTCAATAGTGGAAAGCCTGTGTACATATCTAATAACAAGTATCTTATTTGGTTGTTTAAAAGCATTTGTTTATTTTACCGCATAATAAGAAAAACATCTGCAACATGAGACCAACCAACCGTAAAGCCTTTTTAATGCTGGTTTTTATTATAACAGCATCACTCGCATCAGCACAAAAAAAATTTGATTCTCTTTTTATTGAAAAACTAAAAAGCGAAGCATTAGTTTCTGTTGGCAATCAGCAAAAAGCCGTACAGGAAATGGTGGATATGATTTTTAGTTTTGGTGAACTTGGTTTTCAGGAATTTGAAACTTCAAAATATTTAACCGATATACTTTCTAAAAACGGGTTTACCGTTGAAAAAGGAATAGCCAATATTCCCACTGCCTGGATGGCAAAGTGGGGAAGCGGCAGCCCGGTAATTGCTTTGGGTAGCGATATTGATTGTATTCCCAAAGCATCTCAAAAACCCGGCGTTGCTTATAAAGAGCCAATTGTGGAAGGTGCTCCGGGGCATGGCGAAGGGCATAATAGCGGACAGGCAGTTGTTATATATGCTGCCATTGCTGTTAAAGAATTAATGCAAAAAAATAATATTCTCGGAACATTGGTTATATGGCCGGGTGTTGCCGAAGAATTGTTAGGCAGCAAAGCATGGTATGTTAGAGATGGCTATTTTAAAAATGTTGATGCCTGCATTTTTACACATGTCAGCAGCGATTTTGGCTGTGATTACGGAGACTTGGGTGATAACGGTTTAGTATCTGTAAAATTTTCTTTTGAAGGAGATGCTGCTCATGCTGCAGGAGCTCCCTGGCGTGGTAAGAGTGCATTAGATGCGGTTGAATTAATGGATGTTGGTTGGAACTTTAAAAGAGAGCATTTGAAACCAACACAACGCAGCCATTATGTAATTACAGATGGCGGAGATCAACCGAATGTTGTTCCTTCAAAAGCAAGTGTTTGGTATTATTTCAGAGAAAGAAATTATGATGATATAAAAAGTATGTATGAGTCCGGTGTTAAGATGGCTAACGGTGCAGCAATGATGACAGATACAAAAATGACTTATCAGATTTTAGGTACTGCGTGGCCAGGTCATTTTAATAAATCTATTGCTGAAGCATTTTATCCTAATATAAAAAGAGTGGGTATGCCGGTATGGAGTGAAGAAGATCAACAGCTGGCAAGAGCCACTCAAAAGTTAATGGATGCACCAAAGAAAGATCAAATGGGCAAGGCTATTGATGGGTTGAAAAAAAATATAGATAGCACTAAAGGTTCAGTTCCCTTTTCATGGGGTGGTGGCAGCGATGATATTGCAGACATTAGCTGGAATATACCAACTGTTGTGTTACATTATCCTGCCAATATTCCCGGATTAAAGGGGCATCATTGGGGCAATGCCATTGCAATGGCTACACCTATTGCACATAAAGGAACTTTGGCCGGAGCTAAGGCAACTGCTTTAACATTAATAGACATTTTTACCAATCCTAAAATTGTTGCAGATGCGAAAGATTATTTTAAAAATGTACAAACCAAAGACGAGCAATACAAACCATTTTTAAGCAAAGAAGATCCTGCCCCAACATACTTAAATAAGGAAACGATGGATAAGTACCGACCTGAAATGAAAAAATATTATTATGACCCTGCTAAATACAGTACTTACCTTGAACAATTAGGTATTAAATATCCAACATTAGAAAAGAAATAAACTTAAAAAGCTTAATAAAAAAGCCCGCTGAAAGAAGCTGGCTTTTTTATTAAAAATTGTTCGCTTTATAATTTATTTAAAGCGTTTATAATATTTGAATAAGTTGCTTCATCACTCAATTCCTGAGGAACAAATTTTTCGCCTATTACTTTTTCGTAAAGCTCAATATATCTTTTAGAAATGGTATCAATCCATGTTTCACTCATCTCAGGAACAGTTTGCCCTTCTTTACCCATAAAATTGTTGGCAATTAACCATTCACGCACAAATTCTTTACTCAATTGTTGTTGTCTTTCTCCTTTGGTTTGCCTTTCTTCAAAGCCATCGGCATAAAAATATCTGGAAGAATCCGGTGTATGAATTTCATCCATCAAATAAATAGTATCGCCAATTTTTCCGAACTCATATTTGGTATCAACTAAAATTAAACCCTGCTCGGCAGCAATTTGCTTACCTCTTTCAAATAATTGTAAAGCATATTTTTCTAAAACTGTCCATTCTTCAGCAGTTGCCAAACCCTGTTTTATAATCTCTTCTTTGCTTATATCTTCATCATGCCCTTCGCTTGCTTTGGTACTTGGTGTAATAACAGGTGTAGGGAAATAATCATTTTCTCTCAGATCATCAGGCATGATTACTCCGCATAAAACCCTTGCCCCACTTGCATAAGTACGCCAGGCATGGCCTGTTAAATTGCCTCTTACAACCATTTCAATCTTGAAAGGCTCACATTTTTTACCGATGGAAACATTAGGAGCAGGAGAACTTAATAGCCAATTAGGGCAAATATCTTTGGTGGCATTCAACATATAAGCCGCTATTTGATTCAATACCTGCCCTTTAAACGGAATGGGTTTTGGTAAAATAACATCAAAAGCTGAAATACGGTTACTTGCTACCATTACCAATATATCATTCGGCAGATAATAAACATCTCTTACTTTGCCTTTGTAAAAATTAAGCTGATTGGGAAAATTAAAAATTTGCATTTTCAAAAATAACACAGCAATCTTCAAAGTAAATCTGATTTATCTACGTTTTTTATAAACAGTTTTTCTTTTTGTGCAGAAATAAAATTTTTACAACAAGCTAACAATCACTATTTTGCTGAACAATTTCAACTAAAAATGCCATTATGAGAAAACTAACCAGCCTTACGTGCTTATCAGTATTCTTACTTTTATGTAGTTTTTCCCTCTCTGCACAAACCGTAGTAAGCGGTTCAGTTAAAAACAGCAAATCAAATGAATCTGTTGCTGCTGTATCTGTTACCGTAAAAAGTGGAACAGCAGGAGCCTATACAGATGAACACGGTAATTTTAAATTTACAACCACACAAAAAGCTCCTTTTACATTAGTTGTTTCTTCAGTGGGTTTTAAAACCAAAGAAGTAACTTTTACAGGAAGCGAATTGAATGTAGACTTAGATATTTCTTATGCTTTGGGAGATGAAATTGTGGTAGCTGCATCTCGTGTTCCTGAAAGAATTTTAGAATCTCCCGTTTCTGTTGAAAGAGTAAGTTCAACAACTATTCGTAACTCTCCTGCAACAAATTATTACGATATTCTTGCCAACTTAAAAGGTGTGGATGTTACCACTGCCGGTTTTGCTTTTAAAAGCATCAGTACCCGTGGTTTTAACAGCAGCGGTAATTTACGTTTAAATCAGATTGTTGATGGTATGGATAATCAGGCACCGGGTTTAAATTTTGCGGTTGGTAGTGTAATCGGTTTAACAGAATTAGACGTTGATAATATGGAATTGCTATCAGGTGCGTCTTCTGCATTATACGGACCGGGCGGTATGAATGGTACTTTATTAATAAACAGTAAAAGCCCTTTTAAATACCAAGGTTTAAGTTTTCAGGTAAAACAAGGTGTTAACCATATTGATAGTTACCAACGCCCTGCAAATCTTTATACAGACTGGAGTTTACGTTGGGGCAAAAAAATATCTGAAAAATTTGCATTTAAAATAGGTGCAGAATTTATGCAGGCAAAAGAGTGGTTGGCAAATAATCAGGGTAACTATGCCAGACCTGTACCTCCTGCCACAGGCAAACCTTTCGGTTATGTTACAACAGGTGACAGAAACTCTGACCCTAACTATGATGGTGTGAATGTATACGGAGATGAAACAACCAGTGGTTTATCAAATGTTGCAGCCGCTGTAAGAGCTGCAGCCGCAGCAGCGGGTGGCCCTACTTTATTGCCAACTTTAGATGGAGCAGCTTCTCTTTATACTTTGCAACAATATCAGTCATTGTTTGTTGGGCCGTTAGCTCCGTTGGCAAGTTATGCTCCTATTTTGTATGGCTCAAGTGCTTCTAAAAATTATTTTGCCGGCCAAAATGTTAGCCGTACAGGTTATGCTGAAAAAGACGTGGTTGACCCTAATACCGTTAACGTAAAATTATCAGGTGGTTTATATTACAAATTATCTTCAAAAGTGGAAGCTTCTTTAACAGGTTACTGGGGAACAGGTAACACAGTTTATACCGGTAGCGATAGATATTCTCTGAAGAATTTAAAAATGGGTCAATATAAATTAGAAGTAAAAGGAAGTGATTGGTTTGTAAGAGCCTGGATGACAAAAGAAAACTCAGGTGATTCTTATAACGTAACTATTGCAGCCCGTTACTTTAACGAAGCATGGAAACCAAGTACAACATGGTATCCTATTTATGCAACAGCTTACAGCAGCTATCTTGCTGCGGGTTTGAGTTCTACAGCAGCCCATCAACAGGCAAGAGCTGTAGCAGATGCAGGCAGACCAACAGGCCCTATTTATAATAATCCTTTATTCCAGCAAATTGTACAAACACCTATTTCTAAAGGCGGTGCATTGTTCTTAGATAAAACAAGTTTGTATGTTTTAGAAGGTCAGTGGAATTTAACTAATTCATTAAAACTTCCTAAAGGAACAGATTTATTGATTGGTGGTAACTGGAAAAGATATTGGTTAGATTCTCAAGGAACTTTATTTGCAGACCAAACTACCATTAACCCGGGAAAAATTCTGATTAATGAAGAAGGTGCTTATGCTCAATTATCTCAAAAATTATTTAGTGATGTGTTGAAATTGAGTGTTTCAGGACGTTATGATAAAAGCACCAATTTCGATGGCCGTTTTACACCAAGAGCTTCTGCCGTTGTTAAATTAGCACAAGACCATAACATCCGTTTATCATATCAACAGGCATATCGTTTCGGTTCTACGCAAGACCAATGGATTGGTTTAGTAGTTGGAGGCGGTACCATATTAAGTGGTGGTGTTCAAAAAATGATTGATTACTATGGTTTAAATACTAACCCGGTTTACAGTGCAACAGGTGCTCAAATAAAATTCAATCCTTTAAAAGCTGAAAACTCTTCTTCTTATGAAGTTGGTTATAAAGGGTTATTTGGAAAGAGATTATTATTTGATGTGTATGCATACATGGCTACTTATGATAATTTTATTACAAGGGTAAATGGTTTGCAGGTTGCTCCAAATTCTGTTACAGGTAAAGCTAATACCGGTTTCAGCGTAGCACAAAATGCAAGCGGTACAGTTAAAACAAGTGGTTGGGGTGCTTCTGTAGATTATTTATTACCAAATAATTTTATGGTTGGTGCTAATATTTACGGAGATAAAATTACAGACCAGCCAAGTGACCCGAACTTTGTTTCTTACTTCAATACGCCTAAAACCCGTGTAAACCTTTCATTTGGTAATACAGGTTTCTTATATCAAAAAAGAATTGGTTTTAATGTGGTTTACAAATGGCAGGAAAGCTTCTGGTATGAAGGAAGTTTTGTTGTAGGTAATGTACCAGCATTTGGAACTATAGATGCCCAGGCAACATATAAATTCCCTAAAATCAGCTCTCAGATTAAGTTTGGTGCAACCAACCTGCTTAATAAATATTATATCAATGGCTTTGGTAACGCACAAGTTGGCGGATTATACTATGTAGCTTTTGGTTATAATATATTCTAAAAGTAACTAAGATTAGTAAGTTAATAAACCCCTGCAATTGTAGGGGTTTATTATTTAAGTCGAGTGTGGAACCGAACGTACAAGTGTGCGACGCAACAGGTGTTTATTAAAGAACAAAAAGTTTGTTACCCAAAAAATCGCTTCGTTTTGTACAACATAATCTTATATTTTTGCCCCTCAATAAAATTACCAGATAACTATGAGGTCAATTGCATTTAGAGAAGCATTACGTGAGGCAATGAGCGAGGAGATGAGGAGAGATGATAAAGTTTTTTTAATGGGCGAAGAGGTTGCAGAATATAATGGTGCTTATAAGGTAAGCCAGGGTATGTTGGCTGAATTTGGCCCCAAACGCGTAATTGATACACCTATTGCTGAATTAGGTTTTACCGCAGTTGGTGTTGGTGCTGCTCAAAATGGGTTAAAGCCGATTGTTGAGTTTATGACATGGAATTTTGCTGTATTGGCATTAGACCAGATTTTAAATACTGCAAGTAAAATGCTGGCAATGAGTGGTGGCCAAATCAGTTGCCCGATTGTGTTTCGTGGCGGTAATGGAAGTGCAGGGCAATTAGGTGCACAACACTCTACAGCTTTTGAAAGTTATTATGCTAATATCCCAGGTATTAAAGTAGTTTCTCCAAGTAATGGTTATGATGCGAAAGGTTTATTGAAACAGGCAATTCGTTATGAACAAGACCCGGTAATGTTTATGGAAAGCGAATTGATGTATGGAGATAAAAGCGATGTTCCTGATGAGGAATATTACATACCATTAGGCAAGGCTGATGTAAAAAGAGCCGGAAGAGATGTAACAATTGTTTCTTATAATAAAATGATGAAAGTTGCTTTGAATGCAGCAACAGAATTAGAGAAAGAAGGTATTAGTGCAGAAGTGGTTGATTTAAGAACCATTAAACCTTTGGACTGGAGAACTATTTTAGACAGTGTTAAGAAAACAAACCGTTTGGTTATTGTTGAAGAGCAGTGGCCTTTTGCAAGTGTTAGCTCTGAAATTACTTACCGTATTCAGAAAGAAGGGTTTGATTATTTAGATGCACCTATCAGAAGAATTACCAGTGCAGATGCACCAATGCACTATGCACCCAATTTAGCTGCATTAGCTATTCCTGATGTTGAAAGAACAGTGAAGTTGGTTAAAGAAGTAATGTATATAAAGAAATAGTTTTTCTTAAGATTATAATAAAATAGCCATCAAATTTTTTGATGGCTATTTTGTTTACAGATAACTTAACCACCATTTTTTATGTGTGGCTTTATATTCACTATATCTTTTACAGAAAGGATAAAGAAATACCACAATACTAATCCATATAACATATACAACCCATAAAGGATAGCCCCAATGTTGCAAACGAAATAAAAACAGAGAGGTAAGTTTTGGGTCTTTGATTTCATTGTTATGATGCCCGCTTGCATAAAAGAAAATTACACAGAGCAAGTGTATTAAAAAGAAATGGCAGAGGTAATAAAACATAGGTACCCTTCCATAAACTGTAACAGCGTCTGTAAAACTGCCTTGTACTTTTTCAATTAAGGATAAAACGATTAATGCCGGGCCTAATGTAATGCAGAGATACAATAATGATGGCGGATATTTTGTTACATTAAAAAATGAAATAATGGTATACACTGTACCTCTGCTTTGTTCACTCCATAATGCAGCATCGCCGTATTTGTTTGAATAGCGTAAGGCAATAAAAACTACAACTGCAACAGAGCCGATGGTAATTAGTTGTTTTCTTCTCTTTACTGCATCATAGTCTTTTGTAAACCATTTGCCTAAACAATAACCCAACATCATTACAGCGGGCCATGGTATTAATGGATACAACACTCCGAAAAATCTGTTGGGTGCATACATTCTGAAGGAGGTCTGATGTAACAAAGACCAGGCAAATGGTATTGGTTTACTTATATCGTAATTAAAACGGTCTAAATAATTATGGCCTAAAATAATTATTAATCCTAAAACGAAAATTATTTCTAAAGGAAGAAAAATTAATACACTCATTATAACCATTGATAAACCTGTAACCCATATAACCTGTAACCCAATAAAATTGTACAACGGATTAAAGCTGAATAAAAAATTAATAACCACAATTTCTAAAAACATTAACCATAAACCTCTTGTTAAAAGGAATATAGATAACTCTTTTTTTGTTTTTCGTTGGCTTTGCAGAAAGATAGAAGTACCTGAAAGAAATACAAATGTCGGGGCACAGTAATGTGTAATAAACCTGGTAAAAAATAAAGCAGGACTTGTTGTTTGCAGATTAGTAGGGTCATCATCCATGGCATGAATATGAAAGAAATCTCTAACATGGTCTAAAGCCATAATAATCATTACAATACCACGCAATAAATCAATACTGTTAATGCGTTGTTTAAGTGTAGCAGTTGTTTGCATAAGCGTTGTTGTGCAAACAAGATATGTTTTTTGTAGAAAGAAGTAAAACAAAAATTACTAATGCCCGGTATAGTAATCATAACCACGCTCTGCCCAATAATCTGCCGGTTTATTATTAGCGAAGGAAATAGTACCGATTCTCTTAATGTGTTTAACGCCATATTTAACCGGAATAATTAATCTTAACGGATAGCCTTGATTCATTGGTAAAGGCTTTCCATTCATTTCATAACAAAGAATAGTTTGTGCCTGAATAGCACTCGGCATATCAATGCCAACATAATATTCTTCATCAGGCGTTTTCATGCCAACATATTTTAGTTGAGCTTCGTTGGTTAAATTATAATGTTGTAAAAAATCACTGAAACGTACACCGCTCCACCATGTTATCTGGCTCCAGCCTTCAATACATTTAAAATTATAAACTACATCTATTTTAGGCAATTTTTTAATATCATCTAAAGAAACAAATAAAGTATCACCGGTTGTTTTTACTACCTGTAATTTCCATGTTGCAGCATCAAAAAAATCCTCATCTAAACCCACATCACCATTAACTCTCGGCGTTTTTACCGCCATATTTTTTGGATATTCTTTTACTAATTTCTGTTTATTAAAAATGGAGCTGAAGATTTTTTCATTTACACTTAACACATTTCTTATTGGCTGTTGAATACCGTTAGATTCTTTAGCATTAAAACCTTCTTTATTTACACTCAATACATCTGCTTTTACAGGTTGATTAATTAACCAACGCCAACTGATAATTGCTATAATAATCATTATAAAAAATACGCTGAAAGCAAACAAACTCTTTTGTTTGTAAGATTTTAATTTTTTATCATCAACAATTACTTCCTGCATAGTATTAAATTTAATTAGTTGTGATTTTCTTTTTCTTTAATTATTTCGAAGCCGGCAATCATTGCTCTGAAATTATTCCAACCTGCTTTAATAACCTGTATAACATGAATTAAGAAAAACAGCACATAACCCACTGTTAAAATAAAATGCTCTGCACGTGCAGCCTCGTAACCACCGCAAATTGCAGTTAACCAACTTACTTGAACAGGCTTGTAAATAGCAAAGCCTGTAATTACAGAACCAATACCCATAATAATTATAGCAGAATACGCAATGCGTTGAGCAGCGTTATATTTTAATTGTTCAGGGGCTTGTTTACGAATACCTAAATCATGCAGTACAACTAACCAGCTTTCTTTAAAACTTTTCTTATCGGGTAATAAATATTTCCATTCGCCCGAAGCAAAAGTGTAAATAATATAAAACAATCCATTAATCATAAACAACCACATAAAAGCAAAATGAAAGCCCATACCTTCTGCTAATTTGTAAGGAATATGAAAGAATTTATAAAACCAATCAGGAAAGAATTTAATAATTGTGTAACCGCCGATTTTTATTTCATACACATCATTTGCCCAATAGATAAGCATTCCGCTCCAAATCATAATTGTTAATGCCGGAAAGTTTATCCAATGCATCCAGCGTGTGGCTAACTTATGTTTATGAATAATTTTAGCGGGCATAAGCAATTTGTTTTTTTTGAAGCATTACTTGTTGCAGTACAAGAGTGCGACGCAACAGAAGTTTAATAGTTATTCAAAAGCCTGGTTAATAAAAATTTTACACAAAGTACAAAAACAAAACGGTTGTTGCAACATTACAACAACCGTTCAATAAGCTTGGATATTGGATGAATCAGAATTTATTTAAGGCATTAAAACAGTATCAATAACATGTATTACACCATTGCTTTGGTATACATTTTTAATAGTTACAGTAGCTGTACCACCCTTAGCATCTGTTAAAACTAATTTGCTACCTTTCATACTGGCTTTTAATGTTTCGCCTTGTACTGTTGTTAGTTCTGCTGTACCACCGCCTGCTTTAATTTTTTCTGCAATAGCTTTTGCATCTAATTTTCCTGCAACTACGTGGTAAGTTAAAATTTTAGTAAGTGTTGCTTTGTTTTCAGGCTTTACCAAAGTTTCAACAGTGCCTTTTGGTAATTTATCGAATGCTGCATTAGTTGGTGCAAATACAGTAAATGGTCCGGCACCTTGTAATGTTTCAACTAAGCCGGCTGCTTTAACTGCTGCAACTAAAGTAGTATGGTCTTTAGAGTTAACAGCGTTTTCAATAATGTTTTTTGAAGGATACATTGGAGCACCGCCAACTTCAACGGTTTTTTCCATTTTTTGTGCCATAGATGCATTGATAATGAATGCACTTGCAAACAGGATAATAATTTTTTTCATAACTGAGTTTTTGTTTTAATGATTTTGTTTGCATACAGTTACGATGGATGATGAAGTTTGGATTTTTTAAGTTGAAATTTTTTAAATACTGATTGTTTTACTGTAGCGTTATGGAGTTTGATAACAGGCGAGAAACCGGATGTACCTGTTTAAACACTGTATGACAACTCTTTTAGTCTGTGGTTAAAGGAAAACTAATTAAGCAAAAGAGTTTTTCAATAACAACCTGTCAATCACCTATTTTTAATGCTTAATTCTCTACTATGAAATTAATTGCTGCTTCATTTTTGCTTACCATATTTTCTGTAAATAGCTTATTGAAGAAGAATACTGAAAGTCATTTTGATAGCTATACAAAAGAAAATATAGTAACCGGTGCAGAGCAAACTGAAAAATATTTTGATTATTTAAAAGGTAAGCGTGTTGGCATTCTCGCTAACCCCACTACTGTTATTGGTAAGCAACATTTAGTTGATAGTTTAATGAAACGCGGAATCAACTTTGTAAAAGTATTTGGCCCCGAGCATGGCTTTAGAGGTAAAGCCAGTGCAGGTGTAACTGTTGGTGATGAAGTGGATAGTGCTACAGGTATTAAAATCATTTCTTTATATGGCAAAAAAAGAAAGCCCTCAACAGAAGATTTGCAGGATGTAGATGTAATGATTTACGATGTTCAGGATGTTGGCTGCCGCTTTTATACTTACATTAATGTACTTAGAAATGTAATGGAAGCATGTGCTGAAAATAATAAAGAATTATTGATTTTAGACAGGCCCAACCCTAATGGTTATTTAATTGATGGACCTGTTCTGGACATGAAGTATAAATCAGGTCTCGGTCAGTTTCCCATTCCTATTGCACATGGAATGACGGTTGCGGAATTTGCACAAATGATTAATGGAGAAGGTTGGTTGCCGAATAATATGCAATGCAAATTGAAAATTGTTACCATAAAAAATTACAATCATGATATGGATTATGTGGTGCCGATAAAACCTTCACCAAACTTAAATACCCAACAAAGTATACTGTTATATCCTTCAACCTGTTTGTTTGAAGGGGTGGCATTAAACCATGGAAGAGGAACATATTTTCCATTCACTGTTTTAGGAAGCCCCTTATTAAAAGATAAATACAGTTTTTCTTTTACGCCGGTAAGCATAAAAGGAATGAGTGAAACACCTTTATACATGAATGAAGTTTGTTATGGATTAGATTTAAGAAACTACGATGTTACTAAGCTTAAAAAAACAAAAAGAATAAATATTGAATGGATGATTGAGCTATATAATGCTTACCCCTTAAAAGAAAAATTCTTCGACAGAACACAAAGTAAAGAAATGGGCAATATAGATTTTCTGGCAGGAAATGCTGATTTTAAAGAACAAATAAAAGCTGGTAAATCTGCTGATGAAATTCGTGCAAGCTGGGAGCCGGGTTTAGCTAACTATAAAAAAATGAGAACAAAATACTTGCTATACCCTTAGTTTGATAATTTTTGTACAACAGCATCAGGCACTGCTACTCTTTTTTTATTGTTATAATCAAAACACATCATTCCTGTTTTGGCTTTGCCAGCAATAACTACTTTATCGGCGGTAACTTTTTCAAGTAAATAAAAAATATCAAAACCTAATTTATCAAAATTGGTAGCTGCTACAGAAATTTTAATTGTATCGCCGTAACTCAATTCATGTTTAAATTCAATGGAAGCATCTGCCATAATTATTCCATTACCCTCCACATTCATTTCACTATAACCAAAATGATTGAGAAACTGAAGCCTTGCTTCATGTATTAATGACAAAAAAGAATCGTTGCCAACATGACCGCCATAATTCAAATCTGTTATGCGAACAGTGAGATTGGTCGAAAATGAAAATGTATCGGGAAGATTTATTTTTACTCTATCCATTGGTTATTTTTTTATTACACAAATTATTTCGAATTACACGAATTTTTGTTTCATTATTTTTTAATGAATTCGTGTAATTGGTATTAATTCGTGATATTATATTCTTTCAAAAACTCAATCAATTTATCTGTTGCTTTTCTTCTGTGGCTGAATTCATTTTTTTCTTCCATTGTCATTTCAGCAAAAGTTTTATTACTTCCATCAGGAATAAAAACCGGGTCGTAACCAAAGCCACTTAGACCTTTTTGTTCGGTTATAATTTTACCTTTGCAAACGCCTTCAAAAAAATGCTCTTCATTATTTAATATCAAAGAAATCACAGTTCTGAATTGTGCTGTTCTGTTTTCTTTCCCTTCTAAATTCAATAATAACTTATCAATATTTGCCTGAAAGTTTTTTACATCACCGGCATAACGTGCACTCTTAACACCGGGCTCACCGTTTAATGCATCCACTTCTAAACCTGTGTCTTCGCTAAAACAATTTTTGTTAGTTAATGTATGAATGGTTGCAGATTTAGTTGATGCATTTTCCTGCAGTGTATCATAAGGTTCAGGTATATCAATATCAATACCTGCCTCTTGTAAAGTAATTATTTCAAAACTGTTTCCCAATACAGATTTTATTTCATCAACCTTATGTTGGTTGTTGGTAGCAAAAATTAATGTAAGCATGTTATATATTGAAGAGTTGTTTTAAACAAACCCAGAGTTTACTTTTTTCAATTTTGGCTTCCTGAGAATTGCCTTCCATTGCAGCAAAAGAAGGGGCTGTTATAAAACTGCAATTATTGTGTTTCTGAATCTGATAATCGGGCATAACAAAGGGCAAATCCAATGCATTGGTTTTTACACCAAATAACAAACAAAAAGATGGATTTATTTTTTCTTTTAGTTGAATAAAATCGGTTGGTTGTTTATGCATATTAATAATAGCAACATCACCAATATTCAACTTGCAGGCAGTTAGCATATTGGTTAATAATTGTAACCATTCATCTCGTAAATAAGTTGCCGTTTCATCATTTACTGCAATGGCAATATTTTTCTTATTATCTCCTAAAAAAATCAACTCATTATTTTGCTTGGCTGCAGGTTGTTTGGCAACTTTTTTTTCAACCTTTTCAACGCCTTCAATAACCACTAAATGCTTATTGTATAAGTCAACAATGGCAGCATTGGGTAGTATAATATTTTGTAAACCTTCTTCCATTCAAATATTAACAGTTGTTAGTTTTTGTTTTTTCTGTTTATTTGCATCAAATATAGTGTTATGGAAACAACAGTAGATTTTAATGTAACCAAAGTAGAACGCAGTAAATTAAATGATTTGAGTTTGGAAAATATTCCTTTCGGAAAATTTTTTACAGACCATATGTTAGAAGCCGATTATGAAAACGGAGAGTGGAAGAATGTTGAAATTAAACCTTATCAACCTTTGTTGTTAGAGCCATCGTTGGCTGCTTTGCATTACGGTCAATCAATTTTTGAAGGAATCAAAGCATATAAGTTCGAAAACGGTGATGCATTTATTTTCCGCCCCTACGATAATTGGAAGCGTTTTAATAAATCTGCTGAAAGAATGTGTATGCCGGAAGTGCCTGAAGAAATTTTTATTGACGGCATGAAGCAATTAATTGAATTAGATAAAAACTGGATTCCTGCAAAAGCAGAACATTCATTATATATCCGTCCGTTCATGTTTGCAACAGATCCTGTTTTAGGCGTTAAACCATCATTAACTTATAAATTTTTAATTCTTTTAAGTCCTACAGGTCCTTACTATGCAGAACCGATGAAAATTTATGTAGAAGAAAAATATACCCGTGCAGCACCCGGTGGTGTTGGCTTTTCAAAAAATGCAGGCAACTACGGTGGAAGTATGATGGCAGCTAAAGAAGCACAGAAGTTAGGCTACGATCAGGTTTTATGGACAGATGCTTTTGAACATAAATGGTTGCAGGAAGTGGGAATGATGAATGTAGTATTTGTAATTAATAATACTGCTGTAACGCCATCTTTAGATGAAGGAACTATTCTGGAAGGTGTAACCCGGGCAAGTGTTCTAACATTATTAGAAGAAATGGGTTTACAGGTAGAAGAAAGAAAAATTAATATTGATGAAGTAATAGAAGCTTATAAAAAAGGTTCTTTGAAAGAAGTATTCGGTACAGGAACTGCCGCTACTATTGCACCTATTAAAGAACTACGTTACAAAGATTTTGCAATGAAGTTTGATGCATGGACTGTTGCACCAAAAGTAAAAGGGCAATTAAATAATATAAGATACGGCAGATCAGATGACCGATTTAATTGGTTGGAGAGAATCTAACAAAGAAAATTTATCAACACAAAACCCCGAGTTTTAAAACATTTTGAAATTCGGGATTTTTATTTTGGATAATTATATTCATCCCATTACCTTTGCCGTCCCAAAAAATTAAAGAAGCAGAATGCCTACAATTCAGCAATTAGTAAGAAAAGGCCGCGAAATCATCAGGGCTAAAAGTAAATCAAGAGCGTTAGATGCTTGTCCTCAACGCCGTGGTGTATGTACCAGAGTATATACAACAACTCCCAAAAAACCGAACTCAGCTTTGCGTAAAGTTGCTAAAGTTCGTTTAACCAATAAAGTTGAGGTTATTGCTTATATTCCCGGAGAAGGTCATAACTTACAGGAACACAGTATCGTATTAATACGTGGTGGTCGTGTGAAAGATTTACCGGGTGTACGTTACCATATTGTTCGTGGTAGTTTAGATACTGCGGGCGTTAAAGACCGTAAGAAAAGCCGTTCTAAATACGGTACCAAGAAAGAAAAAGCTAAGAAATAATTTTCCTTAATTATAACCTGTACTGAGTAAAGTTTTAATACTTGAAGAAATTCAGCTACAACAGTTTTTTAAAAATTAAACAACATGCGTAAAGCACAAGCCAAGAAATTACCGTTAGCTCCTGATGGTAAGTACAATGACAAATTAGTTACCCGTTTTGTAAACAACTTAATGTGGGATGGTAAAAAAAGTACAGCCATTACTATTTTTTACGATGCTCTTGATAAGGTAAGTAAAATTACCAATGAAGATGGTTATGAAATCTGGAAGAAAGCATTGCAAAATGTAACTCCGGCGGTAGAAGTAAGGAGCCGTAGAATTGGTGGTGCTACTTTTCAGATTCCTTCAGAAGTACGTGCAGACAGAAAAATTTCTTTAAGCATGAAATGGTTGGTGCGTTACAGCCGTGAAAGAAACGGAAAAACAATGGCTGATAAATTAGCTAATGAAATTATTGCAGCTAGTAAAGGTGAAGGTGCTGCTTTTAAAAAGAAAGAAGATACACACCGTATGGCAGAAGCTAATAAAGCGTTCTCTCACTTTAAAGTTTAATCTCAGAATTTATATAGTTAAAGCCCTGCAAAATGCGGGGCTTTTTTAATTATCTTATCAATTAATTAGAAACTTTCCACATTAAGAATTAAATATTTCTTCATATCGCTTACAATGCTGTAAACCCTTACCTTTGCCGCCTAAAAAAAGCTGAGAAATGTATAAAGCGTACAAGTGTGCGACGCAACCTAAGCTGCCACTTGCTTTTCAGCCAAATAACAAAAAATAAAAACAACAAATAAAGCGTCATGGCCGACTTAAAATTTCAACGCAACTTTGGTATTGCTGCACATATTGATGCAGGAAAAACCACCACTACCGAGCGTATTCTTCGCTACACCGGTATGATTCATAAAATTGGTGAAGTGCATGATGGTGCTGCTACTACAGACTGGATGGAGCAGGAAAAAGAAAGAGGTATTACTATTACTTCTGCAGCCGTAAGCTGTAAATGGAATTTTCCTACCGTATTAGGTAAGGCAACCCCTGAAACAAAAAGCTATTATTTTAATATTATTGATACTCCGGGACACGTTGACTTTACGGTTGAAGTAGAGCGTAGTATGCGTGTATTAGATGGTTTGATTGCTTTATTTAGTGCTGTTGATGGTGTAGAACCTCAGTCTGAAACAGTTTGGCGTCAGGCTAACCGTTATAAAGTACCACGTATCGGTTTCGTAAATAAAATGGATAGAAGCGGTGCAGACTTTTTAATGGTTGTTAAACAGGTAAAAGACATGTTAGGTGCTAATGCTGTGCCTTTACAATTACCTATTGGTGCTGAAGATAATTTTAAAGGTGTGGTTGATTTGATTAAAATGAAAGGAATAATCTGGCACATGGAAACTGAAGGAATGACTTTTGATGAAATTGATATTCCTGCAGATTTGGTTGAAGAAGCAGAGGAGTGGAGAGCTAAATTAGTAGAAGCAGTTGCTGAATATGATGATACCCTAATGGAGAAATTTTTTGAAGACCCTAACAGCATTACCGAAGATGAAATGCACGAAGCAATACGTAAAGCTTGTATTGATTTAAGCATTGTACCGATGATGTGTGGTTCTTCTTTCAAAAACAAAGGCGTACAAACTGCATTAGATGCTGTTTGTCGTTACTTACCAAGCCCTGTTGATATTGAAGATACAAAAGGTATTAACCCTGATTCCGGTAAAGAAGAAGTAAGAAAAGCAGACCCTAAAGAACCTTTTGCTGCTTTGGCTTTCAAAATTATGACTGACCCGTTTGTTGGTCGTTTGGCTTTCTTCCGTTGTTATAGCGGCCACTTAGATGCGGGTTCATATGTACTGAATGTTAGAAGCGGTAAAAAAGAACGTATCAGCCGTATTATGAAAATGTTTG
>SAIW01000020.1 GCA_004028795.1 Chitinophagaceae bacterium
ACGTGAACTGGGTTCAGAACGTCGCAAGACAGTTCGGTCCCTATCTGTGGTGGGCGCTAGTAAATTGAGTGGACATGACCTTAGTACGAGAGGACCGGGTTGTACGTGCCGCTGGTGTATCTGTTATGCCGCCAGGTGTAATGCAGAGTAGCTATGCACGGCCAGGATAAACGCTGAAAGCATCTAAGCGTGAAACCTTCCACAAGATGAGTTTACTTTTAAGGGCTGTCAAAGACTATGACGTTGATAGGCTATAGGTATACAGCTGGTAACAGCAAAGCCAAGTAGTACTAATTGCCCGTATGCTTTATTTTTTATTAAATCTGTAATATGATTTAAGCTTGATGATAGCTTTTCCAATATGTATCTTATTTAAGTTTTTATGGTGGTTTTGCCAAGGGTGTTCACCTCTTCCCATTCCGAACAGAGAAGTTAAGCCCCTTATGGCCGATGGTACTTGATTAATTTCTGGGAGAGTAGGTAGCTGCCATATTTATTGAACCTCGCAATTTGTTGCGAGGTTTTTTTTTGCCATTATTTTAAGTAATTTATTTTTTTAATAAGATTTTATTTTTTATTTTGAAACACTGAGAATCTTATGAAAAATAAGCTACTTATAATCTATCTACTTACTGCTCTTTTTATACATGAAAGTTTACTTGCTCAAAATTTTAAAGATGCTATAAACATTAAGGTTGCTAATAAAACAGGAATTGTATTAAAAGGTGTATCAGTTAAGTTTGTTAATAATAAGGATTCGGTAAACTTTCAACAATTTATAACTAATGATAGTGGCTTGGTTAAGATTGTTAATATAAAAGACGGTAATTATTATTTTATCATTAGCCATCTCGGATATACAACATTTAAATCTTCAGTTTATTCTTTACCGTTTAGTAAGATTCAAACTGAAATAAAATTCACATTAGCCTCTTTTACTAATGAATTGAATACTATAACTGTTAATAGTAAAAAACCTTTTCTTCAAAATATTAAAGGAAAAACTATTATAAATGTTGAAGCGATAGCTTCTAATGCATGGTTAACTGTTCTTGATGTGTTAGAAAAAACACCTGGTGTAATAGTTGACAGAAATGGTATTATTGCTTTACAAGGGAAAAATAATGTTTTAGTAATGATAGATGATAAGCCAACATACCTTTCCGGTGCAGACCTTACTAACATGCTATCGAACATGAACTCTTCTTCTGTAGAATTAATTGAATTGATAACTAACCCCTCTGCGAAATATGATGCAAGCGGGAACGCCGGAATTATCAATATAAAAACGAAGAAAAATCAAATTAAAGGGTTTAATGGGGCATTAACAATTGGTGCAGGACAAGGTAGATATTCAAAAATTAACGACAATATTGTAGTTAATTTTAAAAAGAATGCACTGAATGTTTTTTTTAATTACAGTTATAACTACAATAAAAATTTTAATTACATCTATGCCCTAAGAAATTATTTTAATGCTTCGAGCATTACAACTTATTTATTAGAACAACCATCTTATTTAAGCTCTAATGGCTACAGTCATTCGCTAAAATCAGGAGTAGACTATTCAATTAATAAAAACACAACTATCGGAATAAACTTAACAGGGGTTTTTGTAAACAGAACAGGTAATAATGAATCAAATGCAATGTGGGAGCAGGTTTCAAGAACAGTTGATTCAACTATTAATACTACCGGCAACAGCAGCTATCAATTACAAAATGGAGTTGTAAATTTTAATGTAAAACAAATTCTCAATTCAAAACAAGATTTATCCTTTGATGTCGATGTGGCTAAGTATGATATTCAAAATGAACAAAAATTTACCAATCATTTAGTTGCACCAAGTGGTTATTATGATGCAAATAAAGGAAGCATACCATCAACTATAAACATCTTTTCAGCCAAAAGTGATTATACTTATAGATTAAATAAAGGAATTAAATTGGAAGCGGGTTTTAAAACTTCTTTTATTAACACGAATAATGTTGCAGCTTATCAATATTATAACGGCTCTGTTTGGCAAGATGATTTAAGTAAAAGCAATCAATTTTTATATGATGAAAAAATTAATGCTTTATATACAAGTTATGAGCAGAAACTAAATAAAATTTCTTTTCAGGTTGGAATAAGATATGAGCATACACATTATAACGCACATCAACTCGGAAACCTGATTGTAAAAGATTCTTCTTTCTATAAAAATTACGATGGTTTATTCCCTTCCGGGTATTTTTCTTATCAGGCAGATTCAAATAATACAGTAACATTAACATTCGGCAGAAGAATTGACAGACCTCCATTTCAGAAGCTTAATCCTTTTACTTTTTTAATTAATAAATATACTTACCAAACAGGTAATCCGTTTATATTACCACAAAATGCATGGAATTTTGAGGTTAATCATCAGTATAAACAAATGCTTACATCAACTATTGCATTCAGTGTAATAAAGGACTATTTCTCTCAAATATTTCCAACGTCAGTAAACAATATTCTTATTTATACGGAAGGTAATGTTGGAAGAATATATAATTTTTCAGTTTCTGAAACAGTTCAATTATCGCCATTCAGTTGGTGGAACGTAATAACCCAAGCTTTGTTCAATTATAAAGAATTGAAAGGCTATGTTTGGAATAATTATAACTCATCTATTGCACAATTATACTTAAACGCCAATAGTCAATTTAAAATCGGGAAAGGAATTGTATTTGAACTATCCGGAAATTATATTACAAAAGCAAGAAATGATTTACAGGAATTATTATATCCTACAGGTCAAGTTTCAACTGCATTTTCAATGCCTGTATTAAAGAAGAAAGCAACACTACGATTAAATTTCAGAGATATATTTTACACACAGGCAATGGAAGGCTTAACAGATTTTCAACATGCAAACGAATATTTTATTTTATTAAGAGATACAAGAGTAATTAATATTTCTTTCACTTATCGCTTTGGTAAACAGTATAAAATTGCCAGACGTTCCACAGGAGCTGCTAACGAAGAAATACAAAGAGCAAGCAATTAATTTATTTTTTTAATGCTTTAGCATATACATCCAGACAGCGTTTGCGGGCATCTTCATGTTTTATAATTGGTGGTACGTAATTAAACCCTTCAAATTCGGGAACCCATTTTCTTATGTATTTAAAATCTTTATCAAACCTTTCTGTTTGTAATGTTGGATTAAAAACTCTAAAATAAGGTGCTGCATCACAACCGCTACCAGCAGCCCATTGCCAGCCTCCGTTGTTTGCTGCAAAATCAAAGTCTAATAATTTTTTTGCAAAATATGCTTCGCCCCAACGCCAATCAATTAGTAGATGTTTTGTAAGAAATGAAGCAACAATCATTCTTACTCTGTTATGCATATAACCGGTTGTATTTAATTCTCTCATACCCGCATCAACAATCGGGTAACCTGTTCTTCCATTGCACCATGCCTCAAATTCATTTACATTATTTCGCCATTCGATTAAATCATACTCCGCCCTGAAAGCCTTGCTGTGGTTGATATGCGGGAAATGATGCAGAATCATAAAATAAAAATCACGCCATATCAATTCATTTAAAAAAGTTTCATTCAAGTCTTTTACTTTACTTGCTAATTCACGAATACTAATAGTTCCGAAACGTAAATGAACACCTAAATGTGAGGTTCCTTTTATGCCGGGAAAGTCTCTCTGAATGGTATATTTCTTTACTAATTCTTCATTTAAATGTTTTGACGGAAAAGAAATATTGGTTGAAGTAAACCCTATACTTTCTAACGCAGGCAATGGCTTTGCTTCTTGCTGAAAAAAGTTTGCGAAATATTTTTGTGTAGGATAACTCTTTAAATAAAACTCTTTCAATGTTGCTTTCCATCTTTTACTATAAGGGGTAAAAACTGTATAAGGTTTGCCGTCATCTTTAACAACCTCATCTTTATCAAAAACTACCTGGTCTTTATAAGAATGAAATGTTGCATTATGATTTTGTAATAACGCTGCAATGTTTTTATCTCTTTCAATTGCGTAAGCTTCATAATCGTAGTTAGTAAATACTTTTTCAATTGTATATTGTTGAAGCAGGCTTTTAAATGCTTCTATTGGTGTTGAGTGAAGAACAATTAAACTGCTTTTTAATTGTAATAAGGCTTCCTGCATTTCTGTTAATGCTGCATAAATAAACTCAACCCGTTTATCTGCTTTATCTTCTAAGTCATTTAAAATATTTGTATCAAAAATGAATAGAGGAATTACAGGCTTACTACTTTTTAAAGCATGATATAAAGCTGCATTATCTCTTAAACGTAAATCCCTTCTAAACCACATTATATTAACTACAGGCTTCATCAAATGTTTTTTTATGTAACAATACAACTGTAATAATGTTTACAAAAACAGAGGTTTTACAAACTGATTATACAAACTTGATATGATTGTATTTGTATAAGAAGCTGAACCACATTGTTTAACCCACTTTATTCCCTGAATGGCATTGGTTAAAAATATTTCATCTGCATTTAACACATCATCTTCGTTTATTGAAGTTTCTTCAAACAATTTGTTTGTATTCGTAAAACAATCCAGTAAATATTTTCTCATGGTGCCTGCAATACATCCTTCAGATAGGGCAGGTGTTTTTATTATACCATCTTTTATAATGAAGATATTAGCAATGCTTGCATCGCAAATATTATTTTTTGAATTGAAGGCTAAAGCATCGTTTAATTTATTTTGTTTTGCCCATAATGCCGTCATAGCATAAGGCAAATAGTTATTGCTTTTAATGTTTGAAAAGGCATCACAGCTTTTTTTTACATCTCTGTAAAAGCCAATATCCAAGCCATTTTCATTGAGTTGATTATTTGAATTGTTTAATGAAAATGTTTGAATTAAATAATCTGGTTGCTGTGTTATTTCTTCATACAAAGCTGCGTTGCCTCTTGTAACAGTTACTCTTATTCTCGCCAATTTTGAATGATAATTTTTTTCAGCTACATGCAAAATGCTGTCAATAAACTTTTGTGATGAAAAGAAATCTGTTTTAATGAATTGCAGCTTTTGTAAAGATTTTGTTAATCGTTCAATATGATAATCCTGCAACACAATTTTTCCATTGATTAATTTCATTGTTTCAAAACAACCATCACCATAACGAAATGAGCGGTCGTTTATATCAATTACTTTTTCATTGGCTTTAAAAATCCTTCCGTTATAATTAAAAAAACTATTCTCTTGCATTGTGTAAAATGAAATAATTTTAATGACTTGAAATTATTGATTGTTTTATGAAGATACATGCTGTAATAACTGCTCTTGAAAATTTCGCTAACACTTGTTTGCAGGAAAGCTATGATAATTGCGGATTGCTAACCGGCAGCAGCCAATGGGAATGTACCGGAATTTTGTGTACGCTTGATTGTATTGAAAAAATTGTTGAAGAAGCCATCAATAAAAAATGCAATCTTATTGTAGCACATCACCCGATTATTTTTTTGGGATTGAAAAAATTAAGCACTAATCATTATGTTGAAAGAACCATTATTAAAGCCATAAAAAATGATATTGCTATTTATGCCATTCATACAAACCTTGATAATATTAAGCATGGTGTAAATAAAATAATAGCGGATAAATTAGGGTTAATCAATCAACAGATTTTATTACCAAAGCGAGATATGTTGATGAAGCTCTTTGTGTTTGTGCCGATTCATTATGCAGAAAAACTGAAGAACGGCATTTTTAATGTGGGAGGCGGCCATATTGGTAATTACAGTGAATGCAGTTTTAGTTCGCCGGGAACTGGAACCTTTAAAGCAGGTGAAGGAACTGAGCCTTACGTTGGAAAAATTGGTGAAAGGCACTATGAAAATGAATTGAAAGTGGAAGTAATTTTCCCTGCATGGCTGCAAAATGATATTGTAAAAGCCATGAAACAAGCTCACCCTTACGAAGAAGTAGCTTATGATTTAGTGGCTTTGGAAAATAAATATCAGGATGTAGGTAGTGGAATTGTTGGAGAACTACCTGAACCGAAAGATGAAATACAATTTTTGGCTGAAATTAAGGCTGCATTTGAATTACAGGCTATAAAGCATACGGCTTTAACCGGTAAAAAGGTTGAAAAAGTAGCAGTTTGCGGTGGCTCGGGAAGCTTTTTAATTAATAAAGCCAAAGCTGCTGAAGCAGATTTTTATATTACGAGTGACATAAAATATCATGAGTTTTTTGAGGCAGATGGCGATTTGGTTGTTGCCGATATAGGCCATTGGGAAAGCGAGCAATTTGTACCCGATTTATTGCTTGCGTTTTTACAGGCGAAATTCCCTACTTTTGCCGTCCTTAAAAGTGAAGTGAACACTAATCCGGTTGGATATTTTTTAGCTTGATGAATAAAGAACAGAACGTACAAGTGAGTGACACAACGGAAGATGAACAGAGATTGAAAGCCGGTAACAAAAAATAAAAAAATCGTAGATCTAAAATCTTAAATCGTAGATAGTTATGGCAGCAGTTAAAGAGTACTCAGTTGAAGAAAAATTAGTTGGACTGATTAAACTTCAAAAGATTGACAGTAAACTTGATGAGATTGATATTTTAAAAGGTGAATTACCAATGGAGGTAAACGACCTTGAAGATGAAATTGCAGGTTTACACAGCCGTAAAAACCGTATTGAAGAAGAAATTAACGGTATTAATGAATTTATTGAAAGCAAACGTGCTGCAATAAAAGAAAGTGAAGCATTGGTAAAAAAATACGAGAAACAAAGTACTGATGTAAAGAACAGCAGAGAGTTTGAAGCTATTGAGAAAGAAATGGAAATGCAGCAGTTGGAAATTAAGTTAGCTGAAAAACATATTCGTGATGCTAACGAAGAAATGGCTGATAAAGTAAGAAACTTAGATGCTGCTAAAAAACAAATTGCAACTAAAGAAGGTGTGTTAAACCATAAGAAAAGTGAGTTGGAAAAAATTATTGCTGAAAATGAAAAGGAAGAAAAGCAATACAAAAAATTAAGTGATAGTGCACGTGAAGCTATTGATGACCGTTTATTATACAGCTACGACAGAATTCGTAAAAGCTACAGAAACGGTTTAGCAGTTGTGCCTGTTGAAAGAGATGCCTGCGGTGGTTGTTTCAATGCTATTCCGCCACAACGCCAAAGCGAAATTCGCTTACACAAAAAAGTTATTGTTTGCGAAAACTGCGGAAGAATTTTAGTAGATGCAGATTTGAATGATAGTGTTGAAGCAAAATAACTTATAACTGTCATTTCGAGGTTCTTGCCGAGAAATCTAAATTTATGTTGAAGATTTCTCGTTGGGCACGAACCCAATCTCGAAATGACGTTGATACAATTTTAATATTTGAAGAAGGCAACTGAATAAGTTGCCTTCCTTATTTTTATACGGTATGAAGCGTTTTATTATTTCGTTTTTATTGATGTTGTGTTTTGCAGTGAACACTAAAGCCGAGAAAGTGTATGAATTTAACAGCACTTGCCAACAGGCATATTCAGAAATGCTAAAGCTGAAATTTAATGCTGCAAAGAGTTTAACAGCTAAAGCAAAACAAGCTAATGCTGATAATTTAATTCCCGATTTTATTGATAATTATATTGACTTTTTTACATTGTTCTTAAATGAAGATGCCGGTGAGTATAAAAGATTAAAACCTATTATTGAGAGCAGAATAAACAGTTTTAAAGAAGGGCAAACATCATCGCCTTTTAATTTGTATTGTTTAAGTATGTTATATGTACAAAAAGGAACTATTGAAATAAAATTTGGTGAAACATGGAATGCCGGCTGGAGCTTCAGAAGAGCCTATCAGTTTATTAAAGAAAATAAAAAAAACTTTCCTACTTTTTTGCCGAATGATATGCTCTACGGAGGTTTACAAACCATTGCAGGTACTATTCCCAAAGGATATAAATGGCTTGCCAATATTTTCGGATTAAAAGGTTCTCTTACGGAAGGAAATAAACTCTTAACCAACTTTGTAAACAGTAGCGACCCATGGGCAAGATTAATGAGTAATGAAGGAATTTTTATGTATTGCTATCTGCAGTTTCATATATTAAATAAAAGAAATGAAGCATTGCAATACATTCAAACAAAAAAGTTAGATGTAGTAAATAATCATTTATTTACATATATGGCAGCTAACCTGGCTATTACTAATAAACAGATTGATTATGCCAAAGAAGTAATTAATAACAGAAATAAATCAACAGAATATTTTCAAACCTATGTGTGGGATTTTGAGTTGGGATTTATAAAATTGTATCATTTAGAAACACAGGAAGCTATTAACTATTTTGAAAAGTATATAAAAGAGTTTAAAGGGAAGTTTTATGTAAAAGATGTGTATCAAAAAATAAGCTGGTGTTATTATTTACAGGGAAATATGGTTGCTGCTGAAAATGCAAGAGCTGATATTTTAAAGAAAGGAGCTGTGTCTGCTGATGCAGATAAACAGGCATTAAGAGAAGCTAAAAGCGGTAAGTGGAGTAATACAACTTTACTTAAAGCGAGATTATTAAATGATGGCGGTTATTATAAAGAAGCCTTACAATTATTAAACACTAAAAGCATCGGCAGTTTTGATAATGAAGAAGAACAATTAGAATATGCGTACAGGTTAGGACGAATTAATGATGACTTAGGAAAGAATGATGATGCTATTAGTTGGTACAATAAAGCTATTGCATTAGGTGAAAAAAGACCTGAATATTTTGCTGCACGTGCTGCATTACAAACGGGATTGATTTATGAAAAGCTGGGTAAGAAAGCAGAAGCTATTAATTATTACAAACGTTGTTTAGATATGGAAGAAGAAGAATACAAAAACTCAATTGACCAAAAAGCTAAAAGCGGTATTGCAAGGTGTAAAGGGGAATAAACTAATTTGAACAATGCAAATGAAAATAAACTTCAAACTTCTTTTCAAATATCTGCACATCTGCTAATTTGCACATCTGTTAATTTAACATGCTTACCAAATTGCACATACAGAACTATGCCATTATAGATGAGATTGAAATTAATTTCTCTAACCAATTAAATATTATTACCGGCGAAACAGGTGCAGGTAAAAGTATTTTAATGGGTGCGTTAAATTTAATTTTAGGTGAAAGAGCAGATAGCAGCGTTTTGGTTAATAAAGAGAAAAAATGTTTTGTTGAAGGAACTTTTAAAGTAGCTCACAAAAAAGAAGTAATACAATTTTTACACGATAATGAATTAGAAGTTGATAATGACTTATTATTAAGAAGGGAAATTGCAGTAAATGGAAAATCGAGGGCATTTATAAATGATACACCTGCTACTTTACAACAATTAAAATCATTGACTTCTTTATTAGTTGATTTGCATCAACAGTTTGATACATTAGAATTGGGGGAAGCAGATTTTCAAAGAGAAGTTATTGATGCTTTGGCTGATAATGATTTAAACTTAATAACTTATCAAACGCAATACAGGCAATGGACTCAGGCAAAGAAAGATTTACAGGAATTGATTAGTGAAAAAAATAATTTTCAGAAAGAAGCAGATTATAATCAGTTTTTGTTTGATGAATTGAATGACTTGAATTTGAAAGAAAATGAGCTGGAAGATTTAGATAGCGAATTGAAAATGCTTAGTAACAGCGAAGGCATAAAAAATGCTTTAAGCAAAGTGTATTTTGAGTTGAGAGAAAGTGAACAGCCTTTAGTAACCAATCTAAAACAGCTTATTAATCAGTTACAAACTTTTGCATCTTATCATCAGGATTTAAAAACTGTTATCGAAAGGCTTCACTCAACACAAATTGAATTACAGGACATCAGTAATGAAGTTGATGCATTGAATAACGATATTCACTACGATGAACAACGTATCAACCTGATTAATGAAAGAATTGCTGTTGGTTATAAACTGTTGAAGAAGCATAATGTTTCAGCAACAAATGAGTTGCTTCAAATACAAAATGAACTCTCCAAAAAATTAGAAGCTGTTTTGCAGATTGATGATACTATCAATTTAAAAGAAGCAGAAGTAAATAAACTGCAGCAATCTTTAGAAAGTCTGGCAGAAAAAATCGGTAATGCAAGAAGAAAACAAACCAATCCATTTACAGAAAATGTAAATAGTTTATTGCATAAAGTAGGTATGCCGAATGCAATTTTAAAAGTTGAAATAAACAAGACTATTTTAAATGAATTTGGAAGTGATACCATTGACTTTTTATTTGATGCCAATAAAAGCAACAGATTTGAACCGATAAGAAAAGTGGCGAGTGGCGGAGAATTAAGCAGGTTGATGCTCTGCATAAAATCTTTAGTAGCACAAAAAATAGATTTACCCACTTTGATTTTTGATGAAATTGATACCGGTATCAGCGGAGAAGCAGCCAAGCAGGTTGGTATTATTTTACAGCAGTTGGCAGGCAACAGGCAAATTATTTGTATTACACATCAACCGCAGATTGCGGGTAAAGCCAATGCCCATTATTTTGTTTATAAAGAAATAAAAGCTGATGCAATTAAAACCAACATCAGGCTTTTAGATAATGATGAAAGAATGATTGCAATAGCAAAAATGTTAAGTGGAGAAAAACCATCTGCTGCTGCATTAGCAAGTGCCAAAGAAATGATGAATTAACTAAAAAACCCCACTCAATGGCGGGGTTTAAAATTTTAGTTAGTTACAATTTTAAAATCCTTTTTTAGCAACACCGTCAGCAATGGCTTGTAAAGCTTTCGCTTCACTTAAAATAGCAGCCATTTTATTTCCTTTACCATCGTGGCCGCTGGCCATATAACCTCCTTTAGCTGTTTTGTTAATTACTGCATCCTGCATAGGAACGTTTTTTTCTTTTGTCTTAAGGCAGTATGCTTTAATCATTTTACTTGTGTCCATTTTCGTTGAATTTAATGTTTTTAAAAATTATCAGCCGGTTAGTAGTGGTACAAATTAAAGTTTTTTTTCCGATTCTTCTAAAATTGCGAAAAATACTAATGCACATCTACATGTTTGCTACACATCCAACTTGGCGTATTTAGCATGTGTTTCAATAAAATCTCTGCGTGGTGCAACTTCATCGCCCATCAACATACTGAATATTCTGTCTGCTTCGGCAGCACTTTCAATAGTTACTTGTTTTAAAGTTCTTTTAGCAGGGTCCATAGTAGTTTCCCATAACTGGTCTGCATTCATTTCACCCAAACCTTTATACCGTTGCGTAGTTACACTGTCTTCTTTTCCGCCACCTAATTTTTCAATCAATGTGCTTCTTTGCTCTTCATTATAAGCATATTCTGCTTCTTTGCCTTTTTTAACCAAATACAACGGAGGTTGTGCCAAATACACATAACCCTGCTGTACCAACTCTTTCATATATCTGAAAATGAAAGTGAGAATTAATGTTGCAATGTGAGAACCATCCACATCAGCATCGGTCATAATGATGAGTTTATGATAACGAAGTTTTGAAAGATTTAATGCCTTAGGATCTTCCGGCGTACCAACGGTAACACCTAAAGCGGTGTACATATTTCTTATTTCTTCATTCTCATAAATTTTATGTTCCATTGCTTTTTCAACATTCAGAATTTTACCACGCAATGGAAGTATGGCTTGATAGCTTCTGTCTCTGCCTTGTTTTGCAGTACCGCCGGCACTATCTCCCTCAACTAAATACAACTCACATTTTTCAGGATTACGTTCACTGCAATCTGCTAATTTACCCGGCAAACCTCCACCGCTTAAAACGGTTTTACGTTGTACTAATTCTCTTGCTTTTTTTGCAGCTACACGAGCTTGTGCAGCTAAAACTATTTTACTGATTACATTTTTCGCTTCTTTCGGATTTTCTTCTAAGTATGCCTGCAATGCACGCCCCACCGCAGTTTGCACGGTACCGCTAACATCGCTGTTGCCTAATTTGGTTTTGGTTTGCCCTTCAAATTGCGGTTCGGGAACTTTTACAGAAATAATAGCACTTAACCCTTCTCTGAAATCATCACCTTCCACTTCCACTTTTGCTTTTTCAAATAAACCTTCTTTATCGCCGTAACTTTTAAACACACGTGTTAAAGCAGTTCTGAAACCACTTACATGTGTACCACCTTCAATAGTGTTAATGTTGTTTACGTAAGAAAAAATATGCTCTTTAAAATCGTCGTTGTAAGTCATGGCAACTTCAACAGCTACATTGGTTGCTTCATCATGCCCTTCGAAGTATAATGTTTTAGCAATAAGCGGAGTGCGGTTGCTGTTTTTATCTAACATCTCAACAAATTCTGTAATACCGCCTTCGCTGTAAAATAATTTGCTGTAATGTGTACCATCCTCATGTTTTTCTCTCAAATCGTTTAACGTAATAGAGATTTTTTTATTGAGGTAAGATAATTCTCTTAGTCTTCCTTCTAAAATATCTTTATTATACGTTGTTGTTTGAAAAATGGAACCATCAGGCCAAAAGTGTTGCTTAGTACCGGTTTTATCGGTTGTACCGATTTCTCTTACATCGTATAACGGAACACCGATTTTATATTCCTGTTCAAAAATTTTGCCTTCTCTGCAAACAGTTGTGTGCATATGTGTACTTAAAGCGTTAACGCAACTAACACCCACACCATGCAAACCACCTGAAACCTTATAAGTATTTTTATCAAACTTACCACCGGCGTGCAAAATAGTCATGGCAACCTGCAATGCACTAACGCCCTGTTTTTGGTTGATACCTGTTGGAATACCTCTTCCATCATCTTCAACTGATATGGAATTATCTTCATGAATAGTTACCACAATGTTTTTGCAAAAGCCTGCCAATGCTTCATCAATACTGTTATCAACCACTTCATAAACAAGGTGATGAAGACCTTTTACGCCCACATCGCCAATATACATGGCGGGTCTTTTTCTAACTGCTTCTAAACCTTCTAATACCTGTATACTGTCTGCACCATAATTGGGCTTTTGTTCTTCGCTCATAATACTTATCCTGCTTGAATTGTATTGAAATTTTTAAGGTTGGCGAATATAGGTTAAAACACTTGCAATTAAGGTATTAAAACAACCTATTTTTCCACCATTTTTAAGATGAAAAACTGTAAGAAAAACTGAATATATTTTACTGGAAATTTTCACATTTTATACATACTATTCATTGAGAAAAAACGTTTTTAAAAATTACATTTGTAAACAACTGAAAATTATGGCAGAAGGAAAAGCATCTTTAAAACGCAGTAAACCCAGTTATATCTACAGTATTGTTGGTGTGGCTTTGGTATTATTGATTATGGGGATTATGGGTTGGATTTTTTTGAATTTTGAAAAAGCAGGTACAGCTTTTAAAGAAGATATTAAACTGCAGGCATTTTTAAGAACTGCCAATAAAGATTCCATCAGTTTAATTCAACAATACATAACTGCACAGCCTTATGCTAAAAATGTACAGTACGTAAATAAAGAAACGGCTAAGGAAATCTGGAATAAAGAGAATAAAGATGATTGGGCTAAGATTTTAGATGCCAATCCATTACCTGAAAGCATTGACTTTTTTGCCAAAGCACAGTATGTAAATAAAGACAGCCTGCAAAAAATTAATGATCAGATTATGCAGGTTTATGGCAATCAGATTACAGAATTAAAATATCCTACCGATTTGGTTAATAATTTGAATGAGAAAGCATCCAAATTCGGGTTAGGTTTTTTAGTGGTAGCAATTATTCTGTGTGTAATTGTAATTATAAGCATTGATAATACCATAAGGCTTGCCATGTTCAGTAACAGATTTTTAATTAAAACCATGCAAATGGTTGGTGCAACAAGAGGTTTTATTTCGAAACCAATGAACATTAAGGCTATTGTAAATGGATTGATAAGTGCACTGATTGCTATTGCTATTTTATTTTTAATGATTCAATGGTTAGAAAATCAGGTTCCACAATTGAAAATAATCAGAGACTTAAACTTAACCTTGTTATTATTTGGCGGAATGATAGTAATTGGAGTGGGAATTTCTGTTTTGAGTACCAACAGAAGCGTTAGAAAGTATTTAAAAATGAAGTTAGACGATTTATATTAGTCAAACTATAGACAATAGACCATAGAAGTAATGTTAATTTTACTATCGTCTATAGTCTGTGGTCTATTGTCTGTTCACTTTCCCTATATTGCAACCTTAAAATTGGTTTATGGTAAATAAAAAAGAAAATAGTATAGCTCCGCTTTTTACTAAAGATAATTACTTGTGGATGGGTATCGGAGCAGTTATAATTGCTTTAGGAATGTTTTTAATGAGCGGCGGAAAGAATGCAGATCCTAAAGTGTTTGATTATAAAGTTGTTTACAGCACTACCAGAGTAACCATTGCACCAATATTAGTGATATTGGGCTTATTGGTTGAAGTGTATGCTATTTTCAAAAAGCCAAAACAAGCGTAACGAAAAATATTTATTGAAAAAGCGGTGAAAATAACACCGCTTTTTTTATTTCTTTACTAAACAAATAAATACTGTTTATGAATTTTATTCAATCAATCATCATTGCAATTGTTGAAGGTTTAACGGAGTTCTTACCTGTAAGTTCTACCGGACATATGATTATTACCAGCTCTATTATGGGTATTGAAAAAGATGTTTTTGTAAAATTATTTGAGGTAGCCATTCAATTAGGTGCTATTCTTTCAGTAGTAGTTTTATACTGGAAAAAGTTTTTCGATTTTGCAAAATGGCAATTCTATTTAAAATTGTTAGTAGCTGTAATTCCTGCTTTAGTTTTAGGAAAATTATTATCAGATAAAATTGACGCTTTATTAGAAAGCCCTATAACAGTTGCTATTAGTTTAATAGCAGGTGGCGTGGTGCTTTTATTTATTGATAAATTATTTACAAAGTCAACTATTGAACAAGAAAAGGATATTAGTTATGTTAAAGGATTTATTATCGGTTTCTGGCAATGCTTAGCAATGATACCGGGTGTAAGCCGAAGTGCAGCAAGCATTATAGGTGGTATGCAACAGGGTTTAAGCAGAAAGGTTGCTGCAGAATTTTCATTTTTTTTAGCTGTACCCACAATGGCTGCGGCCACAGGTTATAAGCTTTTAAAAACATACAAAGAAAGCCCGGAGATTATAAAAGATAAACACAATTTATTATTGTTAGGTGTCGGAAATCTTGTTGCTTTTATAGTTGCTATGTTGGCTGTAAAATTCTTTATTGGTTATTTACAGAAACATGGGTTTAAAATTTTTGGTTGGTACAGAATTATTGTTGGTGCAATTGTTTTAATATTCATTGCTAAAGGAACAATTCAATAACATTCGTTTGCTTTAAGCTTTTTAATTATTAATTTTCAATGCTTAATTAAATCAAATGCAAACAGCTTCTAAAAAAGTAATTAATGGTTGGGCCATGTACGATTGGGCAAACAGTGCTTACAATCTTGTTATTACCTCAACCATATTTCCTGCTTATTACGATGCTATTACCACTACTAAAATGGCTAATCATGTAGTTAGCCATAAAGTAACTTTTTTAGGAACTGAGTTTGAAAGTGCTGCTTTGTATAATTATGCTATCGCATTTGCTTATTTGGTTATTGCATTAATCTCTCCAATTCTATCTTCCATTGCAGATTATAAAGGAAATAAAAAGAAGTTCATGCAATTCTTTTGCTATTTAGGTGGCATTGCTTGTTGTACTCTTTTTAAGTTTGATGGCAGTACCTTATCTCTCGGCATTATTTGCTGCATTTTAGCTGCTATCGGTTATTGCGGTAGTTTAGTTTTTTATAATTCTTATTTACCTGAAATAGCAGCCGAAGCAGATCAGGATAAAGTAAGTGCCAAAGGGTTTGCTTATGGCTATATTGGTAGTGTGTTATTGCAAATAATTTGTTTTGTATTTGTGTTGATGAAGCCATTTAATATGACTGATGCTTTTGCTGCACAACTCTCTTTTTTATTAGTGGGTTTATGGTGGATAGGTTTCGCACAAATAACATTTGCAACATTGCCAAAAAGCATGCCTGCACTGCAACGCAGCCAGAATAATATTTTTACCAATGGTTTTTATGAGTTAAAAAAAGTTTGGAAAGAAGCAACACATCTACCTGTATTAAAAAGATTTTTATTGTCTTTCTTTTTTTACAGCATGGGTGTACAAACGGTAATGTTAGCAGCAACTTTATTTGGTAGTCAAGTGCTTCAATTAGAAACAAGCAGTTTAATAATGTGCATTTTAATTATTCAGTTGGTAGCAATTGCCGGAGCTTATATTATGGCAAAACTTTCTGATATAATGGGCAATATTCGTGTATTGATGTTTGTTGTTATAATATGGATTTTAATTTGTATTGCAGCTTATTTTGTTACAACAGCTATACAATTTTACATTGTAGCTGCAATTGTAGGTTTAGTAATGGGAGGCATTCAATCGTTAAGCCGTTCTACTTATGCGAAGGTGATGCCCGAAACAAAAGATACAGCTTCATTTTTTAGCTTTTATGATGTTACTGAAAAAATTGCGATAGTTATCGGTATGTTCAGTTTTGGATTAATACAACAAATTACAGGCAATATGCGTAACTCAATTATTGCATTGATTTTATTTTTTGCTGTCGGATTACTTTGTTTACTGCTTACTTTAAAGAAGCAAAAAGAATTAAAAGCTATATGAAACTCTACTCAATAGAAACAGGTTATTTTAAATTAGATGGTGGTGCTATGTATGGCGTTGTTCCTAAAAGCATTTGGAATAAATTAAACCCTGCCGATGAAAACAATATGTGTAATTGGGCTATGCGTAGTTTATTAATTGAAGACGGCGACAAATTGATATTGATTGATACAGGTATTGGTAATAAACAAAGCGAAAAATTCTTCTCTCATTATCTTTTGCATGGAAATGATACTTTGGAATCTTCTTTAAAAAAATACGGATTTAGTAAAGATGATATAACCGATGTAATTCACACCCATCTTCATTTTGACCATTGTGGTGGTGCTATAGAAAGAGTGAATGATAAATTAGTGCCTGCTTTTAAAAATGCAACATTCTGGAGTAATAAATATCATTGGGAAACTGCAACAGAGCCTAATGCAAGAGAGAAAGCCTCATTTCTAAAAGAGAATATTTTGCCAATGCAGGAATGCGGACAATTGAAATTTGTAGATGCTGATGTACCTGAAGGAAATGGAGAATGGTGGGGTAAAAATCCATTTATATTAGAATCAATTAAGTTCTCAGACAATATTGATTTGTTATATGTTAGTGGACATACTCAAAGAATGATGTTACCAAAAATAAAATACAACAGTAAGACTATTGTTTATGTTGCAGACCTTTTACCAAGTGTTGGTCATTTGCCGATACCTTATGTAATGGCTTATGATATGTTTCCATTAACAACTTTACAGGAAAAAGAAGTTTTTTTAAATGAAGCTTTAAGAGAAGATTATGTTTTATTTTTTGAACATGACCCCATAAATGAATGCTGCACTTTACAACAAACCGAAAGAGGGATAAGGCAAAGAGATTGTTTTAAATTAAGTGACTTATAAAAAACAAGATTACAATTTAAAGCTTTGCATAGAGCTTAAAGGATAGCGTAAATTTTTATACTGCATCATATCAACTTTAACACTACCAACACTTATCGGGCTTTCAATTCTTAATGGAATATGGTTAGGGTCATCACTTACCCAAACAGTCATTTTTTCACCACCTTCAAAAATGGTTCCTTTAATTAATAGCGGCTTAAATTTAATAGCTCTGAATTTTCCATATTTCGTTTTTACAGTTTCCTTTCCTAAGTACTTTATATACAAGTGATAAACTTCATTATCTAAAAACATATCAAAGGGAATTTTATCTTCCGCTTTATATTTATCAAAGTTGATGTTTCGGGCATAATAAATAGAACTCAATACATCTTGTATACAATTCGGAACAGTAAACACACCTTTTGTTGTTATAGCCGTATTGTTTTTCTGATTGAAGGTTACATCTTCATAAGTTTTATAACCGCCTTCATCTACATTTCTTATAAATTTATAAGGTTGCAGTGTAGCAGTATCAAAATAAGATTCATATCTATCCCTTACCTTAAAAATCCAGTCATAGCTTGGGTTTGAACTCCCTAAGCCTGTAACATGGTAAACGCTTTTGCCGTTTAACTTTTCAATTGAAGTAGTAAAAGTAGCACTACCCGCATTTATATAAACACCTATAACTGAATAATAAACTACAAAGCTTATGTTCTCACCATCCTGAAAAGCAAAATTTTTTATTCCGCAAAAATCATCACCTGCCTTTAAAGGGAAAGATGTAATTGCCAATAATAAAACAATCATAATTTTTTTCATCTGTGTATTTTCTGTTTTCTCTTTTACCAGCTTGAACTTTACTTAATAAAACAATCATTCTTTTTGGTCAAGAAAATAAATGTATTATTAGCCATATTTCATTCTTTATTCTTAAAAATTCGTACTCTTAAAATTAATAAAGCACCCCATACTGCAGGTAACATTCTGTTAATTAACCATATACCAACTGTGGTAAAAATTATGCCAACAATATTATTACTAACCAACCCGAATAATTGTACGCCAATTTCACCACGCATACCTAACTCTGCCATTGCAATACTTGGTATTACTGCCAGAACAAGAAACTTTACACATACTAACCAGGCAAGGCTTATCATATTTCCGTTAACATGAAAGACGCTCAGCAACAATAAATATTGCACTACAAATACTACGTATCTTAAAAATGAAAAGAGCAAAATTCTTGTTAATTGCTTAGCATGTAACTCTTCAATTTTCTGAATAAGATAAACATATTTAGAAATAAAGGGTATTTTCTCAACAATAGTAATCACCCAAGATAATGCATAGTATAGCAGTAATAAAAATATGGTTACAGCAGTAAGTATAACTGTTAAACCCTGTAGCCAGAATAAAGAAAGCCCATATGGCTTTAATACTGAAGGGCTAAACATAAACCAACGCATATAAACCAATCCTGCAATACCCATTATAAAAGTTACAATTAATTGGCTTAAACTGCCAACCATTGTTAATGATATAGAACGAAGCCTGTTACCATCATCCAAATAAAACATTCTCCCTAAAAATTCGCCAACACTATTAACGGTATTAAATGCAAATGCCTGCCCTGCAAAAATGGCTTTGTATGCTTTGCCGAAACTTACCGGTTGAATATTGCTCATTAAGTATTGCCATTTAACAGCCTCTAACCCCCAGTTAATAAACATCATTACTATTACTAATGATAACAGTAACCATTGTTTTGCTGCAAAAGAATTGATAATTGTTTGCCAGGTATGTTTTAAATTTTGTTGTTGCTGAATTTGATGATAGATAGAAAAAGAAAGCCAAATAAATAAAACAGGGCCGAGAAAATAATTTACAAATATTTTGAAACGTTTATTCAGGCAGAATTGATTTGTTTTTACAATATTACAACTTTCGGTAAGTTATAAACTTATCGAAAGTTTATAAATAAACTGTTATTTTGATACGGAATGAAGCCACAAATAATTTTAGGAATAGATCCCGGTACACAATTAATGGGTTATGCTTTATTAAAAACAGAAAATAACAAAACACAAGTATTGTTAATGGATGTTTTAAAGCTAACTGCTAATAAAGATATTTATGAAAGGCTTGAAAAAATTCATACAAAAGTTGCTGAATTGATAAAATTATATCGCCCTAATACTTTTGCTATTGAAGCTCCTTTCTTTGGTAAAAATGTACAAAGTATGTTGAAGTTGGGCAGAGCACAAGGTGTGGCAATTGCGGCTGCCATGCAGGCAGGATTAAGCGTTACAGAATATTCTCCCAAAAAAGTAAAACAATCTATTACAGGAAATGGTAATGCAGATAAGGAACAGGTTTGGAAAATGCTGCAACAAATTTTATTGATAGAAGAAAAACCGCAATACTTTGATGCTACCGATGCTTTAGCAGTGGCATTATGCCATCATTATCAATCATCCTCTCCATTAGCTAAATTGGGTAAAGGTTTTAAAGGCTGGGACGATTTTATAAAGAAGAATCCCGGAAGGGTGAAGTAGTTATGGCTTTATTACTATTGGTGTTCCGATTGCAACACTTTCATACAACTCATCCATTTCTTTATTAGTAACAGCGATGCAGCCATTTGTCCAATCCTTAAATCTGTGAAGCTTTCCCCAATAAGGTTCTTTGTTGGGCAAACCATGAATTTTAATATCACCACCTGCTTGTTTATCTAATTGTTTCGCTTGTTGGCTATGAGATTCATCAGGGTAAGAAATCCCTAAATTTTTGTAACAAGTGCTATTGGCATTTTTAGAATCAATTATGAATCTTCCTTCAGGTGTTTTATAATCTCCTTCAAAAATTTTATCACCTATTGGAACCTTTCCTAAAGAAACTGTATATGTTTTGAGTAAAGTATTATTGGAATAAACAAGCATTTCTCTTTTGGATTTATAAACCACAATGCTTGTAATTCTTATGTGTTGCGGTAATACTTTTTCAGGATAGAAATAATAAATCGTTAGAGCAATTAGAAATAAAATGAGCGATATAACAATTAATTTCTTCATGTTTTATAGTAACGCAACAATCTTCTCTTGCACTGCTTTCAATTCTTCATCAGTAGCTTTCTTTTTTTGAGCAAACAAATCCATATCACCCATATTATTCATAGGCAATAAATGTATGTGAGCATGTGGCACTTCAAAACCAATGGTTAAAATGTTTACTCTATCATAGCCAAAAGCAGTTTTTATAGCATTAGTTATGGGTTTGGCAAAAATTAAAATATCCTGTAAATAATCATCAGGCAAATCAAAAAGCCTGTCGGTTTCAACTTTAGGTACTACTAAAGTGTGGCCCTGCATAGCAGGAAAAATATCTAAAAAGGCAATAAACTTTTCATTCTCTGCAATTTTATAACAGGGTATATCGCCAACAATAATCTTTGAAAACAGCGTCATACTTATAAAATTTTCGGTTACTGCAAAATAATCATAACAGTTATACGTTTTATAAAAAACTTTTTTATGAGTGTAAGCCTTAAATCTTTCAAAATCTTTTTGTATTGCTTGGGCATATTTTATTTACTGTGCATGCTCACTTCCTGCAATAGAGTTTTTTATCCTGTAGGTAAAGTGGGGTTAAAAGAACTACGCCAGATACAATGTCCCGGCCGTATTTTTTAGCAAGTAACATTAAATAAAAAAGCCCCGTCTTTAAGACGAAGCTTTCTGTCTACGTAATCCCTTGCTTAAATGCTAATGGCGTCTACTTTAAATTTTATAACGCCGGTAGGGGCCTGCACTTCTGCCACTTCACCTTTAGCTTTGCCTAAAAGACCTTTGCCAATAGGCGACGATGCCGAAATTTTTCCTGCCTTTAAATCTGCTTCTTTTTCTCCTACAATCTGATAGGTTACCGTTTTTTTAGTAGCCATATTGGTAATGGTTACTTTAGTTAAAATAGCTACTTTACTTGTGTCAATGGTTGAAGGGTCAACAATTTTTGCATTGGCAATAACCCCTTCTAATTGTTTAATTTTAGCTTCCAGCATGCCTTGAGCTTCTTTAGCTGCATCATATTCGGCATTTTCTTTTAAATCACCTTTTTCTCTTGCTTCTGCAATAGCTTTCGATGCTGCAGGACGGTCAACAGTTTTCATGCGTTGTAAATCATCACGCATTTTGTTAAAGGTTTCCTGTGTTACATATTCACTCATAATCTTTCTGTTTAAAGACAAAAAAAATACAACGCCACAGCGTACTGCGGCGTTGCAATAGATAACAAATATAGAAAATTCAGTACAAAGAAAAAACAGGAAATTTTTATGCAGAAGGCTTTAGAATAACTATGAAACTGCCGTGAAGCCTGTGCCGAGCGGAGTAGAAGTATCGCACTCTTGTACATTCAAATCAACCATCATCAATTAAAACCCTAACTTATCTAAAACAATTTTAGCCATTTTATAAAATGCTTCATGGCTGTAGCCCGCAATATGTGGCGTAATAATCACATTAGTTTGATTGCATAACCAATTTAATTGTTCTTGCTCAGCCGCTGTATAGACAGCTAAGTTTTCATTTTCTAAAACATCTAAACCGGCGGCTTTAATTTTTTTATTTTCAAGTGCATTAATTAAAGCTTTTGTATCAGTTACTTTTCCCCGACAACAATTTAGAAAATAAGGCTGTTTTTCCAACCCATTAAAAAAGTTATCATCAGCATAATGAAAGGTTTCATCTGTTAATGGCACATGAAAACTGATAACATCTGCATAGCGTTGTATTTGTTCTAAAGATGCTTCCTTAATATAATTTTTTGCAAAGCCGAATTTATATTTATCATAAGCTAATACAGTAACATTAAATGCTGAAAGTAGTTTTGCAAAAGCACCGCCGGTATTACCAAAACCAATAATACCAACAGTTTTGCCTGTTAATTCATCTGCTCTGTTGGCATCTCTTATCCATTTGCCTGCTTTAATTTCTGCAAAGCTGCTGTTTATTTTATTCATTAAATTCAGCAATAAACCTAATGCATGTTCAGCAACAGCATTACAATTTCCTTCGGGGCTGCTAACACATTGTATGCCCTTACTTTCTGCATAAGCAACATCAACATGTTCCATGCCGCTACCTAATCTGCCAATCCATTGTAAACGTTCGGCGGTATCAATCATCGCTTTATCAATTTTCAATTTGGTAGTTATAATCAGGCCTGTGGCAGTGGCAATTATACTTTTCAACTCATCATATTGAATGCCCGGTTTAATAATTACTTCAAACCCTTTATTCACCAATGTTTCAGCTAATACAGGGTGACTTTTGGCAGTTATAATTACTTGTTGTTTCATGTTTTTTACCTTGCTGAAGCCACAGATAACGCAGGAAATAATTGTATAATTTCATTCGTGTTATTCGTGCATCTGTGGCAGTATTTATTTCATTTTAAAAGTTAGTGCAGCAAAATCTTCAATACTTAATTGTTCTGCACGTTTATTAAAAATTTCATCCTGTAAAAAATCTGCTTCAAATAAACTTCTTACAGCATTACGTAACATTTTTCTTCTTTGATTGAAAGCAGTCTTTACTAACATTAAGAAATCTTTTTCACTTCGTATATCGTATTTCGTATTCTTTCTTTTCAACTCAATCACACCACTCATTACTTTCGGCGGCGGATTAAAACATTCAGGAGGTACATCAAACAAATAGTCAACTTCATAGTAAGCCTGTATCAATATGCTTACTATACCATACATTTTACTGTTAGGTTTGGCGGCTACACGTTGTGCTACTTCTTTTTGAAACATACCTATAACAACCGGTACCTGCTCTTTCCAATCTAAAATTTTGAAAAGTATTTGCGATGAAATGTTATAAGGAAAGTTGCCGATTACAGTGAATGTATTTTCAAAAGGGGCATTAATATCTAAAAAGCTTTGATGTATAATTTTACCTTTTATAGAAGGGTAAGTTGCTTCAAGATAAACAACTTTTTCATCATCTAATTCAACGGCTTTAAAATCTGTATCAGGCAGTTGCAGTAAATATTTGGTTAATGCACCCCCACCGGGGCCAACCTCTACCAATTGCTTATGTGGCATACGCTTTAAAGCCTCAATAATTTTCCGGCAAATATTTTCATCTTTTAAAAAATGTTGACCTAAAGATTTTTTTAGCGTATACTGCATGCAGCAAAAGTAAGCAGGTGCTTATTGTAAAACATTATCTTAGCAACTTAAAATATTGGCATGAACACAGAATTGCAAAAACCCATTGTTGGCTTTAGTTGTGGTGACTTAAACGGAATAGGAATAGAGTTGATTATTAAATCTCTGGCAGACCAACGCATTCTTGAAATTTGCACTCCTGTTATATTTGCAAGTAATAAGAGTATTAATTTTTACAGAAAAAGTTTACCGGATATTAATTTTTCTTACAACAGCACTAAAGATTTTGCAAAACTTAGCCACAAGCAGGTAAACATTTATAACTGTTGGGAAGAAGAAGTAGCCATAAACCCAGGTATTTTAAACGAAACAGGTGGGAAATATGCATTACTTTCTTTGCAACAGGCTGTTAAGGCATTAAAAGAAAATAGTATTCATGCTTTGGTTACAGCACCTATACACAAAAAAAATATTCAATCAGAACAATTTAATTACAGTGGCCATACACCTTATTTAATGGCAACGTTTAATGCTAAGGATGTTGTAATGTTAATGGTGGCAGATAATATGCGAGTAGGTTTACTTACGGAACATTTACCTGTAGCCGAAGTTGCCAAACACATTACAAAAGAAGCTATTATAAGCAAGCTTACAATTATTAATAACAGCCTTCAAAAAGATTTCGGAATAACTAAACCACGTATTGCTGTGTTGGCATTAAACCCTCATGCCGGTGATGAAGGATTAATAGGCAATGAAGAAATAAATATTATTAAACCCGCAGTTAAAGAAGCAAAACAAAGTATGCTGGTATTTGGTCCATACAGTGCAGATGCTTTTTTTGCAAGAGGACAGCATGAAAAATTTGATGCGGTTTTAGCAATGTATCACGACCAAGGATTAATACCTTTTAAATCGTTAGCAGTTGGTGAAGGTGTTAATTATACAGCGGGCTTAAATGTTGTTCGTACAAGCCCTGATCATGGAACTGCTTTTGATATTGCTGGTAAAGGAAATGCAGACCACGCCTCATTCTTGGCAGCTATTTACGAAGCGGTTGATATTGTTAGAAGAAGAAACGGTTATGCAGAAGCAAGGCAAAACCCGTTAAAGAAATTAAGTGCTAAACTATTAGCCAATGCGGTAGATGAAAGAGTAGAACAAAGTGAAAATTAATTGTTGGTTGCCGGCTTCAGCATCGCTATGGAACTGTTGTTGCGTCGCACACTTCAACTTTCAGTTAAAAATTATGCAAACATTTAATATATCTAATCAACTGTTATCAATAACCATTGCAACAAAAGGAGCAGAGTTGCAAAGCATTATTAATAAACAGACAGGCTTAGAATATATGTGGAATGCAGACCCAGCATTCTGGTCGAAAAAGAGTCCTGTATTGTTTCCTATTGTTGGCGGATTAAAAAATAATACTTACTTCTATGATGGTAATACTTATCATTTAAACAGACATGGTTTTGCCAGAGATATGGAATTTGCTATAACGCATCAATCAACAGAAAAAATAATTTTCACTATTCAATCGAATGAAGACACAATAAAAGTATATCCCTTTCATTTTGCGTTTAGTGTTGTTTATGAGTTAAAGGAGCAGCAATTAAAAGTGAGTTATGTGGTTGAGAATACAGGAAATGAAATCATGTATTTTTCTGTTGGTGCACATCCTGCTTTCAAAGTGCCTTTAGTTGAAGGGACAGACTTTACTGATTATTATTTACAATTTAACCAAACAGAAAATGCAGGTAAATGGCCTTTGAGTAAAGATGGATTGATTGAGGCAGCAGCTATTCCTTCTTTAAACAATACCAATCAACTTCCATTAACTAAAGCATTATTTTACGGAGATGCCTTAGTATATAAACATTTGGCATCAGATAAAATTTCTATTCTTTCTGATAAAACAAAACATGGCGTAAGTGTTAGCTACAAAGGGTTTCCTTATATGGGCATCTGGAGTGCAAAAGATGCTGATTTTGTTTGCATTGAGCCTTGGTATGGTATTGCAGACAGTGTAAATACTAATCAACAGTTAACAGAAAAAGAAGGCATTAATAATTTGCAGCCAAAAGAAAAATTTGAAGTAAGCTGGTTGGCTGAATTCTTTTAGTTTTTAAAAATACTGTCATCAAAGCCTTTATTTATTATGTAAGAATTGTAAGCTAATTCAACTCTTCCTTTTTTATTTTTCATTTTAGCTCTGTCTTCATTGGTTACATCATTATCAAATTCCATTGTAACGCCCTTTGGCATTTTATAATCTTTTGTATTAAATGCAAATACAACTTTATCAGGCAATCCATAGTTGATGTATTTACCATATTGCATTTCAATATCGTAAGTGCCATTTTCTTTTGTGGTTGTTGTGGCTTTAATAATTACCAGATTGGTTTCATCAATGTATAAGGTACTTAATACAATATCACTATTATCATTGTTAGGTAAGAGCTTGGCGATTTTTACTTTTATACCGTTAATAATTGTTTCGCCGGCTGCAATTACGGTGTAATCATTCACTGCAACTAATGAACGCATATTTACAGTAACGCCGCCTTTCGGCAATAAAGAAATACCGGCATCCCGCTTCAGTTTAAACTTATCAGGTTTTTTAAAATACACTTTTACTTTACCAACAGGTGCTTTAATAAACGCTACATCAGTTTTCATTTTTCCTTCAGCCACATAATCATTTACCTGGTCTAATTTATTTTTCACTTTTTGAACCAAAGTAGTAATATCCTGAGCTTTTATTTGAGTAAATGAACCAATAAAAATTAATGTTATTAATACTCTTAAATAATTTTTCATTTTCAATTTTTCATTTTCAATTTAACTTAACACATCTTTCTTTTTAAATACAACAACAGAAGCACCTACAAACAAAACTATATGAACAACTAAAACAATTGATGAACGAATAATTTTATCTGCATGTTCAACAGTGCCTTTTATAGTTTCGTTGGCATCATTCACCTTAATATCAAAAAACTCTTTCCATGCAACCATATGTGTGGTAAAAAGAAATGGTTTTATTGTATTGAATAAAGGAATACTCATGGTACTTAAAATAGTAGTAACAATTATAACGCTCATAGTTGCAACTATTGGCCCTATTGAGTTTTCAGCGAAGTTGGATAAGAAAAAACATAAGGCAGCAACAGTTAGCATAGCCAATGCTGCAAAGCAAAAGGCACCTGCATAACGCCAGAAAATATCAGCTCTTTCAATCTGTACAGCATAGGCATTTTTTACCAAGAACATATCATCTGTTCCGAATACAAGCATACTTACAAATAAAGCCAGTACAGCAATCCATATTAATAACAGAATTGTATAAATAGCAGCAGCTAAAAACTTAGCCATTATAAACTCTGTTCTGCTTATTGGTTTGGTAAGTAATAATCTTAATGTACCCATGTTAGCTTCACCACTAATCATATCTGCTGCAATTAAGGCAATTAACAAAGGCACATGTATAAGTAATAGTTGAAGAATAACATAACAAACAAAATAGCCATTTATAATTTTGCCGTTTATCTCCAGCATATTCTTCATATCAGCTAAAACAAAATCTGCGTATTCCTTTCCATCAACTTTTAAACCCAATTGAATAATTACAATCAATGCAGTTATTGCTGCAAAAGCAATGTAAGTACGAGGGCGTTTAAATATTTTATACAGCTCTATTTGTAACAGTGTAAACATGCTTTATGAATAATTGGCTGATGTAATACGTAAAAAATAATCTTCTAAACTATGTTTCGGTTGCATAGCAATCAATTCAATATTCAATGCAACCAAATCTTTATGCAATTGTGGAATATCTTTTTTGTTCAACTTTAAAACAGGATTCCCTTTTCTTTCTCTCAACAAATAATTATTCCAGTTGCTTTGCTCTAATTGGTTAAATGCAAAATGGTTGTTAGCTGTTTCTAATTCAACAATAGTTTCAGAAGGGTCGAATAATTCATCGGCATTTCCTTCTACCAATTTCTTTCCTTTATCAATAATTAAAACTCTTGTTGCCACTTGCTCAATTTCACTTAATAAATGCGATGAAACCACCACCGTTTTTTTCAGGTCTCTGCTTAAGTGCAGAATCATATTTCTTATGTCTGCAATGCCCTGAGGGTCTAAACCATTAGTAGGCTCATCAAGAATTACAATTTGCGGGTTATGTACCAAAGCAATGGCAATACCTACTCTTTGCTTCATGCCTTGAGAGAATGTTTTTACTTTATCATTGGCTCTGTCCTGCAAGCCAACCATTGCCAATTGTTGCATTATTTGTTCCTTTGAAAGCCTTACCCCGCTTAGTTTTGCAAAGAGTTGTACATTTTCGTAGGCAGATAAATATTTATAAACATCAGGTTTTTCAATTACTGCACCAATGTTTCGTAACACTTCTTTATGGTGTTTCAATAAATCCATTCCCGCAACTTCAATACTGCCTTCAGTAGGTTCAATTAAAGTAAGTAACATGCGTAGTGTGGTACTTTTTCCTGCACCGTTCTGGCCAAGAAAACCATACACATCACCATTATTAACTGTAAATGATAATTGATTAACTGCTGTAAGATTATGAAACTGCTTAGTAAGCCCTTTAACGCTGATAATATTTTGCATGTGTAATTAGCTCTGCAAAATTAATTGAATGCATTGTACCAATACCAAAAGAAAAGTTAGGATTAATAAGAAATTTATTTATGTAACCGGCTTTTGTATTTCTCCGAAGGAGTCCTTTGGACATAGCATCGTTCCTTGCGTCGCACACTTGTACTTTTATATTAGTTAGCATCAATTCTCAAAACATTTCAATCATCTTCAAATGAACAGCCATGAACTATAACCTTGCGAAACTCTTGCGACTTTGCGTCTTAGCGGTTAAAGAAATTATTCTCCCTTAATTCATTTCTCATAAACCTTCTTCCCACCCGAATAAGTAGCTATCACATTCGTATTTAAAATTTCTTTTTCACCAACTTTCATCAAGTCTTTATCTAACAAAATAAAATCTGCTTTTTTACCTGCTTCCAAACTACCGATTTCTTTTTCTAAAAACCCTGCTTTGGCTGCCCATATCGTCATTCCTTTAATAGCTTCTTCTCTTGTTAAAGCATTTTCTATCTGAAAGCCATGAGCAGGAAAACTATTCGCATCTTTTCTTATAACAGCAGCTAAAAATGTTTTAAACGGAGAAATATCTTCAACGGGAAAATCTGTTCCTAAAGGCAACCAGCCGTTTTGTTGCAATAATTTTTTGTAAGCATAAGCACCTTTCAATCTTTCTTTACCCAAACGTTCTTCTGCCCAATACATATCACTGGTGGCATGCGTTGGCTGAACAGACGGAACAACAGATGCTTTACCAAATAAATTAAAATCGTTTTCATTCACCACCTGTGCATGTTCTACCCTCCAGCGTTTATCATTTTTACCGTTTAGGTATTTGTTGTAAATGTTTAAAATAACTCTGTTGCCACTATCGCCAATGGCATGCGTACACATCTGAAACTCAGTGGCAGCAAGCAGTTTAGCACATGAGTCAAAATGAGATTGATTGCTCAACAAAAAACCTTTCCAATCTTTTTTATCATCATATGGTGCTAATAAACAAGCTCCTCTGCTGCCTAAGGCACCATCTGCATAAAATTTAAAACCTTTAATAAAAAGCTTATCTGTTTTGTATGGTCCTTTAGCTAAATAATGTTCAAAATTTTCTTTACTGTCGCTCAACATTACATATAAACGCATATTTAATTTTCCTTCCTTCTCTAAAGAATCAATGCCTTCCGCAACACGGTAATCTAAACCGCAATCTGTAACAGTTGTTAAACCAACAGCAAAACAATTTTTTTCTGCTGCCGTAAATCTTTTAATGTAGTCTTCTTTGGTTAGTGCGGGAATAAATTTGCTAACTAACTCTTTCGCATTATCAATTAATACACCTGTTAATTTTCCATTGATGATTTCCACTTTTCCGCCCGTTAAAGTGGCTCCTGCTTTAACATTAGCTATATCGAATGCTTTTTGAT
>SAIW01000021.1 GCA_004028795.1 Chitinophagaceae bacterium
TTCAATCTGATTTATTTGATTTGAATTCATATTGCTTAAAAGGTTTGCCAATTCCGAACTACTTAAATAAGAAGGCTTACCGTCAACCATAACCAACACTTCAGGCTTACCTTTCAAACTAATTTTTCCATCTTTATCAATAGAAACACCCGGCGATCTTTCCAATATTTCCAAAGCAGTTGAACCCACATTTGTAACTGAAGCGTCAACATTTACTACCATGCGGTCAAGCTTTTGTTCTAATAACGGTTTTTTTGAAATCACCGTTACATTACTTAAACTCTTAGTTTGCTGTTGTAAAACGATAGCATCAATATTTTTTACGGGCGATAAATTATTTATGTCAAACACGGTAGTGGTTTGTTTTACATAATTAATGGCAGAAACATTAACATAATAGCTCCCCAAAGGAATGTTTTGAAATAAAAATTTTCCCTCTTTGTTAGTAACCGATAATTTAACTAATGAAGAATCTGATGCTTTCATCAATGAAATTGTTGCAGCTTCCAAGGGTGTACTTTTATCATCCAGAACAATTCCTGTAATAGAAGTTGCTGTTGTTTGGGCAAAGATTTTAACTGAGATAACAGGTATCATCAGTAAAAGAAAGATAGCTTTTTTCATATACTTTTTGTTTGAAGACACAAACCTATTGTGAAGAAAAAAGCAGATTTTTCAGATGATGCAAACAGGCAAAAATTTGCTGTGAACCCTAAAAGTTATTAATGATTACAAGCTGCAGATGCACCAAGACGAAAGGCAACACAACAATCGTATTGCAAAAGCGGGTTCCACATTGCGTGTCTTTAACATTTTTTTCAATCAATAATCTTTCCTGTCTCGGTAACAAGATTCTAACTGGCAATAGAGGTTATCATCAACTGTAAGTTTTCATAAAAATTGATACAGTTAAAAGTATAAATGGTTTGCAGTACTATAAATAAAAAAGGTTTCAATTGCTTGAAACCTTTGATTCTGCTGGTGACCGCGTTAGGATTCAAACCTAAAACCTTCTGATCCGTAGTCAGATGCTCTATTCAGTTGAGCTACGCAGCCATTTTTAAATCGGGCTGCAAATATAATTGCAAAACACTAAAGTGTAAAACGATTTTAATCTTATTTCAAACCATAAATACCTGCAGCAGATTTTTCTAAAACAGATTTCGGCAATAACCAGGCAAAAAATGCAGATAGTTTATTTACAAAACCTGTTATTACTTCAGGTTTCTTGGCAAACATTCCATTTAAAGCTATTACTGCAACTGTTTTCGCACTCATATTAAATTTCTCTGCTAATTTTTTTGCTTTTGCATTGGTAACATTGGCTCTGTTAGGAAAATCTGTATCTGTAGCCCCGGGGCAAACGGCTGTAACTGATACATTGCTGTTTTTTAATTCATACCGTAAGCCTCTGCTGAAGCTTAGTAAGAATGCTTTACTCGCAGCATAAATATTTAACCCCGGTACAGCTTGATAAGCAGCACCACTGCAAACATTCAATATATATGAGGGGTGCTTTTTCAACTGTGGTAAAAACAGATAAGTTAATGCTACAGGCATATTGATATTAACCTGCATATTAGCTAAATGTTCTTCTAAACTATATTCGTCTAAAAGCCCGTTTAAGCCATAACCGGCGTTGTTTACGAGTATATTGATTGAATAATTTTTTTCAACACACCAATTGTAAATAGCATAGCCAGCATCTGCATTTGCTAAATCTACTGCTAAATAATCAGCTATAATTCCAAACTCATCAGCTAAATCTTTTGCTAAAGCCTTTAATAAGTTTTCACTTCTTGCAATTAAAAGTAAATTATTTTTTTTTGCAGCCAGTTCTATGGCAATTGCTTTACCTATTCCTTTACTAGCTCCTGTAATTAATGCGTACAATGTAATTGGTTTTGAAATAAAAAAGCCAATCATTAAGATTGACTTTATAAAGTTAATTATTGATTTTTATCTGGGAACTTTTGTTGCTAAACGATGGTAAAAAGGGGTTTTACTATTTTCAGATTTTGGCTTGTACTTACCTGTAATAATCGGCACGTACATTACCCTTCTTCTGCTTGCTTCGCCTATTAAAGGGGATTGTTTTACTCTATGCCAGGTTCTTCCGTCATGCACTGTTAAATCCCCTGAATAAATATCAAACCCTACTTCTTTATCATCATCAGAATTGTCAATAAAATATTTTTTTCCGAATAACAGTTTTATCATGCTTTGTTTATGCGTACCGGGTATTACTCTTAAGCCGCCATTTTCAAAAAGGCAGGTATCTAAGTGAATGCCTACATTCAGCATCGGCATTATTTTCTGACCTAAGAATAAATCTCTCGGGCTATCGGTATGCCAACCCATTTGGGTAAAAGCACTGTTGGCTGTATTGATGTAATTATTAAAAACCAGACCATCCTTTTCATCTTCGGCAATACGGCCTTCATAAGGATATAATAACTCTGTAAGTACCTGCAATCTCGGGTCTTCTAATAAGCCTTTAAATGCAGCACTGTATTGGTTCATAAAACAAAAACGTTGAATTGTTTTATTACCTGCTTCATCTTTTCCGAATTTCAGAGGAATACCGTTTACTTTTTCTCTGTTCTCAGCAATCCAATCCTTTTCAATGCGTTGCATTTCTGAGATAAAAGTTTTTACAGTTTCCTGATTGATGAAATTGCGAAAAACAATCACTCCATGCTCGTCAAAAAAAGCCTTTTGCTCGTAAGTAAGGGTTTCACCTAATTCAAAATTACTCGTCCATTTCTTCATGCAATTCTCAATTAAAGGGTATGTTCTTAATTGCAATGTTAATTAATTATTATAAAATTATGAACTGGTTGTAAAATAAACATTTAAAAATTTGTTTTATTAAGCCTGTTCAATTTTTTGAACTAATACATTTGCAGCAATGAAAAAATGCAGGGGTTTATTAATAATGGTTGCTTTTTGTAGTGTATTGGCAGTACATGGGCAGGTTTCAATGGATTCCACTAATAAAATTCCTGTTGAGCTGATAAACAAAAGAAACTTATTAGTGTTTCCGGTTATAGCAAGCTCAATTGAAACAAAATTAATGTTCGGAGCAGCAGGCTCTCTTACTTTTCATCTTTCTAAAACAGATACCAATACCAGAACTTCTAATCTACAATCTTTGGTTGCGTACACACTTAACAAGCAGTTTATTGCAGCACTAAATGGAGCTGAATATTTTAATAAAGAAAAATACATTTTAAACCAGCAGTTATCTTACAGTGCCTTTCCAGATAAATTTTGGGGTTTGGGAAACAATACACCCGATAGTAATGTTGAAAACTATAATTATCACCAATACTACATTTACCTGCATTTAATGAGGCATTTAGGAAACAATTTATACTTAGGAGCTTTGTATGAATTACAAGGTGTTTACAATGTAGAATATGAATTGGGTGGAATTTTTGATAAAGAGAATATTACCGGAAGAGATGGCTACCTCGTTTCGGGGCTTGGTTTAAGTTTTACATACGATACAAGAAATGATGCTTTTGCACCTAATAAAGGTTGGTTTGCACAGGCTTATTTTAATCACTTCGATAAAGTTTTCGGTTCAAAATATAACTACACCAATTTTGTTCTTGATGTAAGAACTTACATCCGGTTCTTTAAAAAGCAGGTCTTGGCTTTGCAGGCTTATGGCTTTACGAACAGTAGTGAAGAAGTACCTTTTAGAAGTTTAGCTACGTTTGGTGGTTACAACAGCATGCGTGGTTATTACGATGGAAGGTATAGGGAAAAAAATCAATATGTTTTACAGGCTGAATACCGTTTTCCGATTTATAAAAGATTTGGTGCAGCTGTATTTACAGATTGCGGCGATGTTGGCCATACTATTCATGACTTTTCTTGGAATACTATTAAATATTCTTATGGCGGCGGACTTCGGTTTCAATTAACCAAAAAAGAAAAACTAAACCTTAGAATTGATTATGGTATCGGTGCAAATAATAACAATGGTTTTTATTTACAGTTGGCAGAAGCTTTTTAAAATTATTTCAACTCCCATACCAAAGCACTGGCACCTAAAATAGCAGCATCATCTTCTTTTAATTCGCTGAATAAAAGCTTCACTTTATTTTGAAATACAGGAAGCAGGTTGGCTTCCATATGTTCACGTGTCGGCTTTAGTAGTAATTCTCCTGCTTTGCATAAGCCACCAAAAAGAATAATCGCTTCAGGAGAGGAGAACATTATAAAATTCGCTAAAGCCATTCCTAAAATTTTTCCTGTAAAAGCATATACTTCATTAGCTAATTTATCTCCTGCAATAGCACAATCATAAACAACTTTGCTGTCAATTTCCTCAGTGTCGTATTTGGTTAAAAGAGATTTTGAATCAAATTTTTTCTCTAATAATTCAAGTGCTGTCAGCCTTACACCTGTTGCTGAGCAATATACTTCTACACTGCCTCTTGCACCGGTTCCTTTATGTAATCTTCCATCCGGAATAATAATAGTATGGCCTAATTCACCTGCAAAACCATCATGTCCGTAAATTAATTGCCCGTTAGCAACAATACCGCTTCCTACACCCGTTCCCAAAGTAATCATAATAAAATCCTTCATTCCTTTTGCTGCACCATACATCATTTCACCAACAGCTGCTGCATTAGCATCGTTGGTTAATGCACAAGGCAATTGAAATTTTCCGGTCATTAATTTCGTCATAGGAACAATGCCTTTCCATTTTAAATTAGGTGCATATTCAATGGTTCCTGTATAATAATTGCCGTTAGGTGCACCAATGCCAATACCTCTGATATATTCAATTCCGCCAACACTTTCAATAGATGGAAGAATGAGATTGTATAATTCCTCTATGTAAGGCTCAATAGTATCGTGGCCTCGGCTGCTCATAGCACCTCTATATAAAATGCTGCCTCTGTGATCTACTATGCCAAAAACTGTATTGGTACCGCCGATATCAATACCTATAGCATATTGCTGAGAAACGGGAATATTCATATGGTAAATTTTGCCGTTAAATATAAAAGCAGTTTCTTGTACTGTTTAAAAAAACTTTATTAAGTTACGCCAAAATTACTTGCTATGCTTGCAAATGTATCTGTTGAAAAAAAGAATTATACTTTTCCGTTACTGATTATAGGAGCTTTCTTTTTTATTTTCGGATTTACTACTTGGGCAAACAGCCAACTGATACCCTATTTTAAAATAGCATGTGAACTTTCAACATCTCAATCATTATTAGTAGCAACTGCTTTTTTTGCTGCATATTTTGTAATGGCTTTACCATCATCTTTTATATTAGATAAGTTGGGATATAAGAAGGGAATGATTTTGGGCTTATTAATAATGGCTACAGGTGCATTGCTTTTTATACCCGCTGCAAATGCACGCAGTTATTCAATGTTTCTGTTAGCATTGTTTGTAATAGGAACCGGACTGGCTTTATTACAAACTGCTTCTAACCCATACGTTACAATTCTTGGCCCTATAGAATATGCAGCACAAAGAATAAGTATAATGGGTATTTGCAATAAGCTGGCAGGAATTGTAGCTGTTGTAGTTATGGGTGGAATTGTATTAAAAGATGTGGATGCTTTTAAAGCAAAACTATTAACACTTTCAGTTGATGATAAAGCAAGAGAATTAAATACTTTAATTATAAGAGTTATTCACCCATACATAACCATTGCAGTTATATTGGTTGTATTTGCTTTTATATTAATTTTCTTACAACTTCCTGAAGTAAAACAAGAAGAAAACAGCAGCGACAGTGCAGCTTCAAAAAACAAAACAAGTATTTTTCAATTTCCTCATTTATTGTTAGGGGCATTAGCTATTTTCTTTTATGTTGGAGTTGAAGTGATAAGCTACGATACTTTCGCAGGCTTTGGAGAATCATTAGGCTATCCGCTTCAGAAAGCGTCGGGTTTTGCAAAATTTACAGGTTACGGTTTGTTGCTTGGCTATGTTTTGGGTATCATCTGTATTCCGAAATTCATTACTCAAAGAAGAGCATTAATAGTAAGTTGTGTACTTAGTTTTTTGTTTGTATTACTTGCTATTCTAACTAAAGGCAGCATAGCTGTTTTTTGCTTCGCAGGATTAGGTTTATCTAACGCATTAATGTGGCCCGCTATCTGGCCTTTGGCAATAAATGGTTTAGGAAGGTTTACTAAAACGGGTGCCGCTTTATTAATTATGGGTATTGCAGGCGGTGCTATTTTACCGCCACTGTATGGTAAAGTTGCTGAAGCAATTGCATCTAAACAAATGGCTTACTGGACGCTTTTGCCTTGTTATATTTATTTATTTTATTATGCAGTTAAAGGGTATAAAACAGGTTTGAAATAACATAAACTTATTTAAAACTATGGAAATAATTCATGTAAGTGCAGAGTGTTATCCCGTTGCAAAAGCGGGTGGATTGGGAGATGTAGTTGGTGCATTACCAAAATATCAATGTAAGGCCGGTCATTATGCAAAAGTGGTTATGCCGATGTACAGAACTAAGTTTCTCTTTGAGAATGATTGGACTGTAGATTTTAAAGGGAATACTAACATGGGAGATTATTTCTTTGAATACACCGTATTGAAAGAAACTACAGGTAAATTGGGCTTTGATTTATACTTAATTGAAATAGCAGGATTAACAGACCGTGAAAAAGTATATGGCTACAGTGATGACACAGAAAGATTTGTAAGTTTTCAGATTGCTGTGGTTAATTGGCTAAGCCAATGGGAGCATGTACCGGACGTTGTGCATTGCCACGACCATCATGCAGGATTAATTCCTTTTATGATGAAACATTGTTTGGCTTACAGAAATAAGCTGCAAAACGTACCTTCTGTATTCACTATTCATAATGGCCAATATCAAGGGTGGATGGGTTGGGATAAGAGTGTTTTATTACCTGAATGGGATGATTGGAAACATGGTGAATTAGAATGGGCCAATACCATTAACCCTTTAGCAAGTGCGGTAAAATGTGCATGGAAAGTAACTACAGTAAGCTGGAGTTATATGAATGAGTTAAGATATAACAGTAATGGATTGGAAGATTTGTTTGAATATGAAAAAGGAAAGTGCAGTGGAATATTAAACGGTATTGATAATGAAGTTTGGGATCCTGCAACAGACCCATTAATTAAACATCATTACAAACCTTCCGGTGTTAAAACAGGAAAAAAGAAAAACAAAAAAGTACTGTGCGAGCAATTCAGTTTAGATGAAAACGTACCGTTGATTGTTTTTATAGGAAGATTAGTGGGAGAGAAAGCTGCTGATGTTTTACCTGATGCCTTTCTTTCAGTTCTTTATTCAATGAAAAATGAAGTAAGCTTTTTGATATTAGGAAGCGGAGACCCGCATGTAGAATGGCAGCTATCAACTATCAACGGGCAGTTTCCCGGCTATTACCATTGTGAAATTGGTTTTAAGGAAGCATTGTCTCATCAAATGTATGCAGGGGCAGATTTTTTATTAATGCCAAGCCGTGTTGAACCTTGCGGATTAAACCAAATGTATGCCATGCGTTATGGTACGGTGCCGATGGTTAGAAGCACAGGTGGTTTACAGGATACAGTTTTAGATATGGGCGATTGGCAGGGCTTTGGTATAAGGTTTAATAATCCTTCAGTTGAAGATATTCATTACTCTATCAGCCGTGCTGTAAGTGTTTATAAAGATAATACACATATGATGTGGATGCGGCAGCATATGATGCAGATAGACCATAGCTGGGAAAGCACCGTTGAGCAGTATATCAATCTCTACCAATCCTTAAAATAAATTTTATAACACTAATTATGTTTGTGTGTAATAAACCTTTAGCTTTAGTTTAAATTACAATATTAGTCCCTCATAAATTCTCCTGCTATGATTTCAATGACGAAAAGTGTGGTATCAGTAATTCTTGGTGGTGGTGCAGGTACAAGGTTATATCCTTTAACAGCATCACGTTCTAAACCTGCTGTTCCTATTGCAGGTAAGTATCGCTTAGTTGATATTCCTATCAGCAATTGCATGAACAGTGCCATCAACAGAATGTTTGTATTAACACAATTCAATTCTGCATCTCTTAATAAACATATTAAAAATACCTATCATTTCAGTGCGTTTAGTACAGGATTTGTTGATATTCTGGCAGCGGAACAAACGCCTGACAATCCGGGTTGGTTTCAGGGTACTGCTGATGCAGTAAGGCAATCATTAAGGCATATTTCAAACTTAGAGTTTGAATATATTTTAATATTAAGTGGCGACCAGCTATATCAAATGGATTTTGCTGAAATGATTAATGAGCATAAAGCAAAAGGAGCAGATATATCAATAGCAACTATACCCGTAGGTGCAAGAGATGCTTCTGAATTTGGTATTCTGAAAACCAATGAAGAGAATAAGATTACTTCATTCATAGAAAAACCTAAAAATGATATATTAGGTGAATGGGTGAGTGATACAGGAGATAAAATGCGTAGTGAAGGAAGAGTATATCTTGCATCAATGGGTATTTATGTTTTTAATAAACAGGTACTTTATAACTTGCTGAAAGAAGAATATCCAACGGCAACAGATTTCGGCAAAGAAATTATTCCAAATTCAATTGCTAAGTATAATGTTTCAAGCTATCAATACGATGGTTATTGGACAGATATAGGAAATATTTATTCTTTTTATGAAGCAAACCTTGCATTAACATACGAGTTACCTCCGTTTAATTTGTTTGATAATACAAAAACTGTTTACAGCCGTGCAAGAATGTTACCTCCTGCAAAAATCAGCGGAACAACATTAGAAAAAACTGTAATAGCTGAAGGCTCTATTATTAATGCCAGCAGATTAGAAAATTCGGTTGTTGGTATTCGTGCAAGAATCGGTCATGGTTCAACCGTAGTAAGCACTTACATAATGGGTAACGATTATTATGAAACTTTAGAGTTAATGCAGGAGAATATTAATAAAGGAGTTCCGCGAATTGGTATTGGCGACAGATGTTATATTAAAGACGCCATTATAGATAAGAATTGCAGAATAGGGAATGATGTTAGAATTAATGGCGGGAAACATTTAGAAAATACAGACCATCCTTTATACACGGTAAAAGATGGAATTATCGTTGTAAAGAAAGGAGCTATACTGCCTGATGGATTTGTAATTTAAAAAATTAAACATCCTTTTTGGTAAAGGATGTTTTTTTATACTACTTTCACAATTGTGTAAATAATACACATTAAAGATTTTTATTAAAAACGATTGCTATGTCTACAGCTTATACGGGTACAAAGCCAACACTTTCTTTTTGGCAAATTTTAAATATGTGTTTTGGTTTCTTCGGAATACAATTCGGATGGAGTTTGCAAATGGGCAATATGAGTGCTATTTATGAATATTTGGGAGCCAAGCCCGAAGATATTCCCGGCCTTTGGTTAGCAGCACCCATGACAGGCTTATTTATTCAGCCAATCATCGGTTATTTGAGCGACAGAACATGGAATAAATATTTAGGAAGAAGAAGACCCTATTTTTTAATCGGAGCTTTACTTAGCTCAGCAGCATTATTTGTTTTACCCAATTCATCTGCTGTTTGGATGGCTGCAGGAACGCTATGGATTTTAGATTCATGCATCAATGTAAGTATGGAACCTTTCAGAGCTTTTGTTGCAGACAATTTGAATGAAAAGCAACGTTCATTCGGCTTTGCTATGCAGAGCATGTTTATAGGTCTTGCTTCTTTTATTGCAGGTTACTTACCACAGAAATTAGTAGAGTGGTTTCATGTCTCCAGAGATAAAGTAAACGGTTCTATTCCTCATAACATCATGCTGTCATTTTATATTGGTGGTGCTGTGTTTTTTGTTGCAGTAATGTACACCATTATTACCAGTAAAGAATACCCGCCAAGCGATTTAGATTGGAGAAGTAAAGTAAAAGAAAGCAACAAAGGTTTTGGTGGTGGTGTGAAAGAAATTTTTAAATCAATTGCAGAAATGCCTAAGCAAATGCAGCGTTTAGCATTGGTTAATTTTCTTACATGGCCGGGGTTGTTTTTAATGTGGTTTTATTACAGCACTGGCGTTGCTTCTGATATTTTTAAAGGCGATGCTGTAACAAGCAGTAATATTTATACACAAGGTTTAGAATATGCTAATACCACATCTGCCATATTAAACTTAGTTACTTTCATTTTTGCATTTACATTACCATTCTGGGTTAAGCTATTAGGTAAAAAGTTTACACATACACTATGCCTGGTAGTTGGTGGTATCGGTTTAATAAGCGTTAAGTTTATTCACGAACCTTCGTTACTCTATGTTTCCATGAGCATGGTGGGTATAGCATGGGCTTCTATTTTATCAATGCCTTATTCAATGCTGGCGGGCTCTATACCCGAAAATAAAATGGGTATTTATATGGGAATATTCAACTTTTTTATTGTGTTGCCCGAAATCATCGCATCATTATTCTTTGGAAAGATTATGAATAATGTTTTGCATAATGACAGGTTAATGGCTGTTTTAATAGGTGGCTGTTTATTAATTATTGCAGCAATTGTTTGTGCATTAATTGTAAAGGAAAATAAAACTGAATTTACTACGTCGAGTGCTGCTCATTGATATAAACGTACAAGTGTGCGACGCAATGAAAGCTTAATTCTTATTCTATTGTTGGTTACTTAAAAGAAACATATGAGAAAAGTATTTTTATTTATTTCACTATTCACTTTTCATTTATCACTTTTTGCTCAATATGCTGAAGTATATCCAACCAATTGGTGGGTTGGAATGAAGCATCATCAAATACAATTATTGTTAAAGGGTACGTATGATGGATTTAAAAATGAAAAAATCAATATCAATTATCCGGGCATTCTTGTAAAAAATATTCATGGTTTTGAAAATGGCAAATATGTTGCTGTTGATATTGATATTACCGCTGCTGCAAAACCCGGTAAAGTAACCATTGAGTTTGTTGCAGGAGTAAAAGCACATTCTGTGCAATGGGAATTGAAAGCAAGAAGAAAAGGCTTGGGAACGCAATTTGCACAAGGTGTAAACTCTACAGACTTTATTTATTTTATGATGCCCGACAGATTCAGCAACGGCGATGAAAGTAATGATAAAGTTGTCGGTTATAAAGATCAAAGTCTGAACAGAGATTCTATTTATTCACGTCATGGTGGAGATTTACAAGGTATTATCAATCACCTCGATTATATTCAAAACCTTGGTGCAACTACAGTTTGGTTAACGCCGGTGATTGAAAACGATATGCCCAACAGAACAGAACATGGGTATGCATTTACAAATCATTATATAATTGATAAACGATTAGGTGGTGAAGAAGCGTATTTGAAATTGAGTGATGAATTGCATAAACGTGGAATGAAATTAATGCAGGATGCTGTATACAATCATGTTGGTATTTGGCATTGGATGCAACAAGATCCGCCAAGTAAAGATTGGATTCATCAATGGCCAACATTCACTAATCCAAATTATAAAGAGCAGGTATTTTTCGATCCGTATGCCTCTGAAAAAGATAAAAAACAAATGGCCGATGGTTGGTTCAGCAGAGAAATGCCTGATGTAAATCAATCTAATCCCTATGTTGCAAAATTTTTAATTCAGCATGCTATCTGGTGCATAGAAAAATTTGGTGTTGATGGTTGGAGAATTGATACGTATAAATACGTTGATCTTGATTTTATGAATGCTTGCAATAAAGCATTGACTGATGAATATCCTAAAATGACAATGGTGGGAGAGAACTGGAATGAAGGGGTAGTAAACCAAGCTTATTTTGCTTCGAATAAACTCAACACAAAATTCAAAAGCAATTTAACAGGCGATATTGATTTTGAAGTTTTATTCAACGGCATTCAACCTGCATTAACACAACACAACGGCGTGAATAAATTATACAATACCATGAGTCAGGATTTTTTATATGAACATCCTTTTACCAATTTGGTTTTTTTAGATAATCATGATATGAACCGTTTCTTTTCTGTTGTAGATAGCAGTGTTGACAAACAAAAAATGGGATTGGCCTGGTTGTTTACAACACGTGGTATTCCGCAGTTATATTATGGAACAGAAGTGTTGATGAGTGGAAAAAGTAATCCTCACGATGGTAATGTTCGTTTAGATTTTCCCGGCGGTTGGAAAGGAGATAAAAAGAATGCATTTACAGGAGAAGGCTTAACCGCTGATGAAAAAGATGTACAACAATACACTAAAATTTTAGCCAATTATCGTAAACATAATGCTGCTTTGCAAACGGGAAAGCTAATGCAGTATGTACCCCATGATGGCTTGTATGTTTATTTCAGATACAATGAAAAAAGCACGGTAATGTGTGTAATGAATACTTCTGATAAAGAAAAAAATATTGATTTTAAAAACTATGAAGAAAGAACAAAAGGTTTTACCAAAGCAATTGATATTGTTTCAAATACAACCTTTAATAATTCTTTTACAGTTCCCGCAAAAACTATGTGGGTATTAGAGTTAAAAAAATAATTATAGCATAAAATTAATTACTCTTTTTCTGCCCCAACTGCCCCAATCTTTTACTGAACTTTGTAATGTGCTTAATAAACTGGGGTAATCTGTTTTCTTCATTTTACCTTTTTGAGCAGGAGCTGAAAGCTTATCAGGCTTAGGTTCTATGAGTTCTACTTTCGTGGCAAATATTGTTAAGTTACATCTTGGTATGGCAATGCCTAACACCATACCGGGTAAATTACAATATGATAATGGTCCGCCGCTTGTAGTAATCTGGTCAGTATAAAAAGCAATAATATAAACGGAGTCTAAAATTTTACCAACTGCTTTATGGCATTCAAATCCTGCAATATCTCTGATGTCATTGGTAATTCTCCACTCAACTTTTCTTATACTATCACTTAGTAAAAAAGTCTGTTCAAATACAGATTGCTTTTTTACAAAAGTTTGTTGGGTAAGGTCTGTATAAATAATATCATCTTCACTGCCATCATCTCCAAAAAAAAGCACTTTCTTCTCACTATCCTTACCTTTCTCATATAATGTTTTACCATCTTTAAAATAGAGGTTAAAGTAAGATGTCATAAATTGTGGCAATTTATCTTTCATGTTTTCTAACCAGGTATCGCCTTCAATTTCTTTGTAAATATTTATTTTCTTTTCGTACTCAATTTTACCATAGCTGAGAAATACTTGCTGAGCTTGTATTTTAACAAGACTTAATAAAAAGAATAATGTTATTATCAGTTGTTTCATCAGTACATTTTTTAGTTGTTAGTTATCATCATCTTCATTTACTTTTCTGTTTTTGGCAAACTTCCACCTGAAAGAAATTAAGAAGTAACGCTGAACAGTTGTATAAGTATTTTCTGAAATAAAGTTGCTGCTTATGTTTCTGTTAAAGCCGATATTTTGATTGAGGATATCATTTACAGAAATAATAAGTGCTATGTCTTTTTTCTTGAAAACTTTCTTTTCAAGAGATGCATTCCAAACAATTGCATTATTGTTATTATCATTTGGATTGAGTTTCTGGCGGAAGTTAGCGTTGATATCAGAGTTAAGCGTAATGCCTTTAAGAAACTTGTAAGTTAAGTCTCCGCTTACGGTTTGTATCCAATATTCAGTAATAGCGTTTTTATTTACTGAAGAAGTTGAATGATTAAATGTCGGGCTATACGATACAGATATATCATATTTCTTTTCTAATTCTTTACCGAGTCTGAAATTGATTCCTCCGTTATAGCTTTTGGTAACATTTTCTAAACCATTAATAAAGTTTGTATTCTTATTAATGTTCAGGTTGGGTCTAACGCCAAAATATAAGTCAATCGATTTTATTGTTTTACTGTAGCTAAAACCAAAATAGCCGCTATAATTACCATTTATATTTACTGTTTGAGTAGTATTCCTTCCCGAGCTATCAAGAGTACTTTTAGTAGTAAAAGCATTTTGAGTTAGGTTAAATCCTCCATAGCCATATATATTTCTTTTACTAATCACCTTAAAGTCTCCGAAGTTAAAATAAATGTTATGTGTGAAAGATGGTTTTAAATCAGGATTACCGATTATAATATGTAAAGGGTCTGTATTGTTAGCTATCGGTTGTAATTGATATAAAGAAGGCTGGTTGGTTCTTCCATCGTAATTAATAGAAATATTACCTGATGATGAAAACTTATAACGAAAATATCCGGTAGGGAAGAAGTTGGTAAAACTTCTTTGCTGTGAAGAGTCTTTATAAATATTAGTTTGTTTTAAAACTAAGTCTTGCACGGCTAATCCTATTTTCCCATTAATTTTTTTACCATTATAGTTAATGGTAAAACCACCTCTGCTCGAAGTATTGGTGAATTTATAATGATTGCTGTACAAAAGATTTAATGAATCGTATTTGCCGTTTCTTTTCTCATAGGAACGTGTATCTTGTTCACTTGTACTGCTGTTAATGGTATAATTAAGATTTAATATTACTTTCTTTGATAGTGGCTCTGTATAGCTTACCAAGCCTTGTAAGCTATTGCCTGAATTAGTGTTTGTTTTTCTTTGATCAACAATTTGAGTAGTATTAATACTGCCGCTTTTATAAAAATCTGTTTGGCTGTATAAGAAGCCTTCGCCATTGCTGTTGTTATTGTTATAAGTTACGTTAAACGTTAATATCCTGGTTCCTGCATTATTGAATTTATGACGGAAGAAAATATCAGCTTTTTGATTATTTCTATCGGTTGATGATGTATTGGTTCTCGATGAATTATTCACTTTCTGTAAAGTACTTGCTAAGTATTCACTATTAAAAAGCGAATAGCTGTTATCGTGCCCCCAATTACCGGTTGCGTTAATAGTAATAGTGTTGGAAGAGTCTAAGTTTAATTCGTTTTTGGTATTAAGGGCGTGCAACCATTTTGAATTGGTAAAATGACTTGCTTGATTGTTATAATATAAGGTATCCGGTAAAATATATTGAGAATTGGTAGTACTTTCACCCACAAGGTTTTGATGTTTGTAAGTATAATTATTGGCAGTATTGCTTTTATATTTTCCGAACTTTTTATTAAGCATTGCAGCAGCAACCAAGTTTTCAGGAACACCTTGTTGGTTGTAACTATCAAAACCATCACTTTCCCAATTAATGCTTATGCCTCCACCATCCATAACAGTCGTCATAGAACCCCCGAAGTCCTGCATTTCATTCCAACTCATATTGTTTCTTCCGGTTCTGTCTGTGGTTACATAAGCACCGGCTTTTAACGTACTTGTAAAACGGTTAGCTGTTGCTTTAGCCTGATAGTATTTATCAAAATCGCTACCTGCTTCTACCTTACCGAAATAACCTTTCTTGGCATCTTCTTTTAAAATAAGGTTTAATGTTTTTTGTTTCTGCCCGTCGTCAATGCCGGTTAGTGTAGCCTGGTCACTTTTCTTATCAAATAATTGCACTTTGGCAACATCTTTCGCATTAATATTTTGTGTTGCCATGGTAGGGTCATCTCCAAAAAATTCATCACCATCTACTAATACTTTCTGAACCTGTTGCCCCTGTGCTGTTATTTCCCCTTTACTGTTTACGGTAAAGCCCGGGAATTTTTTTAATAAATCTTGCACGCTGGCACCTTCTTTTACTTTAAAACTATCTGCTAAAAATTCAAGTGTATCGCCTTTCATTCTTATAGGAGAAACTTTTTGCCTTACAATTACTTCTTCTAATAATCTGGCTTTGGTTATTAATGCCAATTGATTAAATGTAATTGTTGATGTATCAACTAAAACAATATCATCCATAAACAAGGTATAGTTCGGATATGATACACGAATGATATAATTACCTGCGGTAAGATTATTCAATTCAAATTTCCCGGCTTCATTTGTACGGGTAAATTTATAAAGCACAGAGTCTTTACTTTTTAATAAACTTACAACAGCGTTTTTAAGGTTTTGCTTATTTAAGGTATCTGTTACAGTTCCTTTTACTGTTGCCTTTTGTGCAGAAGCTAATAGGCATAGTATAATAAAGGTATTAAGCAGCAGTAGTTTTCTCATGAATGGTGGCTGAGGTTTGTGTTTGGATGCAATTGACTGCAAAATCCACAAACAAAATTTAATAAACTAATTATTTAGTTTAAAGTTCTGTTAAAGAAGGTTACGATTTATTATAATATTATGAGTGGTAAATAATGAACAAAAAATAATCAGTTGAAATTTCTTCAATTGTATTAGTTTTAAAAAGTTTTCAATCTTTTAATACACACTGTTTATGAAAAAAATTTATTGTTACGCATTGGTAAGCATGATGCTTTGTTATGTTACTGCACAAAGACAAGGCGGTGGTTCAGGAAGACCGCAACAAGAAACGCCGGTAATGGCAACTTCAGGTACAACACCTGTTAATCCTCCTGCAAGAATCAGTTTAAAAACAGACTCAACAGTTACGGTTAAAAATGAGGTTACCATTAAAGGAGAAAAAGTTTCTTATACTGCTATTGCGGGCACATCTCCTGTATTGGATGCAGATAACCAACCTGTAGCAAATGTTTTTTATACTTATTATGAAAGAAATGATATAAAAAATAAAGAAGCCAGGCCATTAGTTATTTCATTTAACGGTGGTCCCGGTACACCATCTGTTTGGATGGAAATTGGTTATACAGGCCCTCGTATTTTAAAAGTAGATGATGAAGGTTATCCCGTTCAACCTTATGGTATGAGAGATAATCCGCATTCCATTTTAGATATTGCTGATATTGTTTATATAGACCCGGTTAATACAGGCTTTTCAAGACCATTAATTAAAGATGGTGTAGCACAAAAATTTTTCGGTACCAATGCGGATATAAAATATCTCGCAGCATGGATTAATTCTTTTGTAAGCAAGTACAAACGTTGGGCGTCTCCAAAATTTTTAATAGGAGAGAGCTACGGAACCACACGTGTATCAGGGCTTGCATTGGAATTACAGGAAGCTCAATGGATGTTTATTAATGGTGTTGTATTAGTATCGCCGACAGATTTAGGTATTGAAAGAAATGGGCCTGTTTCTTCAGCATTAATTGTTCCTTATTATGCTGCAACTGCTTGGTATCATAAAGCATTGAGCAGCGATTTACAGAAGAAAGATTTGACAGACTATTTGCCTGAAGTTGAAAAGTTTGCTGTTGATGAATTAATACCTGCCATAACAAAAGGTGGTTCTTTATCTGCTGAAAAAAGAAAAGAAATAATTGCAAAATATGCTAAGTACACAGGCTTGTCAGAAAAAGTAGTAGCAGAACATAATATGGTTATTTCAACTAATTTCTTCTGGAAAGAGTTATTAAGAGACAGAGGTTATACTGTAGGTAGATTAGACTCCCGTTATTTAGGTATTGATAGAGAAGATGCTGGCGAAAGACCCGATTATAACGCAGAACTTACTTCCTGGGAGCATTCGTTTATGCCTGCAATGAATATTTATTTAAGAGATGAATTGGGTTTTAAAACAGATTTAAGCTACTATTTGTTTGGTCCCGTTAACCCTTGGGATAGAACAAACGACAGAACAGGTTATAACCTCGGTAAAGCAATGGCAGAAAATCCTTATATGCATCTATTGGTTCAATCTGGTTATTATGATGGTGCCTGCGATTACTTTAATGCAAAATATAATATGTGGCAGATTGACCCGAGTGGCAAATTTAAAAACAGAATGAGTTGGGAAGGCTACCGAAGCGGCCACATGATGTATTTACGTAAAGAAGATTTAGCAAAAGCTAATGAAAACCTACGCAAGTTTATTATGAAGGCAACTCCTAAAGAAGGCGTTCCTGCTAAATATTAATTTATAGTTCATGCTATTAAAAAAGGTCAGATTTTTTATCTGACCTTTTTTTGTTTTTCATAAAACTATTTTTTTGAAGCAAGATATTCATCAAGATTATCATGTGCCATTGCAAACCCTTCTTTAAAGCCCATTGCAATCATTTTCTCCATACGTTCAAGAGATTCGTTGAAAATAACGATGGTAACTTTTGTGGTTCCGCTTTCTTCTGTAAAATTCAAACTCCATTCAGAACCCGGCAATTGCGGATTTTCATTTTCGTCTGCAAAGGCACTCAGTATTTTGAAATGGTCTTTTGGAGAAATTGAGATATATTTTTGTATTGACCACATTTCATTTCCTTCGGGGCTAACCATGGCATAAAATCTTCTTCCGCCCACTTTAAAATCCATTGCTTTTGTTCTTGATTTAAATGGTTTAGGTGCCCACCATTCGTCAAGTATTTCGGCAGTTGTAAAGGCATCCCAAACTAAATCTTTGTCAGCAGCAAAAGTTCTTTCAACAGTTACTGTTTGCTGTTCTTTGTTTACATTGTACGTTGTTTTCATCATTTTTATTTTAAGTTGATTGATAAATATGTTTCAAGTTTTTCAACATTTTGTTGTAAGCCCTCATCTGCTTTATGAGCTTTTACAACAGCTTCAAATAATTCAACTGTTTCAAACAGCATTTGCCATTGTAAAACGGTTTTATTGATTTTATCTTCAAACTCAACGGTAGTAATAAAGTTGGGGTGAAAATGTTCCATTACAATCTTTTTTAATGGAATAATTTCTTTAAAAACACTTTTATTAGGATAATTAGTGCCATCAGGCCCGTGCATGGTTAAGTTCCATTCACCTCCTTCAATAAAATCCATTTTATGAATAGTGTTAGTAAAGCCATTAGGGCCCCACCAGTTCTTTATATGTTCAGCATCAGTCCATACTTCCCAAACTAATTCAACAGGAGCATTTAGTATTCTGGTAACGCTAAGTGTTCTCTTTGCTTCATCACTTTTTTTTAGTTGCATATTTTTTTTGTTTTTGAAGTTTAGCTAGGTAATCATCCAATCTGTCAAATCGTTCTTCCCACATCTTATAGAAGGGTGCTAACCAATCGGCTATTTCCTTAAGCTTCTTAGCTTCAACCTGATAGTAAATTTCTCTCCCTGTTTGTTCACTCTTTACCAAACCACATTCCTGTAAAATTTTAATATGCTTAGAAATAGCTTGTCTGCTGCTGTTAAATTGTTCGGCAATAGTATTTGGAGTCATACTATTGGCAACAATTAAACTTATAATCGCTCTTCGGGTTGGGTCAGCAATTGCCTGAAAAATATCTCGTCTCATATTCGCAACTATTCGGTTGCAAATATATATGCAACTATTTGGTTGCACAAAATTTTTCTTTTAAAAAGTATAATTTTTTTGTTATCAACTATCTTTTTCATGGCATCGTACCTTGTACCAAAGGACTCCTTTGGAGCGTCGCACTCTTGTGCAGTATATTTTCATAGCGGCAAAACCAATTAATAATCATATTCAATCAATCATTTTTATTGTTGTACATTTAAAACATAAATTTTCAACAGAATAATTTTTACAATGAAAAAAGCTTCTTCCAAAAACATTCAGCAGAATAAAAAATACGAGGAGATACATTTCATTGATGCTGCTCAGTCAGTATGGAATTACAGTCTTTTTACAGATGAAGACATAAAAAATTTTCAAAACGGTACCCATTATTCGCTCTATAAATTATTCGGTAATAAACAGATTGAAGTATTAAACACTTGGGGAACATATTTCGCTGTATGGGCTCCTAATGCAACACAGGTAAGCGTTAGAGGGTATTTTAATAACTGGAGCAAAACATCACATCAATTAAAAGTACGCTTAGATAATTCAGGAATCTGGGAAGGTTTTATTCCGAATATTCATGGCGGCGAAGCTTACAAATATCACATTCATGGCTACGAAGGTTTAGCATTAGATAAAGGCGACCCTTATGCACATTACTGGGAGAAGCGGCCTTATACCGCATCTATAACGTGGCAAACAAATTATGATTGGAAGGATGCTGAATGGATGAAAAAAAGAAAAAAGCATAATTCATTATCTTCTCCGTTTTCTGTTTATGAAGTACATCTCCCAAGTTGGATGCGGCCTAATAAGCATGATGAAGAAACTTATAATACTTACCAACAAATTGCAGAGCGTTTAGTGCCTTATGTAAAAGAAATGGGCTTTACGCATGTTGAGTTTATGCCTGTTATGGAATATCCTTTTGATGGAAGTTGGGGTTATCAGGGTGTAGGGTATTTTGCACCTACATCACGTTTTGGTAATCCTCAGGAGTTTGCTGCATTGGTTGATTTATTTCATCAAAATGATATAGGAGTTATTTTAGATTGGGTGCCTTCACACTTTCCTTACGATGCTCATGGTTTGTTTATGTTTGATGGTACACATACTTACGAATATGCAGATATGCGTAAAGGGTATCATCCTGATTGGAACAGTTATATTTTCAATTATAAACGCGGCGAAGTAAAAAGTTTTTTAATAAGCAGTGCAAGATTCTGGTGTGAGCAATTTCATGCAGACGGGTTACGTGTTGATGCCGTAAGTTCTATGCTACGCTTAGATTACAGCCGCAATGAAGGGCAATGGGAACCCAATGAATTTGGCGGCAACGGTAACTTAGAAGCTATTGTTTTTATTAAAGATTTGAATGAAACATTGTACAGAGATTTTCCTGATATACAAACCATAGCAGAAGAAGCTACAGATTGGCCCGGTATAAGTAAACCAACCTTTGAAGGTGGTTTAGGTTTCGGTATGAAATGGATGATGGGTTGGATGCATGACACATTAGATTTTTTTAAACTGGATCCTGTTTTCAGAAAAGCACATCAGGATAAATTTTCTTTCAGCATGATGTATTTCTATAATGAAAACTTCATGTTGCCTTTAAGTCATGATGAAGTAGTTCACGGCAAAAGCCCCATGATTTATAAGATGCCCGGAGATGAATGGCAAAAGTTTGCAAACCTTCGGATTTTGTACACATACATGTTTACACACCCCGGAGCAAAATTGTTGTTTATGGGAGATGAGTTTGCTGCAACTAACGAATGGAATTATAAATCAGAATTGCAGTGGGAATTATTAAATCATGTAAGTCATGGGGGAATGAAATACTGTGTACAAAAATTAAATGAACTATATAGAAATGAACCCGCTTTATATGAAAAACAATTTAAGCAAGGTGGCTTTGAGTGGGTTGATTTGAATAACAGAAATGAAAGTGTGGTTGTTTACAAAAGAATTGGTAATAAACCTAAAGATGATGTTCTGGTAGTATTGAATTTAACGCCTGTTGTACGAACTAACTGGAAAGTACATGTGTATGGTAAAAGTAAATGGACTGAAATATTTAACAGTGATAGTAAAGTTTTTTGGGGAGTTGGAGATATTTATAACCCGCAAATAGAAGCAGAAAGAGTAAATAAAAAAGATAAGTGGTATGTTTTAAACCTGCATTTGCCCGCCTTAAGTGCCGTGGTTTTGAAATAAATCAGCAATACAAATTTTTTAAATACGTTTTTGTAGCTTTATTTTATGATAAATTTTCAGGATGAATAGTAATGTTTTATCTATACCTCAATCAACAGAATCAGGTACAAGCGGAGTTTATCACTTAAAAAGATTATGGTTTAAATTAATAAACGGAGAATCTAAAAACTTTCCGGAAGAAGCAGATATAGACTATGCCATCATTAATTTATTAGGCTTAGGTTTATTACCCACTTATCAATTTATTTATTCAAACAAACCAAGTTTCGATGAATTTGAAAATTGGGTTTTATCGCATCATAACAATCAGATTCCTTCAGCATTAATTAATCAATGTAATGAGTTGGTTATTGGTGATGTAACTGAAATAGAAGATGCAAGTGAAGAAGGTGTATTAACTGAAGAAGATATTAAACATTGGAATGAACATGGTTATGTTATTGTTCGAAACGGTATTTCAAAAGAAGATGCAGCAGCAACCTGCGAAGCTATTTGGCAACATCTTGAAATGGATGCAACCAATCCTGAAACCTGGTATAAAGACAGTAACCATATTCAGGGAATAATGGTTACGTTATACAATCATCCTTCAATAATTAAAAACAGACAAAGTAAAAGAATAAGAAGGGCTTATGAACAACTATGGGGAACAAAGAATTTAATTGTTACAGCAGATAAGGTTGGTTTTAATCCGCCTATTACTACTTTGCATAAATACAGAGGGGCAGGTGTTCATTGGGATGTAAGCTTGGCTCAACCCATTCCTTTCGGTACACAAGGTATTTTGTATTTAACTGATACAGCAGAAAATCAAGGTGCCTTACGAATATTGCCCTGCTTTCACTTGCAGTTAATTGATTGGCTTAATTCATTACCAAAAGGTGCAAACCCGCGTCATACAAGTTTTGAACAAATGGGAATGAAATGTATTGCAGCTAATGCAGGAGATTTTATTATATGGAATCATTATTTGCCTCATGATGCAAGCCCTAATACATCATCAAAACCAAGGCTGGTACAGTATTTCAACTGGTTTGATTCTACAGCTAAAACAAATCCTGTATGGCTGTAAAGCATTCAATGATTTCCCCAAGTTATCCACTTATTTTATTGCTTAACATTTTCCTAATCAGCACTTAACAGCTTATTTGTGTCTGGTATCGTAATTGCTGTCGGTAAAAATTGAAGTTTATTCACTCATTAACATTTACCTTATGCAAAACAATACCTACAACATGTTAGTTAATGCAGCCGGGCATTTAATGCAGGAGCATGCATTTGACCATTTACCTGATGAAAAATTAAACAGGTTAAGACAAAGCTATCGCAGATTAGCAAGCAGTAAAACTTCGTCAACAGAAAAACAAAAGCATGGCAGTGAACTGCTGAACATTTGCAGTGAAGCTGATTTGTTTACTGAAACAGCTACACAACAATCATTACAACAATGGTACACTGTTATGAATTGTTTAGGTGTTTCAAGTAATACTGCTGTTGTTGATGAAAGCGAGGCGTAGCTATTATTTCGGAAGTTGAATGGTAAAGGTTGTGCCTTTGCCTAATTCACTTTGTGCAATAAAAATTTTGCCTTTGTGATATTGTTCTATTATTCGCTTTGTTAATGTAAGCCCAAGACCCCAACCACGCTTTTTTGTTGTAAAGCCCGGTTTAAAAACTTTCTTCAAAATAGCCTGATGCATTCCTTTCCCGGTATCAATAATATTTATTTGAACTTCATTCTTTTTATCTTCAATCGTAGCAGTAATACTTCCTTTCCCTTCCATTGCATCTAAAGCATTCTTCAACAAGTTTTCAATTACCCAATCAAATAAAGGTGGAGATATATTAGCATGAACAGTTTCTTTATTCGTATTAAAAATAAATTCAACATTACCACCGGCACGTTTCTTAATGTAATCAATCATATATTTCATCTTCACTACAATATCTGTTTCTTCTAAAATCGGGTTACTGCCTATTTTACCAAAACGATTGGTTACTAATTGTAAACGTATTACATCTTTTTCAATTTCATTTACAAAGTTTTCATCAGCATATTTTTCTTTTAAAATTTCAACCCAGCCTTCTAAACTGCTTACCGGAGTTCCTAATTGATGTGCCGTTTCTTTTGCCATGCCTGCCCATAAACGGTTTTGTGCATTTTGATAATTACTGCTTTGAGCAATAATTAAAACTGCAATAAATAAACTGATAATAATTAGTTGAATGATAGGATAGTAGCGTATTTGCTGTTGCAACTTACTTTCGCCGTAGTAATATTTATTTGAGATTAGTGGAGATTGATTAACAACCACTTCAATAGGTGCATTTTGTTTTTTAAATATGGATAATTTTTTTGTGATGTAATTCTTATCTGTTCTGATATCTGCAGTATCTAAGTTTTTATAATTACCGGTGGGAATATCTTTTTCATCTGTTTCAATAATAGGAATATCAACATTATCAGTAGAAATTTTTGATGCAAGATTGAAGTTTATTTTATCCGTTGAATTAAGAATTGTTTTTTGTGCTTCTACCCATGCTTCCACTTTTTTGCGTTCTTCTGTTTTTAATTTTTGTGCCAAGCGTTGCGAATAAAAAATTGTTCCTGCTACAATGCTTACAGCAGCAATAACTAACATCGTTTTCCAATTAAGCCAGTAATTAAACATTAAATAAAGTTAAGGGCTGCAAAATAAAAACCCCGCACATAGCGGGGCTTAGTTTGGTACGGTTAAACTATGAAAATTATAATCCTAAAAAGCCGCTTTTCTTTAATGTTTTTTTGCCTTCACCAATTTTAAAACCATTGTTGTAAATTTCTATTTTGTAATCTCCTGTTTGAAAATGTTCGCCCGGCTTCCAGTTAAAGCTTACCGGTGTTGCTTTGCCTTGCTCATAGTTTACTTCAACTTTATTAGTATATGGTTTGGTATCTCCTTCACGTGTTGTAAAAGTGCCTTCAACACCTGATGGTGAGCCATCTGGATTGTATACACACACGTACAATAATTTTGTACCACTCGGTGTAACACGGTTTTCATCTAACGTACATGCAATAACAAACATATCTGCTTTTTTTGCGTTAGAAGTTTCTTTTTCCTTACCATTTCTTTTTACCGTAACTGCTGCTACACCTATGTTTGAAGCATGTAAAGTAGAAGCAACATCAACTTTATCTGCTAATTTTTTATTTTCTGTTTGCGTATTATTAAGGTTAGTTTCAAGATTTTTCTTTTCAGTTGTTAGCTGAGTTTTATCTGTATTTAATTGTTGATTGGTTGCTGTTAATTCTGCATTTTCACTTTTCAGTTTAGTTACTTCAGCAAACAAGTCGTCAATTTTTCCATTTAATTCTTTAATCATCACCCTGGCTTGTTTCAATTCTTCATCGGTTGCATTCTTTTTATTAAGAATGGTTCTTACGTTACTTTTCAACTTTAGAATCTCACTGTTTCTATCAGCTAATGCACCCTGTAATTGTACGTTAGAACTTGTTATTGAATCAGATCTTAACTCGGCTTTATCTAATTCAGCTTTAATAGAATCTCTTGATGTAACGGCTACAGTTGTTTGTGTATTTGCCGTTGCCAATGCTTCTTTGGCTTTGCTTTTATCATAAATTATATAACCCCATGTTAGCACCAATGCAGCAATAAGAATTGCATAGATAGTTTTTCGGTTGTCTTTTTGTTGTGTTGAATTGTTATTCATTTTGTTGAGATTAAATTTAAATAAAAATACAGTGTTTACTTGTTAAATACTGATATAATTAGAGTATTGGAAAGTTATTATTTGAGGTAAGATAAGCCAAGTAATTAATAAATGCAATTAACAAAATGGTGTATCCGGTAATTTTCCATTTCAGTTTTCTATTGTCAAACTTGGTTATACAGTTCATATATTTATACAAAAAAGTTTTAAATTGTGTTTGAATATTGAAACCAAAACTTAGCTATGTTAACTGAATTATTGTTGCTTGATATTGAGACAGTACCACAGTATGAACGTTATGATTTAATGAACGATACCTGGCAAAATCTCTGGTGTGATAAAATTTCCAAAACTGTGCCAGAAAATTTTGATGAAGCTGAAACTTATCATAAAAAAGCAGGCATTTTGGCTGAATTTGGAAAAATTGTTTGCATTTCAACGGCTGTATTTGCGGAAGATGAAGAGCATAATTTAACGCTGAGAATAAAAAGCTTTTCAGGTAATGACGAAGCAGATGTTTTAAATACTTTTATTGAAGTTTGTAACAAATTGTATAAATACAATAAGCAATTTCAATTTGCAGGGCATAACATCAAAGAGTTTGATATTCCTTATATCTGCAGAAGAATGTTAATCAATCAAATTGCTTTACCCGAATACCTGCAATTGCATGATAAAAAACCTTGGGAAACTAAAATGTTCGATACCCTGAACTGGTGGAAGTTTGGCGATAATAAGAACTACACTTCATTAAATTTATTAGCGAATGTTTTAAATGTACCAACATCCAAAACAGATATTGATGGAAGCATGGTGCAGGACGTTTATTACAAAGAAAAAAATCTTAAACGCATTGTTGAATATTGCCAAAGAGATGTTGTAACAACTGCTAACATTATTCTTCGATTTCATAACAAAACATTACTAACTGAATCGAATATTGTAATTGTACCTTGATAAGTTTTTAGTTGATTTTTTGAAAGCCTTGAAGCTTTCATTCACATTTGTAAAATGAGTGCTGAAAAAATTATTAGCGATTGGAAGAAGGGAAACTTTAAGCCTGTTTATTGGCTGGAAGGAGAAGAGCCTTATTTTATTGATGAAGTAATGCAATATGCTGAACATAAAATTCTTTCAGAAAGCGAAGCCGGTTTTAATCTTACTGTTTTTTATGGAAAAGATGCAGATTGGGCAACTGTAATTAACGCCTGCAGAAGGTATCCGATGTTTGCAGATAAACAAGTTGTGTTATTAAAAGAAGCACAGCAAATGCGTGATATAGAAAAGTTAGAAGGATATGTTGAAAACCCTTTACCATCAACAGTTTTCGTCGTTTCATACAAAGAAAAAAAAGTTGATGCAAGAACAAAATTTGCTAAAATATTAAAGTCTAAAGCTGAGGTTTTAACTACTAAGAAACTATATGAAAATCAATTACCTGAATGGACAAATAATATTGTTCAATCAGCAGGATTAACTATTACGCAAAAAGCTTTGTTGTTATTAGTAGATCATATAGGAAACGACTTAAGTAGAATCCAGAATGAAATTGAGAAGTTATCAATTAACTTAAATGGCAGAAAAAGCATTAGTGAAGACGATATAGAAAATTATATCGGAGTAAGCAAAGAGTTTAATGTATTTGAATTACAAGATGCTTTAGCAAAGAAAAACATAACAAAAGCAATTCGTATTATACAATATTTTGCAGCTAATCCAAAAGCTGCACCCATTCAACTCGTTATACCTTCACTATATAATTTTTTCAGTAAAGCTTATATGGCACTGGGTGCCGGTACTAATGATGAGAAGTCAATAGCTTCCGCAATTGGTGTAAATCCTTATTTCATAAAAGATTATGTTACTGCTATTAGTAGCTATAAATATGAGGGAATAGAAAAAATTTTGCTTTTACTTCATCAATATAATCTTCGTAGTATAGGTGTTAATGATGGCGGAACAGAAGATGCAGATTTATTAAAAGAATTAATTATGAAAATGGCTATGCTGTAGCTAAAAGGCTCAAAATGACATTAATTCTTCAACAACTATGTCAATAGTAAGGAACTTTTCAAGTTTTTACCCTATTTTTACGTTATGAAGCAATTACGCAAATACTTTATATTGGGTTTGTTTAGTGCTTTATGTATTTCCGTTAAAGCACAGGATGAACTTCGTTTTACAACCAGCTTAGGTGCCAGTGCCTATTTGGGAGACTTGATACAAGGATCGCCTGTTTTTAAACAATCTTCATTGGCATTTAGCTTTGGTGCTACTTACGACTTTCAATCTAAAATACGCGGTAGATTAAATGTATCCTTATTATCAGTAAGGGGGGATGATAAGCTTTCTCCAAGAGCCGACTTACAAGCGAGAAATTTGAATTTTAAAAGTTTTATTTGGGAGGTTTCTGCTTTAGGAGAGTATGATTTTTTAGATAGAGAAGCTGGGTTTAATATTATTCCTTACGCTTTTACAGGATTGAGTTTATACCATTTTAATCCAACAACTATTGATGACAATGGAAATAAAGTAAATCTTCACGATATTGGAACAGAAGGGCAGTATTTACCAGGTGGCGGTCACCCTGCACCTTATCACAGGCTTGGAATAAATATTCCTATTGGTTTGGGGGTTAGATATGAAATATCTGAAAATGTAGCTTTGGGTTTTGAATTTAACTATCGCATTTTATTTACAGACTATTTAGATGATGTGAGTAGTAGTAAATATGCTACTCAGGATTTATTAAACGCAGGGCAAACAGAAGCTGCAGCACTTTCTTACAGGGCTGATTTAACAAAATTCCCTTCTTACAATATGGATTTGCCAAGAGGGAACCCAGGTAGTAAAGATGTTTTTTACAGTTTTCAAATGACAGTTTCTTTTAAAATTCCTGATTTAACCATATTTGGAAGAGGTAATCCATTTGGTGGTAGAAGAACAAGAGGCTACTATTAATCGGCAGCTAATTAATTTCTTTCAACATCCATAAGTCGCAACCACAATGGCCGCTATTGCCTAATGGCTTATCAAGATATTTAAATCCAAATTTCTCATAAACATTCAAAGCTTGTTTTAATTCAGGCATAGTCTCTAAATAAATTTTTTTAAAACCAAAGTCTTTTGCCACAGCAAGACATTTAGTAATCATCATTTTACCTAAACCGAAGCCACGAGCCTTTTTGGCTAAATACATTTTTACAAATTCGCAAGTGTCATTATCTAATCCTTCCGTCGGATAAATCCCGCCACCACCAAGTATTTCATTATTTCGTTCAATGATAAAATACTTGCTTTTTGGTGTTGAATGAAATAACCCGAATAAATCATCTGTAGTTTTATCGAAATAAACAGTTCCCGGTTTATTAGCACCGAATTCTTCTAATGAATTGCGAATGATTTTTGCAATAGCAATATTATCTGAAGGTTGAATTTCTCTTATTAAAACTTCTTGCATTAAACCCGCATTTTCTTAAATGAATTAATTAAACCATTAGTTGATGAATCATGACTTTTTACAGTTTTTTCATCAATTAATTCTGGAAGTATTTTATTGGCTAATTGTTTTCCTAATTCAACACCCCATTGATCAAAACTGAAAATATTCCAGATAACTCCCTGAACAAAAATTTTATGTTCATATAATGCAATTAAACTTCCTAAAGTAAAAGGAGTAATTTTTTTTATCAGGAATGAATTGGTTGGTTTATTCCCTTCAAAAACTTTAAATGGCGTTAACTTTTTTATTTCATCTCCCTTTAAACCTGCTTTGCTTAATTCATCTTTTACCTCTTTTTCAGTTTTGCCATTCATTAATGCTTCAGTTTGGGCAAAAAAATTAGAAAGCAATTTAACATGATGGTCGGCAATAGGATTATGGCTTATTGCAGGAGCAAGAAAATCGCATGGAATTAAAACTTTTCCCTGATGTATCAGTTGGTAAAATGCATGTTGACCGTTAGTTCCCGGTTCGCCCCAAATAACCGGACCTGTTGTGTAATCTATATGGTTACCATTTCTATCCACTCCTTTGCCATTGCTTTCCATATTGCCTTGTTGAAAATAAGCTGAAAAGCGATGCATATATTGATCGTAAGGCAGTATTGCTTCTGATTGCACATTAAAAAAGTTGGTGTACCATAAACCAATTAATGCCATTAAAACAGGAATATTTTTATTGAATTTTTCTGATTTAAAATGTTCATCAATGGCGAAAGCCCCTTTTAAAAGTTCTTCGAAATTTTCGTAACCAATAGTTAAAGCAATTGATAAACCGATAGCACTCCAAAGAGAATATCTTCCGCCAACCCAATCCCAAAACTCGAACATATTGGCTTTATCGATACCGAATTTGGTTACTTCTTTTTCATTGGTACTTAATGCTGCAAAGTGTTTGGCAATATGCTTTTCATCAACTGCTGTTTCTAAAAACCATGAACGTGCTGTGCGAGCATTCGTCATAGTTTCCTGTGTAGTAAAAGTTTTTGAAGCTACTAAAAACAGTGTTTCTTCTGGCTTAACTTTTTTTAAAGTTTCTGCTATATGTGTGCCATCAACATTGCTTACAAAAAAAGTTTCAATACCTTCTTTCCAATATGGTTTTAAAGCTTCAGTAACCATTACAGGCCCTAAATCGCTACCGCCAATGCCAATATTTACTATGTATTTAATTTTTTTCCCTGTAAAGCCTTTCCATTTACCACTGTGAATTTCTTCGCAGAATGCTTTCATATGAGCCTTTACTTTTTTAACCTGTGGCATTACATCTTTGCCATCAACTAAAATGGAAGTGTCTGAAAAATTTCTGAGAGCAGTATGCAAAACAGAACGGTGCTCTGTTTCATTAATTTTAATGCCTGCAAACATTGCATGAATAGCATCTTTTAGCTTACACTCATCTGCCAATTGAAGTAATAGCTGCAAAGTTTTTTCTGTAATGATATTTTTTGAGTAATCAAAAAGAATATCACCGTAGTGCAGAGAAAATTTATTGAATCTTTCATCATCTGCCGCAAACAAATCTTTCATATGCTTACGGCTCATTTCATCTTCGTAATGTTTTTTTAATAAAAACCAGGCTTGTGTTGTAGTTGGGTTTATTTTAGGAAACATAATTTGTTTGTTTACAATTCTTTAATGGCTTGTATAGTTTTTTCAACCATTTCTTTTGTAATATCTAGATGTAAAACCATTCGTATTTGTGTAGGAGAAATTGCAAAAAATAAGATTCCTTTCTCCTTCATTTTTTCTGAAAATTCTTTTGCAGAAAACCTGCCTTTTATTTCGCAGATAACGATGTTTGTTTCAACGGGTAACATTTCACCAACAAAATCTTTGGTAAGTAAAGCATTGGCAATTGCTTGTGTATGTTGATGGTCAATAGCTAATCTATCAATGTTGTTTTGTAAAGCATAAATGCCTGCTGCAGCAATAAAACCTGCTTGCCTCATACCGCCACCAAAAACTTTTCTTACTCTGCGAGCCTTTTTAATAAAGTCTTTTTTGCCCAATAAAACACTTCCCGCAGGTATACCTAAACCTTTACTTAAACAAATGGAAATAGAATCGAAAACTTCACCATATTGTTTTGGTGTTTCTTTTTTTGCAACAAGTGCATTAAAAAGCCTGGCACCATCTAAATGAAATTTTAAATTATTTTGAAGACATACTTCCTTAATCTTTTGAATTTCAGTAAAATTATAGCAGCTTCCACCACCGCGATTAGCTGTATTTTCTAATGAAACCAAAGTACTTAACGGTTTATGAATATCATCGGGATTTATTGCTGCAAGCACCTGTTCTGCCTTAATTCTGCCTCTATCTCCGTCAATTAGTTTTGATGAACATAAGCTGTTAAATGCAATACCGCCACCTTCATATTGATAAATGTGACTCATTTTGTCGCAAATAACTTCATCACCGGGTTGGGTATGAACTTTAATAGCAATTTGATTGGTCATGGTTCCGCTGGGGCAGAATAAACCTGATTCCATGCCAAACATCTCGGCTGCTAAAAGCTCTAATTCATTTACACTCGGATCTTCGCCAAAAACATCATCGCCAACTTTGGCTTTAAACATAGCTTCCTGCATGGCAGGAGAAGGTTTGGTAACGGTATCTGACCTGAAATCTATCAGTTGCTGCATACTTGCGAAGATAATAGTTTGCTATAATCTTTTTAAAGATGCCCATAGAACAAAGCGTACAAGTGTCCAAAGGACTCCTTTGGAGAGTGATACCTGCCTACCGGCAGGCAGGCAACAGATGATACCATAAAAAGATAGCTTATTACACGAAAAATTTCAATAAACACAAGAAAAAATCGTTTTCTATCTTTTTGTGGCGTACCTTTGCACGCCTTAATAAAAAGGGGATAAGTTTTAACTAAATTGTCGCAACAAAAGTTAATCTTTAGCTGTCTAACAAGCGTATTCTAAAAGCAATCATACAGTATGAGGCAACTCAAAATCGCAACCCAGATTACCAACAGAGATTCTCAAGCCGTAGAAAAGTATCTGCAGGAAATTTCTAAAATTCCGATGATCACTCCCGAAGAGGAAACAACATTGGCTCAGAAAATTAAAATGGGTAATCAAAGGGCATTGGACAAGTTGGTGCAAGCCAACCTGAGGTTTGTGGTATCTGTGGCAAAGCAGTACCAGCATCAGGGTTTGAGCTTGAGTGATTTAATTAATGAAGGAAATCTTGGTTTAATTAAGGCAGCACAACGTTTTGATGAAACAAAAGGTTTTAAATTTATTTCTTACGCTGTTTGGTGGATTCGTCAATCTATTTTACAGGCTTTAGCTGAACAGGGTCGTTTAGTTCGCTTGCCTCAAAACAAAATTGGTACTTACAATAAAGCCAATAAAGCCTATATGGCATTTGAGCAGGAACATGAGCGTGAACCGAGTACAGAAGAGTTGAGTGATATTTTGGAGATGAGCGAAACTGAAATCAACAACATTTTTCAAAGCAACACCCGCCATACATCATTAGATGCACCGGTGCATGAAGCAGAAGATGTAGCAATGGGAGATTTATTGGAAGGAAGTGATGATACAGATGATGATGTAATGAAAGACAGTTTGCGTGAAGAAATTCGCCGTGTTTTAAAATCTTTAAGCCCGAGAGAAGCAGAAATTGTAAACGCTTATTTCGGATTGGATGGAGAAAACGGTGTAACTATCGAACAAATTGGGCAGAAATACGATTTAACAAAAGAACGTATTCGCCAAATTAAAGAAAGAGCTATTAAGCGTTTGCAAAAAGCAAGATACAGCAACGCTTTAAAAGCATATTTGGGATAGTAAAGAAATAAGAAAGGTTAAGTAAAGCCCTCTGTTTTGGCAGGGGGCTTTTTATTAGGTGTAAGGAGATTATCCCCAATTTCGTTTTAACTGTGTAAAATATCATTGAATAAACTTTTTAGTAATAATAATTTTGTAATCCAAAAAATGAGCGGATGGAAAATAATTCAGCAGAAAAAGTACATGTATTAATTATAGGAAGCGGACCGGCTGGGTATACAGCAGCTATTTATGCAGCAAGAGCTAATATGAAACCTGTTTTATATCAGGGAATACAACCAGGTGGACAGTTAACCATAACTACTGAAGTTGAAAATTATCCCGGTTATGCAGATGGTGTGCAAGGTCCGGAAATGATGATTCATTTTGAAAAACAAGCAGCCAGAATGGGTGCAGATATTCGATATGGTTTAGCTACAAAAGTTGACTTTTCACAACAACCTTATAAAGTTTGGATTGATGATGAAAAACTAATTGAAGCAGATGCTGTAATTATATGTACCGGTGCAAGTGCCAAATGGTTAGGCTTGCCAAGTGAGCAACGTTTAAACGGTTTTGGTGTTAGTGCCTGTGCAGTTTGCGATGGTTTCTTTTTTAAAGGAAAGGAAGTGGCAATTGTTGGTGCGGGAGATACTGCTGCTGAAGAAGCATTATACTTATCAAAACTTTGTACAACAGTACATATGATTGTAAGAAGGGATACAATGCGTGCAAGTAAAGTAATGCAGGAGCGGGTACTTAATACGGTTAATATAAAAATTTACTGGAACAGTGAAACCGATGAAATTTTAGGTGAACATAAAACAGAAGCTGTAAGAATAAAAAATACTAAAACAGGAGAAAAAGTAGAAGTACCCATAAGTGGATTCTTTGTTGCTATCGGACATCAACCCAACAGCGATATTTTTAAAGGTTGGATTGATATGGATGAAACAGGCTATATTAAAACTATTCCCGGTACAAGCAAAACTAATGTAGAAGGGGTTTTTGCTGCCGGCGATGTTCAGGATAAAAACTATCGCCAAGCAGTAACAGCTGCAGGTAGTGGTTGCATGGCTGCTTTAGATGCCGAAAGGTATTTAAGTGCCAAAGGTTTAGTATAATTTCCTTTTATACATGCTGAAAACCGTTAATACATTTCTTCTTTTGCCTAAGAAGTTCAATTGTTGTATATTTGCATCGCAAAACAGTTAAGAGAATATCCTTCAAGCAATAATTCCCTGCTAACTGCACATAACGAAGCTGATACCTTTCAGCACTTGCCGCTAAAATATTTTTAGACAAAACAAAAAGGAGACAATTATGAACAGTAATGTTAATGTTCATTCTGTTATCAGAATGAAGGAAGAACAATTAAAGAAGCTGACAAATGAAGTGAAAGAAACAGTAGCAAAAGAACAAAAAACATTTGCAGCAGTTGATTTATGGCAAATTCAACGTAAAATGAAAACAGCTACAACAGCTTTTAAAAGATGGAACCTTAATTAATAACCTCTTTCATCCCGTTCAAAAATTTTGAACGGGATTTTTCTTTACTAAGCTTTACAATTTAAACTTTCGCCGAAAAAACTTTTCATTATTTTAACCACATGATATTTTTATTAAAATAAATACTCATGTTTAAAAGAAACAGGAAAGCAACAGTTATAGTTATACTGTCTGCTATAATATTTGTCGGTAATATTTCTTTTACCAATCATTTACAGCCAAGGTTTAAAAATTTGAAAGTATTATCTGCTAATATTGCAGATGAGCAGTTAGATGATGTTATGGATGGTTTTAAAGCCTCTTTAGGGGTAAAATGCAATTTTTGTCATGCTCCCTCTAAAACACAACAGGGTAAGATGGATATGGCCAGTGATGATAATGCCAGAAAAGATATTACACGAGAGATGATGAGAATGACAAATGAAATGAACCAGAAATACATAGCTAATATTCCTCATACGGATACTGCCAAAATTCAAATGGTTACCTGTACTACCTGCCACAGAGGTCAGGCAAAACCTGTTGTTGCTAAATAACATTTTCTATTTGTTTGAAAACTATTAGTTTGCAATTGCATGAGCAAACTAAGGTTAGGAATCATTTCAGATTGTATTCATTTTCAAAACCCCAATGGAAAGTTTGGAACTGAAACACATATTCTGCTGAAACAAATTGAGGCATTGGCATTTCATTTTTCAGAAGTGGTGCTTTGTTGCCCTGTTGTATTATTCGATGATAAAAAAATTGCTACTTACTACTCAATCAAAAACATAACAATTGTTCCCGTACCCAATGTGGGGGGAGATAGTTTTTCTGCCAAGCTTCAATTATTATCTGTAATACCTAAATGGTTTGCTGCTTTTAAAAAAGTAAATAAGCAAACAGATATAGTATATCAACGTTTTCCGAATAATCTAAATATCCCCGGCTTTTTTTATTTTAAATTAAAAGGAAAGAAAACATTTGCAACTTATACAGGCACCTGGAAATCTTACCGTAACGAACCTGTAACGTATAGTTTTCAACGTTGGTTGTTAAAGCATTTTTTTAAAGGGCCGGTTTGGGCTTATATAGATGATGTAAGCCAAAACCCAAGCATTCATGCAGGTTTCAGCCCATCTTATAAAAAAAATGTTTGGGATGAAGAAACAGAACAAGTAAATAAACGCATTGAAAAATTACAAACAGAAAACTTATCTGTTTTAAAAATGATAACTGTAGGAGCGTTAGTTGCAAATAAAAATCAGCAGCTAATTTTAAATGCCTGTTTGCAACTTAAAAAAGCAGGGATCAATTTTACTTTAACAATTGTTGGTGATGGAATCTTGAAAGAACAGTATCAAGCTTTCATTCAGCAATATCAATTTCAAAATCAGATATTTTTAGTCGGGAAAAAAACTGCTGAAGAGTTACGTGTTTTATATCGTGAAAATGATTTTGTTGTACAAGCACCTATTCATGAAGGTTTTGGAAAAGTACCTATTGAAGGTTTTTTTCATGGATTAATTCCGGTTCTCTCAAACCTTACAATGGCAAATGCCATGACTGCAAACGAATTGCGTGGTTTCACTTTTAAAGTGAGCGATGAGAACGATTTAGTTAGAGTGCTTTCCTCAATATTTCAGCAACAAAATAAATTGCCGGACATAATTATAGCAGGCAGAAACTATGCTGCTTCGCAAACATTAGAAGCTTGGGCAGAAGCGTATTATAAAACCGTTTGCACCTTTTATAATGTATAATTTTCTCAAAAAAATAATCTAATGTGTGCTTTTTACACATTAATGAATTACCTTAGCATTCCAAAAATTTTAACGACTTGTCATCTGAAAATTTAACCCCGCTGCATAAGGAGGTAGAAAAAGCTGTTGCTGTATCAAAAAAGCATGTTCTATTACCTCAGAAAAAGAAAGAAAGTCTGGCTAAACTTAATAGCCATAAAACTCATAATGGTGTTTCTTCAGAAAAACCTATCATTGCCGAAATAAATTCTGAAAATAATTTGGCTAAAAAATCTTCAGTAAAAACAACTGCAACAAAAAAAGCTGCACAGAAATCAGCAAAAGTTAATCTGGTAGTTTTTCAAATAAAATATCATACGGTATTCGGGCAGGAATTATTAATAACAGGCAACCACATATTATTTGGTAACAACGATATTTCCAAGGCTTTACCTATGAGTTATTTGAATAATGAATGGTGGAGTGTTTCTGTTAATGTTGCTGATATTAATTTATCGGAACCAATTGTTTATAATTATGTATTAAGAAATGTAGACGGAAGCTACAGTTACGATTGGGGAAGTGATAAAACCTTTGATATAGCCGCATTTACAACAAAAGAAGTTTTAATAAAAGACTCATGGAATTTTGCAGGCTTTATTCATAATGCTTTTTATACTGAACCATTTAAAAAAGTATTATTAAAGCATAATGCAACAATTACAACCACTCAACCTAAAAAAACAACACATGTTTTTAAAATAAAGGCACCTGTTTTAAAACCAGATGAAGTGTTATGTATTTCAGGTGGAACTACTTCTTTTAAGAATTGGGATACAAAGAATCCTTTGCTCATGCAAAGAAAAAGTGGAGAAGATTTTTTTAGTGTGCATGTTGATTTAAGTAAAGCCAGTTTTCCTGTGACTTATAAATATGCTGTTTACAATACCAGAGAAAACCGCATAACCAAATATGAAGATGGAGATAACAGATTGTTATACGATGAACCTAATACTAACAAAACAGTTGTTATCAATGATGGATTTATTGCCATACCATTAATACAATGGAAAGGTGCAGGGGTTGCCATTCCTGTGTTTAGTTTACGCACAGAAAAAAGCTTTGGTGTTGGTGAGTTTACTGATTTAAAATCTTTAGTTGACTGGAGTAAACATGTTGGTTTAAAACTTATTCAACTCTTGCCTGTTAACGATACCACAGCTACACATACCTGGTTAGATTCTTATCCCTATTCTGCTATTTCTGCATTTGCATTACATCCTATGTTTTTAAATCTTCAGCAGTTGGCTGGAAAGAAACATGAATCATTATTAACTCAATTAGAAGAAGAAAGAAAAAGACTGAACAGCTTGCCCGATGTGGATTATGAGGCTGTAATGAAAATTAAAACTGCTTTCATTCAACAAATATTTCCGTTACTTGCTAAAGCAACTTTTGCCTCAAAAGATTATAAAGATTTTTATGAAAATAATAAGCAATGGTTAGTGCCATATGCAGCTTTTTGTTTTTTAAGAGATGAAAATAAAACTGCAGATTTCAGCTTATGGAAAAGCCATCAAACCTTTAATGAAAAAGATGTTGAGGCATTGGTAGAAAAAGAAGGCGATGCAGTAAGCATTCATTTCTTCACACAATATCACTTACATCTTCAATTAAAAGAAGCAGCAGAATATGCACATGAAAACGGCATTATTGTAAAAGGAGATATACCTATTGGTGTTTACAGAAATGGTGCAGATGCCTGGCAGCATTATGATTTATACAATATGGACATGCAGGCCGGTGCACCGCCTGATGATTTTGCTGTAAAGGGTCAGAACTGGGGCTTCCCAACCTATAACTGGAAGAAAATGAAAGAAGATGGTTATGCTTGGTGGAAGCAACGCTTTGAACAAATGAGTTATTATTTTGATGCGTTCAGAATAGATCATATACTTGGTTTCTTTAGAATATGGAGCATTCCTATGCATGCAGTTGAAGGTATCATGGGGCGTTTTGTTCCTGCCATTCCTGTAAGTATTGAAGAGTTCTCTTTCAGAAATATTTGGTTTGATTACAACAGGTATACAAAGCCTTTTATTAATGAAGATATTTTGTGGCAATTGTTTGGCTATGATAATGAATTAGTGAAGCAGCAGTTTTTAAATTATGACGGTTTTGATAAATATGTGTTGAAGCCTGAATTCGCAACGCAACGTCAGGTTGAAAAGCATTTTACCACCCTTGAAGATAACGACTTCAATCAAAAACTGGAATCAGGATTATATGATTTAATAAGCAATGTAATTCTGTTTGAAGAAGAAGGTTCAGATAAAAAGAAATTTCATTTTCGCTTTGCTGTAGATTCAACATTATCATTTAAAAACTTAGATGAGCAAACACAAAAGCAGTTACACGAATTATATGTAAACTATTATTTTCAAAGGCAGGATGATTTCTGGAAGAAAGAAGCAATGAAGAAACTGCCGGCATTAAAACGTGTAACCAACATGTTGGTTTGCGGCGAAGATTTAGGTTTGGTTCCATCATGTGTACCCGATGTAATGAAACAATTAGGCTTGTTGAGTTTAGAAATTCAACGTATGCCTAAAGATAGCAGCAAAGAATTTTTTCACCCTAATGATGCTCCTTACTTAAGCGTTGTTACACCCTCAACACACGATATGAGTACGATTAGAGGTTGGTGGGAAGAAGACAGAACAAAAACGCAGCATTTTTATAATAATCAATTAGGCAGAAGTGGAGAAGCACCTTACTATTGTGAGGCATGGGTTAATAAAATAATAGTATTGCAACACCTGTATTCACCTGCAATGTGGAGTATTTTTCAACTGCAGGATTTGATGGGTATTGATGAAAAAATCAGAAGAATAAACCCGGAAGATGAAAGAATAAATGTTCCTGCTAATCCAAAAAATTATTGGAGATACAGAATGCATGTAACATTAGAAGATTTAATGAATGAAGAAGTATTTAATACAGAATTAAAGCAGGCTATTGCCGATAGCGGCAGGTAGTATTAAGTATATACAGTTGATAAAGTTTATAAAGTAATGAGCGGGGCTTTACCATTACGTTATAAACTTTATTTACTTTACGGGCTTTAAATACTTTACGCAAATAAAATGGCTTTAAAAATTCATTATAAACAAATCAATCTTCCTTTTCAATATCCCTTTTCTATTTCAGGCGGAAGAACCAAAACGAATCAACCTGCTTTATTGGTGGCTTTGCAGTTAGGCAACTGGATTGGTTACGGCGAAGCCCCTTCAATAATTTATTATAATATTTCTGTTGAGCAAATGATTGCAGATATTGAAAAGCATAAATCTGTCATAGAAAAATTTGCTTTTACAGACCCTGAACGTTGGTGGCATTTCCTGCATCATTTACTTCCTGACAACCCCTTTTTAGTTTGTGCATTAGATATTGCAGGATGGGATTTATTCGGGCAAATGGAAAAGAAATTATTGTATGAATTATGGAACACTGAATGGAAAAATACACCTGCAACAGATTATACAATCGGCATTGATAGTATTGATAAAATGGTAGAAAAAATGAATGCCAAACCCTGGCCGATTTATAAAATAAAATTAGGAACCATTGAAGATATAGCAATAATGAAGGCTTTGCGAAAGCACACCACAGCTACATTTCGTGTTGATGCCAATGCAGGGTGGACAGTTGAAGAAGCATTAGAAAAAATACCTCAATTAAAAGAATTAGGGGTAGAATTTATAGAGCAACCATTAGCAAAAAATGATTGGGATGGAATGAAAATTTTATTTGAAAAATCTTCATTGCCTTTATATGCCGATGAAAGCTGTGTGTTTGAATCTGATGTAGATAAATGCTTTAATCACTTTCATGGTATCAATATCAAATTGACCAAATGCAGTGGTATAACACCTGCATTAAGAATGATAAAAAAAGCAAGAGCATTAAATATGAAAGTAATGATGGGCAGTATGAACGAAAGCACCGTTGGTTCTGCTGCTATAGCTAATTTTTTGCCGCAGTTAGATGAAGTAGATGTTGATGGTCCGCTTTTATTAAGCGAAGATGTTGCTAAAGGATTAAATTTTAATAACGGTGCAGTAACTATACAAGGAAATAAAGGTTTAGGAATTGAAATGATATAAGCGATGAAAAAATACGAAGCATTTTTATTTGATTTAAACGGAACGTTGATTGATGATATGCAATACCACATTATTGCATGGCATAAAATATTAAACAGTTTAGGCGTACCTATTTCTTTAAAAGAAACGAAAGAACAGTGCTACGGCAAAAACGAAGAATTATTAGAACGAGTATTGCCGGGAAAATTCTCTGCAGAACAAAAAAGAGAATTGAGTGTTGAAAAGGAAAAGCAATATCAGCAAACGTATAAGCCTCACTTACAACTGATAAGCGGTGCAGATTTTTTTCTTGAAAAAGTCTTCGCACATAATATTCAAATGGCTATCGGTACGGCAGCTATTATGTTTAATGTAGATTTTGTATTAGATGGTTTACAACTGCATAAATATTTCAGAACTATTATCAGTGCAGATGATGTGCAGTTAAGTAAACCCAATCCTGAAACTTATTTAAAATGTGCAGAACAGTTAAATGCTTATTCCTCTGATTGTTTGGTTTTTGAAGATAGCCCCAAAGGTGTTGAAGCTGCTGCCAATGCAGGAATGGATTGTGTTGTAATAACAACCATGCATACCAAAGAAGAGTTTGCTTATTTAAAAAATGTTGTTGCTGTTATTGAAGATTATAATGATAAACAATTGGAAAATTTATTTAATTAGTATAAACTGCCACCAAAGCTAAAAACTGTCGTCGGGGTTGTTTAATTGTTTAAATCCCGTCAACGGCTTTAAGCCTTGACGGCGGTTGTTACTTATCTTCATCAAATATTCACCTTTCTCCTTTCACTTCTCACTATTATTAACCTTTCTTTACACAGCCACGTGCATAGTGTTTGCTTACTTTGTTAAGTTTTCAACAATCAAACTTTTCAACAGGCAATAAAATAAGTTTGTATGAATAACTATGCAGCTATGCAGGCTACGTTTGAAACGCAAAAAAATATAAAGGCAATACTTTACACAACTGCAATTTGTGTAGTGCTTGCTTTAATACTCTTCTTTTTGCAGTGGACTTTACCACAAATTCCTGCACCTGTTTTAGATACAGGTATAGAAGTTAATTTAGGCAATAGTGAAACAGGCAGCGGAGATGTTCCGCCCCAAATTCCTGGGCAACCTTCTGCAACGCAGGAAACCAATGTTCAGCCTCCTCCAACAACCGCAGCTGCCAATAATACTAATATTACAGCCGATGAAAATAATAACGATGAAGATGCACCTGCTGTCAATAAATCAACAAAATCAACCCCTAAAGCAAATCCTGCACCTGAAGTAAAACATAATAAAATTTCACCAACTGTTGCGGTAACTCCAAAACCCGCTAAGCCAAAAGCAGTGTATGCAGGTGGTACGAATAACAGCAATGGCGGTAATAATGCAGATAGTTACAATGGCGTAAGAAATCAAGGCATAGCAGGTGGTAAAGGCGATCAGGGTAATCCCAACGGCAATCCCAATAGTGATAGTTATAAAGGCAATGCAGCAAGTGGTAATAGTGGCGTAAGTATTCGCAGTGGTTTAAATGGAAGAAGATTTACAAAGCTTCCAACATTTGAAGATGACTTTAATGAAAACGCCAAAGTAGCTGTTGATATAACGGTTAGTAAAGATGGTAGTGTTACACAAGCCATCATCAATCCAAAAGGTACCACAACCACCAATCAAAATATACGTGGCATTGCATTGCGTAAAGCCCGTTCTTTAAAGCTTAATGCCGGTAATGAGGATGAACAAACGGGAACCATTGTGTTTAACTTTAGAGTTACGAATTAGTTGTTGGTAGTCAGCATCAGTTTTTCATAGCATCGTTCCTTGCGTCGCACACTTGTGCTTTCTGTTATTAATTAAACGTTTCCGTCGCAAATAGATGTTCGAAAATATATTTCACGTAATACTTATCTTGTGATAGTTCTTAATTAGTACGAAATGAAAAGAGGCATTATTTTGTTATTGAGCATTATGCTGCTTTCAATCAATTGTAAAGTAGCGAAAAAGAGGTCCATGATTTTAAATGGCGAGAGGGTTGAAGGCAATATCAATAACGATACTATTTACAACGGTTTAATTAAGTTTTACAATTTAGAAAATAACAGTCTTATCTCCGAATGTAATTATGTGAATGGTATTTTGGAGGGTGAAAGAAAAGATTATTATAAAAACGGAGTTGTTTCTACAATATTGAATTACTCACAGGGGAAAAGTAATGGTTATGTGAGTACATACGATTATAATGGAAATATCAAAACTAAAGCGTTCTATTATTATGGTATTCAAGTCGGAGGGATTACTGACTATCGTGAGAATAAAGTTCAGAATTATAAGTTCTACTCTTTAGATAGAGACTTATTAGTCAATATTAACTACGATTCTATAAAAACAAAAGAAATCACTGATCTACAGAAGGGTTACTTTTTTTATAGAAAATCAAAGGCATCTTCTGTTTTTTTAGAGGGAGAGATACCAATTGGAGATGAGTATTTTATTTATACCCCTAATCCTCCAAATTATAATTTTCGGTACAGTATAGTCTTGTTAGATAAGAATTCAAAAATAACAGATACGCTTGAAGACTTTGATATGACCAAGCCTTGGAGCAGATTCCAAATGGATAATGATTTAATTGCATCTGATAATAAAGTTGCAATTAAGTTAACAATGAATGATTTAGTTAGTCAAGAGAAAATTAACATGCTTAAATTTCTAAAACAATAGCTTGCCGAAGTTGGTGTTCTTCACCAACATCATTTCATTACATATGTGTTGTTGGTCAAAAGACGCAACAACGGCGAAGAGTATCAATTGTATATCGTCATTTCGAGATTGGGTTCGAGCCCAAAGAGAAATCTCTTTGTTGTAAAATTGAGATTTACAAACATTTTTTATTGTGTTTGGTGTTTGTGTAGGTAGAACCAATCTTCTCCGCCGATGTTGGTGTTCTTCACCAATATCATTTCATTAAATATACGTTGTTGGTCAAAAGACGTAACAATGGCGAAGATGAAATTCAAAACTAATAAGACTATTAAAGTTACTGCATCCGAAGCTAACTTTTAATAAGCATCCATTCAATTACTTACATCAAACTACATTTGCTGCATGAATTATCAGCAAACCATTCAATACCTGTTTGAGAAATTACCCATGTTCAGCCGTATTGGTACTGCTGCCTATAAAAAAGATTTAACTAATACCATTGCATTATGTAATGTATTAAATAATCCGCAACAGCATTTCAAGACTATTCATATTGCAGGAACCAATGGGAAAGGCTCTGTAAGTCATATGCTGGCTGCTGTGTTACAAACTGCCGGTTATAAAACAGGTTTATATACTTCGCCGCATTTAAAAGATTTCAGAGAAAGAATTAAGGTTAATGGTGCATTATGCAGTGAAGATTTTATTGTTCAGTTTACGCAGAAAATACAACCGCAAATTGAAACTGTTGAGCCAAGCTTTTTTGAGATAACTGTTGCTATGGCATTTGAATACTTTGCAGAGCAACAGGTGGATGTAGCTGTTATTGAAACGGGTTTGGGTGGAAGATTAGATAGTACTAATATTATTACTCCGGAACTATCAATCATAACAAACATTGGTTATGACCATATGAATTTGTTAGGTGATACGTTGGATAAAATTGCTTTTGAAAAAGCAGGTATCATAAAACCTGGCGTTCCGGTAGTTGTGGGAGAAACACATAAAGAAACTGCCAATGTTTTTCTGTCAAAAGCCAATGAAACCAACTCAACTATTGTGTTTGCAGATAAGCAAAGATGGATTGTTGATTGGCAATACGAGCATTATTTATTAAATGTTTCCGTTGCTAATCATGTAAATGATGAACACGAGAAATATAGTCTGGACTTAAATGGATTGTATCAAGCTAAAAATTTATTAACTGTTTTAGAAGCAGTACATCAGTTACAATTACAAGGCTGGCAAATTGATAAAAGCCATGTGCATCAGGCATTGCAGCATACTAAAAAATTAACAGGCTTGCATGGAAGATGGGAAGTAATTCATCAACACCCAACTGTTGTTTTAGATGTGGCACATAATGAAGATGGCATGAAACAGTTGGTACAACAAGTAGAATTAGTAAACTATCATCATCTGCATATTGTAATCGGTATGGTAAAAGATAAAGCTATTGACAATGTTTTGGCTTTATTACCCAAACAGGCAACTTATTATTTCACACAGGCACAAATAGAAAGGGCGTTGGATGCTGAAAGCCTTAAAGAAAAAGCAAGGGCTTTTGAATTAAATGGTAATCATTACAAGAATGTAAATATTGCATTAAAAGAAGTTGTATCAAAAGCTGATAAAGAAGATTTAATTCTTGTTTGCGGTAGTGTATTTTTAATAGGAGAAGTAGAGTTGTGATTTTACCGCAGAGGCACAAAGGCGGGGAGTTACGCAAAGAAATCTTAGCGATACTTGGCGTTCTCTGCGGCTTTGCGGTTAAGAACCTACAACAACAATCCTTTTAAAAATAACAATGCCACAGAGAAGTAAATAATTAACCCTGTTACATCCACCAATGTTGCTACAAAGGGAGCAGAAGATACGGCAGGGTCGGCTCCAAATTTTTTTAACACAATGGGTAACATAGAGCCTGATAAAGTTCCCCATAAAACAACACCTATTAAGCTAAAGCCAACGGTGAAAGCTATCTCCAACCAATGAACACCATATAAATCCTGTATAACGCCATGTTTCATCAATTCATGCCATACAGCTATTCTGAAGAAACCGATGATGCCGAGTATTGTTCCTAATGTTAAACCGCTGAAAATTTCTCTACGCATCACTCTCCACCAATCTCTTAATGTAACATCTCCAACAGCCATTGCCTGAATAATTAAAGTACTTGCCTGAGAGCCGCTATTACCGCCGCTACTCATAATTAAAGGAACAAATATGGAGAGAACCACTGCCTTTGCAATTTCATCAGCAAAGTAACCCATTGCAGTAGCAGTAAGCATTTCACTTAAAAACAAAACAATTAACCAACCAACACGTTTCTGTATTAATTTAAAGAAAGGCACATCTAAATAAGGTTCATCTAATGCTTCGGTACCACCAATTTTTTGTATGTCTTCACTAAACTCTTCATTAGCTACCCATAACATATCATCAATGGTAACAATGCCCAATAAAATATTATTATCATCCACTACCGGCAATGCCACCCTGTTATTCATTTTAAAAATCTGATTAGCATGTTCCTGGTCATCGGTTACCTTTAAGGCAACAACTCTGCCGTCAATAATTTCATCAACAAGTTTATCAGGTGAGGCAAGAATGATGGACTTAATTTTTATATCATCAATTAATTCTCCTTTTTCATTAATTACATAAATAACATCAACTGTTTCGCTGTTCTTGGCAAATTTTCTTATGGTATTAAAAACTTCTTCCACTGTGTTGTGTTCATACACATACACATAATCGGGTGTCATCAACCTACCTACACTATCTTCCGGGTAGCCTAATAAAGAAAGGGTAATCTTTCTTTCTTCGGGGTCAAGTAGTTTAATTAAATCGCGAATAACACTTTTCGGAAGCTCTTCTAAGAAATCTGTTCTGTCATCTGCGGGTAATTCGTTTAAAAGCTCTGCAGTTTTGTTATTAGGAAGTTCTTTAATAATATCTTTTTGCTGAGCAATATCTAAAATTTTAAATACACTAACGGCTCTATGCAATGCCATGTTGCTTATAATCTGAGCTTCATAATCCGGGAATTGATTGATTAATTCAGCAACATCACTAATGTTTTGTTCATTCAGAAATTCACTGATAGCTAATTTATCTTCAGTTTGAATAATATGTTCAAACTGTTCTGCTATGCTTAATTGTTCTAATTCCAAGCTCATGGCTGCAATTTAAAGAAATGCATTTGTAGAAAGAAAATTTGAAATGATGTTTACATTATCTTCACGCAGTTATGATATTACCTTATTTAGTTGTTGCACCATCGCCGAAAGGAGGGAGAGGTGTTTTTGCATCACGAGATATTAAAGCAGGCAGTACTGTAGAAATTTCCCCGGTTTTGGTTTTCAACCAGAAAGATGCTTCTTTTATTGAGCAGAGCAGATTACGAAACTATATTTTTGAATGGGGCGATAGTAAAAAGAAACGTGCTGTAGCATTGGGTTATATTTCTATGTATAACCACTCTTATGATGCCAACTGTATTTATGAAATGGACTTTGTTGAAGAAACCATGAGCATTATAACCATTAAGAAAATAAAAAAAGGAGAGGAGTTGTTTATTAATTACAACGCCACTCCTGATGACAAAACAAAAATATGGTGGTTTAATGCCAAATAACTAATAATGAAAAATGAATAGTGAATAATTAAAAATGTATTCCTAATAATTATTCATTATTCATTATAAATTATTCATTGTTTACTGCCAATAATTATAGCCCATTAATCTTGCTAATTCAATTTTAGCTAAGCACAGTTGAAACTGATAACGTAACTCTGTCAATTGAATTCTGGCAGTGGCTGTTGCAGTATTAGTTAATTCTGTATTGGTACTTACACCATTCTGAAAACGTGTAGCAGCAAGGCGTTGGGCATATTTGGCATCTTCAATCTGGCTCTTGGTGTATTTAATTCGTTCTAAATTACTGCTTACATCTTCCATTGCCTGCTGAATATCTTTTTTATAATTACTGTTTAATGTTTCAACTGCTAACTGATTTTGTTTTACAATATTTTCAGCCAGCTTAACCTGTTGTTTTGTTTTACCTCCGTTATAAATAGGTATTGATAAGCCAATGCCTGCATTGTAGTTAAAACGCATTTCGCTAACATTAGGCACATAACCGTTTTTAACACCGGTAGCAGCTTTAATGGCTACAATAGGCTTATCGGTTGTTTTTGCAACGGTTACATCACTTTCGGCTTGTTTAATTTTATCTTTAGCAATTAAAAAATCTACATTGTTTGTTTGTGCCGTACTTAAAGCTGTTGTAGCATCGGTAAGGTTTACATCAAAATCAAAACTGTTGCCCGCTTCCTGTTTAATACCTGTTGTGTATTCTAATAAAATCAATTGCTTGTTTAAAGTATTCTGTAAATCAACTTTACGGTTTTGCTCTTCATTTAATTGTGTTTCAATATTTAAAACATCAATCTTTAAAGCATCACCATCTTTTAATTTGTTTTCAACAATTTTTTTATTGTCATTTAAAAAGGTAATAATACTATCCTGAATTATAATTGCTTTCTTAATATAAACTATGTTATAGTACACTTGTGCAATTTGGTAAGCTAACTGGCTTTTTGCATTCTCAACATTATGTTTTGAAATCTGTAACTCATCTTTCGATTTTTCTACATTAGCTTTAAACCTGCCAAAGTCAAACAGGGTATAGCTTCCGTCAATTAATGTATTTACTGAATGTACCGGTGCAAACTGAAAATCTACACCATTAATAGGTATTACAATTTTGGGCTTGATAAATGCATACGATGCATTGCCGTTTACTTCAGGTAAGTTGTTAAGCTTGGTTAATGCTAACTTTTCTTCTGAAGTAATAACTGTATTTTCTATTTCTTTTATTTTAGGAAAATAACTGAACGATTGGTTAATAAAACCTTTTAATTCTGCATTCGTTTTTACCTGAGCATTCAAAGTAATGGTAAATGCAAAAGTTGATGCGATGATTAAAATCTTTTTCATTTGTTAATCTTTTCTTTTTTGTTGTCGGCTGTAATGCTTTTGGCATCGCCTGTTGTGTCACTCACTTGTACGTTCTGTTCAATATTGAACAAAGCGTTGAAGAGTGCGACGTAACGAAAGCCTTATTTATATTCAAAAGTCTGGAACACAATTTTCTTTTAATGCGATTCTGCTGCTGCTTTCATAGCTGCTGCCTGCTCTGCTGCACTTTTTTTCTTTACTCTTAAAAACATTACAAACGGAATAACTGCTATAAAAAATATAGCAATTAAACGGAATGTATCTAAGTACGATAAATAATATGATTGCCTTTCTACAGAAGCATTCATAACGGCTAATGCTTTATTGGCTGCAGTAACAGCATCGCCGGTTTTGGCTGCAATGCCTTGTGCAATGTTATTTGCCTGCTCTGCACCATTTTGCATAGTGCTTACAATATTAGTTCTGTGGTAAGCATAACGGTTTGCCACATAGTTATTAGCCATTGCAATACCGAATGCACCGCCTAACTGGCGTATCATATTATTTAATGAAATACCTGCTGCATAGTCTTTTGGCTCCAAGCCTGCTACGGCCTGATTAATTAGCGGTAATTGACATAATGATATGCCGACAGCCCGTATAACCAATGGTATAAAGAAATCGTTCTTACCAACATCAGGACTAACACTGGCACTTAATACACTGTACACAGCAAATAAAATAAAACCAATAAATACAAAGGGTACGGGTGTAACACCTTTACTCATGGTTTTACCAATTACAGGCATCATTACCACAGCAGCCATTGTAGGCAGTAATAATGAATAGCCTGTTTCGTAGGCGGTAAAACCTAACACCCTTTGTGCTAAAACAGGATAAACAAATACCGATGTAAATAAACCAAAACCAGCCACAAAGGTGAATACAGTTGTAAACGCCAGGTTTCTGTTACTCAGCACTCTAAGGTTTACTGCAGGAGATTTTATGTTTAACTCATAAATAATAAATGTAACTAAGCCAACTGCTGCAATAATTGAACAGATACGAATTGATTCGCTGTTAAACCAATCTTCACTTTCACCTCTTTCTAAAACATATTGTAAACAACCAATGCCTGCTGCCAGTAAGATAATACCGTTATAATCTATATGAATATTCTTCTTGTTCTTGCCTTCCTGTTCTTTCTGTTCAATAAAATAGAAAGAAAGTAATGTTGCAATGATGCCGATTGGAATGTTAATCATGAATATTAAAGGCCATGAAGCATGGTCTATAATATAACCACCGAGTGTTGGCCCTAATGTGGGTCCTAACACCAAACCCATACCAAATAAGCCTGAAGCCATTGGTCTGTCTTTGGGTTCAAATGCATCAAACAAAATTGCCTGCGAAGTTGAAAGCAATGCACCACCGCCCACACCTTGTACAAAACGCCATATAATTATTTCGATAAGGCTGGTTGATTGTGCACACATGTATGATGCCAGCGTGAATATGATCATGGAAGTGATGTAATAATTTTTTCTTCCGAAATATTCAGCTAAAAAACCTGTAAGTGGTATAATAATTACATTGGCAATGGCATACGATGTAATAACCCAACTGATATCTTCAATGTTTACGCCGAGGCTTCCGCTCATATCATTCAACGCCACATTAACAATGGAAGTATCAATTAATTCCATTACTGCTGCGGTAACCGTTGTTAATACAATGATGGCTCTGGCAAATCCTTTAGGTGTAGCCATACTTTAATTTTTTAAGATGATTGTAAACAAATAACTATTTAGCTGTAGCAACTACATACACACTTAAACCTGCACGTAACAGTTGTTTGTATTTGCTTAAATCATCAATCCATATTTTAACGGGAACACGTTGCGTAACTTTTACAAAGTTGCCGCTGCTGTTATCGGGAGGAAGCAACGCAAACTTTGCACCTGTTGCTTCACTTAAGCTGGCCACTGTTCCTGTAATTTTCTCATCGGGGTAAGCATCAACTCTTAATTCAACTTTTTTACCGGGTGTTAAAGCATATAATTGATTTTCTTTAAAATTGGCAACCACCCAATAAGCGGTATCATTTACTATTGAAAAGAGGGGAGTTCCTGCTTGTATAAATTGCCCTTCATTTACAGCTTTCTTACCAATTTTTCCTGTAGCCGGAGCTACAATTTTAGTATAAGAAATTTTTAAAAGTTGCTGATCAATTTTAGCTTTTTTAATAGCAACAGCAGCTTCTGCTTTTTTTACACCGGCTTCTAAAACTGCAATTCTGCTGTTAGCAGTAGTTAAATCATTATTGCTGTTATCCAATTGTTTTTGTGCTGTTTCAACATTGTACTTGCTATCATCTAATTGTTTCTTGGTAATAGCTTCGCTGGTGTATAAATTTTTATCGCGTTGTAAATTTTCTTCTGCCTGTTGCAGCTTTACTTTATTAATATCAATATTGCCCTTATTAACTTTTAATGAAACTATTGCATTGTTTAAAGAAGCTTTTGCATTTTCAATATCAACTAATGTTTGGTTATAGTCTGCCTGCATTTCTGCCAATTGCGTTTGCAGTTCAGCATCATCAAGTATTACAACAGTATCGCCTGCTTTTACACTGTCATAATCTTTTACGTTAATGGTTTTTACATAACCTGCAACTCTTGGTAATACAGGTGTAATTTGTGTTTCAATCTGTGCATTATCTGTTGTTTCATGTGTTAGCGAGAAGTTGATTTTTTTATAACCGAAATACCCGCCAACCAATAGCACCACAATAAGAATAATTAATCTTACGGGTGATTTTTTCTTTTCATTAGTTGCTTGTTCTTGTGCCATAATTGTTATTGTTAGTTATTCAATAAGTGAGAATGAATTACCTGTTTAATATGTGTTATTAATCTTTTCTTGAATTGCTCATCTTTATAAGCGTCATAATCGGCTGCATGCCCCGTAAATACGTTGCATACTTTTTTCGATTTTAAAATCTGGTTTACTGTACCTATGATGGTTGCAAACACTAAAGGAGCATCTACTTTTTTAAATACTTTTTTACGAATGCCTTTTTCTATAATGCTGTTGAAATTGTTGGTGTTCTGAATGAAAGTATTAATTACTTTTTCGTGCATAAATCCTCTCTTGGTAACCAGCATTTCCTGTTGTAACACTTTATGAAAATCAGGCTGGGCAAGAAATCTGTCAACATACAATTCAATAATTAAATCAACTTTTTCAATTTCAGAAAGTGTTTTATCGTGTGTAATTTCATCAATTCTGTTTCTGGTAACAGCTGTACTTTCTTCTACAATTTGTTGAAATAACCCTTCTTTAGTGCCGAAATAGTAATTTACCATTGCTACGTTTACCTCTGCCCGTGTAGCCAAATCCCGTATACTTGTTCCTTCAAAACCCTTTTCCGCAAAGAGTTCTATGGCTTTCTCAATAATATGCATCTTCTTTTCAGTAACCATAAATTCTTTTTTGACGGGGCAAATTTAAACAACTGTTTGATTTAAACAAACGTTTAATTAATTTTTTTTAAACTTAATATTCACATAACATTGTGTTCACATTTTTGTAAATTAAAATTTTGTTAGTTGAATCTTCACTCATCACATTTCGGCAAAAATTTTTTATGGGGCGTAGCCATGGCTGCTGCTCAAAATGAAGGTGCCTATAATATTGATGGCAGAGGATTGTCAATCTGGGATGTATTTGCAAGAAAACAGGGAAAGATTAAGGGTGGTGATAAACCTTATGAAGCATGTGATTTTTATTACCGATATAAAGACGATTTAATGCTGGTGAAAGCTTTAGGGTTTAAAGTATTTCGCTTTTCTATTTCATGGAGCAGGGTATTACCAGATGGCATCGGCAGAGTTAATAAAGAAGGTATAGCATTTTATCATAAACTGATTGATGAATGTTTACAGTTAGGTTTAATTCCTTTTGTAACATTATATCATTGGGATTTACCGCAAGCTTTAGAAAAAGAAGGAGGCTGGGCAAGCCATCAATTATTAAAATGGTTTACCCGCTTTGTAACCCTTTGCACAGAAGAGTTTGGCAATAAAGTAAAACATTGGATTGTATTAAATGAACCGATGGGCTTTACATCATTAGGTTATATGTTGGGCAAACATGCACCCGGTAAAACTGGGCTTGATAATTTTTTTCCAGCTATTCATAATGCAGCAATGGCACAGGCAGAAGGCGGAAGAATTGTGAGAGATATTGTAAATAAAGCTTATGTAGGTACCACTTTTTCGTGCAGTGAGGTATTGCCTTTCAGTGATAAGAAAGAAGATATACAGGCAGCTAACAGAATGGATATTTTATTAAACAGATTATTTATAGAACCTACATTAGGAAGAAATTATCCTCACGATGGTTTTGTGTTGATGGATAAACTGCACCTGCATGTTAAAGCATGGAAATACACCGACCGATTGAAATTTAATTTTGATTTTATCGGTATGCAGAATTATTTCTGTTTAACGGTAAAACACAACCCTATTATACCTTATGTGCAGGCAAGCGAAGTAAAAGCTGCTACCAGAAAAGTTCCGCATACAGCTTTGGGTTGGGAAATTAATGCCAATAGTTTTTACAGAATGCTCAAACGCTATTGGTTATATGGTGGCGTTAAAGAAATTATTGTTAGCGAAAATGGGGCTTGCTTTAAAGATGAATTAAAAAATGGTGTAGTAAATGATGAAGCACGTATTAATTATTTTCAGCAATATCTCACAGCAATGCATAAAGCCCAACAGGAAGGTGTAAATGTAAAAGGTTATTTAGCGTGGACTTTAACCGACAACTTTGAATGGAACGAAGGGTATAAAGCCCGATTTGGTTTGGTGCATGTTGATTTTAAAACACAATTAAGAACCATTAAAAACTCTGGTTATTGGTGGAGAGATTTTTTAGCGAAATAGTTTTATTTTGAGGGATGAAAAAAATAATCTCTATTTTATTTATTAGCATTCTTACTTCTTGTACTGTGACCCGAACATTGAAAGAAGATAAATTGTATTCAAACAATGCTTCCATTCAATACACAATTCCTGATACATTAAAAGCATCTCAGTACTTTACTTCAATCATTACTCCTGCAATTACAAGTGATAATGTATATAAATTAGAAGTGTCAGCAGGTAGTGCAGCAGTTGGGTTTATTAATGGTAAAAAAGGCAGAATTATTCGTTTTTCTATTACCCAGAATAATGCGGAAAATATTTCTTCAGTCTCACAAGGGCTTTATACTAATAAGAATAACAATAATATCTATTTAAAATATGAATGGTTAAATAATGAAACCTATAAAACGCTTATCACAGTTATTAAAGATTCATTAACGGCCACAACATTCTATACAGGTTATGTATTCTTGAATAAAGAGAATGCATGGAAATTGTTAGGAAGTTTTAAAGTTAAAAATGACATAAGTGTCAAGAGTGCTAATCAGGTTACTTTAGCAGCTAATTCAAAAAGTCAGTTTAAGGCATTATCCTCTGGAATTATTGAAAGTTGGGTGCAACGTGAAAACGGAAGTTGGAAAGAATTAACTGAAGCAACCTTTCACTCTAAGATAATAGCTGATATGCGTGTTGAGAAAGCAGGAGCACTGATTTTTGGAGGAAGTAATGGCAACACATTTACTCTAGATGGTTCTCCTTTTAACCGAACACCAACCAATCAACGCCCGAACATTGATGTTACCAAACACGTTGATAGTGCTGAACAGTATTCAATTGATATGAAATTGATGGCTAAAGCAGTCGCAGATAAAAAGATAGATACAACAGCTTCTGTAAATGGTGTGTATTATAAAATATTAAAAGAAGGAACGGGAGCATTTGTAAACGTTAGTGATACAGTTACCTGTTATTACAAGGGTTCTTTGTTAAGCGATGGTTCTCAATTTGATGCAACCAAAGAAAATAAGCCTGCCACTTTTCCTTTAAAACGTTGAATTAAAGGTTGGCAAATCGGATTGCCTCTATGTAAAGTAGGTGGCACCATAAGATTGATTATTCCATCTGCATTGGCATATTCTATCCGAAGCAGAAGTAAAGCCATTCCGCCTAATAGTATTTTAGTTTTTGATATTGAAGTGCTGGGAGTGAAGCAGGAGAAATAGAAAATGGAAAATAGGTAGTGGGAATTTGTAATTAGGAATTGGTTAGGTTATATAATACATCTTTGCGAAACTCTGCGTTCTCTGCGACTTTGCGGTGAAGTAAATTGTTGCTTATTGAACAGTATGCACAAGAGTGCGACGCAACAGGTGATGCTATGATAGTTCGACAAGCTCACTACTAAAAGCTTGTAACATAATCAGCAACTTGTAACCCGTAACTTGAAACTTTCTTACTTTCCCTTACATTTGCACTCTTTCAAAATTTTTTCATGCCGTAACATGAAGCTTGCTGCCCTGTAAGGCGGCGGCAAACTAAATGTGGCGTTATATTAAAACAAATAAACCACATGAAACTTTCTCAATTTCGTTATGATCTTCCGCTGAATTTAATCGCTCAGCACCCAACCAAAAACCGTGAAGATGCCCGTATGTTGGTGGTTAACCGCAAAACAGGCAACATGGAAAACAAACATTTTAAAGATATTCTTGAGTATTTTAATGATAAGGATGTTTTTGTGGTGAATAATACCAAAGTGTTTCCTGCACGTATGTACGGGCGTAAAGAAAAAACAGGTGCTAAGATTGAAGTTTTTTTATTACGTGAATTAAACAAGCCTAACCGTTTATGGGATGTTATTGTTGATCCCGCAAGAAAAATTCGTGTTGGTAACAAATTATATTTTGGCGATAATGAAGAATTGGTTGCAGAAGTAATTGATAATACAACAAGCCGTGGCCGTACGATTAAATTTTTATGGGATGATGATGATACCAGCTTTAAAGCTATGTTGGAACATTTAGGTGAAACACCGTTACCTAAATACATTAAGCGTAAACCGGATGAAGAAGATAAGAAGCGTTATCAAACCGTTTATGCAAAATATGAAGGTGCTGTTGCTGCACCTACTGCTGGTTTACATTTTAGTCAGGAGTTAATTAAACGTTGTGAGATACATGGTATTCGTTTCGCTGAATTGACTTTGCATACAGGTTTGGGAACTTTCAGGCCCATTGAAGTGGAAGATTTGAGTAAGCATAAAATGGATGCAGAATATTTCCGTATTCCTGAAGAAGCCTGTGCCACTGTAAACAAAGCAAAAGATGCAGGCAGAAGAATCTGCTCAATCGGTACAACAACCATGCGTGCAATGGAAAGCAGCTTTACTGCACAAAAATTATTAAAACCTGCAGAAGGTTGGACAAACCATTTTATTCATCCGCCTTATGATTTTAATGTGGCTGATAGTTTGGTTACCAATTTCCATTTACCTAAAACCGGTTTATTAATTATGACTTGTGCTTTTGCGGGTTATGATTTAACAATGGAAGCATATAAAAAAGCTATAAAAGATAAGTACCGTTTCTTTAGTTATGGAGATGCGTTATTAATTATCTAAAGAATGATTATAATTTATAAGCCTCGCATTTTGCGGGGCTTTTGTTTTTAATTGACCACAGAGGCACAGAGCACACAAAGTTTCTGCAGTGATTTTCTTAGCGTAACGCTGCGTCTTTGCGACTTTGCAGTGAAATTTTTTGTTACCGGCCGTAAAACCTTGTGCAGCTTGGGTTGCGTCGCACACTTATACGCTTCGTTCTTTATGCAGCTATTTTAGCTTCTTCTTCAATACGGCAATTTCTTTAGTAAAAGCTTTCAATTCTTCTTTCTGTTGATTGATAAAACTATTGTCTGCTAAAGGGCCTACCACTTTATTCATTTCTTCATCAGAATTGTATAGCATTTTTCTGAATGGGTTGGTATAATCTTTCTCTCTTGAAGTAAAAATGTTTTCAGTAATCCATTGTTGCATTACCAATGCTTCGTCTAATAAACTGTTTAGTGTTGCTTTATCAATCTTCTTTATATTAACCTTACTTATTTCTATAAAACTTGCTAAAGCATGTTTTAGTTTTTGTTCAGCATAATTGTTGCCTTCAATAGTATAATAATCATGTACTGCATCCCATGAAGAAAGCTTACCTGTTTTAATTAGTTGCTTTAATTTATTTACTGAACTAACAGGTAATAACTGCCCGCCCACATTCAACCACTCTTCTCTTGAAACCCTTGCAGGTAAAGCGTTTTGCAAAGTATCAATAGAACTGATGTTCTTTGTTTTAATCAATTCAATTAATTGCTGAATGCCATACAATCTTATCATTTTTACAAACAAATTATAAGCTTGTCTAGCTTTTAATAACTGAACTTTTCTTTTACTATTTTCTATTCCTTCAATAAAAACGTCAACAGTATCAATAGCCCTATCATTTGTTTGCAATAAAACTTTTCCTTTCTTTATTGCCAGTTCTTTACTAATAACTGTTTCGTTTTGTAATTGTAAAAATGCTTTCCCTACTGCTTCCTCTATTAATGGCAATGAAGCAAACATTTCATTAATGGTATCTGGAGCTAAATAATTGTATTCAATTAACTGGGCTTTATTGGTTCTTTTATCTCTGTCAATATATTTCCAGCTGTTTCTTGCTAATGCATACATATTGTACATAAACCAATAGGCAGGCATAATATTTAATGCATTATCTTTTTCATTAATGCTTACTAACGAAAAAGGAATAGGTATCTTCAACTCAGCAGGGTAATCTCCTTTAGCTAAAATGGTAAAGCTTGCAAACTTGGAATTATGTTTAATACTAACACATAAGCCGGGCCAAAAGCCACGCCCCATAACAGCTTCACCGTCTGCACCTCTTGAATTATGGTTAGAACCTAATGTAGCTCCGGCTGCAATATTGCTTTGTCCCATTAACAACGCAGCACATAAAAAGGAGTTGTTATGATGTTGCTCGTGTGCCGGAAATATTAATGAATTCAACACTTCGCAACAGGAAATAGTTGCGTTATTGCCCAGATAAGAGTTAATTAATCTTGCACCATATTTTAATTGTGAGTGAGAAGCCATAATAAAACGAACAGCTTTCACCCCATAAAAAATCTTACAGCCAAAATCTATAATACCGTTCACTAATTCGCAGCCTTCACCAATTTGTGTTTTGCCTTCTTCGCCTGAATTGATGGTAAGATTTTTCATCTTACTTGCACCTTTTATATAAGCATCTTTTCCAATCCAAACATCTTTTATAATAGAGCAATTTTTTATAACCGTTCTGTCGCCAATCTTTCCGTAATAACCACGTTTATGATTAAATTTCTTTTCAGTTAATTGTTTAAACTTCTCTAACAAGGTATCATCATCTCTGAACTTGCTCCATAAATAAGCATCGCCCGGCAACATGCCATTAAAGGGAATTACTTTTCTGCCTGCGTTTTCATTGCATAACTCTAACCAAATTCTTACTTCTTCCTTTTCACCTTCTTTCACAATACCATTACCAAACTTTGCATGGTTGGTAGTAACCAATTCATTCACATTGGTTATAATAACTTCATTCCCTACAATATAATGGCTCATGTAGTTTACATTATCAATCACTACATTATCACCAAAATCACAACTGATAATGGTTGAGTTGTATAAACCAACAGGCACTTTTAAATCACTGAATGTTAAACAATACGGTTCTAATTTCCCGATGCGTACCAAGCCATAAAACTTACAGTTCTTAACTAATTCAGGGTTGAAAGCATCTGATACCAAAATCATGTTCCAATCATCACTCGTGTTTCTGTTTCTAACCAATGCTTCAATTTCATAAGCCGTAAGCTTACGGTAGTCAATCCCGCTTCTGTCCTGCATTTCCCGCAAATAATATTCATCTTCACCTTTCGGTAAATAATCGCCGCTTATAAAATCGTAACCCAAATTGGCAATGGAACTTTTTTTAATATTATTCATTTGGTAACAAGCTTTTGTATTTCATAGCATCACCTTTTGTGTCACTCACTTGTACGTTCTGTTCTTTGAGCAACACATTTCATTAATCGCAAAGCCACAGAAGACGCAAAGTTTCGCTAAGATTTATTATAAACACCAATTCCTAATTACAAATTCCTATTTTCCATTTCCTACTCCACCGTTACACTCTTAGCTAAGTTTCTCGGTTTATCTACATTGTATCCTTTGGCAACACCTACATAATAACTTAACAATTGTAAAGGAATAACACTTAATAATGGAGCAATTAATTCATCTGCATCTGGTACAAACATGGTATCGTCAGCCATATCAGGAATAACAGCATCACTTTCTGTTGCTACTGCAATTACTTTACCCTTTCTTGCTTTAATTTCCTGTACATTGCTTACAATTTTTTCGTAATACGAGTCTTTGGTGGCAACAAATAATACAGGCAATTTTTCTTCTACTAAAGCAATAGGACCATGTTTCATTTCTGCGGCAGGGTAGCCTTCTGCATGTATGTAAGAAATTTCTTTCAACTTTAGTGCACCTTCTAATGCAATAGGAAAATTATAACCTCTTCCTAAGAAAAGAAAATCACTTGCGTCTTTATGTTTTTCTGCTATACGTTGAATGTTGGTAGTATCAGCTAAAATGGTTTTTACTTTTTCCGGAACAGCTTCAAGGTCCTTCATTAATTGCAAATAGCGTTCATGAGTAATAGTTCCTTTGGCATAACCAATCTTTAGTGCCATCATCATTAATACAGCTAATTGTCCGGTAAATGCTTTGGTACTTGCTACGCCAATCTCCGGACCGGCATGCGTATACGCACCTGCGTGACTTAAACGTGCAATGCTGCTGCCTACTGCATTTACCACACCAAAAATAAAAGCACCTTTTTCTTTGGCACTTTCTAAAGCCACTAAAGTATCTGCTGTTTCACCGCTTTGAGAAATGGCAATAATTACATCTCCTTTATGTATTACAGGATTTCTATATCTGAACTCGCTTGCGTATTCTACTTCAACGGGTATTCTACACAATTCTTCAAAAACATATTCTGCCACCAAACCCGCGTGCCAGCTTGTTCCGCAGGCAACAATAATTATACGCGGAGCATTTTTTAAAGCCTCAATATGCTGTTCAATGCCACCCATAACAATTTTACCTTCATGAGATAGTAGTCTTCCTCTTAAGCAATCATGAATACTTTCAGGCTGCTCATGAATTTCTTTCAGCATAAAATGCTCATAACCTCCTTTTTCAATTTCAGCCAAATCCATATCTAATTTGGTGATGTAAGGCGTTTGCTTTTCATTGCCTAAATTTTTTAAGATTAATTCATCGTTTCTTACAATCGCAATTTCATAATCATTTATATACACTACTTCTTTAGTGTATTCAATAATAGGGCTTGCATCGCTTGCTAAAAAATGTTCGTCTTTACCAATACCGATTACTAAAGGACTTCCTTTTCGGGCAGCAATAATGGTAGTAGGGGCATTAACATCAATCAATAAAATACAATAAGCACCAACAATACGTTTTAATGCAACTCGTAAAGCTTCTTCTAAAGTGCAATTGTTATTTTTCTTAATGTCTTCAATAAAATTCAGCAACACTTCAGAATCTGTATCACTTTTAAAAGTGTAACCCTTTTTTAAAAGCTCCTGTTTAATTAAAACATAATTTTCAATAATACCGTTATGTATTAAAGCTAATTCACCACTGTTTGAAACATGGGGGTGAGCGTTTCTGTCACTCGGTTCACCATGTGTTGCCCAACGGGTGTGGCCAATACCGATATTGGCATGAGCATCTTTGCCAACTACTTCATCTTCCAGTTCACTAACCATTCCCTTTTTCTTATACACTTTAAGTGTTTCATTACCAATTAAGGCTACGCCGGCACTATCGTAGCCACGATATTCCAAACGTTTCAATCCTTTTAAAATAACGGGGTAAGCTTCTCTGTGTCCAATATATCCAACAATACCACACATATAATTTCTGTTTTAATTCAAATGCAATATCAATTTTTTTAATCAATTTACACAGCTAATAAACTTGATTTATGAGTGATATGCTGTTTGATTTTGAAAAAGACTATCTATTGGAAGATGATTGCGTATTGTTGCGACCTTTAACCATTGATGATTGCGATAATTTGCTTGAATATAGTTTGAATGAGTCTGATACCTGGCAATATGGTTTAGTAACTGCTGCTGGAAAAGAAAACCTTGTTAAATATATTCAGCAGGCTATTGATGGAAGAAAGCAAGGAAAAATGTATCCCTTCATTGTATTTGATAAGAGAACCAATGAATACGCAGGCAGTACGAGATTTTATGATATCAACCTTTCTTTTCAAACATTACAACTGGGTTATACCTGGTATGGTAAAAGATTCAGAGGAACTGGCTTAAATGCCCATTGCAAATATTTATTACTGCAATTTGCTTTTGAAGAAATGAATATGTTGCGTGTAGAGTTCAGGGCTGATAATATGAATGAAAGAAGTATTGCTGCCATGAAGAAAATAGGCTGTACGGTTGAAGGAACACTTAGAGAAGATGTGCCGAAAGTAAGCGGTGGAAGAAGAAACAGTGTTATTCTAAGCATTTTAAAAAGTGAATGGGAGAGTGGTGTGAAAAAAGATTTAAAACATCAACTTAAATAATGGTATTGTGAGATTTGGTTGACTATAGCATGCCTAATATAAAAAACAGTAAGCCAATTATTGAATTTAATATACTTACATACCAAAGAACTTTTTTTCTTGTTAATACTGCTATCGCAGCAATAGCAATAGCAATTTGAAAGAGTGTTACAGATTTAGCAATGGTCTGGTGCTTTACCAAATGGCTTTTAGATGCTTCTTCTGCTTCTTTAGCCTCTTTTTTAATTGCTTCCTGTTCCTTCTTATATGTTTCAACAGTTGAAGTTGCATTTTCATTTTTCAGAGCTGCTATTTCGGCTTTAATGCCTTTTGCCTGGTAGTAAGCCCATTGGTCAGAAGCATGTATTTGCTCAATTAAAGCCTCATTAGAATGATGACCTGCAAATAAGCTTCCCAATGCAGCAAAAACAGCCATTAATGCTGTAGAAATAGCAACACCCATTAACCAGTTGCCTTCGCCCAAAGCTTCGGCTTTTTCTTTAATAGTTTCATGTAAATGTTCTGTTGGAACTTCAATTTCTTCCATAATTTTTTTTAATAAATTATTGTATACTTTAATTGCAAAGAATATAGTTACATTACCTTGTTAATGCTGTACATGATTTTAAGTATGTTGATCTTCTTCTGCAACAGCGGAAGCATTTTCTCTAAGCTGCCTTGTTGTTTTAGAACTGCCGTCATGGCTCCAGCCTGGAGGATTAAATAAATATTGAAAAAAGTGCTTAACACCATTGGGTTTGCGTAAATCTTTGGCAAGATTTATCCACTCATAAAAAGCAACTTTTACGGGATTGAATGTTTTTACATTCCTTGTTAATCCATACTTAGGAGTAAATATTTCGGGTTGAAATGTGCCGAACATTCTATCCCATATAATTAAAATACCTGCATGGTTTTTATCGAGGTATAATAAATCACTTCCGTGATGCACTCTGTGATGCGATGGTGTATTAAAGAAAAATTCAAACCATTTAGGCATTTTATCAATAGCTTCTGTATGTATCCAGAATTGATATAGCAGGCTTACAGACTGCATTAGCATTATCATAGCCGGATGAAAACCTATTAATGGCATCCAACTCCAGAATAAAAATGCTCCGGTTAAATTACCTGTCCATGTTTGTCTTAAAGCAGCAGCCAGATTATATTTTTCAGAAGAATGATGTACAACATGGCTTGCCCAAAACCATCTTATATTATGTGCGGTTCTGTGAAAACAGTAATAACTGAAATCGTCAGCAAAAAAACATAAAACCCAGCCCCACCAGGCATTGTATGGTATGGTAAAAAATCTGAAAGTATAAATCCAGGAAAAAAATACAAGTATAAATCCCTTAGTAAGAATGCCGATAAATAAATTGCCCAAACCTAAGCTGATACTTGTTGCTGCATCTTTTACTTCATACAATTCACGCTGAAGTTTTATTGCGTAAATAACTTCAACAACAATTAAAATAATGAAACCCGGAACAGCATGAACCAATATATTGGGAAATTCAGGCATAGCAAAACATTTGCCTTAAAAATACGAATAGTTTTCTAAGGCAATGCTTATATATCTCAGGTTAACAAAAAGACTTTTTATTCAGCACATTGAAGGTTGCAGCCGTCTGTAGAACCTGCAATAGCTTCAGTTTCATAGCCGCTGCCCATTTCAGCAAAGAAAAATTGTTTAGTGTAGAAGTGATGAATGTACAACTGGTTACCCTTACAGCATGTATAATCCATACCGGGTTTAAAACTTTTACCAAACATTTTAAAATTGGGAACTAAGGTTGTAGCAGTAATAACAGTTATTGATACAAAAACAATAACTAAATTTAATTTAACTCGGTTAAACATAGAACTTTTGGATTTAGGATTTTAAATTTTCGGTGCAAAAGTAGTTTTTTTACTACAGCATGCAAGTTTTTTTGCAGTTTTTTTTAAAAATTAATTCGTATCGGGGCAATTTATGTTACAACCACCGGCAGAAGGTTTGCCTATTAATTCTTTTTTAAAGCCTGTTTTAATCTTAATCCAGAAAAAAAACTCTGTGTAATAATGGTAGGTATATAACTGTCCGTCTTTACAGCAGGTATAATCGTTATAAGATTTATAAGATTTGCCAAACATATTGGTGTAAGGAGAAGCTACAATAGCAATAACCAGAAACGAAGCAATAACTATAATAAGTTTATTGTTCTTAGCGGTATGTTTGGGTTGATACGCCACAAACAAATGTAACATAAAACTCTGCTTAATAAAAAATCCCTTCTCTTTGGAAGGGATTTTTTATTTTATGAAGTCAGCTTAAGAATAAGTAGCAACAATTGTTACTTCGCATCCCGATGTTTCGGGATACGTTCTTTTCACTAAGCAGCTTATTTAAGTGTTACGATATTTGGCTTAGTATTAATATTAGCTTTTGTAATTGTAATTTCAACTTTCTTTTCAACTTTAGCTGCTGCAGTACAGTCTTTATGCAGTTGAGCCAAAGTAGGAGCCACTACCAAAGAAACAATCGACATTAATTTAATTAAAATATTCATTGAGGGACCGGATGTATCTTTAAAAGGATCTCCAACTGTATCGCCCGTTACAGAAGCTTTATGAGGGTCGGATTTTTTATAGTGAATCTCACCATTTATTTCAACTCCTTTTTCAAAAGATTTTTTAGCATTATCCCATGCACCTCCTGCATTGTTTTGAAACATTCCCATTAATACACCGCTTACAGTTGCACCTGCTAAAAATCCACCTAAGGCCTCAGGGCCTAACAAAAAGCCGATAATTAATGGAGAAATAATTGCAATGGCACCGGGCAGCATCATTTTTTTAATAGAAGCATCAGTAGAAATGGCAACGCATTTATCATATTCAGGTTTGCCTGTACCTTCCATAATACCCGGTATATTTTTAAATTGGCGACGAACTTCTTCCACCATTGCCATTGCAGCTTGACCAACTGCACGTATTGCCAATGAAGAAAATATAAACGGAACCATTGCACCAACAAATAAACACGCCAATACTTTCGCTTTATAAATGTCAATACCTGCCATCGCATAACCATTGTTATTAACTACACCAACATAAGCTGCAAATAAAGCCAACGCCGTTAATGCAGCAGAAGCAATAGCAAAACCTTTACCGGTTGCAGCAGTTGTGTTTCCTACAGCATCTAATACATCAGTTTTTTCACGCACTTCTCCGGGCAATTCACTCATTTCGGCAATACCACCTGCATTATCTGCAATCGGTCCGAAAGCATCAATAGCCAATTGCATAGCTGTTGTAGCCATCATACCTGCAGCAGCAATTGCCACACCATATAAACCAGCACATGCAAAACTTCCCCAAATACCTCCTGCTAAAACAATAATCGGTAATAATGTACTTTCCATACCAACAGCTAAACCACCAATTACATTGGTTGCGTGGCCAGTACCGGATTGACGGATAATTGAAAGCACGGGGCGTTTACCCATTGCAGTATAATATTCGGTAATAATACTCATTAATGTTCCTACTATTAAACCAACGGCAATTGCACCTAACACTCCATTATTGGTGAATGTTTGACCACGTAATTCCATCGTTTCAGGAAGAATATATTTCACTAAACCAACACAAGCCAAAGCAGTTAAAACAATTGAACCCCAGTTACCCATGTTCAATGCTTTCTGAACATTACCTGTATTAATTCCGGCAGCATCACTTACACGAACAAACAATGTTCCTATAATAGAGAAGATAATACCCACACCGGCAATTAGCATTGGTAAAAGAATAGGGGCGTATCCACCGAAATTGTCAATTGATTTTGTTTCTTGTCCTAACACCATAGTAGCTAAAACAGTTGCTACATAAGAACCGAAAAGGTCTGCACCCATACCTGCCACATCACCTACATTATCACCCACATTATCTGCAATAGTTGCAGGGTTACGTGGATCATCTTCAGGAATGCCGGCTTCAACCTTACCAACTAAATCAGCACCTACATCGGCAGCTTTAGTGTAAATGCCGCCGCCTACACGGGCAAACAGTGCAATCGATTCCGCACCTAAAGAAAAGCCGGTTAATACTTCGATAGTTTTAACCATTTCAGCACTATCAACAGAAGCAGGAGCGAAATATGCTTTAAATATTAAGAATAAACCACCTAAGCCCAAAACTGCTAAACCTGCAACACCCAAGCCCATTACAGAACCACCTGTAAAAGAAACTTTTAGTGCTTGCGATAGGCTTGTACGTGCAGCATTAGCAGTACGTACGTTTGCTTTGGTAGCTATTTTCATTCCGATTAAACCTGCAACAGCACTACTTACTGCACCAATAACAAATGATACAGCAATCGTCCAGTCTGAATTTGGATTTCTGCTTGCCATAAAGCCCAAAAGCAAAGCAACAACAACAACAAAATATCCTAAAATTTTCCATTCGGCTTTAAGAAAAGCCATAGCACCTTCGGCAATGTAAGTGCTGATTTCTTTCATACGGCTGTTACCGGCATCTTGCTTGGCAACCCAGTTAAATTTTATTAGGGTGTAAAGAAGACCAATAATGCCCATCGCAGGAACTGCATAAAAAAGGTAATTGTTCATAAGCAATTTTATTTGTGGTTTTTTATAGGGATGACAAATATAGGGGGCAAACTAAATATGTGAACAAAATCTGAAAGTTTTTAAAAACAATGTTATTCGGCCAATTGTGTGGTATCGCTTCTGCCTGTAAAAACAGAACTTAACTGTCCAGCTCTGTAAACGTTTGCATTGAGTTTATTACCCAAAATAATTACAGTAGCAGTATCATGTATCAATCGTTTAAAAACGGTATTGCTGCCATGCCATTTACCATTGTGATAAATAATAGTCGGCTCCGGCGGGTTGCTGAATAAATGCCAACCTAAACCATAGTAATGGCCTAATCTTCTTTCATAGGCATAAGGCTGTATAGCCAAATTATAAGTAAATGCACTAACGAATTTATTTTCATACAATGCTTTATCCCAAGCTAATAAATCTCTAACTGTACTGTATACATTTTTATCGCCGTAAACCGCATCTAACTTATCCATTTGCCAGGGAGTATTGCCACGATAGGTTGGAACATAATTGGCAGAATCTTTTATGCTGAAAACGAATGTGTTCATCATTCCTAACGGAACAAAAACACTGTCCCGCATATATTGAGGGAACGGTTGTTCAGTAATGCTTTCAACAATTAAAGCCAGTATTGCAAAGTTCGTATTGCAATAATTAAATACTCTATCAGGCAAGGCTTGTATCGGCGGATGTTTGGCAACCAGATATTCATACAATGTTTGGTTGGTAAGCATTCTGGTTATTTCAGGCTTTCTTTTTATATACCTTTTCTTAGTAATAATTTTTCCTTTTTTATTTTTTACCTGATAGGTCTCAACAGAAACATTATCAATAAAATTCAGATAATTGGGCAAACCGCTTCGGTGTGTAAGTAACAGTTTAATAGTTATTCCGTTGTAAGGAAACTCAGGTAAATATTTCTGTACATTATCATTCAAATCAAGCCTACCTTGTTCCATCAATTTTAAAACAGTCATACCCGTGAATGTTTTAGAAATTGATGCTAAGTGAAAAGGTGTTTCAGCAGTTATAGCTTCTTTTGTTTTGAAGTTGATGTAACCATGATAATCTTCAAAAACAATCTCACCGTTTTTAACTAATAAAACAGCTCCGTTAAATCCTTTCTGCAATAACATTTTATTATAAAGCGGCTGAATAGCATTGTTATAACTTAACTTTTCATTTTCGCTCAAAGCCCTGAACTGAAAATCTTTATTGGGTTTGGAAAGGTTATTGGTTGCTGTTTTATCCTGCTGAGAATGGCATGAACAAAATGGAAATATTATAAGAATGAATATTAGAGTTCTAAGCATTAATGTTAAGTCTATAGCGGTTTGGAAAGCAGCAAATATAAAGGCATAATATGTTGTAAGTACACTCTACTAAATTGGTGGAAAATTAGTTTGTGGATAATAAAATAAATTACAAGTATTTTCGCAGCATGAGCAGTACAACAAGTTACCCCAAAGAAAAAATAAACATTCTTTTTTTAGAAAACATCAGCGATAAAGCAGTTCAGCATTTTAAACAAAACGGTTATGTAAACGTAAAAAAATTAAACGGAGCTTTAAGTGAAGATGAATTGATAAATGCTGTTAAAGATGTGCATTTGTTGGGCATTCGCTCAAAAACACAAATCACTTCAAAAATTTTAGATGCTGCACAAAAATTACAGGCAATAGGTTGTTTTTGTATAGGTGTAAATCAGGTTGATTTAAAAGCAGCAACCAAAAAAGGAATTACTGTTTTTAATGCACCATACAGTAATACCAGAAGTGTGGCAGAATTGGTAATCGGTTTATCCATCATGTTAATAAGAAGAATACCTGATAAAAACATTGCAGCACATAACGGCATCTGGTTAAAAGAAGCCAAAGGCAGTTTTGAACTGCGTGGAAAAACATTGGGTATTATCGGTTATGGAAATATAGGCTCGCAAGTGAGTGTATTGGCAGAAGCAATGGGTATGAAGGTGTTGTTTTATGATACGGAAACCAAACTGCCCTTAGGAAATGCCATAGCAGCCAAGAGTTTGAAAGAAGTAGTGAGCAAAGCAGATATTATAACACTGCATGTTCCTGAAACTGCACAAACAAAAAATTTAATTAATAAAAACGTAATTAAAAGCTTTAAAGAAGGCAGCATATTAATAAACTATGCCAGAGGCGAAGTGGTTGACTTAGATGCTTTGGCAAAAGCCTTGCAAAGCGGTCAATTAAACGGAGCTGCCATTGATGTGTTTCCCTGGGAACCTGAAAAAAACGGAGATAGTTTTACCACACCATTACAAGGTTTAAAAAATGTAATTCTTACACCACATATTGGCGGCAGCACAGAAGAAGCACAACAAAATATTGGTGAAGATGTAAGTATTAAATTATTTAATTATTTGGAAAGAGGTATTACTAATGGTTCTCATACAGTACCTGCAATCGGCTTACCACCCGTTGAAGGTGCACACAGAATTTTGCATATTCATAAAAATGTTCCGGGCGTTTTAAGTGCTATCAATACTTCTTTATCATCTCATAACATAAACATTGTGGGGCAATACTTAAAAACCAATGATGAAATAGGATATGTAGTTTTAGATGTTGATAAAAAATTATCTAAACAAGCCCTTGAATTGTTAAAACAGGTAAAAGAAACTATTAAAGTAAGAATGTTGTATTAAGTTTATTAAAAACTTAGCTGCCTTGAAACCTCTTGTAACTCTTGTTCTGCTTTTAAATTGTATATTTTCTGCTGCACAAAATATAACAGTGCAGGGAACTGTTGTTGATGAAGCTACCGCTCTGCCATTGCCCGGTGCAGTGGTATTTATTAATCAAACAACAAAAGGGCAAAAAACAGATAGTTCGGGTTTCTTTTCCATTACAGATGTCAATGAAAAGCAATTTGAACTTGTTGCTTATGCAGAGCATTACGAGCCACTGGTTTTTTCTTTTACGAAAGAACAACTTAATAAGCGTATTAAATTTCAACTGCATAAGCTTAATAAAGTTGTTGAGAAAGCAGAAACAATATCGGCCGATAAAAAACTATTGTGGCAACAGATTTTTTCAACAGGTTTTTTGGGTACCAGCACCAATGCAGATGAATGCTTTATAAGTAATTTTTCCTCTTTAGTTTTTAAGATTGATTCTGCTACCAATTACATAAGCGTTATTGCTAATGAGCCCTTACAGATATTTAATGAGTCATTGGGTTATTACGTTACCTGTTATTTGAGAGAGTGTAATCTAAATGAAAAGCAAGGCATTATAGATTTGGAATATTACACCTTGTTTAAACCTTTAACTACCAAAAGAACAGAGTTATTATTGAAATGGGATACCAGAAGAAAAGATACTTATGACGGTTCGTTAATGCAGTTTATGCGTTCTTTTTATAACGGCACTGTAAACAATATAGGTTATCAAATAAAAAAAACTACCCGTTATTATGAAGATTTATCACCCGCTTTATATGCTGATGCTTTGAAAATAAAAGGAGCTTTTGTAAGCACTGAATATGCTTTAACAGATAATAAAAAGTATGCAAAGAGAAATTTTGTTGAATTAGTTGAGAAAACAGCACCGCAACTTAGTGATATTAGGTTTAGCGATACCGCTGCAAAAGCTATTATATTTTCCGGTAATGCGAGATATCAAATTGAATATATAAGTAATTACAATAGAAACTATTATTACAATTCTCCTATTAAACTGAATGCGTTAAGTGTTGTATCTGATATTGCTTTTAAAGAAAATTTATTAATATTTTCTTCAGGAAGGTTTTTTGATGCGGATAAAGTAATCGTTCAAGGTTACTGGCATATATTAAAATTGGCAGATACTTTACCATTTGATTACCTGGAAACAAAGTAACATTACAACTTACTCAAAATCTTTTTACCCCTGCTTTTAAAAGCTGCTGTTTCATTATTCATTCTTTCTTCAATAATTAATTTCAGTTCAGGTTTTATATCAGGGTAAATGTTACTTAAATTAAATAAAGTAGTTAAAGAAAATGCTTTAATAGCTGCAGGTGTTACAGGGTTTTCAATAAAAGTAAAGCAACTGTTCATTACTTCTCCGTGAAATTGTTCAGGTATATTAATCTCCTGCAAAACCCTTACTGCATTGCGTTTTACAGCATCATGCACATTTGGCTTGTTCAGCATTTCAACTAAATCTTTTACAAAAGGCATTATCATTTCAGGTTTAGTTCTTGCAGCCCAGCTAACACTCCATGCTGCTCTTTGTGCCAATCTGTAATCTTCACTTTTATAACATTCAATCAATACTTTAAAATACTTAGAATTACTGCAGGCATACTTTGCAATCAACAAAGCATGTTCTTTTGAATGTTCTTTCAGTATTTCTGCTTTAATATTCATTTTATATTATCAACAGTTGTACAACAATCAGCTGCTGTTGTCCAAAGGACTCCTTTGGAGCGTCGCACCTGCCTACCGGCAGGCTGGCTCTTGTACATTTTAACAATAGGCAGCAATACTTTTTTCAGTTAATCATATTACATTTATCATACAAATTATGAAAACAATTGTATCATTATTAATAATTCTTCTTTTAATAAGTTGCCATAATCAATCTCAAAACACAAAGGCAACTATTGAACAATATAAAATTGAAAATGCTGTTTCCTGTACAACTAATGGTTTAAATAAAGGAGACAGTACGTTATACATGAATAATGGCGGTAAAGATTTCGATTCAACCATTGAAAATAAAATTACTGTTAATAAAATACCTGATGGCATGAAATTAATACCCGGTGGCACTTTTAGTATGGGAGGTGTTAACCCTGTTGGTATAAGTGATGGAGGACAAGAACCTATGAACGATGCAAGACATATACATAAAGTATATGTTGATGCATTTTTTATGGATGAAACAGAAGTAACCAATAAGCAATTCGCCGCTTTTGTAAAAGCAACACATTATATAACGGTTGCTGAAAGAAAACCAACCAAAGAAGAATTTCCCAATGTGCCGGAAGATGCACTGGTAGCGGGCTCTGTTGTGTTTACACCACCTGCCCAACAGGTATCATTAAAAGATTACAGCCAATGGTGGAGTTATGTAACAGGGGCAGACTGGAAACATCCTGAAGGCCCGAACAGTAATATTTTGGGCAGAGAAAATTATCCTGTTGTACAAATAAGTTGGGAAGATGCGGTTGCTTATGCAAAATGGGCAGGTAAGCGTTTGCCGACTGAAGCTGAATGGGAGTTTGCAGCACGTGCAGGTATGGCAGGTAATTTATATACCTGGGGTAATACGCTTAAACCGGATGGAAAATATATGGCTAATATTTTTGAAGGCAACTTCCCTTATAATGATAATTATGATGATGGTTTTGCAGGTACTGCACCCGTAAAAAGCTACCCTGCCAACAGGTACGGCTTATATGATTTAGCAGGCAATGTATGGGAATGGTGCAGCGATTGGTATAACGCCAATTATTACAGTGAATTAGCCAAACAAAATACAGTAGTTAAAAACCCTAAGGGACCTTCTATATCATTCGACCCGAATGAGCCTAATGCACAAAAGAAAGTGCAACGTGGTGGTTCATTTTTATGTACAGATCAATACTGCACACGTTATATGGTTGGTACAAGAGGAAAAGGAGAGTGGCGTAGTGCTGCCAACCATATCGGTTTCAGGTGTGTGAAAGATGTAAAGTGATTATTGAACAAGGTTAGTAAAGGCTTTAATAAAGCTATTCAAGTTTTCTACTGTTGTTTTATCTGTCAGCATTCCTTTTTCGTTCATCTTTCCTTTAATGCCTTGAATTAATAATGTGGTTGCTTCAGTGAACCTTGCTGATAATGTTTGCATGATTAACTGCAACTCTGCATGACCTTTTTGCCCATGTGCCGATGCTGTTATAATGCCTAAAGGTTTATCTGTAAATACCATGGTTGCCACACACCATTCCAGACAATTCTTTAAACCACTTGGTATGCTGAAAACATATTCGGGTGTGCAGATAAGCACTGCATCTGCATTGGCAATTGATTGTCTGAATGATTGAATAATTGCAGGAGGATTATCTGCTGATAACTCCGGATTAAAATGTGGTAATGATTTTAATTCATTGAATACTGTACAACTGAAAATATTTTTCGTTTGTTGTACGAATAACCGAATCAATTTTTCATTAGATGAATTGCTACTTGCACTACCGTTAATGATGAAGATTTGTTTGAGCATTAAATTTATAATAAACAATCACTAATAATTTCTCTGACCATACCTTTTAAAACATATTGATTATAAGGGTCTTCTTTAATGTTATAAGTAGTTTTATAAAAAGCTATATTATGTTTTCGGTTGTCAATTAAAATCGCTGTCATTATCGAAGCTTTTTCTCTAACTATTATTTCTACTCCAATTGGAGAATTGATAGCATCTACAATTCCGAATAGAAATAAATTAATAATTTGAGCTTTGATTCGTTCATTTATAAAATTTGTTGAAGTTCTCGAGAAACCTGAGTTTAGTATTATAAGACTATAATGGTAACCTGCCTTGTTTACTTGATTAATGAGAGAATCATTAATCACTATTTTTTTTAAAGATGAAATTGAATTGTAAGAGTTTGTATGTTCAATTATTGAGTTCTTGATTTTTTCTTGGTCTTCTAAAGGCACACTTTTATAAATATGATTAATTGATTCCGGAAAAACATCTTGCAAAGCTTTGTTAATAGATGTTTCAGCAAGTTGGCTTGACATTAAGTTGAGTTCTAAACTATCTTCTTTTGATATTGAATATACATTTGTAATTGGAGTAAGAATGCATACACTGTCAATGGAAATACCTTTTCTCAAAAACAATTTCTTTTTCTGACCAAAACAGTTTATTGAAAGAAAAATCAAGAAAATAAAGATTAACCTATTCATACATTGTACATTAATAATCAAATTTATTCGAATACTTAATATGAATTCTTTTCATAAAAAATGCTCCTCAAACGAGAAGCATTTTATTATTCAGATTTCTCAGGCAAGAACCTTCGAAATGACAATAAGTTTATTAACTCTTATTCAATTGATAATACACTTCGCCCCATTGCAATTCTTTTTTAAAGTTGTAGAGTTTCGTGTCTTCATTTATTAATACCAATTCAATACCAGCTATGGCTGCAAAATCTTCAAAGTATTCGCTTGTTAAATTCTGGCTATAGCCTGTATGGTGTGCTCCACCAGCTAATATCCATGCTGTGCAACCTGTATTCATATCGGGTAATGGTTTCCATAAAACCCTTGCTACAGGCAGCTTTGGTAAATCATTAGTTGCTTCAACAGCTTCTACTTCATTCACCAATAATCTAAAGCGGTTGCCCATATCTATAATAGAAGCATTTAAACCTTTGCCGGCAGCCACATTAAATACCAAACGCACAGGATCTGCCTTGCCACCAATACCCAAAGGGTGCACTTCGCAACGTGGTTTTGCATTGGCAATTGAAGGGCAAATTTCCAACATATGAGAACCTAATACCATTTCATTATTCGGTTCGAAATGATAAGTATAATCTTCCATGAAAGAATTACCACCGGGTATACCACTTGCCATTACTTTCATGGCACGTACCAATGCACTTACTTTCCAATCACCTTCGCCACCAAACCCGTAACCTGTAGCCATCATGCGTTGTGAAGGAATGCCCGGCAATTGTACCATGCCATGTAAATCTTCAAACGTGTCTGTATAGCCTTTATAATTACCTTCTTTTAAAAACTTAGCTAAACCTACTTCAATCTTTGCAGCTTCAATTAATGATTGGCGTTGATTGCCCTCTTTTTTCAAACTATCAACCAATGTGTAACTCGTTTCATACACATTAATCATATCATCAATTTCTTTTGTTGTGCTTGCATTAATAACAGCAACTAAATCGCCGATACCATGTGTATTTACTTCGTAACCGAATTTTAATTGAGCTTCTACTTTATCGCCATCTGTTACTGCCACCTGACGCATATTATCTCCGAAGCGAACAAATTTTGCTCCCTGCCAATCGTACCATGCAGCAGCAGCCCTGCACCATATATTAATTTTTTGTTGCACCTGTTCATTTTCCCAATGGCCTGTAACAACCTTACGGTTTAAACGCATACGGCTAACCATAAAACCGAATTCTCTATCGCCGTGTGCAGATTGATTTAAGTTCATAAAGTCCATATCAATACTGCTCCAGGGGATATCGCGATTGAATTGTGTATGCAGTTGCAACATAGGTTTATGCAAAGCTTTCAATGCGTTAATCCACATTTTAGCAGGAGAGAAGGTATGCATCCAGGCAATAATGCCAATGCAATTTTTAGTAATATTTGCGTCAGCTAAAGTGTTATAAATTTCATCAGGTGTTTTAACAACCGGTTTGTAAATAACCCTTACCGGAATATGTTTTGATTTATCGAATGTGTCTGCAATTTTTTGAGAATGTTCTGCTACCTGTCTTAATGTTTCTTCGCCATATAAATGCTGGCTGCCTGTAATAAACCAAACTTCAAATTGTTTTAAATCGGGTATCATGTTTTTGTTTTTTCTTTTGCCGGAAAGAAGGGAAGGCGTTACGAAAATTTATTTATGAATGTCATTTCGAGATTGGGTTCTCGCCCAACGAGAAATCCTTTTATTATCTATGATGAGATTTCTCGGCAAGAACCTCGAAATGACTACATTTTTTGAACGTGTCACTTGTACTATTAGTTTTCATTGCAACTTTTTATCTTATCGTCTTACCGGCATATCTTACTTAGTTGAAAATTTATAAATAGTGGTTTGTTTATATGTTTCTCCGGGTTTTAAAATAGTTGTTGGAAATGTTGGCTCATTGGGGCTATCAGGAAAATGTTGTGTTTCTAAACAAAGAGCAGCGTGTTGTACATATTTCTGAGCATTTTTTGTATCAGCTAATTTGCCGTCTAAAAAATTACCAGAATAAAACTGAATGCCGGGTTCTGTTGTAAACACTTCCATTAATCTGCCGTTGGGTTGATAATATAAAGTTGCAATTTTCTCTAAGGCATTATCTTTTTTATTCAATACCCAGTTATGGTCGTAGCCGCCTTTAACCTGTGCAATTTCTTTTCCGATTAATTTGGGAGAAGTAAAATCCATCGGAATTCCTTTTACTGCCTCAATTTTTCCGGTAGGTATTAACGCATCATTTACAGGTGTATAATTATCCGCAGCCAACATTAATTCATGATTCAGAATTGTTGAATCTTTACCTGCTGATAAATTATAATAAGCATGATTGGTTAGGTTAAGCGGTGTTGCTTTGTCGGTAGTGGCTGTATAATCAATCTTTACACTGTTATCACTCGTAAAAGTATAAACAACTTCAACGTGTAAATTACCGGGATAACCCTCTTCGCCATCTTTACTGTTGTAGGTAAGTTTTAAACTGCTGTCACCTGCAAGCTTTTCTGCTTTCCAAACAACTTTATCATATCCTTTTCTTCCACCATGTAAACTGTTTCCGTGGTCGTTACCGGCTAAGGTATATTCCTTACCATCTAAAGTAAACTTACCTTTTGCAATACGGTTACCATAACGGCCGATTAACGCACCAAAGTAAGGGTTAGTTCTTTGCTGATAGCCTTGTAATGAGTTATAACCTAAAACAACATCTCCCAATACACCGCTTTTATCAGGAACCATTAACTTGGTAATAGTTCCGCCATAATTTATAATTGAAATGCTGGCACCGCTTGGGTTTGCAATAGTATATTCAGTTACAGGCAAACTATCGGCTGTACCAAAAGGCTTTTCTGTAATGCTGAATTTTTTGGGTGCTGTATCTGTATTTGATGCAGGCTTGTTATTACCGCATGCAGTTGCTGCAATAAGCGATAATAACAGAATGAATGTGTTTGTTTTTTTCATCTTGCAATGTTTAATTGTTTTTTGAAGCTGTTATAATATCCAGATTGGTTATTTTATTAGGCATCCAGATTATCATTTCGCCTTTACCTCTGTTAGCCCAGGAATAATAGGGTATAGCAGTAAAGTCTTTTATTGTTGTTGAAACATTTAGTCCTTTATCATCAACATCAATAACAGGAATGGAAGCCTTAATAACAGTAACACCATTTAATAAATTCGGTTGAAATGCTGTTGTGAAAGATGTATTTGCGGGAAGAATAATATTTGATGTTTTACCATTATTATCTGCAAATTCTGCACAATACACTAATGGCCCGCGTTGTAAAGCTGTTTTACCAATATTGCCTTTAATATTTTTATTAGATGCTATTTGCTGAACAGGCATGGGTAAACTCATTGCAACAACATCACCTTGCTTCCATAATTTTTTAATAACTGCATAACCGTTTTGAACTGCATAATCAACATCATTACCATTTACTGTTATTTTTATTTTGTCATTTGTATTGTTGATAAAAGCATATAAATCACTCGGCACAGCTTCTCCTTTAGCCCAACCGGGTATGCGAAGCATTAAAGAAAATTCAGTTGCATTGTTGGGATTAATGATAAACTTTAAATCTCCATTCCACGGGTAATTATTTTGTTGTTCAATAGCAACCTGTTTACCATTTACATTTAAAGAAGTATTGCTGTTAATGAACAGATTCACAAACAGCTTATCGTTCTGTTGTGCATACACATAACCCGGAATTGATGGAATTAATCTAACCAGATTGGTAGGGCAGCAACTGCATTCAAACCAACCACTGCGGGCATTCTCCATATCTGCATGAGAAAAATTATTCTTTACCTGCATGGCATTGGTATAGAAGAAGGATTTGCCATCTAACCCTATTCCTGAAATAACATTGTTGTATAAAATCTTTTCCAGTACATCAATGTATTTGCTTTCTCCATGTAATAAAAACATGCGTTGGTTCCAATACACATTAGCTATGGCTGCACAGGTTTCATTGTATGCCGTTTCATTAGGTAATTCATAATTATCGCCATAACGTTCACCACTGCCAACAGCACCGGCACCACCCTGCACATACATTTTCTTTGTAACGAAGTTTACCCAAATGCTGTCAATAGCAGCTAATAGTTTTTTATCATCTGTCATAGCAGCAACATCTGCTACTGCTGAATATAAATAGCCTGCTCTTACAGCATGACCTTCAGCTTCTTTCTGTTGTTCAACAGGAATATTATCCTGCCAGTACGCACCGTTTTTCCAAGGGTCTTTGCTTTTAATATCATAACCATTATAATGGCCTCTCTCTTCAATAAAATATTTAGCTGTGTTTAAATATGCTGACTTACCTGTTATACGGTACAATTTCACCAAACCCATTTCAATAATTTCATGACCCGGGGCAACATGTTTTTTATCAGGGCCGAAAACACTGCAAACCAAATCGGCATTCTTCAATGCTATATTCAATAAATTTCTTTTGCCTGTAGCTTTAAAGTGAGCAGCAGCAGCTTCATACAAATGCCCTGCATTGTATAACTCATGGCTTAATTCTCTTTCTTTTTCCCAACGTTCTTTACCTGCCCATACATGGGCAGCAGCAGGGTTAATAGTTCTTGCTGTGTAGAGATAACCATCTGCTTCCTGAGCCTTTGCTATTTTATCAATTAATGTATCTATATAAGCAGCAAGCTTGGCATCGGGAAATAAGCTTAGAGAAAAAGAAGCACCTTCAATAGTTTTATAAATATCCGTATCATCAAAAGGGTAGGTAGTACAGAATTTACCGCTTTTGGCGGCAGCCATTTCAAAGTTTTTTACTCTGCCTGTGCTTTCGCATCTGTCAAAAGATGCGGGAATAGTTACTGTTTGATTTATTTTAATACGAGGACTCCAGAAATTATCTGTCAACTTCACTTTAGTAAAATCAACCGGCTGAATAGTATAATCCATTTGTTGTGCTTCTGCCGAAACACTTAAAGCAATAACGGAGCTCAATAAAATTTTTTTCATGTTTAACCTTGATTTAAAGATTAAAAATTTTCAATTTTTTTTATAGTACAAACTTTCTGTTATTAATTATACTTCTGTTGCGTCGCACTCTTGTACGTTCTAATCTTTATTCGTCATTTCGAGATTGGGTTCTTGCCCAACGAGAAATCTCTTCATTAAAGCAATGAGATTTCTCGGCACGAACCTTCGAAATGACGGAGAAAATCATTGTCCATAATAACTATCAGGTCCATGTTTGCGTTCAAAATGTTTTCTTATCAAAGCATCTTTTAAACGCGGTGCTTTCGGATTAATCTGTTCAGTAAATAAAGCCATCTTGGCTATTTGTTCTAATACAGCACTGTTGTGTACAGCTTTATCTGCATTCTTACCCCAGGTAAAAGGGGCATGATTGCCAACCAAAACCATTTCTACTTCTTTATAATCTAATCCACGTTCTTTAAAACAATTAATTATCTGAAAACCTGTTTCATATTCGTAATTTCCTTTAATCATTTCATCGCTCATTGGCGGTGCACAAGGAATATCAACGGTATTATAATCTGCATGTGTAGTGCCAAAGATGGGAATATCACGTTGGCTTTGAGCCCATGCTGTTGCGTAAGTTGAATGTGTATGAACTATTCCGCCAATGCCCTTCCAATGTTTGTATAAAACAGCATGTGTTTTGGTATCAGATGAGGGGCGTAAGTTTCCTTCAACAGTATTGCCATCAAAGTCAACAATTACCATGTCATCAACTTTCAGTTTCTCATAAGGAACCCCGCTCGGCTTAATAGCAAATACACCTAATTCATGGTCTGCTTCACTTACATTTCCAAAAGTGAATAATACCAAACCCAATTCAGGTAATTGGATATTGCCTTTGTAAGCCGCTTCTTTTATATGTTGAAATTTGCTTATCTGAACCATGATTTATTGGATTGAAATGATTATACAGATAACTGTTTTTCAATAAAACTTCCTAATGTTTTATATTTTTCGTATCGCTTTTTGTATAACTCAACAACAGATGGATTAGGATGATACACTGCATCAAAACCTTGCCCCATCGAATTCATAGCATCTTCTACTTTATTATAAATACCTGCTGCTGTTGCTGCAAACATAGCTGCACCGGCTGCACAGGTTTGTTCACTTTTATGAATACGAATGGGCATGTTCATTACATCAGCCATCATCTGCATAATGAACGGAGATTTTTTAGCAACACCACCTAAACCGATTAAACCTTTAACCGGAACATCCTGTTCAACAAAACAGTCAACAATATTTTTTGCACCAAAGCAGGTTGCTTCAACCAATGCTCTGAACATTCTCGGTGCATCAGTTCCTAAATTCAAACCTGCGAAAGCACCTTTTAATAATTGATTGGCATCGGGTGTTCTTCTGCCGTTTAACCAATCAACAGCTAATTCACTGTTTTCATCAAAAGAAATTTTTTCTGCTTCCTTAGTTAAGGTAACTATGGCTTTATCATTCAATTCATTCAACAATGCATCAATTACTTTTTTATCAGCAATGGTTGATTGTGAAAGAATGTTTTTTGCAGGCCATAATAATGTATTTTTCAACCAGGCATACGCATCGCCAAATGCACTTTGCCCTGCTTCTAACCCCATCATATCCGGAATTACTGAGCCATTAACCTGTCCGCAAATTCCTTTTACTAATTTCCCTTTTAAATCTTCTAAAGGTGTAACCAACATATCGCATGTTGAGGTACCCATTACCTTACTTAAATGATAAGGCTCAATCTGCCCGCCAACTGCACCCATATGAGCATCAAAAGCACCAACACCGATAACTACATTGGTTGATAAGCCTAAACGTTCTGCCCATTCTGCACATAAATTGCCAACACTTTTATCTGCCGTATAAGTTTCTGTAAATAGTTTTTGCGTAAAGCCTTTTAACAATGGGTCGAGCGATGAGAAGAAATCATCCGGAGGTAATCCTTTAAAATCTTCTGCCCATAAGGCTTTGTGGCCGGCACTGCAAACACCACGTTTCATGGCTGCAGCAGTTTCCCCACCACTTAATAAGAAAGGAATCCAATCGCAATGCTCTGCGAATGAATAAATATTTTTTCTTATACTTTCATCTTCACGTAGTATGTGTAATAGTTTAGCCCAGAACCATTCGCTGCTGTAAATACCGCCCACAAATTGTAAATAGTTAACATCAAACTTTGTTGCATGGCTGTTTATTTCTGCAGCTTCTTTTGTTGAAGTATGATCTTTCCACAACACAAACATGGCATTCGGATTTTCCTTAAAATCACTTCTTAATGCCAATGGTGTTCCTGTTTCATCAATAGCAACGGGAGAGGAGCCCGTTGTATCAACAGATATTGCTTTGATATTTTCAGCAACTGCTGAGCCTGCTTGTTTTAAACAATCTTTTATGGTTGCTTCCAAACCTTCTACATAATCTAAAGGATGTTGCCTGAATTGTTGTAGTGAAGCATTACAGTATAAACCATCTCTCCAACGGGGATAATAAAAAACAGATGCTGCAACTTCCTGACCGTTTGCAGTATTAACGATTATAGAACGAACAGAATCAGTGCCATAATCAACTCCAATTACAAATGAATCTTTCATGGGGCAAGTGTATTCGTGTCAAATTAACACTTAATTATTTAGTTCAAAAAATTTAATTATCCTTTGAGCTTGTGAGAATTGGGGATAATATTCAAAAAAGCCTGAAACTTTGCTTTGTAATTATTTTTATTGAGTTTATAATAATATGCCCCTTTTTTTGAGTTCTCTCTTTCTTTATCCGGTTGCTTAACTAATAAACCGGTAGATAATAGTTTTCTGCTGAAATTACGTTTGTCAATTTCAGTTCCGTAAACACCTTCGTATAAATTTTGTAATTGAGGAATGGTAAATTTTTCGGGCATCAATTCAAAAAGAATCGGGTGCAAGGCTGCTTTATATTGCAGTTTTTCTTTTGCCATTTCAACCATTTCATCATGGTCGAAAATAAGCTTCGGTATTTTATCTAAACGAAACCATTCTGCATGAAACTCATGGCTTATCTGCTTTTCATAAGCATGTATATCAATCAGGGCAAAATATGCAACTGAAATGGTTCTTTCAATCGGGTCTCTCTTTGGATTACTAAAAGCATGCAGTTGTTCAAGATATACACCACTTAATCCGGTAAGTAATTTTAAAATTCTTGAAGCTGCTTTACTCAAGTCCTCATCCTGTTGTAAAAAACTACCTATTAAACTCCACTTACCTTTTTCAGGTTCCATGCCACGTTTTACCAAAAGAATTTTTAAGTCAACGCCATCAAATCCAAATACAATGCAGTCAATAGCGGTTAGCAACCGGGTTTGTTTCGAATATTTGCTCATCAAAGAATCTTATGTTTACAAATATAATTGTTAAGCAAAAGGTTATAAAAAAAAGAGGCTTTTGGCCTCTTTTTTATAAGATTTTAATATTTAATGACCTCTTCTGCCCCAACCTTCGCCACGTTCAAATCTTTCATGTTCTTCATGTCTTTCTTCACCCCATCCACGACCTCTGTCGTAATCTCTTCTTTCATATCCTATATTTCTGCTTCTGTCATAGTCATTATAGCCTCTGTTTACATAAACCTGTTGAGGTCTGTATCCGTAAGTATTTCTATAATAATCTGCTCTTAAATAAGGGTTACATTCATTAATTCTTACATAACGTGCACGGCCGAAATCGCAACTGCGGTAAGCGTAAGGCAATTGGTTACATCTTATCCAGTTATAACCATCAAAATAAACGTATTGGCGTAAACCGATATTATAGTAAACATCCCAATCAGGATAGTAATAGTAGTTATCATCGTAGTATGGTTGTGCTACTACAGGTGCAACAGGTACACCAATATGAACACCTATTCCAACCCTGATTTGCCCCTGCGTTTTATTGGTTAACAGAAAAACTGTAAAAACTGTTGCGAGTGTAATAATCTTTTTCATAACAAAAGGTTTAATACACTCAATAAGCCAAATGCAATGCCAAAATAAAACGCAACTGTTATAAAAATGTGAAGGATGATTATTTGGAAGACAATAAAACTTTATTAGTTGTACTGGTATTTGAAGTTACTATTGTTGATGTTATGGTTTCTATATTAATTTTTTCTTTGGGTTTATAAATATTTATGTTAGCAAGTTGAGCAATGGTAGGTGCAATTTGTTTTAAATAAAGCTGCGAATTGGTTTTAACTTCTCCTTTAGCTTCAATATTATTGCCCAGTACTGCTATCCATGCTTCGCTGCTGCCTTTTATTAGTGTGTAATGATTCATCCATTTATTTTGTTTTTTACCTCTTCCATGATCTGTTGTAATAATAAAAATGGTATTGTTTTTATAAAAAGGAATTTGCTGTAATTCGTACCATAATTCACCAATCATATTATCAATTTTATTTGCCTGTTGCAGGTACATATCATAGCGGGCTTGATGTGCATACTCATCTGTTTCTCCAAAACCTATCATCATTAATTTAGGTAAATTTTTTTTAATGTATTGTTTGGCGTGAAGAAAAGTAAACTCATCATACCTGGTACGTTCTTTTTCTTCAACTTCATTTTGAAGATTATTTACGGCAATATGAATTGAATCGGTTGCAGTATCATCAAAAAAATCATCATAACCTGCATTAACAGGAAAATGAGAAGTTGTTGGATTGAAAATATATTTTAAAATACTCCACGAACAAAAGGCTGCTACTTTGTTTTTATAAGCAGCGGTTGTATCGAATAAGGAGAAGAAGTTTGTGTTTTTATTTAATGTTGGTGTATTTAAAACCGGAATAATATCAGGCTTGCCTGTTAAAATTTCATTATAGCCGGGGTATGAAAATTTGTAAATATTGGCTGCATCTACTTTGTTATTACATGCTCTGTTGCCATACAGGCTTCCTTTTTGTGCAATTACATTCCAAAAAAAAGGCATTAACTTTTTTCTTCTTTCAAAATCATTTTCTCCATTCCATCTTACATTAGCTAAAGATGTATCAAATACAAATTCAGGATTTTTAAGAATGTTGGTATCTGCACCTTTAAAAAGTTCCTGCCATCGGTAACCGTCAATAGTGATTAGAAAAATGTTGGGATGATTGTTTTCCTGCTGTGCATTGACTTTGATAAAAGAAAATACAAGCACACATGATAAAAAGAATTTCATTGGGTTAGGTTTTGCAAAAAAACTTTGCAATTGCTAACTGCATGTAATCAGTAAGTTATTTAATTATGAATATGTTGCTAAACCAATAACCCTTATGTATTATCGCTTTAAAATTTCTAATACAGTACCTAATAAAACATTAGTACCCAATGCTAAATCTTCGTAAGAAGAATATTCCAAGGGATTATGACTGATGCCATCTTTGCTTCGTATAAAAATCATTCCGTAATCGGTAGCGTAGGAGAGTGGCAAAGAATCATGAAAGGGACCACTCATTAATTCAGGGGCATCTAAGTTTAGTTTATTACATGCTGCATGAATGATTGTTTTAATCCATTCTGCACAATAGCGGGGTTCGCTGTTCGTGTCTTCTGTTAATGTATAAGTTAATCCATGCTTCTTTGTTATACTTTCAATTTTCTCTTTCAACTGTTGTTCGTATTTGTGTCTTCTTTCCAAATCAATATCACGCAAATCAATAGTTATCGTTACTTCTTCAGGAATAATATTTCTGCTTGCAGGGAAAACATTGATTGTGCCGACTGTACCCACAGTTGGTGCACCCGGAATTTGTGTAGCAATTTCATTTAATGCAATAATAATTTCAGCAGCACCAACCAATGCGTCTTTTCTTATTGCCATAGGTACAGAGCCTGCATGGCCTGCCATTCCTTTTAGTTTTAGTGTTGCCCATAAAGGGCCTGAAATACCGGATACCACACCAACAGGTTTATTGGCAATATCTAACACAGGGCCTTGTTCAATATGTAATTCTAAAAAACAATAAATGCTGCCGGGCTGATATTCATCATCTTTAAACTTAGTTATATCACAACCGAAATCTTTCAATGCTTGTTCACGTGTAATACCATTTTTATCTTTTCGTTGCAGCTCACCTGCTTCTAATTTGCCGAGAATACCTCTGCTGCCGAATAAACCTTTATTAAAACGCCAGCCTTCTTCATCGGCAAAAGAAATAATGTCAATACTTCTTTCGGGAATGATATTGTTTTCTTTTAGAGTGGTGGCTACTTCAATAGCACATAACACACCTGCCACACCATCGAACCTGCCGCCATAGGGTTGAGAATCTAAATGAGAGCCCATCATTAACACAGGCAATGTTTTATTCTTTCCTTCCATTCTTCCGATAAGGTTACCGAAATTGTCTATATGTGTTGTCATACCGGCTTCCTCCATCCAGCTTGCAGCCAATACAAATGCTTTCTTTTCATCTTGTGAATGGGCAGGGCGATTGGTCCCTGTTTTACCGATTTTACCAATCAAGCTCATGGCTTCAAAGTGTTGCTGTAGGCGGGTGGGATTGATGTTCATTTATACTCTAATTATTTAATGGGTAATTTTTTAAAGAATTAAATTTCCAATTAGGGTTTAATTGAATTTTCTTTAAAAGTGAATTCAATAGTTGTATACTATTTGCTGTTTGAAAC
>SAIW01000022.1 GCA_004028795.1 Chitinophagaceae bacterium
TCAATTAATACACCTGTTAATTTTCCATTGATGATTTCCACTTTTCCGCCCGTTAAAGTGGCTCCTGCTTTAACATTAGCTATATCGAATGCTTTTTGATTACAGATAGCAGCATGTCCGTCTACTCTTGTAATAAAAACGGGTTTATCAGGAAATGCAGCGTTTAGTTTTTCATTATTTGGAAATTTCTTATCAGGAAATTTATTCTGATCCCAGCCTCTGCCTAAAATCCATTTTTCTTCAGGATGTTCCTGCTCAAATTTTTTCAAACGCTCAATTACTTCATCAAAACTTTTACTGTTGTACAAATTAGCAGTAAACAAACTCTGCCCGTAACCAACAAAATGTGCATGAGCATCAATAAAACCCGGATACACAGCTTTCCCTTGTGCATCAAGATTTTCAGCAGATTGATATTTTGTGAAGATGCTGTTACTATCTCCGACAGCTACAATTTTTCCATCTTTAACAGCCATTGCAGTTGCTGTTGAAAATGAAGAATCAACAGTATAAATTACAGCGTTGTGAACTATTAAATCAACTTTTATTTTAGAGCAGGAAACAAATAAAAAAACGCTGATAAGAATTGCGATATAATTTTTATTCATAAGCTGAGATTGAATAATGAATCTAACACTTATTGTTCAGGTAATGATGTTACTGTTGTATTGGTTAGTCTGAAATTATCAAATGTAGTATTTGGTAAATGATGTTGCCACTTTTCTAATAAAGGAATTTCTAATTTAAATTCTCTGTACTCATCGGGGTTCATAATAGGAATACCCGAAACTATAGGGTAGTAGCGTTTACAAACAGAACACGTTAAAATACCCTCTTTAATATTATTACTTACATCTTGTGCAAAAACCTGTAATGATAAATCGCTTTTATCAAAGGGGCAGCAAAGTTTTTCAATGGTTTTGCTTGTCATAAATATGCTGATTTATTTTTTGTTGATATTGTTGAGTAATCAATTGAGGATTTTCTGCACTCATTATTCCTGAAATAACAGCAATACCTGCATAATTAAGTTCATTTAGCGAATCGATATTTTCTAATCTTATTCCACCGGCAAGAAATACAGGAAGATTTGTAACGGCAGTTACCTTTTGTACAGTTTCAAAACTTACTAATTCGCAACTATTACTTGTTGAAGATGGAAACATTGAGCAGAATGAAACATAATCAAATTGCATTGCTGCTGCTTTTTCTGCAACAGTTATCTCATTGTTACAGGTAACTCCACAAATAAAATCTTTTCCGATTTCCTGTTTAATAGCCTGAATATCTTGAGGCAATTCATCAAAATGTATACCATCAAAATCATATTGTTTTAATAATTGCCATTGATTATTAATTAAAACAGGGGTATTGTGCTTTGCACATAAATCACAAATGGATTTTAATAAAGCATCAACATTATCAATATTGTTCATATTATCCCAAACCTGCACTGCACAAATGTTTTCAAGTAATACAATAGACAGTTTTTGCAATAACTTTTCTTTTGACATTGAAGGGTCAACTACTAAATACACACCGCCTTTTGCAATTTCAGTTTTCATTTTTAATTCCATCCTTTTGCATATGCATTAAAGAAAGCATTCCAGTATGGGTCTTTTTCTATGTACTCAATATCTTTCAATTCATTTCCTTCTAAAATTTTTAATCCTTCTTCTTTTGTTGTTATTCTGCCAATAACAGAAGCTTCAATATTTGCATCTTTTAACCGTTGCAATACATCCTGTTCAAAACCTTTTGTTGCACATATTAGCATACAACCTGCACCGATAATATATCTTGCATCTAAGTTAAAAAGTTGAGCAACTTTTTGCTGTGTTTCACCAATCGGAATAGCATCATTGTTAATCAATACTCCATTACCTGACGCAATAGCTAATTCATAAACGGCACCAATAATACCACCTTCGGTAACATCGTGCATAGCAGTTACTTCACCAATATTTCCCGCTGAACCCTTTGCTGCTAATGCATCTTTTAAAGAAGAGGTTTTATAAAATGAATTGCAGGCATCCAGAAAAATAGTTTCTCCCAAATGTTTTTTAACTGTGTTAGGAAAACTTTTTGCCAAAATGGATGTAGCAGTTAATGCTGCTTGCTTAGTTGCAATTAAAATATCACCAGCTTTGGCTTTATCTGAAGTTAAGATTTCATATTTTGGAGCAATGGTTACAAATGTTCCTCCGCCTGCAATGGTTGAATTTTGATTAGGAATAAAACCGGTATGCCCTCCTGTAATAGCTATTCCTGTTTCATTGCAAAATGTATGAATATGATTCCAGTATGTTTTAAAGTCTTCTTCTGATAAATAATCGGGCAGGTTTAAAACAAACTGAGCATACATGGGTGCAAAACCTGTTGTAGCCATATCATTAGCCATCAAATGAACAGACAACCAGGCTGATTCTTTTAAACCTAATGAAGGAACTAACGATAGAGGGTCGCTGGTTAATGCCATCGCCATATTATTTTGCAAATCAACCACAGACACATCAACACCAAATGCAGCACCGTTAACCACTTCATTGCGGCGGTAACCGCATTTAGTAAGTATTGTTTCTTCAAAAAAAGAATGCTGTATTTTGCCTGCTTCTTTCATAATATTTAATCATTCAGCTTAATATATAAACCAAAAAAATCTCCGTATGGCACACTCCATTGTTGTACAGGAAACCATTTGGGCAAACCGGTACATGTCCATTCAATAGTATAACTCCTCCCTTTTAATGCTTCATCTATTATTAACATTAATTTTTTCGGAGTATAAAAAGTAGCGGTAATATAAAAAGGATTTTTACCAAATGCCTGTTGAATTCTTCTTCTTAATACTTTAGGTGAGTTTCTGTTCATCATACCCATAGCAATACCGTATTTTCCCACTCTTGCAGCTTCGCGTATAACTTTTACGGGGTCTTTATAATATTCAAAAGTTGTAATAAAAGCTAACGCATCAAACGTATGAGCTTTAAATGGCATATTATGCGAATCTGCCATTACCAAATCTCCATCAAATAATTCAATTGCCTGAGAAAGCATGAGCGGAGAAATATCTCCTCCCGATGCTTCAATGCCAATGTTCTTCCACCATCTGGTAAATCTTGTAGTGCCGCAACCAAATTCTAATAGTGTTTTTACTCTTTTATCTTTTGACACTAATTGCTCCATTACTTTCTTTTGCCATATTTCCGCACGTTTATACCTGCCTTCATACCATTGTTCATAAGTATCAGTATTTTCTCTGTTAAAAAACCATTCCTGTCTATTTTGCCAGTTTTGATAATGGCTTGGTATTAAGCCATATTCTTTTTTAGTACTACTCATAGTATAGGTATAAAAAAAGCGTTAGTTTCTTGTAACGAAGAAAATAACGCAATAAATTTTAATATGCATTCCCTCCGTTGGTACTAACCAAATCAGGTTTCGGGTATAATCTCAGCTTAATAAAATATTAGGCACCCCGAGCAATAATATTGTAAAAATACAGGCACTGATTGAAATGGCAACTTTTATTTGTGCCTGATTGCTTTATAAATTTTTATAGCACTCATTAATAAAATAACAAAAGCAACTAAGCCTGTAATTCCCCAAATAAAACTCATACTTTCTTTAACAACAGCAAGCATTACAATAGCTACTAAAAATATTGTGGCTACTTCGTTCCAAATTCTTAGTTGTTGAGACGTGTATTTAAAAACTCCCTTTATCTGTTGTTTGAAAATGATGTGTAAAGAAAAAAAATAGAGGTATAAAAAGAACACAAATGCTAACTTAACAGCTAACCAATCGGGGATATAAAAATTGTATAACTGATACCAAACCAACGGCCCTAAAATTAATGTAAGTATTGCAGATGGGAAGGTGATACCATACCACAATCTTTTCATCATTACCGTAAACTGTTGTTGTAAAATATTTTTTGTTGGTTCTTCTTTCTCATTGGCTTCGGTATTATAAATAAAAAGCCTTGGCATATAAAACATACCAGCAAACCAGGTTACAATAAAAATGATATGAAGAGCTTTAATGTACATGGTTGTTACATAATTTAAGTACCGTATTTACCCATAGCTCATTTACATTTAAACAAGGTATCATTTCATATTCCTCGCCACCGGCTTCTGTAAATACTTCTTTACCACGTATGGCAATTTCTTCTAAAGTTTCTAAACAATCGCTTACAAAAGCAGGGCATAGAATTAATATTTTTTTAATGCCTTGTTTAGGCATTTCTTCTAAGCGTATATCTGTAAAAGGTTTCAGCCATTTATTATCAAGTCTTGATTGAAAAGTAAGTTCCCATTTATCGGTATTAATTCCTAAAGCTTGTGTAACCAATTTAGTAGTTTCAAATACCTGATGCCTGTAGCAGGTTTTATGTGCTGCTGAGTTTACATTACAACAATCATTCACCAACAAACAATGATTTTTAGTGGTATCGCTTTTTCTTACATGCCTTTCCGGTATGCCATGGTAACTAAAAACTATTTTGTCGTAATTTTTATTAATGTATGGTTTAATACTCTCCACCAATGCATTAATGTAATCGTTGTTATTATAATAAGGCTCAACAATTGTTAGCTTAAAAGAATAATTATTCTGTTTGTGAATTTCCTTGGCATACTCAACAGCAGTTTCGTAACTGCTCATTGCATAATGTGGGTATAATGGAAATAGCACTACTTCATCAACCGCTGGATTTTGTTTCACTAAATTATCAAAAGCAACTTTAGGGCTGGGGTTGCCATAACGCATGGCTATTTCAACGGGTATATCTGTTTTTTGCTGAACGGCAATTTGTAATTGCTTGGTAAGCACCATTAAAGGAGAGCCTTCATCCGTCCAGATTGTTTGGTAAGCATGTGCCGATTTTGGAGCCCTGAACGGTACAATAATTCCCCTCACTAATAAACTACGTAGTATAAAGGGAACATCAATTACCCTTTCATCCATTAAAAACTCATTCAAATACTTTCTTACATCTTTTACAGTGGTAGAATCCGGAGAACCCAAATTCATTAAAACAATTCCTTTGTTCATTATTTTGTTTTAAAACATATACGTGCAAATGTATTATAACGATTACAGAATATGAGTTACCAAAAAATCTTACAATTAAATGACAATGCGATGACGAAAATCATGTTTTCAAGCAAACCTTCAACAATACATTTGCGTTTATAAGTGGGAGTAATTAAAATTATGAGTGTTAACCAACTTTCAGTAATAGGTATTAACTACAAAAAATCAGACGCAGCAAGCAGGGGTAAATTTGCTATTAATACAGAGCAATACATTTCTATTTTACAAACTGCTGCTCAATTAGCAATTGCTGAAATATTTGTGGTAAGCACCTGCAACCGTACAGAAGTGTATGTGTTAAACGGAGATGTACCTACTGTTATTCAATTACTCTGTTCAGTTACCGAAGGAGATGCAGAAAGTTTTAAAAAGCTTTGCTATGTTAAGCACGATATAAAAGCTATTGAACATATGTTTGAAGTAGCGGCAGGATTAGACTCTCAGATTTTAGGCGATTATGAAATTGTTGGTCAAATGAAAAGTGCTGTGCGGTTGGCTAAAGAAAACGGAATGATTGGTGCTTATTTAGAAAGATTATTCAATACCGTTCTACAATCATCTAAACAAATTAAAACAGAAACCAATTTAAGCGGCGGAACAGTTTCTGTTTCTTTTGCTGCTATTCGGTTCTTAAAAGAGCAAGTTGAAAATATAGCTGATAAAAACATTTTATTAATCGGTACAGGAAAAATTGGAAGAAACACCTGTAAAAATCTGGTTGATTATCTATCAACAAAAAATATAACACTCATTAACCGTTCAGAAGATAAGGCAAACGAATTGGCTAATGAATTAGGCTTACAGTCAGCACCTTTTCATGAATTAAATAATGAATTAAATAAAGCCGATGTTGTAATTGTAGCAACCAATGCAGACGAACCTTTTATAAACGAACAGAATATTACTGCAGATAAAAAGAAAGTATTGATAGATTTATCAATTCCCAATAATATTCATCCTGCATTAAAAAATTCAGAGAACATTACTTTGGTAAATGTTGATGAACTTTCTAAAATAAATGATGAAACATTACAAATGCGTTTGGCAGAAGTGCCTAAAGCCAAAGCTATCATAGCATTGCATATGCAGGAGTTTACCGATTGGAACAATATGCGTAAAAATGTACCTGCTATTAAAGCAGTAAAACAAAAGTTGAGCGATATGAACCAATGCAGTTTGTTTCAATCAATTTATACAGCCGGCAATTTTAATAATACAGAGCTGATTCAAAAAGTAGTAAACAATATGGCTGCGAAAATGAGAACGCAACACCAGCCCGGTTGCTACTATATAGAAGCCATTAACGATTTTATTGCAGTTACTGCTAATTAACTAAACTTTTTTATTTTTAATAAGTGACCCAACAGCGGAATACTATGTAGCTTCCGTTGCGTCGCACACTTCAACTGTATCAACACTAATGAACAAAGTCCTTAAAATAGGCACCCGCGAAAGTGAGTTGGCAGTATGGCAAGCCAATCTGGTAAAAAATGAATTAGCCAAACATGGTATTGTTTCTGAATTAGTATTCATTAAAAGTGAAGGCGATATAGATTTAGTAACACCACTGTATGAAATTGGTGTACAAGGTATTTTCACCAAAACATTAGATGCTGCATTGTTAAGTAATAAAATTGATATTGCTGTACACAGCATGAAAGATGTACCCACCAAATTAGCGAAAGGTTTACAACAGGCAGCCGTTTTAAAAAGAGGAAACTACAGAGATATATTAGTTTTTAAAGATTCGAAATTCGAAATTCGAAATTCGAATTTATTAATTGGTACTTCAAGTATTCGCCGAATTGCTCAATGGAAAAACAAATATCCCGATACCATTATTGAAAACCTGCGTGGTAATGTAAATACGCGTTTAAGAAAATTAAAAGAAAGTAATTGGCATGGGGCCATTTTTGCTGCCGCTGGTTTGGAGCGTATTAACCTTCGCCCCGAAAATTCAGTTGATTTAGATTGGATGTTACCCGCACCGGCTCAAGGTGCTGTAATGATTGTTTGTAAAGAAGGTGATGATGCAGTAAAAGAAAAATGCATGTTATTGAACGATGAAAAAACAGCATTGTGTACTAAAATAGAAAGAGACTTTTTACGAACCTTAATGGGCGGTTGTTCAACACCCATCAGTGCTTTGGCCGAAATAAAAGATACACAGCTTTACTTCAAATGCAGTTTACTTTCATTAGATGGAAAGCAAAAAGCAGAAATGTCTTACAGCATTTTTACAAATGATGCATCAGATTTAGGCATAACAGCAGCCCATCAGATTTTAGAAGATGGCGGTGCTGAAATTCTGGAGGGAATAAGAAATGGAAAATAAAACTGTTTCCATATTATCTACACGGCCATTAGATGCAGACACTTTGCAAAATCTACCCGATAATTTTCAAATTGATATTGTTTCATTCATTGAAACGAAAAATATTGTTGATGCTTTTATTGAACAAGAAATAATTACAACTGCCGAACAAAAACAAACCATTGTTTTTACAAGCATGAATGCTGCTGAAGCTGTTGTTGCAATATTGCAAAAAAATAAACTGCAGCCCGATTGGAAAATATTTTGCTTAGGCAATTCAACCAAGGCAATATTACTCAACATTTTTAATGAAAGTAATATTCAATCAAGAGGAAAGAATGCGTTAGATTTAGCTAATAGCATTATTGAACAAAGTATTCAATTGGTTGTTTTCTTCTGCGGAAATATAAGAAGAGATGAACTGCCTGAAACGCTTGCTGCTAAAGGAGTTGAAGTAAAAGAAGTGGTGGTGTATGAAACAATAGAAACAAAAAAATCAATTGATAAAACCTACAATGGTATTCTGTTTTTCAGCCCCAGTGCAGTAAGAAGTTTTTTTTCAAATAATAGAGTAGCAACCAATACTGTTTTATTTGCTATCGGCAATACAACTGCTGCCGAAATAAAAAACTTTTCAGCTAATACTATTCAAACAGCTAATGAATCAGCAAAAGAGTTGTTGTTAAATCAGGCTATTCATTACTTTCAATCATACAATCATACATCAGTAAATCAGAAATAACTACATGCTTAAAAACGATTTATTATTAAGAACATTAAGAGGCGAGCAAACTGAACGTACACCTGTTTGGATGATGCGTCAGGCAGGAAGATACTTGCCCGAATATATTGCCATAAGAAACAAATATTCTTTTTTTGAAAGATGTCAAACACCGGAACTGGCATGTGAAATAACTATTCAACCCGTTGATATTGTTGGCGTAGATGCAGCTATTTTATTTTCAGATATTTTGGTTGTTCCGCAGGCAATGGGTTTAGAAGTGCAGTTGATAGAAAGTAAAGGGCCGGTATTGCCTGATCCTGTCAAAACCGCTGCAGACCTGAATCGTGTAAGAGTACCCGATGTAAATGAAACATTGGGTTATGTGTTTGATGCCATTAAATTAATTAAGCAGGAATTAAATAACAGAGTGCCTTTAATTGGTTTTGCAGGTGCTCCGTGGACTTTACTCTGCTACATGGTGCAGGGCAAAGGCAGTAAAACTTTTGATGAAGCAAAAGCATTTTGTTACACACAACCTGCATTAGCACATCAGTTATTACAAATGATAACAGATACAACTATCGCTTATTTAAAAGCACAAGTTGCAGCAGGTGCAGATACTGTTCAGCTATTTGATAGCTGGGGTGGTTTATTAAGCAAGCAGGATTTTGAAACTATCTCTTTGCCATACATAAAACAAATTGTTAATGCATTAAAAGATGAAACATTGGTTATCATTTTCGCAAAAGGTGCATGGTACAGTTTGCAAGAAATGGCAGCAACGGGTGCAGCAGGTTTAGGAATTGATTGGTGTATTGAACCTCAAATGGCACGCAGCTTTGCAGGAGATAACATTACACTGCAAGGCAATTTCGACCCTGCTAAATTATTATCACCTGTTCCTGTAATTGAAACTGAAGTAAAGAAAATGTTGAAGGCATTCGGCAACACAAAACATGTAGCTAACTTAGGTCATGGAATTTTGCCTAATGTCCCCGTTGCACATGCAAAAGCATTTGTTGATACCGTTAAGAATTATGATTGGAACGATTAAAGTTTTTATTAGCCAAACAGTAGAATAAAAATTAAACATCGTTGCGTCGCACTCTTGTACTGCAACAATGCTATTCAACAACCAATAAAAATGTCATACTTCTGTAAGTATTTTAAAAACTGATTGAAATCATTTTTTTCGCGATTGTCTTAAAAGAGTTTTGTGCAAAATTAATACTATGCAAACAGCTACAGTTCATCAAACAGAAACAAAACAGTTCAGAGGTGAATGGATTGATTTTATTTATAGCCTTCAGGATAAAATTTGTTCAGCATTAGAAACTACTGATGGCAAAGCAAAATTTATTGAAGAAGAATGGCAACGTGGAGAAGATGGCAAAGGCGGTGGCGGAAGAACTAGAGTGATAGCTGATGGTAATGTTTTTGAAAAAGGTGGTGTAAATGTTTCAACGGTTTTTGGAAGTGTTACAGATAAAATGCGTAAGCAATTAAATATTAATGGAGAGAAATGGTTTGCCTGTGGCTTAAGCTTGGTTATTCATCCGTACAACCCTTTCGTACCAACAGTTCACTGCAATTACAGATATTTTGAGTTGTATGAGAATGATGAAGTGATTGACAGATGGTTTGGTGGCGGAACAGATTTAACACCTTACTATTTAATTAATGAAGATGCTGTTCACTTTCATCAAACTTATAAAAATGTGTGTGATGGTTTTGATACAGATTTTTATGCTGCTTTTAAAAAAGAATGCGATGATTATTTTGTAAACACACATCGCAATAATGAACGCAGAGGTATAGGCGGTATTTTTTACGACCATCAAAGACCTGATGAAAAACATGATATCAATTTTTGGTTCAACTTCGGAAGGGCTTGCGGCAATGCTTTTATAGATGCTTATATTCCGATAGTTGAAAAAAGAAAAACGCTATCTTTTACTGAGCAACATAAATACTGGCAGGAAATACGAAGAGGAAGATATGTGGAGTTTAATTTAATTCACGACAGAGGAACTATTTTCGGTTTAAAAACCAATGGCAGAACAGAAAGCATATTAATGAGTTTACCGCCAACTGTTCGTTTTGAATATAATTATCAACCTGAAGCCGGAAGTGAAGAAGATAAGTTATTACAAGCCTGCTTGAATCCGAAAGAATGGTGTTGATGTCTGATGTATGATTTATTGATGTCGGATATTTATTGTAATTTTTATCTAAAATTATTTCATGAATAGAAAAGAATTACAACAACGGACAAAGAAATTTCATATTGATGTAATAAAACTTTGCGAAGATTTTCCAAGAAATGCAGCAGGTTTTGAGACAGCTAAACAATTAATTCGTTCAGCAGGAAGTGTAGGGGCTAATTACAGAGCAACAGTTAGAGCAAAGTCGAATGCAGATTTTATTTATAAGATTGAACTTGTTTTAGAAGAAGCAGATGAAAGTCACTATTGGTTAGAAGTTATAAAAGAGGCGGAAATTAAAACGGGAATTGAAGTTGAAAGATTAATCAAAGAAGCCAATGAGTTGACCGCTATTTTCGCTGCAACAGATAAAACAGCGAAACTGAATAAAAGAAAATCAGACATCTAAAAATCCGAAATCAAATATTTTATGTACCTACAACGCAGAAACAGAATACTTCGTCAATCAGCTGCAATACGTTCTCTTGTTGCAGAAACTGCTTTATCACCTAATGATTTTATTGTGCCTTTATTTATTGATGAAGGCGAAAATATTAAAACAGAAATAGCATCAATGCCGGGCTATTATCGCAACAGTTTAGATGTTACGGTTAAAGAAGTAAAAGAGATGTGGGGTATGGGTTTAAAGAGCGTGTTGATTTTTATAAAATGTAAAGACGAATTAAAAGATAATACAGGTAAAGAAGCATGGAATGAAAACGGTTTAATGCAAAGAAGCATTAAAGCAATTAAAGATGCAGTGCCTGAAATGTTGGTTATGACTGATGTTGCACTCGACCCTTATTCATCTTACGGTCATGATGGTATTGTAAAAAACAATGAAATTGTGAATGATGAAACTGTTGAAGCATTGGTGCAAATGAGTATCAGCCACGCACAAGCCGGTGCAGATTTTGTTGCACCGAGCGATATGATGGATGGAAGAATCGGAGCAATACGTCAAGGCTTAGAAGAAAATGGTTTTTCTAAAACAGGCATTATGAGTTATAGTGCAAAATATGCTTCTTGTTTTTATGGTCCGTTTAGAGATGCATTAGATTCTGCCCCCGGTTTTGGAGATAAGAAAACTTACCAAATGGATTATGCCAACAGAAAAGAAGCTATTAAAGAAACAGTAATGGATGTTGCAGAAGGTGCAGATATTGTAATGGTAAAACCTGCATTAGCTTATTTAGATATTATTCGTGAAGTAAAAAATGCTGTTGATATTCCTGTAAGTGCATACAACATCAGCGGTGAGTATGCAATGATTAAAGCGGCTGCTAAAATGGGTTGGTTAAATGAAGACAAAGCCATTTTAGAAACATTAACTGCTATTAAAAGAGCGGGTGCAGATTTAATTGCAACCTACTTTGCCAAAGATGCAGTAAAGTTGTTGACATAATTTTTTGTACCCAGCATTTGTAATGCTATTTAGCTTCTGTTGCCTGCCTGTCCGGTAGGCAGGCGTCGCACTCTTGTACGCTTTATTTTCTATTCAACTTAAACATTTCTAAAAATAAATTTGCGTAACTTAAAAGTTACATTTACTTTTGGTAACCTAAAAGTTACCTATTATGCAAAGAGAAATTAAACACACATTTTATTTCAATCAAACCCCTCAGCAGGTTTGGGATTATCTAACAAAGCCTGAATTAATGGAACAATGGTTAATGCCAAGCGATTTTAAGCCGGAAGTGGGCCATCATTTTCGGTTCACAAATCCAAACAATACATTCGTTGTTTGTGAAGTATTAGAAGTAAAACCATTTACTAATCTAAGCTATGTATGGAAAAACGATTGGGCTGTAACCAAAACCCCATACACTTCAAACGTAAGCTGGACGTTGACTCCCGTTGAACATGGCACTGAATTATTATTGGTACACAGCGGCTTTGAATTATTTAAAAACTTAACCGACCATAATAATGGCTGGATGTTTTTATGCAACAAATTGGGCGAACTTTTAAAAGCGGCAAATAAATGAGCACACAAACATTAGATGTTTTTCAGGTAATAGCAGACCCCAGCCGAAGACAAATGATGCAACTGCTTTCAAAAGAAAGTATGACTATAAATGCCTTAGCCGAAAACTTTGATATGAGCCGGCCTGCAGTTTCCAAACATATAAAAATTATGCATAATGCAGGCTTCATTTCCATTAAAACTATCGGCAGAGAACGTTACTGTACTTTAAAACAAGATGGTTTTAATGAGTTGCAGCAGTTCATTAACTACTTCGATAAATTCTGGCAAAGCAAACTGAAAAAATTACAAATGATTTTAGACAACAAATCAAAATTGAATTAAATGGGAAACAAAGATTTTGCAATAACAATTACAGTCAATAGCTCTGCTACAGAAGCATTCAGTAAAATAAATCAGGTAAATAAATGGTGGGCAAAAAAAGTCAGCGGAAGTACAGAAAAACTGAATGATAAGTTTACAGTTGATTTTGGAAAAACTTATGTTGATTTTCAAATCACTGAATTAATACCTGATAAAAAAATAGTTTGGAAAGTTTTAGACTGTAATTTAGAATGGATAAATACCAAAAAAGAGTGGAATGATACTGAAGTTGTTTTTAATATTTCAGCGAACAACAACACAACACAAATTGATTTTATTCATATTGGTTTAATTCCATCTTTTGAATGCTATGAGGATTGTAAAAATGGATGGACAGAACATATTACAGAGAGTTTAACAAATTTTATCAATAACGGAGAAGGTAAACCGGAATAACTTAAATAATACTGCAATGTCAACAAAAGACTTTTCGCTAACTATAATAGTTGAGCAATCACCCGAAGTTGTATTCAATGCTGTTAATAATGTAAGTGAATGGTGGCAGGGAGAAATTATTGGAAAGAGTCATCAATTGAATGATGAGTTTGATTACAGAATGATGGACTTTCATTTTTCAAAACAAAAAGTTGTAGAGTTAATTCCTTATAAAAAAATAGTTTGGTTAATTACAGATAGCAACCTTAGTTCTTTTACCCACAACCAGGAGTGGACAGGAACCAAAGTGATTTTTGATATTTCAATTGTAGATAATCAAACAGAACTAACATTTACGCATGCAGGTCTTACTCCTCAGTTTCAATGTTATGGAGATTGTTCAGGAGCATGGAGTGAATTGGTGGGCAAAAGTTTATACAGCTTAATTACAACAGGAAAAGGAAAGAAAGTATTCTAAAATCGCGTTAGTAATATTCACTCTTTATATCATTCGCTTTATAAATTTGCATTTCAATTTTTGAAATGAATATTAATAAAAGCGTTGCATTATTTTCAAGAGCACAGCAATCAATTCCTGGCGGTGTAAATTCTCCTGTTCGTGCATTTAAAAGTGTTGGCGGTACTCCTTTATTTATGCAAAAAGCCAAAGGGGCTTATTTATATGATGCAGATGGCAATCAATACATAGACTATATCGCATCATGGGGGCCGATGATTTTAGGTCATGCACATGACGAAGTTATCAAGGCAATTCAGCAACAAACATTTCATTCAACATCATACGGTGCACCAACTGAGTTAGAAATTGAAATGGCTGAATTAATCATCAGCATGTGCCCTAATGTTGATTTGATAAGAATGGTAAGCAGTGGAACAGAAGCCTGTATGAGTGCATTAAGAGTAGCTCGTGGTTATACAGGTAAAAATAAATTCATCAAGTTTGAAGGATGTTATCATGGCCATGCCGATGCTTTTTTAGTAAAGGCAGGCAGTGGCTTAGCAACATTTAACATTCAAACTGTTCCCGGTGTAACTGCCGGTGTGGCAAATGATACATTAACCTGTGCTTATAATGATTTGGAAGCAGTTAAAAAATTAATAGCTGATAATAAAAATGAAATAGCTGCTATTATATTAGAGCCTGTTGCCGGTAATATGGGTTGTATTTTACCGAAAGAAGGTTTTGTTGAAGGTCTGCGTACAATTTGTGATGAAGAAAATATAGTGTTGATTTTTGATGAAGTGATGACAGGTTTTCGTTTAAGTGTAGGTGGTGCACAACAAACACTGAATGTTGATGCTGACTTAGTGACTTATGGAAAAGTAATTGGCGGTGGTTTGCCCGTTGGTGCATTTGGTGGTAAAAGAAAAATTATGGAATGTGTAGCACCGTTGGGAAATGTATATCAGGCGGGAACTCTAAGCGGTAACCCTATTGCCATGATTGCGGGTTATACCACATTAAATATTCTTAAAAACAATCCGAACATTTATCAGGAATTAGCAGATAAAACAACTTATTTAAAAGATGGATTGCATAAAGTGTTGAGTGAAGTTGGTGTTGATTATGTAATTAATCAATTCGGATCAATGATTAGCATACACTTCAGTAAACAACCGGTAACAGATTTTGCAACTGCTGCTGCAGCCAATAATCAACTCTTTAATAAATACTTTCATGCTATGTTACAACGAGGTATTTATTTACCGCCATCAGCATTTGAAAGTTGGTTCCTCAACAATGCTTTAACCAAAGAAGACTTAGATAAAACTATTAATGCCACAAAAGAAAGTTTAGAAGAAGTACTTTAAAAAGAAAGCCACTAACATTCATTAGTGGCTTTTTTCTATGGGGGTCCTTAAAACAATTACTTTAATAAATCACAAGGTTTTAAACCTGTGTGTTTTTTAAATGCTGCTGAAAAATGTGAGATAGATGAATAGCCTAATAATGCTGAAACATCTGTAACACTCAATCCTTTTTCATACAACAAATATTTAGCATGTTCCATTCTTTGTTGTTGATAAAAATCGAAAATGGTTGTACCGAAAATTTCTTTAAAACCTTTCTTTACATAACATTCATTCATAGCAACCTTACGGCTTAATTCTTTAATGGTAATCGGGTCGCCTATATGTTGCAATAAAATTTCTCTTGCTTTATAAATCCCTTCACGGCTGCGTTCATCTTCTAAAAACTTACAACTAAAGCCTTCTTCTTTTTCATCTACCAAACAATCTAAACTGTATAACAACAGTTCATGAATTTTTGCATTGATGAAAATATTTTCTAAAGCACCAGTATAACTGTGGTTTAATAAGGCATCTAAAATGGTACGTTTTTTACCGCACACAGGAAACATTTTGGTAAATGCTGCGGGATGTTTAAACGCTAATACATCATCTTTTCTTGAACTTAATTTTACATTATGTGTAAACTGATGTAAGAAAGTAGAAGAGAAGTGAAAAGCAAATACATCAACAGTTTCCTGCTCCCCTTTGCAACTGGTGGGTTGGCTTTCGCAGAATGAGCAACTCTTTTCGTAACAATATTTATTGCCCGTTGCACAAAATCGTAACTCTAAATAATTTTCTTTCGGTTTACTCTCATTGTAATGATAAACCATCATTCCGGTATCTTCTGCTACCAGAGAATGTTGAGCATAATAGCGGGTAATATTATATTGTATAGAACCTGGAATGTTTTGCTGTTTGTTATACAAAACATCCATACTCGGTTCAATCCCGCTTCTGTGTGCCGCTTTCAGTATGTCTAATGTCTGTATCATATTTGTACACAAAAATAATGTATGTACATGTAATTTCCAAAATCTATTATGTGAGTGGCATTCTTGCATTCATCCTGTAAACCAAAATCTTCACCGCCAAACACATTGTTTTAACAAAACATTGCCACCTGCAACATTGCAAAGGCGAATGTTTTATCTTTATTTCACATCAAAATAATTTGTATGGACGAAAAGAAAAAATATAAAATCCTGCTTTGCGAAGATGATCAGAACCTTGGAATGGTGTTGAAGAATTACTTAGAGTTGAATGATTATGATGTAATATTAGAACGTGACGGAAGACTTGGCCTTGCAGCTTTTCAACGCGAGAAGTTTGATATTTGTTTGTTGGATGTAATGATGCCACATGTGGATGGTTTTACATTGGCAGAAGAAATAAGAGATGTTGACCCCGATATGCCTTTATTCTTTCTGAGTGCTAAAACCATGAAAGAAGATATTATTCAGGGTTATAAACTGGGGGCAGATGATTATATCACCAAACCATTTGACAGCGACGTTTTGTTATTGAAGATTAAAGCCATTTTAAAAAGAAATGAAGAAGAGAGAAACATCAGTGAAAATATTGAGTTTGATTTAGGAGTGTATCATTTTAATCCGAAATTGCGTGAATTGATTCATGAAGGGAAAACACAAACTCTTTCGCCTAAAGAAAATGAGCTTTTAAGAATGCTCGCAGAACATAAAAATGATTTATTGCCACGTGAACGGGCTTTGAAAAAAATATGGGGCAGCGATACTTACTTTAACGGCAGAAGCATGGATGTATATATAGCCAAGCTGCGTAAGTATTTAAAAGATGATGCTAATATTGAAATTGTAAATATTCATGGCAACGGTTTCAGATTAGTTGCACCTTAAATAAAATTTTCAGAACAAACGCCCCGCATTGCGGGGCGTTTATGGTTACTTAATTTGAGTGTTATGAAAATTTTGAAAGTAATTTTAATTTCAGCAATTTTTATTACTTCATGTAAAAAGGATACTTTATCCTCTTATATTTCTTTACCCGAACAAACGGTAGTTGGGAATAATACATTTGGTTTTTTGTATAATAATGGTATAGTTTGGAATAATGTAAGAATAAAACCAGGTATATTAATTAATACTCTATCTATTGATACATTAATGACATGTTTTTACTATAAACAAACATCCTATTACAAGGATTTCTTAGGACTATTTGCATCAATGCAAATAATGGATAATAATTTTAATTATGTTCAAACTTCTGATGTTCAGATAAAACTAGTATCTCCATTTCAGCCTAACAATACTTTTTTATTTGATACTTCCGTAACAAGTAATAAAATTTTATTTAGCTTAAAACAAGGCTCGTATGCTAACTATATTAAAACTTTTAATCTTACTATAATTAAAAGAGATACAATCAATAAAATTATAAGTGGTTATTTTAATGGTACGTTATTTAATTCAAAAACTGATAGCTCTAACTTAAATAAGATTATATTCAATTTAAAAGATAGTTTGATTATTAGTGATGGAAGGTTTGATGTTAAGTATTATTAGGTTTTTAGTGTAAACTTAACTACCCTATTCCATTTTTTCTTTACTGCTCTTAAATATGCATAAATAGCTTTCAGATTACTTTCTTTTAATTACTCTTGCACTGTTCATAGCACCATAGTTTTAAATTCTGCAGGCCGAGTGTTAGTTTGTGATAAGTAGTATCAACAGAAATATTTAGGAAAGAAAGGTTTAATTCCTGAGAAAGCTATAGGTATTACGAAGCAGCCAATTAGTTGTTTCGTTAAACAGCACTTCTTTTTTGATAATAAAACTATCATTACTGATTGTGTAAGTATGTTTAATAGTAGCGGGTTTTCTGTCGTTACCGTCAACAGCTTTTTCTTCTGTAACAATTGTTTTAATGGTTTTAATAAATGTATTGCCGGTAACCAAAGCACTGTTTAGTTGAGTGCCGTTATTATTGATTGTTAATGTATCGTAACCATTTGCTTTTGGTTCATCAGGATAAATATGCTGCAGTATTACTTCATTTTTATTTAAAGGATTTATAAACACTACAATATCAGCAGGCATGGTATAAGGTTTACCTGAAGTATAATCTAAGTAAGTTAATGAGCCTTTCCATTTTCCTTCGGCTAATTTAAAATCTGTTGATTGTAATTGTTGTGCATTTAACTGAACTGTAATACAAATGATACTGATTGATACGAATAATGCTTTCATATTTTATTATTGTTTGATTGAAAAATTATTTTGATTTAATTCGGTTTTCTTCAGCTTCGTTTCCATTATTTCTTTCTCTGGCATCTTTTATTTTGTTATTGCCAAACTTATAAGTTATGCCTACATAAATATTTCTGCTTTCCCATTTTCTGTATGTATGCATATTCAGGTTAGTATTAACTGCTGTTTGTTGCCATTTCTGAGTATTAAAAATATCTTTAATGCCTGTACTAATAACTAATTTATTTTTTAACACTGCTTTGCTGGTATTGATATTTAAACTGCCTATAGGCTTGGCTGTATAAATAGTAGTTGTGTTTTGGTAATTAAACCATCCACTTAATTCTATTTTAAAATCATTGTTTAATGAGAAGGTATTGCTTAAATATCCATTAAACCCAACACTTTCGTTTATGCTGGTAGTATTAAGTTGAAACCCTTTAATAATAGTATGATATTGTTGCCAGAATGGTTCTGCATAAACATAAAAATTCCACCATTTCTTTACATTAAAGCCTGTGCTTATACTTAAGTTAATCATTTGTTTATAGCCTGCGTTTTGAGGAATAAGTACTGTGTTTTTCCCATCTTGATAAGTTAATTGTTCGATGTATTGTTGTGTATGGCTATAACTCGCTTTAATATTTGTTGAATAATTATAAGTGTATTGCAACTCAACATTATTGGTTATTTGAGGTAATAGATAAGGATTACCAACCTCTCTGTTAAATGCATCTAAAGTATAAACAAACGGGTTTTGATCTTGATAAGTTGGCCTGTCTATTCTTTTACCATAACTAAAACCAATTTGAGTTTTAGGATTTAATTGATATTGAATAAATAATGAAGGAAACAAATTGGCATAAGCAGTATCAGGTTTATTGGTGGTATTATTTTTTAAGTCTGTTGAAACCCCTTTCACATTGCTGTATTCAAATCTTAAGCCTGCAATAAAAGTTAGTTTACCGATTGCTTCAGTAATGTTAGTATAAGTAGCAGTTACTTTTTCTGTAAAGTTGAAACGATTGGTTTGGTTAGTATCAGATATCCAGTTCTGTTGCTGCCATTGCAGTACATCCAGATTATTTTTTGTATTAGTTGCAGTTGTTTTAATGCCGTATTCAGTTACGAAATGAGCGTTCATTTTTTTCCTATAATCTGCTTTTAAAGTAATGATGTCAATCATAACAGAGGCATTGTTTTGAAAACTGTTATTATTAATGTCCTTTTGAAAAGCATCTGTTGTTGTTATAGCTACTGTATTATTTAAACCGGAAGAGTATGTAGTGTAATTAGCATCTGCAATAAATGTTTCATTAGTATTTTGATAGCTGTAATTAAGATTATAGTTGTTTCTCGAAAGTTTTGTAGGAGCAATACTTTTAGTAAACACCATTGTATCTGCTTGGTTCTGTTTGGTTAACAGCGTTACATTATCATCAAACATATCACTTGTTGTTGCTGTTCCACTATACAAAAAACCTAACGTATTTTTTTTATTGATGTAATAGTCTGCCCCTGTTCTTACTAAAAAGCTATGATATTGATCGTTCTCAATACTTTTTTGTAAATAGTCTTTATCAGTTGTATACCGTTCGGTATTGGCTATTGTGTTTTGCTCGTTGCCTTGAATGCTGATATTACCAAAAAAATTCAGTTTATCTTTTCTTGCGTTAAAAGAACCTGTTAGTGTTTTTCTGTTATGTACACTCTGTTGATATTTAATGCCTGCTGTACCGTTAAACCCGTTTACAATACTTTTTTTGAGTTTAATATTTATGATACCTGCTTTACCACTGGCATCGTAAATTGCCGATGGATTACTTATTAACTCTATTTCTTTTATATTTTCTGCATCAATAGATTTTAACAGTTGTGCAGCATCATCGTCAGAAAGCTGCATATTTCTACCATCAATTAAAATCTGTACTTTATCCTTACCGCCCATTTGTATATGCTCGTTTCCATCAACCATTATACCCGGTGAAGTTCTTAATAAGTCTAATGCATTTTGACTTACAGCAGCTTTTAAATCGGTTATAGCAATTACCATTTTATCGGGTAAAACTTTTACACTAAGCCTGTTGGCAGTAACCATTACATCTGTATTAGTTTTAGAAATTAAAGTGTCCTGCTTTTTTTCTGTTTGGCAGAAAAGCCATTTGCAAAAACCAAGAGCTACAATTAAGAAAAATATTTTCATCATAAAGATTTATAGCTGCAAATTGCTTGCGATATAAAACTTTACCGCCTCAAATCATGTATTAAGGCTATGAAAAAAGGTATCAAATGCTGTTACGAAGATTTGATACTAACTTTTTATAAACTCTTTAGGATTTTTTCCTGTAATTTTTTTGAAAGAACGGTTAAAAGTGGCTTTTGAATTAAAACCTGCATCGTAGGCAATGCTCATAATGGTAAGATGGCTGTTATCAGCAGAAACTAATCTTTCTTTTACTTCCTGCACTCTGTAATAATTAATAAAATCATTAAAATTCATTTTAAAACATTGATTAATTATTTTGGAAAGAAAGGAAGCATTGGTTTGTAACTGCTTGGCTAATTGCGTTAACGTAAGTTCTGCATTGCGATATTCTTTATTATCAACTACTGCGGTTAATACTCTTTGCTTCCATTCAGTTAATACGTTGTTATCTTCTGTTTTTGCATCAGTTCCTTCTTGTACTATTTCTTCATACTCCGCATCAACTACTAAAGGCTCAGTTCCCTGTTGAGTATAATTTAGTTGATAAGGCATTCTGTACTTTAAAAAATCCGGTTCAAATGATACTTTGTTTTCAATAGAATTGTTATAACCTGCAATGGCTATATAATAAAACAAAAGAGCAAACAATAAATAATACCACCAGGCTTGCGTGTATTTAATATCAATTCCTGCTATGTTTAAAACCGCTATAATAAGTGTAGAAAAAACGTAAATAAAAAACGCAATTAAAAAGTTACGAACCCATGCAAAAGTTACCGTATCTGCAAATGAAAGTTCCTGCACAATAAATTTTTGATAATTATAATAATATTGAATAGCACTAATTAAATACACAATGATGCTTATTAAGCCTGCAATAATGTACCAGTAAGCAAAGTCAGGATCATTCTCACCATCCATTAAAAAATATTTGTGCAAAACAAGCCTGTCTGTTACCGCAATAATTACATTCCAGAGTAAAAACAAAATACCCGGAATAAAATGAAGCCAATGTTTTCTTTTAAATTGAAAAAGCGGATTTAATAAACTGTGTACGTAAAATAAAATGACGGGACCAAAAAATAATGTTTGTTGAAACGGAAAATAAAATAAAAAATTTCTGCATGCTAAGCATTCTCTTCCGTCGTACCAGCCTGCAAAACCAAGCATCCAAGGGCAGATATATAAAATAGCAAGCAGTAAAAAAAAGCTTAACCATTTATCGCTGCTTTTATCGTTAAGTAAACCTTTTCTGTATAGTAAAATTGCATATACCAAACCATGTACAAAAAATATCAATAGTAAACCACTGTATTTATTAAAATAAAAAGGCATAGTTGAAAATACGTAAAAAGCCTTTGTAATGTTACAAAGGCTTTTATAAAATGTCATTTCGAGATTTGGTTCTTGCCAAACGAGAAATCTCATTAGTTTTTGTTAGAAGATTTCTCAGGCACAGCCTGCCCCGACTTATTCGGGGAACTTTCGAAATGACGTTCAATTCACGTTTCACTACTCACGATTGCTTCACACTACCACATTAATCATTTTGTTTTTTACGAAAATGAATTTCTTTACAGGTTTATCTTCTACCCATTTTTTTACTACATCATTTGCTAAAACAATTTGTTCAACCTGTTCTTGTGATGCATCTAATGCAATGTTGATATTGGTTCTTAATTTACCATTAATGCTTACCGGATATTCTTTAGCACTTTCTACCAAATACTGTGCATTAAAAGTGGGGTAAGCAGCATCCAGAATGCTGTTGCTGTTACCCAATGCATGCCATAGCTCTTCTGAAATATGCGGTGCATAAGGAGCCAGCATAATTAACAAAGGTTCTAACACTTCTCGCTTATTGCATTTAGCATCAGCCAATTCATTTACACAAACCATAAAAGCACTCACCGCTGTATTGTAAGAAAAACGTTCTGTATCTTCTTCAATTTTTTTAATGGCTTTGTGTAAGATTTTTAATTCTGCATCGGTAGCTTTTTCTTGATTCCAAACAGCCTCACCCCCCGCCCTCTCCGAAGGAGAGGGAGCTGATGAACCCTCTTTGTAAAATAGTCTCCATAATTTTTTTAGGAAACGATGTACCCCTTCAATGCCTTTGGTATCCCAGGGTTTGCTTTGTTCAACAGGACCTAAAAACATTTCATACATACGGAAAGTATCAGCTCCGTATTTCTCAACCAAATCACTTGGGTCAACAGTGTTGAATTTCGATTTACTCATCTTTTCGATTTCATCACCACAGATATATGCTTCATTAAATAAAGCTTCCCCTAATAAAATGGCGTCTTTAAATTCTCCATTTCTCCATTTCTTGAATGCTTCTTTATCTAATTCAAAGCCATCAACAATATTTACATCAACTCGTAATGGATTTATTGTTAAGCTATTTATTATATCAAATTCAACTTTCGATGATAAAATGAAATTATTTGGATTTTTTTCAAGCTCATTTTTTGTAATAATATTTAATTGATCAATAAATAAACCTGATTTTGCAGTAGCATCAAGATTTGTAGCGTGCCTTTTCGACAAAAAAATATTTGGAATAATTCTACTCAAAAATGATGTGAATTGAAATAATAACTCTTTTTCGATAATTTGCCATTCATTTTCTATTAAAATATTTTTATTGTAATATTCAAAAGCAGCTTCTTTATCACATTTTATTTGATATGAAATATTACCTAACCTATAAACAAACCTGCTGCTTCCCTGTATCATTCCTTGATTCACCAACTTTTTAAACGGTTCATCAAAACTAATATAACCTAAGTCGTACAAGGCTTTCGTCCACATACGGCTGTACAATAAATGTCCAACTGCATGTTCTGTTCCGCCAATATACACATCTACCTGATTCCAATAATCTGTTGCCTGTTTGCCGGCAAATTCATTTTCATTTTCGTTATCCATATAACGTAAAAAATACCAACTGCTGCCTGCATAACCAGGCATGGTGTTGGTTTCTAAAGCCCCTTTACCCCCTGAAGGGGGAATAAAATCTGCATCCTGAAATTGATAAATCCAATCAGGAATATTTGCAAGCGGACCTTCACCCTCAGGTCCGGGACTATACGTTTTTACTTCAGGTAATTCTAATGGTAATTTGTCTTCAGGTACAGGATAGGCAACACCATCTTTCCAAACAATCGGGAATGGTTCGCCCCAATAACGTTGCCTGCTGAAAGCCGCATCCCGCATTTTATAATTTACTTTCTTCTTGCCAATACCCATTTCAACCAGTTTATTCACCACAATTTCAATGGCATCTTTCATTATAATGCCATTTAAAAAATCGCTATTTTCTAAAGGCACTTCTTTGGTGGCATTGGCTTCTTCACCATTAAAATGTTTACCGATAATATTGGTGATGGGAATATTAAAATGTTTGGCAAATTTGAAATCTCTTTCATCGCCGCAAGGCACCGCCATTATAGCTCCTGTGCCATAACCTGCCAACACATATTCTGAAATCCAGATAGGAATTTGTTTGCCGTTGAAAGGGTTAACAGCATACGCACCCGTAAATGCACCGGTAATTTTTTTCTCAGCCTGTCGTTCTCTATCGCTCCTACTTTTTACATAAGCAATGTATTCATCAACTGTTTGTTTTTGTTCGGCTGTGGTAATATGGTCAATCAAATCATGTTCGGGAGCAACCACCATAAAATCAACCCCGAAAATGGTATCGGGTCTTGTAGTGTACACTTTTAAAGTTTCCTCTGCATAAGTAACAGCAATTGAAACACTGGTGTGTATGATAGGACCTTTTTTTTCTTCTGTTACTTCATGTTCTTCACCCAATACAATTTTAAATTCAATTTCTGCTCCGGTACTTTTACCAATCCAGTTGGTTTGCATTTCTTTCATGGCATCGCTGAAATCCACTGTTTGCAAGCCTTGCAGCAATCTATCGGCATATTCAGTAATGCGTAAATACCATTGACGTAATTTCTTTTTTACAACAGGGTGACCGCCACGTTCACTAACACCATTCACCACTTCATCATTAGCCAAAACAGTTCCTAATGCTTCACACCAATTCACTTCGCCATAGCCACAATAAGCGAGGCGATATTCCATTAAAATGCTTTGTTGGGTAAATGCATCAAAAGTTTTCCATTCATCTGCTGTGAAAGTGTTTCCGGTTTCCGGTTTCCAGTTACCAGTTACCGGTAACTGGAAACCAGTATTGGGAATTTCATGATTTATATTACCTTCTTTTTCAAATGTTTTTATTAGCTGTGTTATGCTTTCAGCCTTCTGTGTTTTGCGATTAAAATAAGCATTGAAGAGTTGTAAAAAAATCCATTGTGTCCATTTATAATATTTCGGGTCGCAGGTTTTTACTTCTCTGTCCCAATCATAACAAAACCCAATTTTATCTAATTGTTTTCTGAAATTATTGATGTTGTTTTCAGTACTTACTGCCGGATGAATGCCATGCTCTATTGCATATTGTTCAGCAGGTAAGCCGAATGCATCATAACCCATAGGATGCAGTACATTAAAGCCTTTCAGCCTTTTAAAACGGGCATAAATATCACTGGCTATATAACCCAACGGATGCCCCACATGCAAGCCAGCACCGCTTGGATAAGGAAACATATCCAACACATAATATTTAGGCTTTGGCGAAACATTCGCTACTTTATAAACTTTATTCTCAATCCAGTTCTGTTGCCATTTCTGTTCAATATCTCTGAAATTATATTCCATTATTTGATGAATAGTGAATAATGAATAACGAATAATGTTATAAAAGACTTGACATTATTCGTTATTCATTATTCATTGTTAATTATTTACAAGTCCGCAAAAATCGGGTTTCTGTAATAAAAATGTCGCCTTATTTAAGAGGCAACATTTAATATTTTTTGAATTAAGTCATTGCGAGATTGTCCCGAAGTATCGAGATTGCCCAACGTGGCAATCTCATTGCTATTTAAATGAAGATTTCTCAGGCACAGCCTGCCCCGAATTATTCGGGGAACCTTCGAAATGACGATAAGAAAACTAATTCAATGCCTCAACTGTTTTCTCAATGGTAAACCTGTTATTCAACTCTTTTATTTTACCCCAACCGCCAACAATATTGCGTAAATTATGAATGCCTTCTTTTTTCATAATAGAGGCTGCAATTACACTTCTGTAACCACCGGCACAATGCACATAAATATTATGATTATCTTCCAAATCGCTTAATACCGTTGCATCGGTCATATCACCTAAAGGAATGTTGATAGCTTGTTTTAAATGACCGTCAGCAAATTCGGTTTCTTTTCTTACATCAACCACAATTAAGTTTTCATCAAAAGGAATATCCATTGCCAGTTCATCAGCTTCCACATCAATAATCATATCAACTTCTTCTCCTGCATTTTTCCATGCCTCAAAACTACCGTTTAAGTAACCTGCAAATTGCTCAAAACCAACACGGGCAAGGCGTACAACAGTTTCTTTTTCTTTGCCCGGTTCGGTAACAAGCAATAGTGTTTTATTGAATGATAATATACTTCCTGCCCATTCAGCAAATCTTCCTTCTAAACCAATAAAAATTGAATTCGGAATAAAGCCTTGTGTAAACTCAGCAGCAGTACGGGTATCTAAAATAATTACAGCATCATCTTTTGCTTTTTCTTTAAAGGCTTCAATACTTAATGCCTGTAAGCCATTTTGTAAAACAGTATCTAAACTTTCATAACCTTCTTTATTAATTTTTGCATTAACAGGAAAGTATTGCGGAGGCGTTGCTAAACCTTCTGTAACGGCTTTTATAAATTCCTCTTTTGTTTGCGGTTGCAGAGCGTAATTGGTTTTCTTTTGCTCGCCGATAGTGCTGTATGTTTCAGGGCCTAAATTTTTACCGCAACTGCTGCCTGCACCATGAGCCGGATACATAATAACTTCATCTGCCAACGGCATTATTTTTTGCTGAAGGCTATCGAATAACATGCCTGCTAAATCTTCAATCGTTAAATCTGCACCTTTTTGGGCAAGGTCTGGCCTACCTACATCACCCACAAATAAAGTATCTCCCGTAAAAACAGCATGGGCTTTTTGGTTCTCATCTTTCAATAAAAAACAACTGCTTTCTAAAGTATGGCCGGGTGTATGTAATACTTCAATGGATATATTACCCAAAGAAAAAGTTTCTCCGTCTTTTGCAACGTGCACAGGAAGCTTGGTTACAGTATCGGGACCATAAACAATGGTAGCACCTGTTGCAGCAGCAAGGTCTAAATGGCCGCTTACAAAATCTGCATGAAAATGAGTTTCAAAAATGTATTTAATAGTTGTTTTACGGGTATTAATAATTTGCAGGTATTCGTCAATATCACGCATTGGGTCTACAATAGCAGCTTCGCCGTTGCTTTCAATATAATAAGCAGCTTCACTTAAACAGCCTGTATAAAGTTGTTGTATAAACATGAAAACATTTTTAGCAAAGATAGGCTGCTAAAGGCTTACCGATGGTTTCGTGAAATGGAATAATAAAAAAAGCCCTGCATTAGCAAGGCTTTTAGAAAGTTGAACTTGAAGACTACTTAATTAAGTTGTCAACAAATTTGATTAACTCAGCACAGTTTTCATAATTAACTGTGTAGAAAATGAATTTTCCTTCGCGAGTTGCAGTTACTAAACCTGCACGTCTTAAAATAGCTAAATGCTGAGAAGCAACTGATTGTTCAATACGTAACTTCTTGTAAACAGTTGTTACGATTGTTTTCTTGTTGTCGTCAATGTACTTTAAGATTTGTTGACGAAGCTTGTGATTTAAAGCTCTTAACACTAAAGCAGCTTTTTTGCTTTTGTGTAAATCGAACTTCACTACTGGTTTGCTGTTTGCTAAAGCAAATTCAAGTTGTTTTTCTTTTGACATTTTTTCACTAATTGAGTGGTTAACAAAAAGGTGCTGCTAAGGTAAGCGTATTCAGTAAATGAATACATATTTTTTCTGTCAAATTAGTTTTTTTGCAAGTGTGTAAAACTCTTTCAGGTAAAACGGTTCGCTGTAGGCAAGGTCTGAAAATGCAGCTTTTTGATACTGCTGTAGAGAAAGCGAAACCATAGAAGCTGCACTGTGATTGAATTTGCTGAAAATTGAGTTGGGGTTGGTAAGTATATTTTCACACTTACCGCTGCCGCTGCCAAAGAAAATGATGGGTTGATTGTTTAATAATTCACTGAAAGAATTTTCATTAATTTTTAAGGCTTGCGGGGCTACAACAACGTGCAGATTTGTAGTATAAACAGCCGCAAATACATCCATACGCCTTGCATCAATCATAGGGCAGAAGAGTAAATTGTCATTAATACTGTTATTTTTTTCATACTCAGCTATACAGCCCCAAGCCATTATTTCTAACGTATTCAATAATAGTAAAGGCTTATTTAAAGCAAAGCATAAACCTTTAGCAGAAGATAAACCTACTCTTAAACCGGTATAACTGCCCGGTCCGTTTGAAACTGCCACAGCATCTATTTCATTTAGTGTGTATCCTGTTTCTTCAGCTATTTTCTTTATGGCAGGTTGTAAGAATGAAGCATGATTTTTTTGCTCCTTATTGCTTACAAGCATTAAAATTTCTTCATCTTTAGCCAAACAAACCGAAGCAAATTCTGTAGCGGTATCTATATTTAAAATTAAAGGCATTTGAATCAGGCTATTGATTTTAATTCTTCTGTTAATTTTTCTGATAGAATATATCTATTGTCGTTTATGCTTAACGTTTTCAATAATAAATAAACATTGGGTAAGCCTAATTTATTACACCACTCAAAAGGCCCGAAAGGATAATTAGTGCCCAGCTTCATAGCAATATCAATTGCTTCTTTCGTGCTTACATTGTCCTGTAAAGCAAAATAAGCTTCGTTAATAATCATAGCAATTATACGGGCAGCAATAAAGCCGGGTTCATCTGCTGTTAATTGATAATTCCATCCCAATGCATTCATAACTTCCTTTAAAACCGCTTCTTTATTTATGCCGGCAACTTCAATAATATTTCTTTTTAAAAAACCATTCCAGGCATTCAACCTTATATAGTTATCAGGCAATTCTTTGCAGGTTGTAATAACAGCGTTTACAAATACGGGTTTGTAAGAAATATTATTAAATGATGCTCCGTTTCTTTCAAACAATAAATCAAAATAAACATCTGCTTCCGCAGCAACATCGTTCCAGATTATTTCTATATCTGCATTAAAGCCTTTGTACAGCCATTCTTCTTTCTGTTCATTATTTGCAATTACTGCTATTTTCATGCTGTGTTTTTTTGCCTCTTGCAAATGTAAGTTGGCTGATTAATGGAAATGCAGTTATTTGCTTTAAAATACAATACCATGTCTAAGCAAATTATTAAAACAGATAAAGCTCCGGCACCCATCGGCCCATACAATCAGGCTGTAATTGCTAATGGATTTTTATTTATCAGCGGACAAGTTGCTATTGACCCTGCAACTAATGAAGTAATTAAAGGCACTGTAAAAGAAGAAACTCATCAGGTAATGAAAAACCTGAAAGCTATTTTAGATGAGGCGAAAATTACTTTCGATCATATTAGTAAAACAACCATTTTCTTAAGCGATATGGCTTTGTTTGCTGAAGTAAATGAAGTATACGGAAGCTATTTCAACGGAGATTACCCTGCCCGTGAAACTGTTGCTGTGAAAGGCCTTCCGAAGAATGTGAATGTTGAAATAAGTATGACGGCTGTTATGGAATTATAATACCTTAATGCTGTAAGTAGTTTTAAAGCTTACCTGTTTTTCAGGCTCTAAAAGCAGCAAACCGATTTTATTGTTAAAGCAATCCGGTGCAGCACTTAAGTTTTCTATTGCAATACTTTTTCTGTGCGGTGGTGTATATATCTGTAAGTAAGTATAAGCAGCAGATGGTTGAATGGTTAACTGCAAATCTTTAGTTTTTAAAATACAATTGCTGTTTCCCGGGTTGGCTAATTCAAAACAATTATCTAACTCAATACCTTTTAAAGATGAACTGTTTATAAAACGTTCATCTTTTATTTTTTTACCTGTTGGTATTAATGTTTCATCAAATTCAATTTGTTCGGTGCTGTCAAATTGTAAAGTACAGTCATCGATACTGTTGTTTAATGTAAAGTAAGGATGCCAACCATCAGCCATTGGAATAGCCTGTTTATTGTGATGGAAAACCGTTGTTATAACAGATAAATTATTGTTGGCTTCCAGCTTGCAGTTTACCAACATTTCAAAATTGAAAGGATAACCTTTATCTGTAGCCTGATATAAATATCTTAAACCTACAGATGCACTGTGTTCATTTGCATGTGTACTGATGATTTCAAAGTTTGCATCGAATAACAATCCATGAATGGCATGTGGCGGTAAATAAAACTTTTCAATTTTATAAGATTGGTTATTGAAAACATATTCGCCATTATTCATTCTGCAAACAAATGGAGAAAGCTTACTGCTCTGAAAGCCTTTTGTAACATGGGTCTTAGCATCTTCACCTGAAGTAAAACCATCTATAATATTTATCTGTTCTCCGTTTTTATTTATTGAAAATTCATTCAATAAAGCCCCGAAACTATAAATAACAGCAGTGCAATTATTTTGTGTATCTACCAAACTAATGATTGAATTATCGGTTACTGAAACATTAAAACGCATTGTTATTTTTTTATACATACAAAAGAAGAAACGTTTATTAGTTCTCCTTTTGTATTATTACTTATTTAGAGTGTTTCAATTGATAGTTTTGTTGTTTTTTCCTTTTTATTATATTCCGAAACCATAATTGAACCTTCTTTGGCAGGATAAATTTTTATAAAATTAGAGCCTTCTTTATGCGGTATTTTCCTAACTATTTTCTTTTCTTGAATATTATAGATGATTATATTTTTGTAATCATCTGCTATTAAGTAATTTATCCTCTTTTCCGAATTTGATACTAAATGATATTCTCTGTTATAAAAGAGCCTTGCATCAACTCTCCTTGCAGTATATTTTGATGTATTTAATTCTAATTGATTATCTAAGGATATGATGCCATTAGATGACTGTTTAATAATTAAGCCTTTTTCGAATCTTGATTTTGTAGTACCAAAAACCCCCAATAAATAGGCAGAAGGAATAACTAATGGCGATAAGATGACACTAGGTACAATTATACCCCAAATAGGTTTTTTTGTAAGACCTGAACCAACAAAGTATGTATTTCCTGCATAATCTTTAAAGGAACCATCTATCAGTGGCCATACTTTAGCCTCAATCAATTTACCACTTTTTGTTATAAAATTTTCGTGATTACCATCTAATAAGTATGAATAGTTTTTTGTTACATTATTTTGTTGTCCTACAATATTTATTGTAAAATAACCTAAATAAGGTGCATGGAAAACATCTTTAGTTCTTAAACTTGTATAAGCAGTTTTATCTTTATCAATTATTACACCGTTTATGTATACATCTCCAGATACAGGATCATTGTCTAAACCAGTTACCTGAAGTTCGTTATCGTTATCATCTTTTAATTTTACTTTATTAATGGTTGAACCATTTTGCAAGGAATAACATTGCACTTCTCTACCTTGATTATTTAATCGGGAATACAATAAATAAACACCGTTTTTGCCGGCATGTAACTTATATGAACTTCCTTTCTCAGAAATAGTATTTTTCCAAATTTCTTTGCCAACTCTATCAAATAGGAATACATTTTTATTGTTATCATCTCCAAAAAAACATGCAAAACCTTTTTGCGGAACGTTGTATATCTGAACAGGGTATTTTGTATTTCCTTGTTCTATTGTTACTTTATTGAAAGTGCCATTTGCATAATTAAGGCCTAAATCTAATGTAATATTATAATTGTTTGTTTTTACAATTTTTCCTTTTAAATCAATAAACTGTAAAACAACTGTTCCGTTTTCTTTTTTCTTAATCTCTTTCAATTCTTTATTGGATACAACATTTGAGAAATAAGAACTTTTTATGTAAGTAACACACAAAATATCTTCTTCAAAAGCGATAGATTGCAGAAGTAAAGTTTGGTCTTTAAAATTGACAGTACCAATATCATTCAAATTTTCATCCATAATAGTAATCCTGTAATTAAAAGAATCTTTATTAGACTTCTCTAATTTAGTAAATGCTAAATATCCTACTAAATTATTGTCTTGAATTATAGCATTAAATTGCGATGATATTTCATTACTAACTTCTTTAAAGACCTTTGTTTGTGCTTTAATTACAATAAATAAAATTACAAACGACAAAGTGGTTAGGAGTTTACGCATATTTTATAGGGTTTAGTTATTTAATTATCTATTTTTTTTAAAATGAGCTGTGAATTCATTATACAAGCTTGTTGGAAAAGTTTTGGAGAAGTCATTTGCCGCTGCAGACTTCGTTTTATCATCTAACCTATTATTCTCGACAGAGATTAAATACAAGAACTTTCTTAATCCTATTTCATCTTGAAATCTACTTTTCCAAAAACTTGCATTTTGTAAAATAGTTACATATTCTTTTAAATTTTCCCGTGGAATTTGTTCCAATATATTCTGTAGATTATAGTAATCTTTTGTAATTAATTCTTTTGGCTTAACTCCAATTGCAATAAATCGTTGAAGTTCATTATCGTTATATAATAAGCCGCTAAAGATGTTGTAAACCATAAAATCGTACCATTCATTTTTTTGCCCTTTGTCTTTTTCTTGAAGAATTATATAAAGGCAAACAGTTAAATCCATGTTATCGTATATATTCCATAAAATAATTTTTTTTATGTTTTCTTGTAAGTCGGAAGGAATACTTGTAAGCTTATTAATGCTATCGGAATAAATTAGATTCTTTTTATATCTATCGATACAATCTGGATGTGTTTTTAAGGAATCTTCTACTTTTGGTGTATCTGTAAATGAATAGGTTTTAGTTGATAGACCTTTACTCTTTTTTTGTGCCCAGACTTCCGGGGATGGTAAATTGTATTGAATAAAATAATCCTGTATTGGGTATAAAAGAGGTTGCTTCAATTGTAATTCCGTACTATCCAATCTTAAGAAAAAATTTGCATTAAATGTAATGTTACTTTTTTTCAAAAGTATTATTGCTAATGAGTCAGCATCAGACTCATGGTACCTTTGATGCCTGCTTCTACTAAAACTATACCCTTCAACTATTTTTTTTAATCTTGAATATCTTCCGTATTTAGAGTCTAAAATTGATTGTATGTTTTTTTTGTATTCGTCTGAAGTAAGCAGTTCGGCTTTTTCTTTCATAACAGTTTCTATGTGAAACAATAGATTGTGACTCAGTTCATGAGCTAAAGCCATGGCTAATTCTTCTCTAGATTTAACGTGATTTATAAAACCAAGATTAATAATAATTACATTGTTACCTAATGCGTAGGCATTAGCAATAGGGCTTCTATCAAGAAAAAATAACGGCTGATTACCCTCGCTAAACAAGTTCCTGTTCTTAGATATTATTTCATCAATTATTCCTTTTATGTAATTATTTATGCCTTTGCAATAAATAAAATTCTGGTTATCAATCGCGTTACAAATAAAATCAGTTCGAGAATCCCAAAACTCTTTATATTTTTTTTGTCTTTCTTTTTCTGAATAAATAGCAGGGCAAAGCCAATTTTTTTTTAAAGAGTCTTTAATCTTGGTATAATAGCTATTAGATAAGTCTTGGTATGTGTATAATGTATTGATTTGGAATTGAGCATTAGAAAGTATAAGAAAGGAGAAAAAAAATGTAAAACTTAGAATAATCTGTTTCATTAGCAGTAGCCTTAATATTATTTTTATTAGTTCTAAAGTACTTATAAATATGATACTAACAAAATGTTAGTTATTGTTTAATCACTTAAAAACTAACAACTGTTCGTTTCAATTATTACATTTGCTTTTTATCAGCTTATATGAGTTATACTTCCACCAATAAAATAAGAATTGTTACTGCTGCAAGTTTGTTTGATGGCCACGATGCTGCCATCAATATTATGCGTAGAATAATGCAGGCAAAAGGTGCTGAAATTATTCATCTCGGCCATAATAGAAGTGTACACGAAATTGTAGAATGTGCTATCGAAGAAGATGTACAGGGCATTGCCATTACTTCTTATCAGGGTGGGCATGTTGAGTTTTTTAAGTATATGAAAGATTTGCTGGAACAGAATGGTTGCGGACATATTAAAATATTCGGCGGTGGCGGCGGAACTATTTTGCCTAATGAAATAAGAGAGTTACACAATTATGGCATTACTAAAATTTATTCTCCCGATGATGGAAGAAAAATGGGTTTGGAAGGAATGATTGAAGATGTGATTAAACAATTAGAAGATAGAAGTAAGAACACAGAAGTGAAATGGAATGGCAAACTACCTTTGAATGAAACAAAAGATATAAGAAGAATTGCAAGAGCAATAACACTTGCTGAAAAAAAAGAAAACTATAATGAACTAATCAATCAAATTCGAAATTCGAAATTCGAAATTCGAAATTTAATTCCCGTTTTAGGAATTACAGGTACAGGCGGTGCAGGAAAAAGTTCTGTAACAGATGAAATTGTAAGAAGATACCTTAACAACTTTTCTGATAAAACTATTGCTGTTATTAGCGTTGACCCGAGTAAGAAAAAAACAGGAGGGGCTTTGCTGGGAGATAGAATACGTATGAATGCAATCTCTCATCCGCGTGCATACATGCGTAGTTTAGCAACACGTGAAAGTGATAAAGCATTGAGTGAATATGTGCAGGAAGCCATTGATATATGCAAACAGGCAGGTTACGATTTTATTATTTTAGAAAGTGCAGGTGTTGGACAAAGTGATGCAAGTATTTTAGATTATTGTGATGTAAGTATGTATGTGATGACCCCTGAATATGGGGCCGCCTCTCAGTTAGAGAAGATTAATATGCTGGATTATGCAGATGTTATTTGCATCAATAAATTTGATAAAGCCGGGGCTTTAGATGCATTGCACGATGTACGAAAACAATATAAACGCAACCATAATTTATTTACTGCCAAAGATGAAGACCTGCCGATTGTAGGAACTATTGCTGCTCAGTTTAACGATGCTGGTGTAAACGAATTGTTTATAAAAATTATCAAAGCAGTTGAAGCGAAAACGAGTATAACATTCGGTAATTATAACGCTCTCTTTTTCGGAGATGGTTTGGGTGAGGCTTCAACTACAAAGTCTCAAATTATTCCTCCAAAGCGTGTTCGTTACTTAAGTGAAATTGTTGATGCAAATAAAAACTATGATGCCTGGGTAAATGAACAATGTGTTATAGCAAGTAAGCTCTATCAAATAAACGGCGTGTTGCTTGAGAAAGAAATTCCTGAATTGATTGCTATAAAAAATAAGTATGAACAACAATTACATACTGATTGTAAAAAACTAATTGATAGTTGGACTGATGTTGTGAAAAAATACAATCAAGACTTTTTTGAATATACTGTTCGTGATAAAACAATCAAACAATCATTAACTAATACATCCTTAAGCGGCACAAAAATTAAAAAAGTTGTTTTACCTAAGTATAAAGATTGGGGCGATATATTAAAATGGCAGTTACAGGAAAATGTTCCTGGAGAATTTCCATATACAAGCGGTGTTTTTGAATTAAAGCGGGAAGGAGAAGACCCTACCAGAATGTTTGCGGGTGAAGGTGGTCCTGAAAGAACCAATAAACGCTTTCATTATGTTTCATTAGGGCAGCCTGCAATACGCCTCAGTACTGCATTTGACAGCGTAACCTTATATGGAGAAGATCCTGATTTTCGTCCGGATATTTATGGCAAGGTTGGTAACAGCGGTGTAAGCATTGCAACTGTTGATGATGCAAAAAAATTATACAGCGGTTTTGATTTATGCAATCCTAAGACATCTGTCAGCATGACTATTAACGGTCCGGCACCGATTATTCTTGCCATGTTTATGAATGCAGCAATTGATCAGTTATGTGAGCAATGGATAACAGAAAACGGAAAATGGGAAGAAGTAGAAAAAATTTCAAATATCAAATATCAAATATCAAATAAACCAACTTATTATAATCCTTCTTCACCTGAAAGATTACCGGAAGGAAATAATTGCCTAGGCTTGCAATTGTTAGGATTAAGTGGTGATGAAGTATTACCCAAAGAAGTGTATGAAAAAATAAAAGCAGCAGCCTTATCACAAGTAAGAGGAACTGTTCAGGCAGATATTTTAAAAGAAGATCAGGCCCAGAATACCTGCATTTTCTCAACAGAGTTTGCATTAAAATTAATGGGTGATGTGCAGGAGTATTTTATTAATAATAAAGTGAGAAATTTTTATAGTGTAAGTATTAGTGGTTATCATATTGCAGAAGCAGGAGCAAACCCCATTACACAATTGGCTTTCACTTTAGCCAATGGTTTTACTTATGTGGAATATTATTTAAGTAGAGGTATGAACATTGATGATTTTGCTCCCAATCTTTCTTTCTTCTTCAGTAACGGTATGGATGCAGAATATAGTGTTATAGGTAGGGTGGCAAGAAGAATTTGGGCAAAGGCAATGAAATATAAATACAAAGCCAATGAACGTTCTCAAAAGCTCAAATATCATATTCAAACAAGCGGCAGAAGTTTACATGCTCAGGAAATAGATTTTAATGATATAAGAACAACCCTGCAAGCCTTATATGCTATTTATGATAACTGCAATTCATTGCATACCAATGCTTATGATGAAGCTATCACTACACCAACAGAAGAAAGCGTAAGAAGAGCAATGGCTATACAATTAATTATTAACAGGGAATTAGGTAGTGTTAAAACAGAAAATTTTATTCAGGGAAGTTTTGCGATAGAAGAATTAACTGATTTGGTAGAAGAAGCCGTGCTGCTTGAGTTTGAGCGGATTAATGAGCGTGGTGGCGTTTTAGGAGCAATGGAAAGAATGTATCAGCGAAATAAAATTCAGGAAGAAAGTATGCATTATGAAATGCAAAAGGCAGATGGTAGTTTGCCTATTATTGGCGTAAATACTTTTCTCAATAAAAAAGGTTCACCCACCGTTATTCCTAATGAAGTTATCAGAGCTACTAAAGAAGAAAAAGAACAACAAATTCAAAATCTCAAAGCGTTTCATCAACGCAATGCAGCTATTGCAGTTGATAAGTTAAATAAGTTGAAAAGTGTAGCTGTTAACAATGGAAATTTATTTGAAGCTTTAATGGAAACGGTAAAATATTGCTCTCTCGGGCAAATAACACATGCTTTGTATGAGGTTGGTGGACAATACAGAAGAAATATGTAATACTCTACAAACCAGATTGTTTAATATCAATAACATACGTATCTGTCCATTTATCATGCCATGGAAGTGATGGGCTACCTAATGCACTGAATGGTTCAAAAGGAACTGCACGGCTAAAACCTCTTTTAAAAGCCGTTGATATAGATATTAATGAGCCATCATTATTTACAGCTTTTGTACCTGTAATATATTTACCTATTGATCTTCCTTTAGTTATAGCTTCAATAGTACCCATATAAATGGCAAAAAGAAACAGCGAAACAATTCTGTCTATTAAATTAAACCCTAAAGAATTATCATTTAAGCTATCTACTGCAGAGGGATTTAGAAGTGCCAGAATTATTCCAAAAACAATAAACAATAGATAGAAAATTATTAAATCGATAATGTAATTCGCAAATCTTTTTCTGGAACTTGCTTGAACTAAATTATACTCGTCTCCTGTAAGAATATCTTTTTGTAGATCGTCCATTTCAAATAGGTTTAAGGTATAAGCAATATAGTAATTATTCTATTAGTTTGAAATTAATTTTAATTCTTGACTTTTATCAAATTTTTCTAATTATTAGTTTACTAAGTTGCCTTTAAGGCTAATTATCTTTAACAGTTAACTAAAACAAAACATGCAACACATTATTGAGTATTGTAAATTGATTTACCCGATATCAAAAAAATTTGAGGAAGCTTTGCTGGAATCAATAAATATAAAGATTTTGCAAAGCGGTGATTTTTTCCTTAAACCTGGCATGGTAGCCAATTATGCCTGTTTAGTGACTACTGGCTTTTTGAGAAGCTATTATTTAAAAGATGAAGAAGAAATTACCACTAAATTCTTAGCACCTGACGCTGTTGTTACTTCTATTTATAGTTTCTATACCCGTCAACCTACAAATGAGTTTATAACAGCTATAACAGAAACTGAATTAGAATGCTTTCATTACAATAAACTTCAAGATTTATTAAATAGATTTCCTGAGTTTAATGTAATTGTCAGAAAAATTACAGAACAATATTTAGTATTCTCTGAAATTGAAATTTTTAATTTACGAAAGCAAAGTGCTGAAGAACGTTATCGTTTCTTTTTAAAACATCACTCACAAATTTTACAGGTTGCTCCATTGAAATATATAGCCAGCTATTTAAGTATGAATTTAGAAACGCTTAGCAGAGTAAGAAGTAAAGTAAGGCAATAGGTTTTTTGATTTTTGTCAAAATAAATAGCTCGTTGATCAAGTAGTTTGCATTTTAAATTATGGTTATGCAAACAAGAAGAATTTTGATGACTTGCAGTTTACTAACAGTATTCTATGTTTTAGGGTTTTGCCAAACCAAAAATGAAATAATAAAACCAAAGAATAGGTTTTATTTTGATTATGGCTATGGAATAAATTTTTACGGAGGATTTTCAGGGCAATTATCTTTAAACTGGATTACCAAGAAAAATGTAGGGGTTATTATTGGTAGCGAAATTGGATTAAACTTAACAAAAGATTTACCTGCAGATTATCATAGAGGTGGGCTTTTTAATATTGCAAACAGTGAAAGCCCGCATAATATTTTAGTGTCTTATTCTGCCCGCTATGCAAAAAGGATTCCCATTACTACCTCTATAAAGAATAAGTTTATACAAGTTGAATCAGGCCTTTCCTTAATTCATTATTATAAACCAACCTTCATTAAAGACTATAATACTTATTTTTTTACATCTAATTATATCACCTCTTTTGATGAATTTACTTCTGTCGGGCTTTCTTTTAAAGCTTTTTTTATAAGCCAAAAAGGAAATTTATTGGATTTAATTTTTGCGTTACAGGCAATATCAATCAGTATATGCCATATTTAGGTGTTGAATTAAATTTTAGATTGGGAAAATAAAAGTATTGATTCTAACAACTGAATTTTATAATATTGAGTCTTAATTTTTTATAATGAAGAAATTCTGTATTATTCTCTTTTTGCTATCACTACATTCTATTGCTAAATCTCAAACAATTAATAAATTTTATGATTTGAACTGGAAAGAAACTGATGCAGCACATGCAAGATTTTTTTCGGAAGTAAAGAAAACAGACAGTGGTTGGCACAGAGCTGATTATTTTTTACATGAAGAAAATAATATTCAAATGGATGGTACTTATTTAGACAGTGCTTGTAAAATTGCCAACGGTATTTTTTATTACTTCCATTATAATAAAAAAATCAGTATGTACGGTCGCTACGTAAACGGTAAAAAAGAAGGGCTGTGGCTGTCTTATTATAAAAATGGAGTAATGAAAGATTCTTCAACATATAAATCAGGTGGAAAAATCGGAACATCTCAAAGCTGGTATCCGAATGGAAACCCAAAAGATTCAATTGTTATAGGCGAAAGTTTAGCAACCAATGTTACATGGTTTGATAATGGTCAATTATCTTCTGCGGGCAGAACAAATAATAAAGATAAAATGGTTGGTGTTTGGCAGTTTTATCATATCAACGGAAAGCTTGCGTCTAAAGAAGTATATGATATTGATGGTTTTTTAAAAACTAAAAATTATTATGATGAAAGTGGTAATGAAGTTGATACTTCAAGAAAAAATAAAGCAGCAGAATTTCCGGGCGGAATTAAAGCATGGCAAAAATATTTAGGTAATAAATTATATTTTCCACCCAATGTACAGATTACAAACTCAGATCAAGCTGCAGTTATGGTAGAGTTTGTAATAAATGAAGAAGGTAAAGTTGAGTATGCCAATACAGTAGTTCCTTTTTACAGAATTTTCAACGATATTGCTGAAAGTGTTATCCTGCGGTCACCTAAATGGCAACCGGCTATCGAACATAACAGAAGAGTTAAGTTTTATTTCACACAAGGAGTTACTTTTGCTCAAACAGAATAAAGCATGAATAAAGGCAAATTAATCTTAATGTTGGCTTTAGTTTTTCTCTTTTTTTCTTCCAATGCTCAAATCAAACGTTTAGATACATTGGCTCAATTGGGTAAAAGCGGTTACAGGGTGTATACTTCTAATAAAAGCAATGAAAAAAACGCTGTGAATATTAAATTAGTTGGTTTTGAAAGTGAAGCAAGAGATTTAGATTTTGTTGTTGAAGGGAAAATAAAATCTATAGCAGTGGAAGATTTTAATAATGACGGTTTTCCTGATTTATTATTGTTTGTTTATAGCGGAACCGATTTTTCTAAAGTAAATGTATTTGGCATTGCATCAGAGGAAAACAAAAGATGTGTACCCATTTTTTTCCCCGATATAAGAGACGATGCTAAACTAAGAGTTGGATATAATGGGCACGATGAGTTTACTATCATTGAAGGAAACCTGTTCAGAAAATTTCCTGTGTACAATCCTGATAATTTAAACAGCCCGCCAACTGATGTTAAAAGAAATATTCAATACAGAGTAGTAAAAAGCGATAAAGGAGCTTATAAATTTCAGGTGGTAAGAACGTATGAGTCTAAATAAGCTTACTAAACTCATAACCGATATCTCTTCTGTAATACATTCCTTCAAAACTAATTTGCTCTAATATTTTTTTAGATTGATTAACGGCTGCTGTTAATGTATTGCCCTGCGATGTTACTGCTAATACTCTTCCGCCATTAGTTACAATATTGCCTGCTTCATCTTGTTTGGTTCCTGCATGAAAAACAATAGCCTCCCCTGACCCCTCCGAAAGAGGGGGAATGGTAATGACTTTGTTTTTTTCATAACTGCCGGGGTAACCTCCGCTAACTGCCATTACAGTTGCAAAACATCCATCGTTATAAGCAATATTTACATCTTCTAAAGTGCCGTTATCCATGGCTGCAAATAAACCGACAATATCAGTATATAATCTTGGCATCACTACTTCCGTTTCAGGGTCGCCCATTCTGCAGTTATATTCAATTACAAAAGGTTTTCCTTCTACATTAATCAATCCGAAAAATATAAATCCGTTATAAATTAATTCTTCTTTATACAATCCGTTTACAGTTGGCTTAATAATAGTTTCTTCTACTTCATGCATAAACGCATCATTCATAAATGGAACAGGTGTTACACAACCCATGCCTCCTGTATTCAAACCCGTATCGCCTTCACCAATGCGTTTATAATCTTTTGCATGACCGATAATCTGATAATCTTTTCCATTCGTTAAAACAAATACACTTACCTCAATACCGGGTAAAAATTGTTCAATAACCACTTTACTACTTGCATCACCAAATTGTTTATTAATAATCATTTCTTCAAAAACCTGTAACGCTTCTTCATGTGTTGCTGCAATTACAACTCCTTTACCGGCAGCTAATCCATCTGCTTTTAAAACAATCGGTAAACTATGTTGCTGAATGTATTGTTTACCATCTTCAAAATTATCTTTAGTAAATTCTGCATACGCTGCTGTCGGAATCTGATGCCTTTGCATGAATTTTTTTGAGAAAGCTTTACTGCCCTCTAATTGAGCAGCTTCTTTACTTGGCCCAACTACAAAACCATTCCATTCACTGTTGGTTAAATAATCATAAATACCTTTTACTAAAGGCTCCTCGGGGCCTACAACAACAATACTTATTTTATTGTCAATGCTGAATTGTTTAATGCTCTCAAAGTCAAGTATATCCAGCATTACATTCGTTCCGCATTCTGCAGTACCAGGATTACCGGGAGCAATAAATAAATTATCGCAATGATAGCTTTGTTTTATTTTCCATGCCAATGCATGCTCACGACCGCCATTGCCAAGTAGTAAAATGTTCATGGCTGCGAAAGTATAACTGCTTGTGAAATTTTACTAAGAAGTTTTTGTATCGTTAATATAACTTTTTTCAGGAATTTTTCTTGCCACCAAAATATACACTATAAAAAATGCCACTAATATTTTTATGAATAGCCAGAAATAAGCAGCACCTGTAAATTTTGAAAAGAAACCACCGGCTGCAATATTTCCGTTAATGTAGGCAACAAATAAATTGCCTGCTGCAATACCTAATAAATATAAAGCAGACATAGTGCTTTTCATGGATGCGGGAGAATGCGTATAAGCATATTCTAAACAGGTTACAGAAACCAAAATTTCAGCAACTGCTAAAATAAAATAAGCTATTATTTGATAGCCTACAAAAGGAGTTTTACCGGCATCAATATGCTCTTGTAATAAAGCAATGATAATAAAACTTAATCCTGTTAGAAACAATCCGGCACCTATTTTACGTAGGGGTGTTGCTTCCAATCCAATCTTTTTCAACAAAGGAAAAATGCCATAAGTACAAACAGGAATCATGGAGATTAAAAACAATGGATTGAATGTTTGAATTTGTTCCGGTAATAATTGAATGCCGAAAATATGCCTGTCTAATTTCTTGGCTTGTAAAACCCATTCAGATAAATTCTGATCCCACAATGCCCAGAAAACCGGGGTAAATGCAAACACTGCTAAAACTCTTAAAACAGCCTGAATACCATCAATTGATTGCGGCGAAAACTTTTCTTCAACAGCCTGCCAAACAGTTTTGCCATTTCGATTAGAAAATAATTTTATCAATGCATAGAAAAGTATGCTAACAAAATTTTCTTTTTTAATACCTGTTGGAGGCACACGAACATATTTCTTTCTTCCCAACCAAAATATAATTGTAGCAATACACATTAAAAAGCCCGGAATACCAAATGCCCATTCAGGTCCGTATTTGTTATAAATAATCGGAATTAATGCGGTTGATACAACAGAGCCGGAGTTAATGCTGAAATAAAACCAACCATAAACTTTATCTAATAAATGCTGATTTGATTTATCGAATTGATCTCCAACATTTGCAGATACACAAGATTTTATTCCACCCGCAGCAATGGCAATTATAATTAATCCGAAAGTGAACATACTTAAATTATGTGTAGATGTTGCCAACACAAGGTTGCCTATTGCATACACAATAGAAATGTATAATATTACTTTATACTTACCGAAAAACCAATCTGCTGCAAGCCCTCCGATTAATGGCATAAAGTAGGCAAACACAACAAACAAATGGTTTAACTCGTTGGATTTTGCTTCTGCAATAGTTGCCAATGCAGGATTACCTGAAGGATTAAAAAATTGAGCAACCAAAAATGTTGGCATTATGGCTCTTATAGCGTAAAAGCTAAAACGTTCAGCAGCTTCGTTTCCGATTATAAAAGGAACAGATTTAGGTAATAAGCTTTTTTTAGTTTCCGTTTTTGTTGGCTCCATTTGGTTGGGGTTTGAATTTTTAAAGATATTGGAAAATGATTTTGAAAACATTTTTTCAAACAGCTAATAACCTTATCTTGTCAAAAAAACATACACAATGCAGGAAGAGAAAAAGTTTCAGCCGTTTATTGCACCTGAAGTAAAAATGAAAGAGTTTACTTTTAAAGCGGTATTAACGGGTTGTATTTTCGGAATTATATTCGGTGCAGCAACTGTTTATCTGGCATTAAAAGCAGGGCTTACTGTTTCAGCTTCCATTCCCATTGCAGTGATGAGTATTTTATTGGGAAAGATTTTTTTAAAGACAACTATTCTTGAAAACAATATTATTCAAACAACAGGTTCTGCCAGTGAAAGTATTGCAGCAGGTGTTGTGTTTACATTACCCGGTTTTTTGTTTTTAACAGACCCTGCCAGTGCCAGTTTTTTTAATTACTTAACTATTTTAATCATCTCCATATTCGGGGGTATTTTAGGAACATTAATGATGATTCCTTTAAGGCGTTCATTAATTGTAAAAGAACACGCTACGCTTCCTTACCCTGAAGGAACAGCCTGTGCAAGTGTTTTAAAAGCAGGAGAGAAAGGTGGCGATTTAGCAAAAACGGCTGTATTGGGTGTGGTGTTTGCCTTTGGTTATGCCATCTTCCAAAAAATATTTCATGTAATTGCAGAAGTGCCTTTTTGGGCTACTAAACAAGCCAATAAATATTTTCCTTCAGCCAAAATAAGCGGTGAAATAACACCGGAGTATATGGGTGTGGGTTATATCATCGGGCCAAAAATCGCAGGTGTATTGGTGGCCGGTGGTGTACTAAGTTGGTTTGTGTTTATTCCCTTAATGGCTGCATTGGTGCCGGCAGATGCTATTGCACAACAATTACATACGTTGGGTTATTTAAAAGATTTGGCAGTTGCAGGCGGTAAAGGCGGATGGAACCCTGCAACACATACTTTCAATGATTACTCGGCAGCAGTATATTTTGCATACATCAGGCAAATTGGTGCAGGTGCAGTTGCAGCAGGTGGTTTCATTACTTTATTCAAAACCATTCCAACCATCATTTCCTCTTTTAAAGGCAGCATCGGTTCTTTAAAGAAAGAAGGAGAAACAGTAACGGAGGTTGCAAGAACAGAAAGAGATTTATCTATTAAAATTGTTGGTATTGGAAGTTTAGCATTGGTATTATTAATGGCTGTGCTTCCCAACATACCCGGTGATAGCATCGGCAGTAAATTATTGGTTGGCGTTTTGGTTTTAATATTCGGGGCATTCTTTGTTACGGTAGCATCAAGAATAGTTGGTTTAATCGGTTCATCCAACAGTCCGGTAAGTGGTATGACTATTGCCACTTTAATGGGCACCTGTTTAGTATTTATTGCTGTTGGCTGGACGGGTAAAGTATTTGAACCGATGGCATTGGTTGTTGGCGGAATGATATGCGTAGCGGCATCAACAGCAGGAGCAACATCACAGGATTTAAAAACAGGTTACTTGGTTGGAGCTACACCGAAATATCAACAATATTCTTTATTTATCGGTGTAATAGCAGCATCATTAGCAGTGGGTATTACTGTTAAAATTTTAGATACACCAACCGCAGAAATGTTGAAACAAGGCATTCAACATGCTATCGGTACAGAAAAATATCCTGCCCCGCAAGGCACATTAATGGCAACATTAATCAAGGGAATTTTATCATTTAATCTGGATTGGAAATTTGTGATAGCAGGTGCTTGTATTGCAATAGTGATGGAGCTTTGCGGAATTAAAGCATTGAGTTTTGCCATTGGTATTTACTTACCGTTGAGTACTACATTACCGATATTTATTGGTGGAGCTATACGTGGTTTGGTTGACTGGAAGAAAAAGAAAAAAGGGGAAGTCACCAATCATGAAGAAGAAGATTTAGGCAAAGGAAATTTATTCTCAACAGGCTTGGTTGCGGGTGGTGCATTAGCCGGTGTTGTTGTGGCTTTATTATCTGTGAATGAAAAAATAAACAGCACTATCAATAGCTGGAGTGCTGAACATAAACTATCAGAATGGTTGGGTGGAGAAAGCAATTACTTTTTATTAGGAGCTGTTTTCTTTTTGTTGATGGGAGCTGTTTTATATAAAATGGCTATGAAGAAAAATGATACAGTTACCGTATAGCTAAGCCTTTATTATAAATCTCAATGCATTGATGATAATAAGCTTCTGCTGAATAATATTTATTAAATGAGCTTTTCAATTTTATGGAAAGCTCATTTTTATTTTGCTGCAATAAAGAATTGATTTGAGTCATCCATTCTGTAATGTTGAAATTATCAATAATACATTCAGGTAAATCATTAATAATTTGATGAACAACTTCTCCTGTTTGATATGTTAAGAAAGGTAAACCCAGCATCATATATTCAATTAAAACCAAAGGGCCGCTTTCAGATTTTGCAGTATGTATGGCTAAATGAAAATTATTCAATATTGCCTGAACATTATTACAATCATGAATAATTTTGATATGATTATTTAACTGCAACGCATTAATTTTTTCTTTAATACTGTTGCAATAATCTTTATCTGCTTCCTGCCCGATAATGGTTAGATGAACAGGCTTCGTGTTCTTCAGTTCATTCATCAAATCAATTGCGAATTCAATGTGCTTTGCTTTGCGAAAGTTAGCTACCAGCAAAAGTTTGATGCGTTCGTCATCTTCATCGAATAACTTTACTGTTGCAGCATAATTCGGTATCACAATATTGGAAAGCAAAAACGTTTTTTCAGCCGGCATTTTTAATTTATACAAAGCCCAATCGTAAATAATTCTTGATACTGCAATTAAAATGGTTCTAGGATAGATAATACTTTGATCAATGCTTACACTTTGATCTGTTTCAATACTGCCGTAATGATGATGGAAGAATATTTTTTTATTCAGTGAAAATAATTTTGCTGCTAAAAAAACATAGCGGAGGTTATGCGTTGAATGTACATGCACAATATCGAAAGGTTTGCACCAATCAATCAAGCGTTTCATGTCTGATAAATTCCATTTTGATTTTCGGTTCAGTTCTTTGATTGCAATACCATCAAGTAGTTGTGCAGCTAATGGCCCTTTCAGTAAAGTAGTGATAACAGTTACTGTATGTCCGTTAATAAATAAAATATTTGATAGTGTAATCAATACTCTTTCAGCACCGCCGGGTTCAAGCGTATCAATTATTTGAACAACAGAAAGTTTTTTATCACTCATTATAAGTAAAGAAAATAAAAAAGCCTCTTTGTAATAAAGAGACTTTTCAACAAAAACTATTTTTAGTTTTTTGTAAAAATATTTTTAGGAAGCATTACATGCACACCTACATTACCATCAACCAATTGGGTAATATCTACATCTGCAGCTACACTGCAAAGCATGTAAGCATCTGCTTGAGATAATTTTTTTTCTTCTCTTAAATAGCTAATCATTTCACGAATGGCAATGCGGGTTGCAGCATTTAAATCTCTATCGCAACCCATTGTAATAACATGTGTAGCAGTTGCTGCTCTTGGCCAATGAATAGTTTTGCCTTTATGAACAATGAATTGCAGGTTACCGATTAATGATGTTTCTATTGCTGTTATATCAACTTCACCATTGCCTTGTGCAGCATGCCCATCGCCAATTTCAAACAATGCACCTTTAACATGAATTGGTAAAAAAAGAGAACTGCCTGCAACTAATTCTTTGTTGTCAAGATTCCCGCCATGAACCCAAGGTGGTGCACTGTTCCATTTGCCAACTTCTTTTGGCGGAGCTACACCCATACTTCCAAAGAAAGGGTGTAACGGAATAGAAATATTATCTGAAAAGTGACCAATCATTTTTTCTTTGTCCAAATTAATAATCATCATTTTGCGGTCAAATATTTCGTCAGATAAATAGCCATTCACACCAATTGCATTATATCCGTAAGGGATAGCCAAATCAATTGAATTTATTTTTATTTCCAATATATCGCCGGGTTCTGCTTCTTCAATATAAATAGGTCCGGTTAAAACATGCCCGCCGGGCCCTCTGTCTTTTACAGTTTGTACTTCTCTTAATTCTTTTTCTACTTTATCTGCAGGAACACCTGCTGCTTCAAGCCTTTCAGGAGTTGAAGTTAAAAGTGTATGAACTTTTACATAATCGCCGGAATGAATACTTAATGCCGGTTTTGCTTCAGACCAATAGTTACCCCAAACAACTGTTGAAGGAGATGGAATTAATATGTATGGATTTTTATCAGTACCTGCTTTTTGTGCTGTTGCAGAAAAGAAAAATAAAAAAGAAAAAGCGATTGCTATTATTCCTCCATTGTACAGTTTGAATTTGTATTTCATACTCTTTATTTTATTGCATCACCAATATTTGTTTTACAACTTACCATTTTTTATTTCATCCACCACATTCGGGTCTAATAAAGTAGTAGTATCGCCTAAATTCTGTGTTTCTCCTTCTGCAATTTTTCTTAAAATTCTACGCATAATTTTCCCGCTGCGTGTTTTAGGTAATCCTTTTACAAACTGTATTTTATCGGGCTTTGCAATAGGTCCGATTACTCTGGTTACAGTTTGCAGAATATTTTTTCTTGTTTGTTCATCGTCTGCAGCATGTTTACCATCAATAATTACATAAGCATAAATGCCTTGCCCTTTAATGTCGTGAGGGTAACCAACCACAGCACTTTCCACAACACCTGCATGCATGTTAATAGCATTTTCAACTTCTGCGGTACCAATTCTATGGCCGCTAACATTCAATACATCATCAACTCTTCCCGTAATTCTATAAAAACCATTTTCATCTTTTAATGCACCATCGCTGGTAAAATATAAGTTCTCATAAGTAGCAAAATAATTGGTTCTGCAACGTTCATGGTCGCCATATGTTGTTCGTAAAATAGAAGGCCATGGAGCTTTAATACATAAGTTGCCTTTCAATAAACCTTGTTCATCTTTTTTAGTAATTGCTTCCCCTTTTTCATCAACCAATATTGGCTGAACACCAGGCAGTGGCAATGTTGCCCAACTTGGTTTTGCCGGCGTAATACCAGCCAGATTTGAAATTAATACACCACCTGTTTCTGTTTGCCACCAGGTATCTACAATCGGGCATTTTTTCTTCCCGATATGTTCATCATACCAATGCCATGCTTCTTCATTAATCGGTTCACCAACGGTTCCTAATATTTGTAATGATGATAGATCATTGTTCTTATAAGGCTCATCACCAAAACCTATCAAACTTCTTATAGCAGTAGGGGCAGTGTATAAAATATTTACTTTGTATTTATCCACTATATCAAAGAAGCGACTGCATGAAGGATAAGTAGGAATACCTTCAAACATTAGGCTTGTTCCACCTGCACTTAATGGGCCATAAACAATATAACTGTGTCCTGTTATCCAACCGATATCTGCGGTACAAAAATGAATCTGACCTTGTTGATATTGAAACACATTAACGAATGTATAGTTTGTCCATACCATATAACCACCGCTGCTATGTACTACACCTTTTGGTTTGCCTGTAGAGCCTGAAGTATATAAAATGAACAAAGGGTCTTCTGCATCCATTGCTTCTGCTTCAAAAAAAACTTTACCTTCTTTTTCAACCTGATGTTCTGCAAATTCCATCTCATCTTCCCACCAGATATCTCTTCCCTTAATCATTGATACCGGAGTTCTTGTTCTAGTATAAACAATTACTTTTTTAACTGTTTTATTTCCAATTAAAGCATCGTCAATAACATTCTTTAACGGAATCACTTTTTCGCCTCTGTATGCACCATCGCAGGTAATAATAAATTCAGCGTTAGCATCTTCTAACCTGTCTGCAATGCTTTGTGCACTAAAGCCTCCAAAGATTACAGAATGTATGGCACCAATTCTTGCACAACCTAAAATGGCATATGCTAATTCAGGAACCATACCCATATAAATACAAACCCTATCCCCTTTTTTTACACCGTTATTTTTAAGCATTTGTGCAACCTGACAAACACGTTTATGCAAACGGTTATAGGTTACTGTTCTTGTTCTTTCCTCAGGATTATTAGGTTCCCAAATGATGGCAGGTTTTTCGCCCATTGTTTCCAGATGCCTGTCAATACAATTCTCTGTAATATTTAATTTGCCGCCTTTAAACCATTCAACTTTCGGTTCTTTAAAATTCCACTCTAAAACTTTATCCCATTTCTTTCTCCAGGTAAAATTTTCTGCAACATCACCCCAGAAGCCTTCGGGGTCTTGTACGCTTCGTTTATAAGCTTGTTGATATTCTTCAAAAGATTTAATTTGATAAGGGTATGACATAGCAATAAATTATTTTGTAGCATTCGAAGTAAAGGCAGTTTTTTGGTTATGACAATAAAAAGAAACGATAGTTTGCTAATTTAGTATATTATTGCTAATTTGGTATACTAACACTTTTTATTTGCCATATGAAAATAAGATATTGCCCACGTTGCAAAAGTGAAGATATCACTAAAAGTGGTATTGTTAAAGAAAGACAGCGATTTCTTTGTAAAGCTTGTAAGTATCATTTTACAGTAGAAAAAGAAGGTAAAAGTATAGACCCTTATTACGTAATTAAAGCATTGCAATTGCATATTGAGGGAGTAACCTACAGAGAAATAGAACGAATTTTAGGTGTTAGTCATGTAAGTGTAATGAACTGGGTAAAAAAGTATAAAATAAAAGCTCCTGAAAACTACGATTATCACCCAACTTATAAAGTGCTTACATTAACGGAACTATCAGTATTTATAGCTAATCCAGCGAATCTGAAGAATTCCGGTATGATGATTACAGAACTTGGTGATAAGTACATGATGATAAAATGGGAGAGATTAAAAAATCAATAATAAAACTCTATTTAATTTAAATTAATGAGGTAGATTTTTATATAACATTACCGTAAGTATACCACGCAAGCAAACTTTTGTAAACATTATAATTAGGTTCGGTTAAGATTTTACAAAAAAAATCATTAAAAAGCTTGCCATGAAAAAATTCCTATTACCCTTAATGAGTTTGTTTTTAGCAACGAATGTTGCTTTGGCACAAACTACACCATCAACACCAGTTACAATAACAAAACCTACTGAAAAAAAACCTGATGCATCATCCTGGGGAATTAAATTTTCAGGATTTGTACGAAACGATGTCTATTACGATACACGACAAGTAGTTTCTGCCCGTCCGGCTGTACAAGGAGACTTATTATTATATCCTACCAACGTTTCTAACGACGTAAACGGAAATGATATTAATGCAGCTTCTTCATTAACAATGTTAGCCATTACAACAAGATTAACGGGTACCGTTACAGGGCCTGATGCATTTGGTGCCAAAACTTCTGCTATTATTGAAGGTGAATTTTTTGGCAATGCTAATGGAAGTGAAGATGTTTTTAGATTAAGACATGCTTACGCAAAATTAGATTGGGAAAAAACGCAATTGGCTTTTGGTCAATATTGGCATCCATTATTTGTTACAGAATGCTATCCCGGTGTAATTAGTTTTAATACGGGTATACCATTTCAACCATTTGCAAGAAACCCTCAAATAAGACTAACTCAAAAATTAGGTAAAGAAGTTAATTTAATTTTAGCAGCAGTGTCTCAAATAGAAGCATTTGTTAGTCCGGGTCCAACAGGAAGTGTTGCATTAGCAGCAGTTACACCAAGTTCTACTTTTATAAACGATGCGGTTATTCCAAATTTACATGCACAATTACAATATAAAGGAAATTCTGTTTTATTGGGGGCTGCTATCGACTATAAAGAATTACGTCCTGCTCTTAGCGTAGCATCTGCTCCTGCTGCTGCAACTAAAGTTTCAACAAACGAGCGTATTAAAAGTGTTTCTTTTGAAGCCTACGCAAAACTTACAACCAAAGATGTTGTTGCTAAAGTAGAATATGTAAGCGGACAAAATTTATACGATCAATTAATGATTGGCGGATACCTGGCTTACGGTGCTGCACCTACTATTACATATAAACCCATTAAAGTAAATTCATTTTGGATTGATGTTGCAGGCACAGGAAAAAAAGTTGTTCCCGGAATATTTTTTGGCTACACCAAAAATAATGGAGCGTCTGATGTAAATGCCGTAGCCTCCTATTCCCGTGGTATAAGTGCAGCAGTAGCTTCTATTGATAATATTTTAAGAGTAGCTCCACGTATTGAAGTGATTTCAGGTAAGTTTAAATTCGGAACAGAAATAGAAGTAACTACTGCTGCTTATGGAACTGCCGATACAAATGCAAAAGTTACAGGTACAACAAATAATGTTACCAATACAAGATTATTATTTATCACTTCTTATTCATTTTAACTGTATTTTTAAATTCAATCAAAACTTGCCAAATGACTAATTCAAACTCAGAAACTAAAGGTATCTGGAAGGTTATAGGTGCATCATCTTTGGGAACTTTAATTGAGTGGTACGATTTCTATATTTTCGGAAGTTTAGCCACTGTAATTGCCAGCCAGTTCTTTCCTAAAACAGATCCAACAGCAGCATTGCTTTCAACCTTAGCAACATTTGCTGCAGGCTTTATTGTAAGACCATTTGGAGCATTGGTATTTGGAAGATTAGGTGATTTAATCGGACGTAAATACACGTTCTTATTAACTCTTGTTTTAATGGGTGGTTCTACCTTTTTAATAGGCTGTATTCCCAACTACGAAAAAATCGGTTTTGCTGCACCTATACTTGTATTACTACTTAGATTAATTCAAGGACTTGCATTAGGTGGAGAATATGGTGGTGCTGCAACTTATGTTGCAGAACACTCTCCGGAACACAGACGCGGTTTTTTTACTTCATGGATACAAACAACTGCCACATTAGGCTTATTTATTTCTTTAGGAATAATTTTAATTACACGCCATTCTATGGATGCAGACCCTGTAAAATCAATCGCAAAATTTAATGATTGGGGTTGGAGAATTCCTTTTTTACTGTCTGCTGTTTTGGTAGCTGTTTCTATTTATATCAGATTAAAAATGCAAGAGTCTCCTTTGTTTTCTAAATTAAAAAGTGAAGGAAAAACTTCAACTAATCCATTAAAAGAAAGCTTTGCTCATAAAGCCAATTTAAAAATGGTTTTATTAGCATTATTTGGTGCAACAATGGGTCAAGGTGTAGTTTGGTATACAGGTCAATTCTATGCTCAATCGTTTATAGAAAATATGTGTAAGGTAGATTTTGATCAATCAAGAACTATCATCATTTGGGCAATATTATTTGGTACTCCGTTCTTTGTAGTATTTGGTGCATGGAGTGATAAAATTGGTAGAAAATGGATTATGATGACTGGGATGTTTTTGGCTGTTGTTTCGTATAAATATTTATTTACAGAATTGTTAAATACTGTTGATACAAAAACAAAAATTGAAGTAGCAGAGAAAAAAGAAATTAAAACAACATTAACTCCGATTGCAAAAACAACAGATACTTTAAGAAAAGTTGTAACGAAATCTTTTTATGCAGATGGCTTAGCTGCAAGCGAAACAAAAACAGATACTTTATATGCTGCTGCCGGTAAAAAAACAATTAAAGCCGATGTTAAATTAGCTAAGGTTTTAGGCAATGGTGATTATTGGAAAATGGTATTTATAGTATGGATAATGATTATATTTGTTACAATGGTTTACGGGCCAATTGCAGCCTTTTTAGTTGAGTTGTTCCCAACAAAAATCCGTTATACCTCAATGTCATTACCATACCATATAGGTAACGGTGTATTTGGTGGATTAACGCCATTTATTGCAACCTTATTTACAACCATTTACACTGCTGATAAAACTGCCGGTGTAATGTATCCTGTGGTAATTGCTGCAATTTGTTTAGTTATAGGAGTTGTATATGTTCAAAACAAAGTTGATTCTGCGGTAAACAAATAATTATTATTTACTTTAAAAAAAATAGTATGAACACTTTAAAAAGATATTTGGGAATATTATGGATAATAATTGGTCCGTTGGCTATTTATTATCTAATTGCAACAGCACAAAGCGAAATATTAAAAAAGCCAGTCGTTGATACAAAAATTCAATGGGGTGTTTTTATTGTTGTATTTATTCCTATTGCTATTGGATTTATTTTATTTGGTTTGTATGCTTTAGGAGGCAATTACGATCAAATACCTGAATCGAGTTCGGAAATAAAAGATTAGGAAGCAAAACCATTATAAGTTATCTTAAGTAAAATGCCGGTTATGCTTTCGGTAGATGATGATTGTCATTTCCGATTTGCATAACCGGTTTTATCTTTTCAACTTTATGAAAGAAAAACAGAAACAACAGAAATTATTTTTTGTCAGCATATTATTTATGATGTTGTTTAGTTTTCCTTTTTTAAAAATGGCAAATAAAAATGTATTTGTTTTTGGTATTCCTCTGTTTTATTTCTATTTATTTTTTGTTTGGCTGTTAGCCATTATCATCACTTTAATTATTGTCGATCTTAGAAAGAAAAAAGTAAAGCAGAAAAGCAATGAGTAGCTACCTCATTATAATAAGTTCTGTATTGTATCTCTTACTGCTTTTTGCAGTGGGATATTATGCTGAATTACGTTATGCTCAAAAAAAAAGCTTAATTAATAATCCGTATATCTATGCATTATCGTTAGCAGTTTATTGCACAGCATGGACTTTTTACGGAAGCGTTGGAAGGGCAACAATTACAGGTGCTGAGTATTTATATAATTATATCGGGCCAACTGTAATGGCTCCATTATTTTGGGTAGTATTACGAAAAATTATCCGCATTTCTAAAACGCAACGCATTACCAGTATTGCAGATTTTATTTCTACACGGTACGGAAAAAATATTTCGCTGGGCATTATTGTTACACTATTGTGTGTTATTGGTATTATACCTTATATAGCCATTCAATTAAAAGCAATAAGTAGTAGTATTGATATTGTTGCAGGTACTAATCGTACCAATACAACTGTATATCATCTTTTAAAAGATAGTACATTATATATTGCAATTGGTCTTTCAATATTTGTTATTTTCTTTGGAACAAGAAATGTTGATGCAACAGAAAAACATGAAGGAATGGTTGCTGCCATTGCATTTGAATCCATCATAAAAATTATCGCCTTTATTATTGCCGGTGCTTTTGTAACCTTTTTCTTATTCAATGGTTTTGGCGATTTGATGAATAGAGCATCGGCAATTCCTTCATTAAAAAAAATATTTACAGTTGAAGGCGATAATGCTTTTGTACAAATATTTTCTACCATGATATTGTCTATGTTGGCAGTATTATTTTTACCAAGACAATTTCAGTTGGCTGTTGTTGAGAATATGCAGGAAAGCCATTTAAGCAAAGCAGTTTGGCTTTTCCCATTGTATTTATTAATCATCAATATTTTTGTTATTCCCATTGCTTTTGGTGGAACTATTCTTCTTCCAAAAACAATTAATGCCGATACTTATGTTTTGGCACTACCAATGAATGCTCAAAACCATTGGATAACTATGGTGGTTTATATTGGTGGTTTTTCTGCTGCAAGTAGTATGATTATTGTTGAAACGATTGCATTAAGCACAATGATTAGCAATAACATTGTAATGCCTTTATTGTTATCGTTAGAATCGGTGAAAGAGAGGCTGAGCAATAGTTTAAGCAGTTTTGTAATTAATAGTAGGCGAATAAGTATTGTTGTAATAATACTTCTTGCTTATTTGTACGATAGAACAGTAGCAGAAAAATATTCTTTAGTATCAATCGGTATGGTTTCATTTGCTGCGGTTGCACAATTTGCACCATCAATTATTGGCGGTATTTATTGGAAGAAAGCAACAAAATCCGGTGCTTTAGTAGGAATACTAATTGGCTTTCTGGTTTGGTTTTATACGTTGGTTGTTCCATCAATTATAGGAGCTGGTTTATTAGATAAATCACTTATGCAGGATGGGCTTTTTCATCTCTCATTTTTACGGCCCAATGCTTTATTTGGCTTAGAAGGTTTCGATACAATTACACATGGATTTTTTTGGAGCTTTTTCTTAAATACTTCAATGTTTATTGGTATTTCGTTGTTTACAGAAAGAAAATCGCAAGAAATTTATCAGGCAGAAATGTTTGTAGAAGCTTTTAAACATTCTGTTATTTCAACCGAAGGTTCTGTAATATGGAAAGGTACTGCCTATATGCCCGATATAAAAACTTTATTAAGCAATTTTATTGGCGAAAACAGGGCACGCCAATTATTGCAGAATTATGCAAAACGAAGAAATATAAGTTGGAGTGAATCGGGAAAAGCAGAACCTGCAATGGTAAATTTTGCTGAAAGAATTTTAGCAGGTTCAATTGGTTCGGCATCTGCACGTATTATGGTTAAAAGTGTAGTAAAAGAAGAAGATTTAAGTATTGATGAAGTATTAAATATTCTTCGTGAAAGTCAGTTAATGAAAGAAACAAATAAAGAGTTGAGAAGAAAATCTGCTGAGTTAAGTAAAGCTACAGAAGAGCTTAAAAAAGCAAATGACCAATTGAAGCAGATGGATGAAATGAAAGATGAATTTTTGTACACGGTAACACATGAATTAAGAACACCATTAACTTCTGTTAGAGCATTAAGCGAAATTGTTCATGATAATCCTGATTTGCCCGAAGAGCAAAAGAGCGAATATCTTTCTGCAATTATGAAAGAAACCATTAGGCTTAGCCATCTTATTACACAGGTATTAAACTTAGAAAGATATGAGAGCGGAAGAACTAAATTAAATTACAGCGATATAGATTTTGCCTCTTTATTATCCGATACTGCAGCAAGTGCTAAGCCTTTATTGAAAGAAAAAAATTTACAATTGCATTTACAATTTGATAAAAATTTAGAACATACCAAAGGCGATAAAGATTTATTAAATCAAGTATTTTATAATCTTACTTATAATGCTGTAAAGTATGCAAAAAGTGAAATAATAATTAAAGCATCGTTCAATAACAATATTTATCGCATTGCCGTAAAAGATGATGGTATTGGCATTGCTGCAGAAGTACATAATCACATTTTCGATAAATTCTTTCAGGCAAAAAATCAAACATTAAAAAAACCGGAAGGAAGTGGTTTAGGATTGGCTATTTGCAAAAGGATTATTGAAATGCATGATGGAAAAATTTGGGTTGAAAGCAAAGAAGGAAGTGGCTCTGAGTTTATTGTAGAAATTCCAAAAGAAATGAATAAAAATCATTCATAAAGCGATTTGCTATGAATACTGGTCAACATAAAGTTTTAGTAGTGGATGATGATCCATATATACTTATGTCATTAGAATTTTTGATGAAGAAAAGCGGATACGAAGTAATTATTGCACGCAACGGTACAGAAGCTTTAGCTGCCATCAATCAAAATATTCCCGATTTGGTTTTGCTTGATATCATGATGCCCGATGTGGATGGTTATGCCATTTGCGAATACATTAAACGAACACCTGCAATTGAACATTGCAAAGTTGTTTTCTTATCAGCAAAAACTAAAGAAGCTGATATAAAAAGAGGTTATGATTTGGGTGCCGAGTTGTATATCAGTAAACCTTTTAATTCAAGAAATTTAATGCAGCAAGTGCAGGATTTATTAAGCACTTCAAAAAGCCCAAGCTTTAAGCGGGCCTACATTACAGAGTATGAAAAAAGTATAAACAATAAAGAAACGTTTTGGGAAGAACAGGCTCGTAATATAAAATGGTTCAAGTTTCCTGAGACTATTTTAAGTAAGGATAATGAAAATTTATACAGATGGTTTACTGGTGGAAAATTAAACATATCTTATCTCTGTTTAGATTATCATATTGAAGAAGGAATGGGCGAACAAACAGCATTAATTTATGATTCGCCGGTTACAAAAACAATTAAGAAATATAGTTTTACAGAATTGCGTGATGAGGTTGCAAAATTGGCCGGTGGGTTAAAAAAATTAGGTGTAACAAAAGGCGATACTATTGTTATTTATATGCCAATGATTCCGCAGGCTTTAATGGCCATGTTGGCTTGTGCAAGAATAGGTGCAATACACAGTGTTGTATTTGGTGGATTTGCTCCGCATGAATTATCTATTAGAATTGATGATGCAGAACCAAAAGCAATTATAACAGCCTCGTATGGAATTGAAGTAGATAAGAAAATTGCTTATAAACCTTTAGTAGATCATGCCATAATGGAAGCCTATCATAAACCGCAAAAAGTTATCATCTATCAAAGGGAAGGGATGCATATAGATTTAGGTGAAAGAGATGTTGATATGAATGAATTGATGCAAAATTGTACATCTGCAACTTATACATCAGTTGATGCAACAGACCCGTTATATGTTTTATATACATCCGGTACAACAGGAAAACCCAAAGGTATTGTACGCGATACCGGTGGTTATGCCGTTGCATTAAAATACAGTATGAAGAGTATTTATAATGTTGAAGCCAGCGATGTGTTTTGGGCTGCGAGTGATGTAGGTTGGGTAGTTGGTCATAGTTATATTGTGTATGCCCCGCTAATTCAAGGTTGTACAACTATTTTGTTTGAAGGTAAACCTGTTAAAACACCCGATGCAGGTGAGTTTTGGCGTGTTGCATCTGAACATAAAGTAAAAACAATGTTTACTGCACCAACTGCTATTCGTGCAATTAAAAAAGAAGACCCTGATGGATTATTAATGAAGAATAAAGATTTATCTCATCTTAAAATATTATTTCTTGCAGGCGAACGATGTGATCCTGCAACTTATCACTGGGTAAATGATTTGTTGCACAAACCAGTTATCGATCATTGGTGGCAAACAGAAAGTGGTTGGCCAATGTTAGGAGTTTTAATGGGCATTGAGCCATTTCCGGCAAAAGCAGGAAGTGCCGGTAAACCTGTTCCCGGCTTTGATGTGCAAATATTAGAAGATGATGGAACCATTATTACAAATCAGGAAGAGGGTTTTGTTGCGGTTAAATTACCATTACCACCGGGCTGTTTGCCAACATTATGGAATAATGCTGATGGGTTTAAACAATCGTATTTATTTCAATTTCCGGGATATTATTTAACAGGCGATGGTGGACATAAGGATGCAGATGGTTACTTCTTTATTATGGGTAGAATTGATGATGTAATAAATGTTGCAGGCCACAGATTGAGTACAGGAGAAATGGAAGAAATTATTTCTCATCATCCTGCAATTGCAGAGTGTGCAGTTATTGGTATTGCCGATGAACTACGTGGACAAAGACCGATAGGTTTTTTTGTTATGAAAGATAGTCATCATAACAAAGAAGCAGAATTGGAAGATGAATTAATTCAATTAGTGAGAGATCAAATTGGTGCTGTTGCATTTTTTAGAAATGCAATTATGGTAAAACGTTTGCCAAAAACCAGAAGCGGAAAAATTTTAAGAAAAACAATGCGTTTAATCGCTGATGGTGTATCTTATACTATTCCTTCAACAATTGATGACCCGACTATTTTAGATGAAATAAAAGAAAGATTAATTGAAAGAAAAATTCTAAATGCACTAGTATGAACCAATTAAAAGAATGGCAGGTATTACATAGATGTTATTAGAGCCGGTTGCTGTTTTCTACTTAATCAAAACCGCTGCTAATGAAATTGCAAAGAAATCTGTTATTGATACCAAAATTCAATGAGGTGTTTTTGTTGTTGTATTTATTTCGATTGCTGTTGGGCTAATGATTTTTGGTTATTATCTATTTAAGGGAACGCATGATGAACAGATACTCTAACTGTTAAAGAAATTGAAATTGTCTTTATCAGGGCTTAATTTCTTATTAAAATCAATTTGTTTATACAGCATTATTTCAGTTAAAAATATCTTTAATTGAAATAACCCCGTAATGAAATTATTGCTCATTCCCTTCCTTATTCTATTTGCTGCGAACACAGCATGGCTTACCAATTTTAATGATGCTAAAAAAACTGCTAAAGAAGAACATAAGTTTATACTGCTTAATTTTTCAGGTTCTGATTGGTGCGGACCTTGTGAAAGAATGAAAGCAGAATTTTTTGAAACGGATGTGTTTAAAAAATTTGCTGAAAAAAATCTGGTATTGCTTAATGCAGATTTTCCCCGAAATAAAAAGAATCAATTACCCGCTGCTCAACAAAAAATGAATGATGCGTTGGCAGATAAATACAATAGTAACGGTGCATTTCCGCTCACAGTTTTATTAGATGCCGATGGAAATGTTTTGCAAAAGTGGGATGGTTTTCCTAAAACAGGTGTAGAAAATTTCATTGAACAAATTCAACAGAAAATAAAGAATTAGTTTTTATAATGCCTGAAAAAACAGTCATAAAACGTGGTTGTAAATTAATGGGCAATCATTTTGAATTAAGTGTTGTAAGCAATAATTCAGAATGGGCCGAAGCAATGATTGATTCAGGTATTAATGAAATAAAACGTATTGAGAAATTATTAACTACCTATAACGAAGAAAGTGAAACGGCTCTTATTAATCGTAATGCCGGCATAGAACCTGTTAAAGTAAGCAGTGAGACTTTTCAATTAATTGAACGGTCTATGAGAATATCCAATGTTACACAAGGAGCTTTTGATATTACTTACGGATCGATAGATAAACGTTTATGGAATTTTGATACTACCATGAATGCCTTGCCGGATAAAGCTATTGCCAGAAAAATGGTAAGACTAATTAATTATGAAAATATCATACTTGATAAAAATAATTCAACTGTTTTTTTAAAACATAAAGGCATGCGTATTGGTTTTGGCGGAATAGGAAAAGGATACGCTGCAGAGCAGGCTAAAAAAATAATGATAGCAAACGGTGTTGAAAGCGGAATTGTAAATGCTTCAGGAGACCTTACTGCATGGGGCTTTCAACCGAATGGAAGCGAGTGGACGATAGGTATAGCCAATCCAAATTCATCACACGAAATTTTTTCATACATCAATATTACCAATACCGCTATTGCTACATCGGGCAATTATGAAAAGTATGTAATGATTGGCGGCAAAAGATATTCTCATACAATAGACCCTAAAACAGGGTTACCTGTTGGCGGTATAAAAAGTGTAACTATTATTACTTCCAATGCAGAAATAGCAGACGCAATGGCTACGCCTGTAATGATTATGGGAATACATGCAGGATTAGATATGATTAATCAAATGAAAAATATTGAAGCCATTATTATTGACGATAACAATAAACTATACACATCAAAAAACATCCATCTTTCTAAATCCCCGGTTTATGCTTAACAACAAAACAAAAAACTTACTACTGTTCTTAATGGTGCTTTGTACGGGTACTGCCTGCGTACATGTAAAGGAATATCAGAAAAGCAGAGTTAAAGACTCTGAAATGACGTTGGCAAACCGTAAAGCAGAAAAGAACGAAATGAATTTTCAATCTTACAGAGAAGGAGCTTCAGGTGCCAATGCCGGCAAAACAGGCGGAGGCTGCGGTTGTAATTAATTATTCATATCAGAACTATTTTTAATGAAAAAGATTTGTCTTTCAGTAGTAGGGCTTTATTTATTATTTCTTCATGGTTTTTCACAAGCTACACAGGATACAACTTATAAAGTAAGAAAATTAAAGGTTGATGAAGTGAATTTAGTATCAAGCTATTATTCGCAAAACGGTAATCACTCAGCAGTAACAGGTGGTATTGGTACAGAAAATGTTACCGATATTTCTAATGGTATTGAATTGAAGTTTGTGGGTTATGATAATACCTTGCATAAACATTCTTTAACCGCAGGCTTAGGCTTAGACCATCATACAGCAGCATCAGCAGCTTATGTTTCTAAAACAGGAGCTTCTAAAACAGAAGGTACAAGAATTTATCCTTCATTAGACTGGACGGTAGAGAATGAAACAAAAGGTAACAGCTTCGGTTTTGGTACTTATTATTCAACTGAATATAATTATAAATCATTCGGTGCCGATATTCATTTCTCTAAAAAAACAGCAGATAAAAACGGCGAGTTCTCAGCTAAATTGCAAGGTTATTTAGATCAGGTAAAAATGATATATCCTTCAGAGTTAATTCCTGCAAGTACAACAACTGTTACTGGAGGTGGTGTTTCAACTATTACAACTGCCAGTGGCAGAACGGTAACAGTTTCATCAAATGGCAGAGTTACTTCTTCAGAATCAAAAATTCCTTCAAGTCCAAGAAATACATTCTCAGCATCATTTGCATATACTCAGGTAATTAATACAAGATTACAAATTGCTTTATTGTTAGATGTTGTTTCTCAAAATGGTTATTTGGGTTTGCCTTTTCACAGGGTATATTTTAATACAGGAAAAGATACTGTTGAAAATCTTCCAACAGCAAGATTTAAACTGCCTGTTGGGTTAAGGGTAAATTATTTTTTGGGTGATAACATTATTCTTCGTTCTTATTTCAGATATTATACAGATGATTGGGGCATTCATTCCAATACAGCAAGCTTAGAAGTAGCAGTTAAGCTTACACCGTTTTTTTCTTTATCACCTTTTTTCAGGTATTACGACCAAACAGCAGCAGATTATTTTGCAGCATATGGTGTGCATGCAGCAACTGATAAATATTATACCAGTAATTATGCATTATCGCAATTTCAATCAAACTTTTATGGTATGGGTTTACGGGTTGCACCGCCAAAAGGTGTATTAGGGTGGGAAGTATTACATGAAATGGAAATACGTTACGGACATTACAGCCAAACAACAGATTTACAATCAAATGTTATTTCGTTCAGTTTCGGATTTAAGTAACTCTAAACAAAGCATAATACTTGCTAAGCTTATCTTTGAAGCATGTCAATTGAAGTTCAGCAGTTGTTGAAACAATATGGTACGCAAAAAGCAGTAAACAATATTTCTTTCTCCATTCATAAAGGGGAAATAGTTGGTTTTCTCGGCCCTAATGGTGCGGGCAAAAGCACTACTATGAAAATCTTAACCGGCTATTTGGCTCAGAATGCAGGCACCGCAACTGTTTGCGGTATTAATGTAAAAACCAATTCCATAGAAGCAAAAAAGAAAATCGGTTATTTACCCGAAAGCAATGCCTTGTATTATGATATGTATGTGAAAGAATATCTTTCATTTGTCGGAGGTATTCATCAAATCAGAAATCAGAAATCAGAAATTTCAAATGTTATAGAATTAGTTGGTTTGCAGGTTGAGCAAAACAAAAAAATCGGTCAACTATCTAAAGGTTATAAACAACGTGTGGGCTTGGCAGCGGCCTTAATTCATAAACCTGAAGTATTAATTTTAGATGAACCCACCAGCGGGTTAGACCCCAATCAAATTATAGAAATAAGAAACGTAATTAAAGAGCAGGGGAAAGATAAAACCGTTCTTTTCTCATCACATATTTTACAGGAAGTAGAAGCTATTTGCGATAGAGTAATTATTATTAACAAGGGTGCAATTGTTGCAGATGATAGTTTGCAACAGCTAAAACAGCAAGGAAGCCTGGAAAATATTTTCAGGCAACTTACATCAGCTAAATAATTTATTTTCGTTCCTAAATTCAAAAACAAAGCAACCAATTATGAGCTACATTATTGAAGTACATGCCCGCCAGATATTAGACAGTCGCGGTAATCCAACCATTGAAGTAGATGTTCTAACAGACGATGGTGCAGCAGGCCGTGCAGCCGTACCAAGTGGTGCCAGCACAGGTATTCACGAAGCAGTAGAATTAAGAGATAACGATAAAAAGAAATATGTTGGTAAAGGCGTTTTAAAAGCCGTAAATAATGTAAATGAAATAATCAGCGAAGCCATTGTTGGTTATGATGTTGCAGAACAGGCTGCTATCGACCAGGTAATGATTGATTTAGACGGTACTCCCAATAAAGCTAAATTAGGTGCTAATGCAATTTTAGCAGTAAGTATGGCTGTAGCCAAAGCTGCTGCAGAAGAAGCTGCATTACCTCTATACAGATATATCGGCGGTACCAATGCTAAAACATTGCCTGTACCTATGATGAACATTTTAAACGGTGGTGCACATGCCGATAATAAAATAGATTTTCAGGAATTTATGATTATGCCTGTTGGTGCATCAACCTTCAGCGATGGTTTGCGTTGGGGTGTTGAAATTTTCCATGCACTAAAATCTGTTTTAAAGAAAAGAGGGTACAGCACCAACGTAGGCGATGAAGGTGGTTTTGCTCCCAATATACAAAGCAACGAAGAAGCAATTGAAACTGTGTTAGAAGCTATTACTGCTGCGGGTTACAAAGCGGGCTCTCAAATTGTAATTGCAATGGATGCTGCCAATAGTGAGTTGTGGGATGGCAAGAAAAAGAAATATGTTTTCCATAAAAGCAATGGTAAAGAAATGAGTAGTGACCAATTAGTAAAATATTGGGAAGCATGGAGCAAAAAATATCCGATTGTTTCTATTGAAGATGGTATGGCAGAAGATGATTGGGAAGGTTGGAAAAACCTAACCGATACTATCGGCAAGAAAGTACAATTAGTGGGTGATGATTTATTTGTAACAAACGTAAACCGCTTACAACAAGGTATTGATAAAGGTGTTGGTAATGCGTTATTGGTTAAAGTAAACCAGATAGGTTCTGTAACAGAGACTATTAATGCGGTTACATTAGCACAGCACAATGGTTATAACACTATCATGAGCCACAGAAGCGGCGAAACTGAAGATGTAACCATTGCAGACTTAGCAGTGGCTTTAAATTGCGGACAAATTAAAACAGGCTCTGCCAGCCGTACAGACCGTATTGCCAAGTATAACCAATTAATTCGTATTGAAGAGCAATTGGGTGCAACGGGCATCTATCCTGGCAAAAAATTGAAGTTTACTAAATAAGGATTTAATTCATATAATAAGGTTAGCTTAATGAACAAATTATCAAAATATTCTCGTTCTATTAAGCTAATCTTTTTTATTGCTATTACCGCTTTATATTCAGTTACTGTACTTTATCTTTTTTGGAGCTTATCTTCTCATTCATACGTTATTGATGAATCAAAATTGTATAGGTTAGATTCAATTAAAATACAAGATAAAGCATATTACTCTAATGGGATTAAAAGTGGTGAAAGTTATTACTTTGAAGATACAGAAAGAATGCCTTTTCTTATAGGAGGAGATATTTGTCACTGTTTTATTGGCAAGACGTTTATTTATGATACTCTTAGATATAATGGAACTGTCCTGACAATTTATACTGATAAAGATGGCTATATTGATTATACCAAAAGAAACAAATGGGTTCATCATATTAATGTTTACCAATTTTACATTGGCAATAGAAAGTGTGTTGATATGAATGCTCTTAGTTTATCTAATAAAGAAAGGGATCGATTAATGATAATTGTTGCCACTGTTTTTTACGCTATATTCTCACTTATTTTCTTTAATAAAAAGAAACCTGTAAATAATTCAAACAATGTGAATATTCAATAATCTTCTGACAGAATTATCAACTATTTATCTTTATAATTAGTTATTTTCTATTTTCAACTTGTGAAAAAAATCATTCCCATACTCATCAACAAATACATACTTGTATTAGCATTCTTTACAGTATGGATGTTATTCTTTGACCAACGTGATTTTTTTTATGTATGGGAGCAAAAGCAAAAACTTAAAGAAGCAGAAAATAAAAAACATTATTACGAACAGGAAATAGAAAAAGCCAAAAAAGATTTAGCCGATTTACAAAACAGTCCTGCTGCTTTAGAAAAATTTGCCCGCGAAAAATATTTATTAAAGAAAGATGGAGAAGATGTTTATCTCATCTCTTCAGAAAAAACTGCAACAAAAAATTAGTCTTTCGCAATAATTTGCACAAGCAGGCGTTTCTAATAATGTCCTCCGATTTTACCCTCCGAAAGCAGTATATTTACTATTGCAAGTTTCTAAAAAATTATTATGCAGAAATTTACCCAGGAGCAAGTTATGCTTTACCTGTACGGAGAAGCTTCGCCTATTTTAAAATTAGCGATTGATAAAGCTTTAAAAGAAGATGCCGATTTTAAGAAAGAAGTATCAACCCTTAAACGGTCAAAAAAACAGTTAGAAGAATTAAAAGGCAAGCCATTAAGCCCCAGCCAGAAAAGTATTGACGCTATTTTAAAGTATGCGAAAGATACTGTAAAGAAGAAGTAGGTATTAAAAATTACAAATTTGAAAATGTCATTCCGAGATTGGGTTCTTGCCCAACGAGGAATCTCATTCTTATTGCAGAAGATTTCTCGGCACGAACCTTCGAAATGACGATTACGCTTTTAGCTAGTTTAATTCTATTAAAATTTGCGGTTAATTTTTACCCATTCCGTAATGTAGGCTGCAATATCTGTTGTTGAAGTGCCGGGTATAAATAATTTACCTACACCCATATCGGTTAATTGTTGTACGTCATCACCGGGTATAATACCACCGCCGGTAAGTAACACATCATTCATTTGTTTTTCTTTCATTAAGTTTAATACTTTAGGAAAAACTGTCATGTGTGCACCGCTTAAAATGCTTATGCCTATTGCATCAACATCTTCCTGTAAGGCTGCATTCACAACCATTTCAGGGGTTTGGCGTAAGCCGGTATAAATAACTTCCATACCCGCATCCCGTAAAGCCGTAGCAATTACTTTAGCTCCGCGGTCGTGGCCATCTAATCCAACTTTAGCAACTAAAACTCTAATGGGTCTATTCATGCAATCGCAATTAGGCAGTAAAAATAGCTAAATCATTTTCTTATAAACAGGGCTTTCTTTTCAGCAATCTCTGCTGAAAGAAAGTTATTTAATATGCTTGGTTTGGCGTGATACCAGAGAATTATTTTACAGCCATTTTCTCTGGCTAAACTATCAGACAAATCATCTCTTACATCAACATGCTCAAAAGCTTTTACAGCAACTCCTGCTGTATCAGGGTGGTTTTCTCCAACAGTAATTACATTCATTATATTATCAAACTTATCGGGCATCCATAATAGAAATGTTCCGTTATAGCTGTATGCTTCAGGCAACCCTAATGCTTTTCCATAATAATTTACTGCACCGCATAAGCCATAATTATCACATTTAATTATTGTTTTACTTTTTTCTGCATCACTTAATTCATTATATACCCTTGCTGTTTTTTCAGTTATTTCTTTCCAACCTAACATATCAGCAAAGTCTTGCGGTAAGGGGTGGTTTTGTTGATCTTCCCATCTTAAAGCACCTGTTTTGTCTACTTTTTTTTCCTTATATATTTCAGCTAATTTTTGTGGCGGAAAAACAGGCAATGCCAGAAAAGTAAACATAGCACCGAAGTAAAAAGTAACTGTAATAAATATCCAACGCATAAACTGAACACGTTTTCTGGTAAGCCTTTCAAGCAAATAAGAACCGAATGCAAAGAGTGTTGGATAGATTCCTAATGCGTAATAATTTTTGCCTTGCAGCACAATTAAAAACGTCATTAAAATGATGTAAGACCAAAGCATAAAAATATACTTTCTTCCATTTTTTGACAGAAACAAAAACAATAAGCCGGATATCCAAACATATACTGTCGGTAAATGCATTAATAGCTGATCTTTTAAAAAATCTGATGGTTTTATATATTGTAATTGTGTTTCCTGCAACTCTTTCATATGATGCAGTAAAGGATAATTATGATTGTATTGCCATATGTAGTTAGGCAGGCAAATAACAACACCTATTAATGATGCAAAATAAAAATGCTTGTTTAGATAAATGCTTCTTTCACTGCTTAACAATAAACCCACAATAACACCTGCAATAAAAAAAGCAATGGAATATTTACTAAGCATACCCAAGCCACAGGCTATACCAAAAACATACAGGTAAGCATTATTTTTTGTTTGAATATATCTGATAACGGCAAAGGCAATAAGTGTGTAAAAAAATATTTCAAGAAAATTGGGTTGAAATAAATAGTGTACTCTTAAAAATGCCCCGAAAACAAATGCTAAGAAGCTTAAGAACAATGCATATATACCCCCGTTAAGCGATACAATAATTCTTGCAGTTACAACAAAGGTTAATGTACCAAAGAGAGATGGCCAAAATTTTATTAGTACAAAATGCCCGCCTAATTGATGCGTTATCCATGCCAAAGCACCCAATACCGGTGGGTTTTCTAAATAACCCCAAGCTAAATGCTGCCCTTGTGCCAGGTATAAAAACTCATCTCTATGAGGCTGGTAAAAATTATCCTGAATTAAAAAGGGTATTAAAAATTTTATTAGGGCCAGTATGGTAATCAGCCAGTTGAGTTTTCTCATAGCTTTAGGAGTATTACCATAAATGTCTGTTTTTTTTACAATAACTTCAAACAATATTTTATTCTGCTTAGTGTTTCTTGTTTGCCCAACACTTCTGCAATATTAAAAACATGCGGGCCGAATTTGCCACCCACCAGCATTATGCGAAACGGCAACATTAATTCTCCTGCTTTTATTTCATTTACAGCAGCAATTTCTTTAAACTCTTTTTCTAATTCATCATGCTTCCAGAATTGAGTTAATTCATAAGCCCTTATCAATTCAGCAAAGAATAAATTCTTCTGCTCATTCCATTTAGGTTTTATAGCAGCAACGTCAATATTTTCCGGTTGCTTGAAAAAGAAAACAGATTGCTGAATAAAATCTGCTAAAAAAGTACAACGGTCTTTTACCAGCCCGATAATAGTTACTAACTTTTTATCATCATCAATGTTAATGCCTGCGTCTTCTAATATTGGTTTAACTATCGTCAATAGTCTATAGTCTGTGGTCTTTTTAATCCACTCATGGTTGAACCATTTAGCTTTTTCATAATCAAATTTTGCTCCTGCTTTATGTACACGTTCCATTGAAAACGCAGTTACCAATTCTTCTAATGAAAAAATTTCTTTATCTGTTCCATCGTTCCAGCCCATCATAGCCAGCATATTTATAAATGCTTCCGGTAAAAAACCACGTTCTTTAAAACCGATTGTTTTTTCATTGGTTTTAGGGTCAGTCCAATCCATAGCAAATACAGGAAAGCCAAGCCTGTCGCCATCCCGCTTACTTAATTTACCGTTACCATCAGGTTTTAATATTAAAGGTAAATGAGCCCATTGCGGCATATTTTCCAAACCAAATAGGTTATCCCATAAAAATACATGTAAGGGTAAACTTGGTAACCATTCTTCACCTCTGAATGCATGCGAAATCTTCATTAAATAATCATCCACCACCACAGCCAAATGATAAGTTGGCATTCCATCTGCCTTTAGTAAAACTTTATCATCAACATTAGCATAATCAAGTTCAAGAGTACCTCTAACTAAATCAGTGACTGTTTTTTTAAAAGGGTTTTCTCCTGTTTCAACTAATTTTTCTCGATAGTCAGGTATAGTTTTTTCTAAGTCTTTCCAATCAGGCATTTTGGCTCTGATAACGTATGGAGTTCCATTATTTATCAATTCTTTTGTTTTCTCTTCTCCTAAAACAATTGAATTTTTCATTTTCTGGTTAACTCTTGTCCATATATTATATTGAAAATTATTAATCTTTTCATCAGAACGAATTTGTTCTAACTCTGCGGGTGTTTCAAAAGCATAATAAGCATTGCCTTGTGCAATTAACTGCTCTGCATATTGTTTATAAATAGCTTTTCTTTCGCTTTGTTTATAAGGTGCAAAAGGGCCGCCATGTTTAGGGCTTTCATCGGGCTGTAACCCACACCATTCTAAGCATTGGTAAATATAATCTTCCGCGCCCTCAACAAATCTTGTCTGGTCTGTATCTTCAATACGTAAAATAAAATCTCCGTTATGGTGTTTGGCAAATAAATAATTAAACAACACAGTTCTAACGCCGCCTAAATGCAAGCCCCCTGTTGGCGATGGTGCAAAACGTACCCTTACTTTATTTATGTTCATGTGGCAAATATAATTTGTATGCAACCAACTTTAGTGCATGTGGCATCGGCTCTGTAGCCTGTACTGAGCGAAGTCGAAGTATCTACACTTGTACTGCATAACTTTACGCAACAAATAACCGTATGAAAAAAATTCTTTTTGGTTTACTTGTTTTTGTTAGTACTGCCAATGCTCAAAGCAATTATCAACCAACAACAGAAAATATAAAAGCCAGAGAGTGGTTTGCCAATGCCAAATTCGGTTTGTTTATTCATTGGGGCGTATTCAGTATCCCCTGTAGCGGAGAATGGGTAATGAACCAAAGAGGTATAACAGTAAAAAATTATACAAGGTTGAAAGACTTTTTCAACCCGATTGAATTTAATGCTCATGATTGGGTTAAGCTTGCTAAAGATGCAGGCATGCAATACATAACTTTAATTACAAGGCATCATGATGGGTTTAGCATGTGGAATACAAAATATTCCGACTTCAACATTATGAATACACCTTATAAGAAAGATGTGGTAAAAATGATTGCTGAAGAATGTCATAAGCAAGGAATAAAATTATTTCTCTATTATTCTTTGCTCGATTGGCGAAGAGACGACTACCCTTTTGAAACAGGAAGAACAGGGCAGAAAAGCGGAAGAACAGGCAAAGGCAATTATGATAGTTACCTGCAGTTTATGAAAAACCAATTAACCGAATTGCTTACCAACTATGGAAGCATTGCCGGCATTTGGTTTGACGGGCATTGGGATCAAACCAATCCTGAAGGAGATAAAAACAGAGCATCGCGAATTAATTGGAAATATGATGAAATTTATGGTTTAATACACAAATTGCAACCTGATTGTTTAATAGGTAATAATCACCACTTAACTCCGTTTGCAGGAGAAGATTTTCAGATGTTTGAAAAAGATTTGCCTGGAGAAAATAAAGGCGGTTTGAGTTTTCAGAAACCAAGTGATATTATGCCTTTAGAAACCTGTGAAACCATTAATAATTCATGGGGTTATAACATTACAGATACCACATTCAAAACCAATAAACAGTTGGTTGATTATTTAGTGAAAGCAAGTGGTTATGGTGCTAACCTGTTATTGAATATAGGGCCAATGCCTAACGGTGCAGTACAACAGGAGTTTATTGATAGGCTGCATTTTATGGGCAATTGGTTGAAAGTTTACGGAGCATCAATTTATAAAACAAGCGGTGGTTATTTAAAACCGCAGAACTGGGGCTGTATAACACAAAAAGAAAACAAATTATTTATACATGTTCTAAAAGAAGGAACAGATGAAGTAACACTTAACCAATTTCCTTTTAATAAAATTACCAAAGTGTATTGGATGAAAGATAATACAACTGCTACCTATTCATTCAATAATGGAAACCTGAATCTTCAATTAAAAGATATCAATAGTAAAGACGAAGACAGAGTTATTGTTGTTGAAGTAAATAAATAACAGTAACAGCTCTGTAACAGTTTAATAATTATTTTCGGTACATGGGTAAAACTTTGTGTAAAGTAGTTGTGTTGTTATTAATAGTAATATCAACAAAGGCACAATTGGTTTTTCCTGATGTGTATGTTCAGTACGATTCTGTATGGACGTATAAAAATCTGCAACTCATACCAATAAAATTTATTGGTAATGCTGTTACAGAAAACAGAAAATTATTCCCTCAAAATATTATTACACTTCAACAGGCAATGCAGTCAAATAAAGTTGCCGTAAAAGAAATAAAGTTTGAGAAAGGTGCAGATGTAAGTGTATTGGTAATAAAAAATAATTCAGGAAAAAATATTTTATTAAACGCAGGAGAATTAATTGCAGGGGGCAAGCAAGACCGAGTTGTTGCTGAAACAAAAATTATTCAGTCGCAAACTGATGAACAATACATTACTGTTTTTTGTGTTGAAAAAGGAAGATGGGATGATAAGCCGAAACCCTTTGTTTATGGAGGCTCTGCCGATATAAATCTTAGAAAAAAAATTGATACAGATAAACACCAGCAACAAATATGGAAACACATTGAACAACAATTTACTGATGGTAACGAGAAGTCTGAAACCTACCCATATATGCAATTGAAAAAGAAAATGGAGAAAACAGATACAGCATACATGAATTACTTCATTACAAAATATCAACAAAGCGATAGCAGCTTTGCAGGTTTTATGGCAATAACAGGCAACAGAATTATAGCTTGCGAAGTATTTGCTTTACCGCAATACACACAACTTTTTTATAAAGAAATGGTAAGCAGTTTTGTTTATTCATTAACAAAGAATGATGGAATCGTTTCTATTAATTTACAATCTGTAAAAAACTTTACCAATAATTTATTTGGTAGTGAAGAAATGCAAAAACAGTTTTTACAATTGCATGGCAAGGCTGATAAATTAAATAACAAAACCATTCATTTAATTGCTTACGGCGATTAAATATCTTTGCTGCATGTATTTAATAACAAGCCCCTGGTGGTTAAGAATATGTTATCCTTCACTTATTTGGCAAATGAATGCCAAAGGAAAAAATGTTTACTTAACTTTTGATGATGGTCCACATGAAACTGTAACACCTTTTGTTTTAGATGAATTAAAAAAGTATAATGCCAAAGCAACATTTTTTTGCATTGGTAAAAATGTTAGAACACATACTGATATTTATAAAAGAATTATTGAAGAAGGACATGCCGTAGGTAACCATACTTTTAATCATGTTAACGGTTGGGAAACGGACGATATAACTTATTTAAGCGATGTTGCCAATGCTGCAACGGTAATAGATTCTAATCTTTTTCGTCCGCCTTACGGAAGAATAAAACTATCACAAATAAAGCACCTGCGAAATAATTATAAAATTATAATGTGGAATGTTTTGAGCGGAGATTTTGACACAGAACTTTCTCCGCAACAATGTTTATTGAATGTTACTGAAAATGCGGGCAACGGTTCGATTGTTGTTTTTCACGATAGTGCAAAAGCATGGGAAAGATTAAAAATTGCATTGCCTAAATCTTTAGAATATTTATCAGCAAAAGGGTATCAGTTTAAACGGTTGGCATTGTAAATAATAAAGGCCGAGGTAAAAACCTCAGCCCGTTTTTAATCCGTACCCTATGAAAACATTCTTTAAATATTTCCGTGCTTTAGATGTATAATTTGTTAGTCGGATTCTGTAATTATTAAACGCATTCTGCTTTTTTTTATTTCTTTTTGTAACAACTTTTTTTCTGATGATTTTAATTGATACACACGCCCATTTATACAGCGAAGAATTCAATAACGATATTCAGCAAACAATATTTCGTGCAAAAGAAAATGGAGTAAAAAAAATTTTTCTTCCGGCAATCGACACTACAACGCACAATGCAATGATTCAGTTGGAGGAAACTTATCCGGATGAATGTTTTGCTATGATGGGCTTACACCCATGTTATGTAAAAGAAAATGTTGAAGAAGAATTGGCTGTAGTACAACAATGGTTAACTAAAAGAAAATTTGTAGCGATAGGAGAGATAGGTTTGGATTTTTATTGGGATACAACCTTCACACAACAGCAATACAAAGCATTTGAAATGCAGATGCAGTGGGCGTTAGATGTACAGTTGCCTATAGTTATTCATACCCGTAATGCAATGACAGAAACAATTGAAACGGTAACACCCTTTGCAAAAAAAGGATTGAAAGGAATATTCCATTGTTTTGGAGAAAATTATGAAACAGCTAAACAAATTATTGACCTTGGTTTTCTATTAGGAATCGGTGGCGTGGTTACTTATAAAAAATCCGGCTTAGCAGATACACTAAAAGAAATTCCATTAGAACATATTGTGTTAGAAACTGATGCTCCTTATTTAACACCTGTACCTTTTAGAGGTAAAAGAAATGAAAGCAGTTATTTAAAACTAATTGCTGAAAAAGTTGCTGAGATTAAAAATGTTAGTGTAGAAGAAGTGACAGCTATAACAAGTAAAAATGCTAACCGTTTATTCAAAACAAATTAGCGGAGAGTAAGAGATTCGAACTCTTGATACAGTTTCCCGTATACACACTTTCCAGGCGTGCTCCTTCAACCACTCGGACAACTCTCCGTAAATAATCAGGGCTGCGAAAATAGGGCTTAGCTGTTAATGTTCCATTTGTTCAGGAATAACTCTGCCTGTTTCTTCGGGAATATGCGTTTTCCAATCAGCATCATATTTTACAAACCAACTCAACCATAATGTTCTTGATAAACGCATTATTAAAGGCTGGCATAAAAGAAGTAATATAATGGCTGTACCCATCCAATAAAAAATTCTGTTATCATCAATGGCAAACGTAACACCAATCAACACTTTCCACGCAACAAAGCTTGCAACAACAAAAGCCACACTTAAAGCATAACTAACATAACCTGTTCCGTAGTAAAATCCAACTTCAATTTCTGTTGGCTGACCGCATACAGGGCAATGGTCATTCATTTTTACATTATTGCTTAAATCGTATGCATTATGCGTTTTGTATAAATAACCTTTTCTGCAACGCGGACATTTATTAGAAAAAACTGCGGCTAAATATTGTAATGCTTTCATGGCGGTGCAAGGTAATGATTTTAATAAGATTGATTATGTAACAAACACCACCTAAGCATTAAGCTTTTGTTGCGTCGCACTATTGTACGCTTTGTTCGCTGTGCATCAATCAATTTTCTAATACCTTCTCCATCTGCATACTGCGGCTACCTTTTACAAGCAAATAACTATTTTCAAAATGCTGTTGTTGTAGCCATCTTCCTGCTTCAACGGCATCATCAAAATATAAAAAACTATTATGGGTACTTTTAAAGTTGCCGCCAACTAATACTACTGCTTTCCAGCGGTACTGCTCTATTAAATTAACTATAGCTGCATGTTCGGCAATACTTGTTTCGCCTAACTCCATCATACCACCCAACAGAATAACTTTATTATCAGCATGAATTTTCGCAAAATTTTCAATAGCCAATTTTACACTGCTTGGATTGGCATTATAGGCATCCAGAATAATTTTGTTAGAACCTCTTTCAATCATCTGCGATCTGCTGTTTGATGGTAAATAACTTTCTATAGCAGTTTTTATTTTTTCTTCAGGTACATTAAAATGTTTTGCAACTGCAACAGCACATAAAACATTCGGTAAATTATAATCTCCAACAAGATTTGTTTTAATTGTATCAATATCAAATCCCTTTGAAAATTCAACTTCTAAAAAAGGTTCACTTGTTTTTACATTGCCAATATAATCACCATCAATACTTCCATACTTAATAATATTTATAATGCCTTTGCTCATATTATGCAAATAATCGTAATCCCAGTTTATAAAAGCAGCACCATTATTCAGCCTTAAAAAATCATACAATTCTCCCTTGCCTTTTTTTACGCCCTCAATACCGCCAAAACCTTCTAAATGAGCTTTGCCCGCATTCGTAACAATGCCATGTGTTGGCAAAGTATAACTGCAATACCCTTCAATTTCTTTTTGATGATTAGCCCCCATTTCAATTACTGCTATCTCTGCATCTCTTTTAATGCTTAACAATGTTAGCGGAACACCTATATGATTATTAAGGTTTCCCTGCGTTGTATAAGTTTTGAAATGAGAGGCTAATGCAGTACTTATTAGTTCTTTAGTGGTTGTTTTTCCATTGCTGCCTGTAATAGCTATAAATGGAATATTAAATTGCTGCCTGTGATGTTTTGCTAATTGTTGTAAAGCGGTTAATACATCATCAACTTTAACTAATCTATTGTTTGCGTTATCAACTTCCTCATCAATTACAGCATAAGCTGCACCTTGTTCTAATGCTTGTACTGCAAAGTTGTTGGCATTAAAATTTGGCCCTTTTAATGCGAAAAAAATATCACCTTTTTTTAATTTCCTGGTATCGGTTTGTACAGATGGATATTGCAAAAAAAGTTGATACAATTGTTCAATCGTCATGTAAAAATTTGTTTGATTTCAAAAGTAAATGATTGAAAATATTTTATTACTGAATGTTTAAAATAAGAAAGCCATTCTGTTACGAATGGCTTTCTGAATACTCCGGCTTTCACGGAGCTTGCAATTTACCTTTCCTTTATTTTTTAGCTCTTCTTCCGGGAAAGAAGTTACCTGCTTTTGCATTTTTAGAAGTTCCTTCTGCTGCTCCGTAGTGGCTCATCGCACAACGGAAACCAATAGTACTGCTTGCTTGGTCTTGCTCTAAGAAACGGCGTGTACCGGGGCTTAACCAATAAGGCATGTCATTCCAGCTACCGCCTTTTACAACTCTTGAACTATCAGAAATTAAAGTTGTTAAACCATAACCATAACTTGCTCCGCTTAAAGAATCTCCATCCAAAAAGTTTACTGCATAAGAGCGTTGGTAGTTTCTGCGGTTACGCAAAGCAGAATCAGATTCAGGAACCATAATAATTCTACCCATATTATCACGTAAATTACCTTGCCCTTTGCTCATATCAACCTTCTTGAAAACGTTACCACGAACAGGGTTAAAATCGCTTGCATCACCATTTGTTTGAGGTCTGTAAACATCATAAACCCACTCACTAACATTACCACTCATGTTGTAAATACCAAAACCGTTTGGAGCAAAAGATGTTACTTCTGCAGGAATGGCAGCGTTATCATTTAATCCTCCCGCAACGCCCATATTATCACCGTTACCACGTTTAAAGTTCGCTAAGAAAGCACCTTGATAAGCACTTTGTCTTGTTGAACGTAGGTTATCAAAACCATCATTCTTCCAGGCATAAATTTGTTTATTGGCTATAACTTCTTCGCCTCTGCGTTTGCCATTACCGATTTTTCTTTGCGGGTTTTCCATTACCAAACCATTGGCTGCATATTCCCATTCAGCTTCTGTTGGTAAACGGTAGTCTCCAAACATAATTCCATCTTCAAACTTAACCTGTGTTCTTGGTCTGCCCTGAGCATCTTTTAATGGATTGCTTTTAGACCTTCCGGCCGGGCCAGGTTGAACCTGATATTCACCCATTAAATAAGCTTTAGTGTCAAAATTTTCCTGACCACCGCCGTTTAATTCGGTTTTAATATTAGTCTTGTTAATATATCCTTTTTTAATTAGTTCTAATTCGTTAACACGACTGGTTCTCCAAGTACAAAAATCAACTGCTTGCTTCCAGGATACACCTACTACCGGATAATAGTTGTATGAAGGGTGTCGGAAATAATATTCAACGAAAGGCTCATTATAAGCCAATTCACTTCTCCAAACCAATGTATCGGGCTTTGCTGCTTCTAAGATATTCTGATATTGAGGATCGTTGAAAACATTTTCCATCCAGTTTAAATATTCACGATAGTGAACGTTGGCAACTTCAGTACGGTCAATGAAAAAAGAGTTTACTGTTACACGGCGTGGAATATTATTCCAATCTCCCATAACATCTTCCTGCGTAGCACCCATGGTAAATGTACCGCCCTGTACAAAGATTAACCCCGGTGCAGTTTTTACATCTTTGGGCTTGGCAACACTAAAGCCACCTTGATTTTTATCATTATAATTCCAACCCGTAACTGATGATTTTTCCTGTTTCTTTTTAAAAACATTACAAGAAGAAATTGCTGCAATAGTTGCAGTCAATAAAACACAGTTTCTTACACTTGTAAGCACTTGCATAGATTCAGATTTAGTTTTTCGTCAATAAAAATTTGAGAGTAAAATTTCTGTGCTTTGCGAATATAGGAGATTTTGGCTAAAAGGAAATGATTAGATAAATAGTTGAAAACCGCATATTGATTTTATCTTGCATGAAGATACCAGATTTTTATTGAATGCTTACATTTCTCAGAAATATTTGTATAGGTTTTATTTTTTGTTTAACAAGCTTGTCCGTTTTTTCGCAACGTTCTTACGCCCCTAATTCTGTTTTAGCAACAGGCAACTGGTATAAAATAGCTGTTACCAAGCCCGGAGTTTATAAAGTTGATGTGGCTTTTTTTACTTCATTAGGTTTTTCGGGTACTATTTCTTCAGCTTCCATCAGAGTATTCGGTAATGGCGGAAGCATGTTAGATGAAGATAATAATATAGCCAGAATTGATGATTTATATGAAAATGCAATAGAAATGAATGATGGTGGGGATGGTGTTTTTAATAACTCCGACTACTTTTTATTTTATGCTTCTGGCACAGATAAATGGTTGAAAGACAGTATTAACAAGACTTTCAATCATCAAAAGAATCTTTATTCAGACACAGCATATTATTTCATAAGCGTTAATGGTACAGGAAAAAGAATTAAAACTTTATCACAAACAATAACAGCTAATAATACGGTAACTGCTTACGATGAAAGATACTTTTATGAAAATGATAAAGTAAATTTTTTAAACAGTGGTAAAGAATGGTATGGGGAAGAATTCAGTACACAAAACGGTAATGTGTTAAGCAGAAATTTTACGGTAGATTTTTCAGGGTTTATTTCTGGACAGCCTTTAAAATTGAACAGTAGTTTGGCAAGCAGAAGTATTGCAGCAGCAAGCTCTTTCAATATAAATGTTAACAATCAATTTCTTAAAAATGTAAATCTACCAAGTGTTTCGGGCTATTTTTTAGATGTGTTTGCAACAGAATCCAAACAATCAGTTTCATTTTCGCCATCACAATCAAATCTCTCTGTTTCTTTTGTTTATACCCCTGCGGTTTCCGGAGCTCAAGGTTGGTTAAATTGGTTTGAAGTATTGGGCAGAAGGGGTTTAAATATGGGTACAACCAATCAATTACATTTCAGAGACTGGAATTCGGTTGGCCTAAATTCTGTTTCCAACTTTATTATTTCCGGAACAACAAATGCTACAGCAGTATGGGATATTACCAACCCTTTGGAGCCTGTAAAAATGAATGCAGCTTTTACATCTAATCAAACATCGTTTATAAATACATCAGAAAGGCTGAAGGAATATATTGCCTTTAATAACGTTGGATTTTTAATTCCGACAACAATTGGTAAAGTAGAAAATCAGAACCTACATAATAATGCTAAAGCCGATTATCTCATCGTAACTCCACCCGATTTTTTAGCAGAAGCAAAAAGACTTGCAGATTTTGATGCAGCACAGTTTGGTTACAAGGTTGTTGTTGCTAACTCTAATGAAATTTATAATGAGTTTTCTTCAGGAATAAAAGATCCAACTGCCATTCGGGATTTCATCAAAATGTATTTCGATAAAGCCGGAAATGACTCAACCAAACGCCCCAAATATGTTCTTTTATTGGGAGCGTCTTCATACGATTACAAAAACAGAATTGCTAACAATACCAATTTCTTACCATCCTATCAAAGCACTGCTTCTTTAGACCCTTTATCAACTTATGTATCAGATGATTTTTTTGGGTTATTAGACAGCACAGATAACATAAATATAACATCAGGTGCAATTCCTTTATTAGATGTAGGTATAGGTAGAATGCCCGCCAGAAACAGGCTTGAAGCAGCGACAATGGTTCAGAAAGTTGTCAATTATTATTCAAATAAAAGTTTGGGAGATTGGAAGAAAGAATGCATATTTGTAGCGGACGATAAAGATAACGATATACACCTGCAGGACGCTGAGTTAATCTCTTCTGATGCAATGCAGTCATATCCTAATTTTAACGCCACAAAATTGTATTTGGATGCTTTCCCGCTTGTGAGTGGGAGTGGCGGAGCTCGCTATCCCGGTGTAAATTCAGCAATTGTGAGTAAGGTTTCAAAAGGAATTTTTCTATTTAATTATAGCGGTCACGGAGGTTATCAAAGACTTGCAGATGAGGCAGTTTTGGGTGCAGATGAAACCAAGCAGTTTCAGAACAGCACTAAGCTGCCTTTATTTATTACTGCAACCTGCGATTTTGCACCTTTTGATGACCCGTCAAAAAATTCATTGGGCGGTAGTTTGCTATACAACGATACTACAGGAGTTATAGCTTTAATGACTACTACAAGAGTTGTTTTTGCCAACAGCAATAGGGTAATTAATGATAATTACATTAATACTGCATTTAAAGCAGATGCTAACGGAAATTACCTAACATTGGGAGAGGCCGTTAAACAGGCTAAAAACTATACTTATCAAACCTTCAGTGATGTTATTAATAACCGAAAGTTTACACTTTTGGGAGATCCTGCAATGAAGTTGGCATTTCCTCAATATTCCATCCGTTTAACCAAAATTAACGGGCAATCCGTTTCAGGGAATGATACTTTAAAAGCCTTGGGTAAATATACTTTAGAAGGAACAGTTGCAGATGCTAATGGGAACACATTAAATAATTTTAATGGAACAGTTTTCCCTTCTGTATACGATAAACCGCAGCAAACAGCTACATTGGGAAATGATCCTGCAAGCCCTGTAACAACTTTTAGCCAGCAAACAAATATTTTATACAAGGGAAAAGCAACTGTAACAAACGGGTTATTTAATTTTTCATTTGTAGTACCTAAAGACATTAATTATAATGTTGGAAATGGCAAACTCAGTTTGTATGCCAATGATACCAATACAGACGCAGCGGGAGTTTCTACAGCATTTAAAATAGGAAACACATCGTCCAATATTACTACAGATAATATTGGACCGGATATAAAAATTTATCTGAACGATGATAAGTTTAAAGACAATGGGCTTGTTAATGAATCTCCATTATTATTAGTTAAGTTGGCAGACTCTTCAGGTATTAATACTACTGGTTTGGGAATTGGGCATGATATTACTGCAATAATAGATGGTGATGAAAGGAACTTAATTGTATTGAACAGTTATTATGAAGCAGCTTTAAACAGCTATCAACAAGGAAGAATCACTTATCAGTTGCCGGTATTTACAGAAGGAATTCATTCCATAAGAATCAAAGCATGGGATGTTGTAAATAATTCCAATGAAGCCACTATTCATTTTAAAGTTGCTAAAAGAGAAAAGCTGGCTATTAAAAACTTATTTAACTACCCTAATCCTTTTAGTAATAAAACAACTTTCTCTTTCGAGCATAATCAGCCTGATACTGATTTAGCCGTTCAGTTAGGTATTTATAGCTTTAATGGAGATTTAGTTCAAAAAATAACTAAAACAATTCACACTACTGGCAACAGAAGTATAGAGTTGGAATGGGATGGAAGGACTGTTGGCGGAAGAAAAGCCTTGTCTGGTAATTATATTTATCGTATAATTGTTCTGGCAAATAATGAAACTGCTACCTTAAACCAACAACTATTTTTACGATAAACCCATTTGAATGATTTGATTTCTACTCAAACTAAACAGTTATTAAATCAATTTCAATCATTCAATTCCCTTCTATGAGTAATTTTCAATTAAAAACCATTTTAACTGCTTTTGCTGTTTTCTTGTCTATCCATTTAATTTGTGCTCAACAGAGTTTGAATATCGTTACAACGGCAGTTCCATTTTTAAGAATTAATCCTGATGCAAGAGGTGGTGCAATGGGCGATGTTGGTATTGCTACATTGCCCGATGTAAATGCTTCTTATTGGAATATTGCAAAAACACCTTTTAATAAAAGCAATTCAGGAATAGGGTTAAACTATACACCCTGGTTAAGAGATTTAGGTTTAAATGATGTGTATTTAGCAAGTTTGGCAGGTTACTATAAATTAGATGATAATCAAGCTATATCTGCATCATTGCGATATTTCAGTTTGGGAAATATTCAGTTCACAGACTTTTCAGGTAATGCCTTAAGTTCATTCAGGCCAAGAGAGTTTTCATTTGATTTTGGCTATTCAAGAAAATTATCTGATAACCTTTCATTGGGTGTTGCTGCCAGATATATCAATTCATCATTAGCCAGTGGAGATGTAAATAATAGTGGTGTTGTTTATAAGGCCGGAACATCTATAGCAGCCGATTTAGGTTTATATTATAATGGAACTCAAAACAACGGCTCAGGCTTTTCGTGGGGAGTTTCTTTAGCAAATCTGGGTGCTAAAATTGGTTATACCAGCGATTCAAAAAATAAAGATTTTATACCTGCAAATTTGGGCTTAGGAGCCGCCTATACTTCAGTAATTAATGAAAGCAGTAAAATAACTTTTGCTTTAGATGTAAACAAGTTGTTAGTACCTGCTGCACCACAGGCAACAGGTAATGCAACTACAGATTCAGCTTTGTTGGCAGATTACAGAAGCCAAAGTGTTATGAGCAGCTGGTTTAAATCTTTTGGAGATGGAACAAGTTTAACATCAAGCCTTCAGTTTTCATTAGGAACAGAGTTTTGGTACGATAATAAATTTGCATTAAGAGCCGGTTATTTTTATCAAGATAAGAGTAGCGGAAGAAATCCCTTCTTTTCTGTTGGGGCAGGATTAAAGTATGAATTCTTCGGAATTAATTTATCTTATTTAGTTCCTTCTGGAAGTGGTATTACCCGCAACCCCCTATCTAATACGTTGAGATTGGGTATCAGTTTTGATTTGGATGGAGAAAGGTAATATTAATCATGACAAAGCTTAGAATTGGTTCCGGAGTTGATTTTCATCAATTAGTTGAAGGGAGAGATTTATGGATTGGCGGAGTGAAAATTCCTCACACAAAAGGAGCTTTAGGGCATAGTGATGCTGATGTATTATTACATGCCATTTGTGATGCTTTATTAGGGGCAGCCTGTTTAGGGGATATCGGCAAACACTTTCCTGATACATCCAATGAATTTAAAAATATTGATAGTAAAATCTTGTTAAAAAGAACAGTTGAATTAATTAAAAATGAGGAATATTCAATTATAAATATTGATTCAACACTTTGCTTAGAGGCTCCGAAGATTAAATCTTATGTCAATTTAATGCAGCAAGCTATTGCTGAAATTTGTGAGATTGAAATAAACGATGTTTCAATTAAGGCTACTACAACAGAAAAAATGGGTTTTGTTGGCAGGGAAGAAGGTTTGGTAGCATACGCAACAGTATTAATTGAACGAAATTAAACTTGTGTTTAATCCGATAGTAGAAATAAAAAAAACCTGGGTGGAAATACCTTAAGAAATTCAGCAATTTCTCAAAAGGGCCTTAATAATTTTTATTATTTGGAAGTTGTTATACACGTTTGTTTTATTCCCATTAAATGTGCCCGATAAACAGTTGAGAAATGCAACAAGCTGGGGAACTGTGCAGTTGCTAAAATGGAAATTTCCACAAAGTCAATTATGTGAAGCATATAAAGAAAATGAAGATAAGGTAACAGGTGAGGTAGGTATTACAAACACTATTTTAAAAGACGATAAAAAAATATTAGGTATTGCAGACCCTTGTAATGGTCTTGAGTTATACATTTTGTATATCGCTTTTTTACTATGTTTTCCTTCTAAATTAATAACGCTGTTAATATATTCAATGGTTGGATTTGCAATTATTTATATTGCTAATATTTTACGGTGCTATTTTATTGCATTAATGAATATGGAACGTTATAATTTAATTGATGTCGCTCATCATTATGTGTTCAAGCTTATTATGTATGCAGTAATTTTTAGTTTATGGATGTTTTATTTAAGAACAAACAAACAGCATGTCGCTTTGGCTTAAAAACAATCAACGGCATTTAATAAGTCTTCTTATTATTACAGTTGTTTGCTGGTTTTTTTACAGGTATTTGTATGAAAATAATTTTAAAAAAACTTTACCTAGAATTTTAGGGCATATTATCAATTTCTTTTGGATTTGCCTGGTAGTTTTTTTAGGGTATATAGGCTTTGTAAGAGACTCTAAACAGTGGAAAAAAAAAATTTGGCTACTGATTCATGTAATTGTATTATTATTTTTAATAATTGGAGGTATTGTTGAAAAAGTAGAACACACAGTGTTTATTAATCAATGGAGAGATTTATTCGGTTATACACGAGGTTTTTTTACATCTCCATTTCCTTTTTTAGTACTGTGGATATTACCTTCTTTTTTTCAAGTACCTAAAACTTCAAATCAATATAAATGAAGAAGTGTTTCTTTTTATTATTTAATATCATATTAATTAGTAGTCTTTTTGCACAACTACCAGTTAATATTGATCAGCTTTCTGACTTACAATTGAAAGAATATTTAGACCAGGTTAAGCTGAGTGGGTTAAGTGAGTATGAATTAGAAGTAAAAGCGAGGCAAAAAGGTTTAACCAGTGAGCAAATTAATAAAATAAAAGCCAGAATTGCCAACCTTCCTTCTACAACAGGAACACCTAAAGTATCTATAAATGAGTTTGGCAACAATACACAAAAAAGAATAGAACCGCAGGCTATTACTAACGAAAAAGTAGATGTAAAAAATAAAAGTAAAATTTTTGGTGCAGAGTTATTTTCCAATGCTAATTTAACTTTTCAGCCCAATCTGAAAATTCCTACACCACGTAATTATGTATTGGGTGTGGGAGACGAAATTGAAGCTGATATTTTCGGTTTTTCTGAAGCAAAATATGCACTAAAAGTATCTGAAGAAGGTCTTATTCGCATTCCGTATGTGAGTCCGGTAAAAGTAAATGGGTTAACTTTTGAAGATGCTGAAAAGAAAATCAAACAATCGCTTATTAAAATTTATCCGGAAATATTAACCGGTAAAACATCTGTGCAACTGTCACTTGGTCAAATAAGAACTATACGGATAACGCTAATTGGAGAAGTTGTAAAACCCGGCACCTATGATGTTTCTTCTTTAACTTCCATGGCTAATGCTTTGTATTTATCTGGTGGCCCCAATGATAACGGTTCATTCAGAAATATACAATTAATAAGAAACGGAAAGTTAATTACAACTTTTGATTTATATGATTTTCTGTTGAAAGGTGATTTGACAAACAATAAAAGATTAGAAGATGATGATATTATTAAAGTAAGCCCTTATCAGGTAAGAGTTGAATTAAAAGGAGCTATTAAAAGACCAGCCGTTTTTGAAATGAAACCTACTGAAACATTAGGAACTCTGATTAATTATACAGGAGGTTTCACGGATGAAGCTTACAAACAATCTTTCCGCTTAATAAGAATCGGTAATGATGAAAAAGAAATTAAAACCATCCCCTTTGAGAATTATCCTGCTTTTCAACTAAACTCTGGCGATGTAGTCATAATCGATAGTATTTCCAATAGATATAAAAACCGTATATCTATAGAAGGAGCTATTTTTCATCCAGGCGAATATTCATTAGATGTTACTGTAAATCTTAAAAACCTTCTAAGCAAAGCTGTTTTAAAAGAAAATGCTTTTTTAAAACGAGGATTAATCAGAAGATTAAAAGATGATTTTATACCGGAAATGTTAGATTTTAATGTACTTGATGTTTTGCAGGGCAAAATTGAGATTCCTCTTAAAAGAGAAGATAGTATACATATTTATTCCATCTCAGAATTACAAGAAAAATATACTGTTAATATTGCTGGTGAAGTAAATAATGTAGGTAGTTTTAATTATACGGATAGTATGAAGCTGCAGGACTTAGTTTTATTGGCCGGAGGCTTTAAAGAGGGGGCTAGTGCAAAAAAAATTGATATTTCCCGCAGAATTAAAAGTGATTCTTTGAATGAAAAAGACAGTATTAAGTATGCAGTTATAAAAACAATTACTTTAAATAAAAATTTAATAAGTAGTCAAACCCTGCAACAATTTACTTTATTTCCTTATGATCAGGTTAATGTAAGAAAGGATCCTAGTTATATGGAACAGATTTCAGTATTTATTCAGGGAGAAGTCTTGTATCCTGGAGAATATGTATTGCAAAGTAAAAATGAAACCTTAAGTGATTTGGTAACTCGAGCTGGAGGTATAAATTCCACAGCTTATCCGTCTAACGCTATTTTGTTACGAAATACTTTCAGGGATAAGGTAGAAAAAACAATGGCTCAGATAAAAACGTATAATGTTAATACACAAGATAAAGATTCTACTTCCAAAGAAATTATTAATTCAGAAATTGATAACCCGCGACAAATAGTAAATATTCACTTAGATAAAGCTTTAGAGCAGCCGCATTCTGCTCAAGACCTTATTTTAGAAAATAGCGATATTTTACGAGTACCTAAGTTTAAAGAAACCATTCAAACATTTGGTGGTGTTTATTTTCCCAGAAAAATTTTATATGAAAAAGGAATGTCTTTCAAACGAATTATCAATGAGTCGGGTGGTTTCTTAATTAATGCAGGTAAAAGAAATTCTTATGTGCAATATGCCAATGGCGAGGTAAGCAGTACCAAACGTTTTTTATTTTTCAAGAAATACCCTCATATTAAGCCCGGTTGTGAAGTATATGTACCATTAAAACGCGAGAAAAAACCATTAACTACTGGTGAAATTATCGGTATAGCTAGTGCAATAACAGGGATGGCAAGTATTGTATTCGGTATTATTAACTTAACTAAATAACTACATGAGCGAATTAATAAAACCTGAACAATTGCAAAATAATGCTGATGAAGAAATGTCATTAGAAGAATTAATTGCAAAAATTAAAATAGTAATTGCATATTATAAATCTAAATGGTTGCAATTATTTGTCGCGGGTTTAATTGGCGGGTTATTAGGACTTGGCTATTATTTTATACAATCACCAAAATATGAAGCTGTTTGTACTTTTATTTTAGACGAAAAAACAAGTA
>SAIW01000023.1 GCA_004028795.1 Chitinophagaceae bacterium
GCTTCTATTCTTTTCTGTAAAACAGTTTCAATTAATTTTTTTTCATCTCCAAAAACAACTTCTTTGGCAACCGGTTGTAAATAACTTGCAGCCAGCATGTTTGCCCACATGGGTATAATAGCATCTGCAGTACAGGTAATTGCAACATATTTATTTTCGTATGTAGTCCAGTCTGTTTTCTGTAAGGCATTACGGTAATCTTTTTCTTTCAGAATCAATCCCATAAAAAGATACGTTTTCAGGTCAAATATTTTTATTTCACCTTTTGGATAAAAATCTTCTAAATCAACAGTTAGTAAACTGCTTTCTGCCACTTTATTTACAATCACTTCACTCATACAAAAAATTATTGTACAAAGTTAAAAAAGCAAATACAAAATCAAGTTTCGCTTTAAGAAACAATGCAGTGCGTTGTTTGTTATTACTTTGCAAAGTATGAAAACAGATTTTTTAGTTATAGGTAGTGGTATTGCAGGGTTAACGTATGCATTAAAAGTAGCTGAACAGTTTCCCGATAAAAAAGTGTTGGTTATAACAAAAGCAACTACTGATGAAACAAACACCAAATATGCACAAGGTGGTATTGCCGGTGTTTGGGATGAAGAAAAAGACAGTTTTGAAAAGCATATTGAAGATACATTGATTGCCGGCGATGGTTTGTGTGATGAAAAAATTGTAGAAATTGTAGTAAAAGAAGGGCCGGAAAGAATACGTGAAATTATTGAATACGGAGCCAGATTTGATAAAGATGAAAACGGCGGTTATGCTTTAGGAAGAGAGGGTGGTCACAGCGAGTTTAGAATTCTGCATCATAAAGATGTTACGGGCAAAGAAATGGAAAGAGCCTTGGTTGATGCTGTTAATAAAAGAAAGAATATAGAAGTAATTAATCATTGTTTTGTTATTGATATTATTACACAACATCACCTCGGTTATCTTGTTACCAAATCAACACCTGATATTACCTGCTACGGTGTATATGTATTAAACCTGCATAATAACCAGATAGAAAAAATTATTGCCGATGTTACTTTGTTAGCAAGCGGCGGTTGCGGGCAGGCATACAGAACAACAACCAATCCCAAAATTGCAACAGGTGATGGCATTGCAATGGTGTATCGGGCAAAAGGAAGAATTGAAAACATGGAGTTCATTCAATTTCATCCAACTGCTTTATATGAACCGGGGCAATCGCCATCTTTTTTAATAACAGAAGCAGTTCGTGGAGATGGCGGCATTCTTCGCAATAAAAACGGTGAGGCTTTTATGGAACAGTATGATACAAGAAAAGATTTAGCACCGCGTGATATTGTTGCACGAGCTATTGATAATGAAATGAAGAAAGGCGGAACAGAGCATGTGTATTTAGATTGCCGCCATATAGATAAAGAAAAGTTCATTCATCACTTCCCTAATATTTATGAAAAATGTTTAAGCATCGGTATAGATATTACCCAACAAATGATACCCGTTGCACCTGCAGCACATTATAGTTGCGGTGGTATTAAAACAGATGAGTATGCAAGAACTTCCATAAAAAATTTATATGCCTGCGGCGAATGTGCCAGTACAGGTTTACACGGAGCCAACCGTTTAGCAAGCAATAGTTTATTAGAAGCAATGGTTTTTGCACACAGAGCTTTTATTGATGTATGTAATGAAAATTATAGAGCTACTATTGTTGATGAAGTACCTGACTGGATTGCAACGGGAACAACAGACCCGAAAGAAATGATTTTAATTACACAAAGCCTTAAAGAGTTGCAACAAATAATGAGCGATTACGTTGGTATTGTAAGAACAGATGTACGTTTGCAAAGGGCAATGAAAAGATTAGATTTATTGCATGAAGAAACTGAGGAATTATACAGAAGCACTAAAGTTTCTCCGCAATTATGCGAGTTAAGAAATTTAATTACAGTAGGATATTTAATTGTAAAAGGTGCAGAGTTCAGAAAAGAAAGCAGAGGCTTGCATTATAATACCAATCATTTAGAAAAAAGTAGATTGTTGCAAAATACCATTCTTTAACAGTTAAGTTATTTAATGTATTATATCGTTTATTCATTTTTTTATCTGCTGTCGCTGCTGCCTTGGTTTGTTTTATACTTATTAAGTGATTTTGTTTTTGTTTTAATGTATTATGTTATCGGGTACCGGAAAAAGGTGGTAATGAATAACCTGGCAATTGCATTTCCTGATAAATCAATAAAAGAAAGAAAGAAAATTGCTAAAGAGTTTTACGGTAATTTGATTGATACTTTCATAGAGACAATTAAACTTATTTCAATTTCAGCAAAAGAATTTGATAAACGGTTTATTATAAAGTCACCCGAAGTTTTAAAGTTTATTAATGAAACGAATCAATCTGTACAATTTCATTCGGGGCATTTTTTTAATTGGGAGTTTGTGAATCTCGGGTTGGCAAAAAATCTTTCATTTTCCTGGTTGGGCGTTTATATTCCTGTTGCCAATAAAGTAATTGATAAAATAATTTTAAAAATGCGTTCAAAGTTTGGAACCATTTTAATTCCTGCAACAACATTCAGAACAAAATTTCATCAATATGCTAATACTAAATATGCATTGGGATTAGCGGCAGATCAAAACCCGGGCAGTCCTGATAATAATTACTGGCTTTTATTTTTTAATAAGTTAACTCCGTTTGTAAAAGGTCCGGAGAAAGGTGCAAAAAGAAACAATACAATTGTGGTGTTGACTGATTTTTATAAAGAACGGAGAGGATATTATGCTATGGAATTAAAAGTTCTTACGGATAAGCCAAATGAAACAGTTGATGGAGCCATTACTAAAGCATTAGTTTCATTTATAGAAAATGCGATTAAAGAAAGACCCGCAAATTATTTATGGAGTCATAGAAGATGGAAACATCAATTTAATGAAGAAAAGCATCATCACTTATTAGTTAAATAAATAATTGAAATGAAGATAATTGCAATGATACCTGCCCGTTATGCGGCCACACGTTTTCCCGCAAAGCTCATGCAGCAATTGGGTAATAAAACTGTTATCAGGCATACTTATGATAATACAAAGGCAACAGGTTTATTTGATGATGTTGTTGTTGTTACAGATAGTGATATTATTTATAATGAAATTGTATCTAATGGCGGTAAAGCTATTATGAGTAGTAAAGAACATGAAAGCGGAAGTGATAGAATTGCAGAAGCGGCTGCACAATTAGAGGTTGATATTATTGTAAATGTTCAGGGAGATGAGCCTTTTGTAAAAAAGGAACCATTAAAAAAATTACTGAATGTATTTTACGGTAATGATGGAAGGAATATTCAAGTAGCCAGTTTAATGCAGGAGTTGAAAGATGAAAAACTAATTGAAGATGCGAACTATGTTAAAGTAGCAGTAGATAAAAATTTTAATTCGTTATTCTTCAGTCGTTCTGTTATTCCATATCCGAGAGATAAAAATGTTAAGAGTATTTATTACGAACATATTGGTGTATATGCTTTCAGAAAGCAGGCATTACTCAATTTCACCAATTGGGCAATAACACCACTTGAAGCAGCAGAAAAAATTGAATGTTTACGCTACTTAGAAAATGGTATTCCCCTTAAAATGGTTGTTACTAATTATATGGGTATTGAAATAGATACACCTGAAGATTTGCAAAAAGCAACAGCGTTATTGAAATAATTATTTGCTTATCGGTTTAAAAGAATTATCGTCAACTGCTTTAATAAAATTAATTAAGCCGGGAAAATAATGCTGCTGGTCATCCCACATATCACAATGGCTTCCATTCGGGCAGTAAACATAATTGCCTTTTTCAACCTGAGTTGCCATCCATTTCATGTAGTTCGGATCCATGGTATCAAATTCGCCACCAATAGTTAAAGTAGGAACTTTAATTTTTGGTAAGTCTTTGCTTCTATCCCAATGTAATAATCTGCCCGCAGTTTTAAACTCACTCGGGCCTTGCATTGAAACATAAATTCCTTCGCTCAAGTGATTAAACATTCTTGTTACAGGTTCGGGCCAGTCAGCTAACCTGCACAAGTGTTGTGTGTAATATTCGCTCCAAACTAATCGCTGGTAAGTTGAATCTTTAAACATTCCCTTGGCTTCATAATTCATTAAAGAATCTACTAATGTTTTACGCATTTTGGTTCTTAATACGGCATTGTATTTTTCATATTCAGGAATGCTCGCCATCATATTTGAAATAATCAGTCCTTTAATATTATCCTGATATTTCAAAGCATATTCCAATGCTAAAATTCCACCCCAGCTATGCCCTAATAAATAGAAATTATCTTTTGTTAAGTTTAATGCTTTTCTTACCTGTTCAACTTCTTCAACAAAATGTGCTGTAGTCCAAAAGCTGCTGTCATTAGGTTTATCGCTATAATAAGATTCTAATTGGTCGTACTCAATAATTTCAATTCCCTCTTTCGGCATAAAACTTTCAAAACATTCAAATGCTTCATGTGTTCCGCCGGGACCACCATGTAATAGAAGCAATTTTATTTTAGGATTATTACCGATAGTTTTAGTCCAAACTTTAAATGTTCCTTTCTCTGTCTTTATAGGAATCATTTTTACACCACCTGTTTGAATGCCGGTATCTGTAATAGCATGATAATCTGCTAAAGAAATTGATTGCTTATTTTCTTTACAGGAAAATTGGATTAAAGAAAATGCTGTTAAACTAATAAGAATTACTTTTTTCATAATTACAGTTTAAACTGAAGATAAAGGTTTTTGTGAAGATAATTAACGCCCCATATATACCATTAATATTTGAACATCGCTTGGGTTCACACCTGATATACGGGATGCCTGACCTAATGTTCTTGGTTTAATTTTCTTAAATTTTTGTAAGGCTTCAGCAGATAATGCAGCTACTGTATCATAGTTAAAAGAATCAGGAATTGCCAGCTCTTCTAACTGTTTCATTTTTTGAACAATGTCTAATTCCTTTTCAATATATCTTTCGTACTTAACCTGAATCTCAGCCTGCTCAATACTTTCTTTGCTAAAGCCCTGTAAAGCAATATTCAATTTATTAATATTGTTTATTAGTGAAAATAATGATACGTTAGGTCTCAAAACAATCTTACTTGCTTTTTGCTTTTCAGTTAACGGCGATGATGCAATAGATGAGAAGTATGAATTAATCTCTTCAGGTTCTATGGAAATTTCTGATAATATGTTTTTAATTGCAGTTACTTCCTCTTTTTTGCGGGTTACTTTATCCATTCTTTCCTGAGAAGCCAAACCAAGTTTATAACTAAGCTCAGTCAATCGTAAATCAGCATTATCCTGTCTTAATAAAGTTCTGAATTCAGCCCTGCTGGTAAACATTCTGTAAGGTTCATCAGTCCCTTTATTTATTAAATCATCTATCAATACTCCGATATAGGCTTCACTCCTTTTTAGTACCAATGGGTTTTCTGCTTTTACAGAAAGATGAGCATTTATTCCGGCTATTAAACCTTGACAAGCCGCTTCTTCATAGCCGGTAGTGCCGTTGATTTGCCCGGCAAAAAACAGATTTTTTATCGGCTTTGTTTCTAATGTGTTTTGCAATTGTGTTGGCGGAAAGTAATCATACTCTATTGCATAGCCGGGGCGGAAAATTCTGCAATTTTCAAAACCAGCAACTGTTCTTAAAGCTTTTACCTGCACATCTTCAGGTAAAGAAGTTGAAAAGCCATTCACATAAATTTCTACCGTATTCCAACCCTCAGGTTCTACAAACAGCTGATGCCTGTCTCTATCCGCAAAGCGGTTTATTTTGTCTTCAATACTCGGACAATATCTCGGCCCACGCCCCTCAATTCTTCCTTGAAACATCGGGCTTCTGTCAAAACCCGTTTTTAATATATCATGAACTTCAGGTGTTGTATAGGTTATAAAGCAACTTCTTTGTTTAGAAGGCTCAGGTTTTTCTACAGCTAAATAAGAAAAGCCGGTGATAATATCATCTCCCTTTTGCTCCTCCATTTTAGTGTAATCTAAACTTCTGCCATCTACCCTTGGAGGAGTCCCTGTTTTTAGCCTGTCGCTTTCAAATCCCAATTCAACTAACTGTTCAGTAATTCCGGTAGCAGCTTTTTCAGAAATTCTACCGCCGCCCAATTGTTTTTCACCAATATGAATAATGCCGTTTAGAAAAGTGCCGCTTGTAACAACAACAGTATTTGAGTTTATTTCATGCCCCAAACCTGTTATTACACCACATGCTTTTCCATTTTTGATAATAAGGGAACGAACCATATCCTGATAAAAATCAACATTTTGTGTGGCTTCCAGCATATCTCTCCACGTTGATGCAAAAAGCATTCTATCATTTTGAGCCCTTGGACTCCACATTGCAGGTCCCTTACTTAAATTCAACATTCTGAATTGAATCATACTTTTATCAGTCACAATTCCACTGTACCCTCCCATAGCATCTATTTCTCTAACTATTTGGCCTTTAGCTATACCGCCCATTGCAGGATTACAACTCATTTGGGCAATAGTCTGCATATTCATGGTAATCAATAATACTTTACTGCCCATGTTGGCAGCAGCAGCAGCAGCCTCACAGCCTGCGTGACCTGCACCAACCACTATAACATCATAATTTGGAAACATGCTGCAAAGATATTCCTACTCAAATGTTACTTGTGAAACAGTTAACTCTTAAGTGTGACACGTGGAACGTTGAAATTAAACTTAATCAGTTGCTCATTTTCTTTGGCTCTCATTTGCTTTTGCTGAAAAGGAGATTTGTCTTTATATCCACACAAATGCAGGACTCCGTGTATCATTACTCGCAGTAATTCCTTTTTGAATGGAATCTGAAGTTGTTGAGCGTTGTCCTTAACCCTATCTAAACTTATATAGACTTCCCCGGTTACAGAATCTTTTGTTTCTGATAAATCAAAAGTTATAATATCAGTGTAATAGTCGTGTTGAAGAAACTGACGATTAATATTCAGTAGGTAGTCATCTGAACAAAAAATATAAGACAACGAGTCAAGTTGTTTTTTTTCACTGTTGAAGTAATCAATAATCCATTGTTTTAGCTTCTTCTTTTCATTAAAATAAAAGGTTCTGTCGGCTGAATGAAATGAAATTTTATTCATAATTCTTACTCCAAAATTCGTAAGAACTTGGCTTGATGCCGATATAATTTTGTTAGACTATATAAGTATGAAAAAATTAAGTGAGTTACCAATAGGTAAACAGGCTGTAATTACATCTTTTAATAATGATGATATCTATATAAAACTCATGGAAATGGGCTGCGTACCGGGAGAAACGGTAATTATTGAACAAATTGCACCTTTAGGAGATCCTATTTCTATTTCCATTGCAGGTTACTCCCTCAGTTTACGTTTAGATGAGGCCGGAAGTATAATGGTGGAAGAAGTGATTAACTAAAACTGTATCATGAAGATTGGACTTTACTTTGGTTCTTTTAACCCTATTCATATCGGGCATTTAATTATTGCCAGTCATATTGCCGACTTTACATCTGTTAAGCAAGTTTGGTTTGTTGTTAGTCCGCAAAATCCTTTAAAATCATCAGCGTCACTTTTAAATGAACATCAAAGACTTTTCTTAGTCAATAAAGCCATTGAAAATGATTACAGATTCAGGGCTTGTGATGTTGAATTTAAAATGCCAAAACCATCTTATACCATTGATACACTTACTTATTTGCATGAACAATACCCTGAGCATGAGTTTTTAATAATTATTGGTAGTGATAGCTATCAAAATATCAGGCAATGGAAAAATTATGAAAAACTTATCAGCCAATATCAATTTATCATTTACGAAAGGCCGGGCTTTGCAATAGAAAATAAATTGAATAGCTCAATTGATGTAGTAAAGGCACCAATGCTTGATATTTCTGCAACCCAAATACGGGAAAATATTAAAACAGGAAAAAGTATATGCTACTTAGTGCCGGCTGTGGTTATAGATGAAATAGAAAAAGGAAAATATTATAAATAATTGTTATATTATTTCAATTCCTCAAACTCTCCAGTTTGCTTGTTTTTCCTAACGTTGTCCCAATTAAAAAATCGCCCGTTCATAGCAACGTATACACCTTTGGGCAGTGTTTGTACAAAGGCTAAAGCACTTCCCAGATTAAACAACCCATCGCTACTTCCGAATTTATACGGAATCATAGCACCGGTAATAACAATTGTTTTATCAGTAATTCTGTTTGCTAAAAATCTGGCTGTTTCGCTCATGGTATCTGTACCATGCGTAATAATAATTTTATCTTCATCAGTATGTTCACATTGGCGGGCAATAACTTCTCTGTCATCATCATTCATTTCTAAACTGTCTATCATCATCAATGTTCTAATATCAACATTAACTCTGCTTCTTCCCAACTTCAGCATTTCAGGCAAATGTGTGTCTTTAAAGAAAAGCGTTCCGTTCAACTCATTATATTCTTTATCAAAAGTTCCTCCTGTAATAAAAATTCGGATAGACATTTTTCTCAGCGTTTATACAAATATCCAAACAAAAATTGTTTTAAGAACAGATGATGAATATGAAGGTATAAAATAAAAAAGCACCCTGATTAAGGATGCTTTTACAAAAAATTTTAAATAAAAATTATTTCTGGCCTACCACCAATATTTGAAATGTTCCCGGAATAACTCTTGGTCTTGCGTTTCCTTGAGCTGCTTCTGTTTCAGCGGCAGGTAAATACAATAAATGTGTTTGTTCATCTACAGTTATTGTTCTTGCACTTTTCTTTGTTGGTACAGTTGCAACAACGGTATATTTATCGGCAGCATCTTCGTGTATAACCGTCAAAGTACCATCGCTTCCGTTAGAGGTGTAAATATTTTTTAAACCTGCATCAAATACAGCACCATCGCAACCCTTACCAATAGGCAATTGTGCAACTACTTTTCCATCCTCTGCATTTACTACTACTAAAAAATTATTATCGCCGCAGGCAGCAAATAATCTTTTCGTTTTAACATCAATAGCTAAACCTGTTGGTGCTTCGCCGGGTAATAAACTCCAGTGATTTGTTACTGTAAAGGTTTTACTATCAATAACAACAATTTCATTTTTATCTTCCACATTTACAAAAACTTTACCTGCACCGTCACTTACTGCTGTTTCAGGTTTACCGCCAACATTAACAGTATTGGTTACTTTATTTGTAACAGGATCAATAAAAGTTAAATCTTTACTTCTGCCATTGCAGGTAATGATTCTTTTACAAAAATCATCATAAAAAATGGCATCAGGGTTTTGACCTGTTGCAATAGAATCTTTTACTGTAAAGGTTTTCAGGTCAAACACATACACATTGTTTAATCTGCCGTTGCTTGTATATCCTTTGTTTAATGATGGAACAAAACCAATTCCGTGTACGCCGATTGTGTTGTTAATTACCCCAACAGAATCGCCGGTAACTTTATTTAAGATGTTTACTTGTGTACCATGCGATACATAAACGTTATCGCCATTTACAGCAATATAATCCCAACCGCCGGAGCTAAGAATATGGAAGATTTTTAAAATTGCGAATACAATAGCTTTCATGATGTTTTTTAATTGATTAGAGTTGTGAAATTATAATTAATCTTTTGCTTCGCTTATGAATTTTCCGTTAGCATCAAATAAAATATCTTTTCCTCCTACTTCTGCTTCAAAATTTACTTCGCCATTTGCTTTTAAAATTTTAGCAGCTTCATCAATCTTTTTTCCTTTGTAATTTTTCTTTACATAATCAGTAACACTTGCAGGTAATTCAGATACTTTAATTTCCCATTCTGTTTCTTTTAAATTTCCCGCAGCATCGTAAGTGGCACTCATTTCTTTTCCACTTTGCGTAAAGCTTGCTTCAAAACTGCCATCTTTTTCTTTACCCCATTTTGTTTTAGTTGCCCCCTTAAAAGCCTTTTCGAAAGCAGCTTTTACCGCAGCCGGCGGAGTAATACTTTTCTTTTCTTTTTCTTCTTTAGCTTCAGTTTGTTTTTGTGCAAAGCTTGTTGCAGTAATTGCAGTAGCAATTAAAATTAAAATAATACGTTTCATGTTTTAAAGTTTTAGAGCACTAACATATTATGCAATTCTGTTAACAATCTGTAGTTATTATTTTTCTTTGGCGAATGGTTGAAAGCGTAAACATAAATTAACAATTCTTCCATCTATTGGTACCCATAAGGTTCTGAAAGAAGGATTAGCAATTGTTCCTGTGTACAGCGATTCATATTTACTTTGACGCTCATCTAATAAATTCTCACAATTCAGAACCAGACTCCATTTCGGTCCGAATTTTTTTTCTGCCATTGCAGCCATAAACAAATAACCAGGTGTTTTGCTATAATCGTCTCTGTACTGATAACCTGTATACGATGCTTCTAAACCAATTCTGAATTTTCCTTCTACTTCATATAATGCTGTTGCTGCCACTCTGTTTCTTGGAGTATAGGCTATGAATTGATTGGAAGCTAAATACTGCCTGTTTGCTTCTGTATAAGTATAGCCTAAATAAAATTCCCAGGAAGGAACTTTTAATTGTACATATGTATCAAAACCTTTGGTAAGAACAGGTTTGCTTTGATTGGTGAAATAAACATTTCCGCTAATATCCTGTGTGGCAATAATCGGGGAAGTTATTTGTGTAATAAAGAAAGCCTGATTAATAAAGATGCTGCTTGATTCGCCAAACTCTTTTTTGTAATTAAATTCTATATTGCCTGCATAAGATTTTTCTGCTGTTGCATTATCAGCAATGGGCTGTAATTGATAAATATTATAATCTCTGTTTTGTGGTGTAAGCGGATTTGGTGTTGTATAACCCATACCAAAACCAACACGGCTGCCCCAATGCTCATCAAAACGATGAAACAAGGCAATACGTGGCAATAGAAAATCACCATATTTATTATGATGGTCTGCACGTAAACCTGTTTCTAACTTGGTACTTTGTAATAGCTGCCAGCTATCTTGTACAAAAACACCTTCTGTTGTACTAGTAAAACTGCCAACTGCAGCGGGTGTTGCAGCAGATGGTTTAAAATCTTCTCCTGTAATATTCATTCCGCCAACAATGGTATGTTTCCCTGCTCTTTTAACTAAAGAAGCTTCTGTATAAAAATTATTTTGTGTTCCGTTGAAGTGATAAGTGTTGGTTGTTTCATCTCTTTCAAATAAACTTATACTTGCTTTTATAGTACCCGTAAGTTGATTAGCGAATTTATTTTCAGCAATTAAACTGAATTGATTTCTGTTGAGTTTATTTTTTTCAAAGTATGGATGTGCAGGATCTTGTTTGCCTGATAGTGCAATCATATCTCCTCCGTTTCTCGTATCAAAACTTCCGTTCCAACCTAAAGAGATATAACTTTTTGTTGAAGGATAGAAAAATAATGTCGGGTGAATAACAGTACTCTTGGTATTGGGTACATCGCTGAAACCATCTTTATCTACGTCAACTTCTTTTTGAAAAGTTTGTCCGCCAAAAAAGGTAAAACCAAATTTTTTCCAACGCTTACCATAATAGGCATTGATGTTTGTTTCTTTTAATGTTGTTTGATTAATTAAGAAAGAAGCATCGTCATCGTAACCCGGTTTTTTGGAAACCAAATTAATTAAACCGCCAATGGCACCGCCACCATATAAAGTAGAGGAAGAACCTTTAATTAATTCTATTTGCTTTAAATCCAACGGCGGAATGCTTAAAATGCCAAAACCACCTGAATAGCCGCCATACAATGGCATTCCATCGCGGATAATCTGTGTATACCTTCCGTCTAAACCTTGTATTCTAACATTGGCATTACCGGTTGTTGCAGATGATTGCTGAATTTGTACACCGCTTACATCTCCCAAAATACTGGCAATGTTTCCCGGCTTTAAAGTGCTTTCTTCATTCATTTCTTCTTGTCCTAATACTTCTACTTTAGTGGTAGCATTTTCTATTCTTTCATTACCTCTGGTAGAAGAAACAACCACTACATCTTTTAATGTTTTGGCATCTTCTTCCATTAAAATAATGTGTGTTGAAGTATCGGCAAGTTTTACAAACAATTCTTCATTTTTATAACCTACATAACTAAAAACAATGGTTGCTGTATCTGATTGAATGCCTTTAACAGCTACAGTTCCATTAGCATTAGTAGAAACGGCTGCCAAAGCTGTATACTTTACATTTACGGTAACACCTTGCAGTGTTTCATTTGTTTTTTTATCTTTTACAATTGCTTTAAAAGCACGTTGTGCTTTAGCACTAATACATACAAAAAATAATAGTGAGAAAATTAACTGTTTCATAGTCTGCAAAACTATTTTTTAATTCTGAAGAAATATTGAAGCCTTATAATCTGACGGTAAAGTAATGATAATCGCCGTTGAATGAATAAGATAATCCATAACCGGCTGCATCGCATATTTGTTTGGCTATTGATAAACCTAACCCATTACTTTGAGCAGATTGTTCTGCTTTATAAAACCGGGTAAAAATTTTATTACTATCTAAAATTTTTTGTGCTGTATTGGCAATTTGTAATTGTGTTGCTGAAAGATTGATAATTATTTCTCCATTTGGCACATTATGCTTAATAGCATTCACCAATAAATTGTTTAACAGAATTTCAGCTAAATCGCTGTTCATATTAATAGTAATTTCTTCTAAGGAATAAGTAACATGAATATTTTTATTTTGAATTAATTCACTCAGTTGAATCAATTTGTTTTCAATCAGTTCTTTTAAATTAATAGTAACTTTTTCTTCAAATTGTTTATTCTCAATTTTTGTAAGCAATAGCAAAGATTTATTTAAGTTAGACAATCTTTGTAATGCGTCATTAGCAGATTGTAAAGCTTCAATCTGTTGTTGTGTTAATGTTTCTGCCTGAATAAGTAAATCAAATTTTGTTCTGATAATTGCCAATGGTGTTTGCAACTCGTGAGAAGCATTTTCAGTAAACTGCTTTAATGAATTAAAATCCTGTTGAGCTTTATTAATTGATTTTTCTAATGTTTGATTTAATGATGTAAACTCTTCAATGTTATTTGGCTGAAATACAATCGGGTTCTGTTGATTTAATTCAAAATTATTTATGGTATGAAGTGTTGCGTAGAAAGGTTTCCAGATTTTTTTTAAAATAAAGCGGTTAATAAAAAAAGAAACTGACAGTATTAATAAAATAGTGATGAATGTTATTATGGCAATTGATTTAATAATATCATCTGTGCCTTCTATTGATTTACTGACTTCAACTTTATAATACTTACCCTGTACGTTAATACCAAAAGTTAATTGCCTGAAAACTTCTTTATCTTTTTCAACTGTATCAACTAATGTTACGTAGTTAAAATGTTTTTTAAAATCAATTTGTTCAACAGGTGTGTAAGCAATTTGTTGATCTTTTATAGCAAATATTTCAGGTAATGCTTTATGTTCTGCAACATATTTTTCAATCTCAGATTTTTCTGTTTCTAAACTGTCATCTAACTGAGATATCAGCACATATTGCAACGAAAAATAAAATGCAACTGCCGACAACAGAAAAATAATAACTGTTGCAAAAAGGTTTATTCTGTTGTATTTGGCAAATAGTTTCATTAATTGATGCTGAATTTATAACCCATACCATAAACAGATTTTATATAATCACTGCAGCCCGCATTCAATAACTTTTTTCTTAAATTTTTTATGTGTGTGTAAATAAAATCGTAACTGTCTGCTAAATCCATATTATCTCCCCAAAGATGCTCTGCTATTGCATTTTTACTGATGACTTTGTTTTTATTACTGATGAAATACAATAACAGTTCATACTCTTTTCTTGTTAATTCAATCAACACATTATTTACTTCAACAGTTTTACTGGAAATATTTAAAGCAATTTCATTTAAAGTAATTGTATCACTGCCATTAAAATATTTTCTGCGAATGATTGATGCAACTCTTGCACTTAATTCAGGCAAATGAAATGGCTTGGTTAAATAATCATCAGCTCCTGCTTTTAAGCCTTCAACTTTATCTTCTAAAGAATTTTTGGCAGAAATAATTAAAACACCATCTGCTTTATGTTGTTTCTTTAATTCTTTTAAAATTTCCAAGCCACTTCCACCGGGTAATGTTATGTCTAAAACAATACAAGCATAATCGTACAAAGAAATTTTTTCAATAGCAGCATGAAAATCTGTTGCCGTTTCGCAAATAAAATTATCATTACCTAAATAACTGCAAATGCTGTTAAGCAGTTCTTTTTCGTCTTCTATAATCAGTACTTTCATGCAATGTAAAATAGCAATTAGATTCTGAATAAAACCTGAAGTAAATAAAAAAGGAAGACGGCATAACCATCTTCCTCTTAAAAACAACTCACTAAAAACTATTTACAATAAACCTTTACTTAATAAATATTCTGCAATTTGTACTGCATTGGTAGCAGCACCTTTGCGTAAATTATCACTCACTACCCACATATTTAATGTTTTAGGCTGGGTTTCATCTCTGCGTAATCTTCCTACAAAAACTTCGTCTCTTTCATGAGCGTTTAAAGGCATCGGATATTGTTGTGCTGCATCGTCATGCTCAACAATTACACCCGGAGCAGCCTGTAATAAACTTTTTACTTCAGCTAATTCAAATTCATTTTCAAATTCAACATTTACACTTTCACTATGTCCGCCAATTACAGGAATACGAACAGTGGTTGCAGTAACTTTAATACTGTCGTCCTGCATAATTTTACAGGTTTCTTTCACCATTTTCATTTCTTCTTTGGTGTATCCGTTTTCTAAGAATACATCAATCTGCGGAATCACATTTAAATCAATCTGGTATTTATAAGCCATCGGATATTCAGCATCACTTCCTTTTTCTGCTTTAGCCCTTTCTCCGAATAATTGGTCAACTGCTTTTTTACCCGTACCGGTAACGCTTTGATAAGTTGAAACCACCACTCTTTTTATTTTATATTTTTTATGCAAAGGCTGTAATGCCACCACCATTTGAATAGTAGAGCAATTAGGGTTAGCAATAATAAAATCATCAGCAGTTAAAACTGCTGCATTTACTTCGGGGACTACTAATTTTTTGGTAGGGTCCATTCTCCATGCAGAAGAGTTGTCAATAACCTTTATTCCTGCTTCAGCAAATTTGGGAGCCCATTCTAAACTGGTACCACCACCTGCTGAAAATATGGCCACTGCAGGCTTTGCTGCAATTGCATCCGTCATGCTTACTACTGTATATTTTTTTCCTTTAAACTCAACTTCTTTACCAACACTTCTTTCAGAAGCAACGGGTAATAATTCTGTTACCGGAAAATTTCTTTCGGCTAACACCTGCAACATTTTGGTGCCTACTAATCCTGTTGCACCAACTACAGCTACTTTCATTGTTTTGTTTTTTAGTTTATGATTGATAAAATTTTTTGTTATCCGCTTTGGTGGTGAGCTTGTCGAACCATGTGGCATCGTTCCTTGCGTCGCACACTTCAACTTTCTGTTTTCAAATCATCAACAATTAATGCATACTCAAAAAAAAACCTCCCCGTTTCGGGAAGGCTTTAATTATGTTATAGATGTACATAAAAAGTTAAGCAACTTCCCTTTGCAGAGTGTGTTTCTTAATGCTCTTTATGTTCTTAATCATTGTCATTTGCGATGCGAATGTAAAATGAAATGCAATTGACGCCAAAATTTATTTTAAAATAGTATTAACCAACCAACTCATTAAATAAGCCAATGTTGTCATATAACCCAATTGAAATAAAGGCCATTTCCAGCTTTTAGTTTCTCTTTTTACAACAGCCAATGTACTCATACATTGCATGGCCAATAAATAAAACACCATTAAAGAAAATGCTGTTGCCAATGTATAAACAGGAGTTCCATCTTCTTTTTTTGCGTTATGCATTTTTTCTCTCAGGCTTACATCATCATTTTCTTCTACACTGTATAATGTTGCCATAGTTCCTACAAAAACTTCTCTTGCAGCAAAAGAGGTAATTAATGCAATACCAATCTTCCAGTCATAACCCAATGGTTTTATTATCGGTTCAATGGTTTTGCCTAAAACTCCTGCATAAGAGTTTTGCAGTTTTTCAGTTGATAAACTTTTTTCTAATTGTTGTTTTTGCTGTGGTTGTTGTTGAATAAGCACCGCATATTTTTCCTCAACATTTTTTATTCTATCCCCAGGTCCGTACGAACTTAAAAACCAAAGTGTTAAACTAATCAGCATGATTATCCTACCGGCGTCAGTTACAAAAATTTTGGCTTTTTCAACCATTGTAATGCCAACATTCTTCCAACGAGGGGAACGATAAATGGGTAATTCTAAAATGAAAAAACTTTTCTCTTTAACCTTTACCCAGAATTTTAAAACATAACTAACACATAATGCCATTATAACACCGAAAAGATATAAAGCCATCATTACCAAACCCTGTAAACTTAAAAAGCCAATAAAATATTTATTGGGTATTGCCAACGAAATTAAAATAGTGTAAACAGGTAATCTTGCACTGCAACTCATAAACGGAGTAACCAAAATAGTAAGCAATCTTTCCTTTTTATTCTCAATATTTCTGGTACTCATTATGGCAGGTACTGCACAGGCAAAGCCGCTGATCATGGGCATTACACTCTTTCCGTTTAAACCAACCTTACGCATTAGTTTATCACTTAAAAAACTAATACGTGCCATATAACCTGTATCTTCTAAAATGGTAATTAAGCCGAACAAAATCATTATCTGCGGAACAAAAACCATAATACCGCCAAACCCTGCAACTATTCCGTTAATTAATAAATTACTCCACCAGGCTTCGGGTAAATGATTGTTTAAAAAGCTGCTGAATTGTGTAAAGCACCAATCAATTCCATCCATCGGGTATTGTGCCAGCCAAAAAATACTTTGAAATAAAACAAAGAGAACACTTAATAAAATAAGATAACCCCAGGTTCTGTGTAAGAGAATATTATCAAGCTTATCTGTAAAAATTTTCTTTTCTAATGGTCCCGGTTCAACAACATTTTTCTGCATTATTTGCCTGATGCGTTGATACCGCTGCACAACTTCTTCTGCCTGTGCTTTAGCGGGATTGAACTTGTTATCCATTTCAATCTGCTCAATCTTTTCCTGTAAATCATTGCTTAAAGAAAAGTTTTCATGATTTACTAAAAAGTGAAGCGAAGCGTAATCTGTAAGTGGTAATAATTCCTGAATACTTTCTATTGATTTGCCAGCTAAAGCTTTGTTATCAATAAAATCTCTTGCAGGTACTTTATAGTTTTGCTGAATAGTTTGAGCTAATGCTTTCTTTAATTGAACAAAACCTTTATCCTTTCTGGGATTAACGGAAACAATCGGTACGCCCAACTCTGCTTCTAAACCACTTATGTCAATCTGAATATCTTTTTTAGCAGCAATATCATTCATGGTTAAAGCAATAACCACAGGAATTTTTAAATCAATTATCTGGCTGCAAAAAAGAAGATTACGTTTTAAGTTACTGGCATCGGCAACTAATAAAATAATATCAGGTTTTACATCTTCATCAACACCCATCAATACTTTATAAGCTACCCACTCATCGGCCCTGCGTGGATATAAAGAATAAGTTCCCGGTAAATCAATTAATTCAACTTCATCTTTTTCAATTTTAAAAGAACCTGTTTTTTTATCAACTGTAACTCCCGGAAAATTTCCCACTTTTTGATGTAATCCCGTTAATGCATTAAACAAAGATGTTTTACCACTATTAGGATTGCCAACCAATGCAATATGTATTTTGCTGTTACTCAAGTAAACAAAAGTATTAGGGGCTTATAGCATAAGGTTACGAGGTTGGGAAAAGAATGTTTCGAAAACAATAAATAACAGGCATGCCAGTTACTATTTTTGTTGAACGAACTTATTGTATGAAGAAATTTTTTATCCTGTTATTGGTATCTCCTTCAATTGTATTTGCACAAAGCAAAAAGAAAAAATTAAAGTTAGAAAAAGAAGCCAATACTGCTTTTGAAAACAGGTTGCAACAACATATTCGTTATTTGGCAAGCGATAGTTTAGAAGGAAGAGGAACAGGAACAATGGGAGAAACTTTAGCAAGTCAATACATCATTAATCAATATCAGCAATTGCAATTAGAGCCGAAGGGCACCAACGGATACTTACAAAATTTTGACATTGATGAAGGTAAGCAAGCTAATGCTGCAACAACCTTTTTAATAGTAAATAACAGCAAAGCGATATTACAAAAAGATTTTTTTGCATTAGCATTCAGTGCCAATGCAACAGTTAAAGGCAGTGCAGCCGTTGCATTAAATCAGGCTTCTAACCCTTGGTTTAAAGACTTAAAAGATGTGTTGGAAGAAAATCAAACCAATCCGCATTTTGATATTGAAGATTTTATAAAAAAAGAAGCTGATAAAGTTGCCGGCAAGAAAGCGACAGCGTTAATTCTTTTCAATACTTCAAACATTACAGATAATGTTCAGTTTAATAAGAACGATAAATCTGCATTAACAAAAATTCCTGTTATCTATTTAACGAAAGAAGGGTATAAAAAATATTTTAGCGATGAAACTGCCACACAAAATATTCAATTGAGTGTTTCGCTTTCACAAAAAATAAGAAAGAGCAAAAACGTAATTGCATTTATAAATAATAATGCTGCAACAACGGTAATTATTGGTGCACATTATGATCATTTGGGTTATGGTGAAGATAAAAATGCATTAGATACGGGTCATGTAATTCACAACGGAGCAGATGATAATGCCAGCGGAACAGCCGCCGTTATTGAATTAGCGAGAATGCTTAAAAATTCTTCGCCTAAAAACAATAATTATTTATTCATTAATTTTTCAGGAGAAGAATTGGGTTTATTGGGAAGCAAATATTGGTTAGAACATCCTACCACAAACATTACTGCTAACTACATGATTAATATGGATATGGTTGGAAGATATGATACCACACATAAATTAACTGTTGGCGGTTACGGAACCTCTCCTTTTTGGGGCAATTTGTTTTCAACCACAACAGACAAAAATTTATTAATAAAATTTGATAGCAGCGGCAGTGGCCCGAGCGACCATGAAGCATTTTACAGAAAGGATATTCCTGTGTTATTTTTCTTTACAGGAAGCCACCCTGATTATCACAAAGCAACAGATGACTGGAACAAAATAAATTACGCAGGTGAAAGAGAAATTGTTCAATACATCTATAAATTAATTAATGCAACAGATGCTAAAGGCAAATTGGCTTTTACCAAAACACGCGAGCAGCAAATGAGCAGAAGTACAAAATTTACTGTTAGCTTAGGAGTACTTCCTGATTATGGTTTTACAGGAACAGGTGTTAGAATTGATGGCGTTAGTGCAGGCAAATTAGCCGAGAAACTGGGCTTACAAGCCGGAGATATTTTGTTGCAATTGGGTGAATACAAATTTGTTGATGTAATGAGTTATATGGAAACATTAAGCAAGTTTAAAAAAGGAGATAAAACAAAATTGCGTATAAAAAGAAAAGATGCTGAAAAAGAATTTGACATTGAATTTTAAAAATGAAATTAAAGCTTGACATAGATTCTTTAAACGATGATTTTTTTGCAGATGCCCGCCTGCTGGGTATTACTGCACCCATAAAAAGCTATCAGTTTTGTTTGCATTTAAATAAAAAGCTGGGGTTCAACTTCAGGTTAAATGCAGATTTTGAAATTCATCTTCGAAAAAAAAATCGTAATTATTATTTCAATATTTATGAATCAACTGAGCCCAATAGTTTTTTAGTACACTATTTGTATCACAATCAGTTCGATGGAGAATACTTATTGCCCGAATTTAAACATATGGATTTTTTATGGTTAATGAAAGGAGATTTTGTTGATGAAGAAAAATGCAGTTGGGTTAAGCAAGCAGTAAAAAGTATTGATGGTGTTCAACTCATTGCAGAATTAACCAATGAAAAAATTAAGAACAAGGGCAATATGGTATTTTAATTAGTTTTCATTTTTAAATTAAACGTTTATGTGGAAAGAAGTAAATAATCAGTTGCACAAAACTTTTGAGTTTAATAATTTTTCAGAAGCATTTGCTTTTATGGTAAGAGTGGCTATGGAAGCTGAAAAGATGGACCATCATCCCCTATGGACGAATGTTTATAACAAAGTTGATATTTGGTTAAACACTCATGATGCCGGCGATATTATTACTGATAAAGATCATGTGCTGGCAAGAAAAATTGATACCTTGATTTAGTTATTTCAGAAATAACTTTGCAAAAAAATTGCAATGTTTTCCTCAATAGCCGACATCAGAAAAGATTATAGCCTGCAAACTTTAACCGAAGCAGATGTTGCTTCAAACCCTTTCACTCAATTTACAAAATGGTGGAATGAAGCTATTGAAAGCAAAATAGAAGAAGTGAATGCTTTTACTTTGGCAACTATTTCAAAAGAAAATAAACCCTCTGCCCGTATTGTATTATTAAAAGGATATAACGAAAACGGCTTTGTTTTTTTTACCAATTACAACAGCAATAAAGGAAATAACTTAGCTGTAAACCCAAATGCTGCTATGCTTTTCTTTTGGAAAGAATTGGAAAGACAAGTAAGGATTGAAGGAACTGCTGAAAAAATAAGTGAAAAAGAAAGTGAAGAATATTTTCATTCCCGCCCAATCGGCAGCCAAATTGGTGCATGGGCAAGCCCCCAAAGTAAAGTAATAGCAAACAGAAGTATTTTAGAAGCTAATGAAACTCAATACAAACAACAGTTTGGGGAAAATGTACCGAAGCCTCCGCATTGGGGTGGCTATATTATAAAACCTGTTTTATTTGAATTTTGGCAGGGAAGAAGCAGCCGTTTACACGATAGAATTCAATACACATCGGAAAATAATAACTGGAAAATTGAGAGGTTAGCCCCTTAATTAAATTTTTATTACAAAAAACTTAACAAATTGTTTTGATGTAATAAAAGTTTTTCTATCTTGCACACCGCAAATAAAAAAGGTCCACTGTAGAAACAGCCGACCTCTAACGATTGCTTGCCATATGAAAAAAAGTTCTTTCGGATTTGAGAGCTAATCATTTCTGACTAACTTTTCTCGATTTTAAGGCCTCTACGATTGCCATATTTCTCTTCTAACGATTGCCTTGCCATCTACTTTACTTCCTAATACGATGTAAAAGTAGTACGGCGTTTCTAACAGTTAAAAACAAGTTGTAGCCTTTTTTATCATGCCAAAACTGTTTTGAAAATGTAAAACCCTTGCCGGTATTACACTTCAGCTAAAAACGCCTATCATGTCCAACCGATTTTCAGATACATTATTTCAATTGATTCACTCCTTAGAAAAGGCGGAAAAGCGGCATTTTAAGCTTTATATCAAGCGTAGTTCTGCAAAAGAAGACCTGAAAATTGTTCAATTATTCGATGCTTTGGATAAAATGGAAGAGTATGATGAAAGTTTATTGCTTAAAAAACTTCCTTCTATAACTAAACCTCAATTAGCTAATTTAAAAAACCATTTATATAAGCAGGTACTCGCAAGCCTTCGTTTGCTTAAAGCAACCAATACAATTGATTTGCAGCTTACAGAAAATTTAGATAATGCCCGTATTCTTTACAATAAAGGTTTAAAAGGTCAGGCATTAAGAATTCTGGAAAAGGCGAAGGAGTTGGCATTGGCTAATCAGAAATTTAATTTTTTGGTTCAGGCATTATCATTAGAAAAAAAAATAGAAACACTTCATATTACACGCAGCACCACTGAAAAAACAGAAAAGCTTGCAGAGCAGGCAATGCAGATTAGCGGGCATGTGTATCGTGTAACCAAGTTATCAAATCTGGCATTGTTGTTATATCGCTGGTATGTAATTCATGGGCATGCAAGAAATGAAGAAGATGAAAAGGATATTAAAGCCTATTTTAAAAATCAATTACCGAGAGATTTACATGCAGTAAACGGCTTTTATGAAGAACTATACTTATATCAAAGCTATTGCTGGTATGCTTTTATACGTCAGGATTTTTTAATGTATTACCGGTACAGCCAAAAATGGGTTGATGTTTTTGCACAACACCCGGTAATGATTAATGTTGAAACAGGCCATTACATAAAAGGGTTACACACATTATTAAATGCCCACTTTGATTTAAGAAATTTTGCAGAGTTTGATAAAGCATTACAACAGTTTGAAGATTTTGAAAAAACACCTGTTGCTCAGCAACATGATAATTTCAGAACACATACATCCATTTATATAAACAGTGCAAAAATTAACGGCTATATAATGAAAGGCCAATTTGCTGAAGGATGTAAATTAGTTCCGCACATAGAAGAAAAGCTAAGTAAGTATGCTTTGTTTGTTGACAGGCACCGCATTTTGGTATTTACTTACAAGTTTGCACAATTGTATTTCGGTAAAGGTGATTATGATAAAGCCATTGATTATTTAATGCAGATAATTAACGGACCGATTGATTTACGTATTGATTTACAGTCTTACGCAAGATTGTTGCATTTGATGGCTCATTATGAATTAGGTAATTACGATTTAATGGAATCGTTGGTTAAATCGGTTTATCGTTTTATGGCTAAGATGAAAAACCTGACAGTTGTAGAAGAAGAAATTTTAAAGTTTGTAAAAACATCTTTCACTGTTAATGCAAGGCAACTAAAACCGGAATTGGAGAAACTACTTTCAAAAATTAAACACTTAGAAAAGAGCCGTTTTGAAACAAGGGCTTTTGCTTATTTAGATGTTATATCATGGTTAGAAAGCAAAGTAAGTAATAAACCTATGAGCGTAATTATTCACGATAAATACTTAAAGAGTAAAAGAAAATAAATCATTTACTAATAGCAGTTTTCCATTCGGCATATTTATTCAACACTTTTTGTGGTTCATAAGTGTACCAACCATAACCATCTCTTCGCTCTCTTTCAACCGCTGCTAATGAATAAACAACTTTACTGTCTCTGTTACAGAAAAGAGGTTTATGTGTTTGCAATTCATAGTAGCGTGTCCAGATTGGCGGAGCAGCAGAATCAACAACCACAATTTTATCTTGATAAGTTACTTTATAAGGCGTAATTAATTTTTCTGCGGGAATTGTTTTTACTCTGGTATATAAAATTTTGCTTTCATTAAACCAGGTTACGGCATTTTCAACCGCAGCAATAATTTCTTTTGAAGGTTGTTTAATACTCATTAAAAACAAAACAATTTCAGAGCTTTCGCCATTGCAAATGCTTGGCGGTTCAAACTTTCTTGCCCATGTGGGTTGCATCGTTATTTCATTGTATTGCTGGCACCACGCTGTTGGTTTACCCGCATCGTTAATCTGAATTTTCAAAATACAATCAAGCCCTTTGTTGTACGATGCAAGCAGTTGTTGCTTTTTATTCGCATCAATAAAATCGTATTGCTTCTTTCCATCTATTATATCTTTTAATAATTGCATGATACCAATCATGGCATCATCATTAAAAGTTATGCAGCGGCTGTAGTTATTTTCTAAAGGATAATATTGAGGCCAACCGCCATTTGCGTATTGGGCTTGTAAAATGTAATCAAGCCCTTTTAAAGCAGCAGCTTTATATCGTTCATCTTTAATAACAAAATATACTTTGCTTAAACAGGTAATGTGAGTATAAGTTGTTCCGTTATCAAAAGTGGTATTTAAAATATTTTTAGCTGCAATTAAACTGTCTTTTTGGTCTTCTGTTAAAATGGCCATAATATCATAATTCTTTGGCCAGCCGCCATTATTTTTTTGATACAGCAAAATATTATCTGCCACTGCTGCCACCTCTGTTGCTTTATACCTTGGTTGATTTTTTTTAGGTTGAATAATATTGCCTTTATCTGCAATGCCATACCAATGATGGCTGTTATCTTCAAAAACGCCGGTATCAATTTGTTGAAATGAGTTATCTGTTTTTTGGGCGAAAGAAAAAACACTTATTAAAAAGCAGGCAATCGTAAGCAGTATTTTCACAACTATATTTTTACGGTTAAAGATAGTTTAAGACATTGAAGATTAATCTGCTCTCATCTTAAAACATTTATTTTCTCACACTTCTTTTCTCAACTTGCCTGCTGCTTAACTTGCAGTCATGAATGATTATTTAAGTGGGTTAAATGAAAGGCAATACGAAGCAGTTACGCATATTAACGGGCCTTTAATGATTATTGCCGGTGCCGGTAGCGGTAAAACTAAAGTGCTTACTACACGTATTGCTCATTTAATGGCAAATGGTGTTGATGCGTTCAATATTCTGGCGTTAACTTTTACGAATAAGGCTGCTGCAGAAATGAAAGAGCGTATTGAAAAAATGCTTGGCAATAATGAAGCAAGAAATTTATATATCGGCACATTTCATAGTGTGTTTGCGAGAATACTAAGAGCAGAAGCACAACGCATCGGTTACCCTAACAACTTTACCATTTATGATACGGATGATAGCAGAAACGTTATTAAAACAGTAGTGAATGAGTTGAACTTAGATGATAAACAGTATAAACCGAGTATAGTTCATAACAGAATTTCTCAGGCAAAGAATGAATTGATTACTCCATTACAATATGAGGAGGCTTTCGGATATCAGGATACTATTTCAAAGCTTCCAAGAATAAAAGACATTTACATTGCATATTGTAATCGCTGTTTTCAAAATGGAGCGATGGATTTTGATGACTTGCTATTGAAAATGCATGAGTTGTTAAGAAGTTATAATGATATTTTAATTAAATATCAGAAAAAATTCCAGTATGTTTTGATTGATGAATATCAGGATACTAACCCTGTTCAATATCAAATTACCAAGCTACTCGCAGCCAGAAATGAGAATATTTGTGTTGTTGGAGATGATTCACAGAGTATTTATAGTTTCAGAGGAGCAACAATTAAAAACATTCTAAAGTTTCAAGAAGATTATGATGATGTAACTGTTGTAAAATTAGAACAAAATTATCGTAGCACTCAAATGATAGTTGATGCTGCAAATAAAATTATTTTAAATAATAAAGAACAAATCCAAAAGAAATTATGGACAGAAAATAGTGCGGGGGATAAAATAAAAGTAGTAAGAACTATGACCGAAAATGAGGAAGCTAAGTTTGTGGGCGATAGTATACAAGAACAGAAATTAAGGTATCATTTTTCAAACAAAGATTTTGCTATTTTGTACAGAACCAATGCACAAAGCCGTGCATTTGAAGAGGTTTTAAGACGTCACGGAATTGCTTATAAGATATATGGAGGTGTTAGCTTTTATCAAAGGAAAGAAGTAAAAGATTTTTTAGCTTATTTAAGGCTTGTTATGAATACTCGGGATGAAGAAGCATTAAAAAGGATTATTAATTTTCCGGTTAGGGGTATTGGGAAAACCACAATCGAACGCTCAATAATTATTGCAAGAGAAAAAAATATACCTGTTTTTGAGGTTATTAAAAATGCGGGTGAATATGGTTTTAAGAACGCAACTTTAAAACAACTTCAGGACTTCGTGACATTGATAGAATACTTTAAAGCTATTGAGAAAGAGAAGAATGCATACGAGATAGCATTTCTTATAGGTAAAGAATCGAAATTAGTAAAAGAATATTTTGATGATAAATCTTCTGAAGGATTAGCAAAATACCAAAACGTAGAAGAGTTATTAAACTCCATAAAAGAGTGGGTTGAAAGCCCTGATAATGAAGAAGGTGAAGTGGTAGATAAGAGTTTAGGAGCATTTCTTCAAAAAGTCACACTTCTAACAGATGCAGATAAAGATAAAGAAAACGCTGATGTAGTAAAGTTAATGACGATACATGCAGCCAAAGGTTTAGAGTTTGCCTGTGTATTTGTTGCTGGTGTTGAAGAAAATATTTTTCCTAATGGGTTTGTGATTAATTCACAAGAAGATTTAGAAGAAGAAAGGAGATTATTTTATGTTGCCGTAACACGTGCCAAACAACGATTGTGGTTAAGCTATGCCAATGCCCGTTATCGTTTTGGTGATTTGGTGCAAAATGCACCGAGCAGATTTTTAGATGAAATGCCTGAAGAGTATTTAGATAAATCTTATGCAGGCGGTGGTGCAAGAAATCAAAGCTTTAGTAATATGGGCAGTGCATTTGAAAGAATGAACAGAGGCTTTGGTTATAATAATGATTATAATGATGTGCAACAGGCAGAGAAAAGATATGGATCAACACCAAAGCAATCGTCATCAGCATCTAATAAAACACCAGGCTATATAACACCACCCGCACGAACACAGGTTAAAGAACATATACCTTCAGATAATTTTGTTGCAAGCGATACAAGTAATTTACAGGAAGGACAAAAAGTAGAACATCAAAAATTCGGTTATGGCATTGTTACTAAAACAGAAGGGTCTGCACATAACCCTGTTGCGACGGTAAAATTTGAATTAAACGGAGAGAAAAAAATTATGCTGAATTATGCAAAGCTGAGAATAGTAGAGTAATAAGAAATCCAAGATTTTATTTCTTACGTAATTAAAATTTAGCCCTGTTTTCAGGGCTTTTTTTGATAAATACAAAGTCTTGTAAAAAATTTTTGGCACAGTACTTGAAAATTGTTGATAGAAAATGATTTTAAAAATTTTAAATCAACAATTATGAAAAAGATTATTAAAACAACAACATTATTATTCGGTGCTTTATCTATGTATAGTGCAAACGCACAATTAAATGTAGGTGGAGCAATAAAAAGTTCAACATCTGCAACAGTAAACGCAAGCAAAGCAGCAAGTACTGTTTCTAATGTGGTAAACAAAACTACTACTGCAACTTCTTCAGCAGTAAAAGCAACAACAAATGCAGCGAGTGCAGCTACTAAAGCAAGTGTAAATGCTGCTGATAAAGCAACTAACAACACCACTATTTCAACTTCTGCAACAGCAGATGCAAGCAATGCAGCAACTGCTGAAACAGATAAAAAGAAAATTAGTGGAGAAAGCTCTACATCAGCAAATACAGATGCATCTGTAACTGTTCCGGGTAAAGAAATTAAAGATGCTGCTAAAAGCGAAGTAAGAGAAACTAAAGAAGATGCAATGGAAGCAAAAGCAGCTGCTAAAGCCAAAGCTGTTGAAACAAAAGAAAAGGCAAAACACACCGGTAGAGATATACATGCAGCTACAAATGCCAATGCACATGCAGTTGTTGATGCCAATGCTAATTCAGCCGTACAAAAAGGTTCTGCTATGTTAAACGGCAATGCTTCTTCAGATATTTCTGCAAACGGAAGTGTAAAAACCAATGCAGGTAAAGTTGTTAAGACTGAAGCTAGAAACGATGCTGCTTCTACTGAACAAACAGCAAAGCAAACTAAAGCAGCAGTTAAAGCAAAAGCAAACAGTACAAAAAATAAAATTAACTCAGCAAAGCCTTCTGTTAATGGTAGTGCTGATGTTGAAAGTAGCTCTTCTTTAAAAGCAGGTAAACAATAACAATCACAAGGATTAGCCTCTGCAATATTGCAGAGGCCTTTATTCAACCTAATAAAAATCCTTCAGCATGAAATCTCTAAAAATTATATACGTTGGTTTGTTGCTGATTATTCTTTTCCCATTTATTGCTTCAGCACAAGACAGTACCAAAAGTGAGTTTTCTGCATCAGTAAACTATCAATCTAAACTGCATTATTTTGGAAGAACAGATAGTTTGCAAAGCAGCGGATTATTCCCTTCAATCGGGTATCAATTTAAATTCGGATTATATGCACAAGGTAATTTTATTTTTATCCAGAATCCTGCAATACCGTTAAGTTATACCGGTACAACTGTTGAAGGTGGTTTCAGGTTTAAGCAAACAAAACATTTTAACGGTAATATATTTTACACACAGTTTTTGTATAAAGATAAAACCAGTTTAGTGCAATCCGCATTACATAGTCAAACAGGCATTAACCTGGCTTACACCAATAATATTTTGAATTTGAATGGTGGTGCAGATTTGAAGTTTAGTGATAAAACAGATATAGGTATTACCGCCGGTGTTGACCATCTTTTTATTATTAAAGTGCCAGATAAAAAAATGGCATTTGCCTTTGATCCTTCAGCTTATGCTTATATGGGGACACAAAATTTTTCTAATACTTACATACAGAATAAAAATGTATTAGGCGTTCCGGTAACACAACAATACACAACAACAGTTACACAGTTTAATGTATTAAGTTATGAAGTATCAATGCCTGTTGTTTTTGTTGCAGGAAAATTTAATGCAAGCGTTATACCCTCTTATGTAATGCCACAAAACTTAATTAGCGGAGAAAGAGGAAGCGAAATGTTTTATGTTGCCTTAAGTATTGGTATTAAACTATAACAACATTTACTCTACATATATGCTCATTTATTTTCGAGCTATGCTTTATTGAGGCATAGCTTTTTTATTAGAGAATAAAAATACTGATACTTGTTTGTTGAATATTTTTTGCAAATTGTTGCTTAATAAAAGGAGATAACTTTTCAATAAAAGGCTTCGCTGTTATCCGTTGCGGTGTTGCCAATATGATAGTTTTATTTTGATGAATTATTTTTTGAAAGCAATTAAAAAGTGAGTTGAAATTTTCAGGATGATAATTTACATCACTCATCAGAATAATATCTTCTTCAATCTCAGCATCACCAAAAAAATTCCAGTCAATCAGTTGGGTTGAAATATTAGTGAATTGATTTTGTTGAATAGAAAGATTGATATATTGCAAAGCTTCTTCAGCATAATCTGAACAAACAATATGCTTCGCAAATTTTGATGCAACCAATGATGCTAAACCTAAGCCGGCAGCCAATTCTACAACAGATTTGTTTTTAAAAACAGCTTCATGCTCACAAATAAATTCACTCAATGCAACAGAAGCTTCCCACACTTTAGCCCAATAAGGAAATGGTTGATTTGTATTTTGTTGAAATCGATTTTTTAATTCATTGTTATCCGGTACAACTAACTCAACTTTTTGTTCACCAAATAAAAATGTTTCAATACTATAAGGCAATAGCTGCATTTTGTAAAACTCGTGATTATTGTAAAGATGATGGAATAAGATTTGAATAAACTAAGCTAATTTGCATTGCTTCAATCTATATACCATGCCGTTTAAATTGCAATCGAATTATCAACCCAGTGGAGATCAACCCTCTGCTATTAAACAATTGGTTGAAGGCATCAATTACGGCGAGCAGTTTCAAACACTGTTAGGTGTTACCGGCAGCGGTAAAACTTTTACAATGGCTAATGTTATTGCACAAACACAAAGGCCCACTTTGGTTTTAACACATAATAAAACATTGGTGGCACAATTGTATGGTGAGTTTAAACAATTTTTTCCTGATAATGCAGTGGGTTATTTTGTGAGTTATTATGATTACTACCAACCCGAAGCATACTTACCGGTAAGCGATGTATATATCGAAAAAGATTTAAGTATTAATGAAGAGTTAGATAAACTTCGTTTACAGGCAACAAGCGAATTACTCAGTGGCAGAAGAGATATTATTGTGGTTGCAAGTGTTAGTTGTATTTATGGTATGGGCAACCCTACCGAATTTGAAAACGGTATTATTCGTATACAAAAAAATCAGGTTATATCAAGGCAGGGCTTTTTGCATAAGTTGGTTAATTCATTATACAATCGCTCTCAGGGAGATTTTGGCAGAGGCACATTCAGAGTAAAAGGAGATACGGTAGATATTAACTTACCGTATGTTGATTACGGTTATCGTATTACTTTCTTTGGAGATGAAATTGAAGAAATAGAAAGCATAGAAAAAGCAACAGCTAAAAGAATTTCAACTTTAGACAATGCAGCCATTTTTCCTGCCAACTTATATCTTGCCCCAAAGGATATGATGCAACAGGTAATGAACGAAATACAGGATGAAATGATGGCACAGGTTGAATACTTTAAAGCATCGGGAAAATTTATAGAGGCACAACGTATTAAAGAACGTGTGGAGTATGATTTGGAAATGATTCGTGAATTGGGTTATTGCAACGGTATTGAAAACTATTCCAGATTTTTTGACAGAAGAATGCCCGGTACAAGACCATTTTGTTTATTAGATTATTTTCCGAAAGATTTTTTATGTGTGATAGATGAAAGCCATCAAACCATTCCGCAGGTGGCAGGCATGTATGGTGGCGACAGAAGCAGAAAACTAATTTTAGTTGATTATGGTTTTCGTTTGCCTTCAGCTTTAGATAACAGGCCTTTAAATTTTCATGAGTTTGAAAGTATGATTGGTCAAACTGTTTTTGTTAGTGCAACGCCCGGAGATTATGAATTAGAAAAAACAGGGGGTGTGGTAGTTGAACAGGTGGTAAGACCAACAGGTTTATTAGAACCACCCATAGAGATTAGACCAAGTGTAAATCAAATAGACGATTTGTTAGATGAAATTGATAAACGTGTTAAGAAAGGCGATAGGGTGTTGGTTACTACCTTAACCAAACGTATGGCAGAAGAAATGGATAAGTACCTGCAACGCATCAACATAAAATCAAAATACATTCATAGTGATGTTGATGCATTGGAACGTGTTGAAATACTTCGCCAGCTTAGGTTAGGTGAGATTGATGTGTTGGTGGGTGTGAATTTACTGCGTGAAGGATTAGACTTACCCGAAGTTAGTTTGGTGGCTATTTTAGATGCAGATAAAGAAGGTTTTTTACGTAATGAAAGAAGCTTAACACAAACTGCCGGAAGAGCAGCTCGTAATGTAGATGGCCTGGTAATTTTTTATGCAGATAAAATTACCGAGAGCATGCAACGCACTATTGATGAAACCAACAGAAGAAGAGAAAAACAAGTAGCATATAACCTTCAATATAACATTACACCTAAAACGGTTAAGAAAAGTATTGAACAGATAATGAAACAAACATCTGTTTTAGATATTAAAGGTTTTGATGATAAAAAACCTTATGCTATACAAAGTGATGATGGTATTGTAAACAAAGCAGCAGAAGAACAAGAGGTTTATAAAACCATTCCGCAGATGGAAAAAGCCATTAACCAAACAAAAAAGAAAATGGAAAAAGCAGCAAGGGATATGGATTTTATTGAAGCTGCCAAATTGAGAGATGAAATGTTTGCCCTGCAAAAGGAATTAGATGGTATGAAATAAAAATCGATTTTATTTCAGCAGTTATTTTGACAAACTCACCGCAATTTCACTTGCTGCTTTTGCATTGTTTTTTGTTAAAGTAATATTGGCTTCTAAAAGCAGCACCGATACAAATAACAGGTTTGTTCATGTAGGCAAAAGTAAAAGCTATAAAGCAGAATGAATAATTGTATAAATTTGAACAAATGAAAATGGTATGGGATTAGTTTATGCAGATATTGAATTGATTAATGCCGGAGATTTAGAAATGGCGAGAAGAAATCAATTGGCTGAAGACGAAGTAAAGCGTATGCATGTAAATATGCTTGTTGATTCCGGAGCATTTATGATGGCCATTAATGAAAGCATTCAATCGCAATTACAACTTCCTTTCAAACAAAAACGAAAAGCTCAGTTGGCAGATGGTTCTGTAGTAGAATATGATGTTGTAGGTCCTATAGAAGTGAAGTTTAAAAACAGGCAGGCAACCTGTAATGCTTTTGTTTTAAAAGGTGATGCAGAGCCTTTATTAGGTGCCATACCTATGGAAGAAATGGATGTTTTAATTCATCCTACAAGACAGGAGTTGGTGGTAAATCCGGAACACCCGTATTATGCCGTACTGAAAATGAAGTAACCTTATTCTTCTTTTCTTTTTACAATCATATACCAATTACTTTCTAATTGGCGGTAGCCATAATCGAAACAGAAATAATATACTTCTCCGTTTTTGTTGGTATAAGTATGAGTATGATATTTAAAAATAAAACCTTCCTGCACTAATTTTTCATGTGTGCAGTTTACGGTTTGTTTTGGCGGAGTAAGCAGGTTTTCTAAAATTCTTCTGTTCTTAAGTAATGTATTGCTGATGTTGCGAACATAACTGCTGTGATTGCTTTTACTTTTCTGAAGATTATTATAATTGTTACGGCAATAATCATCGCAGAACTTTTTATCTACCCGGCCTTTTAACGGCTTGTTACAGTTTAAACAGGTTTTGGTATCGGTAGCCGACATATTCTTCCATTTTAAAAAATTAAGATACAAAATTTATTCGTGTGCAAACGCTTTTACCCGTTTATTATCGGGAGTAAATGCTTAAAATACGAATAAGGCTTTTATGCCATATCATCTTTGCCTTGTCAATCTCAGGAATGGTACCGCTTAAGATTGATTGAAATAAATTAATAACCGTTCTGTATGTATCAGCACACAAACTTTACAACTATGTACGCTTTAAAAAACAAAGTACAGTTAATTGGTAACTTAGGTAATGCACCCGAAATAAAAAAATTAGATGGCGGTAAAAAAATGGCACGTTTTAGTGTAGCCACCAACGAAACTTACCGCAATGCCAAAGGAGAAAAAATAGTAGAAACACAATGGCATAATTTAATTGCCTGGGGTAAAGTAGCCGATATAGCTGAAAAATATTTACAAAAAGGAAGTGAAGTTGCCATTGAAGGCAAGTTGATTAACAAAAGCTACAACGATAAGCAAGGCAATAAAAAATACATAACAGAAGTACAGGTAAATGAATTGCTTTTATTAGGAAAAGAAAATAAAGCTTGATTGGGGGTGTATCATAAGATGCAACGGATAACCGAAAGGCTTGAAGTTGTATCTTTTAGTTTTAAGAAGTTTGAATACAGATTGAAAGGATGTTGATGAATATTTTGTAATTGAACTGTATTAATACTCATTTAATTTCCATAAAATCCATCTAATCCGTATCATCAGTGTTCTGATAATAATCCTTGCCCAATCACAATTACCTTTACTTCAATGGTTACAGATACTTCTAATCTCAATTTTCAATTAGCATCAGATTTTATTAATTATACCAACCGTTCTGTTTTTCTTACCGGTAAAGCAGGTACGGGCAAAACAACTTTTTTAAAATTCATTAAAGAACATACTCATAAACAAATGGCTGTTGTGGCACCAACAGGTGTTGCAGCTATTAATGCCGGTGGTGTAACCATTCATTCTTTTTTTCAATTGCCTTTTACGCCTTTTGTGCCCGAAACAAAGGGATTTAGTAAAGAAGACAGTATTGATAAACATCATTTACTCGGCAGGCTTAGAATTACCACAGAAAGAAGAAAACTTTTTCAGCAATTAGAGTTATTAATTATTGATGAAATAAGTATGGTACGGGCAGATGTATTAGATGCCATTGATGCAGTGCTTCGGCATTTCAGATATAAAAAGCATGAACCTTTTGGTGGTGTGCAATTATTATTAATAGGCGATATGTACCAATTACCGCCGGTAATAAAAGAAGAAGAATGGAATATTTTATCACAACATTATGAAAGCCCTTTTTTCTTCAGCAGTAAAGTAATGCAGCAACATAAACCCGCCTTTGTTGAGTTGAATAAAATTTACCGCCAGAACGATAATGTATTTATCAACCTGCTTAATAAAGTAAGAAATAATGCTTTGGATGAAGCTGCATTTGCATTGCTTAATAAACATTATCAGCCTTCCTTTCAAATAAAAAAAGAAGATGGCTTTATAACTTTAACTACACACAACTATAAAGCAGATGCTATAAATAAAAACGAATTAGAAAAGCTAAATGAAGAAACATACTTTTTTAAAGCCATTATAGAAAATGAGTTTAGTGAAAAGAGCTACCCTGCTGATGAAAACCTGCAACTTAAAAAAGGTTCACAGGTTATGTTTATTAAAAATGATATTGAAAAAGCCAAGCGGTATTTTAATGGTAAAATAGGTGTTGTTGAAAAAGTAGAAGATGATAAAATTTTTGTGCAGTGCTCCGATGAACCTTTAATAGAAGTAAAAAGATACAGATGGGAAAACATTCGTTACACACTTAACAACAAAACACAAAAAGTTGAAGAAGAAGTAATTGGTGCTTTTACACAATATCCTTTAAGATTAGCTTGGGCAATTACCATTCATAAAAGTCAGGGTTTAACTTTTGAGAAAGCTGTAATTGATGCCGGGCAGGCATTTGCAGCAGGGCAGGTATATGTTGCCTTAAGTCGTTGTACCAATTTACAGGGCATTGTTTTGTTAAGCAGCATAACCAATGCAAGCCTACGTACAGATGAACGCATTGTTCAGTTTTGTAATAGCCAACAAGCTGATGTGTTAACCGATGAGCTGATTGCTGCAAAAAGGAACTATCAATCACAATTATTATTGCAGTTATTCAATATAGATGCAATTATTCAGCAGTTCTCAACATTACTGCAATATATTCAAGAAAATAAAGCAGGCTTTAATGAAGCTGCATTTACATTCCTTCAACAAACAGAAGCATTATTATTAAACGAGCAGGAAATTTTTAAAAAGTTTGAATTGCAGCTACAGCAATTGTTACAGCAAAACGATTTGCCTGAAACAAATACCTTTCTGCAACAAAGAGTTTGCAAAGCAGCAGGCTATTTTGAAACGCAATTACAAAATATTATTCAGTATATACAAACATCTACTGCCGAAACAGACAGTAAACAACATGCATTGCAGTATAATGAAGCCATGAAAGATTTGTTTACTGCTTTACAATTACAAAAACATGTAATAGCAGCGTGTAAAACAGGCTTTGCAGTAACAGTTTATTTTGAAACAAAGAAAAATTTTGTATTGCCTGCTTTTTATGTAAATGCTTATGCTGCTGCTAACAGTAACAAAAAATCTCATTCGCCACACCCCTTACTACACCAGCAATTGCGTAAAATGAGAGATAGTATTTGTGAGAGCAATCAACTGCCTGTTTATATGGTTGCCAATTCAAAGTCAATAGATGAAATGGCACAGTATCTTCCGCAAAGTATTACAGATTTAAAAAAGATAAGTGGCTTTGGAGAAGCGAAAACAGAAAAATACGGATGGCAGTTTTTAGATATTATTCAGCGTTATTGCAATGAACATGAGCTTCCATCTTTAATGCACGAATTACCTGCTAAGAAAGAAAAGAAAACCAAAACAACTGTTGCCAGACCAGATACCAAAAACGAAACCTATCAATTATTTAAACAAGGTAAAAATATTGCTGCGATAGCTGCTGAAAGAAACTTAACCATAAGTACAGTTGAAACACATTTATCACATTACGTTGCAAACGGATTAATAAAGATTGATGAATTGGTAAGCAGAGAAAAACTGATATTAATAGAACCTCTTTTACATGAACACCAAAAAGAAGATGGACTAACTGCACTTAAAGAAAAATTAGGTAATGATATTTCTTATGGTGAAATAAAATTAGTATTAGCCTGGAAAGATTACAATACAATTAAACCGAAAGATAATGTTACTTAACTATTTTTATGCGTAATGGTTAAATACGAACAATTAGAGGTAACTGGCATTATTGAAGAAACAAAACATGCTAAAACATTTTTGTTAAAGCCATTAAACAACTGGCAACCAACTTATAAAGAAGGTCAATTTATAACATTAATTTTTACAACTGAATTTGGCGAGAGAAGAAGAAGTTATTCTATTTCATCTGCATTGGGCGAAAAATTAAGCATTACGGTAAAAAAAGTTGATAACGGAGAGTTTTCAAGAAGGCTTTTATATCGTACAAAAGTTGGAGATATTTTATTGGTATCAGGCATTAGCGGATTATTTGTTTTGCCTGAAACAATCAACCCAAACAATCAATTCTTCTTTTTAGCAGCCGGAAGCGGTATTACGCCTTGTTATTCTATCATCAAAAAATTATTACAAACTACTTGTAATAAAATAGTATTAATTTATAGTAACAAAAATGAAGAAGAAACTATTTATTATAAAGAACTCATTTCACTACAGGAAAAGTTTGAAGAGAGATTTATTATAAAATTTTTATTCAGTAATCACTTTTCGGTTTATGAAAGCAGGTTAAGTAATTGGTTATTGCAACAGTTGTTGAAAACATATTTACAAGTAAAAAAAGAAGATGCTTTATTTTATGTGTGCGGTCCTTTTGATTACATGCAAATGATAACCATTAGTTTACTGAGTGAAGGGATTGCTTTGCATAATATAAAAAAAGAAAACTTTAATTCACTACCCAGAATTAATAAGCCATTACCTCCTGATACTGACGCACATTTTGTAACGTTTATTTTAAAAAACACCAGTTATAAGTTTTCAGTGCAATATCCTCAAACAATTTTAGCGGCAGCCAAAGAACATAATGTTATAATACCTTATAGTTGCGAAGCGGGCAGGTGTGGAAGTTGCACTGCTACCTGTACTAATGGTGAAATATGGATGGCTTACAATGAAATATTATTAGATGAAGAAGTTGCTGAAGGAAGGATTCTATGTTGCCAGTCTTACCCGATAAATGGTGATGCCGTTATTGAAATAAAATAAAACGCCTCACATTTGCGGGGCGTTTTATTAGAACTAACAGTGTTAAATATATTTTTCACCTTTTTGCTTTTTGGCTTCGGCAACGTATTCTTTAATAGCCTGTTCTTTTTCTTTTTTACAAATCATCAATACATCTTTTGTATCAACAATTATAAAATCTTCGAGCCCTTGCAGTAATAAAAGTTTATCTGCCGGAGCACTAACCATACATTCTTTTGCATCAATAACAATTACATTGTCTGTTGCCAATGCATTGCCCATAGCATCTTTCTCTAAATTATCGTAAGCACTGTTCCAAGTTCCTAAATCGCTCCAGCCAAAAGAAGATGGAATTACATATACATTCTCAGCTTTTTCCATAATAGCAAAATCAATAGAAACATTGGTGCATAAAGGATAGATGCGATCAATAGCTTCTTTTTCTGCATCAGTATTAAAGTTTGCTTTTTCTCCATCAAATAATTCAAACATTTCCGGCTGATATTTTTCAAAAGCATCAACCACATCTTTTGCTTTCCAAACAAAAATGCCGGCATTCCATAAAAAATCACCACTTGCTAAGAACGATTTAGCAATTTCTAAGTTTGGCTTTTCTGTAAAGGTTTTTACTTTATAAATATTTTCTTCTTTAGCATTGGTATCGTACTGAATGTAACCGTAACCGGTATTGGGGTGTGTTGGTTTAATACCTAATGTAATGAAAGAAGCGTTTCTGCTTACAAAATCTAAAGCAGTAGTAGCAATTTTTTTAAAGCCTTCGCCATCTAAAATCATATGATCGCTCGGTGCAACAACTAATGCAGCTTCAGGATCTTTCTGTAATAATTTAAAAGCGATATAAGCAACACAGGGTGCCGTGTTTTTACGGCTTGGTTCTGCAATAATATTTTCTTTAGGAATGGAAGGAAGTTGCTCGGCAACAATTTCTTTATATTCTTCAGAGGTTACAATATAAATATTTTCAACAGGCATGAAGGAAGCATAACGCTCAAACGTCCATTGAATAAGACTTTTGCCTGTGTTTAAAATGTCTAAGAATTGTTTAGGGTAAGCTGTACGGCTTTTTGGCCAAAACCTGCTGCCGATACCGCCGGCCATAATGGCTACATAGTGATGTTGGTTCATTTCTAATAAATTGGTTTATGTTTTTTTCAAATATAGCAAGCTGTTGAATAGTTAGTATCTGTTGGTATTATCATTTTTTAAATTATTCCTTCACGCACTAAATCGTGTATGGTAATGATTCCCAGGTATTGATTGTTTTCTGCTACAATTAACTGACTGATATCATACTTTCTGAAAGCAGTTAAAGCATTAACCGCAAGTTCTGCAGGGTCAATTGTTTTTGGATTGAATGAGCAAATATCTTTTGCAGTAATACTGCTTATGTTATCACTTTTCTCCAACATTCTTCTTAAATCTCCATCTGTAATAATTCCCACAACAGCATTATCATTATCCGCAACAGCAGCAACACCCATACGTTTCTCTGTTATTTCTACAATTACTTCCCGCAAAGTAGCAGATAAAACAACTTTTGGTTTAGGGTTGTGTTTATATAAATCTTCAACACGTAAGTATAGGCGTTTACCTAAATTTCCTCCTGGGTGATACTTGGCAAAATCGTAACCGTTAAAACCATTTAACTCCATTAATGCAATAGCTAAAGCATCGCCCATAACCATTTGAGCTGTAGTGCTGTTAGTGGGTGCAAGGTTGTTGGGGCATGCTTCTTCTTTAACAGTTGTATTTATAATAATAACACTTTCTTTTGCTAAAAAACTTTCTGTATTGCCAACAATACCAATTAATGTATTGTTGAAATTTTTTATAAGTGGAATCAGCATTTTTATTTCCGGGCTTTCGCCACTCTTGCTTACTACCACTACTACATCATCTTTTTGAATCATTCCCAAATCTCCGTGAATAGCATCGGCAGCATGCATAAACAAAGCAGGCGTTCCTGTTGAGTTTAAAGTGGCTACAATTTTTTGAGCTACTATGGCACTTTTACCGATACCACTTATTACAACTCTGCCTTTTGAGTGGTGAATGGTTTGAACAGCTTTTTCAAAATCTGCATTAATAAAATCAAGTAAACCTGCAACAGAATTTGCTTCAGATTGAATGGCTTTTTTAGCAGATGAAATAATGGATGAATTCATAAGAAAAGCAAAAATAAACTTTAACAACCAACCCTTGTATGCAAACATTAGCTTTATTAACTTCGCCGTCCTTTAAAAAAACGGCAACGTTTTTAATACACTGCCAAAGAATCTTCCGCAGGCAACTGATAATCTTTTAAAAAATATCTTTTGTTTCGGAAAAAAGGAGTAACTTATTCGTCCGTTTCACCCATCTGTTATAAAAACAGAAAAGTTAATTTGAATGTAATGGCTACAAGCACAAAGAAGGCAACACCTAAAAAAACCGCATCTAAAACTGCTTCCAGAAAAGCTCCGGTAGTAGATGGTTCTTTGCCAAAGAAAATTGATAACTCAAAGTTTGATATTTATAAAGGCGTTCAGCAGCATTTCGGCTTTAAAGAATTTAAGGGCCGGCAGGAAGAAGCTATAAACAGCTTAATGAGCGGCAACGATACATTTGTTATTATGCCAACCGGTGGTGGTAAAAGTCTTTGCTACCAATTGCCCGCTATGATGATGGAAGGCTGTGCTATTATTGTTTCTCCCTTAATAGCATTAATGAAAAATCAGGTTGATTTGGTTAGAGGTTACAGCGAGCAGGATGATGTGGCACACTTCTTAAACTCTTCACTTAATAAAACCCAGATAAAAGAAGTAAAAGATGATTTATTAACAGGTAAAACAAAACTATTATATGTTGCACCCGAAACTTTAACTAAAGAAGAAAATCTGGAATTCTTCAGCGGATTAACCATTTCATTTTTTGCAGTTGATGAAGCACACTGTATTAGTGAGTGGGGGCATGATTTCAGGCCTGAGTACAGAAGGCTTAGGGAAATGATGAATGTTATAAATCCGGATATTCCTGTTGTAGCTCTTACAGCAACGGCCACTCCTAAAGTACAGAGTGATATCATTAAAAACTTAGGATTACGCAACCCTAATATTTTCATTTCTTCTTTTAACCGTTCTAACCTTTATTATGAAATTCAGCCTAAACTAAAGAAAGAACAAACTATAAAAAGCATTACTAAATTCATTTCGCAGAATAAAGGCAAAAGCGGAATTATTTATACGCTTAACAGAAAAACAACAGAAGAATTAGCAGAAGTTTTAGTTGCCAATAATATTAAAGCGGTTGCTTATCATGCAGGGCTCGACCAAAAATTAAGAGCAGACAGGCAAGACCAGTTTTTGAATGAAGATGTACAGGTTATTGTTGCCACCATTGCATTCGGAATGGGTATTGATAAACCTGATATCCGTTTTGTTATTCACTATAACATTCCTAAATCAATTGAAAATTATTATCAGGAAACGGGCCGTGCTGGTCGCGATGGCTTAGAAGGTAACTGTATTCTTTACTATTCTTACAAAGATGTTCACAAGTTGGAACATTTAATGCGGGATAAGCCTTTAAGTGAACGTGAAGTTGGTGCACAGTTAATTGATGAAACCGTTGCATTTGCAGAAAGCGGTGTTTGCAGAAGAAAAATATTGATGCATTATTTTGGTGAAGAATGGAACGTACCTAACTGTAAAAACTGCGATAACTGCAGGCATCCTAAAGAAAGAGTAGAAGCAAAAGACAATGCAGTTAAAGTAATGAAAGTTATTAAAGCATTAGATGAACGCTTCCCTGCTGAGTATGTGGTTAATGTAGTTATCGGAAGGCTAACTCCGCAGATAACTATGTTCCGTCATGAAAAATTAGCAGTGTTTGGTATAGGAAAAGATAATGAGCAAAACCATTACTGGAACAGCCTTATAAGGCAATTAATGCTGGAGAATTTAATAAGAAAAGATATTGAAGAATATGGTTTATTAAAACTTACAGATAAAGGCGAGCAATTTTTTAAAAAGCCAACATCGTTTAAAATTGTTATTAACGAACAATATGAAAGTTCTGATGACGATGATGACGATGAAACAGAAACAGGCAGCCAAACCGGTGCAGCAGCAGATGAAAAATTATTTGAAATGCTGAAAGAACTACGCCAAAAAGAAGCCAAGAAAAAAAGTTTACCGCCATTTGTAATTTTCTTAGAAAACTCTTTGCAGGATATGGCTACATTATATCCTACAACATTAGAGGAATTGGAAAAATGTCAGGGTGTAAGTAAAGGAAAAGCATTAAAATACGGAAGACCTTTTGTTGATTTAATTGCCGAGTATGTTGAAGAAAATGAAATAGAAAAGCCCGAAGATTTTGTAATGAAAACTGTGGCTAATAAAAGCAGCAATAAGATTTACATTATTCAAAACGTTGATAAGAAAATTCCGTTACAGGATATAGCAAAGAATAAAGGGCTACAATTGAATGAATTGCTGGAAGAAATGGAAACCATTGCAGCAAGCGGCACTAAATTAAATTTAGATTATGCCATTGAAGAATGGTTAGACGAATATGATCAGGAAGAAATTATAGATTATTTTAAAGGCTGCGAAACATCATCTTTAGAAGTAGCACAAAAAGAATTGAGTGATAATAATTATACTTGGGAGCAATTAAAAATTATGCGAATAAAGTTTTTGAGTGTTTACGGAAATTAAATCTTATTAACCGCTGCATTAATGCAGCGGTCTTTTTTTAACCATACCGCCTTTGGTATCTTTAATACTGCTCATTACCACAAACGCATGCGGGTCTATCTTTTCAATTTCAACTTTTAGTTTACTTATTTCTAAACGGGTAACTACAATAAAAATAATATCGCTGTTGGTTACATGCCCGTGTTTGCCATAGCCACGCTTGCCGCTGTAAACGGTAACACCTCTTCCCATTTGATTTACAATCATATCAATTACTTCTTCAAAGTGTGTAGAGATGATTGTAACTCCTGTATACTCTTCAATACCTTCAATAATAAAATCTAATGTTTTAGAAGCAGATAAATAAGTTATCATAGCATATAAAGCCGTTTCAATTGATAATAAATAAGCAGCAGCAGAAAAAATAAGTACATTAATAATAATAATGATGTCGCCAATAGTACCGCCCAATTTTCTGCTTATATAAATGGCTAAAACTTCTGTTCCGTCTAATACTGCTCCGCCTCTTACAGATAAACCGATACCTGCACCCAGAAAAAATCCGCCGAAAAGAGATACTAATAATTTATCATGTGTTACTTCAGGAAAATGAAATAGAACCGTACACAGTGCCAAACCGGTAATAGCACAGGCCGTTTTAATAGCAAATTGCTTCCCGACAGTCTTCAATCCCAACCATACAAACGGAATATTTATCAATACCAATAAAACAGCTAAAGGCAATTTGGTAATTTCTGAAACCATTAATGATACACCGGTAGCACCGCCATCTATAAAATTATTCGGTAATAAAAAAGATTCCAAACCAAATGCAGCAGAACCAATACCAAGGCATATCAAAATAACATCTCTAATGAATGTTCTTACAGCAATTTTATATTGCCTGAAACCTTTGGCCTTAATATACGCCGAGTGGTGTGAGTGCTTTTCTGAAGACTTTTTTACTAAACTCATACTGCGGAAAGATACATTATTAATATGGCTTTATTTTATTGCATGAATAACATAGTTTCGCAAGCAAACTAAAAAACTTATGAGTTTAATTGTTGTGGGTTCAATGGCTTTTGATGCAATTGAAACACCTTTTGGTAAAAGTGATAGAATTGTTGGCGGTGCTGCAACTTATATTGCCTGGTGTGCAAGCAACTTTACAGATGTAAAACAAATTTCTGTTGTTGGTGGAGATTTTCCGCAGGAAGAATTAGATGCCCTTACTGCACGTAATGTAAGTTTAGAAGGTGTGCAGATAAAAAAAGATGAAAAATCTTTTTTCTGGAGTGGTCGTTATCACAACGATATGAACAGCCGCGATACATTGGTTACAGAATTAAATGTATTAGGAACATTTGAACCTGTTGTACCCGAAAGCTACCAAGGCAGTGAATTTTTAATGTTGGGAAATTTAGCTCCTGCTGTGCAGTTAAGTGTTATTAAGCAATTAAAGCAACGCCCTAAATTAATTGCAATGGATACCATGAACTTCTGGATGGATATTGCAATGGATGATTTGAAAGCTGTTTTAAAAGAAGTAGATGTTTTATTGGTGAATGATGCTGAAGCAAGACAATTGAGCGGTGAATATTCTTTGGTAAAAGCTGCCAAAGTTATCAGAGCAATGGGTCCTGAATATTTAATTATTAAAAAAGGGGAACACGGAGCTTTATTGTTTCATGAGAAGAATGTGTTTTTTGCCCCTGCATTGCCGTTAGAAGATGTGTTTGACCCAACCGGTGCCGGCGATACTTTTGCAGCAGGCTTTATTGCACATATTGCCAAAACAAAAGATGTAAGTTTTGAAAACATGAAAACGGCTATTATTGTTGGCAGTGCAATGGCAAGCTATTGTGTAGAAAAATTCGGTACAGAACGTTTAAGAGAAATAACAAAAGAAGATATTACTGCAAGGTTGAACGAGTTTGTGCAACTAAGTAGCTTTGATATAAGCTTGGTGTAGATTATATTTATCAATATCAGCGAAATAAAAAGGAATGAAAATCTTCATTCCTTTTTTCATATTATATTAATCAATAAAATCTTTCAAATCAAGCCTCAGACAACTTCTTTCACTACATCTCTTATTACTTTTGGTTTGCCTAAAGTATAATAATGCAACACAGGCACACCGAATTTTTTTAACTCTTTACTTTGCTCTATCAACCATTTGGTGCCAACCGCTTCTACTTCTGTATCGGTTTTACATTTCATTACTTCGTTAGATAATGCTGTAGGTATATCTACATGAAAAATTCTTGGTAAAATAGTCAGTTGCTTTTTGCTGGTAAGTGGTTTCAGGCCCGGAATAATAGGAACATTAATTCCCATATCTCTGCAACTTTTTACAAACTCAAAAAAATTTTCATTATCAAAAAACATCTGTGTCATTATATAATCTGCCCCTGCTTCCACTTTATCTTTTAATCTTTGTAAATCAATTTCTAAGTTGGGTGCTTCAAAGTGTTTTTCAGGATAGCCGGCCGTACCAATACAAAAATTTGTTTTCCCTCCGTTTTGTATGTCTTCATCTAAATACAAACCATGATTTAAGTTAACCACCTGCTTTTGCAAATCAATAGCATAAGCATGTCCGCCTTTTGACGGAACAAAACTCGGTTCATTTTTCTCAGCATCACCACGCAATACCAATACATTATCAATGCCTAAAAAATTCAAATCAATCAATGCATCTTCACATTCACGTTTAGTAAAGCCACCGCAGATAAAATGAGGAACTGTATCAACCTGATAATGATTCATTAAAGCAGCACAAATACCAACAGTACCGGGGCGTTTGCGAACTTCTACTTTATCAAAAGTGCCGTCGGCTTTTTTCTTAAACATACTTTCGCTGCGGTGATAAGTTACATTAATCCAGCTTGGTTTAAACTCCATCAACGGGTCAAGATGTTCATAAATAGAATTAATGCTTTTACCTTTTAAAGGTGGTAAAATTTCAAAAGAAACTAAAGTGTTTTTAGCCTGTGCAATATGTTCGGTTACTTTCATTTCAAACAAATAAAATTGCTGCAATATACAAGACTTAACAGTTAGAATAAAGAAGATAGAAGATTAGTTGTAATGCTATAATTTTTGTTAAGCATACTACTTACTAATTCAACAAAGGGTTTAAACTTTACTTTTGTACAAATCAGTTGAATGAGTTTAACTATACATACAGATAATCTTGTAAAAATTTACAAAAGCAGAACGGTTGTAAACAAGGTAAGTGTTTCTGTAAAGCAAGGTGAAATTGTTGGTTTATTGGGCCCTAACGGTGCAGGTAAAACAACAACATTTTATATGGTGGTTGGTTTAATTAAACCCGATGAGGGAACAGTTTTTTTAAATGAAGAAGATATAACCAAACTACCCATGTATAAGAGAGCTCAAATGGGTATTGGTTATTTACCGCAGGAAGCAAGTGTATTCAGAAAGTTAAGTGTGGAAGATAATATTATGGCTGTGTTGGAAATGACTAAACTGAATAAACAAGAACGATTAGAAAAATTAGAAACTTTATTAGATGAATTTAACCTGCATCATGTAAGAAAAAATAATGGCGATAGTTTAAGTGGTGGTGAAAGAAGAAGAACTGAAATAGCCAGAGCCTTGGCTGTTGACCCGAAATTTATTTTATTAGATGAACCCTTTGCCGGTGTTGACCCGATTGCTGTGGAAGACATTCAAACTGTTGTTGCCAAGTTGAAGTATAAAAATATCGGCATTTTAATTACAGACCATAATGTAAACGAAACACTCTCTATTTGCGACAGGGCATATTTATTAATTGAAGGAAAAATATTTAAACATGGCACAGCCGAAGAATTGGCAGCTAATGAACAGGTAAAACGTTTATACTTAGGAACCAACTTTGAACTAAAACGCAAAGACTGGATTATTGAGTTAGGAATGAAGAATAAAAAAACACCAAGTTTATCAAGTATTATTCGTTCTTTAGAAAGTTTAGAAGAACATTCGGACAAAATTTTAAAAGCTAACTTAGGTTCTCTTCTTTCGAGAAAATCACTATCAACAAAACTGGAGGATTTAAAGGTTGATGATTTTGTTTCCCTTTATAATTCTACAAAATTATTTCTAGTTAAATGGAGTAATGAAAGAAGCGAGTCTGATTTAAAGACATTAATAAACCAACTTCCTTCGTTAAATGAATCTGATTTTGAGCAAGCCTCATTTTTACTGCATGGCTCACACATTGAAAGTTATGGTTTAGATTTAGATGTAGCTGGTATAATAAATTATTTCAACTATGAAAGAACTGATGGAAAACTTCAGCTTTTAAAATCTCATCTTGGTTTAATTAAACTTCGAATTAATGCATTAAATAACAGCAATTAAATTTTAATATTTCCTCCTTTCAGTTTCATTGTGTATTTTGCCTGTAGCTCCCATGAAACTGTTGAGCCCCACTATATCAAGATTAGCCAGATTGCGTCATTGGAAAATAGAACAATGGACGCAGCATGCTGTTGCTACTCAACGCGAAGTTTTACAGGATTTGGTTACACACGGCCAATACACAGAATTCGGCAGAAAACATGCATTGGCAGGTATTTCAAAAATTCAGGATTTTAAAAATGCTATTCCCATTCAGGAATATGAACAGATAAAGCCTTATGTAGAAAGGTTAATGAATGGCGAAGAAAATTTATTATGGAACACACCTGTTAGTTGGTTTGCCAAAAGCAGCGGCACCACCAACGATAAAAGCAAATTCATTCCCATAACAAAAGAAAGCTTAGAAGACTGTCATTACAAAGCGTCAAAAGACGTGTTGACGATGTATTACAATTACAATCCCGATAGCGATTTGCTTACAGGCAAAGGCTTGGTTATTGGCGGCAGTCATCAAATGTGCCCTGTAAATGAAGAAGCACAGTACGGAGATTTAAGTGCAGTGCTTTTACAGAATACGCCTGTTTGGGCGAACTGGATTCGCACACCCGAACTATCCATTGCTTTATTAGATGAATGGGAAAATAAAATTGAGCAATTGGCTTTATCAACCATTTATGAAAATGTAACTTCTATTTCCGGCGTCCCTACATGGACGTTGGTCTTAATAAAACGTATTTTAGAAATTACTCAAAAGCAAACACTTATTGAAGTGTGGCCAAACCTTGAAATGTATTTGCATGGCGGTGTTTCCTTTAAACCATATAAAGAACAATTTGAAAAATTAATTGGTGCCGAAATTAATTACTTAGAAATGTATAATGCCAGCGAAGGATTTTTTGCAGCACAGGATAACCCCGATACAGATGGCATGCTGCTTTTTTTAGATCATGGTATTTTTTATGAGTTTATGCCGGTTGAGGAGTATGGAAAAGAAAATCCGCGAACAATCGGATTGAATAAAGTGGAGTTGAATAAACATTATGCTCCAGTAATTTCAACAAATGGCGGTTTGTGGAGATATATTGTGGGTGATACAATTGAGTTTACTTGTTTACAACCTTTCAGAATAAAAGTAACAGGGCGATTAAAACATTTTATTAATGCTTTTGGTGAAGAGTTGATGATTGCCAATGCAGATAAAGCCATTGCTGCAGCAAGTGAAAAAACAAACAGTATTGTTAACGATTATACTGCTGCACCTGTTTATTTTTCTGATAACAATAACGGTGCTCATGAGTGGCTGATTGAGTTTGAAAAAGAACCTGCAAATATTCAGGAGTTTGCATACGAATTAGATTGTGCCTTAAAAAACATAAACAGCGATTATGAAGCCAAACGGCATAAAGACATTGCACTAAGAATGCCTGTAATACATAACCTTCCTAAAAATTCTTTTACAGAATGGCTTCGCAGCAAAGGAAAGCTGGGCGGGCAACACAAAGTACCACGCCTTAGTAACGAAAGAAAATTTGTTGAGGAAATACTCTCAATTATAACACCTTACTAATATTTCTGTTGCTTACAAAATAGCTTACTGCAAGTAAGCTTACAAAAGATGATGTGTAGAACAAGTACAGGTACGGCACATCAATAAAATTGTAAAAAATAACCAACGATATTTTTAATGTTGCCAACGATATATTATTAATGTGCTTCCCTTTTTGTTTCAACCAAAAACAAACCATAGCAAAAATAAAGGGGATAATAAAAGTTAGTGCTATTAATAGTTGATGTTGTAAGGTTATATGTTCTTCACCAAAAAATTTTGCTAAGCCCAAACCATTGGTAAATACATGCGGTGCATCATGCCAAACCCTTGCTGCAAAAGAAATATACTCGTTGGGTAAGGCTAATAATTTTCCTAACACATTCCACCCGAAAGGAATAATCAGCAAAAACAATAAACAAACTATTCCGGTAACAGCCAGCTTAGAAAACTGTTTGTAATTTTTTTGCAGTAGCATTATTAAAATAAATGGCGGTAAGAAACCAATTAAAGCATACCGGCTTAAAACACATAAAGAAATACTAATACCTGTTAACCATATATTTTTATTAAGCAGAGCAATGGTTAATAAAGTGTAATAAAAAATTATAATGCCTTCTTCTGTATACGGTATCAACCCGCTTGCATCTTCCTGTGTCAATAACCACCACAATAATGTAAAAGCACTTAATAATACAAAGCCGCCTTTTTTATTTTCGGGTTTAAATAAAAAAATAAAAAAACTGAAAACAACAACTAAACAAACGGCTGTAAGCCAACGCAGGTCTATGTTTAACAAGGTTGGTATTCCAAACGGCATCCACATAGCCGGTAAGTAAACAGGTTGAATGCCTTTCCATATTTCAGGAATGGTATCGTATACATATAGCCTTTGCCCGTTTATTAAACGTCGGTTCATTATTTTTATAATAGGCAGCATGTCTGCATCATGATAATCCATTGGTGCATCACTCATCCACTTTCTGCAGAAGTAAACAATAACAACGGTTGTAATTAATAAAGCAATTACTCTGTAAACAAAACCAATACCGTTAATTTTTTTTATGTTGAAGGAAAGCTGTGCTTCATTCAAACCAATCATTACAAAAGCAATAAATAACCCGCTAAAAAAATAAAGCAACGATGTTATTGCAGCAATTTGAGGAACTGATAGTGCATAAGTAACGCAGATAGTTTCTATAGCAAACAAGAAAATTAATAAATAAATCTTTTTCCCGGCTATCATTTGTTTTCTGAATTTATTTAATTTAATTAGCAAAAAAATCGTCAATGCAAACATCTGAGGAAAAAGCCATTCACAAAGAATTTGAATTGGAAAGAATTATTCTTTTCAGCGATGCTGTTTTTGCAATAGCCATTACGCTCTTAATTATTGAAATTAAATTTCCCGAAAATGCTGATTTAAAAAATTTACATGGAGCTGCCTTGCTTATAACATTTAAACCTGTTATTATTCAATTCAGTACGTTTATCATAAGCTTTTTAATAATTGGTATGTATTGGTTCAGGCATTTGCAGCTTTGTAAATATCTTAAGTCTTACAACAATAAGGTAATTTTTCATAATCTGCTTTTTCTTTTTTTTATAGTTACATTTCCATTCGTTGTATCGGGTATTAGCCATTTTGGCCCAAGGTTTCATTTGCCCATGCATTTATATATGATAAACCTTTTTTGCTTAGCTACCGCCCATTACTTATTTGCTGATTATATTTTGTATAAAAATCCACAATTATCTACACACGGTAATGCAGAAGAAAAAAAATATTTAACCATTCAAAGTAAGTTTTTAGCAATAATGATTGGTTGTTCCTTAGTTGTTGTACTAACCGTATTTTTTATGTTTGACGTTGAGAGCCCTTATGTAATTGCAAGTTATCAGGTAATAACAGTTTTTGCTTTAATAATGAGCTGGCGTATAAAAAAGTATAAGCCCAAAAAAAAGAAGAATGTTATTATTGCACAATAAACAAATAAGTATGCTTTTAAAAAATAAAGTTTCTATAGTTACCGGTGCAGCTCGCGGTATTGGTGCAGCCATAGCATTAAAGTTAGCTGAACAAGGTAGCAACATTGCTTTTACATATGTAAGCGATATCAGTGCAGAAAAAGCAAATGCACTTGAACAACAGTTAACTGCATTGGGTATAAAAGCCAAAGCATACAAAAGCAATGCAGGAGATTTTGCACAATGCGAAACTTTTGTAAATGATGTGTTGAAAGAGTTCGGTGCAATTGATGTATGCGTTAACAATGCAGGTATAAGTAAAGACAATCTATTGCTTCGCTTAACCGAACAACAGTGGGATGAAGTAATGGATATAAACCTGAAAAGTATTTTTAATATGACTAAGCAGGTTATTCGCCCCATGATGAAAGCTAAAGCAGGAAGCATTATTAACATGAGTTCTATTATCGGTGTTCGCGGTAATGCAGGGCAAAGCAGCTATGCAGCAAGTAAAGCAGGTATTATTGGTTTTACAAAAAGTGTAGCATTAGAATTAGGCAGCAGAAATATTCGCTGTAATGCAATTGCTCCTGGCTTTGTTGAAACAGATATGACTCATTATTTAAAAGAAGGAGCTGCAGCTGATGAGTTTTTAAAGAAAATCCCTTTAGGCCGTTTTGGTAAAGCTGAAGAAATTGCTGATACCACATTATTCCTGGCAAGCGATTTAAGCAGTTATGTTACCGGTCAGGTATTAAGTGTATGTGGTGGTTTAAATATCTGATTTATTTTACTTAACAGAAATCAATACAGCTGCTTGTTTTAAGCGGCTGTATTGATTTATAGCTATAGGTTATTACTTATTACTAATGGTGGTTAAAAAAAATTGTACGCATTAAAACACTTGTTCTTTGCGTAAAATTTACCACTATGTTAGCAGACGCATTTACAAGAGAAGTTTCAAAAAAAGTTATTACTCCTAAACCGCATCCTATAACAGTTGCGTATGGAGATGGTATTGGTCCTGAAATTATGAAAGCTACTTTAAAAATTATTAAAGCAGCAGGAGCCAATATTCAGGAAGAAATTATTGAGATTGGCGAAAAAGTGTATTTAAGCGGAAACACTGCAGGCATTGAATCATCTGCATGGGAAAGCCTTCGCAGAACAAAAGTGTTTCTTAAAGCTCCTATTACAACTCCGCAAGGCGGCGGCTTTAAAAGTCTTAATGTTACTACCAGAAAAATTTTAGGCTTATATGCCAACATTCGCCCTTGTATTTCTTACCACCCTTATGTAAAAACAAAACATCCGGTAATGGATGTAGTTATTATTCGTGAAAACGAAGAAGACTTGTACGCAGGTGTAGAACATCAGCAAACAGATGAAGTAATACAATGCCTTAAATTAATTTCTAAACCGGGTTCTGAAAAAATTATACGCTATGCTTTTGAATATGCAAAAGCTTACGGCAGAAAAAAAGTAACCTGCTTTACAAAAGATAATATTATGAAAATGACCGATGGGTTATTTCATAAAATATTTGATGAAGTAGGAGCAGAGTATCCTGAAATAGAAAAAGAACACTGGATTGTAGATATCGGTGCTGCTAAATTGGCCGATACACCTGAAGCATTTGATGTAATTGTAATGCCTAATTTGTACGGAGATATTTTAAGTGATGTGGCAGCACAAATTACCGGTAGTGTAGGTTTGGCAGGCAGTGCTAATATTGGCGATGGCTTCGCAATGTTTGAAGCAATACATGGGTCTGCACCAAGAATTGCTGATATGAATAAAGCAAATCCATCCGGCTTGTTGCTGGCAGCAGTACAAATGTTAGTACATATTAATCAAAAAGATGTTGCAGAAAAAGTACAGAATGCATGGCTTAAAACAATTGAAGATGGTGTACATACCTACGATATTTTTAAAGAAGATGTTTCTAAACAAAGAGTAGGAACAGATGCTTTTGCAGATGCAGTAATAGAGAGATTAGGACAAAAACCCGCAACACTTAAACCCGTTAATTATGCTGATTCTTCTGCCACAATAAAAGTTCAGTTAAAAGAAAGAAAACCTGTAACCCGCCAATTGGTTGGTATAGATGTTTTCTTAAATTATAATAACAGAAATGCAAATGAATTAGGAGCTGAATTAGAGAAAATTCAGGTAGGTAATATTAAATTAAATATGATAAGTAACCGTGGTGCAAAAGTGTATCCTAACGGTTTTCCTGAAACATTCTGTACAGACCACTGGCGTTGCAGATTTGTATGTGCAGAAATGAGAGATTGCACTTATCAGACTATGCTGCATTTACAACAACAAATAACACAGGCAGGTTTTGAGATTATTAAAACCGAAAACCTGTATTTAATTGATGGTATTCCGGGCTACAGTGCAGGACAAGGTCAGTAATCATAATAATAAAAACATTTTATCCGCAATTGAATGGTTCAAAGGCAGAACACTTTGCATAGCAACCATGCATGCAAAAGAACAAGTGTTGGCCCCTTTACTGGAGAAGCATTTGGGGGTTAAAGTTTGTGTTCCGTATCAACTGAATACAGATGTATTCGGAACATTTAGTGGTAAAACAAAACGGGTGGTTTCTCCTCTGGAAGCCGCCCTTTTAAAAATTGAAGCAGCCCAAAAAATCACCGATGCAGATTTGTTTGTAGCCAGTGAAGGTTCTTTCGGTCCGCATCCGCAAATACCTTTTGTGCCCGCAGATGATGAAATACTTGTTTTTAAAGATTATGCTAACAAGCTGGAGGTTAAAGCTCGGGAACTAAGCTTTGAGACCAACTTTAATGCAGCTTTTTGTAAAGACATAACTGAAGTAAAAGCTTTTGCAGAAAAGGCTCAGTTTCCCGCTCATGCATTAGTAATTAAAAAAACAAAAGAAGAACCGGATGAAATGTTTTCAGGTATTACTGATTGGGATACACTAAATTATCTTGCAATAGATATGCTTCAAAAAAACCAATCGGTTTACCTTGAAACAGATATGCGGGCTATGTTTAACCCTACAAGAATGAGAGTAATTGAAAAGGCCTGCGAAAACTTGATACAGAAGCTTTTTTCATGTTGCCCTTTTTGTAAAACACCCGGTTTTGATGTAACACAAATTATTTCGGGATTATTATGCAGTTGGTGTAGACGCCCAACCAATAGCACAGCAGCACATATTTATACTTGCAGTAACTGTTTTTATAAACTCGAAAAAAAATTTCCGTATAACAAAACAGAAGAAGACCCTATGTATTGCGATTTTTGCAACCCATAAATAAACAATGTATACAACAGTTACAGGAAATTCTGTTCAGGAGGCCAAGCAATGGCTTTGCAAAAATGAATTAGTGGCTATACCCACAGAAACTGTATATGGTTTAGCAGCTAATGCATTTAATGCTGAGGCAGTACAAAAAATATTCAGTGTTAAGCAAAGGCCATTATCAAACCCTTTAATTCTTCATGTAGCCAATAAAGATACTTTGCAGGCATTGGTTACCCATCTTCCTGATACTGCTGTTGAATTGCTAAAAGCATTTTCGCCCGGGCCTTTAACCCTATTGCTTAATAAAAACGCAAAAGTGCCCTCAGTTGTTAATGCGGGTTTAGATAAAGTTGCTGTAAGAATACCTAATCATCAGCTTACCTTAAACCTGTTAGAAAACTTATCATTCCCATTGGCAGCACCCAGTGCAAACCCTTTTGGTTATATCAGCCCAACATCGGCGGAGCATGTTTATTTTCAACTCAATACAAAAATTCCTTATATATTAGATGGAGGTTTTTGCAGCAATGGAGTAGAATCTACAGTAGTAGGCTTTAATAATGATACACCGGTTATTTATCGTTTAGGTATGATTACTAAAGAAGATATAGAATCTGTTTGCGGTGTTTGTGAAATAAATAAGAATCATGTTGTTACAGAAAGTCCGGGCATGTTGCCTTATCACTACTCACCGCATACGCCATTAATTATTACTGATAATATTCAGGAAGCGTTACAAAACTATCCTTTGCAAAACACAGGTATTATTACTGTAAGCAGTTTAATAAATAATGTTCCTGTAAGTAACCAACGTTGTTTAAGCCTTTCAGGAAATATTAATGAAGCTGCGAGAAATTTATACAGATATTTAATTGAGTTAGACAGATTACAGTTATCTGTAATTATTGCAGAACGCCTGCCTGATAAAGGTTTGGGAACAACTTTAAATGAAAGGCTTGAAAAAGCAGCAGCTAAAAATATTTTAAAATAAACTGATATTATAACATGCCCGGCACTATTATTAAACAGTTCAGAGAGTTTAAAAATTATTCTCAGGAATATGTTGCCAAGCAAATGGGTATTTCGCAAAATGCATATAGTAAAATTGAAAACAACATTACACAGCTTACCGTAAACCATGTAAAGCAACTGTCTAAAATTTTAGATATTCCTGTTGTTGATTTATTGAAAGATGATTTTGAAATACGTAAGCCCCATCATTTAGATACAGAAGCTAACAGACATACTATTTTGGTTATGCTGAATGATTTACAACATAGCATAAAACTGAAAGATGCTGATAAGCATGGGCTTTACCCTGTTTTAGCGGCTCTTATTCAAGCAGCAAAAGATATAAGCATGGAAATAGAGTAAAGTTTTTGTTAAACTGTTTTATAATCTACTTTATTTTTATCTGCCAAGTATATTTGCCCGAATGCTTAAAAAAGTTATTACCATATTTCTTTTGTTTACACTATCAATACAAATTTTACCTGTACAGCAATTGGGTAAAGCATTATTTAGTAATTCTTTTAATGAAGAACTTCCGCATGCAAATAATATCAACGATTTGGAAAAAGATTGCTGTAAAAAATTAAACAGTGAGTTTATAAACTGGCATCAGAGTTTTTCACAACAAATAGTCATAATTAAAACGCTTCAATATATTCATATCAGCGAAGCCGTTCCGCATAATCATTCCACTGAAATATTAGTGCCTCCTCCAAATTGTTAGCAAATTCTTCCGCTAACTATTTTATTCAACCCAAACCATAATGCTGTAATGCTGTTTTATGCATTACTAAATGGGCATTAATAAAAAAGTTAGAAGAGATAGCCGGCGGAGCTTACTTGTTGATTGACATTTCTGTAGCAGATTTTATTGACAAAGACATAATTGAAGCAATAAATAACTTCCTTTGCTATAAATATTTAAAGCAAATTGAGGTAGAAATTAAATTAAGTACCAATAAACCGATGCACGCATTATTCAATATTTAATACATTAAACTTATGCATTCATATCAAAAACTATTGTTACAAAATAAGGCTTGGGCTTCTGAAAAATTACATGAAGACCCTGATTTTTTTAACAGGCTTGTAGATATACAAACCCCTGAATTTTTATGGGTGGGTTGTAGTGATAGCCGTGTACCTGCCGACCAGATTACCGGCACACAACCCGGAGAAATTTTTGTTCATAGAAACGTTGCCAATTTAGTACTGCATACAGATTTAAACCTGTTGAGTGTGTTGCAATATGCTGTTGAAGTATTAAAGGTTAAACACATTATTGTTTGCGGTCATTATAACTGCGGTGGTATTAAAGCTGCTTTAACCAATCACTCATTCGGAATAATAAATAAGTGGTTAAGAAACATTAAAGATGTTTACCGCATTCATAAAGAAGAGTTTGAAAATCTTGAGTCTGAAGAAGAAATAGTAAATAAACTAACAGAATTAAATGTAAAAGAGCAGGTACTTAATCTGGCAAAAACCTCTATTGTACAAAAAGCATGGAAGCATGAACAAAGGCCGCATTTACATGGTTGGGTTTACGATTTACACGATGGTATTATTAACCCTGTTATAGAAATGCCGGCAGGCACACATATAGACCCGCTTTACGAGTTTGATAATTTATAATTTCTATTAAATAATTGCTATGGCTGCAAATAATACTGTTTCATTATTATCGGCAGCAAAAAAATTATTAGAGATATTAAAGTTTGACAGAAAAGATATCTCTGCTATTTATTTTTTTGCCTTGCTAGGTGGTCTTATTTCTTTATCGCTTCCTTTAGGTATTCAATACATTATAAGTTTTGTACAGGCTAACCAAATATCAGCCTCAATTATTGTATTAATAACGCTTGTATTAATTGGTGTTTTTTTAAACGGATTTATACAGGTAAGATTAATGCAGGTTATTGAAAAGATTGAACAAAAACTGTTTGTAAGATACTCTTTAGAATTTGCTGACAGATTACCCAAATTAGACATTGAAAAATTAGATGGTTATTATTTACCTGAATTGACCAACAGGTATTTTGATTCTGTTTCATTAATAAAAGGAATAGAAAAATTATTGTTAGATATACCTGCTGCTGTTATTCAAATTGCATTTGGCTTAATACTGCTGGCTTTGTATCATCCCGTATTTATTGCATTTGGTGCTTTGTTGTTGATAGTATTGGTTATTATAATAAGGGCAACATCGCCTAAAGGTTTTGCTACCAGTTTAAAAGCAAGCGATTATAAATACAGTATAGCTGCATGGTTACAGGAAATTGCAACCAGCATAAAAACATTTAAGTATGCAAAAACAACATCGCTGCACATTAAAAAAGCAGATGAGGCAGTATCCGGCTACTTAACTTCAAGAACAAGCCATTTTAAAATTTTACTGGCACAATACTGGAGTTTTATTTCATTCAAAATAATTATTACAGCAGCCATGTTAATTGTTGGTTGTGTGTTATTGGTTAATCAGCAAATTAATATAGGGCAATTTATTGCGGCAGATATTGTTATACTAACCATTATAGGTTCAGTAGAAAAAATGATTGCATCATTAGATAAAGTGTACGATGCTTTAACATCAGTTGAAAAGTTGAGTAAAATAACGCACGCATCTGTTGAAGAAGATGGCGATATACCATTAGCAGCAGTTAATGAAGGTGTATCAATAGAAATGAAAGATGTAAACTTTACTTATGCCAACGGTGTTGCAGGCCTGCGTAACATAAATCTTCAAATTAAAGCAGGTGCATTTGTTTGTGTATATGGTGCATCAGGTTCGGGCAAATCATCTTTCTTAAGAATGCTTACAGGGGCCTTTAAAAATTATACCGGCAATGTTTTTATTGAAGGCTTACCCATCAGCAATTACAGTCTTGGTTCATTGCGTTCTCAAACCGGTATATTATTCGGAAATCAGGATGTGTTTAAAGGAACATTACTGGAAAATATTACCATGGGTAATGAAGCTATTAGTATTGATGAAGTATATGGTATGGCAGAAAGATTGAGTTTGAAAAATTATTTTCAAACATTGAAAGACGGATTAAATACGTTGGTTGACTCTGATGGAAAAAGACTACCTCAAAAAATTAAAAAAGATATTTTATTGATGCGGGCTTTAACAGGCAGGCACAGATTGCTTTTATTAGAAAGTCCTTTTGAACATTTATCAGAGCAGCATATTGAAATGCTGGTTGATTTTTTAAGGAATGATAAAAATGCAACTGTTATTGTTACTACAGAAACCATTCCGGCAGCTGCACATTTCGATATGCTTATTACATTAAATGATGGAACCATACAATCAATTCAGTAAACCATGAAACATCATCATTCATATATAGAATCTGCTATTGAAGAGCAATTACAAAACAGCAAGCTGCAATCGTTCACCAACATATATCAGATACATAAAAAAAGCAGCATTAAAAAATGGACGATAGCTATTTTAATACTGGTGTTGGTTGCATTGTTTTTGCCCTGGACGCAAAACATTAAAGCCAAAGGTTCTGTAACAACATTAAGGCAGGAACAAAGAGCCCAGGAATTGAACAGCATTATTGCGGGTAAAATTGTAAAGTGGTACGTTAAAGAAGGAGATATTGTGAATGCAGGAGATACTATTTTGCAATTAGGTGAAGTAAAGGTTGATTATTTTGACCCTCAACTGTTAAACAGAACTCAACAACAAATACAGGCCAAGCAGCAAAGTATAGAAGGATACAAAGGCAAAGCAACCACTGCCGATACACAGGTTGGTGCATTAGAAAAAGCAAGTGTATTAAAATTAGCATCGTTAGATAATAAAATAAAACAACAGCAGTTAAAAGCAGAAAGTGATAGTATGGATGTTATTGCTGCTAATAACGATTTTACCATTTATAAACGACAGATTGATGCTGCTAAAATTATGTTAGACAGTGGAGCTATTGCATTAACTGAGTTTGAAAAAAGAAAAGCCAACTATCAAACAGCAGCAGCCAAAAAAACAAGTGCAGAAAATAAATTCTTACAAAGCAAACAGGAGTTAATTAATTTAAGAATTGAAAAGAACAGTGTTGTTCAGGATTATACAGATAAGATTTCTAAAGCACAGGGTGATAAATATTCAGCATTATCGCAGGTTGCATCTACAGATGCAGAGGTAAGCAAACTGCAAAGTATTTATGCCAGCTACGATGTAAGAAATAAGCTTTATTATATTACTGCACCGCAAAACGGACAAGTTGCTAAAGCCAAAAAAGCAGGTGTTGGAGAAATGGTGAAAGAAGGAGATATGGTAGTGCAGATTATTCCGCAAAACATTCAGTATGCTGTTGAAATGTATGTAGCACCAATGGATTTGCCTTTGTTATCAAAAGGCCAAACTGTACGCTTTGTGTTTGACGGCTTTCCCGCTATAGTTTTCAGCGGATGGCCGAATGCTACTTACGGAACTTTTGCAGGTAAAGTTGCTGTAATAGAAAACAGTGTTAGCGGTAACGGTATGTTCAGAGTATTGGTAGCAGAAGATACAACTGATAAACATTGGCCTAAACAGTTACGTTTGGGTGGTGGTGCACAAGGCATTGCTTTGCTTAAAAATGTTCCGGTGTATTATGAACTATGGCGAAATATTAATGGCTTTCCACCTGAATATTATACAGCAGAAAAAAATGATAAAGACACAAAAGAAAAGAAGTAAAGAATGAAAAACATATTAATCATACTTTTCATGCTTCCTCTTGCTGTTTTTGGACAAACAGAAAAACAAAAAGTTTTTTCTGCAGATGAATTTATACAACAGGTTAAACAATATCATCCTGTAGCAAAGCAGGCAGCTATACAGGTAGAAAAAGCAAAAGCAGAGTTATTATCAGCCAAAGGAAACTTCGATCCAACACTGCAATACACTGCCGATAGAAAAACTTTCGATGGAACAAATTATTATTTCTACAATAATCCTGAATTAAAAATTCCAACCACATTGCCTGTAGATATTAAAACAGGGTTAGAAGATAATGGCGGAAAATATTTAACCAGTGAAGTAACACCCGGGCAAACAAGTTATGTAGGTGTAGAAGTTAATGTAGGAAAAGGCTTATTAACTGATAAAAGAAGAACTGTTTTAAAACAGGCAAAGCTTTTGCAAAATCAAACAGAGCAGGAAAGATTAAAAGCGGTGAATGATTTGTTGTTTGATGCATATGTTACTTACTGGCAATGGGCTGCTGCCTATCAACAAACACAAATTTTTAATAAGTATGTTACTGTTGCAGCAAACAGGTTGCGTTTGGTTGGCATTGCTTTCAGAAATGGAGATAGAGCTGTAACCGATACTGTAGAAGCTTTTGTACAGGTACAGAATTATAAAATGCAATTATCAGAAGCATTAACAAAACTGAATACAGCATCGCTTGAGCTGTCTAATTTTTTATGGATGGCTAATGACAGTGCTTACATTTTACCCACTTATTTTTTACCTGACACAGTTGCATTTGTTAATACAACAGTTCCGCAACCTGTTGAAGATTTAATCAATCAATCAACTCAAACAAACCCTTCTTTAAAATCTTATGATTACAAGTTGAATGCTTTAGATGCTGAAAAGAAATTAAAGTTTCAAACTTTATTACCAACACTTAATGTAAAAGCCAACTTATTAAACAAGGGTTATAATGTAGTAAAAGGAGTAGATGGTAATTTTTTTGAAAACAATTATAAGTACGGAATAGATTTTAAAATCCCTTTGTTTTTAAGGGAAGGCAGAGGGGAGTATAAAAAAGCTAAATTAAAAATTGAAGAAACCAATTTGGAACTGCAGGCAAAAAAATGGCAGATAGAAAATAAAATAAGAACCTATTATACTGAAGCAAGTTTGTTATTGCAGCAATTGCAGTTGGCACAAACCAATTACAACAGTTACGATTTTTTATTACGTAACGAAGTATTAAAATTTACGAATGGCGAAAGCTCTTTATTTATGATTAACAGCAGAGAATCTAAATTGATAGAAACACAACAAAAAATAATTGATTTGCGTGTTAAATATTTCAAAGCAAAATATGCAGCAGAATGGATTGCCGGTTTGTTGAAGTAAGATAATTAATACCTTATGTTTTTTCTTTTAATGTAATCCCACCAAAGTATGTAAGCAGCAATGGTTCTGTAAGGCTTCCATTTTTCAGCTATTAATACAATTTCTTCTTTGCTTGTATGCTTGGGTAATTGCTTTACGTGTTTAATACTGTTCATTAAAGCAATATCTCCTGTTGGAAAACAATCTGTTCTGTTTAATGCCATCATTAAAAAAACATCAATCGTCCAGTTGCCGATGCCTTTAATTTTTATCAATTCATTTCTTATAGTTGCATCATCCAATTTTTGTAATGATGCAAGATTTATTTTTTGCTGAATGATAGCATTTGCTAATTCTTTTGCATATACAATTTTTTGCCGGCTGAAATAGCAGGCTTTCAATGCTTCATTGGTAAGTGCAATAATTTTTTCAGGAGTAACAACCCCGATTTTTTCTTTCAGTTTTAGTAATGCTGCTTTTGCAGATGCTAAAGAAACCTGTTGTTCTAATATTATATAAATAAGCGTTTCAAAATTGGCTTCTCTGCTGAATAATGGCGGATAGTTATTTTCAGAAATTATTTTACGCAAATCATCATCACGCTTTGCCAATTCATTACATAACCTTTTGAAGTTTTTGTTATTGAAAGTTTTAAAAGACACTATGATTTATACTTGGCTTTGAATTGATTGATGAAGCTTTTACTCTCTTCACTCAAAATTAATTTACCACTTATTGCTGCCCGTTGCAATAACAATTCATTCCAATGTTCTGTGCCTTGCCAGAATGCTTTTTTAATTGCTGCCATGGCTGCACTACTGTAATTACTAAGTGTAGTTGCCAAGTGTAGAATAGCGTTGTCTAATTCTTCAGTACTTGAAAAAACAGCAGCATATAAACCTTTTTGTAAAGCCCATTCTGCACTGCGAAAATTAGCAGCATCAATGGCTAATTCATAAGCAGCGGTATTACCTATTTTTCTTTCAACAGCAGGGCCTACTACAAACGGACCGATACCTACAGCCAGTTCAGACAATTTTATTTGAGCATGGACGATTGCCAATGTATAATCGCAACTGCTGGCTAAGCCTACACCGCCACCTATTGCTTTACCATGTATTCTGCCGATAATAATTTTCGGGCAAACACGCATGGCATTTATCACTTTTGCAAAGCCACTGAAGAATAATAAACCTTGTTCTTCTGTTTCAATGTTGATTAATTCATCGAAAGATGCACCGGCACAAAAAGTCTTATCACCACCACTTTTCAGTATAATTACTTTACAATTATCATCATTAGATGCTTTGGTAATTGCATCTACTAATCGCTGTAAAATAACCGCCGGTAAAGAATTGTGTTGCGGAGTATAAAATTCAACAGTTGCAATTTTATTTTCAACTGTATAGTTTACGTAAGCTTGCTGCATATTAATTTTCTTTTTTCTTTACCATTGTTAAAATGGTAGTAACGCCTGTTATTTCGTTGGTTTCATCAAATATTTCCACTAACCATTTTACAATGCCTTTCGGTATATCGTTTTCATCTTTTAATTCCTGAGCAGTTTTTTCTTTGCAGGTAAAACGAACATACATTGATGCTCCCGGATAAACAGGTTTTGTAAAACGTAATTCATCAATACCGTAGTTTAATAACACCGGATTTTTTTCATAACTGTCAACAAACAAGCCTGCAGCAGCACTCATAATAAAATAGCCGTGTGCTACCTGATGTGTAAACATGGTTCCTTCAAAATCCGTTTGTTTTAAATGAGCATAAAAATGGTCGCCGCTTAAATCAGCAAATTTTTCAATATCTTCTGCAGTAATTATTCTTTTATCAGTAATGATTTGCTCGCCAATCTGTAATTCTTCAAAGTATTTTTTGAATGGATGTTTATCAGTTTGAATACCTTTTGCATTGGGTTGATACACATTGCTTACAGCAGTAAGCATTGTTGGCGAACCCTGAATAGCTACCCGTTGCATATAATGTTTTACACCACGCATACCGCCCATTTCTTCACCACCGCCTGCTCTGCCCGGCCCGCCATGAACTAACAAAGGCAATGGACTACCATGGCCTGTACTTTCTTTAGCACATTCATTATTTAAAATTAAAATTCTGCCATGATAAGCACCTGCACCCAATACGTATTGCTTAGCAATTTTACTATCGGCGGTTACAATACTGCTAACCAATGAGCCTTTACCTTTTTTTGAAAGTTCAATGGCATCATCAATATTTTTATAAGGCATTAAAGTGCTAACCGGACCGAACGCTTCTACCTCATGTGGTTCGTTGGAATTAAAAGGATTTTCATTTAATAATAATAACGGTGAGATGAATGCACCTTTATTAATATCTGCATCAATTAACTCCACACTATCTAAACTGCCGTAAATAATTTGCGATGTTGCCAATAATTTCTGCACCTGCTCTTTAACTTCCTTACGTTGGCTTAGCCCAGCCAAACTTCCCATTCTTACTTTATCGTTTAACGGGTTGCCGATGGTTGTTTGAGCCAATGCTTTGCCCAAGGTAATCTGCACATCTTCTATTTTATTTTCAGGTACAAACACTCTTCTTATGGCTGTACATCTTTGTCCTGCTTTAGTGGTCATTTCTTTTCTTACTTCCTTAATAAAAATATCCCATTCAGGCATTTCTGGTGTAACATCATTTCCTAAAACAATACAGTTTAAAGAATCTGCTTCCATTGTAAAAGGCACATTCTCACTTAAAATTTGTTGTTGAGATTTCAGTAGTAAACCGGTTGAAGCACTACCCGTAAAAGTTATTACATCCTGGTTGGTTACATAATCCAACATATTGCCTGCACTACCGCAAATCAATTGCAATGCACCTTTCGGTAAAATATCAGAAGCCATTATTTCTTTAACAACAGCTTCTGTCAAAAAACTGGTTACCGTTGCAGGCTTAACAATACATGGCATTCCGGCTAATAAATTCACGGCAATTTTTTCCAACATACCCCAAACAGGAAAGTTGAATGCATTAATATGAATGGCAACACCTTCCTTAGGAACCAACAGGTGATGCCCCATAAAAGTATTTTGCTTGCTTAGGTTATGTGGTTCCCCATCCAAACAAAAAGGTTCATCCTGAAATTTTCTTCTTAATGAAGCATAAGAAAACAAATTACCGATGCCGCCTTCAATATCAACCCAGCTATCAGCTTTTGTTGCACCGGTTTGATAAGATATTTGATAGAATTGAGGAAGATGATTGCGAAGATGCAATGCCAACGCTTTTAACATTAACCCGCGTTCATGAAATGTCATTTTTCTGAGAAGATGGCCATTGCTTCTCCCGTAATTCAATATTTCATTAAAGTCTAAACCCTGTGTAGAGGCTGTCGCAATGGCTTCTCCCGTTACGGCATTATACAAAGTTTGGCCGTTGCCATCACCTGAAATCTGTTTGCCGAGAATGAAATTATTCAGCTTATTCATAACAATCATTATCGCTCAAAGCTAACGATTGTTAGGTTTTAAAATGAGGAAGTAGTAAAATAAAAAACCCGCAATTTGGTTAAAAATGCGGGAATAGCAGTTGGTTTCGGAAATGAGTTCTGGTAATTAAGACAGGCGTTTGTCTATTTCGCTGCACAAGGCAGAAAAAATTTCCTCAACAGTTCCTTCGCCTTTTATATGCACCACTTTATTGAATTTGTTGTAATAAGTTGCTACAGGTAATGTTTCATTTTTATACACTTCCTGCCTTTTCTTTTGCACTTCAGGGTTGGCATCATCGCTTCTGCCACTGGTAAAGCCACGGTTAACAAGCCTTTTAATCAACTCTTCTTCATTAACATCCAAAGCTAATACAACACCTATTTCACTTTTCTTCAATTTTAAAAGATTGTCTAATGCTTGGCTTTGGGCTTCGGTTCTCGGAAATCCATCAAACAAAAAGCCTTTTGCTTCGGGGTTTGCATCTAACGCAGAACTAATCATGCCTACAACAACTTCATCAGGTACTAACTGACCTTTACTCATTAAAGCTTCAGCCTCTAAACCTAAAGGTGTTTTAGCTGCTTTTTCTTTGCGGAGTAAATCTCCGGTGCTTATGTGCACTAATCCGTATTTTTTAATGAGTAACTCACTTTGTGTACCCTTTCCACTTCCCGGAGGGCCAAAGAGTATAATATTGAACATGTTAGTTGCTTGGCTTGATAAAACGCAAATATACCAACGCAGTTTAAATAATTTTAACAATAAAACAAATTGCTTGTTGTAAGTTTAGTTTTTGCACTTCGTTTTAAACCTAAACACAGTTAAATGCGTATACTTTAATAAATTGAATGATATGAAACGAACATTACTGTCTGTTGTAACTGCGATAATTTTATTGAGCTGTAATGCTCAAAACACCGATAAAACAAAAACGAATATGGAAAACAAAAACAACCCACACTATTCTAATACAGATACCAATAAAGTTGTGGTAAAAGATGAAGAATGGAAAAGCCTTTTAAGCCCGGAAGTATATTATATAGCACGCCAAAAAGGTACAGAAAGACCGTGGACGAGCAAATATGAGAACTCAAAAGAAATAGGTACCTATTACTGTGCAGTTTGCGGAAACCCTTTATTTAAGAGTGATACAAAGTTTGAAAGTGGTTGTGGCTGGCCAAGTTTTTATGAGCCTATTACCAAAGGTTCCGTTATTTATCTGCCGGATAATTCTTTCGGTATGAAAAGAACAGAAGTTGAATGCGGAAGATGTAAAAGCCATTTAGGCCATGTGTTTGAAGATGGCCCGCCGCCAACAGGTTTACGATATTGTATTAATGGTGTTGTTTTAGACTTTAAGAAAGCTAAAGAAGCGGAAGCTAACTATAATAAAAAGCATTAATTTTTTGTTTCGTTTGTTTTTAAGAGGTGCATCCTAAGGGATGTACCTTTTTTTATTTGCAGAATCGTAAAAACTAATAGCAGCTAAAGCAATACTTTTGTTTTATGAACCACCAGCCGAAACTTAGCCAGCTTGCAGAAACATTAATTGGCAGTGAAATTGTAAAATTGGGTAATGCCATCAGTGAAAGAATACGTAATGGAGAGAAGATTTACAACTATACCATCGGAGATTTTGATCCGAATATTTTTCCGATACCACAGGAACTAGAAGAATTAATTATTGAATCTTATAGGCAACATAATACAAGCTATCCTCCCGGAGATGGTGTTTTAGAATTGAGAAAAAGTGTAGGAGTTTTTTTAAAAGAATGGGAAGGTTTGAATTATGATGTGAATGAAATCCAGATTGCATCTGGCGGAAGACCTTTGATTTACACTATTTTTAAAACAATAGTTGATAAGGGAGATAAAGTTATTTATGCGGTACCATCTTGGAATAATAATCACTATGTGCATTTAACAGACGGAGAACATTGTTTAATTGATTGTACTGTTGAAAATGATTTTATGCCAACAGCAGAAGATATTGCACCCCATATTAAAGGAGCAACTTTGCTTTGTTTATGTACCCCGCAAAACCCAACAGGTACAACGCTTAATAAAGAAGCATTAGAAAAAATATGCGACTTGGTTTTGGCAGAAAACGCATCAAGAACAAATGATGAAAAAAAATTGTATGTAATGTTCGATCAAATGTATTGGACTTTAACCTATGGCAATACCAAACACTACAACCCGGTTTCACTTCGCCCGGCAATGAAACCATATACCATTTTTGTTGATGGCATTTCAAAAGCATTTGCTGCAACAGGCGTGCGTGTTGGCTGGAGTATGGGGCCGGCTCACATTATTTCAAAAATGAAAGCCATATTAAGCCATTTAGGTGCATGGGCTCCTATGGCAGAGCAAAAAGCGGTAGCTGCTTACCTTCTTCAAAAAGAAAATATAGAAAAATATTTTCTTGATTTTAAGAGTGAAATTGAAAAACGTCTTCATCTTTTTTATAATGGCTTTATTGCATTAAAAAACAAAGGCTTTACTGTAGATGCAGTTACCCCGCAGGCTGCCATTTATTTAACTATTAAAATAGATTTAGTCGGTAAAAAAACTACAGATGGAAAATTGTTGCAAACGCAATCTGATGTTACTGATTATATTTTAAGTGAAGCCAAATTAGCAATTGTACCGTTTACAGCTTTTGGTGCAACAAACAGTGCTTGGTACAGGTTAAGTGTTGGAACAAGTAATGAAGCAGATATTAAAACAATGTTTCTACAATTAGAAAATGCTTTGGTAAAACTTAGTTAGCCAAAGCATTTTCTAAAAGTTCAATCAGTTTTTATTACTGATAAAAACAAAGGGCTTCATTTCTTTTTGAAAAACCAGTTTTTGGAAGCGATAAATGTCTTGAGTAATTTTTAACTTGTTAACATCAATAATTTCATTAACAATGCAGAAATTCTCAAAACTTTCAGTGTGGTACAATAAGAGGTTTAAACATTCAACTTCCTGTTCAAATTCAACCTCATTTAACTCGCTGTTCTTTGTCAGAACAAGGAGGTCTCGGTTTCCGCGTTTCATATGCAACTTCTATTTGGGGGTAGTGTATAAACTAAGTTAAACCGCCTTGCGAACAGGGCACATACAATGTTTCTTATAATTATTCTTAGCAAAAATGCCACACGAAGAAAAAGCCACAATCGTTAAACTCAGTACCAATGCAAAAAACATCCTATCCAACCTGCACTTTAAAAACATATTCTAAATTAGCCTTTTTTAATGTAATATTTACACAAACTGCTGACTTTTAGGTGAAATTAGCTTTTAAAACGATATTAATTGCTCCGCTGGACTGGGGCTTGGGTCATGCAACACGCAGTATACCTGTTATTCGTAGTCTTATAAAAGCAAATAATACTGTTATAATAGCAACAAGCGGCAATCAGAAAAGTTTATTGCAAAAAGAATTTCCATCACTAAAATTCATAGAACTTTTTGGTTATAACATTCATTATACAAAAAGCGGAAGAAGCCTGCCCATTGCTTTATTAAAACAAGCTTTCAAAATTTTCAGATGTATTAAACAGGAAAAAAAATGGCTGGAGAAAATTATTGATAAAGAAGAAATAGATATTCTTATCAGCGATAACCGCTTTGGATTATCAACACAAAAAGTGCCATGTGTTTTTATTACGCATCAATTACAAATTCAGGCACAAAATAAGTGGCTGGAGAAAATTATTCAAAGCATTAATTACAGCTACATTAATCAGTTTACAGAATGTTGGGTACCCGATTTCGAAGGGGCAAATAATATTGCAGGAAGATTATCGCATCCCTCTGTAATGCCCATTATACCTGTAAAATATATCGGTATTTTATCAAGATTTGATAATAAAAACAAGCAACAAGTTTATACGTATGATTGTTGCTTTTTACTATCAGGACCGGAACCGCAAAGAACATTGTTAGAAGAAAAAATACTTCATCAACTTAATAATGAAAAAAAGATGAGATGCTGTTTAATAAGAGGATTACCCAACAGCATACATGTTTTGCCATCAACAGAAAATATTACTATTAAAAATCATTTACCCGAAAAGGAATTGGAGCAAATAATTTTACAAAGCGAATTTATTATTGCACGAAGCGGTTATACTACGGTAATGGAAATAATTGCCTTGCAGAAAAAAGCAATTATAATTGCAACACCCGGACAAACAGAGCAGCATTATTTAGCAGATAAATTAATGCAACAACATTGGTGTTATAGTGTTAATCAGCATGAATTTGTTTTTGCTGATGCATACGAAAAAGCAAAAGCATTTAATTATTCTTTACCCGAATTATCGCATAAAAACAATAATCTTAAAAAAGTTGTAGAAGATTTTTTAAATGAACACTAAAACAAAGGCACATATAGCAGTTTTAATAGCCAATTTTTTCTTTGGCAGTTGTATTGTTGCAGTAAAGCATTTAACGCCATCTGTAATGCAACCATTGGCATTAAACTTTTTGCGTTTAAGCGGTGCTTTATTTTTATTCTGGTTTATGTTTTTATTAAAACCGGTTAAAGCATCTATTCAAAAGAAGGATATTCCGCTTTTTCTTATTTGTGGCTTAACTGGTGTAGCCATTAATCAAATCTTATTTGTAAAAGGTGCTTCATTAACAAGCCCTGTACATACATCACTGCTTTCATTAGTTACGCCCATTGCATTAACTATTATTGCCATTACTTTTTTCAAAGAAAAATTATCATTGAATAAACTGTTTGGTTTACTCTGCGGAATAAGCGGTGCTGCTATTTTAATATTGTTGAAGAATTATGATACTAATAAAGACAGCAGCATGTTGGGCGATTTATTTGTAATACTGAATGCTACTTCTTATGCAACCTATCTGGCATTGGTAAAACCATTAATGGAAAACTATAAAGCAGTACATGTAACAAGATGGGTTTTTTTGTTTGCATCTGTATTTGTTTTGCCCATTGCATGGAACGATTTTAAACAAATTCAATGGCAATTATTTAACTGGACCCATTGGCTGTCTCTTACATTTGTTGTGTTAGGTGCAACGTTTATAGCTTATCTTTTTATTGTGTACGGTATTGCTAAATTAGGAGCATCAATAGTTGGTTCTTATGTGTACACACAACCTGTTTTTGCAACAGCAACAGCTATGATTTTGTATGGTGAAAAATTATCAACTGTAAAAATTATAGCAGCCTTTTTTATTTTTGGCGGAGTGTATTTAGTAAACTACAAAAAGAAATTATCTGAGCCTGAAGCAATGGAATCTATGGATTGATGTTTTTGGGATAATCAAAAAACCAAAATGTTTTTTTGGCTGCATAAAATTCCTGCCAATTATCACATTCAACTTTTACGGCAAATACACCGCAGGTGGGCATATTATCAATGGAAGCATTGGTTAATTCATTTACAAAAGAGGTAATGCCGGGATTATGAGAGAAAAGAGCAATGCTGTTATATGAATTATCTGTTCTTGCAATAACATTAAAAAAAGTTTCAACAGAGGCGTGATACAACTCTTTTATTTGAATGATATTTTTCTTTTCAATTTTATAGGTTTCAGCAAAATATGCTGCTGTGGTTAATGCACGTTTGGCGGGGCTTGAAATAAAAGCATCAATAGCTATCTTTTTATTCAATAACCTTTTAGCCAATGCAGGTGCATCTCTATGACCACGTTCATTTAATGGCCTTTCAAAATCTGATAATGTATGAATATCCCAACTGCTTTTTGCGTGGCGTATAATAATTACAGATTTCATATTAAAGCTTATTTGCTAATGCTCTAACTTCAAGATACGGATGATTCTTTTCTATGTCTGAAATTATTCTATTGAATTCAAAAAGGCTTGATTGGGATAATATCTTTTTCAAACGGTTATAATATGGAAAAAAATAAGTAGCAATTATTATAATATCATTTTTCTCATAGTATGGGTAATCTTTTTCAATAGTAGTTAGTATTCCTGAAACAACTGTATTTAATCCCTTCTCAAATTGCCTATATCCATTTTTTTGTGTTGTAGTAAACTTAGATGTATCACCAACTATTCCCAAAACTAAATTTGTTTGTTTTTCAAGAAGAAAAAGAATAGCTACGCTACAAGATGCTAATTCGTTACTATACTTTAAGGTTTTGGCAGTTCCGTTGTTTGAATAATAAAGTATTAATAAGCTTTTAATGGCATCTAAAGCTTCCACTGCAGATTGATATTGATTCTGTTTATTATAATATGTTGAATCAAAAAACTCATATGTGTTAATATCAACTATCTTATTAAAAACATCTTTTCCGTCACCATAATTCTTTCTTGGTAGTTTGTTTATATCCTTATCTGCAATATTCTTTATAGCAACTACAGCATTTTTATAATCGGCACCCATCCAGACTTTATTTAAAACGGGAACTCCATTTGAGAAATAATAATTAATGCCTATTGTATCTTTTGATTGATTATATCCATCAGTCGAAAGAAGAATCGAAAAAATGAAAACGCAGATAAAATGTTTCATGAGTGTAAAATACTAAAACTTAATATCCTCTTACATTCTTTCCTTCCATATAATTCAAAAAGGCTTTATTACAAACTTTATTACCACCGGGTGTTGGGTAATTGCCTGTAAAGTACCAATCACCTGTATTAGTCGGGCAACTATCGTGTAAGTCTTCTATGGTTTGATAAATTACTTCAACGGGAATATCAATTTCGGGGGGTGTAATTAACTGAGCAATTTTTAAGGAGATTTCTTCTGTTGTAAAGGGCTTATAAATTTGTTGTACTACATTTTCTGTATGCAATTGATTATCTCTGTGTAGTTGCTTTATTTTTTCCAATGTTTCCGTAGCTACATGCTCCATTCCTTTCTCTTTTAATAAAGCAATAGCAGCCCGAAAAGCAATAAAATCGCCCATTTTGCTCATATCAATACCATAACAATCCGGATAACGGATTTGCGGTGCAGAGGAAACAACAATTATTTTTTTCGGTTGCAAACGTGCCAGCATTCTTACAATACTTTCTTTTAAAGTAGTTCCGCGAACAATACTATCATCAATAACAACCAAGGTATCTTCATCCTTTCTAACTGTTCCGTAAGTAATATCGTAAACGTGCTGTACCATTTCATTACGGTTACTGTCTTCCGTAATAAAAGTTCTTAACTTAACATCTTTAATGGCAATTTTTTCCTGACGTATTTTTCTGTTAATCATTTCTTCCAGCTTATCTGCCGTAACATCTCCGTTCCAACTTAAAATACGTTCAACTTTTATTTTGTTTAAATATTGTTCCATGCCCTTAACTAAACCATAAAAAGCAACTTCCGCAGTATTGGGAATGTATGAAAAGATGGTATTTTTTAAATCGTAATTAATACTTTCTAAAACTGTTTTGCTTAAGTGATGACCTAATGCAATTCTTTCTCTGTAAATTTTTTCATCGCTGCCCCTTGAAAAATAAATTCTTTCAAAGCTGCAGGCTCTTCTTTCTTTAGGCTCTATTACCTGTTGAATAGTATAGTTACCATTGTTATCAACTATCAAAGCTTTGCCGGGCAATAGTTCCAGCACTTCATTTTCACCAACATTAAAAGTTGTTCTTATAGCTGCACGCTCACTGGCTGCAACAATAACATCATCATTAATATAATAATAGGCAGGGCGAATACCATGAGCATCTCTCATAACAAAGCTGAAGCCATTACCTATCAGTCCACCAACAGTAAAGCCTCCGTCAAACATGGGGATGGCTTTTTTTAAAGCACCGCCAACATCAGGATGATTCGGATTTTTTTCATCTTCCTTTAATAAAAAGTGATGAATTGTTTCCATCATGGCAGCTAAATCACTTTGCTTTTGAAATTCTCCGGGATTAACATTCAATAAATCATATAACTCATCTGTATTAACCAGATTAAAGTTGCCTGCCAATGCTAAATTTCTTGCAGGCTGCGTATTTCTTTTGATGAAAGGATGACAAAACTCAACATTATTTTTTCCTTGTGTACCATAACGCAAATGCCCCAATAACAATTCGCCCAATATTGGTAAGTGGCCTTTCATTAAACCGGGAAATTGTTTTATGTCTGATTGATATTTCTCTAACTCAGCAACTTCAATTCCAATCTTAGAAAAAATATCTGCAATAGGTTGCGGTTGATTGCTGCGAATGCGATGCATGAAAGGATACCCGGGTTCTACATTTAATTTTACTGCTGCAACACCGGCACCATCCTGCCCGCGGTTGTGTTGCTTTTCCATTAAAAGGTACAGCTTGTTAAGGCCGTACAATACTGTTCCATGTTGCTGGAGATAATAGGAGAAAGGTTTTCTTAAACGAATGTAAGCCAAGCCACACTCGTGTTTTATTGCATCGCTCATATAATGGTGCTGAAAAAGAGGTGGCGAAGTTAACACTTCGCCACTGTATGAAACATTAATTCTGCTTTGTGTGTACAGATTCTGCCAACCATAAAAATTCCCTTATAAAAGTATCTATAGCTGCCTGAAAACTTCCGTCAATTAAATTTCCTTCTGCATCAAATTTTTTATCAACATGCGGCGTAATTAATAAATATGGTGAAGCTATGCCGAATAAAGCAGGCACTAATAACAGCAATTGCTGGCTGCTTCTTGCACCGCCTAATGCACCTGTTGATGCTGTTGCCAAACCAAACACTTTTCTTAATTGCTTTGGAAAATGGTCTAACAAATTTTGCAATGCCGGAGAGTAACTTCCGTTATACTCAGGTGTTACAATTATAAAAGCATCTGCTGCAAACATACGTTCTGCCAAAGGTTTAAATTGTTCAGGTGCCTCGTCTGTATTTTTAAAAACAGTTTGTAAGAAGCCCAAATCATAATCTCGCACATCTATTAAACCAATATTGTGTGAAGATTTCTTTTGAATTTCTTTTTGAAGGAATAAAGCCAATCTGTTTGTAACGCTTGCCTGCCTTGGGCTTCCACTAATTATTTCTATGTTCATAATACTGAATATTGCTTGCTAAATAAACATTGCAAAGTTGATATTGTTGCTGATGAATGTGTTTACCATCAACGGAATTAACTATGCTTGTTTTACAAATTGTACATTGAAGTTTAATTTAACATCTTCACTTACTAAAACACCGCCGGTTTCTAAAGCTGCATTCCAGCTTAAACCAAAATCAGATCTGTTAATTTTTCCTGTTGCTTCAAAACCTGCCTTGCTTTGTCCCCACGGGTCTGTAGCCAATCCTAAAAATTCAACATTTAATGTAATTGGTTTGGTAACATCTTTCACTGTTAAGTTTCCTGTTAAAGTATAATCGTTACCGCTTACTTTTTTAAATTCAGTTGAGGTGAATTTGATTGCAGGAAATTTTTCAGCAGCAAAAAAATCATCACCTTTTAAATGTCCGTCTCTTTGTTCGTTATTGGTTGTAACGCTTGCAGTATCCGCTTCAAACGTAATTACTGCATCAGAAAAATCATCTTTAGCAGATTCAATAGTAGCATCAAATTTTGTGAAGCTGCCTGTAACATTAGTAATCATTAAGTGTTTTACTTTAAAAGTAATTTCACTGTGTGCTGCATCAATTTTGTAAGTGCTCATGTGTTAAGTTTTAGAATTTTTGAAATTTTATTTGTTGTTTGTTATAAATGTTGTTCTTCAGGTTTTACCTGTGTTTCTTCAATCAATACGCCCATTTTCCCCATTTGATAATCTCTGAAAGCCTCCATAATTTCTGTTTGTGTATTCATTACAAACGGGCCGTGAGCAGCGATTGGTTCATTAATCGGTTCGCCGCTGCCAACAAAAAATAAGGTATCGGCATTGGCAGTAATGGTAAAAGTTTCTCCATCGTTATTAAACAAGGCTAATTGTTTACCGGTTATTTTTTCTTTTTGGTTGATACTAATTTCTCCTTCAAGAACATATAATAATGTGTTGTGAGAAGAAGGCAGATTGAACGTGAATGAACCGTTTCTTTTCATTTCACCCATAAAAGTATTAACCGCAGTAAATGTTGGAATGATGCCTTTTATTCCATTCAATTCTCCCGCAGGAATACGAATAGTTGTTAATCCATCTTCAGAAACAATTGTAGGTGTATCTTGTTTGCTTGCAGGATAATATTTTGGCTGGCTCATTTTGTATGCAGCAGGTGTATTTACCCAAACCTGCAACAGTTCCTGTTCTCCACCATGTTCAAAAATATCTGCAGGCACTCTTTCACTATGAATAATTCCCATTCCGGCATTTGTCCATTGTGTACCGCCTTCATATACCACATGGTTGTTTCCTCGGCTATCCTGGTGATGAACACCGCCTTTATAAATAAAACTTACAGGAGAAAATCCACGATGCGGGTGTGGCCCAACACCTTGCAAATGCAAAGGAATACTTTTATCTGCTATTGCTTTGCCATGATGGAAAACCAAAAACGGATTAAAGAATTCTTCATTAAAAGGCAACAATTCCTGCACTTTAATACTGCCTACATTTATTGCTCTTCCGTTTATAATTTGTTTAATTGTTCTAGTCATAATTTTTCTTTTTAATTATGAAATGACATGGGAACTTCTATTAATAAAAACTCTGTATTGCTATCGGCTTTAATACTTAGTGTCTCAGTTTCAGTTATTCCCAATCCATCCCGATTGCTTAATGCAATTCCATTAATAGTAACAGCACCTTTAATTACAAAAACATATACGCCGCTTTCTTTTTTGTGTAATTGATAAGTTGTTTCAGCGTTATTATCAAAATTGCCGAGTGTAAACCAGGCATCCTGATTAATCCAAACTGCATTATCATTATCAGGAGCAACAACAGTAAGCAAGTTGTTTTTTCTTTCCTCTGCTGAGAATGTTTTTTGATCGTAACGGGGTTCTATATTTCTCTTTTTAGGAAATACCCAAATTTGCAGAAATTTTACTTCTTTATCATGATTGGCATTTGTTTCACTGTGTTGAATACCGCTGCCGGCACTCATAATCTGCACATCGCCTTGTTTAATAATTTTATCTCTGCCAGTACTGTCTTTATGATGTAAGTCACCTTCCAACGGAATAGAAACTATTTCCATATTATCATGCGGATGTTTTCCAAAACCCATTCCTGCTGCAACTGTATCATCATTCAAAACTCTTAATAAGCCAAAGTTGTGGCGTTCTTCGTTGTTATAGCCCGCAAAGCTGAAGGTATGATAACTGTTTAGCCAACCGTGGTTTGCGTGGCCACGTGTTTCGGCTTTATGTAATACTGTTTTCATGATTATTCATTTTTTATTTTTTGTAAACCAACTTTTGTTTTTCAATAATGCTACGCTTGAGTCGCACCCTTGTACTTTCTGTTCTCTGTGCATCAAATACGTGTATATACATGTAATACTGCAAAAAAATTATTCTTTATCTCTCAGCTTTTCTAATAACTCGTTCAATTTTATTGCATCACTTTCATTTAAAGTTATTGCAACATCAAAAATCTCATCCATCTTTTTTGTAGAAGATTCCAAAATACTAATGCCTGCCTGTGTTAAACTCATTACGGTTTGTCTGGCATCTTCTGCACCCTGAGAACGCTTTACCAATTTTTTCGCTTCCAATCTGTCTATAATCCTTGGTACGTTTGAGTTTTTTTCAATCATTCTTCCGGCAATATCTTTCACACACATTTGTTCAGGATGCTTTCCCTTTAAAATTCTCAACACATTATATTGTTCATGTGTTAACCCAAATTCTTTCAATTCTTTACAGCCTAAAGTTTTTAACCACCAGGCCGTATATAAAATGTTTAAACCCGCTTTATGCACTTCGTTCTTAAATTTTGTACTCTGTATAACTGTTTCTAATTTCACAACGCAAATATATATGTATGTACATCTAATTTCCAAATTTATTTTTTGAAAATAAAAAAGCCACCCAAAGGCGGCTTATAATGATTAATTTTTTGAAGCGTATTTAAACCAGTTTGATAAAATACTGCAACCTGCAAAATCTTTATCAATGGCTATGTAATAAGTTGAAAGATGCTCATTAAACCAATCTTCTAAATGGCGTTGCTTTTTTTCTTCTAAAGCCCGTTGAGCAATTTTATTGTAGTCTAATTTAAAATCTTCTCTGTGCGGTGTTGTTTTTGTTTTTAAAAAAACCAAACGTACCATTTTTCTGCCACGCTCATCTGTATAAACCTGCGGAGTAGAAATATCTCCCGCTTTCATGTTTTCGATGGTTTTAACCATGTCTTTATCTAAAGCATCTATGGTTATATAAGTTGAGCCATCTCTGCCTTGTTGCTGACCGCCATTAAAGCTGGCGTTTTTATCATCACTGTATTTTTTTACTGCTTCGCCGAAAGATAACTCATGTTTTAGAATTCTGCCACGAACACTATCCAATTTATCGATTGATAGTTTTATTTCATCTTCAGTTACAGGAGGTACTTTTAAAATATGCCTTACTACTGCGTCTTCTCCGCTACGGCTTACCATGTAAATGATATGATAACCAAACTCTGATTTTATAACAGGGGAAATCTGGCCTTCTTTTAAACGAAATGCTGCAGAAAGAAAAGCAGCATCAATTACTCCTTTATCATTTCTGTTAATAGCTAAGGTACCGCCCTGGCTTTCTGTGCCTTTATCGTCTGAAAAAATTTTTGCTAATTGATCAAACTTTTTACCACCGTTTTCAACCTGACGCTTTAAATCGTACAACTGTTTTATTACATACTCATCAACATCTTTATTAGATTTAGGAAGTGAAGTAATCTGACTGATTTCTAATTCTGTTTCGTAAAAGGGTAAGCTGTCTTTCGGAATTTTATCCCAATAAATTTTAGCTTCTGTTGGTGTAATTTTAATTGATTCAACAATTTTTTTACGCATCTGATCTGCTAAAGCTCTTTCTCGGAAAGGTTGACGAAAAGATTCTTTTATTTGATAAACTGTTTGATTGGCAATTTCTTCTAAAATTTCTTTTGAACCGTATTCACGAATAAATGCACGAATCTGATTATCTAACTGTGCTTCAATTTCATCATCAGTTACAGACAAAGAATCTTTTTCTGCCTGTAATACCAGTGCTTTTTGTATTAATTGCCCCTGCATAAAAGCACAGTTGGCGTTGGGAGGAAGTTCCTGACCTTGCCTTTTATAGTCAGTTACGGCATTATCAATATCAGACTTCAATATTATTTTATCTCCAACCTGTCCAACAATTTTATCGGCAACAACTCTTTTAACCTGAGCATTTGCAGAAAAATAAATGGTGAAAAGCGAAACGATTATAACTATTTTCTTCATAAACAATTTTGGTTGTTCTGTTCAAAAGTAAAGTTTACAGCAGTTGCAGCCTGTTAAAAAAATTGTTTTAACAAAAAATAAAACCAAGCAATTGCTTGGTCTTATTGCTGCATTTATAAGGTACGTTTTATTTCTTCCTGTTCGTATGCTACAATGGTATCGCCGGCTTGTATATCGGCAAAGTTTTTAACGGTTAAACCGCATTCCATATTCGATACAACTTCCTTCACATCATCTTTATAACGCTTCAAGCTGCCCAGTTCTGCAAATGCACCTTCCTGACGGGGGAATAATAAGATACCATCTCTAAACACTCTGATTTTAGCATCGCGTTTAATTCTTCCATCTGTAACAAAACATCCGGCAACAGTAACTTTATCAAACTTATACACTTCGCGAATATCAACGTTGGCAACTTCTTTTTCCTGAATTTTAGGCTCTAACATACCTTCCATTGCACTCTTCACTTCATCAATTGCTGTGTAAATGATAGAGTACATTTTAATTTCAACACCTTCGGTTTGTGCCAATTTATTTGCCTGTGCAGAAGGGCGAACATTAAAGCCGATTAAGATAGCATCTGATGCTGTTGCTAATAACACATCACTTTCAGAAATCTGCCCAACACCTTTATAAATAACCCTTATTACAATTTCTTCGGTTGATAGTTTTTGTAATGAATCGCTCAGGGCTTCTACAGAACCGTCCACATCACCTTTAATAATTATGTTTAATTCTTTGAAGTTTCCTAAGGCCAAACGACGACCGATTTCATCTAATGTAATATGTTTCTTAGCTCTTAACCCTTGCTCACGTAGAATTTGAGAACGTTTAGATGCAATTTCTTTTGCTTCACTTTCATCTTCATACACTTTAAATTTCTCACCTGCCTGCGGAGCACCGTTTAAACCTAATATTACTACCGGGGTTGACGGAGGTGCTTCCTGAACGCGTTGGTTACGTTCATTAAACATGGCTTTTACTCTACCAAAATATTGTCCGCTTACAATTAAATCACCTTGTCTCAATGTTCCGTTCTGAACAAGAATAGTGGCAACGTAACCGCGGCCTTTATCTAAAGAAGCTTCGATAATAGAACCGGTAGCTTCTCTGTTGGGGTTGGCTTTTAATTCTAATAATTCTGCTTCTAATAAAATTTTATCTAATAAAGCATCTACATGTAAACCCTTCTTGGCACTTAATTCCTGGCTTTGATATTTACCTCCCCAGCTTTCAACCAAAATATTCATTTGAGAAAGCTGCTCGTAAATTTTTTCAGGTTTGGCACCGTCTTTATCAATTTTATTCACTGCAAAAATCATCGGTACACCTGCTGCCTGTGCATGGCTGATAGCTTCTTTTGTTTGAGGCATTACAGCATCATCCGCAGCTACAACAATAACTGCAACATCCGTAATCTTCGCACCTCTTGCACGCATGGCTGTGAAGGCTTCGTGGCCAGGCGTATCTAAGAACGTAATGTGTTTACCGGTAGGAAGTGTTACTTCATAAGCACCGATATGTTGTGTAATACCACCCGCTTCGCCGGCAACTACATTGGCACTTCTGATATAATCAAGTAATGATGTTTTACCATGGTCTACGTGACCCATGATTGTTACTATCGGTGGACGGGGTTCTAAATTTTCTTCGCTGTCAACATCTTCTTCTTCTCCTTCCTCAACATCATCCACACCCATAAATTCAACTTCATAACCAAATTCGCCTGCCATTAATTCTATCAATTCAGCATCTAAACGTTGGTTAATAGAAACCATGATACCGAGGCTCATACATTTGCTGATAATGTCTGTAAAACTTACATCCATTAAGTTGGCTAATTCGCTAACAGTAACAAATTCAGTAACCTGTAATTTGTTGCCTGCTTCCATTTCGCCCATTGCATCGGCAGCTTCTTCTCTTTTGGCTTTACGATATTTAGCTTTCAGGCTCTTACCTCTGCCACCTGAACCCGCAAGTTTGGCTTGTGTTTCTTTAATTTTATCCTGAATTTCTTTTGCGTCAATTTCTTTATCTTCTCTACGGAAATCTCTATTACCACCTTGCCCTCCTCTTTGTTGATTATTACCCCCTCTGTTAAAACCACCTTGTTGTCCTCCTCTTTGTTGATTGTTTCCACCGGCTCCTCTATTGAAACCGCCGCCACCTTGTTGTTGGTTTCCTCCTCCGCCTCTGTTAAAGCCGCCACCAGCACCTTGTCTTCCGCCTTGCTGCTGGTTATTACCACCACCTTGTTGTCTGTTGTTAGGGTTACCGCTTCTGTCATCTTTTCTAAAGTCAACATGCTGAATATGGCTGCCACGTTTATCAACAGGAATACGTTTACGAACACGTTGCTCCTCTTTGTTATTAGGAGAAGGTTTAGGTCTGGTATCACTATCAACAGGCAATGCTATTTTACCTAAAATTTTAGGACCTGTAAGTTTTTCAACTTCAATATTTTCAATAACAGGTTCATCGGCAACAGGTGCTTGCGGTTGTTGTGCAGCAATTGCAGGTTGTTCTTGTTCAGCAGGTTTTGTTTCAACTTCATTTTCGGGTTCTTCTGCTCTAACCTCTTCTTTTACTTCCTGTTTAGCAGGAGCCGATTCTACAGCAGGTTGTTCTTTAATCTCTTCTTTTTTCTTAACTACTTTTTTAGGACGGGTTGAAGAATCAATAGCACTTAAATCTATCTTACCCAACACTTTCGGCTCTTCAATTTCAGGGGCATCTATTTTAACAACATCTGTTGCAGCGGGTTCTTCTGCCTTAACTACAGGTTGTTCTTCTTTTGGTTTTTCTTCAAGAGGCTCGGGTTGCTTTTCTTCCTCTACTTTAGGCTCTTCTTTGGCTACCGGTTTTTTATCTTCCTCTTTTCTTTTTATAGAAATATCTTCTTCGTCTTTTTTCTTTCTTGCCTCGCTGCTGCCTTTAGGTATTTCTACTAAATCAGCTTTGTTTTTGGCAGCTTTATCGCTGCTGAACTCTGCCTGCAAAGCATAATACATTTCTTCTGAAAGCTTTGCTGTAGGCTTCAGGTCATCTTTTTTAAATCCTTTTCTGGCTAAAAAATCAATAAGGGTATCCTGCCCGATATTGAACTCTTTAGCTGCTGCTAATAACCTTGGTAATTTTAATTCTGACATTCAGTTTTATTTTGTCTGACAACTCAACTTTTTTTGAGCTGTTTATTTTTTGTTTTGAGCTTTAGTTATTAGTGAAAAGAAATTAAGCCTCTTTACTGAACTCTTCTTTTAATATTCTTATAACATCGGCTATGGTTTCTTTTTCTAAATCTGTTCTTCTTTCTAATTCTTCTGGTGTTAGTTTTAGTACGCTTCTTCCTGTATCGCAACCAACGCGTTTAAATTCATCAATAATCCATGTATCAATTTCATCGCTGAATTCATCTAAATCAATATCAAATTCATTGGTTTGTTCTTCATCCTCACGGAATACATCTATTTCATAACCTGTAAGCTCGCAAGCTAACTTAATATTTACACCCCTTCTGCCTATTGCTAAAGAAACCTGATCGGGTTTTAAATAAACATCAGCTTGTTTCTTTTCATTATCCAGGTTCATGTAACTGATTTTTGCAGGAGTTAATGAACGTTGAATAAGCAATTGAATATTGGTCGTGAAATTAATTACATCAATATTTTCATTTTTTAATTCGCGAACAATACCGTGAATACGGCTACCTTTCATACCAACGCAGGCCCCAACAGGGTCAATTCTGTCGTCATAGCTTTCAACAGCCACTTTGGCTCTTTCTCCCGGTTCGCGAACAATTTTCTTAATAGCAATTAAGCCATCAAAAATTTCAGGCACTTCAATTTCTAATAATTTAGCTAAAAACAAGGGACTTGTTCTTGAAAGAATGATTACAGGTGTATTGTTTTTAGTGTCTACTCTTGCTACAACTGCACGAACAGATTCGCCTTTTTTGAAATAATCCTGCGGAATTTGTTCTGATTTGGGAAGAATTAATTCGTTTCCTTCATCATCTAATAACAACACTTCTTTTTTCCAAACCTGGTATATTTCTGCACTGATAATATCGCCGATACGGTCGGCATATTTTTTTACCAATACATTCTTTTTTAAATCGCCGATACGGCTTGCTAAAGTTTGTTTAGCAGCTAAAATAGCACGGCGACCAAAATCTAACATATCAACTTCCTGATACAATTCTTCACCTACCTCAAAATCAGGTTCAATTTTTACAGCTTCAGAATAAGCAATTTCAGCTAAAGGGTCGTTTACTTCACCATCTTCAACAATCATACGGCGGCGAATAATTTCAAGGTCGCCTTTTTCGGCATTTACAATTACATCAAAGTTTTCATCACTGCCATATTTTTTGCGTAACAAGGTTTTAAACACATCTTCAACCACTTTCATCATAGTTGGTCTGTCTAAGTTTTCAGCATCTTTAAAATCCTGAAACGCATCAATTAAGTTAATACTTGCCATACGATTTACAATTTACGATTTACGATTTACAATTGATTAAAATCAATTTTGTATTCGTAATTTTTTTAAAATTTTACTTGAACTGTTGTTGTTTTTATATTGTTGAATGGAATAACCAATTGTTGTGTAACCGCCTTCTTTCCCTTGCCCTCAGTGAATTCTATAATAATATCTGCTTCTGCTACCTGTAATAGTTTTCCTTCTTTTTTAGTTCCGTCTGTAAAAATAATTTCTAAGCTTCTGCCGATATTTTTATTGTATTGTCTTTGTGTTTTTAATGGTTCATCAACACCCGGAGAAGAAACTTCTAAACTAAATTCTCCTTCAGGGTATAACGCCGCTTCTTCAATTAATTTATACAGCTTACGATTAAACTGTACACATTTTTCGATGGTTATGCCGTTATCTCCATCAATAAATACTTTAATATTATTGGTTGGTTTAATGCGGATACTTATGCAGAAATAATTGGTTTCTGCCTGCAGTACCTCATTAACCAATTGCTGTATTTTTTCTATTTGATTTTCTATTGGTAACATATTTACAAAGAAGAAGGGAACGGTTATCGTTCCCTTCAATCATTCTTTATTCCATTGCAAATGTATGGTAATGGGTAGGTAAGTTCCAAATTTTAATACGTTGAAATATTTAAGCTTTTCAATCGTTTTACCATATAAAATATTTTAACAGGCTTGGGTTTAATAACATTATACATTTGTTGTTTATGAAATTGATAATCTGGATTATAGTTATTTATATACTGTACAAATTGATTTTTGAGTTTGTAATACCTGTGGGAAAAGCTACCTCGCAAATGCGTAGTGCTGTAAAAGAAATGCAGCGGCAACAGCAAGCCAACCAACAAACTGCACAACAGCAGCAAACACAACCAACATCTTATAATCATTCTCCTGTTAAACCAAAAGACGATGATTATATTGAGTTTGAAGAAATAAAAAACTAAGTTTTTACAAATTCAAATCCAATACAGTAAGCGGAGATTGTAACAGAATTGTTTGTAAGCCAACAGCTTTGGCACCTTCAATATTTTTTGGTGTATCGTCTATAAATAAAGTTTCTGCTGCGTTTAAATTTTGTTCATTTAAAATAAATTCAAAAGCTTCTTTATCAGGCTTTCTTAAACCCATTTGTTGAGAATAATAGGCTTTAATGAACAATGAGTTGAAGTCTGATGCATTAAAAGTTTCTTCAAAAATTTTCATAAAAGCATCGTAGTGTATTTGATTGGTATTTGAAAAAAGAAACACTTTGTATTGTTTGCTTATCGTTTTTAACCAATCTATTCTTTCTTTTGGAAAGCTTAACAGCATTGCATTCCATGCGTTTTTAATAATTTCATCAGTAATACTTTTTCCCGTTTCTTTTCTGAATGAATTGTAAAAATCTGCCTCACTAATCTTTCCTGTTTCTAATAAATGAAACAACGGATTAACATGATGCTGTGTAAACAGTTCATGGAAATTGTCAATACCTGCTTTTACAAAAGCATCTTCTGTCAGTTGATAATTAAGGTTAAGAAAAACGCCGCCTAAATCGAAAATGATGTTTTTAATGTTATTCATTAAGTAAATAAATTCTTTAGTTATAGTAAAAAGATTTTGCAATACCCATTTCCAAGCCTCGTAATTCTGCCAGGCCTTTTAACCTGCCGATGGCACTATAACCCGGGTATGTTTTTTTAGATAAATCATCCAGCATTTGATGGCCATGATCGGGCCTCATTGGAATATTTCTTTTTTCTTTCTGCATCAGCTCAACTACTTTTTTCATTACGGCATACATATCTGTATCGCCATCTAAATGATTGGCTTCATAAAAATCTCCGTTGGCATTTCGCTTTGTATTTCTTAAGTGAAGAAAATTTATCCTGTTGCCAAAACGCTCTGCCATAGCGGGAATATTATTATCCGGTCTTGCACCTAAAGAGCCGGTACAAAAGCATAATCCGTTTGCGGGAGAATCAATACAGGCAATAATTTCAGCCAAATCATTTTCTGTACTTACCACTCTTGGCAAACCTAAAACTGCATAAGGCGGGTCATCGGGATGAATGGCCATTTTCAAACCCAATGCTTTTGCAACAGGCACCACTTCCTGTAAAAATAAAAACAGATTTTGTTTTAAAGTTGCTGTATCGATGTGTTTATAGGTATCTAAAGCAGCCAAAATTTGTTCAGGTGTAAAACTTTCATCGCTGCCGGGTAAGCCCAGCAAACAGTTCTTTTTTAAGAATTGTTTATCAGCTTCCGTCATACTGTTAAACTTGTCTTTTGCTTTTTCAATTTCTTCTTTTGCATAATCATTCTCAGCACCCGGCCTTTGCAGAATAAACAAATCAAAAGCTACAAAAGCTGCTCTTTCAAAAAATAATGCTTTGCTTTTATTGGGCAGTTCATATTCAACATTGGTTCTTAGCCAATCTAATATGGGCATGAAGTTATAAGTAACTACTTTCAAGCCACAGGCTGCAATATTTTCCAAGCTTTGTTTGTACTTATCAATGTATAACTGATAGTTGCCGCTGCGTTTTTTAATGTCTTCGTGAACGGGTAAACTTTCAATAACAGTCCAGCTCATTCCAACCGCTTCAATCATTTTTTTTCTTTCATTAATAGCTTCTGCTGTCCAAACAGCTCCAACAGGAATTTGATGCAATGCGGTTACAACGCCTGTGCAACCTGCCTGACGAATATGCCATAAATCAACCACATCACTCGGTCCGTACCAACGCATAGTTTGTTCTAATGAATACATCTGAAAATATTTTTAAAGTTTATCAGTTGAATTTGTATAAAAATTCTGAGTAATTCCTAATTTACAATCGGTTTCATTTAATTCAGTAAATAAAAGCAACAATAGTTTAATTAACTGTTGAAACAAAGATAAGTGCAGTATTACCTATTGTACTTGCCATTTGTTTTTATAAGACTGAATTTCAATTTTACTTTATTCAACGTAGCCAACTAATGAGAAAAAAAGTATTGCTTGCAATTACAACCATAATTGCTTTTCGTTCATTCAGCCAAACAACAGATAAAAAATCATTTCCATTTTTTAATGAAAACTTACCGACTGAACAAAGAGTAAACGATTTGGTAAGCAGGCTTACATTAGAAGAAAAAGTTGCACAAATGCTCAATCATGCCCCTGCAGTTGAACGTTTACATATTCCTGCTTATGATTGGTGGAATGAAACCTTGCATGGTGTTGCCAGAACGCCTTTTAAAGTAACTTCTTTTCCGCAAGCTATTGCTATGGCTGCCACATGGGATACTGCAAGCATTAAATTAATGGGCGATTATTCTGCAACTGAAGGAAGAGCTATTCATAACAAAGCCATTCAATTAAATAAAACAGCAGAAAGGTATTGGGGCTTAACTTACTGGACGCCGAACATTAATATTTTCAGAGACCCGCGTTGGGGAAGAGGGCAGGAAACATATGGAGAAGACCCTTACTTAACAGCTATGATGGGTACAGCTATTGTTAAAGGTTTGCAGGGCGATGACCCGAAATATATGAAAGCAGCAGCATGTGCCAAACACTATGCAGTACATAGTGGCCCTGAACCTTCCAGACATAAAGACAATGTTAACCCTACTGCATACGATTTATGGGATACTTACCTGCCTGCCTTTAAACAATTAGTGGTTAACGCAAATGTTGCCGGTGTTATGTGTGCTTATAATGCGGTAAACACACAACCCTGCTGCGGCAATGATTTATTAATGAATGATATACTACGCAATCAATGGAAATTTACAGGTTATGTAACGAGCGATTGCTGGGCATTGGATGATTTCTTCAGGTACCACAAAACACATAAAGATGCATTGGCAGCAGCAGCAGATGCATTAATTCACAGTACAGATGTTGAGTGCGGTAACTCGGTTTATTCAACATTAGTAGAAGCGGTGAAAAAAGGAATGGTAACAGAACAACAAATTGATGCTTCGGTGAAACGCTTGTTTACGCTACGTTTTAAGTTGGGTATGTTTGATGACCCGTCACACGTAAAGTATGCTCAGATAAAAGATGATGTATTAGAATCTCCCCAACACAAAGCATTGGCATTAAAAATGGCTCAGCAAAGTATTGTACTATTAAAGAATGCAAACAATACACTTCCGCTTAATAAAAAATCAATTAAAAAAATTGCAGTATTAGGCCCTAATGCAGATAACAAAATTTCAATTCTGGGAAATTATAACGGAACACCATCAAATGTGGTAACTGTTTTAGATGGCATTAAAAATAAATTAGGTAATACTGTTGAAGTTATTTACGAAAAGGCTTTAAACTACACTAACGATACGTTGCTGGCTTATGATAAAAACGCTGCAAATCAATTTTGGTTTGAAGGTAAACAAGGTATCAAAGCAGAATATTTTAATAATAAAGAGTTGCAGGGAACACCTGCAATAACCAAGACAGAAGAAACAATTGATCATTTCTGGCAGGAAGGCCAATCTGTAGTTGGTAATATTATAGCAGTTGATTTTTCTGCACGTTATACAACCGATTATAAAGCAACAACAACCGGAACAGTAACTTTTGAAATAGAAGCAGATGATGGTTATAAGCTTATCATTAACGGAAAAGAAGTAATTAATGCATGGTTAAGAAACAGATGGGGTGCAAGAACTTTTGCATTAAAAACACAAAAAGATTCCTCTTATAAAATTGTGTTGGAATACTGGCAGGGAGATGGCAAAGCCAATGTGGCGTTACGTGTTGGTAATTATGTAAAAACAGATTTTACAGCTTTGGCAAACAGATTAAAAGATGTTGATGCATTTGTTTTTGCAGGTGGAATTTCACCGCAATTAGAAGGTGAAGAAATGCCTGTTAATGCACCCGGCTTTAATGGTGGAGACAGAACTTCTATCATGCTGCCAACTGTACAAACAGCATTATTAAAAGCCCTGCAACAAACAGGCAAACCTGTTGTGTTTGTAATGATGACGGGCAGTGCTATTGCCATACCTTGGGAAGATGAAAATATTCCCGCTATTGTTAATGCATGGTATGGCGGGCAAAGTGCAGGCACAGCAGTTGCAGATGTTTTATTCGGAGATTATAACCCTTCGGGAAGATTGCCTGTTACCTTTTATGCAAGCGATAAAGACTTACCCGATTTCAGTAGTTATGATATGAACAACAGAACTTACAGATACTTTACAGGCAAGGCTTTATATCCATTCGGTTACGGGTTAAGTTATACCACCTTCACTTATTTAGCATTGCAAACAACAACTGCAAAAATTGGAAAAAATATTACTGTTACTGCACAGGTAAAAAACACCGGAAAGAAAGATAGTGAAGAAGTAGTTGAATTATATATTGCCTACCCCGATGTAAAAGAAAAAGCTCCTTTAAAAGCATTAAAAGGTTTTAAAAGAATTTATTTAAAAGCAGGAGAAGCTAAAAAAGTTTCATTTACCCTTACACCGCAACAACTTTCATTGGTTAACAGCGATGGAAAATATTATCAACCAAAAGGAAAATTAATGCTTAGTATTGGCGGAGGGCAGCCGGATGTTGCCAACAAAGCAACCAGCAATGTTATCAAATCTTCAATCACCATTTTATAAAACAGTTCTTAAAAAACAATTGCACCATATGAATCTCAACAAAAAAAACAGAAGACATTTTTTACACGATGCAGCCAAAGCTTCAGGTTTATTATTAATGGCTCCATTGGCAGATAAGATTAAACACCTTGAATCTGTACCGCAGCAAAAAGAATTAAAAACAGAACCCAACAAAATAAAATTTGCTGTTATTAATATTGACCATCCGCATATATATGGAATGACAGATGCCATTAAAAGAGGCGGCGGGCAATTAGTTGCCTTATATGCAAAGCAAGCAGATTTAGCTGCTGCGTTTTTAAAAACCTATCCTGAAGCAAAGCTTGCAAAAAGTGAGAATGAAATATTAGAAGATAAATCAATTGATTTGGTGTTAAGCTCAGGCATTCCGGATGAAAGAGCCCCGTTAGGCATTCGTGTAATGCAGCACGGTAAAGACTATTTAACTGATAAACCCGGCATTATAACATTAGAGCAGTTAGCTGCTGTTAAAAAAGTGCAGAAAGAAACAAAACGCATTTATTCCATCATGTACAGTGAGCGTTTTGAAAACAAAGCCACAGAAAAAGCAAGTCAGTTGGTAAAAGCAGGTGCTATTGGTAATGTAATTCAAACAGTAAACTTGGCACCGCACAGAATTAATAACGGTATCGGCAAAACAGGGTTATCTGTAAGACCTGATTGGTTTTTTGATAAGAAAAGATACGGTGGCATATTAACAGATATCGGCTCTCATCAATTCGATCAATACCTGCATTTTACAGGCTCTACGCAGGCAGAAGTGCTGTGTTCTCAAACAGGCAATGTGCATCATCCTGATAAACCTTTGTTTGAAGACTTTGGTGATGTAATGCTGAGAGGCAATGGCGGTGCAGGTTATATAAGGGTTGATTGGTTTACACCCGATGGTTTAGATACCTGGGGCGATGGAAGATTAACCGTTTTAGGAACTGATGGCTATATTGAAGTAAGAAAAAATACTGATGTTGCTTCGGGAGTTAATAAAGGCGGTAATCATTTGTACTTAGTCAATCAAAAAGAAATGGTACATATAGATTGTAATAAAGAGGTACTGCCGTTCGGGCCGTTAATTGTTGATGATGTGTTGAACAGAACAGAAAAAGCTATGACGCAGGAACACTGTTTCTTAGCAACAGAATTAGCATTAAAAGCACAGCATAATGCAAAGCCTTTAATACTGAAAAAATAGAATAGATTTTCAACCCCGACAACATTTATAAAACTTATCCGCGGTTATAATATGAAAAATAAAAAACCTCGATAACAGTTATCAACCTTATCGGCGGTTATAAAAATTTAAAAACTGCCATCATGAAAAAAAATATCAGCAGAAGAAAATTTATTGATAACACGATTAAAGCTTCATTAGGAACAGCTATTGCTACAGGCTTTCCAACCATTGTTCCTGCAAGTGTGTTTGGCAAATATGCACCCAGCAACAGAATTAATGTTGCCTCTATCGGTTGCGGCAGAATTTCAACCAGTCATGATATGACGGGCATTTCCCGTTATGCCGGAGCAAGAATTATTGCTGTGTGCGATTTAGATAGAAACCGTGCAAATGCAGGCCCGCAGGCTGTTAAAACTAATTATGAAAAAAATGCAAGTGTAAACGGTGGTTTGAAAGGCGATTGGGATATTAAAGTGTATTATAACTACAAAGAACTTTTGCAGAATAAAGATATTGATGCAGTGCACATCAGTTTACCCGATCATCAACATGCGGTTGTTGCAGTACATGCTGTTAATGCAGGAAAAGATGTGTATCTGCAAAAGCCTGCTGCATTAACTATTGAAGAGGGAAGAATATTAAGTAATGCTGTAAAGAAAAGCGGAAGAATTTTGCAAATGGGTAGTCAGCAACGTTCTGTTGACCCCTGGCCTCAATTTAAAAGAGCCTGTGAGTTAGTAAGAAATGGCAGGATAGGAACCTTAAAAACGATAGAAGTCGGTTTGCCCGGAGACCCCGGCGGAGGCAACAGAATTGAAATGCCTGTTCCCGCAAGTTTAGATTATGATGCCTGGTTGGGTACCACACCTGAAGTTTATTATACTGAAGAAAGAGTGCATTCGCAGGACTTTTCTCCCAAAGGCATCGGCAGCAGACCGGGTTGGTTGCGTTGCGAACAATTTGGTGCGGGAATGATTACCGGTTGGGGCTCTCACCATATTGATATTGCACATTGGGCAATGGGCTTAGAATACAGCGGCCCTACTGAAATTTGGGGTAAAGCAAACTTCCCGACCGATGACCCTAATTATAAAGGTTTATGGGATGTACATGGCATTTTTAAAACAGAAGCCATGTATGCCAATGGTGTTCACATGATTGTTTCCAATGAGTTACCCAACGGCGTTAAATTTATCGGAACAGATGGTTGGATTTGGGTTACAAGAGGCAATTATCGTATTACAGATTCAGACCCTGTGGCAGATAAAGATGGTATTAAACCGATTGATGCAAGCAACCCTGCCATATTACAATCTGTTATCGGTGCCAATGAAATTCATTTGTATGACAGCCCCGAACAACATATTAATTGGTTAGAATGTATTAAAACAAGAAAAGAACCTGTTGCACCTGTTGAAGTTGGTCATCGTTCATGTTCTGCCTGCTTATTACATCAGATAGCTATGAAGTTGAAAAGAAAGATTTATTGGGATCCTGTAAAAGAAACTTTTGCCAACGATGATAAAGAAGCATCAGCCATGTTGAAGCGGCCGAGAAGAAAGAAATACGATTTCGATGCTTAAAAATAAAAAAGCGAAGTAATTTTTACTTCGCTTTTTTGTTCTACACCGGATAATATGAAATTATATAAAATGAAATAGTAAATCTATTTCCATGAAGCATTACAGTTCGGGTAGAAAATTTCAAACAAACGATATATTAATTTACTAATGCAGCAATAGTTTTAATACATTTAATTTTATATGAAGGTAGTAATCTTATGTAGCTCTGATGTATTGGCATTGCCGGGTATCGCTCAGTTGCAACAACAGAAACAATTGCAGGCTGTTTGTGTTACTGTAAAAACAAAATCTATACTCATACCGGTTTTTTTGCAATTAGGCATTGATTCAGAAAATATTTATGTACTTGAAAAAGTAAATCTTGAAAATCAATTGGTAAGTATTTTAAATAAGTATCAGCCGGATGCATTACTTACGCTCACTTTTTCATATCAGATACCGGTAAAGGTTTTAGAAATGCTCCCAGGCCGTTGTATTAATTTTCATTTCGGGCTATTGCCGAAATACAGAGGCTCTGACCCGATATTCTGGCAAATAAAAAACAGGGAACAGAAGGGAGGAATTGCTGTTCATACAATGAATGAGCAGATTGACTGCGGAGATATTCTGCATATTGCAACCTTACCCATTTTGAAAGAAGATACCTATGGTATGCATGGTGTTAAATTAGGCATGTTGGCAGCACAGTTAATGGCAAACTTAAACACGATAGTTACGGCTCAACCTTTATCGCAGCAGTTAATAACCGATACTGACTATTTTAAACCACCCGGTCAACAGATGCTAACCATAGATTGGCATAATCAAACTGCCGAATCTATTATTGCATTGGTTAATGCTGCCAACCCTAAGTATGATGGAGCTATTACAATTATAAAGCAACAGCCTGTTAAAATATTAGAACTAAGTATTGTAAATGTAAATACAGAACAGGTTTTCTTGCCGGGTACTATTGTACATGCAGATTACAATTACGGGTTGATTGTGGCATGTATCAATAAACTTTTTGTACAAATAAATTTAGTACATGTAAATGAAGGGTATTTATCGGGTATTAAACTATTTAGTTTGGGATTACAGATCGGCGATCAATTTATTTAACTGATATGAGTAATAATTATAAAGCAACACTTAAACAGCATGCAGATATATTGTTAAATACTTCATCTTCATGGCAGGATAAAAGAAATACACTTCATGCAATTGCCGGCTTATTTTCTTCGATGGATATTTATGATTTGCAAGACCAAAGCACCAACGCAGAAACAAATGAAAAATGGTTAGGTACCGGTTATGCCGTAAGCAGCTGGAGTGCTGCCATGTGTTTATTAGAAGTAGCACGAACAACTGTTTTTCTGAAAGGAATAATTGAAGCTATACAGAAATTATTAGAAGATACCAAAGAAAGACCGATAAATATAGTAGATGCAGGTTGTGGGCCCTATGCAATATTATCCATCATTCCCGCCCTGTATTTCAGCAGTAATGATATACAACTGTATTTAATTGACATTATTCCCGAAAATATTATAAGCATTAAAAAAACAATTACTAAACTTGAATTGGTAAATTATATAGGGGGTATTTATGAAGAAGATGCCGGCCAGTTTAAATGGACAAAAAATGCCCCTATGCATATTGCTGTAAGCGAAACAATGTTAAACGCTTTACGCAAAGAGCCACAGGTAGCCATTACCCTTAATCTGCGTAATCAGTTGGCACCACAGGGGATTTTTATTCCCGAACAAATTAGTGTTGACCTTATGGCAGTTAATGCACAAAAAAAGCAGCATGCAAAAATGCTCTTGCATGATAATTTAATAAGAGAAGAATTTGAAACCAAACTGGCAAACATTATGGAGCTCAGTAAAAACAGCCCAGCTGCAAACAAGGAAAACACAATTCCTTTAAAAGAGGTGCAACTAACCAATGCTTACAACCCTAACTTACATGAGCTTGCTTTATATACTACAATTAAAGTTTTCGGAAACAATATTTTACAGCATGAAGATTGCAGCCTTACGCTTCCTTTTATTATTTCAAGACCATACAAAAACACCATAGCCGAAAACGCTCTTCTGCAATTTCAATATCGTATATCAGGAAAGCCTGCAATTGAAATAGCTGTTATAGCCTGAAAGTTTACACTGCCTGCTTACCAAATAGTAAACTATATACTGCAATATACAGGCAGGCTATGGGGTTTAGTTTTATTAAATTAAATTATTGTTATGTTAGTGTATGTAATTATGGTAACAATTAAAAAAATATTTCTCAATTTTCTTTTTTATAAAAATCATTCATATATTACATACCCAATTAAAATAATCTTTTAACCTTTAAAAATTTACAACTATGGATGTTTACATGGGACTCATTTTCCCTTCGGCATTAAATTTTCCTATTGGGCAATATACTGCTTACTGTGCCGGGCAATTATTCAATGTTCCGCAGAATTCAGCATTATTCTCCTTATTAGGAACCACTTTTGGCGGTAATGGTGTACAAAACTTTGGCATCCCCGATTTAAGGGGCAGGGTACCAATAGGTACTACGAATATGGGTGCAGGTTCACCTACCGGCTTAAATATACCACTGGGTCAGGCTACCAGCAACCCTAATACTATCTTAACAATAGCCAATTTACCAACACATAACCACGCGGCTACGTTTACGGCAACCACAGGCCAGGCACCTATTAGTATTACCGTTGGTAGTGGTGGTACCGGTTTAAATGCAAGTGTACCTGCATTGAATGTAAATGGTACGCTAACGGTTAGTACAGCAAACGGTACGGTTAGTACACCAGCAGCAAGTGCTGTTCCTGCAACAATACCTCAGATTCCATTTACTGGACCACAAGGTGGCAATAAATCTGTTTTTGCTTATGGTACTGCTACAGCCCCAAATACCGCAAACTGGACTGTTGGAGGTACTACCGCAACGGGTACTGCACCGGTTAATGGTACTATTAACGGCAATGCCAGTACAGTAACGGGCGGTACAGTAACGGTTGGTGTTACAGGTAGCGGTCAAGCTTTCTCTAATTTACCACCTTATTTAGGGCTTGCTTATTTAATTATTACACAGGGTTTATACCCTACCCGCGATTAATATTGGTTGCCAATGAGTATTAAAATAGGGGTGCTCTTTTATCATTCCACAGTTTACCCAACTATGAGTAACGATTTGATAAAAGGCTTTCACTCAGTTTTACCTGCATCGCTTACCAAGGATAATTTTTTTCAGTTTATTCCCGAGTATGTCATGCAGGCAACCACTAAACAGGTTGAAGTTACGGTTCAAAAATTGTTGAGTTTTCATCAGGCAGATATTATTTTCGGTCTGCTCAACTATAAAGCCATTCCAACGCTGGTGCCTATGTTTAACAGGCACCGGCGTATTGGCTTATTCAGCGATATGGGAGAATATATACCCTATACCCATACGATTACCGATACTGTTTTTTTTAACAGCTTTCAGTTATGGCAATCCGAATATGCCATGGGGCTCTGGGCACAGCAACAGTTTGGTGATAAAGGTTCTGTTGCCATGGGTTTTTTCGATTGTGGTTTTCACCTGCAAAATGCTTTCAGGCAGGGTACAGTAATTGCAGGCTCTGCAGCAATTGATTATACCATTATGTACGACCCCGGTACCTACCATACCGATATTGCGTATAAAACCAACCAGTATATTGATGGATTAGACGATAATAATTTACCCGGTTTTGTACACGCTATTTTTTGCGGCCATGAGGCCATTGCTTTTTTAAAAGCTTATAGGCATTCGAAAATCTATGGAAAAGTACCCTTAATTGTATCGGCACATATGTCATCAGAAGATATTTTGCAGGAAATAGATACCGATATGGAAATGTACAGTGCTTCTATGTATAATTATCATTCACCCGATGCATTGAATCAGAAATTTAAGGAAAACTATATCAGCAAAACAGGTGAAAAACCTACTATTTTTTCACTGATGGGGTATGAGTTGGGCCTGGGTTTATTAGAAACCATGCCGGCTTTACAAAAAAGAGATTTTAAAGCCGTAGCCGAAACTTTAAAAAAAATACATATTAAAAGCCCCAGAGGTATCCGTAATTTTTATGCCGATGATAATTATGCTTTACCCATTATTGATATTGAAAAGATTAGCATACATAACCGGGTGGTTAATAAAATTGTGGTAGAACAGGGCAGGGCATTGCGTTATGATAGTGCCGTGTATGAGGAAATACATAAAGAGCATGTAAGCGGCTGGCAGAACCCCTACTTATGTGTGTAGTGCTAATTCAGTCTCCATTTTATCCGCAAGCTCGTTAGCAGTAGTTGTATTTAGTAAACGCAGGCCTTCAATGGTCATCCTTTTGGTTTTTTCATCTTCTCCTTTTTTAACAATACCTGCAAAAATTTTCTTTATTTTAATATCAGGGTTATTAAATAGTTCCTGTAGCCAATCGTTTACTACCAAATCCATCACAAGGTGAATCCTGTCTTCATTGCTTTTATTGTTAATATTATGCATTAATACTAAATTCATATACCAGCATTCACCTGCCCTTAAATAAATTCTTTCCTCCTCTAAAAAAAACTCTACCTGTTCATTGGTTACAATGGGTATATGCAAACGTATTTCACCTTCTTCCAAATACAAACCATAATCACTATGCGGATGAATAACGGCTCCTGCTTTTAATTTAAGTAAGCGTACTGCTAATTTGGGGCAATTGAATTGCTCTGTTATCCATTGTATATAGGGGCAATACTGCATGAGTTCGGTATCGGCAAAACCGCCAACTGTACTATCATGTGCAATAATATTTTGTAAACTACCTTCGGCTGAACGTAATGGCAAAGCACTCCATTCACCATCGTAATGCTTAGTATTATAATGCAGTTTCCAGGCATAATCGTTTAAATTATCAACCTCTTGTTTCATTTGGTCAGCATCAAATGAAAAGGGCAGTTGTACATATTTAATCATCATTTTTTTATAATATAATTATTTAAAACTAATACATCTAATCGGCATTGGTAAAAAAAATCAATGGCTTCATAAGGGGTTTCTACTATAGGCATTCCTTTTTTGTTGAAAGAAGTGTTTAATAATACGGCTATGCCTGTTTTTGCTTTAAAAGCCTCCAGCAAATCATAAAAAGGTTTATTCCAATCCGCTGTTACGGTTTGTACCCGGCAGGTACCATCTACATGCACTATACCTGCTAATGCTTCTTTCCATTCAGGTTTAATTCGGTCTATTAAAATCATATACGGGCTTTCGTGTCCGTACTCAAAATAATTTTTTACCTCTTTTGCTAAAACTGAAGGGGCAAAGGGCCTGAAATCTTCCCTGAATTTTATATTGCTGTTTATGAGTTGTTGTACGTTTTTCTTGCGAGGGTCGGCTAATATGCTCCTGCAACCCAATGCCCTCGGGCCAAATTCTGCCCCCTGCTGAAACCAGCCGATTATTTTGCCTTCAGCTAATAATGTGGCGGTTGGGTTAATAACATCATCATAAAATGTATATTTAACAATTATATCCGGGTTATTGATTCTGTACTGTGTAATGGCTTCTTCTATTGTGTTATTGGCATAGCCGGCCCCCAAGAGGGTAGAACCGGTATGCGGAATTTTAGGTTGTTTCAATATTTCTATCCAACCGTAAAAAGCACAACCCAATGCCAACCCGTTATCGCCTGCAGCGGGTTCAATATACAGGTTTTTAATGCCGGTTTGCCTGAGTATTCGGGTATTGGCTACTGCATTTAGTGCCACGCCGCCGGCATAACAAATATTCTCATGCTTATTAAAAGCCAGCCGCGCATTAAAAATATACTGTATGGCTTTTTCTGTTTCGGTTTGTACCCATTTGGCAATATCGGCATAGTATTGAAAATGTGTTTTCAACGGTCGCTCCTCAACCTGCATCGGTTTATCAAATAATGCCAGTACCGCTTCTATCAAATGAACCCTGCCGTTTTCTAATGCAAAAATGGGTGTTGTATAAACCCCTGCCCTGCCATAAGGGGCAAGACCCATCAGTTTACCCGCATCATCTAAATTGCCGAAGCAATAATTACTAACCATACTGTAAAACCCACCGATGGAGTGCGATGATGTGGGCAGGTGTACGGGATATTTTCTGTTGAATAATTCAATAACCGAAAAATCTTTATACAATGCCTGCAAATGGCTGCCGTTAAAATGGTAATAACTGTCTTTCTCGGCATACAATCCGGGGGTACTATTGGTATCGGTTGGTATTACCGCCCCCTGTAAATCTTCGCAATGATGGTAAGGGCTGCCGCAACCATCTATTACCAATACATTGCATTCTTTATAAGGGCAGGTGCCTATGGCACTATAAGCATGTGCCAGGTGGTGAGAGATGGTGATAAAAGGCACCGTACAATTTTCAGTAAAAAAACGCTTGCCGATAAATTTATGTTTCTGAATATTTTCCTTTTCAAAATTGGCTACCTGTACTACCAGCGATAAATCGTTTACTGAAATACCTGCATGGTTTAAACAATATTGAACGGAAAGAAAATCGTTACCACCATCATGTTTTACCCTGCTCAGCCTTTCTTTTTCTATGGCTACAACTATTTTCCCATCTTTTAATAAACAGGAAGAGCCATTATGCGATAAACCGGTGCCGAGTATATAAATTGGTTTTTCGCCTTTTATATGATGCATGTTTTTGAATACTGATTGGCATCTAAAATAATTCATTAGCGGTATATCTTTTAAAAATATATTAATTGATATACCCTTCGTAGGTGGGGATTTTGTGGAGGTAATACAATTAGTCATTGCCCTCGCATAGCTGGCTCAGGTCTCCAAACCTGTGCTACACCGTAAATTATTTTACAACTAAATAACAGTAAGGGTACAGGTCAGAAGACCTGCACCAGAAAGGAAATAATTATTAATAAGTCCAAATCCATTGTGAACCATCCCATATAAAAGTAACTGCACCAGAGAACCAAACTGAACCGTCCATAGGACTTGCAGTTAGTGCTACATGTGGTGAACTATTAATTGCATCATAAAATGCACCTATGGTTATTTTGGCATTACTACCAAGTGAACTTGCTATCTTTATAACCGTGCCTGTAGCAATACCTGATGATGGTAAAGTAACTGTACAAGCAGCTGTTATTATGAAATTCCCTCCTGATGTTGATAAAGTCGTATTCGTAGTTACAGTTGTGTAGGTTAATGAGCCGCCGCCGCCACTTGGTGTAGCAGTAGTTACTGCAGTTATTAAACCTTTGCCATTAACAGTAATTACAGGTATAGCCGATGCACTACCAAAAGTACCTGTGTTGGAGTTTACAGTAGCCAAAGTTGTAGTTAATGAACCTGCCGGTTTGGTAACATCGCCTGTATAAGCAGGTGTAGCAGAAGTTGGTAAAGTAGTTACCGGCGAGGTTGGAGCATAAGGATTTGCTCCGGTAATATATATTTGGTTAGCAGCAGTTCCGTTAGAAAAACCAGCCCCAGTAACCCCTGTAGAGCCGGTAGCCCCGGTAGCTCCCGTATTACCTGTTGCACCAGTAGCACCAGTAGAGCCGGTAGCCCCGGTAGCTCCCGTATTACCTGTTGCACCAGTAGCACCAGTAGCACCAGTTGCACCAGTAGCACCAGTAGAGCCGGTAGCTCCCGTATTACCTGTTGCACCAGTAGCACCAGTTGCACCAGTTGCACCAGTAGAGCCGGTAGCTCCCGTATTACCTGTTGCACCTGTAGAACCTGTAGCTCCTTGAGCCCCTGTAACCCCGGTAGCTCCTGTTGCACCCGTAGAGCCGGTAGCTCCGGTATTACCTGTCGCACCTGTAGAACCGGTCGCCCCTGTCGCCCCGGTATTACCCGTTGCCCCTTGAGCCCCTGTAACGCCTGTTGCACCGGTAGCACCAGTAGCACCGCCGCTACCTGAAGCAGTTACCCATTGTGTATTATAATTAGTTCCATCAATTTTAGCTAAAACCTGTCCGGTGGTTCCTCCGGTTGGTACGCCTTGTCCTGCAGCCCCGGTAACGCCCGTTGCCCCTGTCGCTCCGGTATTACCTGTTGCACCCGTATTACCTGTATTACCCGTTGCCCCTTGAGCACCTGTAACGCCTGTTGCTCCAGTAGCCCCCTTAGTTCCTGTAGCCCCTGCCTGAGCCAATAATGCCCATACAGTAGGATCTGAACCTGGTGTAACATTAAAATTACCTGTTAGAGATGTATAGCTTGAGCCATTATAGTAAACAGTATTACCGGTTTGATAAGCGGTAACATTACTCCAGGTGCCTTGGAAATTTATGCTTCCCGTTGCCCCTGTCGCTCCGGTAGCCCCCGTTGCACCGATAGGTCCTGTTACGCCGGTAGAGCCTGTAGCCCCTGTAGAGCCCGTAGCTCCTGTATTACCCGTTGCACCGGTAGAGCCTGTAGCCCCTGTTGCACCCGTATTACCAGTTGCCCCTGTCGCTCCGGTGGCACCTACAGCACCGGTATTACCCGTAGCACCAGTAGCTCCTGTATTACCCGTTGCACCTGTTACACCCTGAATACCTTGTATACCTTGAGCACCTGTAACACCAGTTGCACCAGTAGCCCCTGTAGCACCATTAGTTCCATTCACACCTGCCACACCTTGAATACCTTGTGCTCCTGTTGGGCCGGTTGCCCCTGTAGCTCCTGTAGCACCATTAGTTC
>SAIW01000024.1 GCA_004028795.1 Chitinophagaceae bacterium
TGAAAAGAAAGCTACCGTATTAAAAGAGGTATTACAGGGCGATAGGAATGTTGATGAATTTCCTTCACAAATTATTCAACCTGTAAAAGGTGAATTGCATTGGTTTGTTGATGAAGCAGCAGCAACTTTAATAAAATAAAAAACCGCTTTAATTAAAGCGGTTGGGGTTAGCAAAGATTTTATGTTACTAAAATCTAAAGCCGATACTTATTCCTAAAACCTGATTTTTATATTTCAAACTATTGCTTGTTCCGTCTTCATTATTCTTTTGAAAATCTAAACTGTAGCGTAAATCAAGTACAACAGATTCACCACTAAATTCCAATCCTAATACACCACCTAAAATATTATTTCTTAAGTTGCTGTTATCATTATTTACCTGATTTTGATAGGTTGCTGTATTTGAAGTGAACTTATATTTTGTATTGGTTAAGAAAGAATACTGCGGACCTACTAATATGCCGAAACCCTTTGCAGGACTGATTTTTGCCAATATAGGAACTTCAATAAAATTGCTTGAAGCTGTGTATTCATAAGGGTTGCCTAAATAACTTCCGCTGGTTTTATAACCCTTTTCTGAGTATTGAACTTCAGGTTGAATACTAAAGCCATTTACTATAGGAATTTCCAGAAATGCTGCTGCGTTTAAACCCGGTTTTAATTGCGTAGATGCAGCATTATTATCGCTGCGGATAATATTGGCTAAGTTTAAGCCTGCTCTGATTCCTAAATGAACTCCATTAGTTTTTTCTGCTTTAGGCGTTGGTGCATCTTGAGCATTTACAATTGTTACACTGCTAATAAACAATAAAACAAAGACTATTTTTTTCATAAAACATTTTTCAGTGTTATTGAAAAAGTTGTGCCAAGTTTTATTATTAAAGTATTGCAATAATCTATTAGTTACTGCAAAGGCAACTGAATAGTAAATACTGTTCCTTTACCCAATGTGCTGTTTACACCTATTTTTCCTTTATGGGTTAGAATAATATTTTGTGTTGTAGTTAAGCCTAACCCTGTACCGGCCTGCTTTTTAGTAAAGAAGGTTTTAAAAATGTTTGCTACAGTTTCAGCATCCATACCAATACCGTTATCACCAATATTTACATGAATTAATTTATCGCCAATAACAAAAGCTTCAATAAAAAGCCTTCCATCTTCTTTCGGCATTGCTTCAATAGCATTGATAATAATATTTAAAAATGCGATGATTAATTTTTCTTTATCTCCTTTTAAGGGAGGTAAATCCCCTGCAATGTGTTTGGTTATGCTTATGTTTTTTAAATTAATTCTGTCTTTAGCCAATACAAATATTTCTTCAATTAAATCATTAAAGTTAATGTCATCATATTCTAAGACATTCGGCCTGGTTGAGTTTAATAATTCTGTAATTAACTTGCTTATGCGGGTAGAATTCCTGTCAATTATATCAAAATAAGGTTTCAGATTTTCATTTCCGTTTTCTTCCTCCAACCCTTCTAATGCAAGGTTAATATTGGTTAAAGGGTTACGTACTTCATGTGCCAGCATACGGCTTACCCTGCCTATGTTAGCAAAATTTTCCATTGCTTCTTTTTCTTCCTGTAAACGCAATTGTTCTGTAATATCTGTAAGTATTACACTGTAAATTTTTTTCTTATCGTCTATTATTATAAAGTTGGTAATACATCTGTATTTTCTGCCATTATCAGATATAAATGTTAATTGCTTTTGCTTAATGTTTTTTCCTTTAAGCATAACGCTTTTAACCCATTCAGCATCTTCTTTATTTTCAAAGAAATTGTACAGATAAAGCTGCTCTTCTGTTTTTTTACTTTGAAGAATATGAACAAACTGCGGGTTTACTTCAATAATAGAAAGGTCGTTATTACAAAGGCATTTTAAATCGTGGCTGTTTTCAAAAATGGCTCTGTACAATCTTTCATTTTCCTGAATAATGTTTAATGAACGGAAGAGAAGATAAAAGCAAACGATAATAATAGTTAAAGCAACCACCATAAAAATTACAATGACTGCTTTAGATTGTTTTATTGAATCATCAGAAATTTCGTTTCGGGTATAAAGCAGGTCATTTTCATTGTTGCGAACAGCAGTTATTACAGTATCAAATTCATTCATCAGTATCTTACCTCTGTCCAATGTAGCAATATAAGAACTATCCTTAATCTTTGATTCACTTAAAACAGTAATAGAATCAGTGCATTTAAATCTTGTATCTATAATTGAAAAAAGTGTTACCAATAATTTTTGTTGGCGTGTATTATCTAATGTTACAGCTTTAACATCATTATACTTACTAAGTACATTTTGCTTGGCTTCTCTGTACATGGTATAAAACGAAAAGTCGTTATGCTTAACTAAATCTGTTCTTAAAAGAATACCGCTTAAAGCACGGTTTACATCTTTCATGGCAGAATTTAATTCTTCAACTTTTAATTTTACCTGATAGGTATGCTTTACTAATTGTACATTATCTATTGTTTTTTGAAAAGAATAATATCCAACAAAACAGGTAACAACTAAAATTATAAGAGCCATTATAACACCTGTTTTCAATTTTCCCGGCATGGATGGATTTAATAGAAAACCAATTTTGGGAGCAAGTTTCATTTAGTTAATTTAAGCAGTTGCAGTTAAAATTAAGATACACTTAAAAGTCTTTATACTTAGCAAATACAATTCCAAAATATTTTTTCATAGAGCATTTAAAATAAAGTTGTTGTTGGGAAATTAATTCCACATTTCGGGGAACTTAAACTTTGCAAAAACAAACTGAATAAACCTATTATCTCTATATTATAAACTATAGTGGTTAAAACTAATCATTTACCGATACTTTTTTTTCAGGCATACTTTTTTTACTACATCTATTTTAAAATAGCACCATGAATAATTTATTGTACCTGATAGCGGTGATTTTAATTATAGGTTGGGCAATAGGTTTTTTTGCTTACAGTGTAGGAGGTATCATTCATGCCTTATTGGTTTTAGCTATTATAGCAATACTGTTAAGGATAATAAGGGGAGGAAGAGATTAAGACTTTAGAGAAAATTGTTTTTAAATTGAGATAAAAAATGAGATTAAAACGTAAAATATGAAAAGCGAAGTTTTAATTGTAGATGATGAAATGGATATTTGCTTGCTGCTAAAATCACTATTAAAAACAAAAGAATTAAACAGTTCTTTTGTTCAAACATTGAACGAAGCCGAAGTAAAATTTGAAGAAACCAAACCCTGTATTTTATTTTTGGATATGAATTTACCCGATGGTAATGGTATTCAAAGAATAGAAACATTCAAAAACAAATCGCCGCACACAAATATTATTATGATGAGTGCGTATGATACGGCGGAAGACAGAAAAAAAGCTCTTGAACAAGGTGCAGATATTTTTTTGAGTAAACCTTTTACAAGAAAGCAAATCTTAGAAATAGTTGATAAGGTTGCTGTACATTAAACAATAAAGTTGCTCTATGGCGAAATTGCTGATTATAGAAGATGATATGGATACATCTGCATTGCTAAGCAGATTTTTAAAAAAAAACGGTTACGAGGTAGCCATTGCCAATACCGGCAATAAAGGCATTAACTTCTTATCATCAGAAAACTTTGATGTGGTAATGTGCGATTACCGTTTAGGTGATATGGATGGTAAAAAAATATTAGAGCATATCAATCAAACCGGCAATGCTGCTAAACTTATTTTTATTACAGGTTACAGCGATATTAAAGTAGCAGTAGAAGTAATGAAAAACGGGGCATTTGATTATGTTACCAAGCCATTACTTCCCGAAGAAATTTTATTGACAATTAAAAAGGCGATTGCTGAAAAAAATAATCCAACACTTTCTGGTATCGCAGCACAATCAGCAGAAAAAGTAAAAAAAGCTGCAGGCAATACTTCAGCATACCATTTAAAATACATAGAAGCTAAAAGTAAAATTGCTGCTGAAATGTACAGGCAGATAGACTTGGTTGCACAAACAAATTACAGTGTTATTATTTATGGCGAAAGCGGAACGGGTAAAGAATCTGTAGCTGCACGTATTCATTATAAAAGTAAAAGAGCAGATGCACCCTTTATTGCTGTTGATTGCGGAGCCCTTTCAAAAGAATTAGCAGGAAGTGAATTATTCGGCCACGAAAAAGGTGCTTATACCGGTGCTGCCGGAAGTAAAACGGGCTGCTTTGAATTAGCCAACGGCGGAACTATTTTCTTAGATGAAATAGCTAACCTCAGTTACGATATTCAGGTGGCTTTACTAAGGGTTGTGCAGGAAAGAAAAATAAAAAAATTGGGAAGTGAAAGAGAGATACCTGTTGATGTTCGCATTATTGTAGCAAGTAATGAAAGATTGGATGATGCTGTTGCGAAAGGAAAATTCAGAGAAGATTTGTTTTACCGTTTTAATGAGTTTGGTATTACCATTAACCGTTAAGAGAAAGAAAAGAAGATATAATGCAGTTTGCAGAATTCTTTTTACAGAAAGCATCTGTAGAATTAGGCAAAGAAATGGATGGTTTTAATGAAGATGTAAGAGAAGCATTTGTACAATATAACTGGCCCGGCAACTTGCGTGAATTAAGTAATGTGGTAAAACGTTCTGCATTATTATCATCGGGAAATAAAGTTGAGCTGAGTGCATTACCGCAGGAAATAGTGCATTATAAAAAATTCTATGCTGCTGCAGAAGAAACCAATGAATTACAGTTAAAAACTTTTACCGCAAAATCTTTCGATACAAGTAATATTAAAAAAGTAGCTTTAAATGCAGAGTATGAAATGATAGTAGATATGCTGCAAAAAGTAAAGTTTAATAAATCTAAAGCTGCTAAAATGTTGAATATAGACCGTAAAACTTTATACAATAAAATGAAGGCATATGGTATTATTGCTGAAGAAGAAAGCTAAGCGGTAATAATAACGCTACTTGCAGCTTAATAGTTTTGATTAGCGGTTGCGTAAGTTTTGTTCTATCATGTATCTTCACATCCGATAAAAATCAACTAATGAGAAAATTTCTGCAAACCTGTATAGTGTTGCTTATTACGGTAACATTTTTTGCTTCCTGCTCAAACTCAATTAAAGAAGCTAAGTTTATTCCTAAAGATGCAACATTTGTATTGGCTGCTCAGCCTGCATCACTTAACGAAAAGTTAGATAAAGCCAATATTAAATTAGATACTTTATATAAAGAACTGGCAAGTAAAGATTCTTCCTTCAATCTTAAATTTGAAGAACTGAAAGATTGCGGTATTGACTGGTTGGGAAATATCTATATATATATGCATACAAAAACCGGTGTTAATAACAGCTCTGTTTTGTATGTAAATTTTTTAGCAAATATTAAAGACTCTTCAAAAGTTGTTGCATTTGTAAAAAAGCAGGATAAGCAGCATACGCTTGTTTTTAAAACTGCTAAAGAGTTCAGCTATATTAAAATGGGCAATGATTGCATTCTTTCATGGAATGATAAATATCTATTAGTCACAGCTTCGCATAAAAATGGATATACTGTATATCCACCATTAAGTGGACTTGATTCAGTAAAGAAAGTTCAGTTTACTCCAACAGATGATGTTACAGATGCAGATTTATTACAACAGGTAACAACTTACTACACACAAAAAGAAAGTGAAAGCATTGCTTCTGTAAAACAATTCTCAAACATGTTTAAAGAAAAAGCAGATGCGTACATGTTCGGTAGCAGCAACGGTTATTTGAGCTCATTAAACAGTTTGCCTTATCTGCAAGTACCAAAGGTGCAGGAGCTATTGGCTGATAACTATTCAACATCAACCATCAATTTTGCAGATGGCCAGATTGAAATGAAAGGAGATTCTTATTTGAATGCAACTGTTAGTGCATTATTAAAAAAATATGCAGGACCAACAATTAATACTTCTTTAATTGAAAACTATCCATCGCAGCATGTAAATGGCTTTATGTTGTTTGCTTTCAACCCACAAATATTTACCGGTTTATTAAAAGAAATGGGTGTTGAGCCGATTGCAGATTCCTATTTAGATAAAATGGGTTTTACCACTTCAGATGTTTTTAAATGTTTTAAAGGAGATATTGCTGTAACAGTTTCAGATGCAAATTTTGCTAAAGACAGTTTGGTAAACGGAAAGAAACAACCTGCTGCACAATTTTTATTTGATGCAACAATCGGCGATAAACCAAGCCTTGATAAAATAATGAGTAAAGTTGTTGAAAGCGGCTTTGTAGTTAAAGAAGGCAATGTTTATAAAGGAGGGGAATTCATAAAAACTTTAGGCATGTTTGTACAGATAGATGATAAACATTTTGTTGTTGCAACAGATTCTTTATTATATGCAAAATATTTAGCTCAGTCAGGTAAATCAAACATCAGCAGCGATGTGGTAAGTAAAATAAAAGGAAAGAGTACAGGCATGTATGTAAATATTGAAAGCCTTTTAGCTGCTGCCAATAGTAAAGACTTTAAAAACCCTTTTAAAGATGCCATTATAACCGGAGATAATTTTGATGGAAGTAAACTGCACTCAGAAGCTATTATCAGATTGAAAGATGAAAAACAAAACAGTTTAGCTACTTTATTAAAAATGATTCCTGAGTTTGCTGATGTTGCACGTAAAAAAAATGTAACAGCAGAAGATGTAAAAAGTCTTTCTTTTCTTAAATTTCTATAACCGTTTTTAAAACCAATTAATAAGGCTGCATTATGCAGCCTTTATTGTATATTCAATTAAACATGCAGTTGGTATTACAAAATATTATACCTGTTCCGTTAAAAGAAAAATTATTACAACGTTCCTCATCAATCTGGAACAAACAACTGTTATTTAAAAAAGGTGAATGGATAAAAATTAATGCACCCAGCGGAAGCGGTAAAACAACTTTTATTCATACTTTATATAAACTGCGGAACGATTATGAAGGAACTGTTCAATATGATGAAAAAGACATTAGGCAAATAAATGCCAATGATTTAGCAGTTTACAGGCAACAAAAAATAAGCATTGTATTTCAGGATTTAAGATTATTTCCCAACATTACTGCCAGAGAAAATATTGAACTGAACAGAGTAATGCAAACGCCGTTGTATGAGGAAAATAAAATTGATGAAATGGCTGAAATAGTAGGTGTAGCAGGTATTTTACAACAAAGAGCAGGCTTATGCAGTTACGGCGAACAACAACGTATTGCCATCATTCGTGCATTAATACAACCTTTTGATTGGCTATTAATGGATGAACCTTTCAGCCATTTAGATAAAGATAATATTGCTAAAGCGGCTGCTTTAATTGCAGCAGAATGTACTAAAAGAAATGCTGGATTTATATTAACTGATTTAGATGAAGATGCACATTTTAATTACAGCAGAAAACTGTTGCTGTAAAAACAGAAAGTACAAGAGCCTGCCTGCCGATAGGCAGGTGCGACGCTCCGAAGGAGTCCTTTGGACAACAGTTGATGCCATGAAAACTAAAAGCTTGTAACAAAATATAAATTATCTAATTGGCGTAATTCGAATTAATTCATGTAATTATAATGAATAAACTTTTAAAAAAATTAATTAAAGCAGCAAGTGGCAGAACAAGATTTGTGATGGCTGTTATCGGTTTGTCTGTTGCATTAATTTTAATTTTTGCAGCCGTACAGGTACAATCTAACTACGATGAATTATTGCACAGCAAAACCAATCAGGATAGTGTTGCTAATTTTTTAGTGTTGAATAAAGTGCTGAATAAAGATACTTATGGCCATGCTTCTATAAGTAATGATGATATTACAAAATTGAAGCAGCAAAGTTTTGTTGATGAAGTCGGCATATTGACGCCAAGCAGGTATAAAGCTTCCGTTGAAAGTTATAGCAATAAATTTCCTTTCAGTACTGAAATTTCTTTTGAAGCAGTGCCTTCTGAATTTATTGATGTAAACAGTAAAGAGTGGAATTGGAATGAGAACAGCAATTTTATTCCGATGATTGCTCCGAATATGTTTTTAGATTTTTACAATTTTCAGTTTTCATTTTCACAAAACTTACCACAGTTAACGCAGGATGTTGTAAAAATGATAGTGTTTAAAGTAAATATTCAAACTGCTAACGGCAAAATAAGTTTTAACGGAAGAATTGTTGGTTTCAGCGATAGAATTACTTCTTTATTAGTGCCTCAATCTTTTATGGATTGGGCTAATCAATATTCAGGAAATACTCAGGCAACACAACAGCCATCGAGAGTAATTATAAAAACCAAAGACCCCGGAAACCCTTTACTGGTGCAGTATTTAAAAGACAATGGGTTAACTACCGATGCAGATAAAACACGTTTCAGTAAATACCGGCAAATTGTAAATGTAGTCGTAAACATCAGCGGCGGAACAGGTATTATAATGTTGGTTTTTGCTTTGTTGATTTTTACTTTATTTATTCAGTTAACCATTGCATCCTGCAAAAGTGAAATTGAATTATTAATAACATTAGGTGCATCTCCCAAACAATTGCAACGCTTTTTAATAAAACAGTTTTATCCTTCCAACATTATCATTATAGTTATCGCTTTAATTATTATGAGTGTATTGCAGTTTGTTGCACATGGTTTTCTGCAACAGCAAAATATTTTCGTCAGCTGGTTTATTTCTATTACCACTATTGCTGTGGCTGTTGCTATGGCGTTAATATTATTCTTAACCAATTACTTCACTATAAAAAAATACATTGCTGTAAAGCAGTAGATAGTTCACTATTTTTGAGTGAATGAAAATGCAGCAAGTTTGAAGTACGAAACACGAAATACGAAATACGAAATAAAAAGAAACAAATCTTTTCACCTTTTATTTTCACTTTTCACTTTTCACTTTTTATTTTTTTTCAATCTGTCATCTTCTGCTCAGGTTCCCATTGGTAATTGGCGGGAACACTTGAATTATCAGGCAGCTATACAAGTTGCTTTGGGAGATAAAATGTATTGTGCCACTTCAAATAACATATTTAGTGTAGATGCAAATAATGAAATTGACAGGTATAGTAAAGTAAACGGCCTGAATGATGTAGGCGTTAATTGCATTGCCTGGGATGATGCCACACAGCAATTGGTTATTGCTTACGCAAACAGTAATGTTGATATACTGAAAGGAAGTATTGTAAAAAATATTGGTGATATAAAAAGAAGTAATACCACTAACAATAAAATTATTTACAATGCTTATTGTAAAAATGGCTTTGCTTATTTGTGCAGCGGTTTGGGTGTTATTGTTGCAGATTTAAACAAGTATGAAATTAAAGACACATGGATTATCGGCAGTACAGGTAATGCAGTTAAAATAAATGGCTTTACAACAGACGGTACTTATTATTATGCTGCAAGCGATGAAGGTTTAAAGAGGGCAGCAGTTAATACCAATAACTTAAATAACTACAGTAATTGGCAAAATATCAGTGGCAGCAATGGTTTAAGTAACGGAGCAATAAATAATGTGTTGTATGCTAATCAAAAATTAATAATACATAAAAATGATTCTTTATTTGTATTGAACGGAACTGTATGGAGTTTATTATATGCTGATGTTAACTGGCCGATTGTAAACGTTGCAACATCAGATAATAAGTTGATGGTATGCCAACGTACTGCAAGTGGCAATGCAAGGGTTATTCAATTAAACACAAACGGCATAGTTGAAAAAAATATAACACAATCGGGCGTTATATCATTTCCTAAAAATGCCTTAACAACAAATAATGTTGTTTGGGTGGCAGATTATTTTGGTGGATTAGCTTCTTTTAATGGTTCATCAACACAACGTTATATTCCAAACGGTCCGTTAGGTACAGCAAGCGGCGATTTAATTTTTAATAATGATGTTTTATATGCAGCAGCAGGCAGTGTAAACAATGCATGGAATTATCAATACAACAGAAACGGGATTTATAATTACAGTAACAGTTATTGGGATTATGTTGGTTATTATAACAAACCGATTTTAGATAGTGTATTAGATTTTATTGCCTTAGCTGTTAACCCAGTAGATAATACTCTGTGGGCAGGTAGTTATGGCGGTGGTTTGGTAAACTTCAACACAACAACAAAAATTTATAAGCAGTACAACAGCAGCCTGCAAACAGCTTTAGGAGACCCGACCAGTTGCAGGGTAAGTGGCTTGGCCTTCGATCAGAACAATAATTTATGGGTAGCTAATTATGCTGCACCAAAAAATTTAAGTGTATTACAACCGAATGGTAAATGGACTGCATTATCATTACCTGTTACAACAATAGAAAATGCTATCAGTCAGATTGTTGTTGATGATGCCGATCAGTTATGGATTGTAGCTCCACGCGGTAATGGCTTGTATTGTTATAATTACGGAAAGTATGCAGATGCAACCAATGATGACCAATGGAAATTGTATCAAACAGGTATTGGTAAAGGCAACTTACCAAGCAATAATGTTTACTGTTTAGCAAAAGATAAAAACAGTTTTATTTGGGTGGGAACGGATAACGGTATTGCAGTTGTTCAGTGTGCTGTTGATGCCATTAATCAAAGTTGCGATGCAGTATTACCTGTTGTACAAGAGGGTGCTTTTGCAGGCTATTTATTTCACGGCGAACAGGTGCAAACTATTGCTGTGGATGGTGCTAACAGAAAATGGGTAGGAACAAAAAACGGCGTATGGCTTATTTCAGCCGAAGGCGATAAAACAATAGAACATTTTACGGTTGATAATTCACCATTGTTAGATAACGATGTAAATCGTATCGCCATCAATACAAACACGGGAGAAGTTTTCTTTTCAACCTTCAAAGGCATTTGCAGTTATATGGGTACCTCAACAGAAGGTACAACAAGTAATAGTAATGTGTTAGTGTTTCCTAATCCTGTTCCACCGAATTATAATGGTACCATTGCTGTACGTGGTGTAGTAAATAATGCACTGGTAAAAATTGCAGAACCCAATGGCAGATTGGTTTTTCAAACAAGAGCATTGGGTGGTCAGGCTGTATGGGATGGTAAAAATTATAAAGGCGAAAAAGCAGCCAGCGGTGTGTATTTGGTTTTAATTACCGATGATACCAACACTGAAAAATTAGTTACTAAAATTGTTATTGTAAGCGGAAGGTAAAATAATAAAAATATGTTAGAAATCATACAAAAACCCTGGCCCTGGTATATTGCAGGCCCTTTAATAGGGCTAACAGTTCCTGCATTGTTAATATTAGGCAATAAATCATTCGGCATCAGTTCTTCGTTAAGGCATATTTGTGCAGCCTGCTTTCCTGCAAAAATTCCTTTCTTTCAATACGATTGGAAGAAAGAAGTCTGGAATTTATTTTTTGTTACCGGCATTTTTATAGGTGCATTTATAGCAGCACATTTTTTGGCTAACCCAAACCCTATAAATGTTCATCCCAAATTAGCCAATGAACTTGCTGCGTATGGTATAACACAGGTAAATGGTTTAATGCCCGAGCAATTATTTAACTGGCAAACATTATTAAGTATCAAAGGTTTTTTAATAATTATTGTTGGTGGTTTTTTAATAGGCTTTGGTACACGTTATGCCGGTGGCTGCACAAGCGGTCATTCAATAATGGGTTTATCAACTTTACAATTACCATCATTAATTGCAACCTGTTGTTTTATGGCAGGCGGTTTTATAATGGCTAACTTAATACTTCCTTTTATTCTTAAACTATAATACACTCACCAATGAATAATAACACAGATTTTGAAGTACGCTCTTTAGATAGCGTTTGTATTAATGAAAGCGGGTTGCAGCATAAATGGTATCATAACTTAAAGTATGCAGCAGTAGGTATTTTATTCGGAATTGTATTTGTAAAAGCAGAAATTATAAGCTGGTACAGAATACAGGAAATGTTTCGCCTGCAATCGTTTCACATGTATGGCGTTATAGGTAGTGCAGTTATGGTTGGTATGATATCTGTTTTCTTAATAAAAAAATTTAATATAAAAACTATTTACGGAGAGGAAATAAAATTTCACCCCAAACCTTTTAATAAAGGGCAAGTGTATGGAGGCTTATTATTTGGTTTAGGTTGGGCAATAACCGGTGCTTGCCCTGGCCCTTTGTTTGCACAAATCGGCACAGGTGTAACCGTAGTAATAGTTACTTTATTAAGTGCCATTTTCGGTACCTGGTGCTATGGCTTACTAAGAGAAAAATTACCGCATTAGTTTTGTACTTAGCTTTTGTACTACTATTAAACTTCGTTGTGTCACTCACTTGTACGGCTTGTTCATTATTCAGCCAATCAGCTTTTAAAAAATAACCTCAAAAAAACATTCACAGTCTTACATTTGCACAATTTCTTAAAAATGAGCAAGACACTTTCATCCAACGAGTCCATTCCTTCTTCCAAGAAAAAAATAATTGTTTTAGGCAGTGGTCCTAACCGAATCGGGCAGGGCATTGAATTCGATTATTGCTGTGTGCATGGTCTGTTGGCTATTAAAGAATGCGGTTATGAAGCCATTATGGTAAACTGTAACCCTGAAACGGTTTCTACCGATTTTGATATGGCCGACAAACTGTATTTCGAACCTGTTTATTGGGAGCATTTGTGGGAAATTATTGAATTAGAAAAACCTGAAGGTGTTATTGTGCAATTAGGTGGGCAAACTGCTTTAAAGTTAGCCAAGCGTTTACATGCTAAAGGCATAAAAATTATCGGAACAAGTTTTAACGATATGGATATTGCTGAAGACCGTGGTCGTTTCAGCGATTTATTAAAAGAGCTAAACATTCCTTACCCCGAATATGGTACCGCTTATACTGCCGATGAAGCGATTGAAGTGGCCAATAAAGTTGGTTATCCTGTTTTAGTAAGACCAAGTTATGTGTTAGGCGGACAAAGAATGCGTATTGTAATTAATGATGATGAAGTTGAAAAAGCCTGCATCAGCATTTTAAAACATATTCCTGATAATAAAATCTTAATTGATCATTTCTTAGACAGATGCCAGGAAGCAGAAGTAGATGCCATTTTTGATGGTGAAAATTTTCACGTAATGGGTGTGATGGAGCATATTGAACCAGCAGGTATTCACAGTGGAGACAGCAACGCAGTTTTACCGGCTTTTAACTTAACACCATTGGTTGTAGAAACAATGGAATTTTATTCTGAAAAAATTGCCCGAGCTTTAAACATTAAAGGTTTAATAAATATCCAGTTCGCTATTAAAGATGGTAAAGTGTATGTAATTGAAGCTAACCCGCGTGCAAGCCGTACAACACCTTTCATTGCCAAAGCATACCAAATACCTTACTTGAACATTGCAACCAAAGTAATGTTAAACGCAAACAAACTAACAGATTTTAATTTAGAGAAGAAGTTAGATGGTTATGCAATTAAAGAACCCGTGTTCAGCTTTAATAAATTTCCGGGCGTTAATAAAGAGTTAGGCCCTGAAATGAAAAGTACGGGAGAAGCTATCCGTTTTATAAAAGATTTACGCGACCCTTACTTTAGAAATTTATACAAGGAAAGAAGTATGCACTTAAGTAAATAATATATGCTCTTATAATAAGAAAGTCAGCCACTGTACAGTGGCTGACTTTCTTATTATGCGTATGTGTTTTAAGATCTTGTTGCAAGCCCGTTTCTTACAGCATATAAAACCAATTCCTGCCTGGTATGTACATTTAATTTTTTATAAACGGCATCTCTGTAATCTTCTACAGTACGGCTGCTGATGAACATTTTCTCTGCAATTTCTTTGTAAGAAAGTTCTGTACAAACCCAACTTAAAAATTCTTTTTCTTTTTCTGAAAGTTGTTGGTTGGCAGGGGGTACATCTTCATTATTGTGCATTGCCACTACCATATCGTTTAAATGGCTTTGCGGTAAATAGTAGTTGCCTTGTATTAATACATTTAATGCAACCAATAATTCATCAGGCCCTAAATTTTTACTGATAAAACCTCTTGCACCGTTGCGTATTATGCGGGAAATGCTTTTGCCATCATCTTCACTTGAAATGGCCAATACTTTTATTAACGGATAATTATTTTTAAGCCATTCTGCAACTGCATATCCATCCATCTCAGGCATTTTTATGTCTAACAAAACAATATCCGGATGCTGATTTCTTGAGTCTTTTAAAAAGCTAATCAAATCCTTACCACTACCTGTTTCATATAGCACACCATAATCTTCGTAGCCTGCAATAAAACTTGCCAGAGCTTTTCTGAATAAAGCATGATCATCTACAAGAGCGAGTTGGTAAAGTTTTCTTTTTGTTGGTGATGCCATTGGATATTGCTTGAATTACGAAGCTAAAGGTAATTCAATTTTTACAGTTGTGCCTTGGCCAATTTTACTTTGAATATTTAATTCGGCACCAATCTGATAAGCACGTTTATAAAGCCCCGATAATCCTATACCATCTGAACCGCTGGTTTTCTTTCTGCCTTCATTAACATTAAATCCAACGCCGTTATCAATTACGCATAACTCAAGTTTATTTTTTGCAGGGTACAATAACCTCACTTTTACATTACTTGCTTTGGAGTGAGTTAATACATTACCCATTGTTTCCTGAAACATTCTGAATAAATACACAGTATTTTTTTCGTCAATCTTTGTATTGTCAGGAGCTGATTCTTTTTCTAATTGAATTTCAATACCTCTTTGTTTCTTCAATAAATAAGTTTCGTATTCTATGGCTTCTGCAAGACCGATATCGGTAATTATGTCTGTTTTTAAACTATGAGAGGTTAAACGTATTTCATCAATTACTTTTCCTAATTCAGTAGATACTTCCTGCAAGGTTGCTTTGGTATTTTCATCTGCAGTTCTTGCGGCAGTCATTAATATCAGTTTTATGGCATTCAGATTATTCTTAACATCATCATGCAATTTATCGGCAATAGCAGAAAGGGTTTCTTCCTGCATATCTAATTGAGCTTTTGCAATACTTTGTTCAAACCCCGTTTTTAAATTGGCAATCTCTTTTTGAAACCACGCCTGTTTTTTAGCATATCTGTAAGAAATAAAAACAAGAAAAGACACAAACGCAACTCCTAAGAAACCGCCAAGGATAATGATTGCGAGGATTTCCTGATTATTGATTGACATACAAATGCAATACTAAGCAATGAATATAAGAAAATGTTTAAAACGTCAATAAAAATAGCAATGTTATTTCTAATGATTCTTGGATAGGCACCTAAGAAATTCACTAATCCAAAAACCGGGAATGTTGCTGTGTAATAAAATATAATAGCCGAACAAACCCAGAACGCAGGTTGCTGAAATAAAGGTATATCATTTACTTTTTGAAATAACTCATAAAAATAAACTAAGCCTCCGAAAATAATTAAGATTGAACCCACTGCATAACTAATGGAAGGAAAACCTAAACCTTTACCTTGCCCCCAAATATTATTGATAATAAAACTTATAGTGAATAAAACATTAATAATTAAAATCAGTTTCTTTAGCCTTGTATTACTAACGATTCTACTTATAATCCATAGATAAAAACAAAATTCAATGCAAAAGAAATTGTTAAAGAGTAGATGATTGTAAATTTTCATTCCCTTGCTTGAAAATACATATCCCACAATTTCTACTAAAACAGTAAGTAATAAAAAGAATGTAGTTGTTTTTAAATACGCAACTTGTACTTTACTTCTGAATTTAGCAGAAATAATAAATGCTAGGAACAAAACACCTAAATAAGTATATAATGCTATTTGTGGATTCATAAAAATGCCCTCTAAAATTAAGGGCATTTTACGATATATAATAGTCTTAATTAAATTATGTCAAAATTAATACCTGGCTCTACATCGTTTCCTGTTTGGCAAAATGGAGGACATAAATTCGCACCATTATAAGCTACTATCTCATTGCCATTAGCTGTTTGTATGTATAGGTCTTTATTTTTGCTCATACCGTTGCCAATTTCTTTTTTCTTAGTACCTACCATCACTAAAGTTTGTAAGCCAACATATTCTTTACGTGGTGCAGTGTTTTCATCATAAGCTGCAAAATAAAATTTCATACCATCTGCTCCGCTAACTTTTGCTTCAGCAATAAATTGCTCTAGTTCTTCAATACTCCACCAGGCACTTAAAGAATCTTCTTTACCTAATCTTTCGCTGTTATAAGCCCATCTTTCCTGTTTGTAGTTTTTTGTTACTTTTTCAACATGAGCCGCATTTACACGTTTTCCAACCTTTAGGGATTTTTTTTCAATTGTTAACATAGCATTGAATTTTTTCAGATGAATAATAGTTTAGAGTTATTGATTACGGGATAAAATTATTTCTGCACAAAGCGAAGCTTTGAGTAAAAAGTGTTGATTCTTAAGTAGTTACAACTATTAAGTATTTATAAAAAGCTGATTAGCCTTATTGTACAAATAAGGCAGGTTAAAAAAAACCGTAATTGTATCTTGAAAAAACCGTAAAAATACGGGGTAAAAAACCCGTTGTTTAAGCCGATAAAAAGCTACTTTAGCACGGGAAAAAATCCCGTAGTTATTTTAAAGCGTAAAATTTACTATTCTCAATTTTACACATGATATTAGTAGCGGGTTAGCAAAAAGGGCCGTTTTTAAGTATCCAATATCCCGAGAAGCCCACCCTTCCAATTTCCTCAAAAGCCTTTATCTAAAAGCCTATGAGGAAATTTTTTTATACCTGCCCCGTTAGTGAAAAATAGTACACCCTTAAAACGCACAATGAGTATATGCATTGTGCGGAAGCGTAATTATTTTTTGTGGCGACATTTAAATTACACATAATTCGAAAGATACCTTTGCTTAGGTCTTTGCTTGCTTTAAGCATCGGTATTATTCTTTGCTATCATCTTCAATTTCCGGTTAAACCCCTGTTATATGCAGGTATAGTCAGTATAGCTTTACTCATACTTTTTCAATTCTTGCCTACCTACGCTCGTTTTAAATACGATTGGTTAAGGGGTTTTGGTTTTTATTCGCTGTTTTTAATTATCGGTTGCTTTTTAGTACTGCTTAAAAATGAAAACAATAATCCTACATCATTAAACAAACTCACTGTTCCTCCCCAAAATGTATTACTTACTTTAGAAGAACCTGTTACAGTAAAGGAGAAATCGTATAAAACCGTTGCGAGAGCAGAAGCTGTTTTTATTGATGATAAATGGCAACCCGTTTCAGGTAAAGTATTGGTGTATTTTAAAAAGCAGGATAGCCTTCCTTCATTACAATATGGCTCTCAAATATTTGTTACTGCTGTATTACAGAATATTGGTAACTCCGGTAATCCGGGAACTTTTAATTACAGGCAGTATTGCTTATTTCAAGGTATTGTTAAGCAAACTTTTTTAAGTAAAAAGGATTATATCATTCTTAATGAAAAGAAAACCTCATTTTTAAATGAATGGATTTTTACTGCAAGAGATAAAATGCTTTCGGTTTTAAGGAATAATATAAAGGGCAACAATGAATTAAGTTTGGCAGAAGCATTATTGATAGGCTACAGAGATGATTTAGACCGCGATTTGGTAAAAGCATACAGCAACACAGGCGTTGTTCATATTATTGCCATAAGCGGTATGCATTTGGGAATGATTTATGGCTTGCTTATTATACTATTCAAGCCTTTAAGAAAGTATCACTTTACAAAAATTGTAAAGCCTGTAACAATACTGTTAGTTTTATGGGGCTTTAGTTTTATTGCAGGGGCAGCACCCTCTATTTTACGCAGTGCTGTAATGTTTAGTTTTATTGCAGTAGGAGAAAGCTTAGGTAAACGTAGCAATATTTATAACAACCTTGCAGCATCTGCATTTACCATTCTTTTATTTAACCCCTTCAGTTTGTGGGATGTTGGCTTTCAATTAAGTTATGCTGCTGTATTAAGCATTGTACTTTTTTCAAAACATATTAATAACTTGTTTTACTTTAAGAATAAATTACTGAAAGCTTTCTGGAGTTTAAATGCAGTAACATTATCGGCACAAATTCTTACACTGCCATTCGTACTCTATCATTTTCACTAGTTTCCTGTTTTGTTTTTAGTAACCAATTTAGTTGCGGTGCCATTATCAGGCTTTGTTTTGTATGGAGAATTAATAATGCTTTTGTTTGCATGGTGGCCTGCTGCTGCTCATTTCTTCGGAAGCATTACCGGATGGTTAATTACGGTGTTAAACAATTTTATTCAGCACATAAACAATTTGCCTTTCGCGGTTTGGCAAAACTTACAAATTAATATGCTGCAAGCTGTATTATTGTTTTTATTACTGGCTTTTGCGGGAAGATGGTTGTTAAATAAAAAATCATCAGCGTTAATAAGCAGTTTAGTTGCGGCTTCTTTGTTTTTATGTGTAAGGTGTATTGATTTTATTAAAAGAGAAAAGCAACAAAAAATTATTGTGTACAATGTACCTCAACATAAAGCCATTGATATTATTGAAGGAAGAAATTATCAGTTTATTGGTGATAGTATTTTGCAGGAAGATGGTTTTTTAAGAAATTTTCACCTGCAACCATCCCGTATAAAACACAGAATTAAACCCGTTAATTCAGTTCAATCCGCTTCCATTCAGCAACAACTTATTCAAGTAAACGATAAAAGTTTTTTAATTATTGATAATAACCGCTTCTTTAAGAAGCTTCAGCAAAAAATAAAAGTAAATGCAGTTATTATTTCAGGCAACCCGAAATTGTATCTGAATGATATGATAAAATATTTTGATTGCGAAATAATTATTGCAGATGCTACCAACCCTTTGTGGAAAATCAACAAATGGAAGAAAGACGCCGAGCAATTACATTTGTCACTTCATTCTGTACCCGATGATGGTGCATTTGAAATGAATTTGTAAAGCCCCAATCTTATCATGCAAAAAAAAATTCAGTCAGCACTTATTTCCGTTTTTTATAAAGATGGTTTAGACAGTTTAGCTAAAAAATTGCAAGCATTAAATGTCACTATTTATTCAACCGGCGGAACACAAAAATTTTTAGAAGACAATAATATTACCTGCGCACCTGTTGAAAGTTTAACAACTTATCCTTCTATTTTAGGTGGAAGAGTTAAAACCCTTCACCCCGTTATATTTGGTGGTATTTTAGGAAAGCGGGATGATGCACAGCATGTACAGGAAATGAATGATTATAAAATTCCCGAAATTGATTTAGTAATTGTTGATTTATACCCGTTTGAAGAAACAGTAAAATCAACTTCAGATGAAAAACAAATTATAGAAAAAATTGATATTGGTGGGCCAAGCATGATTCGTGCTGCTGCAAAAAATTTTAAAGATGTTACGGTTATAGCAGCTAAAGATGATTATGCTGTATTGGAAAATATTTTAACAGAACAAAACGGCGAAACCAATTTAGAGCAACGTAAAAACTTTGCTGCCAAAGCTTTTCAGGTGGTAATGAACTATGATATTGCCATTAATAACTACTTTAATCCTGACATAGCAGCCGTTCAGACTTCAAGCATAAAACAAGTGTTGCGTTATGGAGAAAACCCACACCAGAAAGCAACATTTTATGGAGATTTAAAAGAACTGTTTACACAATTGAACGGCAAAGAATTATCCTACAATAATTTAGTAGATGTTGATGCTGCTCTTCAATTAATTAATGAATTTAAAGCCCCTTCTTCGCAAGAGTTTCAGGAGGCTACATTTGCCATTATAAAACATACCAATGTTTGTGGCATTGCACAAAGAGATACCGTTAAAACTGCATGGGATGCTGCTTTGGCAGGAGACCCAGAAAGTGCATTTGGCGGTGTATTAGTTACTAACGGAACAATTGACAAAGCAACTGCAGAAGCTATTAATGAAATATTTTTTGAAGTATTAATTGCTCCTGCTTTTGATGAAGATGCTTTGCAAATTTTAAAAAGTAAAAAGAATAGAATCTTATTACAAGCCCACAGTTCACAGTCTATAGTTCATAGTCAAACTAAGAGCTTATTAAACGGAACACTAACACAAGACTTTGATAACGGTAACTTTACTGAATGGAAAGAAGTTGGCGGAAGAGAAACATCTCAAGGAGAAAAAGATGATTTGAGTTTTGCCAATTTAGTTTGCAAGCATTTAAAAAGTAATGCTATTGCTTTGGTAAAGCATAAACAATTGGTTGGTAAGGGTTGCGGACAAACTTCGCGTATCGATTCACTTCGTCAGGCTATTGATAAAGCAAAGCAATTCAACTTCAATTTAAATAAAGCGGTATTGGCCAGCGATGCTTTCTTTCCATTTAATGATTGCGTGCAAATTGCTCATGCTGCAGGTATTGAAGCTTTTATACAGCCCGGTGGTTCTATAAGAGATAAAGACAGTATTGATTATTGTGTTGAAAATAAATTGGCAATGGTTATAACAGGCTTACGCCACTTTAAGCACTAACTTATAATTGTTTTAGCAAGGGCTATAAATTTTTTAATTTATAGCCCTTTTATTTTGGTGAAACTAAACTTATCTCTTTCCTTCAAAAAAACCTAATTGTTTTAAAATACCTTTTAAAATATTCATGCGGGCATTAGCTATGTCTGTCATTGATTCATTACCTTCTATGTTTAAAACAAAAAAATACGGGTGTTTATTTTCTTCAATCCATCCAACAACCCATGCAAGCGATTTTCCATTCTCTTTATAACCAAAACCTGTTTTATAGCTTAAGGCATAATTAGCATTATTTTCCTGCAGCATTACTTTTTTTACAATAGCCTGGCTTCTTTTATCAAAAGGCAATTGATCAAAGTATAATCTTTTTACTAAGCCCAATTGTTCATCAGCAGTTATTTTAAGTGAGTTGTTTAACCAGAAACTATCTATCGGCCCACCAATTTTTTTATTACCATAATGCAAACTGTCTAACCAACGTTGCATAGTATCTTTTCCTATTCTTCTGGCTACTTCCTGATAATAGGGAACAGCAGATAGTTTAAACGCTTCTTCCATAGTTAAATCTTTATTCCATGCTTCATTCCAGCGTTTAACACCATCCCATTTAATAATCATTTTTTCATTAACAATTTTACCTGTTTGCAAACCGATTAATGAGTTTACAATTTTAAAGGTAGATGCAGGTAAATAAGCAGAATCTTTATAACGTGAAAGATTATGAATAATAAAATTGCCTGAACCGTTATCAAACAAAGCAAATGTGCCGGTAACCTTACTGCTGTCGAAATATTTTTTTAGCGATGCATCTATAGTAACATTATTGGGAGAACAGGCGTTAAGTGATAAATAGTAAGTAATAAGTAATAAGTAACCAACATACCTCAACTTCATAATCTAAAATTTTAGCAAAAGTAAGTTGTAAACTACTACTTCAATATATCTAAGAAAAAGTGAAGCAAGTAAAAAGCCATTCATAATGTATGATGGCTTAAATAGCTGCTTTATATTGTATAGTACAAGTGTGCGACGCAACAAAAGCTTAATAGAAATTCTAAAGCTTAGTACAAAAATTTATTTCAACACACCTAACTCCTTACCCACTTTTGTAAATGCTGCAATGGCTGTATCTAAATGGTGTTGCTCGTGTGCTGCACTTAACTGTACACGAATACGTGCCAAACCTTTTGCCACCACAGGGTAAAAGAAACCAATAACATACACACCTTCTTCCAGCAACTTGGCTGCAAATGTTTGTGCCACTACTGCATCGTATAACATAATGGGTACAATAGGGTGGTCGCCGGGCTTAATATCAAAGCCTGCTTCAGTCATTTTTGTACGGAAATATTTGGTATTGTATTCTAACTTATCTCTTAATTCAGTTGTTGATGATAACATATCCAACACGGCAATGCTTGCCCCTACAATGCTTGGTGCCACGGTGTTTGAGAAGAGATAAGGCCTTGAACGCTGACGCAACATTTCAATAATTTCTTTTCTGCCGCTGGTAAAACCGCCACTTGCTCCGCCCAATGCTTTGCCTAATGTTCCGGTAATAATATCAATCCTTCCCATTACATTTCTGTACTCGTGTGTACCTCTTCCTGTTTTGCCTAAAAAGCCTGAAGAATGACATTCATCAATCATCACAATAGCATCGTATGTATCTGCCAGATCGCAGATTTTGTCTAACTGTGCGATAGTTCCATCCATGCTGAAACTTCCGTCTGTTACAATAATTCTGCTGCGTAAATGTTGTGTTTCTTTCAACTTGTTTTCTAAATCATCCATATTGTTATGCTCATAACGGTAACGTTGAGCTTTACATAAACGTACCCCATCAATAATACTCGCATGATTCAGTGCATCAGAAATTATTGCATCCTGCTCACCAAATAAAGGTTCAAAAACACCTCCATTGGCATCAAAAGCTGCTGCATATAAAATGGTATCTTCTGTTCCGAGAAATTGAGCAATTTTTTGTTCCAGTTCTTTATGAATATCCTGCGTACCGCAGATGAAACGAACACTGCTCATACCATAACCATGTGTATCAATGGCTTTGTGAGCAGCTTCAATAACTTTAGGATGAGATGATAAACCGAGATAATTATTGGCACAAAAGTTTAAAACTGTTTTGCCGCCTGCCTGTCCGGTAGGCAGGTTTACAACAATCTCCGGACCTTGTTCACTGGTAATGATTCTTTCTTTTTTAAATAGACCTGCTGATTCAATTTCAGCTAACTCATCTTTTATTCGGCTAACAAATTTTTGGTTCATGTGGCAGTGTGTTTTTACAAAGATAAGTTTAGGAAATAGTATTAAACAGAACAAGACTTATTATAAAATATGCTTATTTTTAAACTATGAAAAAGTTATTTCTTCTACCGTTTATTTTATTTAGTTTTTTAGTAAATGCTCAATCTGTATTACCACCCAATGCAAACGGATTGCAGTTAAGAAAATTTTATTTAAGCCTTAATGTAGAAAAACTATGGCTTTCAGGTCATCATGTTGATTGGGTAACCGGCGAACCTGATAAGCCGAATGCAACGACAGAAATAAAAACACATTGCAGTGCATTTGCAGCAGCTGCGGGTTTTAAATTGGGTATTTATATGTTAAGACCACCGCAACATGCTCAGGAATTATTATCTAATGCTCAATATCAATGGTTTGCTTCTAAAGCCGGAGCTGACAGCGGATGGATAAAAATTAATAATGATGCCAAAACTTTTACTGTTGCTCAGAAATTAGCTAATGAGGGTTTTGTTGTTACAGCAGTTTATGGTAATGCAGACCCCAAAAAGCCCGGACATATTGCTTTAGTTATGCCGGAAGCCGTTGCTGATACAGCATTAAGTAACAGCGGACCGAAAATAATTATGGCCGGCCAGGTGAATTATAATATTACCAGTTTAAGATGGGGTTTCAGATACCATATTACAGAATGGCCTGAAAATGTAATTTTATTTTACTACAACAGAAGAAAACCTCTTAATAATCAATAACCTGCTCTTGTATGCTTGCAGGAATTTCTCTCCATTCATATTGCTGATTACGTAATTGCGGTTCGAAGCCAGCTTCTTTAATAGCTTGCTGCATTGATTTATAAGTGAATCTATGCGGTGCACCTGCTGCACTTACCACGTTTTCTTCAATCATAATACTACCAAAATCATTAGCACCCGCTTGCAAACACAATTGTGCTGTTTGTTTGCCAACTGTTAACCAGCTTGCCTGTATATTTTTTACATTAGGTAACATAATTCTACTGATGGCAACCATACGAATATATTCTTCGGATGTTGTTAAATTATGTACCCCGCGAATTTTAGCCAATAATGTATCAACGTCCTGAAACGTCCATGATATAAATGCAAGAAAACCCTTTGCCTCTGCAGGTTTCATGGCTTGCACTTCTCTTATTCTTGTTAAGTGAATAAAGCGTTCTTCAATAGTTTCCACATGGCCGAACATCATAGTAGCAGAAGTGGTAATATTTAATTTATGAGCTTCATGCATTATGGCCAACCATTCGTCTGCACCGCATTTGCCTTTGCTTATTAATCTTCTTACTCTGTCAACTAAAATTTCTGCACCGGCACCGGGTAATGAATCTAAGCCAGCTTCTTTTAATGCAGTTAAGACTTCTTTATGTGTACTTTTTTCAAGTTTGGTAATATGTGCTACTTCAGGTGGCCCGAGAGCATGCAATTTGATGGTTGGAAATTCCTGTTTAATCTGGCGGAAAATATTGGTATAAAAATCTAATCCCAATTCCGGATGATGACCGCCTTGCAACAATAATTGGTCGCCACCATATTTTATTGTTTCAGCAATTTTTTTCCTGTACGTATCCATGTCTGTTATATAAGCTTCTGCATGGCCGGGTATTCTGTAAAAATTGCAGAACTTACAATTAGCAATACAAACATTGGTGGTGTTTACATTTCTATCAATTTGCCAGGTTACTTTTCCGTGAGGTACCTGAATTTTTCTTAACTCATCTGCTACATACATTAATTCTGTAAGTGGTGCATGCTCATATAAAAACATGCCTTCTTCAATACTTAAAAATTCAAAATTTAAAGCCTTCTGGTATAAATCAGTCAACTGCATAATCATTAATTAAAAAGAAAAGCAAAGGTAAGGATGTAAGCTTTTGCAAAAAGAAGTAAACAACCTTGCCATTCATATAAAATAAACAATAAAGAAGAAAAGATTGTTCATATGCTGAAAGTATTAATGTATATTCAACTACAAAATACGCTGTATGAGATGAGGCATTTTTTGCATGCCGAATTTCATCTGTAAAACTGCATGCAGATGAAAAAAAAACTGATAGTTATTTTATTTTTTTGTACTGCTTTTCAATGTGTTTTTGCACAGGAAGAGTTTGTATTGCCACAGGCTAAACTGGTTACTAAATTTCCTTTTGTATTGCTTAGTGGTGGAATTATTATACTAAAGGCTAAAGTTGATAATATAGCCGACTCACTGAATTTTGTTTTAGACACCGGCAGCGGAGGCATTTCTTTAGATTCTACAACTGCAGCAGAATTTAAAATCAGCACTACGCATAGCGATAGAACCATTCGTGGTATTGCAGGAATGAAACAGGTTGATTTTGCGTATCATCACACTTTAAAATTACCCGGCTTAACTGCTGACAGCCTTGATTTTCATATTAACGATTATGATTTATTAACCAGTGTGTATGGTGTAAAGATTGATGGCATTATTGGTTTTTCTTTTTTAAGAAGGTATGTGATATGTATTGATTATGATAATTTAAAAATTGAAGTGTACAAACCGGGGTTAATCAAATATCCCAGAGGTGGCTATCTTTTATCTCCGCAATTTTCAACATTACCCATGCAGAATGCTGTAATAAAAGATGATGGAAGTGTAATAACCAAACTTATTTTTGATACAGGTGCAGGCATGTGTGCCTTGTTATCGCAGGATTTTGTTGATGACAGCACCTTCATCAGCAAAAAAAGAAAAATGTTTCCCACTCAGGCAGAAGGCTTAGGTGGCAAAAAACTGATGAATACAACAGTTTTGAAAGAACTGGCTATCGGTCCATATAAGTTTAAAAAAATACCCATTTGCATTTTCAGCGATGAGTTTAATGTAACCAACTATCCTGTTTTAGGTGGTTTAATAGGCAATGATTTGCTAAGAAGGTTTAATGTTATTTTAAATTATCCTGAACAGAAGATTCATTTAAAGCCTAATAGCCATTTTTTTGATCCGTTCGATTATTCTTATACCGGTTTGGGTATTTATTTGGTAGATGGTTTGATAACTGTTATTGATATTATACCAGGCTCTCCGGGTGATAAAGCGGGGTTTAAAAAAGACGATATTATTTTTTCGATTGATAATAAGGTAAGTAAAAATATTCAGGTGTTCAAAACAGCTCTGCAAAGTGCCGGACGTAAAACAAAAGTGGTGGTATTAAGAAATGGACAACCCATGGTACTTACATTGCAAATACAGAATATCCTCAAATAATACGTCATTTCGAGATTGGGTTCCTGCCCAACGAGAAATCTCATTTTGTAAAAGAGAGTTTTTGCACAAGCCTGAAAATGACGAAAATATTTCTTCTTCTAAAACAATAAATCACCTAACCATTTTGTTGCTATTTTGCGGCATTCATTTTTATTATTTATGATAGAATACAATCGTTTTGTTTTAGATAATGGCTTAAGAGTTTTAGTACACGAAGACAGCAGCACACCAATGGCTGTTGTAAATATTATGTATGATGTTGGATCTCGGGATGAAACGCCTGATAAAACTGGCTTTGCTCATTTATTTGAACATTTAATGTTTGGTGGAAGTATTAATATACCCGATTATGATGAACCGCTGCAACGTGCCGGTGGAGATAATAATGCCTATACAACAAATGATATAACCAATTATTACTGCTCACTTCCGGCAGAAAATATTGAAACGGCTTTTTGGTTAGAAAGCGATAGAATGTTAAGCCTTGCTTTCAGCGAAAAAAGTTTAGATGTACAACGCAAGGTAGTATGCGAAGAATTTAAAGAGCATTACATTAATAAACCTTACGGAGATGTTTGGCATAAAATGAGAGAGCTTGCTTACAAAGTACATCCTTATCAATGGATGACGATTGGTAAAGATTTAAGCCATATTGAAAATGCTACAATAGAAGATGTAAAAGCCTTCTTTTTTAAACATTATTGCCCCGCTAATGCAGTGTTGGTTGTTGCAGGAAAAGTGAAGACAGATGATGTAAAAAAGTTGGCTGAGAAATGGTTCGGGCCAATTCCTTCCGGAATCAAATATAATCGTAATACACCTAAAGAACCGCAACAAACGGAAGCAAGATTCTTAGCAATAAAAGCGGATGTTCCGTTAGATGCTTATATTAAAACATGGCATATGGATGCAAGGTTACAGAAAGGGTATTATGTGGCAGATATTATTACAGAAATTTTAGGCGGTGGTGGTTCATCACGTTTATATCAATCTTTAGTAAAAGAGCAAAAAATATTTTCCAATTTAGATTGCTATCATTTCGGTACAATTGAAGCAGGTCTTTTAGCAGTTGAAGGAAAATTAGTGAAAGGTGTTAAAATGGAAGATGCAGAAAAAGCGGTGAATGAAGAATTGCAAAAATTTATTGATGAACCTGCAACAGAAATTGAATTAACCAAAGCAAAAAATAAAACAGAAAGTGTTATTGCTTTTGAAGATATGAGTGTTATGAGCAGGGCAGGAAGTTTGGCTTTGTATGAAATATTAGGCGATGCAGATTTAATAAATACAGAGTTGAGCAGATATAATGCAATAACGTTGGAAGATGTAAAAGAATACAGTAAAACAATATTTAACCCTGCCAACAGCAATACTATTCACTATTACAGTAATAATTAGTTGTAAATTCGTTTAGAAACTTATAGTTATGCCAATTACTAAAACTCAAATTATAGAAACAATTCAGGCAATGCCTCAAACAGAATTTGCCAGTATTGATGAGGTGTTGGAAGAAATTGTTTTGCTAGAAAAAATTGAGCAGGGATTAAAAGATATTGAGGATGGAAATGTTTATACCGAAGAAGAAATGAGAAAAATAATTGCTGAATGGTAAGTTTAATCTTTACTGAACAAGCTAAAAAAGACTTAAAAGGAATTCATGCGTTTATTGCAAAAGATTCTCATTTCAATGCTACAAGATTCATCGGTCAACTTATTGATAAGAGTAGTATTTTAAAATCTTATCCGGAAATCGGACATCTGGTATTTCCGGGGAAATTTAAACATCTCCGTCAATTACTATACAAATCATACAGAATTGTTTACTCTTTTTCCGTAGATAAAAACAGCATTTTTATCATTACTATACATCACCAGTCAAGATTATTAACAAATATCAGCGTTGTAAGAAATTATACTGAATAAAATTTTTATTACATGCTTAACAGACAAGAAGCCCCGGCAATAGTTGATACAGTAGCATTAGACTTACAATTAAAACAAGCAGCAAAATTTGCTTTAGATAATGGCGTTGAAGTTTATACAGTAAATGCAGGTGCACAGGAAGTAATAATGGTTGAATTGGTGTTCTTTGCAGGCAACAGTTATGAAACAAAAAATATTGTGGCTGCCACTACCAATTTTATGTTGAAGAATGGCACTACCAATAAAACTGCATTTGCCATTAACGAACATTTTGAATTATATGGCTCTTATTTAAACCGCAACTGCTACAATGAAACTGCAACCATTACATTACATACATTAATTAAGCATCTGCAAAATGTACTGCCTGTTGTGGCTGAACTATTGATGGAAAGTGTTTTTCCCGAAGAAGAATTATCTATTTATAAACAAAACCAAAAACAGAGATTACAGGTTAATTTAAAGAAATGCGATTTTGTTGCTAACCGTTTAATTGATGAATATTTATACGGTATTCAACATCCTTACGGTAAGTATACTTCAATTGTTGATTATGATAACATTCAGCGGGAAGAACTGATTGCTTACTATGAAAAATTTTATAAAGAAGGTAATTGTATTTTGTTTGTTGCAGGAAAATTACCTGCAGATATTCAACAACAGTTAAACAGTGTTTTCGGCTCACTTCCTTTCAATAAAAAACAAATTATACAGCCCGAACATATTGCTGCTCCCGCATTTGAAAAGAAGTATAACATTATTAACGATGAAAATGGTGTGCAGGGTGCTATAAGAATGGCAAGGCCTTTCCCCAACAGGCATCATCCGGATTTTATGAAAGCACAGGTACTGAATAATATTTTCGGAGGCTTTTTTGGTAGCAGATTAATGGCAAACATAAGAGAAGATAAAGGTTACACTTACGGCATACATTCTTATTTACAAAATCATGTTCAGCAAAGTGCATGGATGATTAGCACAGAAGCAGGGCGTGATGTTTGCAAAGCCACTATTGATGAAGTGTATAAAGAAATGCAGTTATTAAAGGATGAATTAGTTGATGCAGAAGAATTGGATTTAGTAAGAAATTATATGATTGGAGGTTTATTGGGAGATTTAGATGGCCCATTTCAGATTATTGCTAGATGGAAAACTTATGTATTGAATAATTTAACAGAAGCGTATTTTTATAAAAGCATTGATACTATTAAAACTGTTAGTGCAGAAGAGTTACAGGCGTTAGCAATAAAGTATTTTAATGAAGATGAGTTTTATGAATTAACCGTTGTTTAGAAAAGAGTATAATGTCATTTCGAAGGTTTGTGTCGAGAAATCTCATTCTAATAATAAAAGATTTCTCATTGGGCAAGAACCCAATTTCGAAATGACGAGGATTTAAAACATTGTAAAAAACATGATACAATTCTTAAGTAAAACATTAATAACTTCTGTAGCAGTTTTAATTGCTTATTTTTTATTGAAAGACTATGGTGTTTATATAGATGGTACCACAACTGCGGTTTTGGTTGCAGTTGTATTAGGTTTATTAAACAGTTTTGTAAAACCCATTTTAATCGTATTAACCATTCCTATTTCTATAGTAACCTTAGGGTTGTTTCTTTTGGTTATTAATATCATCATTATTAAACTGGCATCAGAAATAGTACCGGGCTTTAAAGTACATGGTTGGTTAGCAGCATTATTGTTTAGTTTTATTGTTTCTTTTGTAAGCTCAATTATTCAGAATTTAATTAAGAATAATAAGGAAAAAAACTAACTAAACAAATACTCCACGTCTTCTTTTGTAAGGCTTTTTACAAAGCCTTCATCATCAGTAATTAAATCTTTAGCTAAAGCACGTTTACGTTCCTGCAGTTTTAAAATTTTATCTTCTACCGTATCTGTACAAATCATTCTGTAAGCAAAGATATTTTTAGTTTGCCCGATACGGTGTGTACGGTCAATGGCTTGCTGTTCTACTGCGGGGTTCCACCAAGGGTCAACTATATACACATAATCTGCAGCTGTTAAGTTTAAACCCACACCACCGGCTTTTAAAGAAATTAAAAACACACGACAATTATCATCGTTTTGAAAACGATTAATAGCTTTCTCTCTGTCGGGTGCAGTGGTGCTTCCGTCAAAATATTCATAGTCAACTCCCAACTCTTTCAACTTTGCTTTTATTAATGCCAGCATTCCTAAAAACTGAGAGAATACCAATGCTTTATGATTGCTTATGTTTTCAGTTATTTCTCTTCCGATTTCTTCTAACTTAACAGAAACATTCGGATATTTTTCACCATCCTGTTCTTTCATAATAGCAGGACTATCGCATATTTGCCTTAGTTTCATTAAGCCCTGTAAAATGGTTAATTGAGATTTTTGTATGCCTTGTTCCTGCACTACGCCCATTATTCTATCACGATAATCATTACGGTAGGCATCATAAATTTTTCGTTGGTCTTCTGCCATTTCGCAGAATAAAACCATTTCTTGCTTATCAGGCAAATCTTTGGCAACCTGTTCTTTGGTTCTTCTTAAAATAAACGGAAATAACAATTTGCGTAAATGTTCTTTCTGTTCTTTTTCGCCAAACTTATCAATAGGTACTGCAAATTCATTTTTAAAAAATTCAACACTGCCCAACATACCCGGGTTTAGAAAATTCATTTGAGCAAACACATCAAACGTATTATTCTGCAAAGGTGTACCGCTTAAACATAAACGGTTTTTAGCATTTAATACACAAGCTGCTTTGGTTACTTTACTGTTAGGGTTTTTTATTGCCTGACTTTCATCTAACACAACATAATCAAATTCTACATCAACAAATTCTTTAATATCACTTCTTAGTGTGCCATATGTTGTAATGATGATTTCATTTTCTTTTTTAATAATGTTTTCATGATCTCTTGTTCCGCCATGATGTACATATACATTTAATGTGGGCGTGAATTTTTTTACTTCATTCTGCCAGTTGAACATTAACGTGGTAGGGCAAACAACCAATGCTTTTAATTGCTTGTTTTCTTCTTTTAAATG
>SAIW01000025.1 GCA_004028795.1 Chitinophagaceae bacterium
ATATCATAGTACCTATTTTTTATTAAATTGATTATTTCTGTAATTGATCCCTCCATAAGAACATCATCACTTCCTAAAAACCAACAATATTGACCAGAAGATATCTTTACAGATTCTAAGTAATTCAAATCCGGGCCTATATTTCTTGCATTTGATTTGTAAACCAGATTTACCCTATTGAATTCATTTTTAAGTACTGCTAGCATGGCCATAGTGCCATCTGTTGAGCAATTATCAGATATGCAAATTTCTACCTCGTCAATAATACTTTCATTCAGCTGTTTAATAATTGCTAAAATATTTTCTCTGAGATACTCTTGCCTATTATAAGTAGGAATACAAAACGACAGAGTCATTACGATTGAACTTTTAAAGTTTTATTTACTGCTACTGGAAGCCCCCAAACTACTGTTAGGCAAAAAGAAAGAATAAGCCCATACAAAATTCCTGCTAACCCGAATTTTCTTGATAACAAAAACTCAAACATTATTGCAATTACTGCTTGTAAGGGAGTAAATATCCATAAAGCTGTAAAACTATTAGAACTTAAGAGTATGACTGCATATGTATCTGACCAAATACGAATAATAAAATAAATACACAATAGAATAATAATATTACCAGGAACTAGAAATGTGAATTTTGATATTAGTGATACTAACTGCCCTGTAAAGAAAAAGAGGGCCACAGAAAAAACTATTGTTGCTATTATTCCTACTCTTACATAAAATAAGGCCACTTTTTTTATTTTATGATTTAAACCTATATGTTTCCATTCGGCAAAAGATGGCCAAAGAGTGTTTAACAATAGTGTGTAAACCATAAACATAATTCCGTATAACCGGAATAAAATATTGTAAAGTGTAATATCTTTTGAACTTATAGTTTGAGACATTACTAAATAATCAATTTGTAAAACAAAAGCTGAAGCCACACTAAATATCCAAAATTTAGTGCTACGTATAAGTATTTTTCTAGCTATGTATATTAAATTTTTCTTAACGAATAATAGATTCGCCTTTTTATATGCCTTTATAGTAAAAAAAACTAAGGGCCCAATTGTAAATACTATTGTGCCGCCAAAAAAAACATAGGAAATGCTAGTAAGATTAACTAATTCATAATATCGTAATAAAAAGATACCGACTAATGAAACAATACTACCGCCCAGAGTAAAAATACTGGGTAAATAGCTTTTTTGAAAGGCATTACAAATTTTATGTGAAACCGTTCCTATACCTGCAAGTAGACCAATTATACAGGTTATCAAAAAAATCTGCTCTGTATTTTTAAATTGTGAATTGTCAAGTTTTCCGAATAAATATTTAGTGACGAAATGATTAGAAAGTAAAATTATAGATACCCAAAAAATAAATGCTATCAGCAATAATATCACTGCGACTAATATGTAGTTATAATGATTTCTTTTTTTTATTTTTTGTTGTGAAATGAAATTCTGTAATCCATTTCCAATACCAATATCTGCAAGTAGTAACCAGGTTACTGTATTCATTAGAATTGCAAAGAGAGCATATTCTTTTAAATCAACTAATCCAGTGATAATTCTAATAGTATACACTGAAATTATTACATATATAGATCTAGCGAAAACAGATATAAAAGTTAATCGTAGATGGATAGGAATTTTGTGAACACTTATTGCACCTATATTCATTTAATCTAACTCAATATTTTATAAACCCAATCAATCATTTGCTGTATAGCAGTCTGTTTATCAATTTGTGGCTGCCAGTTAAAGTCTTGCTTTGCTTTCGCTATGGCTGCAATAAACACTTTCTGATCGCTTTGACGGGGTGGCAACTGTTTATATTCCATCTTTATAGCTAGCAATTCTTCTAACAAACCAAAAAGCTCCAGTAAGGATAAACTGTTTTCAAAACCTCCTCCTATATTATATACTTTCCCTCTTGTTACAGCTACATTCTTAATAGCAGAAAAATAACAGTTAATTAAGTCCGGAGCAAACAATACATCTCTTACCTGTTTGCCATTACCTGCTATAGTAAACGGCTCTTTTAGTTTTCCTGATTGAATATCCACAGCCTGCTTAACAAACCAGCCTATCCAACCTTGGTCTTGGGTTGAAAATTGCCTGCCTCCGAATATGGATGAATGCCTGAATACAATGGTATTTAATCCAAACATTCTCGCATAGTCTAACATGTATTGATCGGTTGCTCCTTTTGAACAACCGTAAGGAGATTCGAAATGTAATGGCAGCGATTCTGTAAAACCATACTCATAGCCTTCTGCTATATATCTGGTATCGGTTTCTTTATAATTTATAAATTCCAGATCTCCATATACCTTATTGGTAGATGAGTAAGTAACAATTGCTTCAGGTGCATATTTTCTAACGCATTCTAAAATATTATGACCTCCTAATACATTAATTTCAAAATCAAGTCGTGGATTAATTAAGGAAGTAGTCATGGCAACCTGACCTGCCAGATGAAAAATAACATCGGGCTTTGACTCTTTTACTGCAAACTCTATATCATTGTATGAGCGTATATCGGAATGATAATGTTTAAATGACCCTAATGTTTGCAGCCACTGCAGGTTATCTTCTGCTCCATATCTGAATAAATTATCAAACAGAAACAACTCATGCCCCTGCTTTAAAACTTCGGCAGACAGATTACTACCTAAAAAACCACAACCGCCAGTAATTAAATATCTCATCCTATAAATTATTTATATACTTAGTCAATACTTCTATGATATAATCATAATGTTCAGCATTTAAACCGGGCCAAACACCTAACCAGAATGAGCGATTCATTATAATATTAGTGTTAGTAAGGTCACCAACAATTTTCTTATTAATCCCAGCATAAGCAGGTTGTTTGGTTAAATTACCGGCAAATAATAATCTTGTTCCGATTTTATGGTCTTCCAGATAACGCACTAACTCATTTCTGTCGATAGGGCTGCACTCTTTAACTGTAAGCATGAAACCAAACCAACTCGGATTGCTTTGCAGAGTTGCTTCCGGGAGAATAAAGTGTTCTTCGAATGCTTTCATTTTATTGTAAAGTAAAGAATGATTCTGTCTTCTTTTAGCTACATAGGCATCTGCTTTTTGCAATTGGCTGATGCCAATGGCTGCCTGCATATCGGTTACTTTCAAATTAAAGCCGATATGACTATAAGTATATTTATGATCATAACTACAAGGTAGTTCTCCTAAACACTGATCAAATCTTTTTCCGCATGTGTTATCTTTTCCGGGTTCGCACCAACAATCCCTTCCCCAGTCCCTGAAACTTTCTGCTATCTTTTTCAAGGAAGCATTGTTTATTAGAACTGCTCCGCCTTCACCCATCGTTATATGATGTGCAGGATAAAAACTTAAGGTTGCTAAATCTCCAAAGGTTCCTGTCTTTTTATTTATATAAGTTGCACCAAGGCTATCGCAATCATCTTCAATTACCCACAAATTATATTTACGAGCTATTTCCATTACCACACCAAGGTTAAAAGGATTACCCAATGTATGTGCCATCATAATGGCTTTTGTTTTGGGAGTTATAGCATCTTCAATTCTATCTGCTATAACATTGTAAGTAGGTATATCAACATCAATAAAAACAGGAATACAACCATATTGTATCAATGGATTTACCGTTGTAGGGAAACCCGCTGCAACAGTAATTACCTCATCTCCAGACTTTATAGCTCTATCACCTAATTTAGGGGAGGTTAATGCATAGAAAGCTATCAGATTGGCTGATGAGCCGGAATTAACCAATAGTGAAAATCTGCTGCCAAAATAACGTGCCAACTCTCTTTCAAATTCAGCTCCAAACCTACCCGTAGTTAACCATCCGTCTAAACTTGCATCAACTGCATATAATATATCTGCTGCATTTAATACTTTACCGGTAACAGGTAAATAATCTTTACCGGGTATATATTGCTTGGTTGTGTTTTTAATAGCAACTGCTTCTAATAGAGGAAATAAATTACTATCAATGTTTTTAAAGCTATGAGACATTCTTATCATTTTTTGATAAATAATATTGCCAGGTAATTTCTAATCCTTCTTCCAAACCAATCTTATCAGTCCAGCCGATTTCTTTTAACATTGATGTGTTACATACAATATTATCAGTTTCCAATGCCCTGTCAGGCAAAGAACCAAACTTTAGCTCTGTTTTATTATTATTGGCAATTTTACTGCATTGATAAACTAACTCTTTTATAGTAACCGGATTACCGCTCCCTAACGGGAAACTATGCATTCCTTTAGGAAAATTGCTGTTAACAAGACTTACAAAAGCTGACACAACATCTGAAATGTAAATAAAATCTCTCTTCTGCATTCCTGAAGTAAATTCAATAAAAGGTTCTTCTTTCATAATCTTTTCAAAAACCATTGTAACAAATTTCCAGCTATCATCTCCCGGGCCATAAAAATATTCCAGTATTACTTCACAGATACATAAGCTCTTTTGATAGAAGTTCAGCCAGTTGCTGAATTGATGCTTACTAAGTGAATAGGCGTTAGTATAAGCATTTAAAGCTGTTCCTGTATTGATGAATTTTTTTACATTATTTCGCAGTGCACACTGCAATAATATAAAAGGAAAAACAAGATTTGCATTTAAAACATCTTCCTCACTTTCACCTTTCCTTCCGTAGGATGTGGCTGTATGAATAATAGTATCAATTTTATTTTCACTAAATGCTAACTGCAAATCATCAACATTATAATAAGAGCATAGGTGCTTGATACTATCCAGTCTTTTTAAATCAGATTGCTCGCGTTTTATAATAACTACCTGATGACCATTATTTACCAAAGCTTTAGCAACCTCACTACCTAAAAAACCCGTAGCTCCGGTAAGCAGTATCACCTGTTTACTCATATACTGTATGCAATGATATCCTTATCTATTAATTCAGAAGCTTTTGCAGTTTTGCTGCTTTTATACCATTCTAATGTTCTGGTTATCGCCTTTGCTGCATCCCATTTCGGTTTCCATTGCAGTTCGCTTGCAGCTTTGCTGATATCCAGTTTCAATAACCCTGCTTCATGTAAGGCTTTATTATCTGAGGGAGTATGATAATTACCTTTACCCCATACCTGTATGGCTTTTTTTACTAAATCTTCTACAGTTAAATTATCTTCTGCTAATGGCCCGAAATTCCATGCCCCGCTATATTTATATACATCATCGGAAAGTTTTTGAGCTAACAATAAATAGCCGCCTAAAGGCTCTAAAACATGTTGCCATGGTCTTACTGCTTTGGGGTTTCTTACTGAAATAATATTATCATTTTCAAGTGCTCTTACAATATCGGGAATAATTCTGTCTTTCGCCCAATCGCCACCGCCTATTACATTTCCTGCTCTTGCCACTGCTATTGCTTTTTGATGGTCTTTATATCTATTAATATGAAAAAATGAATTATAATAAGAATGAATCACTAATTCTGCACAAGCTTTACTGGCACTATAAGGGTCTAAACCGCCCAACCTGTCTGTTTCTCGGTAAGGATACACCCATTCTTTATTTTCATATACCTTATCTGTGGTTATCAGTATTACTGTGCAGGGTTTTGATAAACTCCGTAAAGCTTTAAGCACATGTGCAGTTCCCATTGCATTGGTAGCAAATGTTTCTTCGGGTATTTCATAAGATAATCTAACTAAAGGCTGGGCTGCCAGGTGAAAAATAATATCCGGTTGGAAACTGACAATTTCTTCTTCCAACTTTACACTATTATTAATATCTGCAATAACAGAAGTACATAAACTGTCGCCCTGTATTTGATTATATAAGTCAAAAGCATTTTCAGGGGCTAATGCATAGCCTTTAATCTCTGCCTGCATTTTATTCAGCCAATACAAAAGCCAGCTTCCTTTAAAGCCTGTATGTCCCGTCAAGAAAACTTTTTTTCCTCTATAAAATTCAGGTAATTGTTGTAACATAAATTGAATAATGTAAATAGAATTTAAATTACCAAACCTTCCAGGCTGCTTTACCACTTAGCCATTCTGCTTCTAATTCCTGTTTATCCCGCAAAGTATCCATAGGCTTCCAGAAACCTGTATGTTTATAAGCAACCATCTGGCCATCTTTTGCGAGGTTTTCCATTGGCTCTTTTTCAAAAACAGTATTATCTCCCTGAATGTAATTAAACACTTCGGGTTGGCATACAAAATATCCTCCGTTTATCCACGCACCGTCGCCTTTCGGTTTTTCCAAAAACGATTCTACATAATTTGATTCGTTTAAATTTAGAGCACCGAATCTGCCAGATGGTTGCACAGCTGTTACAGTAATAAGTTTTTTATGTTGTTGATGAAAATGAACCAGCTTATTTACGTTTACATTACAAACCCCATCACCGTAGGTTAGTAAAAAGGGCTCATTGCCAAGATATTTTTGTATACGTTTTATTCTACCGCCGGTCATGCTGTCTTTACCGGTATCTGCCAATGTAACTTTCCATGGTTCTGCCAGTGATTGATGAATTTGCATGGAATTATCTTTCATATCTATTGTTATATCACTCAAATGCAAAAAATAATTGGCAAAATATTCTTTTATAAAATATCCTTTGTAACCCAAGCAAATGACAAAATCATTAAACCCATAATAAGCATATGTTTTCATAATATGCCAGAGAATAGGCTTATCCCCTATATCAACCATCGGCTTTGGGCGTAACGCAGTTTCTTCACTCAACCTTGTTCCTAATCCCCCAGCTAATAACACTACTTTCATTTTATAGAATTAATTTTCGAACAGTTATTATTAAAACCCAAATCGAGAAGGATATAAAAGCCATTATAATAAATGATATCACTTTTCCTTTTTTCTGACTCTCTAGAGGTAATCTTGGGGTATCTAAATTTTGAATAACAGGTGTTTGAAGCATTAAAGAGGTTCTTGCTGTTTCTAAATTTTTCATAACCTCAGTATAAAGTGTACTTATAACTAATTCGTTTCGTGCTGCAAACTTTGATGGCAATGATAAAGTTTTAATAGTAGGATTTGCATTTAGAATTTGTGTTTCCGCTAATTCATATGATTTTCCATTTAATAAATTTAATAAAGAATCTGTTTTAGACTGAAGTCTATCAACATTACGTTGTAGAGTTCCTACTTTTACAGTTATATATAATTTCTTAGCTTCTTCAGCAATACGTTCTGCCATTAATTTAGAGAAAAGTTCTGATGTAGAAGTTATTGATATTTTAAAAATTTGAGTTTTTTTACTGGTTCTATCAACCGAAAAGTTATTTTTTATTATTCGCATATACACATCATACAAAATACTGTCTTGAACAGGAAGCAATTCATTTCTGTCTTTGAAACCATAAAAATGAATACCAGATGTCCGTTCATTTTTATCATATTTTTTCTTTAAATTACTGAATTGTAGGTACAAATCTGCTAAAGTGAAGTGAGTGCACTTTGCAGTATCAATGTCTGAAAGTAATACTGTTTCAATTATTCTGCGTGATTGTAAGAT
>SAIW01000026.1 GCA_004028795.1 Chitinophagaceae bacterium
GCTTGAATAATAAGAGCTTTTTGAGCATCCACATTATAGCGGGCAGCCAGCACATAAAGATTACTATCTAAGAACAGTTTTTCAGCCTGTTGTAAATTTAAGCTGGTAGTATCTGCAATAATAGTTTGCTGCGTTTTAGCCTTACCACAGTAAAGCATTGCAGCTATTATTGCTATACTACACTTAACAGGCCAAAGCCTGAAATGAGTAAGCATAATTCTAAGGATTAAATTTTAAATAAATGTGTATCTGTCATTAACACATGACATAGCAATGCAATAGAAATCTAGGTTATACCTTAGGAGGGGGAGGGGTTATTTCTTTTATAAACTGTAAGCTCTTGTTATCGTTGCAACAAATTCTGTTTTCCTGTACAGAAAGAGGGCATATTTTGATAAAAAGATTAATACTGTTTATTGGAATAACTTTAAACACGATGTGTTTAAAAACTGGAGCATTTTTAGCATTTTTTTCAGGTAACTCCGGAAATATATCTTTATTAGTAACATTCTCACTTATATACTCAACCATTGAATTATAATAGTTAAAGTAGTTTGAAATATTATAATTATTTAATGGATTAAAATCAACGGCATCAATACTTAGATTAAGTATTTGAAGAGCCATTATTAGTAAAAATAATTTTAAGGTAATATGGTTAATTTTTGCTAACACAATGCAAATGTAATAAGTTGAGAATGTTTATGAATTGTTAATACAAATGATTAAGTTATTTTTAATGATATTCAGAAAAAAATTTTATGCATAGCCCTCAAACTTAATATTTCAACTAAATACAAGTGATACGCAATGTTATGAAATGATAAACAAATGTTACTTCATTTCATAACTCGTTTTAATACCGTAAATCTCAATTTTTCTGTATAAAGTTGCAATACCTATGTTTAATAATCTTGCAGCTTCTGCCTTATTTCCCTTAGTATAGTCAAGCACTCTTTTAATGTGCTGGCTTTCTATATTTTGAAGCTCAAACACAGAAATTGATTTATGATTATTTTTAATATCCACTGCCGGGGCTGTTAATTCAAAAGGAATGTCGCTAAGGGTTAGCTCCTCACTATTAGACATAAGAACAGCTCTTTCTATTACATTTCTTAGTTCTCTAACATTACCCTTCCAGTTATATTTTTTTAAGCATTCTTCTACCTCAACTGAAATACCTTTTACATGTTTGTTCATTTTTTTTGAAAAGTAGTGAACAAAATTTTCAGCAAGTATTAATATGTCATTTTTTCTTTCACGTAAGGGTGGAATTTTCAATGTGAAAATATTAAGTCTATACAATAAATCTTCTCTAAACCTTCCATTAGCCACTTCCTTGTATAAGTCTCTGTTTGTTGCAGAAATAAAACGTACATCTACTGTTGTTGTTTTGGTATCGCCTATTTTAATAAATTCACCTGTTTCTAAAACCCTTAAAATTTTTGCCTGTAATTCAATATGCATTTCTCCGATTTCATCTAAAAAAATGGTACCCTCATCTGCTTCTTCAAGTAGCCCTTTTTTGTTTTTTAATGCCCCTGTAAATGAGCCGGCTTTGTATCCAAAAAGTTCACTTTCAATAAGCTCTTTAGGAAATGCACTACAATTAAAAGCTATGAAAGCCTGGTCTGATCGATTACTGTTATTGTGTATTGCTTTAGCAAATAATTCTTTACCGGTTCCGGTTTCTCCAAGTAATAAAACTGCCGCATCTGTCGGAGCTACTTTTTTGGCTAATGAAATAGTATCCTTTATTGCAGAAGATTCTCCGATTATACTATTAAAACCAACTCTATGAATTGTTTTTTCTAAGCGGTTTAGCTTTGATGTTAATTTAGTTTTTTCAATAATTTGGTTGATTAATGGCAATATCCTTGCATTATCATCTCCTTTTATTAAATAATCGAAAGCTCCGTTTTTCATAGCTGCAACACTATCGCCAATGTTACCAAATGCAGTAAGTAAAACAATTTCCGTTTGAGGGAAGTTTGTTTTAAGCTGTTTTATTAAATCAACACCATTAGCATCAGGCAATCGTACATCACAAATTATAAGATTAACTTCTTCTTTTAAAAGTACTTGCTTTGCTGATTTATAATCCTGGCAATCTATTACTTTAAAACCCTCAATAGAAATAATCCTTTTTAATAAGCTTCTGGAAGAGTTGTCGTCATCAATTATTAAAATAGTTCCTGCAACCATACTATTTATCTGAATTTATTGTAGGCTCTGACTATACAGATACTTTATTTTATATTGAGCATTATAATTATCGTAAGCTGTAAGCTCTTTATCTGTTTTAAAAGCAGATTCTAAAGCATATCTGAATTTAGTATTAGAAGAAAAGGCTTTTTCTAATGAGCTTATATTAAGTGCTACTATTTCACTGCTACCCGTTTGGCTGAAATAATAAGCATCTTCCTTAATAAAGCCTTTGCCATTAGTGAGATTTTTTGTTGTGAAATTTTTATATAAGAAAAAACCGGCAGTATCTATTATTTCAAAAACCTTGTTTTGATATAAACGATAGGTTTTAGCTGAAGCATCTTTAAACCCGTATACATTTTTCTTAAGTAACTTTAGTTTACTGTTACTTTCTGTTACTGAAATGTAAGGGGTCTCAAAAAAAGTATTCAGTTGAATTTTAGAGGCATTAACATAATTTAATTTACTTGTTTTATAATCTTCATAAGAAAGATAAAGTGCTACAACTTCATGCTTACTCTTAATAGTAAATGATGAAAGTAAAATTACCACGATGCCTAATAATATAAGTTTAGTGCTTTTCATAATTATTTTTTTAATGGTAAAATGGTTTTTATTAAGTAATCATTGAGGCCTTGAAAGCTCCTGATAGCTTCCAAGGCTTCAAGTGAAATTTTTATATTATAAACTTTTTCTACTTCTATAAATAACTCAGTTATATCCAAAGAATCTATACCTAATTCATCTGTAAAATTTTTAGATTCATTTTCAGGAGTTATTTGAATCTGAAATAAATCAAGAAATATTTTCTTTAATTGCTGTTTATAGAAGCTCTCTAAAGTCATATCCATATAATAATCTGCTACTTATCTTATTTAAAAAATCTATTATCATATGGCTTTGAGAATAAATCATCATTAATTTTTGGTTGCTGTAAAAACTTAAAAACGCACAAGTACAGCGAGTACAATTCTGTTTTCGTTATTTCGTAAATCAGGCATCCACCCACCTAATGCAGATAGAGGCGGAGCAACTGAAGCACCACTCGATGTATATGTAAATGGAAGACCATTACCTGTTGTATATCCGTCCGGAGATGTAACTCCACCAGGGCCGGCAAAATATCCGTTTAATGGTGTAGTGCCGGGTGCAGCAGTAGCTTTAGCATATCTATGTACATACTCTAGCCTCCAGGTTATATATTCATTTGGCATATAGTCGAGCGTAGTTGACGCATCCCAAGCATTGAAATTTGAACCCGGCCCCGTTTGGTTTTGAAACAGTGTGTCCGCATAACCTGTAGGTGCTAATATTAAATACTGTCCGGGGTTTTTCATAAATCCACCACCTAAAGTCCATGCCCACTTTTCTCCAAACCACAATCTGTTATACACCATGCCACTAAAAAACTGTTGTAAAGGTTTTGCAGCAGTCCCCTTAAAGCCTGAAACTCCCTCACCATCTTCAAAACCAAAATCTAAGGTTGATGAAAATGCAGCTCTGGTAATACCCTGCTTTTTCTTTGGTTGATTATAATATCGTAGTAAAAAACTGTTATCAGTATGCACTCTTATTCTTCCGGGAGCATCTTGATCATCTTTACCGAAATAATTATTAGTTACCCAATCAACATATTCTTTCGGTCTGTAATAAACGGAGAATCCAAAACCAGGCATTTTATTAAATTTCCCATAAGTCTGCCAACCGTTAATTAACCAAAATTCAAGTTTAAGTTTATCGGTAGGAAAAGTTTGCAAACGCATACCGTTGAAAAACCAGGGTGTATTATCGGAAGTATAAGAAGGTTGGTAAGACCAGTTTTCAAAATTATTATATGAAAATAATCCAATGTAAGACATGAATATACCAAAGTCTAAATTAATACCATGCCATTTATCCCAATGATACCCTGCATAAGCTTCACTTATATATCTGTAAATAGTTTGTAAGTCGTATTGGCCTTTGTAAGAACTTATATCATTTCTTGGCACCACGGTTGAACGTGTACCCCATTGAGACATAAATCTTCCTCTTACATTTTGCCAATGAAAATCACCACCTATTCCAAGATAGGATAACTGTACTTCATTGTTTCTGGCCAATGCTGTTGAACCTACAACTGTATTATCGATGGGATTATTAAAAGAATGCGTATAGTTTACATCAATAGTTATATCCGGTGTAAAAACACTATTGCCAAATGGCGGCGGATTTTTTTGCCTGTTAGCACCCATAAGCCAGGAAAAATCTCCAAATGCAAAAGGCTCTGTATAAGGAGGTGTTGTAACAGTATCTGTTAATCCTGTTATCTTATCAGCTCTTTTTAAAACAGTCAGCTTTTTTTTATCCTGATTATTTTTTTCTTTACTACCGTTAAAATTTAATAATTGAATTTGTGATGTTGTTTCATTGGTTTTATCAGTATAAACTAATTTTTCATTGACCGGTTTATCTGATATTACTGCTGTTGCATCTTGTGTTTTAATTACGTTTAGTGAGTCAAACTGTGCTTTTGAGGTTTTTGGTAACACTGCAAAAAGTACGATGATTGAAAACAAGTAATTTAATTTTCGTGAACTCATTGATTCTTTTTTTAAGGTTGTTAGATTGGTTTGTTTCGATTTTTTCATTAATGGCAGTGCAAACCGTAGCCTTATAAAAAGATATACATAGCATACCCCTTTACAGAATAGTTGAGTTGATTAATCAATCATTTATATAATTCCTAAAAGTGTACCAGTGCAGATAAATAAAAAAGCTAATGCTTAAAACCCTTTCCACATAATACTTGTAGAAGTTTTGTAAAAAGTTAGTTTGAAAAAAAATAAAACTTGTACCCTTTCATTTTGAAAGGGTTTATCAAAATGAAAGCATCCTTAACTAAAAGTTAATATTGTAAAGCGTGGTGATACTACAAATAAAAGCCCCATCCTTCTGGTCAAGAACAGGGCAATAATAGAATGCTTAAGAGATGTTGAGAAATCCCAAGTTCTATACCAACTTTATTTTTATATGATAAAATAACCTGAAACACTTGTGGTTAGTAGGTTTAAGAATATTTGCATGATTTGAGTTGAAGTGATAATACCTTATCAAAATAGAAGGAATTATTATTTTGATATTACTGATTGTCGGATAGAAGTATAATTAATAGCTGTTAATCTTTAATTTCTATTAATGTAATAATGATAATGTTAGAACTGAAAAAATACCTGTTAAACAAAAAACCTGTAAATGCTTATAGTTTACAGGTTTTTCATTTATCAAAACAATAAGAAGTTATTTCTTTTCAGACTTGCCCAATGGTTTGTCTTTTGCAAAGTCAACCAATATTGGTGCCGCTACAAATATTGATGAGTAAGTACCGGTAATAACACCAATCAACATAGCAAAAGCGAAACCTCTTGTTACTTCTCCACCGAAGATGAATAATATTAAAATGGTTAAGAATACAGTTAATGAGGTCATAACTGTACGGCTTAATGTCTGGTTGATAGCTTTATTAATTATTTGAGCATTAGTTTCTCCTTTAAACAATTTGCTGTCTTCACGAATACGGTCGTACACAATTACAGTATCGTTCATTGAAAAACCGATAACAGTAAGTATTGCTGCAATAAAATGCTGGTCAATTTCTAATGGGAAAGGAACAATTTTTCTTGCGAAACTGAATACAATTAATGTTACGAATACATCATGCAATAAAGAGAAAATAGTTCCCAAACTGTATCTCCAATCGCGGAAACGTATGAAGATGTATAAACAAATTACAATAATTGCAAAAATGGTAGCTTTGGCAGCACCGCTTTTTAAATCATCTGAAATGGTTGGTAAAACTGTTTGAGAGCTTTGTTTGTATTTACTGTCAAACTCAGTGTATGTAAGGTTTTCAGGCAAATGATTTTTTAAACCGGTAAATAAAGCTCTTTCAACCAATGAGTCAATATTTTTACCTGTTTCTTCAATTTTATAAGCAGTGGTTATGTTTAATTGATTAGCACCGCCAACTTTTTTAATAACAGGAGCTTCGCCATTAAATACTTTCTTTAATTCATCTGTAACAACTTCCTGTTGAACAGGCTTATCAAATTTAATAGTGTAACTTCTTCCTCCTTCAAATTCAACACCCTTATCAAACCCATTAAAGTAAGAAGCAATACCAAGAATTAATACCACCACAGAAATTCCATAAGCTACTTTTCGGTATTCGATAAATTTATAAGAAGCATGTTTGAATATTTTTTTAGAAAAGCTGGTGAAATATTCAAAGTGTCTGTTGTTTTTACCGGCATACATATCAGTAATTAATCTTGATACCAATATTCCACAGAATAACGATAATAGGATACCGATAATTTGTGTAGTTGCAAATCCTAATACCGGGCCTAAACCGAAGTACGCAAGAATAATAGCAGTTAATAGTGTGGTAACGTGAGCATCTAATACAGGTGCCAATGAACGTTTATAACCATCGTTTACGGCAGCAGCATAGCCTTTGCCTTTCGTTAATTCTTCTTTAATACGTTCAAATATAATTACGTTGGTATCTACAGCCATACCGATTGTTAATACTAAACCTGCAATACCCGCAGCAGTAAGCGTAAAGCCCATTGCTGTTAAAATACCTATGGTGAATAACAAGTTTAATATTAATGCAATGTTTGCAACCCAGCCTGCAGTGTTATAGTACAATAGCATTAAACCGAAGATGATGATAAATGAAATGATGAAAGCCATACTACCACCTTTAACGGCTGCATCACCTAAGGTTGCACCGATTTCGTAGCTCTGAACAATTTTGGCCGGAGCAGGTAATTTACCTGTCATTAATATTTCAGCTAAATCTTGTGCCTGTTGAGTTGTAAAACTTCCGCTTATTTGAGAGTTACCACCGGTAATAGCACCATTAACATTAGGTGCAGAGTAAACTATATTATCTAATACAATTGCAATCGGTCTACCTACATTTCTTTCTGTCATTTTAGCCCAAATACGAGAGCCTTTAGCGTCCATTTGCATTCTGATGGCCGGTCTGCTTAATTCATCATAATCCGGTGTAGCTGTAATGCCCTCGCCATCTAATTCAGCCTGACCATTATCTAAAGTTTTAATAGCATAGAGCATTAAAACATTTTTAGCTTTACTGTCTTCCGCTGCATCTACTTTCCCATAAAGAAATTGAAGGTTAGCAGGGAACTTATTTTTTACAATATCTAATCTTAATATTCTGTTTAAAGCAGCAGTATCCTTGCTTAATACATAACCGATAATAGAAGGTTTAGTCGGCTTACCACTTTTATCTTGTAATTCAGGGAATTGAAGATATTTACGGATTGGATTTGCATTTCCTTTGATAGTATTAGAATCAACTTTTGCAGTGCTTTGTTTTCCTGAATCAAAAGAAGAAAGATTAGCAATTTTAGTCGTGTCTTTATTTACTTTAGCAACAGTTTTGATAGTATCTTTTTTTGCAGAAGTTGAGTCAATTGCTTTAACTCCTTTTAAATAGTCTTCAGCAACTTTATCTGCATCAATAAATCTCTTTACAAAGTCCTCATCAGTTAAAGTGTATACTTCAAAGAATTGAAGATTAGCAGTTGATTGCAAGAATGTTTTTACACGCTCAGGGTTATTGGCACCTGCTAATTCAATATTGATAATTCCTTTCTTTTCGTCGGGATTAATGTTTGGAGAAGACACCCCGAATTTATCAACCCTTGTACGAATGATTCTCACAGTATTTTTAAATGCTGCTGAAGCCTGGTCTTTAAGATAGCTGACAACATCTCCTTCAGAAGAACTGAATTTTATTTTGCCGTTGCTTTGTGCACTAAAGAATGCAGCTAAACTTCCTGACGGGTTAATCTTTTTGTATTCTTCAACAAATAAGCTAATCAAATCTGCACCACTATTGGCTTTGCGGGCTATAGCATTATTCAGAGCAGTATTAAATTTCTCATCTTTAGAGTAATTGGAAAGCGACTTAATTAAACCATCTAAACCAACTTCCATTGTTACACTAATACCGCCTTGTAAGTCAAGTCCCAACTGTAATTCTTTATCTTTTGCACTACGGTAAGTTGTCCAACCGAATGGCCCAACTTTAACATCGGTACTGCTATCCAATAAATATCTTGTAATACTGTCTTTAGCTTGTTTTAAAGTATCTGCATAAGCAGCTTTTAACTCGGCATTAGAAGCATACTTTTGTTCCGGTGTTAAGCTATATAAAGCTTTTACTCTTTTTTCAGCTTTTTCACTTACAGTGCTTTCATAGCTACGAACAATCCATGTAAATGATAAGGTGTAAAGACAAATAAGAATAAGGGCAATCGCAAAAAATCGCACTAAACCTTTCAGTTGCATACTACGGGTTTTAAATTTTTTAGGTGGGCAAAGATAGGGGAATGGAAAACAGAAAATTCAATTATAAAAAATGTGTTGAAACCCTGTAAAAAACAAGCCCTGTATAGTTTTTCGGGCAGAAAATTTCATTAAGAAGAAGAGCCGGCTTTCTCTTTGGCTTTTAACTCAAGATATTGCTGTTCTTTTTGTTCCCATTGATATTGGCGATAGAAAAAACCTATAAATACAGCTATTAAAATAATAATGAGCAAAAAAAGAAACGGGTTAAATTGGGTATTTGCCAACATATTGGCTCTTTCGTACCAGCCAATAAAAAGTAATAACACAATACCGATACCTATAAATAATCCTTTAGAAAGGCCTTTAATAAATTCTTTAAGGCTTTTTTGTTCAGACAATCTTGAAGTTTCCCAGTATGTAATAAATTGTTTTTCCTGCTCGCTAAGCATACTGCAAATTAATCTAACTAATTGAAACTTAATCAAAATAGAAAATTACAAAACCTGAAAACCTTATTTTCGCAGCAAAGTAATTCTGCATTATGCAATTATTAAAGAAAAAGGGGATATTAATTTTCTGGATTATTTTATTATTAGATTGCTATTTCATTTTAACCGGTAGCCCCGGTTATCGAATATTTACAAGGCCTTTCTTAATACCTATTCTGGCATTCTATATCTATTTAAATTCTCGCAGAAACCACCACCAACGTACTAAAACAATTTTATTTTTTACGTTAATTTCTGCATGGATTGCTGACATATTTTTTATCAGCACTAATAAAACTTTGATTTCTATTGGTGTTGTAAGCTTATTTGCTTTTTATGTTCTGTTAGGAATAATTTTTTATAGAATGAATAAATTACGTCTGGCTAAATGTCAAGAAGCGTTTTTGGGCTTAGTAGTTTATTTGTTATTAAATTTTCAGCTTTTTAAGTTCATTGATTCTGAATTAAAGGAATTGAGAATACCCGTTATAATTTTTGCATGTGGGGTAGGTTTTGCTGTGGTTATGGTGGTTAATCTTTTAGCTAATCCTGTTAGAAAAGTTAATGCTGTTACTTATTATCTGCCAGGTATGATATTACTGTTTGTTTCAATAACAGTACTGTGTCTGCAATACTTCTTATTTAAAGATGTAGAGTTCCTCTCAGTTATAGTAATGCTTAGTTACGGTTATGGTATGACTATAGTAGGGGAGGGTTTTACAAAATATTTTAAAGGTTAATTGATTATATAAGCTATATAACTTTCCAGTTTAAGATTAGTACATAAAAATAAAAATCCCGTAACAAATTTGTTACGGGATTTTTTATATTTCTAAACTATGGTCTTTAAACCACTGTCTATCTAATTTTAATAACCCATACCGCCCATATCAGGAGCACCATGGCTATGTGCAGGTTCTTCTTTTTTAGGTTTGTCAGCAACTACTGCTTCTGTAGTTAGCAACATACCGGCAATTGAAGCTGCATTTTCTAAAGCTACACGGCTAACTTTAGTAGGATCTATAACACCTGCTTTGAAAAGGTTTTCAAAAACTTCTGTTCTTGCATTGAAACCGAAATCTCCTTTACCTTCTTTAATTTTCTGCACAACGATAGAACCGTCAATACCAGCATTAGTAGTCAAAGTGCGAATTGGTTCTTCCAAAGCACGGCGTACTATTTGCATACCTGTTTGTTCATCAGCAATTTGACCTTTCACTTTAGCTTCCAAGCTTTCAATAGCACGAATATAAGCTACGCCACCACCAGGAACGATACCTTCTTCAACAGCAGCACGTGTTGCATGTAATGCATCATCAACTCTGTCTTTCTTTTCTTTCATTTCAACTTCTGTTGCAGCACCAACATATAATACGGCAACACCACCCGCTAATTTTGCTAAACGTTCTTGTAATTTTTCTCTATCGTAATCTGAAGTTGTATTTTCTACCTGTGCTTTAATTTGATTTACACGTGCAGTGATATCAGCTTTTTTACCTTTACCACCAACAATTGTTGTGTTGTCTTTATCGATAGTTACAGAAGCAGCCTGACCTAATGAACTTAAATCAGCACCTTCTAATTTGTGACCTAATTCTTCGCTGATAACTGTTCCTGCAGTAAGAATAGCAATATCAGTTAACATTTCTTTTCTTCTGTCGCCAAAGCCCGGAGCTTTAACAGCAGCAACTTTAATAGTGCCACGTAATTTATTTACCACCAATGTTGCCAATGCTTCGCCTTCTAAATCTTCTGCAATAATTAATAATGGGCGACCGCTTTGTGCAACTTTTTCTAAAATATGTAAGATGTCTTTCATTGCAGAAATCTTCTTATCATAAATTAAAATGTAAGGATTCTGCAATTCAGCTTCCATTTTTTCGCTGTTAGTTACAAAGTATGGAGAAATATAACCTCTGTCAAACTGCATACCTTCCACAACATCAACTGTTGTATCGGTACCTTTTGCTTCTTCAACAGTAATTACACCTTCTTTACCAACTTTAATAAAAGCTTCAGCAATTAATTTACCAATGGTTTCATCATTGTTAGCAGAAATAGTAGCAACTTGTTGAATTTTCTTACTGTCGTTTCCTACAGTCTGAGACTGAGATTTTAAATTTTCAACTACAATAGAGACAGCTTTATCAATACCACGTTTCAAATCCATAGGATTTGCACCGGCAGCTACCATTTTCAAACCTTCGCTGATGATTGATTGAGCTAAAACGGTTGCGGTAGTAGTACCATCACCTGCAATATCAGCAGTTTTAGATGCAACCTCTTTCACCATTTGAGCACCCATGTTTTCAATAGGGTCTTCTAATTCAATTTCTTTAGCAACAGTAACACCATCTTTAGTTACCGCAGGTGCACCGAATTTTTTTTCAATAACAACGTTACGACCTTTAGGGCCTAATGTAACTTTTACAGCGTTGGCCAATGTATCAACGCCTTTTTTCATCTTATTTCTTGCTTCAATGTCGAAGAAAATTTGTTTAGCCATTTTTCTTAAAATTTAAGAAGTTTAATGTTAAGGTTTAATGTTTATGTACTTAGCAGTAGTATCGCTATTGAGCTTTAGTTGCGTCGCACACTTTTACATTCTGTTTACTATTCAGCAATTAAACAATTGCTAAAATGTCGCTTTCTCTCATAATTAAATAGTCAGCACCTTCAATTTGTATTTCAGTGCCGGCATATTTGCCATACAATACAGTATCACCTGCTTTTACTGTTACAGGTTCGTCTTTTTTACCGGAACCGGCGGCAATTACAACACCACGTTGTGGTTTTTCTTTAGCAGTATCAGGAATAATAATACCGCCTGCAGTTTTTTCTTCGGCGGCGGCTGGTTTTACAATCACTCTGTCGTGGAGTGGAGTTACTTTCAGCTTTGTAGTAGCCATAATTGTATAGTTTTTAATTAATTAAAATTTGTTGTTCTATAACAAGTTTTTTGCCATCAAGGTTAAAAAAGTCAAAATTTCAGTTTTGGCAGACTTCATTAAACAATTGCAAAACCATTGGCAGCAACGGGCGGCGAAGATGCACTATTTTTCTAAATACAAATGCCAAATTTTCATTCAAAAAATATTCGCTCTTTAAAAATCCACTTTAAACGCAATTGCGTACATGTAATAAACCTAAAAATGAAAACGAGAAAATTAGTGAAGGGTTTACTTATAGGTACAGGTATTATTGCTGTTCTTTTTTTCTTGTTGTGCTGGCATATTTATACTGTAATGAAACCAAAAGTTGATGCTTCAACAGTTGCTATGGCAAGGTTTGATTTTAAAGACAATATCACTTCTAAAGATTCTGCTACTATTATGCATTGGTTTGCAGCTCAGCAGGGTGTAGAGCATGTATTATGTAATCCTGAAACAAAAATTATTGTTTTTACTTTCCATCCTGCATCAATAAATGCAACTGCATTAGCAGACAAAATGCATAACGAACTTTCTTATACCGTTTCCCGTAATATTCCATCTGATAAAGAACTTCAAACAGGTTGCCCCGTTAAAAAAGATTCAAAAATTTACACATTCGCTTCCAAAATTTTTAACTAACAAAAATCAATTAAAAAACAAAACCAATTTTTATGACAAAAGTTTCTTTATCAATTATTGCTCTGATTGCATTTGTTGCATTAAGCGTTTCATCATGTAAAAAGGATAGTGCTGCAGCACCGGTACAAACTTTATATGATTCTCTTGGTAGCACTACTATGGTTGCAGACCCTGCTAATAGCGGTAAAACAATAGAAAAAGGAAGATTAACTATTCGTTCAATAGTTGATAGTGCCATTTTTGTAATTGCCGCAGACAGTAAATTAAATGGCTTTTTTAAAGTATTATTAGCAGAAGTAACTTCCGGTAATACAAGTGGCTTTCAGGCTTTAAGTAAAAACCTAACAGATTTTATTTGTGTAGGTACAGGAGCTAAAAACTTTACTTATGGTGGTAAAAGTATGGTTGCTGCACACGACCCAGCTCAAAACAGCAGAATGAATGGCAAAGCTGCTAATGCAGATATGGATCAATTTAAAGTTGATTTAACTGTTGCAGCAGGAAAAAATGGTGTTCCTTCAACTAACCCTGCATTTATAAGCTTAGCTAATATTGTAGAGTCACTAAGAAGTCAGGTTGTACAGAAATAACACTCTCTAAATTTATTTTAACTTTAAAAGCCGCTTTAACACAAAGCGGTTTTTTATTATGTGCTATGGTGAATGCTTCAAGAAAAATCATACCCTTATCTTCGCAGCCAAATTAAAGTTCTTAGATGATTAGCAGGAGAAACATTAGGGTTAAAGTAATGCAGTTATTGTATGTAATGGAAAGTGCAGGCGAAGAAACTGCCATTAAAAACCCGGTAGATGAATTAAACAAGCAATTTGAAAAAAGCAGTGAACTTTTTATAAGCCTGCTTTACTTTATTACAGAAATAGCACGTTATGCTGAAATTGATGCCAAACAAAGAGCATCTAAAAATATTACTACTTATGAAGATTTAAACATCAACATAAAAATTGCAGGTAATGAATTGTTATGGAAGATTTTAGAATCGTCTTCCTACAAAAAATTAATTGAGCAGTTTAAACCTGAAAATTTTATTGAGAGAGATTGGGTGCGTAAGTCTTATAATGAATTGGTTGAAACAACAGCATACAAAGAATACATTGCTGTACAAAGCAGAGATACCAAACAGGAAAAACAAATTCTTGAATTTATTTTCACTCAATTGGTAGCATCAAATGAAACAATTGAAAGCTATTTTGATGAAAGATTTGCCAACTGGCAGGATGATATTGAAATGATTGGTCAGTTGATTATGCAATACCTGCAAAAGCCTACTACCAATATTGCACAAATGCTTACTAAAGAAAAATGGGAGTTTGCAAAATCATTATTAATTACAGCTTTTAATAAAAAAAGTTATTTACTCGAATTAATAAAACCCAAACTGAAAAATTGGGATGCAGACCGTGTAGCTTTATTAGACATGATTATTTTAGAAATGGGCATCAGCGAGTTGTTGTATTTTGAAACCATTCCTACAAAAGTTACCATTAACGAATACATAGATTTAGCTAAGGATTACAGCACTCCGCAAAGCGGACAATTTGTAAACGGCATTTTAGATAATATTCATAAAGAATTAACAGCGGCGGGAAAAATTCATAAAACAGATTTCAAAAACCGCAAAGCTTAACTGTTACATTTGCAATTAAATAATGAGTATGAAAAAACTGATTATCATAAGTAGTATTGTTTCTTTTTTTGCAGCATGTACAAACGATAATAAGGTTAAAGACCCGATGCAAAAGGCTTTAACAGACTCTACAAATTTTACAACCATTTCATGGAGCGATACTTTAATAGATTTCGGAAGCCATAAACAAGGCGAAAAGGTTGAAGTGAAATTTCATTGTAAAAACACAGGCAGTAAACCTTTGGTATTGGCAAACGTAAGCCCAACCTGTGGTTGCACCATTGCAGATTACACTAAAGAACCGATTGCACCCAGTAAAGAAGGCCTTGTAACAGCTGTTTTTAATAGTGATCATTTTTGCGGTAACATTAATAAAACAATTATTGCAACTGCCAATACCAAACCAACACTTACAAGTTATTTAAAGTTTACGGGAAATATCACCGATTGTAAAAGCGATGATAAAGTAGTAATACCACATGAAGTACCTGCAAAAAAAGATACTTTTTTAAAGAAACCGGGAAGAAAAGATTAATATTTTAAAACAATCAATTACATAAACAAAACAATCATGTTGAATTCAATTTTTTTAATGGCGGGGCAAGGGCAACAAGGAGGCGGAAGCTTTCAGCTGATAATGATGGTAGCAATTATCGGCGTATTCTATTTCTTTATGATTCGCCCGCAGGCTAAAAAAGCAAAAGAGCAAAAAAAGTTTATCGATAACTTACAAAAGGGAGATAAAATTGTAACCATTGCCGGCATTCATGCAACAGTTAATAAAGTAAATGAAGATGGCACATTACAAATTGAAGTAAACCCGGGCAGTTATTTAAAAATTGAAAAAAGTGCTATCAGTCAAGAGTGGACTGCTGCTTTAAACAAAGTTGCAGCACCTGCTAAATAAACTTATTCAAAGCATCAATAGAAATCCGAAATGCGAATAAGTGTTTCGGATTTTTTGTTTGATACCAATATTTATTTTTCATAGGATTACCCGTTGCTTCACATCCCGAAACTTCGGGATACTGTATATCTTTATTCATCAAAATATTCATGCTTTAATGCTTAAAATAGGAATAACAGGCGGTATTGGCAGTGGCAAAAGCACTGTTGCCAAAGTGTTTCAAACATTAGGTATTCCTGTTTTTAATGCAGATGCTGCCGCTAAAACAATAATGAATGAAGATGAAAGTTTGAAAGAAAAAATCATTCAAACTTTTGGTGAAGAAACATATATAAACGGAGAACTGAACAGAAAATATTTAGCCGATATTGTTTTTAATAATTCATTCGAATTGGAAAAATTAAATGCATTGGTTCATCCTGCAGCTATTAACGCAGCGATGGTTTGGGCAGCAAAACAAACATCTGCTTATGTTATAAAAGAAGCTGCCTTATTATTTGAAGCGGGCAGCGGTTTAGGTTTAGATTTTATTGTAGGTGTTACTGCACCAAATGCTTTGCGAATTAAAAGAGTAATGCATAGAGAAGCCATTACAAGGGAGGAAGTATTGGCAAGAATGGATAAACAGATTGATGAAAAAATAAAAATGATGCTTTGCGATTTTGTTATTGTTAACGATGAACAACAAATGGTTATTCCGCAGGTATTACAACTGCACCAACATTTTTTAGAGGTTGCTGCCAAAAGAGAAGTATAAATTTTTTAACACAACAGAAGCAATTTTAATGCAAAAGAAAAATTCAACATTAGTAGTATTTATATTGGGTTTATTAAGTGCAATAGGTCCTTTTTCTATTGACATGTATTTGCCATCTTTTCCGGCAATTGCAAAAGATTTTTCAACAACAGTAGCCCATGTTTCACTATCCTTATCAAGTTTCTTTATCGGTATTTCTTTTGGGCAATTATTGTATGGCCCTTTATTAGATAAATACGGAAGAAAGAAACCATTATACTTTGGTTTTGTATTATACATTATTGCATCGTTAGGTTGTGCAGTAGCGGCATCGGGTAATATGCTGATTGTATTAAGATTATTTCAGGCATTAGGCGGTTGCGTTGGTATGGTGGCGTCAAGAGCAATGGTGAGAGATTTATTTCCCATTGAAGAAAATGCAAAAGTTTTTTCAATGCTTATGTTGGTGGTTGGTGTATCGCCCATTATTGCACCAACAGTTGGCGGTTATTTAACTTCAATAGTAGGATGGCATTCTATTTTTATAGTATTAACTGTTATGGGCATTTGCATTTTATTGTTAGTACATTTTTATTTGCCCGAAAGCAGAAAAGGAGATAGCAGTATTTCATTACATCCTAAAAGCATAACAAAGAATTTTATTGAAGTATCTAAGGTTCCGCAATTTTATACTTATGCATTAACAGGTTCAATTGGTGCAGCGGGTTTATATGCTTATATATCAGGTTCTCCTTTTGTGTTTATGGAATTATTTAAAGTAAGTGAAAAACACTATGGTTGGATATTTGCGTTTAATGCAGCAGGTTTAATTCTTGCAAGCCAGGTAAACAGTTTTGTTGTTAAGAAATACGCATTAAGACAAATTGTTACCACTGCATTAACCTGCCAAACAATTGTTGCTGTTACTTTATTAGCTGCCACTGCATTGCATTGGCTTAATTTATATTCAACTATCGGTTTAATATTTTTATATCTCTGTTGTCAGGGTTTTATTTTTCCCAATACATCTGCATTGGCAATGGCACCGTTTACAAGAAATGCAGGCAGTGCTTCGGCAGTTATGGGTGCAACACAAATGGCTATCGGTTCATTAATGAGTGCATTGGTTAGTGTATTTCAAAATAATACAGCAATACCGATGACTGGTGTTATTGCTTTATGTGCAAGCGGAGCTTTAGTTATGTTGTTAAGTGGTATTAAAATAATTGCATACAAAGAAAGTAAGGCAATGATTGAAGAAGAATGTGTGGAAATGATTGAAACTTTGTAAGTATTGATGACATGTAAAGATGCAGTAGAAGTGTGCGATACTTCGGCTACGCTCAGTACAGGCTACATCAACGATGCTATGAAAAACAAAAGCTGACTACATAAAATAAATTAAATATTTTTTACATGATTGCCAAAACACCTAAGCCACCTTATTACGCTGTAATCTTTACCTCGGTTAAGGAAAATGATTTGGAAGGTTATAATGAAATGGCTGACAAAATGGAAGCATTAGCTAAACAACAACCTGGTTTTTTAGGGATGGAAAGTGCAAGTAAAGGCATAAGTATTACTGTTTCTTATTGGGAAAGCTTAGATGCTATAAAGCTTTGGAAACAACATGCAGAACATATTATTGCTCAGCAATATGGAAGAGAGAAATGGTATGAACAATACAAAACAAGAATTTGTTTGGTTGAAAGAGATTATGGTTTTGAAAAATAGTTTACATGCCTCAATTATATACTGCGGGTTTGGTTTTAATTAAAGAGAATAAAGTACTGCTTGCATTAAGTAAAAACAAAAACGCTTTTTACTTACCCGGCGGAAAGATTAATGAAAATGAAAATGAAAATGCGATAACTGCATTAATAAGAGAAATAGAAGAGGAGTTGAGTAGTGTATTGAAAGCAGATAAACTGCAATTCTATAAACATATTACTGCACCTGCATTTGGTGAGGAGCCGGATGTTATAATGGAACAGGATTGCTTCTTTTACAATGATGCATTAAGTATTATGCCTTCGGCAGAAATTGAAAGAGCTGAATGGTTTTCTAAAGCTGAATATTTGCAACAGCAACATATTGCTCCCGGTGTTGTAAAGTTGTTTGATGAATTAACAGCAGATGGTTTTATTACTTCTCAATCTTAAAACACCAACGTTTTAATTTTCCTTCAAAATCAAACGGGGTAGTGGCTTTTGTAATATCTTTTATTTGCGTAGCTTTTATGTTAGCACTATCCAAAACAAATTTTGTGTAGTTGGTACTGAAATATAAAATGCCGTTGGGCGATAAAGCATATAATACATCATTGATTAGCTCAACATGATCTTGCTGAATGTCTAAGAAATCTTTCATGCGTTTGCTGTTGCTGAAAGTGGGTGGATCCATTATTACCAAGTCAAAACTGTTGGGCTGTACTGTTTTTAAGTATTGCTTTACATCTGCATGAATGAATATTGCTTTTCTGTTATTCGTCATTTCAAAGGTTCTTACCTGCGAAGTCTCATCGGGTAGATTTCTTTTGTCGTTTAAATGATGTGCTGTAATAAAATCATTCAGTTTAAAATTATCTTCTGCCCATTGTAAATAAGTTTTACTTAAATCAACTGTTGTAACATTAGCTGCATTGCCTGCTGCAGCATACACAGAAAACGAACCTGTATAAGCAAACAAGTTCAATACCTGTTTACCATTGCATTGTTCTTTAACCATTTGTCTTGTTATTCTGTGGTCTAAAAACAAACCGGTATCTAAATAATCGGTAAGATTTATTTTAAATTTTAATCCGCTTTCTTCTACAACAAAAAAATCATTTTCTGCTGCTGTTTTTTGATATTGGTCTGTTCTGTCGGTTTTTCTTTTTCGTTCTTTTACATAAATTTTTTCATCGGGAATAGTTGTTACCCGACTGATAATATTAAGTGATTCATTTAACCAAAGCTCATGCTCTTCTTCTGTTAAATTGTGTTTGGCTCTGTATTCAGCTACATAAATTTTATCGGCATACACATCAATAATCAATGGAAACTCAGGTAAATCTTTATCATAAATCCGGTAACAACTTATTGATTGTCGCCTTGCCAATTTGCTTATATGTTTATACACTTTAAGCAAACGGTTTTGAAACATGGTGAGTTTATCGTTCATTGGGGCAAAGAAAGTTTTTTTAAATAAAGTTTTAAAAACTAATCTCTTATCTTATGACTCGTATTTAGTGACACAAATTATTATAACTTACGTTTAATCAATTATCAAATATGTCTGCTAAAAATTTTGAAACTGTAAATATCATTCTTACTAAAATAAAAGAATTAACCCCAGAAAATAATCCTCTATCATCATTATCAAATGAAAAGCAATACCTATTCTATGAGTTAAGTTTAAGATTTCCAAAATATAACATTGAACACTATGAAAAGGTGTTTAGTCAAATGTATCAAAGCAAAATGGATTTTTCTTTTGAGCAATTTGAAAAAGCCTATAAAGAATATATGATAAGTAACCCAATTAGAAGAATAGATTTTACTTTTTACTTTCATGTCAATTTTCCATTCGAAGAAAGTTTCGATTTTTTAGGGAAACGTGTAAATGTTTTTTATGGGGATATCGCTATTAAAAATGATTTTATTAAAAAGGCGATTGAGTGGAATGAAAGAAATCACTTACTAAGTGAAGATTTTTTTCAAGATAGAACTAATAAAGGCTATCGACTGATTAGTGTAACAATTAATACTTACTCATTAGAAAAAGCTTACATTGATTTTGAAGAATTACTTTACAACTTAAAGGGTATTATTGAATACTACCGTGGCAAAGGAGTTTTCTTTTATAATTATGGGGCAATAAATAAAATTAACTTTTCTTACTTTAATTTACCAGAGTTTTTTATAGTAGATTTTAATAATCAGAGTTTATTTTATTGGATAACTACAAAGCTTAAAGATGTTGATATAGCAATAAACCTTATGGAATCAAATCAATTTGAGATTATGAGTAATATTGATAAGTTTAAAGATATCCCAAATAAAGGCTCAATATTTTCACTCTTACTTTCTACCTTTCAATTATATGGCAAAGCCGTTTCTTCAGAATTTAGGGCTTCAGCTTTTCAATTTTTCTGGAATATTTTAGAAATTGTTACACTCTCAGGAAATAATAATGGTTCTACAAGTTATGTAATTAAAAAACTTAAAGCTTTTTATAAAGACGAATATCTTGAAATGTATGAACGAAGTATAAATGAGATTGGAGATATTAGAAATAAATTAGTACATGAAGGAATTGATAAAGTCAATCAATTACATTTAAACTTTATAAAATCCTTGGTTGAAGGATGTATTAAGATTTTATTGAGTAATATAAATCGAGTTAATACAATTGCTAAACTTGAAGTATGTTTTCGTGTTAGAAGTTTACCTATTAAACTCTTAAAAGAAGAAGTTGAGATATTACAAGATATTATTGAAAAGCGGAAAACAAATGATAATGCCCCAACAATTACAGGTGAGCAAAACAAAAAGTAATAGACATTACAGAAAACAAATCATTCCATTTGTCTATGCCAAAAAGAAATCTCAGAACAATTGCAAAGCCAACGGGAATCCCAATCGTCCAAATAATTTTTGTTACTTTTTTATTCATTCTTAGAATTACCTGAAGCCAAATGTATTTAACTTAATTAACTATTATGTAACCATATTTACCCAAATCATTACAAGTGCAATTTATAATTTTCAAAAAGCAATCATAGTCAATCCATAAATACCCTTTATCACCCCATGCTGTACTCCAGGAGTTCTGCACTTTAAAAGCGTTTTTAGCATTATCGTAACCACAAATTACCAAAGCATGTGCTCCACCGGAACCGGTATAATTTTTAAGTATTGGCGGATATATTATTCCTTTAAAAGCATCATCAACATGCATTGAAAAAATAATTGCTTTTCTTTCATACAAGGCCCTTTTAACTGTATCAATGCCGGTTAGTGAAATCGTATTAATACTGTCAATAAAATATTTAGCAGCTACTTTTCTTTGGGTACTGTCAGGCTGCCTGCTGCAATCACTTGCATCATATGGCATACTACTAAGTGTTGCAGCACCTTGTGTGTACAAGATATAAAGGTTATCATAGATACTTGTACAACTGCAATTGCCTTTTGTTATCTGATTATACGTATAAGCAGGAGAAAGTAAGATTGAATCATAAGATACTTTGTACTTATTATGAATAAAATATGAGCCGGCTGCATAAATAGAAGCCCAGGCAGCACAGGAGCCTTGAATACTTTGGTCGCCGGGTGTTGGCATATCTAAAGAAACAGCGTTTGGCAAACTATCTGATGTTGATGCAATAAAGTTGTCAGCCGGAATTAATGGCTTTAATGGGTTAATCAAATCGGCACTAAGTTTAGAACCAACACATAAGCCACTTGAAAAAGGATAATTAGCGGGTAAACTATCTGTTTTTACTAAGCAATTACTACAGGAATAATCAGGGCTGCATGAATTAATTATTATGGCAATAATTACAATAAATGGCAAGTAAAGTAATTTCATGGCATTTTTTTACTTTGATACCTGTAAGCAAACTATTGCTGTATCTTGTATTAAAAATATTAAATTATAAGCATGAGTTATAATTTAATTACTGATAGAAAATAAAAAATCCCGTTGTTTATAACGGGATTTTTATAGCATCAATTTCAATATTAATTCTTCTCATACCGTTTAATGGTAACAGAATTAATCTTAATAGCCGGTTGATTTTTAGGATTGTCCAATTGCAGTACAACTTTTATTTGTCCTTTGTTCAGGGCATCCTGTTTCTTCAATTCGTCTGTAATATCTAAAGTAATCAACCGTTTTAATGGCTCATTACTCATTTGCATTCCATTCTGATGTGCTCCTTTACTGTGGGTACTTCCAAAGAAGCCAATCCATCCTACAAAATAGGCATTCACATCGGTAACCTGTTTATCGGTGGGTGTTTTACCTATAAGAGATACTGCCATTCTTGTTTTAGGAGCTTTGGCGAAGGATGCATCAATTTCTAAAGCATAAAAGGTATTGCTGTTAATGTTAGTACCTGCACTGAATGGCACATTAACTACTTTAATACTGGTTGCTGCATCAATGGTAGTTGCAGGAGCAGTAGTACCCACTACATTGGCAACTCCTGTAACCAATGGTTTAGCTTCTGAAAGTTTTACTGCTTTAGCTTTTGATTGTAAATAATCATAAGTGTAATTAACACTTCTTATAGTATCATAAATCTGTTGAAAGCTTGTGTACTCAACCTTTTTGCCGTTTTCATCAAAGAACACATATTTAATAGGGTCATCTTTTGTACCCCATCCGGCTTTTTCAAATTCTTTTAATGTTAGTTGTAAAGAAGGATGGTCTGTTTCCCATGCAAACCATAACCTGTCTATATTACAATGGTGTAAGTAGAAAATGGGGTCGAATGCAGAACTCGGAATATCACCCATTAATGCACCACCGACAGCTTTTGCATTTTGCTGATAGATTCTGTTCCAGATATCGCCTAGTTTCGAAGTATCTGCAGGAGCTACAGTTCCACCAACATAATCGTGCATACAGTTGTGAACAACATCTTCCAATTCGTAACTGAAATGATGAATATCACCTGCTGTCCATAAATAACTCGTATCTAATATTTTTTTCATGGCTACGGTAGGCTCTACTACAAGAATGGTGTCTTTTCCCAAAATCTGTACATTCATCACAATAGCATCGGTTCCGTTACCATCAATTCTTTCGCCTTTCATTAGTGAGGGAGATCTTTCAGGTTCATATAAGCCACTGAATTTTTTAGCATCTCTGAAAGCTGCAGGTAAAATTCTTCCGGCTGTGTCATTATAATTCCAGTACGGAAGAGCAAAATCTTTTTTACCTGATAATTTTCTTACAATTTTTTCTAAATAGTATAAATATAATCTGTGCCAGGTAAGAAAGTGAAATTGTTCTAAACCGGGTTTCATATGCGGACAGGTTGCCCAACCTGCTTTAAGCCCTTCTTTATAGCTGGGGCATAATGAATCCATTCCACCATATTTAAGCAAAGTGTCATAAGGGGGTAGATTATGAATAGCACCTTGATAATACCAACTTAAAGGGTTACTGCAATCCATTTTACGCATACTGTCCATTGCAATATTGTATGCAATTAAATCTGAATCAGCAGCTTGTGTATTGGCATTTTTTCTAACAAACAATGAGTCACCTGCTGTAATAGTAGGCGGTTTTGTGTCGTTACAACTGCATATTAAAGCATATGCAGCTAAAAGGAAAAATATTTTTTTCATTTGTTCAGGTTTAGTTGAGAGTAAACTTATAAAAAATATTTAAAATTCAAAATTATAATAGCTTTATTTTGTTGTTATGTTTTTTATTTTTAAGTTGAAAAGGGTATAATAAAAAAATCCCGCTGTGTAAGAGCGGGATTGAAATTTATAATTGAATGAATTTATTTCAACTTAAGCAAAGCATCTTTAACTCTTGCCCAGGCTTTCTTTATATTTTCCTGACTGTTGGCATATGAGAAGCGAACACAATCAGGCTCTCCGAATGCATCGCCCATAACGCTTGATACATGTGCCGTATTTAGTAAGTACATACAAAAATCATTGGCATTGGTTATAGTTGTGGTACCATCAGATTTGCCGTAGAACGAACTTACATCAGGAAAAACGTAAAATGCTCCGTCAGGGTCAGAACAACTGATTCCCGGTATTTCTTTAATTAATGCTAAAGTTAATTTTTTGCGTTCTGCAAACTCCGCAGTCATTGCTAATGATGGGGTTAAATCTCCTGTCAATGCTGCTATAGCTGCTTTCTGTGTAATGGAGCAGGTTGCACTGGTAAACTGACCTTGTAATTTATCGCAGGCTTTGGCAATTTCAATATTAGCAGCAATGTAGCCTAAACGCCAACCCGTCATTGCAAAACCTTTACTCAATCCATTAATTAAAATCACCCTTTCTTTTAATTCAGAAAATTGAGCAATGCTTTCATGTTTACCAACATAATTGATGTACTCATAAATTTCATCGCTGATGATATAAATATCAGGGTATTGTTTAAATACTTCTGCCAATGCTTCTAATTCAGCTTTGCTGTATACTGCCCCGGAAGGGTTACAGGGTGAGGAGAACAAAAACATTTTTGTTTTAGGGGTAATGGCAGCTTTTAATTCTTCAGGTGTAATCTTAAATCCGTTCTCAACAGTGGTTCTAACACTAACTACTTTACCGCCTGCAATCTTTACTAATTCGCTGTATGTTACCCAATAAGGAGTTGGAATAATTACTTCTTCATCTTTATCAACAACAGCTAAAATTGCCATAGCTAAACTTTGTTTAGCACCGGTTGATAAAATAATATTGGCAGGTTTATACTCTAAATTATTATCGCGTTTCAATTTAACACAAACCGCTTCCCGTGCATCTGCAAAACCCGATACAGGCGTGTAGTGGCTCCAGTTATCATTAATGGCTTTTATAGCTGCATCTTTAATGTGTTGCGGAGTATCAAAATCAGGTTCGCCTAAACTAAGGTTAATTACATCAATACCTTTCGCAGCTAATTCACGGCCAAGCTGTGCCATTTTAAGTGTTTCGGGCTCATTAAAACGGTCTAATAAAGAAGAAAGTTGATTGCTCATTTTATTTATTACTTTAAAAAGTTGAGCAAATGTAATAGAATAGCAATTAATGAAATTGTATAAAAATGCAGCTGATTTACGATGCTTAAGAAGACTTATAATTATCAATTGTGTTGCTGTACATCAATAGCTATATTATAAATAGCATTGGCAGAAGATAAACTTGCCGGTGTCATTAAAATTAGCGAATAAATTTTTCCTGAACTTAATGCAAATCCTTTTTTTGTAGCAAGGTTGGCCGTATCATTGGCTACTACACAATTGTAGCTATTATTTGCCTCAAAAGTGGTAAAAGCGGTATACGCACTATAAGTAGCGTGATCTAAAAAATTACGTTTGGTAAATGTAGTATCATTAACAGTTAGGGGAGCATACACTCTTACTTTTATATAATCAAAATATGCCTGTGTTCTGAAATCTAAAACCCTGAAGCTGGCGTATCCTGTTGTAGGTGTAGTAAGTACATCTCTTACAACATTAACTTTCCATTCATTACCAACTTTATAAAAAAAGCAGGAATAATAATTACCTGCTACAAAATCTGCAGCAACATTTAAAACTGTGGTACCGCTTAGTGCCACTGTAATGGTATTAGAGCCCGCCACACCTGTTATATAAGCCGATGGGTAAAACCTTGCAATGGAGCCGACAGTGCTACCGTTTAAACTAACACTTAGATTTCCGAAATCTACGACATTAAAAAATTTTATAAAGGGTGTGGTTGCATTAGTGGTACCGCCACTGCTGCCTCCTGTGCCACCTCCGCTGCCCGAACCGCCTCCTGTACTACCACCGCCCGGCGGTGTTACCGGTGTTGTAGTGCCTGTTCCGCTTCCTGTACCTGATGATGAACTGGTTCTGTCATCAACATATCTTGAGCAAGCAGTGAGTAAACTGATTGATACTAAAATAAAATATGTTGTAAACTGCTTCATCATTTTTTTAAACGCTTTTATCTGCGGTTTATTTTATTATCTGTTTGTATACAGCGTATATGCAAAAGCGGTATTGGCAATTTTGTTTATTACTAAAGTATAAATGCTGCCTCCTGTTAAACTTATTACACCAACTACTGAGTTATTGGCATAAACACTGTAAATACTTGCTTTAACAGGCCTGAAAGCAGTTAACGGGGCTACCCTTACAAAGTCTACATCTGTTCTGTTATACGTCATTAAAGTATCGGTTGCATTGGCAATACCAACATTGGTGGGAAGGTTGGTAGCACCCGGACTTAAAAAATATAATACTCTTACCCTTGCATAACTTGGTGGCGGAATGGTTAAATCATCTGCTATAAAGCCAATACCGGGAACATTATTGGATTGATTATAAATGAATGAAGTAAAGAAATTACCCGTACTTAAATTAACAGAAGTAGGAGAGTACAGATAGCCGGTACCGAATGCTTCTACTTTAGCTAAAGAAATACCGCTGGGAATTTCATTATACAAAGTATCAATGCCGGGTGTGAATACATAACTCTTTTTATCAGGACCAATAATAACAGTTGAATAAGTAGTACTTGTATTAGTAAAATCAAAAACTTTTAAATAACACTTATCAGTTACTGTTGTACCACTATTGTTGCTGTCAACTGTTTTGGTACATGATGAAAACAATAAACTGTTTGCAAGCAAAATGCCTGAAAGTTTTATGAATGATGATATGTAGAAACTCTTTTTTATAGCTTTTATATTAATTATGAGGCATTGTAAAACTTAATAAGTCAGTTGATTTTATTGATGTTACCACTATTGTATAAATTTTACCACTTGCCAGTGTAAAACCATAAGGATTAATAATTACTGATGAACCTGAAACAGCATACAATGTATAGTTGCCTGCCGTAACAGTTGTAAATGCAGTAAGTGTATTATCTAACTCATGATCTAAAAACTTTCTGCCTGTGAAATTATAAGTATTGCTTCCGCTTGAAATACTGAAGTCTGAACTGATGCCTGGTGATACTTCAGAAAAGTTTAGTAAACGAACCTTCGCAGTTCCGCTTGCCGGTGCAGACAAATCTTCTCCCACAACCGATGCTTTATATGTAGCAGTTACGGGATAAATAAAGGCGGTACTTCTTGCATTATCTGTTAAAGTAAATGTTGTATCGTGGCTAATCTTTCCCGAGTTTGCAGATTGTACTTTAAAGTTGGTATTGCCGCTTGCTATATAGCTATAATTGGCTGTGTACAAGGTACCCAAGGTTATAAATAAATTCCCGTCTGAAGGAGTAACTAAAATATTTGTTTTAGAACCACTGCTTATTTGTGTTACACTTAAATAAGTCTTACCACCTGTTGTTCCGCTTCCGTTACCCGTACCGATACTGCTTACTGTTTTAGTGCATGATGATGCCATCACTAAAAAAACAATAATATGTAAAGCAGTTTTTTTCATTCAGAAATTAAAATAAAAATTAATTGGCCGGAATATATGTTTGGGTTTGATCCTGAGCAGTACAACCTGAGTTACTGGTAACTTTCATTGTTATGGTATAAGTTTTACCAACAGTGCTTTTAGGAAATACATGGTTAACAACGTTCGGTGTTATAGCTGTTGTGCCATCACCAAAATCCCATTCAGATTTTATTATTGCCCAACCGCCACCTATACTAACATTGGCGTTGTAACTGTAAGTAGTTGGGTTGGTGTATTGAGAATAAATAGAAACTGTTGGATTGGTATCCTGACCTTTTGAGCTGATAGATTGTTGTTCTGTATAAATCGTTTGACCGTTATAGGAAATCGTCAACTTAACGGTATAGAAATTTTTATATAAGAAGGTATGGCTGATAGGAGCACCATAATCTGCGGGGCTTCCATCACTATATTCCCATTTATAATCTGCTCCGGCTGGTACGCCTGAATAGTTAGGAGTGAAAGTAAACACTTCATGACTTGGCAAACAGGCATTGGTGGTAGAAATGCTGAAAGAGCCGGTAACAGTATATTTGGCAGGAATAAAAACATCCTGCGTTACACTTGCCTTACAACCACCGGGGTTACCTGTAACTGTTAATTTAACGTATAAAGTTTGGTCTCTAGGAATCTGCGTGTATGACTTTGTTAGTGTTGATTTAGATGAACCTGAACTGCTTGTTCCATCACCGAAATCCCACTCATAATAACCTACTGAACCACCTTGCGGAGCTTTTGAACCACTGCCGTTAAAGAAATAAATATTACCACCGCTGTTAGGGTTACTTTGTTGAGCATTAAAGTTGGCTTCAGGTATAAGGTTTTGCCCGTATGCTTTTATGGTTATAGAAGCATTATAATAAACACCGTTAGACTTTATTTTTAATAGTACAGTAAAAGTGCCGTTGTATTGGTATTGATGGGTTACAGAAGTTTTAGTACCAATATCCTGACCACCATCCGCAAAATACCATTCATAAGTTGCACCTGTTGCTACACCTTTGGCAGTGCTGGTAAAAGTAAAAGTTTCACCTGTTGTGCAAACGCCTGTTCTTAAAGTATCAATTCCTAAATTATAAACAGAATCTTTGGTGGTTGTTCCGCCTGAACCGGAACCAGTTCCCGGTGGCGTTCCGGGTAATGGAGTACCGCCGGGGCCTGTACCTCCACCTGAGCCTGAGCCACTGCCCGAACCTGTGCCGGGTGTAGTTGGTGTTGCCCCGGCACCGCTGCCGGAACCGCCACTGCCCGAACCACTGCCACCGCTTGAAATGGGTGTGGTAGTACCACTACCTGTTCCGGTAGAAGTTGTTGTTCGGGTATCTACATATTTAGAGCATGCTGACAACATTACAATGGTTGCAAATACAGTAATATAATTTCTGAAACTTTTCATTTTACGCAACTGCATTTACAATGCAATTATCTATTGTTATAATTTATAATAAAATCCCTCAAATCAGGGGTTGTTTTTCTTTTCCGCTTCAATTCATATTCATAAACCAATCTGCCGAGGTTTTTCATAAAAGGCAAACCGATAGTTTCATAATCATATTTATCATCGTTATAAATCCCGTCGGTATTGCACGATATTTCGGCACATAACATAAATTCCACCTTATTCTTCGTATCTATTATGTATGCTGCATCAATTAAAAAACCATATGCATCGCCTACTTTATTAAAGATTCTTACCGAAGGCTCAACGCTGTTTTTCTCAGAACCATACAATAAAAACTTACAATAGGCATCCCAGTAGTCGTTTTTATTGTAATAAGGATAATTGCTTTCACTTGGATAAGCACTCATCCAATGTTTTACAAAGGCTCTGTCATCATCAGTCAGATTAAACCTTTGGTTCGCTGCAACAGATTCGGGAAATAAAGCCGATTGAAGCACATTTTTCAAATCCTGCAAGTACAACCTGTTTTTCAAAGAAAAATCGAAAGGTTCATTCACTAAGCTTCCGTTCTTCATATAACCTTTTCCCAGCTTCACATTCAACGTTTTTACGGCGTTTTTATTGTACTGTGCAGGCTGCTGATACAGTAATTTACCGGAAGTATCATAAAAACTTACCGCATTGGTTCGGGCATTTTGTTCCGGTGTTAAAAAGATTTGCAATCGGTGGCGAATGAGAGCATCATCATATCCTTTTTCTTTCATCTTTTTTTCAATGTATTCCTGACCTAAAAATTCGTACAACCTGTTAAAAGCATCGTTATCACTTACTAATAAAATCTGTTTAATGTAATGGGCTACAGTGGGGCGACTGTCTTGTGCAGTTGGATGGGTGAGAACAGCAGATTGTCTGTCTGCATTGCTATCCGTTATCATGGTGGTGTATTTGTTTACACCGGCCATATTTAAATCGTTCAGTTTTTCCAATGCCAGTAATGCAATAGGAAGTTTTACGGTAGAAGCGGGGTAGAAGTAATTGTTTTTATTTATGTTGAAAGTATAATCTGTAAATGATGGTTGATTTTTTTTACTGCGATTAATCTGGGTATAAATAACCTGCACATTTAATGAATCTTTATTGGAGAGAATGTTAGCAAACTGCTCCGGTTTTGTTTTCATTAAATCTTCCAGAAAAGTTGTCTGATTTTTTATTTGTGATGCTTTTCGGGAAGCAGCACAGGAGGCTAACAATAAGCAACAACAAACGGTACGGAATATTTGCATAATACAAAGATAATTGCAGAAGCCATTTAGCTGCAATGGCTGTTGTTTCAGTTTATAAAGGGTATTTTATTTAATTTTTTTGAGACAAGAAGTAGTTTTTATAATGATAACTTTAGTTTGTACCAATACATCCATCAGAACAACTCATCGGTAACCTGCAACCTGTAACTTTGTTTCATGCCACATGAAGCTATCTCGGTATTCGATATGTTTAAAATTGGTGTGGGGCCTTCCAGTTCACACACACTCGGCCCATGGCGGGCTGCGTTGCAATGTATTGAAGCCATTAAAAAGCAAACGGCTCTTCAAAATATAAAAAGTATAACAGTTTTATTGTATGGTTCTTTAGCCAAAACAGGCAAAGGCCACGGAACAGATATAGCCGTTTTATTGGGTTTGCAGGGAGAAGACCCTGTAACAATTGACGTTAATTCCATCACCCCCAAAATCAATCATATTCAGCAAAGCAAACAATTGTATTTGGGCAATGAAGTAAATATTGATTTTGATACTGAAATAAATATTGAATTTTTATTTAATGAAAGCTTACCCTTTCACCCGAACGGATTAACGTTTCTAATTGAAACAAATAACGGTAACCATTTTAGTGAAACCTATTACTCCATCGGTGGTGGTTTTGTAGTGAAAGAAGGAGAGAGCCATGCTAAAAAAGAATCAGTTGATTTGCCTTTTCCTATCAATACATCAGATGATTTATTGCATTGGTGCATGAAAACTGGTTTGGCTATTCATGAAGTAGTAATGGAAAATGAACACACCTGGAGAACTGAAGCAGCAACCAAAAAAGGCGTACTGCATATCTGGTACACGATGCGTGACTGCATTTACAGAGGCTGCCATGCCAATGGTGAATTGCCCGGCGGTTTGCATGTAAGAAGAAGGGCATTTGATTTGAACCGCAGGTTAATTAATGACTTGACCTATAATAGTTACGATGATTGGTTACAAATTGTGCAACAGAAAAATGATTTTAAAAGCACTGTAGATTGGGTAAGTTGTTTTGCTTTGGCTGTGAATGAAGAGAATGCAAGCTTTGGCAGGGTGGTTACCGCACCAACCAATGGTGCAGCAGGTGTTATTCCCGCAGTGTTGATGTACTTTATTGCTTTCTGTAATGGTAATAATGAAGATAAGATTATCAGGTTTTTATTAACTGCTTCTGAAGTGGGCAGCATCTTTAAAAAAGGTGCCACTATATCTGCAGCTATGGGTGGTTGCCAGGCAGAAATTGGTGTATCATCTGCAATGGCTGCTGCTGCATTAACTGAAAGTTTGGGTGGAACTCAGCGGCAAGCTTTAATGGCCGCTGAAATTGCTATGGAACATCATTTAGGGTTAACCTGCGACCCGATTGGCGGTTTGGTACAAGTACCTTGTATTGAAAGAAATACCATGGGTGCTATTAAAGCTATAACGGCTTCTCAATTGGCTTTACAAAGCTCACCCGATTATGCTAAAGTGAGTTTGGATAAAGTGATAAAAACCATGTGGGATACCGCTTTGGATATGAACAGCAAATACAAAGAAACTTCCGACGGCGGTTTAGCAGTACATATACCGATTAGTTTGAGTGAATGTTAATAGCAACGGCCATTTTGTTCCTTCTTCTCCTTCGTATTAACTATGCCTTATTATCTCTGCAACCTGCTTTTTCAATTCAGGCAAAACATCATTTTCAAACCATTTATTTTTAGCCATCCAGATATTATTTCTTGGCGATGGATGAGGTAACACAAAGTAGTCAGGTAAATAGTCAGTAAAACTTTTTACAGTGTCTGTTAATGTTGTTTTTATTTGATTACCTAAATAATAGTTTTGAGCATACTGACCAATAAGTATAATTAATTGAACTGTTTTTATCTGTTTCAATATACGGCTATGCCATAATGGTGCACATTCTGCTCTAGGTGGTAAATCTCCGCTTTTACCCGTTCCGGGAAAACAAAAACCCATAGGCATTATTCCGAAAATAGCTGTGTTGTAAAAACTATCTCTATCAACTGCTAACCACTTACGCAAGTTATCGCCGCTTTTATCATTCCAGGGAATACCTGTTTCATGTACAATTCTTCCCGGTGCCTGCCCAATAATGATGATTTTACTTTTATTGCTGATTGATAAAACGGGGTTAGGTTGTAAAAAATCCCTGCAAACAGTACATTGTTTTATTTCAGTTAATAATTTATTCATGCAGGGTTTATAAAGTTTAAATGATATGCAAGTTCTTATTTGTTTTTTATATTTTACTAACTGTTTAAAGTATTGTTATAAATTGGTTTTTAGTTGCGGTACGAAATGCTTTTTCGGACACAAAGTAAGGCAGAGGAATAAGGTAATTTCTTCTCAGCAATGTCTCTCGCAGAGGACATTGCGTTCAACTCAAATCTATATCTTCCTTTCCTGCATTCTACTACATTAAATCAGACGTGCATCAATGTCAAATATTTGATTGCCTGTTTAGGTAAACCGACGGCAAAGAAGCGACAACGAGACGGAGGAACAAAATGTCAGTTAATTGATAACCCAATCTATTCTTCTCAGTAATGTCTTTTGTTCGCAGCAATGTCCCTTACTGGAGACATTGCTAAAAAAGAATAAATCAATTACCAACAGGCAGCCGCTCTTTAATTAGTTGTTTTCAATTTTCGTTTTAGTAAAATAACCCTGAATTTGATACTATCATAAATTAAACCTGTAACTAATGCAATGGCTGCAAACAGTAGAGCATGCAATGTAAAGGCTGCATATAAAATTCCGCCGATAATACCTCCGATAAAAAAGAAACTGATGATGGTTAAACGCAGTTTGATGGAGGCAACTAATTTATTTTTCTGTTCTTTCTTTCTGTAAAAAAACAATTGCGACAGTTCTATTCCTAAGTCGGTAAAAAGCCCTGTTAAATGTGTTGTTCTTACGCTTGCATTGGATATGGTGGTAACCAATGAATTTTGTAAACCCATTGCAAAGAGTAAACTGAAAGCAATAACATCAGGGCTTTTATGTATTAAGCCATTGCCCCAACAACCGATAATAAATAAGAGCAAACATTCTGTTGAAGCAGGAATGAAATAAATATAATGATCGTTTTTGCGTGA